>CBDCRU010000001.1:0-2478626 GCA_965221115.1 Alphaproteobacteria bacterium | reverse complement strand
CGCGATCCGGGTGGCGCTGATGGACCCGTCCCTGCTGTTCGCCAGCCAGGAGGCCGACTACATGCCGGGCAAGCCGAGCGTGGCCTATGTCGGGGTGGACGCGGCCGTGCCCAAGTTCAAGGCGCAGCGGGACGCGCTGTCGGCGGTCGCGGAGGCGCCGAGCGCGCCGGTCTCGAACCTCCGGGTGACGGCCATCGACGCCACGAGCGCGCAGGCGACCTGGGACGCTGTTCCCCATGCCACGGCCTATCGGCTGGAATGGGAAGGGGGCAGCGAGGGCGACTACATCGGCGGGGGCTCGAACGGCATCACCAGCACCTCGGCGACGATCCACCACAATGCCCCGGCGGCGATGACGCTGACGGTCCGGGTGGTCCCGTGGCATGTGGACGACTACGGCCAGGTGCAGATGCACGATGGGCTCGCGGCCACGGCGACGCTCGCCGTGGGGCCGGCCGATCCGCTGGCCGCCGCGCGGAACGCCTGCGTGCCGGCGAGCGTCCGCTCGGACGTGGAGGGCTATGCGGGCGAGACGCATTACGGCGCGGCGCATGTGAAACGCTGGAACAGGGCGCTTGCAGCCTTCGGCGTCGACACCGGCGAGACGGCGATGACCGGGGACGAGGCGCGGGACATGATGGACAAATACACGGCGAAACGCTGGCGGCCGATCGTCGAGGCCATCGAGTGCATCGAGGAGGCGGAGAAGGCCGCCCAGGCGGCGTCCCTCCCCGAGATCGCGATCTCGGGCGGCGGCGATGTGACGGAGGGGGCGTCGGCGTCCTTCACCGTCACGGCGACGCCTGCGCCGTCTTCGCCGCTCGCGGTGACGCTGACGGTCGGCCAGAGCGGCGACTTCGCCGCGTCGGGCCAGACCGGCACGAGGCAGGTCACCGTGCCCACGGGGGGCAGCGTGACCGTCCAGGTCGCGACGGTGGACGATGCGGTGCTGGAGGCCGACGGCTCGGTGAGCGCGACCGTCGCGGCCGGGACCGGCTACAACGTGGCGGCGGCGCCGGCCGATACGGCTTCGGTCGCGGTCGCCGACGACGACACGCCAGTGGTGAGCATCGCCGCCGGGAACGGGGTGACGGAGGGCAGCCCGGCGTCCTTCACCGTCACGGCCAGTCCCGCGCCGTCTTCGCCGCTCGCGGTGAAACTGACGGTCGGCCAGAGCGGGGACTATGCCGCCGCCGGCGAGACCGGCGCCAGGGAGGTGACCGTGCCGACCGGGGGCAGCGCGACCGTGCAGGTGGCGACGGCGGACGACAGCGCGGACGAGCCGGACGGTTCGGTGAGCGTGACCGTCGGGGCCGGAACCGGCTATGCGGTGGCGGCCTCGCCGGGCGATACGGCCTCGGTGGCGGTGGCGGACGACGATGCCGCGCCCCCGGTGTCGGAACTCACCATCGGCGATGTGACGGCCAATGAGAGCGACCGGCTGATGTGGTTCACGGTCACGCTGAGCCCGGCCTCGGACCGTGCGGTATCGGTCGATTACCGGACCCGGGAGTCGAACCCGGTCTCGGCGCGCAAGCACGATGACTTTCTGCAGATCGACTTCGGGGATGTCACGTTCAGTCCGGGCGAGACGAGCAAGCGGTTCTGGGTCTACATGTTCGACGACGGTCACGACGAGGGATCGGAGACCTTCGAGGTCGCGCTGTCGCATCCGACGGGCGGCGCGAGGATCGCCGACGGGGTGGCGGTCGGCACCATCGTGAACTCCGACCCGATGCCGGCGGCGTGGCTGGCGCGCTTCGGGCGCACGGCGGCGGAGCAGGCGCTTGACGGCATTGCGGGCCGCATCGCGGCGCCGCGCGAGGCCGGCGCCCGGGGCACGATTGCCGGGCAGGCGCTGAGCTTCGATCCCGGATCGGGCTCCCCCGGATCGCAGTCCGGGGCGGCGAACGACAACGCGGCCATCGCCGGCGTCGAAGGCGCCGGGCCGCTGGCGCTGTCCGGCCTCGATACTCCTGCCGCGCGCTTCGGTGCGGGTGGCTTCGGCCATGACGCTCACGGCTTCGGCCAGGGCTTCGCGCAATCCCGCACCATGACGGGGCTGGAGGCGCTGCTGGGCTCCAGCTTCACCGCGACGGGGGAGACCGACGCCACCGGCGGCAGCCTCGCCTTCTGGGGCCGCGCGGCGCAGTCGAGCTTCGACGGCCGCGAGGGCACCTTCTCGCTCGACGGCGAGACGACCACGGCGATGCTGGGCGCGGACTATGCGCGCGGCAAGTGGCTGGTCGGCCTCGCGCTGATGCAGAGTTCCGGCGAGGGCGGCTATGCCGATGCCGGTACGGGGTCCGTGCGCTGTCCCCAGGACCTGGATGCGGAGACGCGGGAGGTCCTCTGCGGCGGAGCCGTGCGGGAGGGCGACGGCGACGTTGAGGCGTCGCTGACGGCTGCCGTCCCCTATGCGGCCATCCAGGCGTCCGAACGGCTCAGGCTCTAGGGCGTGGCCGGCTACGGCACGGGCGAGGTGACGCTGAAGCCCTCCGTGGGCGGCTCTCTCAGCTCCGACATCTCCTGGACCATGGCGGCAGCGGGCGCGCGGAGCGACCTTCTCCAGCCTCCGAAGGAAGGCTCCGGTCCCACGCTGGCGCTGACTGCGGACGCCTTGTGGGCGCGCACGTCCTCGGAGAAGACGCACGAGTTTGCGGCGTCGGACTCCGACGTGACGCGCTTGCGGGTCGGCCTGGAGGGCGGCTACGCCATCGCCACGGAGGGCGGCGGCCGGATCGTGCCCCGGGTCGAGATCGGCGCGCGCCATGACGGGGGCGACGCGGAGACCGGCTTCGGCGTGGAGCTCGGCGGCGGCATTGCCTGGACCGATCCGGCGATCGGGCTCTCGCTCGACCTGTCGGGCCGGACGCTGATCGCGCACGGCAACGACGATCTGGAGGACCAAGGCTTCGCGGCCTCGCTCGCCTTCAATCCGAACCCGGGCACGGAGCGCGGCCTGTCGCTGACGCTCAGCCAGGACTGGGGCGGCTCGGCCAAGGGCGGGCTCGACGCGCTGTTCGCGACCGACCCGCTGGCGGACCGTGCGGGTACGGCCGAAGCCACAAGCCGCTGGCAGGCGGAGGCGGCCTACGGCCTCCCGGCCTTCTCGGGACGGTTCACCGGCAGCCCGCATGTCGGGCTGGGGCTCGCCACGGGCGAACGCGACTACACGCTCGGCTGGCGGCTCTCGCCGGCGGCCAACGCCAACACGCCCGATCTCTCCTTCGGGGTGAAGGCCACGCGGCGCGAGAGCGAGGGGGTCGAGCCGGAGCACACGGTCGGATTGGAGCTTAGGGCGAACTGGTAATCGCCTCGCCCGGCGATGGCGCGGCAGGTTCGCGGATGGGACGCCTTGCGGGCCTGGCGCTTCATCCGGGCCAGCAGGGCCTATCGCGACGCCTGGGCGAAGCGCCGCCATCTCTCCGGCCTGCCGGAACGCGCGCCGTTCCCGGTGCGCCTCCAGACCGCCGCCGATCTCGCGGCCATGGCCTGGGGCATGGCGGCCTTTGAAGACCCCTATGCGGAGCGGCCGCTCGCGCCGTTCTGGACGCAGGCCGGCGTGATCGACGGCCGGGTGGCGCCGGACGCGCCGCCCCTGGCCCGGCTCGCTGCGGAAGGCGGGGCGACGCTCACCGGGCTGCGGCTCGGCGACGGCGCGCTGATGCTCCGGATCGAGCGGGAAGGCCGGTCGGTGCAGGTCCGGCTGCCCCGCGGCGCCGCCTTCCCCGAGGATGGCGGCCTCCTGCTGGTCCGCGAGGTCGCGAGCATCGAGGATGTCTGGCTCGGCGCCCCGGTCCCTCGGCCGGGGCGGGGACGGGGGAGGAAGGAGACACCGAACTTCTGCTGGCGCTGGAAAGCGAGGCGGACGGGCTCACGCAGCGGCAGGTCGCGGTGCGGCTCTGGGGCTTGGAGCGGGTGGCGGAGGAGTACCACGACGGCAGCTGGATGCATACCCGCGTCAAGCGCCGCCGGTCCCGCGCGAAGGCGATCCTGAAGCAGTACCGCGACATGGCGCTGGGCAAGTAGCCCGGAGGCCGCGCCGCGGCGCTTTGCGGCGGTGCGCCGATAGCCGAAATGCCGGGCGTTCGTTTGCCATCGACACGAAAACCCGGGCTCGGCCGCCGCGATTCCGCCTCGCGCGCGCCGTATCCGGGGCGCCATGCGGCGCGCGGAAGACGCCGATGAGGGGCCGTAGAGGGGCCGGGGGATGAGCGAAGACGACCGTAACGAAGCCTCCGGCGGCACGAATGCGGCCGAAAAGGCGGGCGGCGTCCGCAAGACGGGGGGCATCCGCTTCCCGGAATCGGAGTGGGAAGAGGTCAGGCGCGCCGCGCTGGCCACGGAAGGCCCGTCACCTGCAGCTCGTCCGCAAGCCCATCCTCGCGCTCCCATGGAGCCCTGACGGCGCGGATCGGACGCCGAAGAGCGTCGAACCGGCCCCGGTCGAAGGTTCGATGGCGCCGCCGATCGAGCGGATGTTGCGCTACACCTGGTTCCTGGCGACCGCACGGCGCGACGCGATGGTCCGCGAAGGGCGCGGGGACGATCTCGACAGGCTGGTCGCGGAAGCCCGCTCCTTCCAGGACGCGCTGCGCCGGGACGCCGCCGACTGAGCGAAATCGGCGCCCGCCCGGACCGCATCCGGGCGCGGCCCCCCGGAATCCCGCGTATGTCTCGCGTGTATCGGTCGCCGACAGCTGACGCGAGCCTCTTGAGCGACGCCGCGACGCGCGTGTATCGGTGCGTATGCCGGTCCCCGGTCCGCGTGTATCGGTGCGTGTATCGGTCGATGACACGGACCGACAAAGGCATGCCAGACCCATGAGAAACCGCGTGTATCGCACCGATACACGCTCGATCCTGCAAGAAGCGGACGCCGGAAGGCGGCGGACGTCCTCCGAAGACGAGGCAAGGATGGGCTCTGCGCGCGCACGCGCCACCAGCATCAACGATGCGTCGGGTGTGAAACCGAAGCCCGGCCTGGGCCGGTCGGAACCGCGATTTGCGCTGTACGGGAGGTCGGGAAATCGACGCCGGGAAACCCGGCGGAGGGGAGCCGCGCGGCGCTTGAGCGGACGGCCCGGCCGGCATGAGCGAGGGCAGCGGTGCGAAGCACCGTGCCGAGCAGGTCGGCGGGTGCGGCGGCAGTGCCGCCGACAGTCGTGCCGGGGGAAGTGCGCCGGGCGGTGCGCCGGGATCGGGGCAGCTGGCGATGCACTCATGCGCAGCATGGTGCAGCGGCGCGTGACGCGACAGCGGAACGGCGCGACGACGGCGCCCAAGGCAGAAGCGCGGAGCGCGTTGCCGGCGGCGTCCGCAGCGGTGCGAGCGATAGCGAGCCGGAGCACGAGCGCGGCGCGAAGCGCGCGCGAGGTGTCGGCGGTGCGGTGCGACCGGTGTTCGCACAGGAAAACGGGCCGCGCCGCCGCCGGAGCGACGACGCGGCCCGTCGAGGCGCTGCGGTCAGGCCGCGACCTTGTCGACCGCGATGCCGAGGGAGTGCGCCTTGTCGATGAGGTTCTCGGTGATGCCGGAGCCGGGGAACGCGATGACGCCCTTCGGCAGCAGGTTGAGGAGCTCGTCGTTGCGGCGGAACGGGGCGGCGCGGCCGTAGCGGTCCCAGTCGGGCTTGCAGACGACCTGGTGGACGCCGTTGCGCTCGGCCCACTGCGCCGCGATCCTCTCGACGCCGGGGCCGCCGCCGTGGAGGAGCACCATGTCGGCATACTTGGCGCGGACCCTGTCGAGGCGCTCGATGACCGCCGCCGGGTTGGCGACGTCCTTGCCGCCGGCGATGGCGACGAGGGTGCCCTGCGGCAGATGGGCCTGGGTCTTGCGGTCCTTCTTCGCGCGGATGTAGTCGCGGGCGTCGATGGCCGCCGAGGTCAGATGGCCGGTCTGCGACGTGTGCGAACCGCGCCGGGGCCGCCATGTGTTGCCGGTGACGGTGCGGTAGCTCTCGGCGGCGGCGTCGCGCATGGCCTCGAAGGCGTCGCGGCGGGCGGTGAGGTTCTGCGCGCGGTCGGTGGTCAGCTCCAGCTCGAACGACTTGATCTCGGAGCCGTCCTGCTCGCGCTGGAGGTCGCGGAGGTCGGGCATGAGCTTGTCGGCGGCGCGGTCGAGGCGCTGGGTCTGTGCGTCGAGCATGTTGACGAAGCCCCAGAGCAGGCTCTCGCGTTCGTCGGCGAGCTGGAACCCGTCCGGAGCGACGGCGTCGGCGAGGAGACCGAAGGCTTCCTGCATGGCCGCGAGGGCTTCGTCGGCGTCCCAGATGTCGCGGGTGTCGAACTCGTCGCGCCCGGGGGTGGCGCCGTAGAGGGCGGCATGTTCGCAGGCGGTCGCGGTGGCGGACTGTCCGCGTTTCTCGATGGTGTCGATATCGAAGATCATGGTGATTTCCTTTCGGATTGCACGTTCGGGGCCGATCCCCGATGTGATGTCCTGTTGGGTCACGCGCGCGCAGCAGAAGCACCTGGGCGTAGAAGCTCTTGGGGCGGAGTGGTGCGGAAAGTCGGCGATGGTGCGGAAGATCGCGTTGGCACTGCCTTGCGCGCCGGGCACGGCCTCCGGCACGCGATCTTCACGGTCGTCGACTTTCACGGTCCGCCCCTAGAGCTTCTTGCCCAGGCCGCAGGGAGCGCAGCGACCGGAGGACCCGCAGGGTTGCTGGCGTGAGCACGTGTGGCACAATTGGACAGCACAGCGGGGTGGCGTAATTCTCTCCACCTGCACGGACCCCATGGGCGGTTCCGCGCGGCACGGTGTCGCAAACGAGCCCCGGACCTGTCCGCCAGCTTGCAAGCGAAGCGCGCAGCGAGCCTGCGAGCGAAGGCGCGAGGGATAGGAGCGGTTATCGGAGGGAGCGCCAGCACCGGAGATTTGAGCGGATAGCCCGGTCGCGAAGCGACGCGCCCAACACCCCCGACGCCCATTCCGCCGCACGGGCCAGCACATCGCCATGACAGGGCAGCGGCTCGCACCAGCACGCCAGCCAGCAGCCGTCGAGTTCGGCCAGCTCCTCCAGCGAAACGTCGCCCGCCTGGATGTGGCGCCAGAGATGCGCGCGGTAGCGGGCGATGACCTCATCCCTGGAACCGTCCTCGCCGATTCTGAACGGATTGCCCCACTTCGTGCGGCGATCGATCAGCACGGTGTTGTCGACGACGTGCGCGTATTCGAATTCATCGCGCAGCCTGGGCTCGCGCTTCAGATTGACTACGGCTCTCATGGACTCCCTCCACTCCTCGGGTCGGCTTGCCCGACCCTCCGCTTTCCTCTTCCTCCACCGGCGCGCGCCGGGGCAGAGGCCCCGATCCGAAGGCTGGATCATTCCGCGCGGCAGAACAGCGGCGCGAAGCGGGCGCGGAGCGCCGCCGCGCCAAGGTCGACCAGGTCGTCGTTGAAATCGTTGCCGGCGGGCACGATCACGGTGGCGGCGATGCCCGCCCGCGCGCAGCGCCGGGCGAGGCGCTCGGCCGCGAGCGCGCCGTCCTCGTCGTTGTCGCGCGCGATGACCAGGCGCGCGAGGCGGGGCGGAGGCGCGAACGCGCCGAGGCTCCCGGCCGAAAGCGCGGCGGCAGCCGTGATCTCCGGCACGGCGGCGACCAGGGAGAGCACGGTCTCAATGCCCTCGCCGACGACGAGCGGAGCGTCGTCGGAGGGCGCACCGAAGCGTACCGCGAGGCCGTGGATGCGGCCGAGCGCCTTGCGCGGCGCCGCGACGCCCGCCTTGGCGGGCGAGCGCGGGTCGAGCCAGGTGCGCTGGACCCCGAGGATCCGGCCGTCGTCGCCGGTAACGGCGGCGACCAGCGCCGGGAACCGGCGCACCAGGGAGCCTTCGCGGTAGCGAAGTTCGGGATGGAAGCGCAAGGCCGCGAAGCGGCAGCGCGAAAGCCCCCGGGCGTGGAGATAACGCTCGGCATGGCTGCCGTCGATCGCGCGGCAGCGCCGCCACAGGCGGCGCGCCGCCTCGGTGGCGTCGTAGGGCGCGTCCGAAATCGCGGTGGGCGAAGCCCCCGGACGGCAGTCCCCCGGATCGTGTCCGGGGCAGGCTGCGGCGGCCGGCAGGGCGAGGAAGGCGCGCGCCTCGTCGAGCGCTGCGCGCAGCGTCGGTGCGCCCGTGCGGTAGCGGATCAGATCGAGCAGGTCGCCGTGTGTCCCCTGGGCCGCGTCGGTCCACTTCCCCGGCCTGCCCGGCCCGCGCAGGCGGACGAAGAGCGAGCGTCCGCGGGCGCCGTCGAGGTCGCCGCAGATCCAGTAGCGGCCCTGCCGGCGGCCATTGGGGAGATAGCGCCGGCAGACGTCCTCGGCGCGCGTGGCAAGCGCGGCGGCGATGACGGCGGCGGGAGACGGGCCGTGGTGCATGAGGGACCTCCTTCCGGGACATGCGGGACGCCCGATACCGGCCGGCCTCCACCTCCGGCCGGCGCCGGAGGGCGAGCGGCCCGCGCGACGCGCGGTCGCGAGGCCCGGACGGGTCGCCTCCGGTTCGACTGCAAGAGAAAAGGGCCGACGCGCGAGGCGCCGGCCCGGTTGGGGAGGGAGGAGACAGGACGGCTTCAGAACGGGATTTCGTCGTCCAGATCCGCGGGCGCGGAAGCCGGCGCGGCGCCGGTGTCGCCCGCCATGTCCGGGTCGGGCCGGGCGCCGCCCGCCGCGTCGCGCTTGTCGAGGAACTGCACGCGCCCGCCCGGCACCAGCAGGATCTCGGTCGAGAAGCGGTCGGAGTCCTCGCCCGGCTTCTTCCAGCGCCGGGTCTGGAGCTTGCCCGCGACATAGACCAGCCGGCCCTTTACCGCGTGCTTGACCAGCATGTCGATCAGCCCGTCCTGGAACGTGACGATGCGGTGCCACTCGGTGCGGTCCTGCCGCTCGCCGGTCTTGGCGTCGATATACGACTCGTCGGTCGCGATGGAGAGGTTGGCGACGCGGCCGCCGCTCTGGAGGTGGTTGACGGTCACGTCGGCGCCGAGGCGGCCGATCAGTTCCGCGCGGTTCAATCCGAAGGCCATGGGAAATCTCCTTCATGGGGTCTGGTTGATGACGGTGGGTTGCGAACGGCCGGGGCGGAGGCCACTCCCCCGAACCCCCGACCGTTCAATCTCTCCAAGCCCTCCTCCACCTCTATTCGGCCGGGGAGAGCGACGGTGCCGGGTCCCAGGGCTCCGCCGGCGCCGCCTCGTGCAGCGCGTGTCCGAACGCCGGGTCCGGGTAGAGGCTCGCGAAGCCGTGTTCCGGATAGACCGCGCCGCGCTCGGGACAGCGGATGGCGCGCTCGTCCTCGGCGATCTCGCGGACGGTGCGACGGTCGACGCCGATCTCGGCCAGCAAATCGCAGCCAAGCGGAAGATCGAGGGATGTATCGGGATGGAACATGGGGCGAAAACTCCTTTGTCGTTGCCCTGCCCGGCATCGGCGCGGCGGGACCCACTCCCTCCGCCCTGCCGGACACTCGCCCGGCAGTCGCTTCCCTCCTCCTCTATGACGGATGGGCGGCGCGGCGGATCGCGGCCAGGCGCTCGCAGACGGCCCGCGGCGACATGGCTCCGAGGTTCAGCACCGGAATGCCCCGGGCCTCGGCGATGCGGATACCCATGCCCGTGCCGCCGACCGGCTCACCGCGCTTCGACCAGCACACGACCGCATCGACCGGCCGGTCCAGCCGCTCGCCCAGCAGGATCGCGACGTTCCGGGCATGCAGCTTCCGGACGGCCGGCGAACACCGCTCCCACGCCGGATGCAGGGGCGCCGCGATCTCCATGCACGCCGCCATCGCCGCCGACAGCACCCGGCAGTCCGGACCCCGATGCCCGTTATAGCCGCGCCACGGCAGCCAGATCGTCCGCTGCTCCGTCGGCGCTCCCGCCGCGAACGCGCTGTCGGCCCCGTCCGCCCCGCCCGTAGACAAATGCCAGCCGGTCCGCGCCAGCCATCCCGCCATCGTCTCCATATTCGCCAGCACGGCTGCCGGCGTCGCGCGCGCTCCGATGCCCGCATAGGTCAATGTCGCCATGGTCGATCTCCCCGGTTGCGACGGCCGCGACTCCCTCTCGGTCGACGGCTTCGCTCCCCAACCGCTTTTCTCCGCCTCCGTGCATCGAAGGACGGGCCCCGCTTGCATTGCCGTGCTGCCCGGGGCATCGGTGCGGCATGAAGGAACGGGGGTGGATGGCGCGATACGGGTTCTGGCCGCTGGCGCTTCTCTGGCTGCCGGCCGGGGTGATGGCGCAGGCGGTTATCCGGTTCGGGCCGTCGGCGGTCGGGTTCGCGGATTCCGGGGAGGCGCTGGCGGCGCTGGGCTCGCTCGCCGTTGCCGTCCCGTGCGGCCTGCCGCTGGCGCTCGGCTGCCGCCGCCTGTGGCGCCTCGGCTACCGGCGCGCGGCCTGGGCGACAGCCATCGGGCTGGGCGCGCTCACCGTGCAGGCGACGGTCGTCGCCGGGCTCTTCGGCCCGGTGGCCATCGCCGTCTGTGCCGCTGTGTTGAGTCTGCCGGTCTGGATCGCCTGGCTATGGCTCGCGCGGCGCGGATGACCGCGGACGGCGGGCCGGCAGCGGAGCACGGCCGCCATGTGTGAGCCCCTGCCGGTCGCCGGACGGCACGGGGCCGGCTACGCAGTAGTGCGACGGGCCGAAACCGGGCGGCGGTGACCCCGGCAAGACGACGACGGGCCGGCTGCGCAGCGGCAGGGTAGTCGCGCAACGGAAGGCATCGTTTTCAGGATCGGCGGTTGATTTCGGCTTCGAGGGCACAGAGCCGTTCGATGAGGTCCTCGAACTCCGGCGCCCGCGCGCCCACGATGCCGGCACGGCGCATGGCGTCGTAGTCCGAATGCAGTCCGGCAAGTGCGTCATCGTCGGGGACGAGGCGAAACCGGCCGTCGAGGCACCGGTCGTAATGGGCATAGCTCGCGTTGAAGAAGACCGTCTTGTGGCGGACCACGTCTTCGAGAAGCGCGCGGTCCGCGATCGCCGTCCGTCCGGCGTCGTGCGAGGCGAGGCAGGCCAGGTCGAACCAGTGGCGGGACAGGCGCTCCGGGCCGGCGGCGAGCCGGCCCCGGTGACACTCGACATGGATCAGCGTGGCCTTCTCCCAGAAGGTGCGCGCTGGCGAGAGGACTGTCACGGCCGCGGCGCGCCAGTCGAGGTCCGGGGTCAGGGCGGCGAGTTCGGGGGCGATCCTGTGCCGCTCGTTGGGATCGACGACGTTGCGGCCGCCGAACTCCAGCAGGACTTGCGTTGCGAGGTGGCTGTGGGGGTTGTCGACTGCCGAGGGGTAGGCCAGCCACACCCGTTCGCCGTCGTCGCCGATGCGGACGGCGGGCCGGCCCGACGCCGGGATCTCGGCGGCGGCGGCTTCCAGCGCCGGGCCGACGACACGGCGGACATGGTCGTCGACGCAGGACTTGAGCCGGTCGCTGAACCTCCGGATCGCGGACCGGCTGACGCCCGGCGCGAAGGGATCGAAGCCGTCGGCGAAGGCGCGGTAGTCGAGGGTAATGTCGACGTCCTCGGAGAACCGGTCGACGATCCGATAGACCTTCGAGAGCGAAGTGCCGCCCTTGAAGGCCATCGGAGGACCGTCCGGGATGGAGAAGAGGATATGGAGGACATGACAGATCCACACGTCCTTCTCGAGGATGGCCGCCGGCCGGCCCAGCCGATCGGCAGCGGTCTGGAAAATGTCCCGCCGCTCGGCGGCCGGCAGCGACAGGAAGGCGTCAGCCACCGGCGGCGCTCCCCGTGTCGAGTGCGCCCGCCATCCAGGCCGGCATGTCGGCCGCACGCAGCCTGGCGAACGCTTCCGGGCCGATCGCGGCCTCGATCCTGGCGACCGCCTCCGGCGTCGCGTTGTCCTTGCCGAGATACCAGAGCGCGGCGAGCGCGAGGCCGGCGGGTTCGCCGGCAAACTGGAGCCGGCGGCGGTTGGACGTGTGGATCATCCTGACTGTCGTGTTGCCGATGCGAATCGGGCGACTCGATGCGCTGGTATGGAACACCGGCTCGATCGGCAGCTGGGTGCTGAGCCCGAGGCGCCAGGCGGCCTCGGCTCCGTGGACCTGGACGGTCTCGCCATTGTCACGGGCGATGGCCCGGACCACTTCGGCGACGCCCGGACGCACGTTGCCGATGAAGCGGTTCCTGCGGGGGCGGACGAAAACGCCCCGCGCGAGGCGTTCGATCCCGCCGTCCGCGGCGAGGCGCGCGAGCGCCCGGTCGACGGCGCCGCGCGAACCCAGGGCGGAGAAGCGCGAGGTCGTGAACGGCTGGCCCCTCGGCAGTTTGCGGATGTCGGTCCTGATGGTTTCGGCGACGGACATGGCGGGCTCCCTCCTGTTCGAAAACATAAGAGTTTTGCCGACAAGATTCAAGGGGTGCCGCCGCTCGCGGGGGCCGATGGCCGGCCGGCGGCGCAGAAACTGAAAGTGTCGCCACCAATGGAGAGTGGCGGTCGACTCGCCGGCTCGGCTTTCCGGAAGCCGCTGCCGTAGCTATAGACATGCGGTGGCAAACGGCCGAATGACATTGGGCGGACGGGAGAACATGGAAAGAGGGAAGACACTGCCCACGCGGCTGTACAAGTATCGCGATTTGACTGCTCGCACTTTGGACATGCTCGTGGGCGACAAGCTGCATTTTGCCGATCCGAGTACATTCAACGATCCCCTGGATACCCGACCTTCGGTTGAGGACGATGTCGATAATGGTGAGCTCGGAAGAATTTTGAGGCTTCTTATCGAACGACGCACCAGCGCTGAAATGCGCACGGGGGCCAAGGCAATGAAATTGGAGAACCCGAGAACGAGAGACTGGATCGAAAAGCACAGTCGCAGGCAGGCGGAACAACGGATCGATGAGATCGAATACGGCGCTACGGACCCGGACTACGATTTTGAAACTGCGCTCAGGTCGCAACTCCGCTATTGCATCGAATTGGAGCTGCATAGGGGATACGAGCAGGGGATCGTCTCTCTCGCCGAGCGTGACGACTGCCCGCTGATGTGGAGCCACTATGGCGACCAGCATCGCGGGATTTGCCTAGGCTATTCGGTACCGGAAAAATCGAAGGGGGCGGTCCAGAGGGTGGCGTATGACGGAGATAGGCTGGTCAAAGCGAGTGACGTAGGCGCCATGCTGGACGGAGATGACGAAGCTCGCGCCAGGGTGGACGCGGCCATAATGCTGAGGAAAGCGGAGAGTTGGTCCTACGAACGGGAGTGGCGGCTGATCGGGCGTCGGGGGACTGAGGGATCGCCCCTGGAGCTGGAGGAAATCATCTTCTGAATGATGTGTAAGGAGTCGGCCAAGTACACGATCATGAAGGCCTTGGAGAAGAGAGCTGGAGCGGTGCGATTCTACGAGATGCGGGAACAGCGGGGCACCTTCAGTCTCCGGAAGGATGAGTTGGCTTACGAGGGGGAACTGTTCGTTCACTTTCCGCAGCGGCATCTCGGTTTGTTGGAAGGATTCGAAGACCTGACTGTCCGGGGTATTGAGGCTGGAGGCGAATAGCAGAGAAAATTCGACCGTAGAGCATTGCCGGATTGTGAAAGGCTGTAGGGAGCTTGCCGCCTCAATGCCAGAGGCCGCTCTCCGGATCGTCGTCTTCGGCGTGCATGGAGGCGGCCGCCATCGCGGTCCAGGCTTCCCGGTCGTATCCGAGCCTCCGGTTCAGCTTGTCGCAGATGCTGAGGGCATCCTCCAGATGGAGGGCGATGAGCGCGGTGGGGACATGCCCCGCCAGGCCTTCGATGACGATGCGGATCTGCTGCACATCGGTCTCGACGTCGTAGGCGGGCACGAAACAGAAGTTCGGCTCGTCCGGGAGGGTCTGCGCGGTCATGGCGTGGGTCTCCTGTGTCGGGGAGGAAGGGCCGGCGCGTCGGGGTGTATCCCGCCCGCGCCGGTGACGGAAGCGCCGGTGCCCGGCGATACGGATAGCGACCGACGGTCCGGGTAGCGGGTTCACGCGGCGAGCGGCCAGCGGTCGAGGAGGCGTTCGAGCGCCTCGGCCTTCGGCGCGAATATCCGCGCCCGGAACGAGACGATCTCGACGGTGCATCCCATACGCCGGAGCGCCGGCAGGTCGGTGTCCGCCGGTCCCTCGATCTCGATACGGTCGCGGCCCATCAGGCGGCGGCGCGCGAGTCGCCAGCCGTTGGCGAGCGAAAGCGCGTTGCCGCGTTCCATGACCGCCGCGAAGGCCTCCGCGCCGGTCATGGCGGGGCCGCCGTCGAGCCCGAAGCCCGCCCGCACGGAGTGCACCTGCTCGGCGTCGAGCACGCGCCCGATGAGCGCGATACCGTCATCGCTGGTGAGCCGGCGGACCCGCATGTTCTCGGCCGGCAGGCGGTCCCAGACCGGCAGCAGCAGGCCGGAGGCGAGCCAGAAGCGGGATTCGCGGTGGCTCGGCAGCTCGCCGGTCTCGTGGTCCCAGAGCATGCGCCAGCGGCGCTCGTCGGTGCGCCCCCAGTTGGAGGCGGTGAACTCGGCCTGGGCCATGCGGTCCCGGTTGGCCGGGCGGATCAGCTGCACCCGTTCCTGCACCCCGCCATCTTCGAGCATGCGCGACGGGGCGGGCAGCAGGACGGCGGCGCGCTTCGAGCGCGTGTTGACCACAAGACGGGGCTTGCCGTCGGGACCGGGATCGCGTCCACCGATCTCCAGCGCGGCATCGGCACTCAGCGGCACCAGCTTGTCGCGGCGGACGATCTCGACCAGCTCGGTGGCGGCGCCGGTGCCGGGATGCTCGTAGAGCGTCTCCCGTCCGGCGACAATGAGCGAATCGGCGGTCACGGTCTCGACTCCGACCTCGTAGCTGCCGGCCTCGATCGCCTGCTCGATATTGGCGGCGATGCGCTCCTCCAACTCGGCGAAGAGCTGGTTCTGCTCGGCGATGGGCAGCGCCAGCAGCCGGTTGAGGAACTTCGGCATGGGCGGCAGCTCGTCCTTGAGCCCGCCCTCGTGGACGATCTTGAGGCCGGTCGATTCCTGAAACCGTTCCGCGTTCCAGCCCTCGATGCGGCCCCGCCAGAGGGCGCTGTAGAACTGCCGCAATGCCGCCTTGGCATAGGCGGATTCGAGGTTGTCGCTCTCGCGGAACAGCGCGGCATCGCTGCCGCCCATGGCGGTCTGCGAATCCCGTTGGCCGCGGGTGATGGCCCCCAGGCTGTCCAGCCTTCTGGCGATGGTGGCGATGAACCGGCGCTCGCCCTTCACGTCCGTGGTGACGGGCCGGAACAGCGGCGCCGAGGCCTGGTGCGTGCGGTGGGTGCGGCCCAGCCCCTGGATCGCCTGATCGGCCCTCCAGCCCGGCTCCAGCAGATAGTGGATGCGCCGCTCGGTATTGGCGCAGGACAGGTCGGCGTGATAGCTCCTGCCGGTCCCGCCGGCCATCGAGAACACGAGGATGCGCTTCTCGCCATCCATGAACGCGGCGGTCTCGGCAAGGTTGGCAGAACCCGGCCGGCTGCGCAGCGCGAGACGCTCGCCACGGGCGTCGGTGATCCGCAATACCCGCCGCGACCGGCCCGTGACCTCGGCGACGGCCTCGTGCCCGAACTTCTGTACGATCTGGTCCAGTGCGGTCGGCACCGGCGGCAGCGCCGCGAGCTTCTCGATCAGGGCGTCGCGCTGTTCCTCGGCTTCCTTGCAGACGATGGGGTTGCCGTCGACGTCGGTGGCGGGCCGGCTCATGAGGTTGCCGTCGTCGTCGGTGAACGGCTCCTGGAGCTGCACCGGGAAGGCGTGCATCAGGAAGGACAGGATGCCGTCCCGCGGGGTGAGGTCGATATTGAGGTCGTCCCACTCCGAGGCGGGTATTTCCGCGATGCGCCGCTCCATCAGCGCCTCGCCGGTCGAGACCAACTGGACCACGGCCGAGCGCCCGGCATCGAGATCGGCCTCGACGGCGCCGATCAGGCTGGGGCATTTCATGCCGGTCAGCAGATGGCCGAAGAAGCGCTGTTTCGTTCCCTCGAATGCCGAGAGCGCCGCCGACTTGGCGTTCTTGTTGAGGGTATCCTCGCCCTGGACGATGCCCGTGGCTTCGAGCGCGGCCTCGATGTTGGCGTGGATCACCTTGAAGGCGCCCGCATAGGCGTCGTAGATGCGGCGCTGCTCGGGGGAGAGCGGGTGTTCGAGGATGTCGACCTCGACCCCGTCATAGGCCAGCGCCCTTGCCTGGTAGAGGCCGAGCGCCTTCAGGTCTCTTGCGACGACCTCCATCGCGGCGACGCCGCCCGCCTCCATGGCGGAGACGAACTCCACCCTTGTCTCGAACGGCGTCTCGCCTGCGCCCCAGAGGCCGAGCCTGCCGGCATAGGCGAGACCCGGCAGCGTGGTTGCGCCGGTGGCCGACACATAGGCAATCCGCGCGTCCGGCAGCGCGTTCTGCAATCGCAGCCCGGCCCTTCCCTGTTGGGACGGCTTGGTCTCGCCGCGCTCGGACTTCGAGCCGGCGGCATTCGCCATCGCGTGCGCTTCGTCGAAGACGATGACGCCGTCGAAGGCGTGGCGGTCCTCCTCGTCCAATGAGCCGGCGAGCCATTCGACGATCTGGTCGAGGCGTGAGGGTTTCCCTTGCCGGGACGGCGAGCGCAGCGTCGCGTAGGTCGCGAACAGGATGCCGGCGTCAAGGGGGATCTCCATGCCCTGCCGGAAGTTGCCCAATGGGATGACGTCGCTTTCCAAACCGCCGAGTGCCGTCCAGTCGCGGCGCGCGTCCTCCAGCAGCTTGTCGGACTGCGACAGCCAAAGGGCGCGCTTCCTGCCGCGCAAGCGGTGGTCGAGGATGATGGCGGCCACCTGCCGGCCCTTGCCGCAGCCGGTGCCGTCGCCCAGCATCCAGCCCCGGCGGAACCGCACCGGCTCGGACAGCGTTTCGCCGTCGCTGGTGACGAAGGACGTGTCGATCTCCTCGTCGTCACCGTCTTCCGGGCAGCGGTGGACCGTCTCCCAGCCGGAGCCGATGCGGTATTGCGCCACCAGGTGCCGGTTATGGGCGTCGCCCGCCAATACGATGCTTTCGATCTGGGCGTCGGACAGCAGGCCGTCGGCGACCACCCGCTCCGGCAGCATGGGCCGGTACGCCGGCGCCGGATGGGGCACGGCGGCCATGGCGGCGGACTGCACCAGCGGCGTCGGATGCGCGACCGCTCCCGGCGCCCGCACCGCGCCCGGCCGCCAGGGCGCATAGGGGCCGGTGTCGTTGGCGGCCGACGACTCGGCATCGGCGGCAACCGGCTCGACCGGCCCGGTCTCGAGCGCCAGCTCCGAAACCGTCCCCCAGTCATGGGCCTGCCGGGTCTGGGGAGTGGATGCGGGCTTCGGACCCCGTGGCTTCGCGGGCGCCACCGCCTTGCCGAATAGGTCACGCGCAGGTCCGGCCGGGGCCGGCGGCGCGGCGATCGGCATGGTCTCGACCGGCAGCCGGGGGGGAACCCGCGAAACAACCGCATCGAGCAGTTCGGCGGCATTCGCGGCGCGGGCTTCCCGATCGACGGCATTGCCCGGCTCGGAGCTGCGCTCCAGCACGGTAAGGCGGGTGTCGAAGCCGGTGCCCCGTCTCGCATAGGCCCGGCCGTCGATCGCCATGGTGAAGACGCAGCGCGCCGGCGGATCGCTCGCGTCGCGCCCGTCGAGGCGGGCAAAGGCGGCTGTCCAGGCGGCGTCGCCCGGCACGCAGTGGGCGGAGGTGATGGCGACCAGCCGGCCGCCGGGCGGCAGCATCGAGACAGCCGAGCGGACGTGGCGCAGGTCGGCGTCGTGCCGGATGCGGTCGACTCCGGGCGTGACCGAGAATGGCGGGTTCATCAGCACGACGGTGGGCCGGACGTCGCGCAGCCGGTCGGCGATCGCCTCGGCGTCGAACGCGGTCACGACCGCCTGCGGAAACAGCTGCGTCAGCAGCCGGGCCCTGACGCGAGCGTATTCGTTGAGATGAACATGGCCGGCGGCTTTGTTGCCCAGCGCGCATTCCGCCATGACGGCCAGCATGCCGGTGCCGGCCGAGGGCTCCAGCACGGTGTCGCCGGGACGGATCGCGGCGGCCTGGAGGGCGGCATAGGCGAGCGGCAGCGGGGTCGAGAACTGCTGGAGCCGCACCTGCTCCTCGGATCGCCTGGTGTGCGATGGCTCCAGCGCGGCCAGGGCGTCGAGCATCGCCAGCATGCGGCGCGGCCCGCCGGCGCCGGCGTTGCGGCGCATGCCCCGGCCGTAGCGCCGCATGAAGATGACGACGGCGGCCTCGGCGGCCTCGTAGGCGTCCTTCCAGACCCAGGCGCCTGCGGCATCGGTGGCGCCGAATGCCTCCGTCATGGCGTCGCGGAGGGTCGCGGCGTCGAAGGGTCGGCCTGCCTCCAGAACCGGCAGCAGGGTGCGGGCCGCGGCGAACAGGGCGTCGCCCGCCACCGGACGGGCCGGCGACGCGGGCGGATCGATGGCGGTGGGAGGAAGGGGCGGACGCGCAAGGGCGTCCGGCGCCTGCGGGGCGTCGAGCATGGGGCGGTCTCCGTGCTGGAAGGGACGGGAGACCGGCGGGACGCGCTGAAGGGAAGAACCCGGAAGTCCTCCCGCCCGGCTCCGCCGGCCCGCCCCCCGACAGGCTCGACGGCCTTTCGCCGGCCTGGAGCGCGGCGGCGGACCCTCGCGGGACCGTGGACCGGAAACGGGGACGGGACGAGGCTGGTGTGCGGTTCCGGCCGGGGAGGAAAGGCCGGGTCCGGTATCGGACGCTTCGCCGATCCCGATAGGTGACGGTCACTACGGTGGGAGGCCCGGCTTCACTCCGGCTGCGGGCCGGGACCGGCGGCGTCCTCGCGGATGTCGTAGCGGCTGCCCGGGAAGTGCCTCATCGCCCGTTCGACATAGGCTTCCGCTTCCTCGCGGCTGCCGAAGCGGCTGTCC
This sequence comes from Alphaproteobacteria bacterium, assembly GCA_965221115.1. Classification (GTDB taxonomy): domain Bacteria; phylum Pseudomonadota; class Alphaproteobacteria; order SP197; family SP197; genus SP197. The sequence continues at coordinate 2,459,717 of CBDCRU010000001.1, read as the reverse complement.
ATCGCGGCGCCGATGCCCAAGGTGAACAGCCGCGACCTGACCAGAAACCTGCCGGTCACGGGCGCTTCCCCGCCGTCGGGGACGGGCCGGGATGAAGCCGGGCGAGACGGTGCGGCGCCGGCCGGGGCTTGCCCGGTTTCCGATTCCGGGTTGCGACGGGCGTCGCCGGGGCCGGCGGGCACGAACCGCACCGCCTCCCGGATACGCCGCCTTGCAACGCGGTCGCAGTCGGGATCGGCGCGGAACCAGACGCGCGGTTTGCGCGCAAGCCAGGCTCCGGAGTCAGCGACGAAGCCGTCGCCGTAGGCCACGAAGTGATTGCTGGCGGAGATCGCCCACGTCCCGGCCGGCGCGGGGTCGAGGAACGTGCCCAGCGTCATGGCGCAGACGTCGGTGGGGATATCGGCGAAGAGCCGGTCCCAGGCCTCCTCCCGACGCGCGAAGCGGCGCTCGCGGTATTTCGGATGGCGGATCGCGTAATCCGCTATCCAGCCGAACTCGGCCAGCGCGGCGGCGAACTCGTCGATGAAGACGCCGTTGACCGAGGGCCGGTCGAACAGGCGGCGGATGACGGCGGCTGCCTCGTGCGTCGGCACGCCGGCGATCGCGGAAATCGCGGAGGGGCCGCACTTCGTGGCGCGGCCGGTGATCCGGTGAAGCATGGCGGTTCGTTCCGGTGTCGGGAGACGGGGACGGCGTGTCGGCGCGGGAAGTCGCCGCGGCGTTTCAATAGGGCGGAGAGTCAGCGGCCGGCGGAGCGGTATCGAGCGGGTTTTCGAGGATGCGGCAGACCTCGCGCCAGACGCCGGGCGAGCGGTCGGCGGCGAGCAGCCGGGCGATGCGCCGGCGCTTCTCGATCCGGTACTTCCGGGTCTTCTCGGCCTCGGCGAAGGCGAACATCTCGCAGTAGCACCTGACCCCGGCGAGGGCGGCGGCGGCATGGCAGCGCCCGGCCTCGCCGAAGCCGTGGATGCGCCAATACCGGCCGTCGCGCTGCAGGATGGCCGCCTCCTCGCCCTCGACCAGGAAGGCATGGACACCCGGCCGCCTGCGCTTCGTTGCGGTTCGGGGCCGGAGACCGGGATATTCGGGGAGGGAATGCCGGGCCGATTGCAGGACGGCGAGCGCGACTTCCCGGGTGTCGCAGACCTCATCGAACACGACCAGCCCCGGCGAACCGGCCGGCAGCGCCTTGCGCAGCATGGCGTGGAGATGGCCGGCCAGGGCGCGCAGCGCGTCGCCGGCGCTATCGCCGGGGTCGAGCCGGTCGCGGCAATGCCGGCCGCCGAGGTCGTAGGCGGCGCGGCGCATGGCGGCGTCGAGGGAGAAGCGCCGGGCGCGCGGCGACAGCGCAGTGCAGGACAGGCCGCCGGCGTCGAGTGCGCCCCGCCGCGCCCAGCCGGCTTCCAGCAGCGCGATCGCGTCGTCGCAGATGTCCGCCGACGTGACGATGGGCGGCCGTTCGGCAAGGGAAGAGTCAAGAAACGCTGTCATGGCCGGTTGTCCGTGCTGGGGAGGAACGGGTGGATGGCCCTCGACGCCGTTGCGCTGGGGCCGGATTGCGGGGTGTCAGAGCAGCCCGCGCGCCTGGAAGCTGACCACGCCGGTCGGTGTGACAATGAGATGGTCGAGCAGCGTCACCCCGATCGTCTTCAGCGCGTCGCGGATGCGGCCGGTCATGTCGATGTCGGCCCTGGACGGTTCGGGGTCGCCCGACGGGTGATTGTGGACAGCGATGACCGCGCTCGCCTGTAGTTCCAGGCAGCGGATGCAGATCTCGCGGGGATATGCCGGGGTGTGGCAGACCGAGCCCTGCTGGTGCAGGCGGTCGGCGACGAGACGGTTTTTGCGGTCCAGGTACAGGACATGGAACTGCTCGACCTCGCGATGGCCCGCGAGCGTGCGGCAGTACTCGACGACCTTGTCATACTTGCCGAAGGCCGGGCGCACGGTTTGCGGCACCTGTTCCCGCGCCATGCGGATGCCGAGGGCTTCGGCGGTCTTGAGCGCGGCGACGGCCTCCTCCGGAAGGCCGGGCACGGCGCGCAGCCGGTCCGGGCGGGCGGCGAGCACGCGCGGCGCCGTGCCGAAGGTGTCCAGCAGCACACCGGCGAGCCCTCCGGCATCGTCCGCCGACCGGCAGCCGGAGAGCAGCAGCTCCAGCAGCTCGCGATCGTCGACCGCGTGGCGCCCGGCGCGCAGGAAGCGGGCCCGGAGCCGGCGGCGGCTTGCAGCCTCCCGAACGGACACAGGGGCCGCGGGCATGTCGAACAACGGCATTTCCCGGAGGCCGGCATCGGGCGTTTCGAGCGGGCTCATGCTGCGGCCTCCCCGACGGCGCCGGGTGCGCGCTCCGCGGCGCGGGCGGTGCAGTGCTCGACCAGCCGGGCGTAGTCGTCGCTGTCGAGAATGCGGTCGACATTGAGCAGGAAGGCGAGCTGGAGGCCGATCAGACGGACGGCGGGATCGTCGCGCTGCGGGACCCCCTCGACGATCGCCTGCCGGCAGGCCTGATGGAGGGCGAGCGCGACGCCGGACGGGTTGCACGCCCCGAGGCCAACGATGTCGAGCGCGGTACGGTGGCGGTCGAAGCCAGCGGGAAGATCGGCGGCGCTCATCGGCCGGACCCCCGCATCTTCGCGACCAGGCCGTCGATGGTGGCGGTGTCGGCCCCGCAGGCCTCGCCCCAGCCGCGCAGATTACGCTCGAAGTCCCGGACGGAGCCGAGATGAGCGTTGAAGAACGGATCCTCGGTGGTGGCGGCGAGCACCGAACCGCCGGCAACGGAAATCCCGGTGATGGCCGGCGCGGTCATCGGTTCGAGGCCGAGCAGCCAGCAGAGGAAGGCGCCGAACATGGGCGTGAGGCTCTCGCCCCGGCGCGGGTCCATCGGGTGCATCGGCGGCGGCGCGCCTTCGGGCGCGGCCGTGATTCCGGTATCGGGCATGAGCGGTCTCCGTGATCGGAAAACGGGGAGAGGTCGGCGGAACGGCGGTCAGGCGCCGGCGGGGACGGTGCGGTTGCGGGCGGCCTGGTCGAGCTCCGGCCCGAACTCCACGATGCGACCGGCGCGACGGGCCGCCTCGGCGTAGACCGAGATCGGCCAGCGGCCCTCGAACCAGAGGTCGCGCTCGATGCCGAGGCCAAACGGCCCCTCGAAGGCCTCCAGCTCGCTGAGGCGCACGCTGCCGAGTTCCGGCGTGCCAAAGCCGAGATCCATCAGCCCGAAATGGATGTCGGGGTCCTCGGGATCGGCGTCGACGATCAACCAGGTGCCGGCGCCGGCGGGGTTGAACCACTTGACGAGCGGAACCCGGTCGCTGTCGGGGTTCCTGCCGTTGGCGATGAGCCGCTCGCGCAGCTCGGGAGTGACGAGTTCCATGAGAAGGCTCCCTTGCGTCGGAGGGATGCGGTGCGGGGCGGAACGCTTCCGCGCCCCGCCCGACCGGCGCCCGGCCGCGGCTCCGCTCTGCCTCCGTCCGGAGCAGGGCGCGGCCGGGCATGGAAAGAACGGGGGCGGCGCGATCCGGAGACCGGGCGGGGTTTGCGCGGTCAGTGGGCTGCGGTCTCCGGCATCGGGCCGGGTGGGCCGAGCTCGACGGCGACCCGGCCGTCGCGGACGGTAACCGTGACGGTGCGTCCGGGCGGCATCAGCCAGAGCAGGTCGGTCCAGACCGCATTGGCAATGGCGCGCTTCTGCGCCTCGTCGTCGGGCCCGTCGGGAACGGGAACCCTGGATCGCGGTGAGCACGCCCCGGACACCGATCCGGGGGGACAGGCGGCGGGCGCGGTATTGGCAGCGGGCAAGGTGGCGGGCTTCATGGCAGCGGTCTCCCGTGATTGCGAGCCGTCCCGGCGCGCGGCGGCTGCCGGGACGGCTTCGGGGTGGATGGGATGGCGGCCGGTCAGGCGTCGAGGATGACGGTGACGTCGGGCCGGCGGATGCGGATGTCGACGGTGCGGTCGCGCGGCGCGAGCCAGACCAGCTCGCGCCGCACCGCCTCGGCGATCGAGGTCTTGCAGGCCTCGTCGTCGGACAGCAGCAGCCGGGTCGCCAGATGCAGCGCGGCCTCATCGAATCGCTCGCGCTGGGTCTCCCAGCTGTCGGAATCCGCATCGTCGGACGGCGAGAAGAACCCCGCCGCGAGAAAATCGGCGAGCTGGTGCGGCGGGAGCGCGCTGTCCGCCGTCACCAGCGGCATGGCGTCCTCGATCCAGGACCAGGCCTCGCCGGCGAAGACCAGATCGGCCGGCACATCGAGGGTGCGCGCCGGCTCCGATGCCGGGCGGACGGCAAGCTCGAAGCGGATGGCGGCGGGCCGGGAGGGGAGCGGCGCGGCCGGGGACCGCGACGTCTCCGGCAGCGGGTATGCGTCGATCGCCATCCACTTGCCTTCGGCGGCGACCCGGACGGTTATGTCCGCCACCCGGTCGAGTGCGTCATACCAGTCGTATCCCTCCAGCCGGCGGTCGGCCTCGAACAGCCGCGATGCGAGGCCCGCCCGCTCGGCGGCGCGCCAGAGCGCCTGCGCCTCGGGCGGCTCCGGGTCGCACACGACGACCAGGGCGTCGTGCCCGGCTTCGGCGAGCTTCGGCGGCTCGCGCCAGTCGTTGCAGTCGGCGACCGAGGGCCGCCAGGGCCGCAGCACGGCCGGCGGCGGCGCGATGTGGATGCCGGCCTCCAGCGCCCGCGCCCGGTCCTCGAAGGCGGGGCGCGGGTCGGGGTCGGCCGCCATGGCGCGGTAGATCGCGAGCCGGGCGGCCGCGCGCATCTCCTTGAGGAAGGCGTTCTCGACCGCCTCCTTGCGTGCCGGCAGGACCAGCTCCAGGCCGGGGCAGTCGTCGATGTCCGCCAGCACGCTCCAGGCCGGGCCGTGGACGGTCTCGACCGTGGGCAGGCGAACCGGCAGGGTCAGGCCGAAGAAGTTGAGGTCGGGGTCGTTGTAGCCGTCATGGCGGCTCTTGAAGACGCCGAAGACGAGGCCGCGCCAGGGCTCGGCATGGACCGCGCCATCGAGAAAGGCGCGGCGCGGCAGATCTTCCGGGTCGGCGGTGTCGTCTTCGGTGCGGTCCTCGAACACGACCGGCAGCGGGAAGTGCCGGGCTGCGTTCTCGGCCGCGGTGCGGATCGCGGCGGCGGCCTCGGTCGCCTCGAACGAAATCGACGTCCCCCAGGGATACGGCGCCGCGTCGTCGGCATGCACCCCGGCCTCGGCCTCCCCGAGAAAATGCGCCGGTTCGAGCTGGACGCGCCAACCGGGCGCCATCTCCCCGTGCAGCGAACGGGGCCTGGATGACACCGTGCAGTTACGGCGCGCCAGGCTGGCGAAGCCGAAACCAGCGGCGTCCTCGCGGCGGACGAGGTCGTGGTCCCAGCCGTTCTCGCCGAAGCTCAGCAGCACGGCGGGATCGGCGATCCCCGCGCCGTCGTCGGAAACGGTGACGGTGAGCGGCGTCTCGCCGGTGCCCTGGGTGTTGTCGGCGGGATCGCAGGTGGGCGCGGATACCGAAATACACACCCGCGCGGCGCCGGCGCGGCGGCTGTTCTGCAGGGTTTCGGCGAAGATGTCGGCTAGGGTTGCTGCATAGATGCGGGTGACGCGCTTCACGGCGCTCTCGTGGATGCGGGCGCGGATCGTTCGGGTCATGGACGGACCTCCATGCAATTGCGGAAACGGAAACGCCCCGCTGGCGACGGCGCGCTGGCGGGGCGTTTTGGCGGGGCCTGCGGTCGGCTATTGAACCCGGCGGAGGAACTCGGGGATCTCCAGCGGGTCCGGCGGCGCGTCGTGGCCATTGACCGCGCCGACGCCATGCACGATCACGCGCGGCCCGCCGTCGGCGGTGGGAACCGCGTTCATCGCGTCGATGGCGTCGGCAATGGACGGCTCCGGCTGTCCATCCTCCGGCTCGCCGCCGTTGGCGCCGGTGTCCGGGGCCGCGGCGGCCTCGTCCGGTTCGGGGGCGGAAGCGGCGGTGCCGTCGCCGGCCTCCGGACCATCGCCCTGCGACGGTTCCGTTTCCGGCGTCGCCTCCACAGTCCCGGACTCCGCAGCCGGTTCCGCGGGATCCGCTTCGGCGGGGCGGCCGTCACCGTTGGCGCGGGCGGCGAGCGCCTTGGCCCGGCGCGCCGCGACGTCCGGCGACTCGATGCTCTCGACGACCGAGGTCCTGCGCGGCGGATCGGCTGGCTTGTCCACCGTCCCGGCGGTGTCCGCGGCCGGCTCCGGCGCTTCCGCACCGTCCGCCCCGTCACCGATGCGTCCGGTGTCGAACGCCGCGAAGCCGGGCGGCGTCCAGGCCAGCGCCGCGGCGTGCATGCCGGCGCTCAGGCTCACCGGCCTGTCGCCTGCCGCGAAGGCGGTCTCCATCGCCTCGGCCAGCACCGGCTTCCTGCTCTTCGAGCGCGCCGACGCCCAGGCGATGCCGAACACCGTGCGGGCGATGTCGAGGATGCGCGCCTTGGCGATCCGCGACCACAGCATCGCCGCGGTCGGGCGGACATGCTTCGCGAAGTCGATGTCGAGCCGGGCCACCGTGGCTTCGAGCTCGGGCCGGGCCTGGGGCTCGAAGGCGAGCTGGGGGTTCACCGTGCGCGCGACACAGGCCGCGAACAGCGCCTCCTTCTCCGCCTGGGGCAGTGCCCGCAGCGCGGCGAAGGACTCGCCGTCGTCCTGGATCTCCAGCCAGTCCATGGACAGGCCGGAGCGGTCCGCCAGCATCGCCTCGCCCGGCGACCAGGCGGCGAAATCCTCGTCGTTCATCCGGGTCGTCGGCCGGTCGGCGGTCTCGCGCACCGCGATGTCGAGCGCGTGAGCCTTGTAGCCGAAGGTGAACACGGAGCGCCCCATCTGGAACAGCAGGAGGTCGAAGGCGGCGTCGAAGTCCCCGGAGAGATACGCCTTGATGAGCGCGGTCCGGATATGCCGCAGATCGTCGGCAAGGCCGATGCCGACGCCGGCCTCCTTGCGCGCCTCGGCCTCGCGGTCGCGCGGCGGCGCCATCGGCGTCGAGACCGACGACGCGGAGGTGTGGACGCCATGATCGGGGTGGTGGACACCATGGGTCGCGGCGTGCGCGTCGTGACCGTTGGCGGCCTTGGAACCGGCGTCGCCGGTCTCTTCCGGCTTCGGCATGTCCTCGGGCTTCACCAGCCCCTGGATGACTTGGAGGTTGCCGTCATGGCCCACGGTGACGATGCAGCCCGCCATGGAGAGGTCCTCGCGGCGGAACACCGCGCGGGCATCGACGGCGCGCTCGATCTCGTCGAGACGGGTCTCGATGGCCTCGGCTTCGGCGACCAGCTCCGCGGTCCACTCCTCGTCGTCGAGCTCGGCGAGTTCCGCCTGTCGGGCTTCGAGCCTGGCGATCTCGGCCTGCTCCTCTTCGGTCGGCGTGCCGGGCTGGGGCTCGATGCGGCCGTAGGAGGCGGTGTCGCTCCACGCGACCTCGATCATGGCGGTGGCCCACTTCCAGCGCGTCGCCAGCTCGTCGGCGGCTGCCTGGAGCTTGCCCATGGCCAGCTTCTCCAGCAGCACCGGGTCCTCGAACCAGACGCCGCTTTCGTCGTCGCGGGCAAACAGGTCGCGCATGACCTGGCCGCCGGCGGCCTCGTAGGCCTCGACCCCGACGAAGCGGGCGACGGCCGACGCGCCCGGCACCCGCTCCTCGGTCAGCAGGCGCTTCACCTGCCAGGCGGACGGGCGGTAGCCCTGGGCCGCGACCTGTTCCCAGACCGCCATCTGGCGCTCGCGGTCGGCGGTGACGGCGAAGGCCTTCAGCACTTCGAGGTCGATCTCGTCCGCCCGGTATGCGTCCAGCAACTCCGGCGCGGCGTTGCCGAGGCGCAGGCGCTGCTCGACGATGCGCTCGGACGCGCCGAAACGCACCGCGATCGCGGAAACCGACTGGCCGGCGTCGGCCAGCTTCGTGAACGCGACCACCTGGTCGGCGGGGTGCATCGGCACGCGAATGACGTTCTCGGCGAGCGAGAGTTCGGCGGGATCGGCGTCGCCGGACCTGACCTGGCAGGGCACCGGATGGTCGGCATCGAAGACACCGTCCTCGACCAGCGCCTGCATGGCCTTGAGGCGGCGGCCGCCGGCGACCACCGCGTAACGGTCAATGCCGTCTTCTCTCGCCTCATCGGCGCGGACGACCAGGTTCTCCAGCAGCCCGAGGACGGCGATGGAGGCCTTGAGCTCGGCGTCGGCCCGGGGATCGGGCGGGGTCTTGCGGACGTTCTCGGGGGCGAGCGCGAGCCGGCTCAGCGGGATCTCCCGGATGAGCGGTTCGGCCCTGGGGGTGATGAAGTTCATGCCAGTCTCCATGGAGGATTGCACCGGCGCGGCGCCGACGGCCCTCGCCGCCGCCTGTCCGCGCCCACCCCCGAGCGGCCCCGCTCCGCCTTTCGGCGGCGTGGCCGCATTCGGCAGGCGCATCGATCCGAAAGAAATTTGCGAGGTCCGGCTCAAGCAAGCGGCGGCGCGACGAGGCGGGTCCAGTCCTGACCGGAACCCTGTCCCGGTGGTGGCAGAGCACGGCCTCCTGTGTCACAAGAACGCCACGGGGCGGGTTCGTGTCGACTTCGATAGTCGGCCGAGCCGGCGTGGGGGCTGGATCGGCCACTTCACGCGAATGCCCGTTTCGGCACGGAATGACGGGGCGCACGCAGGCATGGATGCGAAAGAGAGAAGGGGGGCTCCGGCCCTTGCCAGGTGCATGGCGCTGATGTGCGTCAGGCAGTCGATGCTGGAGAACCTTCACCGGGGCCTGTGGCCGAAAACGAAGACCGGCGACTATTCCGACGTTGTGGTGATCGATGCCGACGGGGAGCGCCTGTCCTGGCCTGACGTCTCGCGCTTCGACGAGAACGAGATGCGCGATCTGATGCGCGAGATCGTCAACAAGATCTACACGTTCCTGGTGAAAATGGACGATCCGGACTTCACGGCGTGGCGCGACTTCGTGCGGCCGCAGGCGGAACACTGGGACAAGCCGAGACTCGACAAGACCCTGATGCACTTTGTCGAGGAATATGCCCGGGTCCGCCGAATGCCGGATTGACGGAGGCTGCCGAGCGACCGGTGCGGCCGATGGATGCCTGACCGTCAGGACTCCATGCTACCTTCGCCAGGTCGCTGGCTGCGCTGGCGGATTGGCGGATCGACAAGCGGCGGCAACCAAAGACGTGAGGTTGAAACCGGCCGATTTCAATGCGATGACGGTGGTGGTGAGGATCGAATGCAACGCTCGCGGAAAGATCAACGAATGCGCGGGTTCCTCTTCCAGCTCTTGCCTTCATGGTGCCATGCTCGCGTAGCAGGCAAAGAGATGATGCAAGAATATTCGCCCAACGCCTGAAAGCCGGCCTAAGAACAAAGTGGTATACGGACCTCGTGCCGATTCACGCTTGGCTGTTTGGGCAACTAATGCGTAGAGATTGAACCACGACCATTTATGCATTCACAGATTCCCTGCTGTATAGCAGGAAGTCGATGGCGGCGTATAGTTTCTGGCTGGTCCCACTGAACCACATCTTCAAGAACTCCGAGCCATCCCACTTCTGGCCAATCGCTGGGTGGAAGGTATCGAATGACAGTACCAATCTGTGTTTGACCAAAATTTTCGCCCAGCCAAGACACGACCTCTCCATCGACAATATAGTTAGAGAGGTAGGTTAGTTCGGTAGCACTGGCGTATGAAGGGTCTAGACCGATTGAGTTGAATGAATACGCACCAAATATAACATTTGAATTCTGTCTATTTGCTGGGTTGCGCCACGAGTTGCGCGTGTGGTCTTGTACGATGTACTGTACTGCACCGCCGCCCAGTGAGTGGCCTACTACAGAGATTTGGCTTGCGGACTTTGAGCCTCCCACCACAGCAACAACAATTGCTGCCATCTCATACACACAAGACTTGGATAACAAATGCTGCATGGACGTCATGATCTGCGGAATTCTGGTAAAGTCAGTACCCTGAATTGCCACGAGTTCCTCAGACTTCCCGTCTGAAGATGGATCTCGCCTGAGCCTGACGATGCCAATCTCATCTTTTGACAACGGGATTGAAGCAGCAAGCATCGATATAGGAATGACAGGATGAATCGCTATATGGAGGATAACTTTCTCCTCCTCCGCTCTTTGAAATTCTGTCCAGGTTAAAGCAAACTGAGGCATGGGGTAATCGTAGGTACACGTAATATATGTAACGCTGTTGTCACCGAGGTAACGTCCCATGTTGTCCGGTTTGGGGAGTCTTTCACTCGGCCAGTGCTCGTAAAATAGAAGCTTCCACTTAGTATCCACCTCCCTCGGTAGAAGACGATGCACCTCAACTTCAGGCATTCCGATGCGACTTCCTGTTGAACTTACTGCGCAAGAATTCTTTGGTTTTTTGCCGTAAGCGGCCTCGGCAATCAATGCATATTCATAGAGTCTCTCTTGATGATGGATCATTCCCGGGGACAGGTCATCGCACGGCTGGGCGAGCGCTGGATGGGCGAAAATAAATATTGAGGGTAGAATAACGAATAGCAGAGGACGGCAGGCATTCATGATGGTATCCTCCGGTAGCGAGTGCAGGTAACCCAAGTTGTCAAGTGCATTCCGAACATCGACGCGTCCAGCTTTCCACGGTTCCGATCAAGGAGGAAGTGCCAGCTACGATAGTTGAGATCGCGATCGCCACCCCGCATCTCGCCTTGCCACAACCAAGCTTAGCATTCTGAGTACAAGGAATAGTAGAAGAGATCCAAATAAGCCGATCACCCCAATTCTTTCTATTTCACCATCAGGTGTACCGAAATTGATGTTCATCAGAACAATTGGGATATAAATTAGTGCTAAAAGCAAATATGTGTAAGCGAATAAAGTCAGCGCCCAGCCTATTACCGAACGAGGTCGTGGCAAGATGAATAATCTTTTCAGTATTCGTTGCTGCTGCCAGTCTGCTAGCTGTGCTATCTTTAGCCGATCCGACGACACAAGTATTTCTTGAACAATGTAATTGATTTCCATTTCAAGTTCTCTTACATCAGCAGAAGGAATTGAGCTCTTGTGTTGATTTAGGAGGCTCGAGACTACCTTGAGGCGCTTATCGACGTAATTCAACCGCAACATAGTACCAGGTAGACCTATACGCGCACCTACAATTGCAATGAAAGCTGTGCCTAACCCCAACAGGCCCTGTACCCAGATTTCCATTTCCTTGTACCCCAAACTCCAATATTCCTATGTTTCCGTGTGGTTAGGCGCTTTGTGATTCGAGGGCAGGTGTCGCGCGGGGCTCGACTTCTCGCTCGATTTGGTGTCGCAGAGTCCGATCGGCCGCATCCAGATCGTAACGGGCTTGCAAATTGATCCAAAACTCTGGCGTTGTCCCGAAATAGCGTGCCAGTCGTAATGCGGTGTCAGTGGTAACAGCGCGGCGTCCATGCACGATTTCGTTTAGCCGAGGGCGTGAAGCCTTAATGTCTTGAGCTAACCGATAAACGCTGAGTTGCATCGGTTTCAGAAACTCATCACGAAGAATTACGCCTGGATGCACTGGAGGCAAGCGGCGTCCTGATGTGACGTCTGAGAAATCTACCTCACGTTGATCTACTAGTTTACGATCGATGGTCATTTTCATTGTAGCTCCTAGTGATAGTCGACGATCTCGACGTCCCAAGCATCGCCATCGCGCCAGACGAAACAGATGCGCCATTGCTCGTTGATGCGAATGCTATGCTGTCCAAGCCGATCGCCACGAAGAACTTCAAGCCGGTTGCCCGGCGGTACCCGCAGGTCATCAAGACGGCCAGCCGCGTCTATTGCGATTAATTTGGCGCGAGCGCGTTGTTGGATCTGTGCGGGCAGCCCACGAATGGCATAGCCTGCGAAGATGGCCGCAGCGCGCTTACTGGCAAAGCTCTTGATCACAGATCAACGTAACGATATTCGTTACGTCGTGTCAAGGGCTTGGACAGGGTGTGGCAGGATCGATTTCTGTGATGATGGGGTTACCAAGGAGCACCGGCTAGCCGGCGAGTGCGCTACGAAACAGCGTCAAGGTCATTGTCGATGCTGTCGCCGATGCGGGCGGCGGAAGCCTTCACGGTATCCCGGGCCAAGTGGGCGTATCTGGCGGTTGTCTGCACCTGCGTATGACCAAGCAGCTTTCCGATCATCGGCAGCCCTTCGCCAAGCGCCAGCGCCCTGGAAGCGAAGGAATGACGGAGGTCATGAATTCGCACGTTGGGCAACTCGGCGCGCTCTCGGATGCGCCGCCACGGATGCTGGAGATCGGTGAGATGGGAATTAGCCTTCCGGCCGGCGATCACCCACGGGTTGTCGTCGTCGCGGGGGAGAGACTCCAAAAGCCGCACCGCCGAAGGCGCCAGCGGCACCGCCCTGCCGCCCGTTTTCGTGTCGGGCAGGTTCAACTCCCCGGCGTCCAGGTCGACATGCTCCCATCGCAGCTTCTGGATCTCCGAAAGCCGGCAGCCGGTCAGCATCAACAGTCGAATGGCCACGACGGCCGAGCGGGTCTCGGAGCCGTCCTTGAGGATTTCGTCGAGAACCGCGCCGAGGCGCTGGAACTCCTCGGCGCTCAGGAAGCGTTCGCGCTTCTCTTCCTTGAAGCGCTTGACGTGCAGACAGGGGTTGGAGCCGTCGGGGCGGAGGCCCCATACCTCCGCCATGTTGAACATCTTCGAGAGGACCCCGAGGGTGCGGTTGGCTTGGTAGGGCGTCTTGCGCATCGCATGATGCAGTTCGGCGATGTCCTTTCTCTGGACCTCGGTCACCTTGCGGCTGCCGATCCTGGGATCGATGAAGAGTTCGACCGAACGCCGGTATTCGTAGGCCGTACTCTCCTTGCAATGGTCGGGGACGTATTCCTTGAGAAACCGCTGTCCGAGCAACTTGACGGTTGCTGCCTTCCGGTCCTCGTCCCGCTGCATGGCGGGATCACCTCCCGCCTTGGCCTCGGAGAGCAGGGCCATGGCGCGTTTGCGCGCAATCTCCGGGGTCATGGCTGTGACCGGGCCCAGGGTCATGCGGCGAAGCCGGCCGCTGGCGCGGAACTGGGTGACGAAATACTTGCGGCCGGACGCCCGAACCCGCATCCCGAACCCCGGCAGCTCCCGGTCCCAGTAGAAGCGGTCGGTTCCTTCGCACTCGATGCTGTCGATGACCCGCTTGGTGATCTTGATCTGCGCCGGCATGGCGATCCCCGCAACTGTCTCTGCTGGGAATCATTCTACCACATTGGGAATCGCATGGGAATCACGAAAACTAAAGTCGGTGACGGCGATGGCCTGCGATTGGCGAGCGTAACCGGCCTTGAATCGCATCGTAATACACTGTAATATAGTGATATTGTCGATAACCGGCGTTGAAGGGCGTCAAGGGACGGGGAATGACAAAATCTCTCTAGGCAAACTCATAACCTGAAGGTCGCAGGTTCAAATCCTGCCCCCGCTACCACCGAAACCGGCATCTCCGGCATGGGGATGTCGGTCTTTTTGTTTTCGCGCCCATTGTAAGCCTCCAGCGTGACTGGCCTTGCGTCGGACCTGTGCGAAGAGACACTTTCCGATGGTGTCGGTCCGGTACTCGATAGTGTCCACCATCGGTTAGTGGACACTATCGGAGACGGCTTTGCGGCGGCGGGTCGTGTACGCCCACATACAGGGAGCGCCATTGTCGCGGCGGTCGTAGTTCTTGCGTTTGCGTATGCGTGTTCGCCCGGATTCCAATCAAGCATCACACCAATCAAGAGTCCGACAAGTTATCGGACCTCGCATCAGGAAGGTGGCTTGCAGATTGGTTTCAACTTTCTGTCGATCGAGGAGCAGGTCGAACACTTCGGGGTGGACATGACGGAGGCCGAGGTTGTCCCTGTCCGAATAGTGGTGCGCAACGATGACGACGACGAATTCTACATCCAAGCCGACCAGATTTACGGCATGACGGGCGGCGGAGATCTCTATCCCGCTTATCGCCTCGATCAGGCGATTGAACGTGTCCGCCGGTCGGAGCTCGGGAAGGCGATGGCCCGTGGTACAGTTGCTGGCATCTTGATCGGCGCCGCCGTTGGAGTGGCGGCAGGCGCCGCCATTGGGGAAGCGGTAACCGGCGACGCGGGAGGCGGCGCTGCGGTCGGAGCGGCGACGATTGGCACTGCGGGCGGTCTCTCCGGCGCAAGCGCGGCCGCAGATTCGACAACTCATGCTATCAAGAAAGAACTGCGCAAGGTCGATTGGGGCAGCCGTGCCATCTATCCTGGCCAGACGGAACATGGCTTTCTGTTCATGAAACCGCATGTGTCGTATGAGGCGTTGGAGGTTCTGATCTACAACGTTAACGAGCGACGCAACTTGCGGGTCGCCATAGAGATCCAGTAGCTCCGCTTTCACTCTTCACGCCGGATGCGTTGCGAGTCACGCTGTCCTACAGGGCGGACCGCTGCCCGTCGTCTTACGCCTTCTCGATCATCAATGTCCGATATGACGTTGCGCTACGCCTTTATTGGTGAACGTGAAACCGAAGCGGCTGCGGAGCGTATCGGTGTGTCCCTCGCAAGGGCGTCGGATGGCTCGACCACGGAGCGGCAGATGCACTTGCTATTGGGACAGGTGCCGATCACGACATGGTTCGAGCGAACACATCGGCCTTGGTCGCACGCTAAGGAAGAGGCCGCTGCACACGAAATGGTCCGAGAGCAGGTGGTGGGGCCGGTCAATACTGTTCAGCAGGTTGGTGTATGCGGCTTGCATAGCAAACGGGGCGCAAGGAGGGGCAGGTGGTGTCTGGCGTATGACCGAATGAGTGTCGGGCGGCATCACCGCAATCGTTTCAGGTCAGCACACGGAGCGCGGTTTCCGGCGCCTTGTCGAGTACCCGCAACAGGGCGCGCGCTGCGCCGGTCGGGCAGCGCTTGCCCTGTTCCCAGTTGCGGATCGTCTCGTGCGGCACGTCGATACGCCGAGCCAGTTCGGTCTGGGAAAGGCCCAGACGTCGTCGGACCCGGCGGGCATACCGCGCCATGTCCTGCATAGCCTCAGCCTCATCCTCCCGCTCCTGCGCTGCGATCTCCGCCTCTGTGGTCGCGTCCACCCTGGCGGGGTCGATCCGCCCTTCGGGCAGGGTGGACGGATCGTCGGGATCAATCCTGATGCGCGTTATGCTCATAGTCCGCGACCTCCTTGCCATTGGCCTTGCGGGCCGAAATGATGCGAACGGTCGAACTCCGCACCGTGTAGACGACAACATACACGCGCCCGTCGACCGTGCCGAGCAGCCGATAGCGGTCCTCGCCATAGTCCCGCCGACGATCCTGCGCGATGATCCGGTTCGGATCGAGGAAGGCTCGGACGGCGTAAGCGAAGTCAAAGCCGCGACGTTCGAAACAGGCACTGTTCTTGGCCTCGTCCCATTCGAATTCCATTACGATTCCATAGGCCAATGGCCTACTGAGATCAAGCATGTCACACTGACGATTACCGACCGGGTTGCCACGTGCTGCTTGAGAAAGCGCCTTCCTTCGTCTCGGGTGAGGATTACAAGGAGAATTGGTCGTTCCCTGCCAGCGAAGGCACGGTAGATGAGTTTCAACGTTCTGAACGAGTCAGGTTGACCCGACGCTTCCGCTACATCGACAGTGGGGCTGATGAGTTTCATAACTTGCGGACCGATTACAGTTTGGGGTCGGCCTCGCTGACGCCAATGGAATGAGTGCCGGTTTCAGCTCGAGACCGGCGCTGCAGGCGGGAGGACAGCACTGTGGACGAGTATCCCTTCATTCCGCTGCCCGGCTATCGGGAGCAGCCCGAAGACGAGATGATGCGGCGGGCGCGCGACTTCCGGGCGGACCTGAAACGGCGGCGCACGGTGCGGCACTTCTCGGACCGTCCGGTGGAGCGGGCGATCATCGACGAGTGCCTGGGCGCCGCGACGACGGCGCCGAGCGGCGCCAATCTTCAGCCGTGGCATTTCGTCGTCATCGGTGACCCGGAAACGAAACGGCGCATTCGGGAAGCCGCCGAAGAGGAAGAGCGCCGCTTCTACCACCACCGTGCGCCGCAGGAGTGGCTGGACGCCCTGGCGCCGCTGGGCACCGACGAGCACAAGCCGTTCCTCGAAAGAGCACCCTGGCTGATCGCCGTCTTCTCCCAGAAGCACGGCCGCCTGCCCGACGGCCGCAAGGTCAAGCACTACTACCCCACGGAATCGGTCGGGCTGGCGACCGGGATGCTGATCGCGGCGCTGCACGTCGCCGGACTTGCGACCTTGACCCACACCCCGAGCCCCATGGCGTTCCTGAACGAGATCCTGGGACGTCCGAAGTCGGTCGAGCGGCCCTTCCTTCTGCTGGTGACGGGCTATCCGGACGAGAACGCGACGGTACCCGACATTGGGCGAAAGCCGCTGGGCGAGGTGGTGAGCTACGTCTGAAGACGAAAGGGACCCGGCGCACCCTTGACATCGGGATGCCGCTGTCAACCAGCGTGACTCCTGACATGCTACGATCCTCCACTGACAAGCTGGAGCAGGGTTCGTGTACGGAGCAATCCCGAAATGACCGATCCATCGAACGATCTGCTCGTCTCGCGCCACGAGCATGTCGGGTTGATTGAACTCAACCGGCCCCCTCACAATTTCTTCGATCACGAACTGATTCGTCGGTTGACCGACGCCGCTGTCGAATTCGACGGAGACGGCGAGACCCGAGCCATTGTCATTGCGGCGACCGGCACCGCATTCTGTGCCGGAGCCAGGCTCGGTGCGCAGACGACTGCAGAGCCGGCACCGGCGACGAAGCCAGGCGCACTCTACCGCGAGGCTGTGCGCCTGTTCCGCGTCGGCCTTCCGATCATCGCCGCGGTCCACGGTGCGGCGACCGGCGGCGGGCTCGGTCTTGCGCTTGCCTGTGACCTCAGGGTGGCCTGCCCGGAAGCCCGATTCTGGGCCAACTTCACCGCGCTCGGTTTCCATCCCGGATTCGGCCTGTCGGTCACCCTGCCGGAGCTCATCGGGCGCCAGAACACGGCGCTGATGCTCTATGCCAGCCGCCGCGTCGGCGGCGAGGAAGCCCATCGCATGGGCCTTGTCGATTCGCTTGTGGCGCGAGAGGAGGTGAGGGGTGCGGCGATCGTGCTTGCCGCCGAAGTCGCCGCCTGTGCGCCGCTCGCCGTGCGTGAAACCCGGGCGACCCAGCGCGCAGGTCTCGCCGACCGCGTCGAAGCGGTCCTGGAGCACGAGTTGGAAGTACAGGACCGCCTGCGCACAACCGACGACTTCCGGGAGGGTGTCGCCGCTGTCAACGAACGCCGTCCGGCGCGCTTTCGGGGACGCTGATGGCTGCCGACAGCCTGATCGCCGATACCACGGCGCGCATCTTCGCCGATTTCGCAGATCCGCATGTGGTCAATGCGGCCAGCGACGACCTCTGGAGGGACGAGTTCTGGCGGGTTCTCGTCGATGCCGGTCTGCCGCTGCTCTGGGTGCCCGAGGAGGCGGGTGGTATCGGCGCGACCTTCGCCGAGGGCCTGGCGGCTCTGGAGGCCGCTGGTGCGAAGGCCTGTGCCGTGCCTCTCGCCGAGACCATGGCCGGCGCCTGGTTGCTGGCCCGGGCGGGGCTCAACGTGCCAACGGAACGTCTGGCGCTGCTGCCCCCGGGACTCCGGCTCGATGCGACTGGCCGCTTGTGGGGCCATGCCGCGGCCGCGCCGTTTGCCTTCGGCGCGAAGCACCTGGCCGGCATCGTGGAGGGCGCCGACGGCGCGCCTCATGTCGTGCTGGTCGAGCCTCCATCACGGATGGATCGTTGCGAGGACCTGGCGGGAGATGAGCGTGGCTCCGCACAATTCGACGGCGAGCCCCCGGTTGCCGGCGCCTCGCTCTCCAGCGAGGTCGGTCGTGACGACCTGCTCTTGCTTTCAGCGGCAGCTCGAGCAGCGCTGATGGCGGGAGCGCTGGGAGCGCTCGTCGAGTTGTCCGTCGGTTACGCCCAGGAGCGCCAGGCCTTCGGCCGCACGATCTCCAGGTTCCAGGCGGTTCAGCATCTGCTGGCCCGGCTTGTCGGCGAGGCGGCTGCCGCTTCGGTCGCCGCACAAGCTGCCGGCTGGTCCCTCGACCGGACATCAGGCCCGCTTGCCGGCGCGCGACTCGACGTTGCGACGGCCAAGGTACGGGCCGGCGAAGCGGCAGGGATCGGTGCGGCGATTGCCCATCAGGTTCACGGCGCCATCGGCTACACAGCTGAACACGTTCTGCACCGGTTCACTCGCCGCCTCTGGTCATGGCGCGACGACTATGGCAGCGAGACGTTCTGGGCCGGGGAGCTCGGCCGACACATCGCAGCGGCCGGGGCCGAGGGCTTTTGGGGCCTCCTGACCGGGAATCCGGTTCCGACCTTGAGAGCCGACGGGTTCGCGAGCTGAGCCATGATCCAGGGGATGTCCTTCGCGTACGCGCCGCTGCCGCCAGAGGCCGAGTCGCTGCGCTCCGAGGTCCGCCGTTTCCTTTGCGAAGCGCGCGAAGACCGTCTTCTTGAGCCGCCGGCCGATGGCGCCACCGAGACACTCAACCGTGATTTCAGCCGTCGACTCGCCGCCAGGGGCTGGATCGGCATGACCTGGCCCAGAACCTATGGCGGCCACGAGCGGAGCCATCTCGAGCGGTTCGTCGTCAACGAGGAACTGCTGTTCGCCGGCGCCCCCCTGACGGCCCACTTCACCGCCGACCGGCAAAGTGGACCGATGCTGCTCAAGTACGCATCCGAGAACATCAAGCAGGACATCCTGCCTCGGATATGCGCCGGCGAATGCACGTTCTCCATCGGCATGAGCGAACCGGATTCGGGCAGCGACCTGTTCGCCGCGTCTTCCAAGGCCGTTCCTGACGGCAACGGCTGGCGCCTCTCGGGCCGGAAGGTGTGGACCAGCACCGCCCACGTCGCCGACTACATGATCGGCATCTTCCGGACTACCCCCGCCACCGAAGAGAACCGTCGCCACGGTCTCTCCCAGTTCCTGGTCGACCTCTCTGCGGAGGGCATATCGGTCAATCCCATCCTGTTCCCGAATGGCGACCATCACTTCAACGAGGTCGTGCTTGACGATGTCTTCGTGTCTGGCGACCACCTGCTGGGGGAGCGCGACATGGCCTGGCGGCAGGCGACGAGTGAACTTGCCTACGAACGGAGCGGCCCCGAGCGCTTTCTGGAGACGATTGCGGTGTTGGTCGAGCTCGTCCGCATTCTCGGCGAGACTCCCGACCGCTATGCGGCGATCGGGCTCGGCCGCCTGATTGCCGGACTCCAGACCCTGCGACACATGTCGGTGGCGGTCGCCGGCATGCTTGCCCGGGGCCTGGAGCCGACAACGGAGTCCTCGGTGGTGAAGGACCTGGGCACAGCGTGGGAGCAGACGCTGCCGGCGATTGCGCGCGATCTCGCCGAGGGCGTCGGCGAGCACAGGAGGCGCGATCGGTTCGATGACGCCCTGGCCCGTGCGATCCTGATTGCGCCGAAGCTCACCATCCAGGGCGGTACGACCGAGATACTGCGCGGCATCATCGCCCGGGGTCTGGGTCTGCGCTGAGGTGGTCGACCTAAACGCCCTTCTCGCACCGTCAAGCGTCGCCGTCGTCGGCGCCTCGGCCGAAGAGCTGAGTCTGCGCGGCCGTCTCACCCATACCGTGCTGATGCATCCCTATCCTGGCCGCCTCCATCTGGTGAGCCGCAGTCGATCGACGATTCTGGGCCGACCGACCGTGCCGTCACTTGCCGCTGTCGGCGAGCCAATCGATCTCGCCGTGGTCCTCGTACCGGCCTCGGCGGTCGCCGAAGTGCTGGAAGAGGCCGGTCGTTGCGGCATTCGCGCCGCCGCCGTCATTGCCTCCGGTTTCGCCGAGGAGCAGGGGGAGGCCGGGGCGTCGCTTCAGCGCAAGATTGCGCACGCAGCGCGCCAGCACGGTATCCTTCTCAACGGTCCCAACTCGGAAGGCTTCGTCGTGCCGGCCCACGGCCTGGCGGTCACCTTTAGTCCGGTACTCGATCAACCGTTGCCGGTTGCAGTCTGGGGCGAGCCGATGTTTCGGCCGCTCTCCATCATCGCGCAGAGTGGCGCACTGGGCTTCGGTCTCTACGAAATTGCCCGTCACAAGGGTCTGCCGGTTGACCACGTGATCACCACCGGCAACGAAGCGTGTCTCGACGTCTGCGATTATCTTGAACATGTGCTCGATCATGGCGACGCAGGCGTCTTCGTCCTCTATGTGGAGGAGATACGCAACGGTCGACGCTTCATGGCGCTTGCCCGGCGGGCGCTCATCGAAGGCCGTCCGGTCGCGCTGGCCAAGTCCGGCGTTTCCGAGGCCGGACGCCGGAGTGCCATTTCCCACACCGGTGCGTTGGCGGGCGCGGATTCAGTTTACGACGCCGTGTTCCGCCGCCTGGGTATCGCACGAGCCGGTGGCATGGAGGAACTGATCGACATCGCTGCCACGTTCGCCCGCTACATTCCCCGTCAGCGTCCTGAAGGCCGCCGAATTGGCATCGCCTCGTCCTCGGGTGGCGCCGCAGCCTGGTTTGCGGATTCCTGCGTGTCGACCGGCCTGGACGTGCCCACGCTCGATGCCGATTCGCGTGCCATGATCGAGCCGTTGCTCCCTTCCTATGGCAGCTCGGCCAACCCGGTCGACGCCACGGCTCAGGCCATCTATGCGGTCGGCTACGCGGGCTTCATCGATATTTTGTCCGAGAGTTCGTCGATCGACATGGTCGCTCAGGTGGCGACTCTCGGAACAACGAAGATCATGGAGCGCGAGAGCGGCAAGCTTGCCGAGGTGAGCCGTCGCCTCGCCAAGCCGGCGGTGATGTGGAGCTACACGATCCCTGCCCGAAGGTCGATTGAGATTGCTGCGCGAGCGGGAGTGCCGTTGATGGCGGACATGCGTCACGCCGCCCGGGCGATGGCGGCTCTTGCGGATCATGCCGAGGCCTTCCACGCGAGCATGGTGCCTTTCGACGACCTGCCGGACCCCATCCCGAACCATTCGGAGAACCGCGTCGTGTTGTGCGAGGCCGAGGCGCGCGAAGTACTCTCCTCTTGTGGAGTCCCTGTTGGTCCGGCGGAGCTCGCGGCATCGCCGGAGGCAGCAGTCTCGGCATGGCGCCGCTTTGGACGACCGGTGGCCCTCAAGGCCCAGTCGCCTGACATTCCGCACAAGTCGGACATCGGCGCAGTTGCCCTTGGCCTTTCCGATGAATCGGCAGTGAGGGCCGCCTACCAGACAATCCTCGACAACGTTCGTATCAGTTTCCCGAACGCCGACCTGCGCGGCGTCCTGGTCCAGCCAATGGCCGATCCAGGCGTCGAGACGATCGTCGGCAGCGTGGCCGACCCGACCTTCGGACCGATGGTCATGGTTGGCCTCGGTGGGATCTTCGCCGAGACCTTGCGGGATGTTGCCGTCACTCCGGCACCGGTGGAGGAGGCAGAGGCACGGGCCATGATCGGCCGGCTGAGGGGCGCCTCACTCTTTGCTGGCGGACGCGGTCGGCCCCCCGCCGACACGGAAGCACTGGTCGCGCTCGTCGTCCGCATCTCGGCCCTGGCCACGGCACACCACAACCGAATCGTCGAGGTCGACCTCAATCCCGTCATCGTCCAGGCCCACGGCCTGACACTCGCCGATGCCCTGATCGTCACCACTGAGACATCATGAATGTCTTTCGCGACGACAGTCGACTGTCTCTCAATGGCTGACCCGTTCCTGCCGAAGAAGGTGGAAGAGGGCTGTCTTGACGGTATTCGCGAGTGAGTTGGCTGCAAGACCTGCCTCAGCTCCGAAATGTAAACTGTGCCCATACGCTGCACGCAAGACCCGACGATGGGAAAGGAATGGCGCAAAGGCCGGCATCCCGAGGTCATCGCGCCGAAGGGCCGCGACGGCATCACCGTCCTTGAATACGGTATGGCTGTTCTCGATGGCATGATCGAGGAGTGGCAATGATCTTCTGGCGGATCCTGCTCGCCGGACCCGACCCGGCAGCACGGCGGGTTTGTTGCCTGGTGGAACTCGCATTCGATGTTGAAGGCCACGGGGCACCCGTAACGGGTGCACTTTGCCGGTGTGCACATCCCTAATCACACAGATTGCACAGCCGATGCAGTCAGTTATCTCAATTATGTATTCCCGAAACCGGCTGCCGACGAGACCTGTCACCGGTGTCCGTGTCGAAGTCTACGGTGCGGTCCCGGCGCGCGCTGTTGGCTGGGTTTGACCCCACTGCCACCCTGACCTGTAATGTCCCGTTAGCTATCGGACAACCGTACCAATGGAAGACACCAACGCACCCGTCAAGCCGCGCCTGGCAACGAGCCTCATACTTTTTCGGGGGAATGGCGAAGTGCCCGAGGTCTTGATTGGCATGCGGAATCAGACGTTGCGGTTTATGCCTGGCTATCTCGTGTTTCCGGGCGGCGCGGTCGAAGAACAAGACTACGCGCGCCAGCCGTCTGCCCACCTGCACAGCGGAACGGAGAAAGCCCTTACGCGTCACGTTTCTTCGCAGGATGCGCTGGCGACCGTTTGCACAGCGATTCGCGAAACTGAGGAAGAGACCGGTTTGAACCTCAGTTCCCTGGAAAACCTTGATGTAGTCGGCAGGGCCATCACTCCGGAATCTTCACCCATTCGTTTTGATGCGTACTTCTTTCTCGCGGATGGAGGGCCGTTGGAGGGAAGCCCTGCTTCGACAGGGGAATTGGAAGCCGTGGCTTGGCGACCCGCAGATTTTGCAATGGCCAGCGATGCCATTGCAGATGTGACACGCTTCATGCTGGCGCGGGCATTGGCTCTCTGGACGGCGGGCACCCGTCACGTGCCCAAGGACCGGCCTCTTCCCGTGTTTACCTATCGCGGGGAGACGCCAACGGTCATCCACGAAGACGGCACTTCCGAGTATCTCTAGGCGACACGGTTAGCTCGTGCGACAGAAGAGCGCCAAGGTTCCGAATCGCAGGAGCGCACTCGCTCCTGTCGGACAGCATTGCGCCTGCTCTCATCCGGGAAGACCGTGCTGCGCATGAACATTTCTTGCCTCTGCGCCATCAAGGGTCGCATGACACAGGCCGGTTTCAGATCGATCCGGCAGAAGGGCAGGAACGACGTATGATGAACATGGGCGCGACCTTCACCGTTCATCCGCGTCGCAACGTGCTATCCGTCAGTTGAGGCCTTGCCAGAGGTACCTGACGCCGTGTTCGTCGGCGTGAACCGGGATGCAGCGATCGAGATCATTGCGCAGCTCTCCGAGACTTACGTCGGTGGCGCCGTGGTTCACGCCGCCGCGTCGTGCTTGCTTGCGGCAATTGCAAATGCGACCCGGCGAATGGCAGAGATAGTTGCTTTTGATCCTGCTCGTTGAGTGCCTGATCACAACGGCGCCGGCCCAGACGCTCCTGATAGTCATGCGTGCGCCAGTCCGCACGAAACAACCACTGCTCTTCCGGCTGTCGTTGGGCGAGAGCAGGTTCGATTTCCACTTCGTCGAAGCCGCTTCGTCGGGCCATGGCGTACTGGTCTGCGATAATGTGGCCTGCCGCGCGCAGCCGGCCTCGGTAGCCCAGCAGCCGCAGGTGGCGAGCCAGCGTGAAACCGCGGCCGTCCAGGTGCGACGGGAATGAAATGCGAATGAGGGCGATGCGCTCGAAGAGGGGCACGATGTCTTCGGCCGGCACGCAGTTCTCGACATTGAGCGCAGCCCCATCAGGCAGGGCAGAGTAGTCGTTGTCGCTGCCCCACCGGACAAAATCGCCATGCCAGTCGTCGTCATGGAATCCGGTGTCGCGGACGAGAATCCCGGAGTTCAGGCCTTCCACGGCTAGCGTCCTGCGGACGGGGCGGTGTCGGGATAGAGCGCCGCCTTGAAGGGCTGCATGCCGATGCGCCGGTATGTCGCGAGAAAGGCCTCGTCATCATTGGAACGGAGGTCGAGGTAGGCATCGATCAACCGCTCTACGGCAGGGACGACATCGTCTGCCGAAAAGCCGGGGCCGGCGCGTTCACCGAGCGCGGCCGTTTCCGTTCCGTCGCCGCCGAGGGTGATCTGGTAGTTCTCGACGCCTGCGCGGTCGAGACCGAGAATGCCGATGTGCCCGACGTGGTGGTGCCCGCAGGCGTTGATGCAGCCGGATATCTTGATCTTGAGATCGCCGATCAGGCGCTCGTCCCCGCGTTCCTTCATCCGGGTGGCAATGCCCTGGGCGATCGGGATGGAGCGGGCGGTAGCGAGATTGCAGTAGTCCAACCCCGGGCAGGCGATGATGTCCGATGCCAGCCCGACATTGGCGGTGGCGAGCTCCGCCTCCCGCAATGCTGCATGCACCGCGGGCACATCGCGCTTGTGCACGTGGGGCAGAATGCAGTTCTGTTCATGGCTGATCCGGATTTCGTCATGGCCGTATCGCTCCGCCAGGCCGGCGATGACGCGCATCTGCTCTGCGGTGGCATCGCCCGGCGTGGCGCCGTGGGCCTTGAGCGAGATGATGACGATTGCGTAATCCGGATTCCGGTGCGGGTAGAGATTGGTATCGACGAACGACCGGAACACCGGGTCGCGCGCGAACGCCGCCTCGAATGCCCCGGTCGGCGCCTCGATGAACTCCGGCGCCGCGAACATCGCGCTGATCCGCTTGAAGAGAGCCTGGTGTGCGCCTCGGAACGCCTTGCGTTGAATCAGGAAGCGTTGCTCGACGCGTTCGCGGAAGGCCTCGAGCCCGTGCTCGTTGACCGTGATCTTGATGCGCGCCTTGTACTTGTTATCGCGACGCCCGATGGCGTTGTAGACCTGCAGGATGGACTCGACGTAGGGCAGAAGGTCCGCCTCTGGCAGGAAGTCGCGGATGACCGGGCCGATCACCGGGGTGCGCCCGAGCCCGCCCCCGACCAAGACCTCGTAGCCGGTCTCGCCCGCCCCATTGCGGATCATGCGGAGTCCGATGTCATGAGCGCGGGTCACGGCACGGTCAATCGGGGAGCCACTCACTGCGATCTTGAACTTTCTCGGCAGGAACGCGAATTCCGGGTGATCCGTCGACCATTGCCGAAGCAGTTCGGCGGTCGGGCGGGGATCGGCGATCTCGTCGGCGGCCGCACCGGCGAAGTGGTCGGCGGTGATGTTGCGCACACAGTTGCCGGACGTCTGGATTGCATGCATCTCGACGTCCGCGAGAGCGTCGAGAATGTCCGGCACGTCCTTCAGCCTGGGCCAGTTGAACTGGATGTTCTGACGTGTCGTGAAGTGTCCGTAGCCCTTGTCCCAGTGTTCCGCGATATGGGCCAGCTGGCGCATCTGCTGACTGTCCAGCGTTCCGTAGGGGATGGCCACACGAAGCATGTAGGCGTGCAGTTGCAGGTAGAGCCCATTCATCAGTCTGAGTGGCTTGAACTCCTCTTCGGTCAGGGAACCTTCAATGCGTCGCTCCACCTGCTGGCGGAACTGTGCAACCCGACTGCGTACGAACTCCCGGTCGAAACTGTCGTATCTGTACACCCGTCAGTCCTCCGCCTGCTTGCCATGGCAGTAGTTGGTAGGCCCCGTCGCTCGAAGAATCTCCCGGATGTGAACCGGTTCCGGTCCCTGATGACCTTCGCACACAGCCGCCATCAGATAGGGTTCGACGATGGCATTCCCCTGCGCTTCGGCTGCCGCCAGGCTTCGGTTCGCTTCGTCTTGGTTCTCGAAGAGGTATGCGTCAACCGGGCGGCGTGTCCAGGCGCCATCGGGCGCGAGATAGACCACGTCGCCATCGAAGAGGTCGTTTGCGGTCAGAATGCAGGGTCTGAAGGCGCGGGCCATCAAACAGCCTCCTGGCGGACCTCGAAGCCCGTCTCCGTTCTCCGCATCGCGGCGCGCGGCAGGACGCCGAGCATCAGCACTACCGGTCCCGCAAGGCTCGCTTCGTCCAGTGCATCGGGCAAACCAAGAAGCGTTGTCGCGACGATCCGTTTGTCCTGTCGCGAGGCATTCTCGACGATCGTGATCGGCGTTGACGGCGCAGCCCCGCGCATCAGAAGTCGCCCGCGCAGGAAGGCGGCCGCCCGCTTGCCCATGTAGATTGCGGCGACGGACCCGGGCCGGGCAAGGGCGGCCCAATCATGTTCGGTGAACCCGTCGACGTCACGGGCCGTGATGAGGCGAAGCTCCGAGTTGCGCCCGCGCCGCGTCAACGAAGCCCCCATGTCCGCAGCCGCTCCGGCGGCTGCCGTGATTCCCGGGACGACCTCCCAGGGGATGTTTGAGGTCTCCATCGCCTTGATCTCTTCGTCCAGTCTTCCGAACACCGCCGGATCACCGGACTTGAGGCGAATCACGTGCTTTCCTTCTCGGGCACGCTGCACCAGCAGGGCGTTGATGCGAGCCTGTGACCAAGACGGGCCGTATCCCGACTTGCCTGCGCAGACGCATTCGGCTTCCCGCCGCGCGAGTTCAAGCACCTGTGCGGAGACCAGCCGGTCATGCACGACGACGTCCGCCTCGTGCAGAAGGTTGCGCGCCTTGAGCGTGAGCAGTTCCGGATCGCCCGGCCCGGCGCCCACGAAGGAGACCAGTCCGGGGGGTCGCGTCGCGGTGGCGGCCTCGTCAAGCAGCGAACGGAGCGCTTCGCGGGCGCCGTTCCTGCCATCGCTGGCATAGCCACGGGGGCCGCGTCGGAAAAAGTACTCGGACCAGAGCGCCCGTCGCATCTGGCCCGAAGGCACGCTCTCGCACCTGTTCCGGAATGCCTGCGCGATGCGCGCGAGCGGTCCCAGGGAAATCGGCAGCTGCGCCTCGATTGCGGCCTTGATGTTCCGGGCCAGCACGGGAGCCGTCCCTTCGGTTCCGATGGCCACCGTGACCGGATCTCGGTCCACGATGGCGGGCGTGATGAAATCGCTCCCCTCGAGATTGTCGACGATGTTGACGGGGATCCTGTTCCGACGGGCCAGCGCGCCAACGCGCGCATCCTCCGAGGGAACGTTGCTCGCGCAGTAGACGAGCGCGGCGCCGTCGAGATCACCGGTTTCAACGCGACGCCCGTCGTGGCGCAAAGCGTTCTCGCGGTGCCACGCCAGGATCTGCGGATCCGGGTCCGGACCGAACACCGAGATCTCGGCGTCGCTCTTCAGAAGCAGGCGCAGCTTGGCCACCGCAGCCTGCCCGGCGCCGGAGACCACGACACGCCGGCCCGCAAGGCTGAGGAAGATCGGGAAATGCTGCACGGCGACTGCCCGTTATCGCTTTCTCCTGGTGCCAATGAATTGTATAGATTTTCTAGCAGAGTGACAGTCTGTCAGAAAAATATGGATGATTTTCCATTTAAGTGGCGATACGTAGAAATTTCTCTACGACTGTGACGGAGGTAGCTATGGCAGTCCAGCTCGATGGCGTCGACCGGAAAGTTCTTGCGACGATGCAGGAGGACGCTTCGCGCTCCCTTGATGACATCGCGGAGAAGGCCGGAGCCTCGCGGACGTCGGTGTGGCACAGAATACGAAAGCTCCGGGCTGCGGGGATCATTCGACAGAACACGGTTCTTCTCGACCCCGACAAGCTGGGGCTGGAGGCATGCTTCTTCGTGCTCATCCGGACTTCCGAACACCAGAAGGACTGGCAGGACCGGTTCCTGGAGACCCTGAAGGGGCGCCCGGAGGTGATGGAGGCGCACCGTCTGGCGGGCGACGTCGACTACATCCTGAAGGTTCGCGTGGAGAACGCCAGGGCCTATGACGACTTCTACCAGGCGCTCATTTCCCAGGTGAAGATCTTCAACATCACCTCCCTGCTATCCATGGAGGAGATCAAGTCGTCGACCGAGTTGCCACTGTGAATACAGGGAGCCTTGGCTCGTGGCTAACCAACATTGATCGATTTCCTAAACGGTTAGCGTACCGACCGGTTGGCGAGACAGGCGCCGGTCGAACCTGTCATGCGGCGATTCCGTTGTTGGCGAGGAAACGATCGAACAGGGCAAAGCACTGTTCGGGCTCCTCGAGTTGCAGCAGGTGGCTGGTTTCGGGCACGAAGGCGTAGTCGACATCGAACGTCTCGCAGAAGAGCTTGCAGCAGGGCCCGCTGAACGAAGCGTCTTCGAATTCCGGGTCGGAACCGACGATCAGGAGCGGGCGCTCCGGTGGATCGGGTTGCCGCCAGATCGGCAGATCGGCGACCTCGACATAGAGACCGGCTTCGACCGGACCCGGGCAACGCAGCAGCCATTCTCCGCTCGCGGGGTCGCGGTGTAGCACCGAACGGGCGTTGAGTTCCGCCACTCCCTTCCGCAAGTGCCGGAACCGGTGCAGGAACAGGTACACGTCTGCAAGATCCCCCGGGTCCCGGAACCGGTTCTGACGGGCCCGGGCGGCGTCGCGCAGCATTGCTCCTCCAGACATGATGCGTTCGCGCAGCGGGTTGCCCTCGGGTGGGACTATCGGCGGGTCGAACAGCATCAGGGCATCCCAGTGCCAGATGCCATCGACGACCGCCAAAAGGGCTGCGATCGCCGTCATCGAATGGAAGACACCAATGGTGGTCTTTTTGCCCCACTCTTTCGCAATGGCTTCGTGCACCGCCGCGTTATCGCGCGCAAAGCGGCGATAGTGATGCGGCTCGGCTGCGTGGAACGGGTTGCGCCCGCAATTGCGGACATCGAACAGTGCGAGGTCGAACCGCTCCAACATGTGCCGCCAGAACGGGAAGTAGGAATCGCTCGTGAAACCGTTGCCGTGACTCAGCACGACGCGCACCCCGGACGGGTTGCCGTGGCGCACGACCCTTATCGGCGCACCGTCATCCATCGCAAGGTCGAGGGATGCAGAGGGCTCGGGCAGGACGAACGGATGTGAAGATGACATTCGATCCGACACCTGACTCGCTCGGCGTGTGCCGTCACCATATGAGCCTGTCGCGGTCGCGTCGATCTTCTGAATCGTTGGAGGGCTTGTGATGGAATCTGTCCGTGCCGACTGGAAACGGTTGCGCATGCGGGCGAAGTCTGGAGCGCGCAAACAGTCGGTACCGATCAGGCGCCGATCGCCATGCCGGCCTTGAGCCCGTCGAGCACCGCCTCCTCGGCCGTGCGTGGTGACAGGGCATCGCCGATCACATGCACCTCGCCCGGCCAGCCGGCGAGTTCGCCGGCAAGCGCCGTATCGCTTGCTGTGCCCTGGCACAACACCAGGGTCTCGACGTCATCGCAGACGATCGGATCGTCGGTCACCGTGTGTTGCAGGTAGACGGTGTCGCGGTCGGCGCCGAACAGCCGTGCGTAGGTGATGATCTCGACGCCGAGCCTGGAGAGCTGGCCGATCCAGTGATCGCGCACCGCCTCCTGGATGTTCTGCCCCGGCACCATTCCGGTGACCGCCAGGCGCACGTGGCAGCCGTCCCGGGCCAGCTTCTCGGCGAGGCCCAGCCCGATCCAGTCGTTCTTCCAGTCCGCAACCAGCACGGAACTGCCGACATTGGCATCGCCCCGTATGACCGACCAGGACTCGACCACATGGGCCTCGTCTTCGCCCTCGACCACGGGCAGGTAGGGCCGGCTTCCTGTCGCGACGACTGTGGCGTCGGGAGCGGCGTCGCGAATGGCCGCTGCCGTCACCGCAACGCCGCGCTTGATGCACACGCCCGCCAGTTCCATCTCGCGAACGAGGTTGGTCACGATTCCGCCGAATTCGGCTCGCCCGGGAAGGGCCTGGGCCAGCAAGGCCTGCCCGCCAAGCCTGCCGGTCCTCTCGTAGAGCGACACGTCGTGACCGCGCTCGGCCGCCACTGCCGCGGCCTTCATGCCGGCCGGACCGCCGCCCACCACCCAGACAGTCCTGCATCGGCGCGCCGGCGGTTTGATGTGGCTGAACGCGAGTTCGCGCCCGGACTCGGGGTGCTGGATGCAGGAGACGGCGTGATACTGCAGTCGGTGGCCAAAGCATGCCTGATTGCAGGCGATGCAGCTGCGAATGTCGTCCACGCGCCCGGCCTCGGCCTTCGCGGCGAACATGGGATCGGAGATCATGCCGCGCACCAGGCCGACCATGTCGGC
Source organism: Alphaproteobacteria bacterium (assembly GCA_965221115.1). Taxonomy (GTDB): domain Bacteria; phylum Pseudomonadota; class Alphaproteobacteria; order SP197; family SP197; genus SP197. The sequence continues at coordinate 2,429,638 of CBDCRU010000001.1, read as the reverse complement.
CTGGCCACTGGCGATGATGTCCTCGGCGAGGTGGGGCTGATTGATTCGTCCGGCCACCAGGACCGGCAGCGACAGATGCTGCCTCAAGGCTCCCGCGCAGGCCGCGACGTGACCCGTTTCGATCGCCATGGGCGGGACGACCTCGATCCAGCCCCGCGCCGTCCGCGTGTTGCCGCCGATGACGTTGACATAGTCGACAAGTCCCCGGCCCTCCAGCACCCGGCAGACCTCCAGCACCTCGCCGGAGTCCATGGCCCCGGGCGTGGCGTCAGCGTCGCTGATCCTGACACCGAGGATCGGATCACAGCCCATGCGGGACCGCGCGGCCTCGAGGATCTCGACGAGGAACCGCATGCGATTCTCGAGGTTGCCACCGTAGGCGTCGTCGCGCCGGTTCACTCGGGGGTTCAGAAACTGGGCGATCAGATAGCCCATGCTCGCCAGGATCTCGACGCCGTCGAGGCCGCCTTCGACGATGTGGCCGGCGGCCCGCGCGTAGGAGTCAACCAGTTCCGCAAGCAGTTCCGGCGTCGCCGGAGTCGGCATGAGACTGTAGCGCTCGAACGGCACCGCAGACGAGGAAACCGCCGGACGGCGCGCGCCGTCGAGCGTGGCCCGGATGGCCGCGCCGGGGTGAAAGAGCTGACCCAGGATCACACAGTCGTGGCCGTGGACGGCGTCGGCCAGGCGCCGGAGTCCCGGCACGATGCCGGGCTCACCCGCCAGCAGGTAACCGGCGGCGAGATCGAAGCTGGGATGCATCGACATCCCTTCGACGACAATCATGCCGGCGCCGCCCCGGGCGCGCGCCTCGTGATAGGCGATGAGGGCGTCCGAGATCCTTCCCCGGTCGCCGAGCGACGTGCCATGGGCCGGAAAGAACAGCCGGTTCCGGATCCTGTGGCCCCGGATCTCGATTGGCTGAAACAGGTGCGGGAAGACCGACATGGCCGATTTCCGTGACGTTCGGACCGCAAACCGACGGAACGCGGCTTGATGCCACGACCTCCGCCTGTTGTATACTCTGCGGCGGACTCGATCCCGGATTTTCCGCCATGGGCCACCGAGTTGTTGCGCGGCGCCCGGTCTGGAGCGACGTGGAGGCGCTTGCGGGGGCGGACGCCCTGGATGCCCTGGACGGGCCGGTCGGCAGAGCGTCGGCGTTGCCCAACGTCTGCTACACGAGCGTGGCGTGGCAGGAGCTTGAGTTCGAGCGCCTCTTCGCACGAAGCTGGTTTGTCGCGGGATTCGTCCAGGACGTGCCGCAGCCTGGCGATGCCATGCCGGTCGAGGCCTTCGGGGCGCCGCTGCTCGTGTTGCGCGACCTCGATGGCGTGATCCGCGTTTTCCACAATGTCTGCCGCTACCGGCGCGCAGTTCTGGTTTCCGGGAAGTGCTCGGGGCTCCGGGAACTCGCCTCTGCCGACTGCAGCTGGATCTACGAACTCGACGGTTCGCTCCGCGGCTCGCCACACGGCGGTCATGACGATGCGCCCGGTCTGGTGCCGGTCCGTTCGCAGGTGTGGCACCACTGGATCTTCGTCAACCTCGATGGCGAGGCGCCGGCACTGAAGGACTTCCTGGCTCCGGCGGCAGACCTCGTCCGTGGCTACGATCTTGGTGCATCACGCCACGCAGGGACGGTGCACTTCGAGATCGCAGCCAACTGGAAACTGGCGCTGGAGAACTACATCGAGCCCTACCACGTCTTCTCGGCCCATCCGAGGCTGCATGCCTTCGTTCCGATGTCGGAGCGGATGCCGAGCCAGATCGATCGTCACGTGATGTGGAACCGCTATCTCTTCAGGGCCTCCGAACCTGGAAGAGGGGACGGACTGCCCTACTTCCCGAACCTGTCGGACGAGGCTGCCCGCCAGGGTATCTGGTTCATCCTTCCCACGGCCTTTGGCGTCGAAGTCTATCCGGATCACGTGGCGAGCTTTCACGTCGCGCCCGTCGCACCGGACCGTTGCCGCGAGCGCATCGACGTCTACCTGGTCGGTGAGGCTGCCACCTCGCCGGACTGGGCCGAGGGACGCCAGGCCGTGCTCGACATGTGGAATGAACTCAACCACGAGGACATAGGCCTCATCGAAAGCATGCAGAGGGGCCGGAGATCGCCGGCCTACGATGGCGGCTGCCTGTCGGACTACTGGGACGAGGCTCCTCTCCATCTCAGCCGCATGGTCGTCGAGGGCATGCGCTAACCTTCGTCGGATCCCAGGCGGACATGACGTCACTGTTGTGTCGCGGGCCGTGGTCTCTCGTTCTGTCAGGTTCATGGGCAAACTACGGTCAGGACTGTCCTCAAGAAACCGGAAGGTGCGGCTCCGCCGCTTGACTCGGATCGCACGTTCCTTGCCGCCGTCCGGGCCTTCGGGTATCGAATGAAGCCAGCTATTGACTCCGAAGACCCACGATCAGGATTGTCACGTGCGCCCGGCCTCAAGTCCCAATGCCGTCCAACGCCGACCGGCATCGGTCGGCATGAGCGGATCGACGGATGTGATGGTCACCGGACAATCTTGATCGCAATTCGGTCATCCGGACCCGACGAGGGGGGATCATGCGAGCAGGCAAGTTGAGAACCATGTTCATCATCATGGCGGCTGCCGTTCTGGCAGGAAGCCTTTCTCCGGCCTGGAGCGCTGACGCCCACCCGGTCACGGGCGAAGCGTTGTCGGATGACCAGACCTTCACCTATCGCTTGCTTGACCAGTTTCCGACCCTCGACCCGCAGCTCAACCAGGACGTGTCAGGTTTCCACGTGATCCGCGACCTCTTCGAAGGACTCCTGAGCCAGGACGCCGAGGGCAACCTCGTGCCCGGGGTGGCGACACACTTCGCGGCGACTGACAACAACACGACGTATACGTTCACCCTGCGCAAGGATGCCAGGTGGTCGAACGGCGATCCGGTGACTGCGCATGATTTCGTCTATGCATGGAGGCGGGCGGTGGACCCTGTCACCGCCTCGCCTTACGGCTGGTACCTTGAACTGACCCAGATCGAGAACGCAGCGGATATCCTGGCCGGCGGGATGGAACCCTCCGAACTTGGAGCGCGCGCCGTGGACGATCACACCCTCGAGGTGAGGTTGTTCGCGCCCCTGCCTTACTTTCCGGCCATGACGACCTATGCGACGCTGTTCCCGGCGCACCGGGCGACCGTCGAGGCCCATGGCACCAGGTGGACAGCACCCGGGAACATGGTCTCCAACGGCGCCTACGTTCTCACGGACCTGGTGCTGAACGAATACCACAGGCGCGTGAAGAATCCGGAGTACTGGGACGCCGACAACGTGATCATCGAGGAGGTGACAGGCCTCGTCATCAACGATGACAACCAGGCCCTGACCCGTTATCGCGCCGGTGAACTCGACCACCTCCAGCCCCTGCCTGCCGGGCAGTTTCCGGCGCTCAGGGAAGAAATGCCTGACGAGGCCACCAGTGTCCCGCGCCTGTGTTCCTACTACTACGCCATCAACCACAGCGAGAGCGGCCATTCCGCGCTGCAGGACGTGCGTGTGCGCCGGGCGCTCGGCATGGCCATCGACCGGGACGTGATTGTCGAACGCCTCCTCAAGGGCGGCCAGTGGCCGGCCTACAACTTCACCCATCTCAAGACGTCAGGCTTCGTGATGCCCGAGATTGCCTATGCGGCGCTCTCACAAGCCGAGCGCGACGACGAGGCCAGGCGCCTCATGGAGGCTTCCGGGATCGAGGGTCTGACGCTGAGACTGATCTACAACACGTCCGAAAGCCACAAGCAGATCGCCACCGTCATCAGCCAGATGTGGAAGCAGAAACTCGGTGTGACCACGGAACTCGCCAACTTCGAGTGGAAGACCTACCTCAACATCATGAACAATCAGGAATTCGATCTCGCCCGTTCAGGCTGGTGCGGCGACTACAACGAGGCGTCGACCTTTCTCGACCTGCTCACCACCACCCATGGCGCGAATCGCGGCAAGTATTCGAACCCGGAAGTCGACGAGCTGATGAGCGCTTCGAAGACCGTCGGCGATCCGGGCGCTATCTACGCCGAGGTCGAACAGATCCTGGCCGAGGACATGGCCATCATTCCGATCTATCACTATGCCAACACGTTCCTGCTTTCCAGCGACATACGGGGCTGGCCCTATGACAACGTCGAAAACAACTGGTACTCGAAGAACCTCTATCGCGTAGCGGACTGACCGCATGCCCCGGGACGTCCGGATCGCCGGATGATCTACTACGTTGCCAGGCGTCTTGCGGTCGCTGTTCCGACCCTCCTCATTCTCATTGTCGTTTCCTATGTCCTGATGTACGCCGCTCCGGGCGGGCCGTTCGACACCGAGCGCACCCTGCCGCCCGAGGTCATGGCCAATCTCCAGCACAAGTACGGGCTCGATCAGCCGCTCGTCGTTCAGATCTGGCGCTATGTGATCTCCATCGTGACGGAATTCGACTTCGGGCCGTCGTTCCAGTACACGGACCAGACGGTCAACGACGTGATTCGCCAGGGCTTCCCGGTGACACTGACCTACGGAGCGTGGTCGTTCCTGGTGGCGGTCCTGGCGGGCGTCTCGCTGGGTATCGCGGCAGCCGTCTCCCACAACTCCCTTCTCGACTACCTCTGCGTCGGAGTTTCCATCGGTGCCCAGGTTCTCCCGAACTTCGTCCTCGCGCCGGTGTTGACCCTGGTCTTCACCTTGTGGCTGGCCTGGCTTCCGGGCGGAGGCTGGCAGGGTGGGCACTGGCCCTATGTCATCCTGCCGGTCATTGCGCTCTCGACGTCGTTCATGGCCTCGATCGCCCGCATGACCCGATCATCCATGCTGGAGGCGCTGAATGCCGACTTCATTCGCACGGCCCGGGCCAAGGGCCTGCCAATGCGCCAGATCGTGTTCCGTCACGCGCTGAAACCCACGATGCTGCCGGTGATCTCCTATCTCGGACCGACATTCGTCGGCATGATCACCGGTTCCGTGGTGATTGACGTTTTCTTTGCGACCGGTGGAATCGGCCAGTTTTTCGTCAATTCGGCGCTGAACCGTGATTATCCGGTGATCATGGGAATCACCATCCTGGCAGGTGCGCTCACCATCGCCTTCAACCTTGCGGTCGACCTGCTCTATGCCTGGTTGGACCCGCGCATCCGGTACTGACGTGTCGCCCCTTCTGTTCGGCCGCCGCGCCATCCGGTCACTGTCCACGTCCGGCGCCTCGGATGCCTCCGGTGGCCGCTCGCTCTGGCAGGACGCCCGTGGCCGATTTCTCCGCAGCCGCGCCGCAGTGACCAGTCTTGCAATTCTCGTACTCCTCGTTCTCTTCGTGCTGTTTGGTGACATCCTGGCAGCCTGGTCCAACGAGGAGATCGACTGGGCCATGCTTGGCAACGTTGCGGAGGAGGGCGGCCCCTCGTTCGCCAACGGCCACTACTTCGGAGTGGACGAACTGGGCCGCGACCTCTTTGCGCGCACGGTACAGGGGACCGGGATATCGCTGATGGTCGGCGTTCTGGGAGCCCTGGTCTCGATGGTGGTCGGTACCCTCTACGGGGCCGTGGCGGGATACCTCGGCGGCGCGGTGGACAATGTGATGATGCGCATTGTCGATGTGTTGATGGCCATTCCCTACATGTTCGTGCTGATCGTGTTCATGGTCGTGTTCGGCCGTTCCATCCTCATGCTGTTCGTGGGCATCGGCCTCATCAGCTGGCTCGACATGGCGCGGATCGCGCGGGGACAGACGCTTTCCATCAAGAACCGTGACTTTGTCGAAGCCGCTGTCGCGATCGGCGTCAGACCGGGAAAGATCATCCTTCGCCACATCATTCCCAATCTTCTGGGCGTGGTCGTGGTCTATGCGACACTGCTCGTGCCTTCGATGATCATCTACGAGAGTTTCATCAGCTTTCTGGGCCTCGGCGTGCAGGAGCCCGACACAAGCCTGGGTGCGCTTATCAGCGACGGAGCGGGCCAGATGCAGTACGGCACACTCTGGCAACTCCTGTTTCCGCTTTTCTTCTTCGTCACCACGCTGTTCGCGTTCTTCTTCGTGGGCGACGGACTGCGCGATGCGCTGGATCCCAGGGACCGCTGAGCCATGACCCTGCTGCAGGTGCGCGACCTCACCGTGTCCTTCCGGACAGGCGACGGCACGGTCCACGCCGTGAATGGAGTCGACCTCGCGGTCACGGCCGGACAGGCAATTGCCGTGGTCGGTGAGAGCGGTTCGGGCAAGAGCCAGATCATGCTCGCCATCATGGGCCTCCTGGCGCGCAACGGAACGGCGTCGGGCTCAATCATGTTTGATGGCGCGGAACTGCTGGGTCTCGATGAGCGTGCTCTCAACCGAATTCGCGCACGTGAGATCGCGATGATCTTTCAGGATCCGATGACGGCGCTCAATCCCTACATGAGAATCTCGCACCAGATGACCGAGGTGCTGATGCTGCACAAGGGCCTCGGCCGGGGCGAGGCGCTCGGTGAAGCGGTCCGCCTGCTCGACGCCATGGAAGTGCCCGAGGCACGTACCCGCATCACCATGTATCCGCACGAATTCTCCGGTGGTATGCGCCAGCGGGTGCTGATCGCGATGGCGCTGCTTTGCCGTCCTCGCCTGCTGATTGCCGACGAACCCACCACGGCGCTCGATGCCACGGTCCGCGGCCAGATCATGCGTCTTCTCGGGGATGTGAGGTCAATGTTCGACACCGCCGTCATTCTTGTCACTCACGATGCCGGCATCGTCGCGGGGCACTGTGACGAGATGGTTGTGCTCTACGGTGGCCAAGTGATGGAAAGCGGTCCGGTCACTCAGACATTTGCCGAACCGCATCACCCCTACACACGCGGTCTGCTGGATGCCGTGCCGAGGCTCGATCGCGACGACGAGCGGCTGCGCGCCATCCCCGGAGATCCGCCCGGCATGCACCAGCTTTCCGGCGGTTGTCCCTATGCCGCGCGTTGTCCGCGGGCGGACGAGCGCTGTCATGATGTGCGGCCCCCTGGCGTCAGTCATGCGCCGGGCCGGCGGGTTGCCTGCCACTGGCCTCTGGGCGGTGCGGGATGAACGTGCCCCTTCTCTCCGTGCGGGATCTCTCCGTCACCTTTCGCGTGCGTCCCGGGGGACATCCCCCCTGGGTCCCGCCGAAGGAACTTCGGGCCGTCCGGGGCGTCGGTTTCGATCTCGCCCCGGCCGAGACGCTCGGTATCGTCGGCGAGAGTGGATCCGGCAAGTCCACCCTTGCCCGCTCCCTGATCGGGACGGTGCCCGCCAGCGGAGGCCGGGCACTGTGGCAGGGCAGGGACCTGCTGACTCTGAATCCCGCAGAGCGCCGGCTCCTGCGCCGCGACATGCAGATGATCTTCCAGGATCCCCTGGGTGCGCTGGATCCCCGCATGACTGCTGGCGAGACCATCGCAGAACCTCTCGTGACCCACGAACCGAACCTGTCGAGGCGCGAGATCACATCGCGAGTAAGGGGGCTGCTCGAGCGGGTGGGCCTGCTTCCCGAACACATCAACCGCTACCCCCATGAGTTTTCCGGCGGCCAGTGCCAGCGCATCGGCATTGCCCGCGCACTCATCGTCGAGCCCAAGCTCCTGATCTGCGACGAACCCGTCTCGGCGCTCGACGTCAGCGTGCAGGCCCAGATCGTCAACCTGCTTCGGGACCTGCAGCGCGACCTGGCACTCTCCCTGATCTTCATCTCCCACGACTTGAGTGTGGTGAAGCACATCGCTGACCGGATCCTGGTGTTCTACCTCGGCAGCGTCATGGAGTACGGCGCGACACGCGATCTCGTTCACGATCCGCGTCATCCCTACACCCGCGCCCTGATCGCGGCGACGCCGGTTCCCGACCCCGCCGTCGAGCGCGGACGCCCGGCCACAGGTCTCGGGGGCGAGGTGCCGTCGCCTCTGTCGCCGCCTTCGGGATGCGTGTTTCGCACCCGCTGTCCCCTGGCCCGTCAGTCCTGCGCTGAGGCCGTTCCGGCACTGCAGGAACGCGACGATGGCCGACTTGTGGCTTGTCCCTTTGGCTGAGACGGGACAGACCAGGTCAAGCGTATCTGACCTCGCTCACAGGAAGGCGCCGGACGTCAGGATTCCTCTCCCATCGCCTGCAGGAGAGCCTTGACCACGGCGGTCGCGTTGTCGGCCGCCAGGCCCAGAAAGACCTCCAGCTGGTTCGCGCCTTCGCCACCGCCGGCAAGATCGGAGAGGCTGCGCACGGCAATGAAGGGAATGTCGTTGGCATAAGCCACGTGGGCAACGGCAGCACTCTCCATGTCCAGCACACGTGCATCGAAGGTCTGAAATGTCCAGGTGCGGAACGCGGCATTGTCGACAAAGGCGCTGCCTGAAACCCCGGATCCACCCATGACGATCCTGGGTTTCTCCTCAAGGCACGTGCCTTGCGTCGTGCAGCGGCTGAGTGCCACCTTGTCCGCCACCTTGCTGGCTGCGGCGAACAGTTGCTCGTCGACCGGGAACCAGAAGCGTGTCTCGGGTTGCCCGGCTCCGGGGCGGAGCACGGTGACCGAGCGCGGAAACATCATGCCGAAGTGCGCATACGGGTACTCGAAGAACGGCATCGTTGCCCAGCCGTCGTCGGTTTCGCGAGCGAAGAGCATCTCCAGGTACTGCCCCCAGCGATCCGCGATCACGACATCGCCGATATTGAGGTCCGGATCCACGCCGCCCGCGATGCCGGAGAACACCACATCCCTGATGGCGAAATGGTCAAACGCCAACTGTGCCGTCATCGCCGCGTTGACGACACTGATTCCGCTGAGAAAGAGCACGACGTCGTGCTCTTCCAGAGTGCCGGTGGTGAAGGTGACGCCGTTTACCTGGATCTCCGATGAGTCGTCCAGATCCCGTTTCAGAATGACCAGTTCCGGCGCGAAAGCCGAGACGATGGCGATTCGTGGAGTCTCGTCGTGGATGGCGTGCGCCTCCGCCGGCCGGGAGTGGGCAACCGCGAGAAGCAACAAGGCGCCAAGGCCGGCGATCAGGGCACCGGGAATGAATCGGCATGCTGGCATCGTTGCGTATGTCCCATTGCGAGGAAGTCGACCGGGTCGAGATGGTGGCATGTCGTAGTCTGAAACGGGTCCCTCCGCAATTCCACATGGTTCGGCATGTCCGCTCCGGGATAGAGGTCGACTTCGTTGTGAACGTCGGCCTGATGATCCGTCAGGCGTGGACCGGCTACTTCGCCGGAATCGAGAAGGCGATGATGTATGCAAGGATCAGCGCGAGGGCGATGAAAAGGCATTCGTTCACACGCCTCGGTCTCGAGTGCCCCGGAGAATCCCTGAAGCTGTGGATGAGGGCGAGCAGTGTCTGCAGGAAGTAGTAGGCTGCGAAGGCCCTGGAGGCGAGGGCGACGATCTCGAGCAGGTCGACGACCCAGACCAGGAAAATCGCGCCGGCGGCGACGGAGACATAACCCACCCTGGCCGAGAGAAGGCCGCGACTGTTCTCGCGCAGCAGGCCACCTCCGCCTGCCATGTCGGCCACCGCCGCGCTGAACTGGCTCGCCAGTGCCGCGATCATCAGGGCGACGGGCAGAATCAGGGCCATCGGAGCCATGGCGTCGATGATCTGCGACAGCCGGACGTGGACGAGGTCCATGCCCTGCACCACCGGCATCAGCAGGATGACGGAGACGACGTAGATGATCCCCGAGATGATCTGGGCGTTCCGCATGCTCGCTACCCGGATCTCTCGGCTGTACTTGTCCCCGAGGAAGCGCGACGTCTCGAATCCCTGCACCACGAGGAGAGCGCCCGCCAGCATCTGGAACTGCGTGAAGGCATTTCTCTGCGGGAAGTCGATGCGGATTTCCCTTTCGGTCAGAAATCCGCCTGCGTAGATCGCGAGACCGGTGACGAGCGAGGCAATGACGCAGAGTTGAATCGTCACCGAGATGCCCTCGAGTCGCTCGAGACCTCCCAGACCCTTGAGATATCCCACGCATGCGATGAAGACGATCATGGCTGTCGTCAGGCCACGTTCCAGATCCGGGTCGTTCACACCGAGATAGCCGAGAAGGAAACTGGACAGCAGGGAGAGATAGAACGCGACGGCGATGATGAACGCGACGACGAGAACGACGTTGGCGAGATACTCGATCTCGCGCGTACCCCTGTGGGGCTGTCCAGCAGCAAGGCGCGGTTCGACGTGCATGATGTTGAACCGGATGACGTGACCGATCGCATAGGCCAGGAGAACGATCCCGAGAATTGCCACCGGCGCCATCGGACCCACGATGCTCGCCAGCAGGGGCGCCATGATGAGGAACCCGCTGCCGATGATGGAGCAAAGGGGGGTGAGGGTTGCGTGCCAGAGGTCACCCCTGGTCATCCGCGAGCGAAACAGGAACAGGGCAAAGCCAGCGCAGGACGCGAGCAGCAGTACGTTGAGCATCGGGCTCGAAGGTGCCATGAAGAGCCGACCTCGCTGCCGGAGGGTACGTCAGTGTGGCGTCGGGTCACGAAACCGCTGGCGCCGTTGAATTCAAGGCGATGCAAGCGGTCTCCGCGACCGGAACCAAACAGCAGATGATTGTAGCGATTTGTGATGGTCGATGGCCGGAGATCGGATCCGACCGGCTATCCCACCTCCGGCGGCGCCTTCACAAGGATGGCAGATCCGGAGCAGAATCCTGGAGATGCGGCCCACGAGACCGCGAGGCAGTCTTGATTCCCGTCCTTCCCGACCGATAGTGTCATTTTGAACGCCGGGGCACGTCATGCCGCTTCTTCACTTTTCCCGCCACGAGTTCGATCGCCGAATTGCCGGGGCCCGCGCCGCCATGGAGCGTGAAGGGCTTGATGGTCTGGTGCTGTTTCGTCAGGACAGCATGTACTACCTCACCGGCTATGACACGAGCGGCTACTCCATGTTCCAGGGCATGTACCTCGGAGCGGATGGAACACTGGCACTGCTGACACGTTCGGCGGACCGCATCCAGTCCCGCGAGACATCCATCGTCGAGGACATTCGCATCTGGCAGGACCGTGAGGATGCATCGCCAGGAGACGACCTGAGAGACATGCTCAAGGACCATGGGTGCCGGGGAAAGCGTCTCGGCGTCGAGTATCACGCCTACGGTCTCACCGGGCAGCGCGCGAAGATGGTCGACGCTGCGCTCGAGGGATTCTGCCGGACCGTCGATGCCTCCGATCTCGTCCGCCTGCTCCGGCTGGTCAAGAGCGAGGCGGAACTTGCGTACGTGCGCAAGGCAGGATCGCTGTGCGACCGGATTCTCGATGTCAGCATCGAACACACCGTCCCGGGCGCTTCCGTGAAGGCGGTCTACGGGGCGATGATGCAGGCGTTGATGGAGGGCGGTGGCGACCCGACCGCAGGCCGCTGGCCCATGGGTGCCGGCGAGGCGGCCGTGTTCTGCCGCTACCATACAGGCGACGAGACCGTGGCGGAGAGGGACCAGGTCGTGTTCGAGCCGGCTGCCGCCTTCCGGCACTACCACGCGGCCATGATGTACAACATTCTCACCGGAACCCCGGATCACCGCCACGTGAGCATGAACCGCGCATGCGCCGACGCCATCGACGCCTGCCTGGAGACCCTGCGCCCGGGAAGAACCGTTGGCGACGTGTTTGATGCACACGCAGGGACGCTGGGTGGGGCCGGGTTCGGGCACGCCCGGCTTGCCGCCTGCGGCTACACCATGGGGGCGATGTATCCCCCGACATGGATGGACTGGCCGATGGTGTGGGCGGGAAATCCACAGGTTCTTGAGCCCGGCATGGTGTTCTTCCTTCACATGATCCTGCTCGATGACACCACTGGACTGAGCATGTGCATCGGCGAGACGGCGATCGTGACCAAGGGCGAGTGCGAACGCGTCAACCACATCCCCCGGGAGCCGATCGTCAACTGACACTGCATCGTCCCACCGTGTGGCCTCTGAAGAAGACAGGGAGACTGATCGCAGGAATGTCCTCGGACGCCACGACAACAGGTTGGCTGAGAGCCCCGAAGTTGGCCGAGCACACGGAGATGGCATTGCTGCCGGATGCGATGGGACGGGTGAGACGTATCGAGCCTCAGGGAGGGCAGGGCGACGACACCGTCCGCAACAGGATGATCACCGGATGACCGGCGGCCCCGGTTATCACGGACTGCGGATCCGTTCGGCCCTGGAGGAGGACTTCGCCGACATTGCCCGGATCTATGCCTGGCACGTGCGGCACGGAACGGCATCGTTGGAGATCGATCCTCCGGATGCGGAAGAGATGATCGCACGCTGGCAGGCGATCCGCGCACGTGGTCTCCCCTGGCTCGTCGCCGAAACGGCCGACGCCATCACGGGATATGCGTGTGCTTCGCCCTGGCGGTCGCGGTCTGCCTACTGCCATACGGTGGAGAACTCGGTCTACGTGCGTCACGGGTACGACAGGCGGGGAACGGGTCTCCTGTTGATGGAGTCACTGATTCGCCAGTGCGCGGCCCTCGGGTACAGGCAGATGATTGCTGTCATCGGGGGTTCCGCCAACCGGGCCTCGATCGGTTTTCACGAGCGGCTCGGGTTCCGTCATGTCGGTGTACTGGGATCGGTCGGCCACAAGTTCGATTGCTGGGTGGATACCGTTCTCATGCAGCGCGCACTCGGCGAGGGCGATGCATCGCCTCCCGGATCTCCCTGGTCTGGCGGGCCATCCTGATGTTCAGGGGCCCCGGGACGGCTGAATGGACCGGTGATGCATGTCACGTCACGGTGGTGGTATGGTGACCAGCACGTTGACCGGAAATGGGGCTCAGTCATGGAGAGTTTTGAAAGCCAGAACCTGACCGACGAGATCCTGGCACTCGATGCCCATCTCGTTCATTCCTTCGCCAATCTCGACGGATTGAAGGCCGAGGGAGCACGCACCGTCATCACCGAGGCTGACGGAGCCTTTGTCTACGATGCGGATGGCAACCGCATGCTGGACGGCATCGGCGGCCTGTGGTGCGTCAATGTCGGTCACGGGCGCCGCGAGATCATCGATGCGGTCGCCGCGCAGCTCCGCAAGCTCGACTACTACTCGACGTTCTACAACCTCACCCATCCCGAAGGCGCCCGTCTCTCCCACAAGGTGGCGTCACTGGCCCCGGGTTCGCTCAACCATGTCTATTTCGGCAACTCCGGTTCGGTGGCCAATGACAGCGCCGTGCGCATCCTCCACCACTACTTCAACCGCCTTGGCGAGTCCTCGAGGCGGATCATCCTTTCGAGGATCGGCGCCTATCACGGCTCGACACACCTTTCAGTCGCCCTGACGACTCCGGCCTATCGAGCCGACTGGAATTCGGCCGAGGATCTCGTGCATCACCTTTCGTCGCCCTATCCCTACAGGCGGCCCGAAGGGATGACGGTTGACGAGTTCTCGGACTTTCTCATCCAGGAGATGATCGAAGCCATCGAGAAGATCGGCGCCGAGAACATCGCCGGCTTCATTGCCGAACCGATCATGGGGGCGGGAGGCGTCATCGTGCCGCCCGACGGCTATCACGGGCGGACCAGGGAGGTGTGCTCGACCTATGGCATCAAGTACATCTCCGACGAGGTCGTCACAGCCTTCGGACGACTCGGTCACTTTTTCTCGTCACAGGATGTGTTCGGCGTCGAGCCCGACATCATCACCTCGGCGAAGGGGCTGACCTCGGGCTATCAGCCTCTCTCGGCGACGATCCTTTCGGAGGAGATCTACGATGTCATTGCCGCACCGGGGGCGATGTTCCTTCACGGCATGACCTATTCAAGTCACCCCGCCGCCTGCGCGGCCGCCCTGGCGAACATCGCCATCATGGAGAACGAGGACCTGTGCGGACACGTCCGGACCACGGGACCGTTGTTCGAGGCAGCGCTCCATCGTCTTGGAGACCTCGAAGCCGTGGGCGAGGTCCGGGGGAGCCACTTCATGCAGGGAATCGAGTTCGTCCGCGATCAGGCCACCGGAGAACTCCATGACGCGGACGTGGATTTTGGCGGGCGCGTGGCACGCCATGCCCAGAAACGCGGACTCATCGTCAGGCCTCTGGGTCACATGGCGGTGCTGTCACCACCCCTCATCATCGGAGAGAGGGAAATCGGCATCATCGAGGACGTCCTGCGCGAAAGCATCAAGGCGGCTCTCGACGACGTCGCGGCAGAGGGTCAGGCCTGACCGGATCAGTCCCGCGGCACTCCTTCGGCAAGAACGGATTGGCGGCGCCGGGCAGAGACGCCTGGCGTTGTTCGACGAGCGACGACAAGCCGTTCGGGCACTGGCGGGCCTGGCATGAACACCTTGACGCTTGAGAGAGCCCCGGTTGCTGTCGACGTGACCTTCTCCGACGATGCGTTCTGCGTCACCTTTACTGACGGCCGCGAACTCTCCGTTCCCCTGGCGTGGTTCCCCCGTCTTCTGCATGGGACCCCGGAGGAGCGGGACCAGTGGGAAGTCATCGGCCAGGGTGAGGGCCTGCACTGGGAAGTGCTGGATGAGGATGTTTCCGTGGCGGGCCTCCTGGCAGGCCGTGGCGACCAGACCCGCTCCCGGCCTCAATCAGCATAGCGTGTCTCAAGGCATGCCGCGCTGTCCGTGACTCCGGACCGTGGCCTCGCCCATCTTCATAAGCGGGGGCGAGCGGGTCTTGTGCGTCGGGCGGGACGACGACGGCGCCATGAGCCCGTTGTCAGTCTTGTTGCGCCCCTTCGGCAAGATGCCACCAACGGTGGAGGCAGGAACGCGCATCACCTGCTGGCAGGCGGGCGGCAGGGGGGCTCGCAAGAGCGCGAAGAGCCAGTTCTTCCCTTTCCAGACGGGGCCGTTCGTCAAGGTAGCCATGATCGCGCAGCCAGGCCTCGAGGTCGTCTGCGCTCCTTGCCCTGAACCGGGCGAGGGCGGGTGGCCGGTTGGAGCGCAGTGTGTTGAGCAATGCCCGCGGATCGCCAGCCAGTGATTCGGCGACCGTGACGAGAGGTTCGAGATAGTGCCTCGACACGGCATTGCTTCGTTGCAGGGCGTCGCGGTCAACAGGACGGTTGCGGCCCTCGTTCCACAGTGACGTGAAGATCGCGAAGAGATCGATGCGCGCATCAATCATGCCGCCGGCGGGCGCGATGGATCGCAGTTTCTCTCCCAGGGGCGATGGCGAGACATGTTTCCATTGTCCAGCCAGACGTATGCCCTGGGACAGGATGTCATGGAGGAAGTGCGGCTGATCCCACAGGACGTGGTGAAGGTGCTGACCCCGCCAGCCACGTTCCGGCCGAAGGTGAGGCACGGCAAGCGCCACTCCATACTCCTGCCCAGAGAGCGAGCCTGGATGCGGAATGGTCTCGAGGGGCGGGACGTCGACGGGGACCGCCATGGCCCCTTGCCGGCGGATGGCGCCAAGGTCGATGGCGGTCACAGTCACGCGATCGGATTCAACAGCACGGCGGAATCTCTCAACATCGAGGGGATCGCTGGTCAGGTAGACAATCTGCCTGCCGTCACGCTGCGCCATGTCTCCAAGGCTGCCGGCGATGGCGTCGAACCGTTCCGGGTCGCTCTGATCGAGCGCCTCGTCGAGAAAGAGGGGGAGCCGCGTATCCCCTTCGATCTCGCTGGCGAAGGCGACGCGAGCCGCCAGCAGCAACTGGGCTCGGGTGCCATCCGAGAGTTCATCGAGTTCGCGGCTCTCGTCTTGACCAAGGTCGGTGGCGATGAGGCGTGGTGGGCCGTCATCCCGGGAGAGGCGCACGTCGTGGCGGTGATGCGTGAATTCGGAGAAGTGGCGTCGGGTCTGCTCGAGGAGACGCGGCATGCGGATGCTCTCGAATTCCTGTTCCACGGTGTCGACGAGGAATTGTCCGCAGGCCGCGAACAGTGCCTCGTTGCGACGCTCCTGCAGCGTACTGCGCGCCTGCTCCATGGTGGCCAGCTGTTCCTCGAGATGGTGCGCTCGCCGAACCTCGGCGGCTGCAGCCCTGATGTCGGCGATCTCCTGGCGCAGCGTCGATTCGCGTTCCGAAGCTCCTGAGAGTTCGCTTTCGAGATCATCGAGTTTCGCAATTTCCCATCCGGCAAGTTCCGCTTCGCCCTCGGCGGCAAGCTCGTCCGTTTCGTGTTTTACACGATTTTCGAGTTCCCTGAGTGATGCCACAAGCTCGCGGTATCTCGGGAGACTTCCCATCAGGATCGCCAGAGCCGCGGCGTCGCCGTCCTCGAGGGATGCCTTTCGATACAGCGCCGCAACCTCTCCGAGCAGGGCGGAGTGGTCATGGCGTATTGCATCGAGAGAGGCGGATGCCTGCGCCTCGTCCCTCCGGGCCCGATCCAGCGCTCCGCTGCGCTGGTCCAGCGAGTCAAGACGGGCCAGTGCTTCCCTTGCATCCAGTGGCTGCGCCTCGCCATGGCGGCACAGGAAGGTGGCAAGATCCGACAGTGTGCCGGCATGTTGCGCCTCGAGATGTGTGACAAGTCCGTCAGCCCCCTCGCCGGCGATGCGTGCCTCTCGGAGACGCACCAGCGCATCGACAAGGTCGAGAAGCTCGACGTGCGAGGGCAGGAGGCCGGGATCCTTCAGGAACGGTCTTGCGAGTTCTTCCAGGGACGGCATGCAGGCGGCAAGACTGGCGTGTTCGCTCTCGAGATTGCGGAGTTCGACATCCCGGTCGCGCCGGCGCTGCATGCGGGCCTCGAGGGAAGCAAGGTCGGCTTCACACCTCTTCAACCGCACGGTGGCCGGTCCTATGGCGCGCGGAGGTTCGAGATCAAGCTGCGTGAACTCTTCGTCCGCCACCGCCCTGTCGCCGGGGCGCAACGCGAGAACCGACAGCAACACTCCGCCACCGGCCGCCGCCAGATATCCGAAGAAAGGATCGACGGTGAGTGCCAGCAGGACGCCGGCGGCCACGGCGGCGATGGCGCCAACCGCCCATGCGCGCTTTTGAGGGGGTGCGCCGGAGCGCAGCCAGCGGCGCAACAGGTCGATTTCGACGCGAAGGGTCTCCGGCGCGTGGTCCGGGACACCGTCGTCCTGCAGGCGTCGAAGAAGGTCGATCCGCGATTGCAGGGCGTCTGCCGCGAGACGGTCCTGTTCAGCCACGCGAAGGGTCTCGAAGAGCCTGGCATGGTCGTCCGGGACAAGATCAACCATCTCCATGGACCCACCGACCGCCTCGAGAGCCTGAAGGAGTTCGTGGCGTCGCTGCTCACGGACCTTCCGTGCCTCCCTGAGTTCCAGTTCGATCGCCGCGAGGTCATTGGCTCGCTGGCGCCAGAGGGTGAGGTCCACCGGTGCAACGACCGATTCGAGATGCGCGGCCTCTCGGGACGCGCAGGCCTCACCAAGAACCTCCTCCTGAACGCGCATCTGTTCTTCCAGGCTTCGAACCCGTTCGGCGCGTGCGGCGATGTCCTCGGGCTCGGTTCCGGTGAGCTGTTCCAGGGCGGCGGGGAGGACTTCCAGTTCCTGCCGGGTGTCGTCGAGCTTCCTTCGGTGTTCCGCAAGCCTCCTGGCACGGCGGACACTCGCGCGGCGCCGGTCGTTGTTGACGGCCGTTTCGAGTTCCTTCTCCAATTCCTTCAGCCGGTCCATGTCCCGCTGCAGGCGGGCATGGTTGCCTTGAGTCGTCCTGACTTTGCTCGCGAATTCGTTGAAGGCCTTTCGGGTGGCTCTGCAGGACTGCCGGGTGGGAGGGCGAAAGAGTGTTCGCGCGATGCCGTCGAGATCAATGCCGCCTGACATCTCGCGCCTGATCCGGGATGCGATGTCGAGCGTTCCGTCGGCGGCTGGATCGGTGAGATCCCGCAGGCGCAGAAAGAAGGAACGGTCATGCCTCGAGTCGGGCAGACGGGGAGGCGCGCCGTCGCCATCCGCATGGCTCCACGCGAGGTGCGGGCCGTCGCGGCGCGCCTGCCAGGCGATGCCGTCCTGATCGAACCGGCCGTCGACACGGGGTGCCGGCGTGTCATGCCGGTCCAACCAGTAGAGGCATTCGACGGCCCGGCAGATGCTCGACTTGCCGATCGCGTTGGGCCCGACGATCACGTGGATACCTTCACCTTCCAGATCGATGGCGAAGGGTGTCTCGATCCCGCCAAGGCGGCGGATTGCCAACCGCTTCAGGTGCATTCGCCGCGCCTCTCCCCGGCGAGCATGGCGTCAAGGGCGGTCCTGCCAGCCCGGATGAGCATGTCGCGAAGCGGTTCGTCGGCCAGTGGATCACCGGCATTGCGATGATCGTCGACGGGCGCCCAATGTGTCTCGCCAGCCACTCCGGCCAGTTCCGTGCGTGCTTGCCGGAGAAGTTCCCGTGCGGCTTCGCCACCCTCTTCGAGCACGACAAGGCGGCGGGCCATCAGGGCAGCCGGGTCACGGCCTTCGGCCAGCCTGTTGAGATCCCTCCTGGGTGCGAGGGCAGGAACGATCCGGCTGTAGAAGACCGCTGTTCCGTCGACAATGCGCCCGAGATCGGCCCAGTCACCCGAGACGAGGCGTGTCATTACGTCCTCGCGACAGGATAGCGAGCCGACAAGTCGGGCCTTGAGGCCGAGCACTCGGGGCAGGGGTCCCTCGGCGGCAATCTCGCGGCAGTGGGACTCGGCCTCGGCAAGAAGCCGGTCCGCCACGTCTTCGGCGTCTTCGAGACCCCCATCGAGTGACACGGTGATCTCCTCCCAGCGCACCGGTGCCAGCAGCTCCTGGTGGAACTCCATCCGGCCATCGCCATGAAGGGTGATGAGCCATGGACCGTGAGGTCCTGTTTCCGATGGATCAAGACCTGCGAGTGATCCCAGATATCCGCAGGAACCGCCGGCAAGAGACGGCTTGTGGATGTGGCCGAGGAGCCATGCATCGCATCCCGCATCGTCGAGTTCCGCCTGTCTCACCGGAGCATAGACACCTCCCGAAGCGCCAACATCGGCGTGGAGCAGTCCAATTCGCGGAATGCCCGAACTCGTTCGCGCAAGAGGGTGTCTGAGCAAGTCCGCCACCGGACTCTGGCGGACCTTGCTGATGCCGAAGGACCAGCCGATGATCTCGGCCACCGCCGCACCGTGGTGACTGACGACATGGGTTTGCCAGGTGCCGCCGGAACCGAGCAACCGAAAGCCGTCGACCATGGACGCCATGCGCGGCAGTGCCTCGACGTCGTGGTTTCCGGCTACGGCGATCACCTCGATCCCGGCGTCGAGAAGCCGCCTCGTACAGGTTTCCAGAGGGACCATGGCCTCGAAGCGGGCATTGTTGCTGTCGACCACGTCGCCGGCCAGGAGGACGGCAGCAACCCTCCTGTCGATCGCCAGGTCGACGCAGCGTTCAAGGGTTGCTGCCGGCGTCAGGTCCGCCGGATCGATACCCCAGTCCATGACGGCATCGGGAATGCCCGAACACCGGGTGCCGAGATGAACGTCACCAATGGCCAGAAGTGTCGCGCTGTTTCCCATGCCACCTCGCGTCCGTCGGCCCTGGATTGTGGCCGCCGCCGATCACGTCTAGATTGACACGTCCAACGGCACCGGCAAGAGAGTCATCCATGAAGGGCAACCCTGAGGTCATCGGATTTCTGAACAGGGTTCTGAAGAACGAACTCACAGCGATCAATCAGTATTTTCTCCATTCGCGCATTCTCAAGGACTGGGGGGTCATCCGTCTGGCTGAACACAACTACCGGGAATCCCTGGAGGAAATGCAACATGCCGACAGCCTGATCGAGCGCGTTCTCTTCCTCGAGGGTCTGCCCAATCTCCAGGAACTCGGCAAGTTGATGATCGGCGAGGACGTGAAGGAGATCCTGGAGTGCGATCTCAGGCTCGAGTACGTCGCTGTGCCAGTTCTGCGTGACGGGATTGCCTGCTGTGAGAGCAACAGCGACTTCGTCAGCCGCAACCTGCTGCGCGACATCCTGCTGGCCGAGGAAGAGCATATCGACTGGCTCGAGACGCAACTCGGCCTCATCGAGAAAACGGGACTCGAGAACTACATCCAGCTGCAGAGTCAGCCTGCCGCCGGTTGAGTCACACGTCCAGGGGGCGTGGTTCCATGTGCTGATGGTCCAGGTGACCGCCGTGGACGAGGTCGATGAGCGCCTGGGCATCCTTCAGACACTGCCCGCACCGGGGCCCGGAGCCAAGCATGGCGTAGGCCTGGCGGGCGCAGTGAACACCCGATTGCGCCATGCCGGCAATGTCACGTTCACGATAGGCGTTGCAGATGCAGATGAACACCGTGTGCCTTACCCCCGGGGACAGGGCGGACATGCTGACTGCAAATGCAAATGATTGTCAATCCCGAAATCGGCCCTGGCCGGTCATTCTTCTGCGAAGACTGCGTCGAGGGCCTTTCGATGGATATCGGCGGCATCGGCGTCGAAACAGGCCAGCAGGATCCGGCGAAGTGTGCTGCCTTGCTCGAGATGATGGCGAAGCGTGGCCACGGCCGTCCGGGCGGCAAGGTGAAGGGGGTAACCGTAGACACCCGTGCTGATGGCCGGAAAGGCGATTGACTCAAATCCCTGCTTCACGGCGATGTCACAGCAACGGCGATAGCAACTCGAGAGCAGCGCCTCCTCACCGCTGTTGCCGCCCTGCCAGACGGGACCCACGGCGTGGATCACGTGACGGCTTGGCAGATTCCAGCCGCCGGTCAGTTTGGCGTGACCGGTTTCGCAACCGTCGAGTGTGCGGCACTCCTCGAGTAGCCGGGGTCCTGCGGCCCGGTGAATGGCGCCGTCGACGCCGCCGCCGCCGAGCAGTGTGCTGTTGGCAGCGTTGACGATGGCATCGACGGCAAGCGTGGTGATGTCGCCTTCGAACACCTCGATCCGTTCGCGCATGCGCCCCTCTCCCGAATGCCCCGATCTGCGCGTCCCGAGCGCTGACAACGCCATGGTGCCGACCCTGTTTGCTTGCTGGCAAGAGCCAACGCTGCACGCCTGGAGCGGTGCCCAGCACGGCCCGCATGCCCAGTATCGTGCTGGATTTGGCTTGGGTCGAGCCTCTCCATATCGAATGCCGCGACGAAGAGCGTCGCGCAGGCGGTGTGTCGGTCGAGCGCGGCCGCCATCAATCCGTGTAGCCCGTTTCGACAAGGCTGTAGTCACCCGCCGATATCCGGATGATCGCGTCCTGTGGCGCAGGGAAACCGAGAAACGCCTCAGGATCGAGTCTGCAAGCTGCGGCGACAAACATCCGATTGAACACGCCATGGGCGATGATGACCGTCTCGTCGCCGAGATCGACGGCCGCCACCCACGCGCTCGCTCGCTCGAAGACATCGCGACAGCACTCACCTCCGGGCGCGGCGTTCCGGAACGGGTCACGGCGTCGACGCTCCAAGGCCCGTCGATCGTGTAGCGCCGCCTCGGTCGACGTCATGCCCGCGAAGCTGCCGTCATCAATCTCGATCAGCCTGTCGTCGAACCGGACCGTTTCCAGGCCCCGTCCCAGGGTGTCGCAGATCAAGCTGCAGCTTTGACGCGCGCGGCCGAGCGAACTGCACCAAATGGGCACAGTCCCGGGCTCCGTCACGAGCGTTGCGAGCAGACGCCCCATGGCGCTTGCCTGTCCTGCACCGCGCCGGGTCAGAGGCGAATCCTGCTGGCCCTGCATCCGGCCAGCCCGATTCCACTCCGTCTCGCCGTGCCGCAACAAATAGATGACGCCCATGAACTCTCCGTTGGGACAGATTTGCCATGACCCGCACGCGCCAGGGCGGTGTGACGTGGTCCGAACAGAGCGCCGGACAGGCCACTGGAATCGTGTTCCATGCGTTCTGCCTTCATCCGTATCGCGTGACAAGGGCACCGGTACATTCTGCTGAGCGTGCGAGGGCCGATTGTTTCGCCGACACGCCCGGCAGTGATCTTGATGTCGTTGTTTGCGAGATGGGCCTGGGGCAGATCATGAGGCCACTGAAATGGCCGGGCAGGCAGGGGAGCGTACCTGCATTCCCTTGCCGGACCGTGCGCCGGGGCGCTAGTTTCGGACCATGACACGGACGGACGCCATCAGGCTTCACCTCAATGACCCGCATGTGCGGGGAAGAGCCTATGACGAGCCCCAGGCGCGCGTGTTGTCGCGGGCGACACGCAGTGCTGCAAGACAGGTGATTGCGCGCTGGCCGGACTATGCTCCCACACCGCTTGTCGATCTTCCCGGACTCGCCTCGCGCCTCGGCATTGGCGGTCTCAGGATCAAGTACGAAGGCCACCGTTTCGGCCTTGGGAGTTTCAAGGCCTTGGGTGGCGCCTATGGCGTGCTGCGGGTGCTCAGCAGGGAAACCGGTCGCACCATGGATGACATCATGGCCGGACGCGCCAGGGACGCCGTTGCCGGCGTCACCGTGTGCTGCGCCACAGACGGCAATCACGGAAGGGCCGTGGCGTGGGGAGCGGGACTGGCGGGCGCCCGTTGCGTCATCTACCTCCATGACCATGTCAGCCAGGGGCGTGAGGACGCGATCGCGGCCTACGGCGCCGACATCGTGCGCGTGAAGGGAACCTATGACGACTCGGTCCTGAAGGCTGCAGAGGATGCCGCAAGTCGAGGCTGGATCGTTCTCTCGGATACGTCGTGGCCCGGCTACGAGGACATCCCCTCCTGGGTGATGCAGGGCTACACGGTGCTGACGGACGAGGCGACGGAGCAGATGGCCGGACGCCGGCCAAGCCACGTCTTCATCCAGGCGGGCGTCGGTGGACTGGCAGCGGCGGTGGCGGGCCCGCTGTGGGAGGAATGGGGGAGCGCGCGGCCGTTGACGGTGGTTGTCGAACCCCACGAGGCCGACTGCGTCTATCAGAGTGCCGTTCACGGCCGCCCGACGGAGGGAACGGGGTCTCTCGACACTGTCATGGCCTGTCTTTCTGCCGGGACGATGTCACCGCTCGCCTGGGACATCCTGGAGTGCGGGGCCGACGCCTTCATCACCATTGC
Organism: Alphaproteobacteria bacterium; assembly: GCA_965221115.1. Taxonomy (GTDB): domain Bacteria; phylum Pseudomonadota; class Alphaproteobacteria; order SP197; family SP197; genus SP197. The sequence goes on along the minus strand of CBDCRU010000001.1, from coordinate 2,406,718 downwards.
CGACCGGTATTCCCCGCAAGCGATGATGATGCTTGCGAACGATGCCGACGTGCCGCTTGTTGCAGGCGAGTCGGGCGCTGCCGGTCTGGCAGGTCTGCTGGCGGCACTGCAGGAGAGCGATGTGTCACAGGCGCTGGGACTTGATCGTGCAAGCGATGTTCTTCTGGTCGCCAGTGAGGGAGCGACAGACCCGGAGATCTACACGAAGATCGTCGGACGGCGGCCGGAGGACGTGTCGGGTGGTTGACCGCAAGACCCTTTCCTGTCTGGCGATGGCCCTGGCACTCCTCATCGCGATTCCGGCCATGGCGGATGATTCCGCACGTATCACGGAGGTACAGCAGGCTCTTAAGGTTATGGGCTACGATCCCGGACCCGTCGACGGCGCCATGGGCGAGAACACCCGACGCGCCGTGAAAGCGTTTCAGGGGGAGTTCGGCCTTGCTGTTGACGGCAGCATCGATGATGCGCTGCTCGAGAGGCTTCGCGCAGAATCCGCCCTTGACACGGCGTCGCCTGAGAGGCGGCTGGCCCGCAGGGGTTTGCTGCGCAGCTATACGCGGGCGGTGCAGGACGGCCTCCGTGATCTCGGTTTTGATCCTGGTCCCGTCGACGGGATCGTCGGCCCCTTGACCAGGAACGCCGTGCGCGCCTTCGAGGCTGCGGCGAACGGGGATGTGACGGGGATGGTCTCACCGCGGCTCCTCCAGGCCATCAACAGTGCGAGGGGCCTGTGACCTCCCCCTTCTACCCGGGCCTCTCCGTGGCCGGCCGGGATGACCGGCTCCATGCTCCGGCGGCGGATCGCAATTGCGGGCCCATCCTCGATGTCCTCCAGCGCTACTGTGCCGGCGGCACGCACGTGCTGGAAGTCGCCAGCGGCCCGGGTCAGCATGTCGCCCGCTTCGCCACGGTCCTCCATGACGTCCACTGGCAGCCCAGCGACCCGGACGAACGCATGCGGGCAAGCGAGGCCGCCTGGACAGAGTCGTTGCCCAATGTCGCGCTTCCTCGTGCCCTCGACGTCCTTGACGATGCGTGGTGGAACCAGTTTGACGGGGAGTTCGGGCTTGTCCTCTGCATCAACATGCTCCACTGCACGGAACGCACCACGGTGGAGGGGCTCGCTGCCGGTGCCGGCCGCCTGCTTGCGACCGGCGGCCATCTCCTGATTTACGGTCCCTTCACGTTCAATGGTGAATTTGGCGCCAGGAGCAACAGGAGCTTCGATGCCATGCTGCGCCAGCAGAATCCTGGATGGGGGCTGCGCGATGTCAACGACATCGCGGCTACGGCACACGGTCACGGTCTCGAGTTCGAACACGCCATCGCGATGCCGTCGAACAACCACATGCTGGTCTTCTCCCGCTGCCGGGTCACCGGACAGGGCAAGCCGGCATGACGCCTGATGACAGGCCCGAGCGCGAGGCTATGATGATGTCCTGGGGCCGACACCGGATCGGAGAGCATGGCGGGACTCGGACGTTTCTTTCCTGACGCGGAGTACCAGGAGCGGTGGCGGGCCGTCGAACGCGAGATGGCCCGGCGCGGTCTGGAGACAGCGGTGGTCTTCGGACGTTCGGGCGGGACCAATGACCGTTGCGGAGATGTTCTCTGGCTCACCAACTTCTTTTCGACAGCGTCAGGCCAGGGCTATGACTCCCCGCTGTTCGAGGGGCGTTCGTTCAATGCGGTGTTGCTTCGCCGCGGCGAGGAACCGGAACTCCACGCAGATGAACCGGGACTGCGGCGAGAACTCATTGCAACGCCGAGGATCCTGTCGTCCAACACGCCCTTTCGCGGTGTCGCCGAAGCCCTTGTCGAAAGCGGCGTCAAGGGTCCGGTGGGCCTCGTCGGCAGCGATGTCGTCCCCTTGCGCTATTGGAATGTCATGCGCCAGTGCGAGCCGTCCATCGACTGGATCATCGAGGATGATCTCATACTCAGCTGCAGACGCATCAAGTCCTCCCTCGAACAGGACGCGATGCGTATTGCCGGGGCAACGGCGAGCCGGGCGCTGACCCGGTTCATCGAGGGTCTGATCATGGGGCGACCGGAGGCAGAGGCCGCATCGGAGGCAGCGCACGAGGTGGTGCGCTCGGGCGGCACCATCCACATGTTGCCCTGTTGCCACGGCGACCTCATCAACCAGTTCGTCGCCAATCCGATCGCTGCCTATACCTTCGAGGCGCCCCGGGAGGGAGATCTGGTGCGGGCCTGGGTCTATGGCCCGATGTTCGAGGGGTATTACCAGGATCCGGGGCGCACAACGGTCTGCGGCAGGAAGCCGCGGTCGTCGGAGCAGAAGGACATGGTGGAGACCGGCGCCAGGATCGTCGAGGCGGTGATGGAGCAGATTCGCCCGGGCGCCCGGGTGAAGGAGGTGGCCCGCCACGGTCTGCAGCTGTCACGGCAGTACGGAGCCGAATCCAACCAGATGGCGGAGAAGTGGCCGCACTTCGGACATGGTCTGGGCCTCTTCTTCGAGAAGCCCTATATCGGCGTCGACATGTGTGACGATGACGACATCTTCGAGGAGGGAATGGCGATCGGTGTCGAGGCCTTCTTCGGCCTTCCGGGCCTCGGAAGTGCGGGTTTCGAGCAGAACATGCTTGTCACCGGGACAGGCGTCGAGATCCTCTCGACACTGCCCATGATCTGGTGGGACTGATCCGACAGCGTCACGGTTCCTCACCGACATCGCGCCGCACCAGATCCTGGAACGCTGCGGTATGGCACTCCATGACGGGGGAGAGAACCCCTTCTTCGAAGGAAAGTGCCTCCAGATTGCGCTGGACCGATTCGCAGATGGCCAGGTCCTCTTCGACGATGGTCCTGGCCCAGGCGAAGTTGTCGGCGATGTCGTCTTCGCTCATGGCGGGGTCGTACCATGCCCAGCTGACGGAACGCAGGCCGGAGGGGCCTGTCGGCTCGATCTTCTCGGCCTTGAATCCGGTGGCGCCCAGGACGCCCTGGAAACCGGGATAACGCCAGAACCAGATGCCGTCGCCGCCCCGCAGGCTGGCGCCATCGCCTCGATAGGTGACGTGGAAGACGACAAGGCGGTGATCATCGTAGCTGCGGATGGTGACCGCCCGGGCGTCGAGTGATTGCGCGAGGCGTTCGTGAATGAAGGAAAGGTGGTAGCCCTCCAGGGTGTTATCGCAGTAGGTCTTCCAGTTGGCGTGGCCCTCCACCGTGAAGTCTCCCCGGTAGGTGAAGGCGGTCGTTTCCGGCCATGGTTCCGCGAGGGAGGGAAGGGAGCCCAGCCAGGAGTGGAGCGGTGGCGTGGCCGGGTCGATGGCGACGAAAAGACATCCCCGCCAGGTGGCCACGCGGACCGGCCGCAGAGCCATGGCGTCCTTGTCCAGATCCTCACCGAACCGCGGAGCCAGAGCGAGAGTGCCATCGAGCTCATAGGTCCAGCCGTGGTAGGGACAGACAAGCCGTGCCGGACAGGAGCCGACGCCGTCTGGCAGCAGGGCGGCAGCGCGGTGGCGGCAATGGTTGTGGAAGGCGCGCAGGTTCCCGGCGCGATCTTTCAGCACGACAACGGGCCAGCCGTTCACCGTGCGTGCCGCCCAGGTCCCCGGCTGCGCCACCTCGTGCTCGGGCCCGAAGAGGGCCCAGTTGCGAGCAAAGATGGTGTCACGTTCCCGGCGCGCCATCATCGCCGACGTGTACCAGGAGGCGGGAAGTGTTGGCTGCACCATGGTGTTCAGGCTCCGGAGCGGGTGGCGGCGGCATCCCGGCAGGCAGCGCCGAAGGCGGTGAACAGCGCGTGATCGCTGGCCCGCTCCCGAAACCGCCACTCGGGGTGCCACTGCACGCCAAGCTGCATGACCGGAGCGTGTCGGACGCTCACTGCCTCGATCAGTCCATCCGGGGCTGTCGCCTCGATATCGAGGCCTGGTGCCAGACGAGCGATGCCCTGACCGTGCACCGAGTTGACGCGATAGCATCCGAGCCCGGTGATGGCACGCAGAGTGCCACCTTCTGCGACATCGATGTCGTGCAGCGGCAGGTATTGTTCGTCGCGAGGCTTCGATTTGCCGACCCGGTGCGCCATCAGTCCGTCGACCTCTTCGAGAACCATGTGGAGAGTGCCGCCGAGCGCCACGTTGAGTTCCTGGATACCGCGGCAGACAGCCAGCAGTGGAATCCCACGCTCGATGACGCGAGGGATGAGCGGCAGTGCCAGCGTGTCGCGCTGTGTGTCCAGCATGGTGAATTCCCTCGGTTCCCCGTCACCATAGTGGTGCGGGTGAACATCGCTCGGACTGCCGGTAAGGAAGATGCCGTCGACCCGGTCGAGAAGGTCATCGATGGCGTAGAGGTCTTCCAGGGGCTCAAGGTCGCCGCCCCTGCCGAAGCAGGGGATCAGCATCGGCATCGCACCGGCGCCGTGGGCGACGGCATCGATGTACTTCTCACCCACTGCATGAAACGGGTGGATGTCGATCGTGCGCACGTCACAGGGAATGCCGATGACGGGCAGGGGGCTCTTGTCCACCATGGAGGGTCACCTTGCTGCATCGCAAACGATACCACCCTATCAGGGGATCATGGCCGCCGGAACCGGATCGGGCGTGTCACGGAGCCGGTGCGACGTCACGGACGAGGCCGGGGTAGAGACGCATGAGGGCGAGGGCCCGGACGGCGAACAGGAGAGCGAGGCCAAGCCACAGGCCGTCGTTGCCGAACCCGGCGTGGAGCAGGTAGATCGCCGGCAGGTAGATGAGGACTGCCAGGATCATCGCGTTCCTGATATCGCGGCCCCGGGCGGCACCCGTGAAGATGCCGTCGAGCTGGAAGGACCACACTCCGATGACGGGCATGAGGATCGCATAGTGCACATGGGCGAGGGCCTCGGCCCTCACCTCGGGAATGTCGGTGAAAAGGAGAACCAGGAGATCTCCGCCAAGGGCATATCCGAGGCAGACCACCACCGCCGTGAGTCCCGACCAAAGGAAGGTCACCCTCACGGCCTCTCCCAGCATCCGGGGATCCCTGCGGCCGCAGGCTTCGCCGACGATGGCTTCGCAGGCGTTGGCGAAACCGTCCAGGGCAAAGGCGGCGAAGGTGAGGAACATCATGAGAATCTCGTTGGCCGCAAGGGTGGTGTCGCTGATCCGCGCCGAAAGGCTGATGAAGACGCCAAACGCGACGTTGAGAAGGAGTGTGCGGATCAGGAGGTCGCGGTTGAGCGCCAGAAGCGGACGATAGGGTTTCAGAATCCGGGCGGTGCCGAGGGGCCAGGGTTTCCGCCCCTCCGGCAGGGCGCGAACGAGCACCACGAGACCGGTTGCAAGGCCCGTGGCCTCGGCAATGGCGGTAGCGGCAGCCAGGCCTTCCACTCCCCAGCCGAGGACGGGAACGAAGAGGATGTCGAGAGCCACGTTGAGGGTTACGATGACGGCCTGCACGATGAGCGCCAGGCCGGTTCTCTGGAGCCCGATCAGTGCACCCGCGATGATGAAGTTGCCCATCACGGCGGGTGCCGCCCAGATCCGCACATCGAAGTAGAGTGCCGCCTGGTGCGACACCAGGGGTCCGGCCTCGACAAGGTCCAGCGCCAGCCAGCGCAACGGGCTCTGGAGGAGAATGAGGGCGAGGGCGATCACAAGGGCGATCACGGCGGCCCGGATGACGATCGCCTTCAGTTCTTCTAGGTCGCCGCGCCCGAAGGCCTGGGCGATATAGCCGGTGGTTGAAAGGCGCAGGAATCCGAATGTCCAGAAGGTAAAGCTGAAAATGAGAGCGGCCACACCCACGCCGCCAAGATACTCCGGTCCCGGCAGGTGTCCGGCCAGGGCGGTGTCGACCATGCCAACGATGGGCAAGGCCAGATTGGACACCATGATGGGTACGGCGGTCTTCCAGATGCGCCGGTGCCATCCCGGCCGCATCGCCCCGCCGGAAAGCGTCGTCAATGCACCGTCGCCTGCGCCGGATCGCCCGCTTCAATGGTGCGGATCAGGTGAGTCCGCAGATTGTCGAGGCCCGCCTCGGAGGTGATCTTGCCGCCATCGCGGTCACACAGGTAGAAGGCGTCGACCGCTCGCTCTCCGAACGTGGCGACGCGTGCGGTGACAATCGAAAGGTGGAGTTCAGCCACGGCGTGGGCGAGGTCCGAGAGCAGACCCCGCCGGTCGCGCGCCGTGATTTCGACAAACGTGTGACGGGTCGAGACCCTGTTGTCCACCAGAACACGCGGCAGGACCGCAAGAACCGGACCGTTGTGCCAACCCTTCCTACGGCGGTTGATTTCGTTTGCGAGATCGAGGTCGCCGGTAAGCGTACGCCGGATGGTGTCACGCAAGCGGTCCAGGCGTCTCCTGTCCCTGAATGCCGACTGGTGTTCATCCTGCACCCGGAAGGCATCAAGCGCCATGCCGTCGAGGGTGGTGAAAATCCGGGCATCGACGATGCTGGCGCCGGCCACCGCGATGGCTCCGGCGATCTCCGCGAACAACCCGGGGCGGTCCGCTGCGAAGACGGTCACCTCCGTGATATCCCGGGCATCGTCAATCTCGGTCGCCACGGTTACCTCACCGTTGGGCCCGGGGCGCATCAGTTCGGCATGCCGCACGTGCGCGGCATTGTCGAAGGCAAGCCAGTAGGGCGTGACGAGACGGGCGAAATGATTGTCGATCATGGCGGGTGGCCAGTCGTCCAGCGCCTCCCTGAGACGATCCATGCGAGCCTCGACCCGAGCCTGTTTGGCGATGGCGGCACCATGACCGCCGGAGATCACCTCCTCGGCCCGGTAGTAGAGTTCCCTCAGGAGATCACCCTTCCAGTTGTTCCACACCCGAGGTCCGACGGCGCGGATATCGGCGACCGTCAGGACGAGCAACAACCGCAGGCGCTCGATCGACTGGACGATCCGGGCGAAGCCGTCAATCGTGCGTGGCTCTTCAAGATCACGGCGAAAGGCCGTGTTGGACATGATCAGGTGATAGCGCACCAGCCAGGATACGGTCTCGGTCTCCTCCGCAGTGAACCCGAGACGCGGCGCCAGGTGGTTGGCAATCCCGGCGCCAAGTTCGGAGTGATCCCCACCGCGCCCCTTGGCGATGTCGTGGAGGAGAACGGCAAGGTAGAGGACGCGGCGCTGCAGGATCAGCGGGAAGACCTCGGTGGCCAGAGGCAGTTCGTCGGCGATTTCGCCACGTTCGATGGCGGCGAGGATTCCGACGGCCCTGATGGAGTGCTCATCGACGGTGTAGACGTGGTACATGTCGTGTTGCATCTGGGCGACGACACGTCCGAAATCCGGCAGGAACCGGCCCATCACACCGGCCTCGTTCATCGCATGGAGTGTTCCAAGGGGGTCATCCCTGGCAGTCAGGATGTCCATGAACTGGCTGTTGGCGTGAGCGTCATGACGCAGCCTGTCGTCGATCCTCGCGAGACTTTGGGTCATCAGCCACAGGGCCCGGGGATGGATGTCGATGCGCCGGTCCTGGGAGACGTGGAACATGCGCACGAGGTCGCCGGGCGACTCCTCGAAATGCCGGCGATTGCGGATCGAGATCATGCCTCCCGAGACGGGGAACCCGTCGATGTCTGCTGCATCCGAAACGTACCTGGAGCGCGGCTGGCCGCCATGCTGTTCGGCGATGACGGCGGCAAAGATGCGGGACAGTCCGCCGACCTCCCGGGTGGCAAGGAAGTAGCGTTTCATGAAGCGCTCGACAGCCTGCTGGTTTCGCGCATCGGAAAAGCCCATGCGGCGGGCGATGTCCGTCTGCAGGTCGAACGTCAGCCGCTCCTCGGCTCGGCCGGAGAGGAAGTGGAGGTGGCACCTGACCCGGTTGAGAAAATCCGCCGCCCGGCGGAATCGCGAGAGTTCGGCGCGGCTCAGCACCCCCCTCGGCACCAGATCCTCGATGCGGGCAATCGGGTAGAGATACCTGGCGATCCACACGAGGACATGGAGGTCTCTCAGACCTCCCTTTCCTTCCTTGACATCGGGTTCCAGGACATAGCGCGAGTCGCCAGTCTTGAGATGCCGCCGGTCACGCTCCTCGAGTTTGGCACGCACGAAGGCGGCGTCACTGCCGGTCACCACCGACTTTTGGAAGCGTCGGCGGAATGTCCGGAAGAGACTCCGGTCACCGGCAAGCAGTCGGGCCTCGAGTGCCGCGGTACGGATGGTCATGTCGCTGCGGGCACTGTCGATGGCCTCGTCGAGTGTGCGTGTGGCGTGTCCGACCTTGAGACCAAGATCCCAGAGGCAATAGAGCACGCGGCTGACCACCGCTTCCTGACGCGTTGTTGCCGGACCGGAAAGCAGGAAGAGAAGATCGAGATCCGAGTGTGGCGCGAGTTCGCCACGTCCATAACCTCCGACGGCGACAAGGGCCATGCGGCCATGACCGCCGCGGCTCTCTGCTTTCAGGACATGGGCAAACAGCTCCTTCAGCACTGAGTCGACAAGCCGGCTCATCGAGGTGACAAGCGCGATCCCGGATGCGCCTCTGTCGAGGTGACGGCGCAGCCGTGCCAGACCTTCATCGAGCGCCTGGCGCAGCACGCTTTCGAGACCTTCATTCGAGGCCGGCAGGGCGGCGAGCGCCCGGCGCAGGTGCTGCCGGTTCAAGAGGCTGCCGGGTACGGGCCTTCCCCGGTGATCAGTCATCCTCGTCCTCCGCCAGATCCTTCAGCCGGTAGACCAGATCGAGTGCCTGGCGCGGCGTGAGCTGATCGGGCATGACATCATCGACAGCCTGTCTGACGGCGGAGACCGGCGCAACATCCCGCACGTGTCTCTGCGCCGCCTCGAAGAGGGGAAGATCATCGGCGAGCCGTGCCAGGGAACTTGCGCCATCACCCGTTTCGATGATCTCGAGCACGGTTTTCGCACGTTCGATGACCGCCTGTGGAAGGCCGGCAAGGCGGGCGACATGGATGCCGTAGCTCCGGTTCGCTGCGCCACGCTCGACCTCGTAGAGAAACACGATGTCGTTCTTCCATTCCTTGACCCGCATGGAGTGCGGTCTCAGTGCCGACAATGTTGCCGCGAGAGACGCCAGTTCGTGGTAATGGGTGGCGAACAGCGCCCGGCACCGGTTCACATCGTGAAGGTGCTCGAGAACTGCCCAGGCGATGGAAAGACCGTCGAACGTCGCCGTCCCACGACCGATTTCGTCGAGTATGACGAGGGAGCGTTCTCCAGACTGGTTGAGGATGGCCGCAGTTTCGACCATCTCCACCATGAAGGTCGATCGTCCCCGGGCAAGATCGTCCGCAGCGCCGACGCGGCTGAACAGTCGGTCCACGATACCAATTCTGGCAGCGTCCGCCGGTACAAAGCTGCCGGCCTGGGCCATGACGGCGATCAGTGCATTCTGGCGCAGGAACGTCGACTTTCCGGCCATGTTGGGTCCGGTGAGCAACCACAGGCGGGCGTCATCCTCGAGAACGCAGCCATTGGCGACAAACTCCATCGATTCGCTGGCCATGACTTCGACGACAGGATGACGTCCACCCTCGATCGTGAAGTCGAGTTCCGCTGTCACCGCCGGACGGGTATAGCGTCGTTCAATGGCGAGGTCTGCAAGCGCTGCAGCCACGTCAATGACGGCGATCGCCCCGGCCGCCGCGGCTATGGCGGACGCCACGGCCAGCACGTCTGTCGTGGCCTTGTGAAAGGCATCGAGTTCGAGGGCGACGGCACGGTCTGCGGCACGGGACATTTCCGTCTCGAGGTCGCCCAGCTCGACGGTCGTGTAGCGCATCGCGCTCGCCATGGTCTGGCGATGGATGAACGTCTCTTCGTCAAGATGTGCCGCATGGTTGCGGGTGACCTCGACGTAGTATCCCAGGACATTGTTGTGGCGGATCTTCAGGGAGGTGACGCCGGTTGCCTTCTGATAGGTCCCCTGGAGTCCGGCCACCAGTTGCCGGCTGTTGTCACGCAACTCTCTCGCCTGGTCGAGGTCCTGGCTGTAGCCGGTGCGCACGAAGCCGCCATCCCGGGCAAGAGGAGGCGGATTGTCGACGAGGAGGCAGGCCAGGTCACCGGCGAGTGGAGGGAGAGCCTCAATGGCACTCCCTGCTTCGGCGAGTTCCCTGGGCAGGTCATGTTGGCGCTGCAGCCTGGCAGCCAGGCTGCCGGCCGCCGTCAGGCCATCACGTATGGCGGCAAGGTCGCGAGGACCGCCTCGCGAAAGTGCCAGGCGTGCGAGGGCCCTCTCGAGATCGGGTGTCAGGGCGAGGGTAGTCCTGATGTCGCCACGCAGTTCAGAGTACTCGACGAACATCTCAACAGCATCCAGGCGCCTGGCGATGGCGCCGGTGTCGGTCAGCGGCGCAGTCAGTCTCTGTCCGAGCAGGCGGGCACCGGCGCCCGTTACAGTGCGGTCCATGATGTCCAGGAGACTGCCCTGGCGATGACCGTCGAGAGTGCGCATGAGCTCGAGATTGCGCCGTGTGGCCTGGTCGATCAGCATCGACTGACCTGCCACCTGGCGCACCGGTGGCGACAGTCTGGGAAAGCGGCCCTTCTGGGTCAGTTCGACATAGCCCAGCAGCCCGCCCATGGCTGCCAGTTCGGCCCGCGTGAAGGAACCGAATCCGTCCAGTGAGGCGACTGAGTAGAGGTCGCGCAGATGCCGTTCTCCGGTGCGGCTGTCGAACCTGCTGTCGGGCTCCCTGACCAGCCGCTCGTACCACGGCGCCAGCACGTCCTGGAGAGTGGCATCATTGGCGATCCGTTCCGCCACCACGAGCTCGGCGGGCGCGACACTTTCCAGGAGGGCATTGAGATCCTCCACCGCGATGTCCGTGACGGCAAAACTGCCCGTCGACATCTCGATCCAGGCAACCGCGGTGGTGGAGCCTGCCTGGGCCAGCGCCGCCAGGTGATTGGTTGAACGGGCATCGAGAAGCGTGTCCTCGACGAGTGTTCCGGGAGTGACAATGCGGATGACATCCCGCCTCACGATGGCACTGCTGCCGCGCTTTCGTGCTTCGGCGGGGTCCTCTACCTGTTCGCAGACCGCTACCCGGTAACCCTTGTGAATGAGCCGTTCGAGATAGCTCTCGGCGGAGACCACCGGTACGCCGCACATCGGAACATCCTTGCCCTGGTGCTGTCCGCGAGTCGTCAGCGCGATGTCGAGAGCACCGGCTGCGGCTACCGCATCGTCGAAGAAGAGTTCGTAGAAATCCCCCATGCGGAAGAGAAGGAGCTCCCCTCGGTGCTCTCCCTTGATCCGCCAGTACTGTTCCATCATCGGCGTGACTCGACCGCCGCGCTTCGATGCGGACGCGGGTGGCGCTCTATCCGCTGTCACCTGATCGCCGCCCTCTGTGTTGCCGCTGATCGGGTCATCATCCGGTGTTCGCGCGCTTCGCGTGCTCCCTCGCCAGAGCACACCACGAGGCGATGTCGACATCTTCGGCCCGCGCCCGGGGATCCACACCGGCGGAAAGTAGCAAATCTTGCGGATCTTTCGAGACGGCAGCGAGAGCGTTGCGCAGCACCTTGCGCCGCTGGCCGAAGCCCGCTTGCGTCAGTGTGCGCAGCACCGGTTCGAGGGCTGGTGAAAGAGGGGCTTCGCGCGGCGTGATGCGGACCACTGCCGCACGTACCTTCGGCGCCGGAACGAAGGAGGCGGAGGCAATGCCGAAACACCATTCGATCCGGCACAACCACTGCACGAGGACGCTCAGTCTGCCGTATTGACGGGATCCTGGCACTGCGACAAGCCGTTCGGCCACCTCTTTCTGGAACATCAGGATCATGCGATCGATGAGGTGGCGATGTTCGATCAGGCGCATGGCAAGCCGCGTCGAACTGTTGAAGGGGAGATTGCCCATGACCACGACCCCCGGTTCCAAAATCTCGTGAAGATCACACTCCAGGGCATCGCCTTCGTGGATGGCGAGTCTGCCCGCAGCGGCGTCACGAAGACCGGAGAGAGCAGCGCAGCATCGCGGATCCATTTCGATGGCAAGGACCCGGCTTGCTCCGGCTCTCAGCACGGCCCGCGTCAGGCCGCCCGGACCCGGGCCGATCTCGACGACAAGGGCGCCCTCAAGGCAGCCAGCGCTGCGAGCGATGCGGTCGAGCACGTTTTCATCAAACAGAAAGTTCTGTCCCAGTGACTTGCGCGCCCTGAGAGAGAATGCATCCGCGACGTCCCTCAAACAGGGAAGGTCGTCGAGTGGATTCAACGTGCTTCCTGGATTCGGATGTCGACGAACGCCTGGCGTCTGAGGTCGCGTAGATAGCTCCTCGCGATGGTGTCGTGCTGGCGCGCCTCCAGGGAGTTGCGGGCATCGGTGCGTGTCGGCAGGCCGTGCTCGACCCGTTCGCACACCATCATGACGTGCACTTCGCCGGCACTGGCAACCGGACTGCCGGCGGTTCCCGGTTCCAGGTCTTCCACCTGGCGGCGCACGTCATCCTGGAGGTCGGTCAGTCTTGCCGTCACGGCATCGCTCACCTCCGGACCGCCATCGGTCGCGGCGAGAGAGTCGAGATCCTCGCACGAAGAGAGCGAGGAGACGGCGTCCGATATCCTCTCCACGGCGTCTGTGGTGTCTTCGTTCACCGCAAAGACCGCCTGGCGGATGGTGACCTCGATGTCCGCGTCACTGACCTGGTGGCCCGGACGGATCTCGCGCATCAGGATCAGGGTGTAGCCGCCGAGGGTGCGTATCGGTGGAGACAAGTGGCCGGCAGGCAGTTTCGGAACAACCGCGGCGAGTTCCTCGGAGAGCTGACTGTGCCCGATCCAGCCGAGATCACCGCCATTTCTGGAACTGGCACTTTGTGAGAACTGCTGGGCGAGAATGCTGAACCGGCCTCCCGAACGCAGGGCATCGGAGAGCCGTGCAATGTCCTCCCTGACGCGTGCTTCCTCCTCCGGACTGTTCACGGAGAGGACGATTTCGGCGAGCAGGTAGTGGGGTTCGTGTGCGACAGCGATCAAGCGCTGGTACTCCTCCTCCACCTCCGCCTCGAAGATCGGCCGCTGGCGCTGCCGGGCCCTGACGAGTTCACCCCAGACAATCTCCGCGGTCAGCTGATCGTCGAGTGAATCCTGGCTCAGGCCGCGCTCCTGCATGAAGATGACGAGTTCTCCCGGACCAAGGCCGAGGCTGCGCTCCACGAAGCCGTAGGTCTCGTCGCGGTCAATGCGAAACGTACCGAACCCCAGCCGTCTGCCTTCCTGCATCTGCAGTTTCTCGTTGATCAGCATCGTGGTGACCTGCGGCAGCAGCTGCCGGCGACTCTCGAGCGAATCGGCAATTCCCGACAGGGCAAGAACGAGGGACATGCGCCCGGCCAGATCCATTTCCGTGATCGCCTCGTCGTTGACGACCACAGCAATGCCAAGTGAATCCTGGGTCCAGGCGGGTGCCGGAAGGGATGCCAGGGCTAAGGCAAGAAACACCCGGATGGGCAGGAACCATGGGAGGCGTCGATTCATGGACATGCATTCTCCAGACAGCCGCCAAGGTGCTGGAATCGAAAGGGTGAATCAAGATGACAGCGGGATTTCAACCCAGCGTTGCGAGCCGGATCTTGAAGATGACCACGGTTTCCGGGTCGTAGTCCATGGTTCGGGTTAACCGCCTCTCACCGCTCAGGCTCAGTTCCACACATTCGTCCTGGTAGGCAAGGGTGCTGCCGAAGACGATGGACTCGCCCTTCTCCACGTCCCCGCGCCAGTTCCCCTTGAGGGTCCAGTTGTCGATCAGACTGAACATGGCGCTGGTGTTGACCTGGGAGCGTTCCGTGAGGGGGTAGATGACGGGGTCGGTTTCCTCGTCGAGCCGCACGTAGCTGACTGCGAGATTCGCGTCGTCGGTGCCGACAGTCACGCCGAGTTCCGAACGGTAGAGGGATTCGAACTCGTCAGACATGCGGAACCGATAGAGCATGTCGAAGTAGGGAAAGGGATTGATCTGCAGGCGCCCGACATAGTCGGAAAAGTGTCCCGAGAGACCCTGGCTCTCGTCAAACGTGCTGTCGTCACGTGCCCGCCAGACCTGACCGAGGAAGAGTTCGTAGCGACCGGAATCGTGACCGTATTGACCGAGACGCAGGCCGTAGTTGATCCGCAACCCGCCCTCGACCCTGTCGAGACCGGGAAACCGGTTGGTCGAGAAGAGGTTGACTTCGTCGAACTCGAAGTCCTGCCCGTCCTCGTTGGGAATCTTCCGGGGATTGCCGCCATTGGGACTCCACACGGCCATTGCCATCGGTTCGAAGAACTGATGGGAGGCGCCGCTTATCCGGGCGAAGGGGTAGCGCCACTCGATGAGGGCTTCGGGAGTGAATCTGCTGGCAAATCCGGATGTCTTGCGGTCATCCAGGGGAACATCGGAAGCATGGTAGACATCGCCGCGCATCGAGAGGCGTGTCCTGAAGTGCTGGCCGTCTGCCGTCAGGAAGGGAGCCTGCCAGGCGAACCCGGTGGAGAATCGACGGCTGTCGGTGCCGTCGCTTCGTGTCAGGACGAGAAGGCTGGAGTCGACGCTGGCAGACGATCCGGTCTTCGACGGCGGTGTGAGGTAGCTGTATGTGAGGAGCGGAGCGACAAGAGGAACCTGGCCAGGGTCGTCGATCGGTCTCAGTCCCTGGTAGAGATAACCGGAGGCTCCGGAATAGGAGCGATCGTCGAAATGCTCGACAAAGGCATCCGAGACGAGCGTGTCGAGATCCGTAATGCCGAATCGCGACAGGTAGGAATCGTCGGATGAGCGGTGAACGTCGGCGCCGATGTGTGTGCTGGTATCGACCATCCAGAAGCCGTTGGCCTTGAGATGCCAGCGTGCATCGCGCCCTCCCTTGAGTTCGCCGCTGTTGTGGCGGGCCTTGGCGCGGACGACGGAACCCTCCACCATAATGTCACCGGTGGCGAGTAGTTCCCGGTATTCGGCTGAAAGAACGGGCCCTTCCTCGCGGGTGATGATGGGTGTCACGGTGAGGTCGCGTGCCGGCGAGAATTCGATGTAATAGGGAACTCTCACGTAGGCGCCGAGTGTGCTGCTCCGTCCATAGTCCGGCGCCAGGAAGCCGGTGCGTCGCTCCACGGTCGGATCCGGATGACTCAGGAAGGGAGAGTACGCGACCGGAACTCCGAAGACTTCCAGGGTCACGTCCCGGTAGGTGATATCGCGCAAGTCCTCGTCATGGGTCACGCTCTTCGCCTTCAATTGCCAGAGCGGGAGACCTTCGGAATCGTCAGGGCACAGTTCGCACGGACTGTAGACGGCACGCTCCATGACCGTGATCCGGCCATCGCTGCGTTCGGCCCTGGATGCAGCCAGCCTGGCGCCGTTGCTGAGAAGCAGACGGATGCCTTCAATGACGCCCTCACGCAGGTCTCCGGTCACTTCCATATGGTCGGAATGAAGGGTCTGTCCCCGACTGTCGACAACAACGACACCGCCGGATGCCATGACGCGATCGCCGGGACGGTCATAGACGAGACTGTCGGCCTCGAGAACATAGCCTCTGGTGATCAGGGTCACGGAACCCAGGGCCGTGGTCACTCCCGTCTGACTGTCGTGTGTGATCTCGTCGGCCTGCAGGACAGCCGGATCGGCATCGTGATTGTCCGCCGCCACCTGGATGGCGAGGAACGCACATACGAGGGCGGCCACCAGAACGGCCGATCGGACCATCTATCCGTCTTCCGTATGGAGCAGCATGGTGCTTCCGATCGAAGTGAAAATGGCGACAGGCCCCCACACGGCAAGCAGGATTGGAAGATTGCCTGACATGCCGTAGGCGATGAAGATATCCGATACGACGTAGACGATAAACCCGAATCCCAGTCCGGCGACGACGAAGAGGCCGACGTTGCCCTGGCGCGTCAAGCGCAGGGCGAAGGTTGCCGCCACCAGCACCATGGATGCCAGGAACAGGGGCAGGGCGAGCACGGCATGCCAGTGAATGCGGTGTTGCAGTGCAGAAAAACCGGCATTTTCCATGGTTTTGATGAATCCGGGAAGATCCCAGAACGAGATGGTCTCAGGCGACGCAAAGGCAGCCTGCAGCCGATCGAGGGATAGTTCTGTTGGAATCTCGAGTGCGCTGACGCTCGCGGCGCGCTCGTCGGGGCGGCTGATCAGGACCTCCTCCATCTCCCAGTGATGGTCATCGAGGGTGGCCCGTTTCGCATCGTAGCGCTCGATGAACCGGTCGTTTTCGCCGAACACAAGGATGATGACATCCTCGAGTTCGGTGCCGCTGGCCGACACTTCGTGAGCATGAATCACGGACTGGCGGGTGTCGTCGCCTTCCCTGATCCACATGTTGCCGGGCGCGACTGCGAGAACGTTGGCCTGGCTTCTGACATTGCGGTTCTCTAGCTGTTCGAAGCGGGAGATCAGGGCCGACGCGACAGGGTTGAAGATGGTGATGGTGGCGACCCCAAGGGCGATCGTGATGGCGAGAGCCGGCAGCAGGAACTGCCACACCGACACGCCCGTGGCCCGCATGACAACCAGCTCGTGGGTTCTGGTGAGCCAGACATAGGTCAGCAAGGTGCCGAACAGCACCGAGAACGGGAGTATCTTCACCATGAAGTAGGGGATGCGCAGCAGTGCCATCTCCAGCACCAGGGCCAGATCTGCATTGTCCCGCGAGGCAGCCCGTCCACCCAGATTCACGATGTCGACAAGAAAGGTGACGGTCACCATGATGACGAGAACCAACATGACCGATATGAAGAATCGCCGGGCAATGTACTTCGAGAGGACGAGCGACAGCTTCATGACGCTACATGCCTGACCTGAGCGCGCCGGACGTTGAGAACGGCACGGTGAAACGATGCTGCGTCATCGCCCAGATGGCGAGCAAGAAAGCGATGACAGGCAGCGCGTAGAGAGGTCCGATGAGGAGCGTGTTCTTGACCACAAGGCTGGTGAGAGAGAACGAGACCCCAAGATAGAGCAGGCCGAGGCCGAGCCCGCTGACAATCCTCGGCCACTGGTGGCGACGGTCGAATTCTCCTGCAGTCATTGCGGCAAAGCTGATCAGCGCCATGACGAGAGATGCCAGCGGCAGCACCAGACGCCTGTGGGCCTCAGCCAGGAACTCGCCCCGGTTGCTGTCGTCGATGGCGGTGAACGGTCCACTGACCAGTTCATGGAGGTATCGCTCCTTGGGCTCCCTGTTGCGTGACGGGGGGGTGCCTGAAAGCTGGCCGAGATCGAGGGCGTAGCTGTCGAAGTAAAGCATGCGCAAGGAGCGCTCGTAGCCGGAGATCTCCTGGCGCGTACCGTTTGCCAGCACCAGCTGCAGGCCTCCGTCCTCTGCGACCAACGATCCCCACTGCGCCAGCATGGTGACCTTGCGATCCGGCTCGCGGATGTCGTGGATGAGAATTCCGCGGAAACGACCCTCTCTGTCCTCGTCCCGATAATAGACCGTGAACCCCGGAATGAGCTGGTTGAACGAGCCCTTGCGCAAGAGCAGGTGATGGAAGTCGCTTCGGAGGTGCGCCTGTTCATCCTTGAACTCCCGGAATCCCGCAGGGGACAGCCACAGGGTCAACACCCAGCCCAGAACGGCTGCGAGAACGCCGAGAATGATCACGGACCGGACCATCTCCCAGGGGCCGAGCCCGGCGGACCGCATGACCACCAGTTCACGGTCGACCGTCAGCCGGTTGAAGGTGTAGATCACGGCGCACAGCACGCCGACCGGCAACGTCACCGGAAGGATCGACGGCATCAGGAGCAGCGTGATTTCAAGGAAAGCGAGGACCGAGAGGCCGCGGTTGATGATGAAGTCAAGAAACCTCAGGGACTGGGTGAGCCAGATCACGCTTACCAGCACCGCAGCGATGGTGATCGTCGTCAACACCAACTGAAGAAGAATGTAGGACGTATGCCTGCGGACCATAGGCATGGATAGTGCGTTGCTTTCCTCCCCCTGCGATATACAGGGGAAACGGCACCGAGTCACCTGCATCACGCCACCCGTCGCAGCTGCCGGTCAACGACACGGGCACGGCATTCGACACAATCGGGAGGTGTGCTGCTGCTCATAAGTTCTTTGTCGCCGGAATTCCCCGGGTCGCAATGACCGCCCGGCCCGGGCTCGCAACGGGTCAGGTGCCGTAACCTCCCCGCACAAGACTTCCGGCAACTTATCAGCCGAACGTCAGGATCAGGGACCATGCATGCGGCGGGGAGCCAGGCAGAAGGGTGTCGCGTGATTCGGGACGCTCCGAAGCCCGAGGCGCCGAAAACCCCATGCCAGGTTGCCGCGCCCATCTCGCCTGGCCCGGTTTCGACGTGTAGGCTGGCACCTGCAGCCGACAGGAAAGGACACCGCGCCATGCCGAAATTCGACCGCGCCGGCGAGGATGTCGGCAACATCGTCGCGCTGGAGCACGTCAACTTTTGCGTGCCGGATCAGGCACGTGCGACGGACTTCTACATCACCGCACTCGGTCTCACCCGCGATCCCTATCTGGTGACCGGAACGGACAACATGTGGGTCAACATCGGGCAGAGCCAGTTCCATCTTCCGACAGGCGAACCGCAGCGCCTTCGCGGTTGCACAGGCCTTGTGATGCCGGATCTCGGCGCGCTTGAAGCCCGTCTTGCCGCTGCCGGCATGCCCTGCGAGCGGGAGAACGGTCACGTCGACACGACCTGCCCCTGGGGCAATCACATTCGCATACACGGGCCGAGAGACGGACGAGCGCTCGCCATGGCCTACGTGGCCTTCGATGTGCCCGAGGGAACGGCGCAAGCGGTTGCAGCCTTCTACCGCGAGGTGTGGAAGACAGGCGCATGGGTGGACCAGGAGGGCGTCGCCCATGCCCGGGTCGGGCACGGACAGGAGTTGCACTTTGTCGAGTCTGCCGGGCCGCTGCCCGACTACGACGGCCACCATATTGCGATCTACGTGGCCGACTTTTCCGGCCCGCACCGCTGGCTGGACAAGCGGGGTCTCGTTTCCGAGGAAAGCAACAGGTGGCAATACCGCTTTCTCGACATCGCCGATCCCGGAACGGGCGAACCCCTGTTTCGTATCGAGCACGAAGTTCGCTCCATGACCCATCCGATCTACGGGCGCTCCCTGGTCAACCGCAATCCGGACGTGACCAACAACTCCTTCGCTGCGGGTCACGAAGCCGCTGCCTCAAGGGTCGCTCCCGCTCGATGCTGACCCTTTCACGTCCTCTGCTGTCGCGGAAATGTCGGGTTCCTGTCGTGGTATCCATCGGTGATCGGAGTCATGTCAGCTTGCCTGAACTGCGGGAGTGACACCGATGATCGTCCGCAAGCTGCGCCTCGAACGGGGGTTCTCCCAGGAGCAACTCGCATCGATGGCGGGTGTCAGCGTACGCACCCTGCAACGCATAGAGCGTGGCGCGACTCCGAGCGCCGAGACCCTCAAGTGCCTTGCCGCTGTTCTGGACACCGACTTTTCCACCTTGCGCAGGGAGCGGGACATGACCACCGCAGCCGACATCCCGGACCTTTCCGAAGAGGAACAGAATGCCATGGAGTATGTCCGTGACATCCGGGGCTTCTACATCCACGCCGTCCAGTACGTCATCGTGATCGCCGGTCTCGCGGTGATCAACCTCTTCACCAACTCGGACTATCTCTGGTTTCTCTGGGCGGCATTCGGCTGGGGCATCGGCGTCGCCGTCCACGGCCTCAGCGTGTTTGAAATCGTCAATCTGTTCGGCGACGAGTGGGAAAGGCGACAGGTCGCAAAGCGGCTTGCCAGATCCCGCCGGGACCGCAACAGAGACTCCTGACCCGCACTCCACGAGCATCCCCTTCGCATCTTCCCACCACCCTGGCCACCGGGCGATGAAGGCTGTTGCGCGACCGGCAGTTGGCTCGTGCGACGCATGGGCGGCAGCGCTCGCCGCGTCCGTGTCGAGACAGTCTGCGAACCGCGGCGGAACCTCCTGAGGTGATGCCGCCCCGGCGGGTTTGGCCGCACGGTCCGTCGCGTAGGCCGCGCTCCCGGGGTGTCCGGCTGATCGTCATGACCGGTGTCGGGCTATCGCCCGGCCGCTATCCTCTGGGGCCTTGGCGGGTGGTCTCCGGCAGCCAGGTGGCCAGTTCGGGCCACGCCACCAGCACGATCACCATCAAGACCATGATCAGGAACATGGGCAGGGCGGTCTTGGCGATGTAACCCATGTGATGGTCGGTCATGCTCTGGAGCACGAAGAGGTTGAAACCGATCGGGGGTGTGATCTGGGCCATCTCGATCACCACGGTGACGAAGATGCCGAACCAGATCATCGAGAATCCGACCTCCTGGAACGCCGGGATGTTCACCATCGGCTCGACCACTGCCATGGTCAGCACCACCGCCGAAATGCCGTCCAGGAAGCACCCGATCACGATGTAGAAGACCGTCAGCGCCGCGATCAGCGTGTACACCGAGAACTCGTGCGAGGCGAGCCATCCGGCCAGTGCCCGCGGCAGGCCTGTGAATCCCATGCTGAGCGACAGGAACGCCGCGCCCATCAGGATGAAGGCGACCATTGCCGAAGTACGCACCGCCCCCATGAGACTTCGGGCAAACGTGGTCCAGTTGAGGCTTCCCTGTGCCGCCGCGAGCGCGAGGGCGCCGACGACCCCGATCGCAGCCGCCTCGGTCGGGGTGGCCAGCCCCAGATACATCGAGCCGATCACCGACAGGACCAGGCCGGCGACGGGGATCAGGAAGCGGGCCTTTCTCACCTTCTCCGCCAACCCCACCTTCGGTTCAGGGTCCGGACGCTGGTCCCGGCGCAAGAGGTGCCAGGCCGCGATGTAGCCCATGAACATCGCCGCCAGCACGAGGCCAGGCACGATGCCCGCGATGAAGAGCTTGGAGATCGATTCATTGATGGTGACCCCGTAGACGATCAGCGTCAGCGAGGGTGGAATCATCAGCCCCAGTGTGGCCGAGCCGGCCAGGCTGCCGATGGTCATGAACTCCGGATAGTGGCGGCGCCTCAGTTCCGGCAGCGACATCTTGCCGACCGTCATCAGAGTTGCCGCCGATGATCCTGATACTGCGGCAAAGATGGTGCAGCCCACGACGTTTGTGTGCAGCAGGCCGCCGGGAAGCCGCGCCATCCAGGGGGCCAGGCCCTTGAACATGTCCTCGCTGAGACGCGTGCGGAACAGGATTTCTCCCATCCAGATAAAGAGTGGCAGCGCGGTGAGCGTCCAGCTCGACGACGATGTCCAGATCGTGGTGATCATCGCATCGCCGGCCGGCCGGCCGGTGAAGGCCGCCATGCCGACGTAGGCAACGCCCATCAACGCCAACCCGATCCAGATGCCGGAACCCAGCAGGAAAAACAGCACACCCAGGAAGATGGCTGCCTTCAGCCAGATGTCGTCCACGCCCGTTGCAGCCAGCAGCGCCCAGGCCCCGCCCGCCAGCAGCGCACCGGCAGCAACGACGGCAAGTCGGCGTGGAAGGTCCGAGGCGAACAAGAGGGTCAGCCGCCGTGGTCGGCGGGTTCGGGGTCCTCGACGCCGCCGTGTCGGGTGAGAAGCACGCGGACGAACTGGTCCGCAAGTGCCAGGGCAAACAGGCAGGCGCCTGCCGACATGGCGATCTGGGGGATCCAGAGCGGGGTCGCGTCCTGTCCCTGACTCACGTCGTTCAGCCGATATGACCAGATGTTGGTCTTGACGGCGTAGCGGGCAAAGAAAACGGCGGTGACGGCGGCAACACCGTAGCACCAGATTTCCGCCAGATGCCGCCATCGTCCCAGGGCGTTCAGCACCAGTGTCACGCGGATATGAGCGCCTCGGTTGAGGGCATGGGCCAGCGCGAAGAAGGATGCGCCGGCCATTGCGTATCCGGCGTAGTCGGGTCCACCGGGAAACACATGGCCTGTCCAGCGTGCAGCCATCTGCACCACGACCAGCACCAGGATCGCGACCAGGAACGCGGCCCCCGCCAGTCCGCCAGCCAGATAGAGACCGTCCAGGACGCGCCGCAAGGCACGAAGGACCCGGGCGACGGAGCCCGGATCCGGTGCCGTCATCTGCCTTGCCGCCGCTTGGGCGCGATTACGCTGGAACGCCCGCTAATCGGTTTCGAAAGCCTCGAGGATCGCGGCCGCATCCGGTCCGGCCAGCGCCGACCATTCGGCGGACATCTTGGCGCCGATGTCGGCGAGATCGGCGGCGAGTTGCTCACTGGGAACACGGACAATCATGCCGTTGGCCGCGAGTTGCGCACGATACCAGTCGGTCAGCTCTCGCGCCCTGGTGGTGCCGGCCACTTCCGCCAGCAGCGCAGCGGCACGCAAGCAGTTCCGGGCGTGGTCATCCAGGGCATCGAACGCGTCCTGGTTCGCGATCATGTAGTTGCGCGGCAACCAGCCCTGGACATCGTAGAAATGACTCAAGTGTTCCCAGACCTTCCGGTCGTAACCGGTCGCGGCCGACGAGACGAAAGCTTCCGCCACTCCGGTTGCCAGCGCCTGGGTGAGTTCGGCCGCTTCGATCTGTACCGGCACCATGCCTGCCAGTTCGGCCAGCTTCGAGGTCGCGGCGTTGTACGTCCGGAACTTGGTCCCGGCCATGTCAGGGATGCCGGTGACTTCCCGGTTGAAATAGAGACCCTGCGGCGGCCACGGTACCGCGTAGAGCAGGACCAGGTTTTGCTCGGAGAGCACCTCCGCAAGCCTGTCCCTGGCAGCCTTCCACAGCCGATCGGATGCCTCGAACGAGGAGGCGAGGAATGGAACCGAATCGAACCCGAACAGCGGATTCTCGTTCTGGTGGGCGCTCAACAAACGTTCGCCAATGGGCGCCTGGCCGGTCTGCACGGCCCGCTTGATCTCATTGCCCTTGAAGAGCGAACCGCCGCCGTGAACGACGATCTCGAGTTCGCCCCCGGTACACACGCCCACGGCCTCGGCGAACAGCTTGCCGTTCTGCGTGTGATAGTTCGAATCCGCATACGCCATCGGCAGGTCCCATTGTTCCGCTGCCATGGCTGAACTGGCCGAGAGCATCAACAACGCGGTGATCCCGATCGACAATCGCATGGCCATTCCTCCCGTCCATGAAGTCCGCTACCCCTGTCGCGGCAAACGATCCGGTGATCGCAAACGCGAGTCAACCTGCCTGCAACTGCAGAGCGGCCTCCGAAATCGATCTCGCCGGCTCGCGGTACGCCAGCGGTGGTGTTTCACCGACGGCCCAGGAAGCCGCTGACGTCATGATCAGGCAGCACAATCTTGCACTCACCACTACACGCAAAGGCAATCTTCCGCAGGTCTCTCTGGCCGTGGTATAGGGTTGACTCGATGTGCTGCATGGACAGCCCCTGATTCAACGACAAGTCTCAGTCAGGTCAGTCAGGATGACCGGAGGAACCTCGTGATGCGTGTCGAATTTGCCCCGTCCATTCCCGATGATACCGATACCATTGTCGTCGCTACCGAGGAGGACGGCCGGCTCTTCGCCTCGGCGGAAGCGATTGACCGTGCAGCCGGTGGAGCCATAAGTCGCGCCATGGAGGTCTCGGCGCGGTTTTCCGGAAAGAAGGGCCAGATCCTCGACATCGTCGCTCCGGAGACCATGGATGCCAGCCACATCGTCGTGGTCGGCACCGGTGACTACACGACATTTACCCCGCTGGATCGCCAGAATCTTGGTGGCGGCACCTACCGCCATCTCGACAGGCTGGGCGCGCGAAACGTTGCCATTCCGACAGGACATCCCCTGGACGTCTGCGAATTCGTTCACGGCATGATGTTGCGCAGCTATCGCTTCGACAGCTATCGCACGGTGGTGAAGGAGGATGCCAGGCCGACGGTCGACAGGGTCACCCTGGTCACGCAGGAGGTGGCGGCGAGTGAGGAAAAGGCGGCGCGCTTGAAGTGCGTGGCCGACGGTGTCTTCCTGACCCGGGATCTGGTGAGCGAGCCTGCCAACACGCTTCATCCCGAGGAATTTGCCCGCCGTGCCACGGCGTTGCGTGATCGTGGCGTCAGTGTCGAAGTTCTCGGCGAGGCCGAGATGGCGGAACTCGGCATGGGAGCACTCCTCGGTGTCGGCCAGGGCAGCGAGCGCGAGAGCCAGCTGGTCGTCATGAGATGGAAGGGAGCCGGCGACGATGATCCCTGGCTTGCCGTGGTTGGCAAGGGCGTGTGTTTCGACACCGGCGGCATTTCGCTCAAGCCCGGCGCCGGGATGGAAGACATGAAGTTTGACATGGCCGGGGCGGGCTGTGTCACCGGACTCATGCACACGCTGGCCTCGCGCGGGGCCCGCGCCAACGTTGCGGGTGTCATCGGCTGCGTCGAGAACATGCCGTCTCACAACGCGCAGCGTCCTGGCGACGTGGTGAAGACCATGTCGGGCCAGACCATAGAGGTGATCAATACCGACGCCGAGGGGCGTCTCGTCCTTGCCGATGCTCTCTACTGGACCGTGCAGAACATCAAGCCGGACCAGGTGATCGACCTGGCGACACTGACCGGCGCCATCATCATTGCCCTCGGCACCTACAGGGCAGGATTGTTCAGCAACGATGACGATCTCGCCCGGACCCTTGAGGCCGCGGGCCAGGCGACCGGTGAGGAACTTTGGCGCATGCCGCTCGGCGAGCGGTACAGCGAGGACATCAACTCCGACATTGCCGACATGAAGAATGTCGGCAAGAAGCGCGAGGCGGGGTCCACCGCCGGGGCGGTGCTCTTGCAGAGATTCGTCGGCGACACCGCCTGGGCCCATCTCGACATCGCCGGCACGGCGTGGGCCCATTCGGACGAGACCCTCGCACCCCGGGGCGCGACCGGATTCGGCGTCCGTCTGCTCGACCGCTTCGTCGCAGACACCAGGGAAGCATGACCCGGGTCGACTTCTATCACCTGCTCTCGTCCCCTCTCGAGGCCGCACTCCCCCAGCTTCTGGAGAAAGCCCTGGAGAAAGACATGCGGGCCGTCGTGATGACGGTCTCGCGTGAACGGGCCAGCCACCTCGACGGTGTCCTGTGGACCTACAGGAACGAGAGTTTCCTGCCCCATGGTTGCGTCGGGCAGGCCCGGGACGTGGAACATCAACCCGTCTGGATTGCCGATGCCGACGACAACCCGAATGGCGCCAGCCTTCTGGTGCTGGTCGACCGCGCCGACTGCGCCGATATCAACGCCTTCGAGCGCGTTGTCGACATGTTTGACGGACACGATGACGAGGCCGTCGCAGCGGCCCGCCAGCGCTGGAAGGCGCGCCGCGACGCCGGACACGTCCTGAACTACTGGCAGCAGACGCCTCGGGGGACGTGGGAGAAGAAGGCGTCAACCGCCGCGTGACACCATGGCGCGAATCGTTCCCTGGGATGTGGACCGTCTGGCCCTGGCCGGCGGACATGCTCCGGAACTGGCGACGCTGGAGCGTCTGCGGCGCGACCTCGGTCCGGACCTGACCGTCTTCCACTCCGTCCACTGGACGCGTGAGACCGATGATCGAACATCCTGGGGCGAAGCCGACTTCATCATCGTCAACCGCGCCGGCAAGATTCTCGTCATCGAACAAAAGAACGGTTCCCTGGACGAGACAGCCGGCGGGCTTGTCAAGCGGTACCGCGATGGCGCCTCCGACCCGGTTTTCCAGGTGCGGCGCTCGGTCGACAACATCAAGCGCAAGTTCCGCAGGGTGCACAGGCGCGAACCCGCTCTTGTGACCGACTATCTTGTCTATTGTCCGGACCATCGCGTGCGATCCGTCAATGCCGTCGGTCTCGACGCGTCTCGCATCGTCGATGCCGCGGGCGACCAGCTTCTGGTCAGCAGGATCCACGATCTTCTGGACGGCGAAGAGGATGAACCGGAGAGACGGGCAACCATCGAGGCCTTTCTTCGTCAGTCCTTCGAGATTTACCCCGACATTCACGCCCGCGTTCGCCAAGGCGAGCAGCGGTTCGCGCGGTTGAGCGGGCAACTTTCGCAGCTGCTGTCCGGTATCGAGATGGCACCTTTGCGGCTGCGTGTCAGGGGAGCGGCAGGATGCGGAAAGACGGTGATGGCCACGCACTTCTTCCAGTGTGCGGTCGAGCGGTCACGCAAACCGTTGCTGGTCTGCTTCAATCGCCAACTCAAGGAGCGGATCAGGGCCTCGGTCGATGGTAGCGGACTGGTTGAGACATGGTATGGCCTGTGTCACCGCTTCCTCGAGGATATCGGCAAGGCGCCGGATTTCCGTCACCGGAATGACTATGACGCGTTCTGGTCACACGTCCAGGATCAGGTCGTGGCGGCGCCGGTCCCGGATGCGTGGACGTTCGATACCCTCATCGTCGACGAGGGCCAGGACTTCGAGCCTGATTGGTACGATATTCTCC
Source organism: Alphaproteobacteria bacterium (assembly GCA_965221115.1). Lineage (GTDB taxonomy): Bacteria > Pseudomonadota > Alphaproteobacteria > SP197 > SP197 > SP197. The sequence goes on along the minus strand of CBDCRU010000001.1, from coordinate 2,380,398 downwards.
GGCTGTTCGCCCGGGATGACGCTGATATCCTCTGGCTCGAGGATCCCGATCAGGGCATTCGAAGGAACGAGCCGGTCACACTCGAGGGCTTCGTCGGTTTCAAGATCCGTTCCAACTACCGGTCCCCGGGAACCATTGCACGGTTCATCGACAGGGTACTTCCCTTCGATTTCGAACAGGCCAATGGGTTGCCTGGCCTCGATGTGAGTGTCGAAGCCTATGAGGATGCCTCTCACCAGGTGAAGCTGGTCTCGCGTACGGTGTCGCGGCTGCTGGCGAAGAGGTTCAGACCCGAGGATATCGTCATCCTGTCGATGAAGGGCATCCGTCATGCCTGTCTTGCGGATCATTCCAGGGTCGGCAACCACACGCTCAAGCGCTTCTCCGGCGATTACGACCTGCTAGGAAACCAGATTTTCACCCCGGGGCAAGTCCTTCTCGAGAGCATCTACCGGTACAAGGGGCAGCAGGCACCGGCAATCATCGCCATCGACATCGAGAGCGGCGGTGACGACGAGGACCACCTTCAGCACCTTCTTTACACGATGTTCAGCCGCGCCACCGTGCGCCTCGATGTCCTGGTGAAGTCCGGCGATCCGCTTGAGATGCGTCTGGTCGAGGCAGCCGAGTGAATGCCGGGACCTCAGATGACGGGAGCGAGTTCGACGATCTCGTGTTTCCAGGGAACATCGTCGCCGATCGCTTCACCGAGTTCGCGGGCATAACGGTATCCGCCAAAGACCGCGGCCGCGATCGGCCCCGGGCCATAGCAGTCGCCAATGCGTGACACGCGACGGATGCCAGCCTCCCGGTTGGCTGCCTCATCAGCCGTGAGCGCGTGGTAGAGATCGTCCACCGGATCCTGGGCTGTCACCATGACGAGGCTGCGGCAGGCGAGCCACTGGCACGCGCCTGTGTAGACATCCTCGACCTCGACTCTGCTCCATTCGATAGTCTTCACGGCGAAGCCGAGATGCCGCTCGATACCGAGCGTGCGCATGCGGGCCTGGATGCGCTCGTACTCAAGCGTGTAGGCGGTCCACGCCGATACCGCACTTTCCGGCGTGACGATACTGACCGTATGGCCCTCCTGCACCAGCTTCTCGGCGATCACGCCACCCATGTAGTAGTGATCGTCGTCAAACACGACGACGGGCCCCTCGAGCGTGGCGCCATCCATGATGTCATCGGGGGTGAAAATGTTCGCCGATCCGCAGGCCAGGGGAAAGTCGTGGTAGCGTCCGCTGCCATCACGTCGCCACCGGGAGCCGGTGGCCACGGCGACGAGGCTGGCGCCCGTCTCGCGCACACTGTCGGCGGTCATTGCCGAATCCATGTAGATCTCGACGTTGGGCAACTTGTGGAGCTGGGTCATGCGCCAGTCGCGCACGCGGGCCCAGGCGGCGAGACCGGGCAGGCGGCACTCCTTGGCGACCCGCCCTCCCGTCTCGCGGCCGGCTTCGGCAAGCATGACCTCGTAGCCACGCTGACCCAGTCCCCGCGCCGCCTCGAGCCCGGCCGGGCCGGCTCCGACCACGAGAACACGCTCGTCGGTTTCCCGCGGAGGCATCACTTCGGGATGCCATCCCCGGCGCCATTCCTCGCCCTGGGTCGGGTTCTGAGTGCACCTGAGATAGGTCGGCTGGTTGGAGACGCCGACACACATGTTGCAGCCGATGCATTCGCGGATGTCCTCGGGCCGCCCTTCCTCGATCTTTTTCGGCAGGAAGGGGTCGGCGATGGACGGGCGGGCGGCGCCGATCATGTCGAGCACACCGTTCTTCACCAGGGAGACCATGCGGTCCGGGCTGGTGTAGCGCCCGACCCCCACAACCGGCTTGCTGGTCAGGGACTTGACGAAGGAGATGTGCTCCTCCTGGAACCCCTCGTCCGCGAATCTCGAGGTCTCGCTGTCGTTCTCCCATTCGCTGACGTTGACATCCCACAGGTCCGGCAGTTCGCCGAGCATCTCGATCACGGCACGGCCGTCCTCTTCAGGCGTGATGCCCTTCGGCCCGACAAGTTCGTTGACGGCAAGGCGCACCGCGACTCCGCACGTGTCTCCGACGGCATCCTTGGTGTCCTCGATGACCTCGCGCAGCAGGCGAGCCCTGTTCTCGATGGGCCCGCCGTACTCGTCCGTGCGCTGGTTGTGGCGCGCCGACAGGAAATGCATGCACAGCGAAAGGCTGTGTCCGGCATAGACATAGACGATGTCGAAACCGGCCTGCTTGCCGCGCAACGCAGCATTGCGGTGCCATCGCCGGTAGTCGGCGATATCGGTCCTGTCCATGGTTCGCGCATGGAACGGGTCGATGCCGTGGACCGGTCTCGCCGTGGGCGCCATCGGAATCTCCCGGCCGATGTAGTTCGAGGTGTAGTAACCCATGTGAGTCAGCTCAAGTCCGGCCAGGGCCCCGTGCTCGTGGACCTGGTCGGCCATGCGCGCGAGATAGGGGATGTCCCGGTCGTCCCACAGCCGGATCTCCCGTTCCGTGTCGGTGGTCACGTGGATGTCGCACTGTTCCGTGCACACCACGGCCCAGCCGCCCTCCGCCTTGATGCCGCGCATGACCGCCATCGCAGTGGGATGGGCGCGTCCCATGCCATTGCAGTGGGGCACCTGGTAGAAGCGGTTCCTCGCTGTCACGGGTCCGATGGCGACGGGCTCGAACAGGACGTCATAGTGCGGATCTCGCGGCATCGGGTTCCGGTCCTCTTGCTGACACGTCGATTGTGGCACCACAGGACCGGCAGTGTCGACAACCGGCACCACGCCGGTGATGTTCGCCGACGAGGGACCGAGCGAGTTCCCGGACCTGTGGCGCGCTCGAACCCGGACTTGCGCACGCCCACTTCGGGCTCCTGCTGCCAGATTGCCCGACTGGCACAGCGTCCCGTCTCCTTGCTCGACTGTGCGGCCCCGGCAGGTGACATCGTGCCGCCAGGTGATGGAAAGGCGAGCCGGCCTCCATGAGGACCGCGGAGCCGGTCAGATTGCGGTTTCGTGCCTGCGCAACAAGGATACCGTTTGGTTCGGACCGAGGCGTTCGAGGGCGGCGAGATGGTTGCTCACCGACCGAGGTGGATGGCGCAGAGCCGCGCGGTGTCCGCGAACGGCGGCGAGTACGGTCCCGGGGTCGGTTGCGAACAGGTGGGCGATGAAGGCATCAGGGTGCTGCGCCGCAAGCGCATGGGGCGCAAGTTAGTCGGCCGGAAAGTCCCGAAGATTGCGGGTCACGATCACATTTGCCCTGCCGTGGATTGCCGCCGCCAGCACATGGTGGTCGTCGGGGTCCGGCAGGTCGAGTCCGGCGGCAATGTCCTCGTATCCGTCCACGAGAGCATCGGGAAAATGGTCATCCATAACCTCACGAGGCCTGTCCAGTACGCTGGCGTCGATATCGGGACGGCCCGCCAGAAGGCTGCGCATCCACTCGGCATGGATATCGGCGCTCCAGAGAGGAGCAAAGAGATACCGATCAGCAAGGCGCAAGAGCAGGTCGCGAAGACCAGCAGGATAGAGCACATTGGCGTCGAGCAAGGCCGTCGGACCGGCCATTGCCTATTGCAGGCCGAGTTTCTGGTCGCGCGCGGTCAGACCGTCGAGTGCCTCACGGCGGCGGAACACGGTTTCGTGACGCCATGCAAGAATGTCTTCGGTACGGACGCGGCGGTGCGATCCGACCTTCCGGCAGGGGATCCGTCCTTCGTCGAGCAGCTGGACGAGATGCGTTCGCGACACCTGCAGCAACTCGGCTGCCTGCCGCGTGGTGAGTTCGGCGTGGAGCGACGTCAGGGCGACGCCCTTGCCATGCGCCATCCGGTCGAGAATCTCCCGGAGAAGCCGTAGCGCCGGCGCCGGGAGATCCACAGTTTCGTCTCCGAAGCGTGCCGATACCGGCCGAGTTCCCTCGATCAGCGTGTCAAGCGCTCTGCCCGCCCTGTCGGCGAGCGCCGCATCGCGTTCGCTCGGAATGCCGAGCGGCATCCCGGCAGCGGCTCTTGTTGCCATTCCGGGCTCTCCTTCGTTGGAGTGAGTGTGAGCCATAAACGCCACAAGTGCAACACGTAACGTAAATGCCACTCCGTTGCTCCCTGAAGCCAGGTACCACCGTGAGGATCATCGTCTTCGGATGATTGGAGGCAACGGCTATTGCGGTCCAGCCCGAGCCGCCGACTTCCGATCAACGACCGGCTCCCGTTCAGGCTTGCGTGGAAGGTCTCGGTCGGCAACTGCAGGTGGAATGGTTCTGTGTGACGCGTCGTTCTTCAGTTCCCGGAATCGCGCCCCAAGTTGGCCAGTGCCTTGCGCAGTTTCACCAGGGCCAGCGTATCCCGGTCGCAATAGGCACGCAGGTCCGTGAACGTGCGCTTGCGTTCCTCCGGATCGGCACTCGCGAGCGCCGCGGCATAGCGGACGGCCGCAGTCCGTCCGTCCGAGATCGCCAGGTCACCGTAACCTGTCCCGGCCGCCAGCACCGGAAGGACGCTCTTGATGGAGAACGAGCCGCGGAACTCCGGGTGGTAGTAGCCATCGCGCACCACCGGGAGCAAGTCGAACAGCCGTGCCTCGATGGCACGAAGCTCTCCGGCCCGGTCCGGCAAGGCGTGGCCAAGCTCGCGAAGCACCCGCCTTTCGTAAGCCGAATAGGTACAGATGCTCCCATCCCGTCCCAGGGCTTCGATCAGACGGTCCGCGATTTCCGGGCGTGGATCGTCCTTTCTCTCATGCAGGTAGTCCATGTGGGCGAGCGGCGCGCCCTCGCCTTCGGTATGAAGGGAGAACAGGAACGGCACCGCGTCGAAGGGTCGGGTACCGGCAAAGCGCGGGATGGCGGGAGCGAAAGTTTCGAAGTCGAGATAGCGCACCGGCGGCCTGAGGTCCGCTAGCGCGCCGGCGATGTCGCCATGCAGTGCTGCACGACCGTCGCGAATGGCCTGTCGGACGATGCCCTGGAGCCCGGTCAGCGGGAAATCCCTCGGAACATCGCGAATTTCCGCGATCCCTGCCGTCACGAGTTCCTCGCGGCGGCCCGAGTCGAGCCTCGGAAGCTCGTCGATGCCGTGATCCGGCAGCACCGCATCCCGGGTGCAATGGGCGTAGTAGGGGCATTCATAGGGCTCGAAACAGTGACCGCCCGGGGCGATGTCCGGCGCCCTCCGTCTGGAAAGCATGCGCTGCATCTCCCGGACTTCCGCGCCCACGGTGTCGCGATACCCGTTGGCCTCGTCGAAGACCGGGTGAAGCCTGAACAGGGCGTCGAGGTCGAGCGTCACGCCGTCATGGACGTAGTCTCGGTCGAGTGTGAGCACCCCGACATCGCGCACGTCCAGTCCGGCGCCCTGCAACACCCAGAGCTGGACGGCCGCATCGCGCACGAAGGCATCCTTCAGCCGGGTCGCCGACTTGACCTCTATCAGGCGCCATCCTCCGCCGGGAAGCCGTTCGATCACGTCGGCGCGGACCAGCACCCCCTGGTGCTCGAACGCGGCCTCGAAGAGCGCCGGCGCGGATCCCGCCTTGATGACCCTGCGCGTTTCCTTGAGCGCCTCGGGGACATGCCGGTGGTCGTGACGGACATCATGGCCGCCGGGGAAGAGCCGGCACGCCATGCGGCCGACCTCGTGACCGGTCTCGAACACGGCCCGCAGGACTTCATCGGGCTCCGGCCGCAGTTTGGGCCGGTGAACCTCGTACCAGAGCCGCAGATGGCACTGCATTCCGGACATGAACTTAGACTTGGAGAGGCGCCGCCCTCTCATTGTTACCTCACATCGACATGTGTGGCCGTTCCGATCACTTCATACCATCCCAGCACGTCCGTCGCCTACGTCTGGGCGGAGTTCACAGCCGCCAGAAAAAAGCGTCTGGCCATACTGCACAGGAAACCAACGGATGGGACCACCACAGTCTTCCGGGCGTCCGGGTTGACGTGTCTGCTGCCGAATGTACCCTTGGGATACACTGACATGGAGGAACACAATGCACGCTATTGGCGTCGTCGTCCGGCGTACGATCCTCTCAATTGTCGCTCCCATGGCGTTCTTCTGGATTGTACCCGCTTTCGCGTATGACGAAGTGGCGTTTGGGTATGGCAGCACGCGAAGTGATGCCTGTTACAACGCGCAGGATTTCATCAGCCGTCTGGAGATATCAACGGCCTCGGATGCCCGCGTTGACAGATGTTACTGCTATGAGGAGCACGATGAGTGGACCTGTGAAGTTCCCTACGAAATGGAGGACTATTGAACGGCCGACCGGCAATTGACGAGTCGGACTTGGGCAGATTGCAAGGAGAATCAAGATGAAAGTGAAAAGCTTCGCCAGTGTGCTGATCTTGACGTCCTTTCTTGCGTTTACGCACCATTCCAGAGCGCAAGATAAAATTGAGATATCGACATCCTGCCTTGATGACTTTCTTCAGTTGGTATGGACAGCAGGGTATTCTGACGGCTTCAATACGGTCTGGGATCGTGCATACGAGATGAAGGAACGTATGGAAGCCAACATTTATGACGTGGAGACGGAGGACAAGTACAATGGTGCAATACAAATAACAAACGATATCATTGATTTATATGAAGAAGATGAAACCATGCAGGGCATTGACAGGCTTTTTGGTCGAATGGAGGGCAAGTACGATCTGCCAGAAGGAGAGGTGTTGTATTACCTGGAACAGCGGTTGCGTAGTTCAGACTGCTGATTCCATCGTTCGCCGGAGGCATTCTGAATACGGAGAAAAACTTGTGCTGTAGTCATGGTGCCGGTCATTGCGGGAGGTTAGGCAAGTTGTATGCCGATTTGCAGGGCAGGCTCCAGGACACCTGTCGTCTATTGGCTGAGCGGGCATCTCGTGGACGGTCATCTCGCTCTGGTCATGGGTGAACACAAGGAGGGAGGAGGCCCCGGCAGACTGATGTCGTCGTGCTGAAGAAGCCTACAGTCAGGCGCAGCCTTTGCACATTGGGCCTGGAGAAAATTGTGATGGAATCTATAGTCCATCAAATGCATGCAATGTAGAGCCAGGTGCTTGTATACGTGGGGCGTATGTCAACAACTTCAGGGCTCCGCTTGTTTGCAAAAAGGCCGGTATGTCAATGGATATCCTGTGTCAGGAATTGCAAAATCGATGCCGTCAGTCAGGTGCAGTGAAGTTATGGTGGAGCATTTGGCCGGCATCTGCGCAACTTGAATGGGTGCAGACGTCAAGCCAGCGGAGTTGGAGTTTGTGTCCAAAAAGGCGAAAGACAGTGCGAACTCGGAGTGAAGCCATCGTTGCGCAGTCCAATTGTAAGCTTGATTGCAATTTCAATCGTTCTTGTCCGCTGCCAGCGAAGGTCCAGGTAACGTAGCGCGAAAGGTTCCAGGGAAGAGGTAGCTGTTCTTGGCGAAATCCCCGAGGACCTCCTTCGGGTCTGTCGATCCGGTTCCGGATGGCGAAGCACACGATTGTGCCGCGTGCGACCTTGCAACCACGGTGCCGGCGCAAGCGATGGCCGCTACCAAGGCGACGGCATGTGGGTTCCCTTGAAGAGTGAGGCAAGCTGCCTCCCGCAACTTGGCGCACCTTGCAGACGGAGGAGACTTGGTGGAAAGTGATCATCGCCGTCCGGACCCTGTGCCGGGTGGTTGCATGCCGTTGACTTCGGGGAGGACCTGCCATGGCCGTTGTGTCCAGAATTCATCCTGAGAGAACCGGGACCAGAGAGTGGGAGATTCGCTGTGATCTCGCCGCGCTCTACAGGGCGTTCGTCCGCTACGGCTGGACCGATCTCATCTACACCCACATTTCGGCGCGCCTCCCGGACGAACCCGGTCACTATCTCATCAATCCTTACGGACTTCTCTTCGAGGAGATCACGGCGTCCAGCCTGATCGTCGTCGACTACGACGGCAAACTGGTGCGTGGCGAGTGGCCAGTGAACGAGGCCGGGCATGCCATCCACCATGCGATCCTCAAGGCGCGCGGGGATGCCAACTGGGTCCTGCACACGCACTCCCGCGCGGGCATGGCGGTGGCGTGCATGAAGTGCGGCCTCCTGCCGCTGACCCAGCAGGCCATGTTCTTCCATGGCCGTCTGTCATATCACCCTTGGGATCTCCAGACGGCGGGGCAGGAAGAATGCGATCGCCTGGTGGCCGATCTCGGTGACAACAATGCCATGATCCTGGAAAACCACGGGCTTCTCGTGTGCGGGCCGACGCCGTCCTTCGCCTTCACCCACCTCTACAACCTGGAGGTGGCGTGCAAGGTCCAGGTCGATGTCCTGTCATCGGGCCAGGAGGCCATCATTCCCGACGCCGAAGTCGTGGAGCGCACCGCGGCCGCAGGTGTTGACCCGGAGTTCCTGGTCGACGATCTCGCCTGGCAGGCCATTCGCCGGTCCCTCGACAACACGCAGAGCGACTACGCCACCTGAATCCCGGTCAGTCGAGGAAACCGGCGTCCTCTCGCACTTCGATGAGAGTGGGGCCGTCGGCGTCGAAGGCCTCCCTGATGACTCCGGTGAGTTCCGAGAGGGACCCGGGTCGTGCCGATCGTGCCCCGAAGGCGTTTGCCAGGGCCGGGAAGTCGGGGTTGCGTCCCGGTGTGACTCCAAGAGGTCCGATATCGCGCTCGATCATGTCATCGCGAATCTGGCCGAGGCCGTCGTTGTTCCACAGCACGATCGGCAGGCCGACCTTTTCGTTGACGGCGGTCGCGAGTTCGCTTGCCGTGAAGAGGAACCCGGCATCGCCGGCAAGAGCCACGCCAGGGCGCTCGGGTGAACCGAGCCTGGCGCCGATGGCCGAAGGCATCGCCGAACCGAGCGTGCAGTAGCCGTTGGGATGGGTGTAGGTGCGCGGCCTGGAGGTGGGCCAGTACTCGTTGGCGAAGTAGGCGATCTGGGTGGCATCGGTAATCAGCCAGCCGTCGTCGGGAATGGCAGCGCGCATGGCGTCGAGCACGGCCGTGAACCGCGACGCGCCCGGGCTAGCGAGCAGGTGCTCCATGAACTTCCGGCGGAGGTCCGCGATGGCTCCGGAACCGGTGAAGCCCGGCTGTCCCCGAGCCGCGGGCAGGGCTTCGGCCAGCATGGTCATGGTCAGCCCGGCGTCTCCCAGCAGTGCGGCATCGGGCGTGTAGTCCCGGGCGAGACTGGCGGCATCGACATCGATGCGGATGAGCCGACCCGTGATGTCGAGAAAGTCGGGTTCCTTCCAGATGTCGGTCTCGGCGAGTTCGGTGCCGACGGCAATGACGACATCGGCGTCTTCGATGAGCGTATGGGCCAGCGGCGACGAGAGGCAGGCGCCGCAGTTGAGGGGATGGGAATCGGGCAGGGCGCCCTTGCCGGCGATGGTGAGGAACACGGCGGCGCCAAGCCGTTCGGCGAGAGCCCGCAGGGGTCCGCCGTGGTCGATCGTTCCGCCACCGGCGATGATGACCGGTTGCCGGGCGCCCGATGCGATGGCGGCGGCCTTCTCGACCGCGGCAGGGTTGGGGGCGAGGGGACCGGTGATGGGCGAGGTCCTGACGGCGAATTCCGCCGTTTCGGCGATCTTGTCGATGGGAAGCTCGATGTAGCAGGGCCGGGGTCGGCCGGAGGCGAAGGTGGAGAAGGCGCGATGCACGGCGCCCGGGATCTGGCGGCCGTCGAGAATGGTCTGTGCATTGGCGGTCAACGGCCGGATGGTTGCCAATTGATCTGATATTTCGTGGAGGCGGCCGCGGCCGGCGCCAAGGTCGGCAGATCCGTTGGTGCTGGCAATCACCAGCATGGGCTGGCTGTCGGCATAGGCGTTGCCCACGGCGGTGGCGATGTTGGTCACCCCGGGACCGGTGATGACGCAACAAAGCGCTGGCTTGCCGGAAATCCTCGCGTGGCCGTCAGCCATGAAGCCGCCGCCCTGTTCGTGACGGAACAGCACGTGATGCATGCCGGAATCGACGATGCCGCGATAGTACTCCAGGGTATGGACTCCCGGCATGCCGAAGACCGTCTCGATCCCGTAGGCCCGCACCAGCTGCATCAGCGCCTGGCCCCGGGAAAGGTTGCCGCTTGCCATGGTTGATCTCCTTGAAGCGCACGAAACGGCGATGGTAGCCTCCCGCACGACGCACGGGAACGGGAAACCGCCATGGCCTCCAATCCACTTCGCTGCCGCCAGCCGGAAGGCGACACTCCTCAACTCACCGACTGGGGATGCAATTCCGAATACGGTGTCCTCACCGACGTCCTGCTCGGGCCGGCCGACAACTTCCACTGGCTCCCGACGAGCTCCATTTCCAGAGCTACTCTCAAGCGAGGGGATCAATTCGATTCGCAGCTGGCCATGAGACAGCACCGCGAGATGGTCGATGCCTACGAGGAAGCAGGTGTGAACGTGCACTGGCTGGAAGCCGACGGCGACCTTCCCTACCAGGTCTTCGCCAGGGATTCCTCCTTCATGACGCCCTACGGCGCCGTGGTCACCCAGATGGCCCAGTGGTGGCGGCGTGGCGAATACGGACCGGTCATCCGCTTCTACGTCGACAACGGCATTCCGATCTTCGACATGGTCACGGCGGGATCCTTCGAGGGCGGTGACTTCGACATCATCGAGCCGGGTTGCGTCCTCATTGGCTGGTGCGGCGAACGCACCCAGGAGCAGTCGGCTCACCAGGTGAGACAGTGGTTCGAGAAGGAGGGCTGGGAAGTCCGCGTGACACCGATCGCCGAACACTACGTCCACATCGATCTCATGGTCTGCATGCTGGCCGAGAAACTCTGCGCGGTCTGTCTCGACACGACCGAACCGGACACCGTCGACTGGCTGAAGGCGAAGGGGATCGAGATCGTGCCGGTGAACTACCCCGACACCATGGCGCTGGCCTGCAACGTGGTCTCCCTGGGCAACGACCGGGTCATTGCGCCGGCCCATGCCAGGGATCTCGTGGCCCGTCTGAAGGCCCTCGGCTTTACCGTCTATGACCCCGACGTCGACTGCTTCACCCGCGGCGGCGGCGGTGTTCACTGCATGGCGCAGTCGCTGCGCCGCGAACCGGTCTGAGCGGAGACCATCGATGTCACGACCGGTCATGATCGTCACCGGCGGCAGTCGCGGGATCGGTGCGGAGATCGCCCGCCTGGCCGGCAGGCGGGGCTATGACGTCGCGGTGAACTATGCCGCCTCCCGGGCCCGCGCCGAAGAGGTGGCAGAGTCGATCCGGACCGAAGGCGGGCAGGCCGCAGCCATCCGCGCCGATGTGTCCCGGCCGGAAGACATCGAGTCCCTCTTCGAGGAGACCGACAGGCTGCTCGGTGCGCCGGCGGTGCTGGTCAACAACGCCGGAATCTCTGTCGAGACGCCGGTGGCTGATCACGAGATCGACACGGTCCGGCGGATCATCGACACCAACCTTCTCGGGCCGGCGCTGACCAGCCGCCAGGCGATCCGCCGCATGTCGACGAAGAGAGGCGGCAGCGGTGGCGTCATTGTCAACGTGTCATCGATTTCCGGTGTCTACGGTGGACTGCCCGGTGACGTCGTCTATGCGGCGACCAAGGGTGGACTCGATTCCTTCACCCTGGGCCTTGCCAAGGAAGTGGCGGGGGAGGGTATTCGCGTATGCTGTGTGCGTCCTGGTCTCATCAAGACCGAAATCTGGGATGATGGCATGGGGCAGGACGAGGTGACCGAACTCGGCAAGCGTGCCGTTCCGATCGGCCGCATCGGCGAGGTCGGTGACATCGCCACGGCGGTCCTGTGGATGTGTTCCGACGAGGCAGCCTACGTCACGGGCGCCATTCTCAATGTCAGCGGCGGTCGCGAAACGTTCGTGCGAGGCGGCTGATCGGGGTTTCCGGCCTATCTGCCGGTGAACCGGGGCTTGCGCTTTTCCGCAAAGGCGCGCGGTCCTTCCTTTGCATCGTCGCTGGCGAGCATGCGCGAGTAGATCGGCAGGCCGCCACCGCGCAGCGTGTGGAAGCAGTCGGGGATAGACATGTGCATGGTGTGGCGTACCGCCTCCTTGGTGGCCTGCAGCGCCAGCGGTCCGCCCTCGGCGAGATGATCCGCGGTTTCGCGGGCGCGGGCCATCAGCCTTTCGGGTTCCACGATCTCGTTCAGAAGTCCCCATTTGAGGGCCTCCTCGGCGCCCATGCGGCGGCCGCTGAGCAGGATGTCCATGGCGACCGAGTGGGGCAGGCGGCGGGGCAGGATCTGGATGGCGCCGGCATCGGCGATGAAACCCATGTGCACGTCGGGGATGAAGAAGGTGGCGTGGGGAACCGCGTACTGGATGTCGCTGGCCAGGGCGATTTCCCAGCCGCCGCCCACGGCGTATCCATTGATGGCGGCGATGACCGGCTTGTAGAGGTCCCACATCTCCGTGATGCCTGCAAAACCACCGTCGACCTCATCATCCTCGCCGGTGTCACCGGCATCGAAGTCGCGGGCCGCTTCCTTGAGATCCCATCCCGGAGAAAAGAACTTGTCGCCGGCACCGGTGACGATACCCACAAGAAGATCGGGATCGTCGCGCAATGTCGCGAAGGCCCGGGAGAGGCCCGCCGTCACCTTGCGGCCGATGGCATTGGCCGGCGGATTGTCGATGGTGATTTCGAGGACCTTGCCCCGGCGTTCGCAATGCACCACGTCACTCATGGTTCAAGTCTCCGTTCCGGTCATTCTCATCATGCAGTCGGCAACCACCACGCCACCGCCCCTGGGCATGACGAGAAGCGGGTTGACGTCGAGTTCCACCAGACTCGCGGAGTGTCTGGTGGCGAAGGCGGCCACGGCCGTGACGGCATCGACGAGCGCCTCCATGTCACCGGGAGGCGCTCCCCTGTAACCGTCGAGCAGGCGCGAGACCTTCAGGGATCCGATGGCCCGCTCAACGTCCTCGCGTTCGAGAGGCAGATGCAGGACGACTGAATCGTCGACAAGTTCGACGAAGGTGCCGCCGGCGCCAACGATCAGCACGTGCCCGAAGGTGTCGTCCCGTGTCACGCCGATGATCATCTCGGCGACGTGGCCGGTGACCATGGTTTCGACCAGAAGGTCTTCGACGCCGGTGCTCCGGGCGATGGCTTCGGCGGCCCGGGCGACCTCGTGGTGATCGGCGAGGTTGAGGGCGACGCCGCCAGCCTCGGTCTTGTGGGTGATGGTGGCTGACAGTGCCTTCACGACCACCGGATATCCGATCTGCCCGGCAGCAGACGCGGCGGCTGCCGGGCGGGCGCACGCGCCGTTGGGAATCGTCAGCCCGGTCGCGGCGAGAAGCTGCTTGCCTTCCCGTTCGTCAAGGACCCGCTCCTCGCCGGCAAGGGGAACCGCCCCGGCAAGAGAGCGATCGCCGTGCCTCGCGCGGGTGAGGAATGCGCGTCGCCTGGTGCCGTAGAGGCAGGTCCGCGCCAGGGAGAGTGTCCCCGCCCTGATGCCCTGGGTCATGGCAATGCCGGCGTCGTGAAACTGCTTGCGGAGTGTGATGGAGGTGTTGTCGGGAAGTGACGAAGTGATGACGCCCGGAACGCCGTGCCGGAGCACCGACGTGTGGAAGGCGCGCATGGCCGCCGCCGCCCCGTCGTCCTGCGAGCGTGTGTCCTGCATCTGCTCGGTATCGGCGATCGTGTCGACCATCAGGAGTCCGGCGTCGACCCCCTGGCGAAGCAGCACGGGAAAGATGGCCTCCAGGATGTCCTGGCGGCCCCAGTTGGAGGTGTTGTAGTCGAGTGGATTGGCAATCGTCGTGAACGCCTGCATGTGACGCGCGATGTCGTCGTGCTGGCGCTGATCGAGTTCCGGCAATTCGATTCCAAGGGGTTCCACGATATCGGCGACGCACCCCGAATCGCCCCCTGAACACGTCATCACCGCAAGCCGGGGCCCTTCGGGAATGCCCGTCACCGACACCACCTTCGCGGTTTCCAGCAGGTCTTCCGGGGTCTCCACGCGGATGATGTTGAGCCGGTCGAAGAGCGCCTGATAGAACCTGTCATCACCGGCAAGGGACGCGGTGTGGCTCATGGCCATGGAAGCGCCCTTCCTGGAGACGCCGGATTTGAGCACGATGATCGGCTTGCCGGCCTCGAGGGCGCTGAGTGCAGCCCGGCTGAAGGCGGCAGCGTCGGGCAACGTCTCCATGAAAAGAGCGAACGAGGTGACTGCGGGATCGTCGACGAGAACCTCGATGTAGTCGGCAAAGTCGAGGACGGCCTGGTTGCCGCAGGAGATGACGTGGGAGAGCGGGGTGCCGCGCCGGCCGTTGGCGACGTTGATGCAGATGTTGCCGCTCTGTCCGATGAAGGCGCACCCCTTCGCGGTTCTCTCCCCCAGGGTGGGCGTCGCCATCGCCAGGGCGCCGTTGACGAAGTTGTTGAAGCCGTAGCAATTGGGTCCGATGACGGCGAGATTGCCTGCCCGTTGCCGAAGTTCCTGCTCCAGGGCGAGTCCATCCCCGCCCACTTCCGCATAGCCGGCCGCATAGCAGACAGCACCTCCAGCCCCCATGTCGTCGAGCTCGGCAATCAGGTCATTGGTCATCTCCCGGTTGACCGCCAGGAAGACGACATCGGGTGGCGCGTCGAGTTCGTCGATGGACCCCAGACACGGTTCACCGGCGATCGTCTGCCGCCGCGGATTGACGACGCGGACATCCCCGGTAAATCCCAGGTTCCGGGTCGCGGCAATGGTCGGCTCGAGGAAGGAACCGCCGATGAAGCAGATGCTGGCCGGATAAAGGGCGCGCCGCAGGTTGGCGTGACGGGCCGAACGGGACATGTCAGGCGGACTCGCAAGAGAACGGCTCGGCTGGCATCGGGAACGGGTGATTCCCTGCGAAGGGGCGCCAGCCAAGAATGACGGCAAGACGCGCGGCGAGGCAATGCCCGCGTTCAGGGAATCGGTCTACCATTTGGACATGCGTCCCAGATCGCGGTCCATGTGATCGCGCAGGGCCGAATCGGTCAGCACCTGGGAGGTTCTCAGGACCGTCACGAAGTCGCGCTGTTCGTCCATCGGCACCGGTGCACGCCGCGTCATGCGGTAGAGAGCGAAACCGCCGAGCAGCAACATGGATGTTGCCGGAAACCAGAAATAGCCCGCCGGCCCGGCGAGCTGCATCATGGCGCCGGCGACAGTCGGCCCGAGGATTCCGCCGATCCCGGCGGCGAGCAGCAGCCCGCTGGAGGCCGCCACCATCTGATCCGGCCTGAGATGATCGTTCGTGTGCGCGATCGAGAGCGAATAGAGCGGGGACAGGAAACACCCGACAACCGCCACGGCAATGATCTGGACCACAGGCTCGGGACCGGCAAAGAGAGCGGCAAGGCCGGCGGCGCCGCCGCACGCGAAAGCCACGATCGTCAGGATCTTCCGGCGATCGAAACGGTCGCTCAACCGGCCGATCGGCCAGATCAGGATCATGCCGCCGACGATGGTGGCCGCCATGAAGAGGGAGACATTCTTCACATCCATGCCAAGGCCTGCGCCGTAGAGTGACGCCAGCCAGACAAGTGCTCCCTGGGTAGCGCCGTTGGTGAAGCAACCGGCGACCCCGAGTGGCGATGATTTCACCAGTTCGACGACACCGAGTCTCGCCGGATTTTCGAAGTGTGGCGCGGGGTACGTCGTGAGCGACACCGGCAACACGGCCAGGGAGACGAGAATGGAGGCGGTCATGAAGAGGACAGGGCCGGTGGGATCCGCAACGTTGAGGAGCAGGGGGCCAATCGCCATCGAGCCGGACATGGCAATCATGTAGACACCAAGCAGCTGGCCACGTGTCTCGTTTGTCGACCGGTCGTTGAGCCAGCTCTCGGCGATGATGAAGAGGCCGATGGTGCAGAAGCCGGTGAGAAGGCGCAGCACGGCCCACACGGCGGCATCGACAAGGACCGCGTGACCCAGGGTCGAGATTGAGGCCAGCGACGCCAGGGCGGTGAACACGCGAATGTGACCCACGCGCTCGACGAGACGGGGCACCGCGAGGGCGCCGAAGACGAACCCGAAGTAGTAGCTCGACATGATGATGCCGGTCACCAGATCCGAAAAGCCGGCCGATGGCGCTCGCAGGCCGAGGAGCGAGCCCTGGAGAGCGTTGCCCGACATCAGCAGGGAGATGCTGACGATGACCGCCCAGACACCGAAGATCGCTGCAATCACGGCGACAATCCCCGCGCAGATGAAGCTGCCGCCTATGCCCTATAGGAGCGCATGAATCCAGCCCGAAATTGACGGTTTCCACTGCCAATGCCGCCGGCACCCGGAACAGGTCGGCGCCGCATCCGTCACATGAGGAAATAGCGCCTGGAGAGGGCAACATGACGGATCGGAGGAACGTCGAGGAGATCACCGTCGGCGTGGACTTCGAAGGTATCCGGATCGACCCTGATCTGTGGCAGGGCATCATTGCGAACCATGTCCTTCTTGGAAAGATGCCGCGTTCCCGTTGCCGGCAGCAGTGTTCGGCCGAGGCCGAGCCTGGCGTCGAGGCCGCTGTCGATGGCGAGGGGGTGGACGAAGAGGAACGATACCCGGTCGGGAGCGCCTCCACATGCCGGCCAGGCCTCGCGATACACGAGGGGCTCACTCATCGACACCGATGCTGCGGCCGTGCCGAACGGACTCCACACCTCGACGCCGGCCTTGAAGACCTGCTGTGCCTTGACCCCGAAGAACTCCGGACGCCACAGGACGATATCGGCGATCTTGCCGACCTCGATGCTGCCGATGTCCTCGGCAATGCCGAAGGTGATGGCAGGATTGATGGTCACCTTGGCGAGATAACGCAGGATCCGGGCATTGTCCGCATTGTCGAAGGGTTCATCGCCCAGCGGTCCCCGACGGTCCTTCATCGCCGAGGCGAGACGCCACATGCCGGCGATGACATCCATCACCCGTCCCATCCCTTCGGCGTCGGAGCCGGCCATGGAGATGGCGCCAAGGTCATGCAGCACGTCTTCGGCGGCCATGGATTGGGGGCGCAGCCGGCTTTCGGCGAAGGCGACATCCTCCGGCACGTCTCCTCTCAGGGTGTGGCACAGCATCATCATGTCCATGTGCTCGCCCAGGGCATTGAGAGTGAAGGGATTGGTGGGCGAGGTAGAGGACGGCAGGCAATGGCGTTCTCCGTTGCAGCGGATGATGTCGGGCGCGTGTCCGCCACCGGCGCCCTCGGTGTGGTACATGTGAATGGTGCGGCCGGCGATAGCCTCCATCGTTGTCTCGTAGAACCCCGATTCGTTCATCGAGTCGGTGTGCAGCTGGACCTGGAAGTCCAGGCGGTCGGCAACGTCGAGACAGGTGTCGATGAGAGCCGGCATGGCCCCGAGGTCCTCGTGAATCTTCACGCCAATGACCCCTGACGCCAGCTGTTCCTCGATGGCGCCTGGCCGACTTGCGCCGCCGCGGCTGAAGAGACCGAAGTTCATCGGAAAACGCCGGGTAGCCTGCAACATGATGGCGTTTGCCCAGTCGCCGCCACTGTCGATGGCCCAGCACCCCGCAAATCCGCCGCCGATCATCGTGGTGAGACCGGCAGAAAGTGCGTGCCACACCTCCGCCGGCTGCAGGTAGTGGGCATGGACGTCAATACCTCCCGGCGTGGCGATCAGTCCCTGACCGTTGATGTGCTTGGTTCCCGGACCGATCACCATGCCGGGCGAGACGCCAGCCATGAAGGCCGGATTGCCGGCCTTGCCGATCGCATGGATGCGCCCGTCACGCACCCCGATATCCGCCTTGTAGATGCCGCCGACAGGGCACATGACCACGACATTGCAGAAGACGGTCTCGAGAGCTCCTTCGTCGAGTCTGAGGCCTCCGTGGATACCGGCGTCGCCACGCAGGGTCTTGCCGAGACCCGTGAGCGCCTCCTCGCCATGGGTGGCATGGTCGTGTTCGACGCGGGCAATGAGGCTGGTGTCGCCAAGACGGATGCGATCTCCCGTGGTCGGTCCGAAGAGGGCTGCATAGCGTTCCCGGGTCATCGTCACCATGGTCAGGCCCCCCGGAATCCACGTTCGCGGGCCCGGGCAAGGGCCCGGGTCCTGACGTCCGGATCGTGGATGTTGCCTTCGGTGAGACGATTGAACCCCTGGATGTCCCCGCTTCCGGCGATGGCGGTCAGCGTCACCCGTCGATGTTCGCCCGGGTCGAACCGCGCGCTTGCTCCGGCTGGAAGATCGAGACGCTTGCCGAAGGCCGCGCTGCGATCGAACTCGAGGTCGCGGTTGGCCTCGAAGAAGTGATAGTGGCTGGCCACATGAACCGGCCGGTCGCCGCGGTTGAGAACGGTGAGTCCGGTCTTCGCGCTGCCGTCGTTGAGGGTGATGTCACCGTCGCCGACAAGCAGTTCGCCGGGACGGCAGGCGGGGTCCAAAGGCTCGTTTCCCGGGCGTACCGGCTGCCAGACGGTCACTGTCTTCAGACCGTCGTCGAAATGGGCATCGACGTTGACAAGATCGATCATCTCCGCCACGCCGGGGAGCACGTCATCGGTCGTCAGGAGTGCCGCGGCGACACTGCGTACTTCGGCCAGCGTGTGCCCGTCGCGTGCCGCCTCCATGATCTCGTCGGAAATCAGCGCCACCGCCTCGGGCTGATTGAGCCTGAGGCCACGGGCCCTTCGCTTGCGTGCGAGCTCCGCTGCCGTGAAGAGGGTCAACCGGTCGATTTCCGCAGGCGTGAGCATCATGGGTCACCTCACTTGCCGTGTTCCCGAGTGCAGGTTAGACGACTTCGTGATCCAACAAGAAGTATGAGGTCTCAGGACCGTTGGCCGGTCACATTCGAAGTGTCAGGATCGGATGCACGCTCATCGTCGAAACAGCCTTGCAGAAGAGGCCACCTGCGACAGCTTCGATGCGGCCGGATTGCAGGACGAAGACATGCGCAAGACACAAGGACCAGCCAGGCCTTGCCAGGTGAGGCAAGCTCGACTGTTGGTCCTGAGATGCAAGGAGGGAGACTGATACACAAGTATGAAATCATTGGGGATTATGTACGATAGTGCCGAAATCTCTCACTCCGGCTTGCGTTTCCCTTGAAGGCGACCTGCCCGTCCTCGTCTAGGTCGCTCAGACAGGTCGCAACTGACGCGTCGAGAATGGGATCGAGCTGGTCCCGTTCCGCCTTGCCGAGACAGAGGGGCACGAAGTGTTCGACCGCATCGGGAGAATACACCTGGGCACCGTCAAGCGCCGTGCAGATGAGCTTCAAGACCGCGCTAAGAAGTATCGGTGATCATCGTTTCCTTTCTCTCGGGATCGGAACTTCCTGCACGTGACCGGGCTGCACAGCGTCAATCGCCATTCGGATTTCCGTGGTTCGATGGCGCACATATCCCCAACCCGTTGCCATCAGCACTACGATGGCCAACCTTCGACCGGTCATATTCTGCTGGAAGCGCATGTTCTGATCCGTGGTCACAATGACGTCATAGCCTTCGTTCTCAGCCCTGCGGATCAGTTCCCCGTTCTCCAACTGCTCCCACCCCTTCTCTGCCGACCTGTCGACAGAGTGTCCTGCAAGATGCCGTCGAAGGGGTGCCGGGGTTCCGTGATCAAACAGGACCTTCACGCCGCCACGGTCTCCTTGAGAGACTCCGTCTCGTGCCTGAGAACGGCTGTGACCTGCCACTCTTCGACCTCGGGGAACCATTCCAGGAAGTCATTGACGGTGGCGCCGCTCTCAAGGTTCTCGAAGAGCGCATACACCGGCACCCGGGTTCCAGTGAAGGCCCAGGCACCGCTGATCTTGCGGGGGTTGCGCTCTATCGCCGGGCAATCCGTCCAGTCTGTCATGGTGCTTTCTCCCGTCCCAGAATAGCAGAATTGGCAGTCGTAGTCGCGGTGGCTTCCTCAGCTTCAGCCGACACCGCCGCAACCGGTCGCTGGTTTCAGGATCACACCTTCTGCGAGCACCGTGCAGATCAGACCTTGAAGCGCGCGCAGAGGTATCGGTGGTCACGTCATGGGTGCCAGATGGGCAGCTCCACAACTTCACCGGGCCGCATGGTCGCAACCGCCTCGGCGATGTCCTTGTCCGACCATTCCTTCTCCGCCGGTGTGTCTACGGTGTGTCCCGGAAGGTGATGTCGCAGCGGCGCGAGCGTGCCCTGATCGAACAGGAGTTTCAACGCAGCAACGCCGTTCTCAAAGTCCTCGCCTCATGCTCAAGCACGGCCCGGACCTGCTTCTCATCGACACCGGGAAACCACGCGACGAATTCGCCAACGGTAGCCGCAGGCGAGATTCTCGTAGAGCGCATGCGGTGGAATCCGCGTACCGGTGAACACCCATGCACCACTGACTTTCCCTGGCGTTCGTTCAACCTCGGGGCATGTACCCCAGATCGCCGTGTTCATGACATTTCTTCTCCAATCGTGTGCAAGTCACAGCACGCGGTCAATCCAACACCGGACTGACATTTCCTAACTCCTGACCCGGTGCATCCGCATTGTCCGGAAGGTGTGACGCAGCTTCGCGGACATCAAGCTTGCCGGTGCCGACATCAGTGATCAGACGGGTACGATACTCGCTGATCGCATTGATTTGGCGTCGCAAGATTCGTACTCCGGCATTTGCAATCTCGGCAGTCTGATCGATGGCATCAGCAATCAAGACCTGTTCATTCGAGGGTAGACAAGGAGCCGTCATTTGCTTGAAGTTTTCCCGGTACAGACTGCTGCGAATCTTGACAATTCCACGAGAGTACTTGTCCACTTCGGTCATGCCGGAGCGAGTGCGAAAGAGATGTTCGATGTAACGCGGCTCAGTACCCGCCAAAGACACGGCAACAATGTATCCCGGACTGACCAGGCCATTCGCCGGCACCACTCCAACCTCCCCTTCGGGATCGTACGACCGAAGATCGGAGGGTTGGCCCAGCTTCCGTGAACAGCCGAGGCGAGGAGCAACAAGAGGGCCCCGGAAGTTCCAGGACCCTTCTGTCGACCGGGAAACTCCCAATCCTTTGACCGGACTGTATGGCCGTGGGCTGAAACGCTCGCAAGTGAGTTCGGCCAGGCTTGCGGCGGGGCGGGCGTAGCGGCGCGCGACCAGGACGGCGTGTCTGGATCTCGCTGCAACGGCAGGGCAGGCGCCTATACCTCCCCCTCCGGGCATTCGGCAACCAATCGATCCAGCCCGGTGTTGTGATGCCAGCAGGTGGCGCCATCGTCTCTCCCGCTCAAGGGTCGAAAGCGCGGTGAATCACGCGGTCGCCGGGTTCTAGACCCAGCCGCCGGGAGGTGCCGGCGAGCACCTCGAGGACCCCGGCCGCCGGCAGGCCGGAAGGGATGGACGTTTCGTCGAGCGGCCGGGCATCGGCGGCAATGGAAACGATGACCCCGTGGCGATCGAGAAAGATGATGTCAAGGGGAAGATAGGTGTTCTTCATCCAGAAACTGCGCGGCGCTTCCCTGCCGAAGAGAAAGAGCATGCCCTCGTCTTCGGCCATGGTCTCGCGAAACATGAGGCCGCGGGAACGCTGCGCCGGCGTGACGGCGAGGTCAACGTGGAATGTCCACGACCGGTTGTCCGCGGTGACGACGTCCAGGATGTCCCTGGCAAACGCCATGTCGTCCTCCGCGGCCGTCGGAAGGGCGACCACCACCACCAGAACGCACAACAGACGGGGATACAAGCCTTGTCCCCGGTTCGCTCTTGGGCATACTCGGGCGAGCCACGTGAATGGAGAAGGTGCTGTGGGTCGCATGATCAGCCTCGCGGTCGTGCTCTTGGGTGTATGGTTCATCCTCAGTGGTTCCACCGACCCGTTTCTTCTCGCATCGGGTGTTGTGAGCGTGCTGCTTGTCGTGGTCATCGCCCATCGCATGGGAATGATCGACGAGGAAGGGTTTCCGATCCAGCTTCTTGGCGGACTGATCCTCTACCTGCCCTGGCTCGTCTGTCAGATTGCCCTTGCCAACCTTGCCGTGGCACGCACCATCCTTGCTCCGGTGGTGAAGATCGACGCCGGTTCGGCCTGGGTGCCGGCCAGCCAGAAGACACCGATAGGCCTCGTCGTGTTTGCCAATTCGATCACCCTGACCCCGGGCACCGTTTCCCTGTCGGTTCTCGAGGACCGCATCCACGTGCACGCTCTTTCCAGGAAGAGCCTCGAGGATCTGCACCAGGGCGAAATGGACCGCCGGGTATGTGCCGTCGAGGGCCGGCGCTGATGTTTGTGGCGGTGACGGCCCTGCTGGTGGTGGCCATGGCCATGACCCTGGTGCGCGTCGTGCGGGGTCCCACGCCCTACGACCGAATTCTCGCAGTCAACGTTCACGGCACGATGACGGTCCTGCTGATCGCGGTGACGGGCTACCTGACAGACCGACCGGATTTTCTCGACCTCTCCATTGCCTATGCCCTGCTCAACTTCGTCGGCACCCTCGCGGCGTTGAAGTACTTCAGGTTCGGCCACCTTGGAGACGAACCTTGAGCGTCCTGATTGACGCTGTGAGCTGGGTCGCCCTGGTCGCCGGCGGTCTGTTGATGGTGACGAGCGCGATCGGCATGGTGCGTCTGCCGAACCTCTTCACGAGACTCCATGCCGGCAGTCTGGCCGATACCGGGGGCGTGAGCCTGATCCTGCTGGGGCTCGTTCTGCAGACCGAACCGGGACTGAACACGCTGAAGCTGCTGCTGATCGGTTTCGTGCTGTTCCTGACGACACCGGCCGCCAGCCACGCTGTGGGACATGCGGCGCTCCTCGGGGGTCTCTCTCCCGACCCCGAGGACACTGACGACAGCCAGAGCGCCGGCTCGTGACGGACGAGTTCTCCATCTTCGGGCTTGTCCTGCTGCTGATCGTCCTGGCGCTCGCCATGGTCAGGCTGACCAGTCTGCTCGCGGTCGCCATTCTGGCAGGCGCCATGAGTTTCATTCTGGCAACGGTCTACACACTGCTCGATGCCGTCGACGTGGCGTTCACGGAAGCTGTGGTGGGCGCCGGCATCTCCCTTGCCCTGATGCTGGCGGCGATCTCGCTGACGACGCGCGAGGAAGCGCCGTGGCGGCGGCGGCCCGCTGAACGGTTCCTGGCGCTCCTGGTGAGCCTCGTCGCCGGTGCAGGTCTTCTCTATGCCACCCTCGACATGCCACTCCTCGGTGATCCAGCGGCTCCGGCCACCCTTCATGTCGCTGCCCGCTACATCGCCGAAAGTCCGGCGAGCACCGGGGTTCCCAACATGGTGACGGCAATCCTCGCCAGTTACCGGGGCTTCGATACGCTGGGGGAGGTCGCGGTGATCTTCACCGCCGGGGTCAGCGTCATCGCTCTGCTGCGGCACTGGCGCGAGGACAAGGCATGAACGAGTTCATTCTTGTTCGCGTGGTCGTCAAGATCATGGTGCCGTTCATTCTCCTGTTTGCACTCTACGTGCAGATGCACGGCGACTACGGCCCTGGTGGCGGTTTCCAGGCTGGTGTCATCTTTGCCACGGGCATCATCGTCTACACCATCGTCTTCGGAATCAGGAGGGCCGTGGAGGCCGTGCCCATGTCCGCCGTCATGGCCATGGTGTGTTGCGGCCTGATCCTCTATGCCGGCACCGGATTTGCGACGATCGCGCTGGGTGGCGAGTACCTCAACTACAGTGTTCTCGACAGTGCCGATCCGGTGCATGGCCAGCATGCCGGAATCATCATCATCGAGCTCGGCGTCGGAATCACGGTCGCCGGCGTGTTGACGGCCGTCTTTCTCGTCTTTGCCGAACGCAGGGCACGGCGATGAACGCAGTCGATTTTGTCATGGGACATGCCCTGCAATGGGGTTCGGTTGCGCTGCTGATGATCGGACTTTACATCGTCATGACACGCGGCAATCTCATCAAGAAAGTGGCTGGTCTCAACATCTTCCAGGGCGGTGTCTTCCTGTTCTACATCTCGATCGCCAATGTCCGGGACGGCACGGCGCCCATCGTCCATGAGGACGCGGTGCTCTACGCCAACCCGCTGCCCCATGTCCTCATCCTGACAGCCATCGTGGTTGCAGTGGCCACCACGTCACTGGCGCTCGCCCTGATCGTGCGTATCCGAGAATCCTACGGTTCCATCGAAGAAGACGAGATGGCCAAGGCGGACATGGGCTGACCACATGGGTCTGCTCCAGCAGCTTCCCGCACTCCAGGTTGCGGTGCCGCTCATCGGTGCGCCGCTGTGTGCACTCATGGTCAGGCCCCGCCTGGCCTGGATGCTTGCTGTCGTGGTGGCATGGATCACCTTCGCCATTTCCATCGCGCTTCTGGAGCATGTTCTCGATACCGGTCCCATCCACTACACCATGGGCGGCTGGCCCGAGATTCTCGGCATCGCCTATGTGATCGATCCCCTCAATGCCCTGGTCATGGTCCTGGTGTCCGGCATGGCCGCCATCATCATGCCGGCAACCCGGATCGGCATCGATGTCGAGGTGGTGCACAGGGCTCGCCATCTGTTCCACACGGTGGCGCTGCTCGCCCTTGCCGGAATGCTCGGCATCGCCATCACCGGCGATATCTTCAATCTTTACGTCTTCCTCGAGATCTCGTCGCTGGCGAGCTACGCGCTGGTGGCCATGGGCATCGACCGGCGGGCGACGCGGGCGGCGTTCCACTATCTCGTCCAGGGAACCATTGGCGCCACCTTCATTCTCGTCGGCATCGGGCTTGCCTACATGATGACCGGCACCCTCAACATGGCGGACATGGCCGCCCGCCTGCCGGGCGTCAGCCACACGGCGCCGATCCAGGCGGCGCTGGCCTTCATTCTCATCGGCACCGCCATCAAGGCGGCCATCTTCCCGGCCCATTCCTGGATGCCCAACGCCTATACCTATGCGCCGTCGCTGGTGTCGGCCTTCTTCGGTGCCACGGCGACGAAGATCGGCGCCTACATGCTGCTGCGCTTCGTCTACAGCGTCTTCGGCGCGGACTACGCCTTCGGTGACATGAAGATCGGGTGGGTGCTCGTTCCCCTGGGGCTGGCAGGCGCGGTCGCCGGTTCCATCGTCGCGATATGGCAGCACGATCTCAGGCGCATGCTCGCCTATTCCAGTGTCGCCCAGGTAGGCTACATCGCCGCCGCCATCGGCTTTGCCAATCGTGATGGCCTCATTGCCGCCATTGTCCATGTCTTCAACCACGGACTCATGAAGGGTGCGCTCTTCCTCGTCATGGCCTGCGTCATCATCAGACTGGGCAAGGCGGACATGGAGAGTTTCCGGGGCCTGGGACGGCGCATGCCGCTGACCATGGGGTGCTTTGTCGTGGCCGGGCTGTCGATGATCGGCGTTCCGGCGACCGTGGGTTTCGTCTCGAAGTGGTATCTTGTGAGCAGCGCCCTTGATGCCGGACTGTGGCCACTGGCGTTCGTCATCGTGGCCGCCTCCCTGATTTCGATCATCTACATCTGGCGTGTGGTCGATGTCGCCTACTTCACGGACCCAGCGCCGGGAGCGAGAGACGAGGCGCCGGCCATGCTGCTGATTCCGGCCGTGGTCCTGTGTGCGCTCTGCATCGTTCTTGGCGTCTGGACCGACCTCACGGTCGGCGTGGCGGACACTGCGGCGCGGCTCCTGGGAGGAGCGCCGTGACCGGACTGGTGCTGCTGTTCGCCGTTGCCGTGCCGCTCGTCACTGCTGCAGGTGTCCTGGCGACGACAAGCTGGCCCAACGTCAGGGAAGCGGTGAGTCTCGCCGGTGGCACGATCCTGTTCATCGCCCTGGCCGTCATTGCAGGGAACAGCAGCACGATACCCGAACTTGTTGTCGCGGAACCGGTCGCAGGCCTTGCCATCAAGTTCGCCCTGGAGCCGCTGGGCATCGCCTTCGCGCTCATGGCAAGCGGCCTGTGGGTGGTGACGACGATCTATTCGATCGGCTACATGCGAGGTCACCACGAGGCGCACCAGACCCGGTTCTTCGCCTTCTTCGCCATCGCCATCGCATCGGCGATCGGCGTCGCCCTTGCCGGCAATCTCTTCACCCTCTTCCTGTTCTACGAAGCACTGACACTGTCGACATTTCCGCTGGTCAGCCATGCCGGAACGGCACTGGCGAGAAGGGCAGGGCGAACCTATCTCGGCATCCTCATGGGAACATCCATCGGCATGTTCCTGGTGGCGATCATTGTCACCTGGCAGGTGGCGGGGACGCTCGACTTCGTTCCGGGCGGAATTCTCGAGGGCAGAGTGACGGACCTCACCGCCGGGCTCCTGCTGGCGCTCTATGTCTTCGGAGTCGGCAAGGCCGCCCTGATGCCGTTTCACCGATGGTTGCCGGCGGCCATGGCGGCCCCGACTCCGGCGAGCGCGTTGCTGCACGCCGTGGCCGTCGTGAAGGCGGGAGTCTTCACCATTCTCAAGATCTCCTGGTTCGTTTTCGGATTCGACATGCTGCAGGGTCTCGACGTCCTGGACATCCTGCAGTGGGCCGCCGCCTTCACCATCGTTGCCGCGTCCTTGGTGGCCATGACACGGGACAATCTCAAGGCAAGGCTTGCCTATTCGACAGTGAGCCAGCTCGCCTACATTGTCCTTGCGGCGTTGCTGGCCGGTGAAGCCGCCTTCGTGGCCGGCGGCCTTCACATGGTGACCCACGCCTTCGCCAAGATCACTCTCTTCTTCTGCGCCGGCGCCATTCTTGTGGCGACCCTGAAGACCCAGGTCTCGGAACTCGATGGCCTGGGACGCTCGATGCCGCTCACCATGACGGCGTTCACCATCGCCAGTCTCAGCATCATCGGCTTGCCGCCGCTGGGCGGTCTGTGGAGCAAATGGCTGTTGTTTGAAAGCGCCCTGGCTGCGGGCCAGGTGCTGTTCATCGCTGTCCTTGCCATCAGTACCCTGCTCAACATCGGCTACCTGCTGACGATTCCCTTCCGCGCCTTCCTGCGCCCTGCGCCGGAGGGCGAACCCACCACCTGGCGCGAGGCGCCCGTCACCTGTCTGGCGGCAATGGTCATCACGTCGCTGGGCTGCCTGGCTCTCTTCTTCCTTCCCGATACCGTCACCATGTGGCTGGACAGGGTCTTCATCATGGCGGAGGGTCGCTGACATGAGCGAGGGAAGACGCCGTTTTCTGGACAACCCGAGGAACGTCCGCTGGATCATCCGGGCGCTCTATGGCCTGTGTCTTCTTCTGGTGGCCGCCGAATTCGTGGTGCATCGGCATATCGAACATCCCTTCGAAACGCTGTTCGGTTTCCATGCCCTCTACGGTCTCGTCGCCTGCGTCATCCTGGTGCTGGCGGCGCGTGAACTGCGCAAGC
Organism: Alphaproteobacteria bacterium; assembly: GCA_965221115.1. Lineage (GTDB taxonomy): Bacteria > Pseudomonadota > Alphaproteobacteria > SP197 > SP197 > SP197. The sequence continues at coordinate 2,353,171 of CBDCRU010000001.1, read as the reverse complement.
TCGTGATGCGCCGGGAAGACCACTACGATGACTAGCGTGGCGCCGTTTCTGGTCTTCTTTGCCGGCGCGGCGATCGTCACGCTGGCGCCGGCTCGATGGCGTTCCATCCTGCTGGTCGCCACTCCCGTCGCCGGCGCCGTCAACCTGTGGTTTCTCGATCCTGCCACCACGCTTGGCGCCCCGGTCATGGGGATCGATCTTGTCATCCACAGCAGCGACCGGCTCTCCGTTCTCTTTGCCTGGCTCTTCCATCTCGCCGCCCTGATCGCGGTGATCTACAGCCTGCACATGTCGGACCGCCTCCAGCAGGTGTCGGCGCTGGCCTATGCCGGCTGTGCCCTTGGCGCCGTCTTTGCCGGCGACCTCGTCACCCTCTTCCTGTTCTGGGAAGGGCTGGCCCTGACATCGGCAGCACTGATCCTGGCACGGCGTCGACCGGACTCGCTCCCGGCAACCCTGCGTTACCTCGCGGTCCAGGTGACGTCGGGACTGCTGCTGCTGGCTGGTATCGCCATATTGCGCGCCGGTGGCGAGAGCATCGGTCTTGCCGCCATGGAACTCGACGGGACGGCGGCTTGGCTCATCTTCCTGGCGCTCGGCATCAAGTGCGGATTTCCGCTTCTGCACGGATGGATCATCGACGCCTATCCGGAAGCGACCGAAACCGGCACCGTCCTGATGTGCGCATTCACCACCAAGGTTGCGATCTATGCCCTTGCCCGCCTCTTTCCGGGAACCGGGGAACTGATCTGGATCGGTGCGGCCATGACCATGTTCCCGATCTTCTATGCGGTCATCGAGAACGATCTCAGGCGCGTGCTGGCCTACAGCATGATCAACCAGTTGGGTTTCATGGTGGTGGGAATTGGCGTCGGCACCGAGCTGGCGCTGAACGGCGCGGTCAGCCACGCCTTCAACGATGTCCTCTTCAAGGGTCTCCTGTTCATGACCATGGGCGCCGTTCTGTATCGCACCGGGCGCATGGGAGGCTCGGAACTCGGCGGTCTCTACCGCACCATGCCGGCGACGACGGGGCTGTGCATTGTGGGCGCGGCCTCCATCTCGGCCTTTCCGCTGTTCTCGGGATTCGTGTCGAAATCGATGATCATGGTCGCGGTCATCGAGGAGGGCCATGGATGGATATGGCTGGCCCTGCTCTTTGCCTCCGCCGGAGTGTTCCACCACGCCGGCATCAAGATTCCCTTCTTCGCCTTCTTTGCCCACGATTCCGGACTGCGTCCGAAGGAAGCGCCGCGGGCGATGCTGGTGGCGATGGCGGTCGCTGCCTCGGCCTGTCTCGTGATCGGAATGTGGCCGGATATCCTCTACCGCATGCTGCCCTATCCCGTGCATTACGAGCCCTACACCTGGTCCCACGTCCTGACACAGTGCCAGCTGCTCTTCTTCTCGGCCCTTGCATTCACGCTGCTCAAGCTCTACCGGCTCTATCCGCCGGAACTTCCGGGGGTCAATATCGATGCCGACTGGTGCTATCGTTGGCTACTGCCGAGGCTGGCGCGTCACGCTCTCCGGCTGGCTGGCGATGCCGCCGTGCCATTGCGCGCGGTGTCGCTGGCGCTGATTGCCGGTGCGACAGGTGTCGGCCGGCGTTGGGGCGGGCCGTCGGGCATCCTGGCGCGTGACCCGGTGACCGGCCCCGCGTCGCTGGTGGTGCTGTTCGTGTTTGCCCTCGTGCTCGTGCTGCATCTCGCGCACGGCCTCTGAAGGATCTGGTCCAATGAATCTCTCCGGTGAACATCGCATCAATGCGCCACGAGACGTGGTGTGGCAGGCTCTCAACGATCCTGTCGTCCTGCGCCAGGCGATACCGGGCTGCGAGACGGTGGAGCAGGAGTCGCCGACCGCCTTCACCGCACGGGTGAAGGCGAAGATCGGTCCTGTTTCGGCGGTCTTCTCCGGAAGGGTCGAACTGAAGGATCTCGATCCCCCTTCAGGATACGTGCTCAGCGCAGAGGGCAAGGGGGGAGCAGCAGGCTTTGCCAGCGGCGATGCCCGGATCACCCTTCACGAGGACGGGGAGGGGACGCTTCTCGGATATGAGGCCGAGGGGAAGGTCGGAGGCAAGCTCGCCCAGGTGGGAGCGCGTCTTGTGGAGGCCAGCGCAACCAAGATCGCCAACACCTTCTTCAGCCGTCTCGACGGCCTCATCGTCCCACCGGAAACACTCCCGCCCTTGCCCGCAGAGGGATCTTCACCGGCCGGCCACAGGAGGCGGGATGTCGCCCTGGAACGGGTGTTCATCGCCCTGGCAATCGCTGCGGTGAGCGCCCTTGGTATCGTTGCGGCCTTCTTTCAGTGAGGGAGCGTCACGGATGACCATCACTGTCTCGATGACGGTCAATGGCGAGGAACGTTCGGGGTCGTGCGAGGAACGTACGCTGCTCGTCACCTTCCTGCGCGAAACCCTGCGGCTGACAGGCACCCACGTGGGGTGCGACACCAGCCAGTGCGGCGCCTGCGTCGTTCACATTGACGGGGATTCCGTCAAGGCGTGCACCGTCCTTGCGGTGCAGGCGGCGGGGCGCGACGTGACGACCATCGAGGGGATCGCCGACGGGGACACCCTCCATCCCATGCAGCAGGCCTTCCACGAAAACCACGGTCTGCAGTGCGGCTTCTGCACGCCGGGCATGATCATGAGCGCCCTCGATCTCCTGAAACACAACGCCTCGCCCACGGAACGCGAGATCAGGGAGCATCTCGAGGGCAACTTCTGCCGCTGCACCGGCTACCACAACATCGTCCGGTCGATTGCGGCCGCCGCCGACATGATGGCGCCCGGGGAGGCCTAGAGCCCGTGTACGCCTTCCGCTACCACCGTGCCGGATCGATCGATGAAGCCGTGAGGCTCCACGGGAGTTGCGAGGATCCAGGCTACCTCGCCGGCGGCCACACGTTGCTGCCGACCCTGAAAATGCGCCTCGCCCAGCCGAGTGATCTCATCGATCTGGAGGCCATCGACGCGCTGAAGCACACCTCCGCCGGTACGGGCACACTCACCATCGGAGCCGGTGTGCGTCACAACGACGTGGCGCGCATGACGCAGCCCATCCCGGCACTCGCCGGCCTCGCCGGCCAGATCGGCGACTTCCAGGTGCGCAACCGGGGCACGCTCGGCGGCTCGATCGCCAATGCGGATCCGGCCGCGGACTATCCGGCAGCCCTGGTGGGTCTTGGCGCCACGGTCATCACCGACCGTAGGCAGATTGCCGCGGACGATTTCTTCGTCGATCTCTTCGAGACGGCGCTCGAGGAGGGTGAACTCGTCACCTCGGTCGTCTTTCCCGAGCCGCGCCGCGCCGCCTACATGAAGTTCCCGAATCCGGCGTCGCGCTATGCCATTGTCGGTGTCTTCGTGGCCTCGACCGCCTCGGGAATGCGTGTCGCCGTCACAGGCGCCGGCGCCTGCGTCTTCCGGGTGGCCGACATGGAAGCGGCACTTGCCCGCGATTTCTCTCCCGACGCCATCGCCGATATCCGGATCCCCGATGACGGCCTCAACAGCGACATTCACGCCACGCCCGACTACCGCGCCCACCTCGTCACTGTGATGGCCAGAAGAGCCGTCGCCCGCGCCAACGCCGACCCCTGACGATCCCCGGCTGCATGGCGGATATCGCCAGCCCCTGAACGTCATGCCACCGGCAGGTCCCTGTCGACCCGGCTGGCGGCACAGGCAGCGGGTCTATGAGTGGCCGTGTGCGGCGCGTGCTTCCGCGAGCAGGCAGAGGATCTCGTACATCATGGTGGCTCCGACCAGGGCGGTGTTTCCCGTCTGGTCGAACGGCGGCGCCACCTCCACGACATCGCCGCCGCGCAGGTCCAGGCCCCTCAGGCCCCTGAGCAGCTTTTGCGCGTCGATCGTCGTGATGCCGCCGATCTCCGGGGTTCCGGTGCCGGGCGCATAGACCGGGTCGAGGCCATCCACGTCGAACGAGATGTATGCCGGACCGTCGCCGACCACGCGGCGCGCCTCCTCGATCGTCGCCTCGACGCCCATGTCGTCGAACTCTTCCATGAACACCACGCGCATTCCCTGATCCAGGGAAAAGTCCCAGCCTTCCGGCGTGTTCTGTGCGCCCCGGATGCCGATCTGAATCGTTCTCTTCGGGTCCAGGAGACCGTCTTCGACGGCTCGCCGGAAGGGGGCGCCGTGGGTGAACTTGGACCCCTGGAACTCGTCCCAGGTGTCCGTATGGGCATCGATATGGACCATGCCCAGACTCTCGTCGGCCGCGATCGCCTTGAAGATGGGATAGGTGATCGAATGATCGCCGCCGGCCGTCAGCGGAAACGCACGGTGCCGGTGAACGTCGCGGTAGAACGCCGCAATCTCCTCGACGACTGCTGCATCTTCGAAAATCCGGGTGAAACGAACGTCACCGAGATCCGCGACCTTGCAGAGCTCATAGGGATTGCACCGCGACACGTGATGGATGGAGCGCATGAGGCTCGACATGTTCCGGATTTCGCGCGGGCCGTGCCGGGCGCCGGCCCTGTTCGTCGTTCCGCCGTCATAGGGCACGCCGATCAACGCAATGTCGACGCCTTCGGCGGTGGCGGCGTAGGGTGTGCGCATGAACGTCGCGATCTCGCCGTAGCGCGGCGCGACCATCGGGTCGAATCCTGTTTCCTGTCGTTCATTCACGGACTGTTGCTCCCTGTACCCGGGCGGTCACGATCATGCCGTTCGATGGGACCGGGACCGGCCGGAAACGGTGAATTCGACACTACATCCCGATCTCTAAGCAATTCAATTTTATGCATAGACTCTTCGATAGGTGTCGATGTAGCGTGGCGATTATGCTGCACAACGTGTCGAATCCCGACCTCCACCTTCTCCGCGTCTTCATGGCGGTGGTCGAGGCGGGCGGTTTCTCGGCAGCCCAGATCAGCCTGAACGTTGCGCAATCGACGATCAGCACTCAGATGAGCGATCTGGAAACCCGCCTCGGAATGCGTCTCTGCAATCGGGGACGGACGGGATTCTCCCTGACCGACGATGGTCGCGTCGTCTACGAGGCCGCCCAGGAGTTGTTCCGTTCGATGAGCAACTTCAGGACAAGGGTGAACGATCGACGGGGTGGATTGGCGGGCACTCTGAGGGTTGCATTCGCCGATGCACTGTTGAGCAATCCCGACTTCAGGCTCGATGACGCGATCCTGCACTTCATTGCGGATGCTCCGGACGTTGAACTCGAACTGAAGACCGCAAACCCGCTGGATATCGAGCACGGCGTGCTGGACGGCAGATATCACGCCGGCATCCATACGTTTCCGAATCATGCGCCCGGACTGACCTACACCAAGCTCTTCGCGGAACGCCAGACGCTCTATTGCGGAGAGAGACATCCGCTCTTCGGGGTTTCCGACTCTGAGTTGAAGCCCGAGCAAATCGAACGGCTCCCGTTCGTCAGGCGAACCTATTACGGGGGAACGCTTCAGACTGGAGCGTTCCGACCCAGGAGAGTCGCCGCCAATGCCGATTCCATGGAGGCGTTGGCCTTGTTGATTCTCTCGGGGGAAATGATTGGCCATCTGCCGGCTGAATGGGTCAGGAACAGTTGCATTCACGACAAGCTTCAAGCTCTCGCCGAGAACAAGTTTTCATACGATTCCAACTTCGAGATTGTCGTCAAGACCGGTGCTCAGCACACCAAGCTGGTACGGACGTTCCTTCGCGAGGTGTTTTCGCTCTATGGCATCAGCAATTTGGGTATCAAGCCCAAGCGTCCGCATCCGAACCATGAATCCAAATGAGCGATGTTGCTTCGGGCAATTGCCACGGTGGATCCGGCGGCGCACCCTACCTTGGCGAGGCAGACGCAGTTCAAGACCATCCGGCCCGATCAACTCCCTTCCATCGAGAGCCAATGCACCGAAAGGGCCAGGTTTGCTGCTGCTACGGCGTGTTCCCGGACACTTGTGAGGGCGGGTGACGTATTTCATATCGACAGGCATCGATATGAAATACGTCACTCTCGTATTCTTGCAGGTTGCTCCATGCGACACCGTCATGAGTTCATGGGGCTGAAGCACATGGAGAGAGGTTGAGAAACCTCGGGCGGCCAACCTGATATGGCGACAAACCGAACGCCAGGTTTGCCCTTGCAGCTTGTCTGCCAGTGCAGTCCCGATGCGCCGCCATGGGCATGTGTCAATTCAGGAGAGCCAACATGAGCAACAAGACAGCCAAGTCCTTCCGGCAGAGGCCGGGCCGTTCCCTGTCCCGGGTCGTTGCAGTCAGTTTGACGTTCTCTTCGATCGTCCTCGCCGGTCTGATCGGATCGGTCCAGACTTCGACAGCGGACAACGTGGTGCGTTGCGCCTATCCGTTCTGGTTCGGTTTCGCGCCGGCGCCGGTCGCCAACGAAATGGGCTACTTCGCCGAGGAGGGCATCGAGTTCGAGGCCGTCTTCGACAACGATCGCGCCAATGTCCTTCCGGGTCTCGAGTCGGGCGACATCAACTGCACCATGCGTACGATCGGCGAACATATCTCTCGCCCCATGAGCGCCGATTCGAATCTGGTCGTCATCGGACTGGTCGACATCTCGGTCGGGGCCGACGGCGTCGTCGGCGCGCCCGGGATCGACTCGGTCGAGGACCTCGTGGGCAAGACCTTCGCGGGCGAAATCAACCATCCCGGAACCCTGATGACGGCGCATGCGCTCAAGCAGGCGGGATACAGCCTGGACGATGTCAACCTGCGACTGATCGCAACCGACGACAGCCCGGCCGTTTTCGAAGACCCTGAAGTCGCGGCCGTTGCGAGCTGGGAGCCGATGTTGAGCGAGATCGTGGCGAACACGTCGCGCGAAGGATCGAAGATCCTGCTGTCCTCCAAGGACTTCAACGGCCTGATTACCGATGTGGTCATTGTCAACCGCGACGATTATGAGGCCAACAGGGAGAAGTATGCGGGCTTCATGCGCGGCATCTACAGGGCCGTCGACCTCTTCAACTCGGATCCGGACAAGTTCCTGGAACTGGCCGCGCCCGGATACGACGTGACACCGGAGCAGATGGCTGTTGACCTTGCGGGCGTGTACTACACGACCTACGAGGACGCCGTCGCATACTTTGGAACGGACGGTTCGGAACCGAAGCTCAAGCAGATCACCGAAGATCTGACGGTGATCCAACTCGATCTGGATCTCATGGACGAAGCCATCCCGTACGAGTTTCTGGTCGACGCGTCCCTGACGACGGACCTGTTCGAAGGCAAGACTCGCTGATCGGATTGCCTGACGGCGCTTGTGTCCGGGCTTGTGCGCACTCTCCAGTCGTTCTTGCCGGCCCGGGACACGCCGTCTTCCCGTAGAGGCGGCGCGTTCCGCCCTGTCGTAGTCTGATGTCATGCGGCGGCGGCGGTGCGATCCGCCGCGGCTCCGTGGTATGAAGAACCCGAGGGCGGCGGATCGATGGGGAAGACTGACATGCCGGGCACAGCAGGCCGGGGACGGGCGAGCGGCTCCGGGCAGGCGCTGGGGGCGCTCGTCGCCTATCGCGGCGCAACGGGCGGCCGCGCGAACCTGACATTGGGAATCGCTGCGTTCGTTCTGTTCATCGCAGTCTGGTACCTCATCGTGTTCACCGGGCTCGTTACGGAGCGGTTTCTCCCCTATCCAGGAGTCGTCATCGGGACCATGGCGCAACTGCTGGTGACGGAGAGTTTCCTGAACGATGTCTGGATCTCCGTTGCCCGCGTCTGGGGCGCGTTTCTTCTCTCGGTCGTTGCCGCCGTGCCTATCGGGATCTGGATGAGCAGTTACAGAATCGTCGGCGCACTGGTCGAGCCGATCGTCGACTTCATTCGATACCTGCCGGTTCCCGCCCTCGTGCCCCTTCTCATCATCTGGTTTGGAATCGGGGAGGCATCCAAGGTCGCTGTGCTCTGGATGGGGACGTTCTTCCAGCTGGTCCTGCTGATCGCCGACGATGCGAAGCGCATTCCGCGGGAGTTCGTCGAAACGGGCTACACGCTGGGTGCCAAACCGCGCCAGATCACTCGCAGCATCGTCCTTCCTTCGATGCTGCCCACCATGGTGGACAATCTCAGGATCACGCTCGGCTGGTGCTGGACGTGGATCATCGTTGCTGAGATCGTTGCCGCCAACAGCGGAATCGGCCACTACATCTGGTCGATGAGGCGCTTCCTGAAGACGCCGGAAGTGATGGCCGGGATTCTGGTGGTCGGCGTTATCGGATTGCTCACCGACCAGGCCGTGCGCATCGCCCATCGGCGGCTGTTCAGGTATCTGTGAGGCCGGACATGACCGCAAACCAGCCCCGGGCCTTCGTCCAGATTCAAGACGTCTTCAAGGAGTTCGAGACCGAAGTCAAGGGCGCCGCGCCGATCCCCGTCATCGACGGTGTGTCGATGGAGATCCAGGAGGGAGAATTCGTCGTCTACCTCGGCCCCTCCGGATGCGGGAAGACCACCTTGATGCGCATCGTCGGAGGCCTTGAGACCGCGACGACCGGCGAGGTGCTCCTGGGCGGAGAGCGGGTCACGGGACCGGACCGGCGAAAGGGAATGGTCTTCCAGGCCTACACGTCGTTTCCATGGCTCACGGTTCTCCAGAACATCAAGTTCGGGACCAAGTATCGCGAAGATGTCGGCGAGACGGAACGCAATGAGATCGCGAATCACTACCTGCAGCTCGTCGGCCTCGAGGACTTCGCCGACTTTTACGTCAACCGGATCTCCGGTGGTATGCGGCAGCGGGTCGCCATCGCGCGGACACTCGCTGCGGCTCCGGACATCCTGCTGATGGACGAGCCGTTCGGCGCCCTCGACGCGCAGACACGGGACTTCCTTCAGGAGCAGCTCCTGGAGATTTGCCGCGCGGAACGAAAGGCGGTGATCTTCGTCACACACGACGTCGAGGAGGCGGTCTTTCTCGCGGATCGCGTGTTCATGTTTTCCGCGCGGCCGGCCCGGGTCATCGAGGAGATCGACGTCAACGGGGCCATCGGTCCCGAAAGGACCGCGGACACGAAGGAGACAGACTCCTTCTTCCATCTGAGGAATCACGTCCGCGACCTGATGCGGGACCAGGCAAGGGCAATTGCATGACGATGCCACGGTCCGCCGAGCCCGGCACGGCGAGCTTCGACTTCTCCGGCCGCCGAGTTCTTGTTACGGGCGCAAGCCGGGGCATCGGGTTGGGCGTAGCGGAAGGTTTCGTTGCCGCCGGAGCGGATGTCACGATCCTGGCCATTGACGACGAAGTCGAGGAAACGGCGAGGATGCTCGCCGGCCTTCACGACCGGGAGGTCGGCGCAATCGTGTGCGATATCGCAGACCGGGATGAGGTCCGCGTCGCACTGGCGCCGTTCGACCGCATCGATGTCCTCGTCAACAATGCGGGGCTGGAGCTTGTGACGCCGATGACTGACTGCTCCGAGGAGACGGTCTCGACCTTCGAGAGGATCGTCGAGATCAATGTTCTGGGGACGTATCACGTGACCCGAACGGCGATCCCCAAGATGGGGCTTGGAGGGCGTATCATCATCACATCATCCATGTGGGGAAAGACGGCGGTTGCCGAATTCAGCGCCTATTCTTCCTCCAAGCACGCGAACATCGGATTCATGCGCAGTCTCGCCAAGGAGCTCGGACCGCGCGGAATCAGCGTGAATGCCGTGTGTCCCGGCTGGGTTCGCACCGCGGCGTCGATGCGTACTCTGTCGGTTATGGCGAGACGCGACGGAAGGGAGGAAAGCGATCTCCTGCAGGAGATTATCGATGCGCAGGCCATCGAGGGGCTGATGGAGCCCGAAGACATGGCCATGACCTACCTCTTTCTGGCGTCCGATGCGGCCAGGAACATCACGGGACAGGCCATCAGCGTCGATCGCGGAGACTTCGTCGGATGAGCGCGGACCTCGATGGAAAGGTAGCGTTCGTCACCGGGGTCTCGAGCGGTATCGGCGCCGCTGCCGCCCACGCCCTGGCAGCCGCCGGTGCCCGCGTTTTCGGATTCGATCTCACGTCGCCGGCGGTGACCTGTGATGCAGTGCGTGCCTGCGGCGGCGACATGGCGGGATACCGGGGCGATGTCAGCGTCGAGGACGACGTGATCGGGGCGGTCGGGGCCTGTCTCGATTCCTTCGGCGCATTGGATATCGCGGTCAACTGTGCCGGTACGGCCAACGAATGTCCTTCGCTGGAAGAAACCGTGGAGGACTTCGATCGCGTTGTCGCGGTGAACCTCAAGGGAACCTTTCTGGTCGGGCGGGAAGCAATCCGGCAGATGCTGTCGCACGGCAAGGGTGGCCGAATCGTGAATATCGCCTCCGATCTGGGCTACCTGGGCCGCGCCGGTTATGGGAGCTACTGCGCTTCCAAGGGCGCCGTTCTGAGCCTGACCCGCTCCTGGGCCAGGGAGTTCGCACCGCATATCCTGGTCAACTGCGTGGCGCCGGGTCCGATCGATACGCCGATGCTCGGACCGGAGTTCATGTCACCGGAAGTCCGTGCAAGCGAAACCGCCATCCCTCTCGCCCGGATCGGTTCAGTCGAGGAGGTGGCCGCAGCGATCGTCTTCCTGAGCGGGCCCGGCGCCACATTCATGACCGGCCAGACGATCGGTCCGAACGGCGGTTCGGTCATGCCCTGAAGGGGGCTTGCGGACGTTCTCTTCGAATGACCCCGGACTGGCGGTGAACAGCCGGAAGACCCGCACCGGGAAGGCCGCGACAAGAAACTCTGATCACAGGACTGCATACCTCGGCTCCGGACCGCCACTTCAGGCGCGAGGATGGCACCATGGGCGAGTATCCGTTCGTTCCGCTGCCCGGCTATCGGCAGCGCTCCGGAGACGAGATGGTGCGGCGGGCGCGTGACTTCCGGGCCGAGCTGAAACGGCGGCGCACGGTGCGGCACTTCTCGGACCGCCTGGTCGCGCGGGCGATCATCGACGAGTGTCTGGGCGTCGTGACAACGGCACCGAGCGGCGCCAATCTTCAGCCGTGGCATTTCGTCGTCGTCGGTGACCCGGAGACGAAACGGCGCATACGGGAGGCCGCCGATGAGGATGAGCGCGGCTTTGCCGGCACCGGGCGCAGCAGGAAAGGCTGGAAGCGCTGGCGCCACTGGGCACCGACGAGAACAAGCCGTTCCTCGAAGAAGCGCCCTGGCTGATCGCCGTCTTCTCCCAGAAGCACGATGGCCGCAAGGTCAAGCACTTCTACCTCATGGAATCGGTCCGGCTCGCGACCGGAATGCTGATTGCGGCGCTGCACGTCGCCGGACTTGTGATCCTCACCCATACCCCGCGCCCCATGGCATTCCTGAACGAGATTCTGGGACGGCCGAACGGCTCTTCCTTCTGCTATCGGGACGTGAACACGACGGTGCCCGACATCGGACGAAAGCCGTTCGGCGAGATGGTCAGCTACGTCTGAAGGGAGATCCCTGGATGAACCGGAGTTCTTGTACTGCGGCAAGTGTTGGCGACTGTCAGCCCCCACGCACTGAGCCGCTGCTCTCGGTACCTTGTCGAGGCAGGCTTCGTCGCGTTGATCCTGGACAGCTTCACGTCGCGCGGGATCAATTCGACCTGCACGTCATCGCACAAGGCAGCCTGATTCGTCGGTGCGACACGGTGCATGCACAACGCCAAATCACAGAACGTGTGCTTGGTGGATCAGGGCGAGGACGGAAGCGTTGCAGCCAGGCTTGCCGCCTCCGTTCGTCAAGGGAGACGCGAGGATCGAAGCTTCCGCACAGCCTTGGTTCACGGCGACCGTTGCTTACGATCTCTGGTGCCCGCATGTTCCGGGTTGGCTCGACATCCCCTGCTCGTTCTCTTCGGCGAAAAGGACGACTGGACACCGGCCTGGCACAAGGCGGTGGTGAAGGGTACACCCTACGAGGCCGAGTCCTGCGAGGACGCCCATCACGGTTTCGATCTGCCGATGCCAGTGCAGAACTGCCTCGGTGATACCGTAGGGATAGGCGGAGCAAGCCGGCTCCCGACCGGCGATCCGTGCAGTCTTCAGCGGGTTTCAGGCGGGAGCGCAGCCGAATCATCACCATTCGCGGGGTGGATTGAGATCCTACCGGGTGGCGGCGGCAATGGCCTCGGCGAGTTCGTCGAGTTCCTCGCAGCCGTTCGGGCATGCGATCTCGAGGGCGGCGAGGCGTTCCCTTGCCGTCGCGACGTTGCCGGTTTCAAGCAGGAGCTCTCCCAGGTATTCGTTGGCGCCGCGATGCAGCGGATCGATGGTCAGAGCCTTTCCGTACCAGACGAAGGCGTCGTCAAGCCTGCCGGTCTTGCGTGACGCGTATCCCAGCATGTTGAGGATGTCCGGATTGTCCGGATCCTCGCGATCGAGCTTCTGCAGGATGGCGTGCGCCTCCCCGTAGTCATCCGATTCGACGAGGTCAACGGCATCGGACCAGGTTGCCGTGCCGCCAGATGTGCCGCTGCCTGCCGCCAGAGCGGGACCGGCGAACATCGCCAGAATCACCATCACACGCAGAATCGTCATCAGGCCATCCTCCTCAACTTGTCGCAACGGGACCATTCTCGGGCGCGCCGGCCAGACGTTGCCGCAATTCCCGCGTTGCCGAGTGATCCACGTTGCCGTCGCTGGTGATGACGACCCCGTAGGTATCACGGGCGCGGTCAGGTGTGATCCAGCCCTCCACGACATCCTCGGCGACCCGTGCGGGTTCCCGCTCGAGGGGTGGACCGTAGCCACCGCCCGGCTGTGTGAGGGAAACGATCCTTTCGCCGGCTTCAAGTCGCACCTCGGCACAGGCGTCGAGTTCGTGCTCGCGGCCGCTGCGATCAAGTCTGATCTGGCGCGCCCGTGCCGCCCGCCCGCCGCCTCGCACGCCTTCGGCCGGGAAAAGCGTTCCGTCGCTCGCATAGGCGACCGACATGGCACAATCGACCGGTCCGAACTCCACGTGGGCCCCGGGAGCGCCCCGGCGTCGTCCTGCGCCTTCCGAGTCCATCGCGATCTCCTGTCGGTAGACACGCATGGGGAACCGCAGTTCATCGAGCTCCACACTGTCGAGGAGACACAGCCCGGCCGACCCCATGGCCGTCAGGGTGAGCCAGCCATCGGCCTGGGCCGAGGCGCCGGCTGCCGTGTGAAAGAGGAAGATCTCGTTGACGTAGTGCTCGCCGTTGCGCGGGTCCGTTCCGGAAATGACACCCGTGGCGGGAGGCAGTAGAGGTCCGCATTCCGCCATGCCCCAACCGTCGCCAAGCTGCGCGATGGCACGGACCACGGCGTTCTCAAGGCGATCGCAGATATTCGAGGTGCCCAGAGAGCAGCTGTAGGGGTGTCGTGGAATACCCACGATACAGCCTTCCCGGAGATGAACCCGGACTCTCCGGATGCTTCCGGCATTCGGAGGAACGGTGTGATCGATACTGTTGAACACGCCGGTCATGGCGCCGGCTACTGCCGTTGCCTCTGTCAGGTTGAGACCGCATGCCAGGTTGTCCGGGTTGTCCGTGAGATCGATGTCGATGAAACCGGCTTGTGCATCGATCTCCATGCTGACCCTGATTTCGAGCCCGTCGTCGGGAAGGCCGGGGAAGGGGTCGTGACGGGTCGCCACCTCGATCTTTCCCGAGGGCATCGCGCGGATGGCATCGACCATCCTCTTCTCGCTGTAGTCGAACCACTCGTCCACGAATGTGTCGAGTTCTTCCCAGCCCTTCTCGGCGCCCAGTTCGAGCAGCTCGCGTTCGCCGATGCGCGCCGCTCCGATCATTGCGAGATAGTCGCCCCGCCATTGCTGCGGCACGCGAAAGCGCAGTTCGCACAGGCGAATGATATCGGCGACATCCTCATAGCCCTGCTGCACCCGGGTGCCGGGAAAGATCAGGGCGCCTTCCTCGTAGACGTCACGGGCTGTCGCCATATAGGTCGTTGGCCTGGAATTGCCGATATCCGCCTGGTGGGCCTTGGCGCACACCGTGAAGCGGTGCACGCCGTCATCGTCGATCACCGGGACGATGATGGTATGGTCGGCCGGATGGGAACACCCGTGGTAGGGCGAGTTGTTGAGGAACGCGTCACCGCGCTTCAGGTCAGGATGAAACGCCTTGACGTGACGGGCCATGATGTCCGGTCCGCTGAGCACATGGACCGGCAGGCTCTCGTCGGCCGCAACGAAGGCGTCGTCGGCAGAAAGGATGCAGCAGGAAAAATCATGGGCGGTGTTCAGTACGCCCGATCGCCCGGTTCGCATCAGCGTATTGGCCATACGCTGGCAGATTCCCTGCATTCTGCTCGAGATGGTGGCAAGGCGTATGCCGTCCATGGTCTTTTCTCCCCCGGCCTTCACCAGCGCCGCGCCGCGAGACCGGCCCGGGATTCGTCACCGCCCCCGTCAAGCGTGATCACCAGGCAGCCATGAGCGCTCCGGCGAAACGAGACGCCGGAATCGATGACGACCGACGTGAATGGCGATTCGATGATGGCGGGACCCTCGAGGATCCTGTCCGTGGCGAGGGTGGCGAATTCGGTCACGGCGGCCTCGACGGCGCCGTGACCGGCCAGCACCACGCGTCTTGCATGATCGTCCCTTGCCGCGGCGGGCATGGCATCCTGCCCCGCACCGTCACCCAGTCGGCAGCGGACGCGGCAATGCCAGTGGATGACCTCCACATCGGAGTGCGGATCACGCACGGCGAACATGGCTTCGTGCATGTCATGGAAGTCGGTGATGAACTCTGTCACGTCGGCAGCGGAATCGAAGCGGCTGCCGCGCAGCGGGACCTCGATCTCCCAGACCTGATGGCCGTAGCGCGCTTCCGCGAAGAATGTCGTCTCGTGTGCGGTGGCGCCGGCGCCCGGACCGCGGATGAAGGCGTCCGCCCTTTCCGCCAGGCTGCCAAGCACCCGGTTCACGGCATCGATGTCGAAGTGTCTCGACGATGTGGGCAGGGTCGCCGAAAAGTCGTCCCCCAGTTCGGCCATCAGGGATCCCGCCGCCGACAGGGCAGCACCGACAACAGGTACGACAACTTGCCGGCATCCCAGGCGCCTGGCGATGGCCACCGCGTTGAGGCCGGCAGCGCCGCCACCCGCCACCAGGACGGCAGACCGCGGATCGACTCCCTGATGGACGGTGATGCTCTCGATCGCCTGCACCATGTTCTCGGTTGCCACCTCCATGATGGCCAGTGCTGCCCGTTGCACGTCTGTTCCCATGGCCGATGCGACATCTCGCTCGATCGCCTCTCGGGCAGCATCGATGTCGAGCGGCATGTGACCGCCGAGGAAGAAGGCCGGATCGATCAGTCCGGTTACGAGGGCGGCATCGGTCATGGTGGCCCGTGCGCCACCCGCACCGTAGCAGGCCGGCCCGGGATCGGCGCCGGCACTTTGCGGGCCGACGTGCAGCATGCCGCCGCTGTCAACCCAGGCGATGCTGCCACCACCTGCTCCGATACTCCTGACATCGATCGAGGGAAACCCCGTCATGTGGCCCCGGAAGGGCTGGCCGAGCCAGGTTTCCCGGGTCAGCGGAATGCGTCCGTTGCGCACCAGACTGACGTCGAAGCTCGTGCCCCCCGAATCGGCCACGATCACGGTGTCCGCTCCGGTTTCGGCCCGGGCGAAGGAGCGTCCGCCGACAGGCGCCATGGCCGGTCCGGAGTTGACGGCGTGAATGGGCGCCTGCGCGACTTCGGCACCGTCCCTGACGCCACCGCGGGATGTCACCATCAGGAACCGGCCGGTGAAACCCGTATCCTGCAATCGCCGGCCGAGCTCTTCGAGATAGGCGCTCATGACCGGTTTGAGGGAGGCGTCGATGCACGTCGACGATGCCCTGCGATACTCGCGCAGGGTCGGATTGACGGCGTGCGAGAGCGTGCAGGGAATCCCGGGGAGATGGCGCTCTATGAGTTCGCCGAGACGGCGTTCATGACAGGGATTGATCGTCGAGAAGAGCAAGCAGACTCCGATGGCCTCGATCCCGAGATCCTTGAGTCCGAGAAGAACGTCGACGGTCGCCTCTTCGTCGAGAGCCTTCACGATCCCGCCGTCGTGGGCGATGCGTTCCGGGATTTCGAACGTCAGAGAGCGGGGGACATAGGGCCTTGGGTACTCGACGGTGAAATTGAAGATTTCGATGCGTCCGCCCTCGCGGAACAGGAGTGTGTCCGGATGTCCCTCGGTGGCAAGGTAGGCGGTGCGGGCAGTCGTGTTCGTGAGAATGGCGTTGATGGCGCGGGTCGTTGCATGAATGAAGGTATGCGTTCGGGCGAGCATCGCTTCCACGGATTCCCCGTGGCTGTCGGCTGCCTCTCCAAGGGCATTGAAGATGCCGCGAACCGGATCATCGGGTGTTGTAGGACGCTTGAAGACATGGCGCGTGCCGCCGCTGTCCTCGACGATCAGGTCCGTGAAGGTACCCCCGGTATCAACTGCAATGCGCATGTCGGCCGGTCACGGCCGGAAAGAGGCAGCCCATGCCTCTTCCGGCCGTTCCCTGATGGTCCCGTTACTGGAGAACCTTCGTCCATACCCTGTCGATCAGCTTCTGTGCGGCTGGTGAACAGGCCATTCCGAAGACCACCGGCACCTCCGCCGGCACGTTGAGTTCCGGAGCCGTGCTGAGGCTTTCCTTCATGAAAGCCTGAGATCCCATGATGGCGTTTGCGTAGTTTGAGAAGTTGCTCTGCATCCCGGCGTTTTCGGGATCCATCATGAAGTTCATGAAGATCTTGGCATTCTCAACATTGCTGGCGCCGACCGGCACGACAATACTGTCATACCAGCCAACGATGCCTTCTTCGGGATAGGCATAGACGATATCCGAGCCCGTCTCCCTGCCCTTCTTGGAATAGCCGTTCCAGTGGGCGCTCATGATGACGTCTTCGTTCACGAGCCGGTCATTCAATCCCTCGGAACTGTAGGTCGTCACGCAGGGCTTCTGGCTGGCCAGCAGCTCCTGGACCTGCATCATCTCGGCTGGATCCTCACTGCAGTAGGATATCCCGAGATAGAGATTGGCCATGTTGATGACCTCGTCGGGAGCCTCGAAGACGCCGAGACGTCCGCAAACATCCTCTGATGGCTCGAAGAACTCCGAGAGTGACGCTCCCGTGCCGTCATAGAGGTCGGCGCGGTAGGAGAACGATGCGCTTCCCCAGTTCCACGGCGCCGAATACTCCTGTTCGGGATCCCAGGCGGGATATGCCCAGCGTTCGTCGACATTCTTGAAGTTCTCCATCTGGTGGACACCCACCTTCTGGAGGAGATCCTCCTTGATCATGATCTCGACGAAGTGCTGACTTGGAACGACGACATCATATCCGGTCGCTCCTGACTGGAGCTTGGCCAAGGCGGTCTCGTTGCTGTCGTAGGTATCGATGATGACATCGATGCCCGTTTCCGCCTCGAACTTCTCCACCATGTCGGGAGCGGTGTAGTCAGACCAGTTGTAGATGTAGAGTTCGCCTTCGGCATGAGCCGCTCCGGCCGCGCCGAGTGCCACGGCGATTAGTGTCAAGCCGAATTGTTTGATCATTACCTTCATCCTCCCTGTTGTGATGGCTGGTCGCTATCCGCAGACGCCGATGCCGCCCTGCGCGAAACCAGCCAGTACATGGTAACCAATACCACCGATACCGCAAAGAACACGGATGAAATCGCGTTGACTTCAGGCGTGATCCCCTGGCGGATCATGCTGTAGATGTAGACAGGCAGCGTTGTGGCGCCGGCCGGAGCCACCATGAGCGTGATGATGAAGTCGTCGAGTGAGATGACGAAGCTCAGCATGGCGCCGGAAATGATTCCCGGCATCAGCAGCGGTGCGGTGACATAGCGGAAGGTCTGCCAGTCCGACGAGTAGAGATCCCGTGCAGCCTGTTCGAGGGACGTATCCATGCCCGTCAGGCGCGCCCTGATGGGCATGAAGGCGAAGGGAATGCAGAAGGTCGTGTGGGCGATGATGACATTGCCGATTCCCAGGTTGAGATCGAGGTTGGCAAAGAAGATGAGAACAGCCACTGCGGTGACGATCTCCGGCACCACCAGCGGCAGCGTGACGAGACCGAAGGACGCCGTCTGACCGGTAAAGCGGATGCCGCGCACGAGCGCCAGCGCCGCTGCCGTGGCGATCGCCGTGGCGGCAATCGTCGAGATCGTGGCGATGACGAGCGAGTTGACGGCGGCGTACTGGATCGAGTCGTTGCGCAGGACCTTTGCATACCAGTCGAGGCTGAATCCGGTCCAGGTCATGGCGAGCGAACTGGCATTGAAGCTGTAGATGATCAGGACGCCGATCGGCATGTAGAGAAAAGCGAAGCACAGCACGGTCCATGTGCCGAGTCCCCGATAGCGGCCGACTCCGAGGTGCCGGCGTTTCTGCACCCTCGCCAGGGCGGTTCCGCCGGCGCGCTTCATGATCCACCCTCGATCATGGCGCGCCTGCGTGCCGAGCGTGCGTACACCATGAGGGCGAGCACGACGAAGGCAAGCAGAACCATGGCGATTGCCGCCCCGAAGGGCCAGTTCCTGGCGGTGGCAAACTGGAACTGCACAAGACTGCCGAGCAGCAGGCGTTTTCCCCCGCCAAGGAGGTCGGGAGCGATGAAGGCGCCGAGGCTGGGGATGTACACCAGCATGCAGCCGGCAATGATCCCCGGCATGCTGAGCGGAATGATGACCTTGGTCATGACCTCCAGGCGGTGGGCATAGAGGTCGCTGGCCGCCTCGACGAGCCGGAAATCGAGTTTCTCGAGACTGGCGTAGATCGGCAGGATCATGAGGGGGAGGTAGCTGTACGCCAAGCCTACCGTGATGGCGCCGTTGGTGTACATCATGTTGAGGGAATCCTCGATGATCCCAAGGAAGAGCAGAGGGGTTTCGATGACTCCGTTGCGTCCCAGGATGAGGATCCAGGCGAAGGTCCGGATCAGCAGGTTCGTCCAGAACGGAATGGTGATGAGATAGATGTAGAAGTTGCGCCTGGACGGTGGCTGAAGGGTAATAAAATACGCGACCGGAAACCCGATGACGAGGCAGACGACGGTTGCCAGGATCGACAGGGCGACGGATCGCAGGATGATGTTGATGTAGATCGGATTGAAGACGAGGTTGTCCATGAGATCGTATTCGAAGGCGATCTGGACATAGGCATCCGTCGAGAAGTTGAAGTGAACGCCGCCATAGGGGTTGGCCTCGAGAAACGAGATGACGGCCATCAGCGCGATGGGCACCAGCATGAAGACACCGATGACCAACCATGCCGGCGCCAGTCCCAGCCATGTACGCGTCCGTGGATCCCTTGGCAGGGACATCATTGTTCGAGAACCCGCAAGGTCTCGGCGTCGATCTCCACGAAGAGGTGTTCACCGGCCGCAAACCGCCTTGAGCCGTCCACATGGTTGCGGTCCTCGGCAAGAATGACCGTGCCGTCGTCAAGACGGATGCTGTAGGACGTCTCGCTGCCGTAATAGACTGCGTCGATCACCTCGCCACCGAGCCTGGCGGACGAGTCTTCTCCTTGTCTGTGGAGGAGGACCTTTTCGGGCCGCAGGAACAGGGTCACCGTATCCCCGACATCGTGGCCTGCGGTGTTGCGGACGCGAAGTGATCCTCCGCCGGCCGTGGTGCACGTGACCATGTCTGCCTCGCAGCCGGCGACGGTTCCCTGGATAAAGTTGGCGTCACCGATGAACTCGGCAACGAAACGGTTGACCGGGAATTCATAGATGTCGTGGGGTGTTCCAACCTGTTGCAGTTCGCCGTTGGACATCACGGCAATCCTGTCGCTCATGGAGAGCGCTTCTTCCTGGTCGTGGGTGACAAAGATGAATGTGATGCCCGTCTCGCGCTGGATCTGCTTGAGTTCGAGACGCATCGCCTGACGAAGCTTGAGATCGAGGGCTGAAAGGGGTTCGTCGAGGAGAAGGACTTTCGGTCCCGGGGCAAGAGCGCGGGCCAGCGCGACGCGCTGTTGCTGGCCGCCGGACAACTGCGCGGGACGCCTGTGGGCGAGGTCCTCGAGCTTGACGAGCTCAAGCATGCGTCTGACCGTACGGTCCGTCTCCTGCGCCGGTTTGCGGAGGCGCTTAAGCCCGAAGGCCACGTTTTCCGCCACGCTCAGGTGCGGAAAGAGAGCGTAGTGCTGGAAGACCGTGTTGACGGCGCGCTGGTTGGGCGGCAGGTCTTCCATGTGCTCGCCGAAGAGCAGGATATCGCCCCGCGTGGGCATCTCGAAGCCGGCAATCAGACGCAGCATCGTCGTCTTGCCGCAACCCGAAGGTCCGAGCAGCGTGAAGAACTCGTTGCTTCGGATGGTGAGGGAGACGTTGTTGAGGGCCGTCACTTCGTGGCCGGTTCCGGCGCCGAACGTCTTGACGATTTCCCTTGTTTCGACACCGTCGGCCATGGCCTCACACGCCTTTGCATCTCTCCCGGGCAAGGATAACTACAACGTCACGCTCGAAACCGGCAAGCACCGACGCCCCGGACGCGACGATCCGTCTGCGACTGGCAAGCCTCTCGACGGCGCATACGGGAGACCGCCGATGAGGAAGAGCGCCGCTTTGCCGGCACCGGGCGCCGCAGGAATGGCTGGACGTGCTGGCGCCTCCGGGCACCGACGAGAACAAGCCGTTCCTCGAACAAGCGCACTGGCTGATCGCCGTCTTCGTCCAGATGCACGGCCTTCTGGCCGACGGCCGCAAGGTCAAGCGCCCCACGGAATCGGTCGGGCTGGCGACCGGGATGCTGATCGTGGCACTGGACTTCACCGGGCTTGCGACCCTCACCTAATACCCCGAGCCCCATGACATTCCTGAACGAGATCCTGGGACGGCCGAAGTCGGCCGAAGGCCCTTCCTTCTGCTGGTGGCGGACTATCCGGACGAGAACGCGACGGTGCCCGACATCGGACGGAAGCCGTTCGGCGAGATGGTCAGCCACGTCTGAAGACGCGAAAGATCAGGCGACGACTCCGCGACGAGCCGGCGCTCCTTCCGTCGCCACACACACACTGGGTTTCCGAACGTCAAGATGTTCAAAGTGCTGGCCCTGAGTGTGGCTGGAACTTCGGGAACTCCCGGAATCCTGTACAAGGACGCTGCGCGTCCATTGCAATGAATGCCGTCCATGGAAGAACATCGAAACCGGGTTGACCAGCAGGGGCTCATCATGAGCAGGAATCTGGTTGTCATTCTCACCATCAGCGTGCTGGCGCTGGCTGGTTGCCGGTCCATGGGAGTCATCGAGTCGGACGCTGGTCAGCATTACACCGCTCATGACGCGAGGATCCGGTTCTCCATGCGAGCACCGTCAGGCGAGGGACCTTTTCCCGCCGTGATCCTGATGCACGGCTGCAGTGGTCTTGGCGGCGCTGTGGAACGGGGCATGGCACAACATGCCGACCACCTTGTCGACGCGGGCTTCATCGCGCTGATCCTGGACAGCTTCACGTCGCGCGGGATCGATTCGACCTGCACGTCCTTGCGCAAGGCAGCCGAAGCAACGCTGTTTCGCCAGTACGACGCAATTCATGCCCTGCGACACCTGCAGGGCCTGCCCAACGTCAACCCGGCGAACGTGTTCCTGATGGGCCAGAGCCAGGGCGGAAGCGTCGCAGCCAAGCTTGCCGCCCACCACACGTCCTCGATCGTCAAGGATGTCGCGCTGGTCGAGGCTTCAGGGCAGCCCTGGTTCGCGGCCATCGTTGCGTACTACCCCTGGTGTCCGCATGTTCCGAAGTGGCTCGACACTCCTCTGCTCGTTCTCTCCGGCAAAAAGGACGACTGGACGCCATCGCAGGGCTGCATCTGGCACAAGGCCGTGGTCAAGGGTGCACCCTACGAGGTCAAGATCTACGAAGACGCCCATCACAGCTTCGATCTGCCGATGCCGGTGCAGTACTATGTCGGCCACACCGTCGGGGGACATCCGGAGGCCGCGGCCGATTCGCGGACGAGGATGATCACGTGGTTTCTCGAGCACATGCAATAGGCCACCGTCACAAGCGTCAATCGCCGGCTTCGCTCTGACGGGCAGGAAGCCTCACAAGCTGTCAGCCTTCATCAATGGTTCTGCGATTGGCACTTCAGTCTGCGACCGGGAAGAGGGGCCATGCGTCACGGGAAGAGTGCCCTTTGCAGGCGTCTGGCGCCCTCGTGAAGCACGTCGACCCTCGCGACCGCGGCCTCGAGGGACAATCGCTGTACAGGACCGTGAATGGCGATGGCCGCCGTCCAGACGCCGTCAGGGCTGAAGACCGGCACAGCGACGGCGTTCATGCCTTCGATGAACTCTTCACGGTCTAGTGCATAATTGTTGCGGCGAATTTCCCTGACGTCAGCAAGAAGCGATGACGGCTCGAGATGGGTGTTGGCCGTCAGTCGGGTGAGTGTGAGAGCGTTGACGAAGGCCCTGCATTCAGCTTCGGGCAGGCTGGCCATGAACATCTTGCCGCTGGCGGTGCAGTGGAAGGGTACATTGGTGCCGATCGGCAGCTGGATGCGGAGCGGCCAGTCGGCCTCAACGCGGTCGAGATATCGCATGCCCTGCTCTTCGGCCACGACGAAGTTGACCGTCTCGCAGACCTCCGCGGCGATCCCCCGGAGGACCTGGTGACGCGCGATGTGAGCGCTGGATGCGTGGAGAATGCCTGAGCTGAGAGAACGCAAACGCTGTCCTGGCCTGAGTTTCCCGCTGCTGCGGTCACGGACCAGGTAGCCTTCGGCTTCCAGTGTTCTGCACAACCTGTGGACGGTAGCCTTCGGCAGGTCGATCTCACGATTGATTTCGGCCGGTGTCAGCGCTTCGTCGCTCTTTCCGATGATCTCGATGATCCTCAGCATTCTAAGATTGGTCGGAATGCGCTGCCCGTTTTCATCGGCGTTTGTCAAGGATCCGCCTTTCTGCGAACGGGACTTCTGCTGTCGTACAAGGTCATTGTGCGTGAAGTCCTAAAAATGATACGATCAGTCTCAATAATCAATAATGGAACGCATGGAGTTCGATTTCGTCATCGTTGGAGCCGGTTCTGCCGGTTGCGTCCTTGCCAACCGCCTCACTGCGGATGGCCGTTACCGCGTTGCCCTTGTCGAGGCAGGCGGACGCGACAGCGATCCGTGGATCCACATCCCGGTCGGCTACTTCAAGACCATGGACAATCCCCGGACCGACTGGCGCTATCGCACGGCTCCCGATCATGGTCTCAACGGCCGATCGATTCCCTGGCCACGCGGAAAGGTGCTCGGAGGATCGAGTTCGATCAACGGCCTTCTCTACGTTCGCGGTCAGGCAGAGGACTACGACCATTGGCGCCAGCTTGGAAACGAGGGCTGGTCCTGGGAGGATGTCCTGCCGTACTTCCGGCGCGCCGAAAGCTGGCAGGGTCCGCAACTCGGGACCGATGATTCCCGCGGCAGAGATGGCCCGCTCGTGGTTTCTCCTTCGGGAGTAAGGCGCGAGGTTGTCGACCTGTGGATCGAGGCCGCGGTCGCGGCCGGCTACTGCCGCAACCCCGACTACAATGATGGTGATCAGGAAGGCGTCGGCTACGTCCAGCAGACGGTCGTCAGGGGACGCCGGTGCAGCACTGCTGTCGCCTACCTGCGCCCCGCCAGGAAGCGGCGGAATCTCGAGGTCTTCGTCAAGACGCTTGTGGAGCGACTGGTGTTTGTCGATGGCCGCGTGACCGGCCTGAAGGTGGTATCCAGAGACAGAAGGCTCGACATCACGGCGCGTCGCGAAGTGGTCCTGTGTGCCGGCGCGATTGGCTCGCCCCAAATCCTGATGCTCTCGGGTGTCGGTGCGGGCGGAGAGCTCCAACGCCACGGAATTGGCATCAGGCGCGAGCTCGCCGGTGTCGGCAGGAACCTCCAGGATCACCTGCAGGCGCGCCCCGTGTTTCGGACCGATCTGTCGACCATCAACGTCGAGACGGACAACATCTTCAGGCAGGCCAGGATCGCCTTGAGGTATCTGCTGACGCGGGACGGTCCGATGTCGATGGCCGCCAGCCTTGGAACCGGTTTTCTCAAGACACGTTCCGGCCTTGCCACACCCGATATCCAGTTTCATATCCAGCCGCTCAGCGCTGACAGCCTGACCGAGGGAACGCACCGGTTCTCTGCCTTCACATCGTCGGTAACCCAGCTGCGTCCCGAGAGCCGGGGCGAGATTCGTCTCAGCACGTCAAGCATACACGATCATCCGGAGATTCATCCCAACTACCTCGCGACCGACAACGACCGCCGGACAATCGTCGAGGGCATTCGGATTGCCAGACAGATCAGCCGCTGCGAGCCACTGAAGTCCCGGGTTACCGGAGAACATGCTCCGGGCGACGATGTCCCGCTCGATGACGATGAGGCCATTCTTGAGTGGGCGCGCAACACGGCGACGACGATCTATCATCCGTCGGGCACCTGCAAGATGGGCCGCGACCCCATGGCGGTGGTCAACCCGCGCCTGCGCGTGCACGGCGTCGACGGACTTCGTGTGGCCGACGCATCGATCATGCCGACCCTGGTCTCAGGCAACACGAATGCGCCTGCCGTCATGATCGGCGAGAAGGCCTCCGCGATGATCCTCGAGGACGCACGCCGATGAATGGCTACGTGCACCTCTTGCCTTGGGCTCGTCGCGATACAGGCGTGACAACGCTGACAGAACACCGGCCGAAGACGTTCCCGGCGAACTTGCCGAACACGTCTCCGGGCGACTGTGTGCACCGGCTCCTTCGCCTTCGCAGCCGGCGCGAGACGCATGAAGAAGGCACCAACTATTGGGGAGAAGTTGAATGTTCGACATGAAAGGAAAGGCGGGAGCGGCGGCCGCGGCCGTTTCGCTGGCCGCAGTCCTGTGCGCGACCACCGCGGTCGCACAGACGACGATCCGCGTACAGTCGGTGATTCCGGCCACGGCCGACGAAGTCGTCATGCTTAAGGACTTCGGGGCGGATGTCGCCGCCCTTACCAACGGCGAAGTGATCATCGAGGTTCTCCCGGCAGGTGCCGTGGTGGGCGTCAAGGAGACACTGGATGCCGTGGATGCGGGCCTGATCGAGGGCGGTTTCGCGTGGACCCACTACTGGTCCGGAAAGCACCCGGCCGCCATGCTGTTCGGCTCACCGGTGGCCGGGGCCGGGGTCGGAATCGATAACATCGCCTTCCTGAGCTGGTTCCAGTTCGGTGGCGGCAAGGAACTCTACGACCGTCTCTGGGACGAGATGGGAGTCAACGTCAAGGGCTTCATGTTGCAGCCGGTGGGCCCGGAAGCTCTCGGCTGGTTCAAGGAACCGATCAATTCGATGGATGACTTCCGCAAGTATCGTTTCCGCACGCCCCCGGGCATTCCCGGACAGACCTACAAGGACATCGGTGTGGCGTCCGTGGCCATGGGGGGAGGCGACATCCTTCCGGCACTCGAGGCTGGCACCATCGATGCCGCGGAATGGTGCTGCCCGAAGCCTGATTCCGTGTTCGGATTCCAGAAAGTGCTCAAGCACTACTATCTGCAGGGCCTGCACCAGGTGGTTGTCAATGCGGATCTCTACATCAATGGCGATGTCTATGATTCGTTGACAGATCATCAGAAAAAGGCACTGGAAGTAGCGGCAAACGCGTCACTTTCAAAGGCAATGTCGTATCGGATCTACGAAAATGGCAAGGCGTTGAAGGATCTGGTCGACAATCATGGCGTGATTCTTCATGACACTCCTGCCGACTACTTCCCCGCGTACATGAACGCTGCCAAGGCAAGTCTGGAAAAGAACGCCGAGGAGAACGCGTTCTTTGCCGAGGTGTGGCAGAGTCAAAAGGACTTTGCCGCGATTGCTGTTCCATTCTGGGCCGGAGCCCAGGCGTCGAATGCAAGCCTGGGCAAGGCATTTGCGGACAGCCTGAAGTAGAGTCTGTCCGAAGAGCATCCGGTCGCGGTGACACCGCGACCGGATGTCGCGTCCATCCGTATGCCACAATAGGCAGCGGGAGCAGCCCACGCGGTCAGGAGGGAGTGGCGCGATGGTTGACAAGACTCATTCCGACGGCCTGGACATTACGGATGAATTGATCGCCGAGCGGCGTTCCGGGACACCCGGACAGACGCCTGAGGACATGACGCCGTGGATGCGCACGGTGGTGCGTCACATTGATGTCACGAATCTCTGGGTTGGCCGCATCACCTGCCTGCTGCTGCTGCCCGTCATCTTTGCCATGGTCTACGAGGTCGTCGCACGCAAGCTGTTCATTGCACCGACCCTGTGGGCCTACGAAGTGAGCCGGATGTTCGCCGGCGCACTGTTCATGCTGGGGGCAGGCTATGCCCTGATGCGGGGCGTTCACATCCGCGCAGACTTTCTCTATCGCCACTGGCCGGTCAGGACCCAGGCGACTGTCGACGCGCTGCTCTATCTCACATTCTACTTTCCGGCCATGCTGTTTTTCTTCTGGGTGTCGGCGGACTACACGGCTGGCGCTTGGATCAGCGGTGAGCGGTCCATGGACACGACAATGATGGCTCCGCTGGCGCCGGCGCGGACAGCAATGCCGCTGGGCGCCTTCTTCCTGATCCTTCAGGGGATCTCCGAGTTTCTCAAGTCTCTCCACAACATGGCTCCTGCACGGCAGCGCCGTTTCCTGATGGCCATGCCGTTCTATGTTGTCCTGCTGGCCGTGCTCTTTCTGGGGACCTTCGCACCACAAACGGTGCCGATCGGGGAGTTCTGGTCGACCGTGATTTCCGGCACGGGACTTTCCGGAATTGCTCCCGAGTGGATCGGGGTGATCATGATCGGTGTCATGCTGTTCGCGATCTTCGTCGGATTTCCGATTTCGTTCACCCTCATCTTCCTGGGCTTCACGTTCGGTGCCTGGGGTTTCGGCGGCAAGCTGGTCTTCTACCTGCAGACGTTCCAGTTCAACAACGTCATGCTCGAGCAGACCCTGGCCGCGGTACCGCTCTTCGTGTTCATGGGCATCCTGATGGAACAGGCGGGTCTCATGGAGAGGCTGTTCGCCGCCGTACAGCTCATGTTGTCGCGTACGCGCGGAGCCCTCTACCTGGCGGTCATGTTCGTATCGACGATCTTTGCCGCAGCGACGGGGATCGTCGGAGCCTCGGTGACCATTCTTGGCATCATGGCGGCCAAGACGATGAACAGGTCAGGCTACAACGTGCGGCTTGCAGCCGGGACGATCACGGCCGGCGGCACGCTGGGCATTCTCATTCCACCGTCGATCATGCTTGTGGTGATGGGACCCGTGCTTGAAGTTCCTGTCACCGACCTGTTCGCGGCGGCGATCGTTCCCGGCATCCTGCTCGCCAGCCTCTATGCAGCCTATTCGCTGTTCCGCTGCTGGCTGGACCCGTCACTGGGCCCCATCCTTCCACCGGAAGCGCAGCCCAGGACGTCGCCGCACTACTGGCTCGAAGCGGTCACGGTGCTGGGGTCCATCAGCATATTCTTCGTCCTGGTCGTCTTGGCCCTTGCCGGAGAATTGTCCGGCCTGTTCCCACTGTCCTGGGCGGTCATTCCGCTTGGCTGGATGGGCGTCATGTACCTTGGTGCGGTCGTGATCCGCCGGACCAAGCCCGCAGGATTCTATTTCTCGGATCTCTGGTACGAGTTTTTCATGGGACTGGTACCGCCTTCGGCGCTGGTGGCATTTGCGCTCGGCTCGATACTCTTCGGCTGGGCGACACCTGCCGAGGGTGCCGGATGCGGGGCATTCGGCGCCCTCGTGCTGTCGGCCGCCTACGGAAAGATATCGCGCAAGTCACTGTTCACTGCGCTGGTCAAGACACTGGAAATCACGGTCCTCATCATGTTCCTGGTCGCGGCGTCCAACTTCTTTGGCGCCGTCTTCTCCAGGCTTGGCACCCCGACCATGCTCACCGAGCTGCTGCTCACGTGGGATCTCTCCGAGACGCTGATTCTCATCATCATCATGGCGCTGATCTTTCTGCTGGGATGGCCACTCGAGTGGGTGCCGATCGTTCTCATCATCATTCCGATCCTGATTCCCGCGCTGGACAAGATCGGCATCAGCCTGACCTGGTTCGGCATCCTGGTCGCCGTCAACCTCCAGACAGCCTGGCTAAGTCCGCCAGTTGCCCTTTCCGCCTACTTCCTCAAGGGCGTGGTGCCCGAGTGGGATCTCAAGGACATTTACTACGGCATGATGCAGTTCATGGTCATTCAGCTGATCGGCCTTACCTTGATCTTCATCTTTCCGCAGCTCGCGCTGTGGCTGCCGTCCTACATCTACGGGGATTAGAGGTAACACGGAGAAGTCAGCGTCCGTGGCAATGACGCGCTATCGAGGTGCTGCAGGCGACACTTCCCGGGATTGCCGACCTGATCGGCCTTGTGTTCGTGATTTCGCGGACTGGCTGCGCTTCGGCGATCAGATCCTGTCGGCGAAGGCGGCGATGCCGCGCTTGTGATGGAGGATCTCGTCGCGGCTCAGGCCGTGGAGTTCGTGGGGGAAGACCAGCCAGCTCTCGGTCTTGTGGACGTAGAAGTCCGGCACGCGATCGGTGCGGTTGCTGTCCGGCTTGTAGAAGACCGTGGCGATGCGCGTGTCGTCGGGCGTGTTGCGGCGGGCCTTGCGGCGAAGGTGGGAGATGATCGCATCGATGCTGAGGCCGGTATCGAAGACGTCATCGACGATGAGCAGGCCCTGATCGGCGTTCACGTTGTCGATGATGTACTGCATGCCGTGCACGCGGACCTTCTCGTGCTTTTGCGCGATGGACCGGTAGAAGGACGTGCGGATGGCGATGTGATCGGTCTCCACGCCGAAGAAATCGAGCAGCTCCTGCACGGCGATGCCAACCGGCGATCCTCCACGCCATACCCCGACAATGAAAGTCGGACGGAAACCGCTGTCGAGGATCTGCATGCCGAGACGGAAGGAATCCTCGAGCAGGGATTCGGCGGTGATGTAGTGCTTGTCCACTGCCGCCGGTTCAGCAGGTGATCGGACTGCCGGTGCTGCTTGTGCCATGGTCTGCGACCTCAACCCTGGAATGTCGGGGAGAGTACAGGTCTCTTTCACCCTTGGCGGCGACTATGGTGATGCTGGCGACGCCGTTCAAGGTGATCCATCCACATGCCCTCCTGACGGGAGGCCCGGGTATCAGACCACCCGGTCACCGGCATGGGACGAGGTGACTGCAAACCGGTAGCCGCTGGGCCCGTCGATGTGGAAGGTGTCGTGAATGCGCCCGCGTTTTATGTCCGAGGCGGCGACACCGTCAGTCGTGAAGTCGTCATGCGCCGCATCGATGTCGTCGACCATGAGATCGAAGGGGGCCTCGGTGCCGGGTTCCACCGCCTGGCGGGCCGGGCTCACCACCAGATGAGTGCCGCCGCGCAACTCGAGAACTCCGAAGTTGTCGCCGCGAAAGATGTCGCGCATGCCGTGGCGCACGAAGAAGGCACAAGCCTCATCGACGTCTTCCACCTCGATGCTCACATGACCCACCGCCAGTTTCGGTCTTCCATCATCGCCCATTGCTGTCTCCTCGCCCGGGTCGTTCTTCGACGGAGATCATACGACACGTCGAAGAAGAGAGCATCCATGTTCCCTGGCAAGGTTATTTGTGGGTGTCCAGGATGATGTTTCCTGTGCTTGTCCACATGCGATCTGGCGTTCCACTTTGCCAATGTGTGTGCCCTGTGACCGGGGAGACATGCAGTTCGTGATCCCTGCAGCATGATCGGGCTGTCTTCTATTGATCGCGGTAACGTGACCGTTGGGCGTGGCCACAGGGCCGTCCAGCGCCTTCAGGGATGGTAACGTGACCGCGTTCAATGGGGTTCCAGGTGTCATGTGTCCCGTCCGTAGCCGCACGGCAGCTCGATCTCCTCGAGGGCTTCGATCTCGGCCTCGACGATGATCTGCAGGCGTTCTCCGTAGGCCGTGTCGCGGAGGGAGTCCGGAAGCCTGTCGAGACAGTCTCGATAATGCTCCTGCAACGCACCGAGCTCGGCCACGGCATCGCGCCAGCGCTGCGCGCGGGAGCGGCGGTCGCGGGGCTTTCGGGTGTGGACGGGAGGGATGCCGGCCTTGCGGCGTTCCCGGTACCGGCGCTGCTTCTCGGCAGGCGTGAGGGCCATGAGGGGGTCTCCTTCGTTCAGTCGCTGATCACGCCGGTGACCGTGCTGGCGCTTCAGGCAACCAGCAGCGCTGTTCCCGCAGCAGGGTGTTCGCCAGCACGATGAGCTTGCGCATCACGGCGACGATCGCGACCTTGTGGGCCTTGCCGGCGGCCTTGAGGCGTTCGAACACGATTCTGAGGTCCGCGTTGAAGCGTGCCGCCGCTGTTGCGGCCATGAACAGGAGATCGCGTGGCCTTCGGCGCCCGCCGCGGATGTGCCGGGCGCCGTGATGCTCTCCGCTGTCGTCGGCAACCGGCGCCACCCCGATCAACGATGCCGCCTGGCGACGGTCGAGACCGCCGAGTTCGGGCATCCAGCAAAGAAGGGCGGCGGCGGTCACCGGACCGACGCCGGGGATCGAGGTCAGGATGCTGTACCGCAGGGCCTGGTCGGGATCACGGGTGATCACGGCTTCGATCGCCGCATCCAACACGGCGATCTGATCATCGAGACCGGCCACCGAGGCTCGTGTGACGGTCTCGCCCTCGCCGTCCACCTCACCCGCCATCTGCCTCAGCATGGTTCGCGCATCGACATGCGCGGCACGCGACACCAGGAGATCCTCCAGGCGGTTGAGGAAGGCATCCTGAGGGGCCACGGGCTCAAGGTCCCCCAGCACCGTCCCGAGCCTGGCCAGCATCACGGCGTCGACGCGGTCGGTCTTCGCCAGATGGCCCAGCGCCTCGGCGAAGCGCCGGGCCCGCAACGGGTTGACCAGGACGACCTCGAAGCCCCGGTCATGAAGACACTGGTGAACCCTGCGGTGGTAGCGGCCCGTCGCCTCCATCACCACCCGGCTCACCTCGAGCCCCCGAAGCCACGCGCCCAGCTCCCGCCAGCTCGTGGCGTCGTTCGCAAAACGACGCTCCTGGCCCGCCGCATAGATGTCCAGACTGGCCTTGCTGACATCGATCCCTGCCACTACCTTGTCCATCGTCCCTTGCTCCTCGCCTTGTGATGATACGGTCCAAGCCCAGGCATCCATTCAGGACGCGAGGGACGCCAAGGAAGGTCGGCCGACCAAGCTCTCTTGCGGCTCTACAAAGCCAAGGCCAAAACGGTCCGACCGACCTCCGCGGGGATTGTGAGATCCCCACACCCCGCTCCCCTGTGCGTGCTCGCGCGGGGGAGCGGAATCTCCCTGGAACCATAGACCGGATGGCTCTCCCACAGCCGCGGTTGTCCACAATCTCCCGACCTCAACTGCTGTGGATAACTTCATAAACACAGGAATGAAACCTGGTCATACAAGGCCAATCGGCGGTCTACTCGGCCGGCTGCATGATCCGGGGCCGCCGGAACGTGGTTTCCCGGCCGGGCATCGGTCGGGACGGAATCATGCAGGAAAGGGCGAGCGAGATGGCCGCCATGCCGGCGCCGACGAGGAACACGGTCATGCGCCCGTCGGCATCGGCAACCCAGATGAGGCCCAGCATCCACGGCATCGTCACCGCTGCGATATGGTTGATCGTGAAGGAGACGCCAGCGGTCGAGGCAATGTCACCGGTCTCGGCGATCTTGCGGAAGTAGCTCTTGATGGCGATGGCAAGGGCAAAGAAGAGATGATCAAGGATGTAGAGCGCGGCGGCCATCCAGGCGACCTCGACAAACGCATAGGCGACAAAGATGCCGATCAGTCCGACGTACTCCAGGATCAGCGCCGGCCTTTCGCCCCAATGCATGATCAGGCGTCCGACCCGCGGAGCCAGCCACATGGCAATGACGTGGTTGGCCGCGAACAGGGCGACGACGGCCTCCGGGCGGTAGCCGAACTCGGCGACCATCAGAAACGCCGCAAATCCGACGAAGATCTGGCGGCGTCCCCCGGACATGAACTCCAGCGCGTAGTAGAGCCAGTAGCGCCTGCGCAGGACGATCGTCATGGTCTGGAAGCCGGATTCCCCGAAACGCGGAAAGAACATCCAGCAGAACAGTCCGAGCCCCAGAGTGGCCGTTCCGGAAATCAGGTAGACGATCCAGTAGGGTGAATCCAGGAACTCGAAAGCGACATAGACCAGGGCGTAGGCGACCAGGGATCCGGCGGCAGCCACGGCGGCCATGCGGCCCAGTACAAGCGGCAATTCCTCCTTCGACGTCCACTGCATGGAGAGCGACTGCTCCATGGTGGCGAGGTAGTGGAATCCGGTCGACATCACCATGGTCGTGAAATAGAGCCCCCAGACCGTGGGCAACAGACCGGTGAGGGCGACTCCCAGGCCCAGGACGCTGAGTGCAAGAATGGCGAAGGTCTGCTGGCGCCAGACAAGCAGCATGTAGACGACCGTGAACGCAAGGAACCCGGGTATCTCGCGCACGGACTCGAGAATGCCGCGTTCCAGCCCGGTGAAGTTCACGACATCGACGGCGAAGTTGTTGATCAGGGCCGACCACGGCTCGAAGGCGATGGGGATCGACGCGGCAAAGATCAGCAGCAGGATCTGGGGGCTGCGCCAGCCGTCCTTCAGTACTCCCTGCCAGTCACGAAGAAGATAACGGCTGCGCATGGTTCAGCCGGCAAAGCTGTAGGAGTCCATGTCGAACCGCGGCTGGCCTGTGACACCTGTTAGGCCGCCGTCGCAGACGAGCATGGTGGAGTTGACGAAACTGGCATCGTCACTGGCAAGAAAGCAGATGGCGGCGGCGCATTCTTCGGGCGTGCCGATGCGGCCGAGAGGGGTTGATCGGGCATAGGCGGCAGCCTGTTCGGGCGCGGTCTCGAGGCTTGCCAGCATGCGCCGGGTGCCGATGGGGCCAGGACAGATGGCGTTGGCACGAATGTTGTAGCGTCCGACTTCCCATGCGAGGCACTGGGTGAGATTCCAGATCGCCGCCTTCGCGGCATTGTAGGCGCCCCACCCGGGGTCCCCGGCAAGGCCGGAGATCGACGACATGTTGACGATGGCTCCGCCGCCCGTCGTCTTCATCCGGCGCACCGCGAGGCGACAGCAGATGACGGTCGAGAGCACGTTGAGACGCCACAGGCGTTCCCAGTCTTCGCTGGCCAGGTCCTCGATGGTGCCGAACATGGAGTTTCCGGCGATATGGATCGAGGCATCGAGCCTGCCGTTCGAAATGTGATCGAGCGTCTCGAAGGCCGCCTCGATCCCGGACTCCTCCATGACATCGGCCACGACCGGTGTCACGTTCCTACCCTTATCCGTCAAGGGTCCAACCGCATCCGCGAGGTCGCCGGCCTGGTGGTCGACGGCGACGACGGTGGCGCCTTCGCCGGCCAGCCGTTCCATAGTCGCCCTGCCGATGCCGTTGGCGGCGCCTGTCAGGAGAGCCACCTTGTCTTCAAACCGGTTCATGGTCACGACATAGCGCCTCCGGATCAGCGACGCCAGACAATCCGCATGGGATGCTCCGGATGGGCTATGCTCGCCTTGATGGCAGATTGCGGAGAACAGGGGTGCTTGTTTCGTCTCTTCTGGCGCCGGTGATCGATGCGGTCTCCGAGGCCGCAGACATGCTGGTCAGGGAATCGCGTCGTCCGGGGGGCCCGCGTGGCGCCGGTGACAAGGCCGACATCGACGTCGAGATCGAGAACCATCTCGCCATTCGGCTCATGGCCCTCCTGCCGGCGCGTTTCGTGGGAGAGGAAACGCCGGTCCGTCCCGGTGACGGGTCATCCTGTTGCTGGCTGGTGGATCCGCACGACGGCACGTGGGCATGGCTTAATGGATATCGCGGATCTTCGGTGTCGGTCGCCCTGATTGAAGACGGGGTGCCGGTTCTCGGCGTCATCTGCGCGCCCATGAGTCCCGATCGCGGCCGGGATCTCATCGCCTGGGCTGAGGGCCACGCCAACCTGCTCCGCAATGGCGCCGAAGTGACGGTCGATCTCACCGCGGAAGAACTTGACGGCAAGGCACGGGTTTTCGTGGACCACTTGAAATCGGCCACCCCGGTCGCATGGGGCCGCGCCGTGGCGCCGGCACGGTACATCGCCCTGCCGGGAATCGCCTACAGACTGGCTCGGGTGGCAGCCGGGGACGGCGTTGCCACGCTCTCGCTCGGTGGGCCACGGGGTATTGACTATGCTGCCGGCCATGCCCTGTTGCGGGGCGCTGGCGGTGTGCTTCTCGATGAAACGGGCAAGGAAGTCACCTACACCCGGGATGGCGCCAGCCACGTCCGGCGGTGTTTCGCAGGGGCACCTGCTGCCGCCCGCGAACTGGCCGGCCGTTCCTGGCCACCGCCGCGGGGCCAGGAGCCGTCACGGACGAGGTTCGGGCTCACCTGGCCTGCAACCGTGAGCGATGCCATGCTCGACCGGTCCAGGGGGTGTCTCTTCGGCCAGGTGGTCGGCGACAATCTCGGCGCCCTGGTGGAGTTCAAGGCAGGGAGCACGATACGCCGGCTCCATCCGGACGGCGTGCGCGATCTCGAGGATGGCGGGGAATGGAACATCCTTGCCGGTCAGGCAACGGATGACAGTGAACTGGCACTCGCTCTTGCCAGGACCCTCGTCAGCACCAGGCACTATGACGATGAGGCAACCGCTGCCGCCTACGGCGCGTGGCTGCGGTCCGGCCCCTTCGATTGTGGCAACACCACCGCTCAGGCGCTTGGCCCTGCCTCTGACGCCGACGATGGACTGAAGGCCACCACCGCCCGGTCCTCGGCCAGCATGGAGAGTCAGGCCAACGGATCTCTGATGCGAATCGCGCCTCTTGGCATATGGGCCCGAGATCCGGGTCTCGCGGACCGGACGGCCCGTGACGATTCAAGGCTGACCCATCCGCATCCGGTCTGTGTCGATGCCTGCGGCGCTCTCGCCGCCGCCATCGCGGAGGGACTGCGTTCCGGGAATCGCGGCGCCATGATCGAAGTGGCACGAGCCCATTGCACCACGCAGGAGATTTCGGACTGCCTCGATGATGCTGTCTCCGGAACATGGCCGGAGGCCTTCGACGACCACACCATGGGCTGGGTTCTCATCGCCTTCCGCAATGCCTTCTGCCACCTCGCGCGCGGCGACACCATCGAGGAGACCCTCGTGACGACGGTCGGTAGGGGAGGGGACACCGACACCAACGCTGCCATCGCCGGCGCCCTGACGGGAGCGGCTGACGGACTGGGGTCTTTTCCCAGGCGCTGGGTCCTGCCCGTGATGGCCTGTCGTCCCGCCAGGGAACTCGGAGCAGCACAACCGCGCCCGATGATCTACTGGCCCGATGACCTGGCCGACCTCGCGGAGGCCCTTGTCACCGCCCGTCCGGAGAGCTGCCATCAGAACGTGACGTAGCACCGTGTGTCGCGGATCGGCGACGACATCAACGAGTTCGCGCCGGACGTCTGAAGTCCGGCCGAAGACTATGCATCGCCTGTGACTTGCGGCAGGATGAAAGAAGAGGAAACGGAGGATCTGCTCATGACGAATTTCCACGATGTGTTCCGGAATCCGCAGTTCGACCGGCGGCAACTCGGTTCCCTTGCCGCGGCTGCGGGAGTCGCCATGTTCACGACACCCCTGGCCCTGCGCCCGGCACGGGCGGCAGGCGGCGATCTCGATGTCTTCGAGTGGGCCGGCTACGATCTGCCCGAGTTCCACCAGGCCTATGTCGACCAGCATGGCGCCTCTCCCGAATTCTCCATGTTCGGTGAACTCGAGGAGGCGTTGCAGAAACTGCGCGGCGGTTTCATCACCGATGTCACCCATCCCTGCACCAGCAGCATCAGTCGCTGGGCCGACGCCGGCGTCATTCAGGCCGTCGACACGGACCGGCTCGACCACTGGGGCGACATCTTCCCGAGCATGCGCGAGATCAAGGCGATCCACTACCAGGACAGCATCATCGGTGTGCCGGCAGACTGGGGCAACTCGTCCATCCTCTACAGGTCCGACCTCGTCGAGCCCATGGAGAACTCCTACAACCTCTTCCTCGACGAGCGTTACGCGGGAAAGATGGCGTTCTTCGATTCCGCCGACGCCTTCGCCCAGGTCTGCGGGCTGATCCTCGGAGTCCATCCCTTCACGATGGATGAAGCGGAAATCGCCGAAGCTGCCGACATCATGCGGCGCATCCACGCCAACCTGCGGTTTTATTGGACCGATCCGACACAGATCGAGCAGGCGCTCGCCGCCGGCGAGATCGTGCTGTCCTACTCCTGGAACGGCTCCGCCAAGAACCTGAAGTCCCAGGGACTGGATGTCGCCTTCATGGATCCAAGGGAAGGGATTCTCACGTGGGTGTGCGCCCTGGCGCTGGGCAACGGCAATCCCGGGAACCTCGATCTCGCCTACGATTTTATCAACGCCTGGACCTCGCCCGAGGCGGGCAAGAACCTGATCGAGTTGTACGGCTACGGACATTCCAACACCACGGCGTTTCCGCTGGTCGCCGCGGAGGTCCTGGATTCACTGGGTATAGCCGACCCCGACGCCATGATGGCCAAGGGCACCTTCATCGAGGAGATGTCGCCTGACACGCGTGAAGCGGTGATCAGGACCTTCGACGACGTGAAGTCCGGTATCTGAGGATCACGGGATCAGGACCCTGCTTGCGCCGCGGGCAGGGTCCGACGCCTTCGATGACTGCCGCTTACGACATCCGCTCCTTTCCCGAGCCGGTCGCTGCCGCCCTGGTGGAGCGCCTCGCGCAGGCTGAGACCGCCACGATCGGCCATGCCCGGCTTCACGGATTTCTCGATTCGGGCATCCGCCCGGTGATCGCTGACCGCCGCATTGCCGGGACTGCCGTCACTGTGCGCATTCCCGGTGCCGATTCGACGCTGTTGCACCACGCCCTGGGCCATGTGCGGGCCGGCGACGTCCTCATGATCGACCGTTGCGGAGACGACTTCCACGCATGCTGGGGAGGCTCGCTCACGGTCGCCGCCAGGGCGCGGAATATTGCCGGTGCGGTGATCGACGGTCGCGCCACGGACTTCGGCGACATCAGGCGCATCGGCTTTCCGGTTTGGTGCCGGGGGCCGTCGCCCATCACGACGCGCCTGCTTGCGGCAGGGGGTGGCCTCAACGTCCCGGTCACGGTGGGGGGCGTCGTCGTCAATCCCGGCGATGCGGTAATTGCCGACGACAACGGTGTCGTGGTGCTCGCCCCGGGTGAGGCGGAACTCTGGGCGAGCTACGCTCTTGACGAGCAGTCCGAGGAGATTCCCTTCAACGAGGCGCTGGAGCGCGGGGAACGGCTCGGCGTCCTTTCCGGAGCGACGGCGATGATCGAGGAGGCCACCGGCCTCGATCTCGGCGGGGACGAAGGAACATGACCGCCGATCTCGCGATCTGGCTCTCCACTCCCCATACGGCCATGATCGAAATCGCCCGGGACCTGGGGTTCCGGCGCGTCGTGCTCGACATCGAGCACGGCGTCTTCGACCTCGAACGCCTGGACAGGCTGGTGCCCTTCGCGCGCGCCCTCGGCATGGAAGTCCACGCGAAGATTCTGGGGCCCGAGGCCATCCCCATCCAGCAGGCACTCGATCTTGGATGCGACAGCGTCATCATTCCGCACATCGAGGACCTTGATCACGCGTCCCGGACCTGTGCCGCCGCCAAGTACCCGCCTCTGGGCACGCGCAGCTTCGCGGGCGGCAGGACCGTTGCCTACGACGCACCCACGGACGGCTGGTTCGAGGCGGAGAACCGGCGGCAGCTGTGCTTTCCCATGATCGAAAGCGCGGCGGCGCTTGCGGATATCGATGCGATCCTCGCGCTCGACACGGTGGACGGGGTGTTCGTCGGACCGTCCGATCTCGCACTGTCGTGCGGACGGGACCGCTACCGCTTTTCTGCCGAAGACCGCCGGGATCTGGAGGCCATCGCAGGAGCAGCGGTGGTTGCCGGAAAACCCTGGATCATGCCCGGCTGGACGGCCGAGGAACGCATTCTCGCCAGGAAACTGGGAACCGCATGGATGGTCGTCGCCGACGAGACGGGGTCGATCTATTCAGGTCTGGCCGCGGCACTCGAGGCGATTGCCGCCGAGATCGGAGAGACCGGACAATGACGACGCTCAGCACGGGAGAGGCCCTGATACATCTTCTGAAGGCCTACGGTGTCGACACGGTCTTCGGCATGCCCGGTGTTCACACTCTCGACTTCTATCGAGCGCTCCCGGAAGCCGGAATCCGCCATATCGGAGTGCGCCATGAACAGGGGGCGGGTTTCATGGCGGACGGCTATGCACGCATCTCCGGCCGGCCCGGGGTCTGCCTGCTGATCAGCGGTCCCGGCATCACCAACGCGGCGACGCCGATCGGCCAGGCCTACTCCGATTCGCAGCCCATGCTTGTCCTCTCCTCCGTCAACAGCCTCTCCGATCTCGGCATGGGCAGGGGACGGCTTCACGAGATTCCCGACCAGCGGGCCGTGACTGCGCCGATCACGCATTTCAGCGAGATCGCAACGACACCCACGCAGGCAATGGAACTGGTCCATCGCGCCTTCGCCCACTTCGCCTCCCACAGGTCCCGACCCTGTCACATCTCGGTTCCGCTGGATGTGCTGCCTCAACCCTATGAAGGCGCGATCGCGGCAGCACACCTGCCGGGCCGGCCGGTGCCGGACAGCGGCGCGCTCGATGCCGCTGCGTCGCTCGCGTCCTCATGTGGTCCCGCAGTGATCATCACGGGAGGAGGTTCGGTGGATGCGGCCGAGGAGGTGCGTGCGCTTGCCGAGCGCCTCGGCGCGGCCGTGTTGCCGACGATTGCCGGCAAGGGTGTCATGCCCGCGGGCCACCCCCTGTCGCTCGAGATGACGGTGGACCAGCCGGGCACGCAGTCCTTCATCTGCGAAGCCGGACTGGTCATCGCCGTCGGCACGGAGTTCGCGGAACCCGATTTCTGGATTCCCGAACCCCTGCCGGTGACAGGCAAGCTCATCCGCATCGACATCGATGCAGGAACACTGGCCCGGGACTGGCGCGCCGACGTCGCCATCCTTGGTGATGCCGCCCGGTCCCTGGACGGCATCCTGCAGCGCCTCGAGGGTCGCAATACCGGACCCGGATACGGCAGTGACGCCCTCGACAAGGCGCGCGGGGCCGGACGCGCCGACTTCGGATCCCTCGAGCGGCTGCACGAACCGGTCATCCAGGCCATCCGGAATGGGCTTCCTCCCGACGGATACTGCTTCACGGACATGACGCAGATTGCCTATTCGGGCTACTCGCTCTTTCCGGCCAACAGGCCGCGCCAGTGGTTCTTTCCCGCCGGCTACGGCACCCTGGGTTTTGCCCTGCCCGCGGCGATCGGAGCCGCGTTCGCCGCACCCGAACGGCCCGGCGCCGTGCTCATCGGCGATGGCGGGCTGCAGTTCACCATGGCGGAACTCGCAACAGCCGTCGAACACGAACTCCCTCTCGCCATCGTGCTCTGGGACAATCACAGCCTCAAGCAGATCGCCCGATTCATGCGGGAGCAGCAGATCGAGGAAATCGGCGTACACCCCAGGAATCCCGATTTCGCCACGCTGGCACGAGCCTATGGAATGGCCTACGCAAAGCCCTCCGGCCTGGAGGAACTCAGCGAATGCATGCGCAAGGCATGGCAGACCAGGGGCCCGACTCTCGTGCACGTCGACGAGTTCGCGAACTGGGTCCAGGAAGCGGCACACGCTTCCCACTGACACCGAGGTTCGCCCGCGATCCCGCCGCATCGAGACCTGCGCGCCAGAAGCCTTCGATGCCGCGCCTTCGGTTCCACAGGTGACGGCGGGTACTCCCGCTTCTTCCGCTTCTCGCTTGCGGCTCCTAATGATTGAATCAGGGACTAGTATGAGTCCGGCATTCGGAGGCGCCCATCATGTCCGATTTCGCTGTACATCCCTACTCATCGGCCATCGGCGCTGAAGTGACGGGGGTCGACCTGTCCCGGGCGCTGGACGATTCGACCTGGACCGCACTGCGCGACGCTTACCTGGAGCACCTCGTCCTCTTCTTTCACGACCAGAAACTGACGCCCGAGCAGCAGGTCGCCTTTTCGCGTCGCTTCGGTCGCCTCGAGGAATACCCGTTCGTCCACGGCATCGACGGCTATCCCGAACTCATCGAGATCGTCAAGGAGCCCGACGAGGTCATCAATTTCGGCCATCTCTGGCATACGGACATGACGTTTCGCGAACAGCCTCCGGCCGGCGCGGTTCTCTACGCCCTCGAGGTTCCCCCGGTCGGCGGCGACACGTTGTTTGCCAACATGTACCTGGCTTGGGAAATGCTGTCGGAGGGCATGAAGACCGTGCTGCGTCAACTCCGCGCGATCC
Organism: Alphaproteobacteria bacterium; assembly: GCA_965221115.1. Classification (GTDB taxonomy): domain Bacteria; phylum Pseudomonadota; class Alphaproteobacteria; order SP197; family SP197; genus SP197. Next base: position 2,312,783 of record CBDCRU010000001.1, on the reverse strand, counting down.
ACAATTCGGGCACGCCGCAACGCCACACCGACACCTTCAAGGGCATGAAGATGCAGCACAGGCAGGGATCGGAGCGACAGATCACGGCTCACCCGTTTGTCCGGGTGCACCCCGAAACCGGGCGGGAATCACTCCTCATCAGTCCGAGCTACTGCCACAGCATCGAAGGCATGACCAACGAGGAAAGCCGGATGATCCTGGATCACCTCGAGCGCCATGCAACCCAGGACATCCTCACCTGCCGCTTCCGCTGGCAACCCGGTACGGTCGTGATCTGGGACAACCGCTGCACCATGCACATTGCCCTCGAGGATGACCTTGCCGCCATGCGCGGCGACAAGGGCTTTCGCCGAGTCATGCGGCGCGCCACCATCGGTGTGTGACGCCTTGCGCGGGTATCTGGGTGGTTTCGCCCGGAAAGACCAAGGTAGTGCCTTCCGACAGCCCGAAGCGCGCGGTGATGCAGGGCACCGTCGGGTCGGTCTCGGCGAACTTCGTGAAGGCGACTACGTGGTCGGTTGAATGCATGACGATGCAAGCGACGTTCGCCCGTCTTGACGTTCGGGCACTGACCAGGCAGGACAAGGAACCGTCGGCATCGATGATGCTTTCCTCAGACAGTGCCTGAAGTACCCACGGGAAGTCGTCGCCGGCAACCATGAAGTACCGGACATTGTCATTGTCACCATTGGCAATGTGGACGCTGAGGGTCTCCAGCAAGCCGTGCGGGGCGATCGAGGCCTTGATCGAATCGGGTTGAGGCCTGCAGACATTCCCAGGCGCCCGGGTGCGCGGGCTGAACGAGGATCTTGGACGAGCGGCTTGGCCCGGCGAACGGTGAGGTTCCTGCGCGACTCCATGAAGGTTGCAGCGACGCGGTGCATACGGCTCTTGCCGCGACTACCAGTGCCCGTGTCGGCGGCGGGGACCGGAGATTCCGACGTCAGAGACCGAGTTCGCTGTGCGAGCCGAGACGCACGAGATCGAGATGTTCGGCGTCGGGCTTGCGGTAGATCAGCACCAGGTCGGGCCGGACATGGCAGTCCCGATGGTCCTTCCACTGCCCGCCAAGGGCGTGGTCGCGCAGGTGCGGCGGGAGCTGTCGATCTTCCGCCAGCTCGGTTACGACATGCGCCAGCTCGTCGTCGACTGTCATGGCGAATCGGCCCCTCTTTTCGCGCCTGTAATCCCGCTTGAAGGCCGCAGTCCGCCTAATCGTCCGCATTGAGGTCGGCCATCAGGTCGTTGACGTTACCGACCGTGACCAGGTCGCCCCGTCGCGTGGCCTCCATGGCCGCAACGGTCTCCGCGTTCGGTACCAAGGGCTCGAATGGCAGACGTTTCTCGGCCGCAATCCGTACCATCATCAAACGGAAGGCATCCGACACGGTGAGGCCGATTGCGTCGAGCACGGCAACGGCCTCCTGCTTGGTCTTCTCATCAATGCGGGCCCGAACGACGGTGCGCATGTGCTGAACCTCCTGATTGAGCCACAACGTAGCTCAATCAGCCACGCAGTGTCCACATCGCCGTCGGCGGCTTGTTGCGGCTCGGCGCTTCCCGCGAGAGCCATATAGGTCTTCTCGGCGCGGGGCCGCGGTTCCGGTCGGACCGTGGGGCGTCCTGCTCCGTCCCCTGCCGTCAACCTCCTCAAACAGGTCGTCGACAACATATTCGACCGCGTCGCGTATGGTATCGACCCAGAGCGGAATGACGCGCTCGGGCTCGATCTCTCTGGCGACCTCCCGCGCCTTCGACCAGAAAGCGATCAGGGTGTCCGGATCGACAGCACCAGCATCAACGGAATCGATGCCATCGCAGTAATCTGAGGCAGGAAGGCCAGTTTGCCGCGCACGTTTTCCTGCAGCGTTCGCGCCCTATAGCCTGCGATAGACAAAGAACCAGCCGCCCGGCTCCAGTGTTTCGAAGAACCTGTCCGGTTCCTTTTCCACGCAGGCGAGCTGGTCCTGGCTGACGAGACGATCCAGGGTTGCCCTGAACCCGGCGGGCTCCCAGAGATCCATGTGAATGGAGAACGACCACAGGCCGCCGGGACGCAGGAGACGCACCAGCTCGTCAAAGGGTTCAGGGCCGACGTGACCACACGTGAAAGTGCCCGAGGAGACCATCGCATCGTAGCTCCGGTCGGGTAAGTCGATGGGTTCGTTGAGGTCGGCCTGGATCAGGTTGCGGTAGATTCCGCGAGTCCGGGCCTTTTTCAGCATCGATACCGTCAGGTCGATTCCGTCGATGTTGCGAAACCCGCGCTCAAAGAGGAGATCGCTCGTCAATCCGGTTCCGCACCCGATATCGAGTACCTCTGCATCGGTGCCGGCGAGATGCCGAATCAGGCGCTCGGCCACGAGGCGTGGCGAACAGTAACCCAGTTCACCGACCATGTGATCCTCGTAGTCATCAGCCCATATCCGATAGAATGCTTCGGCCTCCCGAGGGTTGCGCAGAGAGTAGGAGCCGCTCACGAACGGGTCGTTGGCGAGATCGATCGACGGGCGTCGAGAGGGCATGGGACGTCCTTTCCTGAGATATCGTGGCAGTTCGTGCGGCCTGTCGGCAAGCTCAGTGCTCTACCCGATGAAGCGGGTACAGTAGGTGGCCAGTGCCCGGGGGAGGAGCGACCTCTTGAACTGGAAGATGCGAAACTCCTGGATGCATCGCCTTGTTCCCGATGCGTCCGATGACCAAGCCTGCCTCGCGGAGGTTCTTGTCAATGCTCGTCCGGAGGGTTGTCATCAGAACGTCACGTAGCGTCGCGAGGCGTGGGGTGCGAGCAGGCGTGTATGCTGGCGGACCGCTTCCGGGGAAAGATCGCTTGAAGGCGGTCGCTCCAGAACGAGATTACCCTCGTGGCGCCCTCTTACCGGCATGGCCGACACCTGTGGACCGCCGGTCCACGTGATGCGTCCCGGGAGGTAGCGGATGCAGATCCCCGTCCGAGGCTTCTCCGTCGTGTTCGGGCCCGATCCATGCGCAAGCAGGGCATGGTGGAGCGACATGGCGCCCGGTTCGAGCTCGTTATCGTAGACCGGCCACGCGGTGGTATCGATCCTCGCGGTCTGGCCATGGGAGAGCATGTTGTCGGCCGCCTGGCATTCGTCGTGGACGACGCGGCCAAGCAGGTGGGTTCCGGGAAGGAAGCGCATGCAGCCGTTGGCCGAGGTCGCCGGCGTGAGGGCAACCCAGGCCGTGACGATGTCGAGTGGATCGAGATTCCAGTAGCCGGCGTCCTGGTGAAAGGAGATGTGGCGTCGGTCCCGCGCGGGCTTGGTCCAGATGTCGGCGCTCATCACCATGATGTCCGGGCCCGTCAGCTGCTCCACCGCATCGAGGATGGCGGGCTGACGCACCAGTTCGTCCATCCACGTGAAGAGCAGGTAGGACTTGTAGTACCACGGATGCGGCAGGTCGACGTCGACCGCGTCGAGCCGGGCGAGGATGCGGGCGGCGTCCTCGGCCGGCATGGCCGCGAGCGGCGCCGCAAGTCCCGAGGCTCGATAATCCCGGATGTCGTGGCGTGTTCCCGATGCCATCCTTCTTGCAGTACACTCCGCCCCCGACAGACTACCGCCAGGAGATACCATGGGCAGGTTCTATTTTGATGACGATGCCGATCCAACCCTGCTCGACGGCAGAACGGTTGCCGTGATCGGTTACGGCAACCAGGGACGCAGCCAGGCGCTCAACATGAAGGACCGTGGTGTCGACGTGGTCGTCGGCAACATCGAGGACGAGTATGCCGAAAGCGCACGGGCTGACGGATGGGATCTCCTGACCATCGAGGAGGCAGCCGCCCGGGCCGATGTCCTGATGATGCTGACGTCCGATGACAGTCAGCCTGATGTCTATGAAAACTGGGTGAAGAAAAGCCTCAAACCCGGTGATGTCATGTGCTTTGCCCATGGTTTCAACATCCATTACGGCGAGATTGTCCCGGACCCGCAGACGGATGTCGTCATGGTGGCGCCACGCATGCTCGGAGAGGGCGTGCGGGCGACGTTCCTCGAGGGGCGAGGCTTTCCGAGCCTCATTGCCGTCGCCCAGGACGGCAGTGGCAGGGCTCACGACATGTGCCTTGCGATCTCCTGGGCGATCGGCACGACAAGAATGGGAGCGCTGGAATCAAGTTTCGGCGAGGAGGTTCTCATCGATCTTTTCGAGGAACATCAGCCGGGACTCTATGCCCTGCGCGCCATGTATACGGCCCTCGTCGAGGCGGGCTGTTCTCCCGAGGCGGTCATGCTGGATCTCTATGCGTCCGGCGAAAGCGTCAAGTTCGCCGAGTACGGGCGCGATCTCGGCGCCTTCGAGCGCATGAAACGGACGAGCGCCACGGCGCAGTTCGGCCATCTCGTGTGGTCGAAACAGTACTTCGACGAGGAAGGGACGCTCGAAGGCATGCGCCGGATGATCGCCAATATCAAGGATGGCAGCTTCATCCGAGCCCTGAAGGCCGAGCGCCAGAAGAACAGGCCGGCGGTCGAGGCAGTCTGGCAGGAAAACAACGATCACGAACTTGTCCGCCGTGAACACGACCTCTACCAGCTGCTCGGGCGCCGGGCGAAGGGTGCGCCGACCCCCGGGACCTGACGGGACCCATGGCAGTACGGGGCTGGTCGGTGCAGTCCGGCGTCCAGTGAAGCAACCGGTTCTCATGCATGTCGCACGATACGGACAGGACCCGCACGATGTGTGAAGACGGCTGGCGCCTTGGCGTCGATATCGGTGGAACCTTCACCGACTTCCAGCTCATGAACACCCGGTCGGGAGAGGTGGTGGCGCTGAAGACGCCATCGACGCCGGAGGACCCGTCGCTGGCGGTGGCGCGGGGACTCGAGGACATCACCAGGCATCATGGCATTGACCCCGCTGCCATCCGCTACTTCGCCCACGGCACCACGCTCGCGGTCAACACGCTTCTCGAGCGCAAGGGTGCCTGCACCGGGGTGCTGATGACCCGGGGCTTCACCGATACGCTTGAGCTGCGCCGCCTGCGTCTTTCGAAGGCGAACGACTTCTTTGTGCCCCGGCCCGTTCCCCTGGTGCCCCGCCGGTTGGTCCGTTCGGTCGACGAAAGGCTGAAGGCCGACGGGAGGGTGATCAGGCCGCTTCGTCGCGAGGACGTGGAGGAACAGGTCCGGGCCCTGCTGGAAGAGGGCGTTGAGACCATCGCCGTGTGCTTTCTTCACGCATATCGCAATCCACGTCACGAACGACTGGCAAGGCAATGGATCAAAGAGAGTTTTCCGGAGACCTACGTCACGATCTCAACCGACGTGTGGCCCCAGCAACGGGAGTATGAACGCGCTCTCATCAGTGTCATCAACGCCTATGTCGGCGCTCGCATGGAGGCCTATTTCACCACGCTCGAGAAAAGGACACGGGACCTTGCCATGCCATGCCGTGTCTTTTCGACAAAGTCGAACGGTGGCGTGATGACGGCCGCCTCGGCGGCCCGGCGACCCGTCGAGACCCTGCTCTCCGGTCCCGCCTCGGGCGTCATCGGCGCCCGCCATGTCGCCAGTTCCATCGGAGACGATCATGTCGTCACCCTCGACATGGGCGGCACCAGTGTCGACGTCTCGATCATCCAGGGAGCCATCGGCCAGGCGACCGACAATACGATCGGGGACATCCCGGTCATCATGCCGGCTGTCGATGTGTCGGCGGTTGGTGCCGGCGGCGGTTCGATCGCCTGGACGGACAGCGAAGGTGTGCTCAAGGTGGGTCCCCGGAGCGCCGGCGCCCTGCCGGGCCCGGCCTGCTATGGCAGGGGCGGCACGGAGCCAACCGTCACCGATGCCTATCTCGTGGCCGGGATCATCGGCGAGGACAGCCTCCTCGACGGCACGATGATTCTCGATCACGAGCAGGCCCATGCCGCAATCGACCAACTGGCAGCTGTCATCGGCCGTTCGCGTAGTGAGACTGCCGATGCGATTCTCCAGGTGACGACAGCCAATATCTACGCGCAGTTGCTCCCTCTGACGGCGCGACGGGGGATCGACACGGCAGGATTCTCCCTGCTGGCCTATGGCGCCGCCGGCCCGACGCAGGCCTTCATGCTGGCGCGCGAACTGGACCTGCGCCGCATCATCGTGCCACCCGCCCCCGGGACGCTGTGTGCCCTTGGATGCCTCGTCGCGGATTTCCGAGCCGACTTCGTCCAGAGCGTGTGGCGTGATCTCGACACCCTCTCCGACGGGGATCTTGGCGACACCTATGCCCTTCTCGAAAATGAGGCCCGCGCCTGGTTGGAGGAGCAGGATGCCGGGGTGGCGGACGTCCATGTCCTGCGATCGGCGGATCTTTGCCATATCGGTCAGTCCTACGAGATCAACGTGCTGTTCCCGGATGTCGCGGAACTGTCAACGGAAGACCTGAATCGGTGGTTTCACGAGCGTTATCAGAAAGTTTATGGCTACCACGACCCACACGCACCTGTGCGGATGCTGGAAGCACGCCTGCAGATTGTCGGGGTCACGCCCTCTCCTCCGGCCCTTTCCCGGCCTGCCGGAGGCGGCAGCGGCCCCCGAGGCGCGCGGCGTGTTCACGAAGCCGGCGACGTGGTCGAGGCTCGCGTATGGCGGCGCCAGGACCTGCGGCAGGGGGAGAACTATCCTGGCCCCCTGGTGATCGAGCAGTACGACACCACCACGTGGGTGCCGCCGGGATTCGTGCTGATGGTTGACGAATACGGGAACCTCATCGGGGAACGCAGCTGATGGACGATCCCGTTCGCCTCGAGATCCTTCTCAACCGCTTTCAGGCCATTGTCGACGAAATGGCGGGCGTGATTTCGCGCACGGCGCACACTGTCTTCGTCAAGGAAACGCAGGACTACGGTTCGGTTCTCGTGTCGCGGTCCGGCGAGGTGTTTGCCGCGCCGCGCCGCTACGGCGTGCTGATGATGATCGGCATGCCGATGGCCGGAGCCCTGGAGCGGATCGGTGACGATGTCGGGGAGGGCGATGTCTTCATTTCCAATGATCCGGATGCCACCCGGGGCATGGCGACCCATCTTTCCGATGTCTACCTGTGGGCGCCGATCCACGTCGACGGCGAATTGCTGTGCTGGGCGTGGACATTCATCCATGTCTCGGACATCGGAGGCCGGGTTCCAGGATCGATCGCGCCATCGAGTCACGAAATCATCCAGGAAGGCCTGCGGATCCCGCCGCAGAAACTCTACCGCGGCGGCGTGCTCAACCAGCCCCTCTTGGACATGATTCTCGCCAACTGCCGAACCCCGGAGGGCAACTGGGGCGACATGAAGGCCTGTCTCGCCGGACTGGCCACAGCCGAGCGGAGGGTGCGGCACCTCGTTGATCACTACGGCCGCGACGTGATCGATCACACGATCGACGAGGCTCTGGACTATGCCGAGACCCAGGCGCGCCGGGTGATCGCCCATGTCCCCGACGGCAGTTATCGCTACACCGACTACATCGAGGCCGACATGGTGGGCCTTGGCCTGGTGCGCATCCATGTCACGCTGACGGTCGAGGGCGATGACATGCTGCTTGATTTCACGGGAACGGCCCCCCAGGTGAGGGCAGCCCTCAACATCCCGACCTACAACCAGGACGGGCACTGGATGCTGATCACCGGCCTGGTGAACTGGATGTGCACCCAGGCGCCGGCCATCGCCTACAATGCCGGCCTGGTGCGGCCGCTGAGGGTGACAATCCCGAAGGGAACGATCCTCAATCCCGAGCCCGGTGCCGCCTGCGGAGCGCGCTATTCCACCAGCCACAAGGTGTGCGACGTCACCGTGGGCGCCCTGGCGCAGGCTGTGCCGATGGAACTGCCGGCGACAGATTCAGGGCAGGGGTCCATTCTCCTCGTATCGGTTCCCGACCTGGAGACCGGCGGCACCAGGGTGTCGGTGATTCAGCCCATCGTCGGTGGTTCCGGAGGCCGACCGGTGGCGGACGGTGTCGATGGCACCATGGTGATTCTCAACTTTCTCAAGAACATCCCGACAGAGATCTTCGAGAACGAGATGCCGGAAATCCTCATCCGCCACTACGGACTGAGGGAAGATTCAGGCGGTCCGGGCCGCTACAGGGGAGGCACCGGCATCGAGATCGAAATCGAGACGTCTTCGCACTACACCTCGATCACGTCGCGGTGCATGGAGCGCTATGTCTTCGGCCCGCCCGGCAGGCTGGGCGGGCACATGGGCGCCACGGGGTACACCACGCTCAATCCGGGAACGTCCCTCGAGCGCGACCTCGGTAAGATCGATGTTCTCGAACTGGAACCCGGCGATGTTCTGAGGATTGGCACTCAGGGCGGGGGTGGTTTCGGCGATCCCCTCGAGAGACCGGAGACCGACGTCGCCGCTGACGTCGCCAACGGCGTTGTGCATCGAGCCGGTGCGGAACACCACTACGGGGTCGTGCTCGATGATGACGGCGTCATCGATGCTGCGGCAACAGCGGAGCGGCGTCAGGCCATCCGCGCGGAACGAAGCTGGCAGGACCCGCCACTTTACGGATTCGGTGAGGCCCGGGAGGCTTGGTCCGCACTGTGGCCGGATGATCTGGAGGATGCCATCTCGAAAGCCACCGACGACCTGCCGGTTCAACTGCGGCAATTCGTCCACCGGCAACTCGTCGAGGAGATCCGTCATCGCCTCGAAAACGGAGAAAACGTGGCGCCGGCGTGCGTTCCCGATCTCCTCGCCTCGCTCCGGTAACGCCCACTTCCCAATCACTCATCACGATCCAACTCCGGATCGGCGCTCGGGGACGCAACTGAGGCCGCCTTCAGGACTGGGCGCCCGCTTTCTCCTCAAGGTCCTGACGCGCGATTTGGCGCGCCTCGTCCAGGGTCGCGACGATTCGTCCGGCGGACAGTCCGCCCAGAGCGTCGAAACTGTTGAGCGTGGCGGCTGCCTCGTCGCCGAGGCCCATGACGATGCACCCGGTCCTGGAACTCGCGGCGACCTCGAGAAGTTGTCTGATCACCATGGAGGCGCTGTCGTCAACATAGGCGGTTTCCGAAAAATCGAAGATGACGACCTCATGGTCCCTGATGTCGAGGCCGATCACGCTCACCAGCTTGTGTGACGAGGCGACGCTCAACGTGCCGCCGAGGGCCACCATGCCGACCCGGGCGCTGAAGCGGTCGGTGTCCGCCGGCATCTCTTCTCCGGCGAAGAAGGTCGAATCCAGCAGGGGCACGGATATCACGCTGTCCAGCTCCAGTCGTTCCAGCCGACGCGCATGCACCATTCCGCCGGCGATCAATCCGATGGCGACCGCGGTGATCAGGTCGACGAATACCGTCAGGCCAAGCGTGATCAGCATCACGAGCAGGTGCTCGCGCCGGAGACGGTGAAGCCGGGAGAGCATGGGCCAGTCAACGATGTCCCAGCCAACCTTGATCAGGACCCCTGCCAAGGCGGCGAGGGGAATCGGCTCGACGAACCGCCCGAGGCCGAGCACAAGGGCCAGCAGAAGCAGGGCGCGCAGTGCGCCCGATACCGGTGTCGACCCGCCCGACCGGATGTTGATGACGGTGCCCATGGTCGCTCCGGCGCCGGGCAGCGCGCCGATCAGACCTGCCGCCATGTTGCCGATACCCTGGCCGATCAGCTCCCGGTCCGGGTTGTGGCGGTTGCCGGTCATCGAATCCGCCACCAGGGAGGTGAGCAGGCTGTCGACCGAACCCAGGAGGGCAAGGATGATCGCCGGCTGCAACGCATTCAGCAGGAACCCGGCCGACGGCAGGGTGAACTGCAGGGTCGGAAGGCCGATCGGGATCGCGCCAATCACGGGCGCGTCATCGAACCACAGGATTCCCAACAACGTTCCGGCGGCGAGGGCCACGAGCGGGCCTGGCGCGAAACGGGAGAACCGCCGCGGCCAGAGAAACCCGACGGCCAATGTGACCGCGCCGACAGCGAAGGCGCTGACGTGAACGTCGCCTGCCGCTGCCGGAAGCGCCCGCGCGGCGCTCATCGGGCCGCTCGTCACGCCGGAGGCGCCGAGAAGCGGCAGCGACTGCATCAGCATGATGATGAGGCCGATGCCGGACATGAACCCGGAGACGACGACATGCGGAGTGTAGGCCACGAAGCGGCCGATCCTGGAGACGCCGAGAAGCACCTGCAGGAGACCCGCCATGACGACAACCGTCAGGGCTTCGCCGAGGCTGTCCGCGTAACTGGTCAGGACCACCGCCATGGCGACGGTCATCGGTGCGGTGGGACCGGAAATCTGCGAGCGCGTGCCGCCGAACACCGAGGCGAAGAAACCGACCGCGATCGCACCGTAGAGCCCGGCCGCCGCGCCCATCCCCGAAGCGATACCGAACCCGAGGGAAACCGGAAGCGCCACCACCATTGAGGTCACGCCACCGAAGATATCACCACGCAGCGTGTCCGGACCGTACTTCATCTCGATACTGCCTGTGCTTCGTCCCTGGCCCCTCAAGCCGGCATAGCACAGCCGGACGATCGCCGTCATGACGTTCGCGGGTCCACGAGGTTTTCACCTGCATTGTGTTTTCGGGCGGATGCCGTGGTGCGTCATCGGACCCTTGCCCAATGAAGCCGTCCTGCCTGGGGAATGTGCCTTGCGACGTCCGTCCTTCCTGGTGGTCAGGAAAGGGCGTCGTGGGGGAGGTTCATGTTGGCCGCATCGCTCCCCAGGGAACCGGCGAGGAGGCGCAGAGTCGAGTTGAACTCGTCGGCCTCAATGTTGCAGGACCTCATGTAGCGGTCGCTGTCGGCGGCGAATTCCGTCCTGCCGTGGAGCACCCGCTGATTGTTGAAGAACAGCGCTTCGCCGGAGGCACAGGGGAGAGTGATCCGGTATTCCGGATCGAAGAGCATCTGCTGGAGGAGGCGCATGGCGTGGTAGAAGGAGCGGATCTCGCCATCGGGGAGGTCGCCTGGACCAATCGCCCGGTCGAGAAGGCGAATGCCGGCAATCTCTCCATCCTCGTCGAGGCTGAAGGCGGGCGCGCGCATGCGGAAATCGCGATCCGGGTTGACGAGGCGCCGATAGAAAGTGATGGGCCGGGTCGACGGCAGGCGGAAGACTTCTGCGTCCATCGCCCTGAGCCGCATGCCGACATCGAAGCTGTCAGTCAGGGTGAAGGCCCCGCCCCGCGCCGATGCCCGGACAAAATGAAAACATGTCACGGATGGTAGATTCTGGCGGTAGGGTTGGGACTTCTATCGTTGCCTGAATGGCTCACGCCGCCAGTCTCCGATCCGTTTCACGGATCATCGGAGTGCCTGACGGCAACGCTCCCTCCCCGTGCAGATGCGCCTGTCCCCGACGCCTGATGTTGCGGGCCGCGTTCAGGTCCGCATGATCCGCATGGCCACAGGCCACGCATTTGAATGTCGCTTGCGACGGACGCGAGGCGGCGTCTGCGGTTCCGCACTCCGCGCACGTTCGGCTGGTTTGTGCAGCATTCACCGCGATGAGGCGCGGAACCTTGTAGGCGAGCATCGCCCGCAGGCCGCCCCACCCGGTCGCGAGGATGGCGCGATTGAGGCCCGCCTTCTGACGCACGCCGGTGCCCGGTTCCTCCATCGTTCCCTTCGCGGTGCGCGTCATGCCCCGGGTGTTGAGGTCTTCCACGACGACCGTTCCCCCCGCCAGCTTTCGCGAGACGTGGTGCTGCCAGTTGCGCCGCTTCATGGCGATCCTGCGCAGCGTCCGGGCATGGCGGCGGCGGGTGCGCTCACGCCGCCTGCTGCCCTTGCGCTGGCGCGACATCTTGCGTTGCAACCGCTTGCACCGCGCTTCAAGGCGGCCCATGTCCGGTGCATGAAGGATCTCGCCGTCGCTGGTGGCCACCTGGCCTGCGTTCATGTCGATGCCGGTCACTGTGCCGTCGTCAGGGCACTCGACAGCCGCCACCCTGTAACAGACGGTCGCATACCACTTGCCGTTGACCTGCCTGATGACGGCGCGGACCGGCTCGCCATCGGGGTAGGGATTGCCTCCCCTGCGTCGCAGCGTCATCGGCCCGATCTTCGGGACGTGGAGCTTGCCGTCACGGATGCGGATGCCTTGCGGGAGCGTCACGCTGTCCCGTCCGCGCCGCTTGAACTTCGGGCGGCCACCCTGTCCCCTAAAATAGCACTGCCATGCATCCGCCTGGTACTTCAGCGCATAACGCACAGGTGCACACGGCATCTCCTGCAACCACGGTGTGGTGCGTCGAAGCTGGATGAAGGCCTTGCCGAGCGTGAAGAACGAAGCGCCTGGCAGCCGTTCCGCCCCCGCCAGTCTCGCCGCTGCAACAAGCTGCTCCTGCTGGTCGAGCATGGTGTTCCAGACGAAGCGGCAGGCGCCCGCGAGGGCCGCCAGCCTGCGCGCCTTCTCCCGGGATCCGGGAAGCAGCCGATAGACAATCTGTCGGTATTCGGTATCGTTCGCCATGCGCGTTCGGCCCTCCATTGGCCGTTTGGTGGGGTGGGGCAGGCGACCCCAAACCACACACGCGCATCATCCCGCAATATCGCCATTCAGTCAAGGATTTAATCGCCGTAGGGTTCATCCGTGTGAGGATCGAGCCTGACATTGAGGTCATCGAGAACGAGAGCGTCCCGCTTGTAGGTGAACTCGTAGATGCTGCCATAGTTCGTGGTTCGCAACGGGCCTGCCAGAGACGCGATGGCTTCTGTGTGGTCCGGGTCGCGCGGCACCCCCCCCGCACCAGGACAAAGCCGTAGTCCCTGAGCGCCTCCAGCATCGCCAGATGCGCGGCGCCGTCCTCCATGCATGCGGCATAGTCCGCCTCGGGGGCGTGGCCCTCGAGACCGTTGTTCCACAGAACCGGCCGGAATCTCCGGCGGTCCCGCTCGGCAGCACTGTTGCATCGGTTGCGCAGCCATTCGCCGGCATAGCTGCTGGCATGACCGTCGCCTGCCCAGGTGACATCCAGGGTTCCGTGCTCGCTGACCTGGGTGCTGGCGATGCGAATGTCCTCGGGGATGTCGACGAGCCGCAGGGAGCGTATGGCGCTGTGGTAGGTGCCGCACGAAGCGCACTCGCAGGCGTATCTCAGCCAGAGTGCATCAAATCTGCTTCGATGCCTGTCCTGCCAGTGAATGACCAGGTGGTCCCCGGCGTTGTCGATGTGGGCGATGCGGTAACGCGGCGTCGAGGCAACCCCAGTCATGGTGGTACCCCCGGGCGAATCGACACCACGGAAAGTGTCACAGCCGCATTTTGGGGGCAAGTGGAAACTGTTCCGACTGTTGCGTGGTTGCCGTCCGCGACACCCCTGACAAGCATGCCGGGCCACTGGTAGACTTGAGCTTCGTCTGACCGGATCGAGATGCCATGGCACAACCACGAGAGGTTCCCGGCCCCATGTCCGAGGAGGAGTGGCAGGTTCGCTGCGATCTTGCGGCATGTTACCAGCTGGTCGATCTCTACGGCTGGTCGGATCTGTCGAGCACCCATATCTCCGCGCGCATTCCGGGAACCGATGACGTGCTCTTCAATCCCTATGGCGTGCTGTTCGACCAGATCACCGCGAGTTCACTGGTGAAGGTCGACAGCGGTGGTGAGGGCAACATCAATCCCGCCGGCTTTCTCATTCACCGCGCCATCCACGATGCCAGGCCCGATGTTCACTGCGTTCTCCACACCCACACGCCGGCCGGCAATGCCGTGGCGATGCAGGAGGCCGGGCTGCTGCCGCTCAGCCAGAAGGCCCTCATCCTGATGGGCTGGATCGGCTACCACGACTTCGAGGGTGTCGTTCTCGACGCTGACGAACAGCAACGCCTTGTTCGTGACCTCGGCGACAACATGATTCTCGTCCTGCGTAACCACGGGTTGCTCACTTGTGGTGAAAGTGTCGCAGCGGCGTTTGTGTGGATGCACCGCATGGAAGCCGCCTGCAGGTACCAGGTGGACGGCATGGCGGGTGGCGCGCCGCTTCGCTATCCGGATGAGAGCGTCCGGGAGAAGACCATCGAGCAGGGTCGCCGCATACTCTCCAACTCGGGCCATGCACGCTCGGGCATGGAGTGGTCGTCTCTGCTCACGCAGCTCGAACGGGAACGAGGGAACGCCTGGCGGACGTGAATCTCAGGCAGTCAGACCGCCGTCGATAACGAATTCAGCACCGGTGACGAACCGGCTCTCGCTGCCGGCAAGGTAGAGGATCATGTCGGCAACTTCGCGCGCCCTGCCCAGGCGGCCGAGAGGGATCTGTGCCTCAAGCTTCCTGCGAGTGTTCTCCGGGTCGCGGCTGCGCTGGATGAGCGAGTCCACCATCGGTGTCTCGATGAACGCCGGATGCACCGAATTGCAGCGGATGTTGTAGCGCTTGCGGGCACAGTGGAGGGCGACGGACTTGGTGAGCAGGCGCACTGCGCCCTTGCTCGCGTTGTAGGCGGCAAGATTGTGCCCGCCGACAAGACCGGAAACGGAAGAGAGATTGACGATCGATCCGCCACCGGACTCCTTCATGGCGATGACCGCGTGTTTGCATCCCAGGAAAGTCCCGTCGGCATTGACGGCCATGACCCGGCGCCAGTCCTCAAGCGTGGTTTCCTCGACATTGGAGGAGCGCCCCGTTCCTGCACTGTTGACGAGAACCGCAATGGGTCCGTTGACGTTCCCGGCTTCGGTGATCGCCGCCATCCACGAGTCCTCACAGGTCACGTCGTGGTGGATCGTGCAAACGGATTGTCCCAGGGGATCGGCGGCCTCGGCCAGCGCCGCTTCGTCGATGTCGCTCATCGCCACCCGGGCGCCTTCCTCGAGGAGGCGGTGGACGGTCAGCAAACCGATCCCGGATGCGGCTCCGGTGACCAGTGCCGACGTTCCTGTGAACCGTCCCATGTTCCTTCATTCTCCACGCCGTCGCAGGCGGTGACGATAGGCGAGGCAATGGCGGCGCGGCAACCATCGACCGTTGCAGGCACTGCTTCGAGGGCGCACCATGACCTTTCCGGCAACCGGAGAATGAACCCATGGCGCGCGGCATGGATGACAAGGTGGCCCTCGTGACCGGGGGTGGATCGGGGATAGGCGAGGCGACGGCACAGCGTCTGGCGGGCGAGGGCGCCAGGGTCTTCATTGTCGGACGCCGCCTGGAGCGGCTCACGGCTGTCATTGACCGTATCAGAGCCGAGGGCGGCACCGTCGAGGGCTGCTCTGTCGATCTTTCCACGAGAACCGGTGGTGACGAGGCAGTTGCCGCAGCGATCGCGTGGGGAGGCCGGCTCGACATTCTCGTCAACGCCGCCGGCACCTTTCCGGCAACACCTGTCGACAGTCTCGACGATGGGGACTGGGAGGATGCGCTTGCCATCAATCTTGGCGCCGTCATGAGGACGTCGCGCGCTGCGGCACGAACTATGGCCGCAAGCGGCGGAGCCATCGTCAACATCGCGTCGGTCAATGCCGTCATGGGGGACAAGGTCTCTGTCTGCAGTGCCTACAGCGCTGCCAAGTCGGGGCAACTGGGTCTCACCATGCAGTTTGCTGCCGAACTCGCGCCCTCCGTCCGGGTGAATGCCATCCTGCCCGGGCCGGTGGCGACACCCATGCTCGAAGGGTGGCTCGACGATCCGGAGGAACGCCGCACCTGGCTGGAGCGATTCGTTCCTCTCAACCGTCTTGGAGATCCGGCGGAGATTGCCGCAGCGGTGGCCTTTCTCGTTTCGGATGACGGCGCCTACATCACCGGTGCCGTCCTCCCCGTCGACGGGGGCATGACCGTTGTCTGAAGACAGGGCCACCTTCCTTGTGCGTGATGATCTGGTGGCGCCGGGCGCCCCGTGGTCCGGCATCGTCCGTCGTGGCGAGGTGCTGCGGATCATCGATCTGGAGGGTCGCCAGGGGGTCGACTTCCTGTGCTACAACGCCGCTGATCCGGCGGAGCGCTATCATGCGCCCAACACCGTCAAGAAGAGCGGAACGCTGCGCCTCACCCGGGGTCATGTGCTCTATTCCGATCGGGCGCGACCACTCTTCACCATCATTGCCGACACCTGCGGTTGTCATGACACCATCGCCGGCTGCTGCAGCGAATCCTCCAACGCGATGCTCTACGGTGTCACCGGCATGCCCGGATGCCGCGAGAATTTCCTGAAGGCCCTGGCGCCGCATGGTCTGGGCTGGCGGGACATCGTTTCCAACGTGAACTTCTTCTGCCACGTTCCCGTCCGCGACGAGTTCCAGCTGGCGGAACGCACCTTCGTCGACAGTCCGTCCGCACCGGGCGACCGGGTCGATCTCAGGGCCGAGCGGGATGTTATCGCCGTCATCTCCAATTGTCCGCAAGTCAACAACGCGGCAGCCGGCGGACGGCCGACACCGATACGCGTCCGGATCATCGCTTGCCGACAGGGTGATGCGTGGCATCATGACGAATTGGAACTGCCCGGGAATCAGCCATGACCTTCCGGATTGCCGACACCTGGTTCGAGCGCCGACGGATTGATGACGACATCACGCTGGTCTTCGAGCCCCATGTCGACCCACTGGGGCGTTGCAACATCTGGCACGTCCGCGGGTCCGAGGCGGATCTCCTGGTCGACACCGGCATGGGCATTGCCGAACTCAAGCCGGCGATTGCCGATCTCTTCGGCCATGCCGTCATTGCCTTTGCCACGCACACGCACTTCGACCATGTCGGGGGCCTCCACGAGTTTTCCCATCGCGTTGTGTCACGCCAGGAGGCCGCCATCATGGAGGACGGCGACAACCGCTTCTCCCTGTTCAGGGAAGACATGGAGCCGGAGGTCGTGGATTGCCTGGAGAATGCCGGCTACGCCCTGCCGGAGTGCCTCATCGATGCGCTTCCCCACGCCGGCTACGATGCCAGGGCCTACCGGGTCGAACCGGCACGGCCAACCCGCATCGTCGATGAGGGAGACGTCGTCTCCATCGGCAACCGGCATTTCGAGGTGCTGCACCTTCCCGGCCATTCCCCGGGCAGTGTCGGCTTGTGGGAGGAAGAGACGGGGACGCTGTTTTCCGGCGACGCGGTCTATGACGGACCGCTTCTCGACCAGTTGCCGGAATCCGATGTAGCCAGCTACTGCCGGACCATGGAGCGGCTGATGACACTGCCCGTGACGGTCGTTCATGCTGGCCACGAACCGAGCTTTGGCAGGGAACGTCTTGTCGAACTGACCCGCGCCTACCTTGATTCGCGGATGCACCAGGGATCGTGAAGGTCATGGACGACTATTTCAATCTCGGCGCGTTCCACATGCCTATCACCACAACGTCCGAAGAGGCCCAGACCTGGTTCGACCGCGGCCTTGCCTGGTGCTACGGCTTCAACCACGAAGAGGCGCTCCTTTGCTTCCGCAAGGCGCTTGAACACGACCCCGATTGCGCCATGGCGCACTGGGGTGTCGCCTATGCCAGTGGTCCGAACTACAACAAGCTGTGGGTGGACTTCGGTGACGCCGAGCGCGAGGAGTGCCTGGCCCGGGCCCGCGCGGCGGGCCGGAAGGCCCAGGAGTGCGCGAGCGGTGCGAGTGATGTCGAGAAGGGACTTGCCACGGCGATCGTGGCGCGGTTTCCCGATGATCCGGCTGATGACTGGCCTTCCTGGGATGACGCCTATGCGGCTGCCATGCGAGAGGTCCATCGCCCGCACCCGGACCATCCGGATGTCTGTGCACTCTTTGCCGATGCCCTCATGAACCGGACCCCCTGGAAACTCTGGGATCTCGACACCGGCGAGCCGGCGGCGGGATCGGACACCCTGGAGGCCATCGAGGTTCTTGAGACGGCGCTCTCCAGGATAGATGGCGCCTGGAGCCATCCGGGGATCCTCCACATGCACATCCATGTCATGGAGATGTCACCGCATCCGGAAAGGGCTCTCAAGACCGCGGACGCCCTGCATGGCCTCACCCCCGATTCAGGCCATCTCAACCACATGCCGACCCACATCGACGTGCTGTGCGGCGACTACCAGACCGTGGTCGAGCGCAACCAGCGGGCGATCGTCTCTGATCGCGCCTTTGTGGAGCGGCGCGGGGTCTTCAACTTCTATTCGGGCTACCGCGCCCACGACTATCACTTCAAGGCCTATGGAGCGATGTTTCTGGGTCAGCTCGGTCCGGCGATCGAGGCTGCCGAAGAGATGGTCTCGACCCTACCTGCGGAGCTTCTCGCCTCGGGCGATCCGCCTCTTGCCGACTGGTTGGAGGGATATGTTCCGATCAGGCAGCACGTGCTCATTCGATTCGGGCGCTGGCAGGACATTCTCGACGACCCCATGCCCGATGATCAGGACCTCTACTGCGTCACCACCGCGACCATGCACTATGCTCGTGGCGTGGCCTTCTCGGCCACGGGACGGGTCGAAGAAGCAGAGATCGAGCAGCAGCGGTTTCTCGAGGCGCGGGACCGTGTGCCGGAGACCCGCAAGCAGTTTCACAACACGTGCCTGAGCGTTCTCCAGGTGGCCGGCGAAATGCTCTCCGGTGAACTCGAGTACCGCAGGGGCAATCTTGATGCGGCCTTCGCCCACCTGAGGCGTTCCGTCGTTCTCGACGACACCCTCGAATACGATGAACCGTGGGCATGGATGCAGCCCACCCGTCATGCCCTGGGAGCGCTTCTTCTCGAGCAGGGGGAGGCGGATGAGGCCGAGTCGATCTACCGCGCCGACCTCGGTCTCGATGACAGCCTGCGCCGGCCCTGCCAGCACCCCGACAACGTGTGGAGCCTGCACGGTCTCCACGAGTGTCTCTCACGCCGCGGCGAATCCGTCGAACGCCGTCACGTCAGGAGACGCCTCGATCGCGCCATGGCCCGCGCCGACGTCAACATCAGGGCGTCCTGTTACTGCCGCTTGACCGGTTCCTGACGCCGGAGGCGTGTGCGCCCTTTGCCTCAATGTTACATGGCGATGTTACATTGGGGCATGACAAGACCGAGCGCACCGAGCCCCTTGCCCATGCGTGCGGCATTCCTGGCGTCGGTCCGCCCGATGCCGATCATGCCGTCCGACCGCAGCTACTGCCAATGAAGCCGTGGATTTTGAGCTGATTGCCATTGTGTTCGGAGACGTGGCGTGGATCGCCATCGCCTTCGTGCTGGGCCTGCTGTCGCGAACCGTCGGGCTGCCGCCCCTGGTCGGATTCCTGGTTGCAGGATTCGTGCTCAACCTGCATGGAGTCGTCGGCGGGGACATGCTGCGGAAACTGTCGGATCTCGGCATCACCCTGTTGCTGTTCATCGTCGGCCTGAAGCTCAACCTTCGGGTGTTTGCGAGACCGCAGGTATGGGCCGTGACCGGGCTGCACATGGCCATCATCGTGCCGCTCTTCGCGACGACCATCTATGTTGCCGCTGCCCTCGGGTTGCCTTTCCTTTCCGATCTCGACTTTACCCGGTCACTCCTGGTCGCCTTTGCCCTCAGCTTTTCCAGCACCGTGTTCGTCGTGAAGGCGCTGGAAGACAGGAGTCAGACGACGGCGCTCCACGGCCGGATCGCGATCGGCATTCTCATCGTGCAGGATCTCGCTGCCGTGGTCTTTCTGGCCATCTCTGCAGGGAAATGGCCGACTTACTGGGCCCTGCTGGTCCTGCTCGTCTTTCCGCTTCGGCCGCTGCTGACCCTTCTGCTCCAGCGCGTCGGCCACGGAGAGCTCATGGTCCTCTATGGCTTCCTTCTTGCTCTGGGCGGTGCGCAGCTGTTCGAGCTCGTCGGACTCAAGGGTGATCTTGGCGCACTCGTGCTGGGCGTTCTGATCGCCAATCATGCCAAGGCCGACGAGATGGCGAAGTCCATGCTTGGCTTCAAGGACTTTTTCCTGCTCGGCTTCTTCCTCTCCGTCGGGCTTTCGGGTCAGCTGACCCTGGAGACGTTCCTGATCGGCGTTGCGATCACGCCGTTCGTGCTGTTCAAGTCGGCCCTGTTCTTCGGGTTGTTGACCGCCTTCAGACTCCAGGCCCGCACGTCGCTTCTGGCATCGTTCAATCTCGGAAACTTCAGCGAATTCGGGCTCATCGTCGCGGCCATCGGAGTCGCACGTGGCTGGATCGACGCCGACTGGCTGATCGTGATCGCGGTCGCGCTGGCCTTGTCCTGCGTCATCTCTTCCGGGCTCAACGTCGCCAGCGAACGCATCTACACGCGGCACCGGAGCATTTGGAAGCGCCTGCAGCGATCCAACCTTGTCGCAGACGATCAACCCCTTGATATCGGCGCGGCGACAATTGCCATCATCGGCATGGGCCGCGTTGGAACGGCGGCATATGACACCATGCGCGAACTGCATGGAGAGACCGTCGTCGGGGTGGACTTTGATCAGGCCACGGTCGAGCGTCAGCGGACCGGCGGACGAAAGGTGTTGCTGGGCGACCCGGGTGATGCTGAATTCTGGGATCGTGTTCAGAGCGCCCACACACTCGAACTGGTCATGCTGGCCTTGCCAAATCTCGCCGCCAACCTTGCCGTGATCGACCAGCTCAAGGCGGCCTCGTTCGGTGGCCGGGTTGCCGCCACGGTCAGGTTCCAGGACGACATCGAAACACTCGAAGAGGCCGGCGCATCGACCGTCTTCAACGTCTATGCGGAGGCAGGTTCGGGGTTCGCCGCACATGTCGCCGGGGACATGCCGGCCATGGCTCCGACCGGGACCGGAGACTCTCGCTCGTCGCCATGAGACGATCATGCAGGCACACGGCTTCGGCATATCGGGCCCGATCCGTGGAGGAGAGGACTCGCGCCGAGCGGGTTCACCGAGGGAAGGCGTATGGTGAGGCACGATGACTGAACGAGCCGACTGCGTGGTGATCGGTGCGGGACTGATTGGTCTTGCGATCGCCCATGAACTTGCCGGGAGGGGAACGTCCTGCCGTGTGATCGAGCGGGGAAGGATTGCCGGCGGGACGACATCGACGACATTCGCCTGGCTCAACGCCACCTCCAAGCTGCAAGAGGACTACCATCGTCTCAACGTTGCCGGCATGGAGGGCCATCGGCGCTGGGCGGCCCGCTGGGGGAGCGACGTGACCGGCCACCAGGGCACGGGCTGCTTGATGTGGGCAGGTCCGGATACCGCCACCACCCTGGATGATCTCGAGTGGACTTTCGATCATCTCTCACACCTCGACTATCCCTGTCGCCGCGTCGGCGGACCGGAACTTGCCGACCTCGAGCCGCGCATTTCCTTCGGTCACGGGGCCGAAGGATTGCTGATGTCGCTGGATGGCTGGCTCGATGCGCCGCGTCTTGCCCGTCACCTGGCGGAAGACATTGCGCGCCGGGGAGGCGCCATCCATGAAGGGGCGCCGGTGACCGGCTTCCTCGGTGCCGCTCCCCTTCTGGACGGCGTCGTGACCGCAGATGGACCGGTCCATGCCGGGAAGATCGTCATTGCTGCCGGGACCGGAACCGGTGACCTCGTGGCCATGGCGCTCGGGAGCCAAGCGGCGCTCCGGCCGGTGGGGAGTGACCCTGGCCTTCTGGTCGAGATCGCCGGAGCAGGGGCGTGGCTCAACCGCGTTGTCTGTTTTCCCGAAGGTGACGATGAACTGCACGTGCGCCCCAATGTGAGAGGGGGGCTGCTGATGGGCGCGGATGCCGCGGACAGGATGTTGCCCGACGAGGTGCAGGCGAGGCGCCATCTCGCCGCCAGGGCACAACACTATTTCGTTGGCCTCGATGCAGCCGACGTGATGGCGCGGACGACTGCGAGGGTCGGACATCGTCCGATGCCTGCCGACGGCCGCTCGATCGTCGGGCACCTTCCCGGGTGCGGCAATCTCATCGTCGCCGTCACCCACAGCGGCATCACGCTGGCGCCGGCCATTGGCGCCCTGCTCGCGGACGAGATCACCGGCGGGCCGGCATCACCCCTGTTGCAGGAATTCCGCCCCGACCGGTTCGCCTGGACATGAAAAAAAGGGGCCCTCCCGGTGGCAAGCCGGGAGGGCCCCTGGTCCTGGTGTCAGATCTTGTACCCGAGCGACCTGGCGCCGTCGATGAAGTTCCGGTACTGGGCCTTCTGCTTCTCGAGGCCGAGTTTCTGGGCAATCTGTACCCATTCCTCGGCGGCTTCGTCGAGCGCCTGCTGCGAGGTCAACTCACCGGAAATGGCCTTGGAGATGTTGCGTCCCAGGGCATCGGCGTACTCCGGGGCCCCTTCCCAGAAGAACTGCGGGTAACCCACCTCGACATTGGCAAGGCCGGCATCGAGATGATTGCGGGCTCTTCCGAAGGTCTGGAAGATACCGTCGTTCGTCGGATAGATGTCGTTCGTCCCGCGCTGCGGATTGGGCTCGATGTACATCTGGGCCGCCGCATCGGTGTAGTGCGATGCGCCGAACGGGTCGGAGCCGCAGTAGGGGTCGGCGACGATCCTGTCGGAGTAGTCGGGATGCGACATGCGGTAGATGAAGTAGAAGGCCGCATCCTTGACGTCCTGAGGCAGGTTCGCCGGAATGGAGGCCGTCCGGCACCACAGGCTGATCGCTCGATGGACCACCTCGCCATCGTCATGGACCCAGCCCGGCACGACAGCCGCACCCTGATCCTCGGCGCGCTCCATGCCCTGCTGCTGGACCGTGAATTCCGCGAGATCGATCCACCACACCGACATCACATCCGAACCCGACTGCCAGCGCTGGATGGTCGTTCCGATATCCATGGCTTCGGCGCCCGGAGGTCCGAACTTGATGATCTCCCTATACATGTCGAGAGACTCGGCCGCCTTGCCCTGGTTGATGACCGGGTTCATGTTCTCGTCGAAGTAGTTGACACCGGCCGATGCGGCAATGTCCATCCAGAAGCCCCATCCAAAGTTTGGCGGATTGACCACCATCGATGTGCCGTAGATCCCTTGCGAACCCAGTTCCTCGGTCATGAACTGCGTGACATTGAGGAAGTCCGGCCACGTCTTGGGGACTTCGAGATTGGTCTGGAAGCGCTTGGAGTACTTCGACTGCAGTTCCGCGTTCTCGAAGAAGCTCTTTCGATAATGCAGGATGTGAATGTCGCCATCGAGCATCACACCATAGGTCTTGCCGGCCCACTTCGTATAGAACTCGCGGTAGGCGGGCATGACCCAGTCGAGATAGGCATCGCTGCCCTCGTACTGGGCGAAGTAGTCGTCCAGGGGCTCAAGCTGCCCGGTTTCGGCGAAGGCGCCGAAGAAGAGCGAGGGATACTGCACCCAGTCGAACCTTGGATTGCGTGACAGGAGCTGCGGCAGGATCTTGGCCACGGCATCGCCGCCATCGTAGTTCTCGCGCCCCTTGATGCCGACTCCGGCTTCATTCATCAGGTGCTCCGACAGCCACAGCGGCGCATGAAGCCAGTTCGAGTCCTGGAAGTAGGTCAGCTCGACATCATTGAAGAGCTTCTTTCCGGGAGGAACGGACTGAGCGCCCCACGACAGCCTGCCGGGAAGCTGGAGACCAGCCGCGGCACCAGCGCCGGCGGCTACGGATTTCATGAACTTGCGTCGCGTCCATGCACTGAAAACACCCATGGGATTCTTCCTTTCTCCTGGTCAATGACGGGACAGGCAACATCCTGCCCCGGATGGTGGGCGCGTGCGACCGTCAGGTCACAAGCGCTCCGGATTCAGCGTCGAAGATCATCACATCCCGCGGATCGAGGCTGAAACCTGCATGATCGCCTGGCGTCATCCGGGTGTCCGGAGGCGCCAGCGCCTGCAGCGTCACATCGCCCGTCACGATCGAGAGGATGGACCTCTCCCCGAGGTATTCGTTGATCACGACCTTGCCGCCGACCGTCGCGCCATGGTCGCAAAGATGAAGGTTCTGAGGCCGGATGCCGACCATGAACTCGCGTCCTCCATGGACGTCGAGATCCGGCATCCGCTCCGGGGCCACGTCAAAGACGAGATCCGCGCCGGTCGCATGGAGCCGGATACACTCCGCGTCGTCGCGCCGTTCCACCGGGATGAAAGTCGTCGGTGGTTCACCGATGAAGTCGGCCACGAACATGTTGGAAGGACGGTTGTAGAGCGTGTTGCGGTCGCCGACCTGCTGGAGTTCGGCGTTCGACATCACGGCAACCCTGTCCGCCAGCGCCAGGGCCTCCACCTGATCGTGCGTGACATAGATCATGGTGCGGCGAAGTTCCTGGTGAAGCCGCTTGAGATCGAACAGCATCTGGAACTTGAGATGGGCGTCGAGGTGGCTCATCACCTCGTCGAGAATGAACACTGCCGGCTCTCGGATCAGTGCCCGTCCCAGGCTGACGCGCTGCTGCTGTCCTCCGGAGAGAACCGGTGGCTTGGCCGAAAGGATTTCGGTGATTCGCAGCAGTTCCGCCAGTTCCCGGGCACGGCGGCGCCGTTCTGCCGGAGGAACACCGCGCACCTCGAGAGGAAAGGCGAGATTTTCCTCGACGGTGAAGTTCGGATAGAGGGCATAGGTCTCGAAGGCCATGGCCACGTTGCGTTCTCTGGGCTCGAGATCGTTGACGCGCAGGTCGTCGAAGAGGATGTCACCGGAGGTGATCGGTTCAAGGCCGACGATCATGCGCAGTGTCGAGGTCTTGCCGCACCCGGATGGCCCCAGCAACGCCATGAACTCACCATCGGACACCGCGAGGTCGAGGTCGCGCACCGCGTGAACGCTCGTCCGTCCGGATCCGTAGATCTTGTTGACCCTGTTCAGCGTCACGTTCGACATGTCACGACAGCAGGTTGCGCCCGTCGGTCGGGCTGAAGAAGTAGAGGGCGTCAGGGTTCCATGCCAGGGCGACCACCTCTCCATGGTCGAATGCGCGTTCAGGTCGTGTGAGGGCCGTCAATCTGACGCCACCGGCATCCACGATCATGACTCCCGTGGAACCCAGAGCCTCGAAGATGTCGATACGGCCCTCGAGCGCCATGCCCTCTGGCAGTTCATCCGCCGGACGCAGGTGCTGGGGCCGCAGGCCGATGGTCACCTGGCGTTGCTGCATCCGTGCCAGGGCCGAACGATGGGCCGGAGAAATCGGCAGGCGAAGTGATCCGGCGTGGGCTTCGAGACGGTCGTCCACGTCTACGAGTTCGGCCTCGATGGCATTGATGGTCGGTTGTCCGAGATGTTCGGCGACAAACAGTGTTGCCGGCTGCTCGAAGAGTTCCCGCGGATTGCCGACCTGAACCAGCTGGCCGCCGTTGCCCATGACGGCAATCCTGTCCCCCAGCGACAGCGCTTCGGCATAGTCGTGGGTGACGTAGACAGTCGCTACCCGGCGCAAATCTTCCAGGGTGTGGAACTGGCTGCGCAATTCGTGCCGGATGCGCGCGTCGAGATGGCTGATCGGCTCATCGAGCAGGAAGACCTGGGGGTCGGCGACCAGGGTGCGTCCAAGCGCGGTACGCTGCTTCTGGCCGCCCGAGATTTCACCGGGCTTGCGCCCGAGCAGCGTGTCGATACGCAACAGGCGCGTCACCTCCCCGACACGCCGCCTGATTTCGTCCTCCGGAAGACCCCGCGCCTTGAGCGGCGAGGCGATGTTCGCGGCCACGGTCATGTGGGGGTAAAGCGCGTAGCTCTCGAAGGTCATCGCCACATCGCGCCGGTAGGGAGGAACCCGCGTGACATCGCGGTCACCGACGAGGATGCGTCCGCGATCCGGTGTCTCGAGGCCCGCCACGAGTCTGAGCAGCGTAGTCTTGCCGATTCCTGACGGGCCGACAATGACCAGGAATTCGCCCTCCTCGACCTCAAGCGAGAGATCATTGATGACCGGAAAATCCCAGC
This sequence comes from Alphaproteobacteria bacterium, assembly GCA_965221115.1. Lineage (GTDB taxonomy): Bacteria > Pseudomonadota > Alphaproteobacteria > SP197 > SP197 > SP197. Next base: position 2,287,068 of record CBDCRU010000001.1, on the reverse strand, counting down.
CCTTGCACAGTCCTTCGATCGCCAGTCGCGCCATCAGCCCTTGACCACTCCCAGAGACAGCCCGCGCACCATGTAGCGACGCAGCAGGATGAACAGGGTCACGGGGGGAATCATGGCGATCAGCGAGAACGCCATCTGCAGGTTCCACAGTGTCTGGGACCCATGCGTGAACGTCGGAATGACGATGGTGTAGGTGCGCACGTCGGTGCCGACAAACAGGTTGGCGAACAGGTACTCGTTCCACGCAAAGATCCAGCACAACATCGCGACCGAGATCATTCCCGGCAACACCAGGGGCAGGGTGATGCGCATGAAGGCGCGCAACGGGGTCCAGCCGTCGAGGTAGGCGGCCTCCTCCAGTTCGCGGGGCGCATCACGGAAGAACACCATCATCAGCCAGGTGGCCAGTGGCAGGTTGAAGACGAGGTAGAGGATGATGAGCGACCAGATCGAATCGGTGCCCCACGGCGTCGAATCGAAGAGAAAGAACATCGGCACCAGGATGGCGACCGGCGGAAACATGCGGTTCGAGAGTATCCAGAATGCAAGGTTCTCTCCGCCGGCCTGGCGCGGAAAGCGGGCGAAGGCATAGCCGGCGAGGGTGCCGAGAAACAGCGACAGCAACGTGTTGATCGTGGCGATGACGAAACTGTCGATCAGCGCGTCAAAGTTGGTGGCCTCGGCGAAGACCGCTGCGAAGTTGCCGAATGCGAAGAGTTCGGGCCAGAAGGTCGGCACCGTGAGATTGGTCTCGGCCGTCGTCTTGAGGGCCGTGATGATCATGAAGTAGAGCGGGAACAGGGTGAACAGGAGCCACAGCCCCAGGAAGGCCAGGAACAGCACGCGGACGTGCCGCCAGCGGTCATCAGGTCTTGCCAGGTCCACCATCGCTCAGGCCAGTCCCTGGGCGCGCATGACGCGCTTCATGTATTGCAGGAAGAGTGTGACGAGAATTGCCGAGATGGCGAAGATGATGATCGCATAGGCAGCAGCTTCACCGATCGCGAACTCGCGGATTCCGCGCTGGAAGGCAATGTAGGTTGGCAGTTCCGATGTCTGCGCCGGTCCCCCCGATGTCATGACGTACACCAGGTCGACGAACTTGAAGGCGTCCGTGAACCGCAGGATGAAGGCGATGGCGATGACTTCCTTCAGCATGGGAAGGGTGATGCGCCGCACCACCTTCCACTGGCTTGCGCCATCGACGCGCGCCGCCTCGTAGACCGCCGGGGGCAGGCTGACACGTCCGGAATAGATGATCAGCAACGGCAGCGCCGTCCAGTTCCACACGTCGGCGAGGATGATCGACCACAGTGAAACACCTGCATTGAACCACTCGATGTGGGCGGAGATCAGACCGAGGTCGAGGAGTGCCTGGTTGACGGCGCCGTTGGATGGCGTCAGCAGGAAGCGCCAGAGAACACCGACTATCGAGGGTGGCAGCATCATCGGCAGGACCAGCAGAATCAGGATGATGGTGCGCCACAGGTTGGACTTGACGACTTCGTAGAGTGTCAGCGCCAGGATTCCGCCGAGAATGACCTGGAGTACGGCGCCGAAGGAAAGGTATTGCAGGAGGTGGACCAGGCTGTCCTGGAAGCGGTCCGAACTGAACACGGTGCCATAGTTGGCAAATCCCACATACGCGTGATTTCCGGTGAAGAGGCCCGTGATGTTGGTGTCGCGCAGCGAGTGATAGAACATCCAGATGGTGGGGTAGACGACGATGGCGAAGAGCACGGCCACCGGCAGTCCGACCATGGCGATCGGCACCCAGCGGGCCACGATGAGGGGCCGCTGCCGCCGCTTGCCATCGAACCAGTCGGGATAGGTCGAGGGATCACCCCTGACAATCGCCTGGCGCACGCTCAACACTCCAGGAGGAACAGACACACCGGCCCGTCGGAAACCGGCACCCGATCCTGATGCATGCGAACCAGTAATCCCCGGCCATCAGGGACGGACGGGCGACGCTACACGAGATGAGGGCGGGCGTAAATGTCGCTTCCGGCGTCTGATGGAATGCGGCTCTGGACAGTTTGTCCGACTCTGGCGAGTCTCCCCCCGTTGGGCTCGGACCTGGGGAGTACGCGACGTGAAGATTGATGTGCCGGAGGCCTATGCGCCGCAGACGTCGGAGAGCCTGCCCGCACTGCTCGGCAGCGTCGCGGTGATCCGTGACCTCCTCGGAGGCACGCCCGACACATGGGTTGTCGAGGAGGTCGGTGACGGCAATCTCAATCTGGTCTTCAAGGTGCGCGGTCCTGCCGGCGGCATTGCCGTCAAGCAGGCGCTCCCCTATGTGCGCCTGGTTGGCGAGAGCTGGCCGCTGCCCCTGACGCGCGCGCACTTCGAGCATCTCGCCCTGGTCCGCCAGGCCCGTCACGCCCCGGGGCTCACGCCGGCGGTCATCCACTACGACGCCGACATGGCGCTCATCGCCATGGAACTCCTTGAGCCCCACATCATCATGCGCCATGGCATGATCGACGGCATTGTCTATCCGTTGTTCGCCAAGGCCCTGTCGACCTTTGCCGCCTCGACCCTCTTCCACACGTCGGACCTTGCCATGGCGGCAGGCGACAAGAAGGCTCTCGTGGCCGACTTCGCCGGCAACTCGGCGCTGTGCGCCATCACCGAGGACCTGATCTTCACCGAACCCTACATGGTGGCCGACAACAACCGGTGGACCTCACCGCAACTTGACGGCCTGGCGGCATCCATTCGCTCCGACGGCGATCTCAAGGTTGCCGTGTCGCGGCTCAAGGTGAAGTTCATGTCTTCGGCCGAGGCCATGATTCACGGGGACCTTCATACGGGCTCCATCATGGTGACGCAGACCGACACCCGGATCATCGATCCGGAGTTCGCCTTCGTCGGTCCGATGGGCTTCGACACCGGAGCCGTGATCGCCAACCTGTTGTTGAACTACTTCTCGCAGATCGGTCATGAATCGATCCCCGGCGCCAGGGATTCCTACCGGGACTGGGTGCTCGGCAGCATCGAGGAGTTCTGGAACGGATTCCGCTCCAGGTTCCTTGCCCTGTGGCGAAACGAAGGGAAGGGCGACGCCTATCCGGCGGTCCTCTTCGATGACCCGGTTGCCCGGATCCGCCTGGCCCGTGAACGGGAACGCTACATGGCAGGACTGTTCCGGGACACGCTGGGGTTTGCGGCTGCCAAGATGATCCGCCGCATCCTCGGCCTTGCCCACAACATCGACCTCGAGAACATCTCGGACGCCGACGTGCGCGCCACCGCCGAGGCCAGGGCGCTCATGATGGCGCGCTCCCTCATGACCGGCCCGGGACACTATGGGTCGATCGAGGCTGTCACAGCCGCTGCCCGCCAGTGGAACGCCATCGAACCCTTCGGCGCGAAGGTGTGAGACAAGAGGGGGTGGGCTGCGGTCAGTCCCCGTCCAGGCGGCGCCACAGGGAACAGTCTGCCTCCGGCAGTTCGTCTTAGAACTCAAAGACATGCCACAGGCCGTTCCATGCGCGGAGCGTAACGTCCGCTCCGATGCTCTCGAGGATCGAGGCAAGAGTCTTGTTCTGACTCAATGTGAACTTGACATGTAGTGCAAATCGCACTACATAGAGCAGTCCTGCAAGGAGGCATGCATGCTGAATCTCGATGCTGCATCGAGCACCCGGACAAGACGGACCAGGACGACCCAGGTTCGCCACGATGATCGACTGGCGAGCCTGATCGAGCGGGCCGCGCTCGCGTTGGCCGTGGACAAGTCCGCTTTCCTGCGCGCCGCGATCGAGCGCGAGGCCACACGCGTACTCGACATGCAGTCCCGGCACACACTGACGCCCGAGGACGCCGAGATTTTCGCCGCAGCGCTCGATGCTCCACCGGCCCCAACTCCGCGCGCTCTCGAGGCTGCCCGAAGCTACCGCGCGCGCGTGGTTCATGCTGACTGAGCCTCCGGCCCTCAGGATAGAGAACTTCGATCCGGCACGGCACGATCGCGCCGGTTTTGACTGCGGCGTCGATCGTCTGAACAACTACCTCAAGCTGAGCGCCAGGAAGCAGCAGAAGGACGACATGACCCGCGTCTATGTCGTCGTCGAAGAAGGAAGCCCGAGGATCCTGGGTTACCATGCCGTCAACCTCGGCATGATGAACGTGAACGAACTCAAGCGGCGCCCGCGGGGGGCTCCCGATCATGGGGAGATCCCGGTTCTCTTCCCGGGGCAGGTCGCGGTCGATCAGGCAGCACAGGGCAATGGTCTCGGCGGCATCCTCATGCACCATGTGTTCGAAAAGGCGTGCGTGATTGCCGACATGGCCGGATGTCATGCAATCGTTCTCGATGTGATCTCGGACGGTGGCGAGGCGGAATTCGTCCGTCGCAGGGGGTGGTATGAGAGCTTCGGCTTCGCGACTTTCGCGAGCAACCCCGCACGCATGTTTCTCGTGTTGAAGCAGGTCCGTGCGGCGGTTCAGGCAGGCTCGAGTGACGGGAGAGCGTAATGTGCTGCTGCTCGATGGAGTCCTGACCTGCGGCGCGAGGTCCTGAAGTACATGGCGTGAATTGCGGTCAGCGCCCGTGCAGGTGGCGCCGCAGGAAGGCCGCGATGTCGCGCAGGGAACGGTCGGCCTCAGGCAGTTCGTCGTAGAACTCGAAGACATGCCACAGGTCGTCCCAGACGCGGAGCGTGACGTCCGCGCCGGCGCTCTCGAGGACAGTGGCAAGGGTCTTGTTCTGATCAAGCAAGAGATCGCGTGTTCCCGTGGTGATCATGACCGGGGGAAGGGGTTCATTCCACGCGGCGCGCAGGGGAGAAAGGTCCGGATGGGCGAGATCGCGTCCGCCTGAATAGATCAATGCCGCCTGGCGAGCCAGGTCAAGGGTCAGCGTCGGATCACGGCCGTCATTGCTGTGGTGGCCGTCACCTTCGTGAGTCAGATCACTCCAGGGAGAGAGAAGGGCGACGGCAGCCGGCATGGAGATGCCTGCTTCCATGGAGCGTCTCAGCAGGCAAAGCGCCGCATTGCCGCCCGCCGACTCTCCGGCCAGCGCCAGTGGACCACACGACGGGTCGCCCGAGACCACGGCGTGGACCGCCGTGCAGTCGTCGATGGCCGCCGGATAGGGGTGTTCGGGAGCCAGGCGATACCAGGGTGCCACCACCCGCGCCCCTGTACGTGCGGCGAGAGCCGCACTGACGATGAGGTCCTCGCGTGGACTGCCCATGATGTATCCACCCCCGTAGCAGTAGAGGATCGTGCCGGGTTTGCGGTCGGCACGGGGGATGATCTCGAGACAGCCGATGCCCCCCAGGGTGATCTCCCGCACTTCGACGGGGTAGCGGTCAAGAGCACGCTCTATCCTGGGGGCATACTCGGCAGCGGTCTCGGCCCTTGTCGCTGCCAGGTTGTCTCGCGTCACGCGGCGGGGAGGCCCATCAAGGCTGGCGGCGATGAAGGCACGCGCCTCTTCGCTGCACGACGTCATGGCCGGATCACCCGGTGGTCAGTTTCAGGCAACGTCAGCATGTAAAGGCTCCATCGGGTTGTGGCCACGTATCGCGTCGGCAAGTTTCTCGGCCATCATGAGTACCGGCGCGTTGAGATTGGCAGTAACGTTGTGGGGCATGATCGAGGCGTCGACGACCCGCAGCGCCTCCATGCCGTGGACCCGGCCCTCGTGGTCGGTTACCGAATCGTCGCCCGTGCCCATCCTGCAGGACGAGCAGGGGTGGAACTCCGTGGTGCCCTCCTCCGAGAGCCAGGCGAGAATCTCCGCGTCGCTCTGGACGTGGTGGCCGGGGATAGCCTCCTCGCCGCGCCAGGGATCGAAGGCCGGCTGCGCTGCCATGGTGCGCGTGCGCTTCAGGCCCTCGGTCATGGCTCGCCGGTCGTCCTCGTGATCGAGGTAGTTGAAGAGGATTGCGGGGTGCTGCCGGGGATCAGCCGACTTCAGCCAGACCCGGCCACGGCTCCCAGGGCGCATGAGGCCCATCGAGAACATGAAACCCGGGTCCACGCTGGCGTGCTCGCCGCCGGAGTAGCCGGTCATGGCGTAGAACTCGTGCTGCAGGTCGCAGTAGTCTGCGGCCCCGGAACTCGCGAAGAAGCAGCCCGTCTCGGTGAGGGTCGAGGCCCCGGGGCCGCGCTTTGCGACGAGCCATTCCAGTCCCGTTGCCAGGCGCCGCCAGCCGGTGAAGCGATGAGAGACCGAAAGCGGCTGCTTCTCCCGATAGCTCACCTGCACGATGAGATGATCCTCGAGATTGCGCCCCACGTCCGGGACGTCCGCGACGAGCGGGATGCCGTGCTCGGCCAGGTGCGCAGGATCGCCGACGCCCGACAGGAGCAGGATCTGCGGCGAGTTGATGGCACCGCCTGAGACGATCACCTCCCGGTCGGCCTCGAAGCGGGAGACGACGCCCGCAGTCTCCGCCTCGACACCCACCGCCCGTGTGCCGTCGAAGACGATCCGGTGGACGAGGGCCCCGGTGACAAGATCGAGGTTCGCTCGCCCGAGCGCCGGCCTCAGGAAGGCCGAGGCCGCGCTCCAGCGGCGGCCCCGGCGCGTGAAGCTCTGCGCCACGTGAAATCCCTCGTGCCGCCGGCCGTTCTGATCCTCGGTGACGGCGTAGCCGGCCTCCTCGCCGGCCTTCAGGAAGGCTTGGTCGTAGGGATGATCGGCCCGGCAGGTCTCGATGTGCTGTGGCCCTGAATCGCCGCGCCAGAAATCGCCGCCGCGATCGAAGGTCTCGCTCTTGCGGAAGTAGGGAAGGCAATGGGCGAAGGACCAATCGGCGAGACCCTCGGAGGCCCACTGGTCGTAGTCCAGGGGATTGCCGCGGTTGGCGACCATGCCGTTGATCGAGGACGATCCGCCCAGCACGCGGCCCCGGTGGGCAAGCACCCCGCGGCCCCCGAGATGGGGTTCGGGTTCGCCGACGTAGCCCCAGCCGAAGCGGGGATCGCGGGCCACCAGCGGTGCCGCCGCGGGCATGGCGATGCCGAACGCCCTGTCGGAACTTCCGGCTTCGAGAAGGAGCACCGATACCCCGGGGTCCTCGCTGAGGCGCGCTGCCAGCACGCACCCGGCCGTTCCCGCACCGACGATGATGATGTCGTGACGTGTCTTGCGCTCCATGGTGTCAGTGTCCCTTGGCAGGAACCCCAACGCAAAGGAAGAACAAGCCTGGTCCCGCCATTACTCTGCAACCGAAAACGTGCTCGATACTGGCAGTCCCGATGTCACAGGGTGACATCGTTGCGGCAGTTGACGACGAGTTCGGCGACGGAGGCGGTGTTGGAAAGGGCGATCAGGGTGGCCGCGAGTTCGGCGATGTCGCCTGGTTCCATCATCTGGTCGTGGGGAAAGGTTGTGACATCGGCCGTCATGTCGGTGGCGACGAATCCGGGGCACAGCGCCGTGCAGCGAACCCCGTCGTCCCAGCCGCAATGGCGGGTCGCATGGGATAGGGCCACAGCGGCAAACTTGGTCATCGCATAGCCGACATTGTTGTTGTAGACGGCCTTTCCGGCGATCGAGGCGACATTGATGATGCGTCCCGCACCGCTTTTCCTGAGATGCGGCAGGGCGAGGCGGATCATCGACAGCGGCGCCTTCACGTTGACGGCCCACATGCGGTCGAGATCGTCGTCCCTGTCAACTTCGACCGTGACCCGCACGACCATGCCCGCGTTGTTGACGAGGCCGTCGATGCGCCCGAAACGCGATACCGTGTCGTCCACCCACGTGCGGTGGGTGTCCTTGTCCTCGGCGTCGTAGTGGTGGCGGAGAAGGCGGTCGGGACTCCAGCCACGGGTCATGCCGGTGAGCGAGTCGGGCTCGCGAACGCCCAGACTCAGCGTGTAGCCGGCATCATGAAGGCGTTCGGCGATGGCGCGGCCGATCCCTCGGTTGGCGCCGGACACCATGATGACGCGACCTTCCGGGGCAAGCATGGGATGTTCCCTCCAGGCTCAGGACCAGAGCGCAACGCAACGGACCTCGATGCTCCAACGGTCGGGTGCGTCGTCCGGTGTCGACGGATCCTCGAAGGCGCTGTGAAAGCTGAAGGTGGAGGTGGCATCGCCGTCTCCGCGTTCACCCCCGGACGACGCGAGCGTCCCGTCCGAATCCCATTGCTTGAGGACCAGGACCTCGTCACGGGTGAGCGCCGAATAGAAGGTCCACTGGTGGGCGTCGGCGTGCCGCGCGAAGTAGTTCTCTCCGATGCGGTCAGCATAGTGAATCTCGAAGACGACCAGGTCGTCCGGATTCACGCTGGCTGCATCGCACAGCGCCAGGGGATGGGTGGCGACCGGTTCCGGCCTCACGTTGCGCCAGACGTTGATGATGGCAAACCGTCCGGAGGTGAGAGCGCGGTCGACTTCGTCCCTGTCGAGCAGCGACCTGTCCTCGCCAAGCACCGTGGAGAGGGTGTCGTTCTCGCCTGGCGGCCTTGTGAGGTCGCGGAGCCGTTGCGGAGCGCTGGCGAGGGTGTAGTCGCCGTGGACGATGTGCGCCGGTCCCTGCACCTCCTGGCCGCCGCTGATGCGGCTACGGCTGGACTTGCCGCCAGCCGAACGCACATTGTGATCGAAGGCGGCGGCGAAGGTTGCACCACTTGCCTCGCGCACGATGTCGGCACACACCGGATAGTAGCGGCGCACCACCTCGTCGTGACTGAGAAAGTCGAAATCGGAACACGCCAGGGGATTTCGGGTCATGCAGAAACCATTGTGCGCGAGTGTCGGGCGTTGCGCGGCATCGAGCTGGCGGGCATCGCATACCGGCATCGGGTACTCCTCGAGGTCGACGCCGACCCAGTGGTCGTCGCTGCCGTCGCGGTCACGACGGGTCAGCACCTTGCCATTGCGGTAGAGGGAGGGTTCCACCGATGCGCCGAGATAGTTGAAGCGTCCGGTGTCTGGCGAATGTGTCATCAATGAACTTCCTGATGGATGGTGTAACGCGGGCCATTCTGCCACGATGGAATGGCTGGAACCAAGATTGTGGAGGACACGATGGAACTCTTTGCTGATCCGATCACGGTGAACTGCCGCAAGGTGCTTGCCGGGCTGCACCTGCTTGGCGCTGACTACGAACTCACCAAGGTCGATTACTTCGCCGGGGAGCAGGCAGGCGAGGCCTTTCGGAAGATCAATCCGAATGCAGCGCTGCCGGCGCTCAAGGATGGTGACCTCGTGCTCTGGGAATCGAACGCCATCATGCAGTACGCGGCCGAGAAGACGGGTCGCGAGGACCGCTATCCCTCAGAGCCCGCAGCCCGAGCCGATGTCAATCGCTGGTTGTTGTGGGAAGCCGCCTCATGGTTTCCATCCTGCTACATCTACCTGGTCGAGAACTGCGTGAAGCCGCTGCTCGGCGATACCACCGATCCTGCCGTGCTCGCCGGGGAGGCCGACAATTTCCACAAGCTCGCCGGCATTCTCGATGATCGCCTGGCGGACAATCCATGGCTCACCGGCGACGCCGTCACGATTGCCGACATCGCGGTGGCCGCACCGATGCATCTCCACGGTTGGGCAAAGCTGCCGCTGGACAACCATCCCAATCTGGTGCGCTGGATGACCGAAGGCGTCGAACAGCTCGAGAGCTGGAAGGCCACTCATGTGGGCGAGGGATTTGTCGCCGGCGCCCCGGCCTGATTCCGGGAAGGTCAGCGTCCGAGGACGAGGACAAGGATCCCGGCGACGATGGCCAGAATGCCAGTCATCTCGGCGATGCTGGTGACCTCCCGGAAGATCACCCTCGAGGCGACGAATGTGAACACCAGTTCGATCTGGCCCAGGGCGCGCACGTAGGCGGCGTTCTCGATGGTCATGGCCGTGAACCAGCATGCGGATGCCAGCATGCCGGTCAGTCCGACGAGCCCGGAGACCCGCCAACTGCGGAAGGCCTCGGCGAGAACCTGGCGCTGCCGCGCGGCGAGCCACGCGGTCATGATCACGGTTTGCCAGGTGGTGACGACGAGGAGCGTGAAGGCGGCCTGCATCATGTAGCCTTCGCCGCCCAGCGAGAGCGACGCCGCGCGCACCGACACGGCCGTCAGAGCAAAGAGCGCCCCGGACGCAAGGCCGATGGGAATGGCGCGGCCGGAGAATTCCCGGGCGTCCGTGGCGGCACGCGCCATGCTGAGGACCAGCACGCCGGCAAGGCTGACGACAATTCCGGTCAGGGCCCCGATGCTCAGGGGATCACCCAGGATGAGAAGGCCGATGATGGCTGCCTGGACCGTTTCCGTCTTGGAGTAGGCCGTGCCGGCTGCGAAGGTCCGTAGCGAGAAGAGTGCCACGAGAAAGAGGGTGGCGAGGATCTGCGCCAGGCCGGCGATGCCGGCAAAGACCAGGAACGTGCTGCCGGGCGCCGGGAGCGGATGGCCGCCGATGAGGAACAGTGCGCCGATCCAGGCAAGGGCAAACGGCGTCGCGTAGACGAAGCGGACATAGGTTGCGCCGACGGTATCCAGTCTGCTGCGCAGATGTTTCTGCAGGGCCGAGCGGGCGTTCTGCAGGAACGCCGCGGCAATGGTGATCGGAATCCACAATTCCATCAGCAGCGATCTCTTGTCGCCGGCGCACGGCGATGGACCGGGACGGCTGGTGCGCGGTCCAGCGCTTCCCTATCCATGAGCGAACGGCGTGATCAACCAGGCCGGACGATTCGTGCCAACACGAGCAACGTCATGGGGAAAAGGCAGGTGGCGCCCATTCCTCGATCCGGTGCTCGGTGCGCAACATCTGCCGTCGGCCCTGAAGTCCTTCAAAGACCCTGTCGGCATCCGCAATCCCGGAGGGGTCAAGCATCAGGGAGGAGCGGGCTTCGGCAAAGAACCGGTCACGCGCCCGTTTCACATAGCCCTCCTGCCACCATGTGCAGATCCTGTCTCGGGCGTCGTCGAGAGCGTCTGCGGAAGGAAGCCGGGCGCGTTTCTGCCGCTGGTTGACGTGCCTGTCGGTGGGCAAGAGGTTCCACAGGGCATCACACGGCCATGCCGCCCATGGCATGCAGTGATCGATGTTGAGTCGTTTCCCGTCCAGCCTACGGCCTGTCCAGACGCAATAGAGATATCCATTTTCAAGGAGTTGTTGAGAGATCTTGCGGACGAATCCAACATCACGGTCGGGATCGGACCATCGCATGGCGGCTTCGACACGCCGATGGTCGAGTTCGTTGCCCTGTGTCGTGGCCCAGTCCGTCATCAGCTTCATCCATTCAGCGATCAGCGCGGGCTCGATCCACGCGTCATGGCGCATGAGCGAGTTCCAGAGATGGACGGGTATGCGAAGGTCGCCGAACTGCGCCAGATACTCCCGATCGACGAGAACGGAGTCGGGTGATCTACCGGCCTTCGCCTTGCGAGCCTCGAACACCTGTTCGTTGGAACCAGGAAGCGTCATGAAGTGGATCGGCATCCTCACCAGCGTGTCAACGGCATCCCGTAGCGACTGGTGCAAGCCACGGGCGAGGGAACCTGAAAAGCGCTGGCCGACACGCAAGTCGAAGGCGGGGAGATCGCGGATGTCACGCCAGCCTTGCCTGACAAATCCAAGATTGGTCAGTCCATCGCTGCCGGGGCGCTGCGGCAGTCTGGCGTCGATGAGCGACTTGTAGAGTCTGAGCCAGTTGAGAGCGACGAGACCGAGAGGCACGGTAACGGTGTCGTCATTCTCGTGGTGCGCCATGCCGGGGGCGCTGTCGGCGGCCCGCGCCACGGCGCGAAGCAGGCCGAGCTTGTAGGTCGATGACTTCCGGTCGTTGAGAATGATGTGGCGAAGCAGCGGGAGCGCGCCGGTGCCGTCATCGGGAAGCTGCAGGGCCACCTGCTCCCATCTGATGTCGGGACGGCCAAAACTGTCCGGCGTGGTGTTCCTGGAAAGCGCCATGGCGCCGTGGCGACGGGCGAGAGATTCAATCTCGGCGGCGCTGGAGGGATGCATGTCATCGTCGGCGTCGTTGCCGCCGACACGCAGCGCGAAGATGATGAGTCCGCCGGGCTTGAGGAGGCCGATGAGCTTGCGAAAGGCGCGCTGCCGTTCGTTCGGATGGACATGCATCCACACGGCGTTGAGCAGAATGACGTCATAGCTTAGGCCCCGCCCCACAACACGGTCGAGCGACGGCAGGCAATCGCGGATCCAGGTGATTTGTGGTGTCGAGTGTCTTTGTCGCGCTTCGGCGAGCATCGTCGCCGAGGGATCGACAGCCACGACCTCGTAGCCCTTTGCGGCGAACCACGCCGCGTCGCGGCCCGATCCGGCGCCGACGTCGAGCATGGCAGCCGGTGGAGGCGGCAGCTGATCGGTGAACCAGGCATGAAGCGCGTCGGGGTCGATGGACTCGTAGCGATCGGCGAGGGCTCGCCCTGCAGCGTCCTCGTATCGCGTCAGTTGTCCAGGTGCCCCTTTCATCGGGAGAGGATAGACTCGTCAATCCTCTGGAAGAAGGTCTCACGCGCGAAGGTGGGGGATGTTCCGCAGGCCTCCCGCAGCTATTGTGAGGGCAGGGAGCCGGAGAAAGAGCATGGATAATGGGTTGATCAGTTTTGCCAGTGGCAACGCCAATCCGGAGACCTTTCCGGCAGCGGACTTCGCCGCAACCGCCGCCGACGTGATGCGCACCATGGCGGTGGATCTCACCACCTATCCCGGAAGTCTCGGTCATGAAGGGCTGCGCCAGTTGATGGCCAGGCGCGAAATGGACCGTGAGGGGATAACGGTCGATCCCGATCACGTGCTGATCACCAACGGGTCAATGCAGGCTGTCACCCTGGCGGTGGAGACACTGTGCACCGGTATGGATGACGTCGTCGTCATGGAGGAACTCAGCTATTCGGGAAGCATCGTTGCCTTCGGTTCCATGGGCATCGAGATGGTGGGCGTTCCGGTTGATGGCGATGGCATGGTGATGGAGGCCCTCGAGGAAACCCTTCAGTCGCTGGAGCGTCAGGGCCGCCGACCCCGCTGTATCTACACCCTCGCTACCTACCAGAACCCGACCGGCACGGTGATGCCGCGGTCCCGTCGCCTGGAGATGATCGCCATCGCCGGGCGTTATGGCGTTCCGATTGTCGAGGACAACTGTTACGGGGATGTCCACTTCGACGGTGACGTTCCTCCGGCACTCTACGCGCTCGATCCGTCTCCCTCGATGATCTACCTGTGTTCGCTGTCCAAGATCTTTGCTCCCGGCGTGCGCCTCGGTTACATGGTGGCACGGCCTCCCATGCTCGAGAAGGTGTTGTCGAAGCGTCATGACGCGGGACCCAACACCCTGGCGTCCGCCATCACCCATGCATACCTGAAGGATTGCCTGTGGGACCATGTCGCCATGGCCAACCGGGCGCTGAAGGTCAAGCGCGACACCATGATGAACGCCCTCAGACGGGAACTGGGCAACGCGTGTTCGGTTGTCCGGCCGCCAGGCGGCCTCTTCATCTGGGTCCGTCTGCCTGACGATGTCGACCCCGCCCGGCTCGTCGAAGCGGCCCGTGACGATGGGGTGGAGGTCGTTGATGGATCGGACTTCCATGTGAGAAACGACGCCGGTGCGGTCATCCGCCTCGCTTTTGGCTTCCCGGCGGTCGAGGAAATCGACGAGGGTGTCCGCCGTCTCGGCGTCAGCCTGCGCAAGGTTCGCGGTGAATCAGCTGAACCATGACGACTCTCTTTGCGCGAGAGGAATACGAGGAACGCTGGCACCGTGTGCACGAAGACATGCGTGGGCGCGGACATGCCGCGGCCCTCGTGATCGGCCGCGGCGGCGGTTCCTATGACCGCAGCGGCGATGTCCTTTACCTTGCCAATCACTATTCCCCGGCATCGGGTCACGAAGTCGACAACCCGCTCAACACGGCGCGCTCGTTTTCAGCTCTGCTGCTCGAGGAGGGTCGCGAACCGCAACTCCTGATCGATGATCCCGAGCCGCGCCGTGATCGCCTCGCCACGGGGCATGTCAGTGGTCACAACGACCCCATGTCTGCCGCCGGCCGGGCGCTGGCGGAGCGCGCGATCGATGGCACCATCGCTTTGGTGGGAGCCGACTTCCTGCCTCTCAAGTACTGGCGGCTCATCCGGTCCGCGGCCGGGAATGTCGCCTGGACCGAGGATGACACCCTCATCCAGCGCGCCCGCCGCATCAAGAGTTCGGCCGAGATGGAGGTCTTTCGCGAAGCCGGAGAGATCGCGACACGTTCCCTCGACCTGCTCATGAAGGGTCTCTTGGGTGGCATGTCCGAGGCAGAAGCCGTGGGCGAGGCGATCCGCGAGCTGCGCCGGTCCGGCGCCGTATCGCAGATGATTCCGGTGGCCCATGGACCTCACATCGGCCACTGGACGTCCGAGCCTCTGACAGGTGCCAGCCGTGACGTGCCACGCCCGGGCGACCTTGTCAGGGGCTGGCTCGACAGCATCATATACCAGGGATACTGGCTCGATCCCGGTCGCACGGCGGTCGCCGGTGGCAGGCCGACAGACGAGCAGCGATCCCTCATCGAGAATTGCGTGACGATCGTGGACACGTTGATCGAGGCCATCCGGCCGGGTGTCCTGGTCCACGATGTGGCGCGTCTGGGAGATCGACTGACGGCCAGCCATCGCCAGGGCGCCAGCCAGATGAGCGCCCAGTGGCCGCTCTACGGACACGGTACCGGTCTCTATTGGGAGCATCCCTACATCGGCCTCAAGATGTGTGGAGCGCACGAACGCTTTGAGGCCGGCATGGTGCTTGGCGTCGAGGTCTTTCTTGACAGCGAGGGAACCGGCACTGCCGCGCACGAACAGAATCTCATTGTCCATGCCGGCGGAAACGAAGTCCTCACCCACTCTCCCGATTTCTGGTGGTAGGCGCCGGTGATCAGGGCGCACATCGGCGCCTGTGGAGGACTCTTCAGCGGTTCGTTGACAGCAAACCGGCTAAAAAATACCGTCAATCACCGGATTGTCCGGGTCGTGTGTGACAGGCTTCGCACCGGCAATGCAGGCGCAGGTTTCACGTGCCGGGTGGCTGCCGGCATCATCGGAGGTGCTCATGAACCGGATCTTTGATCGTGCCGCCCGTCGAATGGGTCAGGGCCTCATCTGGGCAACCGTTCTCCTGGTTGCCGTGCCGGGCGAGGCGGCAGCGGCGGTCCCCGCCGAATCGCAGTTCGTCTTCAACACCTTCTCCTTCCTGGTGTGGGGTGCGCTCGTGATGTGGATGTGCGCCGGCTTCACGATGCTGGAGTCGGGTTCGGTGCGCACCAAGAACGCCTCGGTCATCTGTCTCAAGAACATCGGCCTCTACTCCATCGCCGGTCTCGCCTTCTACTTCATCGGCTACAACCTCATGTACGTCGACGTCTCCGGCTGGATCGGCACCGTCACGTTCCTCTATGGCCCGTCAGGCGATGAAATGGCCCTGCTCGACGGCGACGAGGGAGCGACGGCAGCCGTCGTGTCCAACGGTTACTCGGTGATGTCGGACTGGTTCTTCCAGATGGTCTTCGTCGCCACCGCGGCCTCGATCGTCTCCGGCGCTCTCGCCGAACGCGTCAAGCTGTGGTCCTTCTTTGCCTTCATCACCGTTCTGACCGCCATCATCTACCCCATCGTCGGCGCCTGGACCTGGGGTGGCGGCTGGCTCAGCGAGATGGGCTTCCAGGACTTTGCCGGTTCCACCATCGTCCACTCGACGGGCGGCTGGGCGGCCCTTGCCGGCACAATTGTGGTGGGCGCGCGCCGGGGCAAGTTCCGGGCGGATGGCAGTGTCAAGTCCACTCCTCCATCGAATGTTCCGGTGGTCACTCTGGGTGTCTTCATCCTGTGGCTGGGCTGGTTCGGCTTCAACGGCGGATCTCAGCTCGCTCTTGGCGGCGCGGTCGACGCCGTCGCCATGAGCAACGTCCTCGTCAACACGAATCTCGCCGCGGCGGCGGGCGTCATGGCGGCAATCAGCACCGCCCGTCCGATTTTTGGCCGCGTTGACCTGCTGGCCGGCCTCAATGGCGCCATCGCCGGACTCGTCGCCATCACGGCCGGTCCGGACATGGTCGATCACTACTGGGCGATTATCATCGGTGCGGTGGGCGGCATCGTCTGCACCATCGGCATGAAGGTCATGGAAGTGCTGAAGCTCGACGACGTGGTCGGCGCGGTTCCGGCCCATCTCGTCGCCGGCGCGTGGGGCACCCTTGCCGTCTGCATCACGGGTGGCGGTGATTTCGGGGTCCAGCTCCTCGGTGTGCTTGCCATCGGCGTCTTCGTCTTTGTCGTGTCGCTCGCCCTGTGGTTCCTGCTCCAGAAGATGATCGGCGTCCGGGTGTCCGAGACCGTGGAGGAGATTGGCCAGGATTCCGCCGAGCTTGGCATCGAGGCCTATCCGGAGTTCGTGGTCATGCCCGATGCGGATGACGTGGAGGAGTTGAGGCGATCCTGACGGAGACGGACCACATTGAAACCGGGGTGTGCTCCTTGAGGTGCCGTTGACGGGTCATTGGTGGCAAAGAAGCGCCGTTGAGACGGCGGCGGCAATCAACCGCCGGGATGTGAGTGCTCTCGACGTGGTGGAGAGTCACATCGCCCGCATGGACGAGGTCAATGCGCATGTGAATGCCGTCACCATGCGCATGGACGAAGAGGCGCGCCGAGCAGCACGTGCGGCCGACGACGCCATGGCCGCCGGCGCTCCTGTGGGATCGCTGCACGGAGTCCCTGTCACCATCAAGGAAAATGTCGACGTGGCCGGGCAGGCGACCACCAACGGCATTCCCGCCTTCGCCGAAAATGTGGCCAGCGCGGACTCTCCTGTCGTTGCCCATCTCAGGAAAGCCGGTGCCATCATCATCGGCCGTACCAACACTCCGGAATTCAGTTTCCGGTGGTTCACCGACAATCCGTTGCGTGGCGCCACGCTCAATCCCTGGAACCGGGATGTCACGCCCGGCGGTTCAGGAGGCGGCGGCAGCGCGTCCCTGGCCGCAGGCATCGGCTGCATCGCCCATGGAAACGACGTGGGCGGTTCATTGCGCTACCCCGCCTTTGCCTGTGGTGTTGCAACCGTTCGCCCAACGCTCGGGCGTGTCCCGGCCTTCAATCCATCAGCGGCGGCTGAACGCCCACCCATGTTCCAGCTGATGTCGGTCCAGGGGCCGATGGCGCGCGAGGTAAGGGACGTGCGTCTTGCCCTCGAGGTCATGGCGGCACGTGATCCCCGGGATCCGTGGTGGGTGCCGGCGCCGGTCGCGCCTCCTCTTCCCGATCGCAAGCCCAGGGTTGCCGTCACACCCGACCCTGGCGCCATGGGAGTTCACCCGCGTCAACGCGATGCGGTCACGACGGCCGCTGATGCCCTTGCTGCTGCCGGATACGATGTTGTCGAAGCCGAGCCTCCGCGCGTTGGTGATGCCATGAGGTGCTGGGAACGCCAGATTTCCACCGAACTGACGTTTTTCATGGAGCAGGACATCCGCCGCCACGGTGGCCATGCGATCAACCGCAAGCTCGATTTCATCAGGACCAACGTGCCGACGCTGGACCTCGAATCCTATCTTGCGGTGCTGTGCGAACGACAGACCCTGTTGCGCGAATGGCTCCTCTTCCTTGAGGACTACCCTCTGGTTCTCGGCCCGGTGTCCACGGAGCCGCAGTTTCCGGTGGACGACGATCTTGTGAGCGCCGCCCGGCTCGATGAGATCTTTGTCGCCAATCGGCTGTTGACGACCGTCAACTTCCTTGGTCTTCCGGCAGCCGGCGTGCCGGTGGGAATGGCCGACGGTCTGCCGCTCGGGGTGCAGATCATCGGCGGACGGTATCGCGAAGACATGACCCTCGATGCCGCCGAAGCCATCGAGAACGCCACAGGGATACTCACGCCGCTCGACCCACGCTGATCCGTCGCAGCCATCGTGACGTCACCGCCGCGCATCGGGCATGATAGGACCATGCCCCGATGGCCCAAACGTCCCGGAGGAACCATTGCGCTCGTCGTGCTCGTGACCGGCGCGGCCATGATCGCCGGTCTCCACGGCGCCCGCCACGAGATCGCGGGATGGCTGATCGAGCGCAGCCTCGGCGATGCGGTTGCCGAGTTCGAAGTGTCCGAGGTGACGTTTGGGACCGTCACCATGACCAATGTCGTGCTCAATTCCGGAGGCACGATCGAAGAGGCCCGGGTCCTTTGGAGTTTCGGCGGACTCACCTCCGGCCACCTCGAGCGGTTGACACTCAGGGGATGGGAGTCGGACTGGTCTGGTCTGTCAGAGGTGGCAGCCGGCATGACCTCGCTGGCAGCGGATGTTGTTGCCGAGAACGCGCGTCTCGACATTTCCGGACCGTGGGGCGCCGTCATCCTTCGCTTCGACGCGAAGCTTGACGATCAGCGGAACGGATTGACCGGCACCGGGAACTGGCAGGCAAAACTCATGGGGCTGGAGGGTGCCGGTGACCTTGCCTTCATCTGGCGCGAAGCCGTTGACCAGGCGATGATTGACATCACGCCGGGAGGGGAGGGCGCCGGTCTTCCCGGCGGCCGCATCGTGGTGGATGGTGTGACGAGCCCTCAGCCGGATGTCCGTGTTCGTCTGGGGTGGCCTGGCCTCGCAGCGGGCGATCTCGAGATCGAAGGCACCGTGGACGGCACCGGCATCAAGGGAACGGCCACACTCTCCGGTGGCAGGATTTCGCTCACCGCCGACATCGGTGTCACGGGCGAAGGCGGGGACTGGCAGGTGGAGGGCGTGGTGACGTCAGGCACGTCGCTCCATGCCGCCTTGCGACTCGACGCCCGAGTTGCTGAAATGTCCGAGCCGGCAAGCTGGACGATCACGGGCGACGGCGTCGTGGAAACAGCTGACCTGCGCCTGGGACCATGGCTGTCTGTGGAGGGCGCGAACTTCGCCACGGACCTCTCCCTCGAGGATGGTCGATGGCGGGCATCGCTTGGCGCGCCCCTTCCCCTCGTTCTCCATCTTGGCGATGGCCTGCGCCTTGACCTTTCCATGGAGGCGGTCTCGCTGGAGGCGATGCGGCAGGGTGACGGCGTGGACCTTGCCGTGGTTCTCGAGGCATCGGGCGAGGTGATGGGACGGGGCCATGGCTGGGCTCTCATCAGGGGCGATGTCGCGTTCGACCATGCCGGCCGCGTTGTCGCGCTCAGGATTCCGGACCTCGATCTCGTCATGGAGGGTGACGTGTCGGGTCATGTGACCGGATCCGCCGACGTGGTCCGCGGACCGGATGCCTGGCGGGGCGGCATCGGGATTCACGGTCTTCTGGAGGAGGTGGTGATGGCGGACACCACCTTCTACAACATCGTTCTCGATCTTCCGCTGACACTGGCGACGGGCACCGGCAACCACCTCCTCGGCAGCGATTCCTCCGCGCTCCTGCATGTTGGCGAGGTTCGCAGCGATGTCCTGGTCGTGGGCGGCGTGGACCTGGAGCTGCCGTTCGGAATCGATGTCATGGAGCGCGGTATCGAGGTTCGTCAGAGCGACACCGGCTGGATCGACCTGCAGACCTTCACACATGGTCCCGTGCGCCTCGTGGGGCCGGTTTCCGTCAAACTCGAAAGGGAATCACTCCCTCTCTTTGTCCTTGAACGGCTGGGAAATGATCTTTCCTGGGATCTGCGTCTGCAGCTCAGCGATACACCGCTGCATGCGGTCGTTCTCGCCGACACGCCGCGTCCCGTGAAGATCGAGGGAGTGTTGCCTGAGCTCGGGATTCGTCTCGAGAGTCTGGGCGCCAACTATCTGCAGGCAACCATGGATGCAGAAGGTGGTGATCTCGTCCTAAGGGGGCCCGACCTCAGGGTCAGGGATGTCCGTGCTCTCCTCAACTACAATTCGGGTCTGTCGCCCTGGCCGCAGTTCAGTGCCGATATCCGGGAGATCGAGGACTTGAGAGACCCGCAACGCTTTACCCGGATGTCGGTGGATGTCGTGGCAACACCCGTGTGGCCGGACGGCGACGATGCGCGCCTGTCGATGACCCTCCACGCCGACAAGGCGCGGTTCCTCGGTGCCGTCGATGCCCGCTACATGCCGGAACAGGATCGTCTGGAGGCCTCCGTGAAGACCGTCAGTGCGCTGTTCGAGGTCCCGGGCCTGCAGCCGGCGGACCTCTCCCCCCTCTATGGTGCGCCCTTCAGCGATGTCCAGGGCGGCGTGGCTGTCACGGGAACACTCTGGTTCGAGGGAGAAGAGTCCGGCGCTGATCTTGCTGTCACCATCAATGACGTCTCTGCCAGGATCGCCGGTGTCCAGGTGCGGCAGGTCTCCGGCACCAGCACCTTCACCCACCTCCTGCCGCTGGCGACGTCGTCTGCCCAAACGTTCACGATCGCCGGTCTCGACGCCCTTCTGCCGCTCCATGATGTCGAGGTGTCGGTGTCCTGGCCTGGCGACGGCACGCTGGTGGTGGAGAGCGTCGTGGCCAGTCTGCCCACGGGCAAGCCGTTCAGGGTCGAACCCGTGGGCCGTGACGGCAATATGATGAAACTCCGTCTTTCCGGCCTCGATGCCGGATCGCTTCTCGACCATGCCGGAGTAGCGGGACTCGGTCTGGAGAGTCTTCTCGATGGCGAGGTCGACGTGTTGCCTGGTGAGGAGGGTCTTGTAATTGACATGGCGGAGTTGCGTACCTCGTCGCCTGGGGTCGTTGCCTTCGCCGATCGCGGAGAGCGGGTCTACGACGCACTGGAGTTCCACTATGACCGCGGGGAAGGGACATCCGGATCGATGCATGTCACGATGACGGAAGGCAGGTGCCGGTTGCGGCGGGAATTCTCTCTCGGTCACGGCATCGACGCGCTGGCCGGCGCAGTCGCAGCATGGATGGATGACGCCCGATGCGACAGCACGTGATGGAGGACTCCGGGGTTCTCCCCGGTTCGATTGACGAGACCGTTCGCCTTCTAGAATCGGAAGACTACGTCACCGGGCGCGGACTTGCCTGCGCCATCTACCTGGCGCTGGCCATGGAAAGACCACTCTTTCTCGAAGGCGAGGCCGGTGTTGGCAAGACGGAGACGGCGAAGGTGCTGGCAACCGCGCTCGCCCGCCGGCTCATTCGCCTGCAGTGCTACGAGGGCCTCGATGTGGCCCAGGCGGTCTATGAGTGGAACTATCCGCGCCAGATGGTGGAGATTCGGCTTGCAGAGGCTGCCGGGGCGGTTGATCGTGATGCGGTCTCCGGCGCGATCTATCGCGACGAATTCCTGCTCAGCCGGCCCGTTCTGGAGGCGTTGCGCCCTCATGAGGAGGGACCGCCTGTCCTTCTCATCGACGAGATCGACCGAACGGATGAACCTTTCGAAGCCTACCTGCTGGAGGTGCTGTCCGACTGGCAGGTCAGCATTCCCGAACTGGGAACCGTGGCGGCACGCCAACCACCGATCGTCATCATCACCTCCAATCGGACGCGGGAAGTGCATGACGCACTCAAGCGTCGCTGTTTCTACCACTGGGTCGACTACCCCTCGCCCGAGCGGGAGATCGAGATCGTGGAGCGCAAGGTGCCCGGATGCGGGGACCGGCTCGGCGCCGAAATCGTCAGGTTTGTCCAGACCCTGCGCCGCCAGGATCTCTACAAGACCCCGGGGGTCGCGGAGACCCTCGACTGGGCGATGGCTCTCGAGCACTTCAACACCCGGTCACTGGAACCGGAGATTGTCGACAGTTCGCTTGGCGTGCTGCTCAAGCACCAGGACGACATCCGGGCCATCAGGGACGCCGGCATTGACGTGCTGCTGAAGGAAGCCGGCACATGAGTGCGATCCTGGCCAACGTGGTGCGCTTTGCCGGTTCCCTGCGTGCCGCCGGCCTGGCGGCGGGACCGGACAAGGTGCCCGACGCCATCCGTGCCCTGGACCTGGCGGGGGTCGCCCGGCGCGAGGATGTCTTCTGGATGTGGCATGCCATCTTCGTTTCCCGCGAGCAGGAAAGCGATCTCTTTGCCAGGATCTTTCACCGCTTCTGGTCGGGGGAACCCGCTGACGGGAGCGCCACGCAGGAACCCGTCGTCGAGGCCGGAGCCACAAATCCGGGACTGCCGGAGGGCACAAGAGAAGACGGGGGACACGGCCCGCAAGCCGGAGAAGAGGGAACCTGGTCGCCCGCCGAGGCACTGCGCACCATGGACTTTGCCGACATGGACGAAGACGAGATGGCTCGTGCGCGTCAGGTGGTGGCGCAGATGTCGATTGCCCTGGCCCCGCTTGCCGGACGCCGCCTCAGGCCCTCGCCATCCGGCCGTCGAATTGATCTGAGGGCGGCGCTGCAGGGAGGCGTGCGCCAACCGGGCGGCATGATCACGCTGCCTCTCGTCCGGCGCGTCGACAAGCCACCCGGGGTGGTGCTGTTGTGCGACATCTCGGGTTCCATGATCGACTATGCACGCATGCTGATCTGTTTCGCCCATGCCCTGTCGGCGCACGGCCGCAAGGCAGGTACTCGCCGATGGACCGTCGGTGCGATGAAAGTCCATACCTTCACCTTTGGCACCCGGCTCACCCATGTTACCCGCGATCTGGCAACGCCGGATGCTGCGGCAGGCCTGCGTGCGGTCGCCGGGCATGTGGAAGACTGGTCCGGCGGCACTCGCATCGGCGAGTGCCTTGGGACCTTCAATCGCGGCTGGGGCCGTCGTCTTCCCGGCCAGGGTACCATCGTCATTCTCGTCACCGATGGGCTTGACCGCGATGTCGGTGGCAATCTCGGGCGCGAGATGGCGATGCTCAGGCGCTCGTGCCGGAAACTGGTGTGGCTCAACCCACTGCTGCGATGGCGTGAATTCCGTCCCCGCACATGGGGGATCCGGACGATGCTGCCACATGTCGACAGATTCCTTCCATGCCATAATCTTGCGAGTCTCGAAGGCTTGGCGGAGATTCTGGCCAGACCGGGACGCGGATCTGCGGAGGACATGGAAGGATGGCTGAGACAGGTCTGATGGAGGATGTTCTGGAGACAGCCGAGGCCTGGTCCGGCGACGGCCAACAGGTTGCGCTGGCAACCGTGACCAGGACCTGGGGGTCAAGTCCCCGTCCCGTGGGGAGTCAGCTTGTGGTGCGCCAGGACGGATCCTTTAGGGGCTCCGTGTCGGGAGGCTGCATCGAGGCTGCTGTCGTCGAAGGGGCGCGCGAAGCGATGGCGGAGGGAAAGGTGCGCACTCTCGAGTTTACCGTCTCCAACGAACGTGCCTGGGAAGTGGGGCTGACCTGCGGAGGCACGGTGCAGGTCTTCATCACGCCACTGACATGAAGGGTGAGACGCTCAGGACTCTCAACCAGGCCCGAAGGGAGCGGAAGGGCATCATCCACGCGACCTGGCTTGACAGCGGCGAATCATGGCTGATCCGCCACGATGACCTTCCTGGTGATGCCACCCTGGCGCAGGACATTGCGCAGGCGTTCCGGTTCGATCATTCCCGGACGCTGGATGTGAAGGGCCGGCCACTCTTTCTGCATGTCTTCAATCCGCCGGTGCGGCTGATCATCGTCGGCGCCGTTCATGTCGCGCAGCCGCTGGCAGTCCTTGCCAAGACAACGGGTATCGACCCGGTGATCGTCGACCCCCGGAGCGCCTGGGCTGATGCCCGGCGATTTCCCGATGTCCGCATGGTCGAGGCCTGGCCGGACGATGCACTGGCACAGCTCGATCCGGACCACCGCACGGCAGTGGCGGCACTGACTCACGAACCCCGAATCGATGATTCGGCGCTCATCGCCGCGCTCGGGTCGCCGGCCTTCTACATCGGTGCCCTGGGCAGCCGGCGCAGCCACGCAAAACGTCTGGAACGCCTTGCGGACGAGGGGATTGACGGCCTTGCCATGGCGCGAATTCGCGGTCCCGTCGGTCTCGATATCGGGGCGCGTTCGGCAGAGGAGATCGCGCTTTCGATCATGGCCGAAGTCATCGCCGCCCGGAACGGAAAACTGTCGTGAAGTTCGCAGATGTGCCGGTGCGTGACGCCATTGGCGGCATTCTCGCCCACAGTGTCACGATTGACGGGCTTTCCGTGAGGAAAGGGCGCCGTCTTGACGAGGCGATCGCCGACGAACTCGTGGCAGCCGGTGTCACCTCGCTGTTCGTCGCCATGCCCGACACCGACGATGTCCTGGAGGATGAAGCGGCAACCAGGGTGGCCCAGGCCCTGGCGGGGTCCCATTTGCTGGTGAAACCCGCCTCGAGGGGGCGGGTCGACATCGTCGCCCGACAGGCGGGCCTTGTGACGGTCGACGTCGTTGCGCTGCAGGCCGTGAACGGTGTCGACGAGGCGGTGACGATTGCCACCCTGCCCGGATTCGAACCGGTGGGCGAGGGTGAGAGAGTGGCGACCATCAAGATCATTCCATTCGCCGTGCCATCAGCCACCGTCGAGTCATGCATTGGGCTGATGACGGCGCCGGCACTGGCGATTGCCCCCTTCAGCGCCTGGCGCACGGGTCTCGTCATGACCACCTCGCCGGCGGTGAAGTCCCGGGTTCTCGACCGGACCACGAGTGTGGTGACCGCGAGAATTGAAGGTTTCGGCTTGAGCCTGGGCGACAGCGTCAGGATCCCGCACCGCACTGTGGATCTCAGCGACACCATCAGCCGCATGGCCGCGACCCACGATATCGTTCTCGTTTACGGCGCCTCGGCCATCTCGGACCGCCGGGATGTCATCCCGGCGGCGATCGAGGCCGCAGGCGGCGTGGTCGATCACCTCGGCATGCCTGTTGATCCGGGCAATCTCCTGCTTCTCGCCCACATTGGCAGCACCCGCGTTCTCGGTCTGCCGGGGTGTGCCAGGTCACCGCAGCCCAACGGATTCGATCTCGTTCTGGGGCGTCTCGCCGCAGGAATCCGCGTGACCGGCACGGACATCCAGGCCATGGGCGTGGGCGGCCTCCTCAAGGGGCGGCCGTCGGGTGTTCTTCCCGTAGCGGGAAGCCGCAGGGAGATGCCGGCTGCGATCGTCCTGGCGGCCGGTCGCAGCCGGCGCATGGGCGGGCACAACAAGCTCTTGATGACGATCGATGGCGTGCCCATGGTGCGCCACGTGGTGAACGCCCTCAATTCGGCCGGAATCACGGTCATACGGGTGGTGACCGGCCATCAGGCCCCTGCCGTGCGTGCAGCCCTTGAGGGTTGTCCTGTCTCGTTTGTCGACAACAGCGACCACGAGGCCGGGCTCAGCACGTCACTGAAGGCCGGTCTCGATGCGCTCCCTACCTCCTGTGGTGCGGCATTCGTCTGCCTGGGCGACATGCCGGCGGTCACCGGTCCGGCGCTGCGATCCCTTGCCCGGGCATGGCAGGGGTCCGGGGCCAAGGCGATTGTCGTGCCGACGTGGAATGGTCGCCGCGGCAACCCCGTCCTGTGGGACAGCAGCTTCTTCCAGGCGATGCGCAGGGTGACGGGCGATGCCGGCGCGAGACACCTTATCGGCGAGTACGGGGACTACGTGATCGAGGTCGCGATGGACGACGGCGCCGTTCTGGTGGATATCGACACGCCGGAAGACGCAAGCAACATCGTCATGGCTGGCGTGCCGGCAGCCCGGGAGACACGCGAGCGATGAGCGTGACGATCGACTCCATCAACCAGGCCTCGGGCGTGATCGCGGGGCATGTCGTCAGGACGCCCTGTGTCCATTCGCGCACGTTGTCGACCATGAGCGGGGCCGACGTGTTCGTGAAGTTCGAGAATCACCAGTTCACGGCATCCTTCAAGGACCGTGGCGCCCTGGTGAAGATCGCTTCTCTCGGAGACGACGAGCGCTCCCGTGGAGTCATCGCGATGTCAGCCGGCAATCACGCCCAGGCCGTCGCCTACCATGCCCAGCGCCTGGGCATTCCGGCGACCATCGTCATGCCCGAAGGGGCACCGGTGATAAAGGTCCGGAATACCGAGCGCTTTGGCGCCCGGGTCATCCTGACAGGCGAGACCATCGACGATGCGGCCGTGTCCGCTCATCTCATGGCGGCCGACGAAAATCTCGTCTTTGTCCATCCCTATCATGATGACCACGTCATGGCAGGGCAGGGGACCCTCGCCCTCGAGATGTTCGAGGATGCGCCCGACCTTGATGTCATCATCGTCCCTATCGGTGGCGGCGGGCTGATTGGCGGCATCGCCATTGCCGCCAGAGCCATCCGTCCGGAAGCGGAAATCGTCGGTGTCGAGGCCGAGATGTTCCCCTCGATGTACCAGCAGCTCCAGGGGCTGGAGGTGAAGGCGGGAGGCCGCACCATCGCTGACGGCATTGCGGTGAAGACGCCCGGGAAGAACGCCATTCCGATTGTCCGGGATCTCGTGTCGGACATTGTCCTGGTGAGCGAGAGCCAGCTGGAACACGCCGTCCAGACCTATCTGGAAATCGAGAAGACAGTGGCGGAAGGCGGAGGGGCAGCGTCGCTCGCCTGCCTTCTCGCCCATCCCGAACGCTTCCGCGGGCGCAAGGTGGGTCTTGTCCTGTCGGGGGGCAATATCGACAGCCGGGTGCTGTCGATGGTGATCGAGCACGGTCTCGTGCGCGATGGCCGCATGGTCCGCCTTGGCCTGGAGATTCCCGATGCACCGGGTGTATTGGCCAGGGTGACCTCCATCATCGGTGAAACCGGAGCGAACATCATCGAGGTGCACCACCAGAGGGCATTCTCCAATCTCTCGGTCAAGCTCGCCGATCTCGATATCGTTCTCGAGACCCTCGACAGTGATCACATCGGGCGGATTGCCGAACGTCTGCAGGAGGCCGGATTCCGCGTCCAGCCGGTCGAACCCGTCTCCGGCTCGAGAACGGTCTGACACTATGGGCGTCGCTATGCGCCGGCCGGGGAATCGGCTATGTGTCTCCAGGCGACGGGGGAGTGTCTGATGTTGAAGGGCGTGTGCCATGAGCGGCAGTAGGGATCGTGTGCGGCGCAAGGTGATCTGTGTCGTTCACGGCGAATGGTCGACCACCGGTCGCATTGGCAGGGTCCTTCGCGAAGGGGGCTACCAGGAGGTGCGCTGCTGTCTGAAGACCGGCGACGTTCTTCCCCAGAACTTCCACGATATCGCCGGCGCCATCATCTTCGGCGGCCCGATGAGCGCCAATGATGACGGCACGTTGGACTTCATCGCCGCCGAATTGCGCTGGATCGACCGGGTCCTCGAAGCGGGCACGCCGTTCTTCGGAGTCTGCCTTGGAGCCCAGATGCTGGCCCGCAGCCTCGGAGCTGCCGTGAAGCCGCATGAGGACGGTTGGCACGAGATCGGCTTCACGCAGCTGGTTCCCACCGAGTCCGGACGGCCGGTGCTGGGTGACTTGCGCCGTGTCTATCAGTGGCACGGGGAGGGTTTCGATCTTCCGCGGGGATGCGAGCTTCTCGCCACGAGCGTGTCAGAACACTTCCCCAACCAGATGTTCTCCTGCGGCCCGAGCGTCTACGGCGTGCAGTTTCACCCGGAATGCACCATCGACATGATCGGCGAATGGATGAAGGAGGGAGCGGAGGAACTCGACGAACGGGGCGCCCAGCAGCCTGAAGAACAGCTCGCCGACGCCGGCAGGTACGATCACCTGGTCGATGCGTGGCTGCCGGACTTCTTCGAACACTGGCTCGGTGCTGCCGACACCGGGAGGATGGCGGCGGAATAGACGTCAGGTCAGTTCCCTGAGAGCCGCTTCCAGGAGGACAAGCCGGTCGTTGCCCCAGAACATCTGCTCACCGAGGAAGAATGTGGGAACTCCGAAGGTTCCACGCCCGCCGGCCTCGGCGACTCTCGCCTCCAGGTCGTGGCCGAGACTGTCGCTTGCCAGGTCGTTCCGGAACCTCCCGACATCGAGGCCGTCGGCGTCGGCCGCCCGTTCGAAGTCCTCCTGGACCAGCTGTTCTCCGGGAGTGATGAAGACAAGCGACATCACCGCTCTGGAGAAGGACTCGACGGCGCCCTGGCGTTCGCCGGCCAGGCAGGCGAGAGCGGCTATGCGGGGATCGAAGTCCAGGCGGCCGACCGGTTCCAGGTACTCGACGCCGTAATGGCGGGCCCACGCCGCCGCGTCCCGTTTGCGGTACTCCCAGTCGTACTGTCCGGTCTCGCCCTCGAAGGGATCCCTCCCGTTGTGGCCGGCAGAGATGAGCAGGCTGCTCTGCAGCGGCAGCCAGCGGAAGCGGCATCCGGTCTCGCGCTCGATTCGCGCCAGCTGCGTGGAAGCAAGATAGGAATAGCGGCTGCCGGGTCCGAAGTAGAAGTCGACCGCTGCCGTCATTCGGCGGCCTGGGGCACGGGCAGGGGGCCGCCTTCCATGGCCTGCATGACCAGCCTGTGGAAATGGTGCACCGCATGCTCGCTGATGTGGCTGCGCCCGCTGTCGACGATGAACCGGCCGCGGTCGTAGCCGCGCGACTTCAGGCCTGCATGGACACTCTCGCAAAGGGCGATGTCCTCGGGCTGCAGCACATCGACGACATAGTCGATCGCCGCCTCGGACTGAGGGGTCAGCGCGCCGCCCAGCGAGTGCCAGTGCAGATGCTCGACGCAGCCTTCGGGTCCGTCGGGGAGCATCTGGAGAGTCATGAGATTGGGCTCGCCCGGCATCAGCCAGATCGTCAGGTTCGGCCACACGAAGTAGCCGGCATAACCGAAATCGACGTCGCCGGTCTCGAAATCGTAGGCCGTGCTCCTGTTCGAGCGCGGCTTGTCCGACGTCTGGGCCGACCAGTACTGGTGCGTGCGATTGCGGTAGGTGGGCATCTCGACCATGTCGACGAAGGCCGGATGCGCCGGTTCGCAGTGGTAACACTCCTGGAAGTTGTCGATGACCACCTTCCAGTTGGCCTTCAGCGAGAAGTCCCTTTGGCACGCCGGCTCGAGAGACCCTGCCCGGGGCATCCAGCGCAGGATGTCGTCCTCGAGCCCGGCGTACTGTTCGCCGAACGGGAGGGCTTCAACGTCGAGATTGACGAAGACGAGGCCGAGCATCGTGTCGACCCTGACCTGTTTCAGCGAAAACGCCGACTTGTCGAAATCGCGGACATTCTCACAGCCGCGCGCTGTCCTCAGGGACCCGTCAAGATTGTAGGCCCAGGCGTGGTAGGGGCACGTCATGACGGGTCCCAGAGTCCCGCTGCCCTTGAGGACACGGTGCGCCCGGTGCTGGCAGACATTGTAGAAGCAGCGCAGGACGCCATCACGCCCCCTGACGAGAGCGAGGCTCTCGTCGGCGATGTCCACCACCCGATAGCTGCCAGGTGCCCTGAGCGTGCTTTCGTGCCCGGCAAAAAGCCATGAGCGGGCGAAGATTCGCTCCTTTTCCTCCTCGAAGATCAAGGGATCGGTGTAGTAGCGCGAGGCCATCGTGAAGGAACGGGAGGGGTCGTCGTGGAGACCTCCCGGAAGAGCGTCATAAGGCGTCATCGTGGCAGTCCGCTGACCATGCGTTATCGCCGCACCATATGAATGCCTCCCGACAAAATCAATCGAGATGTGTCGCACAGTCTTTCAAGATTATCTCAATGATTGAACGTCTGCCCCCGCTCAATGCCCTGCACGCTCTCGACGCCACAGGCAGACACCCTGGGCCTCACCCGGGCCGCCTTGCCAAGCCTGCTGGACAGCTTGACATGGGGGCGACTGAATTCTGATTATCCGGCGGGGAGGCGGCGACCATGGCGTTGAAGAAGCCGCGGGTGGAAGCTGACCTTCTGCTTGCGATCGATATCCGGAAGGGCCTTGATTCCGACGGCGACTGCACGGCGGCCGACATCAGGCAGACGATGACCCGGCCCGGCAACCCGACTCGCCTCAAGAGTGATCGGTGACAGACGGCGCTCCGGCAGCCGGTATCGGCGCAGGGCGGCGTCTGCCGACCTTGGCTTTCTGCGCCGGTCACATGGCCGTCGACTGGCCCCACGGCGCGCTCTGGATCCTGATTCCGGCGATCGGCGTCGCCATGGACCTTTCGCCATCCGACCTCGGGCTGATGGTGAGCCTTACGGCAGTCGGGGGGGCGCTGAGCCTGATCCCGGCCGGCATGCTCAGCGACCACACCCGGCGCCGGGGGGCGCTCTTCGTGAGCACCTTTGTCTGGGTCGTGGTCGGCTACGGCCTCGCCAGCATGGCGCCGGACTTCTGGTCCCTGACGCTGTTGCTTGCCGTCGCCGGGATGGGCACCTCGGCCTGGCATCCCCTGGCCACGGGCACGCTGACGCAGACCCTGCCGGCGCAGCGGGCGCGGGTGCTGGGGATCCACGCCATGGGCGGCACCCTTGCCGAGGTCTTCGCGCCCGTGCTGACGGGCGCTCTGCTGGTCCACGTCGACTGGCGGCAGGGCCTGCTCCTTGCCGTCGTTCCCGCGGTTGCCCTTGGCTTCGTCTTCCTTGCCCTGCGCAGCCGGCTTACGGTCCCCGTCGAGTCAGACGCGCGCATGGTGGATCTCAAGGATCTGGCGAGGCGCTGGCTCAGTCGGGCCGGCCTCCTGCTCGTGGCGATGATCAGCGTCTACAACATGGCCATCATGGCCGTGCTCGCCATGGCAACGCTCTTCATCGTCAACGATCTCGGCCTGTCCGAGTTCTGGGCCGGCATCGCATTCGCTGCGATGATTCTGGCCGGTGCGGTGCTGCAACCCGTGATGGGGCATATCTCCGACACGCTGGGCCGGCGCAAGATCTTTGCCTTCTCGCTGCTGGCTGCCGCGCCCTTTGGCTTTCTCATGCCGCTGGTCGAGGCACCCTGGCTCGCCATTGCCTTTCTGATCATCATGATCGGGGCCTTCTACGGCGTTCGCTCTGTCGTGCTTGCCTCGGCGCTGGATTTCGCCGGCAAACGCGAGGGAACGACGCTGGCGCTCGCCTTCGTGCTGATGGACGGTGTCGGTGCGTTGGGCGCTTTCCTGGGCGGTTACGTCGGCGACATTGACCTCGCCTATGCTTTCTCGCTTGCCTCGGCTTTCGCCGTGGTTGCAGCGCTCCTCTCGGCCGCCTCCACTCTTGCCTCCCCGCGCATACGAAAGAAGCCGGCAACCTGATCACGCCCTCGATCGAGCCCAGGGAGGGTTGCTCGTCCCCAGCAAACAGCCGTCAGCAGGCGAAGATGCGCGCCCTTTCCCTTCGAAGAACCGGGGATTGTCGCTGTACAATCTGATCGTTCCGATATGGGCAGGCCGGGCGGCGAGCTTGACATCGGGGCCACCAGGTCCGGATCATCCAGGGAGGAGGCGGCGATCATGGCACTGACGAGGCCGCGGGCGGAAACTGACCTTCTGCTTGTCATCGACGTCCAGAACGACTTCTGTCCCGGCGGCACGCTTGGCGTTCCCGGGGGTGACGAGGTGGTCGCGGTCATCAACCGGATGGCGCCGCACTTTCATCACTGCGTCGTCACCCAGGACTGGCATCCGGCGGACCATCTCTCGTTTGCCAGCAACCACGCCGGGCGCCAGCCCTTCGAGACGGTGACGCTCGATTATGGTGAACAGGTGCTGTGGCCCGATCACTGCGTTCAGGGAACTCACGGCGCGCGTTTCCACCGCGACCTCGACTGGCGCGGCGCCGGCCTCGTCCTGCGCAAGGGTTTCCACCGCGCCATCGATTCCTATTCGGCGTTCCAGGAGAACGACAAGGCCACTCCCACCGGCCTTGCCGGCTACCTGCGGGAAAGGGGATTCAGGCGCCTCTTCATTGCCGGCTTGGCGACGGACTTCTGCGTGGCCTGGACGGCACTCGATGCGGTGGCGGAAGGTTTCGGCGCCGTCCTCGTCGAGGATGCCTGCCGGGCCATCGATCTTGACGGTTCACTCGCCGCCGCAATGGAGGCCATGACCGGCGCCGGGGTCACGATCACCCGCTCGGCCGCGATCACAGATTGAGGTCAGCCGGCCGCTGCCGAGCGCAGGTCTGCGTCCTGCCAGAAATCCGTTGCGGCGCCGACATGGGCCGCGAGATGACGTGTCAGGTCGCACGCATCGTCCCCCGCCCCATGGATGAAACTCGACTTGCGGCGACGCAGGAATGTCAGCCCGATGCGGTAGAGCCCCGGGGCCACCACACCTCCGTCGTGACGCAGACGGCCCTTGCGATCGAACACCGGGAGATGGAGCCAAGAATGGTCCGCCTCGAAGCCGGTGGTCCAGATCACGCTTCGAATGCCCTCCCGGGCGAAGTCGAGAACCAGGTCCGGCGAATCGGGAATGTGCGTGGGCTCCGGCCGTTCCGGCGCCTCCACCACGCCATCAAACCCGTGGCAGGTGGCCCACTCGTCGAAGGTGTCAAGAAGACGGCCCTGCTTGAGGTCCGCCAGGGCGCACTTGTTGGCCAGCGAACCGGAGAACTGGGCCCGTCCGTCGGCGATGCCGGCAAGACGTCCCACCAGCCGCACGCCATCCGATGTCAGCGCGTTGAGGTCGAGTGTGCTCCTCGGGGCGCCCCCGACGAGTTGTGGTGACGGCACGCGGCGAGCCCGCTCGATATCCTCGATCTCGTCCCAGCGTTCGTCGTGAAGGCCCGAACGGTCGAGCCACCAGAAGATGTCTCGTCCCCGGTACAGTCTCGGCATGCGTACATGCTCGCCTACGGCGAGTGTGACCGGACGTCCCGAGCGCTGCACCTCGTCGGCGATCTGAACGCCGCTTGCCGATGCTCCGACCACCAGGACGCCCCCCGGAGGCAGGCTGGACGGAGAGGTGTAGTCGAAGGGTGTCAGCGACTCGACGCCAGCGGGCAGGGACGGAGCGAAAGCCGGAAGCCGGGCCATGTTGAAGCCGCCCGAGGCGATGACCACGGCGGAGCACGCAATGGTACCCCGGTCGGTGGTCACCAGGTAGCCGTCCGCCGATGCCGTCACCGCCTCGACATTCGTGCGTGTCATGAGCACCGGGCTGACGAGACGTGCGTAGCGTTCCAGGAAGGAGACGACTCCTGCCATGTCCATGTAGCCGTCAGGATCATCACCGTCATAGGCCAGCCCCGGCAGACGGGTCAGCCAGTTCGGCGTGAGAAGCCTGAGCGTATCCCAGCGTCCGGTGCGCCAGGAGTGGCCCACCTCGCCGCGCTCGATGACCACGTGGTCGATGCCGAGCGCGGCGAGGCAGTGACTTGTCGCAAGACCGGTATGACCGGCGCCTATGACGACAGCGGTCGTGCGCATGGCGCGTTCAGGTCACCTCGACGGTGACGTTGGTCGGATTGGTGACGATGTCGAAGACCGCCGAGCGCTTTTGGGACTGGGCGACAAGAGACCTGATGTCCTCGGGCGAGGCATCGGCATCGATGTCATAGGTGACACGGATCTGGTTGAAGCCGTTCCTGACATCCGAATCGGCTCCCAGGATCCCCTGGATATCCATGTCGCCCTCGACCGTGGCCTTGACCGAGTTCAGCTGGATTTCCCGGTTCTGGGCCACGGCGGCCACACCGGCGGTGAGGCAGCTTGCCAGCCCGACAAGGACGATCTCGACGGGTGTCGCTGCATTGTCTTCGGCTGCGAAGACGAGCGGGTGGTCGGCTTCGAAGTCGAACTCCGACTTGTGCTCATGCTCGGCGCCAAGACCGTAGTAACTCCTGACCGATGAGCGCGAATGGGTGCCATGGACCCACTCATTGGTGGCACGCCAGACGAACCGGCCGGCCTCCGGGGCTTCGGCAAGGGCGTTGCGGGCGCCGAGCAAGGCCTCGACGTTGACGCCGTTTTCTGCTGACTTGACCTGTACTTCAGTCATCACTGTCTCCTTTTCAAGAATCGGGGTTGGCAACGCAGGAGCGCGACCTCCCGAACGGCAGGAGAGGAGCCTGATGCGAACAGGGCACGCAGCAGCCGAGAGTGAAAAATCTGAAACTTCAAGACGGATTCATTCATCCGACGGCACTCCACTCTCAACTCCTACGCGCTCTGAAGAGCGCCGAGAGCGGTGTGACCGCATATCGGCTGACTCATCGATCAGGCATTGGCACCGTCAAGACGGTTGCCGCGGCTTCAAAGGGCCTGTCCCTCCACCGCTCTGGATGAGCGCGTCCTGTATCGCCATTCTGGAATCAGCGCCGGAACCTTGTCAAGCAGTTCATTCTGGCGTTCCGTCGAGACGTCTGATGCGGTTGCCGCGACCTACGGATACTGTGCCGGTCGCGGAAATCGCGTCGGCCAGGAGATCGACCAGCAACCTGCCGTCCGCCGCACCGATGATCACCTCGGCCGTCTCGAGGGAACGGTAACCGTCACCGCCGCCGGCAAGGAAATCGTTGGTGGCAATGGTGTAGAGGGCCTGCGGATCGAGTGCCCTGCCACCCGCCTCGATCTCCGTGACGCGCGAGCCGACGGGCCGCGATGGGTCGTAGGCAAACGACAACCCGGAGACCTGCAGGAACTGTCCGGAACCCTCATCGACGGCCGAAACGGCATGTTCGAGAACGTCTCCGAGGGTACGGCCGGTGAGACGCAGCACCACCGTCCTGTCACCGAACGGCAGTTCTCTCAGCAACATCCTGCGTGTGATGGCCGTGCCTGGCGCATACCTCGTGTCGCCGCGGATGCCACCGCCATTGTGGAGCGCCACGTCACTGCCCGTGGCGCGGCGCATGGCGTCGGTCAACAGGTTCCCGAATGCGGTCTCGCGTGAACTGACATGGGTCCTCCTCGTGTCAAGGACAATCGCCGTGTGTCCGATCACCTGGTCGAGACCGGCGCCGAGGTCGTTCTCGAAGCCCGTGACCATGGCGGCAACCTTTGGATCGTCCCCGGCTCCCGTGGTGGCCACAAGGCGAATGTCCTCAAAACGGATCACGCCGTCTTCCTCGACGACAAGATCGGCAACGGCGACATGTTGCCCCTGGGAGCCGGACTGCAGCATCGCCTGATTGCCGTCCCAACGGGCAACCAGCAGATGGTCGTGTCCGCCAAGCACGATATCGATTGCATCGGAAGCCGCCAGCAGGGCTTGGTCATCCGCGATGGCGAGATGCGTAAGGGCGATGACGACATCCGCGCCATCTTCCTCGAGAGTCCGGGCCAGTTCGGTCCCGGTCGCAAGGAAGGACGTGAAGGACACGTCATCACCGGGATCCGAGATCCAGGCGGTGGATTCGGTGACGAGGCCGAGAACCCCGATGGCGAGGCTGCCTCGTTCAAGCATCGCCATCGGTTGCGTTCCGGCCAGGGGACGGCCCTGACGGGCAACATTGCCAGCCAGCCAGACCATGGAGGATTCGGCAAGACGCTCCTCGAGAACGTCGGTTCCGAAGTCGAATTCGTGGTTGCCCGTGACGCCGGCATCAAATCCGATGGCATCGGCCAGGACCATCATGTGCGCGCCCTCGTCGATGGCCGACAGCATCGACGGCGAGATCATGTCGCCTCCGAAGGTGACGAGGGTTGCGTTTCCCAGGGATGCCGCGCGAGCCCTTTCGCGGGCCACCACCGCGGCAATGCGGGGTGCGGCGGTCATGTCGTCCCAGTCGTTCACATGGATGATGGTGAGCCGCTCCGCCGCATGAACGGGTTGCATGGCCAGCAGGCCGAGGGCCAGCACCAGCGCCTGAACAACCAGGACCGGACACCGACCGGCCGAATGCCCTCGCACCACGGAACGGCTCTTGCCCGGAGAATTCATCACATCCCTTCCATGATCGACCATTGGGCGACCCGCACCCTCTCCGTAACGTGGTGGACGCTTACGGGTCAACCGGAGAGGGAACATGGGCGTTGCAGGGCGTTCGAGCCGCACCTTGCCGCTCATCCCGACCGAGCCGCAGCGCTGTCCGATGACGGCCATGGCGCCTGGGTCTGGCCCACGAGGGAACTCACGCTGCTCGAGGGAACAAGGCCGCTGCCCCTGGTGGCGGGGCGGTCGACCGGCAGAGCAATCCGGTGGACCGGCGAAGCCGTGATGCGGTCAGGATGTGGCCGTTGGGAAGCTACGTCCTGCGCCGGGGGAGCGAACGGACCAAGGGGGCAACCTGATCGCGGCTGAGCCCGATGTCGCGCAATTGCTCGTTCGAGAGAGTCTGGAGTTGCCGGCGGGTGCTCCGCACCTTCCAGGCGTGGCGAATGTGATCGAGAAGGCCTGACATCGCATGTTGTCCCGGTGATGGTTGTTGAGCCGGCATCTCAGATAGGTCGCCACGCACCATGGCGCCAGCGCTGTTATGACACCTCGGTCATGCCGGCCATGCATACCGGAACCGCCATCCGGGCGGCGCCATGCATTTCTCCGTTGGCAGCCATGCACGGACGCGCATCACTCCTTGCAGCGGACGAGAACATCGACCGCCATGGCGCCGCGGGGATGGACGATCAGCGGGTTGACGTCGAACTCTTCCAGGCAGTCGTCAAGAGAGGCGGCGAGACGGGATAGACGCGACACGGCTTCCGCCAGGGCCAGTCGGTCGAGAGGCGGCCGTCCGCGCACACCGTCGAGGACTGCCGAAACTTTCAGCTGGCCGATCAGTGCATCGGCCTCCTCGATGTCGACCGGCGGAACGAACATGATGGCATCGTCGAGAACCTCGACCAGAATGCCTCCGGCACCGATGGTCATGACCGGCCCGAACACCGGATCGGTGATCATGCCGACAATCATCTCGACGCCGTCAGGCGCGGTCTCCTGGACCAGGACCTCGGGGCCGAGAGCAGGGGACATGGTGCGCCAGGCCTCGCGGAGCGCGTCATCGCTCGCCAGCCCCGTCACCACTCCGCCGGCCTCCGTCTTGTGAGCGACCGTGCGGTTTGCTGTCTTCAGGACGGCCGGACAGCCGGCGAGTTCCAGGGCCGGGCCGAGATCGTCTTCGAAGCGGCATGTGCGTGTTCGTGGCACGTGCAGACCGAGGGCTGCCAGGAGAGCGAGAAGATCCTCCGGATGAGGCTGACCGGAGGCGAGTTGATGGCGCCAGCGCCCGGATATGTCCTGTGGCAAGGGCGGTGCAGTCTTGTGGCGTGTGCGCCGTGCGGCGTGCCAGGTGATGAGGTGGCGGATCGCCTTGAGGCCCGTCAATGTGCCGCAGAGTACCGGGATGCCGGCCTTGCGCAGCCGCCGGGCTTCTTCGTCATCGATCGTCGACGTGATGTTCCCCATCATCATGCATGGTTTAGTCGATGTGCGGTGTACCCTCGCCAGGGCCTGGCAGGACCGGGGAAGGAGTTCACGGCCGCTCACCATGTTGGTGGCGAACACCACCACGCCGGCTTCATTGGCGTTGCCGAGAATGCTGGTGACCTGCGGTAGCGACTCGAAGCCGCTCTCGCCCCAATAGTCGACCGGATTGTCGGGATCGAGGCCGGGATCGAGAACCCTGGCGAGCGCCTGGCGTGTGGCAGGAGAAAACGTGGCGAGAGGCACGTTCTCGCGCTCGGCAAGGTCGGTGATGAGCTGGCGTTCGCCTCCGGAATCTGTCTGCACGGCGACGGTGTCGACGGTTGGAACCCGACCGCAGGCGACGGCCTCCAGCGTGTCCATCATCTCGTCAAGCGTATCCACTGCAATGACGTTGTGGCGGCGAAAGACGGCATCCAGAATCCTCTCGTCACCGGCGAGGGCGCCGCTGTGGGTGAAGGCGAAGGCGCGGGATGTCGCGGAACGGGCCAGCTTGAGAGCGACAAGAGGGATACCCGCGGAATCGGCGGCCTCGATGGCAGCAATGAAGCGCTCACCGTCGCGCACGGTCTCCAGGATCATGGCAATGGCCGACGTGGCCTCCTCGGCGACGAGATGGTCGAGGTAGTCGGCGACGCCTGTCACAAGTTCGTTGCCGGCCGATACGCCGGTGGAAAAGTGCATGGAACGCTTGTTGGCGCCCAGGCCCGACCATGTCGAACCGCTGTGGGAGACAAGGCCGATGCGGCCTGGCTGGTCCAGTCCCGGAAGATCGGACAGCGAGAGACGGACGTCCGCCCTGGTGTTGAAGAGACCCATGCAGTTGGCGCCGCAGACCGCCATGCCCGCTTCCCTGGCAATGGCGGCTATCCGACCCGGCAGAGTCCGGCCACCGTCTTCCGCCGTGACGAGGCGGCCGAGCAGAACGGCACCCTTCACGCCCGCGGCGGCGGCATCCTCCATGGCCTCGGCGATCCTTGAATCCGACACCGCCATGATGGCGCAGTGAGGGGTTTCGGGAACGTCTTCCAGGGACGCATGACAGGGACGTCCCAGCACCTCGTCATAGCCCGGATTGATGGCAACGACAGTGCCCGTGAACCGTGGCCCTCCGGCATGTTCAATGATCCGCCGACCTGCCGCGTTCTCTCTGGGGGTGGCTCCGACAACCGCCACTCTTTGCGGGTTCAGCAGAGCTTCGAGAGCCGTCATTCTCGACATTCCGGCAAAACACGGGCATGGAACGGTCTTGCAGTCCCGGGGTCAAGAGCGAATCAGGCATGACAGGCCGACTTATCCTGATCGGCACACCGATCGGCAATCTCGGTGACCTGTCGCCGCGCGCCCGGGACGCCCTGGGATCGCTCGACGCGCTGGCCTGCGAGGACACCCGCCGCACGCGCACGATCCTCGAGCGTTTCGGGATCGCCCGTCCACGCATCGTGTTTTCCTGTCACGAACACAACGAGGAACGTTCCGTCGCCCGCATGGAGCGGCTCCTGGACGAGGGGCTGACGGTTGGACTGGTGAGCGACGCGGGCATGCCGGGCATCAGTGATCCGGGCTATCTCGCGGTGCGGATGGCAACAGGGCGCGGCTACCCGGTCGAGGTCGTCCCCGGTCCCAGCGCCGTCATCACGGCCCTGGCGGTATCGGGCCTGCCCATGTCGAGTTTTTCATTTCTTGGCTTTGCTCCGCGCAGAAAGGCGCGGCGCCGAAGATTCCTGGAACCCCTGGCCGAACTGGAATCGACGCTCGTCCTCTTCGAATCGCCCCGGCGTCTGGGCGGCCTGCTTGCTGACGCCCTGCTGGTGCTCGGCGACCGCCGCGCTTCGGTGTCCATTGAACTCACCAAGCTGTTCGAGGGAACCGAACGCGGCTGGCTTGCCGATCTCGCCGATCGCTTCGCCGGGACGGTTCCCAAGGGGGAAGTCACCGTTGTCATTGCCGGCAACAACGGCAAGTTCATTCGCACGGAAGGGGGTCAGGGACAGGGATAGGTATAGCGGCGATGGATCTCCTCGATCGCCTCGACCAGTTCTTCGGGCAGTTCGACATCGACACTCGCGAGGTCGCCTGCGAGCTGCTCCTCGTTCATCGCACCGATGATGGTCGAGGTCGTGAAAGGCTGCCGGTTGACCCACGCCAGCGCCATGATGCCGGGATCGAGGTCGAAGCGGCGTGCCAGGTCGACGTAGGCTCGTATCGCCGGCTCGGAGTTGGGTGGTCCGAGATAGCGCCGGTTCGAAGGATACATGGTCATGCGGGCGCCGGCCGGCCGGGCGCCATCGAGGTACTTGCCCGAGAGAGCTCCGGCCGCCATGGGTGCATAGGCAAGAAGCCCGACCTGTTCAAATCGTGTGACTTCGGCGCACCCGGCCTCGAATGACCTGTTGAGCAGGCTGTAGGGATTCTGGTTTGACACGATGCGCGGCAGCCCCAGGGTCTCGGAGAGATGGAGGAAGCGCATGGTGCCCCAGGGGGTTTCGTTGGAGACGCCGATGAAGCGCACCTTTCCGGCCTTCACGATACCGTCGAGGGCCTCGAGGGTTTCCTCGAGGGGTGTCGAGTCATCGGTTTCGGGATAGTGGTATCCCAGGCGTCCGAAGGTGCTGGTGGGCCTCTCCGGCCAGTGAAGCTGGTAGAGATCGACGTAATCGGTCTGCAGGCGCCGGAGACTGGCATCGATGGCCCGCTCGACATGCCATCTGGTAAAGCGCGGCTTGCCGTCACGGATGTATGTGAAGTGATCGCCCGGTCCGGCAATCTTCGTGGCGAGGATCACCCGGTCGCGGTTGGCCCGGCTGTTCAGCCAGGTACCGATGACCTCTTCGCTTCTGCCGTAGTGTGCGGCGCTTGATGGCACCGCGTACATTTCGGCGGTATCGATGAAATTCACACCGTGTTCGAAGGCCTGGTCCATCTGCCGGTGACCCTCGGCCTCGGTGCTGTTGCTGCCCCAGTTCATGCTGCCGAGACACAACAGAGAGACTTCGACTCCGGTACGTCCAAGTTGCCGATACTTCATGCTGACCAGACTTCCCTACTTTGATGCGGGCGCCATCATGGACCGGGCCTCCCGCACCGTCCACCACCGCCGCGGAACCGGGAGGCCAAGCAAGGAAATGGACACGATGTTGCACATCGGTATCCGCGAGGACGGGAATGCGCCACGCGTGATGACGATGCACCTCTCCGTCTTCCATGGAGGCTCCCGCGACCAGAGACGGCCATCATGTCCGAAGCTCTTGTTGAAGCCACAGGAATAAACTAAGTTTAGCAAACTTAGTTTAGATCGAGGAAGGGTCGCCTCATGCTCACCGTCAACATGCATGAAGCCAAGACGCATCTGTCGCGTCTTGTCGAAGCCGCTGCCAAGGGCGAATCGTTCATCATCGCACGCGCCGGCAAGCCGATGGTCAAGGTCGTCGCTCTCGATGCACCGGATGCGCGGCATCGCATTGGATTCCTGGCAGGGCAGATCTCCGTACCGGATGATTTTGACAGCATGGGTTCGGAGGAGATCCGCACCATGTTTTCGGGGCACGGATGAGGCTCCTGCTGGACACACACCTGTTGCTCTGGGCAGCACTCGGGTCGGCGAAGCTTCCAGCTGGGGCGCGCGATCTCATCGTAGAGCCCGGAACCGAACCGGTGGTGAGTGCCGCGTCGCTTTGGGAGATTGCGATCAAGAACGGACTCGGACGTGCCGATTTCAAGGCCGACCCGCATCTCCTGCATCGCAGCTTGCTGGACAATGGCTACGCCGAGCTTCCCGTGACTGGTGCGCATGCGGTGGAGGTAGGTTTGCTGCCCGTGCTTCATGGAGACCCCTTCGACCGCATCCTGATTGCCCAGGCTCGTGTCGAGCGCATCGTCCTGCTGACTGCCGACAAGACGCTGGCACGCTACGCGGGTCCCATTCACGTGCTATAGGCATGTATTGCCGTCCAACTCCGGCTGCAGCGACATGTTCCTGGCCGGCGTTGCGCCCGCTCGCCCCTTGGATCAGATCCAGTGACGCCGACGTTCGAACGGGTAGTCCGGCAGCGACACCCGGCGGCGGGATTCGCCCGCGAAGAGGCCTGCGAAGGATATCGCCAATCCTGCCTCCCAGGCCCCGGCGACCGCATTCGCGAAACTGCCGTTCGCCCTCGACTGCGCCGCCCCACCGCGATTTGACGACCGTCCGAAGCTCGACAGGATGACCGGCCCGGGGGTACCCTCCGTTTCCGCAAGCATCGTCCCCAATGCTCCGTTCGGCCCGAGTTCGATCACCATGCCGATACCCGCAGATGCCAGCGTTCCGGCGCAGTGTTGGATGGATTCCGGCTCGCCCGCCACCTGCCGGCGCCAATAGGCTGCGTCCCGGACATCGTCGGGCGAAACGGCGAGTCCCGTGAGGGTGTCAAGGAGTGTCAGTGATGGTGCGCCCATGGCGATGTCGTCCGGAATTGCTCCGGGATGGTCGAATGCCATGGCCAGGCGCAAACCGTCTTCCAAGCCGAACACGTTGGCGGCTTGTGCGGCCGCAAGCACCCCGACCCCGTGCCCGAGCGCCACGCCCGGCTGCACGCCGACACCTGACCACAGAGCGGTGATTGCGCATTGGAGCGCGTAGGTCGCCGGTCGCGCCCACTGCGAATCGTCGAGGTTTTCAACGGAATCGCGCCGGGCGAACATGACGTCGAGCAGCGAGGCGTTCCACACCTCGCCGAAAACCTTGTCGCAGCGATCGAGAATCGACCGCACCGCCGGTTCGCTCGCGTGGAGCGCCTCGCATGTCGGGATCCAATGGATGCCGTCGCTCGCATAGGCAAAGGCGATCCTTGCCGGCGTCACGGGTTCGGACTCGTTAGCCGCCGCGAGCGAATGCAAACCCTCGCGAAGTGACCGGCAATCCTCGAACGCAACGGCTGCGCGATGGCCGAAGTGGCTCCGCCCGGTGCCAGCCGTCCACGCCATGTCCGAGAGGATCTCTCCGGACGCCGCCTCGTCCGGCTTGAGAACCGGTTCGCGTTCGTCG
Organism: Alphaproteobacteria bacterium; assembly: GCA_965221115.1. GTDB lineage: Bacteria > Pseudomonadota > Alphaproteobacteria > SP197 > SP197 > SP197. The sequence goes on along the minus strand of CBDCRU010000001.1, from coordinate 2,245,010 downwards.
AGCCATGCGAGGTAGCGTTCCGCCAGCTTGCGAAGCGATGCGGCCGACTTGCCGGAGAGCGGCAGAAGCCGCGTTCCGCGCGCGGCAAGCCCGGTGTCCGGTTGCGGCAGTGCCGAAACGGCTACAGGCTGCGGAAGGCCCAGCGGAGAGGGAGATGCGCCGTTCGGGCTGCCGTAGCCCTCCACGATGACATGCGCGTTTGTTCCTGATATTCCAAAGGCGCTGACCCCGGCGCGCGGCGGCCGGTCCGGTGTGGACGGCCAGGCAACCGTCTCCGACACCACGCGCACCGGCAGATGGTCCCAGTCCAGATGCGGGTTCGGGTCGCGGAAATGCAGGTTCTTCGGGATCCGTCCATGACGCATGGCGAGAACGGCCTTGATCAGCGCGGCGACGCCGGCCGCCGATTCCAGGTGGCCTATGTTGGTCTTGACCGAGCCCATCAGCAGCGGCCGGTCGACGTCGCGCTCCTTGCCGTAAACCGCCGCCGCGGCCTGCACCTCGATCGGATCGCCCAATTCCGAGCCCGCCCCGTGCGCCTCAAGATAATCCACGTCTGAAGGCTGAACGCCTGCCTGCGACAGCGCTTCGGCGATCACCCGCTCCTGCGCCGGGCCGTTCGGCACCGTGGGCCCCGCCGTCGCTCCGTTCTGATTGACGGCCGCACCCCTGACGACCGCCCAGATGCGGTCGCCGTCGGCCTCCGCCTCTGCCAGGCGCTTCAGGACGACCATCCCGCAGCCCTCGCCGCGCACGAAGCCGTCCGCCGCCGCATCGAAGGTCCTGCAGCGTCCCTGCAACGACAGCATTCCGAGCGCCGCCATCTCCCGGGTCAGCCCGGGTGAGAGGACCGCGTTCACGCCGCCGACCAGGGCGAGATCCACCGTTCCCTCCCGCAGGCCCGCGACCGCCTGCTGTATCGTGACCAGCGACGCGGCACAGTTCAGCATGACCGGAATCGCCGGTCCCGTAAGGCCCAGCCTGAACGCGACGCCGCCCACCGCCATGCCGCTGGCGGTGCCGAGATAGTTGAGACCGTCGCTGTCTGCCCTCATGAGGTCGCGGTACTCGCTGGTGGCGATTCCCGCGTAGACCCCGGTGCGGCTGCCCCTCAGGCCTTCGGGATCGAATCCTGCGTCCTCGAGCGCCCGCCAGCTCGTCTCCAGAAGCAGCCTTTGCTGCGGATCCGTCATGCGCGCGCCGATCGGCGTCATGCCAAAGAAACGGGCATCGAAGCGGTCGATCCCGTCGACGAACCCGCCACGCTCCCAGATGTCGTTCTCGACCGCAGGGTCGCCCGCGACCCCGGTCCATGAACCGCCGTTCCGGCGCCCGTTCGTCACGGCATCGCTGCCGCTCTCGAGCAGACGCCAGAAGGCCGCAATGTCCGGCGCACCGGGGAACCGGCACGCCATGCCGACGATCGCGATTCCGTCATCCTGGCGTGGCGCCGCTTGTTGCAGGGCCGGCTCCGGCATGGCTCCGGCAACCGTCTCCGGGGTCCCATCGGCGGCTGTTTCGGGGGCCGGGTCCGGCTCACCGAGCACGGTTGCCAGATGCCGCGCGAGATCGGCGATGGTCGGGTAGTCGAACACAAGGGTGTTGGGTGCGGAATAGGTGTCGGAGAAGGCACGGTTGAGGCGATTGCGCAGTTCGACCGCCATCAGGGAATCCATGCCCAGATCGAAGAACCCGACCGAGGCCGCCGGTGCCGAGGGTAGCCTCAGAACCGCCTGGATTTCGCCCTGCAGGAAGGATGCCAGCAGGTCCTCGCGTCCTGCTGCAGGCGTCGCGCCGAGCCGCTGGAGCAGGTCTTCCGACGAGGACGAACCGTCCGTCTCTTGCGTTTCGCCGGCAAGCAGATCCTCCAGGAAGGGCGGACGGTCGCCAAGGGCATCTCCAAAGACCGGCCAGTCCACTGCCGCCACCGCCGCGTGGGTTGCGTCCTGGCGCACCAGGCGCTCGAAAACCCTGAAACCCTGCTCCGGGGTGAACCATCCGGTGCCGCTTGCCTGCCTGCGCCCGGCGATCCGCTCGCGCTGCTCCTCCGCCTCGCCCAGCTCCGACCAGGCGCCCCAGGCGATGGCCTGTCCCGGAAGACCCAGCGCACGCCGGTGGCGGGCGAGCTGATCGAGGAAGGCGTTGGCCGACGCATGGTTGGCCTGTCCCGGATTGCCCAGAATGCCGGCGACGCTCGAAAACAGGACGAACATCTCCAGATCGCGCTCCACCGTCGCCCGGTGAAGGTGCCAGGCCCCCAGCATCTTCGGCCACAGCACGGACTCGAAGCCGTCCCAGCTCTGGTTGCCGAGGGCGGCGTCCGACAGCACGCCGACACTGTGGATCACGCCGACGAGCGGCGGCAGCGTCTCGTCCATGCGGGCCAGCATCGCATCGAGAGCATTCGTGTCCGTCACGTCCGCGATCTCGACCTCGATCCTGAACCCGCGGGCGCGCAGTGTCCCGATGGCCGCCTCCGCTTCCGGGTCCGGAGGTCTGCGACCGTTCAGCACGACCGTGCCGGCGCCGCGCTCGGCAAGCTGTTCGGCGAGCGCGCAGCCGATTCCGCCCAGGCCGCCGGTCACCAGATAGGTTCCGTCCTCCCGCAACCGGCCGGCCCTCAAGGGCGGCATCGTCAGCACGATCTTGCCGATGTGCCGGGCCGCGCGCATGAAGCCCATGGCCGCGCTCGTCTCGGCGAGCGGCCAGCTGGTGTGCCTGAGCGGCGCGAGCTCGCCTTCTGCCATGCGCGCCAGCACCTCTTTCAGGGCCGCTCCCGGCCGAGCCGGGTCCTGCTGCTTCAGGGCGTAGAGGTCGAGGATCGAATAGGCGACATCCGGCCGCAGCGCCGCCATCTCGTCTTCGCTCAGGATGTCCCGCCTGGCGAGTTCCACGAAGCGGCCGCCCTGCGCGAGGCAGGCAAGGCTCGCCTCGATGAAGCCCTCGCCGGTCAGGCTGTTCAGCACGACGTCGACCCCGGCGCCCCCCGTTGCCTCGAGAATGTCCTGGCCGAACGCGGTCGAGCGGCTGTCGAACACGTGGGCAACACCGAGCGAGGCAAGATAGGCCTGCTTGGGCGCACTTGCGGTGGCGAACACCTCCGCGCCCGCGGCCTCAGCCAGCTGGATGGCCGCAAGTCCGACGCCGCCCGCACCTGCGTGAATCAGTACACGATCCCCGGCCTTGAGCCCGGCAAGCTCAAAGGAGAGCACGCAGGTGACGAAGACCGAGGGTACCGTTGCGAGCGCCGTCGCCGACAGGCCCGGAGGCGCCGGCGCCACCAGCTCCTCGTGCGTCACCACCTCCGGCCCGAACGTGCCGAAGGCGAAACCGGCCACGCGGTCGCCTGCCGAGACGGTCGTGACATCCGTACCGGTCTCGACGATCCGGCCGCAGAGCTCCTCGCCGAGCAATCCTTCCTCGACAAGACCCATGGCCCGGAAGACGTCCAGGAAGTTGAGCCCGCAAGCATCGACTGCGACACGCACTTCGTTCGGCTCCAGGGCGCGCGCCTCCAGTGGCTGCACCCGCAGCGTCTCGATTGCCCCGCCTTCCTCTGGCGCCAGCACCCAACCCGCCTCCTCCGGCAGGTCGAGACCCGCCGTGCCGGCATCCCTGCGGAGCAGCCGGGCGACCTGGCGCCGCTCCCGGCGATGCGCGATGTGACTCTCCGAATCGGGGAACAGCAGTTCGTTCGCAAGGAGGGTCTGCGGCGCCGCCGCCTCCGGGTCGAGATCGAGCATCCGTGCTTGCAGCTGCGGCGCCTCCCTCAGCGTCACCCTGCCCAGGCCCCAGAGGGCGGCGCCGGCCAGATTTCCGGTCCGCTCCCGTTCCAGCACTTGCGCTCCCCGGGTGACGAACCACAGGCCCCTATCGGGCATGGCGTCGGCATCCGCGATGCCCTGCACGAACGCCAGTGCGCTTGCCGCCGTCCGCTTCGCATCCGTCGCGAGGTCTGCGGACGTCGCCTCCACCCCGTGTCCGTCCTGCCCGACGAGGTGCACCGCGCCGGCGAAGGGTACATCCGCCGGCAGATTCTCGATGAGCGATTGCCACGACTCGCGACGCTCCATCTCGATCGGTGCCGCGGTGATCCGGGCCTCGTTTTCGGCTGTGACTGCGGTCTCCGTGTCGTCCCCGGCCAGCACCACCCTCTGGTTCTGCCGAGCGAGCTCTTCCGCCAGCGATGCCGCCATGCCGCCACAGTCGGCTGCGAGAATCCACACACCCTCCGGCAGGGCGATCTCCGCCGGACCCTGCGCCACGATCACGCCGCGGTCCGGCAGGCCGGCGTGCTCCGACCGGTCCACACCGAGAACTTCGCATTCGGCATACCCCGTATCGGCGCACGCCTCGCGCCAGACCTCGGGCCCCGCTAGGGCGTGGTTCGTGCGGTAGCGGTCGGAGTAGCGCCACCATCCATCCAGCTGGCCGAAGATGAGATCCATCCAGCCCCGGCCGCGCTGGTTCTCCAGCGCCACCAGCAGGCCCGACGGGGCCAGAAGCGTCCGGCAGTGATGAAGAGTCTCATCGAGATGGCGCGTGGCGTGCAATACGTTGGCCGCGATGATCAAGTCGAAGGCAAAGGGCTCGAAGCCCTGGTCCACCGGATCCTTCTCGATATCCAGCATCCGGTAGTCGATCGAAGCGCCGTCCACGCTGAAGCGCGACTCCGCATCGGCGAAGAAGCCGGCGGAGATGTCGGTGTACATGTAGTCGAAACGTCCCTCCGGAAGCTCGGGCAGGATGTACTCGGTCGCCGAGCCGATGCCGGCGCCTACCTCCAGCACGCGCAGCCGGCGTCCGTCCGGCAAACCCTCCACGAGCGTTCGCACTACCTCTCCGATCATCCGGTTTGCCGCTCGCCAGACCGGCGCCAGCCGATAGAGACCCCCGGCCGACGGTTCCGCATCGCCAAACAGCAGTGACAGCGGGTCTTCCTTGCCGCGCAGCACCTCGGGCAGGGCCCCGGCGCAGCGCCGGAAGAGCCCGATCTCGTTCTCCGCGTGCGGATAACGCTCCGTCACCTCGGCCACAAACGCACCCGAGTCGCGAGGCATGCCATCCGGCAAGGGGTCGTCGGCTCCGACCGATACCGCGAAGCCACCGTCCTTCTCCTCTACCACGCCGGAACGCGCCAGTATCTCCAGCAACCGGCGGACCAGATGCCTGTGCTCGGGCAGAACATCGAGGCGTTCTCGCAACTCTTCCGGGTCCACCACCGCGCCTGCTGTGCGCTCCCACCCCAGGGTTTCCAGCGCAGAGAGCGCGTAGCACCATGAGACCCGCTCCATTTCTCCCTGGAGGTCGACCTCGGCGGCGATCTCGACACCCTCATCGCCAAGATACCGGGAGAAGGGATGCGAGCGGGCGGCAGCCGCCGACGGGCTCGGCAGGAAATCGGCCGGCAGCAGGCCCGTCGGCAGGGTGCTGTCGCGCCATGTCACCTCGTAGAGCAGGTCTTCCACGCCCTCCAGTGCGGCGAGCAGCGTCGCGCGGGTCGCGCGCTTGACCGTGAAACCGGCGAGTTCGCCGAGAAGATCCCCGGTGCCGGCATAAAGTCGCATGTCCGCGGCGTGGACTTCCGGCGTTTCGACGCTATCGACCTTGGCATCGTGCGGGCTTTCCCGCATCGTCACGTGGCAGAAGAAACGATCCGGCAATCCGTCGGCGATCCAGAGCCGCTCCCAGGCGAAGGGCAGGTAGGTGGTCCCGTCCTCGGCTCCCTGCGGATCGCGCGCTGCCCCCATGATCTGGAAGCACCCGTCGAGCACGAGCGGATGCACGTCGAGCGAGCCCCGCTGGTGGTCGGTGGTCAGCGCCACCTCGCCGAGTGCGACGCCGTCCCGCGCCCAGAGCCCCGTCAACGTGCGGAAGGCGGGGCCGAGATCGATCCCGACCGCGGACTTGGCGCGATAGTACGCGGAAAGGTCCACCGGCGAGAGTCCCGCCTTCAGCCTGGCCACATCGAGTGGCTGTGTGGGGAGGACGGGACCAGCTGCGCCGGATGAGACCTCTCCCTCCGCGTGTAGCGTCCATTCCTCGTCGTCATCGCTTCTGGAGAGGATGCGCACCCGGCGTGAAGGGCCGTCCCCGGCGGCATCGAGCAGAACCTGCATGCGCCGGCCCGCGTCGTCGACGTTGTCGCTCTCATCGGCGAAGATGAGAGCGCTCTGCATGCGGAAGTTTTCGACGACAACCGCCCCTTCGCCTTCGATGCGGCAGGCCGATGCGGCCTGAGCGCCGTAAAGTGCGCCTGGAGCGATCAGCCGGCCGAACACGCGATGATCGGCGAGCCATGCCGGGTCGGTGGGGAAGACCTCAGTATCGAAGAAGGTTTCGCCGCTGGCGGAATCGTGCCTGCTGCCGAGCAGCGGATGGCCGCTTGCCTCTCGCCGTCGCTTCGGCGCCTCGATCCAGTAGCGCTCGCGCTGAAAGGGATAGCCGGGCAGCGCAATGCGGCGGCGCGCCTCGCCGGTGAACAGGCCGTCGAAGCGAAGCGGCAATCCGGCCTCGTAGGCGCCGGCGACGGCCTCCATGAAACCACCGCCCGATCCCGGCACCGGCGGATCTTCGCCGGTCGCCGGCCGGCGGAGGCTTGACACGACCGCCGGCTCCGCGGCCCCGCCTGGCCAGGCCATGGAAACCATCGGTCCCAGCACGGCATGGGGACCGATCTCGATGACCGCGTTGACGCCCAGCTTCGCCAGGGTTTCGACGCAGGCACGGAACGCCACTGGCGCCCGCATTTGCCGGCGCCAGTATGACGCATCCAGGGTATCGTCCGGGCCGATCGCCTCGCCGGTGAGATTGCTGACGAAGGGCAGAGACGGAGGCGCAAAGGAATGCCGGGAGAAGGCGGCCTCCAGACCGTCAAGGGCCGGCTCGATCATGGGGCTGTGGTAGGCGGGACTCCTGCGCAGCCGCGCCACCCGTGTACCGGCCGCTTCCAGGCGATCGAGGATGGTGGCGACCTCGTCTGCCGGGCCGCTGATGACCTGATGCGCCCCGTTGTCTGCGGCGATGCACGGGCCCATGTCCGGCACCGCCGCACTGTGTTCGTCAAGCGCCTCCGCGACCTGGGTGGCCGGCGCGAAGACCGCCCCCATGGCGCCCTTGCCGGGGAGGGCGCCGACCAGCCCTCCCCGCACCGCCGCCAGGCGCAAGCCGTTCTCGAGATCGAACACGCCCGCGGCCTGCGCCGCAGCGATCTCCCCCAGGCTGTGCCCGAGCACGGCGTCGGGCCGGATGCCCAGACTCGACCACAGAGCGGTGAGGGCGCACTCAAGGGCGTAGATAGCGGGCTGTTTCCACTGCGGGTCGTCCAGGTCGCCCGTGGCGCCGGGGCGACCGAACATCACGTCGAGCAGCGAGGCGCCGCGCTCTTCGGCGAGCACGGCGTCGCACCGGTCGAGCACCGCGCGCACGACCGGCTCGCTGTCGTAGAGGGCCGCGCCCATGCCCGGCCACTGACTGGCCTGTCCGGTGTAGACGAACGCCACGGTTGACGCCTGGCGTGGTGCCGGAGGTTCCTCCGCCCCGGCGACCGCCTGCAGACCCTCGCGCAACGAGCCCGCGTCCCGGAAGATCACGCCCGCCCGGTGGCCGAAGTGGCTGCGGCCGATAGCAGCCGACCAGGCCATGTCGGAGAGCAGGGGATCGGAGTCCTCGCCTGCGGTTTTCTCGTCGTCGAGCCATGCGAGATAGCGTTCCGCCGCATCGCGCAGCGCCGCGCCCGTCTTCCCGGAGATCGGCAGCAGGCGCGTGGTCCGCGGGCCAGGCCCTTCCTTCGACTGTGGAAGCACCTCCGGCAGCGACACGGCGATCGGCTTGGGTGCGCCGGAGAGCCGGCGATCACCAGCGGCATCCGGCGACGTGTAGCCTTCCAGCACGACATGGGCGTTCGTCCCGGACCATCCAAACCCGCTCACGCCTGCCAGGGGTGCCCGGTCGGCTTGGTCGGGCCAGGGCGTCGGATCGGACGTCACCTGCAAGGGCAGCCGCTCCCAGTCCATCGCGGGATTCGGGGTCTTGAAATGAAGGTGCTTCGGGATGAGTCCGCGATTGATCGCGAGTACGGTCTTGATCAGGCCTGCGGCTCCTGCCGCCGATTCCAGGTGGCCGATGTTGGTCTTGACCGAACCGATGAGCAGAGGGCGATCCGCATCGCGCCCGCGCCCGTAGACCGCCGCCGTGGCGTCGATCTCGATCGGGTCGCCGACTTCGGTGCCGGTTCCGTGCGCTTCCAGGTAGTCGATATCCGTCGCCCGGACTCCGGCCCGTTCGAGAGCCGCCGCGATCACGCGTTCCTGCGCCGCTCCGTTCGGAACCGTCAAGCCAGGACTCGCCCCGTCCTGGTTGAGCGCCGTGCCCCGGATCACGCCCCAGATCCGGTCTCCGTCGGCTTCAGCATCCGAGAGCCGTTTCAGGACCAGGATGCCGCAGCCCTCGCCCCTTACGTAGCCGTTGGCGGAGGCGTCGAACGTCTTGCACTGGCCGTCCGGCGCCAGCATCCCGGCGTTGGCGCGAAACTCGAGAAGCCGGCCGGAGAGAATGATGTTCACCCCGCCGGCGAGTGCCAGATCCGCATCGCCCCGCTGCAGGCCCGAGACCGCCTGGTGGGTCGCGACCAGCGACGACGAGCAGGCCGTATCCACCGCCATCGCCGGACCGCCGAGGCCAAGTGCGAAGGCGACCCGGCCGATCGCCGTGTTGAGGGACGTGCCGGTGACCGCATAGAGGCTGGCTGCGGGTTCGGCCGGCCCCGCATTTGCGCCGGCGTCGAGAATCAGTCCCCGGTAGTCGTTGTTGCTGATGCCGGCATAGACGCCGGTGCGGCTGTCCTTGAGTTGCTCCGGATCGATGCACGCGTCTTCGAGCGCCCGCCAGCTCGTCTCCAGCAGCAGCCGCTGTTGCGGATCCAGCAATTGCGCTTCGACCGGCGAGATGCGGAAGAAGGCCGCGTCGAACTGGTCGATATCGTCGAGATAGGCGCCGAAGCGGCAGGCCTGGATCTGGCCGGTATCTTCGGGGAACAGGGAGCCGATACGGCCGACGCCGGATCCGGGAACGCCTTCCTGCACCGTGTTTTCGCCGGATTCCAGCAGATTCCAGAAGGCGGCGACGCCGTTCGCGCCGGGGAACCGGCAGGCCATGCCCACGATCGCGATCGGCTCGCTGGTGCCGGCGAGCCTGCCATCTCCTTCGCCGGTGTCGATCGAAGGAGCGTCGGCAGTGTCTCGGGATGCGTCTCGGTCCATCATTCGGGTATCATCCTGTTCCTTACGGTGCTGGTTCGGACCTTGCCGCCAGCGAAACTCTGCATGGCTGCCGCTGGTGACGTTCTGGCAGGACTATACACCTCAGGATCGTGAAGTGTCAGAATCAGTACCACGAAAGCGTTTGTTCTCAAGGCGAGCACATATGGCGACAGGTGACGAGTTTACCCCATGTAACACGCAGATAGGCATCATGACGGCGTCATGTGTCACACTCTGAGGGTTTGCCGCTGTCGGGTGGAGTCGACAGGAAGTCGCGAGGCGATGGCGGGCCCGGAATCGATCCTGTTCCGGGAAACCTGCCCGGTCTGCGCGACGACATGAACGGGAACCGGCAGGCGGGCAGCGATGGGCTTCGCTACCAGGCGGACGAGCGGGCGCCCGGTGCACTGACCCTGGGCCTCGGACTGCAGCTCGCTCTCATCACCGTCGCGGTGCCGATCCTGATCCCGACGGCCGTGATGCGGGCCGGTGGCGCCGGCGAATCCCATCTGGCGTGGGCGGTGTTCGCGGCGGTCGCTATCAGCGGCATTGCCACGGCGCTCCAGGCGGTCCGGTTCGGCAGGATCGGGGGCGGCCATGTGCTGGTCATGGGCAGTGCGGCGGCGTTCATCGGGGTCAGCATCACGGCGGTTGCGAAGGGCGGTCCGGCGTTGCTCGCGACCCTGGTTGTCGCCGCGGCGCTTTTCCAGCTCCTGCTGTCCGCCAGGCTTGCCCTGTTCCGCCGGATCCTGACCCCGGCCGTCTCCGGGACCGTGATCATGCTGGTGCCGGTCACGGTGATGCCGATCGTCTTCGACATGCTGGGCGACGTGCCGGAGGGCAGCCCGGTTCACGCGGCGCCGATGATCGCGCTGGTGGCGTTGCTGGCGATCCTCGGCATTTCCCTCAAAGGGACGCCGATGCTGCGGCTCTGGGCGCCGGTGATCGGTGTCGTCCTCGGCACCGCGCTTGCCGCGTTCTTGGGTCTCTACGACTTCGAGCGCATTGCCGCTGCCTCCTGGATCGGGCTGCCGGATGTCCAGGTTCCCGGTCTCGACCTGGGATTCGGGCCGGAGTTCTGGGCGCTGCTCCCGGCCTTCCTGCTGACCGCGGTGATCGGGTCCATCCGGGCGATCAGTTCCAGCACGGCCCTCCAGAGGATCTCGTGGCGCCGCCAGCGGCCGGTCGATTTCCGGGCGGTGCAGGGCACGGTCACGGTCGACGGGTTGAGCAACGTGCTCTGCGGCCTGGCCGGAACCGTTCCCAACACGACCTACTCGCTCGCAGGGCCGCTCATCGAGATCACCGGAGTTGCAGCACGGACCATTGCTGTCGTGACCGGCGCCGTCTTTCTCGCCCTGGCGTTCCTCCCCAAGGCGCTGGCGGTCGTGCTGGCCATCCCGGGGCCCGTCGTCGGCGCCTATCTGCTGGTGCTGACCGCACTGCTCTTCATCATCGGCATCGGGGTGGTGATGCAGGACGGCATGGACCTTCGCAAGGGCGCGGTTGTCGGCGTTTCCTTCTGGCTCGGGGTCGGTTTCGAGTCGGGCGCGATCTTTCCGGAGCTCGTCTCCGGATTCGCCGGCGGCATCTTTGCCAACGGGATCACCTCCGGCGGTCTCGCGGCGATCGTCATGACGCTGGCCGCAGGCATGTCCGGCTCCCGGCCCGTCCGCATGGAGACCGGGTTCGCCGTCGCCGCACTGCCGGAAATCCGGGAATTCCTGTCCGGATTCGCGTCGCGCAACGGCTGGGATGACACCATGGTAGACCGTCTCGCCGCCGTCGCCGACGAAACCCTGCTCACCCTGCTGCGGCCGGAAGAAGAGAGCGGAACCCCGGACCGACAGCGCCGTCTGCGGCTGTCGGCATCGAAGGGCGAGGGCGGGGCGGTGCTTGAGTTCATCGTCGCCCCGGGAGAGGAAAACGTGCAGGAGAAGCTCGCGGTGCTCGGCGCCCCCGGCGATGGCGCCCGGGCCGAACAGGAGGTCTCGCTCCGGCTGCTGCGCCACCTCGCCTCGTCGGTGCGCCACCAGCAATACCACGACCTCGACATCGTCACCGTGCGGGTGAACGCCCCGTCTGGTGCCTGAGAAGTCCGGTCGGGCCACGTGTCCTGGTGGACGTGGACCGTCGGTTGAGTCCTCCACCTCCCTCAGCGCTTTGCGGAACGAATCGGGGTCGTGGAACTCGACGCCGGAACAGTGGTTGAAATGGCTCCGGCCCATCGACACCATCCCAATCATGTTGCAGAGAAACGTCTACAACTCGATGCCGTCCGGCATTCCCGCTCCAGTTCGGTCGGAAAGCCAGGTCCCGTAACGCCCGCCAGTTCCCGGAGCGCAGGCTCCATCTTGCTGGACGATAGCAGCAGGCGGGTCGTTCACGAAACGGGTTCCGCTTCCGTGCGCCTCGGGGTAGTCCACTGCCGTCGGGGGAACTCCGACCTGAGGGGGGGGGTGCATCGTTCACGGCTTCCAGCACTGGGGTGTTCGGCACCGTCAGTCCCGTGTTGGCCCCGCCGTGGTTAACGGTCGCGCTCCGGATCAGGACCCGGATCCGGTCGCCATCGGCTTTCGCCTCGCGAAGCCGCCTCAGTATTATAGCTCCGCATCCTTCGCCCTCTCGCAGCCGTCTGCGGACGCATCGAAGACCCTGCACTGACCGTGCCGTGACAGCATCGTCGAATCGGCACGCAATTCGTACACGCAGCGTCCGTCGCCTTCGCCGGTCCCGTTAGTCCCATCACAAAGGAAACCCGTCCTGCGGAACCGTTCATGTTCGTGGGCTGAGCGCATGGAGGCGTCGGCCGGACAGGCAGAATCGAGGACCAGCATCCGATATTCGTCGGTGCTGACACCGGTCCAGGTGCCCCTCAGCCGTTCCGGGTCAATCCCGACATCTTCGAGTGCGTACAGCTCGTCTCCAGCATCATCCGTTGCTGGGGATCGAACATCTTCGCCTCGACGGAAGAACCGGACATCAATGCTGTCGATGCCGACAAGGGCCCCATAGAGTCAGGCGTTGCTCAGACGCGCATTGTCGGGAAGGAGATTGACCGCATGGCCGGGACCCGAACCGGGATTGGTCTCGGCCACCGCGTTTCTGCCCTTTGTCAAGCATGTGCCGGAAGGACGCAAGGTCCGGCGCGGGTGCGTATTTCATCGCGCGGCCTGCCGCTCGTCGCCAGGAAGCGTATCTCCATCCCTGACCCGCGGCACACTGTGTCGTTGCCATGATGTCGATCAGTCTTTCGGGACAGGAAGAAGGATATGAACGATGGTCATGCCGGTTTCCGAATTCCCGGTGGAACACGATCCGAGCGCGCCATTGTCCCCGGTCGAACGCAAGCCGCGGGGCTGCGACACCGCATCATGCCGGGTTATGCAAGCGATGGACGAGAGGCTTGTTGAACCGATGACCCGCTCGGAGTCGGCCTGGTTGGTGACTCCTTTGCAATCGTTGACGACGGTGATGTAGAGTTCACCGTCCGTGATGCAGGACATACCAAACCGGGGACAACCCGTTGACCGGTCGCCGTCCCGTTGCTGTTGTCGCGGGCCATGCGGACCGATGGTGATTACAAGGGAGGAACATCCATGCGAGAACGTTTGAAGGGCACGAGAGTGGCGCAGGCAGCTGTCTTCGCGCTGGCGCTCACCCTGGGATCCGGGACCTGGGCCGACGACGACATCAAGGTCGGCGCGATCTTTGACTTGACCGGTGGACTCAACATTTACGGAATCCAGCAGAGTCAGGCGCTGCACCTTGCCGTCGAGAGCATCAATGCCGATGGCGGCGTGCTGGGCAGCCAGATCACCGTCATCGAGAACGATGCACAGTCCGATCTCGCCAAGTACACGCAGTATACCAACACGCTCATTCTGCGCGATCAGATCGACGTCCTGTTTGCCGGACTGACGAGTTCGTCGCGGGAGGCCATCCGGCCGATCGTGAGGCAAAAGAAGGTTCCGTACTTCTACAGTGCCCTCTACGAGGGCGGCGCCTGCGACAAGCAGACATTCATCACCGGCGCTTCGGCGTCGCAGCAGATGAGCGTACTCATTGACTGGGCAGTGAAGGAGTACGGGCCCAGGATCTACATCATGGCGCCCGACTACAACTTCGGCACCATCTCGGCCCACTGGGTGGAGTACTACGCCGAAGAGTTCGGCGCCGAGGTTCTCGGAGCCGACTTCCTGCCCCTCACGGTGACCGACTATTCGCCGACGATCCAGAAGATCCAGGCAGCCGATCCGGACTTCGTCGTTGCCTTGCCGGTGGGCGCCAACCAGACAGGATTCCTGGAGCAGTTCTCAGCTGCCGGACTGAAGGACAAGATGGGGATCGTTTCCACCAACTACGGATCGGGCAATCAGCAGGTGGTTGTCTCGCCGGATGCCGGTGAGGGCATTGTCGCTTCCCAGGAGTACTTCATGTGGATCGACGAGCCGAACAACGAGCCGTTCATGGCCCGGTGGGAGGAGGCGTACGGACTGGATGAGCCCATCATTTCCGAGGCGGCCGACGTCTGGAATGCGGTTCACGTCTGGGCCGCTGCCGTCGAGATCGCAGGCTCCACGGACAACGATGCCGTGATTGCGGCGCTCGAGAGTGGTGTCTCCTTCGAAGGTCCGAACGGCACGGTCTCCATGCAGCCCGGTTCCCATCACCTGCGGCAGAACATCTACATCGTCCGCGGCAACCGTGAACATGCCTTCGATGTCATCGAGAAGTTCGAGTATGTGGAGCCGAGTTTCGAGGACGAGGTGTGTGATCTGATCGCCAATCCTGATACGGCGGAACATTTCGTTCCCTGATCCCTGGAGAGGAATGCGGGCGGCTGCCCCTGCAGCCGCCCGCGCCTTCTCAGCCTGACCCGGCGCCAGTACGCGGAGAGTCCCGACCGTGGAACTCGACTATCTTGCGACAGTTCTGCTGTCATCCCTGTCGAGCGCATCCGTTCTGCTCATTGCCACTGTCGGACTCGCCATCGTTTTCGGATTGATGGGGGTCATCAATCTCGCCCATGGCGAGTTCATCATGTTCGGTGCCTACGTGGCGCTGTTTGCCACGCGAAGCGGTGTTCCGTTTCCCCTGGCGGTTGTTCTGGCCAGCGTCGTCACGGCCCTGTTCGGCGCCATCGTCGAAAGGGCGATCATCCGCCATCTCTACGGACGCATTCTCGACACTCTGCTCGCGACCTGGGGTCTCTCTCTGGTGCTCTACCAGTCGGCGGTACTGATTTTCGGCACAGTCACGCCCGGTGTCGGCATGCCGCAGTCCAACATCGAGATCGGGAACTACACGCTTTCCACATACCTGCTTTTCCTCATTCTCGTGGCGGTGGTCCTGATCGGGCTTCTCTACTGGCTGCTCACACGCACCGGCTACGGCATTGTTGCACGGGCTGCCATTCAGGATCCGGAAACCGCGGCAACGATGGGGATCGAGTCCGGGCGCATCAACACGGCGACCTTCGCCCTGGGTTCAGGACTCGCCGGATTTGCCGGCGCCATCCTGCTTCCCGCATTTCCGGCAACGCCAAGCATGGGCTTCGCCTTCGTCATCAAGGCCTTTCTTGCCGTCGTCGCGGCGGGTCCCGTCACTCTGTCGGGAACGGTCGCTGCCGGCGGAGTCCTGGGCTCCGTCGCCAGCATGACGGCGAGCTTCTATACGACCGTCATGGGAGATGTCGTGTTCTTCATCGCGACCATCACCATCTTGCGGATCTTCCCCCTGGGGATTTCCGCACGCTGGCGCCTGAAACTCTGATTCGATGGCAGAGGCCGTGGGAACGGACATGCCCAGGGTGGCGCGCTTCGAACCGTTCTCGCTCGTCTGGTTCTTCGGATTGCTTGGCCTGGCGATCGTCGCCAGCCTGGCCTTCGATCCCTACCTTGCCTATGTCGCGACGTCGTGGGTCATCTTCGGATTGCTGGGTCTCAGCCTTGACCTGGTGTGGGGCAGGGGCGGGATCCTGAGCCTCGGACAGACGGCATTCTATGGTGTGGGCGGCTACCTTGGCAGTATCACGGCGATCAATTGCGCGTTCCTCACCGGGAACACGCTCGTGTGGTCGCTGCCGGTGGGCATGGCGACGGGAGCGGCAACGGCGTTTTTGCTCGGTGGCCTCACGTTCTACGGCCGTCTCGGTCCGCTTCAGACGACCATCATCACCTACACCTTCACCCTGGTGTTGTGGACCGTCGCGGTATCGTTCACGACCACTATCGGCGATGCCGTCGTCGGCGGCGACAACGGCATGTCGAACATCCCGGGGTACATCCTCGGTCTCGGGCAGGACGCTCCATTGCTTGAACCTGGAGCGATGTTCCTCACGGTCGCCATCATCGCCACCATCGCGTGGTATGCCAGTCACGTCCTGATGCGTTCGCCGTTCGGACTGGTGATCGACTGCATACGCATGGATCCGGTCAAGGCCGAGCTTCTCGGATACGACGTGCGGCTCTACCAGCTTCTTCTCTTCACGGTCGGCGGAGCTGTGGCGGGTCTTGCCGGGGCACTGTTCGGAGCATGGGCCAACTATCTCAACCCTTCCGTCTTCAGTGTCCAGGAGGCCCTTCTGGTGCCCATCTATGTTCTCGTCGGCGGCAGGGGATCACTGGTGGGCGCCTTTCTTGGAGCTCTCGTGGTGGGAGGACTGTCCTTCTGGCTCGGCGGGGGCGTCATCGGCGGTCAGACCACTCTCGTCATGGGTGTCTGCCTCATCCTGCTGGTGATTTTCCTGCGCAACGGGCTGACGGGCGGCCTCAAGGATCTCTTGGAGCTGGCAAGGCGCCTGGCGAGACGACGCGACCAGGATGAGGATGCCGAAGCGCGCATGTCCAGTCTCAATGTGGACTTCGAGCGTCTCGACCTGCTGCGCATAGCGGGCGGAGAGCCGGTTACTCTGGAGACCGAGGACACGTTCAAGCGATTCGGCGGGGTGATCCCGGTGAGGCATGTTTCCCAGTCCTTCTCACCTGGGCGGGTACGATGCCTCATCGGCCCCAACGGCGCCGGAAAAAGCTCCTATCTCAAGGCCTGCACGGGGGTCTACAAGCCCGATGGCGGGAGCATCACGCTGGCCGGCCAGGACATCACGAAGACCGACCCCTTTCGCCGGGTGCGCATGGGGCTGGGCATCAAGAACCAAAGGGCGCAGGTGTTCGCTGGTCTCGACGTGCGCCGCAACCTGTGGGTTGCCGCCTACAGCCGCAGCCGGGATGCGCGAATGGCCGACCGGATCACGACGGAGATGCTTCACATGCTTGGCATGCGGAATTCGGCGTCGAGACCGGCGAGTGAACTCTCCCACGGAGAGCAACAGTGGCTGGATCTCGGCATGGTGCTTGCCCTGGCCCCCGATGTCATCCTGCTCGACGAACCGGCAGCGGGCATGACGCACGAGGAGCGTGGTCAACTGTCTCACATGGTCCGGGCACTCGCCAGGACCGCCTCCGTGGTGGTGGTGGAGCACGACATGGATTTCGTGCGCACACTCGATGCCGATGTCACGGTGCTTCACCAGGGTGAGGTGTTTGCCCGTGGTGACATCGAGGCGCTGCGCCAGGACGACCGGGTGCTCGACATCTACCTGGGCCGTCATCAGCATGTTTGAGATCATCGACGCAACCGGCGGCTACGGCAAGACACGGATCATCCGCAACGTGTCAATGGGCGTGAGGACCGGGGAGGTTGTGGCACTTCTGGGAAGGAATGGTGTCGGAAAGTCGACGTTGCTGAAGTACATCATGGGACTGATCGATGTCTTCGGCGGACAGGTGTCACTCGACGGCGCACCGCTTCCCGCTTCCACTGCCCGACGCGCCCGTGCCGGGCTCGGCTACGTGCCGCAGGGACGCTATGTCTTTCCGCGTCTCACCGTGACGGAAAACATCGCGGCGGCGGCCATCGGTTGCGGCCTCGACAGGAAGGAGGCGGTCGAACGGGCGCTCCGTGACTTCCCCATCCTGCGCGACAAGGCCGAGGCGTTGGCCGGCAGCCTGAGCGGCGGCCAGCAGCAGATCCTCGCCATCGCCCGCGCCCTGGCCACGCGCCCGAGAGTGCTGATGCTCGATGAACCCAGCGAGGGTGTCCAGCCATCCATCGTCGATGAGATCGCAGGCATCCTCATGGCGATGAAGGATGAGGCAACGCTCTCGATCATCATCGCCGAGCAAAACCTCGACTTTTGCCTCTCTCTGGCCGAACGGGCCTACATCATGTCGGGTGGTACCATCGCCCGGGAAGTCACACGCGACGAACTTGTCGGCGACCGCGAACTGCTGCATGACCTGCTCGGGGTATGACGGCACACGAGGAAGGGAGAGACGGGCCTTGAAACGCTTGACGGGTGAGCAGGTGATCGGTCATCGCCGGGCCGCAGGCTGGAGGGACCTCTCGGATGCCGATGTCGACCGGGTGGTCGACATCCTCAACGATGCGCTCGGGGCGCTCGCTGGTCTCGATGACGTGTCGTGGGTCGAGCCGGCACATCACTTCCGGGTCGAGCGCCATGACTGAGGTCCCCCTCAACGAACTGGAAGTCGGCGATCTCGTCCATCGTCTGCATTGCCGCGACATCACGGCTGTCGCCCTTGCCGAAGCCTGTCTTTCTGCTTCTGCGAGGGTGCGCAACACGATCAATGCCCATGTTGCCCTTGATGAGGGCAAGGTTCTCGCCGAAGCCCGGGCTCTCGACGACATGAGGGAGGGCGGCGTCGTTGCCGGACCGCTTCACGGCATCCCGGTGGCGGTCAAGGACAACTTCTGGACGCGGGACTATCCGACAACGGCATGCTCCCGGGTTCTCTCGGATGCGCCCGCCGGCATCGACGCGACCGTTGTGGGGCGACTGCGTGCAGCCGGCGCCATCATCTTCGGCAAGACCAACATGCATGAATGGGCCTACGGGGCGACGAACGCGTCGTCGGCGTTCGGCCCGGTGCGCAATCCGTGGAATCCCGATCACATCGCGGGAGGATCAAGCGGCGGGTCCGCAGCCGCCCTGGCGGCGCGTGTCGTGCCTGCGGCCCTGGGCAGTGATACCGGCGGGTCGGTGAGAATACCCGCTGCGGCATGTGGCGTCTGCGGTCTCAAGCCGACCTACGGGCGTCTCAGCCGCTTCGGAGTCCTGCCGCTCTCGTTCTCCCTCGATGTCGCGGGACCCATGGCCCGTTCGGCGCGGGACCTTGGAATTCTACTCGACGTCCTCTCCGGCGAGGATCCCAGGGACCCCACGACCCGTGTCGACAGGCGTGCCGCCGCGACGTCGGCAACGACGCGGCTCGCGGTGTTGCGCGGCGAGGGAATACTGTGCGACGAGGACGTCGGGCACGCCTTCGAGAATGCTCTTGGCGAGTTCAGCGAAGCGGGTTGCATCCTCACCGATGTCGAAGTGCCCGGACTCGAACGGGGGTTTGGCATCTGGAAGGTCATCATGCTTGCCGAGGCGTCCGCTTGGCATGCCCGGTATCTGGAAACCCATGTCGAATTGTACGGAGATGATGTCAGGGTCCAGCTGCAGGCCGGGCAACACATTTCCGCCGTCGACTATCTCAAGGCCCAGCAGTTCAGGACCCGTCTGGTCGCCGGATTTCGGGAACTTCTCGAGCACCACGATGCCGTATGTCTGCCGACCCTTCCCGTCGCCGCACCGGCATTCGGGGAAACGGATCTCACCGTTGGCACAAGACGAATCACGGCCCAGGACGCGATGACGGTGATGCCGTGGATCGCCAATCTGACGGGCCTTCCGGCAGTCTCCGTTCCCTCGGGACGCAGTGCAGCGGGGCTGCCGGTCGCGCTGACCCTGATGGGCCGCCCCTTCGGGGAGGAGACCATTCTCGACATGGCCGGAACATTCCAGTCCGTCACGGACTGGCATATCCTCAAGCCCGGCATGGTGGCATGACCTCCATCACTGCTTCGAAAGATACGGATGGCGGAAACCGGGATGGCGTGAGCGATGGACGAGAGACTTCTCGAACTGATGACCCGCGCGGAGCGGGACAGGGTGATGGCGCCGATTGGCGAGGCCTTGACACTCCCCGCGCAAGCCTTCACGGACGACGCATGGCATGCGCTTGAGGTGGAGCGCATCTTCGCGCGGAACTGGACTGCCGTCATGTTCGCCGCGGAACTTGCGGATGCCGGCGATGCCCGGCCGTTCGATCTCTTCGATCAGCCCCTGCTGGCGGTCAGGGGGAACGACGGGACGCTGCGCGTCTTTCACAACATCGTGCCCTATGACGGCTGCCTGGCCCTGCTGCGTCCGGCAACGGGGCTGGATTGCATCGACACGCCCTACCATGGTCTTCGCTACGACCTCATCGGCCGCCTCGTGGGCGCTCCCTACTGGGACGGCAATCCCGAGGCCGGCCCGGAAGCCCTGGACGGACGCCCAAGCGATCTCGTCGAGGTTCCGAGCGCTGAGCGGTTCGGCGTCCTCTTCATCAATCCCGACGGCGGAGCAGGCGATATCGATGAGTGGTTGATGCCCTGGCGCCGCCTGGTGGGCGCCGACTTTGCCATCGACCGGCTGGTGCCTGCCCGGGACAGCGGCGGTCAGCCGCTCATCGAACAAAGAACCGTCAACACCAACTGGAAGACCTACCAGGAAAACGCGTCCATCAACCTCCTCCATGAAGGCTTCACGCACGACATCTATCGCAAGTCCCCCGAGGTGCCTCGGGTAGGGGCGGACGGGGAGCCCCGATTTGAACTCACCATGGAGGGATCACTTCTCGCGTTCGCCCATTCCCGTGACCATTCCGGCGCCACCTATGATGAGGTTCACCTTCCCTCGGCCGGTCATGACACCGGTACCGTGCCGGAACGGGGCTACTTCACGACGCTCTATCCCAATGTCAACATCCCGCTCCTCGACACCTTCGCCAAGGTCAATATCGCCCTGCCGCGGGGCCCGGGTGTCACGGAACTAAAGCACCTGCGGCTCTATGCCCCCGAAGCTCTGGAGGATCCGGCCTTTCAGGATCAGGATCGGCAGGTGCAGCACCTGTTCGATGTCGTCCATGGGGAAGACAGGGTCATGATCGAGGCCGTGCAGGCCGCCCGCCGCAGTCCGGTATGCCGACAGCATTACTACGCGCCGTTCTGGGACAGGCTCCACCATCGTTTCAACCAGCTCGTCATGGCGGACATGGAGCGTGCCTGAGCAGTGCTGGCCTTCGAAGCGGGGTTTTCAGGAAAGCCGGCGAAGACGGCTTCCATCGGGGTCGGCCACCAGGAGGTGAGGGCTGGCGGACCCGATCCGCACCTCATGGCAGGCCGGGAGAGGCGTGACGGAGCCGCCGACGAGATCGATCGAAAGAACCGGGTGACCGGACCAGGACACGGTGAGGCCTTGAGACGGCTCCTGCGGCACCGCCAGCACCAGAGGGTTGCCGGCTTCCCTCATCTCGAGGCATCGCCCGCCCGCTAGATCCGTGGCGGCGCCAGGCGAAATCTCGTCGTCGACGATGTCAAGAGCCGCATGCATGTGGCGCACCACGTGGTAGCCGGGACGCGGGTTGCAGAGACGGTCGAGAACGCCCGATCGGGGGAAGTAGCCCCGGTCGATGTCGACCAGGGTGTCGGCGAACACGGTGACATCGGCAAAGGACACTGCGGCCGCCATCGCCTCGGCAATCCGCCTGACGGTGAGGGCGTCGTCCATGACCGGGCTGGCCGGACTGGATCCGGCCATGCGCATGTGGACATGGGCCTTGAGGCCAAGGCCGGTCGCCGTGGCGCTGGCCACTGCCACCGTTTCCCAGACCGGCATGTCGAGGGTGAGGCGGAAGACCACGCCGGCGAGCACGCCATCGAGTTCGGGCAGCCTTGCGATCGTGGCGATTTCTTCCGTGTCACGGACGAGGAACCCCTGGTTGATGGAGTGATAGTACTTGCCCGCCTCGGCCCGCTGTTCGTCGATCGAGCGCAGGCGTGACAGGACGAGGGGGACACCGGCCCGGGTGGCGGCAGAAGCGATGGGACCTATGTCACGATCGATGACTTCGGGATTGATGGCAACGTCCCAGGTCCGGAAGAGGTCGCGATGGGCCATGAGGCGCCCCATCAGGTCACCGGTGGGGGCGCCGAACGACATGAGCGTGAAGAGGTGTCCGTGTTCTGCCAGCACGTTCATTCGCGCAACGTTCGCCTCGTTCACGAGATCGCGCACAGGTACCCTCAACGGCCGCACCGCCATGTCCCAGAGGGCGAGCAGCGGGTAGTCGTTGCGTACCGTCTTGCGGTCAAACTCGTCGAGACCGCCGGTGGGAGGAATCTCGACGATTTCCATCCAGTTGTGGCGCATGTCGAACCCGAATGCGGCACGCCTGTTCTGGCGCGGGTGGATGGCGGCGAGGCGATACTCCGGTCGTGTTTCTGTCAGCCTACCGGCATCGAGGGTGTTTCCCCACGTGCGTACGATCTCGACCATGTGCCCGTCCTCGTGGACATGGCAGATCGCATAGCCGAGCTTGGGCCGGTCGTTGCGTCCGAACTCGGTTTCAGCACCCGGCGAGGCCCTCAGCATCTCGGCGTAGTCAAAGCGCACGAAGGCGGTCGATGGCAGGATGTAGCAGTCGGTGGTGTCGAGCCGGAGGTACCAGAAGTTGTGAACATGCCCGGCAATCAGGGCTTCGACCCGGTGCTGTCGGGCGAGATCGAGGAGCCATGAGCGACCGGGTTCGCCGATGTTGTCATAGGTCTCTTCCTCGTCTGCGTCCATGAGACAGGGCGGATAGTGGCTGAACAGGAAGATGCGCCGGCCATGGTGGTTGCGGAGATCAGCCTCCAGCCAGGCGCGCTGGCGTTCCTCGGCCTCCAGGTGCGAGTTGATGACCTGGGCGTTGATGATGACGAAATGACACTCCTGGTGATCAAATGACGTGAACTGGTCACCGAAATGGTGTTGCCACAGGGCGAGATGATCCTCGTTGATCCGGGCGGCAGGAGCCCAGTCGTTGGGCTTGTCACCGACATCGTGGTTGCCGGGCGTGAGCCAGGTTGGATGGCGGAGGGTATCGAACACCTCGAAAAAACGCTGGGCCGCATCAGCGTAGAGTCCCGGGATTGCCGGAACCGGATGGACGATGTCGCCGACGTGGACGACGAAGGCAAGGTCGCGCGCATTGAGTTCCCGGATGACATGGCGCATGCGCCGGTTGGCAAGGCGTCCTGATTCGAACGGCGAATTCGTCTCATCCTCACCCTGGTTGACGTGGGTGTCGGTGATGACGCCGAAACTGAAGAGACGCCTCCCAGGGGCGGTGGATCGATTCAGGGACCCGGTCAAGACAGTGCTCCGGTGACATTGGTAGAGTGGCCCGCAAGTCTTTGTTGTTTTTTGGCTGCCGGTCAATTGGCCAGAACGCATTCGGAGTGCGTCGGCGGCAGGAGGGGAGGATTCCATGCCTGGTGTCACCGTGATTGACCATCCCCTGGTTCAGCACAGGCTCTCCCTCCTGCGTTCAAGGGAGACCGGAACCCAGGCTTTCCGCCGGCTCATGCGTGAACTCGCCACAATGGTCGGCTACGAGGTCCTGCGTGATCTGGATCTCGCAGAGCGCACAATCGAGACCCCGCTTGCCAGGATGGAGGCGCCGTTTCTCAAGACAGGAGAACCGGTCCTGATCTCGATCCTGCGTGCTGGCAACGGATTGCTCGAAGGCATGCTCGAACTGGTGCCGTCAGCCCCCGTCGGATACATCGGTCTGGTGCGGGATCCGCGTACTCTTCAGGCAAACGAGTACTGCTTCAAGGTGCCGCCCCAGGTTGCCGACAGGCCGGTCGTCGTTCTCGATCCGTTGCTGGGAACGGGCAACACCGCATCCGCCGCGTTGTCGCGGCTGAAAGGCGCCTCCGCCCGCAGTATCCGACTGATGTCACTGCTGGCTGCACCCGAGGGAATCGACACTGTGGCGAAGGCCCATCCGGACGTCTCGGTTTTCACGGCCGCCGTCGACCGGTGTCTGGACGATCATGGCTACCTGGTGCCCGGACTCGGAGATGCCGGCGACCGGCTGTGCGGAACGTGATGCGACCGAGACTTGAACGTGCCTCGGACGGGCGCGGCATCTCCTCGGAGCTGGATGAATGTCTTGCCAGGCGTGAAGAACGAGACGCTCGGTTGCCGTTCCGCCGCTGCGACAGGTTGCTCCAGCTGGTCGCGCATCGTCGGATTTTCCCTATCAGACATGTCACCGGGCGCACGGCGCGTCACCGGCGGCCATGCCCTGAGCCCATGCGCCAAACCGTCACGCCACCCGCAGCGTCGAGCGCGGCAAGCGCCCGACCGTCCGGCCGCCAGTACAAATCGGCCACGACGTCCGCCGCGGCCGCCGCCCCTATCGGACTGCCCGTTCCATCTTTCTGAAGCGACCACACAACCACGGCACCATCGCGGCCTCCCGAGGCCAGGCGCATCGCGCGGCGCGCGAAGGCGAGCGATGTGACAGGTCGAACATGAAGCTCCAGAATACCGGGCCGTGTGCCTTCGGGACCACCTCCCTGGAAACTCCAGACCGTCACCACCTCACCTCCGCCGGTGGCCAGGAGGGTGCCGGTGTCATCGAAGGCCAGGGCCGACGGTTTGCCAGGATATCCCGACATCATGGAATCCTGCTCCGTGGAGCGACGCCAGAAGTGCACCGAGTTGTCCTGGCTGCCGCAGGCCACGATGTCCCCGTCCGGGCTCAGCACCATCGACACCAGGGAGCCCTTCCACTCCAGCTTCTGGCGAAGCTCCCCAGTGGACGCATCGAAGAATGTCACTCGACCGTAGCAGGCCGTCGCCAGCTCATCTGCGCTGGACCACGCGATCGCGCTGATCGTGCTGGGATGATCATCAGATCGCCAGACCTCCACGCCGTCCGCACCATACGCACGAACCTGCCGGGAGCTGGATGCCGCCAATCGATGCCCTTCCGGCGACCACGCCACGTTCTCCACCCAGCCGCTGCCGACGTCGATTGCCTGCTTTAGCTCGCCCTCGGCGATATTCCAGTTCAGGACTCGTCCGTCCTGGCCAGCCGTGGTGAACGCGGTTCCGCTTGGGTGGATCGCCATCGCCAGCACGCCGCCATCATGAACCCCCTGCCGCACCCAGGCGCTTTCGCCGGACTTGCCGTCGAACGCGTAGACGCCACCCGCAGTGTCAGCGACCACCAGCGCCTCGCCGCGCAAGCCCCAGCCTCCGGCGATGGCGTAATCGGCGACCGCCGCAGACCAGCCCCGGCGAAGAACACCCCTCGGGCTGTCGACACTCAAATCAGGCACGCCTCGAATCCCCGGCGCATGCTCTCCTCATCCAGGTTGCGGCCGATGAAGACGAGCTGATTTCGCCGGGGCAGGTCTCCCCATTCGCGATCCGGCTGGCCGTCAATGAGCATGTGAACTCCCTGGAAGACGAAGCGACGCGATTCCCCCGCCAGACTGATGAAGCCCTTCATTCGGAAGATGTCGACTCCGCGCTCGCGGAGCAGTTCTCCAAGCCAGATGTTGAGCATATCGGGATCGACGTCGCCGTCTCTCTCGATTGCGATCGAGCCCACCTCGTCGTCGTGCTCGTGTTGTGCAACCCAGGTGCGCTCGACCTCTTGCCTGATTGTCTCGCCATCCGCATCCGCCAGTTGGAGGTCGAACTCCTCGGCTGTGTGCTGGGCGTAGAGGCCCACCCGAATCGGCTTGTCGACCTCCAGAAAGAACGACTTGCGCCCCGGGGAATCAAGCTGCAGGTTCACGTGTCTTCCGACAGGAATCGCTTCCCCCGGGCGAATGGGTTCCGTTGGCTCGGCGTACCGTCGCACACACCACTCCGCGCTCTCGCGGAGAGCCGCGTCGTCCGCTCCCTGATCGGGCACGACGACGAGCGACATCGCCGGATCAGGTCCTTCGGCCAGGCTGAGTTCGTAGCGGCCAACCTGGAGCGAGTAGACTCCGGTCCATTCAAACGGATACTCCGGCTCAAGGAAATCGGGACGACGCTCAAGCACCTGGTCAAGGTCGAAGGCGCCGAGGTTGAGTACCGTGTCGACAGGGGTGTTTGCCTGCTCGCTGCGCACGACGCGCGCCATTCGATTCATGTCCCGGAGCCGCCCTTCGAGCCTGTCGAGCGTCTCACCGTTGACGAGGTCCGTCTTGTTGAGCACGAGGACGTCTGCAAATGCGACCTGTTCCGTGCTTTCGTCGCTTCGGCCGAGCTGCTGATCAATGTGGGCTGCATCGACGAGGGTGACGATCCCGTCAAGGGAGAATTCCTCGCGAATCTCGTCGTCCATGAAGAAGGTCTGAGCGACCGGTCCGGGATCGGCGAGCCCTGTGGTCTCCACCAACACGTAGTCGAACTTGTCGCGGCGCTTCATGAGGTTGCCGAGGACGCGAATCAGGTCTCCGCGCACCGTGCAGCAGATGCAGCCATTCGACATCTCGAAGATTTCCTCGTCGGCGTCGATGACGAGCGCCTGATCGATACCGACCTCTCCGTACTCGTTCTCGATCACGGCGATGCGCTTGCCGTGCTCCTCACTCAAGATCCGGTTGAGCAGGGTCGTCTTGCCGGAGCCAAGGAAGCCGGTGAGGATCGTAACGGGTACCTTTGGATGCATATTCATCTAGTTCTCCTGTAGTAGTGGTGCGAGGACAGCAATCCGGACGTCAAATCCCCACTCTGTGCAGACCTGGATGGGTCTTGGGTTCAGCGCTTCGCGCAGTGTTTCCTTGATACGCCCATCCCGTTCAAGGTCCGGGCGGCACGGTCCTATGTCGATCAACATGTTCTCTCTTCTCTTTGCGAGATGGCGGGACCGAGAATGGGGCCGGTAGGCATCGCCGCGGTCATTTCAGCGCTCATCAACACACGCGCTGCATCTGACCAAACCACAGTGGGCGCGGCCAAGGCGCTCCACGCGACGGCCCGGCTGAATGGAAGCATGTCCTTGGCTGGATACATCAGCGCCCCACCTCGAATGGTGGCACCCGTCCCAGTACGCTTGCGCGGAAGGACTTCGGACGTCGCTCCCGCGGCATGAACCCGTCCTCGGTGCCGATGTAGAGCGAGACACACTCAACGATGTCTCGTGCGCTCTCGCCCGGGTGCTGATCTCCGAAGAGGTAAGTCCAAGCCCCGGGCGACGAGAGCGCGATTCCGCAGGGGCGCCGACACATGCTCAGGCACGCTGCAGGCCTGACTTCCACATGTGACCCACACGGGCTTTCCCGGAGCGTCGCGCGCAGTTCCTCATGGAGCCGAAATCCAGCCCGGCTCTCTCGTGGCTCGCACGGGGACCCCGGCGCCCGACAGGAAGTGCACACGTGGAGTGTGCATGACCGAAGGGCGCTGCTGTGAGACGCGCGCATGTTCGGCGACTGCGTTGGTCGTGAGGCGTGGAAGTTCGGCGCATCGTCATAGACGGCCTTGGGGTCGAAGGACTTCTGCGACTCCGTGAACACGAGCCGGGTCGGTCCACCAGAATGGCCGCCAGGCTCAACCGATCGATAGAAGCAGGAACGGTATCCGACGTGACAACTGGCGCCCGAACCAGCAATCCGGACGCGCAGCCAGACGGCATCCTGATCGTCGTCAATGCGCATCTCGACAACCTCCTGGACGAGACCGCTGGTCGTGCCCTTGCGCCAGAGGCACTGGCGGCTTCGGCTCCAGTAGTGTGCCTCGCCGGTCGCCATCGTCTCTTGTAGGGCCTCGCCATTCATATGGCCCAGCATGAGGACCTCGCCCGAGTTCACGTCGGTCGTGATGCACGGGATGAGTCCGTCAGCATCGAACTTGGGTGCCAGGGCGAGACCCTCTTCGACCCGCTCGACCGTCGTACGGGAGGCGAAGGGGATGGCGGCGGCCGAAGCAGGTTTGTCAGACGTCATTGGAATCGCCCCCCGGGGCTTTCAAACACTGCGAGAAACTCTTGGCGGGTCGTTGGGTCGTCTCAAAAGGAGCCGAGCATGCGTCTGGTCACCATGCTGACTCCCGGCTTGCGGATACCGTGCGTGGTCATGTCGAATTCTCTCCTGTGGCCACGCCCGGCTTGCAGGAGGCCTTGGCATTTGTCACCTCTGTATGCAATGTTATAACATTGCGTTTACATCATGTGCAATAGAGATCAAGGCTATGGCGTTCCTGTCGGTCCAGCCCCGACCCTGCACCGATCCCAATTGCCGCGGGCAGCATGCGCCGGCAGAGCGGGTTGCGCTCGCAATGTCTCTCTGCGGCGCGCGGGGGGTGCAGCTGACGACGCTCAGGCGGCAGACCCTGGAATTGCTCTGGGAGCGTGGTCAACCGACGGGCGCCTACGAGCTGATCGAGGCGCTGAAGCTCAGGAACTCTCGTCCGGTCGGGCCGTCCACCGTCTATCGGGCGCTTGAGTTCCTGATGTCCCAGGGGTTCGTCTCGAAGATCGAGAGCCACAACGCGTACGTCCCCTGCGCGCATCCGGAGCGCCACCATGATTGTCTCTTCTTTATCTGTGGTGACTGCGGAGCGTCGGTCGAACTGGAGGACCCGCGAATCGAGCAACTGCTCGCCGAGAATGCCGCCGACCTTGGGTACCGCGTGACTCGACGCGTGGTCGAGGTGGGGGGCACCTGCGCGAACTGCATCGCGGCGAGCACGGCCTGAACAGGAACAAGGATCGCCCATGGAAAGCTGGAATCTCGATGGATCATTGCAGCGTCTGCCGGTTTCGGTGCTGACCGGTTTCCTTGGCAGCGGCAAGACAACCGTGCTCAACCATCTGGTTCAGCAACCCACACTGAACCGGACACTTGTGCTCATCAACGAGTTCGGTGAGATCGGCCTCGACCACGACCTCGTGACGCACAGCAAGGATGACGTCGTCGTCGAGATGTCGAGCGGCTGCCTCTGCTGCACAATCCGGGGCGACCTTGCCAAGACCTTGCGCGAAGCCCCCGGGCGCTTCGCCCGCTGCGGCGAGCCATGGTTCGATCGAGTGGTTATCGAGACCACCGGGCTCGCGGATCCGGCCCCCATCCTTCATACATTGATGACCGAACCGGCCGTCGCGCGGCGTTATCGCCTGGACGGGGTCATCTCCACGGCCGATGCAGTCAATGGCGACGACACGCTTGATCGCCAGATCGAGCCGGTCAAGCAGGCGGCAATGGCTGATCGCCTGCTGATCACAAAGGCCGATCTCGTCGAACTCGATGCCCTGTGCAGATTGCAGGACCGTCTGCGGGACCTGAATCCTGCCGCCCCGCAGATCATCGCAGAGAACGGCGCTGTCGATCCGGCATTGCTGTTCGATGCCGGCCTTTACGACCCGAAGACCAAGAGCCTCGATGTGCAGAACTGGCTCAAGGCGGAAGCCTATGCCGAACCGCACGATCATGAACACGGAACGACTGGTCACGGCCACACGCACGAACACAATGACCTCAATCGCCATGACGCTCACATCAAGGCGGTCTGCCTCACGATCGATGAGCCGATCCACGGCGGTGCGCTCGAGCTCTGGCTCGAAGCACTGCTCCTGCTACGCGGCGCGGACTTTCTGCGCATCAAGGGAATCATCAATGTGATCGGTCTCGATGGACCGGTCGTCATTCACGGCGTCCAGCACGTCTTGCACCCGGCAGTCATGCTCAAGGAATGGCCGAGCGAAGACCGTCGCTCCCGGATCGTTTTCATCACCCGTGACATCGACGAGTCGCTCCTGCGCGACACGCTGAGGAAGTTCAACGCCGCCGAGGTTCAGCCGCCAAGTCTCCTCCCGATTGACACCGGTGACAGCGACATCGCCATGTTTGAAGTGCGGCAATGACGTTGCGCCTCGTCAACACACTCGCCCGGACGAAAGAGCCATTCTCTCCGGCGAGCCCTGATCACGTCTCGATGTATGTCTGCGGGCCAACCGTCTACAACTTCGCCCATATCGGCAATGCCCGCCCGGCAGTCGTGTTCGACGTTCTTTATCGCCTCTTGAAGCGGCGCTTCGGGAGTGTCGTCTACGCGCGCAACTTCACGGATGTCGACGACAAGATCAACGCCGCTGCGAAGGAGGCCGGCCAGCCGATCGCTGCAGTCACGGAACGCTACATCGAGGCCTACCGTACCGATATGGCCGCGCTCGGAGTCCTGACGCCGGATCTTGAACCGCGTGTGACGGAGCACATACCCGAGATCATCGACATGGTGGGGCGGTTGATCGCGCGGGGTCATGCCTATGCGGTCGAGGGGCATGTCCTGTTCCACGTGCCCTCGTACTCGGCTTACGGAGCCCTGTCTGGCCATAATCGTGACGAGATGAACGCCGGTGCCAGGGTCGAGGTCGCGCCCTACAAGCGAGACCCTGCGGACTTCGTCCTGTGGAAGCCCTCGACGCCGGATCTGCCGGGCTGGGAGAGCCCGTGGGGCCGCGGGCGACCCGGCTGGCATATCGAATGCTCGGCCATGATCGAGCGGCGCCTCGGTGCAACGATTGATATCCATGGAGGCGGTCAGGACCTGATCTTTCCGCACCATGAGAACGAGATCGCTCAAGGCACCTGCGCCCACGACGGAGAGCTCTATTGCCGCTATTGGGTCCACAACGGCTTCGTCAACGTCGAGGGACGGAAAATGTCGAAGTCGCTCGGCAACGTGCTTCTCGTCCGCGATCTCCTCAGGGAAACGCCCGGCGAAGCCATCCGCTTCGCGCTTCTGGGTGCGCATTATCGGCAGCCGCTCGGCTGGAGTGCGGATGGACTCGCTCGGGCGAAGCGCAATCTTGATCGTCTCTACGGAACACTTCGCAGTCTCGGCGATGCTCCCGATGTTGCCTGTCCGTCCGGCCTGCTCGATGCGTTCGAGGCGGCTCTCGAGGACGATCTGAACTTCTCGGGAGCAATCGCTCAACTCTTCCGAATGGCGAAGGCGGCGCGCCAGGCGACGACCGCGGCGGACCGTGCCGCTTGCAAGGCGGCCTTGCGCAGCGCCGGCGGTCTGCTGGGCCTGTTGCAGGAGGAGCCGGCGGCCTGGTTTGGGCAGACCACGGGAGAGGACGGAAGCACGGCACGGATCCAGCGTCTGGTCGAGGCACGGTTTGCCGCTCGATCAGCACGGGACTACGCCACTGCGGACCGAATCCGTGCCGAACTCGCTTCTCTTGGCATGACTGTTGAGGATCGCGCCGACGGCTCGGCCTGGCGGAGGACTGGTTAGATGGGCGCCCCTCTGCAAGCGAGGCCGCACCGATCAGATGCCCAGCGGTCCATCGTGGACAGCTTTCGGTGTCTCTAACACTGGACCGAGCGATGCCCGCGTTCGCACGCCGTCGCTTTCCGCAACACCTGGTACGACTTCCGAAGGGGCGGAACTGGTTGTCCTCCCTTCCTTGGGCCGTTCTTGTGATCCAGACAACCTTGCCTGACGGCGCCCAAACCCATGGCGCACCTGTCCATGGCACCAGGATCGCCGACACGGCGCTCGCCATCCAGATCGAACGTAGCGACCACGAAACCCTTGCGCTACGCGAAAAAATGGTTCGGCTCGAGGCCGAGGCGCTTCGCGACCTCGCTGACCACGGAACGCAAAAGTTCATTGCGCCTCGGGGTGAGGCCCATCTTGCGCGTGCAATCGGCTGGTTCGGGCAGGCGGAGGGCACGGTCGAATCTGCGTTTCGAGGCCAGCGCAGTCCAGATGGCTGGACCGGCGCCAGTGACCGTTCGCGCCCTCTGTTCACAAGACCCCTGTCTTTCATGCCGCGGTTGGAATCGAGGGTGTCCGTATGACCAGCTCGCCCTTTCTGGTTGCCAGGGATCTAGAGTACCGAGCCCAGAATGGCGACGTCTTGTTGCAAGACGCTTCGTTCGAGCTGGATGGGGGCGCCATCCTGGCAATTGCCGGTCCAAACGGAGCCGGGAAAACGACTCTGTTGAACCTGCTTTGCGGCGTGGAAAAATTGGTCTTGGGCGATGTCCAGGTCAAGGGACGCAGCCTCAAGCAGATGTCTGACAAGGAACGCGCCCGCATGATTGCCGTAGTCAGCCAGCAGGAGCTGCCGGACGGCAGATTGCACCTGCGGGACTACGTGGCCCTGGGCCAGATACCAATTTGGGCTGACCATTCCGAGGAACAACACGCAGCCGAGCTTGCCAGAATTCTCGATCTGACCGGGCTTGGAGCCTTGGCGGACAAACGGGTGGGGGTCCTGTCCGGAGGTGAACGCCAGCGTGCCCATATTGCGCGGGCATTCGCACAGAATCCTTCTCTGTTGTTCCTGGACGAGCCCACCAATCATCTCGATCCCGATGCAAAGGGGCGGGTACTTTCTTTGGTTGCGGAAATGGGAATCACGGTGGTGATGATCGTCCACGACCTGGTCATGATCCCTGAATTCGCCACCCATGTCGCTCTGATGAAATCAACGCGGCTTACCGGCTTTGGCCCTGTGCCCGAGGTGCTGACACCCGAAAGGGTCCGCGAAACCTTTGGTGTCGATTACCTGTGCTTTTACCACGAGGGCCGGGTGATCCCGGCGCTCGATATCCGAAAAACCACGGTCTCAACCTAGATCAAGGAGCATTACCCAATGAAACACATCCGGTCATTCGCGCTGGCCATGGTCATGACAGGCAGCGCGACCGCACAAGAAGTGACGGTCGACAATTGCGGCGAACCGCTGGTGTTCGAAACTCAGCCCCAGCGTTTGGTCGTGCATGACATGAACATGACCGACATGGCCTTTGCACTGGGTCTGCAGGACAAGATCGTTGGCCTTACCGGCATAACCGGATGGTACAAGACCAGTCCGGAATTCGACACGCTGCGCGGTGACATCCCCGAACTCGCACCCAAGTACCCAACGGTCGAGAACCTTGTCGCGGTTGAGCCTGATCTGTTCTTTGCAGGCTGGTACTACGGCATGAAGCCGGGTGGCGATGTGACCCCGAACACGCTGGAACCCTTTGGCATCCAGACGATGATCCTGACCGAAAGTTGCGTGCACCTAGACAAGGACCGCCCCGAGGCCAGCATGGACCTGCTGTTCAATGACGTCCTGCGTCTGGGCAAGGTCATGGGTGTCGAGGACAAGGCAGAGGAACTGGTCTCAGGTTGGAGAAAGGAACTGGCCGCAATCGAGACGAAAACCGCCGATCTGCCCAAACCCCGCGTGTTCCTGCTGGATGGCCCGGCGGATGCTCCGTTCACCTCCGGCAAGTTCGCCATCCCGGACGCCATGATCGCCGCAGCAGGTGGCGAAAACATCACCCACGACATGGACACAAGCTGGGGCCGCACATCGTGGGAGGCTGTCGCAGCTGCCAACCCGGAGTTCCTGGTTCTGCTCGATTATCAAACCGGAAATGGTGCAGCGGATACTTTCAGGTTCCTGCAAGAACATCCGGTCATGTCG
The DNA here is from genome assembly GCA_965221115.1 of Alphaproteobacteria bacterium. Taxonomy (GTDB): domain Bacteria; phylum Pseudomonadota; class Alphaproteobacteria; order SP197; family SP197; genus SP197. Next base: position 2,212,369 of record CBDCRU010000001.1, on the reverse strand, counting down.
CAGACCGACGCGGTCAAGAACGAGCGCTGGATCGGCCTGCGGTACGAAGAACTGACCCCCGGGCCGGCAAATGTCCAGGCCATCTTGAAAATGGCACAGGCCATGCATCCGAGCCTAAACTGACATGGGCCGACTTGGCCTTATGCTTTTGCCGGGGGCGGCAATTCTTGTCGCCCTCTTGCTGGTTTCGACCATCTACGGCACCACGTCCATTCCGGTCTCTGATGCGTTTGGCGCGATTGGACTTGGCATCGGGTTGAACGATGGCGAGATGTCTCCGCTCCATCGGATCGTGTTTGACCTGCGGCTACCCAGGACTTTGTTCGCCGCTGTGATCGGGGCTGGCCTGGGTATAGTGGGCGTTGTCCTCCAGACCACGACGCGCAACGATCTGGCCGACCCGTTCCTGTTCGGCCTGTCCTCTGGCGCTGCCGCGGGGGCGGTGTTCGTGATCACCGTAACCGGCGACATTCTCGGATTTTGGACCCTGCCTCTGGCCGCATTTTGTGGTGGTCTTGTGGCGTCCGGTATTGTGTTGGCGCTTGTCCACGGGTTGCGCACAAGTGCGCCTGAAAAGCTGATTCTTGCAGGGCTTGCGGTTTCGTTCCTGTTCTCCGCGATCACCAATTACCTGATTTTCGCAGGCGACAGCCGCGCCGCGCATTCGGTCATCTTCTGGATGCTGGGCGGTCTGGGCCTCGCCAGGTGGGAAACCTTCCCTCTGGTCAGCACAGGTTTGTTTCTGATCCTGGTTTACTCTCTGTATCGCAGCCGATGGCTGGATGCCCTGTTGACCGGAGACCTGACCGAAGCGACCCTGGGCGTGCCAGTGCAAGGGCTGCGCTTTAGCATGTTTTTTGTCGCAGCCCTTGCAACGGCCGTGTTCGTGTCCGTGGCGGGCGTCATCGGCTTTGTTGGTCTGATGGTGCCCCACATAGCCCGCGGAATCGTCGGACCGCTGCACAGTCAATTGTTACCGACGGCTGCGATTGTCGGGGCCGCTCTGCTGACCGGTTCAGATATCCTCAGCAGGCTCTTGCTTGCGCCGCAGGAGTTACCGGTCGGAATCGTCACCACGTCCATCGGGTCGGTTTTTGTGTTCTTGTTGCTGCAAAAGACAGCAAGCACCAAGAGCTGAAGATTGTCCTGCGGATGTGGCACGTCAGGGTTGCTTGCCAGGACGGCAAGGTCATGGACATGCAATGTCATGGTTGGTGATAGCGCTGCCGGCTGTCACCAACCACGATACCGGTGAACAAACGTGCAATCTCGGGGATGCCGGCGATCGGATGTGCGGAACATGATCCTGCATGAGGGAACGTCAGTACGACGGAATTCGGTCACTCTGGTGTGGTTTCCGGCGCGCTGATACAAGGCATGGCGTGACGGGATCTTGGGAGGGATGTCATGGGGACAACGGGTTTCATCGGCCTTGGACGCATGGGTTGCCCCATGGCCTCGAATCTCGCGCGCAAAGGTTTCGATCTGGTGGTTCACGACATCGTGGCGGCTCGTGTCGACACCCTGGCACGCCTGGGCGCCGTTCCCGTTGCATCACCGGCAGAAGTGGCGGCCCAGGCGGAGGTGGTGATCACCATGCTACCCGGACCGGCGAGTGTCCGCGAGGTCATCACAGGCCAGGAGGGCGTCCTCGCCACGGCGCGGAAGGGCACCATCGTCATGGAAATGAGCACCATTGATCCTGAAACCACGGACGCCGTGGCGGAACTCTGCGAGGGCAGGGGGCTGGAGTTCATGGACGCGCCGGTAGGGCGCCTTGCCTCCCATGCTGATGCCGGAGAGTCGCTCTTCATGGTGGGAGGCACGTCAGACAATCTCGAACGTGTCCGGCCGCTTCTCGAGGCCATGGGGACGGCGATCTTCCACTGCGGCCCCTGCGGTACGGGGACACGCACGAAGCTCGTCAACAACTTCATCTCCACGGCATCCTGCCAGATCAACGCCGAAGCGCTCGTTCTCGCGGCGGCCTTCGGCCTCGATCTCGACAGCACACTCGACGTGATCTGTGGCACGTCGGCCGTCAACGGGCAGATCAGTTCGGCCTGGCCCGTCAAGGTGCTTGCCGATGACACGTCTCCCGGGTTCACTATCGACTTGGCGCACAAGGACCTCTCTCTCGTGGTCGAGGCCGCCAACGCCACGGGCGTGCCGATGCCCATGGCCGCTGCTGCTCGCGAGGCCTACAGTGTGGCAAGGGTCCGCGGATTTGGCGGCAAGGACTTTTCGGCCATGCTCGATGTGCACTGTGACATTACCGGAACCCCGCAGCCTCGCCTCATCGCCAACTCGAAATACCGCACCGCATAGGCCATCACGTGAGGTGCCGGAGAAGCCTGACCTTGTTGAGTTCGCCTCTTTGATTTAAGTGAACGTGGGGTCACAGTCTTGCGGGCGAACGAGTGATGTCCGAGATCAGGTACGTTTCGACCCGCGGAGGGACGGCCGAAGCAGGCTTCGAGGAAATCCTGCTGGGTGGACTGGCCCCCGATGGAGGTCTTTGGATTCCGAAGACCTGGCCCGTGTTCACGGCCCAGGACTTTCGGGCCATGCAGGGCATGACATACGCCGAGATCGTCGCGCGTGTCATCGAACCCTTTGTCGCCGGCTGGATCAGGCCTGACGATCTGCTCTCCCTGACGCGCCAGGCCTACGCGCGATTCGATCATCCAGCTGTCATTCCCATGGTGCAGACGGCGGACAACGACTGGCTTCTCGAACTGTTCCGTGGTCCGACCTTCGCCTTCAAGGACCTCGCCCTGCAACTGCTTGCCCGACTCATGGACCGGGCGCTCGAGAGCAGGGGAGAACGGGTCACCGTTCTCGGGGCAACGTCGGGAGATACCGGTTCGGCGGCCATTGCCGGGTGCGCCGGTCGGCGCAACATGGACATCTTCATCCTGTTTCCCAAAGGCAGGGTGAGCGAGATACAGCGGCGCCAGATGACCACTGTGGTCGCCGGCAATGTCCATTGCATCGCCATCGAGGGGACGTTCGACGACTGTCAGTCCCTGGTGAAGGCCATGTTCAACGACACGGCTTTCGCGATATCCCGCAGACTGACGGCAGTCAATTCCATCAACTGGACGCGGATCATGGCGCAGACGGCGTATTGTGTCGCCGCCGCCGTTCGCCTTGGTGCGCCGGATCGCAAGGTCGCCTTCTCGATTCCTTCCGCGAATTTTGGCGCCTGTCTTGCCGCCTGGTGTGCCGTGAGAATGGGGCTTGGAGTCGACCGACTGGTGGTGGCGACCAATGCCAACGACATTTTGCACCGGTTCTTCGAGACCGGGCACTACACGCCCCGTGATGTCGTGGCGACATTGTCGCCGAGCATGGATATCCAGATCTCGAGCAATTTCGAACGTCTGCTTTTCGAACTCTACGATCGTGACGGCAGTTCAATCGAGCGCCTGATGGGCCGTCTGCCACGTTTGGGGTCGTTCGACGTGACCGCACGGGCCTTGATGCGGGCCCGCTCCATCATTTCCAGCCATCGACTGGACGATGACGGAATTATCGCCGAGATGCGACGCATGCGGCGCGAACATGGCGTCGTGGTGGATCCCCACACCGCCTGCGGTACGGCGGCTGCACGCGAGGTTGGGATCGATGCCGGCGTCCCGGTGATCATGCATGCCCAGGCACATCCGGCGAAGTTCCCGGAAGCGGTCGCGACCGCGTTGGGAGAACCACCGAAAAGTCCTGACAAACTCTCAAGAATCCGGGGGCTGACGGAGAATATGACGACCTTGCCAAACGACGTCGACGTCGTGCAGGGTTACGTTCGCGACAACACGGAGGCGGACGGTTGATCGAGTGGCCGATGCTTAGCGGGCAACCTTGAGCCTGGATGTCACACGACTCGCCAACGGTCTGAGGATCGTCACCGACAGGGTCGAGGGAGTCGATTCTGCCGCAGTGGGTGTCTGGGTCAATGTCGGCGCGCGCGACGAGCCCGATCATCTCCACGGCATCTCGCACCTTCTCGAACACATGGCGTTCAAGGGCACGGGACGGCGCAGTGCGCGTATGATTGCCCAGGAAATCGAGGATGTCGGCGGATACGTGAACGCCTACACCACGCGCGAGAACACGGCCTACTACGCCCGGGTCCTCGGGGACGATGTGCCGCTGGCCATCGACGTACTTGGAGACATCCTGCAGAACTCCGTCTTCGACGAGAGCGAACTCGAAAAGGAGCGCTGGGTCGTGGAGCAGGAGATTGCCCAGGTATTCGACACGCCGGATGATCTCGTCTTTGATCTCTTCCAGGAGTGCGCCTTTCCCGACCAGCCCATGGGGCGCTCCATCCTCGGCACGCCAGCAAGCATTGCCGGCATGACCCGGCAGACCCTGCTGGGGCACATGACCGGCCACTACACCGCCGAGCGCATGGTGCTGTCGGCTGCAGGAGCCGTCGATCACGGGGAAATCGTACGTCTGGCGGAGGACCAGTTCTGCAACCTGCCTCATTCCAATGGCCACGTCCCGCGTCCCGCTGCCTATTCCGGCGGGGCCATCGACCGCAGTGATGACGTCGAGCAGGTCCATCTCATCATGGGATGTCCGGGGTTCGCAGTCCGGGACGACAACTACTACCCGGTCCAGTTCTTCAGCAGTGCTCTCGGCGGCGGCATGTCGTCACGTCTCTTCCAGGAGATCCGCGAGGACCGGGGACTCGCCTACGCCATCTACTCGTTCCACTCGGCCTTTGAGGACAGTGGTCTCTTCGGCGTCTATGCCGGGTGTGCCGAAGCCGATGCCCGGGAGGTGACGAACCTGATTGTCGACGCGATCGCACGAACGTCAGACGGCCTTGCCGATGACGAGATCGAACGGGCCCGCACACAGATGAAGGCGGGGCTCCTGATGGCGCGTGAGAGCACGGCCGCACGGTGCGAGGCGCTGGCGCGCCAGATGCTCGTCTTCGGGCGCACCATCTCGGAAGAAGAGATCGTCGGGAAGATCGAAGCTGTGTGCGCGGCGGATATCCGCGAGTGTGCCGATACCCTGTTCCAGGGCGCACGTCCTGCAATGGCCTGCATCGGACCCGAGGAGGGCATTGTTCCCTACGGGAGCATCCTGTCGGGACTGGGCAAGGGAACGGGCGCGTGTTCGCCTTCCTGAGGAAACCGGCATCGCGGCAGCAGTCGGCCGTTCTTGAGAGCGCCAGGCTCCTCCTCCGCCCGCCTGCCATTGATGACTGGCCGCAATGGGCCAGGTTGCGCCATGAAAGCCGGGAGTTCCTGCAGCCCTGGGAACCGACGTGGCCACGCAATGCCCTGACCAGGGGTGCCTTCACCCGACGCATCAAACTGCAGGCGCGCGATCATGAGGCCGGAACGGCCTACGGCTGGTTTCTGGTGCGGCGCGACGACGATGCGCTGATGGGCGGCGTGACGGTGAGCGACATTCGCCGGGGCGTGGCGAGTTCGGGGACCCTTGGATACTGGATTGGCCGCTCGTACGCCCGACAGGGATACATGAGCGAGGCGGTGGGGGCGGTGATCGGCCACGCTTTCGACAGGTTCGGACTGCATCGTCTGGAGGCGGCCTGCCTGCCAGCCAACGAGGCGAGCCGCCGGCTCCTTGTCTCCCGGGGCTTCAGTCTCGAGGGGATTGCCCGCAGCTACCTCAAGATCAACGGCGACTGGCGCGATCACCTGCTCTTTTCCCTGATCGAGACCGAGTGGCGTTCACGCAACCGATCGCACGCACCGGAACGCTGAGAATTTGATCTTCGGTTGAAGAGGATCAATTTTGTACTTGATTTTGTGCGCGCACAATTCACATCACAAGCGAGCAACGGATCGATTGTCCCGGGACGGCGACGACGGGATCACCATCGAGTACGCCTCGCCCGGACTCGCCTTCACCGGGCGGTCGAGGTCAACCGTGACGTCAGGGACCGGGGTCTTCCCAACCCGCCCGGAACGGACTGCAGACTCCTCTCGTCAGTCCATCAAATCCAGGCGATGACGCCCCAAGGCGGAAAGCGGGTCGCCATGATGCCCGGATGACGCGAGGATGAGTCGGCGTCATGCGATTCCCTGGTGAGTTTGTCTGCCGGGGTGCGATACGCTAGCCTTGAACGCATCGGTCTTCCCGGACCGGGGGGACACACACATGCGGCCGGGGCTGCATCAGCGGTTCTCCCGGCGTCAAGGGAGGATCAGGATGGACATCAGGAAGTTTGTCGAGGCATGGCGCAGCGGAACGATGTCGCGGCGCACCTTCGAGAGTGGCCTCGCGGCAGTGGGGCTCGGGCTCGTGACCATGCCTGCGATGCGCCGTCCCGCGCACGCGGCCGGCGAGGCGTTGTACTTCGGTTGGTCGGGGTACGAGTCGCCGGGTTTCCATGAGGCCTACACCGAGAAGTACGGTGGTTCGCCGGAGGCCGCCTTCTGGGCCACGGAGGAAGAGGCACTCCAGAAGATGCGCCAGGGCTTCACGCCTGACGTCATGCATCCGTGCACCTATGCGCTGGAAAAGTGGCGGGATTCGGGCGTACTCATGGCGCTCGATCCCGACCGCCTGACGTGGCTGCCCGACATGTTCGGGAGCCTCAATGACATCTCCGGTTCGATGCATGAAGGCGTTCGCTATTTCATGCCGATGGATTGGGGCAACTCCACGGTTCTCTATCGTTCGGACATCGTCGCGCCCGAACATGCCGGCGAGAACCTGAGTTGGGCGATCGTCTACGAGGACTGGTACAAGGGGCGGATCGCCACATACGACACGGAAGCAAACGTCCAGATTGCGGGCCTTCTTCTGGGTTACGACGACATCTTCAACATGACCGATGAGGAGCTTCTGTCCACGAGGCCGTTGCTGGAAAAGCAGCGCGAGAACCTGCGCTTCTACTGGGGTGATGTGTCGGAGATCGACCAGGCCCTGGCCTCGGGTGAACTGGTTGCAGCCTACGGCTGGAACGATTCGTACGTGCGTTTGCGCGCCCAGGGCGTGCCGATCGAGCTTGGCGTTCCCAAGGAGGGAATCTTCACATGGGTATGTGGGCTCACGATCCACCCCGGAACGAAGGACGTTGATGCCGCCTACGACCTCGTCAATGCAATGACGAGCCCGGAGGCCGGCGCATTTGAGATCGAGAACTTCGGCTTCGGACACGCCAACACGAAGGCCTTTGATCTGGTATCAGACGACACGCTTGCGGATCTCGGACTGAGTACACCGGAGGCTCTGCTCGACAACGGGATCTTCTTTGCCGCCATGGACGGGGATGTCCTGGAAAACTACATTCGCCTGTTCGATGAAGTGAAGGCAGGCTTCTGAGGCCGATCGCGTCTTTCTGACCGGGCCGGGGCGCACGGTGTTCCGGTCCGGTCATTCAGGTGCTCATCGACGGCTCTTCTTCCCGGGCTTGACCACGGGAGTTCCATGTCACTATGGCGTCTGCAGGGTGACTGTCGCGCGATGCGCGCGCTCCCCATTCTCGGGCGGGGATCGTGGCGAGACGCAGCATTGATGCGGTGACGACACCGGGCAGGATCCCCGCGTCGTCCGAGAGAGGATGACATGTCATTGGACAGGATCGATTCGGCCAGGTTGCGCACTCTTCGTGAGCACGAGGACGCGGAGTTCGTACGTCGCCGCCCGCGGTCGCGCGAACTGCTGGAACGTGGCCGTGCATCCATGCCGGGCGGTGTGCCGATGTCGTGGATGACGGGGCTCTACGAACACCCGACGATTTATCCGGTGTCCGGTGACGGGGCGTCCTTTGAGGATGTGGACGGCCACCGCTACCTGGACATGAACCAGGTCGATGTCGCGAGCTTTGTCGGATTTGCCCCGCCGCAGGTCACCGAGGCGTTGAGTGACCAGGCGGCCCGGGGTTCATCCTTCCTGTTGCCATCCGAGGACAGCATCGTGGTGGCCGAGAATCTCGCCCGGCGCGTGGGCCTGCCCTTCTGGCAGTTCACGGGCGCCGTCTCCAATGCGAATGCGGAGGCCATTCGCCTGGCACGGGTCAGCACGGGACGCGAACGCGTGCTCATGTTCGAAGGAAAGTACCACGGTGACATCGATGATGTCCTGGGACGACATGATGGCGACGGTCCGAAGGCCGCCGTGCCGGGACGTACTGCCAACGCCCCCCGGGGGGAGGTGACGATTCCGTTTAACGATCTCGCCGCGCTCGAGGCAACACTCGCGGGAGGTGACGTCGCGTGCGTTCTCAGCGAACCCATGCTGACCAATTTCAATCTCATCTTTCCCGACGATGACTTCTGGACGCAGGCCCGGACACTCATCCGCTCCGCCGGCGCCTTGCTGGTCATCGACGAGGCGCACACACACTCCTTCGCGTACGGCGGGCTGACGAACGCCTGGCAGCTTTCGCCTGACGTCGTCACGCTGGGCAAGGGGCTTGGCAGCGGCGTCCCCTTCGCCGCCTACGGCATGACCGCAGAGCAGGCCCGCGTCCTGGAGCGTCACGCGAAGCCGCCGTCGCCGCTGGAAAGTGACGGTGCGGCCCTTGTGACGGGCGGTACCACCTACGCGAATGCGCTGGTCCTTGCGGCTGCGCGTGCCACGCTGGAGCAGTGCTTGACGCCTGAAGCATACGACCGCAACGAATTGCTCGGCAGAAGGCTCGCCGCAGGCCTCGAGGCGATCTTTGCAGGGCGGAAACTCGACTGGCGGGCTCCACAGATCGGTGGCCGCTGCGGCTGGGTGCTCGGTCCGGAACTGCCACGCAATACAGGGGAATCCGCGGCGACGATGGACATTTTCTTCTCCAATTCACGACGCGTGTTCATGGCCAACCGGGGGATATGGGAAGCGCTTGATACAGCGGGACCGGCGTGCTCCTTTGCCCATGACGAGACCGATGTGGATCGCTATCTGGAAGTCGCCGAGGCGTTCGTGGAAGCCACCACGACGCCTGCTTCCTGATGGAGTATCAGCCGCGATGCCAGGATGCGGCGATGTTGACACTCCTCAAGTTGGCGGCCTGCGACAGGAAGGCGAACACATGACGAACGCAAGGCGTATGTTCACAGGCGGGCGCGTCTTCACCTCGGACCCGGACAACCCCTGGGCAGAGGCTGTTGTCATTGACGGCGACCGGATCGTCTTCGTGGGTGGAGCGGAGGCCGCGGCTGCCGTGGCAGGTGACGGTGCCGGGCACATCGACGTCGACGGTGGTCTCGTTTTGCCAGGCTTTGTCGATGGTCATGTGCACATCACCCTGACGGGCTCTTCCATGCTCAAGGCGTATCTTCGCGACGCCACGAGCGTCGAAGAGATCCAGCGCCGGGTGAAGGAGTGGGCCGACGACAACCCGCATGAGCCGCGCGTCCTCGGGACTGACTGGGTGCACTCGGTGTTGCCGGACAACAGGCCCACCAAGGAGATGCTGGATGCGGTCGTCCCTGATCGGCCGGTGTATCTCGAGGCCTTTGACTTTCACTCCTGCTGGGTCAATTCCGCTGCGCTCGAGGAACTCGGCATCGACGACGACACGCCGGATCCTGCCGGCGGGACCATCGCCCGTGACCCTGAAACAGGTGAAGCCACCGGCCATTTGCTGGAAAGCGCCAGTTTCGCGCTGGTGGCACCACTTCTTGCACAGGTTGATGACGAGGTGCGGGATGGCTATGTCTCCACGGCGCTCGAGGCCTTTGCGCGGGCGGGCATCACCACGGTGGTGGAGATGGCGCTCGAGGAGGAGGCGCTCGAGTCCATTGCCAGGTTGCGGGCGGCAGGCAGGCTGACCGTACGGGTCGTGGCCCACATGATCATCTGGCGCAAGGGCGATACTGCTGAAGAACTCGCCCTGGTGAAGAGGGCCGCCGAACTCGCCCGGGAGTACCAGGGAGACTGGCTTCGTGTCGGTGGTGTCAAGGTGATCGCGGACGGCTCGATCGATGCCTGCACGGCCGCACTCAGCAAACCATACACGAACGGGACGAACTCCGATCCGATCTGGCCGCCCGAGGCGCTCGACCCGGTTGTCGAGGCGGCAGACGCCGCCGGGTTGCAGATTGCCGTTCACGCCGTGGGCGACAAGGCGATCCGGAACACCGTCGATGCCATGGAAAGGGCCATGCGGATCAACGGAACAACCGGAAGTCGCCATCGCATAGAGCACCTGGAATACGTCCGCCAGGAGGACATCGAACGTATGGGCCGGCTCGGCATTACGGCGTCTATGCAGCCGGTGCACATGGATCCGGCCTATCTTCAGAACTGGATTACGATGATCGGTCCGGAACGAGCCAATCATGGTTTTGCCTGGCCCCTGCATGTCGCGGCGGGCTCAGTTCTCGCCTTCGGCACGGATGCGCCGACCACCCCGCACTGGTCGCTCCCCAACATGTACATCGCCTCAACCCGCAAGTCGCCGGTTGACGAGACCCTGCCGGCCCTTCGACCCGACTGGGCGCTGCCGCTCGAAGAGGCCATCGTCCACGGCACCCGAGAATCGGCCTGGGCTGCATGGCTCGACCACGCGACAGGTGTGCTGAAGCCCGGATTCGCCGCGGATGTTGCCGTGCTCGATCGCGACGTCCTGGCCCTGGGGCCGGCCTCGCTACTTGAGGCACGTGTCAAGCTGACGATGATGAACGGCAGGATCGTGCATTCGATCCCGGACCCCGGTGTCGCGCCATAGGCCCGCGAGTCCGGAGCGCGGATCGTCCGGTCAGTCTTCCCGTCGAATCATGATAGTGCTGACAGGGCGGAATGGCCCGGCCCGCCGTCGTCCTCGGGTCGGGCCTTGTGCACGCTTCTGCCTGAAATGGGGTGGGACAACGGGGCATGTGTCGTCCGGCAGTGCTTCCCGTTCGGGGGAGTGCGGTGACTGTAGCGCCACCCCGACCGGACAAGCGGGTTGTGCGCTTCCTGTGACGACCGGGGTTCCCCGGGCGCCGTGGCAAGACGGGACACCTGTCATGATACCGAGCGGACCCCGTGCGTGATGGCGAATTGGGGATCGTGATGTCGAACGCTCATCCTGGCCCGCTCTCGCCGTTGATGTTTGCCTCGCTTGCGGTGGTGTTCGTCCTGTTCTGGGCGACCGGGTTCGTTGCCGCGAAGTTCGGCTCCCCATACGCCGAACCCCTGACATTCCTGGGCACGCGATTTGTCATCGCCAGCGTGCTCCTTCTCGTGCTTTGTCTGGTCCTGCGCACCTCATGGCCACGGCGCCTGCGCGACTACGGTCACATCGCGGTTGCCGGTCTGTTGGTGCAGAGCCTCTACCTGATCGGTGTCTATTGCGGCATCTATCTCGGGGTCTCCATCGGCGTCATGGCACTGATCGTCGGGCTGCAGCCGTTGGTCACCGGGGCGCTGGCAGAGCCGTTTCTCCGCGAGTCGGTGAGTCGCTTTCAATGGCTTGGTCTGGCGCTGGGATTTGGCGGTCTGAGCCTGGTCGTGGCGGAGAGAATCGTCCTCGGCGAGGCCGTCTGGTTCGGCTATGTGCTCGGACTCGTGGGACTTGCGGCGATCACGACCGGCACTCTTTACCAGAAGAAGTTCTGTGCGGTCTTCGATCTGCGTACGACGGTGGCGATTCAGAACACCGCCAGTTGCGTGGTGATCCTTGCCCTGGCCGCCACCTTCGAGACCATGGAAGTGTCGTGGACCGGAGAGTACCTGTTTGCCCTCCTGTGGTCGGCCGTGGTCCTCTCGGTCATCGCCATGATGGTCTTCTACTCTCTCGTGACCCGTGGAGCCGCAACCAGGGGAACCAGCCTGATCTATCTCAGCCCGCCGACCACCGCAGTGATGGGCTGGCTCTTCTTTGACGAATCCCTTGCCGCACTGGCCATTGTCGGCATGATGGTGGCGGTGGTCGGAGTGGCGATGGTCTCGCGCGGGCGCAGGTGATGCGCACCTGGCAGCCACCAGGAGGTTTGGCTTCGATCAGGTGCGGACGGACGGCATTGCAGGCTTCGAAATGCAGCCGTCGGATGGTACGGATGACCTCGAGAGGATGGGTCAGTTCGGCTTGCCCGTGCCGCCCACGTCGGTGGCCAGCATGGCCGGGTCGATGCCGAGTTTCGTCAGCGCCCCCGTCCACTTGCCATCGAGGTCGCTGTCGAAGAGAAGCTCGGGGTCAGCGTCACAGACCAGCCAGCCATTGTTCTGGATTTCGGCATCGAGCTGGCCTGGCGCCCACCCGGCGTAGCCGAGAGCGAGCAGGCTGTTGCGGGGGCCGTCCCCCCGGATCATCGCCTTGAGGACATCGACAGTGGCGGTGAGAGCAATGCCCCCTGAAATCTGCAACGTTCCGTCACGCACGTAGTCGTCGGAATGCAGCACAAAACCCCGTCCTGTCTCCACGGGACCGCCGAAGTGCACGCGGATTCCATCGCCGCTGTCGCCTGGATCGAGACCGAGGCGTTCGACGACATCGTCGACGGTGATGCTCTCCAGTGACTTGTTGACGACCAGCCCCATCGCACCCTTGTCGCTGTGGGAGCACATGTAGATCACGGTCCGTTCAAATCGCGGATCACCGATCGTCGGCATGGCAATCAGGCAGCGTCCTTCGAGCTGGCTGTCGTCGTCCATTGGTTCGTTCATGAATCCATGTCCACGGCCGGGGTTCATCATAGCCGTTGCCGCGGACTTTTGCATCAACGGACCAGGAGGGGTTGAGGAAGGATGCCGGTCGGTCCATATACCACGGCACAGATCACCCAACCCGGGCGAAAGGAAAGAGACCATGACGATCAGTGTCGGCGACAACATGCCATCGGGAACACTTCACACCATGACGGCGGGCGGTCCGGCACCGGTCTCGACCGACGAACTCTTTGCCGGGAAGAGGGTGGTTCTCTTCTCCGTTCCCGGCGCCTTTACCCCCACCTGCTCGAACGAACACCTGCCAGGGTTTGTCACCCATGCCGACACGATCAGGGGCAAGGGCGTGGACACCATTGCCTGCATGGCGGTCAACGACGCCTTTGTCATGGGAGCCTGGGGTGAACACCAGGGGGTCGGAGACAGTGTCCTCATGCTGGCCGACGGCAATGCCGACTACTCGAGGGCGCTGGGGCTGGAACTCGATCTCTCCGGAGTTGCCTTCGGCATGCGCGGGAAGCGGTTCTCGATCCTCGTCGAGGATGGCGTGGTCAAGCAGGTCAATGTAGACGAAGACGGCTTTTCCTCGACCAGTGCGGAGACCATGATCGAGCAACTGGGCTGACCGGTCCGGATCGGACTACCGGCCCCCGGTTGTCGAGGACTGGGGGTCAATGCTCCACCGCCATCCGGCAAACCGGCGACGTGACTGGCACCGCAAGTGGCGTGCAGTGACCCGATCCTGTAGTATCTCCCTCATTTCCGGGAGATCGGATGGTGGCTGACACTCCTCTTCTCGACACGATCAGGGTTCCAGGCGACCTCAGGAAACTGCCCGTCGATGCGCTCGGGCAGATCGCCGACGAGTTGCGGGCAGAGACCATCGATGCGGTGTCGGTCACCGGAGGCCATCTTGGCGCAGGTCTCGGGGTGGTCGAACTGACCGTGGCGCTCCACTATCTCTTCGACACGCCTGACGACCGGATCATCTGGGATGTCGGCCATCAGGTGTACCCCCACAAGATCCTGACCGGACGACGGGACCGGATCCGCACCCTGCGCAAGGGAGGCGGCCTGTCAGGATTCACGAAGCGTTCGGAGAGCGAGTACGATCCGTTCGGCGCAGCACACGCGTCAACGTCGATATCGGCGGCTCTCGGGTTCTCCGTGGCGCGGGACCTCCAGGAGAAGTCCAACAGGGTGGTCGCCGTCATCGGCGACGGTGCCATGACCGGGGGCATGTCGTTCGAGGGCCTCAACAATGCCGGTGCGAGCGCCAGCAAACTGATCGTCATCCTGAATGACAACGACATGTCGATCGCCCCGCCCGTTGGCGCGCTGTCGGCCTACCTTTCGCGGCTCATCTCGTCGAAGTCCTACCGGTCCCTGCGCGAAATCGGCCTGCAGGTTTCGGATCGGTTTCCCGATACCGTCAGGAAAACAGCACACAGGGCGGAAAGCTATGTGCGAGGGATGCTGACCGGAGGCACGCTGTTCGAGGAACTCGGCTTCTTCTATGTCGGGCCCATAGACGGTCACAACCTGGACCACCTGATCCCCGTGCTGCGTAATGTTCGCGACGATACAAGCGAGGGACCGGTTCTCATCCATGCCATCACCCGAAAGGGAAAGGGCTATGCACCGGCGGAAGGGTCGAGCGACCGGTATCACGGGGTCGGCAAGTTCGATGTGGCGACCGGCGAGATCGCCAAGAGCACCAGCAACAAGCCGAGCTGGACGAAGGTGTTCGCCGACAGTCTGATCAGCGAGGCGCGGCGCGACGATTCGATCGTGGCGATCACGGCGGCAATGCCGTCAGGGACCGGCGTTGACCGATTTGGCGACGTGTTTCCCGAGCGCACCTTTGATGTCGGACTGGCCGAACAGCACGCGGTCACCTTTGCTGCGGGGCTGGCGGCCGAAGGCATGAAACCCTTCGCGGCCATCTACTCGACTTTCCTCCAGCGGGCGTTCGACCAGATCGTCCACGACGTGGCTATCCAGAGTCTGCCGGTGCGCTTTGCCATGGACCGTGCCGGATTTGTGGGCGCGGACGGTCAAACCCACTGTGGCGCCTTCGACATTGCCTATATGGGCTGTCTGCCGGGCATGGTTGTCATGGCGCCGGCTGATGAGGCGGAACTTGTGCACATGGTGGCAACGGCCGTGGCCATCGACGATTGTCCGAGCGCATTTCGCTATCCACGTGGCTCAGGGATCGGAGCACCCATGCCGGAACGGGGCGAACCTCTCGAGATCGGGCGCGGCCGGATCTTGCGCGAAGGCACCCGCGTTGCGCTCCTTTCCTATGGTTCCCGGTTGCAGGACGCGCTGGAAGCGGCAGTGGTGCTGGATGCCAGGGGGCTTTCGACAACGGTTGCCGATGCACGTTTCGCCAAGCCAGTCGATGGCGAACTGATCATGCGTCTGGCGACCAACCACGAGGTTCTCGTGACGGTGGAGGAGGGTTCGATCGGCGGCTTTGCCACTCAGGTCATGCATGTCCTTGCCGGTGGAGGCCATTTTGATTCCGGCCTTACTTTCAGACCGGTGATCATGCCCGATGCCTTCCTCGACCAGGATGCGCCCGAGAATCAGGTGCGCCAGGCGGGGCTCGATGCGTCGGGAATTGTCTCCACGGTCCTCGCGGCAGTGGGTGTGGAGGAGCACCAGAAGGCGAGGGGCAGTTCGTGAGTCGCATACTCTGACTACCGAGACTGTCGTGACCGACGACCCCTGGGAACATGTCAACGGTATCATCGCGCGTTCCGGCACGTCATTCCTGTGGAGCATGAAGGTGATTGCGCCGGAGCGCCGGCGGGCCATGTACGCAATCTATGCCTTCTGCCGGGAAGTCGATGACATCGCGGACACCCCGGGCGACGACGTGGCATCCAGGAAGGCCGCTCTCGACGCATGGCGCGAGGAGATCGGCCGACTCTATGGCGGTTCTCCCACCATGCCGACCGCTCGTGCGCTTGATCAGGCCGTCAGGCGCTTTGAACTCCCCAGGGAGGAGTTCCTGGCGATCATCGACGGCATGGAAACAGATATTGCTCCGGGAGTGGAGATGCCCGCAACGGAAGATCTTTTCGCCTACTGCCGCCGTGTCGCAGGAGCAGTCGGTGTACTGATCATCCATGTCTTCGGCATTACCGGACACCCGGGACCGGTCATGGCACAGACCATGGGAAACGCGTTCCAGATCACGAACATCCTGCGTGATCTTGAGGACGACGCAAAGGAGGGCAGACTGTACGTCCCCAGGGATATCCTGACGAGGCACGGTATCGGGGCTGCTTGTCCGGGCGAGGTCCTGAAACACCCGGCCTTTGCTGGCGTCTGCGCCGAACTGGCGTCGATGGCGCGGCGCCACTACACGGAGGCGGACCGGCTTCTGAGCGAGATCGGCCGGCGCCGGATCAGGCCTATCGTGGCCATGATGAAGGTCTACAGCGAGATCCTCGATCTCCTGGAGCAGCGGGGCTGGACTCGACTCGATGTTCCGGTGAAGCCACCTAAGGTGCGTCTGGTATGGCTTGCACTTAGATACGGGCTCCTCTGAAGGCCAGGCCCTGTGCCCGTTGTTCACATTGTCGGTGCCGGCCTCGCGGGTCTCTCAGCCGCCGTGTGTCTGGCGGGCAACGGAAAGCGCGTGGTGCTCCACGAGGCAGCCGCACAGGCTGGGGGACGATGCCGGTCTCTTCTTGATTCCCGGCTCGAGTGCCGGATTGACAATGGCAATCATCTGTTGATGACCGGCAACCGTCACACCCTCCTGTACCTCGATACCATTGGTGCGGCTGACCGGGTCACGGGACCGGTGCCTGCCGCGTATCCCTTTGTTGACGTGCGCGATGCACGACAGTGGACCGTGCGGCCTGGCGGGGGACGGATACCGTGGTGGATTCTCGATCCACGACGCCGTGTTCCGCTTACTACGCCGGTTCAGTATCTCTCCGCACTTTCTGTCATCACCGCCGGTGAAAGCCGGACGGTGGGAGAGTGCGTGGGACGATCGGGAAGGCTCGTGACGTGCTTCTGGGAACCTCTCACCGTCGCGGTTCTCAACACGCCGCTCGAGGAAGCTTCGGCGGGACTGTTGCGCCAGGCACTCCGGAGAACGCTCATGAAGGGAGAGTCCTGTTGCCGTCCTCTCGTCGCCTCACACTCGCTCTCAGCCACCTTCATTGATCCGGCGCTGGGATACCTCGCGTCGAAGGGAGTCGACATCAGGCTTTCCAGCCGGCTTGGCGCCTTGCAGACGTCAGCCGGCAGGGTGGAGAGGCTGGACTTTGCCTCGACCAGCATCACCCTGTTGGAGGGAGACAGCGTGATCCTTGCCCTGCCTGCGTCGGTCGCCGGTGATCTCGTGACAGGCCTCGAGGTCCCGCGCAAGCATCAGGGGATCGTCAATGTCCACTTTCGCCTGCCCGGGCCAGCCGTGCTTCCCGGTGGCCAACCCTTTGTCGGATTGATCGGAGGCATGGCCCAGTGGATCTTTGTACGGGACCAGGTTGTTTCCGTCACGGTCAGTGCGGCAAACGACATGATTCGCCGGGCACTGGATGATATCGCGATGACGGCATGGCGTGACGTGGCTGCGGTTCTCGATTCCGATCCGGAGACGTTGCCACCCTGGCGTGTCATCAAGGAGCGTCGTGCGACGATTTCGCAGGATCCCGACACCATCGCCATGCGTCCCGCAACCCGTACCTCGTTCGCCAACATGTACCTGGCCGGTGACTGGACGGATACGGGTCTTCCGGCGACGATCGAGGGAGCTGTTCTTTCCGGCAAGCGCGCCGCCCGGGCCTGTGGGGACGCATGACGTCCGGAAGGAAGCGCGGTTCACCGTTTGAGGTCTTTCGCGTCTTTCTCGTTCTGGGTCTCACTTCTTTCGGAGGGCCCGTGGCCCATCTTAGCTACTTTCGCGAGGCCTTTGTCGTGCGGCTCCAATGGATGAGCGACAGGGCATATGGCGATGTGGTCGCCCTGGGGCAGCTTCTTCCCGGCCCCGCCTCGAGTCAGGTTGGCATGGCGATCGGACTCATGCGCGCCGGTTACGGCGGATTGTTGGCGGCGTGGCTCGGATTCACGCTCCCTTCAGCACTGCTTCTCACCGCTTTCGCCTTCGGGGCCGGCGAGCTCGAAGCGGCTCTGGGTACCGGCTGGATACACGGATTGAAGGCCGCCGCAGTCGCCGTTGTGGCCCACGCCCTCATCGGCATGGCGCGCAGTCTGGCGCCGGACCGCAAGAGGGCCACGATTGCAGTCGCCGGCATGATTGGCGCCATGTTGATTCCCTTCGCCATCGGGCAGCTGATGGTCATCGTCGGGGGAGGGCTTGCCGGTCTTGCCTGGTTGCGCGATGAGACGGCGCCGGACGGGGAAGAGTTGATGGCGGTACCCGTCGGCCGCACGGCTGCCATCCTGGCCCTGCTTGTCTTCTTCCTTCTCCTGGCGGCACTTCCAGTGGTATCCGGTCTCATCGTTGACGGCCCATGGCCTCTCATCGATGCCTTCTATCGCGCGGGTTCGATGGTCTTCGGCGGCGGGCATGTCGTCTTGCCCCTTCTCGAGGCCGAGGTAGTGGACACCGGCATGGTCGATCGCGAGGCCTTTCTTGCCGGATACGGCGCAGCGCAGGCGGTTCCCGGGCCATTGTTCACATTCGCTGCCTACCTTGGCGCCGTGATGGAGACGCCACCGTCTGCATTGGCAGCGCTCATGGCGTTGTTGGCGATTTTCTTCCCCTCGGCACTCCTCATTGTCAGCGGCCTGCACTTTCAGGGACACTTGCGCCGTGCACCCCCGTCCCGGCGCGCCTTTGCCGGCGTCAACGCGGCGGTCGTGGGACTGCTTGCTGCGGTGTTCTATGACCCGATCCTCTCTGCCGGTCTCATCTCGCCTCTCGCGACCGCCATCGCCGCAGCCTCCTTCTTGGCGCTCGCAGCCTGGAAGACGCCCCCCTGGGCGGTTGTGTTGCTCGCCGGAGCCGCCGGCTTCATCTTCCTGTAGGCAGGGGCCCCTGTGTCTGGGACACGTGCCCGATGTCAGTACCAGGCATCCTCCATCGATGCCTTGCGCCGGGCGACGAAATCGTTGAGGGCCTCTGCGACCGCATCGTCGATCGCTGGCGCCTCGAAGGACTCAAGCATCGTCTTCCACACGGTGTTGGCCCGTTCCTCCACGTGTCGCGATCCGTCACCGGACCAGGCTTCCCAGGAGCCCGGCTCCGGTATCACGGGCATGAAGTTCGCGTTCCGGTAGCGGCGCAGTGTGTGGGCCGTCGCGAGGTGGTTCTGACCCGGGGCCGCCTCGAGATAGGCGTCGGCTGCGAGGTCCTCGGATTCGGCGCGGAATCCCTGGAGCATGCGGAGCATCATGCCGCAGTGATCGACATCCATGACGAACTTCTCGTAGGACATGGTGAGTCCGGCCTCGAGCCATCCTGCGGCATGCCAGATCTGGTGGGCACCGGAAATCATCGTGGCCCACATGGCGCTGGTGCTGTCCTGCATCGCCTGTCCGTCAGGCGTATTGGAAGCCGTGATCTGGCCACCGCCGGAACGCACGGGAACGCGAAGCCTGCGGCCGAGTTGTGCCAGGGCGAATGTCACGAGATTGCCCTCGGGCGTGCCAAAGGTGAGCGCTCCCGACTTCAGGTTCATGGTGGCGTGGAAACTTCCGAAGACGCAGGGGCAGCCGGGGCGGACAAGCTGGGCAAGCGCGATGCCCGCCATGCCTTCCGCCAGCGTCTGGGCGCAGATCGCCGCAGGGGTAAGCGGGCCCATGGCGCCGCCGATGACCGACGGAGAGACCGCGACACACTGGTTGGCCCCTGCATAGACCCTGAGGGCTCCCGACATGGTGGCGTCGTAGACCAGCGGCGAGTTGACATTGATGTTGGCCTGGATGACCGCGTTTTGCTCAAGCACCTGTGGTGAGAACACGATCCGGGCCATATCGATCGAATCACGCGCCCGCTGCGGCGTCGTCACCGCCCCCATGAAAGGCTTGTCGGAGAGCGTGAGGTGGGCCAGCACCATGTCGAGATGGCGCTTGTTGACGGGGATATCGACGGGTTCGCACACCGTGCCGCCGGAGTGACCGAGCCACGGCGTCATGAACGTGAGGCGGACGAGGTTCCTGAAATCCTCGAGCGAGGCATAGCGCCGCCCTCGGTCAAGATCGGTGACGAAGGGCGAACCGTAGCCTGGCATCAGCACCACGTGATCGCCGCCCAGCGTGACGCTTCGTTCACGATTGCGTGCGTGAAGCACGAAGGTCTCGGGCGCCGACGCGCACAGTGCGCGGGCCTGACCCGGTTCCATCCTGACACGCTGGTTCTCGACACGCGCCCCGGCCGACCGAAAGAGTGCCAGGGCGACGTCATCCCCGCGAAAGTCAACGCCGACGGTGTCGAGAATCCAGTCCGCCTGTCTCTCGATGGCTTCGAGCACGTCCTCGCCAAAGGGTTCGAAGGCAGGCAGGCGCCGCCTTGCCGGTGTCACCGGTGCCGAGCTGGAGGAGGATGTTCCACTGCGCCGTCGGGAACGCCGTTTGCTGCCTGCCGTCGTCATGCCGCGCCTCCGGTTCACGCCTCTTCAGGTGTCGCTGTCGCACCCCTTGCCGCAGCATGATTGAACCTGATGCCAGCCTCTTCAACCGCATCGATCAAGCGTTCCCCGCCGCCCGACACCACGTGCTCGTTGGTCATCGACACCGACACTCGGGTCGGTGTGGTGACATTCCACCGATCATTGACGCTGGGATGTGGATCTGCACTCAAGATTGCGGTCTGGACCAAGAGCACCGAATGTCCGGACAAGGTGACAAACTATGGCACCCAGAGGTAAGGTGAAGGCAAGCCGACAGGGAGTTCGAACATGCCGGCAAGTCATGCCCGAAACGTTGCGCTCACGCAGGAGCTCACCCGCTTCGTCGACGAGCTGGTGGCGAGTGGCGCCTACAACAACGCGAGCGAGGTGATGCGCGACGCGCTGCGCGAACTCCAGCACCGCAAGCACAAGGATCAATTGACTGAAATCCGCGCACGGATCGGATCAGGGCTCGATCAACTCGACCGCGGCGAAGGCCGTGGCGGTGCGCCGACCTCTGTGATCAGCGGCCTGCTCGAGGAGGCGAAGCGCCGTCGCGGTGAGAGATGAAGTCAGTCGTATTCGCACCTGCTGCGCTTGATCGGCTGGCCGACATTCTCGCCTGGACTGTTGATCGATTCGGCGAGACGCAGGCCGAGGCGTATGCAGCGCCACTCGTGGACCACCTCCAGGTGCAGGCGCTTGCCATCGGCGAGGGTCCCAAGGCGCGGCCTTGTGACCTGCTGATGCGTGGCGTGCGCGAATCCTCGGACCTGTTCTATTGTCGCGAAGGCTCGCACTACCTGATCCTCCGTGAGAGGCCGGAGACGCTGGAAGTCGTCGAGATCTTCCACGAGCGGATGAACATCGAAGCGCACCTGGCGCGGCTGATGAAAGACGATTTGACGTGATTGCGAGAGACGGCAAATAGAGTCTCGTTTATACCATACCTTGCCCTCACGGGATGTGGTTGGAACTCGCCAATTCACCTGACAACAGCAGTTCGAGTGGTTCATGAATCGCCTATTGACAACTCTCGGCGCGCAGCCTTGAACCGGTGTTGTTGATGAAGCGAACCTGTAACCGCGACCGACGTCACCGACCTGTGGCGAGGGAGAGGTGCAGACCCCGACGCCGTTCCCGACGGCCACTGTCCCGTTGCGGGGAACACAATATTGACGCCAGGCGCCGTGCGGGTTGCTCGTTGGGGACGGCATGACGTGGAAGGTCTGCTATCGTAGAGTGAGGAGGAGTTGGCAGGGCGTCTGTCGGCAAGAGGGAAACGGGTGATGGTCAAGCCGGTATCGGGAATGCCGCGCCGATCGGCACTGGCTGCGGGAGCCGGTGGCGTCGTGGCGGCGCTGGTGCCGTCAGGACTTCTGGCCGATACCGAACTGACATTCTTCCGCATTGCAACCGGCGGCACAGCCGGGACCTTCTATCCGGTAGGGGCACTCGTGGCCACGGTGATTTCCGGTCCGCCGGGTGGGCCGGACTGCGAAGAGGATGGCGGCAGTTGTGTGCCCGGACTCCTGGCGACGGCCCTGTCGTCGGAAGGCGCTGTCGAGAACATCGGATCGGTCGCCTCGGGCGAAGTGGAATCGGGGTTTTCCCAGTCGGATGTCGTCTATTGGGCCTACACGGGGACCGGCATCTTTGCCGGCAGCGCACCGCGGCGGCAGCTGCGGTTGATCGGCAGCCTTTATCCCGAGGTCATCCACATCGTCGTCAGGCGCGATGCCGGCATCACGGCGATTCCGGACCTGGCCGGCAAGCGGATATCACTGGATGTCGAGGGGTCGGGAACGCTGGTCGCCGCGAGGATCATCCTCGACGCCTACGGTCTCAGCGATGTCGATCTCGATGTTCGCTACATCAAGCACGGCCCTGCCGTCTCCATGATGAGAGCGGGTGACCTCGACGGGCTCTTCGTCATTGCCGGATATCCCGCCAATTCCGTGTTCGACCTTGTCGAGGAAGGGATCGCCGATCTCTTGCCGATTCCTGCGGAACATGCGCTTGGCCTTCTCGTCGGCCATCCCTTCTTTTCCCTGTCGGTGGTTCCGGAAGGGTCCTATCCGGGTCTCTCCCATGTCACCACCCTGGCGATCGGAGTGCAGTGGATCGTGACACAAGCCGCGCCCGGGGATCTGGTCTATCGGATCACGCGGGCGCTTTGGCACGCCAACAACAGCGAGCAGCTTGCCTCGGGGCATCCCGCGGCGCGACAGATGAAGCTCTCCAATGCACTGCTCGGCGCCGCCGTGCCGCTTCACCCCGGCGCGGCCGCCTACTACATCGAAGCCGGACTCGATCTCTCAGATGTCCCGATAGCGGATCCTTCTCCCGCTCAGTAGCCGCGTTCAAGATCCACGACATTGATGAAGGGCTCGCCGGTACGCAGTCGCCGAAAGTTCTCGGCAATCTGGGGAGCGCTGGTCTCCGGCACGGTCAGGGCCGCGATGTGCGGAAAGGTCATGATCTTCGGGTGATACCAGAACGGATGGTCGTCAGGCATGGGTTCCTGGCGCTGGACGTCGAGCGCGGCGCCGGCGAGACGGCCATCGTCGATCGCCCGAACCAGATCCTCCTCCACGACATGGCCACCCCGTGCGGCATTGATGAGAAAGGCTCCCTGTTTCATCCGGGACATTGTGCGGGCATTCAGGATGCCTTCGGTTTCCCCGGTGAGCGGCAACAGGCATATCACGACGTCACAGGCGCCGAGAAAATCCTCGAGTGCCTGCATTCCCGAATGGCAGGTCACGCCTTCGACGTGGCGCGGTGACCTGCTCCATCCCCTGACCTGATGGCCCATCGCCGTGATGACACGGGCACAGTCCCCGCCGAGCACGCCGAGTCCCAGGATACCTACCGTGACATCACGCGGCAGCGGCACCTCGAGCTCCTCGTAGCGGCGCTCCCGGTGGAGCCGGCGGTAGTCTTCCATGCGGCGCAGGTGGTCGAGCATCACCATCACGCACCAGCCGGTCATCTGCGCGGTCATGGCGGGGTCGACAATGCGTGTCAGGACGACGCCATCGGGAACGAGATGTCGTGACGCCATGATATGGTCGACGCCGGCACCAAGGGACATGACGAGCCTGAGGCGGGGAAAGCGCGCCAGATCGTCAAGAGGATGATTCCAGACCAGGGCGGCATCGATGTCTTCGGGCGAACCGCTGTCAGGGTGGATGCGAAAATCAAGGCCGGGAAAATGGGGAGCGAGACATGCCTCCCACACCGGACCGTCGCTGTGTCCGCTCATGTAGAGAAGTGCCATGGTGCTTTGTATGGACGCCTCCCGGAACGCAAGGACCGATTTGGTTGTGACGGGCAGGCAGATTGCAGTTTTGTATCCGGCCTGTTGATGCGGGGACTTCTCCCTGCTGGCCCTGATGGAATCTGCCGATCCTCGCCTCATTTCCTTGGTGGGCTTTTCGCCCTGAGCATCATGCAGGCTTGGCGGATCGCGGTCTGACCTGTTGCCATCACTCCGTGTCGTACCTTGCGCAACCTTTTGGCAGCCACCTCCTCTTGTTGGTTGTCCCGTCGTCAGCCGCGGCTATGCCGCCTGACTGACGAAGTTCGCCTGGTACGCCCGGTCATGAGCCAGAAGGGCCCAGACCGTGCGCGCCGTCTTGTTGGCCAGAGCGACTGTGGCCACGTTGGGCGATCGCCGCTCGGCCAGCCGCACCGCCCATGCTGGCGGCGCCTTGGCGCTGGTGAGCACGGAACGGGCGCCGTGGATCAGCAGGCATCGCAGATACCTGTCTCCACGCTTGGAGATGCCAAGCATGCGGACCCGTCCTCCCGTGCCGTCGTGTCGCGGCACCAGGCCGAGCCAGGCCGCGAACTCGCGGCCCGACCTGAAGGCCGCGGGATCGCCCATCGCGGCGACAAGAGCCGTCGCGGTCAGCACGCCGACGCCGGGGATTCCCGCGATCCGCCTGCTGTCGGCATGGCCGCGGTGCCACACGCCGATCCGCCGCTCGATCTCGCCGATCTCCTCGTCAAGCCGGTCGATCCGCGACCACTGCTCGCCCAGCGTCTCGATCACCATCGCCGGCAGACGCTCCGACACCCGCTCCAGGATCCCGGCCATGTCACGGCGCATGCCGGCCCGGCCCTGCGGCATCACCTCGCCATACTCCGTCAGAAGACCGCGCAGACCGTTGATCTGCGCCGTGCGGAACTTCACCAGCTGCTGGCGCATGCGGTGCAGCGCCAGAACCGCCTGCTGCTCCTCGCTCTTGACCGCAACCGTCTTCACCCCCGGCAGGTGCACCGCCCTCCAGATCGCCCGCGCGTCGTGCGCATCGTTCTTGTTGCCAATCACGAAGGGACGCACCGCCTTGGCCGGCAACAGCAAAGGCTCGTGGCCGAGATCCCGAAGCCGGCGCGCCCAGTGCTGCGAGCCGCCACAGGCCTCCATCGCCACCACGCAGGGCGCGCGCCCGGCGAAGTGATCCAGGAACTTCGTCCGCATCAGCTTCAGATCCACGATCTCCCCCGTCTCCATGTCAACCCAGTGCAGCTGGAACACTCGCTTCGCCGTATCCACCCCGACGACAGTTCTGTTAGTCTCCATCTCGGATCCTCCGGTTTGCCTGTGAAGAGCTTGCTCTTCCCCTTTGGCACTTTAGATGCCGTCGGCCCGTGAGGATCCACTCATCCCTCCACACCTCGAGCATCAAGGGGTGGGAGGCGTCCATCCCATTTCCTCCAGAATTCAGCCCGCCGGATCCTGTCCGGGCCGTGCCCATGCCCCGCCGGTGTCGCTGACCGCAGCCATCAGGGCGCGGGTGTATGCGGACTTCGGTGTCTCGAAGATGTCGTGAGCGCTTCCCGATTCGACCACGCGTCCTGCCTTCATCACCAGGACATGATGGCTCATCGCACGCACCACCCTGAGGTCGTGACTGATGAAGAGATAGGCGAGATCGTGATCGTCCTGAAGTCGGCGCAGCAACGTGATGATCTGGGATTGCACCGACATGTCGAGAGCGCTTGTCGGTTCGTCGAGGACGACGACCCTCGGTTTGAGGATCATCGCGCGGGCGATGGCGATGCGCTGGCGCTGACCCCCGGAAAATTCATGGGGATAGCGATCCATCATGGCGGGTTCGAGACCGACCTCGTTGAGGGCTTCGGCAACCAGTTCGCGGCGGCCTGACGGGTTCATCCCCATGCCGTGGACCTTCAGTCCTTCCTCGATGATGCCGGCCACCGACATGCGTGGCGACAGCGAGCCGAAGGGATCCTGGAAGATGATCTGAAGTTCCCGGCGCAGTGGTCTCAAGTCCCGGAACCTCAGCCCCTGCAGGCTGCGGTTCTCGTACCTGATGTCGCCTTCACTGGTGATGAGCCGCAGGATGGCCATACCGAGCGTCGATTTTCCGGACCCCGATTCACCGACGATGCCGATGGTCTCGCGGCCGCGAACCGCGAGATCGATGCCGTCGACGGCCTTGACATGGCTGGTCGTCCTTCTGAACACGCCTGCGCGGACAGGGAACCACACCTTCAGGGACCGGGCCTCGAGACGCCTTGCACTCTCTTGTGGAACCGGCTGCGGCCTGCCGCGGGGTTGTGAGGTGAGAAGATGTTGGGTCGAGGCATGCTGCGGCCGGGTGAAGACATCGCCGACGGTTCCCGATTCGACGATCCGGCCACCATCCATCACCGCCACGTGATCGGCAAACCGGTGGACGATGGAGAGATTGTGGGTGATGAAGAGAACGGCCATCGACAGTTGTCGCTGGAGGGAACCCAGCAGCTCGAGAATGCGGGCTTCCACCGTGACATCGAGGGCGGTTGTCGGTTCATCGGCGATCAGGAGATCCGGTTCGCAAGCCAGCGCCATGGCGATCATCACGCGCTGGCGCTGGCCTCCCGAAAGCGTATGCGGGTAGTCATGAACCCGGTCCGCCAGATCGCCCAGTCCGACGAGGTCCATGAGCTCGCGCACCCGCCTTGCCGCCGCCTGGGCCGTCATGCCCTGGTGAACGACCAGGGGTTCTGCGATCTGCCGGGAAATGGAATGGAGTGGATTGAGGGACGTCATCGGCTCCTGGAAGATCATGGAAATCCGGTTGCCTCGTACCTGGCGCAGGTCCCGTTCCGGCATGCTGACGAGATTGTCGCCCTGGAAAATGACCTCACCGGACGAATGCCCGGAAGCGACGAGGCGAAGAATGGAAAGAGCCGTGACGGACTTTCCGGACCCCGACTCGCCGACAAGAGCGAGTGTCTCGGACGGGGCGATGGAGAAACTCACGTTCCTGACAGCATCGATGATGCGATTCTCCACCTTGAAGCGGACTGTGAGATCGCGGACATCAAGGAGTGTCATGACGGCAACTTCCGGGGATCGAAGGCATCGCGCACGGCCTCTCCGGTGAAGGTGAGGAGAGAGAGCATCAATGCGACCACGGCAAATCCCGTCAATCCGAGCCACGGCGCCTGAAGGTTGTTGCGTCCCTGGTTCAGCAGTTCTCCAAGCGAGGGTGAGCCCGGCGGCAGGCCGAATCCGAGAAAGTCGAGAGCCGTGAGCGTGGTGATCGAACCATTGAGAATGAAGGGCAGGAAGGTCAGGGTCGACACCATCGCATTGGGCAGCACGTGGCGCACCATGATGACCCTGTCGGTCACCCCCAGCGCCCGAGCTGCCTTGACGTAGTCGAAGTTCCTGGTGCGCAGGAACTCGGCCCGGACCAGGCCCACGAGAGCCGTCCACGAGAACAGGACGAGAAGACCGAGAAGGGTCCAGAATCCGGGAACGATGACGCTTGCCAGGATGATGAGGATGTAGAGCACCGGTATGCCGCCCCACACCTCGAGGGCGCGTTGCGCCAGAAGGTCGATCCAGCCCCCGTAGTAGCCCTGGACGGCGCCGGCGGCGATTCCGATGACGGACGAAACGAGTGTCAGGACGAGACCGAAGAGAACCGAGAGACGGAAGGCGTAGATGACTCGCGCCGCGACGTCACGTCCCTGATCGTCCGTTCCAAGCCAGTTTTCGGCGGTCGGAGGGGAGGGTGCCGGACTCGGAAGGTCGTAGTTGATGGTGCGGTAGTCGTAGGCAATGAGCGGCCAGACGATCCACCCGCCTCCGGCATGGATGAGGTCCTTGACGAAGGGGTCGCGGTAGTCCGCCTCGGTCTCGAAATCTCCCCCGAAGGCCGTCTCGGGATAGGCCGTCAGCACCGGGACGTGGAGAGCACCGTCGAACCACACGGCCAAGGGCCGGTCATTGGCAATCAACTCTGCCGGCAAGGTGAAGGCGAAGAGGACGAGGAAGATCCGGAAAGACCAGTAGCCGCGCCTGTTGGCCTGGAAGTTGGTCAGGCGCCGTCGCGTGATGGGATCCAACCTGTGGCTGGTGAACCTCATCCGACATCCCGGCTTTCGAAGTCGATACGCGGGTCGACGATGACATACATCAGGTCGCCGACGAGATTCAGGACGAGACCAAGAAGGCTGAAGATATAGAGAGTTGCGAACATGACCGGATAGTCCCGGTCAATGGCCGCCTCGTAGCCGAGCAATCCGAGGCCGTCGAGCGAGAAGATGATCTCGATGAGAAGTGCGCCCGTGAAGAGGATGCCGATGATGGCCCCGGGAAAGCCGGCAATGATGATGAGCATGCCGTTGCGGAACACGTGGCCGTAGAGGACCCGCCGCTCGCTCAGCCCCTTGGCGCGTGCAGTCGTGACGTACTGGCTCCGGATCTGGTCGATGAAGGAATTCTTTGTGAGCATGGTCAGCGTGGCGAAGCTGCCGATGATGAGGGCCGTCAGGGGCAGCGCCAGGTGCCAGAAATAGTCTGCTATCTGGCCCAGGGTGCTCATGTCGTCGAAACCCGGAGAAACGAGACCGCGCAACGGGAAGAGTTTCCAGTAGGATCCGCCGGCGAACAGCACCACGAGGAGAATGGCGAACAGGAAACCCGGGATGGCATATCCCAGGATAATGGTGCCGCTTGTCCACACGTCGAAGGCGCTGCCGTCTCGCCTTGCCTTGGCGATCCCCAGGGGGATGGACACGATGTAGACGACGAGCGTCGTCCATAGTCCAAGGGAAATGGAGACAGGCATCTTTTCGATAATGAGATCGACGACGCTCCGGCTCCGGAAGGCGCTCTCCCCGAAGTCGAAGGTGAGGTAGTTCTCCATCATCAGCAGGAACCGTTCGACCGGTGGCTTGTCGAGGCCGTACATCTTCTCGAGTTTCTCGACGAAACCGTCCGGCAGTCCCTGGGCCCCGCGATAGAGCGATTCACCTGCGGTCTGCACGTCACTGCCGGAGCCTGCAACCCTGGCCGTGGCGCCGACAGCCGTGCCTTCAAGTTCGGCAAGGATGCGTTCGACCGGCCCGCCCGGCACGAACTGCACGATGACGAAGTTGGTCATCATGATGGCGAACAGCGTCGGGGCGATGAACAGCAGGCGCCGGATAATGTAGGCGAACATAACGCTGCCTTCGGTCAGTCGTTGTCCGTTCCGACTCGCTCCTTGAGTGCCGCATCCCTCCCGGCATCAATCCACCAGGTGTCGAGAACTATGCCATCGTCGGAAACGATGTCGGGCTGTCCGAACCTGTCCCACCAGGCAACCCGGTCGTAGGTGATGTGCCAGTTGGGAATGACATAGTGGCCGTGGCGCAGCACCCGGTCGAGAACCCGCGACGCCGTCACGAGCTCCGCGCGGGTGCCGGCATAGATGATCTCTTCGACGAGGGCGTCGATCACCGGACTCTTGATGCCGGCAAGGTTGTTGCTTCCGGGAATTCCGGCGGCCGCCGAGCTCCAGTAGTTTCTCTGTTCATTGCCCGGGGAGCGCGACTGGCCGAAACTGCTCACCACCATGTCGAAATCGAAGTTGTCGAGGCGTTCCTTGTACTGGGCGGCATCGATGGACCGGATCTCCAGGCGGGCCCCGAGGCGTTCGAGCTGGGCACGGAACGGCTGGAGAATGCGTTCGAATGCCGGCTGGACCATGAGGAACTCGATTTCCATAGGCGTGCCTGAGGGACCGGTCAACACGCCGTCCTCGACTGTCCAGCCCGCCTCTGCAAGCAGGGCCTTTGCCTCGCGCAGATTGGTCCTGATGTTGCCGGACCCGTCGGTGACCGGTGGTACGGGAGCCTCGCCGAAGACGGCGTCCGGAAGGTCGTCGGCATAGCGTTCCAGCAGGGCGCGTTCGGCATCGTCCGGGGTGCCGCTGGCGGCAAGTTCTGAATTGGAAAAGTAGCTCACCGACCGCAGATACTGGCCATAGAAGAGGTTCTGGTTGGCCCACTCGAAATCGAAGGCCAGGGCAAGTGCCTGGCGGACCCTCGGATCGGC
Organism: Alphaproteobacteria bacterium; assembly: GCA_965221115.1. GTDB lineage: Bacteria > Pseudomonadota > Alphaproteobacteria > SP197 > SP197 > SP197. Next base: position 2,182,840 of record CBDCRU010000001.1, on the reverse strand, counting down.
GAACTTCTCGCGGCGCAGGTTGAAGACGAATCCCTGCATGCCCTGGGGACGGCTGTGTGCGATCTTCTCGACGATGACCAGACCGTCATCGAAGATGCTGCCGCTGTAGGACGTTGCCCAGCGCTTGGAATTGTTCTCCGAACGAACGTCGTACTCGTTTGCCTTGAAGGCCTCCATGGCGATGTCGAGATCGAGATACTCGTCGTAGCGAATGCGATCGAAGTTGTAGAAGCCGGCATTGACCGGAAGACCGGCGCCCCAGTAGTTCTCGTGGCGCGCGTAGGTGATGGAACGCCCCGGGTCGACGTCTATGACCCTGTAGGGTCCGCTTCCCATGGGAAACTCGAGACTGGCCTCCTCGAAATCCCGGCCCTCGTACCAATGGCGAGGCAGCACCGGAAGATCGCCCAGAATCAGCGGCAGTTCGACATTCCCCGGACCATCAAACGTGAAGCGCACCCAGCCACCGTCCTCGACGACCGCTTCTGTGACATTGGCGTAGTACGCGGCATAGAAGGGCAGACCGCTCTCGCGCAGGGTTTCGAGACTCCAGACCACATCGTTTGCCGTGACCGGCGTGCCATCGTGCCATCGTGCTTCGGAGCGCAGGTGGAAGGCGACCCAGGAATGGTCGAGCGGTACCCGCACGCGATCGGCCAGCAGTCCGTAGGCCGCGGTCGGTTCATCATTCGACTGCTTCAGCAGGGTGTCATAGAGCCTCGAGAGACCGGCTGCCTTGCGTCCCCTGAGGCTGTAGGCATTGAGAGTGTCGAAGCCGCCGAAGCCGAAGAAGCGGGCCTCGCCGCCCTTTGGTGCGTCAGGATTGACATAGTCGAAGTGATCGAAGGTCTCATCGTACTTGAGATCGCCGTACCGCGAGATTCCGTGGGATTCCCGCACCGTTTCGGCCAGTGCGGCCCCCGCTGCCAGCACCAGGACAGCAACAATGGACACGAGACGCATGGCCGGCACTCCGCAGGACGACAGGAACGGGAAGTATGGCACGCCGCCATGTCGTGATGAAGGCAACCCGACGAGCGAAAGATGTTCGCTCAGAACTTGTGGTGCTGCCGTGCACGTCCCGCGCAAGAGTCCCTGCACGAGACGGCCTCACGCGCATTCAGACTCCAGTGCTCTGCGCGACTTTGTGATAGCTTCGAGTTCATCTATCCACATGGTTCGATCCGCCATTTGGGGACACCAATCAAAGTGAACAGGGTAAGCTCAACAATCGTCGGAGCCGCCGGCGAGTATCACGTTCTCAGTCAACTGTTGCGGCGCGGATGGATCGCTGCCCTAGCGCCTGATGGGGCGCCGAACATGGACATTCTTGTCACGGACGAAGACAACCAGAAGCTCTGTGCGATTCAGGTAAAGACTCGAAGGGACATAGGTCACGACAAGGGTTGGCACATGAAGCCCAAGCACGAGACTATGATCGTGGACGATCTGTACTATGTCTTTGTCGATGTTGGCCAGCAGCCTTCAGATCGGACAACCTGCTTTATCTTGCCATCAAAGGTGGTCGCGGACTGCATTCGCCTCTGCCACAAGGTATGGCTGGACACTCCCGGCAAGCGTGGACGGTCCCACAAAGACAGTAACGTGCGGCGGCTATTGCCGGACTATTCATTCATCAGGCCTGTTTCCGAAGAGGGCAGGGTGATCGTTGATCAGTATCGGTCCGGCTGGCTGGCGCACTACCGCGAGAATTGGAGCATCCTGGGCTTGCCCGAGGTTGGTGGGTTCTGACTTGACGAGTTCTGATGGGGCTGTCCGTCTGATCACTGAGTGAAGCCGCCAGGTAGTTCACTATCCGATCGGAATGGCACGTTTGTCAGAGGCGAGGCAGTTCCCGGCGCATCGCAGTGTCAGCGCAACATTGACTATACACGCAATTTATTTTTGCGGATACCCTTGATAATTGCGTAAAGGGATACTATTTTGCGCCTGAAGACGTGTGGAGAGTAGAGGTGGCAAGGCACATCCCGGAAGAGAGCTTCCAGGAGATCGAAGAGGTGGTGAAGCAGCACCGAGAGGGCGTGACATCAACTGAGATTGCGAATGCGCTGGACGCCGAGTTGCCGCGCCGAACCCTGCAATACCGCTTGAAGGCCCTCGTTGATAACGGCCGCCTGCTCAGGGAAGGGACGGCTCGTCGAGCGCGCTACCACGTGACAAATCAGGCCCCCTTGCCAGTGCAGGTGACCACCGGACTTCGCTCAATCAGTGCGCAGGCGACGGGATGGATCCGGCTTTCTTCGGCTGGAGAGGTGATCCGCAACTGTGTCCGACAGCCGTTGGTGGCACGTGAGCCGGTCGGTTACGACCGGGGTTTCCTTGAAGACTACCGGCCGAACGAGACCTTCTACCTTTCACAGATTGAGCGCTCGGAATTGCGGGAGATCGGCCTGACCGAAATCGCCCAACAGCCCGCGGGTACCCATGCAAGGGAGGTGCTGAAACGGCTCTTGATCGACCTCTCCTGGAACTCGAGCCGTCTGGAAGGCAACACCTACTCCCTGCTCGAGACTGAGCGTCTGATCGAGTTCGGTGAGGATACGCAAGGCAGGGAGCCGCGCGAAACACAGATGATTCTGAATCACAAGGATGCCATCGAGCTCCTGGTGGTCAACGCCCAGTACATCGGTTTCAACCGTCAGACCATTCTCAATCTGCACGCAATTCTGGCAGACAATCTTCTTTCCGATCCCGGTGCACCGGGGCGCCTCCGGCATGCCGGCGTGGGCATTCAGGGTTCTGTCTTTCATCCCCTGGAGTTGCCGCAACTCATCGAAGAGTCCTTCGACCGGCTGCTGGAGAAGGCAAGGCGAATTGTCGATCCCTTCGAACAGGCGTTCTTCGTGCTGGTGCATCTTCCCTACCTGCAGCCCTTCGACGACGTGAACAAGCGGGTGTCAAGACTGGCGGCGAACATCCCGTTCATCAGGGCGAACCTGTCGCCTCTCTCCTTCGAAGAGGTGCCGCGTGACCTCTACACGGAAGCGATTCTCGGTGTGTACGAACTCAAGCGCACCGAGTTGCTGCGCGATCTCTTCCTATGGGCCTATCGGCGATCCGCATCACACTACGCAGCGATGCGCCAGTCGCTCGGCGAACCCGACCCCTTCCGGTTGACCCACCGAACAGCGATCCGCGATCTCGTTGCGGGCATCATCCGAAGGCGAATGGACAAGAGTGAGGCCGCTACGTACATCAGCGAGTGGGTGGCAAACCATGTGGAGGTAGCGGAACGCGAGCGTTTTCGTGATGTCGTGGAACGGGAACTCAAGAGTCTCCACGAAGGCAACTTCGCCCGCTACCGGGTCAGGCCTGCCGAATTCGCCGCCTGGCAGGGTGCATTCTTCAGCCGCCGATGACGGACTGGCGGGCGCACATGCCCCCGTCGATAGTGAGCACGACGCCACTGATGAAACGCGCCCGGGGGCTGGCGAGAAAGACGATGGCATGGGCCATGTCTTGTGAAACCGGCAGCGACCCGCCGGGCATGCCGGGGATCAGTTCGCGCCACCGGTCGCTGTCTCCGAATCTCTTCTGGGCATGGTGCTTGAGAGCCATGATGCCGCGCTCGTTCTCCATGTCGCCGGGGCTGATCCCGACGACCCTGATCCCGTCGTCAAGACTGGTTCCGCCGAGCGCCCGTGTCAGCGTGACGAGCGCACCATTGGCCGTCACTCCTGCGGCGTAGCCGGACGGCGCCTGGTCGCCCGCCGTGCCGATGTTGTTGACGATCACGCCCCGGCCGCGCGCCTTCATTTCTGCGTACATGGCGCGCATCATGGTGATGTAACCGAAAGGCTTGAGGTCCCAGGCGGAGCGCCAGGTCTCGTCGTCGAGATCCAGCAACGTGCCAAGGGGAATGGCGCCGGCATTGTTCACCAGTATGTCGGCCTCGGCGCAGGCGTGCGCCACCGCAAGCGCCTCTTCCCTGCGCGAAAGATCCGCCACGTGAATGTCGACGGCTACCGCGAATTCGCTCCGGATAGCGTTCCTGGCACGTTCGAGATCCTCTCTCGTCCTCGAGGCCAGATGGAGGTCAGTCCCTTCCGATGCGAAGACACGGGCCGTGGCGAAGCCGATGCCGCGCGATCCGCCGGTGATGAGGACGGTCTTGCCGTGAAGTTCCAGATCCATCGCCGGAGTCCTCTTCCCAGTGAAAGCCGAACCTACCTGAAGCCGTCCGTGGCACCCACGAGTTCATGGATGTTCCCCGGCTCGAGGGCCGTGTGTCCGGTATCGGGCACGAGGCGGAAGTCGGCTTGGGGCCACGCACGGTGCAGGTCCCATGCCGTTCTGGCCGGTGTGCAGATGTCGTAGCGTCCCTGCACGATCACCGCGGGAATGTACCGGCACCTGTCGATGTCGTCGATGAGCTGGCCGTCACGGGAGAAGAACCCGCCATTGACAAAGTAGTGACATTCGATCCGGGCAAAGGCCCTGGCGAAGCCGTCACAGGCGAACCTCTTCAGCCGTCCTGGATCGGGGACGAGCGAGAGGATAGACCCTTCCCAGACACTCCATGCCCTCGCTGCCTCGCGTTCGATGTCGGGGTCGCCGGATGTCAGGAGCTGCATGTAGGATTCCATCATGTCGTCCCTTCCGGCTTCGGGAACAGGGGCGAGAAAATCCTCCCAGGCATCGGGAAAGACGTGGCTGGCTCCGTCCTGGTAGAGCCACCGCAGTTCGGATCGGCGCAGGGTGAAGATGCCGTAGAGAACGAGTTCACTCACACGCCCGGGATGGGTCTGGGCGTAGGCGAGGGCCAGCGCGCTTCCCCAGGATCCTCCGAAGACAAGCCAGGAGGAGATTCCGAGATGTTCCCTCAAGACCTCCATGTCGCGGACCAGGTGCCACGTGGTGTTGGCCTCGAGCGAAGCCCATGGCGTGGAGCGGCCGCAGCCCCGCTGGTCGAACAGGACCACGCGCCAGGCTTCGGGATCGAAGTACTGCCGGTAGTGTGGCCTCACCCCACCTCCGGGTCCGCCGTGCAGGAAGACGGCGGGCTTGCCTTCAGGGTTGCCGCATTCCTCGAAATGGAGCTCGTGGCCGTCCCCGACTGCCAGTCGGCCCGATCGATAGGGCTCGACCGGTGGATAGAGCGAGCGAGTTTCCATGGATGATCACGCACCATGCCCCGGAGAGGCGTGTCTCCAGACGACCGGGAAACGGTCGCAATCAAGGCATGCGCCGTCGGCAAGGTCCGGCAGAACGGTGGGTACCGAAATCTCGCCTGGGCGCCGGTGAAAGCGCGCGTCGTCTCCGGTCCACCGGGTCGAAAGCGCCCGGCGGCGATGATGGCCCGTATTGCCCGGAGCGCCGTGAACGATCATGCCGTGAAACATGAGCGCGTCACCGGGTTCCATGGGAAAACGCAGGATTTCGTAACGGTCGCGGTGCGATTCTATGTCCGGCAGGGGAGGGAGCCCGACCCCCTCGTAGAGGCGCCCGTCCTCGAAGTGATAGGGGCTGAACTCCTGCCAATTGTGGGAGCCCTTCACGAACTCGACGGCAATGTCGCGGCTGACGGGATCGAGCGGCAGCCACAGAGAACAGACCTGGCGCCCGCTGACAGCCCAGTAGGGCTGGTCCTGGTGCCACGGGGAGGGTTTGCCGGTCCCGGGTTCCTTGACCAGCAGATGATCGTCGAAATAGTTGATCTTCGAGGAGCCCATGATGAGGCCTGCGTAGCCGGCGGCAGGCGATTCGCGCACGAAGCGCATGAACGCCGGCAGGCGATGGGCGAGTTCGACATCGCCGAAGAAGCGACCTTCCCTGGCATACTCCATGGCATGGGGTCCGGGGTTGGCCATGGCCTCGTCAACGGCCTGGCGGAGAAAGTCGACCCATGTCTCGTCGAAGGCCCCGTGCAGCAGCACGACGCCGTCTTCCTCGAATACGGCGCGGTCCCGATCGTTCACCTCACGCACAACCCGTCTCCCATGCCCGCAGGCACCTGTTCGATCCGGAAGGGAAGGTCGCCGGGATCGGCTTCGTCGAGGGAGCGTGCCGCCAGGTGCCCGCTGAAGACCGCTTCGGAAATGAGCCCCGGCACCCGGCAGTCGCCCACTGCCGTGAGGCTTCGGATATCGCCTCTGTCCATGGCCCCGGAGAGGCTGCGGGCCAGCTCAGTCTGCGGGGTGCGCATCGTTACCAGAACGACGCTCGCTGCCCGCCGGGTGAATGGGGGTTCACCGAACATTCCGGCCAGTCTCACCGAGTCCTCCTGGATGGACAGGAGATTGTGGTTGAGGAGAACCTCCACGCCACACGAGACCAGGCGGCGGTGAATGTCCGCCTGGTCGATCACGAAACTGCTCCAGGGCGAAACCATGGCCCCGGTGGCGACAAGAAGGACGCGGTGTCCATCGCGGGCGAGTTTCTCTGCCAGTGCTCCGCCTGTGACATAGGCATCGTCATCGAAGATCACCACCGGCGAACGGACCGAGATGTCGCCTGGAACATCGTCGGGGCTGAGGACGTGCTCGCGTGCGTGTCCCTGAATTGGATCGATGTTGGTGTGTCCCACTCCGTCGCGACGCCAGTGCGACCCGGTGGCGACAATCACGTGCCCGAAGCCCCAGTCCGTCACGTCTGATGCGTCGAGTCTGCTCTCCCGGTACACCTCGACATTGTTCAATCGGTCGATCTGGCTGACGCGCCAATCGCGTACCCGGATCCACTCCTCGAGACCTGGTAGCCGCGCCAATCGGTTGAGATGGCCACCTGGCTCCACCCCTGCCTCGGCCAAAGTCACCTCATAGCCCCGCTCTCCTGCGGCCCTGGCTGCCTCGAGACCGGCCGGTCCTGCTCCGATGACAAGGACACGTGCCCCGCTGCCGCGCCGGGGCAACCGTTCGGGGTGCCATCCACGACGCCATTCCTCCGACATGGTGGGATTCTGGGTGCAGCGTATCGGTACGGACATCATGTTGGAGGCCAGGCACACGTTGCAGCCGATGCATTCTCGAATGTCTTCGATGCGGCCTTCCTCGATCTTGCGGGGCAGGAACGGGTCGGCAATCGACGGTCGGGCTGCACCGATGAAATCGACAACGCCGCGCCTGACCATGGCCGCCATCGTGTCCGGACTGGTGAATCGGCCGACGCCAACCACAGGTCTGGAGGTGAGTGTCTTGACGAAGGCCATGGAAGGTTCCTGCCAGCCCTCCTTGCGGAATCGCGAGGTCAGCATGTCGTTCGGCCCGCCGACGTTCACATCCCACAGATCGGGAACCTCGGCCAGGCTCTCGACGACCGCCCGGCACTCTTCCTCTCCCAGGTGGACCGGTCCGTCCTTTTCGTCGACGCCGAAGCGCAGAGCTACGGCACAACGTCCCTGCGCCTCTTCCATGACGTCCTCGAGGGTCTCGCGCAACAAGCGCAGGCGATTCTCGAAACACCCCCCGTACTCGTCTGTGCGCCGGTTGATTCGCGGCGACAGGAAGTCCGTGAAGACCGTGATGCCGTGACTGGCGTAGACGTAGACAAGGTCGAACCCTGCCTCGAGGGCACGTCTGACACCCTCGCGGTGCCAGCGCCGGACGTTGCGAATGTCGCCCCGCGTCATGGACCGGCCTTGACCGGGAAAGTCCCGGGGAGGCATGGGACGGGCAGATGGCCCCATGGCCGGCAGCCGGCTGTAGGAATTGTGTGACGTGAGACCTGCGTGGGCGAGTTCGCACCCGGCCAGCGCGCCGTGGCGATGGACGGCCTCCACCATCAGGGCGTGAACGCGCACATCCTCCCGGCTCCACAGCCTCGTGCTCTGGGCCGGTGGAATGTCCATGGACGGGTGGATCGAACACCACTCGGTGTTCACCACCGCCCAACCGCCCTCGGCCTTCATGCCGCGCATGGCGGCCTGTCCGTGGGGAAACTGGATGCCGGCGCCATTGCAGTGGGGAACCTGGTAGAACCTGTTGCGCGCCACGACGGGGCCGATGCGCACCGGCTCGAAGAGAATGTCGTATCGCGGGTCGCGCGTCACTCTTGTCACATCTCCCGAGACGGAAATCCCGGTCAGCGCCCCTTCCAGACCGGTTTGCGCTTCTCCTGGAAGGCGCGCGGACCCTCCTTGCGGTCCTCGCTGGGGATCATGGTCTCGACGGTGCGGTACTGCCGTCTGTTGACCTTGTTGAGAGCGTCCTGGAACTTCTTGTCCTCTGCGTCTCGCACGATTTCCTTGGTGGCGGCCTGAACAAGGGGTGGCCCGTCGGCAAGGAGCCGTGCCAGTTTCCAGGCTTCATCCATGAGGTCAGCTGAAGGCACCACGCGATTGACCAGACCCCAGCGGTGTGCTTCGGCGGCATCGAACCATCTGCCGGTGAGCAGGAGTTCCATGGCAATGTGATAGGGAATGCGCTTGGGCAGGGCGATACAGGCGGCTGGCGCATAGGTGCCAACGGTGATTTCGGGGAGCGCGAAGGTGGCGTGTTCGGCGGCAATCAGGATGTCGGCGTCGAGGGCGACTTCGAGCCCGCCACCGCAACAGATGCCGTTGACCGCGCTGATGATGGGTTTGTTGAGATCGAGCAGGTCCTGCATGCCGCCGAACCCGCCAGGTCCGTAATCCTCCTCGAGCACCTCGAGTTCGGCCGACGCGGCCTTGAGGTCCCAGCCGGCCGAGAAGAACTTCTCGCCGCCGCCGGTCAGGATGGCCACCCTGAGGTCGGGATCATCACGAAATCCGAGGAACACCTCTCCCATCCTGCGGCTGGTCGCAGTGTCGATGGCGTTGGCCGGAGGACGATCGAGGGTGACCAGCAGTACGCCGTCCTCCCGGTGCACGGTCACGCCCTGGCTGGCGCTCTCTTCGACGGGCAAGGTCATGGATCGCTCCCGCTCTTCCAGATCACTCGGCTCAACAGTTAACGCCTGCGCCACCCCTCCTGCAAGACGGCCGGGTCATGCTTGACACGCACCATGACCGGACCATGATTTGCCGGCGGTGAAGGCAAGGGGTTCTGGATGACGGCACGCACCCACTGGCTTGCGCCTCTGCTTGCGCCCCGATCCATCGCCCTTGTCGGAGCATCGCCACGGCCCGGCTCTGTCGGCAACCTCATGACGAGAAGCCTTCTGACAGGTGGATACCCTGGCAGTCTTGCCGTGGTGAACCCGCGGCATTCCGCCGTCGAGGGCATCGAGGCCGTGGCCTCCCTGACGGACCTCCCCGGGCCTGTCGATCTTGCCATCCTGTCGGTTGCTGCGCATCGCATGGAAGGGATCTTCGGCGAGGCGATTCGCGCCGGAGCCCGTGCCATGGTCATCTTCGATGCCTGTCTTCTGGATGACGACCGGGAACCCCGCCTTCTCGAGCGCCTGAAGGCGATGGCCCGCGAAGCGGGCGTTCCGGTTTGCGGTGGCAACGGCATGGGATTCTACAACTTTGACGCCCGGACCTTCGCGAGTTTCCAAGAGCCCTTCGATACCAGGCCCGGCCATATCGCGGCCCTGTGCCACTCGGGATCGGTGTTCGGCCTGCTGGCCAGCGAGTCACGCCGGATGCGTTTCAATCTTCTGGTGTCCCAGGGCCAGGAGATCAATGCAACGGTCGCGGACTACATGGACTACGCCCTTGAGCAGCCGACAACCCGTGTTCTGGCGCTCTTTGCCGAGGCGGTCCGTGATCCGGATGCCTTTGTGCGGGTCCTTGCCAGGGCTCGTGACCAGGACATTCCGGTTGTGGTCACGAAGGTCGGAAGAACACCGGAAAGCGCCAGGCTTGCCCAGACACACTCAGGGGCCCTCGCGGGAGACGACTCGGCATTCGATGCGGTGTGCCGCCGCTATGGCGTGTTGCGCATAGACGATCTCGACGGCCTCATGGCCGCAGCCCAGATCTTCGCGCTCGGAAAGACCGTGGGCGAGGGGGGCTTTGCCGCGATTCTCGATTCGGGAGGATTGCGCGAACAGATGATCGATCTTGCCAGCGACATCGGGCTTGAGTTCGCACTGCTGTCCGGGGCTACTGTCAGCGCTCTCGATTCACATCTCGGTATCGGGCTCGAGGCGGTCAATCCACTCGATGCCGCCGGTCCCTTCAACGAGCGCCTCGGATCCGCGATTGGCCAGTGTGCCGGCATTCTCGAACGGGACCCCGGAGTTGCAATCCTCGCCCATGAGTACTTCCGCACGGACCGCCTGGAGGGTTTGCCCGAGATCGGTGAGGCGGCTCGGCAGATCGGCCGGGAATCGGACAAACCCTATGTTCTCGTCAGTTCTCTCGCCGCCGCGAACAACGGGTCCTTCGCCAGCGACATGCTCGACAGCGGCGTTCCGGTGATCAACGGTGTGAAGCCGCTTCTCACGGGCGTGAGGTGTGCCTTCGCGTACCGCGATCGACGGACAGTGGACGATGGAACGGCGCCGTCCATGGATCCGGACCTTGTCCGGCTCTGGAAGGAACGTCTTTCCGGGAGTGACGCTCCTGGCGAAACCGAAGTTCTCGCCATGCTGGGTGCATTCGGCATTCCGGTAGCGGCGAACCGGCTATGCCGCTCCCCTGACGAAGCCGCGAAGATGGCCCGTGACATCGGATACCCGGTGGTGTTGAAGACGGCGGTGACCGGACTCCTTCACAAGTCCGACAGCGGTGGCGTTCATCTCGATCTTCAGGACGAGGCAGCGTTGCGCAATGCCGTCACGTCCCTGATGTCGCTTGGACCGGACATGTGTGTTGCCGAAATGGTCCGGGGCGAGACCGAAGTGGCCTTCGGCATGGTGAATGACCCCCAGTGGGGGCCAGTGGTGATGGTGGGCGCCGGGGGCACCCTGGTGGAACTGCTTGATGACCGGGCCTCGTCGCTCGCGCCCTTCGGTGCCGATGAGGCCTGCCGTCTCATCGACGGGCTCAGGATCCGGAGCCTGCTTGACGGAGTGCGTTCCCGGCCGCCCTGCGACATTGCCCTGCTCTCGGTCGTGCTCAGCCGATTTTCCGCCGTCTGCCACGCGCTGAAGGACGTCATCGCCGAGATGGACGTCAATCCGCTCATAGTCGGTGAAGACTTCGTCAGAGCCGTCGATGCCGTGCTGGTCCCCCGGGCGACAGTTGAGCGCTCCGACGGGCCTGTCCCGTCCCGGGAGGCTGGCGGACGTCCTGTACATGCCCTCCGGGCATAATAGGGACGTGGCATGCGTCTGTGGAGTCTTCACCCAGGCCATCTCGATACGAGCGGTCTGGTGGCCCTGTGGCGCGAGGGTCTTCTTGCCCAGGCCGTACTCGCAGGCAGGACCAGAGGATACCGCCATCATCCCCAGCTGATCCGGTTCCGCAGCGAGGCCGAACCGGTGGCGGTGATCGGGACTTACCTGTGGGCAGTCCACGCCGAAGCAGTGCAACGGGGATACCGGTTCGACGGCACCAGGATCGAGAGCGGCGCATTGACGATTGCCATGGACGTGCCCCGGGGCCAGGTCGACTTCGAATGGCGCCGTCTCATGGAGAAGCTGGCGCGCCGCTCCCCTGCCTGGCGGGAATGGAATGAGACGATTGAGCGGCGGCTCCATCCGCTATTCCGTCTCGTCGACGGCGGAGTGGCCCACTGGGAGGCCAGCGATTCCAGTTCGCCGAACACGGCACCCCGGTAAACCGGCGACGGGGCATGTCATTGCCGCCGGCAGCGCTGATCATCGAGGCGGGCGAGAATTCAACGGCTGAGTGGGTCGTGCCGGTCCGGACCGGCACGCCATATCGGCTGCCGCGGAACGCTTCAATCGACGTTGACGTCGTCGATCCCTGACACGATGTGGCTGACAATGCCGTAGTCGCGGGCTTCTTCCGGACTGAGCCAGTGGTTGCGGTCCGTGTCACGTGCCACCTGTTCGAGCGACTGTCCCGTCTCGCTGGCAATGACGCGGTTGAGGCGATCGCGCATCTTCAGGATCTCCCGGGCCTCGATCTCCATGTCGACGGCACTGCCACCGATGCCGCCCATGGGCTGGTGAAGCAGGAACCGGGTGTTGGGCGTGCAGTAGCGCCTTTCCCGAGCAGCGGCGAGGTAGATATGGACGCCTGCACTGGCCACCCAGCCGGTTCCGATGACCGTCACAGGAGCGCCGATGAAGCGGATCATGTCGTGAATGGCATCGCCCGACTCGACATGACCTCCCGGTGAACTGATCACCAGGCGGATGGGTTCATGCGAAGTCTCGCTCAGCGCCAGGAGCTGCGCGGTCGTCTCGCGCGCCACCTTTTCGTTGATCTCGCCGAAGAGCAGGATCAGGCGGGAGTCGAAGAGGATCTTCGCCGCTGCGGCAGTCTTGTCACGGGAGTCTCGCTCGTCTTCAGACAGCACCGGTGTTGTCATGCGCGCCGTATCCGGTTGAATGGGGGCTGACGAATAGCAGTCCCGGGGTGGTCAGGAAAGCCCCATGAGGGAGCGGGCGTACTCCCGCGCCTCGAAGGGCCTGAGATCATCGGCGCTCTCGCCGACGCCTATGGCGTGCAGGGGGAGTTGGAATCGTTCGCCGAGGCCGACGACGACACCGCCCCGCGCCGAACCATCGAGCTTGGTGACGATCAGTCCGGTGATGTCGCACGCATCACGGAAGGTCTCGACCTGGGAGTGGGCGTTCTGGCCCGTGGTCGCATCGACGACGAGAACCCGGTCGTGCGGCGCTTCGGAATCCAGCTTGCCCAGAACCCGCCGGATCTTGACCAGTTCGTCCATCAAATGGCGCTTGTTGTGGAGACGGCCCGCAGTGTCGACGAGAAGGAGGTCCGCATCGAGAGACCGCGCCGTCTGGTAGGCCGTGTAGGCAAGGGCTGCGGGATCGCCTCCCTCCTTGCCACTCACCACGTTGGCGCCGGTTCGCCGGCCCCAGATCCCGAGCTGTTCCATGGCTGCCGCTCGAAAGGTATCGCCGGCGGCCAGCACCACTGCGAGACCTTTATCCCGGTGATGCTGCGCGAGTTTGCCGATCGTCGTGGTTTTTCCTGTCCCGTTGACTCCCATCACGAGGACGACATGGGGGCGATTGGCGGGATCGGGACACAAAGGCACGGCAAGCGGCTCGAGAATGCGGGCGATGTGTTCGGCAAGGTCGCCGCGCACGTCCTCGTCGGTCACCTGCCGGTTGAACCGCAAGCGAGACAGTTCCGCCACCAGGGTAGCTGCCGTGGTCACACCGATATCGCTCTCGATCAACGCATCCTCGAGTTCCTCCAGGGCGGAACTGTCGAGCTTTCGGGCGTTGACGATCGTACCGATTGAATCCTTCAGTCTGTCCGAAGAGCGCGTGAGCCCGGCACGCAGCCGGGCAAACCAGCTGTCACTGCTCAAGGGGCCGGTCCCGAGAGAAGCCGGTCACCGTCGCGGCCGGTGAGGACGAGCGGGTGGATGCTGCCCGTCGCGAGGTCCGCTCGAGTCGCCACCGGGGCGTAGTGTTCCGTGCGCCCTCTCCCCGGGGCTTCCACGAGAACGGCAGAGGTGGAGCCAACAAGGGAATCAAGACAGGATGCAGCCGCCGCCGCACCGGCCTGGCGCAGTCTCGCCGCACGCTCCTTTCTCACGTGGCGCGGAAGAGACGGCATCCTGGCTGCAGGTGTTCCGGGCCGCTCGGAATAGGGGAAGACATGGAGCCATGTCAGGCCGCAGTCATCCACGTGGGCCAGGGTGTTGGCAAACATGTCCTCCGATTCGGTGGGGAATCCGGCGATCAGATCGGCGCCGAACACGATATCGGGACGCAGCCGGCGCACCTTCCGGCAGAAGCGGACGGCATCCTGCGGTGCATGACGGCGTCTCATGCGCTTGAGAATCATGGGATCACCCGCCTGAAGCGACAGGTGGAGATGCGGCATGAGGCGCTCCTCGGAGGCGATGGCGTCGAGGAGAGAGCGATCGACCTCCGCGACATCCAGGCTGGTCAGCCTGAGCCGGGGCAGTTCGGGTACGCCGGCGAGGATGGCGCGGACAAGGTCGCCGAGGCGAGGCCGGTCCGGGAGGTCCTGACCCCATGCCGTGATGTCGACGCCGGTCAGCACCACTTCGCTGCACCCGGACGAGACGATGTCGCGAACATCGTTGACGACATCCTCCGTCGGGCGGCTTCTCGAAGGGCCGCGACCGCGGGGGATGATGCAGAACGTGCAGTGATGATCACAACCGTTCTGCACCTCGACGGGGGTGCGGGCCCTCGCTGCCGGGGGAAGGGTTTGCTGCAGGGCCGGCGCCGCGGTCCACGTCTCGCGCCGGGTCTTGACGCCGTTGGCCACGACACGGTCGATTTCCGGCATGGCGGCCCACGCCTGGCGGTCAATTTCGCTGGCGCAGCCGGTGGCGACGATGGTGGCCGACGGATTCTCACGACGCAGCCGGCGCACCATCTGGCGAGCCTGACGCTCGGCTTCGGCCGTCACGGCGCAGGTGTTGACGACAATCGTGTTCTCCACACCGCCCGACTCCAGGTGACGGGACATGAGTCCCGCCTCCCGGGCGTTGAGGCGACAGCCGAAGTTCACCACATGGCTCATGCCGTGATCTCCGGCATGAGGGTTCCCCTGCACACCAGGCGGGCGGGCCCGGCCATGTGAATGTGTCCGTTTTCGCGCCAGTCAAGGTCGAGGTCACCGCCGGGCAGGGCCACGGTCACATGGCGCAGGGTGAGACCGCGCCGGTGACCGGCGACGGCGATGGCGCAGGCCGCAGACCCGCAGGCGAGCGTGGCGCCGGCCGCCCGCTCCCAGACCCGCGCCCGCAGCCTCGACTCCGTCTCGACCGTGGCGAAGCTGATATTGGCCCTCCGCGGGAAGAGAGAGTGTCCTTCGAGCAGCGGTCCAGTCGTCGCAAGGTCAACCGCATCGCAGTCCTTGACGAAGAGGACGGCATGCGGATTACCGATACTGACACAGGTGGCAGGCGAAGGCGCGGCATCGCCGAGATCAACCTGAAGCGTATCAGACGGCCTCGCCAACGGGATGTCCCGCCAGCCGAATCGGGGACTGCCCATGTCAACGTCGAACATCTCCACTCCGCACCGGCGAGCCTTCAGCAGGCCGGACCGTGTTTCGATGCCGACATCATCCCTTCCGATCTCTTCCATGAGAAGCCGGGCGACGCAGCGGGTTCCGTTGCCGCAGGCCTCGGCCTCGCTGCCGTCCGGGTTCCAGATGCGCATGAAGGCATCGCCCGTAATCGAAGGCTCGAGACGGATGAGCTGGTCGCATCCCACACCGACGCGGCGATCGGCAATCGTGCGGATCGCGCATGCAGGAAGCGGCGCGGCACGCTCCCGGGCGTCGATAATGACGAAATCATTGCCCAGGCCGTGCATCTTGACAAAACTGACAGGATCCATGGCTGTTGGTATATAGGGGCGGACGCCACCGGCGTCCATGCCCGCCTGGCAGACGAGGTGACCCCGATGACGACGCTCAATCGCCTGCCGGTTCTCGAAAGGCGGCGCATTCAGGCAGAGGTTGTCCGGCCGCTCTGGCAGGCCATGAAGGCCGAGGTCGGCGAGGCAGGTGCGCGCCGAATCCTTTCATCGGCGATCGTCGAGGCGGCCATCGCCGAGGGACGCGAGTTCGCCGAGAAGAACGGAGGCCCAGGGGGACTCCGCGGATTTCTGTCCTTCCAGCATCTCTGGGATGCCGATGGCGCCCTTGAGACAGAAGTCGCGCACAGCACGGAAGACGAGTACGTCTATCGTGTCACGCGGTGCCGCTATGCGGAGATGTACAGGGAAATGGGGCTGGCGGAAATCGGTTTCGAACTCTCCTGCAATCGCGATGCGACCTTCGCGACAGGCTATGATCCGCGCATCCGCCTCAGGCGCACGCAAACGATCATGCAGGGCGCGGACTACTGCGACTTCCATTACCGGATGGTCCGGGAAGAGTCCTGAGCCCTCAAGGGGAGTGCCCATGTTCGACAGGCTCACCAGCAACCTCGAGGGAATCTTCACCCGACTGCGGCGCAAGGGCTCCCTGCGCGAGAGCGACATCGATGCTGCCCTGCGCGAGGTGCGTGCCGCCTTGCTTGAAGCCGATGTAGCGCTCTCCGTCGCCAGGCAGTTCGTCGAGACGGTCCGCGAACGGTCGCGTGGTGCGGAGAGGCTGCCGGGCGTCAATCCGGCCCAGCAGGTCATCAAGCTCGTGCATGACCACCTGGTGGAAACGCTCGGGTCCGAAACCACCGAGATTGATCTTGCCGGCAATCCCCCGGTCGCCATGATGCTGGTCGGTCTCCAGGGTTCCGGCAAGACCACGACCACGGCCAAGATCGGGCGCTGGCTCCAGGAGGGGGAGGGGAAAAGGAAGGTCTTGATGGCCTCCCTGGATGTCCGCCGTCCGGCGGCCCAGGAGCAGTTGGCGGTTCTTGGAGAACAGGCTGGGGTTGAGACCCTGCCGATCGTTGCCGGAGAAGGCCCCCTTGCCATTGCCCGGCGCGCCCTCAAGGCAGCGCGACGCAGCGCCACTGATGTCGTTCTCCTCGATACCGCAGGCCGACTCCACATCGACGATGAGCTGATGGAGGAACTGGCAAGCGTCAGGGACCTGGCCTCGCCCCGCGAAGTGCTGTTCGTGGCGGATGCCATGACCGGGCAGGATGCGGTCAACAGCGCCAGGTCATTTCACGAGAGCGCCGGTGTCACCGGTATCGTGCTCACCCGTATCGACGGCGATGCCCGCGGAGGGGCTGCCCTCTCGATGCGGCAGGTCACCGGGTGTCCCATCAAGCTGATGGGAACCGGCGAACAACTCGACCAGCTCGAACCCTTCCACCCCGACCGCCTGGCCGGCCAGATTCTCGGCATGGGCGACGTCGTGAGCCTGGTGGAAAAGGCGGCCCGGGTGGTGGAAGAGGAGGATGCGCAGAAGCTGGCAAGGAAGATGGAGACCGGACAGGGGCTCGACTTCGACGACCTGCGCCTGCAGATATCTCACCTGCGCCGGATGGGCGGCATGCAGGGCCTTCTCGGACTGCTGCCCGGGGTTGCCCGGGCGCGACGGGAAATGGAAGCCTCGAAACTCGACGAGGCCGCCCTCGGCCGCATCGAGGCAATCCTCTCATCGATGACCCCCGCCGAGCGTCGTGATCCGCGCATCATTCACGCGAGCCGCAAGAAACGCATCGCCGCCGGTTCGGGCACCCGCATCCAGGATGTCAACAGGGTCATGAAAATGCATGCCCAGATGAACGGCAGCATGAAGAAGGTCCGCAAGATGGCGAAGAAAGGCCAGCTCCCGCCCGGCTTCGAGATGCCGGATCCCGGGAATCCGTTGTCCGGCCTCGACATGCCGGGCGGACTCAAGTTTCCCTGAACGGGACCCGTTCCTCCGGACCAAATGACAGCACCGGAGCGCGCGAGCCCCGGTGCTGTCTGGTCAGGACAAGGTCAGGAACCTGCCATGGCCGCGTCGACCATGGGCTGCCAGACGTCCACGTTGTCGTCGAGCCACTGGTTCGTCACCTCGATGAGGTCCTGTTGCTGGTTGTCGATCAGGTCCATCATGATTTCCTGGGGACTGTTCGCGAGGGTGAAGTTCTCCAGGAACCGGGCGGCGACGGGCCACTCATCGTGGATTCCGGGCCACGCGACCTTGAAGATGCGCGGCTTGTGGAGACTGTACTGGTTCACCAGATCCTCGGGTATGTCGACCCAGCCGGTCTCATGAACCGACAGCACCCAGTGGGGAGCCCAGAACATCATGACAAGCGGCGCCTGGCGATCCACTGCTGAATTGAGCTCCGCGATCATCGTTCCCTCACTGCCGGCCGGCACGACGTCGAAAGGCAGGTCCTGCTCACGAATGAGATCGCCAGCGCGGCTGCGCCACTCTGACGGATAGTCGAGGAAGCGGCCATTGGGAAAGGTCTCGGACGTGGAGAAGAGTTCGGAGCAATCGAGGAAAGCCTCCCATGCGGGCAGGCCCGGACACTCCTCCTCCAGATAGAGCGGATAGAGCCATCCTTCCCGGGCATCGAGTCCCAGACCGCCGATGTCGAGGATTTCGCCGCTCTCGATCATGTTCGGATAGACGTCACCCAGGTTGTTGCTCCACAACTCGGGAGAATATGTGACTTCGCCGTCGGCTATACCCTGGGGCGCGGCCAAGGCTGCGATCGCCACATACTCGACGTTGTAGCCCATGCGCCGGAGAATCTCCCCGGACACGGTGGACGAGATCTGGGCGCCGGTCCAGTTGTGCAGGGGCACGATGATCGGCCTTTCCGACTCAGGCACGTCCGCGCTGGCCGGGCCCGTGAACATGAGGGCCGCGCCGGCGGCGAGCAGCAACTTCTTCGCAATTCCCATGACTTCAAACTCCTTATTGTCAATCAACGAGTGAGGGGGAGTGTGCCCTGTCACGTCAGGCATTGCCAGTCGCACCCTCTTCCCGGAGAGTGTATTCATTCTGCGGGTGACACGACGGAGTCGACGGAACATGGGTCGGGCAACCATCAATGCGATGTGTGCCGTCTTTCCGGGCGCGGTGGACACGGATCCCTGGGGAGACGGCCATGACGCCTGGAAGATCGGCGGCAAGATGTTTGCCTGCATGGGCGCATCCGATGAAGGCGTCTCCGTCAAGACCGACAGCATCGAGACTGCGGCGATGCTGATCGATGCGGGTGTTGGCAGGAGAGCGCGGTACTTCCATCGCTCGTGGATCAATCTGCCCTTTGACTGTGCGGAAGACCAGCTGTGGCAGCGCCTTGCCGTGTCCTATCGCATCGTGCGATCCGCACTCCCGGCCCGGGTTCGAGCCGGACTTCCCCCTGAAGAGGATCCGGCGCTCCTGCATTCGAGATATCAGGCGGCAAGGACCGGGTAGGCTCCGGGCACCTCGTCCGGGAATCAGGACGCGATGCGGTCAAGGTACCAGTCGGTGAAGGCTGCGGAGTAATCCTCCAGGACCGCATAGGGTCCGGGGGAGTAGCGCGCGGAGTTCACGCCCTTCTGGTTGTCGATGATGATCTTCGTGTCCTCGACGGTGGTGACGTCCCACATCCAGATCAGGCGCTCGAGATCGACGTCCCGGTCGAGGTCGGCATCGGCGCGAACGTGCCAGGTGACGAGGACCTCGCTGAATTCCGGCGTGACGGGCGTGAAGCGGAACATTGTGAGGTGATCGGCACAGAGGTAGGCATAAGAGAGCGGGCCAAGCGTGAACGCGCTCTCGCCACCATCCCAGTGTTCCAGGGCGCCAAGCAGGGGAGCGACGGGCTGTCCGTCCTCCGAAAGCGTGACATAGCCCTCGCGAATGGGCTGGCGCCACACGCTGTGAGGCTGACGCGGGTCACCGATGTCGCCATTCGACGAGCCCACCGGAAGGCCGAGCTTCCTTGCCTTCTCGGCCCAGGCTTCGACCACCGGGTGATACGTGCTCGGACCGCGTTCGTGCGCCATCACGTAGGCATTGACCATCGTGTACTCGGGGTGGGCCGGTGAGCAGTGATAGCACTCGCGGAAGTTGTCGACGACGAGTTTCCAGTTGGCGTAGGTCGGGTAGACCTCGCGGTGCACGATCTTCGTGTCCCTCAGGTGGTGCTGCCCGGCATAGGTATCGAGCAGATCGGCAATGCCGCCGAAGTCCGCGACCTGCGGATCATCGGCGCCAGCCAGGCAGATGAAGATGAGACCGTGGGCGACCTGGACCGAGCATCCATGGAGCGGATAGTCCGCCTTGTTGAATCCCGCGGGCATGGATCGTGCGGCGATGAGACGGCCATCGAGATCGTAGGCCCAGGCATGATAGGGGCACACGAGTTTGCCGGCATTGCCGCGTTCCTCGAGGCAGATGTGGCTGCCGCGGTGTCGGCAGACATTGAAGAAGGCGCGTACCACCTGATCGCGGCCACGCACGATGATGATGGATTCTTCGCCGATCTGGTACACGAGATAGTCGCCCTTCGAGGGAATCTCGCTCTCGTGGGCGACGTAGAGCCAGGACCTGGAGACGACCTTCTCCATGTCCCTTTTGAAGATCCCGGGATCACGGTAGAACGGCTGTTCCAGGGTGAAACCGGATCGTTGCCGGGCAATCAGGTCGTCCACCGCAGGGATGTCGTGCGCCTGCATTGTCACCTCCCGTCGACGCGGCAATCTACCCCATCTCGCGCCGGGACGGGAAGCCCGACGGCGCAGCATGACGGACGCATCGAGAATTGAAGCGATTCGCAACGCAGTCATCCAAAGTTGGGAAGTGCACGCCCCGATTTCACCAGGATCGAAGGAAACTGACTACTCGAAGGAACGAGGTGACCATGCAGGCGGTCCGGTCACGAGGTCCATGGATCGTTCCCTCGCCAGCGCAAGGCCGGCGTCATCGAGCCTGGAGGCGAGATCGGAAAGAAGCTGCCGTGAATAGAGATAGTTGGCGCCAGGGCCCGTGTTCTCCAGGGCGACCATGGCCCAGGCGCAGGCCTCTATCGCGTCGGCGGCAACGCCGTCACCCTCAGAGTAGCGCCTTGCCATGTCGTGCTGGGCAGCAAGCAGTCCCCACCTGGCCGCAGTGAGGATCTGATCACTGGCCGAAACGCCCGGTGGGCGCACGTAGTTCACCCCCGGGGTGGTGTTCCCAAGGACGAGAAGGGCGTCTGCCGAGCCGGCGGCTTCGGCCTGCGCGAGGAGCTGACCCTTCAGGTTGTTGATGAAGAACGTTCCCCATCCTTCGGTCAGTATCGACGCCAGGGACCAGATGGCCCGGGGATGACGGTGGCGTGCCGCGACAAGGTACCAGTCGGTTGCATGCTCGATGTGGGGAATGCCGATCCTGCCGAACCTCACCATGTCGCCCATGAGCAGGGCAGCCTGGGGATCGCCGTCTTCAGCCAGGGGTTCCAGAAGGTCGCGGGCCTTTCGATACTCGCCCTGGCGAATGAGCAGCCGGGCTTCCGTCACGCCGGGGGCGTCGGACCCGGACCACACTCCGGGCCACGTCGTGTCAGGAAAGTCGCGGTCGACGGCCAGTGTCATGATCCATGTCTCCGGAGGCGTGCCTTCAATAATGACGGCAACGCCTTCGCGCACCCGCACCAGCCTCTTGGCGGAACCGGGCCAGCCGAGCCAGGATTCGTAGAACAGGCTGTAGAGCCAGGAGGCCATCGGCGTCAGGCTCACCGGGCCGGCTTCCATCGGTGGCATGGGCGGAAGGGATGATGGCAGGGTCACGACGAGGCTGGCGATTCTGGCAGCAAGCTCGAGGCGAGCATCGAGTCCTTTCCACGGGGCTGACATGACGAACTGCATTTGTGCCAGTTCCGGCCCATCTTCGGACATGATGATGCTGAAGGTTCGCGCCGGGTCATCCGGCCTCTCGGGCCGACCGACAAGGAGCGGGCCGACGTGGGGATCGTCGATGGCATCGAAATCCGCTGCGTCGATCAGCCTGCTGGTGACGGCGGCATGGATCACTGCATCGCTCGTTACAGGAAGCGTCAGACTGTCACTTCCTGCGGAACACAGAGCTGGTCCGAGGACAAGCCCGAGGAGGACGGCAAGCCCTCGGGCCGTGGATACGGGTGGCGGAATGAGACGGGTCATGGTTCCCCGGCAGGTTGACAGCTACGCATCTGGGTCGCCGATGTCATATGCCGTTCGCGAGAGGTGTTTTGATAATGCGCCTGATTGTTCTAGTCTAGCGTCTACGAAATCACTCCCCCGGGGAGGTGGGCGCCATTATGTTAGGCCCGGCAGCGGGCTTGAGGGCAAGATGGACTGTGTTGCGTGGCGCGCCGCAGGGTGGCAATAATCAGGATGGAGTACAAGATGTCGGCGGAATTTTCGAGGCGGGGTGAATGACGGACAGCACGCACAGACCGGGTCACGGGAGCAACGAGCCCCAAGTCCGGTTCGAGAACGTCCAGAAGACCTATGACGGCGAGGTTCTCGTGGTAAAGGACCTCAATCTGGCGATCGAGAAAGGCGAGTTCCTCACTCTTCTCGGACCGTCCGGGTCGGGCAAGACGACGACACTCATGATGCTCGCCGGGTTCGAATCGACCACCCATGGCGACATCGTGCTCAATGGGCGCTCGCTGCGCCTGGTGCCGCCGCACAAGCGGGATATCGGCATGGTTTTCCAGAACTACGCCCTGTTTCCCCACATGACGGTCTACGAGAATCTCGAGTTTCCCCTGCAGTGTCACAAGGTCGATAAGTCTTCCCGGGAGAAGAAGATCGCCGACGCTCTGGCCATGGTGGAGCTCACCGGTTTCGAGCGGCGCCGCCCGGCACAGCTTTCCGGTGGCCAACAGCAACGCGTCGCCCTGGCGCGTGCCCTCGTGTTCGAACCCCAGATCGTCCTCATGGACGAGCCGCTGGGCGCACTCGACAAGAAGTTGCGCGAGCAGATGCAGATCGAGATGAAGCACATTCACCAGAACGTGGGCCTGACATTCGTCTACGTCACGCATGACCAGAGTGAGGCGCTGACCATGTCGGACCGCATCGCGGTCTTTGATGATGGCGTCATCCAGCAGCTTGACGCGCCCGAGTCACTCTATGAACGGCCGAAGAACGCCTTCGTGGCCCAGTTCATCGGCGAAAACAACCGGCTCAGGGGCAGGATTACGGAATTCGCAGAGGGTCTCTGTCTTGTCGAACTCCCAAGCGGGCACACGATCAGGGCTCTGCCGGTCAATGTTTCCGAGGTGGGGCAACAGACCACCCTGTCACTGCGTCCCGAAGTCGTGGTGGTTGGCGCCTCGGAAAGCGATGGTTGCGACGACGTCTTCACGGCAGTGGTGCAGGAACAGATCTACATGGGTGACCACACCAGAGTGCGCATGGAGGTTTTCGGCAACGACGATTTCGTCGTCAAGGTGCCGCGTGGCTCGGGCCTTGGTGGTCTCGAACCAGGACAGGAAATCGGAATCGGCTGGCGGTCGGGCGACTGCCGGGCGCTGGATGCCGCCTGACATGACAGGAGGTATCCTTCAGGCCGCGTGTGACGCGGCGCATGAAGCAGGGTCTTCGTGACCGTGCAAGACATGAACAACGTCCTTTGAAGGGAGACGACAATCATGAAGGGAATAATGAGAGTTTCAGCCGCGGTCCTTGCCGGCGCCGCGCTGGCGGGCCTCCAGGCTCCGTCAGCCGTTCTGGCCCAGGACACGGTGACCGTGGCGTCCTGGGGTGGCGCCTATTCCGCCAGCCAGCGTGAGGCCTACTACAAGCCTGCGGCCAAGGAGATCGACATGACCGTCCTCGAGGACGAGTGGGGTGGCACCCTGTCGGAGATCCGCGTCCAGGTCGACAGTGGCGAATATAAGTGGCACGTCATCGATTCGGAGTCGGGAACTGCCATGGCGGGTTGCGACGAGGGCCTTCTCGCTGAACTCGATTGGGAGATGCTGGGCGGCATGGACCGCTTCTTCCCGGGTGCGGCACTTGACTGTTCGGTGGGCACCATCTCGTGGGCGACCATTTATTCCTATGATGGTGACGTCTTCTCCGGCGACAATGTTCCGACCACAATCGCCGACTTCTTTGACCTCGAAACCTTCCCGGGCACGCGTGGCCTCTACGCCAACAGCCCGGCCGCATCGCTCGAGATGGCACTCATCGCTGACGGCGTTCCCGCCGAAGAGGTCTATGCCTACCTCACCGACAACGAGGAGGAGGCAATCGACCGCGCCTTTGCCAAGCTCGAATCGATCAAGGACGAGGTCATCTGGTGGGATACCGGCGCCATGGCGCCGCAGCTTCTCTCTGACGGCGAGGTCGCCATGACCACGGCCTGGAACGGGCGCATCTACAATGCGGCCGTCAAGGAGGGAAAGAACTTCGTCATCGTCTGGGATGGGCAGATCATCGACTATGATCACTGGATCATTCCGGCCGAGCATCCGGAGTATGATCTCGCCATGAAGTTCATCGAGTATGCCAGCCGTCCTGAAATCATGGCGCGTCAGTCCCAGTACATCTCGTACGGCCCGACGACCGCCGAGGCGGGCGAACTCATCAATCCGGACATTCTCCAGCACTTGCCGACCGCTGCGGCCAATCTTTCGAATGCCCTGTGGGTGGACACCGTCTGGTGGGCTGACCATGAAGAAGAGCTGACCGAGCGCTTCCAGGTCTGGCGTTCGCAGTAACGTTCGAGTGACAGGGAAGACCGAGACGCCACAGTCCCGGTCTTCCCTGACGTTTCTTCAAGCAGTCCGGAGACCGCAGGACATGGTGGCAACCACAGGCAACCATGACGTGATGCGCACCGCCGACGGCGTGCCGCTGAGGATCAAGCTCAGGCGCGCCGAACGCATGCGCAAGGTGTGGGCGATCGCTCTCGTCGCACCGCTCTTCCTGTTTCTCGTGGTCGGGTTCATCCTGCCAATCATTTCCCTGCTGGCACTTTCCGTCGAGGATCCGGATCTCACGTCAGGGTTCCCGCGTACGGCGGAACTGTTCCAGGAGTGGGATGGCGAGGGATTTCCTCCACCGGAGGCCATGACCACCTTTGCCGAGGAACTTTCCATCGCCGATCGCGGCCAGTTCGGCCGTGCGGCCAAGCGGCTCAACTATGACATCAGCGGCTTCAAGTCGATGGTCAAGAAGACCGCACGCAACTCCGAAGAGCTTGCGCTGCTTCCCCCCGATCAGATCCATGATGGCTTCATCAAGATCGACAAGGACTGGGGTGACCCTGCCTACTGGTATGCCATCAAGAACGCCTCTGACTACTACACCGACTACTACCTCCTGTGGTCGCTCGACCTGCAGCGCGACAAGGAACGCGAGATTGTCAGCGTCTCACCGGACAGAGCCATCTACGTCGACGTACTCCTGCGGACCATCGAGATCAGTTTCGCGGTCACCCTGCTGTGCTTCCTGCTCGGTCTGCCGATTTCCTATCTCCTGGCGACGTTGCCGACACGCATCAGCAACCTGCTGCTGATTCTCGTTCTTTTGCCGTTCTGGACATCGCTTCTGGTGAGGACAACCTCGTGGCTCGTGCTGCTGCAGAACGAGGGATTGATCAATGACATGGCGTTGTGGCTGGGTCTGTGGAACGAACCGCAGGAACTGATCCGCAACCGGTTCGGTGTCTACGTGGCAATGGTGCACATACTCCTGCCGTTCATGGTGCTGCCCATGTACAGCGTGATGAAGACCATCAACCCCTGGCACATGCGGGCTGCGGCATCCCTCGGCGCGCCGGGCTGGAAGGCCTTTCTGAAAGTCTACTTTCCCCAATGCATGCCCGGAGTCGCGGCGGGAACTCTGCTCGTCTTCATTCTTTCGCTAGGCTACTACATCACCCCGGCGCTGGTCGGCGGACCCGGCGATCAGATGACCAGCTACTGGATCGTCCAGAACATGGGGCGCACGGCCAACTGGGGACTTGGCGCGGCCTTGTCCGTCGTGTTGCTGCTTCTCACTCTTGTCATGTTCTTCATCTACAACCGTTTCGTCGGTGTTGACCGGCTCAAGGTGAACTGACCATGGCCATGCCGACCTACGCCACGACACTTGACAGAATCTGGTATGTCGCATTTCGCGTGATCTGCGGCCTGGTCTTCGCCTTCCTGTTCATACCGATCATCGTGATCATCCCGCTCAGCTTCAATTCCGAGCCCTATTTCACATACCCCATGCCGGGTTACTCGCTGCGCTGGTACGAAGAGTTCTTCACCAGTCCGCAGTGGTTGCTGGGCCTCTACAACAGCATCATCGTCGGCATCTTTGCGACCCTGGTGGCGACGGTGCTGGGAACCCTGGCGGCACTGGGTCTCAATCGCGCCGAGTATCCTGGGAAATCCACGATCCTCGCGGTCCTCATCTCTCCCATCGTCGTGCCGATCGTCATCACCGCGGCCGGAATGTTCTATTTCTATGCCAAGCTCGGACTGACCGGGACGCTTGCCGGGCTTGTGTTCGCCCATGCGACGATCGGCGTGCCGTTCGTCGTCATCACCGTTTCGGCCACGCTGGCGGGTTTCGATTACAATCTCATCCGGGCCGGCGCGAGTCTCGGGGGTGACCCCTTGCGCGTCTTCTTCCGCATCACCCTGCCTCTCATCCTCCCCGGGGTGGTGGCCGGCGCGCTCTTCGCCTTCATCACGTCCTGGGATGAACTGGTCATCGCGATTTTCCTTGCCAGTACCGAAGAGCACACGCTCCCGAGGCGCATGTGGTCGGGCATCCGCGAACTGCTTTCGCCAACCATCATGGCGGTCGCCACCATGCTCATCATGACATCGGTCTTGTTGATGATCGTGATGGAACTCCTGCGCCGCCGCAGTGAACGGCTGCGCGGCATCACGCCCTGACCGCCGCTTTCCCGGTTTCCGACGGGCAGGACACCTGCTTGCCGTCTTTCGTGATCATTGTCGTTCGCAGATGGGCGGCTTGAATTCCCTTCGCGGGACGGATGTGATCACGGGCTTTCCGGCGATGCTGTGAGAGGAGGATGAATCTCACCAGGGCTTTCCTGACGGTCAGCGGACTGACAGCCGCGAGCAGGGTTCTCGGATTTGTGCGAGACGTGCTGTTTGCCGCAGCCCTGGGGACGGGCTGGGTGGCGGATGCCTTCCTCGTCGCCTTCAAGCTCCCCAATTTCTTCCGCCGCCTTCTGGCGGAGGGGGCCTTCAACGCGGTGTTCATTCCGCTTTTCGCCCGCAGCCTGGAGGGTGAAGGCGAAGCGGCGGCAAGACGGCTGGCCAACGAGGTCCTGGCGGTTCTCGCCGTGGTTCTCGCCGTGCTGGTCGCCGTCTTCGAGGTGGCGATGCCGTGGGTGGTCACGGTCCTGGCGCCCGGGTTCGTCGACGATCCCCGAAAGTTCGATCTGGCCGTCGATCTTACCCGCATCACCTTTCCCTACATCCTTCTCATCTCACTGGTGGCGCTCTTTGGCGGCATGCTCAACTCCACGGGGCGATTTGCCGCCTATGCCGCTGCGCCCATCCTGCTCAATCTCAGCCTCATCGGCGCAGCGCTCCTGATTCACGTGCTTGACGATGTGCACGCAGGAAGAGCCGTCTCCTGGGGCGTGACGTGCGGCGGAATTCTGCAGTTGGCGCTTGTCCTTCATGCAGTCAGGCGTGCCGGCATGGCGCCGCGCCTTCTCCTGCCGCGCCTGACGGCAGGCGTGAGGGAGCTGCTCCGGCGCTTCGTGCCTGCGGCCCTTGGCGCCGGCGTCGTACAGGTCAACCTTCTCATCGATCTGTGGGTTGCCTCCTTCCTGACCACCGGAGCCATTTCGTGGCTCTACTACGCTGACCGGGTCAATCAATTGCCGCTGGGCATCGTCGGCATTGCCGTTGGCAGCGCGTTGCTGCCGCTGCTCTCCCGGCAGATCGAGGCCGGTGACGAGGTCGGGGCCAGCGAGAGCCAGAGTCGCGCCATCGAACTTGTCATGGTCCTGTGCCTGCCGGCTGCGGCCGCCCTGGTGGTCATTGCGCATCCGGTGATTGCCGCGCTCTTCGAGCGCGGCGCCTTCAATGCCGCCGACAGCGAGGCAAGTGCCGCTGCACTGAGGGCCTTTGCGGTCGGGTTGCCGGCCTACGTGCTGATCAAGGTGCTGGCGCCCGCCTTCTTTGCGCGCAAGGACTCCGGGACCGTGCTGAGGATCGCCGTGATCGGCCTGCTGAGCAACCTCGCCGTCATGGCAGCCCTCGTCTGGTCCCTGGGCCATATCGGCATTGCCCTTGCGACTGCCGCGGCGGCCTGGATCAACGCAATCATCCTCTATGTGGTCCTGGTCCGCCGGAGACATTTCACCGCGGACAGGCGCCTCAGGCGGCGTCTTCCCCGAATGCTTGCGGCTACGGCTGTGATGGCAGCGGCCCTCGCAGCCGCACACGCCACTCGCGAAGAGTGGTGGTCCGCAGACGGCAGCCATCTCGCCGCCTACCTTGCGATTCTCGTGACGTTCGGCTTCGTCACTTACGGCGTCACCGCCCGCCACCTGGGTGCCTGGGCCCTCAGCGACCTGCGTGCCATGATGAAGCGAAATCAGGCCTGAGACGCCATGATGGGACGAGGCGGCGCGCCTGGAGATTCCCGAACCGTCCTGATTGGACCGCGCTGATGCGCCCGGGGCCTGCCGCAGCGGCTCAGGCCGGGGGCTCCTTTGGCCGGCGGTGCCACAGGGACAGCGTTATGATGGCAAGACCGAAGATCGCGATGGCGCCAGGTAGCCACATTTGCCGTGCACGGACGTCGTTGAGCGCCTGGATGGTGTCATCAACCGAGACCAGGGTCGTCCCCCCGCTGTCAAGCTGCCAGACAAGCGTGGCGTCGTCGGGATCTGAAGCGTCGATCCACAAGTGAAAGACATGGGTTCCTGACTTCAGGACCTCCCTGAGTTCCGGGTAGTGTGGGAGGTCATTGCGATAGCGCACGATTCTCCTGTCTCCTTCGAGAACCGCCTGCAGTTCGATGGGATCAGGAACGAGAAACCGGATGACGGCGCCGCGCCGCTTGCGGATCTCGACAGCTTCCATGACACCCGCCTCGATTGCGACGAGGTCCCCTGCCTTGGGGTATTCGTGACGCAACGGCTGGTAAAGGAACCAGGCACCCACAAGCGTGAGGATCGCTCCGGCGACCATCTGCCCTGGAAGGCGATGCCCCAGCCTTGCCGCAAAGCGTCCGATCATGGATCAGGCCCTCATGCTGCGGGCTGCGACCTGACGGCGGTGAGGGTCGCATGGAGCGTGTCTGCCAGCATGTCGATCTCGTCAGCCGTGATGATGAGGGGTGGCGACAGGATGAGGGATTCTCCTGTAGCGCGGACGAGAAGGCCGCGTTTCCATGCCTCTTCGCGAACCCTGGCAGCAGTGCCCCCTTCGCCCGAGAGTTCCACCGCTGCCATCATGCCCACTCCGCGCACTTCGCCGACGAGAGGATGATCGGCGAGATCCCGAAGGCGTTGCTGCATGTGAGGGGCGGTCACGGCCCGGCATGTCTCGATGATGGACTCGCGCTGCAGGATGTCTATGTTCTCCAGCGCCACGGCGGCGGCAACTGGATGGCCGGACCACGTGAATCCATGCTGGAATTCTCCGCCCTCTTCGACCATCACGCCGGCAATCCGGTCGTGCACGAGGATGCCGCTGATGGGCTGATAACCTGACGAGAGTCCCTTGGCGACGGTCATGATGTCGGGTTCGATGCCGAAGGTGTTGCTGCCGAACCACTCGCCGGTCCGGCCAAACCCGCAGATCACTTCATCGGCTATGACGAGGATGCCGTGTTCACGGCAGATTCTCATGACCTCCGGCCAATAGCTCGCCGGAGGCACGATGACCCCGCCCGCACCCATGACCGGTTCGCCGATGAACGCGCCAATGGTCTCCGGACCGCTTTCGATGATCAGTCGTTCGACGGAGCGCGCTGCGGCGATGCCGAACTCCTCAGGGTCCATCCCGCGCCCGTAGCGAAACCAGTATGGACAGTCCGCGTGGATGAATCCGGGAAGCGGCAGGTCGAACTGGGGGTGCATCTCCTCGAGCCCGCACATGCTCGCCGCGGCCATGGTGACGCCATGGTAGGCATGGCGGCGGGAAATGATGGTCTTGCGTGATGGCTGCCCCCTGGTGTTCCAGTACCAGCGCACCATCTTTGCCGCCGTGTCGTTTGCTTCCGATCCGGAGTTGGCGAAGAAGACGTGGTTGAAACCCTCCGGCGCAACCTCCGCGAGGCGTCCGGCGAGGCGGGTGGTGGGCACGGTCGATGTCTGGAAGAAGGTGTTGTAGTAGGGAAGGGAGAGGAGCTGATCATGTGCTGCCCGGGCAAGTTCACGGCGTCCGTAGCCGATGTTGACGCACCAAAGGCCGGCCATGCCGTCGAGAACGCGGTGACCGTGCGAGGTCGTCAGGTAGACTCCCTCGGCTCCGGTGATGACGCGCACGCCAGCGTCATTGAAGACGCGAGCGTCGGTAAAGGGATGCAGATGGTGATGCCGGTCGAGGTCCTGAAGTGACTGCGTGAAGCGGTCGTCCATGGTGTCATCCCCCTCCCGGGAGCCCGTTGTGTCATGAGATCGTTCTACCATAACCGGGTTCAGCGGAACCACGGTGCCGGTGATGTTGTTCGCCCCGCAACGCACCCGTCGCGCAGTTGTCCGAAACGGGCGGGCCGGTCTCGGCCGCCGTTCATGCGAGCGGCATGGCCGATTGGCAGGCCTTTCCCGAGCTCGGCAGGGATCCGCCGGATGGGCCCACGGAACGTGGCTGGGGAGGGGCGGCTGCCGCGTGTGTGGCATCAGGGCGCAAACTGTGGGACATTGACCGGAAGACCAATGAGAGGAAGTTTCCCCCGATTTCCAGTACACGCGGGGACCACCACACGGCAGCGGGCAACCATCCCTCACGTTTCTGCATTCAGGGGAAAGCGAGTCGTCCGGACTCTCCGTGAACACTGCGGTGACGCAGGCGACCACTGAAGCCATGCCGTGCCCCGTTCCAGGCACCGCATCGGAAGGAAACCGGGCACAAGCGCCATGACGGAAGCAACGATGTGGACGATACCCGAGCCTCTTGCCACGTGCGACGTCCGGCTCGACGAGAGCACCGTGACCACCGTGCGGCGACACGGCAACCCGTCCGGTCCTAGGCTCGTCCTGACCCATGGCAACGGTCTCGCGACCGACCTCTACTATCCGTTCTGGTCGTTGCTCGCCGATGACTTCGACCTGATGGTCTACGATCTCAGGAACCACGGCTGGAACGCGGTCGGTGTCCAGCGGGATCACAACATTCCGACACTGATTTTCGACCATGACATCATTCTCGATGCCATTGTCCGGGAGTACGGCGAAAAGACGACGGTCGGCGTCTTTCATTCATTGTCGACACTTGTCGCCCTGTTGTCATTCAATGATGCTTACTCCGCGCTCGTTCTGTTCGATCCGCCGCTCTGCAAGCCAGCCGCCAGCGAACTGGAATTCATCGAGGCGGCGGAACGTACGGCCGCCATGACCCGGCGCCGGACGGAGCGGTTCACATCTCAAGAGCAGTATGCAGAAGTCCTGTCCATCGTTCCCGGATTCGCTCGCGTCGTGCCGGGTGTGCGCGATCTCATGGCACGATCGACTCTTCGAAAGAGCGCCGACGGCGACGGTTACGAGCTGCGCTGTCCCCGCGATTACGAAGCCCAGATCGCCGAGTATGTCCGGAGTTTCTCGCCCTTGCTGGATCTGTCGACGCTGATCTGCCCGACGAAGGTCATCGGTGCCGATCCGACACTGCCTTACGCATATCTCCCCACCTTTGACCTCAGTCATGCGTCGGCTGTCGACTACGACTTCGTGCCACAGGCGTCGCACTTTCTGCAGCTGGAACAACCGGCGCGCTGCGCGGAGATGGTGCGCGAGTACCTGACGGGCCTTGACCTTCCCGAAGCCGTGCGCGGCGATCCGGAGGATGGAACGAGCACTCGCCGTCCCGACTGCCGTTCGCGCTCCAAGAGCCAGTGGCTGCAGCGCTGGAACGGATAGCCGGGAATCGCGATCCGGCGCCTGATGTCGTCCCCGAGGCGCGTCTCACAGGCTGCGGCGGCTGCATCCACGAAGCCGCATGCTCCGCGGCGTCTCGATTGCAACCGCTACGCCTCGACTGACACCTTCGAGGTGCGGACAGGCATCGATCCGACATTGCTAACAGGGCCGATCCCGATCATTGCGCCGACGTCCGGGGCGCAGCACTCCAATGAAGCCTCGCGTCTGGCAGGCTTCGTCCGGCATGCCGCCTGGATCCGGCAATCATCCGGTGGTGCTGCCGACGAGGTGATCGACGGCGGTGATGCCTTCCCGGTCCATTTCTTCAGATCGAAAACGGTGGTGCGGTGCCTTTCGGTCTGTCGGTGTCGATCCGGGTCATGACGTCATCCGGTAGGCAAGCGCAGCGGCGAAGCGGGGCTCTTCCAGATCAAGGATCCGCCAGGCCTGTAACGGCAGGTGTGGAAAGCGGAAGATGCCGGACTGCTCTCCGCGCAACATCGGTCCGGGAATCTCGAAACCCGAAGGGCTCAGCGAAAACCCGGTGCCGAGTGCCTTGATCAAGGCTTCCTTCATGCTCCACAGGCGATAGAAGAGATGCACTTTCTCCCGGCCAGAAGCGGTCTCCAGAAGCCGGCGTTCCTCCGGGCCGTACACCAGACTGCCGATGCCGTCGAGATCGCGCCGAGGCGCGCGTTCCTCGACGTCAACGCCAACACACGCCTTGTCCGTGATCGCGATCAGGCCATGTCCGCCGCTGTGACTGACGTTGAACGCGACGTCCACGGACCGGCCGGCGAGCCTGGCGTAGGGTTTGCCGTGTTCCAGGAAGCCGAAAGAAAGCCGTTCACAGGAGCAGCCCAGGCGCTCGGCAAGGCTGACGCGAAGCGCCGCCCGGCAAAGGACGAACTCGCGCCGGGCGCGCGCTGACCGGAAGCGGCTGCCTCGCGCCTTCTCGCTGTCGTCGAGCAACGAGACAGCCCGCGCCTCGCGCCCGGTGTCCGGTGCAAGGTCGACATGAACGACGATCACGCCGTCCACCTCGCGCCAGGGATTCCACCAGGAGTTCTCCATCGGAATCATTGTCAGGAGTGCCCGGTCGGGGGACGAGGACCTCTATCGTGCGAATTCGGTCGCATTCAATTTCGCGAAACACGATTCCGGCCACCCCGAAAAGGGGGAGTTGGCCAACGCCGGGCTCGTCCGTCGGGCGCCGGGTGACGATCCCGTTGTTGCGACGCCTGTGCGGGCCTTCGAAGACCGGCAAGGAGGTTCAGGGGTGATTCCGCAACAATGGACGGCGCACGACCACCCATCGGCATGGGTACGGGGCCGACCGTCTTCGACCCGCCTTTCCCGTGGCGGGCATCTCCCGTCCTGAAGCGGACAAGGCGAGGCGACAGAGCGCTGTCCGTGACACGCGGGAACGTCGATCCGGATGATCGGCCGGATGGTGCCGCGACCTCTCTGCAACCCGAAGGCGAAGACCTCGTGGCGCGGAAGCCCGCCGGCAGCCTGTACGGGTCTGCGGTTACGCCGTCTTCTGATTGATGTACTCGACCAGCTGATTCAGGGTCTCGAACTGCCTGCACTCTTCGGCGACCAGCCCCAGACCGAACTCACTGTTCACGAGCTTGTAAAAGGCAATGCAATCGACCGACGAAACGCCGGAGTCGCCAAGTCTCGCGTTGAAGTCGGGTTCGCGGCCGATATCAAGATTGTCATCGATGATCTGTCTGATGCGGTCTTCGGTGGTTGCCATGTGTTCGATCTCCAACAGGGTTGAGGCCTTGGGGTCTGGTCGTGCCGGAATCTTCATGCGAGATGCCCACACTTCGATATCAGGTTAGCAACGTCCCCATCGAGGTCAAGCACGGCGATACCGCGCTTCATGATTCGGATGGGCCGGGCGCCGTGCAGCATGGACCCGATCTCGTGGCGGCAACCGATAGCGCCGATCGCGAAGGTCGCTGGAGAGACATCCGTCCCAACCCGGCAGCCCCGCGCAGCTGCCCCTTGTGCCCGTCCCGCCGTGTTGGACCGGGGGATCAGTCGGTCATGGCCTCGAGTTCGTCGCGGGTGAGTTCGATGCCGAAACCGGGCGTGGCCGGCGGAATGAGGCGGCCGTTTTTCGGGATGGCCATGCCAGGCGTGGGACGCCAGCCTTCCTCCAGCGGGATGCCGGGAGCGGAATCAATGTAAAGCTCACCCCACATGTTGCTGGGCATGGCGTAGCACAGGTGTTGGCCGAACAGGTCGTTGACACCGCCGTGGAGGGCCACCTGGAGGCCGGCGCCTTCGGCGATGTGACCGATCTTGATACAGGCCGTCACACCTCCGGCCCAGCGGATGTCGGGCTGGAAAATGTCGACAGTGCGGCGCGCCGCCGCCTCGCCGAAGGGAAGATGGGTGAACCAGCGTTCGCCGGTTGCCAGTGTCTGCCAGGGCAGACGCCTGCGCAGTTCCTCGTATGAGGCGAAGTCCTCGGGGTAGAGATAGTCCTCGAGCCACTTCAGACCGTAGGGCCGCAACCGTTCGCCGAGCCTCACCATGAACTCGACATCGCCGGCCACCCAGCAGTCGAGCATCAGTTCACGTTCGGGACCGAGCATCTCCCTGGTCTGCGCCACCTTCTCCTCGATCCTCTCGAGGGCCACGATGCCCTGCGCCTCACCCAGCAAGCATGGCAGTTTGACCGCCTGGAAACCCGATTCGAGTATCCACTCGACGTCATGGCCGGTGGCATAGCAGAAGACCTCCGCGTGCGCCGGCCCGCCCAGCAGTTCATAGACCGGGCGCTGCAGGAGTTTTCCCTTGAGATCCCACACGGCGAGATCAACGGCGCTGATCGCGTAGCTCACGACCCCGCCTACCCCGGGAACGCTGGCATGACGGAACATGAGATCCCACAACCGTTCGGTCGCCATTGCATTGCCGCCTTCGATCAGGGGGGCGAAGTACTCGTTGATCAGGGGCACGACTGCCCCGGAGAAATCCGTGACACCCATGCCCCAGGTGCCATCGCTGGCAATTGCCAGGCACAGCGCCGGCGGTCCGCTGCCTCCCGGGTCGTGGGCACCTCCGGAAAACTCGCGGTAGCGGGCCAGCGTGTTGCCGCCATCGGCCCCGGGCGGGATGGACGTACGCGGCGATGTCCCCCGGTCGAGGGGCGATCCCTGCTTGAGCGGGCGGGCGATGATGCGTTCGATCTTCATGTCATATGCCCGGACCTCCAGGAGACCGTAACCGATATGACTACCCGCGGCGATCCCGAATTCATCGTCGCTCAATGACACCGGTCCGGTTCTGACCGGCCATGGTTCCGGGTTCGATCGCCCGCCACATCACCCACGATGATCATGCCATGAAGCGCTGATGCAATCCCGGTCGGGTACGGATATCCTCATCAGGAATCTGGCCATGCGACGAACGGTACATTTGTGAGTGCGGACGTGATCATCGGCATGGATGCCGGCACTTCGGTGTTGAAGGCCGTGGCCTTTACGCTGAGTGGCGACGAGATCAATGTGGCATCGCGGCCCAACAGCTACCGGACAGGGCCGGATGGTGCGGCCGAACAGGACATGGAAGGGACCTGGACCGGGGCCGCCGCTGCGCTGCGCGATCTCACCGACAGTACGCCCGGCCTGCGTGGCAGGGTCCGTGCCCTGGCTGTGACGGGGCAGGGGGATGGGACATGGTTGATCGATTCGGCCGGAGATCCTGTTGCTCCAGCGTGGTTGTGGCTCGACGGCAGGGCAGCGGATGAGACCCGCCGGGTCCGGGAGGGGCCTGATTACCAGGCGCTCTATGATGCCACGGGCACCGGAGTGGCGCCGTGCCAGCAATCGAGCCAGCTTGCCTGGATGGCCCGTCATGCCCCGGACCTGCTCCAGCGCGCCGCCACCGCCTTCCACTGCAAGGACTGGCTCTACTATCGGTTGACCGGCCAGCGGGTCACCGATCCATCGGAAGCGGTCCTGACCTTCGGCGACTTCCGCACGCGCCGCTATGCTGATGAGCCCCTGGCGCAATTCGGTCTCGAATCCCATGCCCGGCTGTTACCCGACATCGTTGACGGCATGAGGGAGTCCCACCTGCTCACGCGTGAGGCCGCTGCCGCCACCGGGTTGCCGGAGGGTCTGCCGGTGATTCTCGGCTACATCGATGGCGTCTGCACGGCACTTGGCGGTGGCATTCACGATCCTTCGGGTGGAGCCGCTTTCTCGATTGTCGGCTCGACCGGCGTGCACATGCGCTACGTGACGGGTGTCAATTCCTGGCAGTCCAGTCCCCGGCTTACCGGCTACACGATGTGCTGCCCTGTTCCGGAGACCTACATCCAGATGCACTCCAATCTCTCGGCCACGCTCAACATCGACTGGCTGCTCGATCTCATGCGCGACGTTCTCGAGGATTCCGGCTTGAGCAGGAGCCGTGAAGACCTGATGCCAAGAATCGACGCTCTGGCAGACATCGGCGACGTCGGTCGTGTCCTCTATCATCCCTACATCTCCCCGGCCGGAGAGCGTGGGCCCTTCCTTGCTCCGGAGGCGCGGGCCAGTTTCACGGGGCTCGACTCCGGTGCCGGTCTTGCAGACCTGACGCGTGCCGTGCTGGAAGGTCTCGCCTATGCGGCGCGCGACTGTCACAGCGACATGGGTCCGGTTCCACCAGAGGTGCGCCTTGCGGGAGGCGCGGTACGGTCGCGTGTCCTGCGTGCCATTCTTGGCGCCGTGCTGGACCGGCGACTGCGCCGTACCCGGCGTGACGAGACAGGTGCGGCGGGAGCTGCGATGATCGCGGCCATGCAGCAAGGGATCTACACCAGCATGGAAGACTGTACGGCCGACTGGGTGACACCGCTGCTGTCAGCGGCCGAGGAGCCGGCCTCCGAGCTGGTCGAAATCTACGAGGAACTCTATCCACTCTATGTCCGTACCCGCGAAGCGCTGGCCCCGGTGTGGGGTGCGCACGCCGCGGTGAAACACGGGGCGGGCCAATGACCCGGAACATCTCGATCATCGGTGATCGCTTCATGCTCCCGTGGATGTTCGACGACGCCCTGCGCGAGGTCTGCGGGAGGCGTGTTGCGACGAGGCTCCATGAGTTGGCATGGCCCGACGAGCCCATGGAACACGGCTACCGGGTTCCGGGAATGGAGGGTCTCAAGGAGTACATGGGCACTCCCGACGACATTGTTGCGCGGGTCGGCGCCGCCGAAATCCTTGTGACCCATCTTGCTCCTCTTTCGGCTTCCATGATGGAGCGATTGCCCGGGCTGAAGTGTGTTGCCGTTTCGCGCGGTGGACCTGTCAACATCGATCTGCCGGCGGCGCGGGCGCGCGGCATCCGCGTCGTCAACACGCCGGGACGCAACGCATCGGCGGTGGCGGAATTCACTATCGGCGCGATTCTTGCCCTGACCCGCAACATTGCCCGGGGGCACGACGCATTGCGCCGGGGCGTGTGGAGGGGTGATCTCTACCGCGCTGACGAGGCGGGCGTGGAACTCTGTGACATGACAGTCGGCGTGATCGGCTACGGGAACATCGGCGCCCGTGTCGTTCGCCTGCTGCGCGCCTTCGATTGCCGCATTCTCGTTGCCGACCCCCTGATTGCGGCGCCCCCCGGGGATCTGGATGACCAGGTGCGCCAAGTGGATATCGATGCGCTCCTCGAACAGTCGGACCTCGTGACACTGCACGCTCGTGTCACCCCCCAGACCGAAGGTTTCATGAACGCGGACGCCTTCGCCCGGATGAAGCCGGGAGCCTGGTTCGTCAACACGGCCCGTGGACCGCTGGTGGACTACAATGCTCTGGCACGTGCCCTCGACAGCGGGCACCTCAGGGGGGCGATGCTGGAGACCTTCGCCGTCGAGCCCGTGCCGGCGGACTGGCCACTGCTCTCCCACCCCGACGTGGTCCTGACTCCGCATATCGCGGGAGCCTCCATCAAGACCGTGCGTGACGCCGCAGCGAGGCTGGCGGAGGAAGTGCGGCGCTACATCGACGGCGAGCCGCCGCTCAGTCCCTGCTGAAGCGGTTCAGCGGCCCACGGCGTAGCACTGCCGGCGCGGACTGGCGGCGGCGCGCAGGACGCGGCCTCTCTTCGATGCCATCGTCATCGAGTTGTAATGACTCCAGCGCGGATAGATCCGGAGGTCGTGACCCCTGCGGTCGAGGTCCTCGATGGTGGACCCGGGGAAATGGTCCTCGACGGCCAGGTGGCCCGGCATCCACTCGCGCGGGTAGAACGAACTCGGCATGTGATCGGTGTAGAAGGACGGTGCATCAAGGGACTCCTGGAGAGTCATGCCGTGATCCACGTGGCGCAGGAAGGCATGGAGCGACCACTGGTCCTGGTGATCGCCTCCGGGCGTGCCGAAGACGAGACGTGGTTCGCCGTGTTGAAGCGCCAGGGTGGGGGTCAGTGTGGTGCGCGGCCGCTTGCCCGGCTGAAGTCCGTTGGGATGGTCGTCGTCGAGCCAGAACATCTGTCCCCTGACCGAGACCGGAAAGCCCAGTCCTGGCACGGCAGGCGATCCCGTGAGCCAGCCTCCCGAGGGAGTGCCCGAAATCATGTTGCCGTGGCGGTCGATGATGTCGAAATGGCAGGTATCGCCGTGGCGCCGGGCCACGAACTCGGCCCAGGTCCGCCACGGTTTCGATCCGGCGCTGCTCTCCAGGGAGGTTGCTGCATGGGCGATGTTGGTTGAGCCCAGCGCCCTCAACGTGATCGCGCCACCGAAACCGTCGATCGTCCCCGGCCGCATCTCCAGATTGGCGGCTTCTTCTACGAGTTGGCGCCGCTCCGCGCAGTAGTCTTCCGACAGCAGCCGTTCAAGCGGCACGTCGACAAAGCGGGGATCACCGTAGAAGGCCTCGCGATCGGCAAGGGCAAGCTTGGCGCATTCCTGGATCACGTGGACGAATTCGGGTCCTGACGCATCCATGGCTCCCACGTCGAAACCCTTGAGGAGGGCGAGCTGCTGGAGCAGGACGGGCGCCTGGGACCAGGGTCCGGCCTTGCAGACGGTGTAGTCGCCGTAGTCCAGCGTCACCGGGTCCTCGACGGTGGCGCGCCAGCGCGCCAGATCATCGCCGGTGAGAAATCCCGCATGGGCCTCGCCGCTGGAATCCATGACCGGTTCACGCATGAACCGGTCGATCGCCTCGGCGACAAACCCCTCGTACCACGCCTTGCGGGCCGCCTCGACCTGGGCCTCGCGGTCCCCACCTGCGGCTTCCGCCTCCTCGATGATCCTCTCCCAGGTCCTGGCCTGCATGGGCAGGTGGTGGAGGTCACCGGCCTCGAGGGTGCCGTCACAGTAGGCTTCGGCCGATGTCGGCCAGAATTCCTCCATGAAGGGGCGTGCTTGCTTGAGAACGGAAGCGACCGTCGGCGTGAGCAGGAAGCCGTCGCGGGCGATGGCAATGGCCGGTTCGAGAACCTCGCGGATCGTGAGGCAACCGTAGTCGCGCAGCAGCAGCATCCAGGCTCCGAAACTGCCGGGCACGACGACGGGCAGATGTCCGGTTCCCGGCATGATGTCGAGCCCCATGTTACGCAAGGCTTCACCGGAGATTGTCGATGGTGCGACCCCCTGGCCACAGATGACATCGACCCTGCCCCTCTTCTCGCTCCACAGGATGAGGGGGACATCGCCGCCTGGGCCATTCTGGTCAGGCTCGACCACGTGCAGGACACAGCCGGCTGCCACCGCCGCATCGAAGGCATTGCCGCCCCGCTCCAGCATCGCCATGCCGGCGGCACTGGCCTGCCAGTGGGTGGTGGTCACCATGCCGAAGGTTCCGACAAGTTCGGGGCGTGACTGGATCATGGCGTGGTTCCCTGGTCGGCTGTGCATTATGCGACAAGGTAGAGCACGCACTTGAAGCATACCAGTCAGGGGGAGGGTACGCAGCCCTTGTGTCCGGTTATCCCTGCTCCATCCACTCCTCCGGGCGTCCTCCGGCGCGTTCGATGTCGAGATCCATGACGCCGTCGGGCGGACCTTCGGCCCGGCCATTGGGACGCGCGGCTTCGATCTGTGTGCCGAGCCCCGCGCCTTTCATGGCGGCTGGCGGGGGTTCACCCCAGAACTCGCGCCACGGTTGCAGCATCTCGCCGCCGTCACCAGAGGGCCGTGCGCCCCGGCGTGGAAGGGGTTCTCCATCGACGAAGATCGTCGTGTCGTCGCGCTCATTCCAGAACGCGAGGTGTCCGGCGATCGACGCCACCGCGGGCAGGGGACGGACATACTGCCAGGCCGCATCCCTGTAGCACTTGCCGTCGATCAGGAGATGGCGATAACGCGCGCGCCCCTTGTAGGGGCAGAGCGTGTAGGTGGTACTCGGCTCGAACAGTCCGGATTGCACGTCCCCTTCGGGGATGTAGTAGCGCGTCACCAGTCCGGTCTCGAACAGCAGCACCGGGCGGTCGGTCTCGGCAACGGTGCGCCCGGCGATTTCGACCCTGACGGAGCGTGCGCTGCATACAGCGTCCGCCCTCAGAAACGGATCGCGCGCGTGCACATGGATTCGTTCGTCCTCCTCCCACCAGGCGTCCATGCTGTGCCAGTCGAACCCGTAGTGACCGCTGGTGTCGGGTGACCCCTCCCTGGGTCGCGGATATCGCCAAACGGCGAAGCGTGCGACGCGTGATCCGGTGTCGAGATGCCAGTAATGCGCAGTGCCCTTGTAGGGCGATGTGGTTGTGTAGTCGGTGGCCACGAGAAGGTCAGTGCGCACGTCGCCTTCGGGAAAGTAGTAGACCGGCAGGAAGCCGTGCTGGCGAAGCAACATGGTGCGCCTGGAGTCCGCGACCCGGATGCCATCGAAGTGCACGTGCACCCGGCGCGGACTTCGTCGCCATTCGTTCGTTCCGGTCTCTGCCTTCACGGCTTCCCCCGTTCCTCATCGCAGACGCCGATTGAGCCTACCCCATGTGCCGGTTGTCAGGCGAGATGGCATCCGGCTCCAACTCGCATGCCGGTGGCAAATCCTGATCCACGAACGGAGCGGGACTTGAGCCGTGCAGTCATGTTGATGGAACGGCCCGCGGCGCGGCCGAGGCTAGCGGCCCTGCCGCTTGTCTTCTGGCGGTTTCAGGTACTGGTGTAGATGGCCTGCATGTCACTGTCGCCACGCAGGTACTCACGCGAGGCATCGCGCACAGGTTGCCAGTCCCAGGGTGTGCGACGGCCAACCGACAGGGCGGCGTTCAGGAACTTCCTGCGCTCCTGACTCTCGATCACGCGGTCCTTCAGGGCCGCAGGATCCCACCAGCGGCAGATCTCGCTGGCAAGATCGGCCTCGATGGCGCTCACTTCCGGTGTGCCGGCGAGGTTGACCAGTTCGTCGGGATCCTCCTCGAGGTCGAAGAGCAGGGGCGGATCATCCTCGCAGTGAATGTACTTCCAGCGGTCGCGGCGAATCATCAGCAACGGAGAGGAGGCGCCCTCACCGCAGTACTCGCTGCCGACGACATCAGGCCAGCCGTCACCGTGTCCGGCGGCCAGTCCGGTGATGCTGGCGCCGTCGATCGGCGCGAACAGCTCCGGCAGTTCGCCGTCACCGGCCCATTCCAGGAAAGTCGGGAAGAGATCCAGCAGGGACACGTTTTCCCTGACCCGGCGCGCGCGATAGAGCGCCGGCGCATGCACGATCAGCGGTACGCGCACCGACCACTCGAAGAAGCTCATCTTGAACCACAGGCCGCGTTCACCAAGCATGTCTCCGTGATCGGCTGTCACGACGACGATCGTGTTGTCGCGCGCGCCGATGGCCTCGAGGGTTTCCAGGATCCGCCCGATGCGGTCGTCGAGCCAGCTCATCACCGCATAGTAGGCGCGGCGCGCCCGGCGGATGTCCGCAGGATCGATCGTCTCCATGTGGCGACCGGTCGTGTAATACAGTCTGTGGCTGTGGGGGTCACGCTCCTCAAGAGGTATGTCGCTGACCCTGGGGTCGTCGATTCCGTCGTCCGTGTAGAGATCCCAGTGAGCCGGCGGCGCCAGGTAGGGATCGTGCGGGCTGATGAAGCTGGCTGTCAGGAAGAAGGGCCTGCCGTCGGCCCCATCGGCGTGATCGTGCAGCCAGCGGCAGGCCGCGACGGTTGCCTCCTCATCGTAGCACGTGTTGACGCTGCGCCGCCCGGGTCCTGCATTGAGCACGGCCCGCATCGAGTGGAACCACGGTTCCCAGAAAGTCGGACCCAGTGACCAGTCGCTGGTCCACGAGAAGTCGGCGGGATAGACGTCGGTCGTCACCCGGTCCTCGAAACCGTGGAGCTGGTCCGCACCGATGAAGTGCATCTTGCCGGACAGACATGTGTGATAGCCCATTGCACGAAGATAGTGTGCGAAGGTCGGGATCTCGGATGGAAATTCGGTTGCGTTGTCAAACGCTCCAATGCGGCTTGGCATGCGGCCTGACATGAGACTGAAGCGAGCCGGCGCGCAGATCGGGTAGTTGCAGTAGGCGTTTTCGAACACGACGCCTTCGCCGGCCAGCCGCTCCAGGTTGGGCGTCCGGCACACCGTGCCGCCGTAGGGCTTGAGCACCTGGGGGGCGAGCTGATCCATCATGAGAAAGAGGATATTGGGAGGCGTGGTCATGGCTTCTCCAGGTTCATCGGGCTGGTCTCGAATCCGGCGGACAGACTAGACTGCCCTCTGCGTCTGGGGAATCAGTGATGGAGTTGCCGGAGAGCCTGTGGGCCGACAGTGCCGCGCCTGCCATCGACACGCCACCCCTCGCCGGAGAGACCGGTGCGGATGTCGCCATCGTCGGCGGCGGCTTTACCGGACTGTCGGCAGCACTCCACCTGGCTGAAGCCGGCAAGAGAGTGATCGTGCTGGAAGCCGGAGAACCCGGCTGGGGCGCTTCAGGGCGAAACGGCGGCCAGGTCAACCCGGGCTGGCGCATGCTGCCCTCGGAGGTTGCGGCAAAGTATGGCGCCAACAGGGCGCCGGCCGTGCTTGCCATGCTCGACCAGGCGGCGGATCTCGTGTTTGACCTGATTGGCCGCCATGGCATCGAATGTGACCACGAACGCCCCGGATTGGTGAGCGCCGGACTGGGCCACCACGGCAAGGCCTTCCTTGAGGCATGGTCCCGGGAATGGGGCGAACTGGGTGTGAAGGTCGAGCGGCTCGGGCGCGCCGCGCTGAAGGATCTCATCGGAACGGACTACTACCATCTCGGCATCCACGACCCGCGCGGTGGCCACGTGCAACCTCTGTCCCTTGCCCGCGGTCTGGCGCGGGCGGCGGTTGCCAAGGGCGCCATCGTGCATGGCAGGACCCGGGTCCACAGTGTTCATGCGCACGGGGCCGGCTGGCGCCTTGTCGCCACCGGCGGCGAGGTCGAAGCCGAGCATCTCCTTTTGTGCACCAACGGTTACACCGACCGACTATGGTCCGGGCTCGAGCGATCGGTCGTGCCGCTGACCAGTTTCATCGCGGCGACCGAGCCCTTGGATGCGACACGCCGGGCTGCCGTCCTACCAGGCCGTCACGCCGTCGCGGAGACCCGGCGGACACTGCACTATTTCCGGCTCGATCGCGACCACCGCTTCGTCATGGGCGGTCGCGGCAATTTCACGAACGGTGCGGAGCCGGGATCGGTCGGTCATCTCCACAAGATGGCCACAGCGATCTATCCGGCGCTCGAAGGTGTCGCCTGGACCCATCGCTGGGGCGGCCGTGTGGCCGTGACGCCCGATCACACGCCGCGTCTCTTCCGGCTCGCCCGGAACGTCCACGCCGGTCTGGGTTTCAACGGACGAGGCGTCGCCATGAGTTCGATGTTCGGCACCCAGCTGACACGCCTCGTGCTTGGCGAGGAGACCGACATGCCTGTGGAACCGCTGGACCTCGTCCCCCACCATGGCCTGCGCCAGTTCGGTCTCACCTGGTACCTCGTCTCCGGCCTGATGCGCGACCGTCTTGATCTGCGGGAGGCCCCGCCCACCTGGACCTGATCCCTGGTTCCTGCGCTCGGCACACTGGCGGGGAGAGGACGGTGCGTGTTGGCCTCGGCCAGAGTCACCTTGAATCCCTTGTCCATGATCGATCACGAAGAAGGCCCGGCCGTCTCCGTTGCCAGCGCATCCGGCGTGATCTCAGGGCAGGTTGAGGTCGGCCAGGTCCGGCACCGGGCCATCCCACCGGGGATTCTCCGACCAGGTCTTCCAGGAGGCATTGATCACGCGGTCGCGATCGCGCCAGTCGTCGAGCACGAAGCTGATCCAGAATTCCATCATCTCCTCGTCCGATCCCCATCCCCACGTCACGGTCTTCGGTGGCAGCGTCGGGTTGTAGGGGTTGGAGGACGTGTTGTCGAACCGCAACCATCCGTCGATCGTGCTGCCGGCGGGCAAGCGGACCGGTTCGCGGAAGAAATAGATGTTCTGCCACCTGAGATCCCATTCCTCGACATGGACCAGCGGTATCTGCGTGCCGTCCGGGAGGGTCGCGATCGCCTTCGCCTCGGCGCCCAGGTAGTGCATGTGCGGCATGATGTCGACAAGGGTCAACGGCGCCGGAACCTCCATCCGGACGTGCCGCCAGTAGGTGTACGATTCCGGAGGAATTGCGAGCTGTTGAGTGCCGATCACGAGGCCGTCAACCCAGTGGGAGACGGGTTCGTCGGTGAACGTGATGCCGATCCGGCTGCGGTCCTGCGTGGCCTTGCCGTTGAGGTGATAGTGGATTTCGAACACGACGTCCCCGGCGCCTGCGGGCAGCCACATGGCATGCCTGTCGGGCAGGACATAAGGGTCGACCCCGGGTGTCCAGCCCCCGATGCCCCAGGTTTCCTGTTCGCCGCTATAGTCGAAGAAGTTCCCCGTCCCGAAGACGGAAAAGCCGGGTTCGTCGTCCCTGGCGTCGGCGCGCCGCGCGGCGCCGGAGTAGTCGACAAAGAGGTTGGCATGATGAACGACGCTCTCGTCGCCGGGCTGGAACTCGATGGCGCT
Source organism: Alphaproteobacteria bacterium (assembly GCA_965221115.1). GTDB lineage: Bacteria > Pseudomonadota > Alphaproteobacteria > SP197 > SP197 > SP197. The sequence continues at coordinate 2,138,436 of CBDCRU010000001.1, read as the reverse complement.
GACGGCGCGTTCCTCGAGGAGTTCGAACGGAATGACGAAGTAGCGGTATATGTCGGGACCGGTCGCGGGAATGGCAAAGGATTCTTCCATTGCGAGAACCAGATCCGGCTCGCCAGCGCGCCACTCGGGATCCGGCCACACCGTTTCCGGCAGCACCTCCACATCTTCCCCCAGAGGCGCACCCGCTTCGGCCCATGCTGCGAAGAGGGCGACCTGGCGGTCAGAAAGGTGCCGCTCGTCTCGGAAGGCGCCGAATCCCTCGACGGCGCGCCAGGGCGGCATGATCTGCTCGCGGGTCACGAAGGCCAGCATGCGGGCCCGGCGCCTGGCATCGACAAACGTATCAAGCGGGAAGGGGGCGATACTGCCGTCCCTGTGGCATTCGGTGCAGTTGGCCGCGAGCAAGGGAGCGATGTCCCGGTTGTAGGTCACGGATTCCGGCAGGCGGTCCGCATCCCAGCCCTCGAACACGCAACCGACAGGGGTCGTGGAACGGGGCATCGAGTTGCCATCCGTCCCCATCATAGCGATGGCGTCCTTGAGGTCGTGGCTGGTGATCTGGTTGCGCAGCACGCCGATCGCTTCGAAACGATCGTCGATGCGGCCGCGGTAGATGACATCGTCACCGGTATCGATGACAAAGGCTTCGGGAGTGACGACGGGGTTGAGGCGCAAGGCGAGATCGCCGGAGGGATCGAAGATGACGGGAAAGTCGAAACCATGATCGGCCACGAAGTTCCTGGCTTCGCCCACCGTCAGATAGGGCCCCGACATGACACCGTAGAAGGAGGCGCCATGCGCATCGGCAAATGTGGCGAAGTCATTGAGTTCGGGAGCGTAGCGGTTGGACACCGGACAGAAGGCATTCATGAACAGGAGGACCACCGGCTGGACATCGGCGTCGGTGCCAATGCGGTGAACGTTGCCGTCGAGATCGACCACGCGCGTACCGTAGACATGGGCCACCTGGCCGCTCCACTCATCGTGGCTGCTGTTGGCGGTATCCGCCGTTGCCATAGCGAAGGGGTAGGCCAGGATGGCAAGGGTCAGGACGTGAGCCAGTATGACGTTGTGGCGGGAGCGCATGGAACCAGCCCTCTCTTGGATGTTCTCAGATGACAATCTTGATGGATCAATATAGATTGTCAAGTATGACAATCAATCTCTCTGACATGGCGCTCGCAATTCGGGGTGACATTCATGGCGCGTCCTGACCTCAGTGCCGAACGATCGGAACAAATCCTTGATGCATTCTCGCGGTGCGTGGCACGTTCGGGGCTGGATTCCGCTTCACTGGAAGAGGTGGCCGGTGAGGCGGGTGTCAGGCGCTCGATCATCCGTCACTACATCGGTAACCGCGACGACCTGGTTGCGGCGTTCCTTGATCGCCTGGAAGTCCGCCTCCAGCGGCAAAACGACGAAATGCGCGCCTGGTTCATCGCCAATCCGGGCGTCGGGAGCCTGCCGGACTATTTGTTCCAGGCTGCGCCGGATGATGATTTACCGGTTCTCGAATCGGTCTACTCCGCCGCCCGCCGCAATCCGGCAATTGCCGCCCGCCTCGATACATGGCTCCAGGGCTTCGTCGATGCCCTCGGGGATGTGCTGCGTGCCTCGTTTCCCGATGCGGATCAGGATGCCGTCGTGACCGTTGCCTACGGTCTTGCCGCCATCTACAACGATCACCAGTCGATGTTGACCCTGGGAGCGCCGCCGCGCCACCACGCCATGGCGCTCGCGGCCGCCAAGGTGCTGATCGCTTCTCTGACAACGCGCGCGAGCCCATGACACTGGCCGCCGGCGTGGTGGAAGCGGGATGGCCCATGCCGAGGGTCACGATCGCATCGACAAGGTGCCTGGCGCATGCACGGCCACCCACCGATTGGACCGCCAACTCCACGTGGCTGAGGGATGTGGGAGCCATACCGGTCTTTCCGTCGGCCCAACTGATGGAGGGAGCCGATGCGTGATGGCGTTGCGGGATGCTGCGACAACCTTGCCTGCCACCTGGACAATCGGCAGGCGGAGATTCTGGACTGGGGTTGTGGTGACGGGGCTGTAGGCGCGGTTCTCGCCGGTCTTGGATACCGGGTCATTGACGGCATGGATGCTTCAGGCCACCTGCTCGCGCAGGCGCGCGCGGGAGGAGCCTATCGCCGGCTCTTCAGCGCCCGGTCACCGGCTGAGCTGCCGGATCGCAGCTACGACGCTGTCGTCGCAGCGCGGGTCTTGAGGGGTGACGATGCTTCTCCTGGTGCACTTGACGATCTCGTCAGACTTCTGAGGGCGGGAGGCGTGATATCCCTTGCCGTGGCGCCTGAAGGTGTTCTGGCCGACGCTTGCGAGCGGATGTGCAAAGCAGGAGCACTGTTGAAGATGGAGGCGACCTGGGACAGGCTTCCGGCAACGGGAGAACCGGCCGTTCGGTTTTTGGTTCTTGGACGATTCTAGCTGGGATCACACATCATGCAGATCAACATGCAGGGGCCGCCAGGCCGTTACAATGCGCCCTACGGCGGAATCGCCACATTCCTGCGCCAGGACTACTGCGACGATATCGCCACACTTGATGCCGACTACGCCATCCTTGGCACGCCGACCGACGAGGGATCCCCGTTCATGGGCGGTTCACGATTCGCGCCCCGCTCGATCCGCGAGCATTCCCTTCGGTTCGGGTCTCAGGGCTACTATGACATTCTCACCGACAAGTCCTACCTGGTCGAGGAAACGGCGAACCGGCGCATCGTCGATGTCGGCGACAGCGACATCCTGGAGACCAATGTCGAGAAGACCTTCGACAACATCACCGACGACGTCGCCGGAATTCTCGAGCGTGGCGCCATGCCGGTCATTATCGGCGGCGATCACTCGGTCACCTATCCGGTGGTGCGGGCCTACTGCGAGCCGATACATGTCATGCATTTCGATGCCCACATGGACTATCAGCCCTTTGTGCACGACCTGAGGTTCACGAACGGTCATGCCTTCCGCCACATCAAGCCCATGTCCCATGTGCTTTCGCTGACGCAGATCGGCATCCGCAGCCTCAGGAGTGCTGCGCAGGAGTTCATCGATGCGCGCGCCGAGGGCAGCCACATCGTGACCATGGACGAGGTGCGCCGGCTCGGGCCCGAGGGTTTCGTGCATGCGACCTTCCCGGCGGGCGAGAAGATGTATGTCTCCATCGATGTTGATGTCCTCGACATGTCGCTGGTGCCGGGCTGCGTCTCGGCCGAGCCCAACGGCATGCTCTATGCCGAACTGAGGGACATCCTGCGTGCCACCGCACGCCACATGGAGGTCATCGGCTTTGACTTCGTCGAGGTCAATCCCAGGCTCGATGTCGGTACTGGCGTGACGTCCTATCTCGGCGCCCACACCATGGTTGAGTTTCTCGGCGCCATCGCCGAGGCGAAGGCTGTCAGAAGGTAGATTCCGCCCGGCGCCGCAGGCGCGTCACACAAGATTACGGTCGATGGGCACCGACCAGCGGCGTGTCAAAATCCGGTCACGGCCCTCCCGGACGTCAAGGTCGGCAGTGAGATGGAACTGTTCGCGTGATGCCCTGAGATGGGTGCGGGCACGCACGTCCACCTCGAATTCGCCGCGTTTCATGTGGGTGGTGACGACCACCTCGCTTTCGGCAGAGAGCGGGTCGTCCGGCGTGATGCTCATGCGTTCGAAGGTGTCCCTCGCGAACTCGAGACCATGGTCCTCGATACGGTAAGTGCCACTGCCCCTGTTTGACGTCACCTCGAAACGTCCGGATTGTTGATCGTGTGTGACGACGTTGCGCGATGGCGGAGCGGCGATCTGTGTCCTTGCCATCTCCGGCGCCTGTTCGGGTTCCCCGAAGTCACTGACCCGAGGGCCGCCTGTGGCAGGTCTCACCGGAAGATCGAGCGCACTGGTTCCGGTATGGACCGTCAGCAACACCGGCTCGGGAGCCGGAAACAGCATCGGCCAGTAGGTGGTGGAGAGCGCCACGCGGATCCTGTGCCCCTTGCGAAAGCGGTAGGCGCAGTCGTTGAGCGTCAACCGTACCGCCGTCCGGCTGTCCGTAGGCATGGCTTCGGGCGCGTCGTGCCCGTGGCGGTGGGTGAGGTTGAGAACACCGAAGGACGCCCGTGACACCGAGCCATCGGGGTGGACGTCGTTGAGGCGGGCAATGATGTAGGCGATGGGCCTGTCGACCTCGAGTTCAAGTTCCACAACCGGCTGGCCGAGAATGTCGATGTCCGTCTCGAGCGGCTGGGTCTCGAAGGTGATCGATGCCCCGTCGTCCTGGCGCTGGTCGCCAGGGAACTCGGGTCCGTCACCGCCGGTGCCGTAGGGACACCATTCGCCGCCGGCAAGACCCAGCGTCTGGGGCGTGACGGCGGATCGTGCCTCGTCGCCGCCAGATTCCCCGCCCAGACCGTCCGGGTTCAGGTGGTAGCGGCGGTTGTGGAGCCGTTCCGAGGGCCACGTGATCTCACCGATCCAGTGACCCGGACAGTCACGATACCAGGGCCGTGGCGGCACCCCGTCCTGCAGGAAGACCCGCAGCATCGGCTCTTCCATGATTCCTGTCTCCTCGTGCTTGAGCCAGTGATCCCACCAGCGCAGCATCTCCTGGAGAAAGCCGAAGTGGGGGCCGGGAGCGTTCTCCATCTGGCCCCACTGGTGGGCATGGGGGCCGACAAGTCCGAGACGCGGCACCTCGAGTCCGGCAAGCAGGCGGAAGACGGCATTGGAGTAGCCGTCGAGCCAGCCGCCGACGGCGAAGACCGGACAGCGGACCGCGCCATAGTCCTCGCACACCGATCCGTGACGCCAGTAGGAGTCGCGCGTCTGGTGGCGCATCCACGTTTCGACAGGGCAAGGGACGTCCTCCAGACGCGACTGCCAGTTTGCCCGCCAGTCCTCCCCCATGACCAGCGGGTCTCCGGGGAGAGGCAGGATGCCGAAGAAGGTGGTTCCCCAGTCAAGGTTGTCGTTGAGAAGACAGCCACCCATGTAGTGCATGTCGTCGCTGTAGCGGTCGTCTGTGGAGCACGACGTGACGATGGCCTTGAGCTCCGGAGGCTGCAGGGCAGCCACCTGAAGCGAGTTGAAACCGCCCCACGAGATACCGAACATGCCCACATTGCCGGTGCACCATGACTGACTGGCAATCCAGGCGATCACCTCCTTGCCGTCATTGAGCTCCTGCTCTGTGTACTCGTCACGCATCACGCCGAAACTGTCTCCGGCACCGGCAAGGTCGACGCGCAGGCTCGCATAGCCGTGGCCGGCGAACCAGGCGTGCTTCGGCTCGTCTCCCGGCCGCGTCATGTCGCGCTTGCGATAGGGAAGATACTCGAGAAGTGCGGGCACCGGTTTGTGTTCCGCATCTTCGGGCAGCCAGATGCGCGCTGCCAGGCGAACGCCGCGTTTGAGGGGAATCCACACACCCTCTTCCCTTACCTCCACCTTCGATGGCAGGGCGTCGACGATGCGCATGGTTCTCACTCCCGCTGCTCCTAACAGTGTACATGCATTCGTGCCTCAGCGTCCTACTGTTCTAAGATTGATTGACCAGTCAGAAAAATCGGGTGATGCTTCCCGGGTCCGCTACCTGGTGGCGCGGACTCACACCAAACGCGGGGCCACCGGGCTCCGGGCGAGTGACAATCTGGAGGATCACATCCATGGATATCAGGGATACCATCAAGCGACTTGAAAACGGGGAGTTGAGCCGTCGCGAACTCGGCCAGGCGATGGCCGCGGTCGGACTGGTGTCGACGGTGATGCCGGTGACGGCGGCCCGTGCCCAGGAAGGAGAGGCGATCTATTTCACGTGGGCCGGCTATGACGATCCGATTTACTGGCCAAGTTATGTCGAAAAACATGGCGTGGAGCCGGACACTCCGGTCTATGGCGACGCCGAAGAGGGCTTCACCAAGGTGAGAGCAGGCTTCGTCGTGGATGTCATTCATCCATGCAGCAACAATGTGCCCCGCTGGCGGCACGCGGGCATTCTCCAGCCCATCGACACATCCAGGCTTTCCAACTGGAAGGACGTGATTCCGGCGCTCTACAACATCAAGGACGCCCAACACGAGGGAGAGCAGTATTTCTCTCCCGTCGAGTGGGGTCAGACGTCGATCACCTACCGCACGGACATCGTCGACTGGCAGGGCGAAGAGGAGTCCTGGGGGCTGCTGTGGGACGAGCGCTATGCCGGCAGGCTTTCGATCATCGATGCGGCCGAGGATGCCTGGTGGTGCGCCGCCATCTACGCGGGCGTCGATACCGACAACCTGACCGATGAAGCCCTGGCGAAGGTGCTCGATATCCTGAGGCAGCAGCGAGATCTCTTGCGGTTCCGCCAGAGTGACATGACGACGGTGGAACAGGCTCTCGCCTCCGGCGAGCTCGTGGCGGCCATGACCTGGAACAGTTCACCTTTGGAACTCACCAGGCAGGGCATTCCGGTGAAGTTTGCCAACGTCAAGGAGGGCGCGCTTACCTGGGTCTGTGGCACGGTGCTGACCAGCAATGCGCCTCACTACGACAAGGCCCACGATCTCATCGACGCGATGCTCGCTCCCGATGTCGGGGTGCACACGATCGTGGAAAACGGTTATGGTCACTCGAGTGCCGCGGCGTTCGCTCTCGTCAGTGACGCCGATCTGTTGGCCCGTGGACTCTCCCGGGACCCTGCTGACATCCTGGACAAGGGTGTCTTCCTGAGAGCGCAGGCTGAGGAAATCGAGACCAAGATCAACCGTGACTGGGGTGAGATGATCGCCGGTTTCTGACCGGACACCGCACCTTCCGTCTGACAGAAGGGAACCGGGACGCGCGCGATCCCGGTTCCCGTTCCCTTCACAAGGTAGTGGAAGCGATATGCCAGATGTCGCATCCCCGGCTTCGACCGGGTCGCAACCGACCGGCACGGCGAACCGCCGCCTTGCCGCCCGTCAGGCACGGCGTCAGCAGTTGATCGACGCCACCATCGAGTCCATCGCCAGGCGGGGATTCTCGGGCACCACCCTGGAGACGGTCACGAGGGGCGCCAGGCTCTCGCATGGCGTCGTCAACTTCCACTTCCGCACCAAGGAAGACCTCTATGTTGAGACCCTGGGGTACCTGGCGAGGGAGCACTACGAGCTGTGGCGTGACGCCATGCTGAATGCGGGTCCGGATCCGGCGAATCAGCTGCAGGCCATCCTGGAGGCGGACTTCGATCGCCGGATCTGCTCCAGAAAGAAGCTGGCGGTGTGGTTCGCCTTCTGGGGTCAGGCGAAGTACCGGCCCGCCTATCTCGAGATCCATCATCGCTTCGATGACGAAAGGTACGTCGAGATCTGCCGCCTGTGCCAGGAACTGGTGGCGAGCGGACACTACAAGGACGCCGACGCGGAAGGGATTGCCCGCAGCCTCGAAGCCCTGGTCGACGGTCTGTGGCTCAATCTTCTCATGTATCCGCGGGACATTCGCCGGCAAACCGCGAGAACGGACTGCCTCGCCTATCTTGCCACGGTCTTTCCGCATCATTTCGAGCGGCCGGTAGCGCAAGGCTGCGCGGCCTGACGTGATTGCTCGCGACCCACATCACGACATCCTGTTCGAACCGGTGGCCATCGGGCTGGCGAACCACGCATGTTTCGGCTCGTCTCCCGGCCGCGTCATGTCGCGCTTGCGATAGGGGAGGCATTCCAGAATTGCTGGCATCGGATTGTGTTCCGCATCCTCGAGTCACCAGATTCGTGCCGCCTGGCGAACGCCGCACTTGAGGGGGATCCACATACCTTCTTCCCTCCACTTTCGATGGCAGAGCGATAACGATGCGCATGACCGTCTCTCCGCTTGTTCATGCCAGTCTGCACCCAACATTCGCGATGGGTTTCATGGACTGGGCCACCTTGAAATTTGATTGACCAGTCAGAAAAACCGGGTGATGCTTCCCGGGTCCGCTACCAGATGGCGCGGACTCGCATGAAACCCAGGGCCACCGGGCTCCGGGCGAGTGACAATCTGGAGGATCACATCCATGGATATCAGGGATACCATCAAGCGACTTGAAAACGGGGAGTTGAGCCGTCGCGAACTCGGCCAGGCGATGGCCGCGGTCGGACTGGTGTCGACGGTGATGCCGGTGACGGCAGCGCGTGCCGAGGAGCAGGCAATCTACTTCACGTGGTCCGGCTATGACGTGCCGGAAATCTGGCCAAGCTATGTCGAGAAACATGGCGTGGAGCCGGACTGTCCGGTCTTCGGCGACGCCGAGGAGTCCTTCACCAAGGTGAGGGCGGGGTTCGTCGTGGATGTCATGCATCCATGCAGCAACAATGTGCCGCGCTGGCGGCACGCGGGCATTCTCCAGCCCATCGACACATCGCGGCTTTCCAACTGGAAGGACGTGGTTCCGGCGCTCTACAACATTCAGGACGCCCAGCACGAGGGACAGCAGTGGTTCGCTCCCTTCGAGTGGGGTCAGACGTCGATCACCTACCGCACGGACATCGTCGACTGGCAGGGCGAGGAGGAATCCTGGGGTCTGCTGTGGGACGAGCGCTATGCCGGCAGGCTTTCGATCATCGATGCGGCCGAGGATGCCTGGTGGTGCGCCGCCATCTACGCCGGTGTCGATACCGACAACCTGACCGACGAGGCCCTGGCGACGGTTCTCGAAAGCCTGAGGCAGCAGCGTGATCTGCTGAGGTTCCGCCAGAGCGACATGACGACAGTGGAACAGGCTCTCGCTTCCGGCGAACTCGTGGCGGCCATGACCTGGAACAGCTCGCCCCTGGAACTCACCAGGCAGGGCATTCCGGTGAAGTTTGCCAACGTCAAGGAGGGAGCGCTCACCTGGGTCTGTGGCACGGTGCTGACCAGCAATGCGCCCCACTACGACAAGGCCCACGATCTCATCGACGCGATGCTCGCTCCCGAGGTCGGGGAGCATGTGATCGTGGAGTTCGGATATGGTCACTCCAGCGCCGCAGCCTTCGACCTCGTCAGCGATGACGATCTGACGGCCCGCGGGCTCTCCAGGAATCCTTCCGATATCCTGGACAAGGGGGTCTTCCTGAGAGCGCAAGCTGAAGAGATCGAGACCAAGATCAACCGTGACTGGGGTGAGATGATCGCCGGTTTCTGACCGGACATTGCTCCTTCCGTCTGACAAGAGGGAACCGGGACACGAGTAGTCCCGGTTCCCGCTCTCTTCGGAATGCGGTGGAAGCGATATGCCAGATGTCGCATCCCCGGCATCGACCGGGTCTCAAACGAACAGAACGGCGGAACGCCGTCTCGTCGACCGGCAGGAACGGCGTCAGCAGGTGATCGACGCCACCATCGAGTCCATCGCCAGGCGGGGATTCTCGGGCACCACCCTGGAGATCGTCACGAGAAGCGCCAGGCTCTCGCATGGCGTCGTCAACTTTCACTTTCGCACCAAGGAAGATTTCTATGTCGAGACCCTGGGGTACCTGGCGAAAGAACACTGCGAACTGTGGCGTGACGTCATGCTGAATGCGGGTCTGGATCCGGCGAACCAGCTGCAGGCCATCCGGGAGGCGGATTTCGATCGCAGGGTCTGCTCCAGAAAGAGGCTGGCAGTGTGGTTCGCCTTCTGGGGCCAGACGAAGTACCGGCCCGCTCATCTCGAGATTCATCATCGCTTCGATGACGAAAGGTACGTCGAGATCTGCCGCCTGTGCCAGGAACTGGTGGCGAGCGGACACTACAAGGACGCCGACGCGGAAGGGATTGCCCGCAGCCTCGAAGCCCTGGTCGACGGTCTGTCGCTCAATCTTCTCATGTATCCGCGGGACATTCGCCGGCAAACCGCGAGAGCGGACTGCCTCGCCTATCTTGCCACGGTCTTTCCGCATCATTTCGAGCGGCCGGGGACGCAAGGCTGCGCGGCCTGACGCGATGGCCCGGGATCCGCGTCACGACATCCTGTTCGAGCCGGTGGCCATGGGGCCGGTGACGGCCCGCAACAGGTTCTACCAGGTGCCGCACTGCACCGGGAGCGGCTGGCAGAGCCCGCACATTCTTGCCGGACTGCGCGCCATGAAGGCCGAAGGCGGCTGGGCCGTGGTCAACACCGAATACTGTTCGCCCCACCCGTCGATTGACGACACCCCCTATCCCATGGCCTCGCTCTGGGATGACCGCGACATCCGGGCTCACGCCCTGATGACCGACCAGGTGCACGGGCACGGTTCGCTTGCCGGCGTGGAACTGGTTCTGGGCGGCGCCAGGATGGCCAATCACCTGACCCGAGAAGTGCCGCTCGGAGTGGTCAGCATGCCGCTTGCCACAGGAGACCCCTTCCAAACGCGGGCCATGGATCGTGAAGATATCCGCGAGGTCAGGAGATGGCACCGCAATGCAGCTCTGCGCGCCAGGACGGCGGGTTTCGACATTGTCTACGTCTATGCCACCCACGACTACCTGCTGTCGCAGTTCCTGTCGCCGGTGCTCAACACCCGCTCGGACGAGTACGGTGGATCGCTCGCCAACAGGGTGCGCCTCGTGCGCGAACTCATCGAGGACACGAAAGACGCTGTCGGCGCGACCATGGCTGTCGCGGTGAGGTTCTCGGCCGAGACGAACGGCGGGGGAGGCGGTGACGGCACACCGGTTCCGGGCGAAACCGAGGACATGTTGGGACTGCTGGGAGAACTGCCAGACCTCTGGGACATCAATGTCAGCGACTATTCCCTTGAAATGGGGTTGTCACGGTTCATCGACGAGGGTTCCCTGGAGGCCTACGTTTCGGCCATCCGGCCCTTGACGACGAAGCCGATCGTGTCCGTGGGGCGTTTCACCTCTCCGGATACCATGGCGGCATGGGTCAGGACGGGCCTGGTCGACTTCATCGGTGCGGCGAGACCCTCCATCGCCGATCCCTTCCTGCCGAAGAAAATCGAGGAGGGACGAGTCGAGGACATCCGCGAGTGTATCGGCTGCAACATCTGCTACATGGGCGATGCCCGTGGTGCCCCCATCCGCTGTACGCAAAATCCCACCATGAGCGAGGAGTGGCGCCGTGGCTGGCATCCGGAGTCCATCGCCAGCCGTGGTTCCGCGTCACGCGTTCTCGTCGTCGGGGCGGGACCGGCCGGCCTCGAGGCCGCTCTTGCCCTGGGGCGGCGGGGTTATGACGTGGTTCTCGCCGAGGCCACCCGCGAGCTTGGCGGCCGGGTGACGAGGGAAGCCATGCTTCCCGGCCTTGCGGCGTGGCGGCGAGTGCGTGACTACCGGGTCACCCAGTTGAACGGTCTGGCCAACGTGGAGATCTACCCTGAGAGCAGGCTGGGCGCAGCGGATGTCCTCGAGGTGGCGGCGGACCATGTGGCGGTGGCGACGGGGGCGCGCTGGAGGGCCGACGGTTTCGGCACCAGCAATCGCGCAGGAATTGACCGCCTCGGGCCCCGGGAGAAACTCTTCACGCCCGATGACATCATGGCCGGACGGTTGCCGGAAGGCCACGTGCTCGTCTACGACGATGACCACTACTACATGGGAACCGTCATGGCCGAGACACTGCGTGCCCAGGGTCTCGAGACCACGCTTGTGACGCCGGAAGATGTCGTTTCGGCCTGGGGCGGATTGACCCTGGACCGCTGGCGGGCTCGCAGACGGCTGATGGAGACCGGTGTCGGCATCATCGTCGCCCATGAACTGGTGTCTTTCGATGGCAGTCAGGCCCGGGTGGCCTGTTGCGCGAGCGGCGAGGAACGCGACATCGCCGCGGACGCGATCGTTCTTGTCACATCGCGCACACCCGATGATGCCCTCTACCAGGCGGTTCGCCGGAGCATGGAGGCGGGAGACAACGGCGCACCGAAGTCGCTGAAACGGATCGGTGACTGCGATGCGCCGGCCATCATTGCCGCGGCGGTGTATTCCGGTCACCGCTACGCCCGCGAACTCGATACCAACATCGATCCCGACAATCCCCTCAGACACGACCGGGTCAACGTGGAGACGGACAATGGAAACTGAAGACACCTTGCCGATAGCGGAAGTCTGGTTTGCCATCGAGGCTCTCGAGGACGGGATCATCCGATTCCGGGAGGATCACATCGATTCCTATGCCGTTGGCGACATCTGGCTCGTTCGCGGCCGTGACCGCGATCTTGCGGTCGATACGGGAACCGGCATCGTGCCGCCCGCTCCGCTCGTCGAGGCCGTGGCCGGCAAGCCCGTCACGGCGGTCGCCCTCAACTGCTACTATGACCATGCCGGCGGATGGGCGAGCTTCGCCGACCGGGCTTGCCATGCCCTTGATGCGCCGGAACTGCGCGCACCCACCCGGGAAAGCGTGGGCGCCGGAACCTATCTCAACCGGACGACGCTGTGGGCGTTGCCATATGAACACTTCGACGTGGACGACTACACCATGACGCCGGCCGAGCCCACGCGTCTTGTCGAGGACGGATCACAGTTCGATCTGGGCGACCGCGTGCTCGATGTCCTGCATGTCCCGGGGCGATCACCAGGCGGTCTTGCGATATGGGACGGCACAAGCGGTACGCTCTTCACGAGTGACATGCTCTATGACGGTGACCATGGGCCTGCCTGGCCACCACCCGAACCGGTCGCCTACTGCGCCAGCCTGAGGCGCATGCGCGAACTCCCGGTCCGGCGCGTCTGTCCGGGTCACTACGGCGTCATGGACCGCCAGGACATGCTCGATGTCATCGACCGGCAGCTGGCCGATCTCGAACAAGCGAACGGATGAGCCACCGGACCTCAGACTATGAGGTCCCTATGACAAGGTGGCGGCGACCTCCCGGGCAACGGATCGGCCGTTGAGCCAGGCGCCACCGGCAAGCTGGTACCATGGCGCGGCCGTGGCCTCGCCGGCGAAGAAGATCCTGTCGGCGACCGGCCGGGCGAGTTCGTCCCGTGCGCCATGGTGGCCGGGGACCGCTGCGGCATAGGCGCCGCGCGTCCAGGGATTGCTGTCCCAGTCTGTCGCCAGTCCCCTGACGAAGTGCTTGTGCACATCGTTGCCGAAGATCCCGGCCAGTTCGCCCAGGGCGAAATCGACTGCGGCATCGGACCCCGCAGCCGCTAGTTCGCGCCCGAAACGCCCTCCCGTGAAGCCGATCATGAGATCGAAACTGAAGGGGAAGGTGAGGAAATAGCAGGCCCGGGCCGGCAACAGGTTTTCCACATGGTAGGTCAGCCAGTTGTTGTCGCCGAGACCGAACCGCTCACCGTCGAACTCGAGGGCAATCTTCATCAGGAGCCCCATCGGCAACCGGTCGATGGCTTCCTGTTTCCATAACGGAAGAGCGGGGGCAAAGGAGATGTCTCCGGAACCCAGAACACCCGTGGAAACGGTGACGATGCAGGCCCGTGCCCGCACCGTGCCGGAAGGCGTCTCCACCGCCACTCCCTCGCCGCTCCAGTCGATGGCGGTCGCCGGAGTCTCCAGCTTGACGGGAAGACCGGATCCGTCGCGGGCGACAAGCGTGCCGTACCCTTCACGAATCATGTAGTAGGCGCCGGCATCGCCGAAATTCCAGTTGTCCAGGGTCGACAACTCGTCAAAATCGACGGAGAAGTCCATGGGTCCGATCCACGTCTGGGACACGCCGGAAAACGGCATGTCGGACGGAACAACCGTCGAGGCGGCGACATCGAGACCATCGCGCCCCGCATCGTTGAGAGCCCTGTTGATGGCACCCCAGGCGCGGTCGTACTCTCCCCTTTCCTGGCCCGTGGCCTTGCGGTCACCGACAAAGACCGATTCTCCGGCGCTGTTGTGGTTGTGCAGCGTGAACCCCCACTCGCGCGCCATGGCGACATAGGGAAGATCCGCCGGACCCATGACCCAGGAACATCCGTGATCGAAGGGAACACCGAAGGTGTCGCTTTCCGTCCACGCCCGTCCGCCCACGCGTCCCGCAGCCTCGAGGACGACCACGGACAACCCCTCATCCAGCAGGGTCCGCGCCGCAGAAAGGCCGGCTGATCCGGCTCCCACGACCACGACATCCGGATTGTCCGAGGCGCCGAGGGCGCCGGAAGGCAAGGCCACCGTTGCTCCGAGGCCTGCCAGAAACGACCGGCGAGAGAATGAGTGCGCATGAATCATGATTGTCCTCTTCTTTCGGTCCGCCCCTGCGCTACCGAACCCGGGATCATGCTGGATATCGCGACCTGCGGCGCCGGCGCACCAGCAGGAGCATCGCGCTGACGAGAGCCGTGATGACCCACAAGGGACATCCCAGCACGGGCAGGCCGACGTTCAGCCACAGGTCGGGATCGATGTCCTTCTCGATCAGTGCCTGCAATCCGACAAGACTGTTGGCATCGATCATGGCCCAGAGGTCGCCGACAGACAGGGATGTATAGAGAATTGCCAGCACCACAGTGATGATGACAAAGAGACTTGTCATGATGAATCGGACCTCGGACAAAGCAATCTCCCTGGTCCCGGGCGGTCGTCGAACGACATGCAGTGTAGACGACATCCTTCGGTTCGTCATCGCCACGCTGGCGGTTGTTGACGCCGTGCGGGGCAGGGGTGAGATTGGTCCGGCGTGAGAGATGAGGTGCGGCCATGCCCGCCGGAGAGGGAACAGGGTCATCGTCCCCACGCCGGTCCCGGACGATGCCTTGGTAGAGCCGGAATTATGGATCCGGTCCGGCCACAGCGTGTGACGTGATGCCGGCGGATCCCGGCGCATTCATCGCCTTTGCGTCCATCGTTCTGGCACTGGTGCTCTATGCGGCGCCGCGTGCGTCGATGGAACTGGCCTCGCTCACCATCCTGTGCCTGTTGATGCTCGCGTTCCAGGTGTTCCCCGAAACCGGAGCGGATGGCCGCAACAGGCTGGGCCCCGACGCCCTGCTGGCCGGGTTCGCGAGTCCGGCCCTGCTCGCCCTGATCGGCCTCATTGTCATCGGCCAGGGTCTGGCCCAGACCGGAGCCCTTGACCGTCTCGCCAGGGTGCTGCTGGGCGCTGCCGGCGGGCGCCCCGACGTGGCGCTGGCCTTTTCCCTCGTGACCGTGCTGTTGATCAGCGGAGTCCTCAACAACACGCCGGTCGTCGTGATCTTCATTTCCATCCTGCAGGCCTTCGCCAGCCGTGCCGGCACGCCTCCGAGCCGTGTCCTGATGATCCTGAGCTATGCAGCCATCCTGGGCGGCATGACGACTCTGGTGGGCTCGAGCACCAACCTTCTGGTCGATGGCATGCTGCATGATCTCGGACAGCAGGGTTTCGGCTTCTTCGACTTCACGGTGCCCGGGTTCGCAATTGCCATTCCGGGCCTTTTTTTCGCCATTGTTGTGGTGCGGCGCCTGCTTCCCGGACACGACACTTCCGGTGAGTCCTCTCTGCCGACAGATCGCCAGTTCCTTGCCCAGATCGATGTCGTGACGGACCGCCCGCTCCACGGACTCAAGCCGAGGGGAGGCTTCTTCCCCGACCTTGGCGAGGTGACGGTTCATGCCATCCGGCGCGGTGAGGCCAGCCTTCTGCCGCCCTTTGAGGACAATGCGGCGTTGCGCCATGGCGATATCCTCATCGTCAGTGCGACACGGGCCTCGCTCACCGAGGCGGTTCGCGGCCAGATGGATCTCCTGCACCCGTCGCTGGGCGATGCCTGGATCCCGCGTGAGGACGAATCCCACGGCAGGCCACCCTGGCTGCGTGGCCGCCAGATGCTGAGTGAGATCATGATCACGCCGGGTTCGGAACTCATCGGCCGCACGCTGGAACAGATCGGATTTCGCTATCGCTACAACTGTGTCGTGGTCGGTGTGCAGCGCCGGACCGCCCGCATTCGGCGACCGATTACCGATCTGCCGCTTTCCGCAGGGGACGTGCTGCTGATCCAGGGGACCGCCGAAGCCAAGGCACGCTTGAGGGGGCGTCCGGGCATCCTGCCGATCGAGTGGTCGGTGAGCGACATTCCATCGGCGCCCGAGGCGTGGCGGGCGCTTGTTATCTTTTCCATCGTGATCGGTGTGGCGGCGCTCGATATCGTTCCGATCGTCATCAGCGCCCTTGCAGGGGCGGTCGCCATGCTGGCCATCGGTGTCATGACCCTGCGTCAGGCAGGGCGCTCCATCGGTGCCGACCTTGTCCTCATGATTGCCGCCGCCCTGGCCCTGGGCAAGGCACTGCAGGAAACCGGCGGCGCGGAGATTCTCTCGGGGCTGCTCGCCAGTCTCCTTGTCGATGCGCCACTACAGGTCGTCCTGTCCGCCTTCTTCCTGCTCGTTGCGGTGCTCTCAAACCTTGTGGGCGCCAAGGCGGTTGCCGTCCTCTTCACGCCAATCGCCGTGTCGCTGGCAGCGGATGTCGGTGCTCCCGTCGAACCCTTCGCCGTCGCCGTGGTCTTCGCCGCCAACTGTGCGTTCGCCACGCCGATGGGCTTCCCCACCAATCTCCTGGTGATGGGGCCTGCCGGATACAGGTTCATGGACTTTGTCCGCGCCGGCTTGCCCATGGTTCTTTTCGTGTGGGCGACCGCCTCCATCGTGCTCCCCTTGTATTACGGCCTGTGGGACTGAGTCTGGCGCTCTGCCAGTTGACGGCCACGGGGTGCCGGGGGAGATTGATCGCACGGGTGACAGCGGAGAGTCGGCGATGAGGAATGCGGCAGAACGGGAAGTGCGGTGCGATCTCGCGGCCGCTCACCGTCTTGCGGTGCGTGACGGCCTCAACGAAGGGGCGTGGAACCACCTGTCGGTCATGTCTCCCGATGAGCCCGAAGTGATGTTGATCACGCCAGGCTACACCCACTGGAGTATGGTGAACGCCAGCAACCTTGCGGCTGTTGACGGGGATGGCGAACCCGTCAACGAGGGCGGACCGGTCCCGTCTGTCGCCGGATTCATCATTCACATGCCGGTGCACCAGGCGATACCCGAGGCGCGATGCCTGATGCATGTCCATGCGCCGTACATCACGGCGCTTTCCATGCGTAAGGGTGTCCGACTCGACACGTCGTCGTCGCAGCAGGCGGCCCAGTTCTGCGATGATGTGGCTTACTACGACAGTTATGATGGACTTCTCGTCGCTGCCGAAGAGGGTCAGCGCATGGCAGACGCCATGGATGGCAAGCGTGTTCTCATGATGCGCAACCATGGCGCCATGGTGGCGGGAAGGACGGTGGGTGAGGCCTACGTCGATCTCTATCAGCTTGAACGTGCGTGCATGTACCAGATCCTCGCCACGGGCGACGGGCATGCGCTCGAGGAAATCCCGCCTGACATTGCTGCGGCGATTGGCCGTGACGCCCGTGAACGGCCGCGTTCCGACCGGTTCTTTCGCGCCATGCGCGATGTGCTTGATGCGGGGGAGCCGAACTACGCCACCTGAGGTCGCTCAGTAGCGTTTCGGGATGTAGCGGGAATACCAGGCTCCCGCCGCCATGCCGAGGCCGACCCAGGCGAAGACCGTCGACAGCGGAAGGACCAGGAGCACGATGGCGAAGACACTCTGGGGAACGATGCGCCCGAACTCCCTGTAAGTCGTGTAAAGGGACATCATTTCTGCGCGTTCGTGCGGGTGGACCGCACGCACGAACGGTGCGTTGCCGACAGCATCGATCCATGAGGCGCAAAGGCACGCCACCAGGATGAGGCCGATGACGACATCAGGCAGGAAAGCGAGCAGCGTTGCCGCGACAGAGACGATGGCGGTGGCGAGATAGCCGACGATGAGATGCCGGCGCATGCCGAGAGAGGCGCCCAGCCGCCCCCACAACGGGGCCAGCATGACAAAGAGGCTGCCGACGGAAATGATGAGACCGGCATCCGCGTCGGTAAAGCCATTGTTGACGCAGTAGATCGGGGTGTAGATGAAGAACACCGACCACCAGGCAGAACGCGTCAGGGCCAGCACGTAGGCGAGACGCAGGCGGGGCTGTCGGGCGAAACGTGGAATGAAGCGCAGTGGATTCGAATGGCCGCGGACCGTTCTCGTTGAAGGTGTCACGTAGCGCCGCCAAAGAATCCAGGCGCCCGTGGCCAGCGCCAGGAGCGCCATTGCTGTGAAGGGAGCCCACAGTCCCACGTGTGACGAAAGCTGGACACCGCCCCACGGTCCCAGGGCGAAGGCAAGACCCAGCACAGCCATGCGCACCGCTTCGAAGCGCACGAAACTCCGCCGTCCCACCCGTTCGATGATGACCATGTTGATGACGATGTCGGCGGCAAAGAACCCCCAGGTGTAGAGAACGACGGCGAGGAAGAAGGCCAGTCCACTCGCCATCGGGAAGAGGGGGGCAGATATCAGCACACTGGCGAAACCGAGCAGGATGAGACGGTAGCGTCCCATGCGCGCCAGCATGTAGGGCAGCGCAAGCGCTCCACCCAGGCCCATGATTCCGACGGCCGTGAAGAGCACGCTCACCTGCTGCGTGTCGCCCAGGAGTTCGAATGCCCGCAGCGGAAAGACGGTGACCGGTATGGCCAGGGCCAGGATCATGAGGCCCTGGATCAGGGCCAGTTCGAAGGCATGGGGGATGCCCTCGACGTTCAGCATTCGAACGAGACGAACCGGCACGAATGCGATCCCCGAACGGACGGCACATCATCACTCCCGCCATGGCGGCCATGTCAAGTACCCGAATGACGAAGGCCAGGAGTTTCCCGCGCTTGATCCCGTTTGATTTTTCTGAGCAGGCTTCATCCTTGGCGTCGCACGCCAGTGCGCAGCCGCTGGCCGACAGATTCCTCTGACGTTCCTGCGCTGCACGTGCCATGCTCCACGCATGTCGATTCGCATGCAATCATCGGCCTTTGCTTGTTGCTCGTTTGGCCGCCCACGGTCCCGGCAGGTGAGGAGTGCAGGTTCGTACCAACGGGAGGCGAGCAAACAGAGCCGCGCGGGACAAGTCCTATGAGAGTTACCATGGTCGGAAACCGGTCGCCTATTGCGTCAGGTGACAGCTGAAAGCCCTACCCGGAAGTGCGTGAACACTCGACTGCAACTGTAGTTGATGGCCGGAGCAGTGTCTGTCCCGTGACGGTTTACCGCTATCGCTGGCATCCGAACCCGAACCAGCCATTTCCGAGCGTGGCACGACTTCGATTCCGTCACGACATGCTCGCACGCCTTGACCCTCGACCTGTTGTAGGCTGTCCTCATGGCTTGGTTCCTGTTTATCGACGAAAGCGGTCACGACCGCGTCGCATCGCCTTACGAAGTGTTGGCCGGGGTCGCAATCCAGGACCGGGCGTTGCGCGAGGTCATCAGTCGGCTCCATGACTCCGAGATCAGTTCATTCGGCCGCCGTTACAGCGAAGGACGCCGTGAGCTCAAAGGCTCTGTTCTGCTCAAGAGAAAGGTCTTTCGCCACCGGGATCTGAACGCCGAACTGGATCCGGCGGACGTCCCCACGCTCGCCCAGGCAGCGCTCGATGACGGTGCCCGCGCCGATGTTCCCAAGCTGAAGGCACTGGCTCTGGCGAAACTCCACTATGTCGCTTCGGTCTTTGACACCTGCGCACGGTTCGGCTGCCGCGCGTTTGCCAGCATCGTCGAGACCGATGCCCATCCAACAGCGGGAGACGGCCTGCGAAAGGACTATGCGTATCTGTTCGAGAGGTTCTTCTACTTTCTGGAGGACAACTCTGCTGGCGATCAGGGAATCGTGGTGTTCGACGAACTCGAGAAATCGAAGAGCCACTTGCTGATCGACCAGATGCACCGGTATTTCGCGCTAACGGCGGTAGGCCGTCACCGCGCGAGCCGCATCATCCCCGAGCCGTTCTTCGTGCATAGCGATCTCACCACCGGCGTGCAGATCGCCGATCTCGTCGCCTACGTCATCTCCTGGGGTTTTCGTATGCCCCGAATGACCAAGCCCGCTCGGGAGGAGTTGTCGCCATTTGTCAATCAAATCGCCCGATTGCGTTACCGGGCAGTCCGCGAACGACTGGGCAATCCCGATTTCGAGATCTGGAGCTTTGTGCACATCACCGACCTGCGGACGCAGGCTGAACGCGAGGAGGGCGCGTGAGGAAAGAAAAAGGCAATGAAACGCCGAAGCGCTCCAAAGCCTCCACGGGAGAACTTGATCGCATCTCTGGGAGATGTCAAGTGTCATTTCCTGTTCTGTCAGGCACCTCGTCTGCGCGCGAGAGCCCGCATGCGTCCTTCCTCCATCCGGAGCGTCACCTGCAGCCTGCACCGTCGTGACCTTGGGCGGCCTGGCTGTTGACCAGCCCGGGCCCGGCTCCGTTGTGGGTTTAGCGAATGCGATTGTCGCGAGCTTGTCACGGGAACGGTTCGACGGCCGAGGGCCGGAAGAAACCAGGAATCGACATCCGTCTTGGTGCCTGCAACGCCTTGGTCGCACACTTTCGAACAGAGGATTCCATGAAGCTTCTGTCAGACGGAACGTTAACTGGAGAAAATCCACGGGAGCTTCAGGCAACTTCGTATGTGGATGAAGCCTTCACGATGCTCCCGGCAAATCCATAATGTCCAAGCCCATGCCGGCGCTGTCGCCGGGACCTTCGTTGACGCGATTCGTGGTGTGAGCGATGCCTGCGCGAAGTCAGGAGCGAAGCTGAAATGCGAACCGCAGGCAATCGGCACCGGGTGCCGGTAGGCGTCGACGGCTGCAAGCACGGCTGGCTCGCGGTGGTCGGCAACCTTCCATCGTGCCGACTCGAGGTGCATCGTCGCTTCGAGTCAATTCTCTCGAATCATCCCGATGCACTCGTGGTTGTGGACATTCCAATAGGCTTGCTCGACAGCGCTGAGGGACGCCGCGTCGACAAACTGATGCGAAACCAGCTTCGAAGGCGACGTTCCTCCGTTTTCCCGGCACCGAGCCGGGCCGCGATCCACGCAACCGACTACGAGGAAGCAAAGGAGCGCAACCACAAAGCGACAGGAAAAAAGGTCTCGAAGCAGACCTGGGGCCTGATCCCGAAGATTCGTGAAGTCGACAGCCTCATGACTCCTGACCTCCAGGATCAGGTTCGGGAAAGCCACCCAGAACTGGCGTTCGCCAGCCTGTCAGGTAAGTCCCTGGAACATTACAAGAAAAAGGCCTCCGGTATTTCCGAGCGCCAGTGTGTCCTCAGGAATGCAGGCTACAATCTTGAGTACCTGAAGGCCTGCTTGCCCCCCGGAAGCAAGGCAGGAATCGACGACCTTCTCGACGCCTGCGTTCTTCACGATGTCGCGAGTCACATCCTCGATGGCGCGGCGCGGCCGTTACCGGAGAGCGAGGAACGTGATTCCAGAGGACTCCTGATGCAGGTATGGCACGCACCGCGGTGAATCGGTCGAGGGTTCTCAACCGGCGATGATCTCGCGAATCTTGCCTGCGACGGTTTCGGGCCTGTGCCGGAAGAGCGAACAGTGCCCCAGGCCCTCGAGAAGGTGGAAGTGACCATCGGCCGCCGCCTCGGCGACCAGGCGGCCGCGGGCCGGCGGCGTCTGCATGTCCTGGTCGAAGGCGATCACGTGGAGCGGCCGCGTACAGCCCGGGAGCCGGTCCATGGACGAGTAGTCGAGACAGGCCTGCCACTGGGCGGCGAGCATGTCGCCGTCGCGCTCGGCGTAGGCGGCGGCCACCACCGGCTTGCACCTCTCCCACATCTCGTTGTCGCCCAGGACCTCGGAGGGGTACATCAGCAGGGCGTAATGGGCGAGGGCGAAGTCAGGAGGCAGCCGGTGACCCGCTTCCCGAAACTTGATCTCCGCATCCTCCCATTCCTCTATGAAACCGCCCTTGGAGCCCGAGGTTCCCATGGCAATCCCCAGGCGTACGAGCTCCGGCCAGCCCAGCAGCATTTCCTGGACGATGAGCGCGCCCATGGAAAGGCCGACGATCACGACCGGAGGATTGCAGACTTCCCTGATGAGGGCCGCCACATCCTCGGCGTAGGTGGCGATCGTCCAGGGCGGCGGGCGGTGGCTGACAGTGCGCCCGGCGCCACGCGGGTCAAAGCTTGTGCAGCGGAAGTCGGGAAAGAAGCTGAACTGTTCCTCCCATTCCTCACCGGTCTGGTCTCCACCGGGACACCAGACAATGTCCGGCCCGGCTCCCGCCCGGACCCAGTGGAGGGACACATCGGCGGTCCTGAGCGTGGCATGGTCCATGGCGGGTTCCTTCAACCTGTGAGTTGGGCAAGTCGAATCGGCCCCGGTGATATCCAGAGGCAGAATGTGAAGAGCGGCGTGGAGCGGGTGATCATCTCGTGGGGAAGCCAGGGGGTGTTGTGAACCGGTTTCCCTGGCGGGCGCGGTCGGGGTGGGGAATCGTCTTGCCCCCACAACGTATCGCCGCCGAAGGGATAGTAGATTTCCTCGGCTTCGTGATGGTGACGTGGATAGTGTTGACCGGGACCGATCACGAAGAAGGTTGCCACGACACGGTCGTGAGGAATGAGGGCCTCGAAACCCAGAATGTTGGTGTAGCAGTAATTGTTCATGTAGTCGTCGCCAAGGCTCTCGCGATAGTGCTCGCTGCGGATCCAGCGCAGCGAAGGCTCCAGTGCGGCGAAGGCGCTGGCGAGGCTGGCCATGGGACCGTCCTTCGCCATGGAGAGCGCCGCATCGAGATGACGGCAGCCAGGCAGCCGCCGTGCGTCCTGGATCCGGTCCGGCAGGCGGGCGGCGGCAAGTTCCCGGGAAAGAACGGAACACGGCTGTGACGTTGCCCCGTCATCCTGGCTGGCGACGAAGTGCAGGATTTCCTGGCGCAGGTGTTCAAAGCGTGCGTCGATACCATTGTTGAGCATGGCCTCTTTCCCCATTGGCCTCTCCCTGCCATGGTGGGCGGGAAACCGGTCGAAGAGTGCGGGCAATGGATCGAGGACACAAGCCGGGGTGGCTGACTCCGGCAACCGACTACGGGCCGCTTGCCCTGTTTCTTGCCGCCTACCTGCTGGCTGACCTGATGGTGGCGACAGGGGTGCTGGTGCTGGCGACCCTCGGCGCCGTCACCCTGGGATACCTGGTGGCGCGCCACGTGCCGAAGATGGCGGTGGTGACCGCCGTCCTGGTCTGCGTCTTCGGCGGTCTGACTCTGGCACTCCAGGACGCGACCTTCATCAAGATGAAACCGACGATCGTCCAACTACTGTTTGCTGCGCTTCTCGCCGGCGGTGTCGCCATGGGACGCTCGCCGCTGAAGTTCGTCATGGGCGGCGCGTTTGATCTGGTCGACGAAGCCTGGCGAACTCTGTCCATCAGGTTCGCGTTCTTCTTCACGGCAATGGCCGGTCTCAACGAACTCGTCTGGCGCACTCAGGATGAAGAGACCTGGGTGTTCTTCAAGGTGTTCGGCATTCTCGGCCTGACGGTGATCTTCGCCGTGGCCCAGACTCCGTTCCTGATGCGTCACCGCCGCCCCGACACCACCGGCTGACGGTCAGCGTACGGTACCGGAATACGACGCCTGGATATCGCCGCCCTCGCGGAAGTAGAGCTGCGAGGCGTCACGCAGGGGCTGGAAGTCCCAGGGAGTTCGTTTGCCGGTGTCGAGGGCGGCGCCCACCAGACGCCGTGCGGCCTGGCTCTGGCGCACCGCGGAGTCGAGCGCCTGGATGTCCCAGGTCCCGTCTATGTCCGCTTCCAGTTCGGCGCGCACGTGAGCGTGGTCGGGGTGCTCCGCGAGGTTGCGGCGTTCGTCCGGGTCGGCGTCGAGGTCGAAGAGAAGCGGCGGATCGGTGGGACATGTGATCAGCTTGCAGGGACCCTTGCGCACCATCAGCAGCGGCGCCTGCACTCCCTCTGCGGTGTACTCCGCGCAGACGAGATCTGGCCAGTCATCGCCGCTGCCCGTGGCCAGGGGTGCAAGCGAGGAACCATCAACCGGCGCCGCCAGATCCGCATCCGCGCCGTCGCACGCCACGTCGAGCAGGGTGGGGAGGAGATCGATGTGGGAGACGTTTGCTCCCACCCGGCGCGGGGAGAAGGCAAATGGTGCGTGCACGATGAGGGGAACCCGGATCGACCACTCGAAGAAGGACATCTTGAAGAACAAGCCGCGCTCGCCGAGTGAATCGCCGTGATCGGAGGTGAAGACGATGATCGTGTCATCCGCCATGCCGGTCTCGTCCAGTGTCGCCAGCAGCCTGCCGATCTTCGAATCCACCAGGCCTGTGACCGCACAATAGGCGCGGCGCATGCGCAGGACATCCATCTCGCTGACTTCGGCGAGATGCCGTCCGGTCAGGAACCAGTGTCGCCGGCTGTGCGGATCGCGCTCGTCGAGCGGAATGTCCGGAACCCGGGGCGGAGCGATTTCAACATTCCTGTACCGGTCCCACCAGTGAGGAGGGGCGAGGTAGGGATCGTGGGGAGAGATGAACGAAACCGTGAGCGCAAATGGCCGTCCCTCCCCGCTGTCGGCATGCTCGTGCAGCCAGCGGACCGCCTCGAATTCGACCTCGTCGTCGTAGGCGATGTTGACGCTTCGCCGGTGCGGCCCGGCATCGAGAACCGCGTGCATGCTGTGATACCACTCGAGCCAGCTCTCGTCGTCGAGCCTCCAGTCCGGCGACCACAGGAAGTCGGCAGGGTAGACATCGGTCGTGATGCGCTCTTCATATCCATGGAGCTGGTCGGGGCCGACAAAATGCATCTTGCCGGAGAGACATGTCCGGTAGCCGGCAATCCGAAGGTAGTGGTGGATCGTCGGCGTGGAAGCCGGGAACTCGACGGCATTGTCAAATGCGCCGATCCTCGAGGGCAGGCGTCCGCTCAGCATCGAAAACCTCGCGGGCGCACACAGCGGAAAATTGCAGTAGGCGTTCTCGAATACCACACCATTCCCGGCAAGGCGATCGAGATGCGGGGTCTCCACCCCTGTCCCGCCATAGGCGGACAGCACCTGCGGCGCGAGCTGGTCGACCATGATGAAGAGTATATTGGGGCGTTTCGCCATCGAGCCTGTTCTCAGTGGTGGTGGCCCCGGAGCACTGCACACTGAGCGGCGCGTCAGGGAGCGCCCTGATCCGCCATCTCCTTCTCGCGTGCCTGCTTGGCGTCGGCTTTCTCGATGGCCTCGTTGAGTTCCGCTGCGGTGCACAGCCCGGCGAGTACCGGATCCTTCATCTCGATCATGCTCGAATTGCGGTGGGTGCCTTCCCGGATTCTCTCGATGGTCTTCCTGGTGGTGCCGATGAGCCTTTCGATCTGCCGGGGCGACAGCTGGGGGTAGTGCTTGATGAGATAGGCGATGGCATCAGGTTTGTTGCGGCGCTTCGAGATCGGCGTGTAGCGGGTACGGGAGGTCTTTCGGGCCGTGTCTTCGCCGCGGTCAACGAGTTGCAGGGTGGCGGAGGGGTCGGCCTGGCAGCGGTCCAGTTCCTCTTTGGTGAGCTGTCCGGTCTGTATGGGATTCTGGCCGATCAGGTCCTTTTCGATCTCGCCATCGGCGATATTCTGGATTTCCAGTTCGTGCATGCCGCAGAACTCGGCAATCTGGCTGAACGTGAGAATCGTGTTGTCGATCAGCCACACGGCTGTTGCCCGAGGCATCAGCAATTCCTGCGACATGGTTCACCTCCGCACCAGTAGTTCGGGAAGACGGCAGCGAGACGTCCGATGGTCCCTCGCGACAGCGCGTTGATGGCATGCGACACTGCACCGTCTCATGGAGACCATAGAACACGGGCCACGGGCGTGACAAGGCACCGGCCTGGGAGGGCCGGCGACTGCCCCAATCAATCCCGGCGCCGCATGGCGTGGACGGTGGCCCGGGAAGGCCGCCCGTCTTCAATCCATGGTCAGCACCACCTTGCCGACATGATCATCGTCAAGAATGTCCTGGGCGCGGGCGGCCTCGGCGAGGGGAAGGGTGGCGTGGATGACCGGCTTCACGCGGCCGCTCTCGAGCAGCGGCAGGACCTCGCGTTCGAGTTCAGCGGCGATGACGCCCTTTTCGTTTACCGATCTGGCGCGCAGCGTTGAACCGGTGATCGTCGCCCGCTTCATCATCATCGAAGCGAAATCGACGGTCGCCCTGGATCCGGAGAGGAATGCGATGAAGCACAGGCGGCCTTCGGTTGCCAGAAGACGGATGTTCCGGGGAATCGTGTCGCCTCCCGCCATGTCGAGGATGACGTCAATCCCGCGCCCACCCGTCAACTCCCTTGCGAGAGCGACGAAGTCTTCCTTGCGATAGTTGAAGGCCCTCTCAGCGCCGAGCGTTTCGCAGGCCCGGCATCTCGAATCGCTCCCGGCGGTAGCGAACACCCTGGCGCCCCTCGCGTCGGCCAGCTGGATGGCCGTGGTTCCGATGCCGCTTGCGCCACCGTGCACGAGGAACGTCTCGCCACCGGAGAGTCGGCATCTCTGGAAGACGTTGGTCCACACGGTGAAGAAGGTCTCCGGCACCCCGGCGGCCTCGGTGTCGTCGAGGCGCTCGGGAACGGGCAGGGCCTGGGGAACGGGAACCACGCAGTACTCGGCGTAGCCACCGCCTGACACCAGGGCCATGACCCGCTGTCCCGGCACGAGACTCGCGCTCGACGGCCCGTTGGCGATCACTTCTCCGGCGATCTCGAGACCCGGGACATCGCTCGCTCCGGGTGGTGGCGGATAGTTGCCGGCACGCTGCAGGATGTCCGGCCGGTTGACCCCCGCCGCGTGGACCCTGACCAGCACCTCGCCGACGTCGGGCTGCGGGACGTCGCGGCGCACCATCCGCACCACGCCGGAATCGCCGTGGCCATCATAAACGATGGCATTCATGGTCTCAGTCATTGTGACTCTCCTGTCTTCCCCTCGCCACACGTGTCCGGAGACACCGGCGTTCCCGGAGTCGACAGAAAGTGCCTCGGGCTCTTGCCTTCATCCCGTCTCTCTCTGTTGATCGACGTGTGACACGGGCGGAACCGCGCCCCGGAAATCCACCATGCCCGCATCACCGTGACAGGGTGTGTGCACACCTTTTGGCGATGGATGTGCTATGGTCGCTGCCTCGGGAGTGGTTGGGAGTTTGCCTGAAACGTCATGGCCGGGCATTCCAAGTGGAAGAACATCATGTACCGCAAGGGCGCGCAGGATGCCAAGCGTGCCCGCCAGTTCACCAAGGTGGGACGCGAGATCGCTGTTGCTGCCCGGTCAGGTCTGCCTGACCCCGATCACAATCCGCGTCTGCGGGCGGCCATTCAGGCGGCCCGGGCTGTCAACATGACCAGGGAGGCCATCGACAGGGCCATCCGGCGGAGCACCGGAGGCGATGGCGCAGCCGACTACGTCGAAATGCGTTACGAGGGCTATGGTCCAGGCGGTGTGGCGATCATCGTCGAGGCCCTGACCGACAATCGCAACAGAACCGCCGCCGAGATTCGCTCCGCCTTCTCGAAGAATGGCGGCAGTCTCGGAGAGACGGGCAGCGTCTCGTTCATGTTCGAGCGCCAGGGCCAGATCGTTCTTGCGCCACAGGCCGGCGAAGAGGACGAGGTGTTCGAGGCGGCGCTCGAGGCTGGCGCCGGTGACGTGCTGTCCGATGATGACGGGCACACCATCCTGTGTGCGCCGGAGGACTTCGGCGCCACCAGCGAAGCCCTGGGGGCGCGATTCGGCAATCCCCGTGAAGCCGGTCTCATCTGGAAGGCCTCGGTTGTCACGGAGGTGTCGGAAGACAAGGCGGCAACCCTGCTGCGGTTGATCGGGGATCTCGAGGACAATGACGATGTCCAGTCTGTGGCGGCCAACTTCGAAATTGCCGATGACGTGATGGAACGTCTGGTTGCCTGAGGACCGGGATGCGAATTCTGGGACTGGATCCTGGCCTCCTGAACACTGGCTGGGGAGTGATCTCGACAGATGGTTCTCAGCTTCATCACGTCGCGCACGGTGTCATCTCGCCCCGCTCGTCTCTCACCATGGCCGAGCGTCTGACAGTGATCCATCGAGGTGTCAGTGACGTGCTGGCGGATCAGGCTCCCGACCAGGTCGCCATCGAGGAAACCTTCGTCAGCGTGAATGCGGACAGCACCCTCAAGCTCGGACTGGCCCGCGGTGCGGCGCTTGTGGCGGCGGCCGCCACTGGCCTCGAGGTCAGCGAGTACGCCACGCGACTGGTGAAGAAGACCGTGGTTGGAACGGGAAAGGCGCAAAAGCACCAGGTCGCCGCCATGATCGGCATCCTGCTCCCGGGCGCGAAGGGGGCGCGCAGCGATGCCGCCGATGCGCTGGCAGTCGCCGTCTGTCATGCCTAT
Organism: Alphaproteobacteria bacterium; assembly: GCA_965221115.1. Taxonomy (GTDB): domain Bacteria; phylum Pseudomonadota; class Alphaproteobacteria; order SP197; family SP197; genus SP197. The sequence goes on along the minus strand of CBDCRU010000001.1, from coordinate 2,110,277 downwards.
CACTCGCGAACTCTCGAACGCATCACGGCTGGATCGCGCACATGATCGGCCGTCTGACCGGCCGTCTGGACGTGGTGGCCGATGATCGGGTGATTCTCGATGTCCAGGGTGTGGGCTACCGCCTTGTCTGCTCGGCACGCACCGTCAGTGCGCTGGCGGGGCAGGAGGGCGACGTACGCCTCCTCGTGGAAACGGTTATCCGGGACGACCGGATTGTTCTCTACGGATTTGTCGACGCAGCGGAGCAGGCAACATTCACCATGCTGACCGCCGTCCAGGGTGTCGGCCCCCGTGGCGCCCTGGCCATTCTCTCGGTGCTGGGTCCGGATGACCTGGTCGACGCCGTAAGAGCGCAAGACAGGCGGGCCATAGCGCGTGCCAGCGGTGTCGGTCAGAAACTGGCCACGCGGGTCATCACCGAACTTGCCGACAGGCTTGATGACATGGCGCCGCCTTCCGGAACCGGAGCGGAAACGGCAGCCGGTGGCGTCGAATCGGACGCGATTGCCGCCCTGGTCAATCTGGGATACACGCGATCCGAGGCGTGGCGCGCGGTGACCTCCGTGCGCCGGGCCGCAGAAGCAGGTCTCGACTCGCTCATCCGGGCGAGTCTGAAGGAATTGGCGCGATGACGGACGAAGACGGGCGCCTGGTGGACGCAACCGGCGCGGACGGCGAACAGGCGCCGTCATTGCGCCCCCGACAGTTCGCGGAGTTCATTGGCCAGAAATCCGTCACCGAGAGCCTCATGACGGGGATTCGTGCTGCCCGTGGTCGCCGTGAAGTGCTCGACCATGTGCTGCTGCATGGTCCGCCCGGCCTCGGCAAGACAACCCTCGCGCGGATCATTGCCAACGAGCTCGGCGTCAGGTTTCACCAGACGTCGGGCCCCGTCATCATGCGCGCTGGCGACCTTGCGGCGCAGCTCACCAACCTCGACGAAGGTGATGTCCTGTTCATCGACGAGATTCACCGCCTCAATCCTGCCGTGGAGGAGGTGTTGTATCCGGCCATGGAAGACTTTCAGCTGGATCTCATCATCGGCGAGGGCCCTGCGGCGCGTTCGGTCCGGATCGACCTGCAGCGCTTTACCCTGGTCGGGGCGACGACGCGCGCCGGCCTGATCACCAAGCCGCTCTATGACCGGTTCCTGATTCCGCAGCGCCTCGATTTCTACGAAGCCGATGACCTCGCCGTGATGCTCCTGCGTCTGGCCGGGGTCATGAACATCGCCCTGGCGGCCGACGGCGCCCGCGAGATGGCGACCAGGGCGCGCGGGACTCCGAGGGTCGCCGGGAGACTGTTGCGCCGGGTCCGCGATGAGGCCTTTGAAAAGGTGGACGTCATCGATGCGACCTTCGCCCGCCAGGCCCTGGAAACACTCGGTGTCGACGGAAAGGGCATGGATGCCATGGACCGGAGGTACCTCGCCTGCATCGCCGACAACTATGGTGGTGGTCCGGTCGGTGTCGAGACACTCGCGGCGGCGCTGTCCGAGCACAGGAACGCCATCGAGGACGTCATCGAACCGTTCATGATGCAACAGGGGTTCATCAGGCGCACGCCCAGCGGTCGCGTCCTTGCCGCTGCCGGTTGGCGTCACCTCGGACTTCCGGTTCCCGCGGACGATGCCCCGGACCTCTTCGCAGACCTGCCGGCGCATGACTGAACCGACCGGCAGAATCAGGACAAGGATCTACCATGAAGACACCGATGCCGGCGGCATCGTCTATCATACCGCCTACCTGCGGTTTGCCGAACGGGGCCGTACGGAACTGCTGCGCTCTCTGGGACACGACCACCGGAGTCTGCGCCTCCGGGAGGGAGGCGGTTTCGTTGTGCGTTCCATGGCGATCGACTATGCGGCAGCCGCAAGGCTTGATGACGAGGTCGAGATCGAGACTGAGGTTGTCGACGTGAAGGGCGCCAGCCTCATCATGCGGCAGAAGGTCGTGCATGAAGGCCGGACACTTGTCTCAATGGTTGTGCGCCTCGCCTTTCTCGGCGCCGGGGGAAGGGCGATGCGTCTTCCCGCAGAGGTCCGGGAAACACTTGACCGATATCCTGGCGAAGGAAACTGAACCGTGGAAACAACTGTACTCGCGGATGTGTCGGCCCATGGCGACATGTCCGTCTGGAGCCTGTTCTGGCGTGCCGATGCCGTGGTCAAGTTCGTCATGCTGTTGCTGCTGGCGGCCTCGGTTTGGTGCTGGGCGATCATCTTCGACAAGATCAGGAGATTGCGCCAGCTTGGGGCGCGGGCAGTGGAGTTCGAGCAGGCATTCTGGTCGGGCGGCCCGCTGGACGAACTCTACAGGGACGTCGACGGTTTCCCGCCGCACCCTATGACCACGGTGTTCAAGGCAGCGATGGACGAGTTGCGACGCGCCATGGGTCATCAGGAGATGATTGCCGACAGCCGGCTGCGTGCCGACCTCAAGCAAAGGATCGGCCAGGCGATGCAGATCGGCATCGACCGCGAGATGGACCGCCTCGAACGCTACATGGGGCTGTTGGCCACCGTGGGCTCCACGGCTCCCTTTGTCGGCCTGTTCGGCACTGTCTGGGGTATCATGAATGCCTTCACGGCCATCGCGGTGGAGCACAACACTTCGCTGGTCGTCGTTGCTCCGGGCATCGCCGAGGCGCTCTTTGCCACCGCACTCGGCCTGCTGGCGGCAATTCCCGCAGTGGTGGCCTACAACAAGCTCTCCGGTGACCTTGATCGCTATGCCAGCCGGCTCGAGAACTTTGCCACGGAGTTCCACGCCCTGCTGTCGCGGCAGCTTGACGAGCACGGCGGCTGATGGCGGTCCAGTTCACCACGACCAGCGCCAGGCGCAGTGCCCGGGCCGGGCGCCGGCGTCCCCCGATCAGCGAGATCAACGTCACGCCCCTGGTCGACGTCATGCTCGTTCTCCTCGTGGTGTTCATGATCACGGCACCCTTGCTCACCGCCGGCGTCGAGGTTGATCTGCCGGAGGCGGCCGTCAGCGATCTGGCCGGCATGGATGAACCGATCGAGGTGACGATCACGGCCTCTGGCGAGATCTGGCTGGGGGAGACACCAGTGGAACTCGATCAGCTCGGACCGCGTCTTGCCATTATCTCGGACAACAATCCGGATGTGAGGGTCTTCATCCGGGGAGACAGGATGGTCGCCTACGAGGAAGTCATGGCCGTCATGGGCGCGCTGACCGAGACGGGTTTCCGGCGCCTGGCGTTGGAGGCACGACGCTTTGACGGAGACTCCTGAAGCGTGTCTCCATCAGGCTGGGCCGGATCGATCATCTTTCATGTACTCGTCATCACGTTGATGCTGACGGGGCTTCCCGAACTGTGGCGGGCAAGGCCACCTGTTGCCGACACGGTCACCGTGGATGTCATCACGGTTGCGGAGGAAAGCGTGGCGCCGCCGGAGAGTGTGGAACCGGAGCCCGAACAGGAGCCTGAACCGGAGCCTGAACCGGAGCCTGAACCGGAGCCCGAACCCGAGCCGACTCCCCCGACTCCGGCACCGGCAGTACCCGTCATTCCCGAAGAACCACTGCCTGTCGAGGACCTCGTGGAGGAGCCGGTCGAGCCGGCCCAGGTGAGCCATGCCGTTCCGGTTCCACTCCCCGCCACCAAGCCCGAGGCACCCTCCCGTCCCGAGGAGGAAGTGCCCTTCACCAGTGTCAGGGAAAGCCTGCTGGTCGATCGCAGTGAACCGGTGCCAGAGGAGCAGTCCACCACCTTTGCCGATGTCGCATCGGCCCTTGACGGTGCACCCGATGTACCGGTCTCGGACGTCGAATTGGCTTCCCTGCGCCGCAGCATCGCCAATCAGGTGACCAGGAGGTGGATCATCCAGAGCGGCGCCATCGATGCCCGGGACCTCATTGTCACCATCGAAGTGGTGCTCGCCATCGATGCCCGGGTGCTGCGCGCACGGATTGTCGACGTCGAGGGCGGAGAGAGCGAACACACGCGACGGGTGGCGGCCGAATCGGCTCTGCGGGCCGTTCTCTTCTTTCGCGATCATCCCTTTGAGAATCTGGACAGGCGTCGCTATGACATCTGGAAGGAACTGATCGTCCGCTTCGATCCCAGCGCCCAGTTCTGACAGCAAGTTGTTGCGGCCACCCGTCGTATCGGCAGCGTGCCGCCGATTTGACACATGGATCGTCCACCATGGGGCAGCCCGCCGGATGGTAATGTGGGAGCAGCATTCGGCGCTTGATTCGCGCTCTCGGTTGCCGGTATCAACAAAGATGGGTCATGAGGGCCGCTGGCCGTCAGTTCGGGAGACAGGACGACAAGATCGATGATCGCACATGTCACCAGGTTCGTTCTGGTTGGGATCGTCTGTGCAGGTCTGTTCACGGACAGGGCCTTCGCGCAGCTTGATGTCGGCGTCACCGAAGGGCGTGCCGACCCGGTTCCCATCGCTGTCACCGACTTCAATGGCGTTGGTGTCCTGGCGAACCTGGGAGCGGACATCGCTTCGGTGGTGAAGGCGGATCTCGAGTTCTCCGGCCTTTTCCGGGCCATTCCGCCAGGCGCCTTTCTCCAGGATCCCGCTTCGCTCGGAGAGGACGCGCAGCCGAGGTTCGACTTGTGGCGCAGGAGCGGGGCACAGGCACTCGTCACGGGTTGGGTGTCGACGGAGAGTGATGGTCGGATCCGGGTGAGTTTCCGGTTGTTCGACACCCTTGCCGAAGAGGGGCTGGTGGGTTTTGTCTTCCGCGGTGGGGAGGGAATCTGGCGGCGCATCGCCCACAAGATTTCCGATGCCGTCTACCACCGCCTGACCGGTGAAGGCGGCTACTTCGATACCCGCATTGTCTATGTCCACGAGGAAGGCCCGCAGACGGCACTCACCAAGCGCATTGCCATCATGGATTACGACGGGGAGAACCACAGGTTCCTGACGTCGGGGGATCAAACGGTGTTGACGCCGCGCTTTTCGCCGACGATCCAGAAGATTGCCTACTTCTCCTACTTCAACGAGACCACGCCACGCGTCAATCTGCTGGATCTGGCGACAGGACGGCGCGACGTGCTGGGCGACTTTCCGGGCATGAGTTTTGCGCCGCGGTTTTCGCCTGACGGAACCAGCGTGATCATGTCGCTTGCCATCAACGGCAACACGGACATCTACGTGATGAATCTCGAAACCCGCACCATCGAACAGTTGACGGACGGGGCCTTCATCGAGACGTCACCGTCCTACTCGCCGGACGGTTCCCGGATCGCCTTCACGTCGGACCTTACGGGACGGACTCACATCTACGTCATGAATGCCGACGGCAGCGATCAGCATCGCATCAGCTTCGATCTTGACAACCGGGCCTCCTACTCGACGCCTGTGTGGTCGCCGCGCGGTGATCTCATTGCCTTCACGAAGCACATCCCGGACAGTGATTGGGCCATCGGCGTGATGACTCCTGAACCGGGCGAGGGCGAAAGGCTGCTGGCGTTTGGTGATCTAGTCGAGGGACCGACGTGGTCCCCGAACGGACGTGTCATCATGTTTGCCCACGAGACCTATGGTATCGGCGAGGGCACCGAGAGAGTCATCAAGAGCATCGATCTCACCGGATATGTGGAGCGCACGATCCGCACACGGGGCGCTGCCAGCGATCCGGCATGGTCTCCCTTGATTCCGTAACTTCCGGTCATCTATTAGAGAGTATGGAACTTGTGAACAGCACAGCCGATGTTGAGGTTGACAGCCAGCGGTGTTTGCGGTCATTAGTGGCGCGGTTCTTGGGGTGTATTGGCGATCTATCCGGAAAGGGGGCTTTCCCATGCGTTTCAAACTGATTGCGGTCCTGGCGACGGGCCTTCTGGTGGCCGCGTGCGAGTCCACCCCGGAGGTCGCAGAGGAAGACGATGGTGCAGGTGCCGTCGAAGTTACCGAAGAGGTGGTGGTCGAGGTCGATCCCATTGATCCGAGATCCGAACGCTACATCGAGGAAGTCCTCGGCAAGCGTGTTTTCTTTGCCCTCGACAGTTCAGTGCTCAATGCGCGCTCCCAAGCGACCATTCGCCGCTGGGCCGACTGGCTGAATGAGTTCAGCGATGTCAATGTGATCATCGAGGGCCATTGCGACGAACGTGGCACCCGCGAGTACAACCTGGCACTTGGCGACAGGCGTGCCAATGCCGTCAAGGACCATCTCGTTGTCCTGGGCATCGATCCCAATCGCATCACGACCATCAGCTACGGCAAGGAACGCCCCCTCGTGCTCGGCCACACCGAAGCCGCTTGGGGACAGAACCGCCGGGGTGATCTGACCCTCAGTTGATCCCGCTCAGGAGAGCCGGACGCAGACTCAAGCGTCCGGCCTCTTGAATACGTACGGGTGTTGCAGGCACCAGAACACGCTTGTCGGGCGTCATGTTCGCCGGCGTTCCTGGAGAGGGATGGTGGCCATGAAAAGACTCCTTCTGGCAATTCTCGTCATTGCATGGGCTGGTCCGGCCGGTGCTCAGGACGGGTCCGCCGAACTGGCGCAGGCCCTGGAGAGCCTGCGCCGGGATGTGACTGATCTCCAGGCGTTCATCTACAACGCAGGCTCGCTCGAGGACGGAAGCATTGCCGGCGCCCCCTTCGATGGCAGCAAGCTGCATGCCGACATGCAGCAGATTCAGGAATCGCTGCGACAGCTTGCAGGACGCATCGACGGTCTGGAGTTTGCCCAGCGCCAGATCCGCGAACAGCTTGCTGCACTTGAGGCCGATGTTGCGGCCCGGACCGCCACCGGCTCCTTGACTTCGGAGGTGGAAGGGGGCGAGCAGTCGACGCTTCCGCAGAACGGGGAGGTTGCCGAAGAGGGCGTCCTGCCGCCGGGAACTGAAATGGAGAAGTACGATCACGCCTTCTCGCTTCTCCGCAAGGCTGACTACGAGGCGGCCGAACAGGCCTTCTCGGCCTTCATTGCCGAGCACCCGGAAAGTGGACTGGTCGGCAACGCGTGGCACTGGCTCGGATCCATGCATTTCGTGCGCGACCGGTTTCACGAGGCGGCCGTCGCATTTCTCAAGGGCTATCAGCACGCTCCTGAAGGCCCGAAGGCTGCCGGCAGTCTGCTGAAACTCGGTACGTCCCTGTCACATCTGGGAAAGAGCGGGGAAGCCTGTGCCACTTTCCGCGAGTTTATGGAGCGGTTTCCCGATGCGGGTGAGGCGCTGCTCGGCCAGGCGCGCGAGGAGGCCGCCGCTGCCGGGTGCAGCTGATTCCCATCTCCTCGCCATCATCGGCCAGGATGGCGCCTGAGGCCGCTCTCGAGCCATTGGGACGGGCGGAGTTTGCCGAAGCGATGGCGGCGCTGGCTCCCTTCGAGTCCTGCCCCCGACTGGCTGTGGCCCTTTCCGGCGGCCCCGACAGTACGGCGCTTCTCCTTCTGGCCGATGAATGGGTGCGGATCCGTGACGGTACGCTGGTGGCCTTCATTGTCGATCATGGGCTGAGAGACGGGTCTGATGAGGAGGCGCGGACGGTGGCACGGCACTGCTCGACACGAGGCATCGCGTCAAGGGTGCTCACCTGGAGCGGGCCGAAACCGGCAAGCGCCATCGAGGAGAAGGCCCGTCAGTCACGCTATCATCTTCTCGAGACTGCCTGTCGCCACCACGGCGTTCTGCACCTTCTCACCGCACACCATCGCCAGGACCATCAGGAGACGGTTGCCCTGCGCCTTGAAGCCGGCAGCGGACCGATGGGTCTGGCCGGCATGTCTCGCTGTGTCGAACGACCGGCGCTGAGGATCCTCAGACCTCTTCTCGGAGTCCATCCCGCACGTCTGAAAGCGACGCTTCGGGAGAGGGGCGAACACTGGCTCGACGATCCCATGAACAGAAACCCCAGGTTCGCCCGTGTCCGACTGCGCCGGCAGGGTGTTCCGGAGTGTGGTTCCGGCAACTCCGAAAGGCGAACGGAGCTGGAACGCGAACTCGCCCGTGTTCTGCCCCGCATGGCTCATGTCGATGGCCGGGGTGTGGCGACACTCGATCGCCCCGGTTGGCAATGCCTGCCGGAAGATGTGCGCCTCCTGGTTCTGGTGCGTCTTGCAATGACCGTGGGCGGACGCGCCTATCCTCCGGCCACCCGCAAGACTGACCGACTGGCTCGTCTGCTTCACTCGGAGGCGACGGTGGCAGCCACACTTGGCCGTTGCCGATGGCAGGGTGGCAGGGAAGTGACGATCAGGCGCGAGATTCGCAATCTGCCCGTCGTCGAGGGGCATGGCGGGGAGGGAGATGTTCTCTGGGACGGACGGTTCCGCGTGTCGGTGCCGGACGGCCCCTGGCGCATCCACCCTGCTGGCGGTTCCTTCCCGGTGGTTGAGCGGTTGTCGGACAGGCCCTGGCCCCCTGGCGCCCCCTCCATTCGATTCGCACCCCGCCAGCCTCTCACCGGCCCGCTCTTCCGGAATGGCAGATCAGGCGATCGGCGAGGTGGCTTGGGCACTGGAAATTCGCTCCTTCAGTCACCATAATATCAGTCAGATCAGGGCATCGAGACGTTCTTGAGCAACTTCGGACGCAATCTTGCGCTTTGGGTGATCATCGGATTTCTGCTGATCGCCCTTTTCAACCTGTTCCAGCCGTCAGGCAACAGCGAACGGGAGATTGCCTATTCGTCCTTCCTGCAGGCGGTCGCCGCCGGACAGGTGCAGGATGTCACCATCCAGGGAAACCGGATCACGGGCCACGAGGCCGGGGGCCAGAGTTTCTCGACCTACGCGCCGGATGATCCCGGTCTCGTACCACTTCTCGATGAGCACGGGGTCATCATCTCCGCCGCCCCCGCAGATGAGGGCATGCCGTCGATCTTCAGCATCCTGCTTTCCTGGTTCCCCATGCTGCTGCTCATCGGCGTGTGGATCTTCTTCATGCGACAGATGCAGGCGGGCGGTGGCAAGGCCATGGGATTCGGGCGGTCCAAGGCCAAGTTGCTGAACGAGAAGCAAGGCCGCGTGACGTTCGAGGATGTGGCCGGCATAGACGAGGCCAAGGACGAGCTTGAAGAGATCGTCGAGTACCTGAAGAACCCGCAGAAGTTCCAGAAACTCGGCGGCAAGATTCCCAAGGGTGTGCTCCTGGTCGGTCCGCCGGGAACCGGCAAGACCCTGCTGGCACGGGCCATCGCTGGCGAGGCCAATGTCCCGTTCTACACGATTTCCGGTTCTGACTTTGTCGAGATGTTCGTCGGAGTGGGCGCCAGCCGTGTGCGGGACATGTTCGAGCAGTCCAAGAAGAACGCCCCGTGCATCATCTTCATCGACGAGATCGACGCCGTGGGACGGCATCGCGGTGCCGGACTGGGAGGTGGCAACGACGAGCGCGAGCAGACCCTGAACCAGCTGCTCGTCGAAATGGACGGTTTCGAGACAAACGAGGGCATCATCCTGATCGCCGCCACCAACCGCCCGGATGTTCTCGACCCGGCGCTCCTGAGGCCCGGGCGCTTTGATCGCCAGGTGGTGGTGCCCAACCCCGACATTCTTGGCCGCGAGAAGATTCTCAAGGTGCATACGCGCAAGACGCCGATCGCCGCCGATGTCGTTCTCAAGACCATCGCTCGCGGCACCCCGGGATTTTCCGGAGCCGATCTTGCCAACCTGGTGAACGAGGCCGCATTGCTGGCTGCGCGCCGGTCCAAGCGTGTCGTCACCATGAAGGAGTTCGAGGACGCCAAGGACAAGGTGATGATGGGGGCCGAGCGCCGCTCCATGGTCATGACCGAGGACGAGAAGAAGCTCACCGCCTACCACGAGGGCGGTCATGCGCTGGTCATGCTCTATGCGCCGGGGCACGAACCGCTCCACAAGGTGACCATCATCCCGCGCGGACGGGCGCTGGGCCTCACCATGTATCTGCCCGAACGCGATCGTCTGAGCCTGTCGGAACGCGAACTCAAGGCCAAGATTGCCAGTCTGTTCGGAGGCCGCATCGCCGAGGAGATGGTGTTCGGCAAGGAGAACATCACCACCGGCGCCAGCAACGACATCAAGGTGGCCACGGATATCGCACGTCGCATGGTCACGCAGTTCGGATTCTCCGACAAGCTGGGTCCGCTGCTCTACGGCGACAACGAGGAAGAGGTCTTCCTGGGCCACTCGGTGACACAGCGAAAGAACGTGTCCGATTCGACTGCCGCAGTCATCGATGCGGAGATCCGGCGATTGATCGACGAGGGTGCCGATACGGCACGCAACATTCTGACGTCCCGGCGCGACGAACTTGAGCTTCTTGCCGAGGCCCTGCTTGAACACGAAACCCTGAATGCGGACGAGGTGCGGCGTGTCATCAGGGGTGAGACCATCACCCGCGGCGACAGCGATGAAGGCGAACACCAGCCGCCGCCCCGCCAGGAATCATCGGTTCCGGCAACGGGCGAAAGGGGAGGGGCAGCAGCCGGACCGGAGCCCGAACCGCAGCCGGGGCATTGACCTCACCGATCGTCAACACTGACCCCGACGGCCTTGCCGACGCGTTCACCCCTGACTGCAAGCCTTACGTCAGGCCGGTGCAGGGAACCGGGTCGATGGAGATCATCGTGCGCAGGCCTGATGGATTGTTCGCTGCGAGGATCGATGCCGCCGAAGTCGAGGCGTGGGCCAAACGCATCCCGGAACCCGCGGCCCGGCGTCTTGCCACGTTCGTCGGCCGCCTTCGTTCGCCTCCACCATTCTTCGCCGGGCTCGATCTGGCGGAGCCCCGGGTCATGGGCATCATCAACACGACTCCCGACAGTTTCTCCGATGCCGGCAAGGCCCTCGACCCGCACGATGCCATGGCACAGGGCGAGGCCATGCGCGAGGCGGGTGCGGCCATTCTCGATGTCGGCGGGGAATCGACCCGCCCCGGAGCCGAACCGGTGGACTGCCGCGTGGAATCGGAGAGAGTCCTGCCGGTCATCACCCACCTTGCAGGCATCGGAGCCCTGGTCTCCGTCGACAGCCGCAAGGCGGATGTCATGCGAGAGGCCATTGCCGCCGGGGCTGCGATTGTCAACGATGTCAGTGCGCTCACCCATGATCCCCGTTCCATGGATGTCGTCGCCGGAGCAGATGTGCCGGTCATTCTCATGCACACGCTCGGCGACCCGCGCACGATGCAGGATGCGCCCGCCTATGATCATGTCAGCCTCGACATCCACGACTACCTCGAAGGGAGAATCGACGCCTGCCTCCAAGCGGGCATCGCCCGCCGCAACATCGCCATTGATCCGGGGATAGGATTCGGCAAGACACTCGCCCACAACATGACTCTTCTCGGCCACCTGGCATTGTTTCACGCTCTCGGTTGTCCCATTCTTCTGGGCGCGTCACGCAAGAGGTTCATCGGCCGGATCACGGGCGAGGAAAGGCCGGCGCGGCGTCTTGGAGGGAGCATCGCGGCGGCACTGGCCGGGGTGGCAGCCGGCGTACAGCTCCTCCGGGTCCACGATGTGGCCGATACGGTGCAGGCGGTAAAGATCTGGTCAGGCATTGCGGAGCCGGTATCGACATGAGGCAGTTGTTCGGAACCGACGGCATACGTGGCCGGGCCAATCGTGAACCCATGACTGTCGAGACGGCGTCGCGGGCGGGCATGGCGGCCGGAGTTCGCTTCCGCAGGGGCGATCACACGCACCGTGTCGTCATTGGAAAGGACACCCGGCTTTCCTGCTACATGATCGAGTACGCCATGGCCTCGGGATTCGTGAGCGTCGGCGTGGATGTCCTGCTCATCGGCCCGGTGCCGACGCCGGGTGTGGCCACTCTGACACGTTCGATGCGTGCTGATCTCGGGGTGATGATCTCGGCATCCCACAATTCCTTCGAGGACAACGGGATCAAACTCTTTGGGCCCGACGGCTACAAGCTCTCCGACACCGTGGAAGCGGCCATCGAGACAGGCATGGCGGGAGACCTGTCGGCAGCCAGGGTGGATGCCGGTCAACTGGGGCGTGTGAGGCGCCTCCAGGGCGCCCTTGGTCGCTATTCCGAGTTCTGCAAGAACATCTTTCCGAGAAAGCTGCGTCTCGATGGTCTGAAGATCGTCATCGATGCGGCCAACGGTGCGGGCTACCGGGTGGTGCCCGAGGCACTCTGGGAACTCGGTGCCGATGTCATTCCGCTGGGTGTCGAACCGGACGGCACGAACATCAACCGGAACTGCGGTTCGACTGCGCCAGAGGCGATGCAGAGGGCAGTGACGGAAAGTGGCGCCGACATCGGTATCGCCATTGACGGGGATGCGGATCGAGCCGTCTTCGCCGATGAAAACGGAACGCTCGTCAACGGTGATCAGATCGTGGCACTGCTCGGCGACTGGCTGAACCGGAACGGCAAACTTTCGGGCAACGCTGTCGTCGGCACCGTGATGTCGAATCTAGGCCTTGAACGTTTCTTTCAGCAGCGCGGTCTCCAGTTCGAACGCACACCCGTGGGAGACCGTTACATCGTGGAACGCATGCGTGACAGGGGTTGCAACTTTGGTGGCGAGCCTTCCGGTCACATGGTCTTCGCCGATCACGCGACAACCGGGGACGGTCTCATTGCCGCCCTGCAGGTCCTTGCCGTCCTTGTCGGGGGCGGGCGGCCGATGAGTGAAATCGCGAACCAGTTCGAAGCGGTTCCGCAGGTGGCAAGCAATGTCCGCCTCAATGGCAGAGCGTCGCTGACAAGCGACTCGGTTCAGGCGGTCCTGGCTTCGTCGCGAGCCCGTCTCGCCGCTGACGGGCGTCTCGTGGTGCGCGAATCGGGAACCGAACCGTTGATACGGATCATGGTGGAGCATCCAGACGGCGGTCTCGCCCAACGTCTCGTGAGCGAACTCGAAAGCGCCATCCGTCTTGCGGCCGGCGACGCCTGAACAAGGCCGTGCGCTGTCCCTTCTACCAGGTCGACGCCTTTACCGGCGAGGCGTTCAGGGGCAATCCCGCCGCCGTGATGGTGCTGGACACGTGGTTGCCCGACACAACGCTGCAGGCCATCGCGGCAGAAAACAACCTTGCCGAGACGGCCTTCCTGGTGCGCCAGGCGGACCGGGACTATCAGCTGCGCTGGTTCACTCCCGTTGTCGAAGTGCCGCTTTGCGGTCATGCCACACTTGCCTCCGCGTTCGTCATCATGACGGAGATCGACACGACGGCAGACGAGGTGTGCTTCATCACGGCGAGCGGCCGCCTCGGCGTGCACCGCAAGGGTGACATGTACGTCCTCGATTTTCCGGCAGAGACACCGGTCGCATGCGAACCACCCGGTGATGTCGTTGCGGCTGTCGGCTCGCCACCAGCGGAGACCATGAGCGGCAGCAATCATCTCTTCGTCTACGCCAGCGAGGCCGAGGTTCGTTCCCTGGAGCCGGACATGAGGGACCTCGGTGCCGCGCTCATGGGAGGGGGAAGGGGCGTGATCGCCACGGCTCCCTGTTCGAGCGATGCCGGAGACGTCGTCTCCCGGTTCTTTGCCCCGCATCATGGAATCCCGGAAGATCCTGTCACCGGTTCGGCCCACTGTATGATCGTCCCCTACTGGGCCGCTCGCCTGGGAACTGAGACCATTCATGCCCTTCAGGTGTCGCACCGCGGCGGCGAGCTCCATTGTCGGCTTCGGCACGACAGGGTCGACATTGCGGGCCAGGCGGTGGCATTCATCAAGGGCGTTGCCTCGATACCGGCATGACAGGGGATCTCGACCGGTTGCGTTCCATGCTCGTCAACGCCCGGCGCGTTGTCGTCTTCACGGGCGCGGGGATCTCGACGGAATCGGGCATTCCGGACTTTCGCAGTCCCGGCGGTATCTGGTCTCGCACGACGCCAATCATGTTCGACGACTTCATGGCGTCCATCGATGCACGGCGCGAGTCATGGCGCCGCCGGATCGAGATCGAGCGCGACATGGTTGATGCAAGGCCCAATTCCGGTCACGCGGCCGTGGCCCGCCTTGTGGCCACGGGCAAGGCGACCGCAGTCATCACGCAGAACATCGACGGGCTGCACCAGGCGTCAGGTGTTCCCGAGGAGAAGATCATCGAACTTCACGGCAACAGCACCTATGCCACCTGTCTTGCCTGTGATGAACGACATGCGCTCGATCCCATCCTGAAAGCCTTTCGTGCGGATGGCACGATTCCTCAGTGCCGCGTCTGTGGCGGCATCGTCAAGACGGCGACCATCTCCTTCGGCCAGCCGATGCCCGTCGAAGCGATGGAGAGGGCACGCACGGCAGCGCTTTCCTGTGATCTCTTCCTTGCCATCGGGTCCTCCCTCGTGGTCTGGCCGGCGGCCTCCTTCCCGCTCCTGGCCAAGCAGAACGGTGCGGCACTCGTCATTCTCAATCGCGAGGCCACTGACCACGACCCGAATGCCGACCTCGTCCTCCACCGCGAGATTGGCCCGACACTGTCGACGATGGTCGCTCCTCCCTGAAACGTTGTTCCTGTGTTCGGCTGGAGCGCAACAACGCGATCGCATGCATTCCGGTACGAGCCGGGTCCTCATTGGCTTCGTCGAGCAGAACTGCACCACCGGTGGCGGTGTTGTGCATGGCTGAATGTCCCTCCTGCGATCGCCCACCGGTTGGCACGCGGCGCAGTCAATCCACTTTGCCGATGAACGAACCTGTGGCAGGTTCAGGTCGTGATTTCCGGAAGGAACCCTGATGGAAAGCGAGCACGGAAAGCTGGTTGGGTCGACACCATTTGACGATGGATACGCCATGCCAGGCCGCTTCGAACGGCATGCCCGGACACTGCTGACATGGCCGCCGATCGAGGAAGAGGCCGGAACGGACGTTGCGGGATTTCGCGATGAACTGGAAGCAACGGCACGGGCCATCAGTCGCTTCGAGCCGGTGACGCTGGTCGTTGATCCGCGCGATGAGGAAGACGCCCGCAGTCGCCTTGGCGGCGAAGTGGAGCTTCTGGTGGTGCCGGTCGACACCTGCTGGCTCAGGGACAACGGTCCGATATTCGTTCGCGATGAGTCCGGTGATGTTGCCGGCGTTCACTTCGGATTCAACGGATGGGGTGGCCGTTTCTCCTGTGACAAGACGCAAGAGATGCCGAGCCTGGTTGTCGAGCATCTCGGGTTTCGCTGTTACCGGACACCGTTCATCTGCGAAGGCGGTGGCATTTCGGTGGACGGTGAGGGGACACTGATCACCACCGAGCAGGTGATGCTGAACGACAACCGCTACCGCGGGATGTCGAGAGACCACATCGAGGCCATGCTCCGCGACCATCTGGGCATCACTCGCGTGATCTGGCTGGAACTCGGCCTGGTTGAAGACACCGAAACCGACGGACACGTCGACAACGTGGTCGAATTCATCGAACCGGGACGTGTTCTTGTCCAGGTCGTGTCCGAGCGATCCAATCCGAACCATGCGCTCCTGGAGGAGAACCTGCGGCGCCTCGTCGACGCGACCGATGCGCAGGGACGATCACTGGAAATCGTCGAGATGCCGGTTCTGCCCTACCAGCAACACGCCTCAGAGCACTACGTCATTCCCTATACAAATGCGTATGTCTGCAACGGCGCCATCATCGCACCGCAGGTGGATCCACGGCTCGATGATCTGGGATGGTCCATTCTCGAGAGCGCTTTCCCCGGTCGCGAAATCGTGCCGGTCCCCAGTCTCTGGCAGGCCATCGGAGGCGGCGGCATCGGCTGCATCACCCAGCAGGTCCCCGCGTAACGGACTCCCGGCATGTTGGTCCTTCGTCAAACGTGAGTCCGTCGCCATGTGACGACCTTCTTGCTCTCGCCGCAGTAGATGCGGTTTCCCAGAGGGGCCGCGAGCGGGCTCGCCCCGTTCGCCGGACCCACCTCAAGCTTGTCGTCCTGCGTCGCAAACGCGGGTTTCAGTGTTCGCGCTCCTCGCCCGGATCGATCAAGGATACAACACGGTATCCGCCATGGTCGGAAAGCCCGGAACAGCATCGGCAAGTCCATTGGAACCGTGTCCCACCTGATTGCCGGTTGGAGGTTGACACGGCGGGTGGCGGGTTCAATAGTCTTGGGAGCCGCTGAAACCTGCGGGAGAGACCGGTCCCGAGACCGGCGCCGAAGGTGCAATCTGTCCCGAAATCTCTCAGGCAAAGGGACCGTAGGTGAATGGCTGCTCTGGAGAGAAGAAGGCGCTGATGCGTCTTCTCACCGAAGGGGAAAGCCGGTGTTCCGGTGATGCTCTCAGGTTCGGTGACAGAGGGGGCAAGAGGGGCGTGTGCGCGTCCCCTTTGCAACGACCGGGACAGGTTCATTGACCCCTGATGACACTCTTCTCGAGACTCCTCTTGGCGCCCTTCACCGGAAGCTTGGGGCCCGCATGGTGCCCTTTGCCGGCTATGCCATGCCGTTGCAGTACAGGACCGGCATTCTTGCCGAACACCGCCACACGCGAAACTCTGCCAGCCTCTTCGATGTCTCCCACATGGGCCAGGTCCGCCTTTCCGCCAGACCGGGGGCGTCCATGGAGAGCGTGGCCCGCGCCCTCGAACGCCTGGTGGCGGCGGACATCGTCGGCCTTGGTCCCGGACGACAGCGCTACACCCAGTTCACCAACGGCACCGGGGGCATACTTGACGACCTGATGGTGACCTCGCTCGGGGATCACCTGTGGCTGGTGGTGAACGCGGCCCGCAAGCACGACGACATCGAGCGCCTGAACGTGCTGATTGGCGAGGAGTGCGATATCGAGGTCCTCGAGACAAGAGCCCTGATCGCCCTGCAGGGTCCTGCAGCCGTGGCCGCCTTCACCCGCCTGGTCCCGGAATCGGAAGGTCTTTCCTTCATGCAGGCCGCCCTGTGGTCCCTGGAGGGCGAGACACTCATGGTCAGCCGATCCGGCTATACCGGGGAGGACGGCGTTGAGGTGTCGGTCTCGTCGCGCGGTGTTGAACCCCTGGTCCGGCGTCTGCTCGCCGCGGACAATGTCGAACCGGCCGGGCTTGGCGCGCGGGACAGCCTGCGCCTTGAAGCCGGCCTCTGCCTCCACGGCCACGATATCGACACCACGACGACTCCGGTCGAGGCCGGACTCGCCTGGTCCATCCAGAAACGGCGGCGTCTCGAGGGCGGTTTTCCCGGCGCCGACGTGATCGTCTCGCAACTGCGTGACGGCCCGCCGAGGCGCCGGGTCGGCCTGGTACCGCACGGAAGGGCGCCGGTGAGGGAAGGGGCGGCCATTCGCTCGTCCTCGGGCGCGCCACTCGGGACCGTAACGAGCGGCGCCTTCGGTCCGACGGCGCAGGGGCCGGTCGCCATGGGTTATGTGGCGAGCGATGCGGCCGCGGAAGGTACTGCGGTCGAGGTCGAGAGACGGAATTCATGGGTGGAGGCCGAGATCCGGCCGCTGCCGTTCGTGCCACACCGCTATCACCGGTCATGACACCGGTGACGTGAAGGGAGACGACACCATGGGGAACAGGCTCTACAGCAGGGAACACGAATGGATCGATGTCGACGATGATATCGGCACCGTCGGCATCTCCGATTACGCCCAGGAACAGCTTGGCGATGTGGTCTTCGTGGAGCTGCCGGAATCGGGACGCCAGGTGACACGCAATGATGAACTGTGTGTCGTCGAATCGGTCAAGGCGGCCAGCGAAGTCTACGCTCCTGTCTCCGGAGAGGTCGTCGAGGTCAACGACGCGCTCGGCGACGACCCGGCGGAGGTCAATGCCGATCCCTATGGTGCGGGCTGGTTTGTACGGATCCGGCTCACCGATGCCGGGGAACTCGACGACCTGATGAACGAGGACGCCTACGGGAACTACCTCTCGGAACTTGCCTGATGCGGTACCTGCCCCTGACGGATACCGACCGCGCTGCCATGCTCGAGGTTGTCGGAGCCGGCAGCATCGAAGATCTCTACGGCGATGTTCCCCGGGAGGCGTGGCGCGAGGAACTTCTCGACCTGCCCCTCCACCAGGGCGAGATCGAGGTCGAGAGGAGGCTCTCCGCCATGGCGGAGAGAAACCTGCACGGCGGCAATGCCCCGTTCTTTCTCGGCTGTGGAGCCTATCACCACCATGTGCCGGCCACCGTGGACGCCCTCATCCAGCGAGGCGAGTTTCTGACGTCCTACACGCCCTATCAGCCGGAGATCTCCCAGGGCACTCTGCAGATGCTCTTCGAGTTCCAGACCATGGTGGCCATGCTGACGGGCATGGAGGTCGCCAATGCCTCCATGTATGACGGAGCCTCGGCGGCGGCGGAAGCTGTCCTCATGGCAAGCCGTGTGACAAGACGCCGGCGGGCCGTCGTGTCGGGCGGTCTTCATCCCCACTACCGCGATACCGTTGCCACCTATGTGCGTCATGCCGACCTCGATGTGGTGACGCTGCCAATGGCCGTCGAGGAGACTGACCTCGAGGCCGAGATCGATGGATCGACGGCCTGTGTCGTCGTGCAGACGCCCGATGTCTTCGGCCGCCCTCATGATGTTTCGGCGCTGGCAGAAGCCTGCCACGAGGCGGGCGCGCTTCTGGTTGTCGCCGTGAGCGAAGTGGTGTCGCTCGGCCTTCTTGCCCCGCCGGGCGACATGGGGGCTGACATCGTCGTCTGCGAGGGTCAGTCACTGGGCAATTCCCTCGGATTCGGCGGGCCCTATGTCGGTCTCTTTGCCACCAGGAAACGCCATGTCCGGCAGATGCCGGGACGGCTGGCCGGCGAGACCGTGGATGCCGAGGGGCGCAGGGGCTGGGTTCTCACCCTGTCGACACGCGAGCAGCACATCCGGCGCGAGAAGGCGACAAGCAACATCTGCACCAACTCGGGCCTGTGCGCCCTCGCCTTCACCGTTCATCTTGCATTGCTCGGGGAAAACGGCCTTGCCCGGCTGGCCGCTCTCAACCACGAAGCGGCACAGCGGACCATGGAGCGACTCGTGGCCATCGAGGGGGTTTCCACGCCGAACGACGGTTTCTTCAACGAGTTCACGCTTGAACTTCCCCGACCTGCCGCGGATGTCGTCGATCAACTTGCCGACCGGGGCATCCTGGGAGGTGTTCCGGTGTCGCGATTCGAACCGGCGAACGACGCCCTCGCAAACCTGATGCTGGTGGCCGCAACGGAAATGACGACGGCGGGAGAGATAGACGCCCTGGCCGGCGCACTGCAGGAGATCCTGTCATGAGCGACATGACGTCGGGTGGACATCGCGGCCTCATCATGGACGAGCCGCTGCTGTTCGAACTCGACGGCGGCGGACGCAGTGGAGTCGATCTGGCTGAACCGGAAGGAAGGACACCGAGACTGGGCGGCGTCAGGCAGCGTAAGGCGATCGGCCTGCCGGGAGTCTCTGAGCCCGAAGTGATGCGCCACTTCACGCGGTTGTCGCAGAAGAACTACGCGATCGATTCGGGTCTCTACCCACTGGGGTCGTGCACCATGAAGCACAATCCCCGGCTCAACGAGAAGATCGTCAGACTGCCCGGATTTGCCATGGCGCACCCCCTGCAGCCACCGGAGACGGCACAGGGTTGCCTGGAACTCATCGCCACGCTGGCGCATTGGCTCACCACTCTCACCGGCATGCAGGGCGTGGTCATGTCGCCGGCGGCCGGCGCGCACGGCGAGTTCGCCGGTCTGATGTGCATTCGCGCCGCTCTCACTTCCAGGGGTGATGCGCGACGCAGGATCCTTGTTCCCGAATCGGCCCACGGCACCAATCCGGCGACGGCAGCCCTCTGCGATTACAGGGTTGACACCGTACCCTGCGACGCGAGAGGACGCGTCGACCTGGCTGCCTTCGAGAGGGCCCTGGACGACGATGTCGCCGCCCTCATGCTGACCAACCCCAACACCTGCGGGCTCTTCGAGACCGACATCAAGACGATTGCCGACATGCTGCACTCTGCTGGAGCCTTCCTCTATGCCGATGGCGCCAATTTCAACGCCATCGTCGGCCGGGTGAGACCGGGAGATCTCGGCGTTGACGCGATGCACATCAATCTTCACAAGACTTTCTCGACTCCCCATGGCGGCGGTGGTCCGGGAAGCGGACCGGTGGTTCTCTGCGAGGAACTGCTGCCCTTTGCGCCGTTGCCGCGTATCGAGGCCGACGGTGATGACTGGCAGCTCATCGAACACGACGGCGACGGACTGGCCTTCGGCCGCCTGCGCAGTTTCCATGGGCAGATGGGCATGTTCGTTCGGGCGCTCGCCTACATGATGAGTCATGGCGCCGACGGGTTGCGCCAGGTCGCCGAGGATGCCGTGCTCAATGCCAACTACGTGCTGGCGCGCCTTTCCGGCGCCTACAACGCGCCGTTTCCGGGACCGTGCATGCACGAGTGCCTGTTCGATGACCGAAACCTGAAGGACACGGGGATCTCCACGCTGGATATCGCCAAGGCGATGATCGACGAGGGATATCATCCCATGACCATGTACTTCCCGCTCATCGTCCATGGCGCCATGCTCATCGAGCCGACGGAAACGGAAAGCCGTCAGAGCATCGACCGGTTCTGCGATGTCATGGTGCATCTGGCGGACGAGGCGAGGAAAGGGAACCAGGATCTCTTCCACCACGCGCCGCGACTCGCCCCCTGGAAGCGGCTCGACGAGACGGCTGCTGCCCGCCGTCCCGTCCTGGCTTGGGAGCCTGACACCGCCTGACGGTCGGGCTTGAGGGAATGGCGCCTGTTCAGACGCGGCATGTCTGTGTGGCACACGTCATGAAGACAGACAGGAATGACGTCCGGTCAGGCGTTGAGTGCCTGGCTCGGGAACCGCCCGTTCAGGCGAGGCGCTGATCGAGCTCGTTGATGGCTTCGTCCACGAGGCGTGCCTGCTCGCTGTCGTCAAGCCGCGTGCGGATGAGATTCGCGGTAGCGCCAAGGGCGAGGTCGACCGCGGCTTCGCGAACCTGATCAACGGCGTCGGCTTCGGCTTGGCGGATTCTCTCCTGTGCCGCCTGGCGCCGCTGGGCCAGTCTCTCCTGGAGTTCTCGGGATGCGTTGCGTTTCAGGATTTCCGCCTGCTCGTTTGCCCGCGACATGATGTCGGCAATCTCGGCTTCGGCGTCGCGGTGCTTGCGTCGGTATGAGGAGAGCAACTCCTTTGCCTCCTCGTTCAGCGCGTTCGCTTCGTCGAGCCTCCTTGCGATCTCGCCACTGCGCCTGTCGAGTGCGGAGATGATCATGGAGGAAAGCGGTTTGGCCGCAATGGCAACGGCGATCACGAAGGCGACGGCCACCCAGAACGCAGGATCCTCGAAGAGGTGTTCCATGATCAGTTCTCCCGCACCGCGGCCAGCGCCTTGAGCGCGTCCTCGTCACTGACATCGGCGCCGGTCAGCCGGCGGGTTGCCAGGCGCGCCGCTTCCACCGCCACTTCCTCGAGATTGGCGAGAGCTGCGGTCCGGGCCTCGTCGATGGTGCGTTGGGCCTCCTCGAGTTCGCGCCCGATCTCGCGATCAAGCTCCTCGAGCCGCCGTTCCCCCTCCTCTCCAGCCTGCTGGACGGCCTCCCCGATGATGGAGCGTGCCCTGTCGCGGGCCTTCTCGAGGGAATCCTCGTAGTCCTGACGCGCCCGTTCGGCATCGGCTCTCGCCTTCTCGGCGCCGTCGAGATCCTGTTCGATCCTGTGCTTGCGATCCGTCAGGACACGGCCGATCCGTGGCAACGCGACAAACGCCATGATGACGTAGAGGAACACGAAGCAGACCGCGAGCCAGAAGAACTGCGGCAGGAAGTGCCAGAATTCCAGCTGTGGCATGGATCGTGCTCCTCCGGATCAGACGCCGCGGATGGTCAGAAGACGAAGAGGAGAAGAAGGGCGATGAGCAGGGCGTAGAGCGCCACGGCCTCGACGAGGGCGAAGCCGATCCACATGAAACCCTGGACATTGCCGGCTGCCGCCGGGTTGCGTCCCACCGAAGAGATCATCGAGGCAAAGATGTTGCCAATACCGGCCCCGACACCACCCAGTCCGATCACCGCAAGGCCGGCGCCAATGAGCTTCGCAGCTTCTGCATCCATCATGAAAGATCCTTTTCAGTTCGAGGAGGATTTGCCTGAACGGGGAAAAATCCGTCAGTGCATGTGAATCGCATCGTGCAGGTAGATACAGCTCAGCACGGCAAAGACATAGGCCTGCAGGAACGCGATGGCGAATTCGAGAAGGGTCAGTCCGATCACCGCCGCCATGGGGATGGCGCCGGGGAGGATCCACAGGGCCCCGAGCGGTGCCACGAAGCCGGCGAACACCTTCAGCATGGTGTGGCCCGCCGTCAGGTTGGCAAAGAGGCGCAGACCAAGGCTCACCGGGCGAATGAGGTAGGACAGGATCTCGATGGGGATCACAAGGGGAGCAAGGAAACCCGGGACTCCGTGGGGGAGGAAGAACTTGAAGAAGCCCAGGCCATGCTTCACGAAGCCGACAATCGTGACCCCGATGAAGACGACAAGAGCGAGTCCGAAGGTGACAACGATCTGGCTTGTCACCGTGAAGCTGTACGGCAACATGCCCAGCATGTTGCAGAAGAGAATGAACATGAAGAGGGTGAAGACGAAGGGAAAGAACGGGCGTCCCTGGTCCCCGACGTTGTCCTCCAGCATGTTGGCGATGAACTCGTAAGAGATCTCCACCAGGGACTGCATGCGTCCCGGGACCATGTTGCGCCGACCGATGAACACGGTGGTGAAGATGATGACGAGTGCAGTCGCCGCCATCATCCAGATTGCCGAGTTGGTAATCGCAAGGTCGAGGTCACCAATGCCGAACTCGACTGCAGACGACACTGCAAACTGCTCTAGCGGATTGTGCCCGGAGTCAGTCGCCACGCGTTTGATCCCCTTCACTCCTGTCGGGACCGCGCTGCGATCCGCGAGTCATCATCCCAGCGGCCCTCACCACATTGATGACACCGGCTGCCATGCCCATGACCAGAAAGATCACCAGGAACAGCGGCGCGGTATCCAGTTCCCCGTCGATCCAGAGTCCCAGAAAGACGGAAACGGCCAGGGCAGCAACCATTTCGACCGCCATGCGGACGGCCATGCCGTAACCGGATGCCTGTGCCTTCCCCGTCGTCCTGCCACCCTTGCCCGTCTTGCGGGCTGCAGCGATTCGTGCCTCCAGATCGGATGGATCATCCGCCATGTCGTCTCGCCAGCCAGGCAGTCAAGGGCCGCCGGAAAATGCGCGCGCACATTAGATAAGCCGTGCCGGGCGTGTCAATCGGCTTTGCCCGATTGACTTGCCTCGCCCCGTGATTTCACATGCGATGCCGCTCGACGGGGGATACGACATGGCACAAACGCGTGGACGGCGCGGGGGGCGGGCGAGGCGCCATCGCGAGCGTATCGGTGCGCCCATTGTCCAGCAACGCTACATCACGCGCGAGATCCCGGTCTACGAGCTCCTCGACGAAGCGGGAGTCGACCTGCTTCACGACACCTCCATGCAGATCCTCGAGGAGACCGGCATCGACTTCCTCGATGATGACGCCTGCCGCCAGTGGAAGGAGGCGGGCGCCGATGTGACCGGGCGGCGGGTGAGGATTCCTCGGGCCCTGATCGAGAACCTCCTCGCCATGGTGCCGGAAAGCTATGTCCAGATGGCGCGCAACCCCGAGCGCAACGTGGTGGTGGGTGGTGACAACACGGTCTTTGCCCCCACCTTTGGCTCGCCCTTCGTACGTGATCTTGCCAACCAGCGGCGCTACGCGACACTTGAGGACCTGCGGAACTTCATCAAGCTCGCCTACATGTCGCCAGTCCTCCACCATTCCGGGGGAATCATCTGCGAGCCGGTGGACGTGCCGGTGCCCAGGCGCCATCTCGACATCGTCTATTCTCACATGAAGTACTCCGACAAGCCGTTCATGGGCGTTCAATCAGCACCCGAACGCGCTCTCGATTCGTGCCGCATGTGCGAAATTCTCTTCGGCGCCGACACCATTCGCGAGAACACGGTGATGACCTCGGTGGTCAACTGCAATTCACCCCTGGTCTGGGACGGCTCCATGCTTGGCGCATTGCGCCACTATGCCGAGCACAACCAGGCCGTTCTCGTGACACCGTTCATCATGGCCGGGGCCATGGCCCCGGTGGTGACCGCAGGCGCCATCGCCCAGCTCAACGCCGAGGTGGTGTCAGGACTTGCCTATGCCCAGATCGTCCGTCCCGGTGTACCCATGGTCTACGGCAGCTTCCTTGCCACCGTCTCGATGCGCTCGGGGGCACCGATGATGGGAACGCCGGAAACCCTGCAGATGATCTATGCGGTGGGACAGCTCGCCCGCCGCTACCGGGTCCCACTGCGTTCCGGAGGCATGCTCAACGGCGCCAAGATCGCCGATGCGCAGGCAGCCTACGAATCGATGCAGACCATGACGGCAACATTGCTGGCGGGGACCAACTTCGTGCTGCATGCCGCCGGCTGGCTCGAGGCGGGGCTGACCGCCGGCTACGGCAAGTTCATCATGGACACCGAACAGGTGGCGATGCTGCAGAGTTTCTGCCGCCGGCTTGACCTCTCCGAGAATGGTCTCGGTCTCGAGGCGATACGTGAAGTCGGTCCGGGCAACCACTTCCTCGGTTGTGCCCATACCAGACGGAACTACCTTGAGGGGTTCTTCATCCCCGAAATTGCCGACAACAACAGTTTCGAGCAATGGCAGGCCGAGGGTGAGCTGACTCATGACGAGCGCGCCGTGGCCACTGCCAAGAGGCGCCTGGAGGCCTATGAGCCGCCGCCCCTGGATGAGGCCCGTGACGAGGCGCTGCAGGACTTCATGGCCCGGCGCAAGGCTGAACTGCCTGAAACCGTCAGTTGAACCGAGGGGATGTTCACAGGTCGGCAAGTGCCGGGATGAGGTCCTTCATGCAGTCGATCATGCAGTCGGCGCCCAGCGAAGCGGGTGGTCCGCCGGCATAGCCGTAGCTGACGACGACACACGGCATGCCAGCGCCGTGGGCGGCGGCAACGTCGGCGTGGCTGTCTCCCACCATGACGGCTTCCGCTGCGCCCACGCCGAGCCGGTCGAGAACGATGGCCAGATGGGCCGGATCGGGTTTCATCACGCCGGTATCGCCGCCAACCACGGCGCCTACCGCCCGCCCGAGTCCGAAGGTGGCAATGACATGGTCGGCACCGGTTTGCCGCTTGTTGGTGCACACGCCGATTGCCGTCCCGTCCCGGTGAAGTGAGTCAATGGTCCGGGCGACACCTGGATAGAGGCTTGAAAGGCGTGTGCTGCGCGGAAGGTAAAACTGGCGAAACCTCTCTTCGATGGCAGATTCTGCCCCGTCGGGCATGCCTCCGGTCAGGGTCATGGCGCGTTCGAGCAGGCCCGCCCAGCCGCTGCCCACCATGTCCCGCACCGTCCGTTCGGTCAGCGCCCGGCGTCCGTATTCGGCCATCACCATGTTGATGGCATCGGCGATATCCGGTGCGCTGTCGATCAGTGTTCCGTCGAGATCAAAGATGACTGCGCGGAACCTGTGCTGGCGAACGGTTGTCACGTTCGCTCACATGGCAGCCGGCGCAAAGGGCCCGTCATGACGGCTGACTCGTGTCATTGAGTGTTGCAATTCTTGACTTCGGTCACTTTTTCAAGTGTGGCACCAACCGCTGGTTGCCGAAAGGGGTATTCATGGATTCCGCTCTCGCCCTGAAGGATGTCGCCGTGGTGGTCCTCGCGGCAGGACGGGGCACACGCATGAAATCGGACCTGCCCAAGGCCATGCACCCGATTGCCGGCAGACCCATGGTCAATCATGTGATTGCCGCGGCCGCCGAGATCGGCCCCGAACGCGTCGTCGTGGTGACCGGACCCGGGGACATCAGAACGGCCGAAGCCGTCAGGCCCGCCGGTGTCGTCATCCAGGAGGAGCCACGCGGTACGGCCGATGCCGTCAAGGCAGCGCGTCCCGGCCTCGAGGGTCTGGCTGACGAAGGAGATGTCGTGGTGCTGTTCGGCGATGCGCCGACCCTGGAGGCCTCTGCCATTCACGATCTCGTGGCGGTGCGGCGCAGCAGCGGTGCCGTGGCCTCGGTCCTGGGAGTTCATGTCACCTCCGCCAACCGCTATGGCCGGCTGGTGGTGGATGCCGACGGCACGCTCGAGAGAATTGTCGAGTTTCATGATGCCAGCGAGGCCGAGCGTGCGTCGACGCTGTGCAATTCAGGGATGATGAGCATCGAGGCAGGCTGTCTCTTCGATCTCCTTGACGAAGTGTCCGACGACAACGCCAAGGGAGAATTCTACCTCTCCGACGTTGTCGCCGTTGCTCGCCGCCACGGTCTCGCGACTGCCGTTCTCGAGACCACGGATCCCGACGATACCGTCGGCGCCGACGACCGTGTGGACCTGGCCCGTTTCGAAGCGGTCATGCAGCGCCGCCTGCGCCATGCCGCCATGACTGCCGGCTGTTCGATGGTGGCGCCCGAGACGGTGTGGCTCTCATGGGATACGGTGATCGGGAGCGATGTCGTGATCGAGCCCGATGTGGTGATCCGCCCGGGCGTGACGATCGGCAAGGGCGCGATCATCCGCAGTTTCAGCCATCTGGAGGACTGTCATGTCGGCGACGGCGCCGTGATTGGCCCCTTTGCCCGGCTGCGTCCCGGAACCCGCCTTGGGACAAACACGAGAATTGGCAATTTCGTCGAGATCAAGGCCTCGACGCTGGAGTCGGGAGTGAAAGCGAACCACCTGGCCTATGTCGGTGACGCCGAGGTCGGTGCCGGGACGAATCTCGGGGCCGGAGCCGTGATCTGCAACTACGACGGGGTGACCAAGCACCCGACGCGGATAGGGAAGGAGGCGTTCATCGGGTCCAACGCTTCCCTGGTGGCGCCGCTCACCATTGGCGACGGTACGATGATAGGCGCGGGCAGCACGATCACCCGGGATGTCGGCGACGATGCGATGGCCCTCGAAAGGGCGCCGCAGACGGTTCGCGAGCGCGTGGCGTCCAGGTGGCGTCGCAGCAGGTCAGACAGCAGGAACTGACAGGTTCATGTGCGGGATTATCGGTTATCTCGGGAACGGCGAGGCGGTTCCGGTTCTCCTCGACGGACTGCGTCGCCTCGAGTATCGCGGCTACGACTCGGCAGGCATCGCGGTTCTCAACCAGGAGGGAATTGTGCGTCGGCGCGCGGCCGGCAAGATCGCCAATCTCGAGGCCATGCTGACATCGAACGGAGTGACGGGGGACGCCGGGGTGGGTCATACGCGATGGGCGACCCATGGAGCGCCCACGCGCAGAAACGCACACCCCCATATGACCGGGCGTGTCGCCGTCGTCCACAACGGCATCATCGAGAACTATCGCACGCTCCGCGATGACATGCGTGCCGGGGGGCGCTGTTTCGAGTCGGAGACGGACACCGAGGTGGTTGCCCACTTGTTTGACGCGCTGCTGAAGGCCGAAGGAACCCCGGCAGCGGCCATGACCGCCCTGATGGAGCGTCTCGAGGGCATGTTTGCCCTCGCCATTCTCATCGAGGGTGCCGACGTGGTGCTTGCCGGAGCAAGGCGGGGCGCACCGCTTGCGGTGGGTTGGGGCGAAGGCGGTCTCTTCCTTGCGTCCGATGCCATCGCCCTCGCCGGTCACACCCGCAAGGTCTCCTACCTGGAAGAGGACGACCTGGCGCTGGTTCGCCGAGACGGGGTCGAGATTCTCGACACGGGTGGTCGTCCCGTGGAACGCCCGGTGGTGGACACCGAACTCTCCGGCGCGGTGATCGGGAAGGGGAACTACCGCCATTTCATGGAAAAGGAGATCCATGAGCAACCGGTGGCCGTCGGCGAAACCCTGGGGCGTTATCTCGACCCCGAGGCGGGTTCGATCACAATCCCCGGGGCGGACCTCGGCCCTGGGGCTGTCGAAAGGATGACCCTGATTGCCTGCGGCACGGCCTACTACGCCGCCCTCATCGGCAAGTACTGGCTCGAGCGCCTGGCCAGACTTCCAGCCGACGCCGATATTGCCTCGGAATTCCGCTACCGCCAGGCGCCGATGGTCGAAGGTGGTCTCGGTGTCTTCATCTCGCAGTCGGGAGAGACAGCCGATACCCTGGCTGCCATGCGCTATGCACGTGGTCTCGGCAGGACTGTCCTCGCCGTCACCAACACCGAGACCAGCACGGCGGCAAGGGAGGCGGACCTGGTCCTCGCCACCCATGCCGGGCCCGAGATCGGTGTGGCCGCGACCAAGACCTTCACCTCCCAGGTTGCCGTCCTCTTCTGCCTTGCCGTGGCGACGGCGCGTGACCGCGGGGTCATCGACCAACATGAGGTCGCCCGACTTGCCGACGTTCTGACCACTCTGCCGTCAACGCTGGCTCGCGTCATCGCCATGGAGGAAGAGTTCCGGCAGATTGCCTGGGACATCGCCGAAGCGCGCCATGTTCTCTACCTTGGCCGTGGCACGTCCGCCGTCATTGCCATGGAGGGTGCGCTGAAGCTCAAGGAAATCAGCTACATTCACGCGGAGGCCCATGCCGCGGGAGAGATGAAACACGGGCCGATCGCGCTGATAGACGAGCATGTTCCGGTCATTGTCGTTGCGCCGGGCGATGAACTCTTCGACAAGACGATGTCCAACGTTGAAGAAGCGAGAGCGCGAGGCGGCAGGATCATCCTCATTACCGACGAGGCCGGTGCCGACGGTGCGGGACCCGTCGCCGACAGGATGGTTGTCCTGCCTGCCGTCGATGCCCTGGTCACGCCGCTCGTTCACGCTATCCCGGTGCAGTTGATCGCCTACCACGCTGCCATGCGCAAGGGAACGGATGTCGATCAGCCGCGCAACCTCGCCAAGAGTGTCACGGTCGAGTAGCCACGTTACTTCAGCCTGCCACCGGCCCGATGGCCCTTGCGATACGGCTCAATGCGGACGTCACCATGGTGCGGGGACAGGCCAGGTTAAGGCGCAGGAATCCCCGCGCCATGACTCCAAAGTCGCTTCCCGCCTGCACGAGCAGTCTCTCACTGTTGATCAGACGGTCCATGAGATCCTCTTCGTCAAGGCCGGTTCGCGTCGTGTCAAGCCACTTCAGGTAGGTGGCCTCGGTTTTCACCGCGACCACGCCGGCGAGTTCCCGGGCGCACCAGTCGTCGACGAGCGCCATGTTGCCTGCAATGTGATCGAGAAGTGCGTCGAGCCAGGCGCCACAGTGGGCGTAGCCGGCGAGAGCGGCTGCCCGGGAGACCGGATTGACACCCCATTCCCCGTTCCTGCGCACGGCGTCCTCGAACCGTTCGCGAAGCCCCTGTGATGGAATGACGATGTTGCTGAGGCCCAGGCCGGCGAGGTTCATCGTCTTGGAAAGGCCATTTGCCGCCATCGCCTCGATGTCGAGACCGTCGCAGACGGACAGGAATGGCACCAGACGACCGGGAGGCAACACGAGGTCGCCGTGAATCTCGTCGGCGAAGACCATCACCCGGTATCGCGCGGCGATCGACGCAAGGTGGTTAAGCTCGTCCGCCGTGAAGTTACGTCCAGTGGGATTGTGGGGATTGCACAGGATAAAGAGCCGTGTGGCCTGATCCCGGCAGGCTTCCTCGAATGCCTCGAAGTCGATGGCATAGGAGTCCCCGTGGCGCACCAGTCGACTGGTGATGACACGGTGGCCGTTGAGGGTGATGGCATCGAGAAGGGGCGGGAAAGCGGGGGTCATCACCACGACGCCGGAATTCGGCGGCAGAAAGGCGCGAATCATCTGGAAAAGCGAAGGAAGGACCCCGTGGTGGGTTACCACCCACTCCGGGCTGATGGCGTGGTGATGGCGCTCCATCTGCCAGGCGGCAACGGCTTCGAAGTATGCGTCGCCTGCCATCGTGTAGCCGAAAATGCCATGTTCGACGCGTTTCGCCATCGCCTTCAACACTGGGTCCGGCGCCGGAATCTCCATGTCGGCGATGGACATCGCCAGCAGGGGAGGGCCACCATTGGTCGTCGCGTGCGCCCACTTGGCAGCGCTCGTGCCGTGCCTGTCGATCACCTGGTTAAAGTCGAATTCCGTCATTCCCATCGACGCCGCCGGAGTCTACATTCGCCCTCGCCGGCAAGCGGTCCGTCTCTTTTCTTGAACCTTGCGAGGATTTCCCATGGATCTCAGTGACGCAACCCTGTTTCGCCAACAGTGCTACATCGACGGCGCCTGGTGCGACGCCGATTCAAGCGACACCATCGATGTCAGGAATCCGGCCACCTCCGGGGTGCTCGGGACCATTCCCCGCATGGGCACGGCCGAGACCCGCAGGGCCATCGAGGCGGCTGCAGTTGCATTGCCGGCCTGGAAGGCGAAGACAGCGAAGGAGCGGGCATCAGTGCTGCGCCGCTGGTTCGAGCTGATGCTCGAGAACCAGGATGACCTGGCGCAGCTCATGACCCTCGAGCAGGGCAAGCCTCTGGCCGAGGCGCGTGGCGAGATCGCCTATGCCGCAAGCTTCATTGAGTGGTTTGCCGAAGAGGGCAAGAGAATCTACGGCGAGACCATTCCCCAGCACCTCGCCGATCGCCGCATCCTGGTCTTGCGCGAACCCGTGGGCGTGGTGGGCGCGATCACGCCCTGGAATTTTCCTTCGGCCATGATCACGCGCAAGGCGGGACCGGCACTTGCTGCTGGCTGCACCATCGTCTGCAAGCCGGCGACCGAGACCCCCTATTCGGCCTTCGCTCTGGCAGAACTGGGCGAACGCGCCGGTTTGCCGAAGGGAGTTCTCAACATCCTGACCGGCAAGTCGGCGGAGATCGGCAGCGAACTCACGGGCAATCCCGTGGTCCGCAAGATCACCTTCACCGGTTCCACGGAGATCGGCAAGATGCTGATGGAGCAGGCGGCGTCCACGGTCAAGAAGGTCACCATGGAACTGGGCGGCAATGCACCCTTCCTGGTGTTCGATGATGCCGATCTCGATGCTGCGGTCGAGGGCGCCATTCAGTCGAAGTTCCGCAACATGGGACAGACCTGCGTGTGCGCCAACCGGATCTATGTCCAGTCGGCGGTTCACGATGCCTTCGCCGAGAGACTTGCGGCACGGGTCAGCGAGATGAAGGTGGGCAATGGCCTCGATGAGGGCGTCGTGCAGGGGCCGCTGATCAATCAGGCCGCGGTCGACAAGGTGGAGGAGCACATCGCCGATGCATCGGCAAAGGGCGCACGTGTCCTCGTTGGCGGTCAGCGTCACGCGCTCGGCGGTACCTTCTTCGAGCCGACGGTCATGGCGGACGTCAATCCGCAAATGCTCGTGGCCCGCGACGAGACCTTCGGTCCCCTGGCGCCACTCTTCAGGTTCGAGCGCGAGGACGAGGCGGTTTCCCTCGCCAATGACACGGAATTCGGCCTTGCCAGCTATTTCTATGCCCGTGACATCGGTCGTATCTGGCGTGTCAGCGAAGGCCTGGAGTACGGCATCGTCGGCGTCAACACCGGTATCATCTCCACCGAGGTGGCGCCGTTCGGAGGGGTCAAGGAATCAGGAGTCGGGCGCGAAGGCAGCCACATGGGAATCGACGAGTACGTCGAATCCAAATACGTCTGTGTTGCCGGCGTCGACAGCTGACACGGATTCCTGAAGGGATGGGTTCCTTCGACTACGATCTCGTCGTCATCGGTGGCGGCTCGGGCGGGGTGCGGGCGGCGCGGTTTTCCGCCGCAACAGGCGCCCGCGTGGCGATTGTCGAGGAGCGTGACTGGGGTGGAACCTGTGTCAATGTAGGGTGCATTCCCAAGAAGCTCTTCGGATATGCCGCCCATTACAGCGAGGCGTTCCAGGATGCCCGGCGCTTCGGCTGGTCATCCATGGATCCCCGCTTCGACTGGCCGACGCTGCGTGACAACAAGACGGCCGAGATCACCCGGTTGAACGGGATCTACGTGAACATGCTCAAGGACGCCGGCTGCAGCGTCCTCGAGGGCCACGCCCGCCTCGCCGGTCCCCATGAAGTGGACATCGACGATCAGCGCTTCCGCACCGCGAACATTCTCGTCGCCACCGGAGGCTGGCCTTACGTTCCGGACATTCCCGGCAGGGACTACGCCATCACGTCGAACGAGTGCTTCTTCCTCGACGAACTGCCCCGGAGCATCGTGATCGTCGGTGGCGGGTACATCGCTGCGGAGTTTGCCGGGATCTTTCACGGCCTTGGTGTCGAGGTCACGCAGCTCTACCGGGGAGAACTCTTCCTGCGCGGCTTCGATGACGACATCCGGCACCATCTCGCCGGAGAAATGCGGACGAAGGGAATCGATCTCAGGTTTTCCAGTGACGTGGCGGCCATCACCCGGACGAATGGCGGCTTTTCTGTCAGTCTGACCGATGGCGTCTCCCTGGATACCGGCCTTGTGATGTATGCCACCGGCCGCCGGCCGCTCACCTCCGGTCTCGGGCTCGAGGAAGCTGGAGTGGCCGTCAACAATAACGGCACCATTCCGGTTGACGACCACTTCCGCACGAATGTGCCGTCGGTCTTTGCCATCGGCGATGTCCTCGGCCGACTGGAACTGACGCCGGTTGCGACCACCGAGGGCATGGCGGTGGCCGCGACCCTCTTTGGCGACGGGCCGAAGAGCGTCGACTACACGAACATCCCGTCGGCTGTCTTCAGCCAGCCGGAACTGGCCACGGTGGGCCTGACGGAATCAGAGGCGCGTCGGCAGTACGCCGATGGCGTCGACATCTACATGGCGCGTTTCAGGCCTCTGCGCCACACGATTTCACTGAACGAAGAGAAGACCCTGATGAAGCTCGTCGTGGCCTCGGCCACGGACCGCGTCGTCGGGGTCCATATGGTAGGAGAGGATGCCGCCGAGATCCTGCAGGGACTTGCGGTTGCCCTCAAGGCGGGCGCCACCAAGGCCGATTTCGACGCCACGGTCGGCATCCATCCGACCAGTGCCGAGGAGTTCGTCACCATGCGCCAGAAGGCGGCCTGACAGCTCAGGGAATGTGGTGCCGGGTGCGGGACTCGAACTCGCGACCTACCGCTTACAAGGCGGTTGCTCTACCAACTGAGCTAACCCGGCTCCCGGCGCTTCGTAGCACGGGACCACGCCCCTTGTGAAACACTCCCGCCCGTGGGATCCGGGGTTGCCCCGTACTCCCGAACGAAGACACTGTCAGCCGCTTCGGCGGAACCATCTTCATCCTGTCCATGTTCGCCAGCGCGAGAGCTTCGACACGGGCAGACGCCGCTGCTCCGGCACCTGCAACCGATCGCAACGCAGACCTGGTGCGGCTCACCGACGTCGAAGACATCGCGATGTTCGACAATTGCTTGGCCCACGGTGCTGGATTGTGATGCGCGATACACCGCCCTTTGGGTCGAGGAGGTCGTCGTCCTCGCCTGGACATGCTGCGGAAGGGGACTTCGGTCGCTATGATGGCTCGAACTCGGAGGGTGGCATGATGGAACTCGTGGAGGGATTTCCGCTGAGGCAGTGGGTCTGTGTGCCCTGCGGATACAACATGATCGGCGAAATGCCAGACGTCTGCCCCTTCTGCGGTGCCCGCCATGACCGCTTCGTCTCCTGGGACGTCGGCGAGGAGCGATATCGCGTGGAGGCGAGGGACGTCACCGACGGCGTCAGCCAGCTTCTTTCCCGTCCACGCCTCGGTCTGGAGCACGCCTGCTACCGCATCGAGACGGACGAAGGGTCGGTATGGATCGATTCCCCCAGTGCGTTCAACCGCACACTTGCGCCCGTCAGCGACATTTTCTTCACCCACAAGGACTTCATGGGCGCTTCGAACCAGTACCGCGCACAGTGGAACGCGGCTGTTCACATCCACGAGGCCGAGACGGAGAGCCCGCTCGCCGCTGCCTTTCCCGTGGACGATGCCTTCCGTGGCGATTTCACAAGCCATGGTATCGAGGCCTTCCATATCGGCGGCCACACACCGGGATTCACGGCCTACCTGCGGCAGGACGTGCTCTTCGCGTGCGATTACGCCTTCCCGCCGGACGACACCATGCAGCTCAATCCCTACAGCGACCCCGCGGAGATCGCGAACCGGGGCCGCCGCCTGCTCGCCATCGCCCGCGAACGGCGTCCCCGCCTGGTCGCCGGGTACAGTTTCGTTGTCCCCGGCGAGGCGTGGATCCGCTGGTTCGAGGCCGCGTTGGAGCGCGCTGCTTGATCGGCCGTGATGAAGCGGTGTCAGCCTGCCGAAGCAGGCAGACATGTACGAATCCAGATCCCGCGATCAGGCGGGCCGGCCACGCCCTTTGTGAGTGCGTAGGTCATCATCGCATGGCGTGCGTCGCCTCTCTCCCGTGACTTCAACGCGTCCGTTTCTGCCGTGGTCTCATCATGTCGGTATGCATGACGACGCTTCGTGCTACGATTGTCATTCATCCGAGTGTCCCGGGTGCACTTGTCCGGGGACCTCGGCAGCAAGACAACCTCGGGAACAGGGGGGAAGGACATGAACGAACAGACCAACGATGTTGAACGGACGTTGAGGGCCTTTGCCGGTCGGAAGGGCGTGACACGCCGCGACTTCATGGAGCGGGCGGTTGCATCGGGCCTGACGGTTGCGGCTGCCACGACCTTGTGGAGTGAATCGGCGCGCGCCGAACAGGTCCGGGGCGGGCACGTCGTCACGGCGGCGGGTGACGGGCAGTCGGCCGATTCATTCATCATTGGCCATGCCGGTAACTCGCACCAGACCTTGCTCACGGAGACCTTCCGAAGCAAGTTGGTCGATGCGCGGACCGATGGCGGACTCGATCCCGTGCTGGCGACGGAATGGAATGCTTCGGACGCAGGCGCGACCTGGACCTTCAAGTTGCGCCAGGGCGTTGAGTTCCACAACGGCAAGTCTCTTGAAGCCCAGGACGTGATCGACTCGATGAACGTTCACCGTGGCCCCGATTCACAGTCAGGCGGCGCGTCGATGATGGCGATCGTGGCGGACATCCGCTCGGACGGTGATGACGTGATCTTCGAACTCAGCGAACCCGCGGCCGACTTCCCCTACTACATGGCGCAGTACCTGTTCCAGGTGGGGCCGTCGATCGACGGCATGGTCGACATGTCGGGCATGGGCACCGGCGCCTACGTCATGCAGAACTATGAGCCGGGTGTGCGCGGCACCGGGGAACGGTTCGCGAACTACTTCCTGGAGGACCAGGGCTTCTTTGACTCCTTCGAGCATCTCTCGGTGAAGGATCACGCCTCCCTCTCGTCGGCACTGGCCAGCGATTCCGTCCAGGCGGTGTGGCCGGTCGAGCCGAAGACCGCCGACCTGCTGGCTCAGAACCAGGGTGTGAACATTCTGAGCGTCGCCGGCGGCTCGACCATCACGATGCCGATGCGTGCCGACACGCCGCCATTCGACAACCTCGATTTCCGGCTGGCCATGAAGTACCTGGTCGATCGCGAGCAGATGCGGAACGTGATCTTCAACGGTCATGCCTCGGTCGCGAACGATCATCCGGTCGCACCCTTCGACCAGTTCTTCAATCCCGCCATTCCGCAGCGCGAGTTTGATCCGGAGAAGGCGAGGCACCATCTGGAGAAGGCCGGCTACGGTGGTGAGACGATCCAGATCCACGCCTCTGCCGCGGCGTTCAGCGGGTCGGTCGATGCCGGCGTCCTCTTTGCCGAGAACGCCAAGCAGGCTGGGTTCAACCTTGAGGTCGTGCGCGAACCCGTTGACGGTTACTGGGCCGACGTCTGGGGTACGGTGCCCTTCTGCTACTGCTACTGGAATGCGCGGCCGACCCCGGACCTGATGCTCACACTCGCCTACATCTGCGATGCGGCATGGGCTGACACGTACTGGTGTGACCGCGAGTTCACCGATCTGGTGGTGGCTGCGAGGACTGAACTCGATACCGAGAAGCGCAAGCTTCTCTATGCCGACGTGCAGTTGATCCTGCACGAGCGCGGCTCGACCATCGTGCCCCTGTTCCAAAACCTGGTGCATGGCGTCCGCGACCGGATCGATACCGGCGGTGAGGTTCTTGGCGCAACGCCTTTTGACAGCTTCCGCATGTTCCGGAAGTGGTCGTTCAAGGAAGGCGTAGCCTGACGCACAGGCGAGGCGGTTCCATATTGTCAAACGGGCCGGATCTCCCCTCGGGGAGTCCGGCCCCATCCTTGCGGCTTCACATCTGGTTCGGGTCGGCCGATGTGATTGCGTCGGCATGATTCGCAAAATGAGCGGTCGTCCGCCCGTGCTGCTCCCTCGTCAATGGGTGCGGATCTCGTGGAGGGCAATGGCGGCGGCACTGGCCACGTTGAGACTGAGGTCGCGGCCCGGGGTGGCGATGCTCACTAGCTGATCGCAGGTCCGGGCAACGAGACGGCGCAGACCGCTCCCCTCGGCGCCGAGGACCAGTGCGGCGGGAAGCGGCACCGGCGCCTGACCCATGGTGAGGGGTGCCTGGGCATCGAGGCCGGTAATCCAGAAACCGCGTTGCTTGAGGCCGTCGAGGGCGCGGGCGATGTTGGGGACGCGCACCAGGGGCACCCATTCGAGGGCCCCGGAGGCGGCGCTGGCGAAGGCCGCTGAAGGGGGCGGCGCATGGCGTTCCTGCATGATGACCGCCGCCGCGCCAAAGGCGGCGGCTGATCGCATGATGGCGCCGGCGTTGCGGGGATCGCTGATGCGGTCGAGGACCACGACGATGTCGGCTGATCCGGGAATGTCGTGGAGGCCGAGGTCCGGCAGCGGATGGACGAGGAGCGCTGCTCCCTGGTGGCGGGTGTCTCCCTCGAGGAGGGCGGCAATCGACGATGACGTCATCTCGTCACAGGCAATCGTGTCGCGGCGTTGCGAAAGCAGCGGCGCCAGCCGCTCGAGCATCTCGCGCGTCGCTGCGAGGCGCACCACGCGCCGCCGCGGATTGGCGAGTGCCGCCGCCACCGGGTGGTGCCCGTGAATCCACAGCGGCCTCGCGAACTTTTGTTGTGCCAGGTGCTTGCGGACCATGGCGTTGTGCTATATATGAGCGCTCCACCAATTGGAAATCCGGCGTGGTCGTCAACAGTGCAGGAGGCACTGCCCTTGTTGCGCGGCTGCTGTCGGATTGATCGTGTCGCGAAACCAACCATCAGCAGTACATGTTGCCCGGAGGGATGCCTGAGCGGTTAAAAGGGACGGGCTGTAAACCCGTTGGCTATGCCTACGGTGGTTCGAATCCACCTCCCTCCACCATCCATGGTCCGGGAGGGGCGGTTGCGGACCTCGACGAGGCGGGTGTAGCTCAGTGGCAGAGCCCCAGCCTTCCAAGCTGGTTACGCGGGTTCGATTCCCGCCACCCGCTCCCCGACCAGGGACCATGTTTGTGATAACCAGGAACACCTCCCTCGTGAGGGAGGGTCATTGACCAGGAGAGGTCGAGAAGGATGGCCAAGGAGAAGTTTGAGCGTACGAAGCCGCATGCGAACATTGGGACGATTGGGCATGTGGATCACGGCAAGACGACGCTGACGGCGGCGATCACGCGGATTCTGGCGCGCACGGGCGGTGCGACGTACACGGACTACGCGTCGATTGACAAGGCTCCTGAGGAGCGGGAGCGTGGCATTACGATCAACACGGCGCATGTTGAGTACGAGACTGAAGCTCGCCACTACGCGCATGTCGACTGTCCTGGTCATGCGGACTACGTGAAGAACATGATCACGGGCGCGGCTCAGATGGATGGTGCGATTCTGGTTGTGTCGGCGGCGGACGGTCCGATGCCTCAGACGCGCGAGCACATTCTTCTGGCGCGTCAGGTGGGTGTTCCTGCGATTGTGGTGTACCTCAACAAGGTTGACCAGGTTGACGACGAGGAGCTTCTGGAGCTTGTGGAGCTTGAGGTTCGCGAGTTGCTGGACGAGTACCGTTTTCCTGGGGATGACATTCCTGTGGTGCGGGGCTCGGCACTGGCGGCGATGGAGGATGGCGACGCGGAGACGGGGGAGAAGTCGGTACTTGAGTTGATGGCGGCGGTTGATTCCTACATTCCGACGCCGGAGCGTGCGGTGGACCGTCCGTTTTTGATGCCGATTGAGGATGTGTTTTCGATCTCGGGGCGCGGCACGGTTGTGACGGGTCGTGTTGAGCAGGGTGTTGTGAAGGTTGGCGACGAGGTTGAGATCGTGGGTATCCGGGAGACGTCGAAGACGGTGTGCACGGGAGTGGAGATGTTCCGCAAGCTGCTGGATTCCGGCGAGGCGGGGGACAACATCGGCGTTCTTCTGCGTGGCACGAAGCGCGACGAGGTAGAGCGCGGCCAGGTTCTGGCGCGTCCGGGGACGATCACGCCGCACACGCGTTTCAAGGCGGAGACCTATGTCCTGACGAAGGATGAGGGCGGTCGTCACACGCCGTTCTTCACCAACTACCGTCCGCAGTTCTTTTTCCGGACGACGGACGTGACGGGTCACGTGCAGTTGCCCGAGGGGATCGAGATGGTGATGCCCGGGGACAACGTGACGATGGACGTGGAACTGATTTCGCCGATTGCCATGGACGAAGGCCTGCGCTTTGCCATCCGCGAGGGCGGCCGCACCGTCGGCGCCGGCGTCGTCGCCGAAATCGTCGACTAGAAAACAGGCATTTCAAGGAGTGTAGCTCAACTGGTAGAGCACCGGTCTCCAAAACCGGGGGTTGCGGGTTCGAGTCCTGCCACTCCTGCCACCGGCGGGCTCGTTGATTGAAGAGCGGGGAAACAGCGGATCATCTCATGGTGAAAGTGTCACCGGCCGAATTTGTCAGACAGGTCCGGGCCGAGGCCATCAGGAAGGTGACCTGGCCGACAACCAGGGAAGCGGGGATCACCACGCTCACCGTGTTCGCGATGATCGTGCTCGTGGCCATCTTCTTTTTCCTGATTGATCTCGTCTTCGCCGAGGCGATCCAGCTCATTCTCGGGCTGGGGAGGCAGGGGCTGTGACGCATCGCTGGTACATCGTCCATTGCTATTCCGGCTTCGAGAAGAAAGTGGAGAACGCCATCAGGGAGCGCGCCGAGGCGAATGGCATGACGGAGCAGATCTGCCAGGTCCTGGTTCCCTCGGAGAAGGTCACGGAAATGCGCGGCGGCAAGCAGATCTCGACCGACCGAAAGTTCTTTCCCGGGTACGTGCTGGTGCACATGGAGCTGACGGATGCCACCTGGCACCTGGTCAAGGACACGCCGAAGGTCAGCGGTTTTCTGGGGGCTGGCAACCGCCCCAGGCCGATTCCCGATTCCGAGGCGGCGCGTATCATCAGCCAGGTGCAGGAAGGAGTCGAACGGCCGAGACCGTCCATCACCTTCGAGATCGGCGAGAGTGTGCGCGTGGCTGACGGACCGTTCACGTCCTTCAACGGCACGGTCCAGGAAATCGACGAGAACCGGGCGCGCCTGAAGGTCGCGGTGCTGATCTTCGGCCGCCCTACGCCCGTCGAGCTTGAATACACCCAGGTCGAGAAGACCTGAGACGTCCACCAGGGGATGGAAATCGCAAGACAATGGCCAAGAAGATCGCAGGCACGATCAAGCTCACGGTTCCGGCAGGAGCGGCAAATCCGTCGCCTCCCATCGGCCCTGCGCTCGGTCAGCGCGGCCTCAACATCATGGAATTCTGCAAGGCCTTCAATGCGGCCACGCAGAACGTCGAGCAGGGAACTCCGGTGCCGACGGTGATCACGGCCTATGCGGACCGTTCGTTCACCTTTGTCACAAGGACACCACCGGCGGCGTGGTACATCAGGAAGGCGGCCGGTCTCGAAAAGGGTGAGGCCCTGCCTGGCCGCGCCGTTGCCGGGTCGGTCACCATGGAGCAGGTGCGCGAGATTGCCGAGGCGAAGATGACGGACCTCAACGCCAACGGTATCGAGGCGGCATCGCGGATCATCGCCGGAACGGCGCGATCCATGGGTGTCGAGGTGGTGGAGTAGGAACATGGCACGACACGGCAAGAAACTCGTCGCGGCCTATGCGACCGTCGAGCGGGAGCGGGACTATGATCTGGAGGAGGCGATCCAGGCGCTCAAGGACACTGCCTCCGCGAAGTTTGACGAGACCGTCGAACTGGCGCTCAATCTCAACGTCGATCCGCGCCATGCCGACCAGATGGTGCGTGGCGTGGTCAGCCTGCCGCACGGCACCGGGCGTGTGGTCAGGGTTGTCGTCTTCGCCCGCGACGCCAAGGCTGACGAGGCCCGAGAGGCCGGAGCCGACAGGGTCGGTGCGGAGGATCTCGCCCAGAGCATCCAGGAGGGCGATCTCGGATTCGACCGCTGCATTGCCACACCCGACATGATGCCCGTCGTCGGTCGGCTCGGAAAGATTCTCGGGCCGCGCGGACTCATGCCGAACCCGAAACTCGGTACTGTCACCGTGGATGTTGCCGGTGCCGTGACCGCCGCGAAGGCAGGTCAGGTGGAGTACCGCGTGGAACGGGCGGGCATTATTCACGCTGGTGTCGGCAAGGTGTCGTTTCCAGTCGAGAAGATTGCCGAGAACACCCGGGCGCTGGTGGATGCCGTGGCGAAGGCACGGCCCCAGGTGGTCAAGGGAACCTACATGAAACGAGCGACACTCAGCACCACCATGGGGCCGGGTGTCCACGTTGCCACGCAAAGCCTCGTGGCCGCCTGACGGCCCGGGACCTACGGACGGCTCCGGCCGTCCGGCGGCATGCTCTGGCGTGCCGCAACCCTGTCCGAGACTGCCGGTACCCGATGGCGGGTTCAATGGCGATGCCGCCGGCACGAGACGGGAGACCAGCCGGTACCGGAGTTCCGGGACCAGGAGGGGATTCCGGGGCAGGACACCAACGTCTCCCTCGCCCGCGGACGGGGGAGGGAGACAACCAGTGAACCGGATCGACGGGTTTCGGCCCGGCGTTCTGATCTGATGGAGGAGTCCTTTGGAACGTTCAAGGAAGGAAGAGATCGTCAGTGAGCTCGAGAGTGTGCTCCGCGGTGCCGAGATCGTCATCGTTGCGCGTCACGAGGGTCTCAGCGTTGCCGAGGCGACCGAGCTTCGGCGTTCGGTGCGCGATGCCGGCGCCAGCTTTCGGGTGGTCAAGAACCGGCTGGTTCTGCGCGCCATCGAGCGTGCCGGGATGGAGGCGATCGCCGAGATGTTCCATGGACCCTCCGCCATTGCAACGGCAACGGATCCCGTGGCCGGCGCCAGGGTCACCGTCGACTATGCCAAGAAGAACGGCAAACTGGTCATTGTCGGTGGAACCATGGACGGCCGTGCGCTTGACGCGGACGGGGTCCGGACAATTGCCCAACTGCCGTCACTCGATGAACTGCGTGCCAGACTGATCATGCTGATCAACACGCCGGCAACGAGGGTTGCGGGAGTCCTGCAGGAACCGGGGAGCCGCCTTGCCCGGCTGCTCGGTTCCCGGCAAACGGCGGAATGATCCGGTTCGGCCACAACCGAAACACCCCAACTGGAGTTATGGAAAACCATGAGCAAGATTGAACAACTCGTCGAGGACCTGTCGTCGCTGACCGTTATCGAGGCGGCGGAACTCTCGAAAATGCTTGAAGAAAAATGGGGCGTGAGCGCCGCTCAGCCGGTTGCTGTCGCGGCCGTGCCCGGTGGCGCGGGAGACGAGAAGGCCGACGTCGAGGAAAAGACGGAATTCGACGTCGTCCTCACCGGCTTCGGCACCAGCAAGATTCCCGTCATCAAGGAGGTCCGGGCGATCACGGATCTCGGCCTCAAGGAAGCCAAGGCGCTCGTCGAGGATGCACCGAAGGCGGTGAAGGAAGGCGTTTCCAAGGACGAGGCCGAAGCGTTGCAAAAGCGTCTCGAGGACGCCGGCGCGACTGTCGAGGTCAAGTAGGTCGACACGTGTTTCCACCACAAGGGGCCCGCCCCCTTGTGGTGATCTCGTTTCCTTGCCGGTGAGGGTGCGCGAGTCCTGCCGGCAGGGGGCGGGTGTCAACGCATATTCCGGGCTGATCGATTGCAGGGACTGACATCATGGAAAAGCACATGAACAGGCGTTCCGCCATGCGGCGCAACTTCGGGCGGATCCCGCCGGTGATCGACATGCCCAACCTGATCGATGTGCAGCGCATCTCCTATGACCATTTCCTGCAACGCGATGCGGGGCCGGACGAAATTCTCGACGAGGGACTCGAGGGCGTGTTCCGCTCGGTCTTTCCGATCAGTGATGTTTCCGATCGCGCCGATCTCGAGTTCGTGCGCTACCAGATCGAGCCGCCAAAACACACGGAGATGGAGTGCCTGGCGCGGGACCTGACCTATGCCGCGCCCTTGCGGGTGAAGCTGCGTCTGGTTCTTTATGATGTCGACCGCGACATCGGCAAGAGGGAGGTCCGCAACGTCAAGGAGCAGGATGTCTACATGGGTGACATTCCTCTCATGACGGACAAGGGGACCTTCATT
This sequence comes from Alphaproteobacteria bacterium, assembly GCA_965221115.1. Taxonomy (GTDB): domain Bacteria; phylum Pseudomonadota; class Alphaproteobacteria; order SP197; family SP197; genus SP197. The sequence continues at coordinate 2,067,960 of CBDCRU010000001.1, read as the reverse complement.
GTCAATGGCACCGAGCGCGTGGTGGTCTCGCAGATGCACCGGTCACCGGGTGTCTTCTTCGACCACGACAAGGGCAAGACCCACGCCTCGGGCAAGTTCCTGTTCGCCGCCCGCGTCATCCCCTACCGCGGCTCCTGGCTGGAGTTCGAGTTCGATGCCAAGGACATCGTCCACGTCCGCATCGACCGCCGCCGCAAGCTGCCGGCGACGACCATGCTCTTTGCTCTGGGCTACACCGCCGAGGACATTCTGGAGACATTCTACGACACGGTGCCGTTCGTGCGTATCCACCAGGAGTGGGCGCTGCCCCTCGCGGATGCGGAACGGGCCGGCGGGGTTCTTGGGCACGATGTCATCGACCTGGCGAAGGGGCGTGTTGCGGCTGCAGCCGGCTCGACGCTGCCGAAGAGGAGCAGGTCCTCCAGGAACCTCGCCAGCCATGTCAGGGACGACGCTCTTGTGGGGCGCTGCCTTGCCGAGGATGTCATCGATCCGGAATCAGGCCTGGTCATCATCGATGCCGGTACTGTGCTGACCCGTCGCGAACTCTCTGCCCTGGGATCCGTTGAAGTCGGCGAGATCACCATGTTCGGCGGTGACTCGCCGACCGTAGCCCTGCGCTCGGGCGGACACAGGAAGTGGTTCTTCGCCTTCGATGTCGCCGGCGCGACCGGAGACGCGCTTGATCAAGACCTCTTTGACGTCCGTTCCGGCGATGTTGTCGCCCCTGCGGGGACGCGGATGACGGATGCATGGCGTGACGAGATCCTCGCCAGTACCGACGGACGGCCGTTGGGCGTCGAGGTAAGCCGGGAGGATCTTGAAGGGCGGACGCTGGCCGGTGACGTGCCGGGCTCCGGTGACACCGTGGTTGCCGCTGCCGGCGCCCGCGTCGACCGCAAGCTGCTCAACAAGCTGGTGCGCTCCGATGTCGAGAGCATCACGCTGTTCGAGGAAGGCGGTACGGTGACTGCGAAGCGTCTTGTTCGCCCGGGTTGGAAAGTGCCGTTCGACGCCTCGGAATCCTCGGCTCTTCTGGGCACCAAGCTGACACGAGACCTCGTCAATGCCGCCGACGGCGCCGTCATGGCGACAGCCGGCACCAAACTCACCAGGCTGCAGTTGCGCAAACTGGCAAACGCCGGACTCAAGGAGCAGTTCGTGGGCGATGAGCTTCTGCTGGGTAGGTTCCTTTCCGGAGACCACATTGACGAAACGAACGGGCTGGTTCTCGCCGAGGCCGGCGCCGAGATCGACCGGGAACTGCTTGACCTCCTCGCCAGTCACGCGAACGACGAGGTGACAACCCTCGACATCGATCACGTCAAGGTGGGCCCCCATATCTGCAAGACCCTCGGCATCGACAAGGCATCGAACCGCGAGGACGCACAGATCGAGATCTACAAGGTCATGCGTCCCGGCGATCCGACCACGCCGGAAGCCGCAGCGACCCTGTTCAAGGGCCTCTTCTTCGATGCCGACCGCTACGATCTGTCGACGGTCGGGCGCGTCAAGATGAACGAACGCCTTGGTCCCGATCATGTTGAAACCGGCCGCGTGCTGACCCCCGGCGACATCATGGCCTGTCTGAAGACACTGGTGGAACTGCGCGATGGCCGAGGTGACATCGATGACATCGATCACCTCGGCAACCGTCGCGTGCGCTCCGTCGGTGAATTGCTCGAGAACCAGTACCGGGCAAGCCTTTTGCGCATGGAACGGGCGGTGCGCGAGCGCATGAGCCAGGCCGAACTCGACAAGGAAGTGCCGCACGATCTCATCAACGCCAAGACCACGGCGGTGGCGGTGCGCGAGTTCTTCGGCGCGTCCCAACTTTCCCAGTTCATGGAGCAGACCAATCCGCTCTCGGAACTGACCCACAAGCGCCGCCTGTCGGCGCTCGGGCCGGGTGGGCTGACCCGCGAGCGCGCCGGCTTCGAGGTGCGCGACGTACATCCGACCCACTATGGTCGGATCTGCCCCGTGGAGACGCCGGAAGGGCCGAACATCGGTCTCATCAACTCCCTTGCGACCTTCGCCCGCATCAACCAGCACGGATTCATCGAGAGTCCATACCGCAAGGTGGAACTGGTCGACGGTGAACGCCGGGTGACCGACAGGATCGAGTACCTGACGGCGATGCAGGAACGGCAGCATACGATTGCCCAGGCCAATGCCAGGCTTACCGAGGATGGCCGTTTCGCCGACGAGCTGGTGTCATGCCGCCGGAACGGCGAATTCGTCATGGCGGAATCGGCCTATGTCGACATGATGGACGTGTCGCCCAAGCAGCTGGTGTCGGTCGCCGCTGCCCTCATTCCCTTCCTCGAGAACGACGATGCCAACCGCGCCCTGATGGGCTCCAACATGCAGCGTCAGGCCGTGCCCCTGATCCGCGCCGAAGCGCCGCTCGTCGGCACCGGTATGGAGGAAGTGGTGGCCCGGGATTCCGTGTCCACCATCGTCGCCCGCCGAGGCGGCGTGGTCGACCAGGTCGACTCACAGCGGATCGTCATCAGGGTCAACGAGGAGGAAGCGCTCAACACGCTCAATGTCGACATCTATCCGCTGCTGAAGTTCCAGAGGTCCAACCAGAGCACGTGCATCCTCCAGCGACCGCTGGTCAAGACAGGTCAGCGGGTGGAAAAGGGCGAGATCCTCGGGGACGGACCCTCGACCGACCACGGAGAACTGGCGCTCGGCCGCAACGTGCTGTGTGCCTTCATGCCGTGGAACGGATACAACTTCGAGGATTCGATCCTCATTTCCGAACGCATCGTCAGGGATGATGTCTTCACCTCGATTCACATCGAGGAGTTCGAGGTGGTGGCCCGTGACACCAAGCTTGGCCCAGAGGAGATCACGCGCGACATCCCCAATGCCGGGGATGAGGCGTTGCGGCACCTCGACGAGGCGGGCATTGTCTACATCGGGGCCGAAGTCGAGGCCGATGACATTCTTGTCGGCAAGATCACCCCGAAAGGGGAGAGTCCGACAACCCCGGAAGAGAAGCTGCTGCGCGCCATCTTCGGCGAAAAGGCCTCGGATGTGCGCGATACCTCGCTTCGCGTGCCTCCAGGCGGTCAGGGAACCGTGGTCGAGGTGCGGGTCTTCTCGCGTGCAAGCTACGACACGGACCAGCGCGCCGAGACCATTCACAGCGCCGAGGTCGACCGCCTCGAACAGAACCGGGCCGACGAGCACTCCATAATCGAGCGAACGGTTCAGGCGCGGCTCGTAGACCTGCTCGTCGGGGGCACTGTCAAGCGCGGCCCCAAGGGTGTTGCGAAGGGCGCCGTTGTCGACCGGGATCTTCTCGATTCCCTCACTCATGGCCAGAGATGGCAGATCGTCGTGGCCGATCGTGCCACCATGGAGGCCATCGAAGAGCTCAAGGCTCGCTACGACGACCGGATGGCGGATCTTGAGCGGCTGCACAGGGCCAGCCTCGAGAAGCTCGAGGCGAGCGACGAACTGCAGCCTGGCGTGCTCAAGATGGTCAAGGTTTTCGTCGCGGTGAAGCGCAAGCTCCAGGCCGGTGACAAGATGGCCGGACGCCATGGCAACAAGGGCGTCATTTCCCGCATCGTTCCCATCGAGGACATGCCCTATCTCCAGGACGGCACGCCGGTCGACATCGTGCTCAATCCTCTTGGTGTGCCGAGCCGCATGAACGTCGGGCAGATTCTCGAAACACACCTCGGCTGGGCCAGCGCCGGTATCGGCAGGAAGATCGGCCGGATGGTCGACAGCATGACCATCGAGATGCCTCTCGACGGTGACAGGGTGTCAACCCATGACGACCTGCGCACCCTGCTCACCGGGGTCTACGGAGAGAACCCGGAGACCGGCCGGTTTTCAGGCATGAAGGACACCGAACTCATGGAGTCCGCCAACGAGCTGAGGTCCGGCATTCCGGTCGCCACTCCGGTGTTTGACGGCGCCGGCGAAAAGGAGATCACCGACATGCTCGAGCTTGCCGGTCTCTCCGCCAGTGGCCAGGAGATACTCATCGATGGCCGGACCGGGGAGCCCTTCGACCGGCCGGTTACCGTGGGCTACCACTACATCCTGAAACTCCATCACCTTGTCGACGACAAGATCCACGCCCGCTCGGTCGGCGCCTACAGCCTCGTCACGCAGCAGCCGCTCGGTGGCAAGGCCCAGTTCGGTGGCCAGCGTTTCGGCGAGATGGAGGTCTGGGCCCTGCAGGCCTATGGTGCGGCCTACACGCTCCAGGAGATCCTCACCGTCAAGTCGGACGATGTCGCCGGCCGCACGCGGATCTATGAGTCCATCGTCAAGGGTGATCAGTACTTCGAGGCCGGCATTCCCGAGAGCTTCAACGTGCTGGTCAAGGAAATGCAGGCGCTCGGCCTCAATGTCGAGCTTGAACAGGCGGGCTGACCGCCAGTCAACAGGAGACAGGGCATGAATGAGCTGATGCGCATATTCGGTCAGGCAACCGGCATCGAGAGCTTTGACCAGATCAGGATTTCAATAGCCAGTCCCGAGACCATCCGGTCGTGGTCCTTCGGCGAGGTCAAGAAGCCGGAAACCATCAACTACCGGACTTTCAAGCCGGAACGCGACGGCCTCATGTGCGCCCGCATCTTCGGTCCGACCAAGGACTACGAGTGCCTGTGCGGCAAGTACAAGCGCATGAAGTTCAGGGGTATCGTGTGCGAGCGTTGCGGGGTCGAGGTCATCAAGGCCAAGGTGCGCCGCGAACGCATGGGGCACATCGAACTGGCGGCTCCGGTTGCCCACATCTGGTTCCTGAAATCGTTGCCGAGCCGTATTGGCCTGCTGCTCGACATGACCCTCAAATCGCTGGAGCAGGTGCTCTACTTCGAGCAGTACATCGTCATCGATCCGGGACTGACGCCATTCGAGCGCGGCGATCTGCTGACCGACGCAGAGTACGACGAGGCGATGGACGAGTATGGAGAGGACGCCTTTGTCGCCGGCATGGGCGCCGAGGCGGTGCGCCGCATGCTGTCCATGATCGATCTGGATGACGAGAGCAAGATCCTGCGCGAGGAACTCGCCGAAACCACGTCGGAGGCAAAGCGCAAGAAGATCGTCAAGCGCCTCAAGCTCATCGAGACCTTCCGCGCATCCGACAACAGGCCCGAGTGGATGATCATGGAAGTGATCCCGGTCATCCCGCCCGAACTGCGGCCGCTGGTGCCGCTCAACGGTGGTCGCTTCGCCACCTCGGACCTCAACGATCTCTACCGCCGCGTGATCAACCGCAACAACCGGCTCAAGCGGCTCATCGAGCTGCACGCACCGGAGATCATCGTTCGCAACGAAAAGCGCATGTTGCAGGAAGCGGTCGACGCACTGTTCGACAATGGCCGTCGCGGCCGCACCATCACCGGCGCCAACAAGCGGCCGCTGCGTTCGCTCTCGGACATGCTGAAGGGCAAGCAGGGACGTTTCCGCCAGAACCTTCTGGGCAAGCGGGTGGACTATTCCGGGCGTTCGGTGATCGTCGTCGGGCCGGAGCTCAAACTTCACCAGTGCGGTCTTCCCAAGAAGATGGCTCTCGAGCTCTTCAAGCCCTTCATCTATTCCAGGCTCGAGATGTACGGCAAGGCCTCGACGATCAAGGCGGCCAAGCGTCTTGTCGAGCAGGAAAGACCCGAGGTCTGGGACATCCTGGAAGAGGTGATTCGCGAACATCCGGTCCTGCTCAACCGCGCGCCCACCCTCCACCGTCTCGGCATCCAGGCCTTCGAACCGGTTCTGATCGAGGGCAAGGCGATTCAGCTCCATCCCCTGGTCTGCGCCGCCTTCAACGCCGATTTCGACGGCGACCAGATGGCGGTTCACGTGCCCCTGTCGATCGAGTCGCAGCTCGAGGCCAGGGTGCTCATGATGTCGACCAACAACATCCTGTCGCCCGCCAACGGCAAGCCGATCATCGTGCCTTCGCAGGACATCATCCTCGGGCTTTATGACCTGTCCCTGGAGATCGCCGGACAGACCGGCGAAGGCATGGTGTTCCGTGGTATCGGCGAGATTGAGCATGCCCTGCATGTCGGTGCCGTCAGGATGCACGCCAAGATCCGTTCGCGCCATCACGTCGACGACGGCGAAGGCGGCCGGTCCTCGATCATTGTCGAGACGACACCAGGCCGCATGATGCTCGGCAGACTGCTTCCCGACCACCCCGAACTTCCCTTCGAACTCGTCAACCGGGTCCTCACGAAGCGCGAGATTTCGGGCATCATCGACAGGGTCTACCGCTATTGCGGCCAGAAGGAGACGGTACTCTTTTGCGACCGCATCATGAATCTCGGGTTCCGACATGCGTGCGATGCCGGCATTTCCTTCGGCAAGGACGACATGGTGATCCCCACCGACAAGGAATTCCTGGTGCGCGCCACCCAGGAGAAGGTGCGCGAGTACGAGAAGCAGTACATGGACGGCGTCATCACTCAGGGAGAGCGCTACAACAAGGTGATCGACGAGTGGTCCCACTGCACCGACAAGGTGGCCGACGCCCTGATGTCCGGACTCTCGCAGCCTGGCGGCGAGGACGACAGTCGGCGGATGAATGCAATCTACATGATGGCCCATTCCGGGGCGCGTGGCGCACCGGCCCAGATCAGGCAGCTTGCCGGCATGCGCGGTCTCATGGCCAAGCCCTCGGGTGAAATCATCGAGACGCCGATCATCGCCAACTTCAAGGAAGGCCTGTCGGTCGGCGAGTATTTCAACTCGACTCACGGTGCGCGCAAGGGACTGGCCGACACCGCTCTCAAGACCGCCAATTCAGGCTATCTGACGCGCCGCCTCGTCGATGTCGCCCAGGACTGCGTTGTCGTCACCGAGGATTGCGGCACCACGAGAGGCATCGATGTCAAGGCCGTGGTCCAGGGGTCGGAAGAGATTGTCTCCCTCGCCGAGCGAGTGCTTGGCCGTTTCACGCTCGAAGAGGTTGTCAACCCGAAGGACGACACGGTGCTGGTCGAGGCTGACACGATGATCGAGGAGCGCCACATGGAGGCGATCCGCGAGTCGGGGTTGGAGCAGATCCGGATCCGTTCGGTGCTGTCATGCGAAACGAGGTCAGGTGTCTGTGCACGCTGCTACGGACGCGATCTTGCTCGTGGCACACCCGTCAACATCGGTGAGGCTGTCGGTGTCATCGCGGCACAGTCCATCGGCGAGCCGGGGACGCAGCTGACCATGCGGACCTTCCACATCGGCGGTTCCGCCCAGCGCGGTGACGAGACGTCATCCATCGACACCCCGGTTGCCGGCATTGTCGGCATCCGCAACGCCCAGCTCGTGACCGACAGCGACAACAACATCATCGTCCTGGCACGCAACAGCGAGGTGTTCATCACCGACGATGACGGCCGCGAGCGGTTTGCCAAGCGGCTGCCCTACGGATCGCGTCTGCTGGCCGGGGCCGACACCCGGGTCGAGCGGGGCGACACACTGGCGCGCTGGGATCCCTACACCCGGCCGGTCATCACCGATCGCAGTGGCCAGGTGGCGTTCAGGGACCTGACCGAAGGCAAGACCCTGCGTGAGACCCTCGACGAGACCAGCGGCATGACCAGCCAGGTCGTTGTCGACTGGGCCCAGCAATCCCGCGGCGCCGGTTTGCGGCCGCGCATCGTTGTCAGTTCGGCCGGGGAGGATGAATCCAAGGATTTCGAGCTGTCGGTGGGCGCGGTGCTGTCCGTCGAGAACGGCCAGCAGGTGCGGCCTGGAGACGTGCTGGCGCGGATTCCCCGGGATTCCGTCACCAATACCGACATCACCGGTGGCCTGCCACGGGTGGCCGAGCTTTTCGAGGCGCGCAAGCCCAAGGATCACTGGGTCATTGCCGAGAATGATGGCAGGGTGGCCTTCGGCAAGGACTACAAGAACAAGCGGCGTCTCTACGTCAAATCCGAGGACGGTGACGAGTCCCGGGAGTACCTGCTGCCCAAGGGCAAGCACATTGTCGTCAATGATGGTGACGAGGTGCGGCGCGGGGACATTCTCATTGATGGCAGCCCGGTGCCGCATGACATTCTCCGGGTGCTCGGCACCGAGGCCCTTGCCAACTATCTCATCGACGAGATTCAGGGGGTGTACCGCCTCCAGGGAGTGCGGATCGATGATAAGCATATCGAGGTGATCTGCCAGCAGATGCTGCAAAAGGTCGAGATCAGCACCCCTGGTGACACCATGTTCCTTGTTGGCGAGCAGGTCGACAAGAACGAGTTCGAGGATGCCAACGCCCGTCTCAGGGCACAGAACGGGACCGAAGAGGACGCTGCGGAGACGTCCCTGGAGGAGGCGACGGCTACACCGGTTCTCCAGGGAATCACCAAGGCCAGCCTGCAGACCGGCTCGTTCGTCTCGGCCGCTTCGTTCCAGGAAACCACGCGGGTGCTCACGGAAGCGGCTGTGACAGGCAAGCGTGACACGCTCTCCGGCCTCAAGGAAAATGTCATCGTCGGCCGCCTCATTCCTGCCGGGACCGGGCGCGTCACCCAGCGTCTGCGCAGTATCGAGGAGATGAACCGGCCCCGGTTGCCCATGGAGGACGAGGACATGCCGGATGCCGGCCATCTGTTGTTCGAGAGCGACGCGCCTCATCTGGTTGTCGAGTAGATGCGGGAGTTTCGCCTTTGCGGGGGACTTGACCGGGTGAGGAGCCGGCACTATAGTCCGCTTCCCCTTGCCACCCTGCGGGGAGGGGAAGGGGAAGCCCTTGAACACACTCTCACGATCCCGGGGCGCGGGCCACGCGGGAGAGCGGGAAGTGTTTTGTTTGTGCGACGGAATCGGGAACCAGGCGCATGCCGACCGTGAACCAGCTGATCCGCAAGCCGCGCAAGCCGCGGCGGGCGCGCAACAAGGTACCGGCCCTTGAGGCCTGTCCGCAGAAGCGTGGCGTGTGTACCCGCGTCTACACGACGACGCCCAAGAAGCCGAATTCGGCCCTGCGCAAGGTGGCGCGGGTCCGTCTGACCAACGGGTTCGAGGTAACGAGCTACATTCCGGGCGAGGGTCACAACCTGCAGGAGCATTCGGTGGTCATGATCAGGGGCGGACGCGTCAAGGACCTGCCCGGTGTGCGCTACCACATCATTCGCGGCACCCTCGATACCCAGGGCATCTCTCAGCGCCGCCAGAGCCGTTCCAAGTACGGCGCCAAGCGTCCCAGGTAAGAAAGGGATCCCGCCATGTCACGCCGCCGCGCCGCCGAAAGGCGGGATGTCCTCCCCGACGCCCTCCATGGTGACATCGTGCTCACCAAGTTCATCAACAGCGTCATGCGAGACGGCAAGAAGGCGGTCGCCGAGGGTATCGTCTATGGCGCCCTGGACAGAATTCGCGACACCACCGGCCAGGATCCCATCGGCGTCTTTCACCTGGCGTTGAACGCTGTCAGACCGGCCGTCGAGGTGCGCTCGCGGCGGATCGGCGGCGCCACCTACCAGGTGCCGGTGGAGGTCAGTCCCGACAGGCAGCAGGCGCTGGCCATCCGCTGGCTCATCGGCGCCGCCCGTGCCCGTTCGGAAACCACCATGGTTCAGCGCCTCTCGGGAGAGTTCCTGGACGCCTCGAGGCAGCGTGGTGCTGCCGTCAAGAAACGTGAAGACACCCACCGGATGGCGGACGCGAACAAGGCGTTTTCGCACTACCGCTGGTAGCGGTCGAAGCTGGTAACCCGGGGCCCTCCGAAGCGACCCCAAGGACGAGCAGGAATGACACGACGTCACGCAATAGAGCGCTATCGCAACATCGGCATCATGGCCCACATCGATGCCGGCAAGACGACCACGACCGAGCGCATCCTTTACTATACAGGCCGATCCCACAAGATCGGTGAGGTCCATGAGGGCACGGCCACCATGGACTGGATGGAGCAGGAACAGGAGCGTGGCATCACGATCACCTCGGCTGCCACCACGGCCCACTGGCACGACCATCGAATCAACATCATCGACACCCCCGGTCACGTCGACTTCACCATCGAGGTCGAGCGCAGCCTGCGCGTCCTCGATGGCGCCGTGGCGGTCTTCGACGCAGTCTCGGGCGTCGAACCACAGTCCGAAACCGTGTGGCGCCAGGCCGACAAGTACGGCGTGCCGCGCATTTGCTTCGTCAACAAGATGGACCGCGTCGGCGCCGATTTCTTTCGTTGCGTCGACATGATCGTCGAGCGTTTCGGCGTCAGGCCGGCGGTGCTGCAACTGCCCGTGGGTGCGGAATCGGACTTCCGCGGCGTCGTGGACCTCGTGACCATGAAGGCGGTGATCTGGCACGACGATGTCAAGGGGGCGCGTTTCGAGGAAACGGAGATTCCTGCGGAGTTGCGCGCCGACGCCAGCGAATGGCGCTCGAGGCTCGTGGACGCGGTTGTCGAACACGACAACGACGCCATGGAAGCCTATCTCGATGGCGTCGATCCCGACGCCGAGACCCTGGTACGGTGCATCCGTGCCGGAACACTCGAGCGTACCTCGGTCCCGATGCTGCTCGGCAGCGCCTTCAAGAACAAGGGTGTCCAGCCACTACTCGACGCCGTGACGTACTATCTGCCGTCACCCGTCGACGTGCCGCCGATTCGGGGTGTCGTGGCGAAGACCGGCGAAGAGGTGACACGCGAAAGCAGCGACGAAGCGCCGTTTGCTGCCCTTGCCTTCAAGGTGATGGCCGACAAGTACGTCGGCACACTCACCTTCGCCCGCATCTACTCCGGCGTCCTGAAGACCGGCGACCAGCTGTTCAACGCCGCCAAGGGAGCGCGCGGGCGGGCCGGACGCATGCTGCTGATGCATGCCAACAGTCGCGAGGATATCGACGAGGCGCGCGCTGGCGACATCGTCGCCCTGTGCGGCCTCAAGGGGACCACCACGGGCGATACCATCTGTTCGCCCAGGGAACCGGTGGTTCTCGAGCGCATGGAGTTTCCCGATCCCGTCATCGAGGTGGCGGTCGAACCGAAGACCCGTGCCGACCATGACCGCATGGGGATGGCGCTGACGAGGCTCGCCCACGAGGACCCCTCCTTCAGGGTGTCGACTGACGAGGAATCGGCGCAGACGATCATCAAGGGCATGGGTGAGCTGCACCTCGAGATTATCGTCGACAGGATGCGCCGCGAATTCAACGTCGAGGCCAATATCGGCGCTCCCCAGGTTGCCTACCGCGAAACCCTTACACGGTCCTTTGACGTCGACTACGTGCACCGCAAGCAGACCGGTGGCGCCGGTCAGTACGCCAGGGTCTGCATTCTCTTCGAGCCGGGCGAACCCGGTTCGGGAATCGAGTTCGTCAGCGAGATTGTCGGTGGCAACGTGCCGAGGGAGTACATTCCCTCCGTCAAGACCGGAATCGAGAGGGCGGCCGTTTCGGGTGTCCTGGCGGGTTTCCCGATGACCGACTTCAGGGCGACACTCCATGACGGTGCCTTCCATGCCGTTGATTCGAGCGCCATGGCCTTCGAGGTGGCGGCCCGCGCGGCGTTCCGCGAGGGCGCCCTCGCGGCGGGGCCGAGGCTGCTTGAACCGGTGATGCGGGTCGAGGTCGTGACACCCGAGGAGCACATGGGGGACGTCATGGGCGACCTCAACAGCCGCCGCGGACATATCCAGGGTCTCGAGCCCAGGGGTAATGCCCAGGTGGTACGTGCCAGGGTGCCTCTCGGCACCATGTTCGGGTACGTCAACGACCTGCGCTCAATGAGCCAGGGACGGGCGACCTTCACCATGCATTTCAATTCCTATGAACCTGTGCCCGACCTGGTCTCGGAAGACCTGCGGGCCCATATCGCCTGAGTGCGAGTCACTTAACGAAGGACGGATGAGGCAACCTCATGGCCAAGGAGAAGTTTGAGCGTACGAAGCCGCATGCGAACATTGGGACGATTGGGCATGTGGATCACGGCAAGACGACGCTGACGGCGGCGATCACGCGGATTCTGGCGCGCACGGGCGGTGCGACGTACACGGACTACGCGTCGATTGACAAGGCTCCTGAGGAGCGGGAGCGTGGCATTACGATCAACACGGCGCATGTTGAGTACGAGACTGAAGCTCGCCACTACGCGCATGTCGACTGTCCTGGTCATGCGGACTACGTGAAGAACATGATCACGGGCGCGGCTCAGATGGATGGTGCGATTCTGGTTGTGTCGGCGGCGGACGGTCCGATGCCTCAGACGCGCGAGCACATTCTTCTGGCGCGTCAGGTGGGTGTTCCTGCGATTGTGGTGTACCTCAACAAGGTTGACCAGGTTGACGACGAGGAGCTTCTGGAGCTTGTGGAGCTTGAGGTTCGCGAGTTGCTGGACGAGTACCGTTTTCCTGGGGATGACATTCCTGTGGTGCGGGGCTCGGCACTGGCGGCGATGGAGGATGGCGACGCGGAGACGGGGGAGAAGTCGGTACTTGAGTTGATGGCGGCGGTTGATTCCTACATTCCGACGCCGGAGCGTGCGGTGGACCGTCCGTTTTTGATGCCGATTGAGGATGTGTTTTCGATCTCGGGGCGCGGCACGGTTGTGACGGGTCGTGTTGAGCAGGGTGTTGTGAAGGTTGGCGACGAGGTTGAGATCGTGGGTATCCGGGAGACGTCGAAGACGGTGTGCACGGGAGTGGAGATGTTCCGCAAGCTGCTGGATTCCGGCGAGGCGGGGGACAACATCGGCGTTCTTCTGCGTGGCACGAAGCGCGACGAGGTAGAGCGCGGCCAGGTTCTGGCGCGTCCGGGGACGATCACGCCGCACACGCGTTTCAAGGCGGAGACCTATGTCCTGACGAAGGATGAGGGCGGTCGTCACACGCCGTTCTTCACCAACTACCGTCCGCAGTTCTTTTTCCGGACGACGGACGTGACGGGTCACGTGCAGTTGCCCGAGGGGATCGAGATGGTGATGCCCGGGGACAACGTGACGATGGACGTGGAACTGATTTCGCCGATTGCCATGGACGAAGGCCTGCGCTTTGCCATCCGCGAGGGCGGCCGCACCGTCGGCGCCGGCGTCGTCGCCGAAATCGTCGACTAGAAAACAGACGAGGGGACGAAGGCCATGGCCGGACAGAACATCAGGATCAGGCTCAGGGCCTTCGATCATCGCCTGCTCGACCAGTCGACCAGCGAGATCGTCTCCACGGCGCGGCGCACCGGCGCCAGGGTCAAGGGTCCCATCCCACTGCCGACACGGATCGAGAAGTTCACGGTCCTGAGAGGTCCCCATATCGACAAGGAGTCGCGCGAGCAGTTCGAGATTCGCACCCACAAACGTCTTATCGACATCGTTGAGCCGACCCCCCAGACCGTCGATGCGCTCATGAAGCTCGACCTCGCGGCTGGCGTCGATGTCGAGATCAAGCTGTGAGGTGAAGGCCATGCGTTGCGGCATGATCGCCAGAAAGCTCGGAATGAGCAGGATATTCACCGGGGACGGCGGGCATGTCCCGGTCACCGTGCTCGAGGTAGGGGCGAACCGCGTCGTTGCCAGGCGATCCGTCGAGCGCGACGGGTACACGGCCCTGCAGATCGGCACGGAAGAGGCGAAGGCCCGGCATCTCAACCGGCCCCGTCGGGGACACTTCGCCGCGGCCGGCACCGAGCCGCTGCGCAAGCTCGTCGAGTTCCGCGTCAGCGATGAGGCCATGTTGCCGGTGGGAGCAACGCTCTCGGTCGATCACTTCGTGCCCGGCCAGAAGGTCGACGTCACGGGCGTGAGCCGTGGCCGCGGTTTTGCCGGCGCCATGAAGCGTCACAACTTTGGCGGCATGCGCGCCACTCATGGTGTGTCGGTCTCCCATCGCGCCCATGGTTCCACGGGCAACAGCCAGGACCCTGGCCGCGTGTGGAAGGGCAAGAAGATGGCCGGGCACATGGGAGACGTGAAGGTCACGGTGCAGAATCTCGAGGTCGTCTCGACTGACGCCGGCAAGGGTCTCATCATGGTGAAGGGCGCGGTACCGGGTGCGCCCTCGGGCTGGGTACTGATCCGCGATGCGGTGAAGGCTCCGCCTGGAGACGACGTTCCCTTTCCCGGTGCCTTTGTCAGCGATGACGATCACCCGGACGAGACGTCATGAAGATCGACCTGCTTTCCTTTGACGGCAGCGCGAAGGGCGATGTCGAGTTGCCCGAAGAAGTGTTCAGCCTTCCCGTCAGGCCGGACATTCTTGCCCGCGTGGTGCGCTGGCAACTGGCCAGGCGGCGTCAGGGAACCCACATGACCAGGACGACCGGTGAGGTGACTGGGACCACGGCGAAGTTCCGGCGCCAGAAGGGCGGCGGCACCGCCCGCCATGGCAGTCGCAAGACGAACATCTTTCGCGGTGGCGCCGTGGCCCATGGCCCTCGTCCCCGCAGTCATGCCCACGCGCTGCCCCGGCGTGTCCGTGCCCTGGGTCTGAAGACGGCGCTCTCCCTCAAGGCCGGAGAGGGCAAGCTGGTCGTGGTGGACAGCACCCGGCTCGGCGAGGCGAAGACCGGCCACCTCAGGTCCCGCCTGCAGGAGATGGGTATCAGCAATGCGCTCGTCGTCGATGGCAGTGATGTTGACGCCGGGTTCCGGCGCGCCGCCTCGAACATTCCCGGGATCGACGTGCTGCCCTCACGCGGCATCAACGTCCATGACATCCTGCGTCACGACACGCTGGTTCTGACCACCGATGCCGTGGCGGCGCTGAAGGAACGGCTCCAATGACGCCAGAGAAGTGCTACGACATCATTCATCGGCCGGTCATCACGGAAAAGTCGATGCGGGGCGCCGAATGGAATCAGGTCACCTTCCAGGTGGACCGCAGGGCGACCAAGAAAGAGATCCGCCAGGCCGTCGAGACCATCTTCGGTGTTACGGTCAAGGCGGTGAACACCATGAACCAGACGGGCAAGGTCAAGAGATTCCGTGGCCGCCTGGGCCGTCGCAATGCCGTCAAGAAGGCGGTCGTGACGCTGGCCGAGGGCGACCGGATTGACGTGACCGGGACACTTTGACCATGGCACTCAGACCCCAGAAACCTGTGACACCGGGCAGACGCGGCCTCGTCCAGGTCGATCGCCGCCATCTCCACAGGGGCGCGCCGGTCAAGGAGTTGACCGAGGGACTCAACAGGAAGGGCGGACGCAACGTCCACGGCCGCATCATGACCCGCCGGCGTGGTGGCGGGCACAAGCGCCGGTACCGCATGGTCGACTTCCGTCGTGCGCGGTTCGATGTCCCGGCGACGGTCGAGCGCCTGGAGTACGATCCCAACCGTTCTGCCCACATCGCCCTCGTGCGCTATGAGGACGGCGAACAGTCCTACATTCTCGCTCCCCAGCGTCTTGGCGTCGGCGACCGCGTGGTGTCGGGTTCGCGGGTCGACATCCAGCCCGGCAACGCGATGCCGCTGCAGAACATTCCGGTGGGTACCGTGGTGCACAACATCGAGTTCAAGGCCGGAGCCGGTGGCAGGATCGCCCGTTCGGCGGGCGCCTATGCCCAGCTCATCGGCAAGGACCAGGGATACGCCCAGCTCCGTCTCAAGTCCGGCGAGATGCGCGTGGTGCGCGGGGAGTGCATGGCCACCATCGGTGCGGTCTCCAATCCCGAACACCAGAACCGCAAGCTCGGCAAGGCCGGACGATCACGTTGGCTTGGCAAGAGACCCTCGGTGCGCGGTGTCGTGATGAACCCGGTGGACCATCCCCATGGCGGCGGCGAGGGGCGCACCAGTGGCGGCCGTCATCCCGTGACTCCGTGGGGCAAGCCGACCAAGGGTGCGCGCACGCGCTCGAAAAAGGCCAGCGACAAGCTGATCATCGCCCGTCGCCACCGCAGAAAACGCTAGGAGATCCGACGTGACCCGATCTGTCTGGAAAGGACCTTTCGTGGATGGCTATCTGCTCAAGAAGGCCGAGGCTGTGCGCGAGTCCGGGCGCAAGGAAGTCATCAGGACCTGGTCCCGGCGTTCGACTATCGTGCCGCAGTTCGTCGGCCTCACGTTCGGCGTCTACAACGGCCGCCGGCACATTCCGGTGCTGGTGACGGAAAACATGGTAGGCCACAAGTTCGGCGAGTTTTCGCCGACCAGGACCTACTACGGACATGCCGCCGACAAGAAGGCACGGAGAGGCTGACGCCATGGCAAGACGGCACTCACTGTTTGATACGGGGGACGACCGGGTGCACGCCCGCGCCCGTTCCCTGAGGGTCAGCCCGCGCAAGCTCAACGAGGTGGTGGCTCCGATCAGGGGAAAGCCCCTTGATAGGGCGCTCAACGAACTGCTGTATTCCCGCCGCCGTATCGCCGGCGATGTACGCAAGGTTCTGCTGTCGGCCATGGCGAACGCGGAAAACAATCACGGCCTCGATGTCGACCGTCTCGTCGTCAGCGAGGCCACGGTGGGCCCGGGACTGAAGATGCGCCGATTCCGGCCGGCCGGCCGCGGCCGCGTTCATCCCTATCGCAAGTCGTTCTCGAATCTCAAGATCGTGCTGTGCGAGACCCAGGAAGGTGAGGACTGATATGGGACACAAGGTCAATCCCGTCGGCTTGCGCCTCGGCATCAACCGGACATGGGATTCGCGCTGGTATGCCAGTGGCGCGGGCTATGCCCGCATGCTGCATGAAGACCTCGCCATACGCCGCCTGGTGCGCAGCCAGTTGTCGCAGGCGGGCATCTCGAAGATCGTCGTCGAACGCCAGGCGTCCAGGGTGCGGGTGCTGATTCATACGGCGAGGCCCGGTGTCGTCATCGGCACGCGCGGCAAGGGAATCAAGTCGCTGAGCGAGAGTCTCCAGGCGCTGACCGAGTCGACCGTCGCGGTCAACATCGTCGAGATCCGCAAGCCTGAAGTGGATGCCTACCTGATCGCCGAGAACATCGCCCAGCAGCTGGAACGGCGTGTCTCCTTCCGCCGCGCCATGAAGCGCGCCGTACAGTCTGCCATGCGGCTCGGAGCGGAAGGCATTCGCATCAACGTCGAAGGACGCCTCGGCGGCGCCGAGATTGCCCGCGCGGAGTGGTATCGGGAGGGCAGGGTGCCGCTCCATACCCTGCGGGCCGACATTGATTTCGGCCGGGTCACAGCCAAGACCGCCTACGGAACGCTCGGTGTCAAGGCCTGGGTCTTCAAGGGTGAAGTGTTCACCCACGATCCGGGGGCCCACGAGCGCCGTGAGACGGAACTTCACGGCACCCAGGCGAGGATGTAACGGTCATGCTTTCTCCGAAGAAGACACGCTACCGCAAGGCGCACAAGGGCCGTATCCACGGCCACGCCAAGGGGTACACCAGCCTCAACTTCGGCGCCTACGGCATGAAGGCGCAGTCCGCCGGGCGCATC
Source organism: Alphaproteobacteria bacterium (assembly GCA_965221115.1). GTDB lineage: Bacteria > Pseudomonadota > Alphaproteobacteria > SP197 > SP197 > SP197. The sequence goes on along the minus strand of CBDCRU010000001.1, from coordinate 2,050,640 downwards.
ACGGCACGTCAGATCGAGGCCTCCAGGCGCGCCATCACCCGCTACATGAAACGCGCCGGGCGTGTCTGGGTGACCGTGTTCCCCGACGTTCCGGTGTCCACCAAGCCGGCCGAGGTGCGGATGGGCAAGGGCAAGGGCTCTCCGGAGTACTGGATGTGCCGAGTGAAGCCCGGTCGCGTGATGTTCGAGCTCGACGGGGTCGACGAGACGACGGCGCGCGAGGCCATCAGGCTGGGTGCGGCAAAGCTGCCGATACCGGTACGCTTCATCCAGCGCCATTCCGGAGGCACGGCATGAGGGCGGTGGAAATCCGGGCCATGAGCGCCGACGAGAGGAAGGAACAGCTTCTTTCGCTGAAGAAGGAACTCTTCAACCTGCGCTTCCAGCACGCCAACGGGCGCGAGGGAAACACGGCGCGTGTCCGGCAGATCCGCCGCGACATCGCACGCATCAAGACTGTTGAAGGGCGGTCCCGGACCGGCCTTGAGGGAGGCACGTGAGCCATGTCACGACGCACGATGCAGGGAGTGGTGACAGGGAAGTCGGGAGACAAGACCGTCGTGGTCAGGGTCGACCGGCTGATGAAGCACCCGCTCTACAAGAAGACAATCCGCCGCTCCAAGCGCTATCACGTCCACGACGAGACCAACGAGGTCCAGGTCGGTGACAAGGTCCGGATCGGTGAAAGCCGTCCGCTGTCGAAGCTGAAGCGGTGGACGGTTCTCGAGCCCGCCGTCTGACCGGCGCGATCGTTGGGAGAAGTGATCGATGATCCAGGCTGAGACCAATCTCTTTGTGGCCGACAACTCCGGCGCGAGGCGTGTGCAGTGCATCAAGGTGCTTGGTGGCTCGAAACGAAAGACCGCGAGCGTCGGCGACATCATCGTCGTCACGGTGAAGGACGCCGATCCCCAGTCACCTGACCGCAGCGCCAAGATCAGGAAGGGTGACGTGGCCCGCGCCGTAATCGTGCGCACCGCCAAGGAGATTCGCCGCCCGGACGGCAGTGCCCTGCGCTTCGACCGCAACGCGGCGGTGATCATCAACCGGCAGAACGAGCCGGTGGGTACCCGCATCTTTGGCCCGGTCACGCGCGAACTGCGGTCCCGCAATTTCATGAAGATCATATCTCTGGCGCCCGAGGTGCTCTGATGGCTGCAAGGATCAAACACGGAGACCGCGTGATCGTGCTCGCCGGCCGAGACCGGGGTCAGCAGGGCGAGGTCCTCAAGGTCCTGCCACGCCAGGGCCGGGCCATTGTTTCCGGCGTCAATGTGGTGCGGCGTCACACCAAACCGACGGCGCGGGACCCGGGTGGCATCATCACCAAGGAACTCGCGATCGATCTTTCGAATCTGGCAGTGGCCGATCCTGTAGACGGCCGACCAACCCGTGTCGGATTCCGCACCCTGGACGATGGCCGCAAGGTCCGTGTGGCCAAGCGTTCCGGCGAAGTGATTGACGGATGACGGAGGGCGACGCCATGGCCGTGCCGCGTCTCAAGGCGATGTACAACGATACCATCCGTCCGGCGATGATGGAGACGTTCGGGTACAGGAACATCCACGCCGTCCCGAGACTGGACAAGATCGTCCTCAACATGGGTGTGGGCGATGCCGTGCAGGATTCGAGGCAGGCCGAGGCCGCCGCCGGGGAACTGACGTTGATTGCCGGACAGAAAGCAGTGGTCACCCGGGCTTCGCGGTCGGTATCGAACTTCAAGCTGAGGGAAGGCATGCCTGTCGGTGCGCGGGTTACACTGCGCGGACGCCGCATGTTCGAATTCCTCGACCGTCTCGTCACGATCGCGCTGCCCAGGGTGCGCGACTTTCGCGGCGTCAGTTCGAAGAGCTTCGACGGCAGGGGCAATTTCGCCATGGGCCTCAGGGAACAGATCGTGTTCCCCGAGATCGACTATGACCGGGTCAGCCGCATTCGCGGGCTCGACATTGTCATCTGCACCACAGCCAGGAACAACGACGAGGCCTGGCACCTGCTTGACGGTTTCCACATGCCATTCACCAGGACGTGAACCATCTGTCGAGGGAGTTCCCAACGAAAGGACGATCATGGCAAAGAAGAGCGCCATTGAAAGAAACAGGCGGCGGAAAAAGCTCGTCGCACGCTTCGCCGACCGGCGGGCTGCACTCCTTGCCCAGGCGAAGTCGCAGGACCTTCCCGTGGAAGAGCGCTTCCAGGCGAGACTCAAGCTCGCCAAGCTGCCGCGCAATTCAGCGAAGGTCAGGGTGCGCAACCGTTGCGCCGTGACCGGCAGGTCGCGCGGCTATCACCGGCGGTTCGACATGTCCCGGGTGATGCTGCGCGAACTGGCCTCCGACGGCCTGATTCCCGGCATGGTCAAGTCAAGCTGGTGAGCGAGGTGAGACAAGTGTCATGACGATGACCGATCCCCTGGGCGATATGCTGGCCCGCATCCGCAACGGGCACATGCGCGGCAAGACGCGTATCAACTGCCCGGCATCGAAACTCAAGGAAAACGTGCTCGGAGTGCTCAAGCGTGAAGGCTACATCCGCGATTGGCACCGCAACAGAGACATGCCGTCGCGCCCTGAACTCGTGATCGAGCTCAAGTACTACGAAGGCGAGCCGGTGATCCGCGAGATCGGCAGGATTTCCACGCCCGGACGCAGGATCTATACCGGTGTCAGGGACATGCCCAGCGTCTATGGCGGTCTGGGCATCACCATCATGTCAACGCCCAAGGGCGTGATGACAGACGACGAGGCACGCGCCGCCAATGTTGGCGGCGAAGTGCTCTGTCGCATCTTCTGACGCCAGCGCTGGCGAGGAGAGGTAAACCATGTCCCGCATCGGAAAGAATGCGATCGCCGTGCCCGAGGGAGTCGCCGTCACCGTGGGCGAGTCCTCGATCGAGGTCTCCGGAGCGAAAGGGTCGCTCACGCAGTCCTTTCTTCCCGAGGTGTCGGTAGCCCTGGAAGGGGACGTGCTGACGGTGACACCGAATTCGTCATCGCGCCAGGCAACGGCCCTGTGGGGCACGACGCGCTCCAACATCCAGTCCATGGTGACCGGGGTCACCTCGGGATTCCGCCGCACTCTCGAACTCCAGGGCGTCGGCTACCGGGCACAGATGCAGGCAGGGACGCTGCGACTCCAGGTCGGCTACAGTCACGACGTCGAGGTTCCGGTGCCTGATGGCCTCGCCGTCGAGTGTCCGAACCAGCAGGAGATCGTCATCAGCGGCATCGACAAGCAACGCGTCGGCCAGCTTGCCTCCGAAATCAGGCGTCTGCGGCCACCGGAGCCGTACAAGGGCAAGGGAATCCGCTACAGCGGCGAGGTCGTGTTGCGCAAGGAAGGCAAGAAGAAGTAGGGGCGGCCATGAAGACGGCAAGAGAACTCCAGGCGCGCCGCCGGGCGCGCACCCGTCTCACGCTGAAGGCACGGGCAGCCGGTCGGCCGCGGCTCTCTGTCTTCCGCTCGTCACGGAACATCTATGCGCAGATCATCGAGGACGGCGCCGGGGTCACCCTGGCTTCGGCATCCAGCATCGACAGCGGGATCAAGGACGAGGTTGCGAACGGCGCCACCATCGAGGCGGCGTCCCGTATCGGCAAGGTCATTGCCGAGCGCGCCATCGCCGCCGGTATCACCGAGGTGGTCTTTGACAGGGGAGGTTACCGTTATCACGGCCGCGTCAAGGCGCTCGCCGATGCCGCCCGTGAGGGCGGTCTCAAACTGTAGAACGTGCTCTTGGAAGGGATAGGGGATGGCATCATCGGGTCGTGAACGGGGCGGCGGACGCCGCGGCGGCGGTGACAACCGGGAAGGAAGCGAGTTTCTCGAGAAGCTCGTCAGCATCAACCGCGTCGCCAAGGTCGTCAAGGGTGGTCGACGGTTCGGGTTTGCAGCGCTCGTGGTTGTCGGTGACCAGAAGGGCCGCGCCGGTCATGGCGCCGGCAAGGCGCGTGAAGTGCCCGAGGCCATTCGCAAGGCGACCGAACAGGCACGCCGCAACATGGTCCGGGTGCCATTGCGGGAAGGGCGCACCCTGCATCATGACGTGACGGGGCGTTATGGCGCCGGTCGCGTGGTCCTGCGTTCCGCGCCGCCGGGCACCGGTGTCATTGCCGGTGGTCCGATGCGCGCCGTCTTCGAGGCGCTGGGCGCCCAGGATGTCGTCTGCAAGTCGACCGGCAGCGCCAATCCCCACAACATGGTCAAGGCGACCTTCGATGCGCTGGCGCGGACGATGTCGCCACGCCAGGTGGCTGCCAAGCGCAACAAGTCGAACCGTCTGATCCAGGATTCGAGGACCTGATGGAAGAAGCAAGGACCGGGCGCATCAGGGTCACACAGACCGGCAGCCCCATCGGCCGTCCGGCGGACCAGCGCCAGACACTCGTCGGCCTGGGCCTGGGGCGCATGTCGAGAACACGCATCCTCGAGGACACGCCGGCTGTGCGCGGCATGCTGAGAAAGGTGCATCACCTTGTGGACTGGGAAGAGATCGGCAGGGACTCCAGCTCATGAAACTCAACGAGATCCGTGACAATCACGGCGCCACCCATGCGCGCAAACGCCGCGGGCGTGGTATCGGTTCCGGTCTGGGCAAGACAGGCGGGCGTGGCCACAAGGGTCAGAAATCACGCTCCGGTGTCGCTCTTGCCACCTTCGAGGGTGGCCAGATGCCGATCTATCGGCGCCTTCCCATGCGCGGGTTCACCAACCCGTCGCGCAAGCGCTACGTCGAGGTGACGCTGGAGCGCCTGCAGCGGGCCATCGATTCCGGCAGGCTCGACGCCAACGAGGCCATGACCGGCGAGACCCTGCGTGAGGCCGGTGTCATCAGGCGGCTTCGCGATGGTGTCAGTCTCCTTGGCTCTGGCAACCTCGCGGCACGCATAGAGATCACGGTCGCCCGGGTCACGAAGTCGGCACGCCGGCAGATCGAGGAACAGGGTGGTACCGTCAACGTGACCGCCGGCTGACGACCAGGGACATGGCAACCCGCCAGGACCAGTTCGCCGGCCAGCTCAATCTCGGGGCACTCGGCAAGGCGACGGAACTCAGGAAACGCCTCTGGTTTACCCTGGGTGCGCTGGTGGTCTATCGCCTGGGTACCTACATCCCCATTCCCGGCGTCGATCCCTCGATCCTGGGCGACATCTTCCAGCAGCAGGCCGGCGGCATCTTGTCGATGTTCAACATGTTTGCCGGTGGTGCCCTGGAACGCATGACGATCTTCGCGCTCAACGTCATGCCCTACATCTCCGCCGCGATCATCATGCAGCTGATGACGGCGGTCTCGCCGCGTCTCGACCAGCTCAAGAAGGAAGGCGAGGCGGGGCGCAAGACGATGAACCAGTACACCCGCTACCTGACGGTGGCCCTGTGCATCATCCAGGGCTACGGCATCGCTGTCGGTCTCGAGGCGATGGCAGGAAGTCAGGGCTCGGCGGTCATGGAACCCGGTCTCTTCTTCCGCTTCACCACGGTCGTGACCCTGCTGGGCGGCACCATGTTCCTGCTGTGGCTTGGTGAGCAGGTGACCCAGAGGGGAGTCGGCAACGGTGTTTCCCTCATCATATTCGCCGGCATCGTCGCCAGCTTCCCGGGTGCCATCGCCCAGCTGCTGGAGCTGGGCCGGGTCGGCTCCCTTTCCGCGTTCACGATCATGGCGATCTTCGTCGGTGCCGGCCTGATCATCTACTGGATCGTATGGATGGAGCGCGCCCAGAGACGCATCATCGTGCAATACCCGAAGCGTCAGGTCGGCAACCGCATGTTCGGTGGCGAGAGTTCCTACCTCCCCCTCAAGCTCAACACCGCCGGCGTCATTCCTCCCATCTTTGCCAGTTCCATCCTTCTGATGCCCGCAACCTTTGCCAGCTTCTCGGCAGTGGGGAGCGGTTCGAGCTGGCTGACGGAGATCACCAGGCTGCTGGGCCGCGGCGAGCCCCTCTACCTGCTGATCTTCGGCTCGGCGATCGTCTTCTTCTGCTATTTCTACACGGCAGTGGTTTTCAATCCGGCTGATACCGCGGACAACCTGAGAAAAAACGGCGGTTTCATTCCGGGCATCAGGCCCGGCAAGAACACCACCGAGTACCTTGATTTCGTGCTCACCAGGCTGACCACCGTGGGCGCGCTCTACCTGGCTCTCGTCTGCCTGCTTCCCGAGTACCTGATAGGCAGCCTTGCCATTCCTGTCTTCCTGGGTGGAACGTCGCTGCTGATCTGCGTTACCGTCACCATGGATACGGTCTCCCAGATCCAGTCCCACCTGCTGGCCCACCAGTACGAAGGCCTTATCCGCAAGGCCAGGCTCAAGGGCAGGCGACGATGAAGCTGCTTTTGCTCGGACCCCCGGGGGCCGGCAAGGGGACACAGGCGCACCGCCTGATGGCGCGCTATGACATACCCCAGCTTGCCACGGGGGACATGTTGCGCAGGGAGGTGGCCAATGGAAGCGAACTCGGCCGTGCCGCGTCCCGGATCATGGAAAGGGGCAATCTTGTCGGTGACGATCTCATCATTGCCATGATTGCGGGACGTATCGACCTGGAAGACTGTCGGAACGGCTTCATCCTGGACGGATTTCCCCGGTCTCCGGCCCAGGCCGAGGCTCTCGACACCATGCTGTCATCGCGCTCGAGTGCCCTTGATCGTGTCATCGAGATCGGCGTCGACGACGACATCCTCGTCAGCCGCATCACCGGACGCTTCACCTGCCGCGCCTGCGGTGCCGGGTACCATGATGTCTTCCGCAGGCCCCTCGAGAGCGGTGTGTGCGATTTCTGCGGCGGCCGGGACTTCGACAGGCGCGCCGATGACAACGAGGAAACGGTGCGTTCGAGGCTGGATGTCTACCATCGTCAGACAGCGCCTCTCCTGCCGTACTACGCCTCCCGCGGCATCCTCGTCACCGTCGACGGCATGGCCGCCATCGACGAAGTGACGGAACAGATACTGGCGGCGCTTCCGGCGCCGTCGACGATTGACAGCGACGGCGGGTGTCCCGTACAATGACTCTCCTGTCCCTCAATCAAATTCATCCACATCCCCTTCAGTTACTGGCCAGGGAGAGACGGCTTTGGCGCGCATTGCAGGAGTGAACATCCCGACGTCCAAGCGGGTGGAAGTGGCGCTGACCTACATTCACGGAATCGGCCGCACGAGTGCGCGCCAGATCTGCCGTGCGGCGCAGATACCCGACGTCAGACGTGTGAATGAACTCACGGACGCGGAGGTCGTCCAGATCCGCGAACTGATAGACCGTGACTACACGGTTGAAGGCGATCTGCGTCGTGAGGTGGCCATGAGCATCAAGCGGCTGATGGATCTCGGATGCAACCGCGGCATACGGCACCGCAAGGGGCTGCCGGTCCGTGGTCAGAACACTCACAACAATGCGCGAACCCGCAAGGGCAAGGCGCGGCCGGTTGCCGGCAAGAAGAAGTAGATTCTCCACAATGGCACGTGAAACGACCCGCGTCAGGCGGCGGGAGAGGAAGAACATCACATCGGGCCTTGCCCATGTGACCGCATCATTCAACAACACCATGATCACCATTACCGACGCCCAGGGCAATGCCATCTCGTGGTCGTCGGCAGGGTCCATGGGCTTCAAGGGATCGCGCAAGTCGACGCCCTATGCGGCGCAGATGGCTGCCGAAGACGCCGGCCGCAAGGCGCAGGAACACGGTGTCCAGACTCTGGAAGTCTATGTCAAGGGCCCGGGTTCGGGTCGTGAATCGGCCTTGCGAGCTCTCTCTGCAATCGGTTTTCAGATCACTGCCATCCAGGACGTGACCCCAATTCCGCACAACGGATGCCGACCGCGCAAGCGTCGCCGAGTCTGACCTCGTCCCTGACATCATGACCGTGACGGACGCCGCGGTGCGGCAGCGTCACCAATGAGGCAATGGAGCACAATGGACAAGAACTGGACGGCTCTGATCAAGCCCAGGAAGTTGCAGATCATTCCCGGAATGGACGCCTCGCGCGAGGCGGACATCGTTGTCGAGCCTCTCGAGAGAGGCTTCGCTACGACCCTGGGCAATGCCCTGAGAAGGATTCTGCTGTCATCGCTGCGCGGCGCGGCCGTAGTCGGCGTGCGTGTGAACGATGTCGTTCACGAGTTCTCTTCGATCCGCGGCGTGCACGAGGACCTGACCGACATCATTCTCAACATCAAGGCGCTGGCCATCAAGATGCACAGCGACCACACGCCTGAGCAGCCGCGACGCGTATTTCTCAGCGCCAGCGAGCCTGGCGCCGTGCTGGCCGGCCGTATTGACGGCGGGGCAGATTTCGAGGTGCTGGATCCCGATCATGTCATCTGCACCCTCGATGCCGGGGCCAGCCTGGACATGGAGCTCCACGTGGCGACCGGCAACGGCTACGTTCCTGCTTCGCGCAACCGCGACGAGGAGGCGCAGATCGGACTGATTCCCATCGACGCCATCTACAGTCCGGTGCGCAAGGTTGCCTTCAAGGTGGAAAACAGCCGCGTCGGGCAGGTGACGGACTACGACAGGCTTGCCATGTCGGTGGAGACCAACGGTGCGGTCAACCCCGAGGATGCCGTGGCTCTGGCGGCACGCATCCTTCAGGAACAGCTGCAGCCCTTCGTCAACTTCGAAGAGCCGCAGGATCTTGTCGATCACGACGATGCGAGAGAGCCGGAATTCAACAGGCATCTGCTGCGCAAGATCGACGAACTTGAACTCTCGGTGCGTTCAGCCAATTGTCTCAAGGGGGACAACATCGTCTACATCGGCGACCTCGTTCAGAAGTCCGAGTCAGAAATGATGCGAACCCCGAACTTTGGCCGCAAGTCGCTCAACGAGATCAAGGAAGTGCTGGCGCAGATGCAGCTCGGCCTCGACATGAATCTGCCGGACTGGCCGCCGGAGAACATCGAGGAGTTGGCGCGGCGTTACGAGAATCCCTTCAGCTGACGAGGACGGGGAGAGGGTCATGCGACACCGGCATTCGGGGCGCAAGCTCAATCGAACGAGCGCACACCGTACCGCCATGCTGCGGAACATGGCAGCAGCGCTGATCAAGCACGAGCAGATCACCACCACCCTTGCCAAGGCGAAGGAAGTCTCTCCTTATGTCGAGAAGCTCGTCACCCTGGGCAAGCGCGGTACGCTTCACGCCCGGCGACTTGCCCATGCGAGGCTGCGTGACGACGCGATGCTGGTGAAGCTGTTCGAAACCCTGGCGCCGCGTTATGAGGATCGTGCAGGCGGCTACACCAGGGTCCTCAAGGCGGGTTTTCGCTACGGCGACAGCGCGCCCATGGCGGTCGTCGAGTTCGTCGACCTTGACGAGGACGCCAAGGGTCAGGATTCGGGCCCGCTGCCGCAAAGCGAAGACGAGGACTGAGACCGGTCCATACGGACGCCGCCGTCTCCGCCACCCTTGCTCAGACCTGGAACAGCGTGTCGCTTCGACCCGCCCGGTCGTCGATCTCAATGACCCAGAGATCGGGATCGTAGGTCTCCTGGCGGGCCAGATGGCGGTCCGCCTCCGCCTCGCCCAGAACCTTGTGCACGGTGGACGTGTGATCTTCGCGCGACACCTGCAGGATGCTGACCTCATCGGCACCCTTCACCAGTTTGAGCCAGATTTCCCCGGCATCCGCATCTCCGCGCCGCAGCACGTAGACGGGCACGGCAGCAAGATCGCAGCGGCGCAGGAAAGCCTGGACCCACACGGCCGAGGCGATCCGGACGGACACCGTTCAGGCTTCCCGGCGAGCGGGGTTCATCCTGGCCGCTTTCCTTGAAGACATGGCGCCATGATGACCGATCCCTTCGCCAGGGGCCACCGGCAGTTGCCGCCTCGACCGCGGAGGGTGCACCATGTCATTCCACCAGCCAGGGAAGGAACGGGTGCTTGACGAGTCTCTTTGACGACGGAGTGCCACGGCCGCTGGCCGACCGCATGCGTCCGGCGGTGCTGGAGGACGTCGTGGGCCAGGATCATCTGCTGAAGCAGGATGGTCCGTTGGGCCGCATGGTGGTCCAGGGACGCCTTGCCTCGATGATCCTCTGGGGGCCGCCTGGAACCGGCAAGACCACCATTGCCCGGCTCATCGCCGAACGGGTCGATCTCGCCTTCGACCCCGTTTCTGCCGTGTTTTCCGGCGTGGCGGACTTGAGGAAGGTCTTCGAACGAGCCCGTTCGCGGCGCGCTACCGGACTTGGCACACTGCTGTTTGTCGATGAAATCCATCGCTTCAACAAGGCACAGCAGGACGCCATGCTGCCCTTCGTCGAGGACGGCACCGTCGTTCTTGTCGGTGCGACCACCGAAAACCCCTCCTTCGAAGTCAACCAGGCCCTGGTGTCGCGGTGCCAGGTGATGGTGCTGGAGAGGCTGTCCCTGGACGCGCTGGGCCAACTTCTGTGCCGGGCCGAGAAACTCCGGCGACGCAATCTTCCGCTGGACGACGATGCCCGTCTGGCCCTTGCCGCGATGGCAGATGGTGACGGCCGCTTCCTGCTCAACATCGCAGAGGAACTTCTCTCTCTCGAAGTGCCGTCGCCTCTGGACCGAAAGGGTCTGGCGGAGGTGGTACAGCGCCGGGTTCCCGTCTACGACAAGGCCGAGGAGGGCCACTACAACCTTATCAGCGCCCTTCACAAGTCGGTCCGGGGATCGGATCCGGATGCCTCTCTTTACTGGCTCTCCCGCATCCTCCAGGCGGGTGAGGATCCACTCTTTGTTGCCCGCCGTGTCATCCGCATGGCGGTCGAGGATATCGGTCTCGCCGATCCCGCGGCGCTCACCCAGGCGGTGGCTGCCCGGGATGCCTTTGCCTTCCTCGGATCGCCCGAAGGGGAACTGGCCATTGCCCAGGCGGTTCTCTATTGCGCCACCGCTCCCAAATCCAACGCCGCCTACCGCGCCTTTTCCGCCGCCACGAAGAGCGCCAGGGTCGAAGGAAGCCCGATGCCGCCCAAGATCATTCTCAATGTGCCGACGCGCCTCATGGAGGATCTCGGCTACGGCGAGGGATACCGTTATGACCATGACACCCCGACTGCGTTTTCCGGTCAGGACTACTTCCCGGAGGGTATGGGGAGGCAGCAGTTCTACCGACCGGTGGAACGGGGATTTGAGCGAGAAATCACAAAACGCCTTGCCTACTGGGCGCGGCTGCGCCAGCAGGCAGGAGAGGACGGGTGATCAAGGCCTGTCTCCTCGTTGCCGCCGGCGGCGCGCTGGGCGCGGTGGGCCGCTATCTCGTGACGGCCGGTGCTGCGGCCCTGCTGGGAGGTGGATTTCCCTGGGGCACTCTCATCGTCAATGTCGTGGGATCCTTCCTTCTCGGGGTTCTGGTCGGGTTGCTGTCAGCCGCCTGGACGCCTCCCGGAGACATGAGGCTCTTTCTCGCCACCGGCTTTCTCGGAGCCTTCACGACGTTCTCGGCCTTTTCCCTTGACGTGGTGAGCGAGTTCGAGCGCGGGTTCAACTCCCTTGCGATCCTCTATGTCGTTGCCTCGGTGGTGTTCTCGGTCCTGGCACTGCTGGCAGGACTGCGCCTCATGCGCGTGATTCTCGCATGACGGCAGTCACCCATCTCACGGTCGCAGACTCCGATGCCGGCGTGCGGCTTGATCGCTGGTTCCGCCAGCGCTTTCCCCATGTCACCCACGGACATCTCTCGAAACTCCTGCGTACGGGCCAGATTCGTCTCGACGGCGGAAGGTGCGGTGCAGGAGCCAGGTTGCAGGCTGGCCAGACGGTTCGACTGCCTCCCCTTCCTGCGGCTCCTGCGGCGACAGAAACGGTCCGCCGGTCACCCGACAGCCGTGATCTTGAGGACATTGCTGCGCGGGTCATTCACGTGGACGACTGGATCATTGCCATTGACAAGCCGGCTGGTCTTGCCGTGCAGGGCGGCAGCGGACTGTCCCGTCACCTCGACGCCCTGCTGGACGGGTTGCGATTTGGTGCGGCGGAGAGGCCACGCCTGGTTCATCGCCTCGACAGGCAGACCAGCGGCATCCTGCTTGTCGCTCGCCATGCTCCGGCGGCGCGCGCCCTGCAGGCCTGCTTCAGGGACGGCAAGGTCAAAAAGACGTACTGGGCACTCGTCGTCGGTGTTCCGGACCTGCCGCGGGACGGCCGCCTCGTCATGCCGCTCGTCAAGAGAGGTAGGCCGGGGCGCGAGCGAGTCGAGGTTGCCGAAGAAGGTGGCCGGCGCGCGGTGACGTGCGCGCGCATCGTCGCAAGCGCCGGTCGCGTCGTCACATGGCTGGAACTGCGTCCGCTGACCGGGCGCACCCACCAGCTCAGGGTGCATTGCGCCGCCATCGGCCATCCCATTCTCGGAGACGGCAAGTACGGCAGCCGCACACCGGGACGGATCTCGCCCGCCCGGCGCCTCCACCTCCACGCGCAGTCGCTTTGCCTGCCACACCCCGAGGGCGGCATGCTGAACCTCGGGTGCGCCTTGCCGCAGGACCTGCAGGAGAGCTGGGAGATGCTCGGATTCAGCGTGGACGGGGATGGCTCTTGAAGCGGCGATATGCGGACACCGGTGTTGCCGGGCGTGAAGGGGACTTTCGTATCGAACTTGACGGCCGGCCAGTGATGACACCAGCACGACGTCCCCTTCGCGTTCCCTCAAAGCCCCTTGGCGACGCCATTGCCGGGGAGTGGGCATGTCAGGGAGACCGCATCGATCCTTTGACCATGCCCATGATGCGTCTTGCTTCCACGGCCATTGACCGGGTTGCGCCCGAACCCGCACGCGTCATCGCCGGTCTCTTGGCTTGGGGAATGAGCGATCTCGTGTGTTTTCGTGCCGATCATCCGGTGGAACTGGTCAGCCGCCAGGTGGCGTGCTGGCAGCCCCTTGTCGACTGGATCGCGGCAGAGCACGGTGCGGCACTCGCCGTCACCACCGGAATCATGCCGCTGGAACAACCCCCGGAGTCGATCAACGCCTTTCGGTCGGTGGTTGAGGACCTCGACAGCTTCCACCTCATTGCGATCCACAGTATCGCAAGCGCCACCGGCTCCCTCGTCATTGCCCTGGCGCTCCTTGCAGGACGCCTGGGCGCCGGGGAGGCCTTTCGCGCCGGCTCCCTCGACGATCTGTGGTCCCTCGAGGTGTGGGGAGATGACGCCGAAGCACGACGCCGGCTGGATGTCAGGCAAACGGACATTTGTAAGGCTGAGCGTTTTCTCCGTCTGCTTCGTCAGCAGGCATGATCCTTGGTATGCTGGCCGGTGATCTCAATCAGGCGGATCCGGACGATGCAGGATGTGATCGGTGAACTGACGGGGCGCCGCGCCCGCGCCCGGGAAGGGGGTGGTGAGGGGCGCATTGCCCGTCAGCACGCAAAGGGAAAACTGAGCGCACGCGAACGCATCGAACTGCTCCTGGATGAAGGCTCCTTCGAGGAATGGGACATGTTTGTAGAACATCGCTCGGCGGAGTTCGGCATGGCCGACCACAAGGTGCCAGGCGACGGTGTCGTCACTGGTTGGGGCACCATCAACGGCCGCCTGGTCTTCGTCTTCAGCCAGGACTTTACCGTGTTCGGAGGATCGCTTTCGGAATCCCACGCCACCAAGATCTGCAAGATCATGGACCGGGCCCTGCAGGTGGGGGCTCCGGTGATCGGACTCAACGACAGTGGCGGAGCGCGCATCCAGGAGGGCGTGGATTCCCTTGCCGGATATGCCGAGGTGTTCCAGCGCAACGTCCTTGCTTCCGGGGTCGTGCCACAGGTGTCGCTGATCATGGGACCCTGTGCTGGCGGGGCGGTCTACTCCCCGGCGATGACCGACTTTATCTTCATGGTGAAGGATACCTCCTACATGTTCGTGACCGGTCCGGATGTGGTGAAGACGGTGACCCACGAGATTGTCAGCCACGAGGATCTCGGCGGCGCCGTAACCCACACCACGCGGTCGGGCGTGGCGGACCTCGCCTGGGACAATGACGTCGAGGCCTTGGCGCAAACGCGGCGCCTGGTGGATTTCCTGCCGGCCTCGAATCGCGAGAACCCCCCGGTACTCGAAACCTCCGATCCCTTCGACCGGGTCGAACCTGCCCTGGATACCCTGGTGCCTTCCAATCCGAACAAGCCCTACGACATCAAGGAACTCGTTACGAGGGTGGTGGACGAGCAGGACTTCTTCGAGATCCAGCCGGCCCACGCGGCCAACATCGTTGTCGGGTTCGCCCGCATGGAAGGCTCGACGGTGGGCCTTGTCGCCAACCAGCCCATGGTGCTGGCTGGCTGCCTCGATATCGAGGCAGCGCGCAAGGCAGCGCGCTTCGTTCGCTTCTGCGACTGCTTCAACATTCCGATTATCACCTTCGTCGACGTTCCGGGATTCCTGCCCGGAACCGATCAGGAGCACGGCGGGATCATCAAGCACGGTTCGAAACTCCTCTATGCCTACGCCGAGGCAACGGTCCCGAAACTCACCTGCATCACGCGCAAGGCCTATGGCGGTGCCTATGTCGTCATGGCCTCGAAGCACCTGCGTGGCGACATCAACTACGCCTGGCCGACTGCGGAGGTGGCGGTCATGGGATCGAAGGGGGCGGTCGAGATCATATTCCGTTCCGATCTTGACGATCCCGGACGCATGGAGGCTCGTACGGCAGAGTACCAGGAGCGCTTCGCCAATCCTTTCGTCGCCGCCTCGAGGGGGTTCGTCGACGACGTCATCATGCCGCGCAATACACGCAGGCGACTGTGCAACGCGCTTCGCATGCTGCGTGGCAAGGAGTTGAGCAACCCGTGGAAGAAACACGATAACATTCCCCTGTAATCAAGGTGGTATCTCGACGTGTTCAACCGAATTCTCATCGCCAACCGGGGGGAAATCGCCTGCCGGATCATCACAACGTGCCGGGCGCTGGGTATCGCCACGGTCGCGGTTCATTCACAGGCCGACGAAGATGCGCTCCACGTCCGGATGGCTGATGAGTCCTTTCCAATCGGACCGCCGCCGCCTGGGGAGAGCTACCTTGTCATCGACAGAATCATTGATGCCCTCGTGAGATCGGGCGCGGAAGCGGTCCACCCCGGTTTCGGCTTTCTTGCCGAGAACGCCCGCTTCGTCGAGGCGGTCGAGGCCGCGGGCGCCGTCTTCATCGGTCCGCCTGCCAGCGCCGTTGCCGCCATGGGCGACAAGATCGAATCCAAGAGGATCGCCGAAGCGGCGGGGGTGAGTGTGGTTCCCGGCAGCGCTTCCGAGACCAGTGGTGTCGACGAGGCCCTCGCGGCTGCCCTCGACATCGGGTACCCGATCATGATCAAGCCGGCGGCCGGCGGCGGCGGCAAGGGAATGCGGGTGGTTGGCGATGACGATGAACTCGTCGAGGGGTTCCGGTCCTCGCAATCGGAAGCCGCCACTGCCTTCGGCGATACCAGGGTCTTCCTCGAGAAGTTCATCACACGCCCACGCCATGTCGAAATCCAGCTGCTGGCCGACAACCACGGCGCCGTGGTGGCCCTCAACGAGCGGGAGTGCTCGATCCAGAGGCGTCATCAAAAGGTGATCGAGGAAGCTCCGAGCCCGCTCATCGACGAGGAGACGCGTCGGGCCATGGCCGGAGAAGCATGTGCCCTGGCGCGCGCTGTCAACTACCGCTCTGCCGGCACGGTCGAGTTTGTCGTCGACCCCGACAGGAGCTTCTACTTCATGGAGATGAACACCCGTCTCCAGGTCGAGCATCCGGTGACGGAGTTCATCACCGGAGTCGATATCGTTGAACAGATGATCCGTATCGCCGCCGGCGAACCCCTCGCCTTCACGGCCGACGATGTCGGCATCGACGGGTGGTCCATCGAGGCACGAATCTACGCCGAGGACTCTCGGCGCGGATTTCTGCCGTCGATCGGCCGCCTGCGCACCTACCGGCCTCCGCAGACCACCCGGTCTCTGAGGATCGACAGTGGCGTGGAGGAGGGGTCCGAGGTGACGATGTTCTACGATCCCATGATCGCGAAGCTGGTGGTGCATGGCGAGGACCGGCGGGCCGCCATTGCCGGGATGCGCCACGCCCTTGATTCCTTCGAGATCAGGGGCGTTCAGCACAACATCGACTTTCTGGCGGCAATCATGCGTGATCCGCAGTTTGCCGCAGGCGACATGACGACCGCCTTCATCGATCGCACCTGGCCTGAAGGCTTTTCCGGCGCGCCCGTGACGGAGCGCGAAAGAACGGTGCTGACCAGTGTGGGCCTTCTTGCCCACCTCAGGGTTCTCGAGCGTGACCGGAGGATCACGGGGACAATGCGTGAGCCGGAGTCGATGGCCCGTGACTGGGTCGTGCAGTTCCCCGGCGAAGAGTTCGAGGTGTCGGCCCGGTTGACCGGGGACGGCATCGTCTGGAGGAACGGCGAGCGCGACATCGCGGTGACGAGTTCCTGGAGTCCGGGCCAGACACTGTTTCAGGGTGAGGTGGAAGGTCTCCCCGCCGTCGTCCAGGTGCTGCGCAAGGGGACCTCCTGGGAACTCTCGCATGCCGGCGTCAGCGAGCAGATGACAGTTCTTTCGGGCGGGGCGGCGAAGCTGTTGTCACGGATGCCGGCAAGACCCTCTGCCGATCTCTCCCGTCTTGTCACCTCGCCAATGCCAGGGCGGATCGTCGATCTTGCGGTCGGGGAAGGTGACGTAATCGAGACGGGTCAGATGCTCGTCGTCATTGACGCCATGAAGATGGAGAACGTGCTGCGGGCGGAGCGCTCCGGCGAAATCGCCAAGGTCCATGTCACTGTCGGCGACTCGGTTTCCGTTGATTCCACACTCCTCGAATACGCCGCGCGATGACCACCGGTCCGGGCCACGAGCGGCGGGTGCACGTGACGGTCACCGGCCGCGTACAGGGCGTGTGGTACCGGGCCTGGACACGCGAGGAAGCGCGCGATCTCGGTCTTGACGGCTGGGTTCGCAACCGCAGCGACGGTTCGGTGGAGGCGGTCCTTGCCGGCAGCCGGGAGGACATCGAGACCATGCTGGGCCTCCTGGAACAGGGGCCTCCGCTGGCCGTCGTCGAGACGGTCGCATGGGAGCCGTTCGCGCAAGAGGTGGCGTGCGGTTTCGCTCAACGCCCCACGTTGTGAATGGGAATTATATAGGAAAGTCACCATGATCGCCTTGACTTCCGGGCGTTCACGAGGGGTGATGCGCGTGTGGCTTGGGGTCGCCTGCCCCGCCCCACCAAACGGCCAATGGAGGGCCGACCGCGCGTGGCTCAGGATACTCACGAGTATCGGCAAGTCATCTACCGGTTGCTCCCCGGCAGCCGGGCGAAGGCGCGCAAGCTTGCGGCCACCGCCGGCGCGTGCCGCTTCGTCTGGAACACGATTCTCGATCAGCAGGAGCAGCTTGTTGCGGCGGCGAGACTGGCGGGAGCGGACCGGCTGCCAGGCGTGTCGTTCTTCACGCTCGGCAAGACCTTCACGCAACTTCGACGTGTCACGCCGTGGCTGCAGGAGATGCCGTTCGCGCCGGTACGTTACACTCAAGTACCAGGCGGATGCCTGGCAGGCGTTCTTCTCCGGGCACGCCGGACGGCCCCGTTTCAAGCGTCGGGGCCATGACGCGAAGAGCGAAGGGAACGGTCGAGCACCCTGGGACGAACGTGAAGGCGAAAGCCGAGCTGAACCGCGAGATCCTCGCCACCGGCTGGGGCGGCTTGCGGGCGATGCTCGACTACAAGGCTCCGCGCGTCGTGGTTGTCAATCCGGCCTACACCAGCCAGTCCTGCGCCGAATGCGGCGCGGTGAACGCCGCTTCGCGCCGGGGCAGGACATTCGAATGCGTGGCCTGTGGCCATGCGGATCATGCGGACCTGAACGCGGCCCGCACCATACGGCGTCGGGGACAGGCGCTGCTGCACGGGGAGGTTGCCGCATCGAGCGGGCCTGCGAACCGTGAAACGGATCGGTGGGCCGCATGAATGTGACTCTCCTATATATGTCCCTTGTGAAACACGTCCCGGAACGTCTCTTCCATGGCCGTGCGCAACGCATCGCCTTCAACCTCGATACCGAGCGCCTCCAGGGATGTCACGCCGTGAGACCGGATGCCGCAGGGCACGATGCGGCCATAAGGCGCCAGATCCGGGGCTCGGTTGATGCTGATCCCGTGATATGTCACCCAGCGGCGCACGCGTATGCCGATGGCCGCGATCTTGTCCTCGCGTCCGCACGGGTCGACCACCCAGACCCCGACGCGGTCCCGGCGGCATTGACCCGTCACTCCGAAACACTCCAGCGTCCGGATGATCCAGGTTTCAAGATCCTGGACAAAGGCATGCAGGTCGTGTCCCCGGCGGACGAGATCGAGCATGACGTAGGCAACCTGCTGTCCCGGTCCATGCCAGGTGTAGCGGCCGCCACGCCCGGTGCGGTAGACCGGAATGTCTCCGGCATCGATGAGTTCGTCATCGCGCGCACTCGTTCCCGCCGTGAAGAGGCTCGGATGTTCGAGCAGCCACACGGTCTCCGGCGTTTCGCCGGCGCGAATGCCGGCAGCCGCCTCCTCCATGAACCGCACGGCATCCGGATAGTCCACCAGCCGGCCGCTCACCTTCCAGCGAACAGATGTCATGGGCGCCAACCTAGCAGATCACCCATACCACCCGGAACCTGCCCGCACCCGATCATTGGTTCACCCTCACACCTCAGTTGTACATGTCGAAAGATCTGCGTTTCATCGACACGTTAACGACACATGTCGACAGTATCGACATGACCATCCGTCCAACGGTATGACCGGGCACGACACCGGCAATACTCGGTGAACGTCTCCCAAGTCCGCCTGCATCCATTTCCGACCGATGGCGCATACCCTCGCCACGGTCCTATATGTCAATGCATTTGCATTTCATCGACACGTCAAAGGCACATGTCGATGGTATCGACATGCCCGGAGAGCGCATCGACATGACCTTCGATCCCGGTCGTCCCTTCAATGACCTTCCGAACCTGCCACCGGCATTTCAAACCGAGACACACGCCATCCTTCGCAGCTGCATTGCTGCGCGCACGGCACTGGAAGAGCTCCGGGTGTCCGGGAGGCTTATCCCGAACCAGGCAATGCTGATCAACTCGATCCCTCTGCTTGAAGCGCAGGCGAATTCCGAGATCGAGAACATCGTCACGACGACCGACCGGCTGTTCCGCCATGCCAACGACGCGGCGGGTCGGGCGGACCCGGCCACCAGAGAGGCTCTGCGTTGCCGCACGGCGCTTCACCGCGGATTCACGATGCTGAAACGCAGACCGGTTTCGACCGCCATGGCGGTCGAAGTCTGTCGAACGATCAAGGCAGTTGAACTCGATGTTCGCAGTACGCCTGGAACCACGTTGATCAATGATGCAACCGGCGAGATCATCTACACTCCGCCCGAGGGAGAGGACCTTCTCCGGCGAAAGCTGGCGAACTGGGAGCACTACATTCACGAAGGCGGAGAACTCGACCCGCTGATCCGGCTTGCTGTCATGCATTATCAGTTCGAGGCCATTCACCCGTTCGTTGACGGAAACGGTCGGACAGGACGCGTGTTGAACCTGCTCTATCTCGTCGACAAGGGCCTGCTCGACATTCCCGTGCTCTACCTCAGCCGGCACATCATCCGGAACAGGGCGCTCTACTACCGGTATCTGCGTGAGGTGACGACCCGGCACGCCTGGGAAGCCTGGATCCTTCTCATTCTCGAGGCTGTCAGGACGACAGCCGAATGGACCACGGGAAGAATCAACGCGATCCGGGATCTTCTCGACGAGACGGCCGCTGCAATGCGCCAGGATCTGCCAAAAACATATTCCCGCGAACTGATCGAATTGATCTTCGTGCAACCCTACTGCCGAATCAGCGATGTGGTGGCCTCAAACATTGCCAGACGTCAGACGGCCGCCGTCTACCTAAAGTTCCTCGCAGCCGAAGGTATCCTCGAAGAAATCAGGGCGGGACGCGAAAACCTCTACATCAACCGGCCTCTCCTGGCGCTCCTTGCTGAAGCCGAGTGAGCATGCCCGGCGCTCACAGCGCACACCTAGACCACAGTGACCTTTCAGCACCATCCGGGCCGGGGAGGCAAGAACCGGCGATTCGCGATGATGACAGGCGGTCCCCTCCGGATTCGCGTGACAGAACTGTAAGCTTCCTGCTACATATCAGTCCGTTTGGTCATATGAAGGTTTCACATGCCAACTCCTCACAATCCTTCCGCCGGCGTGCGGCGGGCCTTGCGCACGCTTGGTGCGGATATCCGTGATGCCAGGCGCCGGCGGCGACTGCCCATGGCGGTCGTCGCGGAACGCGCCTTTACGTCCCGCTCCACCCTTCAAAGGGTCGAGGCTGGTGACTCCCGTGTCAGCATCGGCATCTACGCTGGTGTCCTGCAGGCGCTCGGCTTGCTCGACGGCTTGAGCCGACTTGCCGACATCAGCAATGACAGTGTCGGACAGGCCATGGCCAGAGCCGACCTGCCCAGACATGTCCATCTCAGGCGCCCGGCCGGATCATCCCGCAATGGCTGACTTCGAGATCCATATCGATCTTGATGGCCGCACCCGGCCGGTCGGACTGGCGCGGAGCAGTCGCGTCCGTGGCACGGAGACCATCATCTTTGGCTATGACGACGCCTGGCTGGAAGACCCTGACAAGTTCTCGCTGGAGCCTGCCCTCACCCTGGGGCGCGGCAACTTCGTGCCGCCCGACGGGCTTGCGACCTTCGGTTCCATTGGCGATTCAGCGCCCGACACCTGGGGCCGCCGACTGATGCAACGCGCCGAGCGCCGCCTTGCGAAACGTGAAGGACGGGCCGTTCGCACGCTCCTGGAAAGCGACTATCTCCTTGGCGTGGCTGACGGGACTCGGCAAGGAGCATTACGCTTCCGTCGATCCGGGGACGATACGTTCCAGGCTCCGGTCCGTGCGGGGGTGCCGGCTCTGGTCGCGCTTGGCCGCCTGCTTGCGATCACCGACCGGATTCTTCGCGACGAGGAGACCGACGAGGATCTCCGGATGATCTTCGCGCCCGGCTCTTCCCTTGGGGGTGCGCGCCCGAAGGCGTCGGTCATCGACCGGCACGGCTGCCTCGCAATCGCCAAGTTTCCGAAGGAAACCGACGAGTACAGCATGGAAACCTGGGAGGAGATTGCGCTGCGTCTGGCCGGTCTGGCCGGCATTGCCACGCCCACGCATGATCTGATTGACGTCGCTGGCCGGAGAGTCCTGCTGTCACGGCGGTTCGATCGCCATGGCGCGGTCCGCATTCCCTTCCTGTCAGCCATGGCGATGACGGGCGCACGAGATGGCGAGCGCGGAAGCTACCCCGAGATCGTCGATGTTCTCGCGGAACATGGCGCCCGGGGAACAAGTGACGCCCATGCCCTTTATCGGCGCGTGGTCTTCAATGTGCTGATCTCGAATGTCGACGATCACCTGCGCAACCACGGTTTCCTGTGGCAGGGCCGAACAGGGTGGTCACTTTCTCCTGCCTACGACCTCAATCCGGTACCCACGGACCTCAAGGCGCGTGTGCTGACGACCAACATCGACCTTGACGAGGGGACCTGTTCACTCGATCTCCTGGAGGAAGCCGCCGGGTTCTTCGCACTGACGTTGGCGCAGGCGCGCTCGGTCATCAAGGAAGTCGCGACCGTGACCGCAACCTGGCGCGACACCGCGAAGGAGGCTGGCGCGCGCACCGCCGGGATCGACCGCATGGCCAGCGCCTTCGAGCACGACGACCTGAAACAGGCACTCACCCTGTGACGAGGACCGCGGACCCGGGATCGGTGCGGCCGCCAGCCTGACCGTCTTCAACAGCGTTTCAAAGGTACGCCGTTCAAGTCGCTGGGGTGTCGCTGTCCCGGAAGGCGCTGCAACCCCGCCACGATACATCCAGAGGGTCAAGTAAACCGCGACACGCCTTCCGTCCCCTTGGAAGCCGCGACGGCAGGAACACCGCATGCATCCCGGACGGAATTGCAAAGGCCACGACGGAGCACTATCGTTTCGCAAAACCGTCCTCTCCAGCGGATTGCAGGGCAGCATGCCGGAAACCCACGTTCGACTTGACGAGGTCGTGGCCACGTTGCCGAGCGCCTTCTACTACGATCGAGTTCACCACGAACGTGAGTTGAGGCAGATCTGGCACAAGGAGTGGTTGTTGGTCGGAAGGGCGGACAAGATAGCGGCAGTCGGGGACTATCAGGTGGTCGAGGTCGGTGACCAGAGCGTCATCGTGACCCGTGGCAAGGATCACCGGTTGCGGGCCTTTCACAATACCTGCCGACACCGCGGCTCGATTCTTTGCCAGAAATCGCGTGGGAACTTTCGCGGGCGGCGAATCGTGTGCCCCTATCATGCATGGACCTACTCGCTGGAAGGGGAGCTGACAGCAACACCCTGGCGCCTCGAGGGCGGAGGCTTCGATACCTCCAGTTTTCCGCTCTATGACGTCGCCGTCGGGGAATGGGCTGGATTTGTCTTCATCAATCTGGACGAAAGTGCGGCTCCGTTCGGCGACCAGGCACTCGCCGACACTCCCGCCCTCCTGGCCAACTGGAACCTGGGAGAGACCGTCACCGCGCATACCTTGACACTGGACCTCGAGTGCAACTGGAAGGCGTTCTGGGACAACTTCAATGAGTGCCTCCATTGTCCCATCGTGCACCCGGAACTCTGCCGCATCGTGCCCCAGTTTCGCGAGGGGCTGGCAACCGGCAATGTCGTGCGTGGAGATGGCGACACCAGTTCACCCCTCATTGAGGGAGCCGTCACGTGGAATGTTGGCGGCAAAACCGAACTGCCGTGGTTCGAAGGACTTACCGAACGCGAGCAGAGTGCCGGAGCGACGTTCGGCGTCTTCCCGCCGAGTGGCTATGTGGTCACACACGTGGACTACGCCAGGTTGGTACATTTGCTTCCCACCGGCCCGGAGCGCACCCAACTCACGGTGTCGTGGCTGGTCCCGCCGAAAACCATGGAGCATCCCGCTTTCTCGGTGGAAAAGTTGATCGAACTCGGTGAAACCGTGGTTCGCGAAGATGGCAGGGCAAGCGAGATCAACCAGATGGGATTGCGCTCAAACCGGCACAAGTCCGGCGTGCTGGTGCCACAGGAGATCTTCGTGAAGGAATTTCACGATTGGGTCAGAGAACGGTTGAACGACGACTGAATTCCGGAGACACCACGACCGCATTGGCCTCGCGGGAAGCACCCGATATCAAGTGCGCGGGGTTGTATCCATTTCTTGACACCCTCCAGCCGGGCGAAGGACGACGACTGCTTCGCGGGATGGCGGGCTTGAAGCATGGCGCGCAGCAAGGTAGGCGATCAAGGACGACAGGGTTTCCTCTATCTCGTCGGGCTCCCGGAGAACAGCCTGAAGATCGGCTTCGCTCAGGACGTGGCGCGACGGCTGGAAGATTCCAAGATCCAGACCTGAGCGCTGGACATCCGTGTGCTTCGCCAATGGCTCATCCGCGAGAAATGGGAGGCGCACATTCGGGAGCTCGCCACAGAAGACATCGAAGCGTTGAAACCGATCCCAGCACCTGCTGGTGACCGTGACTGTCGGTATGAATGGGGCGACTGCACCTTGAAGCAGGACGAGAAGGAACTGCTTCCTTGGCAGGTCCGCCGAAAGGCACCTGAGGAAACACTTGTCGGATAGCGGGGTGAGTCTGTGCGTCCCCAGAATTCTGTCAATCGCGAGGCCCGGTCGGGCAGCCCTTCCATCGCCTGAGCACAGAGTCACGCTCCCCGCCGCCGACACCGGGATGGCAGGTGCTTTGCATCGACTCCTGTGCCGCCTCCCAGCGTTCCCGGTACTGCCTTCGCTCGTAGAGCCTGGCATAGCTGTCTCGGATGTGAACCATCATCTGACGCAGGTCAGACGCTCCATCGGGCAGCTCATCGGGAAAAGCGGGTGTGGCAATCACCAGCGCGACCGTGATCACCGCCAGGCTCGAAAGCCGACAAACGAAGTTTGGACAATGCAGCATTGGAGTCTCCCGCCTCGCTCGTTGATGAACGGCCGAGCTGGTGCCGGGCCGTTGTCAACGCTTCTCAGGTGAGAGTGTTCCCGCCTATTCGCCGGGCACGGGAGCTACCCGAACCGGATCAAGGGCTGTTGTATTCGACGGGCGACCCGACAAAGCGGGACCCGAGAAGCATTGACGAGAAAACGGTAGGAGATTGCGCGGCGTGGCGCAATGGCTTTGGTGCCGGCGCATCGGCTTGCGGCGTACGGGAGGATTGGCTATAGGTGCGGGCCTGCCCGTCAATGCGGTCGTGGCGGAATTGGTAGACGCGCAGCGTTGAGGGCGCTGTGGGCGAGAGCCCGTGGAAGTTCGAGTCTTCTCGACCGCACCATTTCAGCACACGCGCCCGGAATGAGCTCAGGGGACGTGTGCCATGACTGACACCTCATCACAGGCAGTCCAGAATCTCTACGGTCTGAATCCCGATCTCCTTCGGGCGATCATCGATGCCGTCGATGCGGAGGATCTGGTGCGTCTCGAGGCGCTCGTGGTGCCCCTGCATGCCGCCGACAAGGCTGATCTCCTCGAGCAGATGGGCGGCGCGCAGCGCCGGGTGGTCATCGAGGCCCTCGGTCCGGACATCGACGCCGAGATCCTCCCCGATCTCGATGACGCCGTTCTCGACGACATACGCAAGCAACTCGGCCTCGAGACGTTTGCCCGGCTGGTGGGAAAGCTCGATTCCGATGATGCCGTCGATGTCATTGCCGATCTTGATGGCGCGGTCCGCCGGGAAGTGCTGGAAGCAGTGCCGGCGCCGGAACGCCGGGCGGTGGAGCAGGGACTCACCTTTCCTGAGGACAGTGCCGGGCGCCTCATGCGCCATGATGTCGTGGCCCTGCCGGCATTCTGGAGCGTCGGTCAGACCATCGACCATCTGAGGGCCGCAGGCGATCTTCCCGATGAGTTTTATGCGGTCTTTGTCGTCGACCCCGGCCACAGGCCACTCGGCGTCATCGCGCTGGCAACATTGATCCGCAGCGGCCGTCAGGTCGGACTGACATCGCTCGTCGAGAGCGAGCCCCTGACCGTGAAGGCCGATACCGACCAGGAAGAAGTCTCCTGGCTTTTCCAGCAGTACGGGCTCTCCGAGGTGGCTGTCGTCGACGGCAATGACAGGCTGCTGGGAACCATCACTTTCGATGACATGGTGGACGTGCTGAGCGAGGAATCGGAGGAGGATGTGCTTCGCCTTGGCGGTGTGGCAGGCACCGACCTCAATCAGGGGGTGATCGACACCACGCGCAAGCGCTTCTGGTGGCTTTTCATCAATCTCGGGACCGCAGTGCTGGCCTCCGTGGTCATCGGCATCTTCGAAGGCACCATCAAGGAGATCGTTGCCCTCGCGATCCTCATGCCCATTGTCGCCTCGATGGGGGGCAATGCCGGCACCCAGACGATGACGGTGGCGGTCCGGGCGCTGGCGACGAGGGATCTCACCCGGGCCAACGGACTGAGGGTAATCGGCAAGGAGATACTCGTCGGGTCCCTGAACGGCGTGCTCTTCGCCGTGATCACCGGGCTTGTCGCCTGGGTGTGGTTTCAGAGTCCCCTGCTTGGCGCCGTCATCGCCATGGCCATGGTGGCGAACCTTGCTGTTGCCGGATTCATCGGCGCCGCCACGCCCCTGGTGCTCGAGAGGTTCGGTATCGACCCCGCGATTGCCGCGAGTGTCTTCCTCACCACGGTGACGGATGTCGTGGGCTTCTTCGTCTTCCTCGCCCTTGGGGCCCTGCTCCTGCTCTGACGTGCCGGGAAGGGTTCAGGTGTCCTGGAGGATTCGGGCAAAGAGATCGCGGTCGATGTTGCCGCCCGAAAGGACGAGGACGACCTTGCGACCTGCCATGCGGTCGCGCTCTGCCAGGAGGGCCGCCAGGGGGGCAGCGCCGGCGCCTTCCGCCACGTTGTGGGTGTCGGTGAAGTAGTGCCGCATGGCGGCCCGGATATCGTCCTCGCTCGTGGTGACGATTCGCTCGGCGCCAGCGTTAATCTCGCCCACCGCGTCATCGTGGGGAACACGCACTGCCATGCCGTCGGCGATGGTGTCGCAGTGGTTGGTGGTGACGGGCGTGCCGGTGGCAAAGGAACGGGCGTAGCAGGGAGCGTTTTCGGCCACGACGCCGACCACCGCGGCGCCAGACGCCATCGCATCGCGCGCCCTCAGGGTACCGCACAGGCCTGAGCCCAGACCGATCGGCACATAGACCGTGTCGATATCGTCGTGCGTGCGGAAGATCTCGAGCCCGTAGCTTGCGACCCCGCAGACGAGGTCATCGTGAAACGATGCCAGCATGTGAAGGCCGTCGCGTCGGGCGAGATCCCGGGCGTGAACCAGGGCCTCCTGAAAATCGTGGCCATGTTCGATCAGTTCCGCACCAAGTGCACGCATCGCTTTGTTTTTCTCGACGGAATTGCCGTGCGGCACGACGATGGTTGCCGGGACTCCGGAGAGGTCTGCCGCCAGGGCGACGCTCTGGCCGTGATTGCCCCGGGTGGCCGCGATGACACCTCGAACATCGGGTTCGCGTTCCTTGAGATTCTCCATGTAGACGAGTCCGCCGCGGATCTTGAAGGCACCGATCCGGGTGTGGTTCTCATGCTTGACCCAGACTTCGGCGCCGCTGCGCCGGCTGAGCAGCGGCCAGTGATGAAGCGGGGTTTCGGGCACGTGACAGCGCACGAGCCGCTCGGCCGCCTGCAGGGTCTCGAGAGAGGTCATGGGCGGTTTTCCGCCATGATGGCATCCAGGGCCATGGTGAGGCGGTCCACCTCGTCTGCCGTGTTGTAGTGGACGAGGGAGCATCGAACGACGCCGTCCTCCGGGTCGATTCCCGTCGCTTCCAGCACTCTGGGCGCATAGAAGTCACCGGCTCCCGCCACGATGCCGCGCGACTCCAGCAAGGCCGGAACCCGCTGGCTGGCCATGCCGTCGATGATGAAGCTGAATGTGGGCGCCCGCCCGGCGTTGCCGGCCCGCCGGCGGCCCACGAGGCGGATCCGGGGATGATCCGCGGCCCACGAAAGAAACCGGTCGCAGAGGGCTGACTCGTGATCCCTGATCAGGGCGAAGACCTGGCGATAGCGGATGACCGCATCGCTGGCCGGATCATCGAGATGGTGCTCGGCCAGGGCATCGAGATAGGCGCCGACTCCGGCCGTCCCCGCCGTCAGCTCGTGATTGGGCGCCCCGGGGTTGAGCTTGAGCGGGATGTCGTCCTCGGCGTGGAAATGGAAGTACTGCCCAGGCAGCGAGAGAAGATGTTCCCGCTTTCCATACATGACACCAAGATGTGGGCCGAACGTCTTGTAAAGACTGAAGAGATAGTAGTCGACATCGAGCTCGTGGACATCGATGGATGCGTGCGGCGCCATCGCGACCCCATCAATGCAGACCTGGGCGCCGGCGGCATGCACCAGTGCAGTGATCTCGCGCACCGGGTTGGGGCCACCGGTGATGTTGGAACAATGGGAAAAGCAGACCAGCCTCGTTCTTTCGTTGAGCAGCGGCTCCAGGGAGCCAGTTTCAAGTTCCGCCGTCTCCGGGTTGACCTGCCATTCCCTGATGCGCAGGCCATGATCGCGAAGACGTCGCCAATGGTTGTTGTTGGCTTCGTGGTCGAGGTTGGTGACGATGATCTCGTCGTTCTCGCGAAATCCGGAGCGCATGGCGATGGCCAGGGTCTGGACGTTGCGCGTGGTCGAGGGGCCAACGATCACCTCGTCGGGTGCAGCATTCAGCATGGCGGCTGCGGTCGCCTGACCGGCCGCCATGCGCTGCCGCGCGTCCCGCGCAATCGCAGCGTTGTCTCCGGGCTGCACCTGGCACTCGCTCATGTAGGCGCTGACAGCCTCGATCACCGTGTGCGGAACAAGGCTGCCTCCCGCGTTCTCCATGAAGGCCCAGGAGTCGTTGAGCGCCGGAAAGAAGGAACGGACATAATCGGAATCGAGCGGGGGAGGGGCCATGTCAGGACATTCCTCGAATCGGGGCGGCCATGTCGCCATAGGCGCCACGCGACATCAAGACCCAACCCGCCAGGAACAGTCTATTGGCGGAAGTCCGCCAGAAACTGCATGGCCATGAGTGAAACGTGTGCTTCGAGCGGCGGAGCGAGTTCGAAAGCCTGTGGCGTGCGCGCGACATCCCACAGGCGAAACAGCCTCCATTCAGCGCCTTTCCCTGGCGACCTCCAGTTCGTTCCGGGATATCCAGAAGGGGGTGCGCGCGTATCCCTTCGTGGTCTTCACCTCCAGGAGGCGGATCGCGCCATCAGGGGTGAAGCTGGCAATGTCGTATCCGGCGCCGTCACCATCCTCCTGGGACACCCAGCGCACGTCACGGGCAAGGTCGGCGCGACCCGCACCCGTCAGCACGGCCCGTTCGTGGGCCAGTGCGAGACGCTCGCCCAGACGACCGAGCGCCCGGTTGCGTTCGTCCCGGCCCGCGGCATCGAACCTGACAGCGATTCCGGACACCTTGTCGTGACCTTCCGGCAAAGGACGGTTGGTGAGCGTTGGCGGCGGCGCAACCCGGAGTGGTACCGCATCGCCTGGCTCCAGTGCGGGCATGGAGTCCAGCCAGTCAGGATTGTGTGCCAGCCACCGGGCGACGGCATCCTCAAGAGAGGCTTGGGCGTTGTACGCGGGGAGGTAGCCTGAGAGCCAAGTGTCGCCGAGCCCCTGGAGGACGGCACTGAGGTTCCGGCGCTTGTACTCAATTGCAGCTTGCGAACGGTTCTCCAGGCGTTCCATGAGCTGACGCGCGTGTTCGGCCTTGCTGTAACTCTGTCCGCTCAGGTCGGCAGACAGCATCCTGAAGTAGTCGGCCACGACCAGGTCATTCTCGTCATCTGTCCAGGGAGCGCGCGCCATGCTTCCAGGGTAGGGGGCCAGCCAATGCGTGTCATGCAGTGTTGTGACCTTCCTTTCGGATCAGATTGGCGGCAATGTCGCCCGTCAGGAGACAGGCTGGAGATGTTCATGACGGCACGTTCAGTGCACCGCCTTCAACCGCTCGATCCGGCGGCATGGGATCCCGCACTTGTGGATGTGCGGCGCAAGATCGGGCAACCACTCAACATTCACGGGGTCATTGCCCGCCATCCGGAACTCATGGCGAGCTACGCGCCCTTGCGCGAACATGTCGTGAGATCCTCCTCGCTTGATGCCGGGGAGAGGGAACTCGTCATCCTGCGAGTGGCCCACCGCACCGCGTGCGACTACGAGTGGCGCCACCACGTGGTGCGCGGCCGCAAGGCCGGCCTTGACGACGTCCGGATCGCCCGGGTGCGGGAGGGAAGCGAGGCATCTGGCTGGTCAAGGGAGGAATCGCTTCTGCTGCGCGCCGTCGACGACATGCTCGATGCCAGCGAGATCGGGCCGGAGACCCTGGGTGCGATGGATGGCGTTTTCAGCGACAGGCAGATTCTGGATATCGTCTTCACAGTTGGCGTTTACTTCATCATGTCGACGCTCCTGAAGACCGCACGTGTTCCACTCGAGACCGGATTCGATGACGATACGAGTCTGGCGCCTGGCGCGGGCTGACGGTCATTCATGCCGTTTTGTGGTCCGGCGCCCGCCTGTGACATTACTATGGCGCG
Organism: Alphaproteobacteria bacterium; assembly: GCA_965221115.1. Taxonomy (GTDB): domain Bacteria; phylum Pseudomonadota; class Alphaproteobacteria; order SP197; family SP197; genus SP197. Next base: position 2,020,993 of record CBDCRU010000001.1, on the reverse strand, counting down.
ACTGACAAGGGACGGGGCGGGCCTGTGACAACCTGCCGGAGGAAGACATGAAGGAGGCGGAATCCCCCTACCTGCTGTTTCTGGGTGACGCCCGGGACGAGTTGTCGATCAAGGGCGCGACCGGGGTCAGGATATGGCGCCCCGACAAGGCGAGGGCGCAGATCCGTCTTGCCGGTTGCAACCAGGATCTCGGACTGCCTGACATGACGGCCGGCGAGGCCGCAGGCGCCGGGTGCCGGACGATGCTGGTGGGTGTCGCCAATGCCGGAGGGTTCATTCCCGATCACTGGAGCGCCACGATCATCGACGCTCTCGAGGCGGGACTTGACGTCATGGCCGGCATGCACATGCGACTTGCGGACATTCCGGCCATTGCCGAAACCGCACGGCGCCACGGACGAATGCTCCACGATGTGCGCCAGAGCGCCAGGGAGTTTTCGGTCGGCAAGGGAACTCCGCGCAACGGAAGACGGCTTCTCACCGTCGGCACGGACAGTTCCCTGGGCAAGATGTTCACCTCCCTTGCCATCGAACGCGAGATGCATGACCGCGGCATGAAGGCGACCTTCAGGGCGACCGGACAGTCCGGAATCTTCATCGCCGGGAGCGGTATCGCCGTCGACGGGGTGGTGGCCGACTTCATTTCCGGGGCAGTGGAATGGCTTGCCCCGGCCAACGATCCCGATCACTGGGATATCATCGAGGGTCAGGGATCGCTCTTCCACCCTTCCTTTGCCGGGGTGAGCCTCGGCCTTCTTCACGGCGCCCAGGCGGAAGCCCTCGTCATGTGTCACGAACCCACGCGCGCTCACATGCGCGGTCTTCCGGGACGATCCCTTCCGCCACTCGGGCACTGTATCGAGGCGAATGAACGAATGGCCAGACTGACCGCTCCTGATGCCCGCGTTATCGCTATCTCCATCAACACCTCGGCGCTCGGAGAGGAAGAAGCGCGACGCGAGATCGCGACGACTGCCGCCGAACACGACCTGCCGTGTGGCGATCCAGTGCGTCATGGTGCCTCGTTCATCGTTGATGCCCTGGCGCCATGACATTTCCGGGCCATCGGCGAGCCGTCAGCGCGCGCCGCGAGACCTGGCCGCTGGACCGCCCCTTCAGGATTTCGCGAGGGGCGAAGAACGAGGCCCGCGTCATCGTCGTCGAGATCGGGCAGGATGGTGTGACCGGCAGGGGCGAATGCGTTCCCTATGCACGCTACGGCGAAACCGTGGAGTCGGTGCTCGCGGACATCGCCCGTCTCACCGAGGCGGTCGAGGGCGGTGCCGCTCGGCACGATCTGCAGGGTAGAGGTGCGGCCCGCAATGCGATCGACTGTGCCCTGTGGGATCTCGACGCCCGACTCGCCGGTCGAACGGTCTGGCAGCACGCCGGCCTGCGTGAGCCTTCCTCTCTTGTTACCGCGTGGACCATCGGAATCGATTCTCCGGAAGCCATGAAGAAAGCCGCCGCCTACAACCGGACGCGTCCGTTGCTCAAAGTCAAGCTCGACGGTGAGTGCATCATGGAAAGGACGCGTGCCGTCCGCGAAGGTGCACCAGGGGCACGTCTCGTGATCGACGCCAACGAGGCCTGGACCATGGAGCAGCTTCTAAGTCTCGGAGATGATCTCGCAAGCCTCGGTGTCGAGATGATCGAACAGCCCCTGCCTGCTGGGGAAGATGAGGCGCTGGCCGATTGCAGCTGTCCGCTTGTCCTGTGTGCCGACGAGTCCTGTCATACCGAAGCCGATGTCGATCGGCTGGCGGACCGCTACGACATGGTGAACATCAAGCTCGACAAGACAGGTGGTCTGACCGGCGCCCTGGCGTTGCGCCAGGCGGCCCGCGAGCGCGGGCTGCGTGTCATGGTGGGCTGCATGGTGAGCACATCGCTGGCCATGGCGCCGGCGATGCTGGTTGCCGAAGGCGCCGACATCGTTGACCTCGATGGCCCGTTGATGCTTCGCGTCGACCGTGAAGGCGGGATCCACTACGATGGAAGCGTCATGCATCCCCCTCACGTCTCCCTGTGGGGAGGAGGCGACGGCGCCGGGCATGGGACGCCCGCCGCGGCCCGGTAATCAGGGGAGAGGAAACCTGGCAGACATTCATTCAAGGATCACCCAGGCCATCATGGACCAGCTGCGTGATGGCATCCGGCCGTGGATGCGGCCCTGGGAATCAGGGGCGGAAGGCGACTATGAGGGTGCCGGCCTGCCCCTGCGCGATACCGGACAGCCCTACAGCGGCATCAATGTTCTCGTTCTGTGGGCAGCGGCGGCAGCGTCCGGCTACATGAAACCGACGTGGATGACCTTCAATCAGGCGAAACGCCACGGTGGCCGTGTGAGGAAGGGCGAGAAGGGCCAGTCAGTCGTCTACGCGGATCAGTACACCAGGAAGACGCTCGATCCCGAAACCGGCGAGGAAAATGTGCGCCGTCAGGGATTCCACAAGACCTTCACGGTGTTCAACGTCGAACAGATCGACGGTCTCGATCCACGCTGGCACCGCACCTATGCCGAACTCCACCCCGTCAATCGTGACCGGCGGTCCCGGAACCTCGATCGCTTCTTCCACGATCTCGGCATCGATATCCGCCATGGCGGGGACGAGGCCTACTATGTCCTGGCGGACGACTACATCCAGATGCCGCCATACGAACTCTTCCACGATTCGCAAGCCTACTACACGACACTGGCCCACGAATCGGTCCACTGGACGCGTCATGCGAGCCGCCTCAACCGCAAGTTCAGGGGCAGCTACCAGGTGCCCTATGCGAAGGAGGAACTGGTCGCGGAAATCGGCTCGGCCTTCCTCTCGGCCGAACTCGGCATTGCCCCCGCCATCCGGGAAGACCATGCCGACTACATCGGCGCCTGGCTGAGGGTTCTTGAAGACGACAACAAGGCGATCTTCCGGGCGGCCAGTCATGCATCGAAAGCTGTCGCCTGGCTTCTCAATCAGGCCGGACGACGGGCGGCTGGAGAGCCGCAGCGCCTGCCGCGCAAGGACGAACCGCCCGTCTCCACATGGGTCCAGGGAAGCCTCTTCCGCAGTGTCGCGGAGAACGGTGGGGACCAGATCTTCCGGCCCATGAGCCTCCGGATGTCGGAAGCGATGGGAACGGCATTCCCGGCGATCGCCATTGGCACCCGGCTCGAGAAGGAGAATGGCAGCCGAGTCTGCGACACTGGCGAGATTGTCGCCCTTGAGGGTGACGATGCCATCGTGCATTGGCATACCGGAGAACTCACCGAACGCATGGCGCGGGCTGCTCTGCCCGACCTTGTCGTGGCCAGCGGGGAACCGTGAGCCCCGCCGCTCCGGGACGTTTGTCTGACGGTAAAGCGGCGATGACATTCGTGTTGGACGAGGGAGAGGCGGGTACGACTCCCGTCCGCCTCGACGCCACGTCCGACGAAACCCGGCGCGTCGCCGAGCTTATGGCCGAGGCCCGTCTCGAGGCTGACCATGGACGCGCTGTCAGAAAACGCGCCATCGATCTCGTGGCGCACGTGCGCGCCAACAGGCGCCACGCCGGTGGCATCGACGCCTTCATGCACGAGTACGATCTTTCCAGTCACGAGGGCGTTGCCATCATGTGCCTCGCCGAGGCCCTTTTGCGAATTCCCGATGCAACCACGGCGCTGATGCTCATCCAGGACAAGATCGGTGATGCCGACTGGGAACAGCATCTGGGCGACAGCGAGTCGCTGTTCGTCAACGCCTCGACGTGGGGACTGATGCTCACCGGACGCCTCGTCAGCCTGGATCCCGACTGGACGGGAAATGCGCGAGGCGCGGTGTCCCGCTTTGTCAGCCGCCTCGGTGAACCCGTCATCCGGGAGGCCTTTCTCCACGCCATGCGCATTGTCGGCCGGCAGTTCGTCATGGGCCGCGACATAGAAGAGGCCCTGGCCAACGCGGACGAGGATGTGGCGCACGGCTACACACATTCCTTCGACATGCTGGGTGAGGCAGCCTGCACCATGGCGGATGCCGATCGCCACCTGGAGCACTATCGTCATGCCATCGAACGGGTTGGGGAAGCCCAGGGGAATCAGGATCCGCTGCGCTGCGCCAGCGTCTCCGTCAAGTTGTCGGCACTCCACCCCCGCTACGAGATGGCCCAGCGGTGCCGCGTTCTGAGTGAACTTGCGCCACGCCTGGTCGCGCTCGGTCGCCTGGCCCGCGATCGTGGCATAGCCCTCACCGTTGATGCCGAGGAGGCCGACCGCCTCGAACTCTCGCTGGATGTCCTGGCGGTGGCAGCCCGTGCCCTCACCGGCTGGGACGGCCTGGGCCTGGCGGTGCAGGCTTACCAGAAACGGGCGGTGGCGGTGATCGACTGGCTGGCTTGCCTGGCCACCGACACCTCCCGCAGGATTCCGGTGCGCCTGGTCAAGGGCGCCTACTGGGACAGCGAGATCAAGCGGGCCCAGGAGCTCGGCCTCGAGCACTTTCCCGTCTTCACGCGCAAGGCATCGACGGACGTTTCCTACATCGCCTGTGCCAGGAGACTTCTGGCCCGGCCGGATCTCTTCTTTCCTCAGTTCGCCACGCACAACGCCCAGACCATCGCTACCATTCTCGTTCTGGCCGGCGGGCGGCGCGACATCGAGTTCCAGCGCCTCCACGGCATGGGTCAGGCGGTCTACCGGCCTCTTGTCGGAAGGGGGGATGACGGCGTGGACTGCCGCATCTACTCGCCCGTCGGCAGTCATGACGACCTCCTGCCCTATCTCGTCCGCCGGTTGCTGGAGAACGGTGCCAACACCTCGTTTGTGAACCGCATCGTCGATGACAGCCTTCCCATCGAGGAACTGGTGAAGGATCCGGTCACGGTGCTGCGACAGGCCGATACGCTGGTACATCCGGCAATTCTGCCGCCACCTTGCCTCTATGGCCGGGAGAGAAGGAACGCGCGGGGGTTCGACCTCACCAGGGGGGCCGTTCTCCACCGGCTCGCCCGCGACATGGACCGGTCCGCTGCCAACCTGCCCTGGGCGGTCGACACTCCGTGCAACGGCAGGGAACTGACGATCACCAGTCCGGCAGACCGACGCCGGGTTGTCGGGACCATCAGGGAAGCAGATGAGAGTGATCTCCTTGCAGCACTTTCCGGAGCCCGCGAGGCGGCTCCCGACTGGAGTGCCACGCACGCCGATGATCGCGCCTCCTGTCTCGAGCGTGCGGCCGACCTTCTCGAAAGGGACTGTGCCCGGCTCATGGCGATGGCCGTTCTGGAGGGTGGAAAGACGATCGGCGATGCTCTGGCGGAGGTGCGCGAAGCGGTGGATTTTCTCAGGTACTACGCCATGCGGGCACGCTCGGAATTCGCCGGCGCGAGCGAGCTTCCAGGGCCCACCGGCGAATCCAATCGCATCAGTCTCCACGGGCGCGGCGTGTTTGCCTGCATCTCTCCGTGGAACTTTCCTCTCGCCATCTTCTGTGGTCAGGTGGCAGCGGCTCTGGCGGCCGGCAATGCCGTGATCGCCAAGCCGGCGGAACAGACGCCTCTCATGGCCGCGCACGCCGTGCGCCTCTTCCATGAGGCTGGTATCCCTGGAGACGTGCTGTCGTTGCTTCCCGGTGATGGCGCTACCGGAGCCGCTCTTATCGCAGACTCCCGCATCGACGGTGTCGCCTTCACCGGGTCGACCGCAACCGCGCGACGAATCAATCTCGTCCTTGCCGGTCGGAGCGGCGCCATCGTGCCGCTGATTGCCGAGACCGGCGGACAGAATGCCATGATCGTCGATTCGACGGCACTGCCCGAGCAGGTGACCCTTGATGTCATTCGTTCAGGTATCACCAGTGCCGGCCAGCGCTGTTCGGCTCTGCGCGTACTCTTTCTGCAGGAAGAAATCGCCGATCGGGTGATCACGATGCTGACGGGCGCCATGGCGGAACTGAAGGTCGGCGATCCCGCTCTCATCAACACCGACGTCGGCCCCGTGATCGACGATGAGGCGCTTGCCGGGCTCGAGTCCCACCTCGCCGGGATTGAACCCGCGGGCCGAATTCTCTTTCGCTCTCCCCTTGACCCGGACCTCGTCCGTCACGGCACGTTTCTCGCCCCCACCCTCGTGGAGATTCCCGGCATCAATCTCCTCGAGCGCGAGGTGTTCGGTCCGGTGATCCACGTGGTGCGCTTCTCCAGGGACAGGCTTCATGAGGTGCTCGATTCCATTGTTGCCACCGGCTTCGGCCTGACGCTCGGCATCCACACCCGCATCGAATCGCGTGCAAGATGGATTGCCGGGCGCATGCCGGTCGGCAACATCTATGTGAATCGCAACATGATCGGTGCCGTGGTGGGAAGTCAGCCCTTCGGCGGCGAACGTCTTTCAGGCACCGGTCCGAAGGCCGGCGGGCCTCGCTACCTTCACCGGTTCGCGACTGAGCGGGTCGTGTCCACCGACACCACCGCCGGGGGAGGCAACGCCACGCTCATGTCGCTCGGCGACGCATGATTGATCCGGTCGCGTGACGGGATAGTGTGCGTGTGTCTGGAGAGGATCAGGACCATGAAGATCGATCATGAAGGCAGGCGGGTGCTCGTCACCGGCGGGACCAGGGGAATAGGCCGCGCCATCGTCGAGGCCTTTGTCGATGCGGGTGCCCGGGTGGCCGTCAACGGCAGCTCCGAGGAAACCACTCGTGATGCCATCGGCGGTCTCGATGCCGGAGACCGTGTTGTTGCCGCACCGGGATCGGTGGCCACCGTAGCGGGCTGCAGGGCGGTCGTGGAGGCCGCCGTGGAAGGACTCGGTGGCCTCGATGTGCTCGTCAACAATGCCGGCAGGGGCGGCGGTGCTGCGATCGAGGACTTCACGGAAGAGTTGTGGGATCGCATCATGGACACCAATCTCAAGGGCACTTTCTTCACCACCCAGGCCGCCGTCCCGCACCTGCGCCGCACCGGGGGCAACATTGTCAACATTGCCTCGGTCAACGGCATGACCGGAGTCGTGCGGAGCACCGCCTACGGCCCATCGAAGGCCGGTGTCATCAACATGACAAAGTGTCTGGCGAAAGAACTCGCCCCGGACATTCGGGTGAATGCGGTCTGCCCCGGAGGGGTCGACACCGACATGCTGCAGAACCTTGCCGTGCGCATCGCCGGCAATGTCGAAGACGGGTACCAGATCATCGCCAGGGATTGCCCGCAACGGCGCATTGCAAAAACCGCCGAGCTCGCCGGACCGGTTCTGTTCCTTGCCAGCGATGCAGCGACCTTTGCGACGGGCTCGATCGTAGCCATCGACGGCGGCGAGACCGCGTGAGGGGAATGGCGTCCGAGAAGCGTGATCACGCCGTCGCTCGCCCCCCTGTTCTCAGCGTCCCATGATTGGTGGCAGCGGCAATCTGGAGCGGCGCCCGCCGTCAATGGTAATCACCTGTCCGGTGACGAAACGCGCCTCGTCGCCGGCCAGCCAGGCAACGACCTCGCCGACATCGGCCGGATTTCCGATATGGCCGACCGGGTGCAGTCTGGCCAACTCTGCCGTCACGAGATCACGGTCGGGATGCGCTTCGACATAGGCCCTGTTGAGATCCGTGTCGATCCAACCAGGCGCCACCGCGTTGCAACGGACGCCCAGCGGACCAAGATCGACGGCCAGTGCGACAGTCAGGCCATGGATTCCGGCCTTGGAGGCGGCATAGGCGGAGTGATTGGGGTTACACGCCATCCCCTCCACCGAGCCGACATTGACGATCGCGCCACCGCCGCGTTCCGTCATCACCGGCACCAGGTGCTTCGCCATCAGGAAAGGGCCGCGCAGATTGACCGACATCATGCGGTCCCAGTCGTCTGCGGTCTGTTCGGCCAGGGACTTCTCGAACATGATGCCTGCGTTGTTGACCAGAATGTCGATACCGCTCTCGGCCGAGACGGCCGAGACGAAGCGGACAATCGAATCCTCGTCGGTGACGTCCAGCGGCTCCCAGGTCAGACCTTCGTGCTGTGGTCTCTGCAAGTCCCCGGCCACAACCTTTGCGCCGGCCTTGATCAGGCTTCGACAGATCGCCAGGCCAATCCCCTGAGCGCCGCCCGTGACCACGGCGCACCTGTCGGCCAGAGGCGCCTTCATTGTGCCGTGTACCCGCCATCGACAGGAATTGCGGCTCCCGTCATGTGAAGGCAGTCGTCACTGGCCAGAAAGACAATCACCCGGGCGATTTCCTCGGGCCGGGGGACACGGCCCTGCGGTATGCGCTCCCGGCTGCGGGCAAGCACCGCGTCTGGCGTGTGGCCATCGCCATGGTGGCCCGACACCAGCATCGGCGTGTCGACAGCGCCCGGACACACCGCATTCACCCGGATGCCGTCCGTGGCGTGATCGAGCGCCAGGGCCCGTGTCAGGTTCACCACGGCTCCCTTTGAAGCACAGTAGGCCGGCATGCCCGGCGTTCCGACCAGCCCGACGGTGGACGCCAGGTTGATGATCGCGCCGCCGCCCTGGTCGCGCATGGTCCGGATTGCCGCCCGGGCCATGAAGAACGTACCGTCGAGATTGGTCGCCATGACCCGGCGCCATTCCTCGTCGTCGGTCTTGAGGGCGTTACCACGCCACATGACTCCGGCAATGTTGGCCAGCACATCCAGGCGCCCGAATTCGGAAACCGTGTGTGCAACCGCCTCGTCACAAAAGGACGAGGAACTGACGTCACCCAGGAGGACCGCGCCTTCGGCGCCTGCATCGCGCACGCGCCGCAGTACGTCCGCCGCCTTGTCGGCGTCCCTGCCCGTCACCATGACCCTGGCGCCGGCGGCTGCCGTTGCCACGGCCGTTGCCGCACCGATCCCTGAAGTCGCTCCGGTCACCAATGCGACCTTGTCTTGAAGCCTCTTGCTCAAAGTTCCCGTCCTGCCCTGTACCGGCGAAAGGCGAAGTTGCAGGCGATGCCCCAACCCAGGAACGGTTTGGGTGGCAGGCGATCCGGTCGCCCCGCTGCCTGCATGTACGCCAGGAGTTCCGACTCGTGTCCGACCACCAGTTCGGCCAGCAGCTTGCCGCAGATGGTGCCGCGGGCCACACCGACGCCATTGTGGCAGAAGCTGCCATAGACTCCTTCGGCCAGAGCGCCGAACACAGGTTCACCGTTTCGCGACAGCGCGAGCGGTCCACCCCATGTGTACTCAAGGTCGACCTCCGGCAACATCGGGAAGCGGTTGTCGAAGGACCTGCTGTGTGTGGCGCGGGCACGCAGTCGCATTGCCTCCTCGCAATTGAGGTGCCCCGCATAGCTGTAGATGTTGCGGACCAGGATGCGGTCGTCGACCGTGCGCCGGACCGTGCTGCCAAAGGGGTCGGCCGGAATGATGCCCCATGCATCACAACCGCCCAGCGCCCTGATCTCATCCGGAGTCAGCTTGCGCGACATGCTGGCCCAGGTTGCGATCGGGATGAGGGAGTTTCGATAGAATCCGAACTGGGGCGCAAAGCCGTTGTTGGTAAGAAGCAGCTTCGATGCCGATATCTCGCCGTCGGTCGACTCGAGACGATTCACCGAACCGTAGGCAACGCTCCTGACCGGCGAGTCCTCGTAGACCGCGACATTCTCCGGCATCGACTGCGCCATGCCCGTGACCATGGCGGCGGGCTGAACCTGGATGGTGCCAGGCGTGTGGAGGCCCTGGACGTAGAAATCCGTACCGGTGATGGCCTTCATTTCCGGGGCCTCGATCCAGCGGTAGGACGCTCCTAGAAGGTCGAGGTTGCCGCTGTAGGTCCTGATGAGAGCCTGGCCACGCCCCGTCGCCGCACCGTGAATCTTGCCTTCCTCGCGCCAGTCGCAGTCGATGCCGTGCCGTGTGACGATGTCACGGAGATAGTCCTGGCCCGCCCGATTGAGGGAGATCTGTTGTCTTTCTGTGTCCAGGGAACCTGCGAAGTTCCTGGCCCGGATGTTGTGGGCCTGGTCGATGGCGAAGCCTGAATTGCGCCCTGCGGAGTTGTTGCCGATGCGGCCAGCATCGATCAGGGCAACGCTGGCTTGAGGGTCGAGTTCGGCGAGGCGTCGCGCTGCCGCCAGCCCCGTGAATCCACCTCCGACGACCGCGTAGTCGACATGGATACTGCCGGCGATCCGCAGGGGAGGGGGCAGCGGAGGAAGAGTTTCCAGCCATCCGTTGCGGTTGTCCGCTTTCGGGAGAACAGCGACTTTCACGACGGGAGGTCCATCCGGATTGTCATGGTTTCACAGGACTGAAGGGGCGCGTCCACGACAGCAGCCGATGCTTGTGGTCGCGATCCGGACAGTCACGTCTTCGTGTGCGCTCCCGGCGGCGCCGTCTAGGCATGAGACCTCAATGCGTCGTCTGCCGCCGACGGTCCTTGTCGAAAACCGGATCCAGGTCCCTCGTTGCATCAGCACCGCTGACGGGACTGCATGAGTTGGTCGCGTTCCTCCCGCCAGTCCTGCAGGATCACCTGTTCCGGCTTGCTGCGATCGACTGGCAGCTTCGAAAGGGCCGTATGCAGGTCGCGCCGGGCCGATTCAGGCACAGCAGGCAGGGGCTGGCGTGGCGGGCCCATGTCGCGGCCTGATAGACCCGTTGCCGCCTTGACACCGCTCATGTAGTCCACGTCCCGATCATTGTCCCATAGCCAGAGACAGACATCCCGCATCGAGCCCCAGAGGGCGAGAGCCTGGGCGTGTTCGCCCGCCGCGATCAGCTCATAGAGCCTGGCGCACTCCTGGGGCATGAAGTTCGCAGCCCCCCAGATCATGCCGACACAGCCTGCCATCAGGGAATAGGGCGCATATGCGTCAGTGCCGTTGAGCACACCGCCTCCGCATGCCACCAGTTTCTGGAGCTGCGTGAAATCGCCGGAGCTGTCCTTGATGTAGTCGAGGTTGTCGACGGCGATCAGGCGGCGGTAAAGGTCCAGCGTCAATGGCGCAGCCTGCTGGGGCACGTTGTACATGACGACCGGAATGCCGATTGCCCTGGCGATGGTCTCGTAGTGACAGAACACACCGCGCTCTCCCGGCGGCTCCAGAAAGGGGGGCATGACCATGACAGCCGTGACTCCGGCGTCCTCCGCGGCTTGAGCCTTGGCGACGCAATCAGCTGTGCTGAGGGCGGTGGTCTGGGCGACAGTCGGCACACGACCATCGATGTGTCTTGCTCCTTCCTGAATCAGAAAGGCACGCTCCTCGTCACTCAGGTAGGCATACTCGCCGGTGCCCGAGCACAGAACGATGCCGTGCATTCCTGCCTGGATCATGTCGTCGATGTGGTCCCTGTAACGACCGGGATCGACGGTCTCGCCGTCCTCCTCGAAGGGCGTGCACATGGCCGCGAATATGCCGCGCAGTTGTGTCATGTTGTGTTCCTGCAGTCCCCTGTTCCGCAATGCCCTGGCACCTCAGGTCAGGCCATGTCCGCGATGATAGTCCAGCGCCGACAAAGCCAACAAGTGACCATTCGTCTCGACGCGACATGACAAGTGGTTATAGTGCAGCAGTGAATTTGATCTGGCCGCCAGGCCCTCTGGACGGCGGCATGGTGATGGTGCGTTACATGATGATCCGACCCAAGGCACTTCCCCCCATGTCAACCTTGCGACCCTTCGAGGCCGCGGCGCGACGGTTGAGTTTCTCCAAGGCTGCCGACGAGATTGGAGTGACCCAGGCAGCGGTCAGCAAGCAGGTGCGCGCCCTGGAGCAGCACCTGGACCGTTGCCTGTTCCTGCGCAAGGGGCGCCATGTGGAACTGACAAGTCAGGGCCAGACCCTCTACCAGGCGGTCTCACTTGGCCTTTCACACATTGCCAGGGCGACCTCGCAGATACGCCACCAGACACCGCACAACGCAGTCTCGATCGCCATGCGTCTGGCGTTTGCCAGCCAGTTCATGGCCTCCCGCCTTGTGCGGTTGCGGACGGAGTTTCCCGATGTCGCCTTCAACATCGTTTCAACGGAACGCAATCCCTTCTTCCTGATGGACTCCGTCGACATGGCGGTCGTGCTCGGCTTCGAAGCGCAGCCGGGACTGGATGCCACCTATCTCCTGACCGAGGAGATCTTTCCCGTGTGCAGTCCCGGATACCTGAAGCGGCATCCCGGCTTGAAGACCATCCAGGACATCCCGGATCATGACCTGATCCACCTTTCGGCAGATCACTGGCGCGATCTGACCTGGGAACCGGTGGACTGGCCGGTTGCCGCGCCCGCCCTGGGTGTGCGCCGGGACATCGAGATAACCGGGCCGGTCTTCAACAACTTCGAAATGCTGATGAGCGCGGCTGTCAGCGGCCTCGGACTGGCGATCACATGGCGCCACCTGAGCAAGGAGCTTCTGGACCAGGGGCATCTGGTTCGCCCGTTCAAGGAAAGCTACCGAATCAACCGACAGCACTTCTTCGTGACCCACGTGTCAAGCCGCAACGATCAGCTTGTCGGTGCCCTGCGCGATTGGTTTGTCGCCGAAACAGCCTGCTTCCGCGAGGACTGAAACTGGCGGCTTCGTCGTGTGAACGGCTGTCGCCGATGCCATGTCAGCCGTAGGATGCGATGGGTGTGCCGAGGTGGTCCGGTGACGGGTTGACCCCCAGTCCTGCGCCCTGGGGCACGGAAATCTTGCCATGGGAAACCGCGATACCGCCTTCGGGATCGTAGTGCGAGGCCAGGTAGGGCTCGGCAATCCAGACCCCCTCGTTGAGATGGGCCTCCACCGTTGCACCGGCGTGGACGCAGGCCGCAGCGACGATGTCGCCGCCAAATCCATCATCGCACGTGTGCGGCAATGACCTGGACTTGCAGATGTCACGTGCCGCGCGCAGGAAACTCAGACCACCGAGGCGTCCTATCTTAAATCCAAAGCCATCGCACAGACCCGAGCCCACGGCGCAGAGGACATCATCGAGGCTTTCCGTGCTCTCGTCCAGGTAGACGGGATGTTCCAGCAGGCGACGAACCCTGGCGATCTCGGCCATCGTATTGCAGGGCTGCTCGAGAACGATCGGAATGTCGCGACAAGCCTTCGAAATGTGCAGGGCATCCCGACTGGTCCAGGCCCGATTGGCATCCGCCACGAGCCTGACCGTGTGTCCCACGGCCTCCCAGACCTTGTGAATCGTCTCGATGTCAAGTGCGATGGGCCGGCCCCCCACCTTGATCTGCAGTCGTCCGTAACCCTGCCGGCTCTGTTCCAGGGCTTGGCATGCAACATCGTCCGGAGCGCCGACGCTGATGGCGTAGTAGGCGGGAACCTCTTCACGGAGAGCGCCGCCGAAGAGGTCGCAGACGCGTACGCCGAGGGTTTTTCCCAGGAGATCCCAGTGGGCAACATCGATAGCGGCCTTGGCGTAGTTGTGACCGTTGAGGTGGCGGTTCATGGTGCGATGCAGGGTACCGGCGTTGAGCGGGTTCGTGCCGACCAAGTGGGGGGCCATCTCGGCCAGCGCCGCGCGTGCACCCAGAGCGTGCTCGGGCTGATAGGTCGGACCGACCGGACAGGTCTCGCCATAGGCCCTGAGGCCCGTGTCCGTGACGAGTTCGACAATTGTCGAGTCGACGTGCTCCAGACTGGATCCCGACATGACATAGGGTCCGTTGGCGATGTGGAGGTCGACTCCGTAGACGTGGAGTTCCGTGATCTTCATGACCCGCCGCGTGGAACCGGTTTGCCGCCGGGAATGATGAAGACGCCACCTGCCGGGCTCGTCAATTCCGGATCACAGCGGGACGGGCCATGGCCTGGGTTCTCGAGCATCAAGGGCGTCGCGATCCTGTCCAGCGCAGGATGAAGCCAATCGGTCCGCGTTGACGCCACGATGCGCCCCTTCGGGTGCGGCTGCTCTCGGCAATCGATTGGGTCAGCCGGTCCAGCACAATGGCCAGCAACACGATTCCCAGTCCGCCAACGGTCGCGATGCCCATGTCCAGGCGGCCGATTCCGCGAAGAACCATCTGCCCCAGGCCGCCGACGGCGATCATCGAGGCAATGACCACCATCGACAGCGACATCATGAGCGTCTGGTTGATTCCCGCCATGATGGATGGCATGGCCAGAGGCAGTTGCGCCTTCCAGAGCAGTTGGCGATCGGATGCGCCGAAGGCCAGCATGGCTTCAACCACGTCAGTCGGTACCTGGCGAATGCCGAGATTGGTGAGGCGGATAACCGGCGGCAGCGCAAAGACGATCGTGACAATGACGCCGGGAACGTTGCCGATCCCGAACAGCATGACGATGGGCACGAGATAGACGAACGCGGGAATGGTCTGCATGCCGTCGAGAATGGGGCGCGCGATGTTGTAGAACCGATCGCTCCTGGCGGCGGCGATGCCCAGTGGTATGCCCAGGATCAGGCACAGGACCAGGGAGGTGAAGACGACCGAGAGTGTCGTCATGGTCTGCGCCCAGACACCGAGGAATCCGATGAAGAGCAGCGACGCGACAACGGCCAGCATCAGTCTGACACCCGCGATCTGCCATGCCAGCAAGGCGAGAACCACCAGCATCAGCGTTGGCGGTACGCTGCCGAGCGCCCACTCGAAGTTCCGCAGAACCAGATCTACTGGCCATTTCAGGGCCTGAAAGAAGGGCCGGTAATTGTCGACCAGCCAACGCAGACCATCAGAAACCCAGATTTCCAGTGGCAGCGTGCCGCATTCGAAGACATTGAGCAGGCCGCACTCATCCATGTTCCGCCACTCCCCGGGGTCCGCCGTCAGGTCGCTGTGGCGGCGGAGCCGTCGGACCGGTTGCCCTGGATGCCGCGCAGCAGGGATTGACTGGTCACGACACCGACGATCTTCTCCTCCGAGACCACGAGGATGGGATGCCGACTTCCTACAGAGAGATCGACCAGACGGTTCAGGCTGTCGTCCGGCAGGGCCCTGGGCCATGCCGTCTCGTCGACTGCACCATGCCGTGCGGCGTAAGCCTGAGGCGATTCCATGATCTTGTGCGCAGTCACGAGATTGAGCCTCGAGATCCCGGCAACAAAATCGGCCACGTAGGCGTCTCTGGGATTGGTGACAATGTCCTCGGGCGTACCAATCTGGACAAGGGCGCCGTCCTTCATGACCGCGATGCGGTGGCCGATGCGAATGGCTTCGTCGAGATCGTGCGTGATGAACAGGGTCGTCTTGTTCATCTGGGAGGCGAGTGTCATGAACTCCGACTGGAGTTCCCGTCTGATCAGGGGGTCGAGCGCCGAGAAGGGCTCGTCCATCAGGAGGATGTGCGGGTCGGCGGCGAGCGCGCGCGCAAGCCCGACGCGCTGCTTCATGCCGCCGGAGAGTTCGTCGGGAAAGCGCTCGCCCCAGCCGCCAAGGTCAACCCGCTCCAGCGTACGTTCGGCAACGCCGATGCGCGTGACCTTGTCGATTCCCCGCAACTCAAGACCGAGCGCAACGTTGTCGCGCACGCTCCGGTGAGGAAGAAGGGCCATGTTCTGGAACACCATGCCGATTTTCCTGGAGCGAAGTTCGCGCAACTCCCCCGGCGGAAGCGTGTTGACCACCACGCCTTCGACGAGGACCTCGCCAGCGGTGGGATCAATGAGGCGATTAACGTGACGGATGAGGGTGGACTTGCCCGAGCCCGAAAGGCCCATAATGCAGAAGATCTCGCCCTCGGTGACTTCGAAGCTGACATCGTGCACCCCGACGACGCATTCGAATTCCTCGAAAACTTCGCCCTTCCCCACGCCACGCGATCTGATGGCTGCGAGAGCCTCGTTCGCGCGATCGCCGAAGATCTTCCAGACACTCCGGCATTCGATGGTGGCGATGGGCATGCGCCGGTCCCTTGTGCCGTGCCCGCCAACTCAAGATAGGGCAGGCGTATGACCGAACCATACACCTGCCCTCATCGGTATGCACTCAAGGTGCGGTTGCGCTACTGTGCCGTGCTCGCCTCGGCAATCCAGCTGTCCCACTGCGCCTGATTTGCTGCAATCCAGTCACGGGCGTGCTGGCGAACCTCGTCGTCGGACTTTTCGCCCTCGTTCACCAGCATGTTCTGGGCATTGATGTCGCCAATGGGGATCTCCAGCAGTTCAAACCACTTTCTCGCAACCGGGTTGGCTTCGAGCCAGTCCGTGTTGGCGATGACATGCTGCGTATTGACCGCAAACCCGAGATTGCCAAGCCCCTCGACGGTCGTGCTGTCCTCTTCGGTACGGCCATCGGGCAGGGACGTGAAGGGAACGGTGAGCCAGATCACTTCGTGCCCGGGGCGCAGAACACCGCTCAGCCAGAGCGGAGTCCACGTGTAGTAGAGCGTGGGCTGTCCGTTGTTGATGCGTTCCACGGCGTCGGGAATGATGGCGAAGTAACCGCCCTGCCGGTGTTGCACGGTGTCGCGCAATTCGTAGGCGTCAAGCTGATGTTCGATGACGCGCTCGCAGCCCCATCCCGTCTCGCAGCCGTAGAGGTCGGCCATGCCGTTGCCGTCGATGTCGAAGAGCGCCGCGATCTCCGGGTCCTGGAGCTGGTCGAGCGACGTGATGCCATGGGCATCCGCAGTGGCCTTGTCGATGAGGTAACCCTGCAGTGAGTTCCTCACCAGCGTCCCCGCCCGTTGCCAGGCGTCGTCGCCACCCTGCTGCTCCCAGAAGGTCTTGTGAAGCGGCCACCACAGCGCCGGATAGTACGAGGCATCGCCGTTGGCGACCGCCACGAAACTGGCCTGCATCTGGGCAACGGTCGGCTCCTCCACCTCGTAGCCCAGTTCTTCGAGACCCATCCCGACAACGTAGGTCTGAAAGAGCTCTTCGGTAACTCCCTGATAGATCGGTTTGACGCTGTCTGCCATCGCGGCATTCGGCGTCAGTTGTACGGCCAGCAGCAATCCTGCCGCCGCTCCCATTGCCTTACGAATCATCGTTATCGCCTCCTTCAACGTTGAAACGTGACAGTTTCGCCCAGGCAACCTTCCGGGCACAATGCCTGAAAGTGTCACGTCACCCAGGACTCTCGTCAAGTGACGAATGTTCCTCGATTGCATTACCACAAGTCATGCAAGGATCACTGGCGACGGGACAGACCGCAAGCATATCGAAAGGCAATGCCAGTCAGAGCCGGTTCAGCGATTCGGCAAGAAGCCGGGCTTCGACTGTTACAGCGCGATTGACAGGTTACGGTGCTTCGCTTCGCAAGATGCGGCTGACAGGTACCGGCCATTCATTACCCTGAGTTGATCTGGATATGAGAACAAGTCGCCTGCCTATCGGCACCAACCACGATAGTCTTGAGACAGGGCAAGGAGGTCGACTCATGACGGCTCAACCTCTCGTCGAAAAGCCGGGCAAACGCCGCGGGCGGGCCGCACGCAAGAAGGCCCGCACCGAAAAACCCGTTGCCTTCCTGCCGGAACTCGATCGCAGGATTCCCGTGGTTGACCTGATGACGCCGGACCAGCTCGAGCGAATTCATGACGCGACCATGTCGTTGCTCGAGACCAAGGGCATCGAATTCCGCGACGACGAATCGGCAGACCTGTGGAAGACAGCCGGAGCACGGGTTGATGGTTACCGGGTGCGCATCGACCGGGGTCACCTGATGGAGCTGATTGCAACGGTGCCCGAGACCTACACCATGGTGGGGCGCAACCCGGCACGTTCGGTCACCCTCGGTCGAATGAAACAGGTCTTCACGCCAGCCTACGGGTCACCCAACGTTCTCGATCTCGACGGCCAACGCCGTTACGGGACTCTTGATGACTTCACGGCCTTCGCAAAGCTGGCGCACATGTCGCCGGCCATGCATCTCTCCGGCGGCGTCCTGTGCGAACCGCTCGACATCCCGGTTCCGAAGCGCCATCTCCACATGGTCTACGGCCTCATCAAGCATTCGGACAAGCCCTTCATGGGCATGGTAACGGCCCGGGAGCGGGCCGAGGACACGGTTGCGATGGCAAGAATTCTGTTCGGTAACGACTTCGTCGACAACAACACCGTGATGACGTCCATTGCCAACTGCAACTCGCCCCTCGTATGGGATCAAACCATGCTCGATGCGGCCAAGGTCTACGCCGCAGCCAATCAGGCGATGCTTTACACACCTTTCGTTCTCGGCGGCGCAAGCACACCGGCAAGCACTGTGGGATCGCTGGTCCAGATCAACGCGGAAGCGCTGGCCGGGATCGCGTTCTCCCAGCTGGTGCGCCGGGGCGCACCTGCCGTCTACGGCCAGTGGCTGGCGACGGTCTCGATGAAGTCGGGCGCACCGATGGCTGGAACACCCGAGATCTGCCACATGAACATGCTGGTGGGACAGATGGCCCGCCACTATCGCGTTCCCTGGCGGTGCAGTGGCGGCTGCTCGAGCGCCAAGATCGTCGACGCACAGGCAGGCTACGAATCCGCTCGCAACATGTATGGCGTGATGATGTCTGGCGCCAACTTCGTCCTTTCGACCGCAGGCTACATGGAGGGCGCCCTGACCCAGAGCTATGCCAAGTTCGTTCTGGATGCCGAGCAGATGGAGATGTTCTACAGGCTCGGCCAGGGCGTTGATTTCGGTGAACTCGAGGCCGCTCTCGAGACGATGAACGAGATCGAGCCGGGCGGGCACTATCTTGGCACCAGCCACACTCTCGAGAATTTTGAAAAAGCCTTCGTGATGCCCGAGTTGATGAACCATGACAGCTTCGAGCAATGGCAGGCCGATGGAGGAGAGGATGCCAATGAACGGGCCGTCTCGCGGGCAAAAAGGATGCTGGCAGACTACGAACCACCTCCTCTCGATGAGGCCATTGACGAGGCCTTGCGGGACTTCGTGGCCCGTCGTGAACGAGAGTTGCCCGATCACGTGATCTAGACATCAGGGAGTTGGGCCGGGAAGACGCGGCGGGTTGTCGGGAATCACATATGCCGCAACAAGACTCGTGGTCGTTGCCGACCGCAGCCGCCTTCAGGAAGCCCGGGCCCCGACAATCGAAGGGGCTTCCGGTGATCAGGCGGAGTGCAACACAGCCTTGACTTCATGCATCGCCCGGCGTCCGGAAAGCCAGGCGCCATGGCACGTGGCATGGAATTCCGGAATGGTGGCCTCGCCGGCAAAGAAGATGCGGTCGTCGATGGGCCTGGCGAGTTCCAGGCGCTGGTGCGCATTGCCCGGCGTGGCGGCGGAATAGGATCCCAGCGTCCAGGGATCACCCTGCCAGGCCGTGACGATCACACGGTCGGTGAAGTGCCTGGCGATGGAAGACCCCCATGCCGCCTTCAGGTGTTCGGCAAGGCACTCGACAGATGCCTCCTGGCCTGAACGTTCGAGCCAGGCGCCGAATCGCCCTCCGGTCACACCAACGGCCCAGGAGGTGCCGTAGGGTCCAAGCTGCACGCCCATTGGTACCTCGCCGTTGGGAAGCAGCACTGTCATGTCCTCATCGCGGCATTCTGCAGGGAGGTCCTTCAGCAGCATGGCGATGCGGTTGTGAATCCCGAGCGGCAACTCCCGCGCCGCCGTTTCCTTCCAGGCAGGAAGTCCGGGCTCGAAGCTGATACGTCCCGACGCCAGGACATTGGTGGACACAGTCACCAGGACGGTGCGTCCCCGCACCGTTCCCTTCGGCGTGGTGACGGCGACGCCATCACCGGTCAGCGTGATCTTCGTCGCCTCGGCGTTGAGGGTCACCGGTATCGAGGCAGCCCAGGCGGCCACCAGGGCCCCGTAGCCGTCGATCACCGGCCAGTCCTCGTCGGTATCGCGGTAGGCACTGACGTCATGCACACCGGTCTGGTCCATGTCGCAGGAGGTTCCCAGTGAGAACCAGTAGGCGTCATAGGCCGCCCAGGGGCTGTCGTGATCGACGACGTCGCTCACAGCCTTGTCCTCCGAATCAAGTACCTCAGCAAAAGCCTTGTCTCTCGCTGCAAAATAGGCATCGAACTCCGCCAGGGCGTCGTCGTCGAGCCGTGATCCCCGGTGATGGATGGTGCGGTCCCACCCGCTTTCGCGGCGATAGGAGAAACGGTGACTCTCGGCAATGGCGACAAAGGGATTGAGGCTCGCCGAATGCATCCAATGACACCCGAGATCGAAGGGTTGCCCGGGCGCAATCTCTTCGGTCAGGGCTCGTCCGCCTATCCGGTTAGAGGCCTCCAGCAACGTGAACGTCAGGCCCAGTTCCATGGCCACGTTGGCGGCTGACAACCCCGCAGAGCCGGCGCCGATGATGATGACGTCGCAGTGGTCAGCCATTGCACACGGAGTTCCCTGTTGACGTCTCATCATGCACTCTCCACACGTCATGATGGAAGTGCGCTGTTGCATGACCGGTCCAGGGCTCCAGGGAGGGAGGAGACGATGAAGGAAGTGGTTCTGGGGCGTTGGGTCATCCCGGATGCTCAAGGCGACGTGATAGAAAACGGCGCCGTCGTCGTCGAGAACGGTCGCATCGCCGATATTGGGCCAGCCGACAGACTGTGCCGGGAGCATGCCGAGGCGGATGTCTCAGGGGATCGACAGTGTGCCGTCATGCCGGGCCTCATCAACGCCCATCACCATTCTTCCGCCGCCAGTCACGTGCAGCATGGCGCGCCCGACATGCTGCTGGAGAGTTGGCTCAAGGCTCTGGCGGTCATGCGCCCGTCGCCGACGCGCCTCGACATACTTCTCTCGGCGGTGCGCCAGTTGCAGGGTGGTGTCACCACAGTCGTTGATCTCGCCTCGCTGTCGGGGTCTGCCGAGGCAGTCTCCAGGACGTGTGAGGAAGCACTCAGGGCCTACGACACGGCGGGCCTGCGCTGCGCCTTTGGCCCGGGAATTGGTGATCAGAACTTCCTGGGTGTTGGACCTGGCGATTGCGACGAGCGCTTTCTTGCGAACCTGCCTTGCGACCTCGGTGAGCGGTTGCGGTCGGAATACATGCCAGGAGCCGACCGGATGACGGCGACAGACTACATGCGTGTCATGGAGGACCTGATCGTCACCTGGGATGCCCACGAGCGTATTGACGTCTGGTTCGGGCCACCCGGCCCGCCATGGGTGAGCGACCCGTTCCTTGAACTCATTGGTGACGCGGCATCCAGAATGAATGTCAACATTCAAACACATGTTTCGGAATCATATTATGAAAAACTCCAAGGCCCGATGTTTCATGGGGCGCCAGTGCTTGCCCATCTGCACCGGCTTGGCCTGACCGGACCGCGCTTGTCGCTGGCCCATGGAGTATGGATGACCGAAGAGGAGATCGACATTCTGGCCGAGACCGGAACGGCGGTCTCGCACAACCCCTCGAGCAATCTCAGACTTCGCGCCGGCATTGCGCCGTTCACCGCCTTTCTCGATGCCGGTGTCGTCACCGCACTGGGCATGGATTCGACGACCATCAACGATGACGAGGACATGTTCGCCGAAATGCGCCTCGCCCTGCGCCTTGCCCGTGCGCCGACATACCACGAGTCCGCGCCGTCGCCCGGAGATGTCTTTGGTTGTGCCACCAGGGGCGGGGCACGACTGATGCGCAAGGACGATCAGCTCGGACGCCTTGCCCCGGGCTTTGCCGCCGACCTTGTCCTCGTCGACATGACAGCGGCTACGACTCCCTGGGTGGCGCCTGAAATCTCACCACGGGAACTGGCGCTCATGAGAGTGCGGGGCACGGATGTGCGCGATGTGATGGTCGCCGGGGAGTGGGTGCTCAAGGACCGCCTGCCAACCCGCTTCGATTTCGATGACGTGATCCGCGAGCTCCACGACGTCATGGCCACCACACCATTTCCCGAATCATTCCATGCCCTTGCCCTGGAAACCTTGCCGCATGTCGAGGCCTGGTATGGATCATGGGACCATCCGCCACGCCAGCCCTACACGGCGATGAACAGCCGCACCTGATGTATCTTCAGCAAAGGCGGCCCTCGAGTGCGTCGAGGAAGAGCCGGCGGAATGCGTCATCGGTGAGGGGCCGGGGGTTGGTGGCGGCGGTGGGGTCTGCGAGTCCCTGGCGGACCACCTCGTCGACGTCGTGATCGTCGACCCCGATGTCCTCCAGGGTATGCTCGATGCCGACGGTGCGGCGCAGGTCGAGGACCCAGTCCATCACGGCGTCGACTCCACCGCTCCCGAGGCCAAGCCAGCGTGAGAGATCCCGGTATCGTGCGTCCACGGCTTCCCGGTTGAAGGCGATGACATAGGGCATGACGATGGCGTTCGTCCGGCCATGGTGGGTGTCGAAGAGCACGCCGACAGGGTGTGACAGGGAATGGATGGCGCCTAATCCCTTCTGGAAGGCGGTGGCTCCCATGGTGGCGGCCACCAGCATGTTTCCCCGGGCCTCGAGGTTGGCGCCGTCATCGACCGCGACAGGCAACCACTCCTTCACCAGACGCATGCCCTCGAGGGCGACTCCATCGGCCATGGGATGGTAGCCGGGCGCACTGAAGGCCTCGAGGCAGTGGGCCAGCGCATCCATGCCGGTCCAGGCGGTGATGGAGGGTGGCAACCCGACACTGAGCCGGGGATCCTCGATAACGATGCCTGGCAGCATACGGGGGTGAAACAGGATCTTCTTGGTGCGTTCGGCCTCGTCGATGACGACGGACGCGCGCCCCACCTCGGATCCCGTTCCGGCGGTGGTGGGAACGGCAATGACCGGCAGAATGGCGTCATGGTTGGCGCGCGTCCAGTTGTCGCCCTTGTCTTCGAACGTGAACATGTCAAGCGTCTGACCGGCCATGAAGGCGATGGTCTTGCCGGCATCCATGGCGCTGCCACCGCCAAGGGCGATGACGCCGTCATGGTCGCCCGAACGCAGGTGCTCGATTCCCCTGGTGACATCGGAACCGGACGGGTTGGGACTGATGTCGCAGAAGAGTTCCGCCTGGAGTCCTGCCGCGCGGACGTCGCCAAGAGCTCGGGTGACCATGTCGAGGCCGGCAAGTCCCGGGTCCGTCACGAGGAGGGGCCGTGCCATACCCAGTGCATGGCAGGCGTCCTCGAGTTCTGCGATCCGCCCGGAGCCGAAACGGATTTCCGTTGGCCAGGTCCATGTGACGTTTTCAGGTACGGTCATGGCATTGTCGATCCGGATGTTGGGTGACATGGTTTGCCTCGCCACGGCGGCGGATGCAAGATAGCCCCCCTGATGTTCACGTCCAGGTACTGGGGTGGAACCGCTTCCCGTCATCTTCGATTGTGATCCCGGCAAGGACGACTCACTGGCGCTCTTCGTTGCCCTGGCCCTGCCGCAGGTCATCGATGTTCTTGGCATCACCACCGTGGCGGGAAACGTTCCGGTTGAGCACACCAGCCACAACGCGCGACGCATTGTGGAAGCCGCAGGACGCCACGACATACCGGTCTATCCCGGTTGTGCCCGACCGCTTCTGCGGCAAGCCGTGACGGCGGCCGATGTCCACGGCACCGACGGACTGGGGGGATCGGGGCTTCCTGATGCAGAGCACCCGGTTGAGGACTTCCATGCCGTGGAGGCCCTTGCCGGCTTTCTGGAGGGAGCCTCGACGCCACTCACGATTGCGGCGATCGGTCCCTTGACCAACATCGCCCTACTGATGTCCCTGCGACCGGATCTGGTGCCGGCGATCGGACAGCTCGTGGTCATGGGAGGTGCCCGGAAAGGAGGCAATGTCACACGGAACGCCGAGTTCAACATCTTTGCCGATCCCCATGCCGCCCGGATCGTGCTCGCAGGCACGGTGCCGGCAACCATCGTTCCGCTGGACGTCACCCGCAGGATCCTGCCGCCACAGGAATGGTTCGACGACATGGAAGGCTATGGGGAACCGGGCAGGGCCGTCGCAGCCATGTGGCGGGAATCACCGGTGGCGCTTCACGATGTCGCGGTGACGGGGTTGCTGGCCTGGCCTGAACTCTACTCGCTCGAGGCGTGCTCGGTTGACGTGGTCTGGAACGACACCGACAACCTCGGACGCACCGTGTTCAGCAGGGAAGACGGACCACTCAGTGTTGTGAGGCGTGTCGAACAGCGACTCCTCGCCAACAGGGTGGTGGAAGCGATGGAGACCTACGCCGCGAGAGCATGACATCTGCGGGACAGGGCATCAGGCGACTCTGTCGGGCGGCTCCTGGCCGGCAAAGAAGGCATCGAGATTGTCGAGTGCGCGAAATCCCATCGCGTCCCGGGTCGGCATCGTGGCGCTGCCGAGATGCGGCAGAAGAAAGACATTGTCGAGGTCCCGGTAGCCCGGGTGGATCTCGGGCTCTCCATCGAACACATCGAGTCCTGCGGAGAAGAGCTTGCCGCAGGAAAGGGCGGCGAGCAGGGCGTCATCGTCAACGACATTGCCACGTGCCGTATTGACGACTATGGCGCCATCGGGCAGCAGCCGGAGGCTTTCCTCGTTGATGATGCGCAGGGTCTCCGGCGTTGATGGACAATGGATCGACAGGATGTCGCTGACGGCCAGCAGACTCTCCAGGCTGTCGTGAAAGCGGGCACCTGCTTCCAGTTCGCTCGGCAGCCGTGAACGGTTGTGGTAGTGCACCTCCATGCCGAAACCTGCGACCCGTCTGGTGAGCGCCTGTCCGATACGGCCCATGCCGAGAATGCCCAGCCTGGCTCCGGTGACGTGGACTCCCCGCATGGCGGTCGGCGCCCAGGCGCCCCAAGTCTTCTCGTAGATCATTCTCTGGCCTTCGTGCACCCGTCGAGCGGCGCCGAGGATCAGCAGCATGGCGATGTCGGCGGTGGCATCGGTGAGAACGTCCGGCGTATTGGTGACGACGATTCCGCGCTCGGCCGCAGCGTTGATGTCGATGTGTTCAAAGCCGACGGAGAACGACGCGATAACCTTGACGCCGTCAGCGAGCCGTTTGATGACGTCCGACGTGATCCTGTCCGTGGGGCAGGGAACGAGGGCGTCGGCCTCACGACATCCTTCGACTACCTCGTCAGCCGATGGCAGGTGATCGTCGGTATTGAGAATGGGTTGGAAGTCGCGCTTGAGGCGCTCCTCGACCGCGTCGGGGAGTCGGCGTGTAACAAAGACCGAGGGGCGGGTGTCTGCGCTTGACATGGTTGTTCCTGACTTTCAAATAGGTTGGAGGCCGAAAGAAACGTCCATAATGAAATCCCAGGCCAATCGCAAAACATTCGTCACCCTGCTGTTGCTGGTCTCGATGACGGGTGGAGTCCATGCGTTTGACATGCAGCCTCATCAGGCCTCGTATCTTGCCAACGTGCAGGTTCTGCGGGGTGATCCGGAGACAAGCGCGGGCGAGGGATTCGTCGAGTGGACAACCGAGGATCACTGCGAGACCTGGCTGTTCACTGAAGTCTCCCTGATCCGCATCGGCAGCGGAGACGATGCGCCGGCGTTCGCAAGCAGCCAGGTGAGTTTCGAGGCCAAGGACGGGTCGTGGTTCCGCTACCAGAACGAATTCGAGGGACCGAGTGGAACAGAGCTCACTTCCGGTGAGGCGGTGGTGAATGACGGGGCCGGGCCGGGACGGATCGTGATCGATGA
Source organism: Alphaproteobacteria bacterium (assembly GCA_965221115.1). Taxonomy (GTDB): domain Bacteria; phylum Pseudomonadota; class Alphaproteobacteria; order SP197; family SP197; genus SP197. Next base: position 1,995,573 of record CBDCRU010000001.1, on the reverse strand, counting down.
ACCCGAAACGCTCACCGGAAGCCTGCCGGTTGGCGCCGTGTTCCCGATGCGTTTCACCATCGATGTTCTCGAGCGCGCCGCAACCGGCGAGAGGTTCATGAACCACGTCGTCTTCGATGGAATGGAAGGCTCTGCAGCGAGCGAGTACACGACCTTTATCCAGTCGGTCGAGGAAGGTGATGGTCATGCGATCTGGACCATGAAGGTCTCGATCTTCACTGATCCGGAAGATATCGGGCCGGAACTGGAGGTCACGGCGAGTGTTCGCGATGATGGCGTGATCGACGCCATTCGCTACGAAGATGAGACGACGATCACGACCCTGACGCTCCACGAATTGACCGAACTTCCACCAGCCGACTGCTGATCGCAAGACGGCCTTGCGACGGTGACGGAAAGCTGCTCGCGTTCATCGCCACAGTAAGGTTCTCGACTGTCGCTACTGCGTCACGACAAGATGATAGCCGAAATCAAAGGACTCTTTCCTGAGAAACCGGCAGTACCGGCGCTCCCAGGCACCACTCTGCAGGTCGTCTTCCAGGCGTTGCAGCGGTTCGGCAATGTCCCCGATCTTCCAGAATGACGAGATCGAACGGCGGACCTCCGGGTCGAGATAGGCGGCCGGCCGCCGCCAGTAGGCACAGAGCATGCCATCGACGCAGTCATGGGGAATTGGAACCGCGATCCTCTCGACCGGGCCGAGTGCCGCCTCGAAGTGATTCATGGCAGGCATTTGCAGACTGTCCAGGCTTGCCAGGGAAGGCAGGTAGTCCAGCAACCAGAAGTTCGACATCAGGGGATCGAAGGTGAGAACGACGATCTTGTCGCGCGTCACCCGTCGCAGCTCCCGTAACCCCCTGTGAACATCGCTCCAGTGGTGAACGGTGAGGACGGCCATCGAGGCTTCAAAAGCCCCGTCCTCGAACGGCAGGTCTTCGGCACGGGCCTGGACGACCATCGTCGTATCCCGTGGTCGTTGACGGATCATGGCTGCGGACGGCTCCACCGCAGTCACCATGAGGTCAGTTGGTTCGTACGAACCGGTGCCGGCGCCCACATTCACGACCGTGCGTGCCTCAGCAAGATGGGCATGGATGGATGCGGCGATTCTCGGATCCGGCCGGCGCAGGCGGCGATAGCCAATTCCAATTGTGTCGTAGAGCGCGATCACAGGGGAGCCCGCCCAGTTCGCCAGCCTGGCCAATGCCTCCAGTCTGTTCTCTTCGTTCTGCGATCACCTCGAAGCGTGTTGTCGGGATCAGCCGACATGGGTGACTGTGCCAGGACTGAAATGACCACCCTCTCCATCGATTTTGCCAGGGAGAGAGGAGGAATCACGAGGGGGTCACGCCCAGACAACCCTCGATGTAGGAACTGATGCCGGACCAGTCATAGGCATGGTGATGGCAGTACTCTGCGGGTTCGAGGAGGCCCGCCAACCGCCTGTTGGCCACATAGTGGATACGGACCACATCCTCGACGAGATTGGCGACATCCCGGTGATGTGCCGGAATATCGTCGACGAAGAAGACGGGCCCGCATGTCAGTGATGCAAGGTGTGCGACGGCCGGCGCCTTGGAGCCGCGGTTGGCGATGATGGGGTAGGGCATGCCCTGGCTCCTGAGGGCATGAGCCCTCGCGTCGCGAAACTCCGGCCAGATGTTGCTGAGAACGACGATCTGCAGGTGGCGGCCCAGATGCTGCAGGGACTCCGCTGCCCCGTCAACGGCCGCAATGGTTCGTGTGTGGTTCTCGAAGAATGAGTAGATGAGTGACCTGACTGCCACCGTCTCCACGGCCTCGCCCGTACGATCGTCGATGATGTTGCCGTTGAGTTGGAAGGAGGCCCACGAGAAACTCAGACCGCGGCTGTTCAGGAAACTCTCGAAGCCTTCCATGAAGGCAAAGAGCACCTCGTCGGCGTCACTGATGAGAAGAGGGCGACCGGGATCAATGCCGAGAGCGTTCAGTTCATCCTGCATCCGCGTCAAGAAGCAATACCGCGCCTACTTCAGTCGAGCCTCCTTGAACACCACATGCTTGCGTGCCACGGGATCATACTTGCGGAAGGAGAGTTTCTCCGTCTGCGTGCGCGGGTTCTTCTTGGTTACGTAGTAGTAGCCTGTGTCGGCTGTGCTCTCGAGTTTGACGAGAATGGTGGTCGGCTTGGCCATGGTTCACCCGCTCCGGCAAGTCGACGGGACACTAGGGAAGAGCCGGCCAACATGTCAAGGTGTCGAACGTCCCGTCTGCGGCAGGCGAAGCACTGCCGCTCACACTCCTGCCGGGGGCAGGGAAACGTCGGCCGGTGGCAGCGGTAAGTGATCGAGAATCATGTCGGCTGCCTTTTCTCCGATCATGATGGAGGTGGCATTGGTGTTGGCGTTGACGATGCTGGGCATGACAGAGGCATCAACCACGCGCAGTCCCTCGATGCCGTGAACCTTCAGCGCCGGATCGACCACGGCCATGGCGTCATGACCCATCTTGCAGGTCCCCGCCAGGTGAAAGTCGCCGGCCACGTTGTCGCGGAGATAGGCCTCGATGTCTCCGTGCGAACGGACATCCGGGCCGGGATCGACTTCCTGCGGGCGATGGGTCTGATGGGCCGGACGGGAGACAATGTCGCGGCTGATGTCGAGGGACCGTTTCATGCGCTCGAGGTCCGCGGTCGTCGAAAGAAAGTTCGAGACAATGCGGGGAGGATCGTCCGGTCTGGCGCTTCGCAGGCGGACCCAGCCACGGCCATCGACACGCGTCGGACCCAGGCAATAGGTGAATCCATGACTCCCGGGCAGAACCTCGCCTTCGTGGGTGAGCAGGACGGGCAGGAACTGGATCAGCATGTCGGGGTGGGAGAGAGAGGATTCCGTACGCAGCCACGCGCAGGTTTCGACATTGTTTGTGGCTCCGGGTCCGGTGTGCGTCGCCAACCATCGAAGACCGGTATAGGCCATCATGTGCGGCTTCATGTAGCGGCTCATGGAGACGGGTTGGTCGACACGGCATTTCATGTAGATGATCGGATGATCCTGAAGGTTCTCTCCGACACCCGGAAGGTCGACCCTGACATCGATACCATGGCGGCGCAGTTCGTCTGCCGGTCCGATGCCCGAAAGCTTGAGCAGGTGGGGGGAGCCGACGGCGCCGCCGGCAAGGATGACTTCCCGGTTGGCCCGAACGGTGTCGCTGCCGCCGCCGTTTCTGCGCACGGTGATGCCCGAGGCGCGGTTGCCCTCAATCGTGATGGCCGTGGCCAGCGCACCGGTCTCGACGGCGAGGTTGGTGCGATGCCGGTTGGGACGGATGTAGGCCTCGGCCGTCGACGCGCGCACACCCTTGCGGACGTTCATCTGGAATGCGCCAAAACCTTCCTGGAGTTCACCGTTGATGTCCTTCGAAAAGGGGTAGCCCGCCTCGACTCCCGCCTCGATGAAGGCCTGATAGAGATCGCTGGGCCAGGCGCCCTTGATGACATGTACCGGTCCTGAACCGCCACGCCAGCGGCTCTCGCCGTCCTGCCAGGTCTCGAGGCGCTTGAAGTAGGGCAGGACCTCGCGCCATGACCAACCTGTGGCACCTTCCTCGACCCAGCGCTCGAAATCGAGAGCGTGGCCACGGATGAAGCACATGCCGTTGATGGAAGATGACCCGCCCAGCACCCGGCCGCGTGGCTGGATGATGGAGCGATTGTTGAGCTGCGGCTCCGCTTCGCCCTCGAACATCCAGTTGAACATCGCGTTCTGCCAGGTACTGCCGAACGCCGCCGGCATTCCCATGCGCCATTGATTGAAGGGTGTGCCCCGCGCCGGACCGGCTTCAAGAAGAAGGACCCGGATTGCAGGGTCCTCCGTCAGCCGGGCTGCCAGTGCACACCCGGCGCTTCCCGCGCCCATGATGACGTAGTCGTACTCCCGCCCTTCCGTCATGGCGCCCTTCCTCCGGAGATTGTTCCAGATCGGCAGGGCAGGGGGCCTTGACGGCAAACCGCCATCAGTCGTCTGCCATCGCAGGTCTCAGGAAGTCGAGGTCGCATCCCTTCGTCCAGGGCAACACACTCTTCGAGTGAAGCGAGCGGTAGCCGCGCTGGTGGACGATGTCGGATTTCTGCCAGGCACGTCGCCTTCGCTCCAGTTCGTCGTCGCTGACCAGGAGGTCAATGGTGCCGGACGAGACGGAAAGGCGGACTCTGTCGCCGCTTTCCACCAGGGCCAGGGGGCCTCCGAGATGGCATTCCGGCGCGACATGAAGGACGATGGTCCCGAAGGCCGTGCCTGACATCCGGGCATCCGAGATCCGCACCATGTCGGTGACGCCCTTGGCTGCGAGCTTCCGCGGGATGGGAAGGTAACCCGCTTCGGGCATGCCCGACGGGCTGGCCGGCCCTGCGTTCTGCAGAACGAGAACGTCATCCTCACGGACGTCGAGATCAGGACTGTCAATTCTCGTCGCGAGATCCCCAAGGGACGAAAAGACTACGGCGCGGCCCTCGCTCTCGAGAAGGCGCGGTGTCGCGGCCGCCCGCTTGAGAAGGGCGCCGTCAGGCGCCAGGGATCCATGAAGAACGACAAGTCCTCCCTGGTGGTCCACGGGATCATCGGCCTTGCGAATGACATGGTGATCGATCGGGTCTGCGAGAGGTTCCTTGAGCCGCTTCGCAAGCGTGCCTCCCGTGATGTCGACGCAGCGTCTCTCAAGCCCGCCGGCAATCTCCTGCAGCACGCCGTCAAGGCCGCCGGCGGCATGAAAGTCCTCCATGTAGCCATCACCAACAGGTTTGAGGTCGACGATGACGGGGGTCGCGCGCGCCAGTTCATTGAAACGTCCGGGGTCGAAGTCGATACCGGCGCGACCGGCAATGGCCGCAAGATGAATGACGGCGTTCGTGGAACCTGAGACGGCAAGCAGGACCTGGAAGGCATTGTCGACCGATTGTGGCGTGATGAGTGTGCGGGGTGTTGGGCCGCCTTCAGTTGCCATCGTCACGGCAAGGGTGCCTGTCTCTTCCGCGGTCCGAAGGCGATCAGCGTGTACCGCGGGGATCGCTGCCGTTCCCGGAAGCACGAACCCCAGGGTTTCGGCGACGAGCGCCATGCTCGAGGCCGTTCCCATGACCGCGCAGGTTCCCGTGGTCACCGCAAGCCGGCCCTCGACCTGTTCGATCTCTTCGCGCTCGATCCTGCCGGCTCGAAACAGTGCCCAGAAGCGCCGGCAGTCCGTGCAGGCACCCAGGCGCTCGCCCCTGTGGCGTCCGGTCATCATGGGACCGGCCACCACCAGGGCGGCGGGCTTGCCAGCGGAGGCAGCGCCCATCAGCAGAGCCGGGACGGTCTTGTCGCATCCTCCCAGGAGCACGACGCTGTCCATCGGCTGGGCGCGAATCATTTCCTCCACGGCCATGGCCATCAGGTTGCGGTAAACCATCGATGTAGGATTGAGGAACGCCTCTCCCAGAGACATCATGGGAAACGGCACCGGCAGGCCACCAGCGGCAGTCACGCCCCTGCTGACGGCTTCCACTATGTCGTCAAAGTGTCTGTGGCAGGGATTGAAGCCACTCGCGGTGTGACAGATACCGACCACCGGACGGTCCAGCGACCGACTGGTGAGGCCCGTGGACCGGGCGAAGGAGCGGCGCAGAAACCGCGCAAACTCCTGGTCACCGTAATCGGTGAGCCCGCCATCCAGTCCTTTCGCTGCGCCTCTCATGGTCAGATCAGGGTGTCGGTCCAGGTTTTCTCGACGTCTTCGCACCAGTTGCCCACATTCCATGCGCCCCAGGCTCCAAGGCCCCCGAGGGGATTGCTGCCGTAGTAGACGGGAACGTGAACGACGCTGAGCCCTGGCCAGGCATGAGCTTCATGAAGTGCGTTCCGGAGACTCTCTTCGTTCCAGCCGCCGTGGAGGGCCTTCACGCCTCCGACTGCGGCCGCAAGGCCGACGAGGTCCACGGTGACGTCATCGGCGGTGCGGTAGTCCTTGCCGTACTGGGCCTCCTGCAACTGGCTGATTGCGCCCATGCGGCGATTGTCGAGAATCAGGATGGTCCCGTGGACGTCATGTTCCACACCATCGATGAGAATCTGGGGATTCATCATGAAGGATCCGTCGCCGGTGATGGCGATGGAGTAGCGCCCGTGGTCGGCGAGACCTCCGGCAAGCAGCGCGGAAACAGCGAACCCCATGTAGGACGATCCCGACTCCGTGTAACTCTCTCCCACCCTCTCGTCCTCGACGATCTGGAAGCCGTTGGCCTGCACGTCGCCGGCATCGAAGAACTTGATGGCGTCGATATCGCGGGCAAATCGGTCAGCAATCTGGATGGCTTGGGGCTGGGTGAGAACAGGCCTTTTCCAGGTGTCGTCCGTGAGTGGTCCACATGAATAGCGTTCTGCCCTGAATGCCTTCCACTCGGCCTTCTTGTCCGCACAGGCGATCAGCCAGGCACTCTCTCCCGGGCCGGGCTCCAGGCGATCGGCCAACCGCTCCATCACCGTTGCGGCGTCGCCCGCAAGGGCCAGGGTGTTGTTGTAGTGGAGGACGTCGATGGGGTCGGCGTTGATGTTGATGACCTGGCGGACCTCGGGCCAGCCGATGCCGGAACAGTCACTCTGGCAGACGGCGCGGCTTGCGACAACGATGGCGAGGTCCGCATTCGCCATGGCGAAGTTGCCGCTGATCGATCCCTTGGACCCTCCGACATGCATGTTGAGCGGATGTTCTTCCGGCATGACTCCCGTGGAGCCCGGAGAGAGGACCACTGCTGCTCCGGCCGCCTCGGCGAGGCGTCTGAGTGCATCGCTGGCGCCGCGGGCGCCGCCGCCCGCCTTGATGGCAACGCACCGGGCGTCCCTGATCAATCTGGCCGCTTCATCGATGAGGGTGTTGTCGGCGGGAACCTGGGGCAGGGCCCGGGGCCGCCTCGGCAAGGCGTCTGGACGTAGCGTCACCGTGGCAGGCTGCGTGTTGAGCGGCAGGTTGAGATAGAATGGTCCGGCCTTCCATGGATGAAACACCGTCGCTGCGCCCCGCCGCAGCGCATCTCGTATCGCGCCTGGTGTGTGCAGCGTGTATGAAGCGCCCATCAGTGCCGTGATGCGCCCGAAGAGGCCCTGTTCGGGTTTCGGCACCTGCTGCATGTTGTACCCTTCACCGCGGGTCGTTTCGTCACCATAGATGTGGTAGAGCCCGACGCCATTGGATGCGGCAGCAAGGGACCCGGCCATCGCCTGAAGGGCGCCGGGACCGATCGACGTCACCACGGCTGCTGTCTCACCGTAGACCCAGCGCAGCGCCGTGCCCGCGTGGGCCATTTCGACTTCGTTGCGGAACTGGAATCCACGGACCAGCCCGGCCTCTTCGTAGACTCTGAGTGTCTCCGCAAGCTCCGTCGAACCATGACCGAGGATCATCAGGTACTTGGAGACACCCTGCCGCATCAGTCCCAGAACAAGCGCCTCGGTGAGAGGGAGGGAGACGGGCTCTGAGAGGAGGCCCGCATCGATGGCCTCCTCCAGTCCACCAAGGGATGCCAACCACGCCGCGCGACCGCTCCTCGTTTCGGGGATCATGTTAGACATCCGCGTAACGCACGGCACGGCCGATCCGTGCCGATTCCTCTGCGGCAAGTGCGAATCGCAGGACGCTTCTGGCGTTCCGTGCGGTGAGTACCGGCTCGCGTCCTTCCCGCAGGCAGTCGAGGAAGTGCCGGGTGGCGTGGTGGAAACTGCTTTCCCACTTCGAGCAGGCCTTGTGGGAGGAGTCCAGTTCCCCATTCCTGAAGCACTGGACAGACGGCTGGTTGCCGATACTCCCGTGGCCGCGGTTGATCCAGATGACACCACTGGTGCCGGTAATCTCGATGCGGTCGTCCTGGGGATACTGGCGCGTCTCAATCTCGAGATCGGGAGAGTAGACAACCTCGAAACTGCCGACACGCTGTTCGTCAAAGCGCATGGAGACGATCGACGGGGCGTCCAGCAGGCTGCCGTCCCTGTGTTGGGTCCGGCCGATGAACGCATGGATCACTTCGGGTTCACCCATGAAGTGCCATGCCAGGGAGAACTTGTGGTGGCCGTCGTCGAAGATGAGCGGGCCGCCTCCGGAAAGGTTCCGCCTTTGCCGCCAGGCCGTGGCCTCCGAAGGCACCTCCCAGGCGCCCAGGCCCTTGCCGGGATTCGATTTCATGCGTATCGCCAACGGCCTGCCAATGGCGCCTTCACGGACAAGGGCGTCGGCAACCATGACCGGTTGATCGAACAGGATGTTCTCGAACACCCTGACCGGGCGGTCATGCGCTTCGGCCGCCTCCACTAGACGGTCGGCTTCCTCCAAAGTGAGACACATGGGTTTCTGGAGCGAGACGATCTTGCCGGCATCGATCGCCGCGAGTGCCACCGGACAATGAAGATGGTGGGGTAGAAGAATCTCGACGAGATCCACATCGTTGCGGGAGAGAAGGGCTGCGGGATCATCCGTCACTACTGCGTCATCGAGGCCCCAGGCATGCGCCCTCGATCGTGCGCGCTCCACATTCGTGTCGCACAGGGCCGTGATTCGGGCTGCCGCATTGTTGAGGTATCCGGCCGCATGAAGGTCAGAAATCCGACCCGTGCCGATGAAGCCGATCCTCAGCGGTGTCCTGATCATGGCGCATTGTCTTCGGGAACGATGACGGTGGCTCTGACGAGCGCGCCGAATTCCTCGAGGCGCTTGTCGTCAATACGCACCGATGGCCCGGAAATCCCGAGTGCGGCGATCATGTCGCCGCGGATGTCGTAGACGGGGCGGGCCACGCAACGGATTCCTTGAGCAAACTCCTCGTTGTCGATGGCAAAGCCACGAGCCCGCGTAGCCGCCACGTCCCGCGCCAAAAGGTGACGTTCGACGATCGTGCGATCGGTGTACCTGGAGAGGACGGGTGGGATGCCGGCCTTGCCGAAGGCGAGGAAAGCCTTGCCGAGTGCCGTGCAATGGAGCGGCGACAGCGCTCCTATCGGATGGTCGACCTTCAGCGGCAACGTGGACTCCACCTTGTCGACGTACCAGACCCGGTGTTCGACGAGAACGGCAAGGTGGGCGCACTCATCCGTGGCAGCGACCAGGGACTCGAGTGCAGGGCGGCACCGTTCCTTGCAGGCCACGACGTCCGAGAGGGTGTGGCGCGCGCCGCAGCGGGCGGTCGGGGCATAGCGTCGTGTGCCATCCTGGGTGGCCCAGCCGGCCGCGACGAGAGTCTTGAGAATGTGGGACGCGTTTGATTTGCGGACACCAAGTTCACCGGCAATGTGCGTCAGGCGCAATGGCTCGTCGGCCTCCCTGAGAAGGTCGAGGGTCCTGAGGCCCCGTGAAAGTGACTGCAAGACACGCATCGGGAACTTCCGCGAGTGAGGGTGCCGCATACTGCACGATTTGTTCTACACTGTTGTACAATGGGGCGACTGGTCCCACAAGATGCCTTTGATTTACAGCATTGGCAACACTTCTCGTTGACAATCCTGCTGAGCGTCTCATGCTGTTTCGGATTAGGTAATGCATGTACAACATGTGCAATTCGATCGGGAGGGACCCTCTGATGACATGTTTCAACAGACGTGCGCTGATTTCCTGCGTTGCCGGCGCGGCAATCGCGGCGACCGGACTGTCTGTGTCGGCCCAGGACAACGAGATCACGATCACCCACTACTTTACCGGTGAACTTGGTCTCAAGGCGCTCAACGAGCAGATCACCCGCTTCGAAGAGGCGACCGGTTACGTGATGCGCAACAGTCCGGTTGGCCACGAGGACTTCAAGACGGACATTCTCGTCAGGGCATCCGGCAGCAGTCTGCCGGATGTGTTCAGCTACTGGGCCGGCGCCAGGGTCCAGTTCGTGGTCGATTCGGGGAGTCTGACCCCGATCGATGACATGTGGGAACAGGAAGGCCTTGACGACGTCGTGGCAAAGTCCATTGCCGAGAGCGCCACTCTCTACGATGGCACGCGCTACCTGGTGCCGTTCAACTATCACTATGCCGGAATGTTCTACAACACACAGGTGTTTGCTGACGCCGGTATCACCGATCTTCCAGGCACCTGGGACGAGTTTCTCGAAGTCGCCGAAACACTCAAGAACGCCGGCGTGACGCCGATCGCACTGGGTTCCAAGAATCGCTGGCCGGCACAGTTCTGGTTCGACTACCTGCTTCTTGGGACGGCCGGTCCCGACTACCGTGCGGCGCTGATGAACGGCACGGCTGGTTACGATGATGACGAGGTTGCCCGGGCGATGGCGATGTGGAAGGACTTGGTTGATCGCGGCTACTTTGCCCCCAACGCCAATGCCGACAGCTGGACCGACGCATCCGACAAGGTGGCTCGCGGTGACGCCGCCATGACCCTGATGGGGACATGGATCACCGGCTACTGGAACGGCATCGGACTCGTTCCAGGCGATGACTATGCGTTCTTTCCGTTTCCGGTGATCGACGATTCGGTTCCGGTTTCGGTGGTGGGACCAGTGGACGGATTCGTGGTCTCGGCTCACGGGAACAATCCGGATGGAGGAAAGGCGTTCCTCGCGTTCATGATGTCCGACACCGACGTCCAGTTGGCGTGGACCAATGCGGTCGGCGCCGTTTCGGCCAATGTGAATGTCGATCCGGCGAACTACAACGACGTGACACAGAAGGTCATCGCCACCATCGGCGCCTCGGATAACTTTGCCTTCAACTATGACCTTGCGACGCCGCCACCGGTGGCCGAAGTCGGTCTCTCCATGTTCGCCGAATTCATGGATGATCCTTCGAGGGTTGATGCCATTCTTGAACAGGCGGCCTCGGACGCAGCCTCGGCCTTCACCCAGTGAAGACGTGAAGGGCAGGGCCGTGCCGTCAGGCGGTGGCACGGCCCTGTAGCCGGCGGAGGAGCGGATGGAACGCGAGAACCGATTCTGGCGCGTTGTCCTGCTCTTTCTTCCGCTCTCGGTCTTCGCGGTCTTCGTCGTATGGCCGCTTTTCAGCTCATTCTGGTACAGCTTCACCGACTGGAACGGGTTCGATCCGAACTACGCCTTCGTCGGACTCGACAACTACGCCCGGATCTGGACGGACCGGCTGTTCTTCGGCGCGATCATCAACACCGCCTTGTGGATGGTGGCAGCCATTCTGCTGCCGACACTTCTCGGTCTCGCCCTGGCGCTCCTCCTCGACAGACAGCTTCGCGGAGCCCGGATCTTCAAGACCATTTTTTATCTGCCGATCTGCCTGTCGGCCATCGTCGTTGGCCAGATATGGACCTGGATCTATCAGCCCGACTGGGGCCTTCTCAACGCGATCATCTCGTTTGTTGCCGGTGAACCGTTCACGCATGCCTGGCTTGCCAGACCCGGCAGTGCCCTGTGGTCGGTCATTGTCGCCTGGTCCTGGCAACAGACCGGACTTTCCATGGTCATCTATCTTGCCGGGTTGACGGCGATACCTTCCGATCTGCTCGAGGTCTGCGACATCGAGGGTGCCTCGCCATGGCAGCGCATCCGGCGCATCGTCGTTCCTCTCCTCATACCCTCGACGATCGTGGTCATTGCGCTGTCGGTCATCAACTCGCTCAAGGGATTCGACATTCTCTACATCATGACGGGAGGCGGACCCTTTCATTCCTCCGACACGCTTGCCATGCACATGTACAACGAGAGTTTCAAGAAGTACCTGATGGGCTATGGCAGCGCCATATCGGTCGTTCTCTTCCTCATCGCCCTCGTCATCATCGGGTTCTATTTCCGGCAGTTGAAGAGAATTGATGAGATCTATGGCTGATCGCCGGAGGCTTCATTTGACGCCGTGGACGGCGGCCCTCATCGCCATTCTGGTCATGCTGGCGGTGTTGTTCCTCACGCCGACCATCGGTGTGCTGCTGTCGTCGATCAAGACGACACGGGACATTGCGCTGGGGGACCTGTGGTCAATCCCTGGCCAGCTCTTTCTCGGGAACTATGCCGAGGTTCTCTCGAATCCCGCGGTTCACCGCTACTTCGTCAACACCCTGATCGTGACCGTTCCGGCAACCGCGGCGTCGATCGGGCTCGGCGTGCTGGCGGGCTATGTCTTTGCCAAGTTGCCGTTCCGCGGCGCCGGCATCCTCTTCCTTGCCATTGTCGCCGGCATGTTCTTTCCGCCCCAGGTCATCCTGGTGCCGTTGTTCAGGCTGTTCAATGGCGTCGGTCTCATCGATACGCTGTGGCCGATCTTCCTCGTTCACACGGCGCTGGGCATTCCCATCTGCACACTGCTGATGAGGAACTTCTTTGCCACCGTACCCAATGCCCTGAGAGAGGCAGCAATCCTTGAAGGCGCCAGCGAATGGCAGGTCCTCACCCGGGTGGCAATTCCGCTGGGTTTGCCGGCACTGGCGGTCCTTGCCACTCTGCAGTTCACGTGGATCTGGAACGACTTTCTCTGGCCCCTGATCTTCACCCAGTCCGATGAGAAGCGCACCATCATGATCGGAATCGTCAATCTCAAGGGACAGTACACGGTCGCCTGGGGCGTGCAGGGCGCGCTTTCCCTGATTGCCAGCCTGCCCACCCTCGTGATCTTCCTGTTCTTCCAGCGCTACTTCATCAAGGGCATGACCATGGGAGCCGTCAAGGGGTAGGGATGGCACGCGTAACACTGGAGAACATCCGCAAGTCCTTCGGCAACGTCGAGGTCATCCGGGACGTCTCGCTCGATATCGAAAGGGGCGAGTTCATGGTCTTCGTCGGCCCGTCGGGGTGCGGCAAGTCGACCATGCTGCGCCTGATCTCGGGCCTTGAAGATGTCTCTGGCGGAACGATCAAGATTGGCGGGCGTGACGTGACCGGCGTTGCTCCGTCAAAACGGCGCCTTGCCATGGTCTTCCAGTCCTATGCCCTCTTCCCGCACCTTGACGTCGCCGGCAACATCGGCTTCGGGCTCTCGCTTGCCCGCACGCCGGCTGAAGAGGTCAAGCGGCGGGTGAGGGACGTGGCCGAACGGCTGGGCATCGCGGACCTGCTCTCCCGCATGCCCCGGCAGCTCTCCGGTGGCGAGCGTCAGCGTGTCGCCATCGGGCGGGCGATCATCCGCGATCCGGAGGTGTTCCTGTTCGACGAGCCGCTCTCCAACCTTGATGCGGCGCTGCGCGTGCGCATGCGGCTTGAGATCGCCCGGCTCCACAAGGCGCTCGATGGCGTGACCATGATCTACGTCACCCACGACCAGACTGAGGCGATGACCCTTGCCGATCGCATCGCCGTCATCAACCAGGGCAGGATCGAGCAGGTCGGCACACCGATGGAACTCTACCACCAACCGACCAACACCTTCGTCGCCGGGTTCATCGGAGCGCCGGCCATGAACTTTCTCGACGGAAACGTGGACGACACCGGTGCCATCACCTTCGCGGGTGCCACGATCATGCCCGCGCAACCGGTCAGCCACAGGGGCAGCGCCACCATCGGGGTACGCCCGGAATCACTGAGGCTTGCAGGGACCGGGGAGGCGGACCTCGTCGCCCGCCTCGATCACATCGAACCGCTCGGCGCCGAGACGCTCCTGCATTTCGACACACCCCTCACCGTGCGCCTCAATGACGCGGTCCCGGCGTCCGAAGGCGACACCCTCGGCCTCCTCGTTGACAGAACCCGGATCCATGTCTTCCCGCCATGACCTCCTCCCCTCAGAAGGCCATGGCACTCAACCGCGATCATGCCGGTGAATGTCTGCGACGAATGGTCAAGCACGTGTTGGTCGGGTTAAAAGAAACTCCTCACGAAGTCGGGTGATGTTCACGCTTCCCCAGCACCGCGCCGTCAATTGCGCCCCACTGGGCGGAAACGCCCCGTGGATCACTTTGATTCCCCGCGTCTCAAGAAACTCGGCCACCGGCACGAAATCCCGATCGGACGAGACCAGCACTGCAATGTCGTAGTTGTCCGCCCAGGCGAGGCTGATCATGTCAGTCGCTATGCGAACATCGACACCCTTCTCCTCGGTGCCCCTCATGTCAGTGCCGCAGACGGGGCACTGGGCGACTGCGCTGTGGCAGGCAGGGCACACCGGCGGCGAGCGCTTTCTCTGGCGTGGCACGATCGACACGCTTACGCCGGGAAACGTGTCCACCACCGTCGTCGCCCATCGGTGAAGCCGTCTGTCAGCGTCGCGGGATGGGTCATGGGAGCCATAGAAGTTCAGCCCCTGATATTCGCTTGCGGCTGCGGCATCGACGATCGCGGCTGCGGCCCGCGCGAGCACCGGGCCGAGCTTCGACCAATCCGTGCGGAACGCCGCGTCAACATGCCGCATAGAAAGCGTGTAGTTCCAAAAGTCGACAAACACACGAACACGATGACGGGGGACTTGAACCGGAACGTCAGCGGGCATATCGCGTCACACCACAAAATACAGGGACGCACGAGGCGTCCCTGGGGTAATGATAATCGGACACCGTATCTCCCTTTCCGGGCGGTTGTCCGATGGGTTTTCTTGAACAGCAATGTATGCCCACTGGTTGGGAGTTTCAAGCGTTCTTGGGTTGCATCCAGACCGGATGTGGTCTCACAGTCATTCAGGCTGGCAGGGACCGGGGAAGCGGACCTTATCGCCCGCCTCGATCACATTGAACCGCTCGGCGCCGAGACACTCCTCCATTTTGACACACCGCTCACCGTGAGCCTCAATGACGCGGTCCCTTCAGCCGAAGGCGATACCCTCGGCATCGTCGTCGACAGAACCCGGATCCATGTCTTCGCACCATGAACTCCGGCCCGCAGCAGTCCATGGCGATCAATTGCGATGATGCCGGCGAACGTTTGCAACGATGTCTGCTACGAATGACTAAGTGACCAACGGCATAAATACAGTAACGTATTGTTGGCAACCGGAGAGATTTTCGGATACGTTTGCCCGAACAACGTCCCGGGCAGCAGCCATGCCGAGAAGAAGTCCGTTCGAGATCACGCTCACCAATGAGGAAGCACAAGTTCTGAAGCGGCGGGCGCAACAGTATACGTTGCCGTACTTTCAGGTGCTACGAGCCCAGATGATCCTCCTGGCCGCGCAAGGACTGCGCAACGATGAGATCGCCGCGAGGCTCAACACCCGGCGCGAGGTCGTCAGCCAGTGGCGCAAACGGTTCTTCCTCGAACGCTTGCCGGGTCTCGACGAACGTCCCCGGCCCGGACGCCCCAGGGCTTTTCCCCCCAGAGGTGGTCGTTCAGGTCAAGGCGCTGGCCTGTGAGCTGCCAGCCAACCTGGGGCTTCCGTTGTCGCGCATGAGCATCGCCGATGTGACGCGCGAAGTGCGCCGCGCCGGCATCGTCGCCAGCATCAGCGACAAAACCGTGTGGCGCTGGCTCAACGAGGACGCCATCCGTCCGTGGCAGCATCGCTGCTGGATCTTCCCGCGCGACCCGGACTTCAGAGCCAAGGCGGGGCGCATCCTGGACCTCTACGAAGGCCACTGGAATGCAACCCCCCTGCGCGACGACGAGTTCGTCATCTCAACGGACGAGAAGACCAGCATCCAGGCTCGCCAGCGCACCCACGGGCCTCTGCCGACCGCTCCCCGCCAGGCCATGCGCGTCGAACATGAGTACGCGCGCCGGGGGGCATGGGCCTACCTGGCCGCCTGGGACGTGCGGCGGGCCAAAATCCACGGGCTGTGCGAACGCAAGACCGGTATCGCGCCATTCGGCCGCCTCCTGCGACACGTGATGACGCAAGAACCCTACCGTTCCGCTCGTCGGGTGTTCTGGATCATGGACAACGGCTCTTCCCACCGCGGCCAGGCCTGCATCACGCGCATCACGGAGCAATGGCCGACCATCGTTCCCGTCCACACGCCCGTGCATGCCAGTTGGCTCAATCAAGTGGAGATCTACTTCTCCATCCTTCAGCGCAAGGCCCTGACGCCCAACGACTTCCCGTCCCTCGAAGCCCTCGAAAAGCGGTTGCAGGGATTCGCCCGTTACTACGAAACCATCGCCAAACCCTTCGAATGGAAGTTCACCCGCAAGGACCTCGACTCCTTGCTCCATCGCATCGATCGCGCCCATGCCTGCAGACAGCCCTTGCTCCAAGCCGCGTAGAATACGTGTCCGAACTTATGACCCACAGGCACTTAGTGCTACGCATTGGCCGGGTGAAACGAAATTCCTCGCGAAGTCGGGCGATATGTTCACGCTTCCCCAGCACCGCTTCATTGCGAGCCGTCGGTGTTCGCATGAGGTCGGATGTCCCGGTATGTCTAATGGCATCGTTGTGGTGCGGTGCCTCTTTCACCGATGCCAGCCCACGCGAGGAGCGCCGAATGGCCGAGCGTATCTACACTTCAAATGGAGTTGGTAATCTGGACGCCTTGGAAGAAACACCATTCTCCAGGGAGGATGAACTCCAGGCGCTAATCGCTGAACATCCGGAGTTGTCGGATGGGGAGCAAATCCGCCCCGGCGACGCGCGCCGCTGGATTCTCGTCACCCGGGAGAAGAGCATTCCAGTGTCATCCTGAAAGGGCGCCCGATGGTCGGTTGACCACTTGATCGTCGACCAGGATGCGGGTCCCACACTGGCGGAGGTGAAGCGGGGATCCAACCCCGAGATACGACGCAGCATTGTTGGGCAGATGCTGGAGTATGCGGCGCACGCTTCTGAGAATTGGACGGCACGCGAACTGCGCGACGCATTCGAAAATCAAACCTGTGATAGACACCTTGATCCGGACGATGAACTTGCCACTCTGCTACAAGAGTATGAAGAGCTGGATGTGGAGGGTTTCTGGCAACGCGTAGCCAAGAATCTGGAGGCGAGGCGTCTCCGTCTCCTGTTCGTAGCGGACGAGATACCGGATCCCCTTGCACGAGTAGTCACGTTCCTCAACGCGCAGATGCCTGGCATCGGGGTGCTGGCGGTCGAGATCAAGAGGTTTCACGGAGAGTCTGCCCAGACACTGGTTCCACGGGTGATCGGAAGAATCGCGACCGGATCCTCTCGTGGTCAGGGTCGGTCCGGGCCCAAGCTTACCCAGCCGTCGTTCCTGGGTAACCGGTCATTCCGGGACGTTCTTGAGCGTCTGAGCGTCCCGGTGTCCCTTGGCGTGTTGTCACACGCGAAGGGAGATTGCCATGTCAAGTTCCGGCGTTGTTCGTTCTCGGTCGCCGAGGAAGGGTGCGGCCCGGTGGCGCGAGATTTGTGAGGAGTATGACCGGTTCATCGGCACCCAGGTCGAGTTCTGCCGCCTGCATGGCATCTCCGGCAGTTCTCTGCGCTACTGGCGGCTGAAGCGGGAGACCTCCTTCGTTGAGGTGGCGGCTCCGGAGAGTGTCTCCACCTGGGACGTCGAACTGGCCTTTGGCGACGGCACGGTCTTGCGCCTGCGGAAGCCCTGATGCTGGGAGGCTGGCCTCGGGGCGGCGTGTGGCTTGCCCGTGATCCCGCCGACATGCGCAAGTCCTTCGATGGGCTGCAGGCCCTGGTGAGACAGCACCTCGGGGACGATCCCCTCTCGGGACGCTGGTTCGTTTTTGTGAACCGCAGGCGGACGATGGTCAAGGTTCTGTGCTTCGAGGCGGGCGGGTTCTGCATCTGGGCCAAGCGTCTGGAGAAGGGCCTGTTTGCATCTGTGAGCTGCGACAGATCGGGCAAGCGGGTGCTGTCGCGGGCGGAGTTCCACGCTCTTGTGGATGGCCTTGAGATCCGTGTGACGGGGCGGCGCCGGCGCTGGATCGGAGAGCCAAGAGGCTCGTGACTCCACACGGTTCTCCTTGACACGGACCACATCTGACGGTAGGGATCATCCAAGGTCTCTACAAGGACATGCGGTCCTCGATGACAGCTGCCTCTCACACGATCGCAGCCCTGGAACAGGAGATTGTCGAGCTCCGCGAGGAGGTCGCGTCGCTCAGGCAGACGCTTGCCTGGTTCAGGAACCAGATCTTCGGTTCGACCTCGGAGAGGCGTCTGGTGGCGGACCCCTCGGAGATGGGGAACCTCTTCGGCGAGGCTGCCGCGGCCGGGGAAGAGGCAGTGGTCGAAGAGGTGGTGACGAAGAAGCGGCGGCGGAAGAACCGCGAGGGCTGCGTCAACGAGGAAGGCCTGCGGTTCGACGACACGGTGCCGGTGAAGACGATCCATGTTGCCAACCCCGCCGCCGAGGCGATCCCCGAGGGTGAACGGGTGAAGGTGGGCGAGAAGGTCACCCACCGTTTGGCCCAGGAGCCGGGTTCCTGGGTGGTGCTGCGCTACGTTGCCGAGACCTTCAAGCGCCGTGACACGGGCGAGATGGTGTCGGCATCGGCGCCGGCGTCTGTCCTCGAGCGCAGCTGTGCGGATGTGAGCTTCCTGGCTGGGATGATCGTCGACAAGCTTGTCTGGCACCTGCCGCTCCACCGCCAGCACCAGCGTCTGCAGGCTGCGGGCGTGACGCTGAGCCGCGCCAGTCTGACCTCGTGGCTGCTGCGGACGTCGGCGCTGCTCAAGCCGGTCTTCGAGGCGCAGTGCCGGTCGGTTCTGGAGAGCGACGTGCTGGCGATGGACGAGACCTCGATCAAGGCGGGCAGGATCGGTCCGGGGAAGATGCGCCAGGCCTGGTTCTGGCCGATCTTCGGAGACCGCAACGAAGTCGTCTTTCACTATGCGCCGTCGCGGGAACACCGCCATGTCGAGGCGTTCCTCGGGGACTTCTCGGGCACCCTTCTCAGCGACGGCTACCAGGGCTACGACGCCTGGGCGAAGGCCCGCGGGGACACGGTGGTCCACGCGAGCTGCTGGTCCCATGCTCGTCGAGAGTTTGCGAAGATCCGGGATCTCGACCCGGTGCGCTGCGACGAGGCCCTTGACCTCATCGGCGGTCTCTATGCCGAGGAGGAGGCGATCCGGAAGAAGAAGCTCGGTGGCCGGGAGAAGCTGGCCTGGCGGCGGGACCGCTCCCGGCCGATTGTCGAAGCCTTCTGGCGATGGTGCGATGACATGGTCGCGGACATGACGCGTCCGCCGAAGGATCCCCTGCTGAAGGCCGTCGGCTACGCCCGCAATCACAGAAGCGGCCTCGAGGTCTGTCTCCAGGACCCCGACGTGCCCATAGATACAAATCATCTTGAAAGGGCGATCCGTCCCGTTGCGCTGGGCCGCCGCAACTGGCTGTTCGCCTGGAGCGAGATGGGAGCAGAATCCGTCGGGATCCTCCAGAGCCTGGTGTCGACATGCCGCCTGCACGGCATCGACCCCTACACGTGGCTCGTCGATGTCCTGCAGCGGGTCTCGACCCATCCCGCCCGGGAAGTGGCCCGGCTGACGCCGCGCCTGTGGGCGGACCACTTCGCCGACAACCCGATGACATCCGACGTCAGCAAGCCCGTGCTCGCGAAGGAACCGAAGGCGGCCTGACAATCACAGGCTGGTCAGCGATGCGGGACACCCGACGTCAAGGACGTCGCAAAATGTCCGCATACGTTCCTGGAGGGTTTCGCAAGCGAAGAGGTGCGTCGTGTGGCGCAGCGCCTGCTGGAAGTTGCCGAACAACCCAACTGCTATGTGCATTACGGAACCGGAGGCGTCAGCATTCGTGTGAATTGCTCGATAAGGCGGTGAGGCGCAAAAGGTCGTTCCTTGCTTGGCGGACCTGACGCTTGCCTGAATTGACGCCAGCTATCCCGCTCGCGCTTCCCGCTGCGCACGGTTGAAAAAATGGCGCGTGGCCTTGTCGCGCGCTTCCGGATCGGAAAGCACGATGTTTCGCATCTCGTTGTCGCGCTGGAACATGCGGATCGCACCCCGAAAGAATGCCTGCGCGAACGCTGAATACACAACGTCCGGGGGGTTGTTGCGCAGCATCTCGCAAAGGTCTTCGTCGAGAATATCGCGGTTGACCTGCTCGAAGCGCAGCATGTCAGCCTCGGAAAACTGTGTGCCGTGCCTCTCGTTGAACGCCTGCACGATCTCGGACAACTCCTTCTTCTCGTCCTCCGTGTAGGGCTTCGCGCCAAACTCGCTGATGGCTGCGAGGGCTTGCGTGTCACCAGGCTCGAGAGACGCGCTGCCTTGTTCCTTCCTGTCCACCTTGAAAGCCTGCAGGCGGAGCATGTCCTCCGTGACCTCGATCTCGGGCGGAAGCTCGCGGTTCGGCAGCAAGCGGGAAAGCCAGCCGCCATAGGACGCCAGTTTCTCAAGGCTCGTGTCCTCAAGCGAGATGACCTGCGCGATGAAGGCGTAGAAGCGATTGAAGCTGCTCAGGAGCTGGCGGAACTCTTCCTTCCGTCCATCGTCATCATCGGCATCGAAGCGGGCGACTGCCTGTCGCACAAGTCCTTCGAGACGCGGCCTGTCTGCCGCATCGAGCGGCCCCTTGAAGTAGGTCTGCGCGAAGCGTTCGATCTCGTTCCTGTCGAGATAGCCGAAGCTGAACAGTCGCCCTTCCAGATCGTAGACCTGATTGGGATCGGACATGGCCTCGACGGCGGTGGCCTCGTAGTAGGGTCGGAAGGCGTCCTGGATCTCCTCGATGGTGTTCTGGAAGTCGAGGATGAAGGTGCGTTCCTTTCCTGCCCGCTTCCTGTTCAGCCGGGAGAGCGTCTGCACCGCCTGCAGGCCGGAGAGCTTCCGGTCAACATACATGGCGGAAAGCTTGGGTTGATCGAAGCCCGTCTGGTACTTCTCGGCCACGATCAGGATCTGATAGATGTCGGAGTAAGGCGTTCCGTCGGGCTTGAAACCGTCGAAGCGGCCGGGAAGCTCGGTCACGGAAAACCCGTTGAGGTCAGCCTCGGTCGTCGGCTCGCCGTTCACGTCGAGATCGCCTGAGAAAGCGACAAGCGCCTTCAGGTCTGCAAAGCCCTGTTTCTTGATGTAGTTCTGGACGCCAAGGAAGTACCTGAGCGCGTGCTCGCGGCTTTGGGTGACGATCATCGCCTTCGCCTGGCCGTCCATGTCCTGCATGACGTGGCGGCGGAAATGCTCGACGATGATCTCGACCTTCTGGCCAATGGCCGTCGGATGAAGGCTGGCGTACCGGGCGACCCGGCGCTGCCCCTTCCGCCCGCTCAGCTCCGGATCGTCCTCGATGGCCTTTTCGAGCTGGTAGTACGCCTTGTAGGTCATGCAGTTCTGCAGCACATCGAGGATGAAGCCCTCCTCGATGGCCTGTCGCATCGGGTAGAGGTGAAACGCCTTAGGAAGCCCGTCCTCGCCCGTCACGCCGAAGCGCTCCAGGGTGACGTTGCGTGGCGTGGCGGTGAACGCGAAGAAACTCATGTTCGCCTGCGGACCTCGCGCCTTCTGATATTCGGCGATCAGGTCCTCGATGTCGTCGCTTGAACTGGCCTCGCGCGTCAGCGCATCCGTCATGGCTTGGGCGCTCCTGCCCGACTGGCTTGAATGGGCCTCGTCCACGATGACGGCGAAAGTGCGGTTCCCCTGCCCCGAGAGTTCCCGCAGGTGATCGGTCGAGAACTTCTGGATGGTGGTGACGATGATCCGCGCGCCGCTGGCAATGGCGTCCTTCAGCTGGCGCGACGTGCCGTCGATCCTCTTCACGACACCGGCCGTCTGCTCGAACTGTGTCACCGTTCCCTGGAGCTGCCTGTCGAGCACCACCCGGTCGGTCACGATAATCGTCGCGTTGAAGACTTGGCTGTCGCTTCCGTCATGCAGGTTGATCGCATGGTGAGCAAGCCATCCGATAGTGTTCGACTTTCCCGATCCCGCCGAGTGCTGAATCAGGTAGTTGGTGCCGGTGCCGTGGGCCTTGGCATGTGCCATGATCCTGCGAACCGCGTCGAGTTGCTGGAAACGCGGGAAGATCATTGCCTCGTCCTTGCCGCTGACTTCCAGATGCATGAACCGACCGATGACATCGAGGAGAACCGAACGGGAGAAGATAGCTTCACCCCATGCGCCTGACCTGTAGAGGTAGGCGATGCGGAACTCGTCCTCGACATCAGGATTGCCCGCCCCTCCGTCACGGCCCCGGTTGAACGGCAGGAAGCGCGTTCTGCCGTTCCGGAGCCTTGTCGTCATCGATGCGTTGTCTTCGTCGAGCGCGAAATGCACGAGCGCACCGCGCTTGAAGGTCAGAAGCGGCTCGCCCGCCGGAGACCGGTCAGCGCGATACTGCCTCTCGGCATGGCGGAAGCTCGATCCGGTCGGGAGGTTCTTCGCCTCGATGGTGACCACGGGCAGGCCGTTGACGAAGAGAACCATGTCAAGTCGTCCACCGTGCTTCTGGCTGTATTCGACCTCGTCCATCACGGACAGGATGTTCGCCTGATATTCGGCAACGCGCCTGGGCTCCAGTCCGCTCGCAGGGCGGAGATAGCAAAGGCTCAGGGCGATGCCAGGGACGATCTTGATCCCCTTGCGCAGGACATCGAGCAGGCCGCGATCCTTCAGCGCCTTGTGGAGCTGCTTCAGGAACACGTCGTCCGCCGAAGCCTTGTAGTGTTGCGTTAGCTTCTCCCACGCTTCGGGCTGCGTGCCCCTGACGAATCGCATGACGAGCGCCCGATCCACTGCGAGGGCGCGGTCATAGTCCGTATTCGGATCGCGGCGTTCGTAGCCTTCGCCCGCCATGAGCGCGCCGATGAGGTGCTCCTGAAGGATTTTCTCCTTGTGGAGATCACGTACGGAAACCGTCATTCGGACACTCCTGTCGTCGGGGCCCAGATCCGCTTTAGGGGCAGCTTGGCGCGGGTCTCGTCGGAAAGTTGGTCGTAGGTGCGGAACAGCGCCTTCAGCAGGTCGGGCATCTGCCACAGGCGGAGACTGAAGAAGTTGTCGTCCAGCTCCTTCTTTGCAGCGATGTTCACGCCTCCGATGCTGACTAGTAGCCCTTTCTGCGCCTGTGTGTTGGCTACGGAACCGATCAGGCGCAAAACCACGTCATGGTTGGCTGCACCGTCGCCGGACTTTACCTGAACGCAGATGCGGTCTTCGCCAAGGCCAAGCGTGCCGCCTGCCGCCAGAATGTCGACGCCGCCATCGGCGCCAGGCGGCGACACCTTGGTGGTGTAGCCTTCGACCTCCATGATCGCGGCCACCAGATCGGCAAGGGCATGGCCTGCGAACTCGGACTTGATCAGCGAGATGATCTGTTGGTGCGCGATGTCCTCAATGTCGGTCTGATAGTCTTCGGCCTCTGTATCCTCGTCCTCCGCTCCGCTCACGGGATGAGGCTTTGGAGCCTGTCCCTGCTTGCCCAGAAGCGAGCCAGGATCGCATCCGGTCTCAAGCACGGCCTGTACGCGTTCGAGTGCGGAGTTTCGCTTGATCTGGCAAATGGTCATGAACGCCCCGAAGGAGTGTCGCAAGTCCTGCTTGAACGTGTCGCGGGGTAGCGACTCTTCCTTCCATTCCACGGTGCGCGAGTGCTTGAATTCGCTGTCCTCGTCGAACTGGTAGCTGCCGGTCACGATCCCGATGGCCACGCCGTTCGTGAGCTTGCGCGGCATTACCACGAAGTCCCCGTTCCCGATCCGGTTGACGAACTGGTTGAGCTGTGCGGCGAAATTGCGCAGTCGGTTCTTGCCCTCGTCGGGCAGCGCCTCCTGAAGGTGGCCCAGGATCGCGTCACGGCTGTCAAGCGTCGTCAGGTCGCCGACTTCTAGAAAGCCGGGGAAGAGCTTGCTTTGATCAATGGCAGCCAGCTCCCGCTCTCCATAAGCGCCAGCCCTGACGATCCATAGCTCGGTCATGTCTGCATCGCTCCCTCAATCCCGTCTAGGAGACGGCCGACCTATCCCTGCTCGGGCGTTGCATTCCTTAACAGCTGCAATGAATTCCGGGTAGTCCTCGTCCTCAATAAGGTACGCGTTGCGGCCACGATTTCGGTTCGCCTTATCCAGAAGTCTTGCTCAGGTGGAAAGACCGTCGAAGGTGCAGAAGCCGAGGGGGCGATCAAGCAGTTGAACGTCCCAAAGCGCCACCCCGGGAGATTCACCGATTTCCGACATGCCGGCGATCGTCGCATGCGTGGTCAGTCCCCGACCACCACTGTAATCTTCGTGTTCATGTGTCCAAATCCAGACTTCTTCTCCGACGGCGACGGAGGGTGCCGGGTCATTGGAGCCGATGCGACGTGGCCCGCAGTCTGGTGTCAGCACCGTCCCACCTTCCCAATCACTCGTTGTCTGAGCACGCACGATACCGTTCGGGCAATGCTCTTCACCGTGCACCTTGAAAAAGAAGCGGTTCATGCAGGAGTTTGCTCCTCCAGTTGGTCGAGATGCTGATCGGTGCGACCTTGTCTCCGCCATGTGGCGATATCAAATTGACCTGTGATGGCGACGGTTATCAGGGCGGAGCGGAACTCCTGCAAGCGTGAAATCGACTTCTGCACTCGCTCAGTGATCACCTCATTCGAACTTAGAACCTTTCGGCACGCAGTTGCTCGCTCAACTTGCTGAGGAACTGGTAAATACGGAAATCTGAATCCTGCAATCTGATCTCCACTGATATGCGGAACGCTCACGCCTGTAAGCTCCGGTTCGAAATAGCCGAGGAATTTCTTGCTGGAAAGCAGAAGTTTCAGAAATTCTTTGGACAGGGACTTCAAAGGTATGATTTTGCACACACGTTGCAAGAGCAGTGCTGGAACGTCGTGTTCTGTGACTTCCGCAACGCGCATACCGCTTGAAATCCAAGGGCGATCCATGCCCATAACGATGTCACCAACTTCAAGCTGAAATCTGTCCAGACCACGTGTGGCATCTGTAGGCCAATGGACAACATCATCCCATCGTATCTTGCCGGGTGACACGTTCGCGCCGCGTAGAAGTCGAGTTTCCTCTTCATTGTGACTGAACCCCGAACTCGCAAAGGCATAACCAGGGAGAACTTTGACATGGTGTCCGAGCTTGGATAGGTAAGCCTCCGCCGAAACGGCTCTTTCAATGGCAGATAGAGACCGCTCTCTCACAACCTCCACCAACCTCTGTTTCTTCTTGATCAGTCGATCGATGCGGGCGGTCTCGCGGTCGAGAAAGTCCGCGATGGCCTTTTGGGTCATGAGATCTGGGTGTGGAAGGGAGATACTTTTCACACCGTCCAGTGTCAATCCGAAACGCGTCACGCCCTCGGCTGCATTGGAGAATGCCTCACGCGCCTGTTTAGATTGAATAGCCCAAAAAAGAAAGTTTCCATGAACCAAAGCAGGCCGCGCTCGCAATATTGCCAAGTGATAGCCACAAACGATATCTGGCGCGGTGTCCGAGACGTAAGACGAAACTGCGATGTCAGTGCGATCCTCTGAGTCTTTTGTAATTATCACGTCGCCGACCCGCAGCCCAAATCGGGCAATTTCAGTTGGCGTGGCCGTTGCGGACATGAAGGCCATATCACTTCTGATTCTGTCGTTCCTGTAGACGTCCACATAGTTGCACAGGCGCACAGGCATCTCATCCAATGCGCTTAGCTTGTCAACATTGCTATTCATCACGGTTGCGAGATGACGGAGTGGAGTCGCCTTCAAGCCGCCACCTCCTTCAGAAGTCCTGTGATCTCGGCTTCAAGCGCCTTCAGCTCTGCATCAATTTCTTCCAATGGGCGCGGCGGCACGTATTGGTAGAAGTAGCGATTAAAATTTATTTCGTAGCCGACACGGCCGACCTGCCTGTCGCGGGCGTCAGCGTGGCTCTCATCGACCCAAGCATCGGGCACGAAGGGCAGGACTTCGCGTTTCATGTAGTCGCGCCAGTCTTCCCCCAACGGCACAAGCTCGTGGTCGCGCAGGTCGGTGTCCGGTTCGGGCTTGCCGTTCCTGTCGGTGCAGATGTCGGCCTCGTCATCCCTCTCAGACAGCGCAGCTAGGATCGCCTTCCTCACCGGCACACCCACCTTTATCCGGGCCTGTCGCAGCGCGGATGTCAGTGCGCCTTCGAACTCGGTCCGGTTCATGAAGAGACTGTCGCCAATCCCCATCAGCGCGGACCTGATTTCTTCTTGCTGATCGTCTTCCAGTTTCGCAAAGACTCTCTGGGTCGCCAGACGGTCCAGCCGTTCTGGATCAACCAAGAAATTTAGCTTCAACGGACGTTCGACACGGATTTCCCGATAGCCGAAGTCGGTGGTGTTGAAGGTCCTCGAAACTTCGCCCTCGCCGTCAAGGGAGCCAGCGTAGATGCGCACGACCTCTGCTCGTGCATCTTCGGGTATTTCTCGGCGCTTGCTGCCCAGGGACTTGCGCATGGACTTCCAGAAGCGCTCGCCGCTGGCGTCGATCAACTGCACTTTGCCGCGCTTGCCCTCGGGCTTGCGGTTGGTCAGGAGCCAGACATAAGTCTGGATGCCAGTGTTGTAGAAGAGGTCGGTGGGCAGGGCGACGATGGCCTCAATCCAATCGTTCTCCAGCATCCAGCGGCGGATCTCGCTCTCGCCCGATCCCGCGCTGCCCGTGAAGAGCGGCGAGCCGTTCATCACGATGCCGATGCGAGAGCCGGCCTCGTCGTCGCGCATCTTGGAGATCATGTGCTGGAGGAAGAGGAGTTGGCCGTCGGAGATGCGGGGCGTTCCTGCCCCGTAGCGGCCGTCGAAACCCATGTTCTCGGCCTCGGCCTTGATCGGCTCCCGGTATTTCTTCCAGTCCACGCCATAGGGTGGATTGGAGAGAATATAGTGAAATTTCCTCTCCGCGTGGGCGTCTTCGGTGAGCGTGTTGCCGAAAGCGATCTGTTCGGGATCGTGACCTGTCACGAGCATATCGGACTTGCAGATGCCAAAGGATTCGCCGTTGATCTCCTGCCCGAAGAGCTCGACCCGGATTTCGGGGTTGAACTCTTTCAGGGCCTCTTCGGTCAGCGACAGCATGCCGCCCGTGCCGCAGGCAGGGTCATAGACCTGGCGGATGATGCCACGCCCGGTGAGTTTTTCGTCATCGTTGGCGACGAGCAGGTCGACGATGAGGCGGATCACTTCGCGAGGGGTGAAATGCTCCCCTGCCGTCTCGTTCGAGATTTCCGAGAAGCGGCGGATCATCTCCTCAAAGAGATGGCCCATCTCCAGGTTGCTCAGCTTGTCCGGGTGCAGGTCGACATGCACAAAGCGTTCAAACACGTTCCACAGGATGCCTTCGCGGTTCAGCTGTTTCAGCCGTTCGGTGAAAAGGAACTTGTCGACGAAGATGTCGCGGACGTTTTCCGAGAACTTCATGATGTAGTCGACGAGGTTGTCATGAAGCTGCCCCGGATCCTGGCCGTGCAGGGTCGCAAACGTGAAACGTGACAGGTTGTAGACCTTCACGTTGCTGCCAACCGCATCGAACAGCACCATGTCGCGCGTGGCGTCGTCGACGCCTTCCGGCAGCTCCCCTGCCGCGTCCAGGACGCCGTCCTTGCTGCCTTCAAGAATGCAGTCGAGGCGACGCAGGACCACAAAGGGCAGCATGAACTTGCCATACTCCGATTGCTTGAAGTCGCCGCGCAGGATTTCGGCGATCGACCAGACGAAAGATCCGAGCGACCTGATGTCGTTGCTCATGAAGTGCCGACCGCCCTTGCTGTCACTATCTTCAGCCCGGATTGTTCACCAAGCCTGTTTCATGGGGATGGATTCTCTGATATATGTGAGTGAGTTCAAACACTTGCATGTACCGAGGAGCCCATCCCCATGGCGACACACTGTACACGACGACAACTGGAGTTTGAAGGCCTCGCACGGTGCCGGATTGTGGCCAGATTCGACGGTGGCCGCATGACATCCGACGGCGGTGCGCTGCTGTTGCGGGAGGCCGACCATCTCTTCAATGTGACGCAGCGCGTTGCCGATGCCTTTGTCGATTACCGTGATCCCGTGCGCATTGAGCACGATGTGAAGACACTGGTGGCACAACGCATCTTCGCCCTGGCCCTGGGGTACGAGGATCTCAACGACCATGACCGCCTGCGTGACGACCCCGCCCTGGCCCTGGCCTGCGGGATCGACGACGTGGAGGGAGAGATGAGGGTCCGCGAGCGAGACCGTGGTCATGTGCTGGCGGCATCGAGCACGCTGAACCGCCTGGAACTCAGCAGGCCGGGCGAGGCGAGCACGCATCGCTACAAGAAGGTCGTGGCCGACCACGAGGCTCTTGACCGTCTTCTTGTGGACCTCTTCCTGGAGAGCCATGGCGCACCGCCCGGGTAGATCGTCCTGGATCTCGATGCCACCGACGATCCGATCCACGGTGACCAGGAGGGCAAGGTCTTCTATGGCTACTACGATCACCATTGCTTCCTGCCGCTCTTCATCGTCTGCGGCGAGCACATCCTGTGCTGCCGGTTGTGCACGGCCGACCGCGGCGCGGCGGATGGCTCGGTGGACGAGCTGTCACGGATCGTGGAGCAGATCCGTCGCGCGTGGCCGGATACACGCATCGTGGTGCGGGGCGATTCAGACTTCGGCAAGGACGAGATCATGGTCTGGTGCGAGGACCATGATGTCGACTATGCCTTTGGATACGGCCAGAACCCCCGCTTGAACGACATGATCGAGAGGGAACTCGAGAAGTCGCGGCGGCGTTGTCTGGTGTCCGGCAAGGAATCCAGGCGGTATCGGGACCTGCGCTATCGCACGCTCCGGTCATGGTCCTGCGAGCGGCGGGTGGTGGCCAAGGCGGAATGGCTGCCGGGACTGCGCGGCAGGAACGCCCGGTACGTGGTCACCAACATCTCCCGCAGGAAGGTGGGCGCCCGGGCGCTCTATGAGCACTGGTCCTGTGCCAGGGGCAACATGGAGAACAGGATCAAGGACCAGCAGCTGTGGCTGTTCTCCGATCGCACGTCGGCCCACATCATGCTGGCCAAGCAGCTGCGCATGTACTTCTCAGCCTTCGCCGGCGCCATCGTCGACATCGTGCGCCGGGTCGGCCTGAAAGACACCAGGTGCGCCCGCTGGCGCGTCGACACCATCCGCTCCCGGCTGCTCAAGCTTGCCGGCCGGATCACGAAGACGGTGCGCAGGCTCCGCATCTCCCTTGCCTCGGCCTTCCCCTTGCAGGATGTGTTCGTCCGCACCCTCGTCAACCTGCGCGTCGCCGCTCAGGCGCCGCCGGGATAGCGTCCGCCGCATTCCATCACCGTCTGATGACAGCGTCTCCCGAAGACGTCGGGTAAGGTGTGTCTGGCGCACGCCCCGGCACAGGCACGAACGTCAAGAATCGGTCTTCGACTCCGTCGGTCTGCCAAAATGAGCCGAAAATCGATCCAAATCACGGCATAAATCCATCAGCAGCCCGCTCAGGGCGATCCTCGCTTGCACCCGGGGCTGAAAATCAGGCTATCCTTCCCCTTGGTGATGTATGCGGGTTAGCGGAGTGTCCCGCTAAGGCTTTGCCTGTAAGCTAGCATGAGGATTCGGCGGAATCCAAGACGATCTGCTTGTCGATCCCCAATTCTCTCCTCAACCACGAATTGGTCGCCTTGCAAGACTTTCTGAGGCTGCGCGAGGCTGCTGATGCAATGGTCGAAGCGCGATACGCGGGTCGTGCTTGTGCCGCTCGGAGTGCCGACTGACTCCTGCATCCCTCTGCGGACAAAATACGGATCATCAAGGCTGTTTTCTTGCGGGAGCGGATCGAAACACCTCGCGACCGCCTAGAGTTCTTTGGTGACTCGCACAATGCCTTCAAGCTGTTCCAACGCTGGGCGTTTCGGGCGACTTGGGTCGTATGTTCAACGTGTTGTCAGAAAGGTTTGAGCTTGAGTACTTGTTCGTTGACAGCACGATCCTTTGGAAGCGGCAGACGGAGGTCCAGAGAAGGAACTACTGCCGCCAGAGGATCGGCCGTCCGCAGGGCGACCTGAGCAGAAACGTCATCGCGGGTGCGGACGCACCCTTATGTCTGGTACGGTTCGCGACCCTGCCCGGACAAGGACTGTGTTGCAAGGTCTCCGTTTTCTCGTGTGCACCTCCTTCCTTCTACTTCCTCGTTGCCAGAGCCTTGCCTGGTGCAAGGTCAATTTTGAACACGACCTATGGGCCGGCTTTGAATTGGACTTGACAGCCTGACCTTGCAGTTCGACCGCGTACATGTATAGAGTCTGGTATTCAAGTAACCCTTATGCAGTACCAACGGACATGCCGCTAGACTCAGTTCGTCCAAGCAGAGCAGGTGACCAGTTTCACTACCTATGGGCAGCGAGACGCTGCCTACGATTACTCTTGCCCAATTCCAAATTTGTGGCCTTGACCATCGAAGGCGTTTCGGACTCTGAGACCTCAAGCTCAAAGGCGGGAAGTGGAGAAGAGGTCATCGACGTTGCGGAATACTATGGGAGCGAAGAACTCTCCAAGTGCCACAAAGTCACTTATCTTCAACTCAAACACTCAACGGTGAACACCGAAAGACAGTGGGTACTGAGCGATCTCAAAAGAACGCTTGTAGGCTTCTATAGAAGATACAAAGCATTTCTGTGCGGCATAGAGAGCCCAGATCAGCAGAAAGTCGAATTCGAGTTTCTTACGAACCGCCCAGTAGCGGACTGGGTTCACGCGTTGCTGGGTCGCGCCAGGAAGAGAGACCTCCTGCCTGACGATGTCAGGAAGTGGGAGCAGATAAAGAGTTATCTTTCGACAAATGACGAAGAAACTTACGCATTTCTAGAACGATTGAAGATAACCGATACCGCCGACGGGTACTGGGAACAGCGCAATATTCTGACCCAAGAGGCGTCCGGCTATCTACCTGGCCCGGACCAAGGTGGTGCCGACCAACTGCTTCTATTGGTTGCCGACAAGGCTCTGCCAAAAAGCGCAGACAACCCATCAATTCGAAAGGAAGATGTTCTCCGTGCGCTCAAGACTGACGAGGAGCAACTATACCCTGCTCCATGCCTCATTGAAGAGGCAGAAGGATTGCTTCCTCGGGAGCAAGAGGATGAGTTTGTCGATATCATCCTAAACGAGACCGAGCATCCGATCGTGATTCATGCCGGCAGTGGCGTTGGCAAAAGCGCAATAGCCAGCACGATGTCGAACAAGCTTCAAAACGATGCGACAGCAGTACTCTATGACTGCTTCGGAAATGGCGGATATCGCAGCACCATAAGCCCTCGGCACCGACATGAAGTTGGGTGTTGCCAGATAGCCAATGAACTTGCTGCCCGAGGCCTGTGTCACCCACTTATCCCCTCCCGTTTGGCGACACCAGCAGATTACCTCAAGGCCCTTGATCGCCGCCTGCGTCAAGCAACTAGAGTCCTCTCAGCCGATAGTCCAAGCGCCAAAATTGTCATCATGATTGACGCGGCAGACAATGCCCAACTGGCGGCAGAGGAACGTGGTGAACAGACTAGCTTTCCGCGTGATCTGTTGAGGCAGAATTTGCCAGACGGCGTAGTCCTGGTATGCTTGAGTCGCTCACACCGGGTAGAGAAGTATCTTGCTCCACCACTAGACTATACAGACTTGGAGCTAGCCCCTTTTTCAGAGGTTGAGACAAAGCTCTTCCTTCGCAAGAGCTACCCTGATGCTTCCGAAGAAGACGTTCATGAATTTCATCGGCTGAGCTCGCAAAACCCAAGAGTGCAAGCGACGGCGCTTGCTACCACTTTTTCCCTACCTGAAACGTTGGAAGCTCTTGGGCCCACGGCCACCACCGTGGAGGATACAATTCGTCAGCTTTTTCAACGTTCCATTTCTTTGCTGATGGACCAGTCGCCCGGTGTCGAAGCCACACAGATTCGGTCGTTCTGTGAAGCACTGGCGGCGTTGAGGCCGTTTGTCCCCATTCGAGTTTTGTCGTTAGCATCGGGACTTCCGGAAGACGCCATTAGGAGCTTTGTAGTCGATATCGGAAGGCCGCTGCTAGTCAGATCAGACGCCATACAGTTCTTTGATGAACCGTCAGAAACTTGGTTTCGAGAAACCTACAAACCAAGCAGCCAAGATTTGTCGGCGTTTGTTGAGAAGATGGTGCCATTGGCGTCGGAGGACAGCTACGTGGCGTCTGCCCTGCCGCAACTGATGTTAGAAGCTGAGAAGTACGATGACCTCGTAGAAATGGTCTTGTCTGAGGCGGCGCTACCACAGGCCAACCCGGCAGAACGGCGTCAAGCATCACTGAGTCGCTTACAGTTCGCACTAAAGGCGGCGCTTCGGCGAAAGCGACTGAGCGATGCCGCGAAGCTATCACTCAAGGCTGGCGTAGAAACCGCGGGTGATGACCGCCAGCAACAGTTGTTTCAGGACAATACAGATCTGGTGGCGCAATTCCTGTCTGATGATCAAGTGCTTGAAACCGCTGCAAACAATGACTTCTCAACCGCATGGCATGGAGGTCATCGGGCATATGAAGCGGGTTTGCTTGCTGGCAGACCGGGTACCATCTCGGAAGCTCGAAACACCCTGCGCGTCGCCAAGCGATGGCTGAGAACCTGGGCTCGACTCGACCCCGAAACACGCCGTGAAGAGGAGGTCAAGCACAGGGA
Organism: Alphaproteobacteria bacterium; assembly: GCA_965221115.1. GTDB lineage: Bacteria > Pseudomonadota > Alphaproteobacteria > SP197 > SP197 > SP197. Next base: position 1,963,190 of record CBDCRU010000001.1, on the reverse strand, counting down.
CGTAGCCGAATTGGCGTTCGCGTCATTGCAGGTACATGGACCCGAGGCGTTTGTAGCCGAGTTAGAGAGTTGGACGCCCAAGAGTGTTGCCTATCGTGCGGGGCTTATCGTGGCAAGAAAACTCGTTGACCTCGGTCGCTACAATTTGCTGGACGAAATCAGCACAACAGCAATGGACAACCTGTGCATCTTGCTGGCAATCACGCAGGCGCAATCTGAAGTGCTGAGATTTCCGTCAAAGGACGCAGTTTTGCGCGCCTATGACGGCATAGCCTCATCACCCAGATGGTTGAAGAAGTATACGAGTGAACATGACTATCGGGAGCCTCTTCTGCCCGTTGTTCACAATGTCGCCTTGGCCGCGGCACACTACGATGTGGCACCGCGCAGCGAAATCGCCGCCACCCTTGCGAAACACATACCTGATCCGGCCAAGTCATACTTCAGCAACTTCTCGGCAGAACCAAAGTCAACCATCATTTCAGTCAATTGTCTACGTGCCCGATTGGATGATGAAGAGATCACTTTGAAAAACTTGGCCAAATCTGAAGTCCAAGAAGAGCTGGCTAGGGGTAAGCAGGTTCATGGACGTGAGACACACGAATTTCTGGAGGAAGTTGGGTCCGTATTCCGTTGGCATATGCTGTGGGTGCGAGCTCAACTTGGAGAACTCAAGTCAGAAAACCTTGCTGACGAATTCGATTGCTGCTTGAAAGATTACTACAAAAACCTTGAGTATCGAGAGCGTGGTCGTCGCCACATCGCTGGTGAAGTCTCGCGCCTCTGGCTCCAAATCCTAACTACACTAGACAACCCAGATCCCTACATGGATAAGTTTTTCGAGTGGAAAGAGCACGTTAAGTCGCGACTATTCACCCCTGATTTGTGCTTCTTGGCGAGGACTTGTGCAAATTTTCCTTCGCTGAAAAAATTCGCAAACAGCTTCGCAGCGGAGGCGGCCGAGATTATTCGAAACGAACGAATGGAGGCAGAGCAAAAGGTTGAAGGTTTCTGCGAAGTATCACGGTCCATTTTCGTTTTGAGCCTGGAAGAAGCAAGCTGCTACTTTGAATTAGCTGTCGACGTCGCGAGCCGAATCGGGGAAGAACACTTGGACTATTGGAAAGCTATTCTTGAACTTTCCGAGAGGGCTGCCGTAGCTGGCACATCCCAACCAGAGTTGGCCTACCGAGTGTCACGAGCCGCTGAAGTAGCTTACGATTACGTCGCCCGTGACAAACATTTCGATTGGGAAGGAACAATTGAGGCGATCACGTGTCTTTGCCCGACATCGTCGCTAGCCGTTCTGAGTCGATGGCGGGATCGTAACTTTGGCTGGCAGGACGACGTTACAATAGCTCTATCCAAGCTGGTTGATATGAAGGAAATCAGTCCAAAGAGCCATCTGGCGACGCTGGGGTTTGGTTTTCACAGTCAGACGGCGGAGATGCTCACGGCTTCGATTGATGCGGGCGAGGACCGACAACTGAAGCAAAAGATGTTTTGCGATACCGTTCGATACTCGTTGATATCGGGCGTTTCTTCCTCTCAGTTGCGCAAGCTTGAGAAGGTCGGTATCTCGCATAAGTGGCCGGTCGACTTGCTTGGTGCTCACCGGGCTGTTTCAGAGCGTCGCGAAGCGAGGGCAGATCAGAACGGGCGGCATGCGCGAGGAACAGATTACTCGGTGAAGGAGACAAGAAATTGGGATGCTATCTTTTTGGGATTGAATCCTGAAGCCCCAGAGTCAGTGAGTGCTTGCCGCAAGCGATTTCGTGAAGGCGAACCACCCTTCTATGCTTGGGAGTTTGCCGCCCATTTTTTCGAACGGGTCCTAGTTGGGAAGGAGGCCGCAGCACTGAGATCGCTGCTTACAGTGGAGGATGTCGGCCTTTTTGACGTACGGGGCATCTTGGAAGCTCTCCCGGAAGGTTGGAGGAAGCTACCGAGCGTAAGACGTGCTTTAAAAGAGACCGTTGAGAAAATTTGTCGGAGGCATTTCCGTAAAATTTCGAAGAACCGATACTATCAACCTTTGCCATTCGAGTTCATCAAAGAGGTTACTGGAATTTCGGAAGTAGAGGTTTTTCGGATCGTCGTTGATGAGAGTTCGAAGCACCCAGAACTGTTCGGGTCACAAAGACTGCTGACTCTTGCAGGGCTTATTGCTAGTCAAATTACCCGGCAAGAAGCGCAAGACTCCTTGCGGTTCGGTCTTGCACTGATTGAAGAAGAGATGGACGATCGTGATGGTGATGGGCAGTGGAGGCAAGAGCTTCAGCCTCCTGCCAATGCTGCAACTGCCTTAGCCGGATACACCTGGTCTTGCTTGGCGGCGCCGGAAGTTTCGCAGAGGTGGCAGGCGGCTCACGTAGTTTGCCTGTTGTGTAGTTTTAATGAAACGGATGTCCTGTCCGCCCTTGGTCGGCTGGCTATCGGCAAGGAACCTAACGTCTTTTGCGATACTTCATTGCCCTTCTATGAGTATGCCGCCAAGCAATGGCTGCTCCTCGCTGTCCGACGAGCACTAAGTGACGACCGATGTGTACCAGATGGATTGGTCAGCTTCATACGGGAGAACTCTGGGCCGACAGTTAAACACATGATCATACGTGGCATTGCTGCAGAGTGTGCACTGACTTTGTCGGAACGGGGAGTCATTGAACTCGATGAGGGTGAGCAAACCCGGTTACGTAATGTGAATTTGTCGGGTTTTTCACGGGTGCCAAAGGCTACGCACGACCTAGTATCACTCGACGACGACCAATCCGACAACGAGGACGATCGCTATTACTTTGGTTGGGACTTGCCAGAGTACTGGTTTGGCCCACTCGGTCGGGTGTTTGGTATGTCCTCAACGGAAATTGAGCGCCGCACCCTGAAAGTGATTCGCAGTAAGTGGCAAGAGGCCGCTACGGGAGCGTGGGCTGAAGACCCGCGGGGGAAAAAGGGTCTCTACAAGGGTATGGATGCCCACCATTCGCATGGATCCTATCCCCGCACTGAGAGCCTGAGCTTTTATCATGCTTACAATGCGATGATGGAGGTCGCAGGTGATCTGATCGACACTACGCCAGCACGTGAAAGCCCTGAGTACGATGATCGACTTGAAGACTGGATACAGCGACATTGGATTACACGCACCGACCGCAAGTGGCTGGCAGATCGTCGCGATCCCGATCCACCCATTTGGCCCGCTTGGAAGGATGAAGAAGAAGCGGAAGTTTGGCCGTTTTCAGTCGACAAGAACGACCTCCTTGGCCAGATCAGCGACCAGGATCGGGTTCCCATTTGGGGTGGCTGGACGGAAGTCTCGGGGGATCGTGAGCAGTCTGTACGCATTTCGTCGGCTCTGGTCTCACCGACTAGGTCCATGGCCCTGCTTAGAGCCCTGCAGACGGCATCAAGTCCAATGAACTATCGGCTACCTGCAGCTGATGACGATATGGAAATCAAGGCAGGACCATTTGAACTGCGAGGTTGGATTTCGATCGATTCCAATGGCTGTGGAATCGACGAGTACGACCCGTGGGCAGGAGTTGTCAGCTATCCAGCTTTGCGCCCAGATGTGTGGATCTGCGACAGGCTCCACTTGTCATCGGACCCTGAAGGTCGAACCTGGCAAGCGTCCGACGGCGCCGCGGGCGTGCAGTTCAGCTCTCAGACTTGGGGACGGAGGGAAGCAGAACGAGAATATCAAACTCCGGAATCTGGCGCACGTCTAGAAATGCCCAAGAATGCACTCTTGCACTGTCTGAATGAACTGAGGATGGATTTGATTATGGAAATCCAGGTGCGAAGAAAATTCAGGCGGGGCTCATACCGCTACCGAGAGACATCACTGGAAAACTACGTTCCACCCTACAACCTGATAGTGAGAATAACATCTGATGGCACAGTCGAAACAATCTAGTCGTACGATCGAATTAGGGAAAAAGATCGTTCACGAACTGGAGCTGGAGCTAAGCAATGACACCCTAGGCCGTTGGATGGCTCATCACTTAGCTGAGTTGATTGGGTTGGCCGAACATGGCACTCAATCCGAACAGGCAGAACGGCAAAAGCAGTGTCGGACAGCAATTCTTGAAATATGGAAACACGTTTATTCTCTGCCACCAGCATCTCGCCCGTTTCGCGATTTGGAATCGATAGTAGAGACGATACGAGCGCTAGACCCAAGCGAATGTGTTTATTTCTACCAAAAACAGACACAAGAATTGGCTGACAACTCGGAACCGCCTGAAACAGCAAAGGAATGGCTGAAACTGTCAAGGGCCATTGATCATAGCGCTAGATTGCTGATTCGCATGTGCCTTAGTCGGGTCATGGCCGAGACGTCAGGTAAGATTCTCGAGTGGACGGAGTTGGCGGCGGATGCTGACACTCAAGAGCTTCCGATTGCGAGAGTGATCTATGAGATCATGGGACAGAATGAAATTTCGAATGATGCGCCTGAAGAACAAAAAAAGAACCTTCAGAAGAAGCTGGATAGTCTGAACGGAATGGTGCAGCTTTCCGAAAAATTAGCTCACGACATTCAACTCCAGATCAACGAGCTAGAAAAAGTTGATGGTCAAATCACGACGACCGCCGCCCTTTAATCGCGATCTCTGCCCGCCCAATCATTGTCGCGAGACGCTGTCGTCTTGGCCACTAGCCCGACTTCCGCAACTCGGCATCTGATTCGACTGATTTGACGGGTTTTCGGCCCGAGAAGTGGCGGATTTCCGTGCTGTGCCTCTCGGGAACGGCGTGTAGTGCCGACCTACCCCCTTGATTGGGTTGGCGAAGATCCGGACGCTGTGCCCATGTTCGTGCGTTGCAAAAGACGGTTCAAGGATGGCAAGGAACACCGCTACTGGAGTGTCGTGGAGAACGTCCGGGTGCACGGCGGCCGGGTTGTTCAGCGTCAGGTGCTCTATCTCGGCGAGATCAACGACAGCCAGCGCGCGGCGTGGTGCCGCTCGATCGAGGTGGTGGAGGGCAAGTCACGATGGCGGCAGATGGCGCTGTTTCCCGAAGACCGGGAGGCGCCGGCACTGGCCTGCGAAGTGGTGAAGATCAACCTTGCGCAGGTGGCGCTTCACGACCCGCGCCAGTGGGGAGCGTGCTGGCTGGCGCTATCCTTGTGGGATCGCCTGGACCTGGACCGCTTTGTTGGCGGTTTTGTAGAAGCGCGTGATATCGGCTTCGAGCCGCGCTTTTGATGAGGCCTTGATTGGCTTTTTCCCCATTGTGATTGCCCTATCGGGTTGGCTGGCGTGGTCGCTGCCCGTGACGGAGCGATGGCGACGCTGGCGATCGAGCGTTTTCGCTCAGTCGTCCTGATCCCGGTTGCGCAGGATGTCGTTCCAGTCGGTGTTGTCGGGCGGCCTGCGCCGTGTCATGCGGACGTGGGCCGGGATGTCGATCCTGGAGCGGAGCGTGTCGGCCTGCCGGTCGCCGGCTGTATCGCCGTCCTGGGCGAGGATGATGGTGGTGAGTGCGGGCAGGATGCGGGCGGCGTGGCTGATCTGGGCGCACTGCGCCGCGGCGGGAGCGCCTGCGGTGGAGAGGAAGGCGTGCTCGGTGGGGCATCCGTCGATCTGGGCGAGGCTGAGCGCGTTGACGGCGCCTTCGGTGATGACGAGGGCGGCGATGGCGTCAGGGGTGCGACTGGCGAGGGCGAAGAGGGCGCGGCGTCCCCCTGTGGCGAAGCGCCGGGGTCCGTCGGGCGGGGCGATTTCGAAGCCGGTGATGATGCGCCTTGCGTTGCGGTGTGCGAACAGGACGTGGCCCCTGTCATCGCATCGGATGAGGGGTTTCCAGGTGTCGAGTGTGGAGCGCCGGATGCCGCGCCGGATGAGCCATGGGGGAGCGGGGTGTTCCCGGGCGCGGCGCCATGTGTCGAGGAAGGTTGCGCGTCTGGTGGCGCGGATGGCGGCGAAGGAGAGGCCTCGGTTCTTCATGAAGTCGACAGCGGTGCCGTTGTCGTCGGCGTCCTGGGTATTGAAGTAGGTCCAGTGTCCGTTGTCCTGGCGCTTGAGGACGAGCTTGGGGAGGCCGGGTCCCCGCAGCACGGGGTTCATGGGCGTCGAGGCGTGTGTGTCGCGGACGTATCCCCATCGCGCGGCGATGGTCTCCAGCGGCATGCGCTTGACGGCCTCGAGGTCCCTCCTGAAGGCGTCATCGGCCACCCTTGCGTCCCAGGCGGAAGGAGTCGCCGTCGATGGTGACGATGGTGGCGTTGTGGACGAGGCGGTCGACGGTTCCGGCGATCGAGCTGGTGGAGGGGAAGATGTGGTCCCACTGGGCGAAGCCCAGGGAGGTGGTGAGCAGGGTGGAGCGTCGCTGGTAGCGCCGGGTGATGATGGCGTAGAGGAGGTCTCCCTGGTGGCGGTCGAGCGTGAGATATCCGATTTCGTCGAGGACGAGCAGGCGGGGCCTGGCGATGAGGGTGAGGTGATGCAGCAGGAGTTGCCGGCTGTCGAGGCTGGCGAGCCGGGCGAGCAGGCCGGGAGCGTTGGCGAAGCGCACGGTATGGCCGTGGACGAGGGCCTGGTGGGCGATGTTGGCGGCGATCATGGTCTTGCCGGTTCCCTGTCCGCCGATCAGCACTGCGTTGGTGCGCTCATCGATGAAGTCGAGGGCCATCAGCCTGTTGACGGCCTCGGCGTCGATGGCCCGCGGCCATGACCAGTTGAAGTCGGCCAGGGGCGTGAAGGCGGGGATGTGGGCGGCGGCGCGGCGCCGTTCGAGGCTGCGCGCGGAGCGCTCCTTTTCTTCCCGGTCGATGAGGTCACAGAGCCAGTCGGCCTCGGCGATCTCGTCCCAGCGGGAGACGAGGCCATGGAGCCTGAGCGCCCGGGCGCGTTCCTTGAGTGTGGTCACGTGTCGTCTCCCTTGCGTGTCGTGTCGTAGGCGTCGAGGCCGGATGGACGCACCGTGGCGCTCCGTGCCCGGGGATCGGTGATGTCGACGGGCCAGGGCGGCCGGCCGTGGTCGTGATGGCGTTCCTCGAGGATGTGGCGGACGGTGTGGACGTGGGGGGATGAGCGCTTGAGGGCCTCGTCGACGGCGCCGGCGAGCGCCGCGGCGCCATGGATGTCGAGCAGCCGGATGAAGGCCCGGGCGCTGAGCCCGACATGGCCGGAGCTGGCGGCGAACAGGTCCTCGAGAGCGGGCACGGCGCGCAGCAGGCGGTCTCTCGCGTGGCGCCGCCGCGCCGCCTGCGACCTCCTGGTGAGGGCGGCGATGTGGTCGGGATCCTCGATGACCTCCTGCCTGCCGTAGCAGCGTTGATGGACGCCGATCACCGTGGCGCCGTCGAGGATGCGCACGGTGTCGGGGCTGGCGGCGACGGTGACGGTCGAGTGGACAGTCCCGGGCGGCACGCTGTAGCTGTTCTTGTCGAAGAGAACGAACGGTGTGGCGCCGACCCGGGCGGGGCGCATCTCCTCGGCCGGGAAGGGCGTGTCGGGCAGGGGCGTGAGGAAGCGCCGCTCCTTCTCGAAGGCCTCCCGGACCGTGCGCGTGCGATCCCCGGGCCAGGGCCGCTCGAGGGCCGGTCCGTCGCACCATGCCCGCGCCGCCTCGTTGAGCGCGTCGAGCGGCTCATCGGCACGCACGTGGGGCATGAAGGCCGTGCGGACGTATCCGATACTCCGCTCCACGCGTCCCTTGTGACGGGGATTGCGGGGCCATGCGGCCGGGGCCTCGAAGGCATAGTGTCGGAAGAAGTCGATGAACGTGGGATTGTAGGTGATGGCGCGGCCGCGGCGGGCCGTCACGACGCTTCGGAGGTTGTCGTAGAGCAGGCTCCTGGGAACGCCGTTCAGGGTCTCGAAGGCGGCGATGTGACCGGCCAGGAAGTGGCTCATCGTGGTGCCGTAAGAGAAGCGCAGGACGATGCGCCGGGAGTAGCTGAGCGTCAGCACGAAGCCCATCAGCCGGCGCTCGGCGCGGCCGATCGTGACAGGACCGAAGTCCCCCCAGTCGACCTGGCCCTGTTCCCCCGGATAGAAGGTGAGCTGCATCGCCGCCCGGGACGCCCGCCGCGGCCTCATGGCGCCGACGATGTGGCGGAAGTGGTCGCTGCCTCCGGTGTAGCCCCGGTTGTGCACCATGCGGTAGAGGTTGGAGGCCAGGATGTCGGGGTTCTTGCGCAGTTCCTCCTCGATGAACGGGATCCACGGATCGATCTGCCGCGGCCGCCGCCGCGGCGTCACCCTGGCGGCCTCGAGGGCCCGCCTGACCGTGCTGTGATGGATGCCGAGATGGCGGGCGATGGCCCCCACGGACCACCCCTCGGCCCTGTGAAGACGCACGACCTCGGCCCGCGTGTGATCGTCAATGGCCATCTCTCACTCTCTCGTCCGGCGTGTCGGCCGTGGCCACTGGCTCGTCGTCACAAGGAACGGGCACAACCGGCCACATGCCGCGCAACGGGACCCCCGTTCGGGGTCCTCGAGCACGTGCCGGCCACCATGAACCGGCGCCTTCGCCCCGGCCAAGCCATGGTCCGTTACGGTTTTTTGCGCGACACGGTGACGGGCGGTGGAGACACGAGCCTTCGCACGCGCCCTCTCCCAACGGCGCAGGCGGAACCGGCGCTGACGCTCCCGGTTGCCCCGGCGTCCCTTCGGGCTCTTCGCATGGCGCCGGTTGGAGGCACGGCGGCGCGCCCGGCGCGCCTCCATGCTGCAGGTCTTCGAGCAATACAGATGGCCGCGATCGCAGGCCTCGCACAGAACCACCTGGCGGCGGCACAGGCCGCACCTGAAGACCCGACCCTCACGACACATCCGGCGCCTGAAGAATGGGGTGGACCCGACTCCCCAACCGCCTGATACTCAAGGCAGAGCGCGGTCCCCATGACCAGCTCGTCGGGTGCGGCGCCGGTCATGTCCATTCCACAGGATGCCGGTGCCGCATCACTCTTCCCAGGGCGCCGATCCTCCCCCATCTCCGGCACACCGGCCAGACCCCGGACGCCATCCACGAGCGCCCGTCACATCCCGGGCGTGCCGGCGGCGAGAGCACACCGCAACCGCCCCGGGACAGCACGCCTCGCAGGTCGCCCGGCACACCAGGCCTGCAAGGCCGCCAGACCGGCCCAATAGAATGTTCACAATGGGGAAGAAAACGATGCGGACCGACAGTGCATCACACCAAAGCGCGGCTCGAAGCCGATATCACGCGCTTCCTCACCACCACCAACACCGCTTCTGGGATGAGCGTCTGCCGCCGAGCCGGCAAGGCACGCGGTGGCTGGACATCCTGAAGATCCAGGTCTGCTACCGGCTGATCGACCCGGGCAGCGAGTGGCGGCTTCACCGTCACTGGTACGAGCACAGCGCGCTTCGCGATCTTCTGGGCAGCGAGCGGGCGATCGCCGACGACACGCTCTATCGCTGTCTCGACAAGCTTCTGGCGCACAAGCAGGACTTCTTCTCGTTCTTGCGCGACCGCTGGGCGACCCTGTTCGAGGCGCGCTTCGACGTGTTGCTCTATGACCTGACCTCGACCTACTTCGAGAGCGATCCTGCGTTCGATGACAAGCGCCGCTTCGGCTACAGCCGGGACAAGCGGCCCGACTGCGTGCAGGTGGTGATTGCGCTGATCGTCACGCCGGAGGGCTTTCCGCTGGCCTATGAGGTGATGCCGGGGAACACCTCCGACGACGCCACGCTGGCGGCGTTCCTCGAGAAGATCGAGGATCAGTATGGCCGCTCCGACCGGGTGTGGATCATGGACCGCGGCATCCCCACCGAGGAGACGCTGGCCGCGATGCGCGAGGGCGATGCGCCGGTGCGCTACCTGGTGGGCACGACCAAGGGTCGGCTGACGCGGCTCGAGAAGGAGTTCCTGGGCCTGCCCTGGCAGGAGGTGCGCCAGTCGGTGAACGTCAAGCTTCTGGTCGAGGATGGCGAGCTCTACGTCCTGGTGCACAGCGAGGGGCGACAGGAGAAGGAGCGTGGCATGCGCCGACGCCGGCTGAAGAGGCTGTGGCGTCGACTGGCCGAGTTACAGGGGCAGTCGAACAGCCGGGATCAGTTGTTGCTCAAGCTCGGTGGCGCCAGGAAGGAGGCGGGCCGGGCCTGGAGCCTGGTCGACATCGCCGTGCCCGGGACCGACAGGGAACTCGCCGCCAACGGCTTCTCATTCCGCCTGCGGCGCGACCGGCTGCGCCGGGTCCGCCGCCGCGAGGGCCGTTACCTGCTGCGATCCAACATGGTCGCCGAAGACCCCGCCACGCTGTGGCATCTGTACATGAAGCTCGTCGAGATCGAACAGGCGTTCAAGGAACTCAAGCACGACCTCGCGATCCGCCCCATCTTCCATCAGCGCGAGGAGCGCATCGAGGCGCATATCTTCGTCTCGTTCATCGCCTACTGCCTGCTGGTGACCCTGAAGAACCTCGCCCGGCCGCGCGCCTCGGGCCTCACCCCGCGCGCCATCCTCGAGGCCTTCGCCACCATCCAGATGGTCGACGTCCATCTGCCCACCACCGACGGCCGGCACCTCGTGCTGCCGCGCCACACCCGACCGAACAAGGAGCACCAGCTACTGCTGCACCAACTCGGCATGACCCTGCCGCAACAGCCTGCGCCACGGATCTCCGCCTGACGGCACGCCGGGCCGCCTCTCCGTTCGGCGCCTTGTAGTGCCGACCTTTGGGGCGCCGATCAAGACTATTCAATGAGTTAGCATCCTCACGACCCCCGAGTTGCGGAAGTCGGGCTAGATGACAGACGAATCAACGCATACTTTCCTACCTTCCTCCGAATGTTGGGTTCTATTTGATCAAGGAGTTCTCGGCTTGGCGTCGCCGTTCTCACTCGAATTTTGCTACGCCCCAGTCGTCAGGGACTCCTGCAGGAATCTTATGCCAATCCGATTCCGATTCAATTCTCGTCTGAAATTTTCGGGATCCTGTGTCCGAGAAAGTACATTGTTCCTTACAGGCGCCTTCTTCCGGCAATATTTTATGTTGACGGTTGACCATTTTGAACGCCTCAAGATTACCACGCGAGCCACTTCGCTCAGAGGAAAGCGTTCAAACTCCCGGGTGTTCAGCCACAGTGCAGGGTGCGCTGTGGAGAGCATCCAAGGGGTGCCGGATCGCTCAGACAGCAAGGGCCATGCCGTCGCCGTAGTGGATGTCGGCCCCGCCTGAGGGGTGACCCTCGGAGTCGAACCCGATCGCATGGACCGAGGCGATGTCGTAGCTGAACGGGCTGCGTTCGATCCGGTAGCCCTCGTCTTCGAGCTCGGCGCAGAGGTAGCGCGGTATGCGCGCCGTCACGGTGATGGTGTCGCTGGTCGCCGAGAAACGGGGCGCCAGAATGGCCTCCTGCGGGCTCATGCCGAATTCGATCACGTTGAGAATGACCTGCAGCACGCCCATGGCGATCTGGGTGCCTCCCGGGGCGCCCAGCGCCAGGACGGGGCGGTTGCCGTCGAACACGATGGTGGGGCACAGCGAGGAGAAGCGGGCCTTGCCTGGCGCGATCGAGCCCGTGCGGCCCGGACGCGGATCGAATACCGCCATCGCGCCGTTGTACATGAAACCCAGTCCCTCGGTGATGACACCCGACATCATCCCCAACGTGTGCGTCATGGTGACGATGTTGCCCTCGCGGTCGACCGTCACAAGGTGGGTGGTACCGTGGGCCTCGGCGAGAGGCATCCGCTCCACGTGCGCCTTCTCGCCGGCCTCGATGGCCCGGGAGTGATCCCTGGCGTACGCCTTGTCGGTCAGCCGCTCGAGAGGAACGTCCGTGAAGCGGGGATCCCCGACGTGGTTGTCCTTGTCCGCGGTCGCGATTTTCATCGCTTCGGCGACGGTGCGGATGTAGGTGGACGAATTGTGGCCCATGGCAGCGAGGTCGAAGTTCTCGAGAATGTTGAGCATCTCGACGAGCATGATGCCTCCGCCCGGCGGGCGGTTCGTTGCCAGATGATGTTCGCGGTAGCTGCCCCAAAGCGGGTCGTTGGTGTCGGTGGCGTAGGCGCGCAAATCGTGGGCCGAGAGAAGGCCGTCGTGGGCTTTCATGTCGGCATCGATCCGGGCCGCGATCTCGCCCTCGTAGAACACCTCCGGGCCGTGTCGCGCGATCTGCTCCAGGGCAAAGGCCATTCCGGGATTGCGGATCGTCCTGCCGATGCCGTGGAGTTCACCGTCGGCCTGGAAGTAGATGGCACGGCCCTCGGGCGAAAACGCGAGGCGCTCGCGCACGCTCGTGCGCCCGGGTTGGCCTGGAGCGGCCCAGTAGCCGTGGACACCCGGCCGCACGACGAAGCCATCCCGGGCGAAGGCGATGGCGGGCTCTATCAGTTCGTCCCACGCCAGGGTTCCGTAGCGGTGGCTCGCCTCGGCAAAGGCCCGGCATGTGCCGGGAGTCGTGATCGCCTGGTAGCCAAGATCGTTGACGGCGTCCTTGAGGACAAATCCGAAACCGTCTTCGGTCTCGCCCAGGACGCGGTCCTGCCACATGTCCGGGGTCGCGGCGGCGGGGACGCGGCCGTGAAAGTCGATAATCTCGTGGATGCCGCGTCCGGGCATGTAGACCTGCATCGCCCCGAAGCCAGCGATGCCGCACATCATCGGGTCGACGACGGTCTGTACGAAGGCGCAGGCGAGCGCGGCGTCGACCGCGTTTCCACCCTGCCGCAAAGCCCGTGCACCGGCTTCGACGGCATCGGGCTGAAGGCTGGTAATCATGGCCCTGGGCATGATGTCCTCCCTTGCTGCCACGACGGTGCAAAGATAACCCAGCTCTCCGGTCGGGCGGCAGGATCGTTGTTGATTAACGTGTCTCCTATGGAAACCACTCCTTGGAGCGAACGTTTCTGTTCGACCGCCCGGTCACACGTCCCAGCCGCCGTCGACAGTTATGGCCTGACCGGTGATCTGACGGCTGTCCTCGCTTGCCATGAACAGGACAGCGTTGGCCACATCCTCGGACGTGGTCACGCGCTTCAGGGCCATCTCCTGAACATATTCGTCGTACACTTCCTCGACGGTCCAGCCACGCACGCGCGCCTTTTCCTCGCACAGCTTCTGCATGCGCGGTGTCTCGACGATTCCCGGGCAGACGGCGTTGACGTTGATGTTGTACTTGCCGACTTCCAGTGCGACCGTTCGTGTGATCCCGCGTACCGCCCACTTTGAAGCGCTGTAGGCCGTACGCATGGCGTAACCGCGCAGACCGGACGTGCCACCGATGTTCACGATCTTGCCGCTCCTTTGGGCGATCATGGTCGGTACCACGTACTTGATGGGAAGGAAGGTGCCGCGCTCGTTTGCCGTGATGACGTAGTCGAAGTCGGCAACGTCGATGTCCTGCACCGGCGTCTCAATTGGACCGGTGACGCCGGCGACATTGACCAGTATGTCAATGTGTCCGCCGAAGGCATCCAGAGCGTGGTTTACCATCGCCTTCACCTCAGTTTCACAGGTGACGTCACAGGCGACGACGTGGGCCGCGCGCCCCATCGCCCGGACCTCCTCGGCGACCCGATCGAGCGGGCCCGATTCGCGTGCTGTGAGAAGGACGTCGGCGCCTTCGCGCGCGAGCGTTGTGGTAATGGCAGCACCCATGCCTTTCCCGGCGCCGGTGATAATCGCCTTCTTGCCGTCCAATTTCACAGTGTCTTTCCCTTGCCTCTGTTGTTCACGAGTTTGCCCGGTTCCATCGTCTCGGGTTGCCCGTAACCGCCTCCGCCGCAGCTTTCGACGATCACCACGTCGTCTTTGTCAAGGCGCAGGTTCGCCTTTCCAGGCATATCCGAGCGGCTGCCATCCGCATGTGCGACGGTCACGCGGAAGGGCTCGCCGGAATCGCCGCCCTGCAAGCCGTAGGGCGGCACGACGCGGCGCTCGAACATCGACGTCACCGACATGTCATCGGCGAGCACCCGGTATTCCCGGTGCAGCCCATCGCCACCCCGCTGCCGACCTGCGCCACCGGAATCCCGGCGCAGACGCTGGCATTCAATGCGAATGGGGAATTCGGCCTCCACTACTTCGGCAGGTGTGTTCATCACGTTTGACATGTGGACCCGAACCACCGGTGCCCCGTCGCGGTCGTGCCGCGCACCCTCTCCACCTCCGTGGACCTCGTAAAGAGTGGTCCATGTGCCGTCGGCCCGTCGTCCGCCGAACAGGAGCAGTCCCGACGTGGTCGGTCCGCCAGCGGAGAGTTGCTCCGGCCCGGTCGCTTCCAGGGCGCGGAACACTGCATCGGCGATGCGCTGCGACGTCTCGTGATTGCCGCCCACCACCGGGCTCTCCGAGCCCGGATCGAGCAACGAGCCGGGCCGGGTCACGATGTCCAGCGGCCGATAGCAGCCGCCGCACGGCTGGATGTCGCTGCCAAGGAGCGACTTGACCACATAGAAGACGGAAGCGGCAGCGATGAACGGCGTGGTGTTCACCGGCCCCCGCGCCGCATCGTCCGTATCCGAAAAATCGAACCGGGCCCGGTTGCCCGCAATGGTCACCCGCACCCGGACGGCGACGGGGCCACCTCCTGCAGCATCGTCGTCGAGCCAGTCTTCGCCCGTGTAGACACCGTCGGGGAGTGCCGCGAGCGCTCGGCGCATCTGGGCCTCGGCCCGGTCGTTGATAGCGTCGATGGCGGCCATCACGGTGCTCCTGCCGTGTTCTGCCATGACTTGGTGAATTCGTATCTCGGCGGCCCGCCCTGCCGCGACCTGTGCCAGGATGTCACCCTCGCGTTCTTCGGCACCTCGCACGTTCGCGCCAATCATGTCGAGCTTCTCGCGGTCAGGGCCGGCGGCGGTGAAAAGGCGGAAGGGGGGGATGCGAAGTCCTTCTTGCCAGGCGTCGGTGGCGTTCGCGAAGTAGCTGCCGGGCGCGGCTCCCCCGATGTCCGCCCAGTGCGCGAGGCTCACTGCAAAGGCCACGATCTCTCCTTGCGTAAAGATCGGGCGGATCGCTTTCACGTCAGGGAGGTGGTTTCCACCAACTTCCGGCAGGTTGAGAAACCACGTGTCTCCCGGCGCGAGGCGCTCACGAGGCACCCGTTTAAGAAACTCGCGGACGGTGAAGCTCATGACCCCCATGTGAATGGGTATGTCGCGGCCCTGGGCGATGAGGTGGCCGTCGGCATCGGTCAGTGCCGATGAGAGATCACCGGCCTCGCGCAAGAGAGGCGAGCGTGCCGAACGCATGACCACGAGCGACATCTCTTCGGCCGTCGCCGTCAGCGCATGGCGAATGACCTCCAGGGTTACGGGGTCGACTCCTGCAGTCATGATTCGACCCCGGTGACGATATGCAAATGACCTTCAACGTCGGGCGTCAACGTCGCGCCTGGAGGGACGACAACGGTCGACCACGCATCGTCAACGATGACCGGTCCGCTCAGCATGCGGTTGGCGATCAGGCTGGCGCGGTCGAACCGAGGAGTCGGGGTTGGCCCGGTCAACTCGAACGTGCAGGACGATGTCGTGGCTGGCGAGGGCGCCGCACTTGTCCTGGCGACAGGCGGACGGGCCATGCCATCTCGGGGGGCAGAGACTCGCACACGAATCGACACCAGTTCCCATGGTTCCTCGGTCGCGAAGCCGTAGAGTGCCCGATGGCGGTCCCTGAAATCGCGACCCAGGCGTTCCGGATCATCAAGGGTCGCGCCTGTGACCTCGATTGCGTAGCTCTGACCTCGGTATCGGATCGATGCAACCTCCTCGAACGTGAGCGCGTCGTCGTCATGACCAGCTGCCGCAAGGGGGGCAGCAAGGGTTGTTCGAAGAGCCTGTCGCACCTGCTCCACCTGCTCGGCATCCCAGCTGTCAGATGCCACACGCACCGTGTGCTGCTGCGTGTAGCTCATATTCGCGCCGACGCATCCGAGCGCTGAAAACAAACTGGAGTGGGCGGGGACAACCACCTTGCCGACAGAAAAGGCACGGGCCATCGCCACCGCGTGCATCGGACCCGCGCCGCCGAAGGCGACAAGGGTAAAGTTCCGTCCGTCGATGCCGCGCTCGACGGTAATACGGCGTAGCGCGCGCAACAAAGCTGCGTTGGCCACCTTGATGATGCCCAAAGCTGCGTCCTCCATCTCCATGCCCATGGCCTCGGACAGCTGAGCAATCGCGTCTCGAGCGGCGGCAATGTCGAGTCGGAGTGTTCCGCCAATGACGCTGTTCTCATCCATGTATCCCAGCACCAGATTGGCGTCGGTCACCGTTGGCCACTCACCACCCTTGGCATAGCACGCGGGTCCCGGGTTGGCGCCGGCACTTTCCGGCCCGACTGTCAGGGAGCCATGATCGAGCCGGGCGATTGATCCGCCGCCCGCGCCAATGGACTCCACGGCCACCATGGGCTGGCGCAGGGGCCGTCCGCCGATGGAACGATCGTTCGTGATCTGCTCCTTTCCATCGATGATCAGGCAGACATCAGTGGTGGTGCCGCCCATGTCGAAACTGATGGCGCGCTCAATCCCGAGAGTGCGAGCCAACTTGCCTGCGGCGGCAACGCCTGCAGCAGGACCCGAGGCTGCGAGGCCGAGTGGAAGGTCGCGCAGAACGTGTGGTGACGCCATACCTCCGGCGGAATGGAAAAAGTGCAACCTGGAATCGTCGGGCCTTGCCACGTCCAGATCGTCGAGATAGGCCGCTGCCAGGGGCATGACGCCGGCGCTCAACGCAGTCGTCGCCGTGCGTTCGTATTCGCGGGTCTCCGGATTGACCCGGTGCGACAGCGCAACGAACCTGAATCGCGAACGCAGTTTCTCGCCCAGGGCTTCCTCGTGGACGGAGTTGGCATAGGAATGCAGCAACGACACAGCGACCGCTTCAGCTCCGCTCCGCTCGGCACGTAGGACGGCGTCCTCCACAGAGTTCGGATCCAGGGTGGTCATAACCCGGCCTTCGTGGTCAAGGCGCTCGGTGACTTCAAACCGGCGTTCGGCGGGCACCTGTGGCGGGAGTTTGGGAGGCAAGTCGAGCCGGTAGAGATGGCGCCGGTTCTGGCGACCGATTTCAAGCGTATCGGAAAACCCCCTCGTGGCGATCAGCGCAACCTTCGCATGATCGTCCTGGATGATGGCGTTGGTAACGATGGTGGTGCCATGAATCAGGTCGTCCACGTCTGACCACGCAAGATCGACTGCGTGGAGTGCAGACACCATGCCGGCAATACGGTCATCGGTGCGTGATGGCACCTTCGCCGCTCTCACCTCGCCAAGTGCCACGTGGACCGCGATCACGTCGGTGAACGTGCCGCCTACGTCGATACCGACTTGCCATCCGTTAGGCATGACTCAGCCTCCGTAACCTGATTGCGCTAAACGGATTGCAGCAAACGGTGGAGTGGCGGTTTCTGTATTCAAGGAACAATCACGAAATGAAGCTCGGTACCATGGCAAGCTGTGCGTGAAAGCAGAGGACGTGCATATCGCAGGACAAGAAGTTCTTTTTGTGTTCGGAACATGTGAAGTGAGGTGACAGAAGGAATTCTGCAGAATGAGGAACCATATATTGATAAGAATAGAAGTCCTTTAAGTCGGATACCTAATCATCATGTTAAAGCCCCCGACATCTGGATGTCGGGGGCCTTCTACGGTCCAGAACGGCTCAGGTGGCGTCCTCCTTCCACTCGAAATCCGCCACGTACCACAAGGCACCATTGGGTTGTATCGCGGGTTCCAGGTCCTCGTGGTACATCACGCCCTGGGGCGGGAAAATGAGCCAGACATATGCGCCGGTGTCCTCCATGATCTCCTGCATTCTGACGTAAATATCGTGACGCTTGACTTCATCGGTCTCGCCCAGGCCGGCCGCGTACAATTCATCGAACCGGGGATCGGACCAACGCTCCCAGTTCCAGATGCCGACCTGATCGGAGATGTACCACTGGACCATCTGACTGGGATCGGGCGAGTCGCCGTATTCTATGATCCACAACTCGAGGTCCTTCCACTCGTCGCCCTCTGTCTCCAGTCCAAGATTCCAGAACGGGCCTGCGTCCATGGGAACGACCTCGAGCTCCAGTCCGACATCGGCGAGGTTGGCCTGGATGATCTGGGCGGCCGCGATGCGGTCGGCACTGTTGATCGTCTTCAGGGTCAGTTTCCGGCCTTCGGCACCGGCTTCGGCAATCAGCGCGCGTGCCGCATCCGGATCGGGTTTCTCGTACTCGCCCTCGGTGCGGTACCCGATCAGTCCCGGAGGCACGATGCCGTAGGCGCGCGTCGGCACACCGGCCCAGGCGCCCTCGATGACTGAATCAACATCGACTGCATGCTGGATGGCCTTTCGAACCCGGATGTCCTGCAAATTGGGATGATCGGTGTTCATGCCCATCCAGTACCATGCTGTGCCTGAGTAGACCTTGACTATGGCGCCTTCAGGCGGGTCCTCCTGAAGGCGGGGGATCGCGTCGATGGCGATTTCGGTGATGTCGATTTCGCCGGCCTCGAAGGCGATCTCGGCTGTCTTCTCCTCATCGATGATGAAGAACTTGACGTTGGTGATGGCGGCTGGCCGACCACCCCAGTGCGGGTTCGGTTCCAGCGTATAGCTTTGCTTCTGGACCCACTCGGCGACACGGTAGGGACCGCAGTAGAAGTTGAAGATGCCGTCGTACGTGCCGCCTACCGCCTCGACCGCCTTTTTCGAAACGATCGAGCCTGTGCCGTCGCAGAACCAGGTGTACCAGATCGGCGCAAACGGCTGATTGAGGTGGATGATGCCGGTGTGGCTGCCGGTCACCTCGACGTGGTCGAGCGTGACCGCCTTGTCCTTCCACTCCGAAACGCGCATACGCTCGAGCGAATACTTGACATCTTCCGCATCGAGTTCACCGATGACCTCATGCGTCGTACCGTCGTACCACATGATGCCCGGTTTCAGTTCGAAGCTGATGGTCTGGGCGTCGACCTGTTCGATTGAATTCACGAACTGGCTTGGTCTCCAACCCCAGCTGTCGCCCCCGGTGTAGTCCGCCAGGCGCGCCAGGCAGGTGAACTGCAGGACCATCTCGAAGCCACCGATCATGTAGCCAGGATCTGTCGAGAGGATCGCCCGATTGCTGCGGATCCTCAGCGGTCTCTCCGACTGGGCCCAGGTGCTTGTCGGATCCATCAGGAAACTGGCAAACCCGGCGGCAGCGACGGAGGTCGCCGATGCCTGCATCAGGCGGCGGCGTGAAAAGTGCATCTCTGTCATGGAAGCCTCCCTGCTTCTGACATGGATGCCAGACATCATCACGATTTTTTGACCTTTCGTCAAAAAGTTGGTCAAGTCATTGAATCACGGCCGTACATGGTTCAGCGCTCCATGTTTGTCTTCCGGGTTCTTCTGAGTTCGGCGCATTCCATCGCCAACGACTGAATTGTGACGGTGCGCGAGTGACCCGCCCTACGCCACGATCAGTTCGTGCTGGACGCGGCCAAGCCAGCGGGCCTGGGTCTCGGTGAAGGCCATCGTGTCGATCAGGATCGAGTAACCTTCAAGATGCGGCAGGTAGAACTGGCTCTCGTGGTTCACAACGCGGCCGGGAGCGAAGACCTGGTCGTCGTCATGGAGCGTGTCGGCGTCGTAGTGGAAGTCGCCGACCCAGTCGGGCGGGAAGGCGATGCCGAGCTCGTAGCCGCCGATCCAGCCGCGGTTCTCGTAGATCCCGACATCCTTGTAGTAACGGACGATTGTGTCGTTGAGTTCGCGGACCGGCAGATTCGGTCTGAGAATCTCCTCGATTGCCTTGTAGACCCCGGCCGAGAGGTTGATCCGCTCCACCGCGTCGGCATGCGGTTCACCAAGGGAGAAGCTGCGCGCCTGGTCGACGTGGTAGCGGTTGAAAACGCCGCATACGTCAAGGAAGACGACTTCGCCCGCGGCAATCTGCTTGCGTGAGGCCAGGCCGTGTCCGGTGACGGCCTTCACGCCCGAGGTCACCAGCATGGGAATCGCCTGGTTCTCGCCGCCGGCCCGGGTCATGGCGGCCGTGACCTCACCCCAGAGCTCGAGCTCGGTGATTCCCTCGCGCAGCGTCTCGCGTGCGGCCTCGAGACCGATGTCGGCGATCCGGGCGGCTTTCTCGACGCAGGCCATTTCGGCGGGTGACTTGCATCCACGCACCTCGCGGACAATCCGGGTGCCGTCGACCACGGTGCAGCCCTTGGCTTCCAGCGCAGCCTGACAGCGCTCGCTCACACGTCGATTGGGCCGATAGCTTCCCATTTCAAGACCCACGGTGCCGCCGGTCCAGCCCGATGACGCCAACTCGCCGACGACAAAAGCAAAGGCAGTATCAGCATCCTGCGGACCACCGTAGAGACGGACATCGTCGGCAACCGTGTAGCAGCGCACGAGAGCGATATGGCCGCCTGCCTCGAAGAAGATGAAGTCGTCGTGGTCGACATGGACCGCCACGCCGCTCCAGGGCAGGTACCCCTCGGCCTGGTACCAGGCCGACCCATAGCCGCTGACGTAGCAGATGGCTTCGGGCGACGTCAGGTAGAGCATATCGACGGATTCCCGCGCCATCACCTTGCGGATGCGCTCCAGCCGCCCTCGAAACTCCTCGCGCGAGAACGGGATCTCCTGCACCGGGTGTCCGTGCAGTAGCACCTGCTCGGCGTCGTTCATGGGCCCCTCCTGTCATCCTCGCTGACAGATTGCGAATACACGTGCGGGCTTGTCACGGAAAAACGACTGGCTGGCCGTTGCTTCGCTTCGGTCGTGGGGTTGGCCGGTCGCCGGTGACGATTATCGTGTCCAAGGCCGGTACTGTAGCGCCGCCGATATCACATGATCAGCCTCGCTTGTGGGGAACGGGTATGCCTAGCGGCGGATGAACTGGCGGGCGGCCGCGAAGCAGCCGTAGGCGACGACGGCGATGACAAGGGATCCGACGAACGCGTGGGGCCCGAATTCATCCATTGACATGCCGACCATCAGCGGTCCGACCATGCCGCCGAGCCCGAAGAGAAGCGAGAAGACGGCATTGGCCGCGACGAGATCGACAGAGCGAAAGCGCTGTCCGAGCAGGGTGAGGCCGACGGTGAAGACGGCGCCCATGGCGCCACCCCAGACGACGACGATCGACCACAGGAGAAGGCCCGGTCCGGTCCACCAGGGCTCGGTGCCGCCATGGAGGAGCCAGGGCAGAGGCGTCAGACAGGCCGCGATCACGAAGACGCAGGCGACCAGCAGCCATCCCCGATGCACGCGGTCTGCCAGCCATCCGACAGGATACTGGAAGAAGATGGCGCCGACCGATCCCACCCAGATGACACCGTATCCCGTCTGGCGGAACTCTTCTCCGAGTACATCCATGGTGTAGAGGTGGGCAAAGGACTGCAGTCCTCCCTCGAGGATGCCGAACATGGCCGATGACAAAAGCACGGTCGGCGCCACCAGGAAGACGATCATGAGACGGCCGATTCCGGAATGGGCACGATCCTCGACGGGAAAGGTGAATGTGATCCTGCGGGTCGGCAGGAGCAGCACGGAGGTGATGAGGACCGACGACAATCCGATCATGAAGGGCCAGGCGGTTTCCGGATCCAGGTTGGCGCCGACCAGGGGCCCGACGGCCCAGCCGGCCATGCCGACGGTGGTGTAGACGCCCAGCCACCGCCCGCGGACGCGATCATCGAGGATCTGGTTGATCCAGGTGTCGCCCGCGGTGAAGAGCAGTGCGTTGCCGATGCCGAGCAGGAATCTCAGCACACACCAGGTCGTATAGTCGCGCCAGAGCGGCAAACCGATGAGCGCGACGGCGACAAGAACGAGGCCAACACCGAGCGATCCCAGGGTTCCCAGCAACGGAATGAAACGGGTGGCGACAAGGGACACGATGACGATGCCGGCGAACTGCACAGCGGCACTGATGCTGATCTCGGTTTCGCTGTATCCCCTGTTGCTCAGGGATTCGGCGAGAATGGGCCACACCAGGGAGCTCGTCATGCTGACGACCGACAGCGCCGCGATCAGCAGGATCAGGCACCGTCGTCTGTCGCCTGGCGACAGACGTATCTCAGACGTGATCGATCCGCTGTCTGTCACGGACATAGTGCACGAAGGGAATGGTGAGGGACCGCTGTCCAAGCGCCCGAGCCTGCCAGCGCTGTCGTGCCGTTGTCAGGGCGAGTTCCGTGACGTCGATGATCGGGAGGTCAAAGGCCTCGTCGAGAGACAGCCAATGAAGATCTTCGAGTTCCCCGTCAACGAGCAGCTGTCCCTTGCAGCCCGTACCGTCGGCGAGAAAAAAGCGCGTGTTGAAGCGCCGGGGCGACAAGGTCGGGGTGAGGGCCCGCATGATGTAGTCGAGAGCGGCAACGTCCGGCACCATGCCTGCCTCCCGGCAGGCACTCCAGAAGGGCGTTGACGGCAAAGGGTTAAGTACGTCCCCGGATGCGGTCCTCCCCAGGAGATATCCCGTTTCCTCATGGGTTTCGCGAATGGCAGCCATCACGAGAGCCAATGGGGAGGTATTCGGGGTGTCACGTCTCAAGTCCAGTTCGGTTTCCGCCGACAGGCAAAACAGGCCGTTCGGAACACTCCTGTCTGCGGTATCGACGCGACCGCCCGGGAATACATAGATATCGGGAAGGAACTGCGCGCGCTTGCGGCGCCGTCCCATCAGCACCTCGACTGTATCACCGGCATTGCGCAACAGGACGACACTGGCCGCATCGCGCGGCCTTGAAGGACGCGCGGGTGGAGACCCCCAGTCCATTGACGACAAATCAGGCAGGGACGTGTCAGACGAGAAGGTTGCGGCCGGCTTCGGTCAGTCGGCAGACCAGCCAGTCAGGCTTGATAGGATTGGTGATCCAGGGTTCGGCCCACCCCTGGCGTATGCAGCTTCGTATGGTGCGTGGATCGACTTCTCGGCCGACCTCGTCGAACAATGGCAACTTGCCACCGGGCTGATCGAGGCCCTTCATCAGCCAACGTCTCTGGACGATCGTGGGACGACCATGAACACCACGATCATCATTGCGAATCTCCCTGGCCAGTGCCATGGCATCCTCCCGTCCGGTACATGCCATGATGCATCGCGGAAAGCGACTCGTCAAACAGTGATGTATTGCATTAAATAATAGTATAATCTATGGAAAAAATATATATATATTCTGTCCAATGTAGTCAAGGCGCAACAAGTTCGTAGAGCAAGGAAGCGTTGTTTGTATCGCATTCTGCAAGCTTTACATGAACATTTTGACCAAGTGTGTAGCGTGCTCCTTTTCCGTGCAATGTCTGATGTGATTCCTGGTATCGGAAAGGACCGCCCGGCAGGAAGCGGGCGGGCACCAGTCCTTCTGCGCCGATGGCCCCTGCCCTGACGATGATCCCGAATCGACCAAGGCCCGATATGCAACCCTTCATGACGGCATGATCACGGCTCGCAAGCCAACGGGCGACGTAGTGATCAGCTGCATGCCTTTCGGCGCTGACTGCCCTGCGTTCCATGGCGCCTAGATGTCGGCCCACTCGGTCAAGGTCATCGGGAACTGTTTCGCCGAGGAGGGCGCGGTGGATCAGGAGGTCGGCATAGCGCCTTATCGGTGAGGTGAAGTGGCAGTACTGATCGAGTGCGAGGCCGAAGTGACCGATGTTGCGCGGACTGTATGCCGCCAGAGCCTGACAACGCAGCACGATGTCTTCGACGATCTGTCGTTCATCGCTACTGGCGACACGATCAAGAACACGGGCAAGATCACCAGGCGAGGGGCGGCGTGCCTGAAGGGAACCGTGCCCGTGCGTTGAAAGAAATGTGCGCAAGGTTTCCAGCCTCTCATCACTGGGTCGATCGTGGATCCGAAACAGGCAGTCCTTGCCCCGGGAGGCGAGTTCCCGCGCTGCCGCGACGTTGGCCGTGATCATCAGTTCCTCGATGAGACGATGGCTGTCGAGGCGATGTCTGAGAATGATGTCACTGATGCGACCCTGGTTGTCGAAAACGACCTTGCGTTCTCCCCGATCGATCTCGAAGGCGCCGCGCTGCCGCCTGGTATCAATGAGAACCCGGAAAACACCGTAGAGGTGGCCGATGAGCCGATCAGGCAAGCCGGCGGTCATGGGCGACGGGCGCCCTCTGCGATGTTCCTCGACCTCGGTGTAGGTGAGGCGTGCCCTTGAGTACATGACCGCTCGCTCGAAACGCCAACGTTGCAGTTTTCCCTTGTCGGTGATCCAGAGGTGAGCGGCTACGCAGGATCTCGGCACTCCGGGTTTGAGGGAACACAGGTCATTGGAGAGCGCCTCCGGGAGCATGGGTACCACCCGATCGGGAAAGTAGACGGAGTTGCCCCTCAGGAAGGCTTCCCGGTCGAGGGCGCTGTTTGGCCGGACATGGAGTGCGACATCGGCGATGGCGACGATGACATACCAGCCATCACCGTCCGGTTCCGCAAAGACGGCATCGTCGTGATCCCGGGCATCGTCATCGTCGATGGTGATGAGAGGGATGGCGCCAAGCTCGCTGCGGTCTTCTGCGTCGCTCGCAGCAGTCGCGGTCCCCGCTTCGACGAGGACATCGTCCGGAAACTCGAAAGGCATGTCGTGGGTTGCAATTGCGGCAAGACTGACGGTGCCGGAATTCTTCCAACTGCCGAATGTCCTGGTGATACGGACACGGGGCGGGCCAGGCCGGGCTTCGTCGATGGGTTCCGCCAGGACCAGGTCGCCATGGCTTACGGAGTCGACATCGCATGCGGCAACCGAAGAGGTGCGGTCTCCGCGACGGCTGGTGCTGGCGATGAATCGATTGCGCCCGATGTGCTGGTAGACGCCGGCCACTTTGGCCGGAGTCGGGGGAAGGATGCGGCGTATCCGGCCATGACGTCGGCCATCGGCCGTCCTGTGCCGGACCGAGACCAGGGCCATGTCACCGGGCCCGGCCGCCGGGGACTGTCGGCCACCGGTGGCGTCGAGAACGATGAGTGGCGGCTGACCGCGACCAACCCACGTCACGGGACGTGCTAACGGATGACCCTCTTCGTCGAGGTCTATGACCTCGACAACGATGTCACGCCGATCATGATCCCGGCGCCGGCGGCCCGTTCTCAGGCGGCGCGACCGGATTTCCTGGCCTTTCGTGGAGGTTTTCGCCGATTCTTGGGCGAGGCTTTCTTGCGCGCGAGAAGATCGAGCGCCATTTCGAGCGTGACATCTGCGGGATCGGTTCCTGCGGGAAGCGAGACATTGGTCCGGTTGTGCCTGACATAGGGGCCGTAGCGTCCCTTCATCACCTCGACAGGCGCCTGATCGTCCGGATGTTCACCGAGTGCCTTCAGAGCCTGGCTACCCTTTCGGGCACTACCGCTTTCGGCAATCAATGCAACGGCTCTGTTGAGACCAATCGTGAGCACATCATCCTCGTTGAGGTTGATGTAGCGCGATCCGTGTTTGAGGTATGGACCGTATCGCCCGATACCGGCCGTGATGACGGATTTCGTTTCGGGATGTTCGCCGACTTCCCTGGGAAGCGCGAGGAGGGCCAGGGCTGTCTCGAGCGTCATCGCGGAAGGGGACATCGAAGCGGGGACCGAAACCGTCACCGAATCTGATCCGGCCTCGCCCTTGCGGACATAGGGCCCGAACTTGCCATGGCGGAGCGTGACGGGAAGACCGGTCTCCGGCTCCTCGCCCAGAACGCGTGGTTCGTTGCTCTCCGTCTCACCATTGCCGTTCCTGTCGAAGGGATTCTTGGTGTAGCGGCAGTCCGGATATGCAGAACACCCGATGAAGGCGCCGAACTTGCCCAGTTTCAGACTGAGCGTGCCCTCCTTGCAGGATGGACAGGCGCGCGGGTTGCCGTCGCCCTGGTCAGGGTAGATGTCATGTTCCAGAACCCGTTCGATGCTCTCGACGATGTTCCGCAGTTCGAGGTTCCGGGTGTCGCGCGTCACTCTTTCAAAGGCGTCCCAGAAGTCACGCAGCACGGCCTTCCAGTTTGCGTTCCCGTTGGAGATCCGGTCGAGATCCTGCTCCATGTCTGCCGTGAAGGTGTACTGCACGTAGGTTCCGAAGAATGTCTCGAGGAAGGCGACGAGGAGTCGTCCACGGTCGGCCGGCCGGAACTGCCGGCGTTCCAGGGTGACGTACTCCTTGTCCTTGAGAACCCCGATGATGGGGGCATAGGTCGAAGGCCTGCCGATGCCGAGTTCCTCAAGGCGCTTGACGAGGGTAGCCTCGGTGAGTCGCGGTGGCGGTTCCGTGAAGTGCTGTTGCGGCTTGACCTCCCCAACCTCGAGTCGGTCGCCCGTTGCAAGTTCCGGCAATCTCCTGTCGCCTGAGTCCTTGTCCTTCGCATCGCTCGATTCGCGGTACAGTCTGGTGAAGCCGTCAAAGACCATCACCGAGCCGCTGGCGCGCAGCCCGACTTCGCGGCCGGCGTGGCCGTCGGCCGGAGACCTGATGTCGACAGTGGTCTGGTCGAAACGGACCTCGGACATCTGGCTGGCGAGCGCCCGCTTCCAGATGAGCGCGTAGAGTCGGGCTTCTCTGTCCTCGAGATACCGCGCCATCGCCTCGGGTGTCCGGCTGAAATCTGTCGGTCTGATGGCCTCGTGCGCTTCCTGGGCGTTGCGCGTCCGGGTGGTAAAGGTCCGTTGCCTGCCGGGCAGATAGGCATCGCCGAACGTGTCGGCGATGAGACGCCGCGCGTCGCGGATCGCCGCCTGGGACATGACGACACTGTCCGTGCGCATGTAGGTGATGAGGCCGGTGGTCTCGCCGCCGATGTCGCGTCCTTCATAGAGGCGCTGGGCGTGGCGCATGGTGTCCTGGACACTGAAACCGAACCTGCGTGAAGCATCCTGTTGCAAGGTGGAGGTGGTGAAGGGTGGCGGAGGATTGCGTTTCGCCTTCTTGCGCTCCACGGCATCGACGGCGAACACGCCGCCCAGCACGCTTGCAGCAGCCTCCGCGGCCATCGCCTCGTCGGCCAGCGTGAACTTCTCGAGCCGGACGCCATCGAGCTGATGGAGCCGTGCGGTCAGGGACGCACCGCCAGTGGTTCCCAGATCGGCGTCGACGGACCAGTACTCCCGGGGCGTGAAGCGTTCGATTTCCGCCTCGCGCTCGCAGATCAGGCGCAGGGCCACCGACTGCACGCGGCCGGCCGACTTGCAATCGCAACCTGGCAGCTTGTGCCAGAGTATCGGCGACAGGGTGAATCCGATGAGATAGTCGAGAGCCCGCCGTGCCAGTTGCGCCTCGACGAGATGCATGTCGATATCGCGGGGATCCGCCATGGCGCTGCGCACGGCGTCCGAAGTAATCTCATTGAACACCACGCGTTTCACCGGACGATCCGCCGCCTTGCCGTTGTCCCTGAGCCAGTTCAGCACATGCCAGGCGATGGCCTCGCCTTCCCGGTCGGGGTCCGTGGCGAGAACCAGGGAATCGGACTTCTTCAGCGCCGTGGAGATGGTGTTGAGTGCCTTGAGAGACCTGGAGTTGGTCTCGAATGTCATCTCGAAATCGCGTTCCGGCTGCACGGAACCGTTGCGCGAAGGCAGATCGCTGACGTGTCCGTAACTTGCCAGCACGGTGTAGTCCGGACCCAGATACCTGCTGATGGTCTTCGCC
This sequence comes from Alphaproteobacteria bacterium, assembly GCA_965221115.1. Lineage (GTDB taxonomy): Bacteria > Pseudomonadota > Alphaproteobacteria > SP197 > SP197 > SP197. The sequence continues at coordinate 1,935,626 of CBDCRU010000001.1, read as the reverse complement.
TTGGCAGGAGATTCAACGACAACGACCTGCATGGACATCCCCAAGATCCGTCCGGCACGTGCTAAGTGGCACCGGTCGCACGGTCCGTCAAGGAGGTCGCCGCTCCCCGGGGAGTGCGGGACTGCCCCTCAAGGGGTCTCACCGGCACCGCGTTCCGTGATGCTCCCCAAGGCGCGTTACCGGCCGATCCGCGGCTCCTCTCCGGTCACGAGACGACGGATGTTCCCATGGTGGCGGACGACCACCAGCAAGGCGACCAGGACCATCACTCCGGCGTACTGCTTGTCGTTCGTCACCAACCAGATGGCAACCGGTGAGGCGATGATGCTCGCCATCCCGGCGACAGACGAGATCCGGGTCATGCCGGCTACTGCCAGCCACACCACCAGGATGGCCAGCCCCGACAGCCATGAAAGTGCCAGGGTGACGCCCAGCGCCGTAGCAACCGCCTTGCCTCCACGGAACTTCAGCCACGGGTTGAACATGTGTCCTGCCACAACGAACAGCGCGGCGATGACAGCCATGTCGGGACCGCCAGTGTCATGGCCGATGATGACGGCCAGCAGTCCCTTGGCGTAGTCGAGAACCAGTGTAACTGCGGCGGGCAGCCGTCCTGCAGTCCTCAGAACGTTGGTGGCGCCGATATTGCCTGAACCGGTCGTGCGGAGGTCATGGCTTCCGGCAAGCCGGGCTGCGATCAGGCCTGAAGGCAATGAACCGATGAGCCATGCGGCTATGGCCCCCAGCAGGAAGGGCCACAGATAGGGCAGGGCATCGAGCGTGAGCATGCGTTCGTCGAACAAGGAAGTCCCCAAGCTCCCCGGCATCATCTTGCGCCCGGCATCATGCCCGGTCCAGCCCCGCGATCCAGCCCCGCGATCCAGGCTCAGGTCGTGGAGGCGATCTCCATCACCGTGCGGCCGCTGACCACGGTGCGGACCGCGCCACCGGTGACCGTGCGGCCCTCGAATGGGGAGTTCTTGGACTTGCTCTGGAATGCCTGGTTGTCGATCTGCCAGGTCATCGAGGGATCGATGAGCACGATGTCAGCCGGGCCTCCGACGCCAAGCCGGCCGGTCTTGAGACCGAGCAGGTCGGCGGGTCGGCAGGTCACAAGGGCCAGTGCATCCACAAGGCCGAGCCGGCCCGAGGCAACGATTTCGAGAACCAGGGGAAGCAGTGTCTCGAGCCCGACGATGCCGAAGGCCGCCTGGGCGAACGGCTGCCTCTTGCTGTCCTGGTCGCGTGGTTCGTGGGCCGATACGACGGCATCGATCACCCCCTCGGCCAGGGCAGCCACCAGGGCCTGTCGGTCTTTCTCGCTGCGCAATGGAGGGCGGACCTTGGTGAAGGTGAGGTAGTCGCCCACTGCATTTTCGTTAAGAACCAGGTACTGGGGAGCGGTGTCCGCACTCACCGACAATCCCCGCGCCTTCGCCTGGCGCACGAGGTCGGCGCTCTCGGCAGTGGTGATACTGCTGAAGTGCAGGCGTCCTCCGGTCATTTCGACGAGGCGGATGTCGCGGGCGATCATGATCGTTTCGGCTTCGGGCGCCATTCCTTCCAGGCCCAGGCGTGTTGCCGTCTCGCCGCTGTTCATGACGCCGTCGCCCGTGAGATCGAGATCCTCGGCGTGGTGCATGATCAGGGCATCGAAGACGCTGCCATAGGACAAGGCTCGACGCAGCACGTTGGCGTTCATGATGGGACGAGGGCCGTCAGAGAAGGCGAGGGCGCCCGCCTCGCCGAGCAGCCCGAGTTCGGTGAGCTGCGTCCCCTTGCGGCCCTGTGTGACAGCGGCGACGGGATGGACTTTCACAAGGGAGGTCTCTCTCGCGCGGCGTTCGATGAAGTGAACGAGAGAGACATCATCGATGGTCGGCCTGGTGGTCGGCATGCAGGCGATCGACGTGACGCCGCCCACGGCAGCTGAACGGCTTGCGGTGTGGATTGTCTCCTGGTGTTCGAAGCCGGGTTCTCTCAGGTGCGCCCTGAGGTCGACGAGACCGGGTGCGGCAATCAGCCCCCGGGCGTCGATCACCGTGGTTCCCGCAGGAATGCTCTCGTGTGTCACCCCTGGGCCAAGATCGACGATGGTCTCGCCATCGGTGAGAATCCCACCGGTCTCGTCACGCCGGCTTGCCGGATCGATCAGACGCAGATCCAGATAGGCTGTCCGTTCCGCCTTGCGCTTCTTGATCGAGATATCGGCAAGGCGCGGAGTCACTGGTTGTGCTCCGGGTGGTCGAGATTGCCGGTGAGAAGTTCGAGACAGGCCTGGCGCACGGCGACGCCCATCTCGACCTGATCGAGGATGACGCTGCGATTGATGTCGTCGGCCACCTCGCTGTCGATCTCGATGCCCCGGTTCATCGGACCCGGATGCATGATGAGGGCATCGGGCCTGGCGTGGGCAATCTTCTCGTAGGTCAGCCCGTAAAACTGGAAGTACTCGCGCTGGGAGGGCACGAAGCTTCCCTGCATCCGCTCCGTCTGCAACCGCAACATCATGACGATGTCGGCGTCCTTCAGGCCCTCCGTCATGTCGTGATGAACCTCGACGCCGTATCGGTCGACCCTTGGCGGCAGCAGGGTCGGAGGGGCGACAAGACGCACCCTGGCGCCCATGGTGTTGAGGAGGAGGATGTTGGAACGAGCCACCCGACTGTGGGCAATGTCGCCGCAGATGGCGACTGTCAGGCCGCTGAGACGCCCGAGACGGCGGCGGATGGTGAGTGCGTCAAGCAGGGCCTGGGTCGGATGTTCGTGGCTGCCATCACCGGCATTGATCACGGCGGCCCTGACGGAACGGGCAAGGAGCTTGACCGCGCCGCTGTCGGGATGCCGCACGATGAGCAGGTCGGGATGCATCGCGTTGAGCGTTGCCGCCGTGTCAACCAGGGTTTCACCCTTCTTGATGGCGCTGGTCGAGGGAGCCATGTTGATGACATCGGCGCCGAGGCGTTTGCCTGCGAGCTCGAACGACGTCCGGGTCCTTGTCGAGCTCTCGAAGAACATGTTGATCTGAGTGCGGCCGCGCAGCAGGTCACGCTTCTTTTCGGCGCGCCGGTTGAGGGCCACGTAGGAGTCGGCCAGGTCGAGAAGAAGGTTGATGTCGTCCGGCGACAGATCCTCGATGCCAAGCAGGTGGCGGTGGGAAAAGCTCGAGGGCGTGACGTCGCGCGGCATGATTGAAAATGTTTACCTACACCACCTCAGGCCATCCGTCATCCACAGGTTCAATCGCGTTCGCGCGGATCCCTGCTCCAGCGCAATCCGCCGGTCATGCCGCCTGCCACAGGCGGGAGACCGTCAGGGTGTGGAGATGCTCACCGAAAGGAAGCGCCGCTTCTCCGTCGGAGAGCACCACGTCCCGCGTGAAACGCTGGCCGAGTACATTCCCGAACCTGCGGAGACCCCGGAAGTCGCCGGACCTGACTGTTGCCGAAGCCTTGACTTCGACTCCGGCGATGACGCCCGAGAGGTGTTCGAGACGATGTCGACTCTTGCGCTGTCCTTGTCGCGAAATTGAGAGAATCCGGCCGGGGTGTCATGCCAGTTCGCCTGCCTTCTCGATTCCTGGAAGACGAAGGTTTCGAGGAGTTGGCCGAAGAGAGGGCGGTCACCTCCAAGCGCACCGGCATCGATGCCCAGAAAGGCCGCGACAGCATGACGTCCGCCAGATACGTCCCCTCGGGTGCTGGCGTGGGAGACGGAACGATCCCGACATGAACACGAGCTGTAGAGGAGTCAAGGCTCACTCCTCGACATTTTGTAAAGTGTCGCTTGACGCCTAACAGCGTACCTTGATTAACTCTGCCATGAAGATTCGCAGTGTGCGTCACAAGGAGCTTCGCCGGTTTATGGAGGATGACAGCACTGCGGGACTCCAGCCTGCTGTCGTGCCGAAGCTCCGGCGGATCCTGTCCTTTCTCCAGGACATGGAGCGAGAGGCTGAGCTGCTGACGGTTCCCACCTGGAAGGCGCATCGGCTCTCAGGCGATCGCAAGGACGTATGGAGCCTGTCGGTGACGAAGAACTGGCGGATCACGTTCCGGATCGACCGGGATGGGGACGAGATTGTGGATCTGAACTACGAGGACTATCACTAGGAGGTCGCAATGAGCACGTCACTGGGGATCCGGATGAAGAATCCGGCCCACCCGGGTGGATTTGTGAAGAGCGAGATTGTCGAGGCGCTCGGCCTGACAGTGACGGAGGCGGCGCGTACGCTCGGGGTGACGCGTCCGGCGTTGTCCGCACTTCTCAACGAGCGTGCCGCTCTCTCGCCGGAAATGGCGCTCAGGATCGAGAAGGTGTTTGGCGTATCCATGGATACGCTGATGCGGATGCAGACCAGCCATGACATTGCCCGCGCTCGCACGCGGGAAGACGATATCGAACTCGTTCCGTTCAAAGGGCAGGCTGCCTGAAGCGGTAGAGACCGGAAGATCGACACCTTTGATTTTTGGGCCCGAAAGTAAATCGCCAGTAATCCCTTCCCCTTCGGCGGTTACTGAATCCTGAATTCGATCATTCGGATATCAAGCAGTTCAGTGCCGCCACACAGTGTGGCCGGATGCTTGAGTTCGGCACCCTGTTCGGCGTCACTCTGCAGTGCCTCGTTGAGGCGTGAGTGAATCAGTCAGAGGGTGGAGAGGGAGTGGCGGCTTCGTCGATCTGCAAACAACGCTTCTGGCCAATTGCAACTCTGAGCAGCGGCTGATTGTGATGCAGGAGCCGGATTGTCAGGCGGGATCGACGGGTCCTTTGGCCAGGTTGAGTGCGCCAAGGGCGTCCCGCAGGATGACGGAGGCAGCGACGGCATCGATCCAGTGTTGACCGTGACGTTTCCGGCTTTCGTTTTCGGCGATGATTTCTTCGGCCTCGAAGGTGCTGAGCCGCTCGTCCCACATCAGGACCGGCAGACCGAGACCGCTCTGGAGGTTGATCCCTGTCTGCCAGGCGGACTGGGCCCGCGGCCCTTCGCTTCCATCCATGTTGATCGCGTGACCGAGAACGATGCCGGTGATGCCTCTCGTCTCGACAAGGCCCTGCAGATGCGCCAGGTCTTCGCGCCAGCGCCGGCGCACGAGAACGCCGACCGGTGAGGCGATCATCCTGGATGCGTCGCTGGCCGCGATGCCGATGCGCTTCGTGCCGGGATCGATTCCCAGAAGCGGGCCTTCCGGAGAGAGTGCCAGGAAGGACGCGACGTCCTGCTGCGGCTTGTCCGGCAGGTGCGCCGCTGATAGCTTTGGTGGCGATGGGTGGTGGTCAGTCACGGCTCCATCCCCGACACTAGACTTCCGCACGCCATCCGGCCAGAGCATACCGTCAGATGAAGTTTGACAAGGACACTGTCGCGCGGGTCGCGCGCCTGGCGCGAATCGCGACTGACGACACCGACCGCGAGCAGCTTGCCGGCGAGATCTCGTCCATCATCGCGTGGATCGACACGCTGGGCGAGGTTGATACCGACGATGTCGAACCCATGACCGGCGTCGGCGCCATGACGCTGAAGTGGCGCCGCGACGACGTTACGGATGGCGGCATCGCCGATGACATCACGGCCAACGCACCGGCTCACGTCGACGGGTGCTTTGTCGTGCCGAAGATTGTCGAATGACGGCCCTGACAGACCTGACGATCGCCGGTGCGCGCGATCTCCTCGCCGCCGGCGACATCTCGGCGGTGGATCTTGCCCGCGCTCACCTTGCGGCCATGGAGCGCCGCCGCGATCTCAATGCCTTCATCACGGAAACTCCTGAACGAGCCCTTGAGCTTGCTGATGCTTCGGATCGTCGCCGCCGGGCCGGCGAGGCTGGCCGTCTCGAGGGCATCCCGGTCGCGATCAAGGACCTGTTCTGCACGAAGGACATCCCGACGACCGCAGGATCGCGCATTCTCGACGGTTTCACGCCCTTCTACGAGTCGACGGTGACCGCGGCCATGCTGAGAGAAGGCGTGGTCATGCTGGGCAAAACGAACCTCGACGAATTCGCGATGGGGTCCTCAAACCTCACGAGCTGGTACGGTCCGGCGATCAATCCCTGGCGGGCGCCGGAAGATGGGAAAGCGCGGGTTCCCGGCGGCTCGTCGGGCGGGTCCGCATCAGCGGTCGCGGCACGCATGGCGATGGCGGCAACCGGCACGGATACTGGCGGTTCAATCCGTCAGCCAGCCGCCTTCACCGGCACCGTTGGCCTCAAGCCGACCTACGGGCGGTGTTCGCGGCTCGGTATCGTCGCCTTCGCGTCCTCCCTTGATCAGGCCGGTCCGCTGACGCGCACGGTACGCGATGCCGCAATCATGCTTGGCGCCATGGCGGGCCACGATCCTCTGGATTCGACCTCTGCGGATGTGCCTCTCGACGATCTCGAAGATACCCTCGAAGCCGGCGTCGATGGCATGACGATCGGTGTTCCCGAGGAGTACCGTGTTGAGGGAATGCCGGCCGTGATCGACGACCTGTGGCAGCAGGGAATCGCCTGGCTCGAGAGTGCAGGCGCTCGTGTGCGCGGGGTCTCGCTGCCACACACGCGCTTTGCCTTGCCGGCCTACTACATCATTGCTCCGGCCGAGGCCTCTTCGAACCTTGCCCGTTATGATGGCGTCAGGTTCGGTCTGAGATGCGAGGGTGATGATCTCGTCTCGATGTACGAGCGAACGCGGGCCGAGGGATTCGGGGACGAGGTGAAACGGCGCATCCTCATTGGCACCTATGTCCTCTCCGAAGGCTATTTCGATGCCTACTATCTCAAGGCACAGAAGGTGCGCACGCGCATCGCCGATGACTTTCGCGAAGCCTGGACATCGGTTGACGCTCTGTTGACACCGACAACACCGTCGGCCGCCTTTGCCGCCGACAGCCCGCCTGACGACCCCGTTTCCATGTATCTCAACGACGTCTTCACAGTACCGGCGAGCCTTGCCGGTCTCCCCGGTATCTCCGTGCCGGCGGGACTCGATGGCGACGGACTGCCGCTTGGGTTGCAGGTCATCGCCCGCCCGTTCGACGAGGCGCGCCTTCTGAGGGTGGCAAGGACGATCGAAGAGGCGGCCGGGTTCGACATGGCGCCATCGGGACTTGTGACGTGATGGCGGAACTGATCGAAAGGGAGAGCGGGCCCTATTCCTACGTCATCGGGCTCGAGGTCCACGCGCAGATCGTCTCCTCATCGAAGCTCTTCTCCGGCGCCTCGACCGCATTCGGCGCTTCCGCCAACGCCCAGGTCTCGGCCGTCGATGCCGGCATGCCGGGCATGCTTCCCGTCATCAACATGACCTGTATCGAACAGGCCGTACGCACCGGACTGGCTCTGGGCGGCACCATCAACCGGCGATCCGTGTTCGAACGAAAGAATTACTTCTATCCGGACCTTCCGCAAGGCTACCAGATCTCGCAGTACCAGCAGCCGGTCGTCACCGGCGGGCATGTCGTCATCGAACTCGAGGACGGCGCGACACGGTCCATCGGCATCGAACGCCTGCATGTGGAACAGGATGCCGGCAAGAGTCTGCACGACAGGGATCCTGCCCACTCGCTGGTCGATCTCAATCGTTCAGGCATCGGACTGATGGAGATCGTTTCCCTTCCGGAGCTGGAGTCGCCTGACGAGGCCGTACGCTATGTCAGAGCCTTGAGAAGCATCCTGCGCTATGCCGGAACGTGTGACGGCAACATGCAGGAAGGATCGCTGCGCGTGGACGCCAACGTGTCGATGAGACGGCCGGGAGAAGCGCTCGGCACGCGTTGCGAGATCAAGAATCTCAATTCCCTCAAGTTCCTGCAGCGGGCCATCGAGTACGAGGGTCATCGTCAGGCGGCGATCCTGGACGAGGGAGGAACGGTCCGGCAGGAAACCAGGCTCTTCGACGTGGACGCGGGCGAAACCAGAAGCATGCGCAGCAAGGAGGACGCCGAGGACTATCGCTACTTCCCCGATCCGGATCTGTTGCCGCTCGACCTCGACGAGGCATGGATAGCCGAGATCGCGGAATCGCTGCCGGAGATGCCCGATGCCCGCAAGCAGCGGTTCATGCACGATCACCGCCTTTCTTCCTATGATGCCGGTGTTCTCGTGGCGGAGCGCGACAACGCGGATTTCTTCGAGGAGGTTGCCCGGGGACGCGACAGCAAGCTGGCAGCAAACTGGGTCATGACCGAGCTCTTCGGTCGCCTCAACCACGAAGGCATCGGTGTCGCGGAGAGCCCGGTCAGTGCCGATGCTCTCGGCGGCCTCGTCGATCTCATCGTTGATGGCACCATCTCCGGGCGCATTGCCAAAGATGTCTTCGCGGAGATGTTTGCCACCAACAGGGACGCCGCCACGATCGTCGAGGAACGGGGTCTGAGGCAGGTGACGGATACGGCCCGGATCGAGGCTCTTGTCGAAGGTGTGCTGGCGGCCCATCCTGATCACGTGGCTGAGTATCGTGCCGGAAAGACGAAACTCCTTGGATTTTTTATGGGCGAGGTCATGAAGGCATCACGCGGACGTGCCAATCCTCAGGCCGTCAACCGTACGCTGCGCCTCAGACTGGACGAGGAGGGAGAAACCTGATGATCGATCTCTACACGGCGGCGACACCCAACGGCCGCAAGGTCTCCATCATGCTGGAGGAGGTGGGCCTCGCCTACACCGTCCACCACATCGATATCGGCGCCGACGAACAGTTCGATCCGGCCTTTCTGAAGATCAGCCCCAACAACAAGATTCCGGCAATCGTCGACAGTGAGGGACCTGGGGGCGAGCCGGTCAGTATCTTCGAATCGGGGGCAATTCTCATCTATCTCGCCGAGAAGACGGGCCTTCTGATGCCCTCCGACGCGCGGCAACGTCTCAATGTCCTGCAGTGGCTGATGTTCCAGATGGGCGGTGTCGGACCGATGTTCGGCCAGGCCAATCACTTCATCAAGTTCGCCAGCGAGGATGTGCCCTACGGGAAGACCCGCTACCGCAACGAGGTGATGCGTCTCCTTGGAGTCATGGATCGGCGCTTGGCAGAGGTCCCCTTTCTTGCCGGGGACTACTCCATCGCCGACGTGGCGACCTGGCCATGGGTCATGCGCACGGAGTGGTACGACACCGACTGGAGCCAGTTTCCACATGTGCGTCGCTGGTACGACACCATTTCCGAGCGTGATGCCGTCAAGCGGGGCGTTGCGGTTCCGTCGTGAGTCTCATCAATCGTCCGGCGGTCAGACGGGTCCGCTGCGCTCTCGAAGCGCTGGGCAGCAGCGCCCGGGTGATCGAACTGGCAGTGACGGCGCGCACGGCCGGCGACGCGGCCGATGCTCTGGGCTGCCAGCAGGGTTCCATCGTCAAGTCACTCGTGTTCCAGGTCGCCGGAGCCCCGGTTCTGGCTCTCATCGCCGGTGACCGTCGGGCGCGTCCTGCGAGCATTGCCCTGGCACTCGGTCTCGAGGGCCCTGTGACGAGGGCCGACGCTGACTTCGTCAGGCAGACGACAGGATACTCCATTGGCGGAGTCCCGCCCGTGGGACACCAGATTTCCCTGCCCACGGTGATGGACGCCGGCCTGTGGCGCTTTCCCCTTGTCCACGCCGCTGCCGGTCATCCCCACTGCGTCTTTGGCGAGACACCCGACAGCCTCGCCTCCATGACCGGAGCGGTGGTCGACGGGGACATTGCGGCGTGACAACTCCATGAAGCGTGCTCCCTGGGGATACGCAGCCGACAATGGACCGGCGTGCTGGGCCTTGCTTGACCCCGACTACCGGCTCTGCGGTTGTGGCGCCGAGCAGTCTCCGGTCAATCTGGTGGACGCCCGCGCGGCGCAGTTGCCGTCCCTTCGATTCGACTACGGGCCGGTCCGTGCTGCCATCGAGGACACCGGCGCGACTGTTCAGTTCAATGCCGCGCCGGGTCACGGTCTGATGATCGGGCGCCGCCGCCACGAACTCCGGCAATTTCATTTTCACCATGCCAGCGAACATCTTGTCGAGGGCGTCAGAAGGCCGATGGAACTGCACTTCGTTCACACGGACATCAAGGGCGGACTGGCTGTCGTCGGAGTCTTCATCCGCGAAGGCGAGGCCAACTCCGCGGTGGAGTCCCTGTGGCAGGCCCTCGTGGACGACCCGGAATCGCTCGATCACGTCGATGTCGACCTCACGGCCCTTCTTCCGGGCACGACAAGGGCATGGCGCTATCGTGGATCGCTGACCACCCCGCCGTGCAGCGAAGGAGTCAGCTGGATCGTCCTGACAGACATCCTCACCTTGTCAGCCCGACAGATTGCCGCGTTCACGAACTATCGTCCCGCCAACTGCCGGCCGGTCCAACCGCTGGGCGCGCGCGTCCTCACGATTTGCTGACTCCCGTGATCAGCGGTAGCCGTGGTAGTTCCGGAACCAGGCAACGAACCGCGGCATCCCCTCCTCGATGGAGGTTGACGGCTCGTACCCGAGGTCGCGACGCGATGCCTGAATGTCGGCGCAGGTCTCCCTGACGTCGCCTGGCTGCAGCGGGGCAAGGTGAATGTCCGCACTGATTCCCGTCGCCTCCTCAAGCACATGAATCAGGTGCAGGATCGACTCACTTCGGCGATTACCGAGATTGTAGAGGGTATGGGGAGGGGAGGTCGCCGGAGGTTTTGCCAGTGCCGCCAGGATGCCGGCGACGATGTCGTCGATCCAGGTGAAATCCCGGCGCAGATCGCCATGGTTGTAGACAGTCAGGGGTTGTCTCTCGAAGAGGGCCTGCGTGAAGATCCAGGGGGACATGTCCGGGCGTCCCCAGGGGCCGTAAACCGTGAAGAAGCGCAGACCGGTGGCAGGAATGCCGTGGAGATGGCTGTAACTGGAGGCCATCAGTTCTCCGGCGCGCTTCGTGGCGGCATAGAGCGACACCGGCTGGTCGACTCGGTGATCGACCGAGAAGGGAATGGTGTCGTTGGCTCCATAGACAGACGAGGAACTGGCATAGACGAAGTGCTTCAGTTCCGTCATCGAACGGGCCAGTTCAAGGATGGCGAGTTGGCCTTCCACATTCGCCGCAGTGTAGTCGTGCGGGGCAACGAGGGAGTGCCGGACGCCAGGCTGCGCTGCCAGGTGGACAATCCGGTCAATGTTCCGGTTGCCGAGCTCCAGTCCGGCCAGCGCCTTGCGGTCGGTAACATCCATGTGATGGAACGAGAAGGCAGACTCCCGGCGCAGTTGGGCGAGGCGCGCCTGCTTGAGGGCGACATCATAGTAAGGGGAAAGGCAGTCTATCCCGATCACGTCTTCCCCGCGCTCAAGAAGGGCCCGGGTGAGGTGGTAGCCGATGAAACCTGCCGCGCCGGTCACAAGCACCGTCATGACGGGCCACGCGCAATGAGGCCCGCGTAGACGTCGGCGTCGACATTCCCGCCGGAGATGACGGCGACGACGGTCCGCCCCTTCACCGGAACGATGCCGCTCAAGGCCGATGCAAGGGCCACGGCGCCACCGGGTTCAGCGACCAGCTTGAAGTATGTCAGAGCCGCCACCATGGCCCTGATGACGGCCGATTCCGTGACCACGGTTCCCGAGTGGACAAGGTTCCGATTGACTTCGAAGGTCAGTTCGCCGGGTCTGCGGGAAAGCAATGCATCACAGATCGAAGCGGGTGTCCCCGTTACGGACAGGCGCTCCCCGTTGCGAAGGGACCGGGCTGTATCATCCCATCCTTCCGGCTCGGCGGTATGGATGGCGCATTCCGGGAACCGGTGGCTGGTGGCAAGGGCCACGCCCGCAGTGAGACCACCACCGCCGCAGCAGGTGATGACGGCGTCCGGGGTGATGCCCTGCCCGGCGCAGGCATCGGCGATCTCCAGTCCGACCGTGCCCTGTCCTGCAATGATCATGGGATCGTCATAGGGAGGCACGATCGTCATGCCCCCGTCGAGGGCTACGGACCGGGCGATCTCCTCGCGCGATTCGTCGTGCCTGGAATAGGTGACAATGTCCGCGCCCCAGGCGCGGGTGCCCGCCATCTTGATGGCAGGCGCATCCTCGGGCATCACGATGACGGCAGGATATCCCAGCATGGACGCCGCGGCGGCGACTCCCTGGGCGTGGTTGCCGGACGAGTAGGCAACGACGCCGTTTTCCGTCGTGCCGCCGGCAATCCTGTTGAAGGCCCCCCTGAACTTGAAGGAACCGGTAAGCTGGAGGCACTCCGGCTTGACCAGAAGGCGACCGCCGAGGGCGTCGTTGAGCCTGGGCGACTCGAGAAGCGGTGTGACGACCGCCTTTCCGGCAAGCCGCCGGGCGGCAGACTCGATGTCCTCATATGACGGCATGCCTGGCATCGACGCCTGCCCCGGTCCGTTCAGGCCGACTCTTACCCCTTTACCGCAGGCGTGCGAAGCCAAAGAGATGAAGAATGTCCGGTGTTGCCCTTGCCTGGGGGCTTCATGATGATGGATGAGAACAAGCAACCGGTGAGGGGAACGAGGCGTGTCTGACAGAATCTGGATCTTGCCTGAAGCGGCGACACACCACCAGTCGGCCAGTGCCGGGCCGTTGACATTCGTCGGCGGCGCCGGCGATCTCGATGCGGCGGGGAGGATACGGAACCCGCATGACCTTGATGCCCAGGCAGGAGGTGCCGTTCGCGCCATCGGGGAAGCCCTCGCCACGGAACTGTGCACCCTGGAGGATGTGGTGCGCATCAAGGCCTACTACACGGCCGATGTCGGTGACTGGGATGTCATCGCCGCCCTGGCGCGGCACCTGCCTGGCGATCCGCTGCCGGCAATCAGCACCGTGCCCGAACCACTGCAACCCTTTGACGGCCAGGTCATCCAGGTGCAGGCAATCGCCTGCCGAGGCTGGCGCGGAAGCGCCGATGTCCGTTTTGTTCACCGGCCGGTACCGGCGCCGGTCAGGGAAAGGCTTGGTCTCGGGGAGGTCACGGCCGGCTTGCGGGCAGGCGAGTTCATTGCCGTGGCCAACCGCACGGCGGTCGATGACGATGGCCGGATCCTGTCTGCGGATCCTGTTGAACAGAGCCACGCCGTCATGGCCATGCACGAGCGGACTCTGGACGCGCTGGGGGCCTCGCTGCAGGACAGCGTCAAGATGGAGGGATACTACTTCGGTACCAGTCTCGAGGAGTGGGCGCCCCTGGCCAAGGCCCGCGCCAGCCATTTCCGGGAACCGGGTCCGCCGGCAACCGTGGTGCCGTGCCACCGGCTTCACCCGGAAGGGGCGCGCACCAAGATCGGCGTCCTGGCGATGCGCGGCCGCCGCGGGAGCTTCGACAAGTACATCCCGCGCCTCGATGTCTGGCCGGATCGCGTCTGGGACTGGCCCATACCGCTGCCCTACAGGCAGGCCATATGCCTGCGCGACATGATCTGGCTGGGCGGGCAGGTGCCCCATACACCCTTCACCAACGATGGTGGGCGGGTGATGCCCGGCGATCTCGTGGCGCAGACACGATTCACCATGTCGTTCGTGGAGGATCTGCTGAGAGGATTCGACCGGAGTCCTTCGGATCTCAAGCTGATGGTCTGCTACTACACATCGACGGGCGCCGACGATACACGGGCCTTTCTCGACACTCTGACCGCTACCGTCGGAGGTACCCTGCCACCGATCACGCTGGTGCCCAAACCGATGATGCATTCACCGGAAAATACTGTCGAAATCTGGGGGGTTGCCCAGGCCTGAACAAAAGGGCGCCCCTTGTCCCGGCTCCCCGTGGCGACTAATCTCCACGGGAGAGCCGATCTGGAAACTGTCATGATTACCGAGAAGCTGAAGGGTTCCTTTGTCGCACTCGTCACGCTGTTCCGCGATGGCAAGATCGACGAAAAGGGATATCAGGACTTCATCGAATGGCAGATTGCCCAGGGGACCCACGGCGTGCTGGCCATGGGCACGACAGGCGAATCGCCGACGTTGTCCCACGAGGAGGACATGCACGTGGTGCGCCTCGCCGTCGAGGCTGCGGCGGGCCGTGTTCCGGTGATGGCCGGAACCGGATCGAACTCCACTGCCGAGTGCATCATGCTGACCCGCCATGCGCAGGAAGCGGGTGCGGATGTCGTGCTGATTGTCACCGGTTACTACAACAAGCCGACCCAGGACGGCCTCTTCCGTCATTTCGAGGCGGTCAACGATGCCGTCGACATACCCATCGTCGTCTACAACATCCCTGGGCGGACGGGCGTCGACATCGAGCCGGCGACGATGCAGCGCATTGCCCGTCTCTCCCATGTCGTCGGCTGCAAGGAATCGACGGCGGCTGCGGACCGGGTCTCCAGGCAGAGGTGGCTCTGCGGCAAGGAGTTCATCCAGATGTCGGGCGAGGACGCTGCGGTCCTCGGACTTCTCGGCATGGGCGGGCACGGGTGCATTTCCGTGACCGCCAACGTGGCACCGGCGCTCTGCGCCAGGATGCACGAGGCATGGCAGGGCGGCGACTTCGAGCAGGCCCGCGATATCCAGAACCAGCTCATGCCGCTTCACGAGGCGCTTTTCAGCGAAACCAGTCCAGGGCCCGTCAAGTATGCGGTCGGCCTGCTCGGCTGGGGTGACGGCTCCGTGCGCCTGCCCCTGACCTCTCCGGCAGAGGAGACCAGGGTCAGGGTCCGCGATGCCATGAGGCAGGCGGGAGTCCTCGCCTGACACGTGGAATGGCGGGCAAGAACATCCCGGTGGGGACGACGGTCGCCCGCAACCGCAAGGCATTCCGCGACTACGCCATCGAGGACCGGATCGAGGCTGGCATTGTCCTGACCGGCAGCGAGACACAGTCGCTGCGCGCCGGGCGCGCCAACATCAACGGGGCCTTCGCGAGGGAACGGGACCGGGAAGTCTGGCTCGAGGACTGCCATATCTCGCCCTGGCAACAGGCGGGCCGCGACAATCATGAGCCTGAACGGCCGCGCAAGCTGCTCCTTCACCGCCGCGAGATCGAAAGGCTGGCCGGCGCCGTCAGTCGCCGCGGCTACACGCTTGTTCCACTCAGCATCTACTTCAACCCCAGGGGTGTCGCCAAGGTCGAGCTTGGCCTGGGGAAGGGCAAGCAAGCCCACGACAAGCGGGCGGCCATCCGGGAGAGGGAATGGAAGCGCCAGAAGGAACGCCTGATGCGCGATCGCGGATGATGCCGCCGTGAACTGGTTGCTTGCGGCGATTGGCGGAGTTCTCCTGGTCTGGGCACTGGCCTGGATCGGCGTCAACGCGCGTGCCTCAACCGTGCTGCGCTGGGCCAAGTGGATCCTCACGGCGGCAATTGTCGCCGGAATTGGCGTACTGGCGGCCACGGGGCAGTTCCGCGCCGCACTGATGGTCGGTCTCATGCTGTTTCCACTGCTCTTTCCCTGGAGGAGACCGCGCGGATTCCATGCCGGACCGCGCCCTTCAGCATCCACCATGAGTGTTGCCGAAGCCGCCGAGATCCTTGGTGTTGCCGCGGATGCCGACGAGAAGACGATCACCGAGGCCTACCGCCGGATGATGGCGGAGCATCATCCCGACAAGGGTGGCTCTGCCTGGTTCGCCCGGCGGATCAACGAGGCGAGAGACGTCCTGATGGCCGGACGCTGACGATGACGCGGGCCCTCGGTTTGCTGTAAGTGCACTCCCTGTAGCAGCCTGACGGGACACTCGAGGAATGCGTATCACCATGGTGGGCGCCGGCTATGTCGGACTGGTGTCCGGCGCCTGCTTTTCCGAATTTGGCATCGATGTCGTCTGTGTTGATCGGGATGACGGGAGGGTTGCCCGCCTGCAGTCGGGTGAGGTTCCCATCTACGAACCCGGTCTGCCGCGTCTGGTGAACCGCAATGCCGAAGCCGGACGCCTGACGTTCACCACGGAACTGGCGCCGTCGGTGAGAGAGTCGGACGCCGTCTTCATCGCCGTTGGCACACCGGGTCACCGCGGCGACGGCAAGGCCGACCTCAGCTTCGTGTTCAACGCTGCCGAGGAGGTGGCGCGGGTCATCGAGCGCTACGCCGTGATTGTCACCAAGTCGACGGTCCCCGTCGGTACCGGCCGCCGGGTCGAGGATGTGATGAGGCGGGTACGGCCCCGGGCGGAGTTCGATGTCGTCTCGAATCCGGAGTTCCTGCGGGAAGGCTCGGCTGTGAGAGATTTCCTGCGTCCCGATCGTATCATCGTCGGCAGCGAGAGCGAGCGGGCGGCGCGTCTGATGGACGAGATCTACAGCCCCCTCTTCTTTGAACGCACGCCGATCCTGCATACGTCGCGGGAGACGGCGGAACTCATCAAGTACGCGGCCAACAGCTTTCTCGCGACCAAGATCGCCTTCATCAACGAAATGGCGGACTACTGCGAGAGCGTTGGCGCCAACGTCCTTGACGTGGCCCTTGGCATCGGTCTCGATGGCCGGATCGGCGACCGTTTTCTCCACCCCGGACCGGGTTACGGCGGCAGCTGCTTCCCCAAGGACACACGGGCGCTTACGGGAGGGGCTAGGGAGAGCGGTGCGCCGCTCACCATTATCGAGGCGGTGATTGCCGCCAATGCCGGTCGCAAGCGTTCGATGGCCCAGCGCATCGTATCCCTGCTCGGCGGCACGACTGGAAGGACGGTGGCGCTCCTCGGTCTGAGTTTCAAGCCGGACACGGACGACATCCGTGAATCGCCAAGTCTCGTCATTGCATCGGAGCTGCTCGATCGCGGCGTGGGAGTAAGAGCCTTCGATCCGGTCGCCATGGAGGCCGCCAGCAAGTCCCTGGAAGGGCTGGTGACCTGTGCCGGTCCCTACGAGGCGGCAGCCGGGGCAGATGCCCTAGTCATCGTCACGGAGTGGAACGAGTTCCGGTCTCTCGACCTGGCGCGGCTCAAATCAGTCCTGAACCGGCCCCTCATGATCGACTTGCGCAACATGTACAGTGCCGCCGACATCGTTGATGCCGGTTTCGCCTACCATGGCATCGGCCTCGGTCATCTTGATCCGTCACCCTGACCGGTTGGCGAGTGTCCTCATGGCCGGAAGAGGAGCGGCAGGTACTAGAGGTGGTCAAGAATCTGCATGGATCCGCGCCAGATCATGTCGCCGGTGACCCACATCAGAACTGCAAGTCCGATGTACGCGATCCAGTGGTGGCGATGAAGAAGCCTGGCGATGAAGTTCGCCGCCACGGCCATCAGGATGATGGAAAGGACGAGACCGAACACCAGGAGGACATGGTGTCCCTGCGCGGCACCTCCGACAGCAAGCACATTGTCCAGGGACATGGATACATCGGCGACGACGATCAGCACGAGGGCGTGGCGGATGGTTGTTGTCTTGCGGCCATTGGCGGTGGCATGGGTACTCGGGATGGGCTCCGGATCGCTGGTGAGCCTGCCGCTGCGGATATCACGCCACATGCGCCAGCACACCCAGGCGAGCAGCAGTCCGCCGACAAGGAGAAGGCCGACGACGTTCAGGAGTTCGACCACGATCAGGGCGAAGCAGATGCGCAGAACGGTTGCGGCAACGATGCCGATGATGATGGCCCTGCGCCGCAGGATAGGGGGGAGGCCGGCCACGGCCATGCCGATCACAATGGCATTGTCGCCGGAGAGGACGATGTCGATGACAATGATGGACAGGAAAGCGGAGAGCTGGGCAGGGTCCGTCGGATCAAACAAGTCTGTCACGTCGCTCTCGCCGGGTGGATGGTTCCGGGCGGCAACATGTGGCAAGAGGAAAGGCTTCACAAGGGAGAACGTATGATGGCCGCACCCTGCGATGCCGTCGGAAGGAGCCGGGAATCGGTGGACGTGTTGGAACTGACGCCCGCACGTCACCTCGCCGCCACATTCGACAGGGATGCCGCCGATCTTGCGAGCGGCGCCCGGCTCCCCTGCGGCTGGACTCTGCTCTACTTTCTTGATTCTCCACCAACATCCCGCATTGGTCGCGACGGGCGCACGACCCCGGGTGAGTTGATTCCCGACACCGGTCTCCCCCGCAGGATGTGGGCCGGCGGTTCATTCACGTTCGAACGCGATCTGGTTCTTGGCCGGCCGGCACGCCAGACAATCACCATCACCGGCGTCGAGAGGAAGAGGGGGCGCTCCGGAGATCTCTGTTTTGTCACCACGGAACACCGCATTGCCCAGGACGACCAGGACGCGGTCATCGAGGTTCGCAATCTCGTGTTTCGTGACGCACCCGGATCCTCCGGGGAGGCGCGGCGTGTGGCGCCTCCGCAGGACGCAGTCTGGCAGCGCAGCGTTGTCGCCGATCCTGTACTGCTTTTTCGCTTTTCCGCACTGACGTTCAATGCCCACCGAATCCACTACGACGTTGAGTACTGTCGCAACGAGGAAGCCTATCCCGATCTTGTCGTGCATGGGCCGATGCAGGCGCTTCTGTTGCTTGATCTCGCGGAAAGGACCTGTCCGGAACGCCGCATCAGGCACTTTCGTTACCGCGGGGTGGCGCCGCTCTTCGCTCCGCACCCCTTTCTTGTCTGTGGAAAGCCGGAAACCGGCGGCAGCCTCAGATTGTGGATCGAGGATTCAACTGGCGGTCTGGCAACGTCGGCGGAACTGGAGTTTGCATGATGCCGGCAGACGACCTGTATCGGCTGACAGCGCTTGACCTCGTCCGGCATTACGAAGCCCGCGAGTTGTCACCCGTCGACGTCGCCGATGCCGTGCTCGCCCGCCTCGACGAAGTGGATGGCAATCTCAATGCCTTCTGCCATCGTGACGACGAGACATTCCGGGAGGCGGCAGCCAGGTCGGAAGAGCGCTGGGTGAAGGGTGCGCCACTCGGTCCTCTCGACGGCGTGCCGACAAGCGTCAAGGAGGTCCTGAGACTAAGGGACTGGCCGACGCGTATGGGCTCCAAGGCGGTGGATGCCAGGCAGCCCTGGACAGAGGATGCCCCCGCTGTCGCGCGACTTCGCGAATCCGGCGCGCTTTTCATAGGCATGACGACAACGCCGGAGATGGGCTGGAAGGGTGTCACCGACAGTCCGCTTCACGGGCAGACGCGCAATCCGTGGAACCTGCGCATGACACCGGGTGGTTCGAGCGGCGGGGCCGCCGCAGCCGTGGCCTGCGGTGTCGGCCCCCTGGCGCTCGGCACGGATGGTGGGGGTTCGGTACGCATTCCGGCCTCGTTCTGCGGCATTGTCGGTCTCAAGCCGACCTTCGGCAGGGTGGCGGCCTGGCCACCGGGGCTCTATGGCACGCTTTCCCACGTCGGACCGATGGCCCGGACGGTGAATGACGTGGCCCTGCTTCTCGATGTGATCGGCAAACCTGATGCGCGTGACCCGTGGTCGCTTGCCGAAAGCGGCGTCGACCATCTCGCGGAGACACAGCGCTCCGTGACCGGTCTGAGGGTTGCCTACAGCCGCGATCTCGGTCACATCAGGGTGACGCCTGAAGTCGCAGAGACGGTGGATCAGGCGGTGCGCGGTCTGGGCGATCTCGGCATGGACGTCGAGACCATCGAATTCGACGTGCCGAAGGCCGAGGAGGCCTTCCGCACCCTGTGGTATGCCGCTGCAGCTGCGGCCATCCGCACCCAGAGCCGGCACCGGCGGCGGTTTCTCGACTACGGTCTCACCAGGATTGCCGCCGAAGGTGAAAGCATCAGGGCGGTCGACCTGGTCGAGGCCGAGCGAGCACGCATGCGCTACTCGGCAAATGTCGGCGCTCTCCTCGAACGCTTCGACCTTCTCGTGACGCCCACCCTGCCCATTGCCGCCTTCGAGGTGGGCCGCGAGATTCCGTCAGGCTGGCCCCATGAACGCTGGTACACGTGGACGCCATTCACCTGGCCCTTCAATCTTACCGGGCAGCCAGCCCTGTCGGTGCCGTGTGGCTTTACCGCGGACGGGCTGCCGGTGGGCCTGCAGATCGTGGGGCGGCGCCAGGCCGATGCCCTCGTTCTGAGTGCGGGCGCCGCCTACCAGGAGCGGTTCCCGACCCTCTCGTCATGGCCCACTGCGGGGCGCGCTGCTGGCTGACATCCATCGCCATAAGGTATGGCCGGGCCTGTGGATGAATTGTCGGAATCGCTGGGCGCTCTCAGCACAGGAGCTACAACATGCAGGGGGTCTGGCCGGATTGGTTCTGAAAATCCTCACGGTATGGTTGGAATCGCTTGCCGTTTTGATTCTATCCCGGGATCTGTGGAGGAATTACTGGACTGGCACGCTTCATCGTCTGTAATGAGCCAGAGCCAAACATCAGGGGATCGTTGATGGCCGGTCGTTTTCCCGTTCGCCGCCCCCGGTGCCTCCTGGCAGGTCTTGTGCTTTGCCTCCTCACGAGTGTGACGGGCGCCGAAGCCGCCAAGGAAACGACATACTTCGTGATTGATGCCACCAACGGCAACGTGCTCGCCCAGCGCAAGCCGGACAAGGAGATGTACCCGGCCTCGCTCACCAAGATGATGACGCTCTATCTCATGTTCGAGGCACTCGAGAAGGGCACCATCACGCCTGAGACCCGGTTCACCTTTTCACGCAAGGCGAGCAATCAGGTGCCGTCGAAACTCGGCATTCCCAGAGGTGGTTCGATCTCCGCCGAGGACGCCATCATGGCTCTCGTCATCAAGTCGGCCAACGATGTTGCCGTGGCAGTCGCCGAGGGACTTGGCGGCAGCGAGGAGGGGTTCACCTCCATGATGACGCAGAAGGCCCGTGAATTGGGCATGCGGCGCACGGTCTTCACCAACGCGTCGGGCCTGCACCGCCGGAGCATGAAGTCGACGGCCCGTGACATGGCGGTGCTGTCGCTGCGCCTGCAGTTCGACTTTCCGGAGTACTACCCACTCTTCTCCACCCGGTCGTTCACCTATGGCGACAGGACCTACAGGAGTCACAACAAGCTTCTGGACAGGGTCGATGGCGTTGATGGCCTCAAGACCGGATACACGAAAGCGGCTGGATGGAATCTGGCAGCGTCAGCCATCGTTGACGGCAGACGCATCGTTGGCGTCGTGATCGGTGGCAAGGACCGGATTTCGCGGGACAGGCTCATGACGGACCTGATCCGGAAGGCTTTCGTGACGGCGGCCTCCGACGACAGGACCGTGCCCGTACCATCGCCGCATCCACGGCGCGACGTGGCAGCGCAGTTCAGCGCTGCTCTCAACAGTGGCCACGATGATGACGCGCTTGTCGCCAGCCTGGAGGAGTCGCTCGGACTGGGTTCGGAGGGCGTCGCCTTCGATGAGGGCAGCGCCGGCGATGACCGCAAGTGGGCCATCCAGGTGGGCGCCTTCGCCCAGCGCGACAACGCAGTGCGAGCCAGTGCCGACACCGGCCGGGTCCTCGCGCCTCTGCTGGCTGGCGACAGCGAGACCGTCATGGCAACCGTCGAGGCGGATGGGACCACGCTCTATCGGGTGCGCATTCTCAATCTCGTTGAGGACCAGGCGCGGGAGAGTTGCCGCATTCTCAACCGCAATGATCGTCCCTGCTCGGTGATCTATACGGGCGACTCCTGAACCGTCCGGCGCGGCATCGCCCCAATCGATGGCGCCGGTTTCCGGCAAGGACCGCCACACTGCCTGGCGCCGAAGTCTCTCGACCGCTGCGGTCGCTCCCTTTCAGGAATCCCTGCGGAATCCCAGGAAGTCGTCTGGAGCGGCAACTGTCTCACGCCGCGCCGATCATGCGGCTGACGGCACGAGAGAGCGAGTCGGGAGTGAACTCATGGGCGTCCCCCTTGAGCATCACCATGTTCTCGGGTTCGAAGCAAAGCGAGGTGATCGCCCCTACATCCTTCTCGCCGAGTTCCTCGAGCGTCAGATCGAATCCGGCGTCTGCGAGGAAATGTCGATAGAGAGACGGCGCCTGCAGCGCCGTTGCTCCCTCCGGCCCGCCAAGAGCCACGGCGACGGCTGAATAGGCGTCAGTTGCGGCCTCGGCCGAATGTTCCATGGTGGCGGCAAGGGCAAGGCCAACGGCGCGTCCATGGTGAATTCCGGCATGGTGTCCCAGGGCATGGCCGATGGCATGGGCGACGGCGACACCGGTGACGTCGAAGGCGATACCGGCCAGCGTAGCGGCAATCTGCACATGGCCGCGGGCTTGCGCGTCGGCCGGATTGCGCACCGCCTCCGGGAGCCACTCGCGAAGTGTCCTGATGGCGCCGAGCGCCATGGCCGAGGACACCGGATTGCGCCGCCGGCACGTCGCCGATTCGATCGCATGGACCATGGCGTCGACTCCCGTGGCGGAAGTCAATGGCGCCGGCAGGGACAACGTGAGGAGCGGGTCGAGCAGAGCGAGATTGAATTGCAGGTTCTCCCCCCAGGCCCACAGCTTGCGCTCTCCCGTACTGAAGACCGAGGTGCGAGTCACCTCGGATCCGGTGCCTGCGGTGGTAGGCACGGCGATCTTGGGCAGTCCGCCGGCGGGCACGGGCGTTTCACCAAGGGCAAAAGTCACCGCACCCCGGCCGTCAGGTGCAAGACAGGCGGCAAGTTTGGCGGCATCGAGCGTCGAACCGCCTCCCATGGCAACGATGCAGGCGGCTCGGCGCGACCGGGCCTCTTCGGAGATGGCATCCACCGTTTCGGCCGCGGGGTCGCTGGCGATGTCGCTGAACATGCTGCAGCCATGACCGGCCTCTCCGAGAGCACCGGCGGCGCGTTCGGCAAGGCCGTTGCCGGTGTGAACAGGGTCCGTCACGAGGAGGACCTCGGCGCCATCGCCGGCAAGGCGCCTGACATCGCGGCCGAGCTTCATGAGGCGGTTGTCCCCGAAAGCCAGCGGTACCGGTGCCGTGAAACTGAATGGAAGAGGCATGGGAAGTCACCTGGTGTCTGATGTCGGTTGCCTTATGGTGGATTGGATCCCTTGCGTCAAACGCCCATCGGCTTGCAATTGTGCAGTGCACAATTTTCTCTTGACATCATATGCCGCAGTGCCCATATCGGCCATGTTGCAGTGCAACATAGACTGCCAAGTGGAGATGAGACATGGCGAATGCCAAGACAACCAGTGAGACGCCCGAGGTTCCGGGTGTGGACGAGGTGATCGAGACCGGATTCAGGGTGTCGGAAGATGTCGTGAAGTGCAACACGGATGCCACCAGGAAGGGCTTCGAGACCATGGTCACCATGGGTCGTGATGCGTTCGACACCGCCGCCCGGACAGGTGGCGACGACACTGTTCTCGGACAGATCAACGATGTTCGGCG
Organism: Alphaproteobacteria bacterium; assembly: GCA_965221115.1. Classification (GTDB taxonomy): domain Bacteria; phylum Pseudomonadota; class Alphaproteobacteria; order SP197; family SP197; genus SP197. The sequence goes on along the minus strand of CBDCRU010000001.1, from coordinate 1,912,489 downwards.
CGCCAACTTCGAGGCGATGGTGGAAGCCGGCGCCACATTCATGAAGGGCGTCGAGGGATTCAACGGTTGCGTGCTCGAGATCGCCAGGCGACGGGTTGCCGAAGGCGCCGAGACCCGCAAGGCGCTCGCCGGTGCGAAGTCGTTCGGCGAGGCGGTCGAGATTCAGCAGGGTTACGTGCGCAAGACCCTCGACCATGCCATCCAGGACAGCATGGACATGACGAACGCCTGGCTGCGGATCGCCACCGAATGCGGCCAGCCGCTCGGCCAGCGGTTCACCGATGTCTGGAGCCGACCTCTGCGCCAGACTGCCTGACCGGCGGTCCTCCCGAGCAGCACCCCCGCAGGGTCTTGAAGGCCCGGCGGGGGTGTTGTCGTGTTGCCTGGCTGGCGCAAACAAGCCGACCGGCTCGACGGCGAGGCCTTTCAGGATGTGAGGTTCCCGTGCAGGGCACGGGTTACGACATCGAGACTCCTCACACACCATACAATTGCGCAAACTCATCAATGATCCCGCCGGCAGCGTTCGGGAGGGCAACGTGCAGAACGTGCGACTCTGGCACCCTGTGGGTGAGGGTCTTCTCGCAGCACCGGACTCCAGCACAGGTCGACTCAATCCAGTGAACACCGCCCGGCGTCTGGCCGGTTGCTTGCTTTGTGGGTATGATCGATCCTGTAGTCTTCGTATGTGTCCGATGGTGCCACATGAGTGACGACAATCGCCGGAACAGTGATGGCAGCGGGACCGGTGTCGCGACCCAGGTTCGGCAGAAGACGCGGAAGCCCTCCATGTACAAGGTGCTTCTGCTGAATGACGACTACACGCCGATGGAGTTCGTCGTTCACGTGCTGGTCAGGTTCTTCCACAAGGGCCCTGAGGAGGCGGCCCGGATCATGCTCCACGTGCACCGTCATGGTGTCGGCCTGTGCGGTGTCTACCCCTTCGATGTCGCTGAGAGTAAGGTGACGCAGGTCATCGACTTTGCGCGGCACAACGAGCACCCCCTGCAGGCCACGCTCGAGAAGGAATGAGCCCTCCATGATCTCGCCCAACCTCGAACACACGCTGCGTAAGGCCCTGGAACACGCCAACATGCGATGCCACGAGTACGCCACACTCGAGCATCTGATGCTGGCGCTGACCGAGGACGAGGATGCGGTGGCGGTTCTCAAGGCCTGCAATGTTGACCCCGAGCGCATTCGCACCGAGGTCGAGGACTTCATCGATCACAATCTTGATTCCATCACCCTGGATGAAGCCGTCGAGGCGAAGCCCACCCAGGGCTTCCAGAGGACCCTGCGCAGGGCCGTGGCTCACGTCCAGTCATCGGGTGCGGGCGAGGTGACCGGCGCGAACATATTGGTGGCGATGTTCTCGGAACGGGAGAGTCATGTCGTCTGGTTCCTGCAGAAGCAGGACATGACGCGACTCGATGCCGTGAGTTACATCAGCCATGGAGTTTCCAAGGTTCCAGGGCAGTCGGAACCCAGGATCGTACGTGGAACGCAGGAAGGCGAGGAGGAGGTCCGCCAGGGAGACGAGGCGCTCGAGGCCTACTGCGTCAATCTCAACGAGAAGGCGAAGTCAGGAAAGACCGATCCCCTGGTCGGGCGGCAACGGGAGGTGGAACGCACCATCCAGGTGCTGTGCCGGCGCACCAAGAACAACCCCCTTCTTGTTGGAGATCCGGGTGTGGGCAAGACGGCAATTGCTGAAGGCCTTGCCCGGAGAATCACCGAGAATGACGTGCCGGAGGTGCTGGCGGGGTGCACGATCTGGGCCGTGGACATGGGGGCGCTGCTCGCCGGAACACGCTACCGGGGCGATTTCGAGGAGAGGCTGAAGTCGGTCATCACCACGCTTGAAGCCGATCGCGACGCCATCGTCTTCATCGACGAGATTCACACGGTCATTGGCGCGGGCGCCGCTTCCGGGGGATCGCTGGACGCGTCCAACATGCTCAAGCCCGCCCTGCAGAGTGGCACGCTGCGGTGCATGGGTTCGACCACCTACAAGGAGTTCCGCTCAGTGTTCGAGAAGGATCGTGCCCTGTCGCGCCGCTTCCAGAAGATCGATGTGGCGGAACCCTCCATCGGCGATGCGGTGAAGATCTTGCGTGGACTCAAACCCTACTACGAAGAGTTCCACGCCATCCGCTACACCCATGATGCCATCAGGACGGCGGTGGAACTCTCAGACCGCTACCTCCACGACCGCAGGCTGCCCGACAAGGCGATTGACGTGATGGACGAGGCCGGCGCGGCACAGATGCTGGTGCCGAAGAACCGGCGTCGCAAGAGCGTCGGTGTGGCCGATGTGGAAGCGGTGATCGCACGCATGGCGCGCATTCCGCCTAGGAAAGTGTCGCGTCGTGACAGGGCCTCCCTGATTGAACTTCCGGTGCAGCTCAAGGGCGTGGTCTTCGGACAGGACCAGGCGATCGACGCGCTGACCGATGCCATCAAGCTCTCCCGAGCGGGCTTGCGGGAAACGGAGAAGCCTGTCGGCAGCTACCTCTTCAGCGGACCGACAGGCGTCGGCAAGACCGAGGTGGCGCGGCGTCTTGCCGAGTTCTCGGGCATGGAGCTCGTTCGTTTCGACATGTCCGAATACATGGAACGGCACACTGTATCTCGACTGATCGGCGCCCCGCCCGGATATGTCGGATTTGACCAGGGCGGATTGCTCACCGATGCCGTGGACCAGAATCCACACGTTGTCCTGCTGCTCGACGAAATCGAGAAGGCCCACCCGGACCTCTTCAATGTCCTCCTCCAGGTGATGGATTACGGCAAGCTGACCGATCACAACGGCAAGAAGGTCGACTTCAGGAACGTCATCATCATCATGACGACGAATGTGGGAGCCAGTGAACTTGCGAGATCACCCATGGGATTCGGCAGGGCGACGCGCCAGGGTGAAGACGCGGAGGCCATCGAGAAGCTGTTCACTCCAGAGTTCCGGAACCGCCTTGATGCGATCGTCTCCTTCTCGTCGCTGACGCGCGAGACTGTCGGCCATGTCGTCGACAAGTTCATCGGCGAACTCGGGACGCAGCTCGCCGAACGCAAGGTCTCGATCTCGCTGTCTTCAGAGGCCAGGGAGTGGCTCTGCCGCAACGGTTATGACGAGACCTACGGCGCCAGGCCCCTGGCGCGCGTGATCCAGGAACATGTCAAGAAGCCGCTGGCCGACGAGCTTCTGTTCGGCGATCTCGTCGGCGGCGGGCATGTCACCGTGATCGTGACCGACGACGACACCCTCGGTTTCGAGTTGCAGGTGAGGGAGTTCCTCACGGAGTCCACCAGAGGTGACAGCGCAACGGCAAAGGCGACAGGCAATCGCAGGTCAGACTTGCCGGAAGGGTGACAGTTCCCGTTCGATGTAGTCGGCCTGCTCCCCGATGTGGTGACCCTCTTCGGCAAAGTAACGTGACACGGCGTCGTGCATGCTACGATTGGCAAACCAGTGGGATGAGTGGGTGGTGACCGGCATGTAGCCACGCTGGATCTTGTGGCCGCCCTGGGCGCCGGCCTCGACCCGGGCGAGTCCGTTGCAGATGGCATGCTCGATCGCCTGGTAGTAGCAGCACTCGAAGTGAAGCATCCGGTGATCCTCGATGCAGCCCCAGTAGCGGCCGAAGAGTGTTGATGAGCCCCTGACGTTGAGGGCGCCGGCGATCCAGTGGTCATCCCGTCTGCACATGATGAGGACGACGTTGTCGGGCATGCGCTGGCCGAGCTGCTCGAAGAAGGCGCGGGTGAGGTAGGGGATGCCCCACTTGCGGTGCCCTGTATCGCGGTAGAAGCCGTAGAAGGCATCCCAGATCTCGCTGTTCAGCGCCTCGCCGGTCAACCGGTGGATGGAGATGTCACTGGCCGCAATCTCGCGGCGCTCGCGCCGGATGGCCTTGCGCTTGCGCGAGGACAGGCTGGCCAGAAATCCGTCGAAGGACGCATATCCCCGGTTCTCCCAGTGGAACTGGATTCCGGTCCGTTGGAGGAACCCGAGAGAGGAGACCACGCGCGATTCGTCCGGTGTCAGGAAGTTGATGTGGGCCGAGGAGACTCCGGCGTTTCTCGCCAGGCCGACAATGGCGGCTGCCAGGGCACGCTGCCGCTCTTCGCATCCCTTGGCATCCGTATCTCCGATGAGCAGCCTCGGTCCGGTCACCGGGGTGAACGGCACTGCGACGAGAAGTTTGGGGTAGTAATTCCCACCTGCGCGTTCGAAGGCATCGGCCAGCCCCTGATCGAAGACATATTCGCCCATCGAATGGCTCTTGAACCATGCGGGAGCGGCACCGACGAGTTGTTGGCGGGAGTCCTCGAGGAGGACATGTGCAGGGCCCCAACCCGTTTCGGGAGACGCGGAACCGCTGTCCTCGAGACAGGCGAGAAAGTCATGGAGGACAAAGGGATTGTCGGTGCCTGCAAGACGGTCCCACTCGTCCCGTCCGACTTCGTGGATGCTGGTGATGCAGCGTGCGCTGTAACGGTCCTGCCCGCCTGTGTCGGTTTCTGGAGGCATCCTGCCCTCGGTGGTGGGGCCTGTTCAGCGGTGACGAGACCGCTGGGGGCGGCCAGGCCATTGAGATTGTCAGATGATGTACCGGCATAGTAAAGTGCCAGGTGCGAAAGGCTCCGGTGGCAGACTGACCGGTGCCTGATCGGTTGACGTTCAAGACAACACGTGCATGGCCTTAAGCAGGACCCGGACCAGGCGTCGCATCGATATCGAGTTCGACGGCCGCTACAACATTGATGTTTCGCGGGTTGACGCCGGGGTGCTGTGGCGAATCACGGCCATGGCGTTCCGCAATCGCTGGCGCATGGCGCTCGGCATCATTGCCGCACTCGCCGCAGGTTTCTTCCAGCTGTTCGTGCCTCAGTTCCTCGGCCGCGCGGTGGACGAAGCCCAGGGTCTGCTGGGAACCGGAACCGGCCGTGACCTCGCAGGCGAGGCGCTGGCGACAACGGCGACGCTGCTGATCGCCGCCAGCGTGCTGCGCGGCCTCTTCACCATGGTGCAGAACTATCAGGGTGAATCGGTGGGCCAGATCATCGGTTATGACCTGCGCATGGCCTACTACAGGCAACTGCAGATCCTGAGCCTGTCGTGGCACGACCGGGTTCATTCCGGTGAACTGATGACCAGGGGAATCCTCGACATCGAGGGTGTGCGTCTCTGGGTGGATACCGGGATCCTGCGTTGCGTGCTGTTGTCGACCTTGATCGTCGGAGGCTCCATCCTGCTTGTCCGCATCGACCTGGTGCTGGGACTGCTGGCCCTCGGGTTCGTTCCCGTCATTGCCGTGATGGCCTCGGGCGCCCGTCTGAAACTGCGTGATGCCTGGCTGGCCCTGCAGGAGGAGCTCTCGCAGCTCACCAAGGTCATGGAGGAGAATCTCGGTGGAATTCGCGTGGTTCGGGCCTTTGCTTCGACCGTCTACGAGTTGACACGCTACGACACCATTGCCGCACGCGCGCTGGCCCTGTCGCATCGCCGGATAGCCCTCTTCGTGCGCTCCAGTACGCGCATGACATTCATTTTTCTGGCCGCCATGGGCCTCGTGCTGTGGGTTGGCGGAGAAAAGGCGATGGCCGGCGAGATCACCCTCGGCCAGCTCGCCGAGTGTCTCGCTTTCATGGCCATCCTGCAGATGCCGGTGCGCCAGATCGGCTGGATGATCAACTCCGTCGCCCGTGCCTCGACCTGTGGGGGACGCCTCTTCAACGTGCTGGATCTCGAACCAAGCGTTGCCGATCACCCGGACGCCGGACCACTCGAGGTGCGCAAAGGGATCCTCAGGTTCGAACAGGTCGACTTTGCCTACCCCGCATCGGCGCGCGACAGGCGTACATTGAGCAACATCGATTTCGAGGTCAGCCCCGGCAGGACACTCGGCATCGTTGGCCCTCCCGGCAGCGGCAAGAGCACCATCGGACACCTGGTCGGCAGGTACTACGACGTGTCGGCTGGACGCATCACCATCGATGGTGCCGACATTCGCTCGGTGACACTCGACAGCTTGCGCCGGCAAGTCAGCATCGTGCCGCAACAGCCGTTCCTGTTCACCGCAGGCATCGATCACAATGTGGCCTATGGCGATCCCTGGGCGGGGAGGGCGGCCATCGAGCATTCCGCTGCGACTGCGCAGCTCCACAACTACATCAGGAAGCTGCCAACCGGATACTCCACCCTTGTCGGCGAACGTGGCGTGTCGCTGTCCGGAGGCCAGCGTCAGCGCCTGTCCATTGCCCGCGGTGTCCTGCCGGAGAGTGCCGTGATCGTGTTCGACGATTCAACGGCCGCAGTGGATGCTGCCACCGAACAGCGCATCCATCAGGCGCTTCATGACCTGACCCGCGAGCGCGCCGTCATCATTATCGCACACCGTCTGCGATCGCTGCTCCATGCCGATGAGATCATCTTTTTGGAGGAGGGAAAGATCGTTGAGCGTGGGCGTCACGAGGACCTGCTGGCGCTCGGGGGACGCTATCGTGCTCTCTGGGACCTGCAGGCCAGCGGCGGGAGCGCGGCGAGGCCGTGACCGCCGGACGGAAACCCGCTCTTGCCGTCGTCGGCGCCCAGGTGTCGCGTGACGAGGAACTTTTCGGCCGCGCCTTCGATCGCTGGGTGATCGCGCGTTTCCTGGTGCACCTGGCGCCGTACCGGGCGCGGATCGCCCTCGCCGTGATCGCCGTCCTCTTCTTCGTTGCCACGCAGCTCATGGTGCCGCTCATCATACGCTGGGCGATCGACGATGCGCTTGCGGCAGGAGATGGCGCCCGCGTCCTCCTTGTCGTCATCATGGGTGTGTTCTTCAGCGTCGTCGTCGTCAACTACGTGTCGATGTTCCTCCTCGAGAGCATTGTCGGGCGCATCGCCGGTCACCTGCTGTTCGACCTGCGCCGGGCCATGTATGCCCACCTGCAGGTTGTGTCCCTGGGGTTCATGGACCAGACGGAAGTCGGCCGGCTGATGTCACGCCTGCAGGGAGATGTCTACGCTCTTCAGGAGTTTCTCGAGTCCTCGATCTTCGCCATCGGCGATCTGGTTCTCCTCGTGGGCATCATTTCGGTCCTCCTTTTGCTGGATGTCCGGCTTGCATCCCTGACGCTCGCAGTCCTGCCTGTGCTGATTGTCGTACGCATGGTCTGGCTTCCCATGGCCCGCCGAGCGTTCCTGCATGCCCGCGAGACCAGCAGTGCCGTCAACGCGGCCCTGGCCGAAAACGTTCATGGTATCCGGGCCATACAGGAACTCGGCCGCGAGGGTGTCAATCTCGATCTCTTCGAGGAGATGGCGGCCGACAATCGTGATGCCCACCTCAGGGCATCTCGCTTTGCCAATGTCCTCATCCCCGTGGTCGATCTTCTGACCGGCTGTGCCATGGCGATCGTTGTCATCATTGGCGGGCGACTGGTGCTGGACGACAGCCTCGAAATCGGCGTCATGGTTGCCTTCCTCTTCTACGTGCAGCGCTTCTTCGATCCCATTCGATCGCTCTCCATCCAGTACAGCATCATGCAGCGTGCCATGGCGGCCGGGCACCGTATCTTCGAGGTCCTCGATGTGGACGTGGAGGTGCATGACAGACCGGACGCCATCGAACTCGATCGCAACAACGGTGCTGTCGAATTCGAGAACGTCACCTTCGGTTACGTCGAGGACCAGCCCGTTCTCAAGGATGTGAGTTTCCGTGTGGAGGATGGTGAAACCGTCGCCCTGGTCGGGCCGACCGGTTCGGGGAAGACCAGCGCGATGGCCCTGATTCATCGCTTCTATGATGTCTGGGAGGGTTCCGTCAGGGTTGGCGGCCACGATGTCAGGGATGTGACTCAGGATTCTCTCGGCCATCACGTGGCCATGGTCCTGCAGGAGCCCTTTCTCTTCACCGGGACGGTCTTCGAGAACATCCGCTACAACAAGACCGGCGCCAGCCGTCATGCGGTGGCTGAAGCGGCGCGTGCGGTCGGAGCCCACGACTTCATCATGAATCTGCCGAAGGGATACGATACCCTGCTGGATCAGGGTGCGATGACCCTGTCACTCGGCGAGCGCCAGTTGCTGAGCTTTGCCCGGGCCTTGGTGGCCGATACGCCGATTCTCGTGCTGGACGAGGCAACTGCAAACGTCGACAGCTACACGGAACTCAAGATCCAGCAGGCCCTTGCCCGCCTCCTTGAAGGACGCACGGCGCTGGTGATCGCTCACCGACTGACCACCATCAGGGGTGCAGATCGCATCATCGTGCTGCAGGACGGTTGCATCATCGAGGAGGGGCCGCACGACGATCTCATGGCTTCTGGGGGTCTCTACAGCATGCTCTATCGCATGAACTACGCCAGCTTCGACGACATCGGCGATACTGGCAAACTGATGTCGACCGGCGAAAGCACCTGAACCAGGCTCAACTGCCTGCGGAAAGATCCCGGATGTCGGTGACGACATGGATGAGGGCCGGGCCGTCGAGGCCAAGGGCCTCATCGAAGGCAGGCGCAAACTCCGCGGTGCGCTCGACACGCCAGGACGGCGCTCCATAGGCCGTGCCGATGGCCTGGAAGTCCGGGCTCTCGAGAGCCACGGCGATGGTGTTCTCCGGTCCGGCATAGCGTTGCTGGTGCATCAGGATGGTGCCGTAGTGTCCATTGTCGCAGACGATGACAATGACCTTGAGGCCATTCTCGACGGCGATCGAGAGTTCCTGGCCGGTCATCATGAAACCGCCATCTCCGGCAAAGGCGACGACCCGGGCGGCGGGCCTGGCGAGCGCTGCGCCAAGGGCAGCCGGAACACCATAGCCCATGGCGCCCGACATTGGCCCGGCCTGACTTGCCGGCAGCCGGTAGCGAAAGTGTCGCTGCACCCAGGTCGAGAAGTTGCCGGCGTCGTTGGTGATGACATGATCCGATGATGCGAGCCGCCGGTTCACGTGACGAACGACTGCGGTCATGTCGACGGGACCCCGTGCCGCCGGCGCTGCTTCCTGGAATCGCGTCCAGGCGTCCCTCAGGCCGGCACGCCACGTGAGCCGGGCGGGCCCCGGTCCGGCGAGCCGGCTGGCGATGGCGTCGAGAGCCGGTCCAACATCCGAGACCAGGCCAAGCCGGGGACGAAGAGCGGCGACCGTGGCAGCGTCGGGATGGATGACAACGAGAGGTTTCGATCCGTCCCTGAAGTGGAAGTCGGCGGAACTGATGGCATCGAACCTGGCTCCGGCGACTACCACGAGATCCGCCTCGTCCCAGGCGCCATCGAGGTAGGCCGCGCGGCCAGTGGCAAACGATCCCGCATAGGCCTCGTGATCGTTCGAAAGGCAGTCCTGGCAGCGAAATGCCGATACCACCGCAGCGCCGGACTGCCGTGCCAGGTGATCGAGCTGGGCGTGGGCCGCTTCGTGGCGCACCATCTCGCCCGCCAGAACAAGCACGCGGTCAGCCTCTTCGATCATCGATGCGGCGCGCTCGAGTACATTCGTTGATGCCCTGGTCGCGGTTTCGGCAGCCGGTCCCGATATGACGGGGTTCCCGGCATCGCCAAGGGTGACGTCTTCGGGAAGGACCACGACCACCGGCCCCGGTCTGCCGGCGGCGGCGACCGAAAGGGCCCGTGCCGTGGCGTCCGCCACGTCCACAGCGCTGGCAGGTTCGATCACCGCCTTGGCAACGGTGCCGTAGAAGGAGGCGTAGTTGATTTCCTGGAACGCCTCGCGGCCGATTTCGTGGGTCGGCACCTGGCCGATGAAGAGAATTAGAGGCACGCTGTCCTGGGCGGCCGTGTGAATGCCAATAGCGGCGTTGGTCGCACCCGGACCGCGGCTGACCAGGACAATGCCCGGGCGTGCTGAAATCTTGGCATAGCCGTTGGCGGCGAAGGCCGCCCCCGATTCGTGGCGATGGGTAATCAGGCGGATGGCGTTGCCGTGACGGCGCAACGCCTCGAGAACCGCGAGATAGCTTTCACCGGGAACGCAGAAAGCCGTTGTGACACCATGCTCGAGAAGGGTGGCGACAAGCGCCTCGCCGCCGTTCATGGGATCAGGAGATTTCGGCCACGGCCTCGACCTCGGTCGCGACATTGAGCGGCAGGGAGGCGCAACCAACCGCGGCCCTTGCGTGGTGGCCCTTGTCGCCGAACACCTCGACCATCAGATCGCTGGCGCCATTGATGACCTTCGGATGGTCGCAGAAGTCCTCCGAGGCGTTCACGAATCCCCCAAGCCTCACGATCCTGACGACCCGGTCGAGGTCGCCGCCGCAGGCAGCCTTGAGCTGGGCGATGACGTTGAGGCCGCACAGGCGGGCAGCCGCATAGCCTTCCTCGAGAGTGACGTCCGCACCGAGCTTGCCCTGGTGTTTCAGTGCGCCATCGGCAAGGGTGATCTGCCCTGCCACGAACACCAGGTTGCCAGCCACGGTCCAGGGCACATAATTCGCCGCCGGAGCGGCGGCTTCGGGAAGCCTGATGCCGAGTTCGGCGAGGCGTGCTTCGATCTTCCCAACCATTTCCGTTCCTTTCCCTGGTTCGGGCCATCGTCAGGTCGTCTGACATAAAGGAGTCCATGCGTGAGCGTCAACGAGGCAAAGCGTCCGGTCATGGTGGCGGGCGTGCTCCTGGTCGCTGCCGGGGCCATCTGCTATGGACTGCTTCCGCGCCCCCTGGAAATCCTGAGGGATGAGGGAGTCGGATCGACGTCATCGCTCCTGGTCCGATTCGGGGTTTCCATCGTGGTCCTTGCCGCCATCGTCGCCTGGCGGCGATGCCCCGGCGGCTCGGTGATGGCGCCCCTCTTCGCCGGTCTCGGTATCGGAGTCGGCACGATCTTCCTCTTCGAGGGCTACGCGCGGCTGCCGGCCTCGACGACGATTCTCGTGTTCTACACCTACCCGGCCTTCACGCTCGTTCTGGCAAGTCTCCTTTTTCGGGCCGGCATGGAATGGCGTATGGTCCTGGCAGTCGCCCTGGTCCTGGGTGCGGCCGGACTCATCGTCACTCCCGGCAACCTCGAGGCGACACCGCTCGGCGGAGTGCTGATCACGTTTGGCGCTCCCCTTGGATACGGACTCTACCTCGCCTGTCTGGGCTCGACGGACGGCCATGTCCTGTGGCGCACGCTGGTCGTCAGCATGGCTGCCCTGGTGGTGACCCTGGTCTGGCATCTCGCGTCGGATGCCTCCCTTGCCTGGCCGGTCTCGACGAGCGGCTGGTTCTCTCTTGGCTGGGTCGGCCTTGGCACCGGAATCCTGGCAACCTGCCTGGTGGTGGCCGGCACCGCAATGGCCGGGAGCGGACGCTCCGCCGTGGCCGGCTCGGCCGAACTGGTCACCGTGCTTCTCACCGGCTGGTTGCTGTTCGGCGAGCCTCTGCACTGGGAAGCCGTGGTCGGTGCGCTCGCGATCCTTGCGGCCATCGTCGTCAGCCTGCCACGTGCCTCCCGGCGATGATGGTGAAGATGCTTGTGAACATCTTCCATGTCAGGCGACCGGTGTTGGTGTTCAGCCGCGAGCAGTGGTAGCTGTCAACGAGTACGAGGTCACTCGCGACGTCATGGATGGCGCCGTGGGCGAAAGGGAAGGCGGAACGCCTGACGCCAACGGCATCGAGAATGGCCTGGTGGGCGAGGCCACCGAGGGCGAGGACGGTATCAAGGCGCGGCAGTGTCTCGAGTTCCCGGGAAAGGAAGGGGTTGCAGGAACGGATTTCGGCGGCAAGCGGCCTGTTCCCGGGCGGGACACATCGCACCGCATTGGTGATCCGGCAGTTCACCAGCTCCAGACCGTCATCCGGCCGGGCATCATAGTTGCCCCTGGCGTAGCCCGCCCCGATCAGTGCCGGATAGAGGAAATCGCCTGCGCCGTCGCCCGTGAAGGGGCGCCCGGATGCGTTGGCGCCCCTCAGACCCGGAGCGAGTCCCACCACCAGGAGACGGGCGTCCCGGGGTCCGAATGTGGGTACGGGGGAGTTGAACCAGCCCGGTTCCCTTTCCCGCCAGGAATGGCGGAAGGTCATGAGACGTGGACACAGGGGGCAGTCGGGAAGGGGCTCGCCAGCGGTCATCAAGGCGTCTCGTTCTCTTTGTGACGGCACCTGCAACCCTTCGCCCCGGGGCGAAGGGTTGCAGGTGTCCCGCCGCACTCTATATGAAGCTTCCGCAGATGTCGGCAATCCCCTCCCGCCTCCAGGGCGGCATATATGTGGCACTCGGCGCCAATCTCGCTTCGGCGATCGGGCCGCCGCGGCGTACTCTCGAGGAGGCGCTGGCACGGATCCGCCGTGCCGGTGTGGACGTTCTCGGTGTATCGCCCTGGTACGAAACGCGGCCCATGGATGACCGCGATCAACCCCGGTATGTCAACGGAGTCGCAGAACTTGCCACGGAGCGCGATCCTGAGACCCTGCTCGAACTCCTCCACGACGTCGAGGAAGGGCTCGGCCGCCAGCGTCGCCTGCGCTGGGAATCCCGCACGGTGGATCTCGACCTCATCGACTACCGGGGCCTCGAGAGAACCGACCGGCCTCCCTTGCTGCCACATCCAGGTGCCGCCGAAAGGCTCTTCGTCCTGCTGCCGCTCAATGATGTGGCGCCTCAGTGGAGACACCCGGTGACCGGGCAATCCATCGATTGTCTCATCCGGGCACTCCCCAGGCGCGACGGCGATATCGAGCGTCTTGCCTCCTGACTCCCGGCAGGGCTTGTCATGAGGACGCGATGCTGGCATTTTCGCATCCCGCTCCCGTTCCCACATCGAGGTGATGAATGGCCCGATTGACTGTTGAAGACTGCATCGAACGCGTGAGCAACCGTTTCGAGCTGGTTCTCCTGGCCGCCCAGCGGGCCCGCGACTTGGGCAAGGGGGCGGAGCTGACTGTCGACAAGGACAACGACAAGCATCCTGTCATCGCCCTGCGCGAGATCGCCGATGACACGATTTCGCTGGATTCGGTGCGCCGCAAGCTCGTCTACGGCAGCGAGACCGAAGAGGACGAGAATGTCGAGAATGTCGAGGAACTCGGTCTGGCGGCGGACAATCCACTGGACCGTGCCTTCGCCAATCTCGACCTTGACAGTGATCAGCACAACGAAGCCTGGGGCACCGGCATCGAAGACGGATCCACTCGCTAGAAGAATGTGAGCCCGGACGATGCTCCGGCAGTTTGAACTGGTTGAGCGGGTCAGGAGTTATGACGAAGGGGTCGACGAGGCGGCCCTCAACAGCGCCTACGTGTTCGCCATGGTCAAGCACGGCTCCCAGACACGAGACTCGGGCGATCCCTATTTTTCCCATCCCGTTGAGGTCGCCGGCATCCTTGCCGACATGAAGCTCGACAGCCAGTCCATCATCACGGGGCTGTTGCACGATACGGTCGAGGATACCAACACCACGCTCGAGGAAATCACCGACAAGTTCGGACCGCAGATTGCCCAACTGGTTGACGGCGTCACCAAGCTCTCGCGCCTGGAGAGCCAGGCCGAGGAAGGCCAGCGCACCATGGGCAACTATTCCAAGCTGTTTCTGGCCATGTCGGAGGATCTCCGTGTCCTCCTGGTCAAGCTCGCCGACCGGCTCCACAACATGCGCACGCTGCACCACGTGCGGCGCGAGGACAAGCGCCTGAGAATTGCCCGCGAGACCATGGAGATTTACGTCCCCATGGCCGACCGGATCGGCATGCAATGGCTCAAGGAGGAACTCGAGGACCTTGCCTTCAGCTACATCAACCCAGACGCCCGCAATTCCATCCTGGAACGCCTGCGTTTTCTGCGGCCGACGTCCAACCTTGCGAAGATCGAGCGCCATCTCGTGCGCGTCCTCAGGAAAGGCGGTCTCAAAGCCAGGGTCGACGGTCGAGAGAAGAAACCGCATGCCATCTGGCGCAAGATGCAACGCAAGAATGTCTCTTTCGATCAGCTCTCGGATATCGTCGCATTCCGGGTGGTGGTCGCACAGGATCCCGACTGTTATGCGGCACTCGGCGTCATTCACGGTGTCTGGCCGATGATTCCCGATCGCTTCAAGGACTACATCTCGACGCCGAAGCCCAATGGGTACCGTTCCATCCATACGACGGTGCAGGGGCCCGAGGGCAAGCGTCTCGAGATCCAGATACGGACCCGGGAGATGGATGAAGTCGCCGAGTATGGAGTCGCCGCCCACTGGAGCTACACCGCGGGCGAGGATCGCGCCTCGGCAAGCGACGGCAGCCAGTACCAATGGGTGCGCCAACTGCTGGATTCGATCGAAAGCACGTCGGATCCCGAGGAATTCATCAAGAACACCAAGCTGCAACTCTTCCAGGACAGGGTGTACTGCTTCACGCCCAAGGGCGATCTCCATGAACTGCCCCGCAATGCGACGCCTGTCGATTTTGCCTACGCCATCCACACGAGGATCGGGGAGACCTGTGTCGGCGCCAAGATCAACGGTGTGCCCAAGCGACTCGACACGATCCTGCAGAATGGCGACCAGGTCGAGATCATGCGATCGCGCTACGCCTCACCCAACCCGTTGTGGGCGCGATTCGTCGTCACAGGCCGTGCCCATTCACGGATCCGGCGTCACATCCGCATCAAGGAACGCGGTGAGTACATCCGGCTTGGACGGGCCATCGTCCAGCAGACATGCGCCTCGTTGCGTCGCGTGGCTGACGACGACCTTCTCAAGAAGGTCGCGGAAGCACTGGCCAAGCGCACAGCGGATGATCTCCTCGAGGCCGTGGGCCGTGGCGAGATCACCAGCGAGAGAGTCCGCCGTCTCCTGACGTCGAAACGGTCGCCATCGCGCAAGCGCTTCCAGTCGTCGGGCAAGCATGCCGTCTCGATCGACGGGCTCACCCCCGGAATGGCTGTGCACCATGCCGAGTGCTGCCACCCGCTTCCCGGTGACCGCATCGTCGGCATCGTCGAGGCCGGCAAGGGTATCGCCATCCACACAATCGACTGCGACACCCTGCAGGAGCATGAGAACTCGGTCGAGGAGTGGCTTGATGTCTCATGGTCTCCTGATGGCGCCGCTCCTGAACACTATGTCGGGCGCATTGCCGTCGACGTCATCAACCAGCCTGGAGCGCTTGGCGAGATCACCACCGCGATCGGCAATCAGGACGCCAACATCACCAACCTGAAGATCAATGCGCGCACAGCCGATTTTTTCGGCATGCTCATTGACCTTGAGGTTCATGACGTCCATCACCTGACATCCATCATCGCCGCCCTGCGGTCGATAGCGATCGTCACGGACATTTCCAGGGCTCCCTGAACGAACCAAGGGTCAAAGATCGTTGCGACAGTCAGTTCCACTCCGCGCAGCCGCGCCACGGACAGCCATCGTCATCGCCCGCGAGTGCCAAAAGTGAAGGCAGCGCTTCGAGCCGTCGTGACCCGACTGACAGGGGTCCACCCGGGGAAGGGGCCGTCGTCGGTCCTGCAGGTCGTCCTGGCCGTGCTGCTGCTGCCGTTCAGCCTGATCGGCCTCCTGCTGAGGCCGCTGGAGTGGCTCCTCAAGGTGGTGTTCAGCCCCGTGGAACGCCTGCTCCCTGCCGGCCTGAGGGGCGACGAGGGGATGGTTGGCACCATCAAGACCATGGTCTATGCGGTCATCATTGCTTTGGCCGTGCGCACGCTGGCATACGAACCCTTCAATATCCCTTCCGGCTCCATGAAACCCACCTTGCTGGTCGGGGACTACCTGTTTGTCTCAAAGTTCTCCTACGGGTACAGCGACTATTCCCTGGGATTCGGCACCGACCTCGGACTGCTTGACGGACGCCTGTTCGAAGGTGAACCGGAGCGCGGGGACGTCATCGTGTTCCGCCAGCCGACGGACACCTCGGTGGACTTCATCAAGCGGCTGGTGGGTCTTCCCGGCGACCGCATTCGCATGATCAACGGCGTCCTCCACGTCAACGGGACGGCGGTGACTCTGGAAGGAGACTCCGTTTTCGAGGACCGCTCGTGTTCGTCGTCAAGGGCCATCGAACGCCAAACCGAGATCTTGCCGAACGGGGCGCATCACAGTGTTCTCAACATCACGGACAGCGGACGGCTCGACAACACGCCCGAATACGTGGTGCCACAGGACCACTATTTCATGATGGGAGACAACCGCGACAGTTCGAACGACAGCAGGGTCACGCATCTCGTCGGATTCGTGCCAAAGGAGAACCTCATCGGTCGCGCCGAATTCCTCTTCTTCTCCACGGACGGCTGCGGCTCGCTCATCAATCCCCTGTCATGGCCGGCATCAATTCGCTGGGACCGCCTGTTCCGGTCGATCTCATGAATGCGGAAACTGGCGAACTCGAGGCCATCCTCGGGCATGCCTTCACCGACAGGAGTCTCCTCACACGGGCCTTGACCCACCGCAGTGCCGCATGCGCGGTCGAAGGTCACGATTATCAGCGTCTCGAATTCCTCGGTGACCACATTCTGGGCGCCATCATCGCCACCACGGTGTTCCACGACCACGCGAAAGCGTCCGAGGGGGAGCTGTCCAGGCGCTACGCGAGACTGGTTGCCAATGAGACCCTTGGCGACATTGCCCTGGAACTGGGGATTGACCGATTCGTTGTGGTTGGCCCTCACGAAAGAAAGGGCGGGATGCGGCGCAATGCATCCATTCTTGCGGACGTCATCGAGGCATTGATCGGCGCCCTCTACCTTGATGCCGGATATGCCGTCGCGGAGACCTTTGTACGTCGCCGCTGGCAGACACGCCTGCATCTGGAGGGCGGCAGCAGACGTGACGACAAGACCCGTCTCCAGGAATGGGCGCTCAAACAGGGCCTGGCGCTTCCCGGATACCGCTTGATCGACATGACCGGTCCGACCCACGCGCCTCTCATTACGGTGGAAGTGCACGTCGAGGGCTTTGCCGGTGTCAAGGCGAGCGGACGCACCAGGCGGGCAGCGGAACAGCTGGCCGCCCGCACGTTTCTCATGGATGTGACGCGGTGACAGGGGAGCGGTGCGGCCATGTGGCCATCCTCGGAGCACCGAACGCCGGAAAATCGACCCTCGTCAACACGCTGGTCGGAGCCAAGGTCTCGATAGTCACCCACAAGGTGCAAACCACACGAGGGCGCGTCACCGGCATCTGCAATGTCGGACCTACGCAGATCGTGCTTGTTGACACACCGGGCATCTTCCAGCCTAGGAAGCGCTTGGAGCGCGCCCTGGTCAAGACAGCGTGGAGCGGTGCCGCGGATGCCGATGCCACACTGCTGATGATCGATGCGCGACGCGGCCTTGACGATGCCGCGACATCCATTCTTTCTCGCCTGACCCGGCACAGGCATGTGCTGTGCGCCATCAACAAGATCGATCTGGTGCCGCGCGACGCGTTGCTGCCCCTTGCCGGGCGCATCGGAAGGCATGAGGTGGTCGAGGAGATTTTCTACATTTCGGCACTGAACGGCGATGGTGTCGACCTGGTCGTCGCCGCGCTTGCCGAAAGGCTGCCGGTCCAGCCATGGCTGTTTCCCGCGGACCACCTGAGCGACCAGCCATTGGCCCGTCTTGCTGCCGAGATCACACGCGAGAAGCTCTTTGTCAGGGTCCATCAGGAGCTTCCCTATGAACTTTCTGTCGAGACCGAACTGTGGACCGACATTCCCGATGAGGACGCTGTCAGGATCGATCAGGTGATCTACGTGGCGCGGCGTGGCCACAAGCCCATCGTCCTGGGCCGGAACGGCCGCACCATCCGCGAAGTCGGCAAGGCGGCGCGCCGGGAACTGGAGACGTTGCTGGAGTGCAAGGTGCATCTCTTTCTCCACGTCAAGGTGCGGACCGGCTGGCTCGACGATCCGGCGCGATACCGCGAAATCGGCCTCGAGTTTCCAGGCTGACGGCGATGGAATGGCACGACCGCGCCATCGTCCTGGGCGTACGCCCGCACGGCGAGACCTCCGTGGTTGCCACTTTGTTGACGGCCAGCCACGGACGCCATGCGGGCCTCGTGAGAGGTGGACGCAGCCGCCGCCATGCCGGCGTGCTGCAGACCGGCAACATCGTTGCTGCGCGGTGGCGTGCCCGATTGGCCGATCAGCTCGGGACTCTTGTCATCGAGCCCGAGGAGGCCGTAGCGTCCGCCATGCTGGGAGATCCGTTGCGCCTTGCCTGCCTTGCCAGCGCCTGTGCGCTTGCCGAGAGGACACTCGCCGAACGTCTTCCCTGCAAGACGCTGTTCACGGCCACGGAGGTGCTGGCGCGGCAGCTGCGGCAGGACGCCAGCCACTGGGACGCCGCCTATGTCAGATGGGAACTCGGGCTGCTGGATGTTCTCGGGTACGGACTCGATCTCAGGTGCTGTGCCCTGACCGGATCGACCGAAGATCTCGTCTGGGTGTCGCCGCGCAGCGGTCGAGCCGTCTCGGCCGCAGCAGGAGAACCGTGGAAGGAGAAACTTCTCGATCTGCCGGGATTTCTGGTCGGCGCGCCGGGGTCCGGGCCGGCTGACATACTCGCTGGCCTCAGACTGGCCGGGCACTTTCTCGAGCGTCATGTCCTGGCCGGGGAGAGGACCGGCCTGCCGCCGGCTCGACAACGGTTTGTAGACCTTATGTCTGGACAATCCACCACATGTAGTGGTACCATGACGTCATGACCGAGAGGGAACATGATGGCGCCATCGAGAGCGTCGGTCTGGCTGATGCGCTCACGGAACGCTATCTCGCCTACGCGATGTCAACCATCACGTCGCGCTCGCTACCCGATGTCAGGGATGGCCTCAAACCGGTCCATCGGCGGATCCTCTATGCCATGCGGCAGCTCCGTCTCGATCCGAATGAGGGATTCAAGAAGTCGGCGCGCGTGGTGGGCGATGTCATCGGCAAGTACCATCCCCACGGTGACCAGGCCATCTACGACGCTCTCGTGCGTCTCGCCCAGGAGTTCGCGGCGCGCTATCCGCTGGTAGACGGTCAGGGGAACTTCGGCAACGTAGACGGCGACAATGCCGCCGCGATGCGCTACACCGAGGCGCGCCTGACCGAGGTGGCGGTGGCCCTGCTCGAGGGCCTCGACGATGATGTCGTGGATTTTCGCGAAACCTACGACGCCTCTGATTCGGAACCGGTGGTCCTGCCATCGCGCTTCCCCAATCTTCTGGCCAACGGAGCCAGCGGCATTGCCGTGGGCATGGCGACGAGTATTCCGCCCCACAATGTCGCAGAACTGTGCACGGCACTGATTCGCCTCGTGGAGCGGCCTCACGCCTCCGTCGCCGATCTCGTGACCATCGTGAGGGGACCGGATTTTCCCACCGGCGGTCAGATTGTGGACGACCCCGGCACCATACGCGAGGCCTATGAAACGGGACGGGGATCGTTCCGCATCAGGGCGCGCTGGTCGATCGAGAAACAGGCCCGGGGCACCTGGCGGATTGTCGTGACAGAAATGCCGTTCCAGGTTCAGAAGTCACGTCTTGTCGAACGCATCGCCGAACTCATCGAAGCGCGCAAGTTGCCGTTGCTGGAGGGAGTGAGCGACGAATCGACCGAAGATGTCCGCCTCGTCCTGCAACCGAAAAACCGTTCCGTGGACTCCACCATCCTCATGGAGTCCCTGTTCCGCGTCACGGACCTCGAGTCGCGATTCGCGCTCAACATGAACGTGCTAGACGCCTCCGGCATCCCCGGGGTCATGGACCTCAAGGGTGTGCTGACCGCCTTCATCGGCCACCGGCGCACGGTTCTGGTGCGCCGGTCGCGCAACCGCCTTGCCGCCATTGGCCGCCGTCTGGAGATCCTCGAGGGACATCGCATCGTCTATCTCAATCTCGACGAGGTGATTCGCATTATTCGCGACGAGGACGATCCGGCCGCCGCGCTGGCCCGGCGCTTTGCTCTCAGTGACGTTCAGACAGAGGCCATACTCAACATGCGCCTGCGTTCCCTGCGCCGTCTCGAGGAGATGAGAATCGCCAGGGAGAGGAAAGAACTGAAGGCGGAAGCGGAGGATCTTCGACGCCTGCTGGATTCGGAAGACAGGAAGAAGGAGGTGTTGAAGGCCGAATTTGAAGGCATTGCCCGTCAGTTCGGGGAGGAGAGCGAGATTGGCAGGCGGCGCACCGACTTCGGCAGCCCGCCACTGGTCGACGACATTCCGGTTGACGCCACGGTGCACCGGGAGGCCGTCACGGTGGTCCTTTCCGACAAGGGCTGGATCCGCGCTGCCAGGGGTCATGGCGATCAGGTGGGCGAGCTGCGCTTCAAGGAAGGCGACCGTGAAAGGTTGCGTCTCGATGCGTGGACGACCGACAGGCTTCTGGTCCTCGCCACCGATGGCAAGTTCTTTACTCTTGCCTGCGAGAGGCTGCCCGCAGCGCGAGGTTTTGGCGACCCGCTGCGACTCATGCTCGATATGGGCAACGATGTCGATGTGGCCGCCATGGTGGTATTCCAGGGCGGCCGCAAGTTCCTGGTGGCTTCTTCCGGCGGCAAGGGATTTGTGGTGGGTGAGGATCTGGTGGAGTCCCGCAAGAAGGGAGGAAAGCAGGTGCTGTCGCCCGCGGCCGGCGACGAGGCGATGGTGTTGAAGGTCGTCGAGGGAGACCACGTGGCAGTCGTCGGAGAGAATGGCAGGTTGCTTGTGTTCCCGCTCCGGGACGTGCCGGAACAGGCCCGGGGTTCGGGCGTCATCCTGCAACGCTACCGGCAGGGTGGTCTCTCGGATGCGACGGTCTTCGCGCTCGATGACGGCCTGTCCTGGCAATCAGGCACCCGCACGCGCACCCAGCACGATCTTGCACGATGGCTCGGCAAGCGTGGCCAGGCAGGCCAGCCCGCTCCCGCCGGATTTTCCCGGAACAACCGCTTTGGTTGACGTCGGGTGGCCGGGCCGGAAATACTTGAGAGACGGAACCTCATCCGGCGAGGAAGATGCCACAGCATCATCATCATCATCCCCCCTCGGCCATGGCCTTGCGTGTCGCCGCTCTCGAGCGCCTGCTGACGGACAAGGGCTATTGTGATCCCGACACGATTGATCGACTCGTGGAACTCTACGAGACCAGGGTCGGACCGCATCATGGCGCCAGGGTGGTGGCCGAGGCGTGGAGTGACTCCGCCTTCCATGAACGCCTCCTCGCGAGTGCTTCGCAAGCCATGGCGGGGCTTGGCATATCTGGCATGCAGGGCGAGAACATGGTGGTCGTGGAAAACACGAGCGATGTTCACAATGTGGTCGTCTGTACCCTGTGTTCCTGCTATCCGTGGCCTGTGCTCGGTCTGCCACCGCGCTGGTACAAGAGTGAGCCCTACCGGGCACGCGTCGTGCGGGAGCCACGAACCGTGCTCGCCGAGATGGGATGTCACGTGGCGGACGATGTCGAGATTCGCGTCTGGGACTCGAGTGCGGACCTGCGCTACATGGTCCTGCCGCAGCGTCCCGCGGGCAGCGACGAGCTGTCCCGTGAGGAGCTTGCCGGTCTCGTGACACGAGACGGCATGATCGGCGTGGCCTTGGTTTGACGAGAGCGTCATGGATGGCATTCACGACATGGGCGGCATGATGGGTTTCGGGGCCGTGGCGCGCGAGGCGGACGAGCCGCTGTTCCATGACGACTGGGAAAGGGTGGCCTTCGGAATCCTCCTGCAGGTGTCGGGGAATGTCGGATTCTCGGATGATCACCTGCGCACTCACATCGAGCGCATTCCGCCTCTTGCCTATCTCCAGGCAAGTTACTACGAGCGGTGGACCCGCGCGCTGGAGTCCTTTCTTGAGGAACGCGGCCTCCTGTCACCGGATGCAATCGAGGCCTGCATGGCTGAGATGGCCGGACCGGTCCGTCCCGATGGCGGCCGGGGCGCCACTCTTGACGACATCGAGGAGGCCGTGGCGAGAGGAGCATCGACACGGCGCGATGACGCCGGAACGCCGGCGCGATTTCGCCCCGGAGACCAGGTGCGGGTTCTCAATGAACACCCGTGCCATCATACCCGCGCTCCGCGCTACACGAGGGGACGCACCGGCGAGATCGTGCATGACCATGGTGTCTTCGTGTATCCCGACACCCATGCCCGTGACCTCGGCGAGTGTCCGGAACACTGCTACACGGTGGCCTTCAGGGCCCGCGAACTGTGGGGTGCGGGCGCATCCTTGTCGGATGTCGTCAACGTCGACCTCTATGATTCCTATCTCGAGGCGATTGACACACCTGCGTGACGGAAGGACGCGGTTGCAGGCAGACCGTGCATGCGTCTGTGTGGTGTGCATAATGACGATTCAGGATAGCAGCAACTGCCCCTTCTGACGGGTGCGGTTATCGTGTCATGTAGAACTCTGAAGAATCGGGAGAAGGAATATCATGAACAGACGCAAGTTTCTGGCTGGCACCGGAATAGCTGCGGCAGGCGCCGCGGGCACGGTGGCCACAGCATTTCCAACACCGGCAATTTCACAGGGCCGCAAGACCCTGACCATGGTGACGTCGTGGGGTCGCGGTCTCGCCGGCGTCCACGATGCCGCCCAGCGCTGCGCGGACAACATCACCGCCATGTCCGACGGCATGATCGAAATCGACTTCAAGGCGGCAGGTGAACTGGTTGGCGCTTTCGAGTGCTTCGATGCTGTGTCGTCCGGGCAGGCTGACATCTACCATGCCGCCGACTACTACTTCGTCGGTCAGCATCCGGCCTTCGCCTTCTACACGTCGGTTCCCTTCGGCATGACGGCCGAGGAACTGAATAACTGGTACTACCACATGGGCGGTCGCGAGCTGCAGGACGAACTCACCTCGATCTTCAATTTGAAGACCTTCCTCGCCGGCAACACGGGGTCCCAGGCCGGCGGCTGGTTCCACAAGGAGATCAACGGGCCCGATGATTTCGAGGGCCTGCGGTTCCGCATGCCCGGCCTCGGTGGCAAGGCGCTCGGCGAACTCGGCGCCTCCGTCCAGAACATCCCCGGAGCCGAGGTCTACAACGCGCTCTCCAAGGGCGAGATTGACGGTACGGAGTGGATCGGTCCGTGGGCCGACGAGAAGGCGGGATTCTTCGAGATCACGAAGATCTACTACACCTCCGGCTTCCATGAGCCGGGCCCGGGCCTCTCGCTTGCCGTCAACCGGGAGGTCTTCGACGGGCTTTCGGCTTCTGAACAGAAGATCATCGAGTGTGCGGCAGGTGAGGCCAACGTGTGGAATCTCTCGCAGTTCCTCGCCAACAACTCGGCTGCTCTCCAGAGGCTGGTCGCCTCCGGTGTCCAGACCTTCACCTTCCCCGACAGTGTCTGGGATGCCTTCGGCGTGGCCGCCGACAAGGTCTACGCGGAGAACATGGGAGATCCGCTGTTCAAGACGATCTACGACTCCTATCGCGATTCACTCGTCAAGTCGGCGAGCTGGAATGCGCTGTCGTCCGGTGCCTACGCGGAGCAGCGCAACCGCGTCATGGGGATCTGACCTTCACGGCGCCCGCATTGTGACGCGATGCGGGCGCCGGTCCCTGTGCGCGACACATGCCGGACGTCATTCTCTGGCCCCTGCGCCAACTTCTCGACGGGCTGGCCAATCTCTTTTACCTGCTGATCGAGCCCGGGGCGTGGCCTGATCCTTCCGATGGCGAGGGTCTGGTCAGGGTCGTCTACTTCGGTGCCTCTCTCGAGTTCCTGTTCGTCATCATCGATCTTGCCCTCATCATCCTTGTTGTCGGTCTCCTGAAGCCGCGATTCCTGTGGCTCGTGGTGCGTGGCATCGAGGGTCTCTCCAATGTCATCGGCCGCGTTGCCGCGTGGGCGGTTCTCGTCATGGTCATCCAGCAGATCATGATCATTGCCCTGCAGCGCATCTTTCTCGTCTCGGAAATCACCGTGGGTCCGTTCGGTGTCGTGTTCACCAGGGATCTCAGCTGGTTCAGCGAGGAGCTCAAGCTCTACAATGCGATGATCGTGACCCTGTGCGCCGCCTACACTTTCGTCCAGGGCGGTCATGTGCGGGTCGATCTTGTCTATGCCTCGGTGTCCTTCCGCACGAAGCGGCTGCTGGACATGTTCGGTTCGGTCTTCTTCGTGATGCCGTTCTGTGGCGTGGTATGGCTGTTCGGCTGGTTTTTCCTGTGGCGCCACCTCGTCACGCCGAAGGTGTCGGCGCTTGACACCCTCGAACTCCTGGAGCGCAAGGCGCTGCTGCTCCGCTGGAATGTCGAGACCATCGGATTCTCGCCGAATGGCTTCGATGCCTACTTCCTCTTCAAGGTGCTGCTGGTTTCGTTCGCCGGGCTGATGTTCCTCCAGGGACTGGGACACTTCTACCGCAGCCTGCTGGAATTCAGGGAAGGGGAGGCATCGGCCAACCGCTACAAGGATCTCGACACGCTGCCGGACATCGTGCCGGACAAGCCGGTCGAAAGTACAGGGGCAGGCGCCTGATGTTCGGATTCGACGGTGTCGAGGTCGGGCTTCTCATCACCCTGGTGTGCCTGTTTGCCGGGATTCTGTCGGGATACCCGGTGGCCTTCGCCATCGGCGGTTCGGCCCTTGTGGCCTTTGCCATCATCGCCGGGCTGAGTGAATCCGGTCTGCTGGTCAAGGAAGTCATCGACAGCCGCAGCGACGACTATGCGGCGCTGATCGGCTCGGGCGTGAAGGAACACGCGATCACCCTTTTCCGCTATCCCGACCTGCCGACTCTGACTGTTCCTATCTTCGAGAAGGGTGTGGACGGCGCCTTCTTCCGCATCCTGACGTTCATCGTCAACCGGATGAACGAACGGGTGCTCGCCGGACCTTCCATCGAACTTCTCCTGGCCGTTGCCATGTTCATTCTCATGGGCATCTCCCTGGAGCGCTCCCGGATCGCCCAGGACCTGCTCACCTCGATGGCCCGCGTCTTCGGCGCCCTGCCTGGGGGGTTGGCCGTTTCGGTCGTGGTGGTAGGGGCCTTTCTGGCCGCCTCGACCGGTATCGTCGGCGCCACCGTCGTCACCATGGGACTGCTGTCCCTGCCCACCATGCTGCGCAACCGGTATTCGCCCGAACTGGCGACCGGCGTGATTTCGGCCTCGGGCACTCTGGGGCAGATCATCCCGCCGTCGATCGTGATCGTTCTTCTTGGAACCCTCGCGGGCGATCTCTACTCGACAGCCCAGGAAGAGCGGGCGTTGACGGCAGGGTGCCGCGATGCACTCACCTATCTCGGTGAGGCGGCCGTCGTCTCCGTCGGGACACTCTTCAAGGCGGCGATCGTTCCTGGACTGCTTCTGGCGTTCATCTATGCGGCTTATGTATTCTGCTATGCCCTCGTGCGCCCATCCAAGGCGCCTCCCGTGCGCGTCGCCGCCGCCGGACTGACGGATGAGGGCGCCACTCTCAACCATCGTCTCTTCTGGTTCCTCGCCGTTCCGGGGCTGGTGATCGCCCTGGCAGGAGGAATGGTGACCGCCGGCATTGCCGGTCCGCAAACCGTCGACCGGTTGGCCCTCGTCGAGCGGCCCGAATCGCCTGAGCTGCGCACCAACGTCCCTGACGACTGCAGGGACTCCATGATCGAGCTCCACGGTCAGGAAAAGTGGGACCGCTCGGTGGCCATGGCGGAAATCGGGGCGGCGGCCGAATTCATCATGCCGACGGACGAGGAACTCGATGTTCTGGAGATCGAAGCGATCGCTTCCCTGCCTCCAGTTTCCGAGAAGTTGCTGATCGGACTCGTCTTCCTGGGTCTGGTCATGTCGCTCGCCTGGGGGGTCGCGCCATCTGCCTCCCGTCGGCCCCTTCTCATCGGTGCCGGCGGGATTGCCGCCACGCTGGCGGCCGATGCCTGGCTGGTGACGCCCGTGATGAGCACAGGCACTGCCTGGCTCATCCTCGCACTGCCGGTCGTTGCCGTGCTCCATGGCGTGCGCCATGCACTGCCGCGCCTCGCCGAGGTCGAAGTCCTGCGGGTCGTGTTCCCGCCCCTTGTTCTCATCGTTGCCGTACTCGGTTCCATTCTCGGCGGCGTGACGAGCCCGACTGCCGCTGCCGGTCTCGGCGCGTCGGGGGCACTCATGCTGTCGGCCTACCGCCGCCTTTCCGAGCGCAAGGATCGCCGCAAGGGCAGGTTTATCATCATGTCGGCGTGGGCCGTCGTGGTCTTCTTGCTCGTTGGCACCAGTTTCGATCTCAGAACGTCGATCGAGGTGGTCGGTTTCGAGAACTGGCTGGCCTTCATCGTTTCCGTTGTCGCCTACCACGTTGCGTTCGGCGGGCTGATCTACTCCTGTGTCATTCTCTACCGCGAGGGGATTCTGGGTTCCGTGGTGCGCGACACGGCGAAGGTGACGGCGATGGTGTTTGCCATCCTGATCGGCTCCCAGATGCTCAATCTCGTGGTGATCTCCTTCGGCGGCGAAGAACACATCCAGGAGTTCCTGCGCTCGTTCGATGACGAAATGGTCGTCTTCCTGGTGGTCATGGCCGTGCTCTTCATCCTGGGCTTCGTCCTCGATTTCCTGGAGATCATCTACATCGTCATTCCCATTGTCGGGCCGGTGATCTACGGCGGCACACTCGATCCCAAGTGGGTGACGATCATGATTGCCGTCAATCTGCAGACCTCGTTCCTGACACCGCCCTTTGGTTTTGCGCTCTTCTACCTGCGCGGCGTGGCGCCGCCCGGCATCACCACGGGCCAGATCTACAGGGGGGTGGTGCCCTTCGTCATCATCCAGATGATCGGACTCACACTGATGTGGCTCATCCCCGACATCACTACGTTCCTCCCGGAACTCCTGCCAGAGCATTGATCGTCCGGCCTCCGGTCTCCCGTTCCCCGAATGCACGAACTTCATCAGCGTGGTGCGATACTGCGCGATGAAAGGTGCGGGCCCAGGCTCGCCCCCTGATCGTGGTCAGGCGGACCTTGGCGGAAGGTCGGTCCAGCCGTCGTCGGTCAGGGCCTGCAGGGGGCGGAAGTTGCCCTTGTAGGACATCGTTTCACTGCCGGCGATCCAGTAGCCCAGGTAGACATGGGCGCGGCCCGTCTCGAGTGCATGGTCGATGTGCCAGAGAATGAGCCAGGTACCGAGGCTCCTGCGTGCCAGGTCCGGATCGAAAAACTTGTAGACGCCTGAAAGCCCGTTCTCCATCCAGTCGGTCAACGAAACGGCGACGAGGACACCGTCGGCAGAACGGGCCTCGACAAGGCGGGTATCGACAGGCGTGTCACAGACCATTTCCCTGAAGTCGTCATAGTCCATCATCGACATGCCGCCGCCCTGGTGGCGCGCGTCGATGTAGCGGCGAAAGAGGGAATGGTGTTCCGGCGTGACCTGAGGGGCGGCAACGTTGACCTCGAGATCCCGGTTGCGGCGCTGGATGCGGCGGTGGCTGCGTGATGCCCGGTAGTTCGCCACCGGTATCCTGACGGGAACGCAGGCATCGCAACCGGCACACGCCGGCCGGTAGGCCACCTGGTGGGAGCGCCGGAATCCGGCCTGGCTCAGCATGTCATGAAGCTGCTCCGGCTCGTCCGCTGCCTGGAGGTCGGTCAGGACCATCTGCTCCTCCCGGTCCGGCAGGTAGGAACAGGCACGCTCCCTCGAAGCGGAAAACAGGACAAGTGGCCGTCCGGTGTCCCTTCGTTCCTTCATGTGAGGCATCGACTCCCGCATTCCGGCTGGTCCCGGTCATGGCATGGTGGCGCGATCCGGAATTGAGCCATGCAGTATAGCAGACCCCCCTCGGCGGACGGTCCCATACCGGTGATCGACATTGCGCCCTTTCGGACACGCGATGCGGCGGCCCGTAACCACGTTGCAGCGAGGGTTCGTGCAGCGTGCGAGGACACCGGCTTCTTCCTCATGTCCGGTCACGGGTTCTCCCGGACACTTCTCGACCGTATCGGCGCGGCGTCACGCAGGTTCTTCGACCTCCCGCTCGAGGAAAAAAGGAGGGTCGGTGAGAGTGGTCCCGTCCCGGGCGGCTTGATGTACTTCGGGCATGGTGCAGAAGCACTCGGCGCGACCCTGGGTGCGGAATCGATCGGCGATATCAAGGAGACTCTCGACTTCGGACCGGGATTTCATGGTGACGCGTGGCCTTGCGAGCCGGCGGACCTGGAACCGGCGTGGCAGGCCTGTTACGAGGCGATGTCAGACCTTGCGCGGACCTTGCGCCATGTCTTTGCCAGGGCCCTCGATCTCGACACCGCCAGTTTCGACCAGCTGTTCGAAGGGCACCTGTCGTCACTCAGGGTCATCAACTATCCCGAGCAGACTCGCCCGCCGCTGCCTGGCCAGTTGCGGGCCGGCGCCCATTCGGATTACGGCGTGCTGACGATTCTCGCGACCGATGACGCGCCGGGCGGTCTCGAGGTGCTGAAACGGGACGGTTCATGGTGCGCGGTACCCCATGTGGCTGGCACGTTCGTGGTCAACATCGGGGACGCCATGATGCGATGGACCGATGATCACTGGGTGTCGACGCAGCACCGAGTGGTCAATCCGCCGCAGGATTCGACAGGGCCCACGCGCCGCCAGTCGATCGCCTACTTCCACAATCTGCCGCGTGATACCATCATCGAGTGCCTGGAACCGTTTCGCCAGGCGGGGTGCCGGCCGAAGTACCCGCCCATCACCTATGGCGAGTATGCGGAGCTGCGCTACCGCCAGGCTCATGGCGAAGACAAGAACCTCGACCTGTAACGGAGCTCTCCATGACATCGTATTCGGCGACCGCACTGGGCATCGATGTTGCAGAAATCGACCGCAGGCTGGCGGAGAACTGGAGTCTGCCCACCCGGTTCTACTCGGATCCGGATATCTTCAACCTCGAACTCGAGGCGATCTTCGCTCGGCGCTGGCAGTTCTTCTGTCCGCTCCACAAGGTGAGGAAGCCGGGAGACGTGGCAGTGAGGCGAATTGGCCGCTTTCCCATCGTCGTCACCCGTGATCGTGACGGCCGCCTCAACGGGTTTCTCAATGTTTGCCGGCACCGGGGCTACACCGTCGTCGAGAAGGACAAGAGCTCCTGCGTGCGCCTCGTCTGCCGGTACCACGGGTGGTCCTACAATCTCGACGGCTCTCTGGCTCACGCGCCTGACGCCGCCGGTGAAGCCGGGTTCTGTTCCGCAGAACTTGGTTTGAGGCCGGTGGCGGTCGACGAGTGGGGCGCCATGGTGCTGGTCCATCCCGACCCCGATGCGGCCCCCTTGCGCGATACCTATCCGGAAATGTTCCGCACGGCCCGCGAGGCCGGATTCGACATCGATGCGGACGACTGGATCCCCTGGAGGGAGGTCGTCTACGACATCCCCACCAACTGGAAGCTGTGGTACGACAACGGAACCGAGTGCTACCACTGCCCCAACATCCACTCGGAGTCCTTCGGCAAGGCCTTCAACGTGGATCCCGCTCTGACTGACATGCGCTTGGGTGAGGGCTTCACGTCGTACACGTTCATGGGCCATCAGGCAGAAAGGTCGGCCAACGATCTGACGGCGAACAGCTACATCTCGTTTCAGCTTTTTCCCGGCATGACCTACATCGTGCAGGACGAGTTCATGCACATGACTGGCATGACGCCCCTGGAACCTGGACTGACGCGGCACACCGCCTACTACATGGCGGCGAGGGGAGCCTGCGAGGAACGGCTCGAAGGCTGGTTCAGGATCTGGGACGACACCTATCGCGAGGACAACGAGGTGACGGCCGTGCAGCACGAGAACCTCAAGTGCGACCGCCAGCCCTACAACCGCTACGTCGCCGGGCGTGAAGCACCGGCACAGCACATGAACGCCATGGTGTGGAAGGACTGCAGGGCGGCCCTGCTCGCCTGACGGCCAGCCTCCATTTGTGCACAGGGATGACAGCACATCCCTCCACCCATCCTTGAGTGTCGGGTTATCGTGGTGGCGTCTTTCTACGGGTGGGAGTCCCATGAATGGCCTCTTTCGGCGAGCACTTGAATCCCACGGTGTCGATGCTGCTCGGCATGCTGAATGTCGAACATCTGAAGGAGATGATGAAATGGCTGTCGCCGCCAAAGCCATGGCCGACACGCAAGGCTGAACTGGTCGAGGCTGTCGAAAGCGCGCTCCAAGGTGAGTCGCTTCGCCGGATCTGGAACGGGCTTGACGAATTCGAGAGGCTCGCGGTGAGCGAGGCGCTCCACGGAGTAGGGGGCTACGACCCCGTGCGGTTTGCCGCCAAGTACGGAACACGGCCCAAGGGCCATCTCCCCCTCAACAAGCGGGCTTCAATGCCGTTCAGGTTGATCTTCCATTCGAGAGACCGCTGGGGCGCCGCCGACGATCTCACCATACCCCGAGACCTGGCTGATCGTCTGCGCTCCTTCGTGGAAGAACCACCGGAGACCTCCCTTGCCAGTCACGATGACGTGCCACGGACCGTCTGGCAGCGGCCTCGCTATCGCTTCACGCATGGTGGCGGGGAGAGTCCGGAAACCGAGGGCGAGGTCCTGCGCCGGGACATGGAGCAGGCGGCGCAGCGCGATCTCATCACCGTGTTGCGTCTGATCGATCTTGGCCGGGTTGGCGCAAGCGCGAAGACCCGGCGGGCCACGGCGGCCGCCTTGGGTCACATCGAGGAGGGGCTTGCCGGGGGAGACTTCTACGAGGAGTCCAGCAAGATGCCTGCCGCACGGGGGCAGGCGATCGGGCCGATCAGGGCCCATGCCTGGCCGTGGCTGGTCCAGGCCGGAAAGCTCGCTGAGGTGCGCGGCTCGAAGCTGGCCCTGACAAAGGCGGGCCACAAGGCCCTGGGAGCGGCGCCGGCCGAGACGTTGCGCCTCTTGTGGCGGCGGTGGGTCGGCACCTCGTTGCTCGACGAGTTCAGCCGAATCGACGACGTCAAGGGCCAGAGCAGCAGCAAGGGCAAGCGCGCCAGGACAGCCGTGGCAAAGCGGCGTCCCCTGATTGCAGAGGCGCTGGCGGAATGCCCCGTTGGCCGATGGGTGCTCTTCGACGATTTCTCCAGTTACATGCAGGCCGAAGCCTTCGACTTCGAGATCACGCGCGACCCATGGACTCTCTACATCGCCGATTCCTACCACGGTTCCCTGGGATACGCCGGTTATCACGACTGGTGCATTCTTGAGGGCCGCTACCTTCTGTGCGTGCTGTTCGAGTACGCCGCCACACTTGGCTTGATTGACGTTGCCTACACGCACCCGGCGAACGCCAGGCTGGATTTCGTGAATCTGTGGGGATCTGAAGACCTGGGCTGGCTCAGCCGTTACGACGGCCTGCTCTATTTCCGGCTCAACGCTCTTGGCGCCTGGTGCCTGGGGCTCAGCGACACCTACGAGCCGAGTGTTTCCGATGTGCGGACTTCACTGAGCGTCTTTCCCGACCAGCGGATCACGGTCCGGGACACCCTGACGCCGGAGGATAAGCTGATCCTCGAAACGATTGCAGAACCCGAGGCGGAGGGGGTCTGGCGTCTGGCCCATGCCAAGATCCTGACGGCTCTCGAGAGCGGTCAGGAGGTCAAGGGATTCCAGGACTTTCTTGCGGCGCGGGACGATCAGCCACTGCCGGAGGCGGTCGAGGGGTTGTTCAGGAATGTGGAGCGCGGAGCGCGCGCACTCACGATGAAGGGTTCCGCACTCCTGATCGAATGTGCTGACGAGGAGACGGCTGCCAGGGTGGCCGGCGACCGTGCCTCGGCGAAGTTCTGCATGCGTGCCGGGAAAACGCTTCTGGTTGTCCGGACGGCCCAGGAAACCGCGTTCCGCAAGGCCGTGCGCGGCCTCGGCTACGGACTGCCGCCCGTCTGAGGGGGACGAAGTCCGCGCGAGTGAAGGAGGAGCGACATGCTTGGACGAATCTGTCTTGTCGGGCTGGGAACCATGGGCCGGCCGATGATCCGGCGTCTTGCCGAAGCAGGATACCGCACGGCCGGTTGGGACACCGACGCCGGGGCGAGGAAGGGACTGGGCGCGGCATCTCTCGAGGAGACAGCGCTTGAGGCCGACACCGTGATCACCGTGCTTCCGGATGGAGAGAGTGTCGCCAGCGTTGTCCATGCTCTCCACGGGCCGCGGGAGGGCCGCGTCTTTCTCGACTGTTCCTCCATCGATGTGGCCACCACGCGCCGCCTTGCCGAAATGGCGGCCACTGCGGGTTGCGGATATGTCGATGCGCCGATGTCAGGCGGCCCCGAAGGCGCCCGCAACGGGACCTTGAGTTTCATGGTTGGTGGGTCGTGCGAAGACGTCGCCCGTGTCCGGCCCCTGCTCGACATCATGGGAAGACGGGTCATTCACTTCGGCGAAGCCGGGTCGGGTCAGGCCGCCAAGGCCTGCCACAACATGATATGCGGCATCACCATGCTTGGGGTCTGCGAGGCCTTCGCCCTGGCCCAGTCCCTCGACCTCGATGCCGGGAAGTTCCTTGATCTGTGCCGCAGCGCCGCGGCACAGAGCTGGATCCTGGACAACCGCTGTCCGGTGCCGGAACTCGCGCCCGATACACCGGCGTCCCATGGCTATGCCCCGGGGTTTGCCGCACAGTTGATGGCCAAGGATCTTGCTCTCGCCCAACAGGCGGCGTCGACCTCGGGTCAGATGACTCCCTTCGGTGCCGAGGCCGCCCGGCGTTTCACACGCTTTGCCGCGTCCGGACACGGTGACCTCGACATCTCCGCCATCTATCGGACCATCCGCACCGGTTCGATGGCGGGGTGACGTCAGGCTTTCTGGCGGGCGTTGCCGGGATCGTAGAAGGGCAGGGGGGACGGTGACGCGGGGCAATCCTTCCCTAGGATCCTGATGGACCAGTCTCCCGGTGGCGCGTCGGTTCTGACGTAGCCCAGAGCCAGGCGCTTCATCATGCGAAAGCCGGTGCCGGCCGATGACACATGGCCGACCGGGACCGAATCGACGAAGATCGGATCACCGGGCAGCGCGTCCGCGTCGCTGTCGGCAATGACGAATCCGGCGAATCGCCAAGTGGAGCCGGACTGGCGCTGGCGCACGACGGCATCACGGCCGATGAAGTCCTCCCTGTCGAAGGCAATGAAGCGATCCAGCCCGGCATCGAACGGAGTGTACTCGGTGCCGATGTCGAGTCCCCAGGCGTGATAACCCTTTTCGAGACGCAGTGAATCAAGGGCCCATGAGCCGAAGTCGACGAGACCACGTTCCTGTCCGTAGTGCCGCAGGGCGTCATGAACCACCTGGAGGTCGGCGGAAGCGAGATGAAGTTCCCAGCCCAGTTCTCCGGCATAGGAGACGCGCAGCGCCGTCGCCCTGCATCCGGCGACAGCGACGGGGGCGGCGGTGAGCCAGGGCATGGCATCGTTTCCGAGATCGGAATCGGTCACGCTCGCCAGAAGGTCGCGTGACCGGGGCCCGGCCAGCATGAGGGTGGCGTCCCTTGCGCATCCGCGTCGCAGTTCGACACGCCATGCAGAAGGCAGGGCTTCCCGCAACCAGTCGTGATCGCGTTGTTCGGCCAGGGTCGGACCACACAGGAGGTAGTGATTCTCGCCCAGGCGGGTAATGGTGGCCTCGCTCCAGATCCTCCCCGATGGCGTGAGCATGTAGGCAAGACGTGTGCGGGATGTTTCCGGAATTCGGCCACAGAACACCCGCTCCAGATAGCGCGTTGCATCCGGCCCCTCGACCTCGAACTTGGAAAAACCACCGTGATCCATGATGCCGACAGCATCGCGGACTCCCTCGCATTCACGCCGCACCGCATCGCGCCATGGTTCCCGGTCGCGGAAACTCAATGGTGCATCATCACGTTTCCCATCGATATCGAACCAGAAGGCGCGTTCCCAGCCACCGATTTCTCCGAAGACCGCTCCCCTGGAAGCCAGGGAACCATAGAGGGGTGTTGTCCTCATGGGCCGCGATGAGAAGAGAAGGCGCCGGGGGTAGGGAATGGCGTACTGCAGGCCGTAGACTTCGACTGCCCGTTCAACAGCCATCTGCCCGGTGGCCCAGTCGCCAAAGCGCCGGGGATCCCAGGCCGCCATGTCCCACTCGGTTTCGCCTTCGCTGATCCACTCGGCGATGGCCTTGCCGGCGGCGGCAGAATGAGTGATGCCGATCTGGATGCCGCAGGCATGGAAGAAGTTCCTCAGGCCATAGGCCGGACCGCACAGCGGAAGGGCATCCGGGGCGTAGGCGATGGGGCCGTTGACGAAGCGCCGGATTCCGGCCTCGCGAAGCAGCGGAAAGTGACGAAGCGCCTTCCCGAAGGCCTCCGCGATGTCGTCGGGTGATTCGCTGAAGAGCTGGTGGGCGAAGTCCTGCGGCAATCCGTCGGCGAAAACGGGCCGGCCAGGATGATCATAGGAACCCAGGAGCATCCCGGCGCCCTCGCGCCTCAGGTAGAACCCGAGATCGGGGTCCCGCACCAGGGGGAAGGGATCATGCGACTCCATGAGAGCCGGGAGGGGCTCGGTGACCAGGTACTGGTGCTTGAGTGTTGCCACCGGAATGGACTGTCCGGCTAGGCGTGCCACGGCGCCGCCGTAGAAGCCTGCGGCATTCACGATCGTCTGTGTCGTCACGTCCCCCTTGTCGGTCGACACATGCCATTCACCACTGCGTGTGGCTGACAGGCCCGTGACCCGGGTGAACCGCTCGATCGTGGCACCGGCCTCACGGGCCTGTCTGGCGAGCGTCTGGGTCAGTTGGGATGGGTCGATATCCCCCTCACCGGGATCGAGGATGCCGCCGACGACATCCGGTCCGGCTGAGTAGTGGGGATGCAGCGCCTCCATCTCACCAGGCGTGATCATCGCGAGGTCCATGCCCGCGGATGTCGCCAGACCCGCGATGTGTTGGAAAAGATCCATTCGCTCGTCGCAGTGCGCCGGCCAGAAGGCCCCGGTATGGTGATAGGTGACGTCCTCGCCAAGAGCGCCATAGAGGCGCCGCGCATAGGCGCCGGCACGCATGCCGAGCCAGCTTGTCGCGTAGATCGGGATGTTTCCCGCAGCATGCCATGTGGAACCGGATGTGAGTTCGTCCCGCTCGATCAGCAGGCAGTCAGTGACACCGGACCGGACCAGGTGCCACAGGCAGGAGACGCCGACGGCGCCGCCTCCGATGACAACGACCCTGGCCGACTTCCGCATCGTCAGTGTTCTGTCAGGAGATGGCCAAAACCGTCGATCGGGTCCGTGATCCCGAGATGCCGGAGGGTCTGCCAGTAGAGCGCCGCGTTGCAGGCGACCACTGGCTTGCCGGTGAGTGCTTCGAGCGAGGCGAGGAGGCCGCAGACCGGCAGCGCCGTTCCTACCTGGAGGATGGCATCGCAGTCACTGACGGCGACCTCGCGAAATGCCGCCTCGATGTCCTCTGGCGGGGTCTCGCAGATTTCCGGCAGCGATGGCGCATCCGTACCGGCGACTGCCGCCACGGTGAACCCAGCATCAACTGCATTGGCGGCGACCACGCGATTCGTGTCGACGTCGAAGGGGGTCACGACGGAGATCCTCCCGGCACCGAGGCGCCGCAGGGCTTCGTGGCAGGCGGTCGAGGCATTGAAGACCGGAATGCCCAGTGACGAAGCGAGACCGCGGCAGCGTTCCTGGAGTTTCTTTACGCCACCTGACACGGCATCCGTGGTCAGGCCGATCGCCAGGGCGGCCGGATGGCAGTCCATGAGCCTGGTGGCTTCGCTGTCGAGGTCGTCCGAAATCCGCTCGCCGCCCAGACGGAATCTCTGCATCTGGTTTGTCACGCCAGGCGGACGCAGGGATTCGAGCTCCGGCTGGACGACGGTGTTCATCGCCGGCGTCATCACACCGATGATGGACCGGTAGCCCAGAGTGTCGGTCATTCAGCCGTTTTCCCTGAGCCAGGCGGCAAGCCCTTTCATGCCGTCGCGGTAGATGAGATCGCCGACGATCGATTCCAGTTTGGCCTCGTCCTCCCTGGCGCAATCGAAAGTTCCTTCCCAGATGCCCAGTGTCCAATTGCCCTCCGTGATCGGGACGAAGCTGTGGGTGGAGAGGTAGTTGGTGCAGGGCAAAGGCCCCTCGATGATGTCGTAGGTGTAGCAATGGTCGACGTCGGAATGCGCTAGGAGCGTTTCACGAAAGATGGTGCCATCGGCGATGTCGAGATGCCGAACTGACCCCACCGAGGTCGATGTTCCGGTCTCCATTCGGGCAGCCGTGACGGCCGGGTTCCACGCGCCCAAACTGTCGAATTCCCTGACGGCTGCCCATGTTCTGTCGATGGGAGCCTCGATAATGATGCTGCGGTAAACGTTCATTTACTCGTCTCCAATTCCTGGAAGTTTGATGGGGAAGCGCGAGCGGATGGCCTGCTCCGCCGTTGCCTCGAGGTGAGCCGGCTCCGAAGCGCCGGCGATCCGGGTGACTCGAGCCCTTGCCCTCTCCCAGACCGATACAGGACCGGATTCGAGCCAATCGTGAACGCTGCGCCTGTCGCCCAGGCAGGGATAGACATACTCGCTCTTCATGAGCGCCAGCGTCTGCGGCTCGCCAAGGTAGTGGCCATCACCGCAGACGACACGCTCCATGGCGTCGAGATCGATGGAATCCGGTGTAACATCAACGCCGCGAACCGAACGCAGGATGGCGCCCAGCACCTCGTCATCGATGACAAGGGCCTCCGGCGAGGCCACCGTGATGGATCCCAGCATGCCGACGGAAAGGTTGATCATGTCTGCTCCCGCGTGAGCCGCCAGAGCGATGGTGTAGGCCTTCTCGTACCCGGCCTGGACATCCATTTCCTTGGAGTCGGTCATGCCGGCGGCAACGGTGGAGGGGAGCTGAAGGTGGCGCAGGAGCTGAGCCGCTGCGGCATTCGCAATGGCCGATTCGCCGCCTCCGCCACTCATCGCGCCGGTTCTGAGATCGGATATGAACGGCATGAAGGCATGGATTGCGGCATGGCCGGGCTTGAGGAGATCCACCACCATGAGGCCGGCGAGAGTCTCGGCAAGGCCCTGGGCGAGGGCACCGGCGAGCGTGACGGGGCTGGTGGCGCCCGCCTGACCCGCCGAACATGTCTGCACCGGCATACCTTCGGTTATGGCGGCACGCATGGTGTCGACACCATCCGGTGCATAGCGAAGAGGTGAGACGGCATGCACCACGACAGCCATGCAGAACGGTTGCCGGCAAAAGCCGCCTTCGGCTCCAAGCGCGTGGTCGAACATGGACACCACCGGAGCGACGTGCCCGGCATGGGCAAACGACGTACCGATTGGCTTGCCCGTTCCGGCAAGGCAGGCGTAGGCGGTGTTGATGTCGAGTTCGAAGGTGTCGGCGATGTCTCGTGCCACCAGGGGGCGGATGCCGTAGTGCACGTTGGGGCACGCATCGACCACCCTCATGATGAAAAGGAGATCACGAAGCGTGGAGGGGCGATAGCGTCCCGTTGCGGCATCGAGGATATCGATGGCAGCACCACCGGTGCCGGTATGGACCAGACCGTTGCCGACGTCGATTCCCCGGTCCTCGACAAAGCCCGGTACCGCCACGCTCTTCGCCGCCCGCGCCAACGCCTTCTCGACCCTGATGCGCGGGAAGAGAATGCGGCCGTCTCCGCGCTGCCTGGCGCCATCGTTGAGTGCCGATCGCATGAACCAGTCCGGAGCCGATGCCATGCCGATTCGTTCGAGAATGGAAAAAGCGCTGTCGATGATCGTGTCGCGGGAGGTGTCATCGAGCGGCGAGAACCGACCACCCCACTCCCGTCGGGGAGCGAATGCCGGGAGACTGGTCGATCTTCGGGATTTCGACCGTGCCACCCTCTGATTGCGGGAGCGGCTCATGCACGATTGTTGTCACGCCCCGGGTGCAGGTTCAATTCCGAAAATGGGTGAGTCTCCCTTGCACTCATCCGGGATATCCGATCGAAACGCATTGTGTCGCATTGCGGCCACAGGACGGTGTGAACGGCGCACTTCAAAGTTGTTGAATGGCGCTTTCGACGGGAACCTGCGGGTCGGCTTCTTCGACGTGTGCCCGGCGAGGCGAAACGATAAACTGGTGTTCGGGTTGCTCATCGTCCACCCATCGGGAAGTCGGGTGGGGGATCTCCGAATCGTGATCATCGCACCCTGTTGCTGGTGGTGGTTCCCGAGATAGAGTGGTTTGCGCCACCCACGGGATGAGAGCTCGGCTGTCTTCCTGGCGACGGAACGACAGTGAAGAGTGCATCACCATGGGTCGACAGTTGTGGCTGATAGGCTGCCTGCTCTTTATTGGTATCTCCTGGGGCGTGGTGCCAAGTCTGGCGCGGCTGGCCACGAGCGAGGGGGCGGATACTCTCAATGCAACGTTCCTGCAGTCCCTGGCCGGAGGTCTTGTCCTGCTGGCCCTGACGCTTGTGCGCGGCAAGCGGTTGCACCTGTCATGGCGTCACATGTGGTTCTACACGGTGTGCGGTTTCACCGGGACCACGATCCCGACGGCCATCATCTTCGCAGCCTCTCCCGAAGTCGGGGCCGGCATGATCGCCATCGTGATCGCGCTTGCACCCATCCTCACCTATTTCGGCGCTCTCGTTCTCGGTTTCGAGCCGCACAGCTTCTGGCGTCTTGCCGGAATTGTCCTGGGCTTTGCCGCCGTGCTTCTCATCGTTCTTCCGGATCTCGAAATCGGGCTGGAGTCCCTGACCGCATGGCTCCTCATCTCCTTGTTCATTCCCACTTGCTACGCCATTGAAAGTCTGATCATTGCACTCAGGCGACCACCGGAAGGCGATGCCATGATGCTGGTGGCGGGCATGCTGCTTTCCAGCGCGCTGGTGTTGCTGCCGGTGGTACTCCTTGGCGATGCGGCGGATGAACTCGTGCCCGGGTGGGACACGGCGTCCGTGGCCGTGGGCAGCATTGCCATCATCAACGTGACCGCCTACGTGATCTTTCTCTACCTGATCTCTGCGGCGGGCCCGATATTCGCGACGTTCGCCGGTTACCTCAACATGGTGTCAGGCGTCTTCTGGGGCATCGTCCTCTGGCAGGAGAGCCACTCGCCGTGGGTCTGGGGAGCGGTCGTCCTGCTGGTCGTTGCGATGTACCTCGTCACGGAACGCAGAACTGCGAAGACGTGACCGGCATCCGGCAGTTCAAGGGCACATGTTCGTAGAGCACAGCCGAGCCTGAACGGAACCTCCGAAAGGCACAACCGGCCGTGGCTGCATTCCACGAGTTGAAGGTCCTTGTGGCGGTTGGAACCCGTAACTGGTACAAGGGCAGGGGGAGCATGGGTGATGGCATGAGTCGCAAGCGCACCTTCACCAAACGCCAGTTGCGTGATGCACTGGGCATGTTTGCCACCGGTGTCACGATCATTACGTCTTCGACACGCGACGGAGAACTCCTCGGAATCACGGCCAATTCCTTCAATGCTGTCTCGCTCGATCCACCCATGGTGCTGTTCAGCCTGTCCCGCGAAGCTCACAGTCTCAACAAGTTCGAGACGTCGGACTTTTTCGCCGTCAACATCCTGTCAACGCGTCAACGCGCCCTCTCCGACCGTTTCGCCAGGGCATCGGTCGACAAGTGGAAGGATGTCGCCTTTGAGACCGGCGTGACCGGTTGCCCGATGTTCCCGGGTTCACTGGCGCGTTTCGAGTGCTATACGCGGTTTCACTACGACGGTGGCGATCACGTCATCTTTGTCGGTGAAGCCTTTTCGATGATGCTGGGTGATCCGGCCGATCCTCTCCTCTACTTCCAGGGACACTATCGTTCGCTGACACCTGATGTCTCGGACCTTGACTGGTCCTGAGGAGGCTGGCGGGAGTCGGCTTCGCCGGTGATCCAGTCGAGGGCTGCGGTCACGTACCGGGTGATGATGTCGCTGACGGACCGTGCGGACTCGTCACGCCAGCGCAGCGGCAGGACCTCTTCCATGTAGGTCGCCTGGGAGAGTTCCAGCTGGATGGCATGAACGCCACGTGACGGCCGGCCGTAGTGACGGGTGATGTAGCCCCCCTTGAAGCGGCCATTGATGGCAACGCTGAAGGCGTTTTGCCCGGCAAGTGGGGCCACGACACGCTCGAGGAGATCCAGGTGAGCCGCTGCGCCGTCTGCCGTTCCGACATTGAAGTCGGCGAGCCTGCCATCAAAAAGCCGCGGCACCTCTGAGCGGATGGAGTGACCATCGAGGAGAACGATCTGACCGTGGCGTTGCTGCAGCCTGGCGATCTCCTGAGAGAGCGTATCGTGCCAGGGTTTCCAGTAGTGGGCGATCCGCTTCTCGATGGCCCGTGCGTCGGGCCGCTGTCCGGGGAGGTATATCTCCTCGTGGTCAAATGTCGTGAGGGGGACCAGTTCGGAGGTGTCTTGACCCGGGTAGAGAACCCGGTCGTCCGTTGCCCGGTTGAGATCAACGACATATCGGGAATGGGTGGCGGTCACGACCGTCGCGTCGAGGTCTTCGGCACAGGAGTAGAGCCTGTCGACATGCCAGTCGGTGTCGGGAAGGTGCCGGGCGATCGGTGTCATCCGATCGGCGATTGCTGCGGGAAGCCGGGTGCCGACATGGGGGAAGCTGATGACGAGTGGGGCTTCGCCCCGTTTCACGATGGCTGTCTGCACGGGGAAGGTCCTTTACGGCGTTGTCAGGCTGGCGGGTGTGAGGATGAGGTGGTGGGCGACATCGGCGATCCTGCTGCCTGGAATGATGGCGACCGGCTGGTTGATATGCCAGCGCTCCACCAGGTTGTCATAGTAAGGCGAAAAGGGATTGCCTGACTGGCCGGGCATGGTGACGAAGTGCCCGGTCACGGGATCGTCGAGATCGATCACGGCACGCAGGGATGGGCCGTGGAAGGTGTTGAAGTGATCGCGCCCGGACGCGATACGGTAACTCGTGGCGAAGACGCTGTAGCCGTCACCGCCCAACGGAATGCTGACACCGGTCAGGGAGTCGAGAATGGGGACGAGACCGAAGAGCGGATGACGCAGGTGCATTGCGTGGATATCACCCCAGACCCAGCCTGACGGATCGCTTCCATGTGACCTGACGAGAGTGTCCGCTGCCTCGTCGAGGGCGCGGCCGGACACCTCGGCACACGTGAGGGTCTCGCCGGTCAGGGTATCGTTGCACCAACCGTGGACGTCATCGCCGAGAGTCGCAAGAACGAACAGTGGGCGGTCCCTCCATGCCCGTTCGAAAAGTTCGCCCAGCTCGTCCGCATAAATCGCCCGGGTGAGGGCGCGATACCAGGTATGAAAGATCGTGGGCGCTACATGGTCGGCATCCATGGAGTAGTCCCAGTCCTCCAGATGAATCTGCAACAATCGCCCGGCTGTGGTCTGAGGTTTGCCGGTGAGGGCATGGGGAACCAGGGCCGAGGCAAGCCCCGACCAGGTGTCAAGCTGGAGGCGGTAGAAGGTGGCCGGGTCGAGACGTGTCCCGGTATCCAGAACATCGTGAATGCGTTGCGCCCGCCATTCGGGTTCCCATCGATGACTGAGGAAGTAGGGATAGTCTTTGCCGACGGGACGGTTGTTGGCGGCAACGATGATGCCGGACGGTGGATCGACGACGCGGGGCAAATCGTCGAATGGGATGCGACCGGCCCAATCTGCTTCGCCGGAACTTCCGTCGACGGGAAGGCGGCCGTCACCGGAACGGCGCACGGGCACGAATCCCGGAGACAGCACTCCAATGGATCCATCTCTGTCGGCATAGATGATGTTCTGCATCGGACCGGCGAAGCTGCGTCCCGCGTTGTTGAAGGCCTGCCAGTTCTCGGCTGTGTGAAGAAGGAGCGCTGCATTCACGCTCTGGTCGTCGTCATGCAGCATGGTCCAGGCAAGCGACAGCACCTCGTCGTCATCGGTGTCACCATCGAGGTATCTGACCATTCCCGTCAGGACAGGACCGTGGCGGGTTTCGAGCATCGTGACATGCTGGTTTCTGGAAAACCTGACCGCGATGGTCTCATCACGCACCGCAAAGGGTGCGGATCCGGCGGGTGTCATGTAGCGATCCGGGTTGTCCGGGTCACGCTCCTCGACGAAGAGGTCCTGGGTGTCGGGTCCGGTGTTGGAGACCGTCCAGGCGATGGCGCCGTTCGTGCCCACGAGAACGAATGGCATGCCGGGTAAGGTCGCGCCGGCGACGTTCAGTCCCGGCGCCGCCATGTGGGCGAGATACCAGACCGAAGGAATGGCGAAGCCCAGATGGGGATCGTTCGCGGCGATAGGGAATCCCGAAATGGTATGGCTGCCGCTCACCGCCCAGTTGTTGGAGCCGTTGTTGGTGTCGGGAAGATGACGGGCGAAGAATGCGGCGAATGCCGCGAAATCAATCCCTTCCTCGAGATCGATGACAGTTGTGTCACTGTCGGGAGACGGGGGGAGGAAACTCGCGGCCTTCTCCGGCCCCAGTCGTTGCACCAGCGCGGCATGCAGCGCCTCTTCACGCCAGTTTCCCGAGAGCATGAGGGCCATGACCTTGAGCCAGGAGACGGAATCGGCGGGATGCCAAGGCTCCGGCTCATTGGCCAGAAGAAGTGCCAGTTCCGGTGCAGGGGGACCGGTACGTGTGGCAAGCCAGGCATTCACGCCTGCTGCATAGGCCTCCAGGACAGCACGAGCCTCGGGAGGCAGGCTGGCCACGGATGAGCGCGCCGCCCGGTAGAGGTCGAGCAGGCGCAGGAAGCGGTCGTTGTCGGCAGCCAGAGAACCCAGGAGTTCGGCGACCCGTCCCTGGGCGCCACGGCGTTGCATCTCCATCTGGAAGAAGCGGTCCTGTGCATGGGCATAACCGAGCCCGAAGTAAGCATCATCGGGCGACCCGGCATGGATATGGGGTATGCCCCATTCATCGCGCAGGATGTCGACGGGCCCGGAGATACCTTCGACAGCGATCGTGCCGTCAATGTCGGGAAGGGTGGTCCTGAGCCAGATGTAGAGACCGGCGCCGGCGGCGGGAATCACCAGCATGAT
Organism: Alphaproteobacteria bacterium; assembly: GCA_965221115.1. Classification (GTDB taxonomy): domain Bacteria; phylum Pseudomonadota; class Alphaproteobacteria; order SP197; family SP197; genus SP197. The sequence continues at coordinate 1,869,640 of CBDCRU010000001.1, read as the reverse complement.
GACGATGATCAAACCGGTCACACGGCGCAGGAGTTTCCCCATCAAGCATCCTCCCGGGAATCAAGCTCCCGGAGAATGGCTTCGCGATGCTCATCGAGGCCCGGGACGCGGCCGCGCCGTGCAGGATCCTCGAACGCGGACAACTTGATCGGATTGCCTGACATCCGGATGGGGCCTGCCCGGGCATCCTCGGCGGTGACGATCATGTTGCGTGAGGCAACGTGCGGATCATTCATGACATCCGCGACCGTGTTGATGGAGCCACAGGGAACTCCGGCTTCCTGCAGTACGGCGAGCCAGTGATCACCCGGCTTGGTGGTCAGCACCTTCTCAAGCTCTTCCTGGAGGGCGTCGACATGCCTCGCCCGCATGGCATTGGTGGAAAAGCGGCTGTCCGCGGCGACGCGGGAAAGCCGGAGGGCATCACAGAGCTTCAGGAAGAGGTCGTCATTGCCAGCTGCGATGACGATGTGGCCATCACCGGTTCTGAATGCGTCAAAGGGTACGATCGACGGATGGCGGGTGCCAAGCGGACCCGGGATCTCGCCGGTGGTGGCGTGGCGGACGATTGCATTTTCGAGTATGGCGATCTGACAATCGAGCATCGCCACGTCGATCATGACCCCCTCGCCGGTCCGGGTTCTGTGGTGGAGGGCTGAGGTGATGCCGATTGTCGTGAAAAGGGCCGCCGCGATGTCACCGATCGAGGTGCCGACACGCGTCGGTTCGCCTCCTGGGTGTCCGGTGAGGCTCATGACACCACCCATGGCCTGGACAATCAGATCGTATGCCGGACGTTTGCTGTATGGGCCGTTCTGGCCGAATCCGGACACCGCAGCGTAGATGAGGCCTGGATGCCGTTCCTTCAGGACTGTCCACGCATATCCAAGACGATCCATGACACCGGGGCGGAAGTTCTCGATGAGCACGTCGGCCGAACCAAGAAGGGCCTCGAACACCTTACGGTCGCAATCGTCCCTGAGATTGAGCGCGATGCTCTCCTTGCCGCGGTTGATCGAGGCAAAGTAGCCCGATAAGGGTCCCATGAACGGCCCAATTTCCCTTGCGTCATCACCAATGTCCGGTTGCTCGACCTTGATGACCCGCGCACCGAGGTCGTGCAGCATCATGGTGCAGTAGGGTCCGGCGAGGACCCGTGTCAGGTCGATGACCGTGATGCCATTGAGCGGCCCGTCGGGCATGAACGACAACCCTCCTGGAATGGGCCTGGACAATCACACGAAGCGGGGCGCTTCGTCCATCACAGGCGTCGCGCCAGTTCCAGGGCATGATAGGTCAGGATGCCACTGCAACCGGCGCGTCTGAAACAGGCAAGGGTCTCATCCCACACCCTTTCGCGATCGAGCCAGCCGTTGCGGCACGCTCCTTCAAGCATCGCGTACTCGCCGGACACCTGATAGGCAAAGACAGGAACGCCGAAGGTGTCCTTCACCCGGCGCACGATATCGAGGTAGGGCATGCCTGGCTTGACCATGACCATATCGGCACCCTCCTCGAGATCGAGTGCCACCTCGCGCAGGGCCTCGTCCGAGTTGGCCGGATCCATCTGATAGGTCCGCTTGTCGCCATGGCCGAGACTGGCGGCGGATCCGACCGCGTCGCGAAACGGTCCATAAAATCCTGATGCGTACTTGGCGGCGTAGGCCATGATGGCGACACGCGTATGCCCTGCATCATCGAGTGCCCTGCGGATGGCGCCGATGCGGCCATCCATCATGTCGCTAGGAGCAATGATGTCGCACCCGGCCTCCGCCTGGACGAGTGCCTGGCGCACCAGAATGTCGACAGTTTCGTCGTTGAGAATCTCGTCACCCGACATCACGCCGTCATGGCCATGGGTCGTGTAGGGGTCGAGAGCGACATCGACAAGAACACCGAGATCTTCGACATGGCCTTTCAGTTCTGCGATGGCGCGGCACACGAGGTTGTCCGGGTTGACCGCCTCCCGGCCGTCGGCGCTCTTCACCTCCTGGGGTGTGTGGGGAAAGAGAGCGATTGACGGTATGCCGAGATCGCGGGCCTCACGGGCCAATTCGACGAGAATGTCGATACTGATTCTCTCGATTCCCGGCATCGACTCAACCGGTTCACGCACATTTCTGTCCTCGCGGATGAAGACAGGCCAGACAAGGTTGGAAACCGATACGACATTCTCGCTCACCATGGAGCGAAGCCATGGCGCCTGCCTCAGGCGTCTCATTCTCGTGGTGGGAAAACTGCCGGGGAATTGCGCCATGTCCCGTTTCCGCTCTGCCTGTTTTCTGAGATAGGTCGCAAGTCCTTCGCCTGCAAGGCAAGACCTGTGCCGGCCCGAACCGGTCGACGGCGGAACGGGATGCCAATGAAGGTCCCGTTCCGCCGTGCCACTATCCCGTCAGGGCCGCTCCGCCGCCAGAAGACATGGCCGCTGCCGGGATAATCCCGTGGGTCCCCGCCGTCGACGTGTGCCAACGGGGGTGGTTCCATGATGCTGTTCGGATAGACAAGATTGGTCTCCGGTCCCTTCAGGGCCCACGGAGATCCATCCGTGGCGCTTTAGCGGTTGGTGTCGCGGACGCAAGCTGCCCCATCAAATCCCGCGGACCCGCCTCAAGGGACGGATCATCCAGGGGCGATCATTCCCCTGTATCCCGCTATCTAAGTATGAGGATCGCGGTTGTCAACGTTCTCCGACCGGCAATGTCAGCCGGTGAAGGCCTGGATGCCGGTCTGGGCGCGACCGAGAATGAGGGCATGGATGTCCTGGGTGCCCTCGTAGGTGTTGACGGCTTCGAGGTTCAGCATGTGGCGAATGACACCGTACTGATCGCTCACGCCATTGCCGCCGTGCATGTCGCGCGACGCGCGGGCAATATCGAGTGCCTTGCCGCATGAATTGCGCTTGATGAGGGAGATCATCTCCGGCGTTGCCCGGCCGTCGCCCTTGAGGCGCCCCACCCTCAGGCAGGCCTGAAGCCCGATCGCAATCTCCGTCTGCATGTCCGCCAGCTTCTTCTGAATGAGCTGGTTGGCGGCAAGTGGCCGGCCGAACTGGGTGCGATCCAGGGTGTAGGAACGGGCTGCCTGCCAGCAATAGGTCGCCGCCCCGAGTGCTCCCCAGGCGATGCCGTAGCGGGCATTGTTGAGGCAACCGAAGGGCCCTTTCAGACCGCGGATCTCCGGGAAGGCGTTCTCGTCGGGACAGAAGACGTTCTCCATGACGATTTCGCCGGTCGGACTGGCGCGCAGACTGAATTTTCCCTCGATTTCAGGAGTCGACAGGCCCTCCATGCCTCGCTCGAGAAGGAAGCCCCTGATGGCGCCCTCGTCATCCTTTGCCCAGACCACCATCACATCAGCGATGGGTGCATTCGAGATCCACATCTTGGCGCCGCTCAACCGGTATCCGCCGGGCACCGCACGCGCCCGGGTCGTCATGGAACCGGGGTCCGAGCCGTGATCGGGTTCCGTGAGACCGAACGCCCCGACCATGGTGCCGTTGGCCAGTGCCGGAAGATACTTCTGGCGCTGTTCCTCGGTTCCGTAGGCGTGGATGGGGTGCATTACCAGGCTCGACTGCACCGACGCCGACGAACGGTAGGCACTGTCGATCCGCTCGATCTCGAAGGCGATGAGACCGTAGGCAACCTGACTGATGCCGGCACAGCCATAGCCGTCGATCGTCGCCCCCAGCATCCCCATCTCGCCCATGCGGCGAATGATCTCGCGATCCCCGGTCTCCTCGCGAAAGTCCTTCGTCACGCGCTGCGCCAGGTAGTCTTCGCAGAACTGCCGCGCCGAATCGCGGATCATGCGTTCGTCCTCGTCGAGCTGCTCGTCCAGCATGAAGGGGTCGTCCCACCTGAAGGAGGGGCGGGAAGAAATCGTGTTCACGGTCATTGTCTTTCTGAAGTGACGGATCGTCGGCACCCTAATCCGAACTCCTTCACGCAATCAATTGCGTGAACGCTACCGGTTGCTCGCGCAGGGCTTGTGCATGCCGGTCTTCATGTTGTCACACGGTGTGGCTTGGCTCTCCCGGCGCGACGCCGCATCGGGAATTGATCATGCTATCGGAAAACGCCTTCAGATCCGGTTCGAGGCATCGATGTCCGGGAGACGGTACGATTTCGGACCAGGGCAATGTGACAGATTGAATGGTCCTGACTTGCTGGCTTGCACACACCAAGCTCGCTCCCCGAATGACAACCAGCAGAATTGCTCCAGATTTGCAACAATCGAATGCAAATTCATGACGTTGGGTAAGAAACTTGGCCAAGAGAGACGCTCGTCTTCGGAAGTCGCAGACCTTCAGTCGAAGGGGACGAAACCCGGGATCTCCGGACTCCCGGACCGGATGCGGCCTATCGGAACGGCGCTAGGGCCTCATCGACCGTCGGCACGGGGACGTTCGTTGTGGGGATCATAAGGCGAGGCTTCGATGATTTGGGCAGGCCGACGCTCGCCGAGAATGTCGATGTCGAACTCGCGAGGTGCCACGGCCGCGTCGGGAGCCAGGAAGGCAAGGGCCAGGCTCTTCGCTATTCGGTGACCATAGCCACCTGAACTGACAAAACCGGCCACTTCGTCGGCGAGATAGACGGTTTCTCCGCCCTGGCAGTCTGCATCCCTGGCCTCCACTTCGAAGCTGACGCAACGCCACCTTGGAGATTGTTCCAGGCGTGCCAGGGTCGCATCGCGACCGATGAAGTGCCCTTTGTCCGGTTTGAAGAACTGTGCAGCTCCCGCCTCGGGAAGTGTCACTTCGTTCGTGAGCTCACTGCCGGCATGATATCCCTTCTCGAGGCGCATGGAATTGAGAGCGAATGAGCCGAAATGTCCGATGCCGTGGCTCCGGCCTGCGGTCATGACGGCATCATGGATCTCTTCCATCGCCGTTGCAGGTCCGTGGAGTTCCCAGCCGAGCTCGCCGCTGTAGGAAAGGCGCAGCGCCCGGACCGGGATTCCCCCGATGTCGACGGTCCTGCAGGACAACCAGGGGAAGCTCGCATTGTCGAGTCGCGCCCCGGTCACGGCCGAAAGGACATCCCGCGAACGCGGGCCGGCGACGGCAAGGCAGCCGAGCCCTTCGGTCACGCAGCGGACGTCAAGTCGTTCGCCTGCTTGTCTGTGAAGGTCGAACCAGTCGAGCACGCGCCGCTCGAGGTAGGCTGCGAAAGTGAGGTAGTAACGGGTTCGATGGAGTCTCGTCACCACGACTTCGGCTTCGATGGTGCCTGTGTGATTGAGAAGATGGGTGAGCACGATTCCGCCGTCACGTGAAGGCAACCTGTTGGCGACGAGACGGTCAAGGAATGTACCGGCATCCGGCCCTTCGATATCTGTCTTCGCGAAGGCGGCAAGATCGGCGACGCCGACACCTGTGGCGACCATGCGGCACTCCGCGCCGACAATGCCGAAGAGATCCGAGCGACGAAAACTGTAGATGTCCTGTTGCGGCGTGCTGCCCTTCGCAAACCAGCGGGGCTGTTCGTGGCCGTAGACTTCCTCGAAGACCGCGCCGGCCGCCATGAGTCGCCCGTGAAGGGAACTGGTCCTGGCCGGTCGCGCGGCCGGCCGGTTGAGACCGGGGTAGGGGATGGCACGATGAAGGACATAGTCTTCCTTCGTCTTCTCGAGAACCCAGGCGCGGTTCGCGAAGGAACCATAGCGGCGCGGATCAACGTCTTTCATGCTGATCTCGGCGGCGCCGTGCATCATCCACTGCGCGAGGTACTTGCCGGCTCCCGGCCCCCAGGCGATACCCGTCTGCGCGGCACAACAACACCAGTAGTTCCTGAGGCCAGGCGCTGGCCCGAGAAGCATATTGCCATCGGGGGTATCTGGAATGGCTCCATGGAAGATGCGCCTGATCCCGGCGTCCCGGAAAACGGGCATGCGCTCCATGGCTATCTCGAGCCACGGCCCGATGCGATCAAGGTGCGGTTCGAAGAGTTCGTGCTCGGCCTCCCAGGGCGCACCATCGTCCCAGACCGTGGAGGGATCTGCTTTCTCGTATATGCCGATCAGACCCGAGAGCTGTTCCATGCGGCAGTATCCGCTGAAAGCGGCCATGTCCCGGATGACGGGAAGTTCCCGCTGGAGACCTGCAAACTCCGGAATGTTGCCTGTCACGACATAGTGATGCGTGGTGTTGGCCACGGCCAGATCGAGACCGGTCCACTCACCGATCTGCCGTGCGTAGGCGCCGCCTGCGTTCACCACATGCTCGCAGACGATTGTGCCCTGTTGACTCGTGACCTGCCATTCACCGTTTGGCAGCTGGCGAATGTCGGTCACTCTGTTTGACTGGATGATCTCCGCACCCAGTGCGCGCGCACCCGCCGCAAGCGCAAGGCAGGCGCCGGCAGGGTCCACGTGACCATCATCCATGGTGTGGAGCGCCGCCTTCACGCCGTCGAGGTCGTAGAATGGAAAGAGGCGTGCGATGTCATCGGGTCCGATGATGTCCATGGGATGGCCCAGTCCGCGGCACAGGCTCGACACCTGTTTCAACCAGTCAAGTTCGTCCTCGTTGAACGCGAGATAAAGGCCGCCGCACCCGTGCCAGCTCGCGGAGTGGCCGGTCATCGACTCGAGCCTGGGGTATAGCTCCACCGCATAACTCGTGATTTGCGCCGTGGGGAGGCTTGAACTCAGATGTGCAACCAGGCCTGCGGCATGCCAGGTTGAACCTGACGTCAGGCCGCCTTTCTCGATCAGCACGCAATCGGTCCAGCCATCCCTGGCGAGATGAAACAGCAGACTTGTGCCCATGATGCCGCCGCCGACGATGACAACATGTGCGTGTGACCGCATGGAATGTTCCCGAATGCGCTTGACGGCGGGTGTATCTGAATTCACTATGGAATGCAAAATGGAATTGCAATTTGATGGCGATTGCACAGTCCGAGCTTGTCATTGACGACGTTTATTCGCGCCTGCACGGCATGGTCGTGTCGAATGTTCTGCGATCAGGTCAGAAACTCGTGGACAGGGAACTGGCAGAGTTGCTTGGCGTCAGCCGGACTCCCGTACGCGAGGCACTTGGTCGGCTGGCGATGACTGGTTTGATCGAGAATCGCGCTCGCCGCGGCTATTACGTCAGCCGGTTCTCGGCGGACGAAATCTCGGATCTGTATGAGTTCCGGGTCATGCTCGAGGTCAACGCGGCGGCACTCGCGGCACGCCATGCGCGGTCCTCAGATCTCGACGAATTCGAGCGCATCCTGAGCGATCTTGGCAGCTCCTCGCCGGAACCCCGGCACCTTGCCACGGCTGTAAGGCGCGATCTCGAGATTCACGACCTGATCGCGCGTGCCAGTGGCAATCGATCTCTTCATCAGGCGATTCGCAGCGTGCTGGACAAGGTGATGTGCTTCGTCTCGGTGGAGATTGCCAACCGGGAGGCGCTTGCGACGGCCTACCACGAACATTGTGAACTGTTCCAGTTGATCAAAGGGAGGGACGAGGAAGGGGCAGCCGATCTCATCCGCATGCATGTCGATAATGCGAGAAAGAGCCTAGTCAACGTGTTTCAGGCCCGTGACGAGTTGCACAATACCGTCATGGCGACGACCAGATCGTAAGGCGGAAACCCTCATCGCGCAGAAAGCTGCGGATGGGTCAACCAAAGAAGGAGGGACACATGACTGACATGGACATCCTGTTGAAGGAAATGGAAACCGGCCGCATGAACCGGCGCGAGTTTCTGGAGCGGGCCGCTACATTGGGTGTGAGCGCTGTTGCCGCCACGACACTGTTGGACGCGTCGGCCTATGCGGCAACACCCAAGCGAGGCGGTGAGGTGGTATGGGCCGACGGGGAATCGAGCCCTGCGGAGACTTACGATCCCACCAAGATGCTGAGCGGCACCGATGCCACCCGGTCCTATCAGGTCTACAACCGGCTGACCAATCTGGATCACGACCTCAATGTCGTTCCCAACCTTGCGGCGGAGTGGGAATCGGCCAACGAAGCCACTGAATGGACCTTCAGGCTTCGCGAGGGAGTGGAGTTCCACAATGGCAAGACGCTGACGTCGGAAGATGTCCTCTATTCGATGAACGAACACATCAAGGAGGATTCCACATCGCCTTCGAAGGCGTTGCTGTCGTCCATCGTCGACATGAAGGCCGACGGTGACAACGTTGTGACGATCACACTCAATTCGGGCAATGCGGACTTTCCCATTCAGCTCGGCCACGACTACCACACGTCGGTCGTGCCTTCGGGGTGGAAGGATGGCGATCCGGTGGTTGGCACGGGCCCCTACAAGCTCGTGGAGTTCGAGCCAGGCATCCGTTCGGTCGTCACGCGCAACGAGAACTATTTCAAGAGCGACGCTGCCTGGGTGGACACGTGGATCACGCAGAACGTTACCGACGCGACGGCGCGAACCAACGGTATGCGGACCGGTACGATCGACATTTCTGGTGTCGACCCTCGTGTCGCCGACATGATCGGTCGCGATCCTGCCATCACCGTGCACTCGACGCCATCTGGCGCCCACTTTCTATGGGCGATGATGTGCGACCGGCCACCTTCGGACGATCTCAATCTGCGGCTTGCACTCAAGCACTGCGCCGATCGTCAGGCCATGGTCGACCAGCTGCTTCTCGGCCATGGAACCGTTGGCAACGACTTTCCGGTCAACCCGGGTATTCCGATGTACTGCCGGGAGATTCCACAGCACGACTACGATCCCGACAAGGCCAGGTTCTATTGGGACAAGACGGGATTGTCGAGCGTCGAGATCTCGGCCTCGACACAGGCAGGCGAGTTCGCCGTCGATGCCTGTGTCATGCTGCAGGAGAGCGCCAAGGCAGCCGGCATTACGATCGACATCAAGAGAGTGCCGGCGGACGGTTACTGGGAGCATACCTGGATGAAGGTGCCAATCTGCGCCTCCAACTGGAACTCCCGGCCGACAGCGGATCTCATTCTCACGCTCGTGTTCCAGTCGGACGCCGAGTGGAACGAGACGCAGTGGAAGAACGATCGCTTTGACGAACTCCTGGTGCTGGGGCGCAAGACCGTCGATCCGGTTCTGCGCTACGAAATCTATTGTGAAGCCGAAGCACTGGTTCATGGCGACGGTGGCGCCTTCATTCCCTTCTTCATGAATTTCGTGGAGGCGACACGGCAGAGGATTCAGGGTTACCGCGGCAGCCCGGCATTCAGCGGCGGAGCGGGCTGGCCGTTCGAGGACGTCTGGGTCGACGACAACATGGCGGGCTGAATGGTTGGGGAGCGCAGTCCTGTCGGCTTGCGCTCCCGCCCGCTCTTGCGTGAAAGGAAACAGTGTGGATTTCAAGGGGAAACGCGCTCTGGTGACTGGCGGCAGCCGGGGTATCGGATTTGCTGTTGTCAGGTCACTGCTCGAGGCGGGCGCACGTGTGGCCGTCAATGGCCGGACACCGCAATCGGTCTCGACTGCGATCGGGAAGCTCGACGGTAGGGACCGCCTGGTGGCCGCATCCGGTGACATCGGCACTGTTCAAGGATGCGAACGTGCCGTCGACACCGCGGTCGGGGCTTTCGGTGGCCTCGATGTGCTGGTCAACAGCGCCGGTATCGGATCGGGGCGGCCCATCGAGGATTCGGACGAGGCCATGTGGGACAGACATGTCGATGTCAATCTGAAGGGGACGTTCTTCTGTTGCCGCGCCGCCCTGCCGGCGCTTCGCGCCTCCTCAGGCAACATCGTCAACATAGCTTCTGATGCCGGTCTCATGGGTGTTCCGGGAATTGTCGTTTACTGCGCCTCGAAGGGCGGAGTGGTCAACATGACCCGGGCCATGGCCATCGAGGTGGCACCGGACGTCAGGGTCAACTGCGTGTGTCCTGGATACGTCGACACGGACATGATTCGCCGCGATCACATCGAGAGGAAAGACCATCCGGCGGCCGCCGAACAGAGAATGATCGACTATGCGCCGCTGAAGAGAATCACGACGCCCGAGGAAATCGCGCATTCGGTACTCTATCTTGCGTCCTTCGAGGCACGATTCGTGACCGGTGCGGCACTGGCGATCGACGGTGGTACGACAGCAGGCCACTGATTGTGTGCCATGACTGAACCTCCCGGGAGTCCTGCGAATCCTGCGCGGCCCTGACATTTGCCGGCTTCGATGAACAACCTCCGGTCACTCATTGTCAGGCGTCTCGCCTTTGCCGTCCTGACACTGTTCATCATCTCTGTGCTTATCTCTGTTGGAGTGGAACTGTTGCCAGGCGACCTAGCGAGGTCGTTGCTCGGCCAAATGGCGACGCCCGAGACGCTGGCGGCGCTGCGAAATGAACTCGGCCTCGACCAGCCCTATCACATCCGCTATCTCGCCTGGCTCGGAGACGTTCTCAGGTGGGACCTGGGCCGCTCGCTCGCCAACAACATTCTCGTGACCGAACTCATCGGCGTGCGTCTCGAGAACACCCTCTTTCTGGCTGCAGTTGCTGCCGTCATCGCGGTCCCCGTCTCCGTCATCCTGGGTCTCGTCGCGGCGCTTTACAGGGAATCGTTCTTCGACAAGTTCGTTTCCATGACCACGCTCACAACGATCTCGTTTCCGGAGTTCCTGGTCGCCTACATCCTCATGGTGGTCTTCTCGGTGCAGTTTCCGTTCTTTCCAAGCATGGCGAACGTGACCCAGGACATGGTGTTCTGGGACCGCCTCCATGCCGTGGCGCTTCCGGTCATGACTCTGGTCCTGGTGGTGGTCGCGCACATGATGCGTCTGACGCGGGCCGCCATCATCAACGTACTGTCGCGACCCTATATCGAGATGGCCGAACTCAAGGGCATGTCGAGTGCATGGATTATCGTCTGGCACGCCCTGCCCAACTCGCTGGCACCCATCATCAACGTCATTGTGATCAACATTGCCTACCTGGTCGTCGGAGTGGTGGTTGTCGAGGTGGTCTTTGTCTATCCGGGACTTGGTCAACTGCTGGTTGATTCGGTATCGAATCGGGATCTCCCTGTCGTTCAGGCCAGCGGTTTGATCTTCGCCGCCACCTTCATCTTTCTCAATCTCACGGCGGATATCCTCTCGATTCTCGCCAATCCACGCCTGAGGCACCCAAAGTGATTGCCCGGCTGACGCGATCCTTCCTGAAGGTCCCGTGGAGTGCCCAGCTCGGGTTCATCATCATTGCCCTCAATGTGATTGCCTTCGCGTTTGCGCCAATTCTCGCACCGTATCCCGAAACAGAGATCATCGGTCGGGGCTGGGAGCCCGGCTTCTGGGCCATGGACTGTTCCGATGAGGCCGTCAGCCAGAGAGGACCCTGCTGGTCCGAACTCAACGGGAACCGTGTCGAAGGCAAGGCCTGGCTCGGTACCGACCACCTCGGCCGCGACCTCCTGACACGCCTGCTCTACGGCGCGCGGAACACGATCAGCATCGCCCTTCTCATCACGGGTCTGTCGTTCTTTATCGGCATGACGTTCGGCTTCCTGGCAGCCACAATGCGTGGCTGGGTCGACCAGCTGGTCAGTCGTATCGTCGATATTATGATGGCCTATCCCACCCTCATCATCCTGTCGGTCGCCGGCACGTCCACGCTGGTGCTGGTCCTCGTCATCGCGATTCTCGATTCGACTCGCGTGTATCGCCTGTCCCGTGCCGTCGCCATGGACATCGTGGTGACGGAGTATGTCGAGTCGGCGCGTCTGCGAGGCGAGGGATTGCTATGGCTCATGCGCCGCGAGATTCTTCCCAACACTCTGCCGCCACTCATCGCCGAGTTCGGGCTGCGCTTCTGTTTCGTCTTCCTGTTCCTCAGTGCCCTGAGTTTCCTGGGGCTCGGACTGCAGCCTCCCATGGCCGACTGGGGAAGCATGGTGAAGGAGAACTCCGGCGTGATCACCTTCGGTGTCTATAATGCCCTCATCCCGGCATTTGCTATCGCATTCATCACCATCGGCGTGAACCTGGTGGTGGACTGGTTCCTGCGCAAGGCGGCAGGCCTGCGAGACGAGTACTGACGCGATGACCCGTCTGCTGACCATGACGAACCTTGTGATCGAGGGCTTTCAGAAGGACGGCTGGGCGACAATCGTCAACGGTGTCGACATCCATATCGATCGCGGAGAGGTGCTGGGGCTTATCGGAGAGTCGGGTGCCGGCAAGTCAACGATCGGCATTGCCAGCATGGGTTACTGTCGCACCGGCTGCCGGATAATCGGAGGCAGCATTGTATTCGACGGTATCGAACTCACTACGGCTTCACGCAAGGCGTTACGCGGGATTCGCGGACGGCGGGCCTCTTATGTGGCACAGAGTGCCGCTGCATCCTTCAATCCCGCCCATCGCCTGATCCGCCAATACGCCGAGGCGCCGGTTCGCCACGGCGTTCTCGCCCGGGCCGAGGCGGAACAGAACGCACGCGCGATCTATCGTCGGTTCAACCTTCCGGAACCCGACAGGATCGGCGGGAGATTCCCGCACCAGGTATCGGGCGGTCAGCTGCAGCGCGCCATGGTGGCGATGGCGATGGCATGCAGCCCCGATCTGATCGTCTTTGATGAGCCGACAACAGCACTCGACGTGACCACGCAGATAGAGGTTCTTGCGACCATCAAGGACGCCATCAGGGACCTCAACTCGGCAGCCATGTACATCACCCATGATCTGGCCGTGGTCTCGCAGGTGGCCGATCGAATCATGGTCCTGCGCCACGGCGACCTCGTGGAGGAGGGCCGCACATCATCCCTTCTTGCCAGTCCTCGCAGGAGCTACACACGGGCACTCCTGTCGGCGCGCAAGGGAGGTGGTGAGAGGGTTGATCACCCGGAGCGCGGGCAGCGTCTGCTCGAGGTGAGCGACGTGACGGCATCTTACATCGATGGCATTCCGGTGCTCAGGCAGGTGAGTCTCGACGTTTCCAGGAGCAAGACGGTCGCGTTGGTCGGCGAATCCGGAAGCGGCAAGAGTACGTTGGCGCGCGTCATCACCGGCCTCCTGCCGCCCGAAGCCGGACGCATCCTCTTCGATGGCCAGGACCTTCGTTCCCGTTTCTTCGAGCGGAGCAAGGAGATGCTGCGCCGACTGCAGATGATCTATCAGATGCCCGATGTCGCGCTCAATCCACGCCAGAAAGTCCAGGAAATCCTGGGCCGTCCACTGGAGTTCTACTTTTCCATGAGAGGCGCGAAGAAGCAGAATCGGGTCAGGGAATTGCTGGAGCAGATCGAGTTGCCTCACCACTATGCAAGCCGCTATCCGTCCGAACTCTCGGGCGGCGAGAAGCAGCGTATCGCCATCGCCCGCGCCCTTGCCGCCCGGCCGGATCTCATCATCTGCGACGAGGTGACTTCGGCGCTCGACCAGCTCGTTGCAGCGGAGATCCTGAAACTTCTGCAACGGCTGCAGAACGAGCTTGGCGTTTCCTACCTCTTCATCACACACGACCTCGCCACCGTGAAAGTCATATCGGACGAGATCGTGGTGATGCTCGAGGGCAGGGTGGTCGAGCATGGCGCCACCAACGAAGTCCTGGAACCGCCGCATCATGAGTACACGGAGATGCTTCTTGCCTCGGTGCCCGAAATGGACCCCGACTGGCTCGACACTCTTCTCGCAACGCGTGTCGGCGCCCTTCTGCGCGAAGGCGAGCGCATGCGTACGCCGACGTGAGGCATGACCGTCATTCAGCAAACCGGATGGTGAACGGAGAGGATGCATGAGGAAGTGGCTCAACAACGCGATTCGCTATGTAGACGAATGGCTCGACTTCCAGATGCGTCTGACCCGGCAACCGGGCTGTGTCCTTGCGTTCGCGAACAGGGGGCGCCTGGTCTTCGAGAAGGCCTATGGCCATGCCGATATCGTGCGACGCGAACGGATGACTGCGCGCCACCGATTCCGGGTTGCCTCCCACTCCAAGAGCTTCACCGCAACGGCCATTCTTCGTCTGAAGGAAGAAGGGAAGCTGCGTCTTGACGATCCGGCGGGTGCATACGTCGAGGGACTTCACCCGTCAGTAGCCAGGGCCACGCTCTCTCAACTCCTCTCCCACGGCGCCGGTGTCGTGCGGGATGGCCGGGATGCGGGCCAGTGGAGCGACGAGCGCGCCTTTGCCGACAAAGCCGAGCTTCGTGCGGCCCTTGCCGAGCCGCTCGTCATCCCTTCCGACAGCCGCATGAAGTACTCCAACCATGGGTTTGGCTTGCTCGGCCTGGTGATCGAATCCATCACGGGCGAAACCTACGGGTCGTGGATCACGCGGAACATTGTCCGCGCATCGGGTCTCCGCGAAACGACGCCCGACATGCCGGTTGCCCGAGGAGCGCTCCTGGCACGGGGGCACGGCAACGAGCTTCCGCTGGGCACTCGTTTCGTCATTCCCGCCGACAATCCCACGCATGCCCTGGCGGCGGCCACCGGTTTCGTCTCGACGGCAGGCGACCTGGTCCGCTTCTTCGCAACTCTCGATCCCGACTCCAGGCGGAGTGTCCTCAGTCCCGAGAGCCGGCGGGCCATGATCCGCTGGCAGTGGCGCGATCCCCATACGTCGGAAGACGGCGGTTATGGCCTCGGCATGTGCCTGGGGTTCGTTGGCGGACTGGAGTGGACTGGCCATGGCGGTGCGTTCCAGGGTGTCCGAAGCAGAACCGTGATGTTGCCGGGCTCCGGGATCTGTTTTTCCGTGCTCACCAATGCCAACGACGGTCCTGCCGAGACCTGGGCGGAAGGCATCGTGCGGATCCTCAGGACATTTCGGGACAATCCGCTTCCGGGACCATCCACAGAATCATGGACCGGCAGGTGGTGGAGTTCAGCAGAGGCGGTCGATCTCGTGGCCTTCGGCAACCGCGTTCTCGTGGCGCAGCCGAGCCTTCTCGATCCATTCAAGGACGCCGACGAGATCACCGTAACCGGACAGCGCCAGGGAACCATCAGTCTTTCCGGTGGCTATGGCATTCACGGCGAACCCGCAAGACTGGAATGCAGCCGCGATGGCAAGGTGAACGAGGTCTGGTTTGGCGGTTTTCGCTGGGTCGGCGAACGCCGCCACAGGGCCGAACTGAAACGGAAGTACACGGGCCGTCAAGGGAGACAAGGGCTGCAGTCTTGACCGCCCGGTCACCCGGAGATCAAGGCGGCATTCGCGCTTGAGCGCTCCGGAGGGCATTTGTCTTGAGGAAATCGCCGGTTTTCCCGAAGTTGCCTGCCGCGGAGAAGGCGAGTGCGGGACTCCGAGACGGAGCCGCACCCACTCCCGCTTTCTTGTCCTAAGGAGCACAGCACGATGCGGTCAGCGATGCACGGCGCGGCTCTTCTTCGAGCGGGCCAGTTCAAGGAAACCGGACTTGATCTGTGCGAACAGTCCTGGCGGAATGAAGCCGTAGGCGAAAACGTCAGGCCGGCCGGGCAGCGGTGACAGCCCGGCATTGGGCCACTCATCAATGTTGTACTCGGACACGATCACCCAACTCGGTGTGTCGTCGAGGCTCAGCGCCTGTCTGACGCGTGCTGAGATTTCTATACCCACCGTTTCCTCCGTGGGTGGTGTGTGGGTGATCGCCAGCAGCACGACGTAGCTTGGAAACACGGCGGGATCGGTAGCAGCTATCAGACAGGTTGGACGGGTCTTTCCCTGGTCGCGACCGGTGGTGGCCTCATGTGTCCAGAGGTAGTCGTAGCGGACGACAAGTCCCGGCTCCGGATGGGGAAGTGCCACCGCTTAGTTGTTACTTCAGCAGATCGTCAAGCGGCTTGTGCTCCAAATGCATTTCGGCACGCTCCACCGCGTCGATCACCATGTCGGTGGCAGCCTTCGTGCGATGGCTGCGCTGCGCCGAAGCCTTGAGCCAGTCATAGTGCTCCGAAGACATGAGCACGAACTCGCGGCGTCCATGCCGGGTTATCTCCACCGGTTCTCGCCGCGCTTCGTGCTGAAAGCGGCCGAACTTGCGCTGAAACTCAAGGGCGCTCACAGTGGGCATGGCAGACTCTCCTGGCAATGGATTCATAGGTTCCTGACTCAACATACGTATAATCCGTAGAAATGAAAGGGATGATCAGGGAAAATCTCGCATGATTGGTGTACCAAAGCCCGGAAATCGTTCCAAATCGTGCGTGCCGTGGTTGCCATGAGGTGTTTCAGTTGATGGGCTGGAGTGGGTCTGGAGATCTTGTAGGATCCGAGAGGACAGGATTGCGGGGAGGGAGATGAGATGAGTGCGCCCACCATCACGACGGTTGATCCCGATACGTCCAGCGAAGAGATCGGCGCCATTCTCGAGCGCGACGGCTGCATCATCGTCAGGGACGCCATCGATCACGCGACAATCGACGCCCTTCTCGGGGACCTCGATCCCTATCTTCAGCGCAAGCCGTGTGGCAACGGCAACTTCGTCGGCTACAAGACAAAGCGCCTCCATTCACTCTTCGGAAAGTCCCGGCGGGTCCAGGACTTTGTTCTCCACGAGCGGGTGCTCGACATCATGGACCTGACGCTGTTGCCGTGGTGCGAGAACTACCAGCTCAACTCGAACTCGATCACGGCGGTTGGGCCGGACGAGACTCCGCAACCGCTGCATCGCGACGATCTGCTCTATCCGCTTTCCCATCCCAGCGAACGCAACGCAACATCGACGGTCTTCTGGGCCCTGTCGGATTTCAGGGAAGAATACGGCGCCACGCGGATCATTCCCGGGAGCCACAAGTGGGACGACAAAAGGGTGCCGCGTGGTGACGAGACCTGTGCCGCGGTCATGACGAAGGGGTCGTTCTGCGTCTTTGTCGGCGGCGTCTATCACGGTGGCGGGCGCAATCTCACACCGGACGTCTGGCGTATCGGCATGTTCACGGGCTTCTGTCTTGGCTGGTTGCGTCAGGAGCAGAATTGGTATCTCTCCGTGACGCCCGAAGAGGTGAGGGAGATGCCCGAACGACTGGCGCGTCTGCTCGGCTTCAACATCCACCGGCCATTCCTTGGCTGGGTCCAGGATTTCCAGGATCCCTACGACGTCATCAGGGGCTATGAAGAGCTGTCGTCAGGTGGCAGTGATCTCTACGCAGAGGGCGCCACAAGACCGGTGGCAGGTGCTGGCGTCAGGATCGCGTGAAGAGGCCTGACGTTCGATGGTTGTGTGCTCAGGGCGAAGCGCGCCAGGCAGTGCGGATGCAATTGAGCCGCTTGCGGAGAGAATTGGACAGCTGATTCGCGAACCTCATGGACGGTCGCGCCGGCCGCATCATGGATTGAGACAGCGACGGCGGCACACATGACCAGAGCTGGCAGGCCTGTGCGAATCAGGGGATCTGGATGCCTTCAGCTGAGATCGGGAAAACTGTCGCGCACGAAGATCGTGTAACCCTCGTCGTCGGGATCCTCAAGATCGATGAGCGGGGTGGACGAAAAGACACCGTCGTAGGTGCCCCGCGTGAGTGAATCGTCAGAGGCTTTCGTCAACTTCTTGAATGCGTGGTGTTCCTGGTTCGGGAACACCGGAGCGTTGCTCATCGCGTTGTAGGAGAACTCCAGGAGAATGCGGTTCCAGGAAGCCCGGTTGTCGCCTGAGGCGTGCACGGTGTTGCCGTGGAAGAAGAGGCCGTCACCCGGTTCTAGTTCGATGGCCACATCCTCGAAACGTTCCAGCATGGCCTTGGCGCGCAACGGATGAATGTTGGAGTAGGCGTGATCGTCACGGATGCGATCGACCCTGCCCATGTGGTGAGAACCCTTCAGCATGTGAAGGCATCCGCTTTCCTCCGTCGCCCTGGTCAGTGCCACGATGCAGGTCAGCATGTCCGGCTTGAGACACCCATCCTGGTACCAGCCCCCGAAGTCCTGGTGCCAGACAACCCGGCCACTGCGACCGGCGGGCTTCTGGACGATCTTCGAATGGTAGTGATAGACGGGTTCGCCGATCAGGGCTTCGGCCCCCTCCACGATGCGGGCGAGTCGGGTTGCCGTGCCGAGCCAGTCATCACCGTGGCGCACCCAGCCAAGATAGTCGTGCTGCGTCCTTTCACTGCCATCGTGAATGGTCGCAAGGCGCCCGCCAATTCCTGGATCCTCGTCGATCGCCCGGCGAAGCGGGGCCAGTTCCGCATCCGAGAAGAATCCCGGCAGAAGGAGATAGCCATCCCGGTGGTAGAGGGCAATGTCGTCAGGAGCGAGTGTCATCACTGAATCGCAAGATGCGGTGGACATCATGCACCGTTGGTGCCGCGCCGACCAGAGTCATCGTATCAGGGTGACACCTGTCTTCTCGCGGTCGAAGGTGTGTGCCGTGACCCCCGCCTGGCGCAGGGCCACCTTCCTGATCTTTCCGGTGGGAGTCTTGGGAAGGCTTTCTGCGATGTCGATGTAGCGCGGCACCATGAAACGGGCCATCCGTGGTTCGAGGAAATGGATGAGGGCTTCCGGGTCGAGCGTGCATCCGGGCTTCGGAATCACCGTTGCCATGACTTCGTCCTCGGTATGTTCGCTCGGCACGGGGAAGACGGCACATTCAAGGACATCCGCGTGGAGGTTGATCTCGTTCTCCACCTCGAGGGAGGAAATGTTCTCGCCGCGCCTGCGGATGGAATCACTCATGCGGTCGACAAAGTAGTAGCGGCCGTCGGCCTTTCTCATCATGGCATCGCCCGAGTGGAGCCACAGGTTGGACCAGGCCTTCTCCGTCCATTCCGGGTGCCGCCAGTAGCCCGACATGAGGAGCCAGGGCTCCCTGCCGCGAATGACGAACTCGCCGATAGTCCCGTCCGGCACCTCCTCGTCGTTGGCATCGACAATCCGCGCCTCGTAGAGTTCGTCAGCCAGTTTGCCGCAGGTCTTCCAGTCGGGATCGTTCCAGTCCATGCGGTGTGGCGCGGACACTTCCGTTGACCCATAGGTGGTCTTGATCCTCATGCCGAACCGCCTCGCGAAATCGCCGGCATCCGGAAACATCGGGACGATGAGTGCACGTTCGATAGGGACGTCGCTGTCATCGGGCTGCCGGGGTTGACGCGCCAGGAAGTTGGCCATGGCTCCGAGAAAGAACGTGACCGATGCCCCGAACCTTCTGGCATCGGCCCAAAAGCGTTCGACGCTGAACCGTTCCGTCACCACCGCTGCCGAGCCGGCGATCATCGAGGAGTAGCACATGGCCCACTGTCCGGCGATGTGGAAGAGCGGCAGCGGTGCGTAGTAGACATCGCCCGGTTCGAGCTCCATGAGTTCGAAGTTTCCGTGGGCATAGCCATAGGCCTGGCGATGGGAAATCATGACCCCTTTGGAGGGCCCCGTGGTGCCCGAGGTGTACATCACAGCCTTGAGATCGTGGTGGCGCGGAAGGTCGCCAAGCGGTGTGTCCTCTGCTTCGAGAAGAAGAGGGAAATCGATCATGTCGAGGTGAGAAAGCGCGTGCGGCAGCGTGGCGCGCGTACTTGAGGGGTCGAAGACGATAAGGCGTTCGAGGTGCCGTAGATCGTCGGCCACCTCGCCGAGGCGGTCGAGAAAACCGGCCGCCGTGATCATTGTTCGTGCGGCCGAATCATTGATGATGTGGGTGAGAAGAGTGCCGCGCAAGGCGGTGTTGACGGGAACCTGGACGGCGCCCGTCTTGCCCAGTCCAAGCCACACCAGGATGAACTCGAAGACATTCGGCATTGCCACCAGGACAGCTTCTCCGGCCTCAATGCCAAGTGCCGTCGTTCCGTTGGCGAGCCTGTTGGAGTCTCGATGGGCCTCACCATAGGTGAGGGTACGCTGGTCCGACAGAATGAAGGGTGCATCCGGCGTCGCACCTGCCCGATGAGAGAGAATGCGCCCCACGCTCTGCCGGTCCGGGGGATCCCTTTGCGGCATCATTCACAACTCATGCGTCAGCGGGCCGTGCAGGCCCGCTGACGCATCGTGACCAGGATCAGAAACCGGCCTTGATTTCGTCGAAGAGCGCGATGTACTTCTCGCGGACTTCCGGCCTGATCTCGTCGAAGAAGCGGCTGTCCTTCATGAAGGCCACCGGATCGGAGATTCCGAGATCGTCGAGTGTGGCCTGGTCCACCAGATCGAATGCCTTCTGGTTGCAATGACCGTACCCGTAGTTGTTGATGATGAATTCACCGGTTTCGGGCGCCGACATGGCATTCAGGAAATCGTAGGTCTTGTCGTCGGACCCTTCACCGGTGGCGATGTGCACATTTCCGCACACCCAGGTGTAGATACCTTCCTTCGGGTTCATGTACTCGATGTCGACACCCTGCTTCTTGAGTTCAACGACGGAACTGTTCCAGGCATAGGAGGCGACGAGTTCGCCCGTTGCGAGGCCCTGCTCGACAGCCGTGATGTCGGTCCAGTACCAGCGCAGGACTTCGCGCTGCTTGCGCATCCACGTGGCTGCTTCCTCGAGTTCCTCGTCGGTCATGTCGAAGGGATCCTCCGCGCCTATGAGTGCGCCGACCACACCGAAGACACCGTCGACTGAATCGTAGATTCCCAGGCGTCCGGCATACTTCTCGTCGAACAGGATCATCCAGGAATGGTTGTCCGGGCCGGCGTACTCCGGAGCCAGATCCGGACGGAACAGGACCGAACTGTTGCCCCAGTCGATGGGAACAAAGACCTGGTTCCCCTCGATGACCGCTCCGGTCACGGTCTGCAGGCTGGGAAACACGTCGTCCCAGTGTTCAAGACGGGATGTGTCCAGTGGCGCGAGCAGTCCGGCATCCCACCAGCGTTGAAGGCTGTAAGTGCAGGGCGCCGCAATGTCCGGCTTGAACCCCGCGCGCATCTTCTGGAACCCTTCTTCTTCCTCGCCCCACAGCGTGAAGGCCGGAGTCCTGCCGTGCTTGTCTATGTAGCTCGAATGGAGTTCCGGAATGTCGTAACCGGACCAGGTGAAGACCGTCAGGTCACTGTCGATGTCGTAGTCTGCCTCTTCCTCTTCTTCCTGGGCGTGACTCGCGACGAGCGGCATGACAACGGTGGCCACACCAGCCGATGCCAGCACCCTGTTGACGTCGCGGCGCGAGATGTCGTGGTTGGCGAGGCGTGAACGGAATTCGTCAATATCCATGATCGGGGTCATTGTGCTCCTCCCGTGAGCAGTGGTTGGTCCACATGTGCGGCGGGCCTCGCCTGCAGGACGGGGCCACCTCGGCTGGGAGTCTACCGTGAACCGGCCCAATGGTGGAAGAACCATCATCACGGGTTGACGCCGGGTCAACGTTCGTGACCTTTGTTGTGCCATGCGATTCAGCTTCTATCTTCCGTGCTACTGGCCCGATCTCTCCTACCCGGCGTACCGTCTCTATGAGGACGCCGTGGAGGAAAGTGTTCTCGCCGAGGCGCTGGGTTTCGACACCCTGTGCATTCCCGAGCATCACTTCATCAACTATCTCACCCATCCCCAGCCCTTGCTGACGGCCGTCAAGGTCGCCAGCCGGACGCGCGCGATCCGCATCATCACGTCCGTCCTCGTCCTTCCCGTTCATGACATGCGCCGGCTCGCCGGGGAGATCTGTCAGGCCGACTGCCTGATGGAGGGCAGGCTGGAACTCGGTGTCGGTCGCGGCGCCTTCGCCTACGAGTTCGACAGGTTCAACGTGCCTGCGGAAGAGAGCCGGGAGCGTTTTGACGATGCCCTGGCGCTTCTAGAGGCGCTGTTGTCGGGCCGGGAAACCGGCTGGAAGAGCCGGTGGTACGACTTCGAGCCTGTCGCCATCACGCCCCATCCGGTTCAGAAACCCATTCCGCTGTGGATTGCCGCACTGGGTTACGAGGCGATCTACCACTCGGTCCGCCGCGGCTATCACGTGCAGACGACACCGCTGAGGGGTGGTCAGGAGACGGTGCGAATGCAGGCCGGCGCCTTCAACGATGCCCGCCGTGACGGTGGTATGGCCTGTAAAGGTGCACGGTTCTCCATGCTGCGCATGGTCTACGTTGCGGCAAACGAGGCTGACAGGCGAGAAAAGATCGCCATGGCCTACGACAACCACCGCAGATTCTGCAACGTCTTCAGCACTCCTGGCACGGTGTCGAACGGGGGGATCCTGCCACTGGATATCGCCGAGACGATGGATGACATTGCCGATGCGCTGCCGATCGGAACGGCCGGGGAGGTCGTCGACAAGCTGGGCGACTATGACGACCTCGACATCATGGATCTCCTCTGCAACATGTCCTTTGGCGCAAGTCACGGGGATGTCATGGCGTCCATGGAGAGATTTGCCCGAGACGTCATGCCCCACTTCGCGAACCAGGAGGCGTCATGACGACTCTCCACGAACGCTCTCTCATCATCGATGGTCTCAACTTCCACGGCGACGGCGATCCGGGTGTGCTGCGCCGCGCCGGGGTAACGGCCGTCAACATGACGGTGAGCCACTTCGAGGCCGATTTCGAGGAGGCCATGGACGGCATGGCGCGCTGGCTTGCCATACTCGCGAAGCCCGATTCGGGCTGGCGCCTGGTGAGGAGGGCAGCGGACATCGAGGCCTGCCACACGGACGGCACCACCGGCCTGATCATGGGCTGGCAGAATCTCCGTCCCGTCGGCGACAGGCTCGAGCGGCTGGTGATGCTCCATGAACTGGGTCTGCGCGTGGCCCAGCTCACCTACAATCGCCGCACGCTCCTGGGTGACGGATGCCTCGAACCGGAGGATCGGGGTCTCACGGCCAAGGGCCGCGAGGTCATCGCCATGATGAACTCCCTTGGCATGGCGATCGATCTTTCCCATGTCGGCCAGACAACGTCCGTCGAGGCGGCCACGGCGTCGACAAGGCCTGTCCTCGCAACCCACGCGAACGCACGCTCGGTCACGCCGGCCCTGCGCAATAAGTCTGATGACGCCATTCGGGCGATCGCCGAATCGGGTGGGGTCATCGGTATCAGCATCTATGGACCGATGTGCTGGGATGGCGACAGCCGGCGACACCCGTCACTGGATGACTTCATGCGCCATCTCGATCACGTCGTAACCCTTGCCGGGATCGATCATGTCGGCATCGGGACCGATCTGCCGGCTGTGGCCGACAGCAATGAGGTGAACCACATCACCGCCTTCACCCTGGAGAACTATCCGGCCGCCATCAGGGCCTACGCCGAGGCCTTCAGCAACCATATCGAGGACCGCTATCTTGCCGACTGCCGCAGCCACGGCGACCTGCACCGCATCACCGACCGCCTTCTCGGGTGTGGTTGGGATGAGACCGACATCGCCGGGCTCCTCGGCGGAAACTTCCTGAGGGCCTTCCGCGCCAACTGGGGATGAGCCGATGATCCTTCGCCCAGGATGCGGGGTATGGCGGGTCAGGGGTCGTCCCGGTGACTGTCGAGGGTCGCGATCAGGTTGTCCAGCAAGGGTCCGCTGACCGGACGGGCGTGAACCAGATCGAAGAGGCGTCGTGTCGCCGGCATGGTGTCCAGAACGTCGAGGGTCCTGTCGAAGCCGTAGCAGACCCAGACGCTGAGATGGATATCCAGCAGGCTGACCCTGTCGCCAAGATGGTAGGGTCCATTCGCTTCCAGCCAATCCTCGAGAACCTGCCAGCGTTCCGCTGCCATCGCCTGTGAGTGCTTGCGAAAGGCCTGTGCGTCCTCGTCCCTCAGCGCCCAGCGCCGGGGGTAGTAGCAATGCTTGAGCGCCGGCTGGATGTCGTTGGTGAAGTAGAAGAGCTTGGTGAGGAAGATTCCGCGCAACGGGTCTGTTGGCAGGGGCGCCATTTCCTCGATTGCGTGCCTGTCCGCCAACCACAGGCAGATGGCTGCAGCCTCGTGCAGCACGGTTCCCTCCGGAGTCACCAGGGCCGGTACGTATCCGGCGGGATTGATGGCGCGAAACGCCTCGCTGCGGTGCTGCTGGGTCGAGATGTCGACATTGCGGAGTTCATAGGCGAGCGAGGATTCCTCCAGCACCATCTGAACTGCCAGCGCCCGGGTCAGGTTGCCACCATAAAGAATATACAAGGTACCTACTCCCTTGGTGTCCACGCACCGAGCAGTTTCGGGAGATCGCCGAACCGGGCCACGAGGCTGAAGACGACGACGGCGAACAGGATGAACATCACGGAAACGGCAGCGATGATCGGCGAGTAGCCGGATCTCAGGCTGGCGAGAAGCTGCACCGGCAGAGTGACGGTGGCGGCCTGTCCGAGGAAGAACGAGATGATGTACTCGTTCATCGACAGCACGACGACGAAGGCGTAGCCCGCCACCATGTAGGGCAACACCATGGGAAAGATGATGGTCGTGAAGACGCGCCGCGAATCCGCCCCCATGGTGCGTGAAGCCTCGAGTATCTCGTCGTCGATGGATTCCAGGCCAAGGGAGATCATCACCAGCGGCAGGGTCACCAGAAAGACACCATGGCCGATCATGATGTTCCAGATCTGCCCGACATGTCCGACCTCGACCCAGAAAATCAGCATGCCCAGAGCCGTGATCACAGGTGGCAGGGCGAAGGGAACGATCCCAGCCAGGAAGAGCGCCTTGGCGTAGAGCACCTTGTGACGCCACAGGAAGTAGGCGATCGGCAAGGCAATCGAAATGGCAAAGATGCCGGCGGAAATGGCAATGATCACGCTCGTGGTCAGGGCCTCCAGCCACTGGTTGGTTTCGAACACTGCCGGGTACCACTGCAAGGAGAGTCCCTTGGGTGGAAAGAACATGAGCTTCTTGGAGTTGAGCGACACACCGGCAACGATGACCAGGGGCGCGGCAAGCATGCCGAACATGGCAATGATGAAGGCCGCCTTGCTCCAGCGCACCAGGTTCATGTCTGTCCCACCCGGTCACCGCGGCGCAGCCTGACCGTGATCAGGCTGAGAATGATTGTCACCGCCATGAAGAACATGGAGAGCGCCGCTGCAAACGGGATGTTCCCGCGATTGAGCGCCTGATTGGTGATCAGCTGGGCCATCATCGTGTCCTCGGGGCGGCCGAGCCAGGACGGGGTGACAAAGGCGCCCATGGTGAACACGAAGAGGAGCACGAGGGCCGCCATGATCGTCCGGTCAAGCAGCGGCAGCACGATCGTCGTGAAACTCCGGAATGGCGACGCACCCATGGTCTGTGCCGCTTCGGTCAGTTCCCGGTCGAGCCTGGTACAGGAGGGAAACAGGATGAGAACGGCAAACGGAATGTTGAAGAAGCTCAGACCGAAGAGATTGGCCAGATAACCGGGATACCAGGAGCGCGCCTTGTCAATGAGACCGAGCCACTCCACAAAGCTCGGCAGACCGCTCGATCGGCTCATCACAACCGACAGGGAGTAGGCGACGATAACCTCGGAGAGCGTCAGGACGCACAGCAGGAAGACCAGCGCAACGACCTGCGGGCGCCTCCGGAACCGGCTGATAAAGTAGGTGAAGGGGACCGCCGCCGCGACCGACAGAATGCTGGCGAGAACGGAGAACTGCACCGAGACCAGAAGGTGCGTGGTGAAGAGCGGTGAGAAGAAGCGGGCATAGTGGGTGAACTCGAAGCCCGGCTCGTAGGTTGATTCCGTCCGTGCAAAGAAGCTCACCACCAGCATGATGATGAAGGGAATGAGAAAAAAAACACCCATCATGAACGTCGGATAGAGACCGATGGGAAAGCGTTTCAGGGGCAGCAGGAACTGCTCCCTCCAGAGCGGCCCGACGGCGTCATCCTGTTGACGATTCACGGCGGCATCACTCATGCCTTGAGGACCACGCAACTTTCGGCCGGCAGTTCGACCTTGACCTTTTCGCCCTTGTGAACGTCGGGTCGTTCCTTTGGTGTCGCCATGGCGATGATCTGCAGGCCGTCGCATTCGACGAAGGTCTCGACGCTGGCACCCACGTCGCGCACGAAGGTGACGACACCGTCGAGCTGATTGGCGCCGTCCCGGCTTTCCGGATACACGTGAACGTCTTCCGGACGGATCGAGACGATGACGCTGGCTCCCGCGCCAAGCTGGTCCGGGACTCCGCTGGTCTGGCATGGGCGCCCGGCGATGACACAGGTGGAACCGCTGTCCAGACGTGCCCTGATGAGATTGCTGGTGCCGATGAACTCGGCAACGAACGCGGAAGCCGGGTTGCGGTAAATCTCCAGAGGCGGTCCCATCTGCTGGACGCGCGCCGTCGACATGACCACCACTTCATCCGACATCGTCATTGCTTCGCGCTGATCATGGGTGACCACGATGGTCGTGATCGCCAGGCGTTCCTGCAGCATGCGCAATTCGACCTGCATGTCCTCTCGCAGCTTGGCATCAAGTGCCGACAGAGGTTCATCCAGCAGGAACAGTTTCGGTTCCAGGTTGAGCGCCCGGGCAATTGCCACGCGCTGCCTTTGACCGCCGGAAAGCTGTGCGATGTTGCGATCGGCAACTCCCGGCAGACGCACCAGTTCGAGGAGTTCCTCGGCACGCCGCTTTCGCGCTGCCTTGTCGATGCCCCTGATTCGCTGCGAGTAGGTGATGTTCTCGCCCACGGAAAGATGGGGGAACAGCGCCAGGGACTGGAACACCATGCCGATGTTCCTGTTGTGGGTCGGCCTGTCGGTCAGATCCTCGTTGTCGAGCATGATGCGTCCCGTCGTCGCCGTTTCGAGACCGGCGATCAGGCGCAGCAGGGTTGTCTTGCCGCATCCGGAGGGACCGAGGAAGGACACGAACCGGCCATCCGGTATCTCGAGGTTGATGTCAGTGACGGCTGTGATGGATCCGAATTTCTTGGAAATGTCGCTGAGTAACAGGCCACTCATCAGGATCAATCCCCGGCTGGCGTTTCCTGGTAAAGCCTTACCGGATTCGCCGGATTTGTAAACGCCCGTCGCCTGTGACCACTGCTAGAGGGTGGCGAGGGCTGCGTCGGCAGCATCGAGAGTCTGGTCGATGTCGTCATCGCTCAACACGGCCGGGACGAACCAGGTTCCGCGAAGCGTCACGCGCACCCCTCGGTCCTGCAGCCCCTGGATGAAGGCCTCGCGCATGGGCGTATCGGTCGCCTTGTAGTCGCGATAGTCAACGAGAGGCGGGGTATTAGTAAAGACGGTAGAGAAGATGCTACCAAGTCCCTGTACGTGCAATGGCACGCCGCGCCTTCGGCCGCATTCAGCAAGCCCGGCCATAAGCCGCTGGCCGTCCCGCTCCACCTTGTCGTAGATCGCGGCTTCATCGGCGGCAAGCATGTCAAGGGTGGCAATGCCCGCGGCGATGCTTGACGTGATGCCATTGTATGTGCCGCCGTGAACCGCGCCCTGGGTGACCCCTTCCATGATGGCGCTGCGTCCGGCGACCGCGGCAAGGGGGAAGCCGCTGGCCATGGCCTTGGCAAAGACGGCCACATCAGGGGTGACGCCGTACCGCTGCTGGGCACCTCCCAGGGCCACCCGAAAACCGGTGATGACCTCGTCAAAAATGAGCACGATTCCATGCTGGTCGCACAGGCGCCGCAGTGCCTCGAGATAACCGGGTACGGGTTCGATGACGCCGCAGTTGCAGGCCACCGGCTCCACCACGACGGCGGCAGTTTCGATGCCGTGGCGTGACAGGGTCTCCTCGAGCACCTCAACATCGTTGAAAGGTTGAACGATGAGGTTGTCGCGGATGTTGTCGGGCTGACCGCTGCTCTGGGCAAGCACTTCCGGGTGGTCGCGAGGCCCGGCGCGGTTGAGTTCGGGAGCCACGCTGGCAAAGATGTTGTCCGCCCATCCGTGATAGTGGCCCTCGAATTTCACCACCCTGGTACGGCCGGTGTGGTGGCGGGCAAGGCGCATGGCGATTTGGTCCACCTGTGTCCCGGACGTATCGAACCGCACCAGTTCCGCACAGGGAACGATCTCCCTGATGCGTTGCGCCAGGGCAATCTCGCCGGCATGGACAGTGGTGAAGGCCTGTCCGGTGTCCAGGGATGTGCGCACCGCGTCAAGCACCGGTCCGGGGCTGTGCCCGAGAAATGCCGGACCGTTGCCGCTGACAAAGTCGATGTAGCGGTTGCCGTCGGCATCCCACAAATGAGGCCCTTCGCCACGCTCGATGGCAAGTGGAACGGGAATGGGGTGATAGCGGAAGTTGCTTGACACACCTCCAGCCAGCACCGTGCACGCCTCCCGGTATCGCGCGATCGAGGTCTCGTATCGGCCCATGTCGGTCTCCTCGCGATGACCCATGCGTTGCAGGCCTTGCAAACGGCGAACAGGAAGCGCAACCCGCCTTTCCCGGCCCTCTCGGGGCAGTGTGTTTGCAGCCCAGGTCATGCGTCAAGCACGGCAATGGCGACGCGCTTATCGGGCCGGCCGCTCCATGGATGCCTTCCTTCCTGGCGCGTTCCTGTGCCCGGGCCACGCTTGAGCTGGAACGTCCCAAGCCCGTGGTAGGACGCGAATGCACTCGGAATGTCGAGTAGGATGTGAATTTCGGGCCCGTGCTGCAGGATATTCGGAGATTCAGGGAGTCGGAGATGCGAACGATGCTGAAAGTCAACGGCCACGTTGTCGAAGTCGACGTGCCGGACGGCATGCCACTGCTGTGGGTTCTGCGTGACGAACTGAAGCTGACCGGTACCAGGTACGGTTGTGGCGTTGCTTCCTGCGGAGCGTGCACGGTGCACGTAGATGGTGTTCCTGTCCGGTCCTGCGTGACGTTGCCGGAGGATGTCGAAGGCGCCGAGATCACAACCATCGAGGGACTTGCCACGAGGGAAGGACGCGCCGTGCAGCAGGCCTGGGCCGAACTCAATGTTGTGCAATGCGGCTATTGCCAGTCAGGACAGATCATGTCGGCAGCGGGTCTCCTTGCGGAGAACGGCGAACCGGATACCGACGTGATCGACGACTTCCTGTCCGGAAATGTGTGCCGGTGCGCCACCTACCAGAGAATTCGGGCAGCTGTGACGCGTGCCGCCGAACTACTGGGGGACGACATCTGATGACCGTGCCCCTCTCTCGCCGGAGTTTCCTCCACACGGCCTCTGCCGTGGCACTCGTGGTGGGTTTTTCGCCACGTGGCGCGCTGGCTGTCGCGCCAGCCGATGGCGGCTACTTCAACCCCTTCGTGAAGATTGATTCGGACGGCCGTGTGACCGTGATCGTCAAGCACTTTGAGATGGGCCAGGGGACGAGTACCGGGCTTCCCACCCTGATAGCGGAGGAACTCGGTGTCGAACTCGTCGATGTGGCTTTCGAGTTTGCTCCCTCCGATGTCAGGCGCTATGCCAATCTGCTCTTTCGCTCGCAGGGGACAGGTGCATCCACCTCGATGGCCAACTCCTATCTGCAGTACAGGCAGGCAGGTGCTGCTGCGAGGGAGATGCTGCTCGCCGCTGCCGCCGAGGAATGGGATACCGATCCGTCAAAGCTGGTTCTGTCAAAGGGCATGATTGCTGGCGCCGGGCGTAGCGCACCCATTGCCCGGTTCGTTGGCACGGCCGCGACCAAGGAGGTGCCTGATCGGCCGACGCTGAAGGACCCCGCTACGTTCTCGCTGATCGGCAACCCGCGGACATCGCGGCGGGACAACGGACCCAAGATCGACGGGTCGGCCCGGTTTGCCATGGATGTGCAGCTGAAGAACCAGCTTGTCGCCGTTGTCAGGCGCAGCCCGCGTTTCGGGGGAACGGTGGCGTCCATGGATGCTTCGGCGGCCGGTGACGTGCCAGGTTTCGTCAATGCCGCGATACTGCCGTCCCATGCCGGGGTCGTTGTCTACGCCCGCGACACCTGGGCGGCGTTCCAGGCCCGCGAGGCGGTGACCATCGAGTGGAGTTTCACGAACGCCGAAGGCCGCAGTTCCGCCGAGATCAGGACGACACTTCTCGGTGCGGTCAATGCGCCACCCGAATTTGTCGTCAGGGAAGGCCCGGGGATGGATGGAGCCTCGGCGCGTCTCGATCGCTCCGCGCAAACCGTCGAAGCCGAGTTCTTTCTTCCATGGCTCTGTCATGCGCCCATGGAGCCTCTGACTTGCACCATCGAGCCGACGTCCGACGGGATCACGCTCCATGACGGATGCCAGTCCCCGTCCGGTGCACACCAGGTACTTGCGGCGGTTCTCGGGCTGCCGATGAAGAGCATACGGATCAATACACTCTATGCCGGTGGCTCGTTCGGACGCCGCGCCACCATGACGGCGGACTACATCGTCGAGGCCGGGCAGGCCTTTGCCATGACCGACCGAACCCGGCCGGTCAAGCTCGTCTGGTCACGCGAGGACGACCTTGCTGGCGGCGCCTATCGGCCGGCCGTGGCGCACAGGGTGCGCGTTGGTCTTGATGGCAACGGCGACATCATCGCCTGGGACCATCGCATCGCCGGTAAGTCCATCTTCAAGGGATCATCGTTCGAGCAGTGGATTGTCAGGAACGGTGTCGATCACTCCTCCGTCGAAGGCGTGCCCGACACGCTCTACGGCATACCCGGGATGTTCGTCGGCCTGACCGATCTTGAGTCGCCCATCACCGTGAGTTGGTGGCGTTCGGTCGGTCACAGCCATACCGCATTCGTCATGGAATCCATGATGGACATGGCGGCCAGGGCTGCCGGACGTGACCCCGTGTCCTGGCGGCTTGACCATCTGCGGGAAGGCTCGGCGGACCAGCGGCGCCTTGCCGGTGTCCTGCGGCTTGCCGCAAGGGAGTCGGGCTGGGGCCGGCCAACGGAGCCAGGCCGGGCGCGTGGTGTTGCCGTCCACAAGTCCTTCGGCACGTATGTCGCGCAGGTGGTCGAGGTCTCGCGTGACGCCGCGGGAGTGACAGCGATCGAAAGGATCACCTGCGCGGTGGACTGCGGCGTGGCAGTCAATCCCGACATCGTCCGGGCGCAGATGGAAGGCGGTATCGGCTACGGGATCGGCCACGTGATGCGCAACGAGATCACATTCGATAAGGGTGAGGTCGTCGAGTGGAACTTTCCCGACTATGAACCCTTGCGGATGTCCGACATCGGCCGCATCGACGTCCACATCATGCCATCGACCGCGCCACCGACCGGGGTTGGGGAACCCGGTGTACCACCGGCCGGTCCGGCACTCGCCAATGCCATCGCCGTCGACGGCCCGCGGGTGACTACGCTGCCCATGGCGCAGAACGGTGTCCGCTTTGCCTGAACCGTCGGTCCGGTTTCCACAGGGGGCTGGATCCGGGGTGGAGACTCTTCGCCATGTCAATGGCGGAAGAGCCTGATGTCCTGCGCTTTCATGGAAGCAGGCGCTTGATGACGCCGCTTGACGTGAGACAGACCCTGGCGCCGACAACGACCTCGCAGGCCACGAAGCTGAACTGCCGGGTGCGCCGCACCACCCTGGTCCTTGTCTCAAGGAAATCGCCGGTCTTCGCGCCTGCCACGAAGTTGCTGGTGGCGCTCACCGTGATGGCGCCTTCGGCCGGATCGTGCCAGCGCGAGTTCATGCAGAGCGCGGCATCGGCCATGGTCATCATGACACCCCCGTGAATCCATCCGTACTCGTTGGCGTGGCGCTCGTCGGCAAGGACACCGACCTCGATGCGGCCGTCGCCCATGTCGTTGTACCAGCACACCCCGATAACGCCCTCGAAGGGATCATCCGGTTCGACCGCAACAAATCCATCCGGGATTCCAGTCGGTGTGCCCATCGTCCGCTCACGTGCCGCTACGTCCGTTCTTTGCCGGAAACACACAGCCGCGGTCAAGGATTCGCCACGTTCGGGATTGGCGAATGTTTGGTCACGGGAGTAGGGTCGTGGCGCTTCCTACAGGATGTCGACATGGCACTCGACCAGCAGACCCTCGAACAGCTCCTCGATACCCTGTCACGGTTCGTCCACGAACGCCTGATTCCGGCAGAAGCCACTGTGGATACTGAAGACCTCATTCCGGACGACATCGTGACCGGCATGAGAGATCTCGGCCTCTTCGGCCTGACAATCCCCGAACGATACGAAGGGATGGGTCTGACGACTGCAGAAGAGGTCGAGGTGGCGTGGACCATCACCCACGCGGCACCGGCCTTCCGTTCCGTTTTCGGCACCAACGTAACCATCGGATCCCAGGGCCTCGTCATCGGCGGCACCGAACAGCAGAAGATGACCTGGCTGCCGCGCATGGCGCGAGGGGAGGTTGTCGCGTCGTTCGCACTCACCGAACCCGAAGCCGGATCCGATGCCGTATCACTGACAACCCGGGCCGAGCGACAGGGGAATGGCTACATACTCAATGGCGTCAAGCGGTTCATCACCAACGCGCCGGTGGCCGATGTTTTCACCGTGATGGCCCGCACCGATCCGCAGAAGAAGGGGGCCGACGGTATCTCCGCCTTCATTGTCGATGCCTCCAGCGACGGCATCCGCCTCGGTCTTCCCTACGACAAGATCGGCCAGAAGGGAGCGCGCGTGTGCGACGTCATCTTCGAGGATTGCCACGTTCCCGCCGAGGCGCTGATCGGAGGCGTCGAAGGAAAGGGTTTCCGGATCGCCATGCAGGTTCTCGACCGTGGCCGCCTCCACCTGGCTGCAACATGCTGCGGGCTGGCCGACAGGATCATTGACGAGGCCCTTGATCACGCACTGGACCGCCGTCAGTTCGGCAGGCCCATCGGCGATTTCCAGCTGGTTCAGGCGATGCTGGCAGACAGCCGAACCGAGCACGATTCCGCCTGGGCCTTCGTGCGCGATGTGGCACGCCGGGCAACCGCCGGCGAGCCCATCACCAGGCTCGCCTCCCAGGCGAAGTACCTCGCCAGCGAGATGGTGGGACGGGTGGCGGACCGGGCCGTGCAGATTCATGGCGGTGCCGGCTACGTCAACGAGACGGCAGTGGCCCGGCTCTACCGGGATGTTCGTCTCTACAGGCTCTATGAGGGGACATCCGAGATCCAGAAACTCCTGATTGCCCGTCACATGATGCGCGAGAGGCGGGAACTGGGGAGTTCCCCGGGAGCGTCGAGTCATGCTTGAACCGTGTGCGGATGGCAGGCGTCTTTTCACCTTTGCGGTCGTCGCCGATTCCCATGTCACCGAGGCCGAGGCCGAAGCTATTGGCGGATACGATGCCGACGCGGTTCTGCTCAACGTCGAGCGATGCCGTTACGTGGTCGAGGAGATCAATCGCCGGGCTCCTGACTTCGTGATCCACCTGGGGGATATCACGCATCCTGGACCCGGCACGCCGGCCTACAAGGAATCGGCCGAGAGATTCCATCGTGTCTTCGAGGAACTCGAGTGTCCGTGGCATCTCGTTCCCGGCAACCATGACATTGGCGAGAAGGCCTTTCCCGGTGATCCCCTGGCAGACCAGGATGCACAGTTGACGGTCAACGATGACATGATTGCCGAGTACGAGCGGCACTTTCAGTCCCAGTACCATGCCTTTGAACACGAGGACTGCCTGTTCGTTGTGATGAACGGAATGATCGTGAATTCGGGCCTTGCGGCGGAGGACCGGCAGAGGAGGTGGCTCGAATCGCTGCTTGCCGACAACCATGGCCGGCGCATTTTTGTTTTCTCCCACTACCCGCCTTACCTCTCCCATGCCGGCGAGACCGGCCACTATGACGCCACCGATGAGCCGGGACGGTCTTGGCTACTCGGACTGTTTGCACGTCATGGGGTGGAGGCGCAGTTTGCCGGTCATGTGCATAACTTCTTCTTCAACCGCCATGACGGGACAAGCATGTATGTCCTCCCGTCGACAAGCTTTCTGCGTCACGACTACCATGAGCTCTTTCGCGCGGCACCCGGTGTCAAGCAGGGTCGGCATGACACTGCAAAACTTGGCTATGGAGTCGTCGACGTGCACGAGACCGGTCATCTCCTGCATGTCATCCGCACCTTCGGCCGCACACGCGAAGCGGGCAGGGTAGATGCGGCAGTTCCTGTCCATGGCCTCGATCCGGGTCAGCGCGGTATTGGCCTCGACCTGCGCCATCCATGGTGTGAGAGTGCTCACATTCCCACGCCCTGGGGTCTCGACAGCTTCAGGCGCAAACCCATCCGCAACGACTATCCCCTGCTGGCCCTGTGGGAGATGGGAGTGAGCCAGTTGCGGGTGCCTCTCGACGATCTTGCCGATCCCGATACCGGCCAGCGCATGGCCGAACTCGCTGCACTCGGCCACCGCTTCACCGCCTTCTCGTATGGCCTGCCCGTGGCAGGCGCGCGCGAGGCGCTTGTGGAGCACGGCCATCATCTCGACTGTTGGGAGGTCATTGCTCCGGTCCTTGCCCTGCCCGAACTGCTTCCCGGAATCGCCGGGCTCAGGGGTGATGTGCCCGTCCTCTTCAACGCCTTTCGTCCGGAAAGCGGAATGTTCAGCTGCAGTCACGGCCTCGGAGCCGACGAACGGGGGGTCGTGGAGAGCCTCCTCGCTCTTGACGGCGCTCGCCACATCCTCGACGGCGTGGTGTTCGGCATTGACAGGAAGGAGTCTCCGGTGAAAGCCATCGAGGCCGCGCGAGGAAGTGTCGCTGGTCTGGGCGTCAAGGCAGTCGCGCATGTCCGGTTCAGCCGGCACACGCCTCCGGAGAGGGAGGAAGATGCAGGCTTCGACGCGAACCGCGTAGCCGAGTCCGTCACGGCGGCCATGTGCTTCGACGATGTTGCGGTGGTGCTCGACAATTTCACAGGCATCGATCGCGGATACCATTTCTGCGGCGGACTGGTCGATCGTCTCTACAATCCGCAAGCAGGCGCGCACATCGTGCGCAATCTCCACCGCATGCTGAAGGCCGGGTGCCAGGTGAATTCGCTCACGCAGAGACCGTCGGTCGCGATCATGGGTCTTGAGGGTGCGGCCCGGGCGCTGCTGCTTCCGTCGCCCGGCATGCGCGATGTGCCTGTGCCGGAGGTCCAGGGAGTGGTGCGTGATCTCGTCAAGGGCGATGCCGTATCGGGGCAGTTGGCGGGACCGGCGCTGGTGCTGGACTCGTGACGGCTATCACGATCGACTTGGCGCAAGCCGCTGCCGTAGCGCGGCGGGCGGCTGAGGCGCCTTCTTCGCACCTCCTCGAGATCGCGCGATCGGGATCGTTCCGGACGTCGCTCAAGAGCGACGGCAGCCCGCAGACGTCTGCCGACACTATGGCTGAACGCCTGGTGCGCCAGACTCTCCTGGCGAACGACTATCCGGCCGGAGCAGCCGTCCTCGGGGAGGAGGAGGGCGAGACGGGTGAGGGCTCAGTGTGGCGCTGGGTCGTCGATCCCATCGACGGCACCATGGCCTTTGCCCGCGGCATTCCCGTCTGGGGAACCCTGGTGGCCCTGCAGCGTGTCGAGACCGGATGTGTGGTGGCGGGCGCCATCAGGCTCCCGGGTACGGATGAGACCTTCTGGGCCTGGCAGGGAGGTGGTGCCTGGCGCAACGGCGAGCGCATCCATGTTTCCGCCACCACGGAACTCTCCCGGTCGACGGTGGCGGCAGGTCTCCTCGGGCAGTTCCGGACGAGTGGCGTCGAACACCTTGTCGGGTCTCTTGTGGATGCGGTTGATGACCTGCGCATCTTCGGTGACGTCTTTGCCCATGTTGCGGCGGCACGAGGCGCCATCGATGCCGTCGTCGATCCCGATCTTTCCTTGTGGGACTTTGCCGCATCCCGCATCCTCATCGAGGAGGCTGGTGGCACCTTCCTTGTGCGCCACACGGGCCGTGGTCGGGGACACGACGTTCTGCTCGGTGCGCCGGCGGTCGTTGACCGCCTTGCGCTGTTGCTCGAGTTCTAAAGGGGACGGGATCCGTTGGAGAGCGACGAAAGAAAGAAACGGATTGGCGAAGCTGTCAACAGAGCCTTCTCGCAGGAGCGACGCGGTCGGTCCTCGGCAAGAAACCTCCTCCTCATCGTCGGGGTGCTCGTCGTCGCCTTTGCCCTGCGCGAAACAGGACTCATCGGTGACACGCATGAGATCAACACCACGGTGACCGGCGACATGGCCGCCATGGTGGAGGATCTGCCGCAGGTCAACCGGCTTGGCAATGCCGAGGCCGAAACCGTTCTCTTTGTCTTTTCCGACTATCTTTGCAGCCACTGCCGTCGCCTGGCTCCCGCCCTCGATGACTTCCTGGAGGCGAACCCGCACACCCGGGTAGCTGTCATCGATCTTCCCGGCGAGGCTGGACAGTCGCTTAGTGCGTCGCGCCATGCTCTTGCCGCCGGACTTCAGGGCGCGTGGCCTCCCTACTACCGGGCCCTGATGTATGCCGCTGTTCCGGTGGATGACGCCGGCCTTGCCGGTCTCGGCGAAGCCCTTGGACTCGATTCGGGCCGACTGACCGCCGACGCGGAATCACAGACCATCGCGGACGCTCTTGCCGCCAACCGCGAACTCGCATCACGGCTCGGCATCGAGGATGTGCCGACCATTGTCATTGGGGACCAGATGATTGTCGGTTTTGTCGATGCATCCAGTCTCAAGGACCTGGTCGCCATGTACGCGCAACGGTGATGATCCGACCGACACCCTGCAGGAAAGGACGTGAAGTCGCCATGCTGAAATGCGTAGTTGCAGCCGTTCTCCTGTTCACGCTGACGCCCGTGATGGCGGATGATCAGCCGATGACCAGGACCGAGGTCGAGACGATCATCGAGGACTATCTTACCCGCAACCCGGAGGCCGTCACCCGGGTGCTGGAAGCACTCATGGAAGACTACCTCGTGCGCAATCCGGAGGTCGTTATCCGGGCGCTGGAGGAGTGGGAACGCCTGCGCGAAGAACGAGAGGCGGATGCGGCGAGGCAGGCGATCGCCCGTTTTGACGACGACATTCATCGCGACCCCGAGACACCCTGGGGAGGTGATCCAAAGGGCGAGATCGTGATCGTCGAGTTCTTCGACTACCAGTGCGGCTATTGCCGTTTGAGTGCACCTGGCCTCTTCGCTGTCAGGGACACGGTTTCGGGCGTCAAGGTGATCTACAAGGAGTTTCCGATTCTGGGAGAGGACTCCGTTCGTGCCGCAAGGGCGGCCCTGGCGGCCCGCGAGCAGGGACTCTACGAGGCCTACCATCGGGCCCTCATGCTGGAGTGGGAGGACTACAGCGAGGCCGGTCTCATGGCGCTGGCGCAATCGGTGGGTCTCGACACCGGACGCCTGAGCGCCGACATGAACGACCCTGCCATCGATGCCTATCTCGAGCGGACCCACCAGCTGGCCAGTGCCATCGGCATCAACGGCACGCCGGCGTTCATCATCAATGGCGATCTCTATCCCGGAGCCATCAGGCCCGGGGACTTCGAGACGATTCTCGGCATCGAATAGGTTTCGCCCGTGGTGCTCGCCGAATGAAGGGAATGCATGACCTTCAGGTGATGACATCCGTCCCAGAACCAGGCGTGTGGCCTTCGACATCCTTGCCGGAGCCCGTCAGCCACTGGTTCATGGCCCGCGGTTGGCAGCCCCGCCGTCATCAACTGGACACCCTTGCCGCGATGGCACGGGGGCGCTCATGCCTGGTCATCGCACCAACCGGCGGTGGCAAGACCATGGCGGGGTTCCTCTACTCCCTGGTCGATCTTGCCACCTCCGGAGGCAACGGACTTCACACACTCTATGTGGCGCCACTCAAGGCGCTTTGTGTCGACATGGCACGCAACCTCGGCGCCTTCATCGACGAAACCGGTATCGCTGCGAGGATCGAGACCCGCACCGGCGATACACCGCAAGCACGCCGCCGGCGGCAGCGCATCGACCCGCCCGACATCCTGCTCACCACACCTGAATCCGTCGCCCTGCTGGCGTCCTGGCCGGAAGCGGGCAGCATATTCGGCCATCTCCGGGTCGTCATTGTCGACGAAGTCCACGAATTGGCCGGGACAAAGCGGGGCGACCAGCTGGCGCTTGCCCTGACGCGTCTTTCAGCACTTTCTCCGGGCCATCGCCGTATCGGTCTTTCCGCCACCGTGGCCGAACCGGCGAGGCTCAGGAGCTATCTCGATGATGGCGCCGGCGTCACGGTCATCAGGGCTGATGGCGGGGCCGCCCCGGATATCACCATCATGAAGACCGGCAACCACACTCCGCTTGCCGGTCATACCGCACGATATGCCGTTCCGGACATCTATCGCGCAATCCGTGACGTCGGAACCGCTCTTGTCTTCGTCAATACGCGCAGTCAGGCCGAGCGCGTGTTCCAGGATCTCTGGGAGATCAATGGCGACAACCTCGGAATTGCCCTTCACCACGGTTCCCTTGCCCGCGAGCAGAGGCTGAGAGTCGAGTCGGCGATGGCTGAAGGATCCTTGCGGGCCGTGGTGGCGACCTCGACACTCGATCTCGGTGTGGACTGGGGGGCAGTGGATCTTGTCGTCCAGATCGGCGCCCCGAAGGGCGTGGCCCGCATGCTCCAGCGTATTGGCCGGGCCCGTCACCGCATGGATGAACCGTCCCGGGCGCTGCTGGTGCCGGCCAATCGTTTCGAACTCCTGGAATGCCAGGCGGTTCTCGACGCCATAGATGAGGGCATTCTGGACGGTGCTCCGCGGGAGCGTGGCGGTCTTGATGTTCTTGCCCAGCACGTCCTTGCAACAGCTGCCAGCGGACCCTTCGATCCCGATACCCTTTACCGCGGCGTGATCAAGGCCCCTCCTTATGCGAACCTCGAACGTGGCCTGTTCGATCGCATTGTCGACTACGTCGCCACGGGCGGTTATGCCCTCGTTGCCTATGAGCGCTTCCGGCGTCTCGTGGCTTGTGATGATGGAACGTTGCGCATTGCCAATGAGGAGACGGCACGGCGTTTTCGCATGAACGCCGGCACCATCGTCGAGGAAGCCAGGCTGAAGGTGAGGATGAAGAGCGGCAAGGTGATCGGTGAGGTCGAGGAACACTTCGTGCTCGGCCTGTCTCCCGGCGAGACCTTCGCCTTTGCCGGCGAGGTGTGGACGCTCGTCGGCATCAGGGAGACCGACGCGATTGTCACGAGGGCGCGTGGCGGCGAACCGCGTGTGCCGATCTACGGGGGCGGTTCCTTTCCTCCCACCACCAACGTTGCCGGATTTCTCAGAAAGATCCTGGCGGAGCCGGCTCGGCGCGCTGTCCTCCCTTGTGACGTAAGGGAGTGGCTTGACGCCCAGGCGGAATGCTCGGCCCTGCCCGATGTCGACGATCTCCTCGTCGAGATCTTCCCCCGCGCAGGCAAGGTGTTTCTCGTCGCCTACCCCTTCGAAGGGCGACCCGCCCACCAGACACTGGGCATGCTGATGACAAGGCGCATGGAGCGCATGGGTGCCGGGCCTCTGGGGTTCGTGGCCAATGACTATGCCCTTGCCATCTGGAGTCTCAGGAGTGTCGGAGATATCACGGCTCTCGTTGATGAATCGCTCCTGCTGGAGGATCTCGACGACTGGCTAGCCGAGTCCAGCCTCCTCAAACGCTCCTTCCGGAAGGTGGCGACGGTAGCCGGCCTCATCGAACGCCAGCATCCGGGTTATCGCAAGACCGGGCGCCAGGTCACGTTCTCCACCGACCTCATCTATGATGTGCTGCGTCGCCACGAGCCCAACCATGTCCTCCTCGAGGCGGCGCGAAGGGAAGCCATGGAGACGCTTCTGGAAACCCGCCGCCTTGAGGACATGCTGGTGAGGGTGAAGGGACGCATAATCCAGCGTGACCTTGACACGGTCTCGCCTCTTGCTCTCCCGGTCATGCTGGAGGTTGGACGCCAGATGGTGGCCTCCTCGGCCCTTGACGATCTCATCGACGCACTTGGCGGCGAATCATGATCGTCAACGACACGATGCTGCAGCCGGATCCAGCAGGAGTCCTCTATTGGGCTGACTCGCGCCTGCTTGCGGTCGCCGACCTCCATCTGGGCAAGGGGAAGGCCTTCGCCCGTCACGGATCACTGCTGCCTCCCCATGACACGAATGCGACCATCCGACGCCTGGCTGCGGCCATTGCCCGACTTCAACCAGAGTGCGTCGTCTGTCTCGGCGACAGCTTTCACGACCGCGAGGCTGTCTGCGGGCTGGACACGTTCTCTCTCGCGACACTGGAGGACCTGGCATGTGGGCGCGACTGGATCTGGATCGCCGGCAATCACGACCCGGCGCCGCCCACCATGCTCTCCGGGCGTGCCATGGAGACCTTCAGGAAAGGCAGCCTGACATTCCGCCATGAACCATCATGCGCTATGGTGGCAGGCGAGGTTTCGGGTCACCTCCATCCTTCGGCCGTCATTGCTCCGAAGGGGACGAGAATTCGACGTCGCTGTTTTGCCAGCGACGGGAGACGGGTCATCCTGCCGGCCTTTGGCGCCTACGCGGGTGGACTTGATGTTCACGAGAGGGCTTTTTCCGGACTGTTCCCGGCGGGTTTCGATGTCTGGCTAGTCGGGGGCAGGGAAATGCGGCGCATCCCCAGTGACCGTCTGGTTCGGCCCGCATGGATTGAACGTGACCGGTGAGGAGATGCGGCACATGACCAACGCACAACCACATCCACCTGACCAGCCCAGACGCAGGGTATGGGCGCGACTGCGGGCCTACTTCATCACCGGGATCATCGTCGTGGCGCCCCTGGCCCTGACGGTCTATCTCGTCACGGTCATCGTCGGATTCATCGACGAAAATGTGCTGCCGCTGCTGGGCGAAACCTGGAATCCGGAGAACTACCTGCCCTTTGCCGTGCCAGGTATCGGGGTCGTCATCTTCGTGGTCGCCATCACCCTCATCGGCTGGCTGGCCACCGGACTGATCGGCCGCACCGTGGTCAGTATGGGAGAACGGCTGCTCGAGCGCATGCCAGTAATCCGTTCAGTCTACTCGGTGTTCAAACAGATCTTCGAGACCGTCTTTTCGCACGATTCCAGGGCCTTTCGCGACGTCGTGCTGATCTCGTGGCCACGACCGGGATGCTGGGCTGTCGGGTTTGCCACCGGGTCCACGAAGGGGGAAGTGCGGGATGCCATCGGCGACGATGTGGTCAATGTCTTCCTGCCGACAACGCCCAATCCGACGTCAGGCTACCTTCTTTTTCTGCCCAAGAAGGACGTGATCTTCCTCGACATGACGGTCGAACAGGGCATCAAGCTGGTGATTTCCGGTGGCGTTGTTACGCCCGAGATGGTGTCCGCCAACGCCCGTTGATCAGATATCGTTCCATGGAACACGATCAAGGGTCTCGATGGCGTGGTCCGCGCTTCCGGCTAGGTCAGCCTCGGCAAGCCGGTGATCAGCCTTGCCGTACGCGACAACGTTGCTCCGCCCCGGATCACACGTCCTTCACCGTCTTGTCGCTCCCGCCGCTTGCCAGTCTCTCCTCAACAACTTTCTTCAAGGCATGGATTTCGTCGTTCCGTCCTGACCGCAGGGGATCACATCACGTTGGTGTTCGCTGTCATTGCTGTAATCACCACTGCGAAGCAGGCCTTGATCCACCGTTTCTGGTGATCTGTCACGGTGATGCTCTTCTTGAGCAGCGCCATACTGGTCTCCGTGACGGCTGGAATGTATGCGATTCAGTCACGGGCCAGGTCAGTGCTGCAATGGAATGCGATTCACCTGATTCGTCGAAACGTGGAGACATCACGGTAATCAGATTGACTCTCCATGGAAATGGATGCCAGGCGGGTCTACCACGCCGAGGAACGCGACGAAGCTCATCACGTTTCGTCACTGGCGAGTCCGCTTCGCAGAGAAGCCTTGTTTGTCGGGACCTGCGGTTGGTGAACATCAACCGGATGCGAGGAACCTGACGGCCTCCTGTCGCTCGAAGAGGTGGAGGAGGATGGAGAGGGCACGACCTCGTTCGCTCTTCAGGCCGGGATCGCGGGCAAGAATGAGCCTGGCGTCGTCGTGGGCGGCCTGGAGAAAGCGTGTTGCGGCATGCTGGTCCGTCAGACGGAATCTGGGCAGGCCGCTTTGCCTTGCACCGAGCAGTTCGCCTCCTCCTCTCAGGCGCAAATCCTCTTCGGCGATCTCGAAACCGTCGTTGCTGTGCCTGAGGATCTCGAGGCGCCTGCGCGCTGTATCATTGAGGGGAGGGGCATAGAGTAGCAGGCACGATGACGGGACGCTGCTGCGCCCGACCCGGCCGCGGAGTTGGTGCAGCTGGGCGAGACCGAAGCGCTCGGCATGTTCGATGACCATGATGGTGGCCTGCGCCACGTCAAGACCGACCTCGACCGCAGTCGTCGCCACGAGGACGGCAATGGCGCCGCTTGCGAATCCCTCCAGGACGTCGTCCTTGTCGGCGGTGCTCATGCGCCCGTGAACGAGTCCGACGCGCTCTCCGAAAACCCGCTTGAGATGGCGAAACCGGTCTTCGGCAGCGACCATGTCACCTGATTCGCTCCGTTCGATGACAGGGCAGATCCAGTAGGCCCGACCGCCACGTCCGATGGCGCGACCAAGCGCTGTCACCACGTCGTCGAGGCGTCCGTTTGGCATGGCGCGCGTGGTGACCTCCTGGCGCCCGGGCAGGCGTTCGTCAAGACGCGTGACATCGAGCCCGCCATAACCCGTCATCTGCAGGGTTCGCGGTATCGGCGTGGCAGTCATGACGAGTGTGTCGACGGAGTGTCCCTTGGCTGCCAGGGCAATACGCTGGTGAACACCGAAACGATGTTGTTCATCGACGACGATGAGCGCCAGGTCTTGGAATGCGGTGCCTTCAGAAAACAGAGCGTGGGTGCCGACGACGAGACGTGACATCCCGCTGGCGATTTCCTGGAGACTGGCATCGCGCTTGGTTCTCCGGTCACGACCGGTGACGAGAACAACGCCGATGCCGATGTTGCGCGTGAGATTGGCGATTGTTCGATGATGCTGCCGGGCGAGGAGTTCCGTGGGCGCCAGCAGCGCGGCCTGGTGACCGGCCTCCACCGCTGCCAGCATGGCCTGTACCGCCACAAGTGTCTTGCCGCTTCCCACATCACCCTGCAGGAGACGCAGCATCGGAAAGGGGGCCTCCATGTCGAGAATGATGTCGCGGGTCGCGTCGACCTGTGCCTGCGTCATGCGGAAGGGAAGCGAGTGCGTGACTCGCGCACGCAGGCTCCCGTCACCTCTGAGCGAGCGGCCAGGCGTTGACCGCCGTCCGGCTCTCACCAGGGCCAGGGCGAGCTGGTTGCCGAGGAGTTCGTCGAAGGCGAGGCGATCACGCGCGCCGGGGTCTCCGGCGAGTTCATCCAGATCCCGCGGCTGGTGAATGCGCCTGATCGCCTCTGACCACGATGGCCAGCCCTTGCGCTCCAGCCATGCCCGGTCCTGCCACTCGGGCAGTTCCGGGGTGCGTTCCAGTGCCAGCGAGATGATTCGCCGCATGGTCGGTGCGCCGAGACCCTCCACGAGGGAATAGACCGGTTCCAGGTGCGACAGGCTGACGGTGTCACCTGGCTCCTCAACGTGGTCGGGATGGACCATCTCCAGGCGGTCCGCGAATTGTTCGATTCGACCGCTCACCAGCTTCCTTGAACCGATGGGGAGGAGCTTCGTGAGCCATGGTTCACGAGCCCGGAAGTAGATGAGATCGAGTGGACGGCCGGTATCGTCTGTCGTCACGATACGCCAGGGATGACGTGGCGTTTCCGGGCGCCTGTAGCGCTCGACCGTCACATGGACACTGATCAGGGCTCCCAGCGTTGCTCCCTCGAGATCAGGAAGCTCCTGGCGATTGATGATGGAGGTTGGAAGGTGCCAGAGAAGCTCCACAATCCTGGGGCCGGCCAGGCCCGATATCAGCGAAGCGGTCTTGCGGCCGACACGTGGAAGCGCGGTCACCGGTTCGAACAGCGGAAAGAGAATTTCCGGCCTCATGGAAGAGAAGGATACACCGGCGCTGCAGTGTCCGTGACATCGCCGGGATCACGCTGTAGACGGAACACCCCCGGGACTGGCGTTGGACATGAAGGAAGACAACAACACACGCCTGCAACGTCTTCGCTACCGGGCCTCTCGTCGCGGTTCCCGTGAGCTTGACCTGCTGCTCGGGCGATATGCGGAACATGCGCTCGAGGCGATGAACGAGGACGAACTT
This sequence comes from Alphaproteobacteria bacterium, assembly GCA_965221115.1. Lineage (GTDB taxonomy): Bacteria > Pseudomonadota > Alphaproteobacteria > SP197 > SP197 > SP197. Next base: position 1,825,785 of record CBDCRU010000001.1, on the reverse strand, counting down.
GAGGAGTTCGCCGCGTTTCTCGGGTGCCCGGACCCCCTTATCCAAGCATGGATCATGAACGGTGACGATGCTGCAGCGGGGGAGTTTGGAGAACTCGTAAAGCGGATTCAACTGTTTCATGCACATTGATACATTGCAGGCTCATGTCATTGATTCACTGGGTTCCGGCGTTCTGAACTCGGTATCGGGTGTTCCGGAAGGGGTGGATGCCGTTCTGCTCGCAGGACTGCGTCAGCACCATCCCGAACGCGATATTCTGATGGTGCTTCACGACGAAGAGCGGGCGCGGCGGCTGGCAGGCGCTCTCTCGTTTCTCGGGATCGGCGATTGCACACGGCTCTTTCCGGCCTGGGACTGCCTGCCCTATGACAGGGTGTCGCCGCACCCCGCAGTGGCGGGAGTCCGTCTCGCCCTCCTGGGAGATCTGTGCGAAAGACCTCCGGGCTCCGGTGGCCTTGTCGTGCTCACCACGGCACGGGCGATGCTGCAGCGGGTCCCGCCGCGCACGACGTGGCATGGCCGGCGCAAGCATCTTCACAAGGGTGGCAAGACGGATCCGGCCGCGCTCTTTCGCGATCTTCTCGCCATGGGTTACTCCAGGACAAGCGTGGTCATGGAGCAGGGAGACTGTGCAGCACGGGGTGACATTCTCGATATCTTTCCGCCCGCCATGGCGGAACCCGCGCGTCTCGACTTTTTCGGAGACGAGATCACCGGCATCCGTACCTTTGATCCATTGACCCAGCGTTCGACGGGACTCCTGGAGGGTCTTTCAATCGATCCGGCGAGCGAGGTGGCGCTCGATCCCGCCTCGATCAAGCTGTTCCGTGATCACTGGCGCGAGCTCTTTGGCATGAACGCACGGACTGATCCCATCTACGAATCGGCTGTCGAGGGCGTGCGGACACCGGGCATGGAACACTGGCTTGGCCTCTTTCACCAGACACTCGGCACCTTCCCTGACTATCTTGGCGATGACTGGATCCTGGCCTTCACCGAAGATGTCGAGGACGCGTTGCGCGTCCACCTTGACACCGTCGAGGACCATTACGAGCACCGCACTTCCGGAGATGCGGATGACGGCGTCGCCTATCACGCCCCACCTCCCGACGGACTCTACCTCTCAATCGATGACTGGACGGCGATGGCGCGCAAGCGCACGGCCATCAGACTGCTCGCCGACACCCCTGATGCGCTCACCGAAGGGACAATTGATGCCGGCGGACTGAGGTCCCGGGACTTCCGCCTCGAGCGCATGAACGTTCGCATGCAGCTCTTCGATTCCGTTGCCCGGCACATTGCAGACGAGAAAGAGAAGGGCCGTCGGGTGATTGTTGCGGCATTGGGAGAAGCGAGTCAGGGCAATCTTGCGACCATGCTGGAGAGTCACGGTGTCGCTGACGTGGTGAGGGCAGGGGAAGACGACTGGCTCCAGGTGCCGGACTCGTGCGTTCCCGTCGTCGTTCTGCCGCTTGAACACGGATTCGTGACAGAGGATCTCAGTGTTGTTGCCGAGCAGGATGTTCTCGGCAATCGAATTACCACACCGCGCCGGCGGCGCACGAAACGTGATGCCGAGCGGTTTCTTCTCGAGGTGTCGCAGCTCGTCGAGGGCGACCACGTCGTCCACATCGACCACGGCATCGGTGTGTTCGAGGGCCTTCACACTGTCACGCTTGGCGGCGCACCGCACGACTGCCTGCGCATTCATTATGCGGGTGGAGATGCGCTGCTCGTACCGGTCGAGAACATCGAAACCCTGTCCCGCTACGGTTCGCACGATGTCCGTGTCCAGCTGGACCGTCTTGGCAGTGCCGCCTGGCAGGCGCGCCAGGCACGTCTCGCCAACCGCATTGAGGAGATGGCGGGAGACCTCCTCAAGACAGCCTCAGAGAGGCTCATGCAGTCGGGACCCGTCATTCGTGTCGATGAAGAGACATACACCGAATTCTGCTCACGCTTTCCGTTTCAGGAGACCGAGGATCAGGCGAAGGCCATTGACGAGGTATTCGATGACATGTCCTCGGGCCGTGCCATGGACAGGCTGGTGTGTGGCGACGTTGGTTTTGGCAAGACCGAAGTGGCCCTGCGCGCCGCGCTCGCCGCCGTTCTGGAAGGTTACCAGGTGGCGGTGGTGGCTCCGACGACACTGCTCGCCCGACAGCATCACGAGACCTTTGTCGAGCGATTCAGGCACCTGCCCGTCAACATTGCCCTGCTGTCCCGTCTCGTGACCTCCGGCGACGCATCGAGGGCGAAGAAGGGAGTGGCAGCCGGGACCGTCGACATCGTGATCGGCACCCACGCCTTGCTGTCCCGCACGATGTCCTTTGCCAACCTCGGTCTACTCGTGATCGACGAGGAACAGCAATTCGGTGTCACCCACAAGGAGAGGCTCAAGCAGATCAAGACCAATGTTCATGTTCTCACCCTGACTGCGACACCGATACCTCGGACCCTGCAGATGGCCCTGAGTGGGGTGCGTGATCTCAGTCTCATCGTCACGCCGCCGGTCGATCGGCTTGCCATCAGGACATTTGTGGGTACCTACGATACGGTCACCATTCGCGAGGCGATCAGGCGCGAGCGCATGCGGGGCGGCCAGACCTACGTCGTGTGTCCCAGGGCTGCGGACCTCGGACGCATGCGCAAGGACCTGCAGAAACTGGTTCCGGAAGCACGAATCGCCGCGGCGCACGGCAAGCTGGATCCGGACAATCTCGAGAGCATCATGACGGCCTTCTACGATGGCCGGATCGACGTGCTGGTTTCCACCACGATCATCCAGTCGGGACTGGACATTCCCAACGCCAACACAATGATCATCCACCGTTGCGACCGCTTCGGCCTGGGGCAGTTGTACCAGTTGCGAGGGCGCATCGGCCGCTCCAGGGCGCGCGCCTATGCCTACATCACGTTGCCGCCCGGGATGAAACCCGGCAAGGACGCAATGCGCCGCCTCAAGGCTCTTTCCCAGATGGACTCGCTGGGCGCCGGGTTTTCTCTGGCAAGCCGCGACCTCGAGATTCGTGGCGCCGGCAATCTTCTCGGCCGGGAACAGTCGGGTCACATCCGCGAAGTCGGTGTGGAACTCTATCAGCAGATGGTCGAGGAAGCGGTCGAGAAGGTCCGTGCGGAACAGGAAGGACGGTCGCGGACAGCGCGGCATTCCTGGTCGCCGGAAGTCAGTGTCGGCTCGGCCGTCCTGATTCCGGACACCTGGGTCCGCGACCTCGACGTGAGACTCGTTCTCTACAGGCGCATTGCGGCGCTTGAGGACCGCGCCGGGATCGATGATCTGAGAGAGGAACTGGTGGACCGCTTTGGCGACCTTCCCGAGGAGGCCGATAATCTCCTGCGGATCATCGCCATCAAGGGTGACTGTCGACGTGCCGGAATCGCCCGGCTCGACGCCGGACCGCTCGGGGCCGTGGTGGCCTTTCACCAGCAGACATTCGCCGAACCGGAACAGCTGATTGCCTGGATCACCAGGCAGAATGGAAATGCGAGGATGCGTCCCAACCAGACACTGGTCGTGACCGGTTCGTGGGAAAGGGTGAGAGACCGCCTCGACGGTGCCGAACTCCTTGCCTCAGAGCTCTCCGCAATCGCCCGCAGTGGTCACGAGACGGCGCAGCACCTCGGCTGACTGGGCGCCGCCAACGGCAAGGCTGCGGTTGAAGACATAGAAGGGAACGCTCCTGATACCCCCGTCGCGCGTCTTCCTGGCATCGTGGAGGAGACGTCTTGCCAGGGGGATGCTGTCGATCCAGGCCAGGGCCTCGACGCGATTGAAGCCGGCGTTTTCGGCAATGTCCGCCAGGACCCCTGGATCGCCGATGTCCCGGCCGGCGACAAAGTGGCTTCTGAATATGCCGTCAATCACATCCATCTGCCGGCCGCTGTCGTGCACTCCCAGGATGAGTGCCTGTGCCCGCAGGGCCGAGGGTGTTCTTGAAATGGCACTGAATGCGAAGGGAATGCCCTCGGCTAGGCCGTGCCGGGTGATGCGATCGAGCGTCGTTTCGGCCAGCCGGCTGTTGCCGAAGGCACGTGCGAGCCAGGCGTTGCGTTCCATGCCGTCGGCCGGCATCGCCGGATTCAGCAGGAAGGCCCGCCACACGATCCGGGGGCGGTGCCCGCCGGCAAGACCGGCGAGAGCCTTCTTCAATCGCTGATAGCCGATGTAGCACCATGGACAGGTCGGATCCGACCACATGTCAACGGTGGCTTTCATGGCGTTCTGCCGGACTGTTTGCCGGCTCATCGTTCAAGGCTGGGACGCCCGGGCGGTCAACCCGCCATCGCACACGAAAAGCTGGCCGGTGGTGAATGCGGCCTCGTCACTGGCGAGGAACAGGGCAAGGGCGGCGATATCACCGGGTTGACCGATACGTCCAATGGGCTGATTGGCGTCGAGCGAGCGGGCAGCTTCTTCGGGATCGGGTACGCTCGCCAGGTACGCGTCCATCATGTCGGTCCGGATCCAGCCCGGACAGATGACATTGCAGCGGATGCCTTCGGCGCCATGGTCGACGGCAATGGCGCGTGACAGCGCGTGAACCGCTCCCTTGGTGGCGCAGTAGGCGGCGAGCCCCGGATCCGCCACGAATCCGTCGTAGCTGCCCACGTTGATGATGGCGCCGCCACCCTGGCGTGTCATGACGGGAATGGATTCACGGCAGAACAGGAAGACGCTGCCCACATTGACGTTGAAAATGGTGTTCCACTCGTCCTCGCTGGTCTCGGTTATGGTCTTTTCGATCTGCATGGCCGCATTGTTGACGAGGACATCGATCCCGCCGAGACGCTCCCTTGCGGTCTCCACCACGGTTGAGGCGTGGGCTGCGGAAGAGACATCTCCTGCGATCCAGAACATGGAATCACTCTTTCCGGTTGTTGGTGGACGACGTGCCGTGGCGACGACCTTCGCACCTTCCCGGAGAAAGCACTCTGCGATCGCCCTGCCGATCCCTCTCGATGCGCCCGTGACAATGGCACGCTTGCCTTCCAGTCTGCCGCCCATGCCAGCCTCCACTTGTCCGATGTCTGGCAGGATATCGCGCTTCCGCCACCCGATCACAAGTGAGGACGCCGGGAAACCCTGCTTCGTCACGTGACGATTGGGGTTTGGGGGCGGCAATGATTCCGTCGGAGGCGATGCCCGATCATGTCGCAGCCGCAAACGGGGTCCGGTTCCGATTGCCGACTTGTCAGCCTGACAGCAATGAGATCAGCCCTGGCCGATCAGCTCGATGGCGGCTCCCCGAGGTGTTCCCAGGCTGATATCACCCACGGTTGAGGGACAGGCGGAACAGACGAGCACAAGAGCCGTCTCGGCGCGCAGCTCGACATAGTCGCCGGCCGCTGCAGAGGCCGGCTCGTCTATCAGCGAACCATCGGGTGTGACAATGGCATGCTCGAACAGGTTCCAGGGACAGGGAATTGGTCCGAGACGGACCCTGCGCTCCGCCATGACCTCCTTCAGGTTGTCCTCGCAATTGGGGCGGATCGACGCCATGCCGAAGAACCGGTTGCTTTCTGCACTGCAGGCAGCATGGAGTGTATCGTGAATTCCAGGAGAGTTGTCGGCCAGAATCGTCAGCATGGGCCGGAACCGGGTGCTCACCAGTGTGTCGCCGGGTTTGAACAGGATCCGGTATGTCGCGGACCTGCTGTGTTCCATTGACAGGAATTCGAGAGGGTCTGCCGTGCAAAAGGCCCAGGTGTCGACGACCTGATGGCCTTTCGTGTTGACGACCCGCACGAGGTCACCTGCTTTGACCATGACCCCTCGCGCCGTGCCGGGTGGAATTGGCACCAGGCGGTTCACGAAGCCCTCTCCCCGTCGCCAACAAACGTGACGCCCCGCGGATACTGCCACCTGACACTCAACGTTTCGCCGTCTTGCAAGGACCGACGAATGGCAGATCCACACTTGCAGACCAGACGGTCCGTTCCCGCGCGTTGTGTGAGGGACCCGGTGACATTCGTTACCCCGGCTTCGAACTGAAACACATTATGGATCACCGGGATCAAGCCACGGCTGGGAATGAGTTCTTCGGGGATATGTTCCCCGGAACTTGCCATGTTGAGTTTTCTCAAGGCAGCTCCCTCCTCGTGTCAGGATAAGGCGGCGAGCGCCTCCGGGCCAACGTCGTTGCGTGGGCATGTCCGAGCTCAAGGTGCTTGCGAAATGTCCCATCCCGACGTTCTCGCGGCAATGGCATGACACGGACGCACCTGGCTGTCGAAACGGCCTATGCCGTCTGCATTCGTGCGACTCACCCGACGTGCAAGGAGTTCTGCAGGCAACCCGTCCGTTGCCTGTCATATCCGGACACTCTCATTGTCTTCCACGACAACACGCATTAGAGGCAGGTCATGGAGGGGGCATGACACCCAAACAGCGTCGACGGGGCCTGGTGGCCTGTATCGCGGCAACCATCACGGTGACCGTGACGATGGGCCTCACCATGCCGTTTCTCGGCATCTGGCTCGAAAACCAGGGCGTTCCTGTCTGGCTCAACGGTCTGAACGCCGCCGTGCAGATGATGGCCATCTTGTTCCTGGTTCCGGTGGCACCGAGAATTATCAAGCGCCAGGGCTTGCTGCGTGTCATCGTGATCGGCGGCTTTGGAATGCTGGTCACCATAGCCCTGCTTCCTGTCTTTCCCAACGTCTGGATTTGGTTTCCCCTGCGTTTCCTTCTGGGTTTCTTTTCCGAGATGGTCTTCACGGCCGGCGATATCTGGCTCAACCAGCTCGCTGAGGAGAGGCGCCGCGGCAGGACGCTCGCTATTGCGGCCGTTTTCCAGCACAGCGGCTTCGCTGTCGGGCCTCTCGCGATCGGCTTTCTCGGTACCGACACCTGGCTTGCGCTCTACGTCGGTCTCGCCGCGATTGCCGCTGGCCTTGTGCCTCTCGCGATTGGTCGCGGCACCACGCTCGCAATCACCGGTGATCACAGGGCACGTCTGGTGCACTTCATTCGCGTCGCGCCCGTCCTGATGATCGCCGCGTTCATGTTTGGCCTGATCGATGAATCGGTCTTGGCGCTGCTGGTGGTCTACGGCCTGCGCAAGGGTCTCGACGAAGCAGCAGCCGGACTTCTGCTCGCGAGCTTCATTGTGGGAGCCGTGATCGGTCAGTTTCCCGTTGGATGGTTGGCTGATCGCATTAATCGTACGAAGGTCATTGCCGGTTGCATTGCCGCTGCACTCGTGATGCTCCTCGTGCTGCCCTTCGTTGCCGGTGACCGCGTGCTGAGTACTGTAGTGATGGGTCTCATGGGCGCCACGGTCGGCAGCACCTACACGGTGGCACTCGCGATGATGGGCGAGCGATTCAAGAGCGGCGAACTCGTCGGCATCACCACGTGCTTCATGTTCCTGTGGGCCTCCGGGAGTTTCATTGCGCCGGCCCTGAGCGGTGCCGCCATGGCGTTGGTCGGACCAGATGGCATGCCGGTGCTCGCTGCTTTCCTGAGCGCAGTGTTCCTTGTCATCCTTGTTCGGGAAATCCGGAGCGCGAAGCGGACACTGCCCGCACGTTCCGGATAGACGCAAAGACAGTCCGGACAGGGGTAGCCGCTGCCTGGACATGAGCGGCGTCTGCCGCCGCGCTTCCCGTTCGGATTGTTCCGTCGACATGATTTTCCCGATGTGATGCTCGTGACACGACGAAGCGGCGCGTGTCGACAGGTGGTTCTCTCAATACGGATCGATACGACAACACGATGATTTCGCTCACTTATCATGGAGTGATGTTCGGAATTGATCCACATTCTGCTACCCTGCCACCCAGCCTGAGGGAGGTTTGTTGGTTGGCGAAGCCGAACTCCACGAGGCTCGCCCCGCCGTCTGCCCGTCGCGATGCATTTTCCGGACTGATGATCACTGCGATGCTCGTGGCGTCCGTCGTGCATGGACTGGTGCCTGCGTTCCCACGGGAGATTGGCATGCTGGCGGCCTGGGCCGCAGGATGCGCAGTGTGGAACAGGCTGCCATTGCGCGTACAGGTGCAGGTCGGGCTGATGCTCGGGATCGGGCTTGCATGCATCGCCGTGGCTGCGGCTCGCGGTGGCAATGTTGCATGGGGAATCGCGATAGGAGGCTCGCTGCCCATCCTCACCGTTCTTGCCGGAGTTGCGTTCCTGCGCCTGCTCTATCTTGCCGGCGCGGTGGCAAGGGCAGGCGCACCCGCGCCCCGTGGTTTCGGTGCCTACCTGCGTACGATGGCAGGCGTTCACCTGTTCGGCGCTGTCATCAACATCTCTGCTGTGGTGGTGTTTGCCGAACGGCTGGCCAGGTCAGCACCGCTCACGCGCCGCGAGGTGGCGATGCTCGGGCGTTCATACTCGATGGTTGCCTACTACTCGCCATTCATCGGGGGAGTGGCCCTCGCATTGGGCCTGGTACCGGGGGTGCATTTCCCGGGCCTTGTGCTGACGGGCCTGACGCTCGCCTGTATCGGCTTCCTTGTTCTCGCCGTCATCGGTCACTTCGAGGAAGGTGCGGCACTTTCCAGGTTCGAGGGGTATCCGCTTCGTCTGGAGAGTCTCTGGCTGCCTTTTGCACTCGTGTGCTCGACAGCGGTCATGCACTGGATGTGGCCATCACTGTCGATTCTGGTGCTGGTTGCGTTGATCGCGCCTTCCCTTGCCGCGGCAGTCCTCGTGGCACGAACCGGAACCGCCACCGCCGCCCGGACCGTGAAGCGTTTCGTGTTGACCGAACTTTCCGGCATGAGCGGTGAATTCACCCTCTTTCTCGCAGCCGGAGTGCTTGGAGGGGGTCTGACCAGCCTGGTGTCCGCCTATCCGTTGATCGTGCCGGAGTTCACGCTCAATCCGGCCACCGCTACCCTTGCTCTCGCCTGCATTGTCGTCGCGGCAATGGCCGGTGTGCACCCGCTGGTCTCGGTCACCACGCTCATCGCGATCACATCATCTGCATCACCGGATCCAACGCTCCTCGCCGCGGTCTGCGTGATCGGGTGGGGCATAGGCTCGGCCGGGAGTCCGTACTCCGGAATCAACCTCGTCCTCGCAGCCCGCTGTGGAGTCTCGAGCTGGTTGTTTCCTCGCTGGAATGCACTCTACTGCACGGTCATGGTCCTCGCGGCCGGATCGGTGTTTGCAGGGTACACGGCACTGGTGCGGTGATTGGAGACTTACTGATTCATCCGAGCACTTGCGTTGGGGGCACGGTGTTTGGTGCAATGACCGATAGGGTCTATCCTCCACGCCTTCGCTAGGCGTGCTGAGGGGAAGGACGGGACATGGGCTGGGCTGGTCGGGTGTTGCGGGTCGATCTGGGCAGGGGGCGCTGCGAAGGGGAGCCTCTGAATCAGGACTGGGCCGAACAGTTCCTCGGACAGCGGGGTCTGGCATCGAAGTACCTGATGGAACTGATGGATCCGGCGGTGGATTCCCTGGCGCCCGGCAATGTGCTGATCTTCGCCACGGGCCCCCTCACCGGCACCATGGCGCCGACGGCGGGGCGCTACTCCGTCATCACCAAGGGCGCCCTGACCAACGCCATCGCCTGTTCCAATTCCGGCGGCAAGATCGGCGCTGAGATCAAGCTTGCCGGCTGGGACATGGTCATTGTCGAGGGAGCCTCGCCGCATCCGGTGTGGCTGTGGATCGATGACGACCGGGTGGAATTGCGGGACGCGCGCCACCTGTGGGGACGCTCTGTCTGGGAAGTCGAACCGGCCATCCGGGCGGAGCTCCAGGATCCCGCCGTGAAGATTGCCTCCATCGGCCTGGCAGGGGAGAGACGCGTCCGCTTTTCCTGCGTTGTCAACGACCTGCACCGGGCCGCGGGCCGGTCCGGTGTCGGCGCCGTCATGGGAGCCAAGAATCTCAAGGCGATCGCCGCGCGGGGGAGCCGAGGTGTTCGGGTCAGTGATCCCGTGGCTTTCATGTCCGCGGTTGCCGAGGCGAAGGCGGGCCTTGCCACGCACCCCTCCCGCGAACGTCTGGCGCGGTACGGCACCCATGCCATGCTCGACATGACGCACAGTTACGGCAGCCTGCCGACCCGCAACGAACGAGACGTGACGTTCGAGGGAACGGAACGGCTGAACGTTGCCGCCTCGCAAGGCCCTCACGGCCCCAACGGCACCGTCAACCTGATCACCAACAAGGCCTGTTTTGCTTGCACCATTGCCTGTGGTCGCATCGCCACGATCGATCCGGATCACTTCTCGGTGAAGGGGCGCCCGCGGTACCAGACCGCGTCGGGCGGGCTGGAATACGAGAACGTCTTTGCGCTGGGCGCCATGGTGGGAGTGGATGACATCGATGCCGTCACCTTTGCCAATTTCGTGTGCAACGAACACGGGATGGACACGATTTCCTTCGGAGGGGCACTTGCGGCGGCCATGGAGCTCTTCGAGACGGGTGTCGTATCGATGGACGAGACGGGTGTCGATCTCTCGTTCGGGTCCGCCGAAGGGCTGGTCGCCATGGCCGAGGCCTGCGCCAGGGGAGAGGGTTTCGGGGCCGACATCGGGCTTGGTGCAGCAAGGTTGTGCAACAAGTACGCGAGACCGGAGTTCTCGATGACCGTCAAGGGCCAGGAGTTCCCTGGATACGATCCACGCGCCATGCAAGGCATGGCGCTTGCCTACGCCACCTCCAACCGGGGCGCCTGTCACCTGCGCGCCAGTCCCTTCGCCTCGGACTTCGCCACGACCGATCTCGAGGGCAAGGCCGACATCGTGCGATCAACCCAGGACGAGCGGGCCGCGATGTTCGATTCATCGGGATTGTGCGCCTTTACGGCGGCTGCCGTCTCCATCGAGAAGGTTGCGGCCATGCTGGATGGCGCCCTTCCATCTTCGTGGACCCCAGAACGCCTGCGCGAGACGGGTGAGAGAATCTGGAACCTGGAGAGACTCTTCAACATCGCTGCCGGTCTCGGGCGAAGCGACGACACGCTGCCGCATCGCATGTTGAACGTTCCGGCGCCAGGCGGAACGGCGAAAGGCATGGTGGCCCGATTGGGCGACATGCTTGACGACTACTACGAATTGCGTGGCTGGGACGAAAAGGGTGCGCCACGCGGCCAGACCCTTCATCGTCTCGGATTGTCATGAGGATATCGGTAAGGCTCGCCGCTTACGCGGGTGAGACCGTTCACGACATCAACGCCGACGGCAGGGGCGAGTGGGATCTGGCGGAGAACACGACACTTGCCGGCGCCCTCGCACGTCTCGGGCCATTGCAGGAGCGGCCGGCGCTGATACTGGTCAACGATCGTGTTGTCAGAGAAGCACTGCGATCGAACCTCCGGCTTGCTGACGGTGACCGCCTCGTCGTCATGCCTCCGATCGATGGAGGGTAGGGGAGCATGGACCAACCACGCCTAACCTGTTGTCTGACCTATGATTTCGATGCCATGTCGGTGTGGATCGGCTCCTATCGGTCGAGCAATCCCAGCGAGATTTCCCGGGGCGAATTCGGTGCCGTTGCCATCCCCCGCATTCTCGATCTGCTCCAGCGCCGTTCAATTCCGGCGACCTTCTGCGTACCCGGACACACGGCTCTTGCGTGGCCTGACCTGGTGAAGGCCATCCACGACGGCGGTCACGAAATCGCCCACCACGGCTGGGTTCACGAAAACCCGGCGGACTTTGACGAAGCGGGGGAACGGCGCAACCTGGAACGGGGTTTCGAGGCTCTCGACAAGGCCTGCGGCGTATGCCCCGTGGGCTACCGGTCACCGGCCTGGGATTTCAGCGAACGTACGGCGGACCTCCTTGAGGAATTCGGCTTTCTCTACGATTCGAGTCTCATGGGAGACGACTTCACGCCCTACTACATGCGGACCGGGGACAAGGCTCCGGCCACTGAGCCTTATGAGTTTGGCGCACATCTCGACGTCGTCGAACTGCCGGTCACCTGGGGGCTCGATGACTTTCCCTATTTCGAACTCGACAGCACCGGCGGTGGCCTCAAGCCCGCCTCTCATGTCGAGGAGATCTGGCGCCAGGAATTCACATGGGCTCATGCCCATGTCCCAGGCGGCATCTACAATCTCACCATGCATCCCCAGGTGATCGGACGTGGCCACCGGCTGATGATGCTGGAGCGCCTGATCGATTTCTTTTGTGAACATGATGACGTCGCATTCGACACTCTGGCCGGGTACGCCGGCCGCTGGGCCAGGTGCAATCCACTGGCGGACTGGGTCACCGGTGGCTCTCTGCACGCCCGTGGACCTCTGCGAGAACGGCAGACCTCTACATGAGCGTCTGGGGCAAGATCATCGGTGGCACGGTCGGCTTCTTCGCGCTGGGAGGTCCTCTTGGCGCTCTCATGGGCCTGGCCGCGGGACACCTTATCGATCAGACCCTGAAAGGAAGGCGGCCCGCCGTCACACATCAGGGCTCCTCGACGGACGAACTTCAGGTTGCCTTCACCCTGGCTGTGATCGCCTTGGTCGCCAAGCTGGCCAAGGCAGATGGCCGTGTGACACGGGACGAGGTTCAGGCGCTCAAACGCATTCTCCCGATTCCGGAATCGGCTTCGGGCGATGTCGGTCGCATTTTCAATGCCGCCAAGGAAAGCACTGACGGCTACGAGTCCTATGCTCGCCAGATCGCGTCCCTGCTTGGCCACTCGCGGGCTGTGAGGGAAGACCTCCTCGGCGCCCTGCTGATGGTCGCCCATGTGGATGGCCACTATCACGCCGCCGAGCGTGCCATCATCAACGATGTCGGTCGCATATTCGGGTTCTCATCCGCTGACATGAGGCGCCTCGAAGGCATGTTCGCGGTGACCGGCGAAACCGCAGGCGACCCATACGAGATGCTGGGTGTGTCGGCCGAGGCGAGTGATCGCGACGTGAAGGCGGCCTACCGCAAACTGCTTCAGGAAAATCACCCCGATCGCGTCACCGCCCAGGGACTGCCCGAGGAGTTCATCGAGGTCGCCAACCGCAAGATGGCTGAGATCAACGCCGCCTGGGACCGTATCAAGAAGGAACGCGGACTGAACTGACGAGGCCTCCGGACAGGATCGATGTGACAGCCCCGGTTGCATGGTGAAGGGCTGTCGGATATCTAGTCGCCGATGGGGCGCGTAGCTCAGCGGGAGAGCACTACGTTGACATCGTAGGGGTCGCTGGTTCAATCCCAGCCGCGCCCACCATCCCACGTTGATAGATGATCCACGCTCCGGCAATATCGCCCCGGCAAAATCCGGAGGACCGGCACGTGGCTGACAGGGACGACCACGCTTTCAGGGGCACACGCAACCTCCATCGTCTGTCTCGCATTTCGCAGACCCGGCAGGAAGAGGAAATCCAGCGAGGGCTGGAACTCGGCCTTGAGGCCGCTGACTCAATCAACGACAGGACCATCTCGCTGTTCAGCCGTGGTCATCTGCCGGCCTTTGCCGGCATCAACACGTTCATGAAGGCGCCCTACTGCGAAGACATTCGACGGATCGGTGACTACGAAGCGGCATTTGTCGGCATTCCCTTCGACACCGGGACGACATACCGCCCGGGAACCCGGTTCGGACCCCAGGCGGTACGGCGCATTTCGGCTGTTTATGACGGTTACAGTGTCGATGGCGGCATCGATCTTCCCGAGGAACTCGATCTTGCCGATGCCGGAGATGTCTTCGTCATTCCAGGCAACATCGAGAAGACCTTCGACCAGGTCTCGAAGGCGGTGTCGCACGTCTACACCTCGGGCGCCTTTCCCATCCTCGTGGGCGGTGATCACAGCCTCGGCTATCCCAACGTCCGCGGCATCGCGCCCCACATCGACGGCAATGTCGGCATCATTCACTTCGACCGGCATATCGACATGGCCGACATGGACATGGATGAGCGCATGCACACGACGCCCTGGTACTGGACCTCGAATGATCATGAGAGCGTGGACAGGGCGGAATCCCACCATGCCCACACGCACATGCACGATGTCGGGCTTGCCAACTGTCCGCCGAAGAACCTGGTGCAGATCGGTATCGGTGGCTGGTACGGCTCGAGGCGTGGTTCCGAGATTGCCCGAGAACGTGGCACCAGCGTGTTGACCATGACCGATGTCGAGGAACTCGGCACCAGGAAGACTGCGGAGGTCGCTCTTGAACTCGCCTGGAAGGGCGCAAAGGCCGTTTATCTCTCGTTCGACATCGATTCCATCGATCCCGGTTTTGCACCTGGAACCGGCACGCCCGAACCCGGCGGATTCACGCCGCGCGAGGCCCTCGAGATGGTGCGTCTGATAGCCCGCGAAGGCTTGTGCGGCATGGAGGTCGTCGAGGTCTCACCACCCTACGACGTCAACGACAACACATCCCAGTTGGCCTGCCGGGTCATCCTCGATGCCATCGGCACCATGGTGGTGGAAGGCAAGCTTGGCCACCGCGACCGCGTCATGACGGATTGAGCGAATCGCCGCTCATCTCCCGAAAGGTGTTCGCGACAGCAAGGCTGATGGCGGACGCGGCGACCCCGGTGAAGTTCACCTGCGCAACACCGGCGGGAAGGTGAACCGAAAGGTGACGAACGCCTTGGGGACAACAACAGTCGGGTAGAACTACAGACCGAGGATGGATTGCGCGTTGGCACCCAGAATGCGCTCTTTTTCTTCCGTGGAAAGCAAGGGGAGTTCCATGACGCGATCAACGGTGTTGTCGAGATCGTACCACGGGTAGTCGGAGCCCATCATGACACGGTGCGTGCCGATATCCCTGATGAGGCGGGCGAGTTCCATCTCGCTGGGACCGTTGGGACTTCCCGTCCAGTCGATGATCTCGCAACAGTCGAAATAGGCGTTGGGGAAGGCTTCCGCCACCTCCAGTGTCTGACGCCACGAGGCGCCGCCGAGATGGGCGACCACCACCTTGAGGCGGGGGAAATCCTGCAACATGTCCACAAAGGCCGGGGGATCCGAGTACCCGATACCCTGCTGGTCCGGGCCGGCATGGGCAATGATCGGCAGGCCGCGTTCCTCGCAGGTCCTGTACGTGGCCCACAGGCGCCGGTCCGACATCATGCACCCCTGAGCCGGACCGTGGAGTTTGACGCCGTGGGCGCCGTGGGACTCGTGGAGTTCGCTGACCAGGGTGGCGCCGGCTTCGTCGGGTGCCAGCAGGGGGTCCGTGGCAATGAAGATCGCGAGTTCCGGGTGCTGGTTCCCGACGCCGCAGGCCCACAGGTTGAACTGCCGCATCTCATCGGCCATGCGCGCTTCGATGTCCGCGATTGCCTTCTCGCGCCTGCTTGCAGTGAGCCCGGGTTCGAGTGTGGCGATGGCTTGTGAACGGATCTCGGCAGTGGTGTAGAGATTGACGATGACGGCTCTCGAAATGCCGGCTGAAACCATGGATTCCAGCAACTCGTCGACGGTGCCGTCGAGGGTGCTCGCCCTCACGCCGGCAAGTTCTCCGTACTCCCAGACCTCATAGCCCGTCTTTTCGGCCCGGCCGATTTCGCGGGTCTCGTAGATGTGGACATGGGAATCGATCTTGAGAGGATCAGCCACGTCTCAACCTCCTCGTCATGTCGTAGATGTGCTGCCCTGCCCCTGTTGGAGAGGGCAGGGCAGCCACCGATTCTACATACCGGAACGGCCAACCCACTTGTTGGAATTGTACGTCTCGCCGAATCCGTCTGCGGCCAGCGACAGCAGGAGACTGTTGTCGATGCCGTCTTCGGCCGTCGGAGTGTTGTCGGTCACGCCGGCCTCGTGGTAGACCGAGGCGAAGATGTCCCAGGTCGAATTTAGATATCCGGCCTCGCAATCTTCACCGCCAAACATCTGACCCCAGTTGCTCGGCTCGTCTGGGGGAAGCGGCGCCCCTTCGGGAATGCTGGCGCACATCGGCACACCGCCTTCGACACCGATGGCGCCGAGATTCTGGTTGATGTTGAGCATCACGGTTCCCTGCTGGGTGATCTCGACGTCCCCGACCGGCCAGTCCAGTCCCCGGGCGACGATCTCGTTGCCTTCCGCCGGATTCTCCTTCCACCAGTTCACTGCCTCGAACCATGAACGCAACACCTCCTTGGCCACATCCGGTTTTTCGGCCATCCAGTCCGTATTGCAGGCGATGGAGTCGGAAATCAGGCCGCGTTCCCAGGTACGGTCCGTGCGGCTGCTCTTGAAGAGGTAGGAGTCCTCGCGTTCCTGGGACTGTGTTGAGAACGGGATGAAGTTGACATCGATGTCAAGGGCCCCGCTGACGAAGGATGCGGTAGCATCCTGGGGCAGCATGATCTTGTGCTCCGCGGCATCGAAATCCATGCCCGCGCGCTTGAGGGTCAGCAACATCCACATGTGGTTGAGAAAGCCGTAGTCGGCGGCATAGGAACGTCCGGCAAAGTCCTCCACGGACTGGATATCCGAGGCTACCACCATCTCGTCGAGCCCGTAGGACATCAACGGTACCGCCACATGCCTCACCGGGATACCGGCAGCATGGGCGACGACAGTGGAGTCCATGGTCGTCATCATGCACTGGAGGTGACCGGTGGAGAGTCCGGCGTTGCGCGCCGTGATGTCCTCGATGATCTGCACCTCTAGATTGACGCCCTCAGCCATTCCCTTTTCCTGGACGATGAACCAGGGTCCATAGACGGAGACAGGAATGAGGGTAACAGTCACGTCCTCCGCCGCGCGCACGGTGCTTCCTGCGGTCAGCGTGACCGCCAGCAACAGGCCGGCAAGAAGACCGGTTCCACGCTTCAGTAATCCTTGCATGTCACGTTTCCTCCCTTGGTAGATATTGTTCATTTCTGCTGGATCTCCTCGCGCATCATGGCGAAGAGCTGTCTTTCGAGATCTACGTACCCGGGAAGCGCCAGCATCTCCTCCTTGCGCGGGATGCGTCGCCCCTCCTTGAATGACACCGGAATGTCGGCCTTGATGCGCCCAGGAGATCGGGTGAAGAAGATTATTCGATCCGATAGATAGATGGCCTCCTGAATGTCATGGGTGACAGTGACGACCGTAGTGTTCTCGCGTTCGATGATCTCGATCATCATTTCCTGCATTTCCCAGCGCACCTGGGCATCGAGAGCACCGAAGGGTTCGTCCATCAGCAGCACACCCGGATTCTGTGCCAGGGTGCGGGCGATCGCTACGCGCTGTTTCATGCCTCCCGAGAGACTCGCCGGGTAGGAATCGCCAAAGCCATCGAGATGCACCAACCTGAGAAACTCGTCGGACCGCCGGCTGCGTTCTTCCCGCGACAGTCCCATGATCTTCATGCCGTACTCGATGTTCTTGCGTGCTGTCAGCCATGGGAACGAAGTATAGGCTTGGAAGATCATGCCTCGGTCGGGACCGGGACCGGTGATGGGCTTGTCGAAGATCGTGAGGTCACCCATCGAGGGATACTCGAGGCCAGCGATCATGCGCAGCATGGTCGTCTTGCCGCACCCCGACGGTCCGATGAAGCAGACGATCTCGTTTTCCCGCAGATCCATCGAGATGTTGTCGACAGCGGTGAAGGTGCCGCCAACATACTGCCGCGTGACGTTGCTCGCGGTGATCGCCGTACGTGGCGGTGCCTGATCACCTGGCATAGTCAGTCACCGCGTTCACGATTCCATGGGAAGGCGTACCGTGCGGCAAGACGGAACAGGAGGTCCGTTGCCACGCCAAGGAAGCCGATGGTGAGAATTCCCGCCATGATGATGTCGACCTTGAGGAATCTTCCGGCGCGCATCATGACAGCGCCAATGCCGTCCGATGCGGCGACAATTTCGGCGATGACGAGATAGGTCCAGCCCACGGCGATCATGTTGCGCATGGAATCGACCACCGCTGGCGCCACGGCCGGAACCACGACCTCGGTCACCACCCGGCGTCGTCCGGCGCCCATGGTGAGCGCCGCCTCGATCAACTCCGGCTGCACCGCTTTCGTATTGTCGAGTATGAGCGCCACCAGGAAGAAGATGACACCCAGCACCAGCAGAGCCAGTTTCTGCGTGTCCGTCGGACCGAACCACACCAGGAGCAGGGGAATGAAGGAAGCGGCGGGCAGGTAGCGGAAGGCGGAGATGGTGGGATTGAGAAGCGCCCTCAGCCTCATGAAACAGCCCATCGCAATGCCGAGCGGAACGGCGATCAGACAGGCCGCAAAGAAGCTGGCGAAGATGCGAAAGCAGCTCTTGAGGATGTCGGCGATGTAGTCCTTTTCCACGATCAGGGTGATGAGGGCACCCAGGACTTCCTGGGGTGCCGGAAGGAATCTCTGGCTCTCTTCAGGAGTGATGTAGTGACCGAGTTCCCAGATGATGAAGAACCCGGTTGCTCCAGCGAGACCGAGGATGAGGGTGGTTCTGCCTGAGAGCACGGTGCGCAGTTCGAAGAGCGATACACTGCGCCTGGCGACCTGATTCACATCCTCGCCTTGGCGTCTTCGCAGCCTGATCATGCCGGCTTCCGATCGTCCGTGCGCACATCGCTCATGGATACATCCTCTCTGCAGTGGTGACGATATCAACAGTCGCACATGCCGATCAAGGAGCCACGGCAATACCTTGAATCGAATGGAACGATATGCGGAAATGGCCTCTCTGCAGGCGGACCCGGGAGACACCCGGTGATCAGACATTTCGACTATCTGCGACCCGACAGCATTGATGCGGCGGTCGCCATGAAGGCCCGTCACGGCGAACGCGCCCGCTACTGGGCCGGCGGTACGGACCTGATGTTGCAGTGGCGCCGCGGCGAGGTGATGATCGACCATTGCATTGATCTGACACGCCTCACCGGGCTTGACGGTATCGAAGCGTTGCCCGGTGAAATCAGGATCGGGGCGATGGCGACCCTCGATGACCTCGACCAGGCTTCCTCGATGCATCCCGTCATGCAAGCGCTTGGTGATACCGCCCGGTTGATGTGTACGAAGCAGACCCGCACCCTTGCCACGGTCGGCGGCAACATGTGCAATGCCTCGCCGGGAGCGGATCTTTCACCGCTCTTTGTTGCGCTTGAAGCCCGCTGTCTGATCCAGGGCCCGAGCGGTCGGCGCGAAGTTCCGATGGAGGACTTCCTCACCGGCGTGAACAGGACGGCTCTCGGCGCGGAAGAACTGCTGTGTGCCATTGTCGTTCCCATACCGCAGGCGCGGCGCGAAGCAAGCTATCGCAGGGTTGCCCGCACGGTGGTCGACATTGCCCTGGTGAGTGCGGCGGTGTCGTTGACCGCTGACGCCGGCACCGTCACGGACGCGCGCATTGCGCTGGGTTCCGTGGCGCCGGTTCCGGTTCGCGTGACCGAAGGTGAGAGGGTTCTTGCAGGCAGGGCTCTGGATGACATTGACGCGGCTCGCCTCGAAGAGGCCGCCGGCCATGCCGCGACTGTCGCGCGCCCGATTTCGGATGTCCGTGCCGGCGCCGGCTACCGCACGCGGATGTGTCCGGTCCTCGTCCGTCGTGCCCTTGCTGATGCACTGGTGCGGCTCGGAGGAGACGAGGGATGATCCGCATGACCGTCAACGGCCGGGCCTTCGACCTCGATGCGAAACCACACGAGCGCCTTTGTGATCTCCTGAGACGGGCTCTCGGGCTCCATGGGGTGCGTGTGTCGTGCAGCGAGGGGGAATGCGGTTCCTGCACGGTGATCATGGATGGCGAACCCGTCACGTCCTGCCTTGTCCTCGCCATGCAGGCGGAAGGCCGCGAGGTCGTGACCATCGAGGGGCTTGGCAACGAGGATAACCTCCACCCGATCCAGGAGGCCTTCATCGAGGAACAGGGGTTCCAGTGTGCGTTCTGCACTCCGGGTTTCATCATGGCCGCAAAGGCCTTCCTTGACGAAAACCCCGATCCGACAGAAGAAGAGGCCGCCATGGCCATGAGCGGAAACATATGCCGCTGCGGCGCTTATCCTTACATTGTGAAGTCCGTCATGAATGCCGCGGCGCGACTGAGGGAAGTTGAGTCGGGTTCGAACATCGGTTGAGCAGGGGGAGAGGGACGATGGCAGTAGCAGCAACCGAAGCAACGGGACACCGGTCTGCCTGGAGGATCGCCGGCAAGGGCATTCCCGTGAAGGATGCCCGGGAGAAGGTCACGGGATCACTGAAGTACGCTGTCGACCTTGAAATCCAGGGCATGGTGCACGGCAAGATCCTGCGCAGTCCCCATGCACACGCGCGCATCGTCTCCATCGACACCACGAGAGCCGAAGCGCTCCCCGGTGTGCTGGGCGTGGTTACCCATCACGACACGCCGCAGAATGTCTGGGAGAACGCCTGGTTCAACTATCGCGGCAAGATTCTCGACGGTATCGCCCGCTTTCACGGTGACGACATGGCGGCGGTCGCCGCCGTCAGCGAGGAGGTCGCCGAAGCGGCGCTCGAACTCATCGATGTCGAGTACGAGCTCCTCGACGCGGTCTTTGATCCGGAAAAAGCGATGCAGCCCGACGCTCCGCAGATACGCGAGGAGGGCAACCTTCGTGATCCCTATGTCGTCGAGTGGGGTGATGTCGAGAAGGGAGCTGACGAAGCGGATTTCATCGTCGAGACCGAGATTCGCTTCGCCAGTCAGCAGATGGCGCCGTTGGGCCGCAATGCCTGTATCGCCGAGTGGAACGGCGATCGCGTGACCCTCTGGACCTCGTCCCAGACACCGTCGGAACTGCGAGACGGTATCCACGAAGCCTTCGGTATCCCGCTCAGCCGGGTTCGTGTCATCGCTTTGCCGTCCGGAAGTTCCTTCGGCAACTGGTGGAGCGCCAACTTCATGCTCATCACGGCCCTGCTCGCACGCAAGGTGCGCAAGCCGGTCAAGATCGAGCTTTCCAACGAGGAGTGCATGGCGACGGTAAAGCGCCGGCACATAGAGATTTCCCGGGGCCGCATGGGATGCCGCAACGATGGCACCCTGACCCTGGCGGAATTCGATCACATCATCGACAACGGCGGTTACGGCTTCAAGGATGATGTCGGCTTCTTCTGTGTCGACAACTGGGGCCGCGCGGAACACGGGCACTACGCCATTCACGGGGTCAACACGAACCTCCTGACCGCCGGATGCATGCGTGCGGTTGGTGATGTGACCCTGGGCTCGGTCGTGGAAAGGGCGGCCGACATGTGCGCCATCCGTCTTGGCATGGATCCGGTGGAGTTTCGTCTGAAGAACCAGATCAAGCCTGGCGAACGCCTGCGCATGCAGCACAGCCGGCAGTACATGAAGGGATCGCTCGAGCAGTATCTCGAAGGTATTCCCGAGGAACAGAGGCAGGAATGGCCCAAGCTCTTTCACCTGTCGAGCGGATCCACCGATGAAATCCTGCGCAAGGGCGCCGAGGCCTTCGACTGGTCATCGAAGTGGAAAGGCTGGGGCGTGCCTTATGCCGTGGACGGGCCCAGGCGCAGGGCGGTGGGTGTCGGCACCGGAGCCCACGTCTGCGGTGTCGAATTCGAGGGCAATGTTTCCGCCGTAGTGCGCATCAATCCGGATGGAAGCGCCAAAGTTCATTGCGCCGTCGGCCGGCAGGGGCAGGGGAGCGAGACAACCCAGGCCCAGGTGGCGGCGGAAGAACTTGGCATTCCGTTCGACAAGGTTGAAATCGAGACCGGCGATACCGATTCCTGCCCCTGGAGTCATGGCTCGCTGGCCAGCAACACCATGTACCGCGTCGGTTGGGCGACACGCGCTGCAGCCCATGACGCCAAGCGGCAGTTGCTGGACATTGCTGGCCGGGAATTCTTCGACTCACCCCCTCACGAGCTCGATGTGGTCGATGGTGTCATCTGCTCCAGGGACCCCAACAAGCGGAACATCCGCATCACGGTGGAGGAGGCGCTCAATCACTTCCGGGGCACCGACGCGCTGGGTCAGGCATCGTCGATTACCGGCAGACCGCGAGGTCCCATGCCGCCGGCCAGCACCTTTGCCAGGCACTTCGCGGCGCACTTTGTGGATGTCGAGGTCGACATCGAGACCGGCGAGATCAGGTTGCTGGACTTCCTGGCGACCCAGGACAGCGGCACGATCATGAACCCCCAGGTGATGAAGAACCAGATGATCGGTGGCGCCATCTGCGGAGCCGGGTTCGCCATCTATGAGGCGCTGTCCTTTGATGACGACGGTCGGATCCTCAATGCCAACCTCCTCGACTACAAGCTCTTGCGGGCGGCCGACTTCCCACTGCGCGACGAGGTCATCTACGGTGACTCATACGACCCGGTGGGCCCCTTTGGCGCCCGCAGTGCCGGGGAAGCACCGGCGGCGGCAGCCGGACCGGCCATCGCCCAGGCCGTCTACAACGCCGTCGGCACCTGGGTCGACATGCCCATGACTCCCGAGAACGTCGTCACCGCACTCGACGCTCTGCACTGAGGCACGGGTCAAGGAACCGACTATCGCGGCAGGAACACCGGATCATCCGGTTTACTGCCGCGCTCGTTTCGGACGTGCCCAACCTCGCTGTTCCGAAGAACATGGAGGTGCCGGCGGTTCCTCCTGCTGCCGCGCGTCTTGTCGCATCACGAGTACGATGAACCTGTCGTTGCCCTGGGGCTCAGGGTGCCTGCGGACGATCAGACCGCGATCTCTGATCAAGCGTAGTTGGGCCTTTCCGGGCAGTCGGGGTCGAGGGGGAAAATGGGGCGTCGCACCTTGCGGAAAGTGAAGAGACTGTTGTCGCTGCTCGTCACGCCGACACCGTTGCAGGGAACTTCGGCGGTGGCGATGTCGCTGAATCCTGCCCGGAAGTGGATGCGTGACTTGAGGATGATGTAGCGCTTGTGGAGGGGCTCGATCCCGACGCTGCGCAGGCATCCCGGATCGTAGGGCTCTGTCTGGCGCGAAACGACGACGATCTCGACGTTGCCGGTCTGGAGAACGCCGGATCGTCCCATGGACATCGTCGTTCCGCGGCCCATCGGCACCGTGACGGTGAAATCGCCATCGGTGAGGGAGCGGACCTTCCCCGTCACGACGAGCGGTTCTCCCACTCTGCCGATTTCGGGCATGTCGATCTTGCCGCCAAGCTCGACCGAGACCTCGCTGCCGACTCCGGCCGCTGTCATGGCATCGATTGCCGCTTCGTCGCAGATGCCGAACATGGCGACATTCTCAAGCCCCTGGCGCATGACCTCCCGCAGGACGGCGACCGTATCCTGTGTTCCGCCGGAAGCGGCATTGTCGGCATGATCGAGGAGAATGACCGGGCCTTCCTCCATCTGTCCGGCACGGGCCACGGTGTGCTCCAGTGGTTCGGCCTCGAAAAGCCATTCTTCGCGGCGCCGCCACGCTTCTCCGAGCAGGCGTTCGGCGGTCGCCTGGGCCTCGCCACGGTCGCCATCGGCCACCGTCACGACGGAGAGCCCGGCGTTGTGGAAGTCGGCCAGGGGAAAGCCGCCGAAGACGCTCACGGCAAGCAGTCCGGCCTCTTCGGCCTGGCGGGCCATGGCGATCATCGATCCCATGGGTTCATCGTCATGCCCCATGCGGAGGGTCTGGGCGAGAATGGGGCGCTGCCCCCATGCCATCACCGGGGTCACCCGCCTGTCGAGGGCGTCCACCATGATGCGCCCGGCGTGATGGCCGGCCTCGTACATGTCGAGATGCGGATAGGTCTTGTAGCCGACAATCACGTCCGTGTTGTCGACGATCTCAGGCGTGATGTTGGCGTGAAGGTCGAGACTGATGGCAATGGGAAGATCCGGAGCGATACTACGGATGCGTTTCAGAAGACCGCCTTCACCATCATCGGTCGTTTCGGTGACCATGGCCCCGTGGAGATCGAGGAAACAGACGTCGCAACCGGCCTGAACGGCTTCCAGGATGGCGTCGCACATCACGCTGTAGGCGTGTTTCTCGACCGGGCCTGAAGGGGCGGCGTTGCCGGCGATTGGTGTGACAACTTCCATGCCGGCCTCATCGGCGACGTCAAGGAAGGCGCCAATTCCGGTCCCGGTTCCCTTGAAGCGCCGATAAACTTCCGGGCCCGTCGGAACGTCAGGCGAGCCGAAACGGGAAAGCGGCGTCGGCACCGGTGAGAAGGTGTTGGTTTCGTGTTCCATCATGGCGACGACAGCACGCCTCGTCATGGCTGATCTCCCGATTTGTTGTCCCAACTATCGCAGCGAGGCGGATTGTGTCAAAACCGCGTCCGATGACGATCACGCGGAGACTGGCACCATGCGCAAACGTGGATCGAGAGGTGTCCGAGCGGCGAGTCTGCGCATCTGCGTGACCTGCCGCTGGAGAGCGCTCGATGCCATGCCGGACGGTGACGACCTTCCGGGAAAGCGACTCCACGACATTGCCCGCGCCATTGCATCGCCCGGGGAAAGGGAGCGCATTCATCCGATCGTGTGCCTCACCCATTGTCCTGATGCCTGCAATGCGGTGGCGATGCAACGAGGCAAGCCACCGCTGCTGGCAACCAGGATGTCTCCCGATCACGACACTGCGAGGGCACTTCTCGACACGCTCCATGCCTACGACCAGTCTCCTGATGGTGTCGTTTCATGCAGTGCTGTCGAGACGCGTCCCCTGGTTTCGGGCGCAACACGCCGCCGCAGATGACATGATTGGTCCCCAGGACTTCAATTAGGAATAGTTCCGAGTTGCAAGTGGATGATTGTATTTGCAGTTCCCCTGCCAGGGCGTTACCGTTTCCTGGTGTTTCGGTATCGGCTCATGGGAGGCTCAATTGATGCAGAAATCTCTGTCCATCGATCCGAACAAGTGCACAGGCTGCCTTCAGTGCGAACTGGCCTGTTCGCTTGACAATGAAGGGGTGTTCAACCCCTCCAAATCGAGGATCAAGGTCTTCAACTTCGAAGGGAAGGGACGCTTCGTTCCCTATACCTGTACGCAGTGTGATGAGGCCTGGTGCGCCGAGGCCTGCCCGACGAACGCCATTTCGGTTGACCGCGATACCGGAGCCAAGGTGGTGAGCGACGCTCTGTGCGTCGGCTGCAAGGTATGCACCATCGCGTGCCCGTTCGGCACCATCAACTACAACCAGTCGACCGGCAAGGTGATCAAGTGCGATCTGTGTGGTGGCGATCCGGAATGCGCCAAGGCGTGTCCGACCGATGCCATCACCTATGTTGATGCCAACTGGACCGGTCTTGACAAGATGCGCGCCTCGGCCGCTGTGGCCGACGCTGCGGCGCAGGCCTAGGGGAGGAACGCACAATGGCATGGGCTGGAAAGTTACTGCGGGTCAACCTTTCCGAAGGCACCTGCGAGAGTGAGCCTCTCAACATGGAGTGGGCGCAGGCCTACCTCGGTCAGCGCGGTCTTGCGACCAAGTATCTCTCCGAGGAGATCGATCCCAAGGTCGACCCCCTGTCGCCGGAGAACAAGCTCATCATGACGACAGGCCCCCTGACCGGAACCTGCGCGTCGACGGCGGGCCGCTATTCAGTGGTGACCAAGGGCGCCCTGACAGGCGCCATTGCCTGCTCCAATTCCGGTGGTTTCTTCGGCAACGAGATGAAGAATGCCGGCTGGGACATGATCATTTTCGAAGGCAAGTCGCCGACACCGGTCTACCTCCTGGTGCTTGACGGGGCTGCCCGTCTTGTCGATGCCTCGAAGCACTGGGGAACATCGGTCTGGGATACCGAAGAAGCCATCAAGCACGACCATGGAGATCCACTGATCCGGGTCGCCTCGATCGGTGTCTCGGGCGAAAAGGGCGTCAAGTACGCCTGTGTCGTGAACGACATGCACCGGGCGGCAGGCCGTTCGGGCGTGGGTACGGTGATGGGTTCCAAGAACCTCAAGGCGGTTGCCATTCGCGGCACCCTGGGCGTCAGCGTCAAGGACCCACGCCGCTTCATGGAAGCGACCGCCGCGGCCAAGCAGGTGCTTGCCGACAATCCGGTCACCGGGCAGGGGCTGCCTGCCATGGGAACCCAGGTTCTCATGAACGTGATCAACGAGACTGGAGCCCTGCCAACGCGCAATCACCGGGATGTCCAGTTCGAGGGCGCCAACAACATTTCGGCGGAGGCCATGGCCGAGGTGCGGGAGACGGACGGCAAGAAGAACCTTGTCACCAACGCGGCCTGCTTCGGCTGCACCATTGCCTGTGGCCGGGTCTCCGAGATCGATCGGACTCACTTTTCGGTTGCCGAACGGCCCGAGTACCAGATCATCTCGGGCGGTCTCGAATATGAGGCTGCCTGGGCCCTGGGCGCAGCCACCGGTGTTGACGATCTGGAAGCACTCACATTCGCCAACTTCATCTGCAACGAACAGGGGCTCGATCCCATTTCGTTCGGCGCCACGGTCGGTTCCGCCATGGAACTGTTCGAGGAAGGTGTGATCTCCACCGATGACACCGGTGGGATCGAGCTTAACTTCGGCAATGCCGAGGCGCTGTGCAAGGTGGCGGAACTGACCGGCAAGGGTGAGGGTTTTGGCGCCGAGATCGGTCTTGGTTCGAAGCTGCTGTGCGAGAAACACGGCAGGCCCGAACTTTCGATGTCCGTCAAGGGCCAGGAGTTCCCGGCCTATGACAGCCGCGGAATCCAGGGCATGGGACTGACCTATGCCACCTCCAACCGCGGCGCCTGCCATCTCAGGAGCTACACGGTGGCGTCGGAAATCCTCGGCATCCCCGAGAAGACCGATCCCCTGGTGGCCGATGGCAAGGCGGGTCTGGTGCGTGCCTTCCAGGATGCCACGGCGGCGGTCGACTCGACCGGCATGTGTGTCTTTACGACATTCGCCTGGACCCTCGAGGACTTCGCGCCACAGGTGGATGCAGCCTGCGAAGGAGAGTGGACCGCAGAACGCCTTCTCGAGACAGGCGAGAGGATCTGGAACCTCGAGCGGCAGTTCAACATCGCCGCCGGCTTCACCGGTGCCGATGACAATCTGCCGCCACGTCTCCTCAAGGATGCGGCAAAGACCGGCCCCGCCGAAGGGAAGGTCAACGGTCTCGAGACCATGCTGCCGGAGTACTACGAGGTTCGCGGCTGGACGCCGGACGGCATCCCGAGCAACGAGACCATTGCGCGCCTCGGGTTGTAGACTGCCGACAATCGGCTGAACCGGGCGGCCTCTTCCTGAAATCGGGAAGGGGCCGCCTGATTCCGGGAGCCGGACTTCTCAATTCTGGCGAATGGCGGTGGCGCCCGACACGACTCACGTGTGCCCGGCAGATGTCATGCCGGCATTGGCCGGAACGGCTTCCAGCGATCTTCCAGACCTCATCCGTCACGTGAAAGCCGGAAACTGGTGATCACGTTTGAGGACGGCCTTCGGAATGCCATTCATTCCGGCAACAGTATGCCGAGGAAACGTGAATCGCCGTGAGCGTCGAAAGGGCCGTGTCAGCGTACCCGTGGAAAGAGCGCGCACTCCATGGAACCGCCATGAACAAGGCCCTCGCCTCGTTGGGGTGGATCGGTCTCGATCGGTTTGTCGTTGTAGCTGATGTCGTCGCCGATCCAGTGGGTCGCAAGCGCACGGCGGCGGTTTGCGGTGGCGAGGTTGCCGGGCGCGCTGTGGTGGACCCTGCTGTGAAAGACAAGGCAGTCACCTGGATCCATGGGAGCGTAGACGATTTCGTGATCACCCTCGATGCAGTCCCAGTCGGGCGGCGGGGGCAGGTCTTCAGGTCGGGCATAGGCATCGTTCGGATCGAAATGGACCGAGCGGTAGCGCTGGTCGCGCATCAGGTGGGAGCCGCGAACAAACCGCAGCGCAGTCTCGACCGGAATTCGGTCAATGGCGATCCACTGATTGCAGATCTGTTCACCGGTGACGGGCCAGTAGGCCTCATCATAGTGCCAGGGCGTTCTGCGGCTAGTGCCCGGCTCCTTCAACAGCATGAAGTCAAAGTAGAAGATCAGCGTCTTCGAACGCATGACCTGCATGGCAATGTCGGGCGCGTGCGACTCCAGGCAGAATCTCCGGAACTGCCCGATACGCCGCCACATGAAGGTATCGTAGAAAAAGAAGCCAGGCTCACCCGGCGCCGCGATGTTGAACGCGAGGGTGTTGTCGTCCGCGTTCGCGACCGCAATGTCCATGCCTTCGGCCAGAAGGTCCACCCAGTCCCGGGAATAGACATCCCGGAGCCAGACCACGCCGTCCCGCTCATAGGCCTGGACTGCCTCTTCGGAAACTGTTGCTTCCGCCACCTCGAATCCCGGAAGTGCAACGGGATGCTTGATGACCGGCATCTCGGCAATGGCAGTCACTCGTGTGCCCGTTGTTGAATGCAACCAGTATGGCGCAGGCCACGCGGCGGACAAGGCGTCATCGGATGGATGTCTCAGCGATCGTTACCGGAGGGGAGTCTTGCGCGCACGCCCCGATCATTCGGGTGCTGCCACGGTCGAAAGTTTCGTCGGGAATGTAGCGCAACGACACCACGCATTTCCAGGGGCGGGCAAGTGGTCCGACCTGACAATCGACCGCGCCTTCGATGATCTTTTGCTGTAGATGAAAACAACCTCTCGGTTCAGGGCGAGAAAGAGTTCGTGTGTTCAGCCTTCTGCGATGGTCACCGGGAAGGACGCAACCAGCCGAGTCACGGATCGACGGTTTTCAGCCAGAGATCGAGTACTGCTCCATCGGCGCCGGTCACGGGATCTGTCGTGGGCAAGGGGACGTTCCGCACAGCCTCGCGCATGGCGTCCCCTGCGGTTTCTCCCTCGCGCCTGAGGTCGGGACTCTGCCCCGGGGGATAGGCGCCGACCACGGAAAGGCCCGGTTCGTCGTCGAGTCGGCAGTGGCCGACGCCGGCAGGAATGAGCGCCACATCTCCCGCCTTGACCTTGAAGACGGGACCGTCGGGTCCGCCAAACTGGATGACCGCGCGTCCCTGGGCGATTCCCACCACCTCGTGGGCTTCGGCGTGGTAGTGGTGATAGGAAAAGATCGCCTGGCCTTGCCATCCGTTGCCCCAGCCGTTGGCAAGGAAAGTGCGCTGGACATCATCGTCGGGATTGTCCGTCGTGAACGTCAGCGCGTTCCTGTAGAGGATCAGGGGAAGTTCGGGATTATTGGGGATATCCCCGCTGTCCTCGATGATCCGGTGCACTACCTCAACCAAGATCGCCTCCCTTCTCAAGATGTTCCTATGGTTCTCCTAAATCTTCGCGTCTGCAAGATGGCTGTCTCTGCGAGTTCCGGAACCGAGCTGTTGGAGCGTCATCTCCGGCGGCAGCGAGGTCCCTTCAACCTCCTTGGAACAGGAGGGTTTCGGGCGATGCCCCTTGCAGAGGACGCGGAGTCGGCGGCAGTCTCGGCCCGGGTTCTTGACTGGGGTACGATTCCAGCGGCTACGGAGCGGCACGATGCACACGGAAGTACCGACGGGTAACGTCTCGTTGGGCAATTCTGGCTCTCCCCCGGCCTTCGAGCGAATTCCGAGTGCCACGAAGGATCGCTCTGCTCTGGCATCGATCATCACCGATCAGATGATCGCGATGCGGGACGGCGTTCGTCTTGCCACCGATGTCTACCTGCCTCAGGGAGACGGTCCCTTTTCGGCTGTACTGACACGATTGCCTTACGGCAAGACCGAAGCGTGGTGCAACATGCCTGAAGTGGCCGAGTACTGGACGCGCAAGGGTTATGCGGCTGTCGTGCAAGACGTGCGAGGAAAGTGGGGATCAGAGGGTGTCTTCGAGCCCAATCTGAACCGACACGAGGTTCCGGACGGCTACGACACCATCGAGTGGATTTCCCGCCAGCCCTGGACGAACGGCGCGGTCGGGATGTGGGGTCAATCGTACTATGGCTTTACGAGCTACGCCGGTGCGGTCAGTGGTCATCCTGCGCTCAAGTGCATCGCGCCGGGCAACATCAGCCTGGACCGGTTCAACTGCACGTTTCGCCATGGGTGCCTGCATCTCAATACAATGGGCACCTGGGCGATCGCGATGGCGGACCAGACCTATCAGGACCTCTCCCGGCTGGATTACTGGCACTTGCCAATGGCCGACATTGGCCGCCATGCCGGGGCGCCGTCGAGCTACTTCGATGAGATACTCGCCAACCCCCGACCCTCACAATTCTGGGAAGAAAGAAGTCTTCTTGCCGGCTACGAGTGCATTCAGATACCGGTGCTGCACAGAGGTGGTTGGTTCGATACCTACCTGGGGCCCACCATTGCCGACTGGCGACGCATGAACGAGCGCAATCAATCGGCTGGCAACCAGCATCTCTTCATCGGGCCGTGGGATCATCGAAGCACGGCGGACCTGGTTCACCGGGTGGGCCTGTTGCCTGTCGCGGAAGGGACAGCGGAAGCACGTTTTGACTCAAGCTGCACATTTTTCGATCGATATCTCTCGGACACGGATTCCGATTTCGGCGCTCGAGGGCAGGTTCGTTACTACGTGCTGGGCAAGGATATCTGGCGGGATGCCGATTCGTGGCCCCCGCGCGAGACCCGATTGACGCCGATGTACCTGCGCTCCATGGGACGGGCCAATACACGGTCTGGGGATGGTCGGCTCTCTTGGGACCGCCCGCCTGGCGAGGAGTCTCATGACTGTTTTGTCTACGACCCGGCAGACCCTGTCGCCGATACTCTGGGAATCGACTGCTGGTCGTTGGCCGGCGAAATGGGGGATCGACGCGAACTCGAGGAGCGCCAGGACGTGTTGGTGTACACGACCGAGCCTCTCAGCGATGGTCTGGAACTCACAGGTACCATAACGGCGCGAATCTACTTTGCGAGCGATGCGCGAGACACCGATGTGACCGTTGCCCTGGTGGATGTGGCGCCGGATGAGAGCGCCAATCTGATCCAGGATGGAATACTGAGAACACGATACCGCAATGGCATGGATGCGCCGGCGTTGATGGAATCGGGCAAGGTCTATGCACTGGAGATCGATGTCTGGTCGACCAGTTACGCGCTCGCACGCGGCCACCGGCTGCGAGTCGAGATATCATCGAGCTGCTTCAACCGCTACGACCGAAACCTGAACACGGGCGAGTCGCTTGGCCTGGGCACTCTACCTGTGAAGGCGACCCAACGAGTGTTCCACGATGCAACTCGACCATCCGCCGTGCTGTTGCCGGTCCATCCTGGATGAACAGGAACGATACGGGCAGCGAGCCCAATGTGCTGCTCTGGGGAGAAGAGGCAGCTGAGCGCGTAGCGACAGCAGCTGGACTTCCTTCATTAGGACGCAATCCTGGCCGACTGAATTGAACGTGCCACGTGGCCCGGAATGGCGGATGGGGTGGGATTCGAACCCACGAGACGCATTGACGCCTGCCGGTTTTCAAGACCGGTGCCTTCAACCACTCGGCCACCCATCCAGAGAACTGTTCCTTAAGGGGCGTGTGATGCCGGGGTCAAGGTGACCGTCGCAGATAGGCGATGAACAGCAGTGAGGTGGCGAACATGATGAGGCTGTAGACCGCCGCCGGGATGACGACGGGACCGGCACCAAACAGCAGCACGGCAACAGCGATGGCAAGCGTACCGTTCTGCAGGCCACACTCGATCGAAATGGCGACCCTTTGCGCCTTTCCCGATGCCACGACAGAGGCAAGGCCGTAAGCGAGCGCCATCATGACGACGTTGAGCACGAGGGTGACAAGGCCGGCGTCCGCGAAATAGGGAACGATGTTGTCACGCTCCTGGATGATGGCTCCGGCCAGAACCAGAACGAAGAGCACCGTCGAGATGCGTCGCGACCACGGTTCCACGGCCTGTGCCAGACCCGTGACGTAGCGACGTAAGGCAACACCGGCCACAACGGGCACGGTCACGATGACGAACACACTGATGGCCGTTTCGGTGACCGAAATGTCACCAAGTTCCCCGGAACCCATGAGATGCTGATAGGACATGACCACCACCAGTGGAATGGTGATTACGCTGACGAGGCTGATGATGGCTGTCAGTGAAATCGACAGGGCCACGTCGCCACGGGCAAAGGAGGTCAGGAGATTGGATGTGACCCCGCCGGGAGCGGCGGCGATGATCATGACGCCAAGCGCAAGTTCCGGCGAAAGCGGCCATAGGCTGACCAGGATCAGGGCAACAAGGGGCAGGAGAATGATCTGCGAGAAGGCGCCAGCGAAGAAATCCTTCGGTCGCTTTGCCACTCGTGCAAAGTCGTCGAAGGTGAGGCCCAGACCCAGCGAAAACATGATGAACGCCAGGGCAATCGGAAGAATGATATCAGTGACGATCCCCATGGCACCCTCCATCCTGCTGGCCGAATGCTAATGGATCGCCAGTCTGCGGGCAATGCGACGCTGTCACCGCTTGTCGAAGGGCTTGAGAATCGGCACACTCGCTCACCTTGGCTGGTTTGCCTGGAGCAACATGCGGATCACCTTCAAGCTCTTTGCGTCGTTGGCACCCTATCTGCCCGACGACGCACACAAAAATGCGGTTCCACTCGAAGTGGAAGAGGGCACCACAATTGGTGCGATCCTCGATCGTTGCGCCGTTCCGCGTCAGATGTGCCACCTCGTTCTGGTTAACGGATTTTTCGTGCCACCTTCAGCGCGCGACACACGGGTCCTCACAGACGGTGACACCCTGGCTGCCTGGCCTCCAGTTGCCGGTGGGTGACGGGACATCTGGCGTGGTCGCAAAGGACATGGCGACCACTCCCGGAGAATTCCGTCGTCTGCTTCCACGACTTGCCCAGGGCATGGCGTGCGTTGCGGAAGAGGGATGTGTGCGCATCGAAGAGGCCGGAAAGAGTGTCGTGATCACCACCAGGATCCTTGAGCCACGGCGCATCGCCGGCCTTGTCCTTGAGCGATGCCGGGTGGAACTGAGATTCAATGGCATGGATGGAGGCGAGATCGCCGCGTTCCTGGCGCGGTTCGACCGCGTCTACCACAAGGGGGGAGGGTAGGCCTACACGAATCGGCCGAGCCGCACGGCGGTCTTGCCAGGCATGGGTTCGCGGGCCGGCATGACCAGCACGCAATCAGGGTAGGGGGTGCGAATTGGTTGGTCACCGTCATGGGCGATCAGCGTTGATTTTTCGGGGATGGTCTCGAATCCCTGGAAAGTGCGCACGAACCGGAAATCGTCAGTCTTGATCGTGACGGGATCGGTCACCTCGACAAAGACCTGTGGTTCATCGTCCCCCTGAGGCAGGCGTGCGTCAGCAAAACTGTGTGAGACAATCCCAAAGTGCCGGAGAAAGCGCAGCGATGTCTCAATGGCGACATCCGTTGCCTCGGTGTCGAAGTGGTAGCCGCACTCTACAAGGCAGGCACTTCTTGGGCTTTCGGGATCGTCGAAAGCGGCAAAGTCCCGCACTCGCTTCCCGGCGTCATGTCCACGGTCCATGACGACATGGCGCGGCTTGCCCATGGCCGCCGCCAGGGCGCGGCCCTTCGCTCTTTGACCGGCCAGCAGCATGGCGGGTTGCGGCAAATCGACCGAGTGAATGTCGAGGAGATGATCGACCGCCCCGAACACCTCGCGCATGGCACGGGCACGGGTCAGTTCCTGGCTCGTTCGCGGACCATCCAGAGTGCTCTGATCCCACAGCCGGTTGAAATCCTCGTCGACAAAGCGGGATGCATAGGGATTGGCGGCATCGAATGTCTCGTAGGCCGCGACGTTTGCGAAGCTCAAGGTGAGCCGACCCCTGTCCGGCCGCACGTCGTTTTCGAACAGGTATGTGAGCGCGTGGGCGCCACACAGTTCGTTGCCGTGGGTCAGTGCATTCACCATCACGTGGGGGCCGGGAAGGCCGCTGTCGAAGGTGGTGATGTAATCGATGCCGGTGTTGCCCTTGCGGTAGGCCGAGATGTCACAGGGCAACAGACGGATTCCGGTATTCATGTGATGAACTGCTCCTTGAGAATACGCTCCTCGAGATTGTGCTCGGGATCGAACAGCAAACGCACGGAACGATTCTCGTCCGGTGTCACGTCAACCCTCACGACGTCCCGCACTTCGGCGGAATCCGCAACTGCACTGACGGGCCGCTTGATATGATCGAGAACCTCGAAGCCGACACCGGAATTGTCCGGCAGGATGGCGCCCCTCCAACGACGCGGCCGGAAGGCGCTGATCGGAGTCAGGGCCAGCGTGTGAGATCCGATTGGGAGGATCGGCCCGTGGGCAGAGAGATTGTAGGCGGTGCTGCCGGCGGCGGTGGCGACCATGACGCCATCGCACATCAGTTCGTCCATACGCACAATTTCATCGATGCGGATCCGTATCTTCGCCGTCTGGCTTGTTTCGCGGAACAGCGACACCTCATTGATGGCCACCGCTTCGTGACGAACGCCTCCGACGTCGATAGCGGTCATGGAGAGGGGTTTCAGGATTGTGGTCCTGGCGGCGTCAAGTCGTTCGATCAGATCTTGGATGGCAAATGTGTTCATCAGGAAACCGATGGAACCCCGATTCATTCCGTAGACCCCGACATCCCTGTCGAGATAGCGATGCAGGGTCTCGAGCATGAATCCATCGCCCCCCAGGGCAACGATGACCCTGGCATCGTCGACGCTCGAGCAACCGTAGCGGGTGACCAGTTCGTCACGCGCTTGTTGTGCCCTGATATCTGTTGATGCAACGAAGGCGATGTCCGGCCTTTCCAAGACCCTGCCTCCCCGATGTCGTGACTGGCATCAACCTGATGCCGGGGCAAGCGTTACAGGATGGCCCCGGGCGTGTCCAACGAAACGGCGTGCAGGGAAAGTCTGTCCTGCTTTCCAATGAGGCGCCGGCACCATAGGTTCCGGATGCTGCCGCACTCGGAGTCCATCGCCATGCCGCGTTTTGCTGCCAACCTCTCCACCATGTTCACGGAAGCACCTCTTCGGGAACGGTTTGCCTTGGCAGCGGACGCAGGGTTCGAAGCCGTCGAAATCCAGGAGCCCTATGGCCTTCCGGCCGAAACTGTTGCCGGAACACTGAAGGAATGTGGTCTTGAATTGGTGCTTGTCAACGCGCCAGGCGGCGAGGCGGGGTTAGCCGGCATTCCTGGCTCCGAGAGCGAGTTCGGCGACTGTCTCGAGGTGGCGCTCGACTATGCCGCCGTCACCGGCACCGGCCTTGTCCACATTCTCTCCGGAATTCTCCCCCCGGCGACCGCTCTTGAAGCCTGTGAAGAGGTACTCGTCCACAACCTCCGCCGGGTATCGGCCGAGGCGTCCTCGCGAGGCATCACGCTGCTCATTGAACCGATCAACGGGCACGACGTTCCCGGGTACATCCTGACACGTCAGAATCAGGCGCGACGCGTGGTTGAGGCCGTGGACCGGGCAAATGTTCGAATCCAGTTCGATTTCTATCACTGTCAGGTCAGTGAGGGAGATCTCTCCCGCCACTTCACGGAGCAGCTGCCGCTGATCGGACATGTCCAGATCTCGGACAACCCGGGCCGTCATGAACCGGGCACCGGTGAAATCAATCATGACTGGATTTTCGACCTGATTGACCGCAACGGATACAGAGGCTGGGTGGGGGCGGAGTACACACCCGCCGGCAGCACACAGGAGGGCCTCGGCTGGTTTGCGCCCTGGCGCAGCCGTCCCGTGACCTGACTTCTAAACGGAACAGCCTGCCTTCATGCCTTCGAGGACTGCCTCCTCGCAGGTTCTGGGATTGAGGCAGTCGCCGATCTCGAGGAATGTCCCGGACCAGTCCGCAAGATCTTCTGTGAGCGTAATGTCGGGCATGTGACCGACTGCCGCGACCACGGTGTCGACGGACTCGACGAGAATGATCTCGTTCGACGTGACGTGTTGCAACCAGGCGCCGGAAGAGTCGGCGCCGACGAGACGAACGTAAGGGATGATCTCGACGCCGAGGCGGTTGAGCTCACCTGCCCAGCGGTCGCGCACGTACATCTGGATCATCTGGCCCGGCATCGTGCCATTGACCGCCAGAGTCACCCTGCATCCCTCCTGGGTGAGCTTTTCTGCCAGCCCCAGGCCGGTCCAATCGCAGCGCCAGTCGGCAACCACGACACGTGAACCGACTGAAGTTTCGCCACGGATGACCTGCCAGGCGTCCAACAGCATGGTATGACCATCGATCTCGATGTCGGGAACCAGCGGCCTTGCACCGGTCGCCACAATCGCAATGTCGGCACCCCAGTCCTCGAGTGTCTGTCGTGTCACCCTGGTGCCCAGTTTCACCTCCACTGCATGACGTGCCATCTCCCGATGAAGATTGGTCACGATGCCACCGAATTCGGCGCGCCCGGGCAACTCCTGGGCGAGCAGAATCTGGCCGCCCAGACGGAGTGACTGTTCGGCGAGAATGACCCGGTGGCCGCGTTCCGCGGCGACGGCGGCAGCCTTCATGCCTGCCGGTCCACCGCCCGCCACGACCACGGTCCGTGGCACCCCGGCCGTAGGCTTGTCAGCGTATTCCAGTTCCCGGCCGGTTTCCGGATGCTGGATACAGGAGATACCGTGGCCGGTCTGCATGTGACCGATACAGGCCTGGTTGCAGGCAATGCATGCGCGGATGTCGTCGACGCGCCCGGCCTTTGCCTTGTTGGCCATTTCGGGGTCGGCAATCTGGGCCCGGGTCATCCCTGTCATGTCGGCCTGGCCGGTGGCAAGGATGGTCTCTGCGTCCTGGGGCTGATTGATCCTGCCTGCGACAAACACAGGTATCGGCACCAGTTGCTTTACGGCGGCGGCAAGCGGTGCGAGGTAAGTGGTCTCGATGTTCATGGGCGGGACCACGTGGATCGACCCTCTGAGACCCATCATGGAACCTGCGATGACGTTGATGTAGTCGAGGGCGCCGGCGTTGCCGAGCTGCCGGCACACCTCGAGCAGTTCCTCGGGGTCGTTGCCATCGGTCTCCATCTCGTCGCCGGAAATCCGCATGCCGACGACCATCGACGGGCCTGCATGGTCACGCACGCAGGCAATGGTCTCTTCGAGGAACCGCATGCGGTTCGCCAGCGATCCGCCGTAGGCATCCTGGCGTCTGTTCATGGCCGGATTGAGGAATTGCGCCGGAAGCAGGCTGTGGCTGGCGAGGATCTCGACACCGTCAAGTCCGGCTCTCCTCATGCGTCCGGCGGCCGCGCCGTAGGCAGCCACGAGTTCGCCGATCATGTTCAGTGACAGGGCCCGAGCGATGGTGTGGGAACGCTGTGCCTTCACCTGGGACGGGCCGAACGCGACTCCGTGACTGCCGTCGCGGGTTGTCACGCCATAGGCGCCGGAATGACCAAGTTGACCGAAGATCATGCATCCGTGGCACTGTACGGCATCCGCGGTACGCCGATAGGGAGCGATGCAGGCGTCACCGGAGGCATCGAGATTGCGCCAGCCGCCGCTTGCGTGGACCCTCGCCGCCTCGGTGATGATGAGACCTGCGCCACCCCGTGCACGGGCTTCATGATAGGCAGCAAAGCGCTCGTCAGGCAGCCTGTCCGCATCGAGCAGACAGGTCATGTGACCGGTCGAGAAGATGCGGTTGCGAAACGTGCGCGGCCCGACGGCAAGAGGAGAAAAGAGAGTCGGGAAACGGTCCGCCATGGTACCGTTTCCCCCGATGTTCAGGCGGCTTCGCGTTGACGCTTCCGGAAGGCGGCAATCACATCGTGACTGCTGCACCTTGCACCGTGCTGAAGATACTCCATCGCCTTGAGAGAGGCGTTGTGGGCTTCGAAACTGGATCCACCCACGCAGTCCTCGATGACATGGGCATGATAGTCGTGCTGGTGCGCATCGACGAAGGTATAGTGGACACAGACGTCGGTCAGGCCACCGCACAGGAAAAGCGTGTCGACCTTCAGTCCCTTCAGCAGGATTTCGAAGTCTGTTCCGAAGAATGCGGAGTACCGGCGTTTGGGGATGAGGTAATCCACTCCCGCGCGATAGGGCAGGCGAACGTGAATGCGCGTTCCCGGATGTCCCTCGACACAGTGGACTCCCTCGTCACCGTCGAGTTCGCGACCGAAATCCACGTGATCGGGCCGGTGCACCTCGATGATGTAGATGACAGGTATGTTGCCAGCACGCGCCGCCTCGATAAGGGGGATCACGCGGTCGACACGTTCCTCCTCGCCTCCCATGCTGGGAATACCGCCGTCATCGTCCTCCGGACGCCCGGTTCCCATGATGTCGACGATGATGAGGGCGGGGTTGCCTTCGGTCAAAGCTGCCATGTTGTCCTCCCTAGGGTGTTCTTGGGTGAACTCACGATGCAAATTCTACCCTGTCACCAACCTTGATGGAACCAGACTTGAGGACCCGGCAGGTTACGCCGCCACGCCAGTCCACGGCGAGAGCCTGACGCAAGCCTTTGGCCTGTTCTTCCATGCGGGAGCATGGATCGGTTTCTCCCGTGATGGCGAGCTCAACATTGCCGATGTGGACGGTTCGGCCAAGCTGACCTTCGACACGAAGGCCGGCAACGAAAATGTTGGACCGCCGCGTTGTCCACGGCAGGTGTTCTCCAAGTTCGGCGCATGCCGCATCCCAGCTTTCGCGGGTCAGGATGGTGACCTGCCGGTCACCCGGTTCGCCGCGCAGATCGCCCTCGACCCCGGCATCGACACTGATCGTCGTCGCCTCGAGTTCCTCCATGGGCGCTCTCGATGCGCCACGTCGTGCAATGGCAAGTATGGTTCCAGACATGTGCGTTCATTCCCGAGGCTGTTGCTTCCTTGTGGCACGGACGATAGCGGACGACAAGAATCGACGACTCGAAGCGACCAGGATGGCCTATGATGGACATGTCAAGCGAGAGAGCGACCCATGGCGAAGACTTGCAAGGTGGTGTTGGCACGGCGCCCTCATGGACTGCCGGAGGCGGATGACTTCAGGATTGTCGAAGAGGATATCGGCGACCCGGGTCCAGGCGAGGTGCTGTCCCGCACCATCTATCTCTCGCTCGACCCCTACATGAGGGGGATGATGGATGATGCCGAGTCCTACGAAGGACCGATGCAAATCGGTGATGTCATGGTCGGCAGCACGGTTGGCGTGGTGCTGGACTCCCGTCACAAATCATTCAACGCCGGTGACATTGTTGAAACCCAGGGTGGATGGCAGTCCCACGTGCTGGCGCACGGTCACACGCTCCGGAAGGTCGATTCCTCCCTGGCGCCCGTCAGCACGGCACTTGGGGTGCTGGGTATGCCGGGCCTCACGGCCTATCACGGCCTTGTGGATGTCTGCCGGCCGGTAGCCGGGGAGACCGTCTTCGTGTCGGCCGCATCCGGCGCGGTCGGCGCTACCGTCGGACAGATCGCCAAAATTCTCTCGTGCCGTGCCACGGGATGCGCGGGGTCCGACGACAAGGTCGACTGGTGCCTCCAGGCTTGCGGATTCGATGCCTGCTTCAATCACCGGAACGTCACCGAGCCACAACGGACCATCGCGGCCATGAATCCCGAAGGGATCGACATCAACTTCGAGAATGTCGGCGGACCGATTGCGCGGGCGGCGATCTTGAACCTCAACGAGCATGGCCGCATGGCGGTTTGCGGCACGATCTCGAACTACAACGCGACCAGCCAGGACATGGTGGAGGACAATCTCTGGTGGCTCATTGTGCGCCGTATCCGCGTGGAGGGATTCCTGGTGACGGATTTCGCCAAGAGACACGACGAGGCACGCCGCAGGCTGGCCGGCTGGATTGCCGACGGCCGGCTGACATGGCGTGAAGACATCGTGCAAGGTCTCGAGAATGCACCGGCGGCGTTCAATCGCCTGTTCGACGGCAGCAACTTCGGCAAGCTTCTGATCCAGGTGAGCGACAACCCCGTGGCTTGACCCGCAGCGGCGGTTTTCGATCGTGCGCTGATCTCTCCAGTGAGCACCCTCAAGTCTCCGGGCACGCGATTACGCCCAGGGCATTGGACTGGCTACGGTCAACGTGACCGCATGCCAAAATGATTGCGTTTCGGTTCCATGCCCGTCACCTGCCCGAGCCGGTGCCGGCGACCGTTTGATTGAATCAGGTGTGCCCCGCCGCGTCGCTACCCGGGGGAAGGGGCTCGACAGGATAGTGAGCGCCTTGCCCGGTTGCGCCGGGGTCGCGCCGACTGCATGGTGAAATGGTCTGTTGACCTGGAGTTCTCCGATCATGAATGAATCCCTGAAACTGATGCGGACCTTTCCGGCGGCTCCTGGCGAACAGGTCATTCTTGCCAACATGCAGGAAGGGCCATTCAACCGCTGGGCCTTTCGCAACATGCGCCGCATGCTGCCCACCGGGAATGTCTGGCGCGGCGACGGGGCGACGCAGCCACTGCAGCACGAGGCGGTGTGGCTTGACGATATCGAGTTCGAGGACGCTGACGGCACCACGACGACCGTCGGCAGGACGATCGAGACCGGGTACATGGACGGCTTTGTGGTGCTTTGCCAGGGGGTCGTTGTCACTGAACGCTACGCCGAAGGCGTGGCGCCCCATGAACCGCATCTCCTCATGTCGGTCACCAAGTCCTTCACCGGATCACTCACCGGAATTCTTGTCGAGCGGGGCCTCCTGTCACCCGATGACCTCGTCACCGACATCATTCCCGAGGTCAAGGGTTCTGCCTATGAGGGGGCCAGGGTCCGCCACGTTCTCGATATGACGGTGGGCATGGACTTCGACGAGGACTACGACAATCCCGAGAGCGACATGGCGGGTCTCGATGCAGCGGGCGGCTGGCGCCCCGCCATCGAGGGCGCCCCCGACAACCTGCGGGACTACATCACGACGATGCGTCCCGCGGGCCGGCATGGAGAGCTTTTCCACTATGTGTCCACCAACACCGACCTCCTGGGCTGGATCCTGGAGCGGGTGTCGGGAACGGACTTTGCCACGCTGCTCAGTCGGGAAATCTGGCAGCCCATGGGGGCAGGCGAAGACGCCTATGTCACTCTCGATCGACTGGGGGCGCCGCAGACTGACGGCGGCCTGTGTGTCACCACACGCGATCTTGCGCGCTTTGGCCAGCTCCACCTGCAGAACGGGGTCATGAACGGGCGTCGCATCATTCCTGAATCGTGGATCCGGGATTTCCGGGAGAATGGCGACAGCGCGGCATGGGATCGCGGTTCATTCGCCGACATGATGCCGGGGTGTCACTACCGGTCCAAGTGGTACACGGACCTCAATGATCCCCACCGGCCCTTCTTCGGTATCGGTATCCACGGTCAGATGCTCTTCGTCGACCCGGTTGCCGGTGTCGTCTGTGCACGCCACTCGAGCCATCCTGCCCCGGCGGAGGAGAAGTTCTTCAACGACATGGAGCGTTCGTTCAGGGCCATCGCCCACGCCCTTGCTGCGTGACCGTCTCCATCTGCCATTCGCCGGAAGAGCGAATGTCCCGTCTTCACGTGGGGTTATCTCAAAGACTGGCGAAACGGTCGAGGTGCCAGTCGATGTCGCCAAACTGTCGATGGATGACGCTCAGTCGCTTGAAGTGGTGGCCTGCTTCGTAATCCTGGGTCATGGCGATGCCGCCGTGAAGTTGCACCGCTTCCTGACCGACAAGCCGTCCGGCCTTGTCGCACTGCACTTTCATGGCTGATACAGCCCTTTGCCGTTCGGTGGCGTCTGTGGCATCGACATCGCCCATGTAGACGGTTGTCATCGAGCGCGACTCCTCGAGCGCCACGAACATGTCCACCATGCGGTGTTGCAGGACCTGAAACCGACCGATCGGCTGGCCGAACTGTTCGCGGGTCTTCGAATAGTCGACCGTGAGATCGTTGAGGCGGGACATGAGGCCGAGTGATTCGGCACAGACCGCGGCAGCGGCCCGGTCAACGACTTCTGACACCACATCATGGGCTTCACCGTCCACGCCGAGCAGACGTGCGGGAGCGTCGTTGAAATCGATGTCGGCGGCCCTCCTGCTGTCATTGGTCGGATAGGCGCGCCTGGAAACACCATCGCCGTCACCATCCACCAGGAAGAGGGAAAGACCGTTCCGTTCCCGCACGTTGCCTGACGTTCTAGCCGTGACGACGAGGGAGTCGGCGGTATCGCCGTTGAGGACCAGGCTCTTGCGGCCGTTGAGGGTCCATTTGCTCCCCGATCGTGTGGCGCGGGTGGTCACATGGTCGACGTGGTAGCGCGACCGCGGTTCGGTGAAGGCGAACGACAGCAGATGATCGCCTGCGGTGACCCGGGCGATGATCTCCGCGCCCTCGTCCCCGCCACCGGCGATGGCGATAGCCTTCGCCGCCATAACGATGCCGGGAAGGAACGGTTCGACCACAAGACCACGTCCCAGCCCCTCCATCACGAGGGCGACATCCCGGGCGCCGCCAAACTCGGATTCAAGACCGACGCCGAGCCAGCCGAGTTCGGCGAATTCCTTCCACAGCGCGCGACTGAATCCCTCATCCTCAGCGACCGATGCGCGATGACGTTCGAAGTTGTACTCGCGCTCGACAAAGCGAGCGACGCTTTCGCGCAGCAGCAGCTGCCCCTCGTTGAGTTCCAGATTCAACATGTCTCTAGAGACCCAGTACGTGCTTGGCGATGATGTTCTTCTGAATCTCGTTGGATCCGCCGTAGATCGTCACCTTGCGGGTATTGAAGTAGTCGGGCGCAACGGGCACTGCGTAGTCAG
This sequence comes from Alphaproteobacteria bacterium, assembly GCA_965221115.1. Lineage (GTDB taxonomy): Bacteria > Pseudomonadota > Alphaproteobacteria > SP197 > SP197 > SP197. The sequence continues at coordinate 1,783,310 of CBDCRU010000001.1, read as the reverse complement.
GTCCCAGCGGTTCCTCGTTCCAGCCCTCTTCGAGGGCCCCTGGCGCGTAGGGCAGCACGTAGGGGCCTGCGGCCTCCATGGCGAGCTCGGTCATCAACTGATCGATCTCGGTACCCCGGATCTTGATGTAGGAGGCTTCGTTGCCCGGATCCTTGCCGGAGGCGACGGACGACAGCAACCTCAGCATCGTCGATTCGAGCGCCATGATCTGGATCTCGGCATCCGCCATCTTCGCCCTGAACCCCGGATCACCGTCGATGCCCTGATCCCCGGCGATGTGACGCAGGCGTTTCATCTGCCGCTTGGCCTGGGGAATGCCTGCCATGTTGAAGCGTTCGTAGCCGAGAAGAAACTTGGCATAGGTCCAGCCCCGGTTCTCCTCGCCAATTCGGTTGACGGCAGGAACGCGGACGTCATCGAAGACCACCTGATTAACCTCGTGCCCGCCCTCCATGGTGATGATTGGATGAACCGTGATTCCGGGGGAAGTCATGTCGACAAGGAGAAATGTGATTCCCTCCTGTTTCTTTCCTTCGCTCGACGTGCGTACCAGGAGAAAGATCCAGTCGGCATAGTGGGCCATTGTCGTCCAGGTCTTGGTGCCGTTGACAACGTAGTGATCGCCGTCGAGACGGGCCGCCGTCTTCAGGCTGGCGAGATCCGAGCCGGAATTGGGTTCGGAGTATCCCTGGGCCCACCACAGGTCACCCGCCAGGATGGGAGGAAGGTGCTGTTGCTGCTGTTCCCGCGTACCGAAGGTCCAGACCACCGGGGCGACCATTTCAGGACCGAATGGCACCGGTGGCGGGCAGCAGGCTTCGCCGGTTTCCGCTTCGAAGATGTAGTGGCGCACGGGCGTCCAGTCGCAACCGCCATGCTCGACCGGCCAGTGGGGGCAGGACCAGCCCTTCGTGGCGAGTTTGCGGTGCCAGTCGACATAGTCGTCCTTGCCGAGACCCAGGCCCTTCTCCACGCGTTCGCGCGAGCCCGGGTCGCATTCCCGCTCGATGAAGTCCCGGAGTTCCTCGCGAAAGGCCTCATCTGCGGCTGTAAACGTCATCTGCATGCGTCCGGCATCCCCATTCCTGACCACGGATTTGAGTGGACAATCTAGTATGGCGTGACAACGATGCGCAATGACGGGAGAGATGATGATGGGACTCTTCGACCTGACGGAAAAAGTGGTTGTCATCACCGGCGCATCCAGGGGAATCGGCCGCGCGATGGCCCTGCGCATGGCCGGCGCCGGCGCCCGCGTCGTGGTGTCCAGCCGCAAGCTTGACGTGTGTGAAGAGGTTGTCCGGACGATTCGCGAGGCGGGTGGGGAGGCAGCTGCGGTGGCCTGCAATGTCACCCACATCGACCAGCTGGAACACTTGGTGACAACGTCAATCGACGTGTTCGGCCGAATCGACTGTCTCGTCGGCAACGCTGCCGTCAATCCGCACTACGGCCCGATGACAACCATCGGCGAGAGTGCTTTCGAGAAGATCATCAACTGCAACGTCAGGGCCAATCTGTGGCTCGCCCGGCTGGTCCTCCCCGGCATGGCCGAACGCGGTGACGGCTCCATCATCTACGTGTCGTCGATCGCCGGAATCAAGGGAACCGACGACATCGGTACCTATGGCATTTCGAAGGCAGCCGTCATCGCTATGGCGCGCAATCTCGCGGTCACCTGGGGGGAACACGGCGTTCGGGTCAACACCATCGCCCCTGGCCTCGTGCGCACGGACTTCGCAAGAGCGTTGTGGGAGAACCCGGAACGATTGGCAAAAGTCGAGGAACACTATCCCATGAGGCGTATCGGTGAACCCGATGACATTGCCGGCACGGCGGTGTTCCTTGCTTCGGATGCCGGGCGCTACATCACGGGCCAGACGATCGTGGTGGATGGCGGTGGCACCATCGCTGCGGGACTGTGAGAGGAGATCACTGACATGGCTGAACTGAAGGCAACGTTCGCCGCCGGGTGTTTCTGGGGGCCTGAAGCCCGGTTCAGGGAGATCCGGGGTGTCCTTGATGCCGTCGTCGGTTACATCGGCGGCCACCAGGACCACCCGACCTATCACGAGGTATGCACAGGGACTACAGGCCATGCAGAGGCCGTTCTGGTCTCGTTCGATCCCGAAGTCGTGAGCTATCACGAATTGCTTTCCCACTTCTGGGCGATGCACGACCCCACCACGGCCAACCGGCAGGGACCGGATGTCGGCACCCAGTACCGTTCGGCAATCTTCGTTCACGACGATGATCAGCGCGAAGCTGCCCTTGCCTCGCGCGACGATGAGCAGACCCGCCGCCATGACGGTCGCAGGATCGTCACCGAAATCTGCGATGCCGGCACGTTCTGGGTGGCCGAGGACTACCACCAGAGATTCATGGAAAAACACCAGCGACGCTTTGGCTTGCGGCGCATGCTCGGTCACTGACGTCGCGTCAGTTCCTCGCACTTGGCGATCAGTGCCCGCACCCGGCTACCCATGATGGCGAAGCGTTCATCACTTGTCTGACCCCTCAGGTAGCGGATGTAAATCTGCTGGATGATGACAGCGATCTTGAAGGTGACGAAGACCTCGTACCAGGGGAACCTCGAGACATCGAAGCCGGTGAGGTCCGCATAGAGTTCGACCAGTTCGGCACGTGTCGGGAACCCCGGTTTGTCGGTGGGCATCCAGACTGCTTCGCGCCAGGTCGCACTGTCACTCTCTTCGGACCAGTAGGCCACGAGATTGGCCAGATCGAGCAAAGGATCGCCCCGTGTGCACATGTCCCAATCGAGGATCGCCACGGCTCGCGCCAGGTCCTCTCGCGCCACCAGGATGTTGTCCAGCTTGAAGTCGTTGTGGACCAGCGTTGCCTCGCCGACTGCAGGCCGTTCTTCGCGAATCCACCGGACCAGGGCAGAAGCGTCAGGAGAGGTGTCATCGAGAGCGGCCTCCCAGCGTCCAGCCCAGCCTTCGACCTGACGTCCCACGAATCCGTCGGGCCGGCCGAGATCACCGAGACCGACCGCATCGGCATCAATTCCGTGGAGACCGGCCAGAACCTCGGCGACCATGACGCCTATACGCCGGCAGAGCTCCGGCTTGCCGTCGGTGAGGTGGGGATTGGTGGCCCGCAGCACCAGACCGCGGCGCCGTTCCATGACATGAAAGTCGGCGCCGAGAATGGTGTCATCGGTACACAGTATGTAACTTCGGGGCGCCAGGTCCCATGTCCTCCACAGGCGCGAAAGAATGCGATGTTCACGGCGCATGTCATGGGCAGAAGGTGCGACGGGCCCCAGTGGCGGGCGTCTCAGCACATACTCCCGCCCGTCGAAGTCGAGGAGGTAGGTCAGATTGGCGTGACCGCCGCCAAACTGGCGAACGGTGAGCGGTCCGGTGGCTCCCTCCAGGTTAACGCGCAACCAGGGTTCGAGACGCTTGAGGTCAAGCAGTTCCTCCGGCCTGACCTCCATGGTCTCGGGATCATGGAACGCCATCGCCGGGCGTTCAGCAAACCTCGAAGAGACCCGCCATGCCCTGTCCCCCGCCAATGCACATGGTGACGACGACATGACGTGCCGCGCGCCGGCGACCCTCGATCAATGCGTGTCCGGTCATGCGTGCCCCTGACATGCCATAGGGGTGACCGATCGAGATCGAACCACCGTCGACGTTGAGGCGGTCGTTGTCGATCCCGAGGCGGTCCCGGCAGTAGAGCACCTGCACGGCGAAAGCCTCATTGAGTTCCCAGAGATCGATGTCGTTGACGGCGAGACCGTGACGTTCAAGTAGTCTGGGCACGGCAAAGACCGGTCCGATACCCATTTCATCGGGCTCGCATCCCGCCACGGCCATCCCCCGGTAGACACCCAAGGGTTCCAGGCCACGGCGTTCCGCATGACGCCGTTCCATGAGGACGAGAGCCGAGGCCCCGTCCGACAACTGGCTGGCATTGCCCGCGGTGATGGTCTTGTCCTCACCCATGACAGGCGTCAGTCCGGCCAGGCCTTCGAGTGTGGTCGAGGGACGGTTGCCCTCGTCCCGGGTGAGTGTGACCTCTTCCTCGGAAATCGCTCCTGTTTCCCGGTCCATCACGAGCTTGACCGTGGGCAGTGGCACGATCTCATCGTCAAACCGTCCTTCCCCCTGGCCGGCTGCCGTCCTCTGCTGGCTCTGCAGGGCATAGGCATCCTGTCTTTCGCGGCTGATCCCGTATCGTTCGGCCACGATGTCGGCGGTCTCGATCATGGGCATCCAGAGTTCCGGCTTGTTGTCCTCGAGCCACTCTTCCCGGGCACGATGGTGGTTCATGTGCTCGTTCTGAACCAGGCTGATCTGCTCGGCGCCACCAGCGACAGCGACATCGACGTGGTCGACGACAATGCGCTGGGCGATGCTGCTGATGGCCTGGAGCCCGGAGCTGCAGAAGCGATTGATGGTGGCCGCCGCCGTGGTGACCGGAAGCCCCGCACGGATCGCCGAGAGTCTGGCCATGTTGTGTCCGGTGGCGCCTTCGGGAAGACCGCAGCCGATGACGACATCCTCGACTTCGTCTCCCTCCACACCGGCACGTTCGACGGCGTTGCGGATGGCATGGCCCGTCAGCGTGGCGCCGTGGGTGTTGTTGAAGGCACCTCTGTAGGCCTTGCCGATGGGGGTGCGGGCGGTGGAAACGATAACGGCTTCACGCATGGCGGTGGTCCCTGTCATGATCCTCGAATGTGCGGCCGGCCGAGGCAAGCTCTTCCAGCAACGGTGATGGTGTCCATTGCGGGAAGCCGAGTTCCCTGTGGTAGCGGCAGACTGCCTCGTGGATTCGATCGAGACCGACGCTGCCGGCCCAGTGCATCGGGCCGCCCCTCCAGGCGGGGAACCCGTAACCGTTGATGTAGACAAGATCGATGTCGCTCGCTCTCAGGGCATGACCCTCGGCGAGAATGGCAGCACCGATGTTGACCAGGGGATAGAGGCAACGCTCGAGAATCTGCGCATCCGAAAGGGCAGGGGCCCCGAGATCGAAATGGCGGCGGGCGGCGTCCATCAGGTCATTGATCTCCGGGTCCGGAATCGGAGTGCGGCTGCCTTTCTCGTAAATGTAGTAGCCACGCCCGGTTTTTTGTCCGAAGCGTCCCTGTTCACACAACCGGTTGGCAATCCACGAGCCGCGGCGTTCGATGACGGTGCCGCCACCGGCATCCTTGCGCTTGCTCCAGCCGATATCGAGCCCAGCAAGGTCCATGACCGCAAGGGGACCCATCGCCATGCCGAATTCGAACATCACGCGATCGATGCGTTCGGGCGCAATGCCCTCTTCGACCATGAGCGAGGCCTCGCCGAAGTACCCTTCGAGCATGCGGTTGCCGATGAACCCGTGGCAGACGCCGGCAACAATCGGAAGTTTGCCTATCTTGCGTGCCAGGGCCATGACCGTGGCGAGATTCTGTGCCGAGACATTGGCGGTGCGGACCACCTCGAGCAGGCGCATGACGTTGGCCGGACTGAAGAAGTGTGTGCCCAGGACATGGCCGTGGCGGTCCGGCATGGTGGCGGCGATGTCATCGATATCGAGATAGGACGTGTTGGACGTGAGAATGGCGTCCGGCCGTGCGATACGGTCGATCTCGGCAAAGACGGCCTTCTTGACCGCCATCTCCTCGAACACGGCCTCGATGATGATGTCTGCGTCAGCGAGATCTTCCATGGCGATGGAGGGCGTGATGAGAGCCATGGCGCGATCTTGGGTTTCCTGGGTCATCCGCCCTCTCGTCACGCTGGTCGCATAGTTGCGCGAGATGACTGCGATGCCGCGTTCGAGGGCCCCGGAATCGCGCTCGACAATGGTGACGGGGATACCGGCATTGGCGAAGTTCATGGCGATCCCGCCACCCATGGTGCCGGCACCGATGACGCCCGCCGAAGCGATCTCGTGAAGCGGAGTCGCCTTGTCGATTCCTGGAACCTTGCCGGCTGCCCGCTCGGCGAAGAACACATGGCGCAGTGCCTTCGATTCGTCCGAGTGCACACATGTCTCGAAAATGCGGCGCTCCTCGGCGATACCGGCGTCGAAATCGAGATTCACGGCCGCTTCGACGCACTCGATGCAGGCATAGGGAGCGCGCATGCCGCGTGCCCGACGGGCGATTTTCCCGCGCATGGCATCGAAGATGCCGGGGTCATCAAGGTCGACGGGGATGTCCCGCGTGAGCCTGTGTGGCCCCCCGGAAGCGGCCCTCTGCTCGGCGAATCGGCAGGCGCCCTCCACCAGGTCATCTTCGATCAGGCTGTCGGCTATGCCGAGTTCCACGGCCTTCGGCGCCTTGACCGGGGCGCCGGAAACAATCATGTCGAGCGCCGTTGTCACTCCGGCGAGACGGGGGAGGCGTTGGGTGCCACCGGCGCCTGGTGGAAATCCCAGCTTGACTTCGGGCTGTCCAACGCGTGTCCCGGGTGAAATGACCCGGTAGTGACACGCCATCGCAACCTCCAGTCCACCGCCCAGGGCATGACCGTGAATGGCAGCGACAACCGGTTTGGAACTGGCCTCGAAGGCGCGAATCACATCGGAGAAGTTCTCTTCGCCCTCGGGCCAGGGCAGCGAGAAGTACCGGATGTCCGCCCCCGCGATGAACCCGCGACCGGCGCCGACCAGGACAACAGCGCCGACATCCCGGTCGCGTGATGCGCGGGCAATGCCTTCACAGATGCCGCGGGGTACTCCCGGACTCATGGCGTTGACCGGCGGGTTGTTGACGGTGAGAACAGCAACGGACCCGCGTCGTTCGTAATCAACCAGTGACATGTTCAACCCCCGTGAATCCCTGTCGGTCGGCGATACTGAACCAGACCGAAATTCCTCTGAATTTTCTCTCAAATAATGTCATGTATTCCCCAATATATGGACACATTATCATCTCATGTGTCATGCTTGGAAAGTTCCAGTCTGGAGATCACCGCGCGGTGAACTTCATCGGGTCCATCGGCAAAACGCACGGTGCGTGCGTACATCCATGCGTCTGCCAGGATGGTATCCTGGGAAATGCCCATGGCACCATGCGCCTGGATCGCGCGATCGGCCACCCGCTGGCAGAGGTTTGGGGCCACCACCTTGATGGCCGAGATTTCGCTTCGCGCCTCCCTGTTGCCGACCTTGTCCATCATGTCGGCTGCATGAAGCACGAGATGGCGCGCCATGTCGATTTCAATCCTGCTGTCGGCAATGTCCGCGCGGATGGTATCACGGCTTGCCAGGGGCCGGCCGAACGCGACCCTCTCCTTGACCCTGCGGCACATGATGGCGAGGCACCGTTCCGAGAGTCCGATCAGTCGCATGCAGTGATGGATACGGCCGGGCCCGAGACGCCCCTGTGCGATTTCGAAGCCCCGACCTTCGCCTAGCAGCAGGTTTGACGCCGGTACCTGGACATTGTCGAAGTCGACCTCCATGTGGCCATGCGGTGCGTGGTCGTTGCCGAAGACTTTCATGGGGCGGACGACCCTGACACCGGGGGTGTCCATGGGAACGAGAATCATGGATTGCTGACTGTGGCGATCAGCCTCGGGGTCGGTCTTTCCCATGACAATCAGAATTCGGCAGCGCGGGTCGCCGGCCCCGGAGATGAACCACTTGCGGCCGTGGACCCGGTACCCGTTTCCGTGACGTTCAATTCGTGTGCGGATGTTCGTGGCATCCGATGACGCCACGTCCGGTTCGGTCATGGCAAAGGCCGAGCGGATGGTGCCGGCAAGCAGCGGTTCAAGCCATTCGCGTTTCTGCTCGTCGGTTCCGTAGCGTTCCAGGACCTCCATGTTTCCGGTATCCGGCGCAGAACAGTTGAACGCTTCGGGAGCGATAGGGCTCTGTCCCATGAGTTCGCACAGGGGCGCATAGTCACGGTTCGACAGACCGTAACCCCGTTCGCTGTCGGGCAGAAACAGGTTCCACAGGCCTTGCGCCTGCGCCTTCGTCTTGAGTTCTTCGATGACGGGTGGCGCCTTGGTCCAGCCGTATTCCTTCACCTGTTCCTTGTAGAGCGCCTCGGCGGGATAGATGTTCTCGTCCATGAACGCGGCCACACGCTCGAGGAGCCGTTCGACCCTGGAGGTCTGTTGAGAGGCCATGACGCTTGTATGGACGCCTCCCGGAACGCAAGGACCGATTTGGTTGTGACGGGCAGGCAGATTGCAGTTTTGTATCCGGCCTGTTGATGCGGGGACTTCTCCCTGCTGGCCCTGATGGAATCTGCCGATCCTCGCCTCATTTCCTTGGTGGGCTTTTCGCCCTGAGCATCATGCAGGCTTGGCGGATCGCGGTCTGACCTGTTGCCATCACTCCGTGTCGTACCTTGCGCAACCTTTTGGCAGCCACCTCCTCTTGTTGGTTGTCCCGTCGTCAGCCGCGGCTATGCCGCCTGACTGACGAAGTTCGCCTGGTACGCCCGGTCATGAGCCAGAAGGGCCCAGACCGTGCGCGCCGTCTTGTTGGCCAGAGCGACTGTGGCCACGTTGGGCGATCGCCGCTCGGCCAGCCGCACCGCCCATGCTGGCGGCGCCTTGGCGCTGGTGAGCACGGAACGGGCGCCGTGGATCAGCAGGCATCGCAGATACCTGTCTCCACGCTTGGAGATGCCAAGCATGCGGACCCGTCCTCCCGTGCCGTCGTGTCGCGGCACCAGGCCGAGCCAGGCCGCGAACTCGCGGCCCGACCTGAAGGCAGCGGGATCGCCCATCGCGGCGACAAGAGCCGTCGCGGTCAGCACGCCGACGCCGGGGATTCCCGCGATCCGCCTGCTGTCGGCATGGCCGCGGTGCCACACGCCGATCCGCCGCTCGATCTCGCCGATCTCCTCGTCAAGCCGGTCGATCCGCGACCACTGCTCGCCCAGCGTCTCGATCACCATCGCCGGCAGACGCTCCGACACCCGCTCCAGGATCCCGGCCATGTCACGGCGCATGCCGGCCCGGCCCTGCGGCATCACCTCGCCATACTCCGTCAGAAGACCGCGCAGACCGTTGATCTGCGCCGTGCGGAACTTCACCAGCTGCTGGCGCATGCGGTGCAGCGCCAGAACCGCCTGCTGCTCCTCGCTCTTGACCGCAACCGTCTTCACCCCCGGCAGGTGCACCGCCCTCCAGATCGCCCGCGCGTCGTGCGCATCGTTCTTGTTGCCAATCACGAAGGGACGCACCGCCTTGGCCGGCAACAGCAAAGGCTCGTGGCCGAGATCCCGAAGCCGGCGCGCCCAGTGCTGCGAGCCGCCACAGGCCTCCATCGCCACCACGCAGGGCGCGCGCCCGGCGAAGTGATCCAGGAACTTCGTCCGCATCAGCTTCAGATCCACGATCTCCCCCGTCTCCATGTCAACCCAGTGCAGCTGGAACACTCGCTTCGCCGTATCCACCCCGACGACAGTTCTGTTAGTCTCCATCTCGGATCCTCCGGTTTGCCTGTGAAGAGCTTGCTCTTCCCCTTTGGCACTTTAGATGCCGTCGGCCCGTGAGGATCCACTCATCCCTCCACACCTCGAGCATCAAGGGGTGGGAGGCGTCCATCCCATTTCCTTTCGATTGATCAGGCTGTGGGCAGGACATGATCGCGGAAACGTTCACGCAACTGCAGCTTCGAGACCTTTCCGGTCGCCGTGTGAGGGAGGTCGTCCACGAACACGATGTCATCCGGCATCCACCACCTTGCGATTCGTCCTTCAAGGTGGCGGCGGATGTCGCCGGAGTCCGCAGTCTGGTCCGCCTTGAGAACGATGACCAGCATCGGGCGTTCCTGCCAGCGTGGATGGGGCATGGCGATGGCCGCGGCTTCGGCGACCGCCGGATGACTCATCACCTCGTTCTCGAGATCGATCGAACTGATCCACTCGCCGCCGGACTTGATCATGTCCTTGGTGCGGTCCGTGATCTGCAGCATGCTCTCGCGGGCAAGCGTCGCAACGTCGCCCGTGCGGAACCAGCCGTCATCGGTGAAGGCCGCGGATGTTGCTGCATCGTCGTTGTAGTAGCTGTCGATGACCCAAGGACCGCGGCATTGGAGTTCCCCCGGAGTGGAGCCGTCAGACGGCACGGGCTGGCCATCGTCATCGACGAGGCGCAGTTCGACTCCGAAGAGGCGTTGCTGGCGCAGTCGGTGCACGTAGCGTTCATCACCTTCTGCAGCATCGAGGGCGCTGCCCGAGGCGCCACAGGCACACACGGGACTGGTTTCCGTCATTCCCCAGCCCTGCAGGACCTCGATGCCGTACTCTTCCTCCCAGGCCTTGAACATGGAAAGCGGAGCGGCGGCGCCTCCGGTAACGAGATGGGAGACCGTGGAGAGCCTCTTGCCGGACTGGCGCAGCCAGGCCAGCAATCCCAACCAGATGGTGGGCACGCCCAGTGCCAGTGTCACGCCTTCGGACTCCATCAGTTGATGGAGGCTCTCTCCATCGAGCTTTGCACCGGGAAGGACCAGTGACGCCCCGCAGATCGGCGCCGCGTATGGCTGGCCCCAGGCCTGGACATGGAACATCGGCACCACCGGCATGAGCACGGCCTTGCGGTTGAGAGGAAAGATTCCCGGTGCCAGGACTCCCAGGGCGTGAAGGACGGTGGAGCGATGGCTGTAGAGTGATCCCTTGGGGTTGCCAGTCGTACCCGACGTGTAGCACATCGCCGCCGCGGTGTTTTCATCGAGGCATGGCCAGTCGAAGGTCTCCTGCATGTCTTGCAGGATCTCCTCGTAACAGAGCGCCCGCTTGAGCGAAGTCCGGGGCATATGCTCCCGGTCGGTCATGATGACCACGTGGTGCACGCCGGCAAACCTGTCGGCGAGTTGCTCGACGAGGGGCACGAGATCGAGATCGACAAAGATCGCCCTGTCATCGGCATGGTTGACGATGTAGTCGAGCTGATCGGCAAACAGTCGCGGATTGATGGTGTGACAGACGGCGCCAATGCCGGAGACTCCGTAGTAGAGTTCGAAGTGCCGATAGGTGTTCCAGGCGATGGTGGCGACGCGGTCGCCGGCGCCGATGCCGAGTTGCCCGAGGGCATGGGCCAGTCTGGCGGTTCGCCTGAATGCATCGGTGTACGTATAGCGGTGGACCGGTCCTTCCACACTACGGGAAATGATCCTGGATGCTGGGAACGCCTCGGCGGCATGGCGTAGAATGTCGATGACCAGCAAGGGCCTGTCCATCATTCTTCCGGAGAGCATCACTTTCTCCTCCCAAGTTCGGGCCGCGTCGCGCGGATCATATCAAGTGGCAGGGGTAGCGCCATCACTCTGCGTGGTAGGATGACGCAGCTTGCGACACCGGGGACATGGGGACCATGCAGGACATATTCGCGGAGGGTTTCAAGGAAGCATCGTACTGGTGGGATCTCGCGCCACGCCCCCGGCTCGACGAGGCGGCGCCACCTGACAGTACGGATGTCGTGGTCATCGGATCAGGCAATGTCGGACTGTCAGCGGCACTCACCCTGGCGCGAGGGGGCCGCGATGTCCTCGTCCTCGATGCCGAGGCCGCCGGTCATGGCGCCAGCACCCGCAATTCCGGTTACCTTGGCCGCACGGTGTGGTTCAAGTACGGCGACATGGTCAGGCGCATCGGCCGGGAGGCCGCCGGCAGCATTGCCCGCGAGGCCGCCACGGCCCACGACTTTGCCGCAAGCCTCATTCGCGACGAACAGATCGCCTGCTTCTATTCGAACACGGGCCGTCTCATCACCGCACCCTCGAGGAAGGTGTACGAGAAACTCGAGCGTGACCTCGACATGATGAAGGCCGACGGGGTTCCGGTGGAGGCCGACATGATCCCGCCCGACAAGCTGAAGGAAGAAGTGGCGAGTGATCTTTATCACGGAGGTCAGGTGCTGCACGGCAACGGCCTCATCCATGCCGGACTCTACCACCAGGGTCTGCTCGACCGGGCCCGCGCCCAAGGCGCGACCGTGGTCGGCCATTGCCCGGTGACCGGGGTCGAACGGCAGCGTCGGGGGTTCGTCGTGTCCACACCAAAGGGCAAGGTGACGGCTCGCGACGTCATGGTGGCCACCAACGGCTACACGCCGAAGGCCCTTCCCTGGCACCGCCGCAGGGTCGTGCCGGTCGAGGCCTTCAACGTCGTGACAGAGGCCATTGACCCGGCTCTGATGAAGAAGGTCCTGCCCCGAGGCCGTCCGATGATCGAGAATCGCAATTCACCGTCATGGTTGCGGCCGACCGAAGACGGGTCAAGGTTGCTTTTCGGCGGCACCACGGGAGAGGGGAACCCGTCTCTTCCGGACAAGGCGCGGCGGCTCCATGGGGAACTGCTGCGGATCGTGCCCGATCTCGAGGGAACGAAACTGACCCACTGCTGGAGTGGACAGGTCGCCTTTCCCTTCGATTTCCTGCCCCACAACGGATTTGCCGGCGGCATCCATTACGCCATGGGCTGGTGCGCATCCGGCGTGCCGATGGGAACCTGGCTCGGGCACAAGACGGCCCAGCGCATTCTCGGTGACAGTGACGCGAAAACGGTGCTGACGGACAGGCCCTTCCGCACCATACCGTTCTATCGCGGAAACCCCTGGTTCCTGCCCCTCATCACGGCCTGGATGAGGCGCGCCGACCGCAGGCTGATGCGCGACTGAACATCGGTCCTTCCGCCCCACACGTCTTGAATGGAACTCCTTCGCAAACGGGCTGGAGTGCCAGGTCATCCGCGCCCGAGCGCAAGGAAAGGGAACTTGAAGTCTGTCACGGACGCGTTCGGGATGTTGGTCCCGGTTTCCATGCTTGGCATTCGCCGTCTTGTTGACGCCTGGTATGTCTGGAATCATGGCTGCATCCACCGTCTTCGGCGAGCAGGTCTTCTCCGTCAACCTGACAGTGGTGATGACATGACGAATGGGAAGGGACGGGAACTGAAATGGCTGTAGGAGTGGCTCTCGAAGTCAGGGCGAAGCCCGCCACCGGGGTTGAAGTGGTTTCATTCCCCGGAGAGGAAGGCTCCCTAATGCTTCCTTCTTGCCCGACCGAGGTGATATGCCGGCCCTTGCAGCCCGGAATCCGTTCCCGCGGACATATGTCGGGATCAACAAATGAAGGAACCGATGAACGGACGTGACGAAGCCAGTGCCTCTTTTCCCGGTCTGATGGAGGAGGAGTCGGAGGTGGGAACCGGTGTCCATGCCACCGAAGACTTGCAGATGTCACGCGAGCACATGCTCGACCTCGGGCAGAAGGCGCTCGAACTCGTGGTGAAGCGAATCGAGAGCCTGCCCGGAGAGAATGCTTGGGAGGGTGAGTTTCGCCAGGTGCTCGAAGAGCAGTTGATGGAGGATCCACCCGAGGAAGGCAGACCAGCAACGGATGTCATCGAGCAGGTCGCGAGCGAGATTCTCCCTTGGGCGACCCGCCTGGATCACCCGCGCTGTTTCGGGTTTGTGCCGTCTTCGCCCACTTGGCCCGGCGTGCTGGCCGACTTCATGGCCGCCGGCCATCACATCAACCAGTGCACCTGGTTGGTCGCCAGCGGCCCGAGCCAGCTGGAACTGGTCGTCATAGACTGGTTCAGGCGATGGATCGGCTATCCGGAGGGCGCGGGCGGTCTCTTCACCAGCGGTGGTTCGGCGGCGAGCGTCGATGCCTTCGTCGCGGCGCGCGAAGCGGCGGGTCACCCCGAACGCGCGACCGTCTACATGAGCGATCAGAACCACAGCGCGCTCCCCCGCGCGGCAAGGATCGTGGGCATCCGGCGCGAGTGCATCCGCATGGTTCCAAGTGACGCACACTTCCGCATGGACATGGACGCACTCGCCCGTGCCGTGGCCAGCGATCGCGACTCCGGTCTTGCCCCCGTTGCGGTCGCCGCCAACGCCGGCACCGCCAGCACAGGGTCAGTCGACCGGCTCGAGGAGTTGGCCGACTTCTGCGCGGCGGAGGGATTGTGGCTGCATGTTGACGCCGCGTACGGCGGCTTCGCCGTGGTGACGGAGCGGGGCAAACGACAGTTGCGAGGGATCGAACGCGCGGATTCTGTCGGGCTGGACGCGCACAAGTGGTTCTTTCAGCCCTACGAGGCGGGCTGCTTGCTGGTGAAGGACGAGAACACGCTCAAGGATGCCTTCACGATCGGGACCGATGTCCTCCAGGACACAGTATGGGGAGCGAACCATCCCAATTTCTCGGATCTTGGCCTGCAACTGAGTCGGTCGGTTCGCGCCCTGAAGGTCTGGATGTCGGTTCAGACCTTTGGAATGGCGGCGTTCCGGCGCGCCGTCGCCAGGGGGATGGAACTTTCCCGGCGGGCAGAGGCATATGTTCGCGAGAGTCAGCTGCTGGAGGCCATGAACGTCGTCACCCTGGGAATCGTGTGCTTCCGGTTCAATCCAGCCGACGACAATCTCGGCGAAGCGGTGCTGGACAAGATCAACAGGGCCGTGCTCGCCCGAATGTTCTGGGATGATCCCGCGTTCATGTCGTCCACGACGCTGCACGGGGTGTTCGCGCTCAGGATGTGCATCATCAACCACACCACGACCTGGGACGACGTGCGAGAAACCCTGGAAGCCGTCGAACGCTTTGGAAATGAGACGTTGAAGAAGGGTGATGCGCTCGTGTGATGGCATGGATTGCCACCCATCCGTTACAGCGATGATCAGCGCGATGGTGCGCTCACCACCGGATACGTCGTGGGACTGCAGGGGCGCAAGGTGCTGGCGACGTTGCCGATACTGCTGATGGCGGCCGAGGGGAGCGCCTCATGTGCCCTTTGAGGCGCGGTTTGGCGTGATGTCCTCGAATTCTTCCCGATTGTGATCACCCTGGCGGGCTGTTGCCCGCTGCCTGCCTCGAAGGTGCGCATGCACCCGGTCAGGAACAGGTCGCCACAGCGAGCGACTGCATGGCGCACCATGTCACTTTGCGAAGACCTTGACGAATTCGCATAATGCAACTCACGCGACAATCTGTTGGATGGATTTCCAATTTGCGAGCTGTTGACTCCCAATTTTCGTGACCTATGTTTCCAATTGACAAGGTCGGGAAGGGGCTGAGTGTATAGGCGCTTTCTTGAACGTCGGGCGAAGGAAGCCCTGTCTGACACTCCGGTCGTCCTGATCGTCGGGCCACGCCGGGCTGGAAAGACTACACTTGCCCGGAAACTTGAAGATGCGAGTCGAACCTATATCACGCTTGACGACCGGACATTGCTCGACGCCGCAATGTCCGATCCGGTCGGCTTTCTTCGGGGGCTGGACCGGGTAACCATCGACGAAGTGCAGCGTGCGCCCGATCTGCTGCTGGCGATCAAGAAGATGGTCGACGAGGACTATCGTCCCGGCCGGTTCCTGCTGACCGGGTCTGCAAACGTCATGACCTTGCCGCGGGTTGCCGACAGTTTGGCAGGCAGGATAGAGAGCCTGCACCTGTTTCCGCTGGCCCGCGCGGAAATCGAAGGCAGAGAGTCTGTCTTTCTGGAGCAGCTGTTCGCAGGGAAGATCAGAGGCGTGAGCGAAGCGATCATCGGAGACCAACTTACCCGAGTCGTGCTGACCGGAGGGTTTCCCGAAGCTCTTGTTCGCGACAGCGAACGACGGCGGCAGGCCTGGGCCCGATCCTGGCTGGCTTCAATTCTCACACGTGACCTCAGAGACATCGCAGAAATCGGGAACCTGACAGAATTGCCAAGATTCGTGAGGCTTCTCGCGGAGCACTCCGCACACCTGGTCAACTATTCGCGGTTCGGTGCCGGCATCGGTGTCAGCCACAAGACGGCGCAGCGTTACGTGGGGTTGCTGGAGCAGGTCTTTCTGGTTGCCGCATTGCAGCCCTGGTACACGAATGCACTGAAACGGATTGCGAAGACGCCCAAGTTGCATTTCCTGGACTGCGGCCTGCTTGCCGCAGCTCGGGGGTTGACATTTGCCAGGGTCAGGGCGGATCGCAGGAAGTTCGGTGCCGTCCTCGAAAGCTATGTGTTTTCAGAGATCCTGAAGCTGATGACGGAATCAGACATGCACCTTGCGCCCTACCATTTCCGGGATCAGCAGATGCATGAGGTGGACCTCGTTGTGGAGCGCGATGATGGCATGATCGCCGGAATTGAGGTCAAGGCGGCCGCAAGCGTCCGGTCCCGCGACTTTGCCGGTCTGAAGGTGCTGGCCCAAGCGTGCGGGGAGCGCTTCGCCTATGGAATTGTACTCTACGATGGCGCCGATGTCGTGCCATTCGGGGACAGGTTGGCGGCGGTGCCGCTGTCGTGTCTCTGGTCGTGAACCGGAAGATTGATGGCATTGTCTTGAATGACCAGGTTCCGCCGCTGGCGTGGCATGCGAGCTGATCCCGGACGCGTTCGCTATTGTCTGAGTGACGCAAACTGGGCGTAGACGACGCCGGTCAGAATGATGAGGCCACCGGCGATCTGAGCGGGCAGCGGCACGGCACCGAACCAGGCGGCGAGGCCAATGGCTGCGACCGGCACCAGGTTGCCCCACAGGGCCATGGGCGTCACGCCCAGCCTGTTAACTCCGACATGCCACATGAGATTGCCGAGCGCGATCGGGACGACGCCGATGGTGACGGCGAGCAAGATTGTCGTGTCGTTGAGCGGTGCGTGCAGTGTCACGAGACCGGATGCCCAGGCAACGAACACCGTTACCGTGAGCAGAGTGCTTCCCGGCAGGATGGTGTAGGCGGCGATCTCCGTCTGGCTGAATCCCTTGAGCCACCTCTGTGCAGCGATCGAATGCCATGTCCAGGTCACAAGGGCGAGAAGCATGAACCCTTCGCCGCCCGTCACGTTCGCGGTGTGGAATTCGTGGGCCTTGACGACGAGCCCGCCGGCCACCGCCAGGGTGATGCCGATGATGATGCCCCGGGCAGGGGGAATGGCAAAGAACATCCGGGCCACCACCGCCGCGATGAGGGGTGCCATGGCATAGACGATGGCAACCGCAACGGATCCGGCCGAGAAGACGGCCAACGTGGTCAACAGGGAGGCGCAGAACGGGCCGGCGAACCCGAGGATGGTCATGCGCCGCCAGGGGAGCGCGCGATGAATCGGAAAACGCCCTTTTCGCACCCACAGCAACATGACGAGGAGAGTGGCTCCAATCACCTGGCGCGACAGGGTCGTCGAGAGAATGTCCCAGTGCCCCAGCAGCTGCTCGATCAGGGGAAAGTTCAAGCCCCAGGCAACGACGAGGACGAGTGCCGCTCCGTTTCCGGAGAGCAGCGCGTTGCGGGTGGGGGAGGGCGCCTGCGGCGCGTTCAATCAGGAAGAACCCCCGTCGGGTGCCACCAGAACCCTGTCGCGCTTCACGTGATCCGCTGAATCGAGAGTTCGCGCATAGAGGTGACCGGCGTGAACTGCCGCGGCGATGGTCTGCGGCGCTTCGCAATCGCCGATGCGCCGGACGCTCATCAGTCCGGCGTCGGCGTGCTCCCCCTGCCGTGCCATGACCGTCCTCCACAGATCCTCCACTGGTTCGCGGGAGGTGACGACGACGACGTTCCTGCAGGGGATCGTGACATCCTCTGATCCGGACGCGTGGGCAAGAACCGCTTCACTGCCATCGAAGCTGCGCAGCAGGCGCGACGTCCAGGTTACGACACCGACCTCGATGAGGCGGGCCTCGATACGTCCCTGGTCGAGAGTGTGCGCACATAGGGGGGACACGATTCCGGCACTGGTGGCGACGATGACTTCAAGACCGCGTCCGGCCAGCGTCTCGGCAATGACACCTCCCATGTAGAAATGATCATCGTCATAGACCAGCACCGGGCCGTCGATGGGTGTTTCATCCATGACGTCGTCGGGCGTGACGATTCCGTCGAGATCATGCCCCTCGAATGGCGTGAAACTGGAACGTCCCCTCCCGTCGCGCCGCCAGGTCGAACCGGTGGCGATGCACACATGTCCGAAACCGAATTCCAGGATCTGGTCGGCATTCAGCCTGCTCGACCGGTAGATCTCCACATTGTCGAGTTTGGCAATCTGACCCACTCTCCAGTCCCTGACACGCGACCAGGTTGAAAGGCCTTTCAGGGTCGCCTCCCGGGTCACGCGGCCTCCGAGTTCGGTGGTGGCCTCGGCCAGTGCCACCTGGTAGCCTTGGCGCCCGGCAGCGAGAGCCGCCTCGAGCCCGGCGGGTCCGGCCCCGACCACGAGCACTTTCTCATCGGACGAGGTTCGGGGCATGATCTCCGGGTGCCATCCGCGTCGCCACTCCTCGCCCATGGTCGGGTTCTGCGTGCATCTGAGCGGTACGCCCAGACCATTGCTGAGGATGCAGATGTTGCAGCCAATGCACTCGCGGATATCGTCAAGCCTGCCATCACGGATCTTGGCCGGAAGGAAGGGATCGGCGATGGATGGCCGTGCCGCGCCAATAAGGTCCATGATTCCCTTGTTGATGATCGAGACCATGCGATCCGGCGACGTGTAGCGCCCCACCGCCACAACCGGCTTTGTGGTCACCTGCTTGACGAAGGCGATGTAGTCTTCCTGGGCCCCCTCTTCGGCGAAGCGTGCGGTGCGGGCATCGGCCGGGAAGTTCGCAATGTTGACATCCCAGAGGTCCGGAAGTTCCGCCACGTACTCGACGAGGTCCCGCCCTTCGCCGTCGCATGTAATGCCCATGTCGGTATCAAGGTTGTCGACGGCAAAGCGAAGCACGACACCGCACCGGTCTCCAACAGCCTCCCCGGTGTCCTCCAGCAGTTCGCGGATCAACCGGGCCCGATTCTCGAAACTGCCCCCGTACTCGTCTCCGCGCTGATTCTGGACGGGAGACAGGAACTGTGCCGGGAGATAGCCGTGCGCCGCGTAGACGTAGACAAGATCGAATCCCGCTTCCCGGGCACGAAGAGCCGACAGTCTGTGCAGACGACGGAACTCCCGGATGTCGGCCTTGTCCATGGCCCTGGTTTGCGTGAAGCCATGCCACACCGGCATGGACATCGGCGCTGTCGGAACAACCCGGGTGAGAGCGTTGTTGGACGAATAGCCGCCGTGCCACAGCTCGACGCCGGCAAGAGACCCGTGCCGGTGCACGGCCTCGACCATGGCAGCCTGGACGCTGATGTCGTCGTCATCCCACAGAGTGCAGTAGTGGTGTCCGAAGTCATCTGACGAAGGATCGATGGAACAGTACTCGGTGCACACGACACCCCAACCGCCCTCGGCCTTGATCCCGCGCATGGCATTGAGAGTCTGCGGGAGAGCAAATCCCATGCCCGAACAATGTGGTACCTGATAGAACCTGTTGGGAGCCGTGACCGGTCCGATGCGAATGGGCTCGAACAGGATGTCGTAGCGCGGATCGCGTACCATGGTTCCCAATCTCCCGGTCCGACGCCAGCGTACATTCTCGCGCCTTTGCTGTCAGCGGCCCGATTCACAGAGCGTCGGGTGCCCGCAGCCACTGGATGGACCGGCACCATGAATGATCCCGTCGAAGGGTTGAGCGGTGCCGAACATTCGATTGATCTCAATGCTGGGTGGTTTCGGAATCGAGGCGATGGAGACGATGACAGTCAAGAGCAAGTCCGTGTAGAGGTTTATCGCTGTTCCTTGCGTCTATCGCGAACAACATCGCCCAAAGGAGTGTGGAACAATGGCTTCAACGGACGTCATCGACCTGCTTCGCGCGCTCGTCAGGCAGGACACGCGCGATCCTCCGGGAAGGGAGATCGGGATCGCCTCGGTTGTACACGAACGGCTGCTCGACGCAGGCCTCGAGTCCGTGCTTGACGAGTTCGCCTCCGGACGCGCCAATGTCGTGGCAAGGATCAGGGGCAGGGGATCAAGACCGGCGATCGTCTTCTCGGCCCACTTCGATACCGTGCCCCTTGGCAAGGAGGTCTGGACCCGCGATCCCTTCGGCGCCGAGATTGTCGACGGGGCGCTCTACGGCCGGGGCGCGGCCGACATGAAGAGCGGCATGGCAGCCATGATCGTTGCCGCCGAATGGCTGTGCCGCGAACCCGGATGCCTGGCGGGGGACCTTGTACTTGCCCTGACCGCTGGAGAGAGCTCGAACTGTCTCGGCGCCCGGCGGCTGGTGGAAACCGGTGCACTGAAAGGTGCGGGAGCCCTGCTTGTCAGTGAGCCTACGTCCTTGGACGTTCTGTTGGCGGAGAAGGGTGCTCTCTGGTTGCGCCTGATCGCTCACGGGAGATCCGGACACCCCTCTGGAGGAGCCGACGGCGGCCAGAACGCCGTCGAGCGCATGATGGACGCACTGGTCGGTCTCAGGGACTTCGAGTTCCATGCCCGAACGCACCCGCTTCTGGGTTCGCCGACCGTGTCAGTGGGACGTATCGAGGGCGGTACCGTGGTCAATCTGACGCCGGACAGGTGCGAAGCCGAGATTGATGTGCGCACACTGCCCGGCATGGATCCGGAGGCAGTCGAGAACAATCTGCTTTCCTGCCTCGGCCGGGATCTCGATATCGAGCGCATCGACTGCAAGCCGCCTGTCGAGACGCCTGCAGATCACCCCTTCGCGACAATCTGCCTCGAGACGGTGGCGACCATGCAGGGGGCCCCGGCCGTTCCCGGCGGGGCCTCCTACTACAGCGATGCTGCGATCCTGGCGCCGGCGTTCAATCTTCCCATGGTCATCATCGGTCCGGGCAGGCTTGGAATGAGCGGCCAGACCGACGAGCATGTCATGACGGCGGATGTGATCAAAGCGGCCGACCTCTACCGCAGGATTGCCTTGGCCTGGCTCGAGGCCTGACCTCTACCAGAGCGCTCCAGCGGATACGGTGATGTCCTCCATCGTGATGCCGCTCGCGGCATCGGTGGAGAGAAAGGCCGCGATGGCTGCGATTTCATCGGGTTGGATCATCCTGTTCATGGGCGAGCTGGCGGCGGCTTCGGCACGGGCCTCAGCGATGTTCATGCCCTTGATTCGCTCAAGTACTCTGAAACTCTTTTCGACCATACCGGTATCGACGAATCCCGGGTTTATGGCATTGCAGGTGACCCCGTGAGGTGCGCCTTCCAACGCAGCGCAGCGCATCAGACCGAGCAGCCCCGCCTTGGAGGCGCAGTATGCGCTGAAATTCTCAGCCCCGACATTGGCTGCCGTCGAAGAGATGATCAGGATACGGCCCCAGTTCCGCTCCATCATCGGTCCCAGACATTGCCTGATCATGCGCCAGGTGCCCGAGAGGTTGACGTCGATCACCTTCTCCCAGGCGTCGTCCGGGTGCCCGGGCAGCGGAACCTGGGCGCAGATTCCGGCGACATTGGCGAGTATGTCGATCCTGCCGAACCTATCGCAGGTCCCTTCGACCATGTCCTGGCAGCTTTGGTTCGATCGCAGGTCGAGATGCTGGCCATAAGCGCCGACGCCATGCTGCTCGATGGCTGACGCCACCTCCGCCATCTGGTCTTCTGTCGGATAGGTGGTTTCTTCCCAGGCAGCCATTCCCCCATGGCCGGCGACGAAGGAACCGAACGCGATGTCGGCGCCTTTGGACGCAAGCGCCAAGGCGATCGCCCGGCCCTGGCCACTGCCTCCTCCGGTGACCAGTGCTACCCTGTTTTCGAGTTCCCGGTGTACCACCGCAAGCTCTCCCTCGACAGAATCCGGCTCAGTATCCGCGGACCGGATCGGTGACATTGACGAGCGGTTCACCACGCATGAAACGCTCCAGATTGTCCAGAAAGACCTCGATGGCCCCTGCAACATAATCGTCCCAGGTCAGCACGATGCCGCAATGAGGCGTAATATGGACGTTCTCCATTCCCCAGAGTGGATGGCCTGGAGGCAAGGGTTCGGTTTCGAAGACGTCGAGGGAGGCGGCCCGGACATGACCCGATTCGAGCGCGCTGATGAGTGCGGTCTCGTCGAGGACACCGCCCCGCGACATGTTGTGAAGCAAAACCCCGGGTTTCATGGAGCCAATGGCTTCGCTGCCGATCAGGCCGCGCGTCTCGTCGGTCAGAGGTGTCACGATGATCACGTAATCCGATTGTGAGAGAACCTCGTGCATGTCATCGGGACCGACGACCTTCTCCACCCCGGGACATGCATCAGGACGGGCACGCACACCGAAGACCGTCATGCCGAGCGCCCTGGCGACTCGCGCGCAGGCCCCGCCGATTCTCCCCAGTCCCACCACGGTCAGTGTGCCGCCCGTGGAGCGCAGAGGGTCGTGCATCCGCCACACGCGCTCCTTCTGCTGATCATGATAGCGGAAGAAATGGCACGTCATCGCGATCAGTCTGGCGATGGCGAACTGCGCCATGCCTTCGTCCTGGACTCCGGCGGCATTGCAGACGTTGATCTTGTCCGGATCCCAGGGCACGAGGTGGTTGATGCCGGCGCCCGATGCGTGAACGAACTGCAGCGACGGCTGACCGAAGAGGGCTTCGCGCGGAAATCTCCTCGGATCGAAGCGTTCCGTATAGGCGACATGCGGATCGATCCTGACCGCATCGGCCAGACCGTCGTAGTTGTCGGTTGCCGCGACCTCAAGACCGGGAAACCGCCGGTCAAGCTCGGCAATCACAATCTGGGGATCTTCTGCAAGAACGAGAATGCGATGTTGTTCCGACAGGATCGTTCTCCAATCTCATCCGGTTTCTGAAGTGTGGCAGGCGCCGGGGAACGCGCCTCGTCATGTTCCCGCACTTGAGAAGTCCGGTGGTGGCTGGAAGCCTCCGAATTCACGTTCGATCAGGCGGGCGACCTCGATGGTCGTGAGATCTCCCAGCCACGGTGCGGTGATCTGGATGCCGCCCGGCAGGCCATTGCGGCTGATGCCGGCCGGGGCCACGGTTCCCGGAAGCAGGGCCATGAGACCAAATCCGGCCCAGAACATCTGGTCGGTGGTAAGGACCTCGTGGCCGTTCACGTCAATCGTGCGGTCATGCCGTTCGCCGGCGTGATCATGGAGGAAGGCCGTGGAAGCGGCGACAGGCGAGACCAGAACGTCCCAGTCCTCGAAGAAACGGTGCCAGGCCCAGCGGATGTGTTCACGCCGTTCATTGAGCGCCAGCCACTCGCGATGGGTCATGGTGTTGCCTCGGGCCATCAGGGCAAAGTAGCTGGTGTCACCGGAGTCGAGCCGGGCGCGTGCCGCCTGGAATTCCTCCAGCTTCGCCTGAGGCATCCGGGCGCTGGTGGCGGCGCGCAGCAGCTGAATGTAGATCTCGTGGGCTTCGCGCATGTCGGTATCGGGCCGCGCCGTATCACTGACCGTGGCTCCCTTGCGGGCGATTCCGTCGACCAGGTCCTGCAGCATGACAAGGTAGGCGTCGTCCACCTCTGACAATTCGCTTTCGAGCATCACGGCAACTCGCAACTCTCCGAGACTGCGGGTGCGGGGGGCGGGAAGTTCGAGTCGCCAGCCGGCAGCATCGAGGATATCCGGTCCGGCCATGGCCTTCAGTGCCACCTTGAGATCGCCCGCTGAGCGCGCCAGCGGCCCGATGACCGCCATGTCGGCCCCCGTCAGGATTCCGGGCAGGGCCTGGCCCCGGGGCGGGCAGATCCCGAAACTCGGCTTGTGACCGAAGACACCGCAATAATGGGCCGGATTGCGTATGGAAGCACCGATATCACTGCCGATTTCGATACCGGTCAGTCCGGCGGCCAGGGCGGCAGCGGAGCCTCCGGAGGAACCTCCCGGTGTCCGTCGGGTATCCCAGGGGTTCGAGGTGATTCCGTAGATGTCGTTGAAGCTCTGCCAGTCGGCGAGATTGAGCGGGACGTTCGTCTTGCCGAAAAGGGTCGCGCCGGCGCGTTTCAAACGCTCCACGGCAACGCAGTCGTCTGCGGCGATGTTGTTCCGGAAGGCGGGGTCCCCCCACGTAGTTGGAGCGCCGGCGACGTCAAAGCTCTCCTTGATCGTCATGGGCACGCCGTGCAGTGGCGGCAAGTCGCCTCCGGCGATAGTTCGTGAATCCGCGGCCCTCGCTGATGCCAGCGCCCCTTCGCGATCCTGCCAGATCACTGAATTGATGGTTGTATCAAGGGCATCGATACGGCCAAGGTAGAGTTCAAGGAGTTCCACTGCGCCGATTTCCCGGCGCCGTATCATGCCGGCAAGATCTGTCGCCGACCGGAATGCGATTGTCATCTCACGGGTCTCTCAGTTGTCATCCGCCAGGAGCCAGGGGGATCCCTCCTCGACGGCAATGATGGTCGGTCTCGATGCTCCGAGAGCCTGGATGACGGCATCCGCAAATCCATCAAGACTGTCCGGGCGCACACCATGGGCACGACAGGCGCGGGCAAGCATCAGAAAGTCCGGATTGCCTCCCTCCACCCCAACACGGTGGATGCCGCGGCTGTCGAGATCATCCTGGATCTGCTTGAGGCCGCCGTTTTCCCAGATGATCACGGGTAGGGCAAGGCCGAGGTCACTGGCAACCATGAGTTCAGGCATGGTGAACATGAACCCGCCATCACCGGCAATGGCGATGACCGGACGTTCACCGGGCGCGCGCATGGCGCCGATTGCATTGGGGAGCGCACAGCCCAGAGCACAGTATCCGGCAGGATAGAACCACTGGCGGGGTTCGTAGACCGGAAAGGCAAACGCTCCGGTGTAGACCAGCTGGCAGGCGTCGCCGGCGAATACCGTGTCCCGCGGCGCAGTGGACCGCAGGCATTCTAGGAGTCTGACGTGCTGACGTTCGGACGCTGTCAGGTTGGCCATCATGTCGGCCCGGATATGCCTGACGGCGTTCTCGGTGCTCTGACGCAATGTGGTGCCATCATGGCCCTCAAGCAGGGAAGCCAGCCGCTCGATCACGGGAGCAGCATCGGAAATGATGGCAAGATCAGCAGGATAGAGATCGTTCATCTTGCCGGGATCAATGTCGACCCTGATGAGACGGCCACCGATGTCGAGGCGTTCGACAAAACTGTCGGTCTCGGAGAGTTCCGTGCCAACAGCGAGGATGGCGTCAGCCTGGCCGAGAAAGCGGCGGACTTCCTCGCGGACCGTGCTGCCGGAGAAACTCAAGGAGTGGTCATCCGGAACGATGCCCTTGCCGGCGGTGCTGGCGATAACGGCGGCGCCGAGAGATTCGGCGACCCGGATGAGGCCGGATGCTGATTCTGCCGCACCACCTCCAACCATGATCACCGGCTGAGTGGCGACACGCAGCATTGCGGCTGCCTCGTCCACCAGACCTGCAGCCGGGCCGGGCCTTGCGGGCAGGGGCACAGGTTGCCAGTCATCCCCGATTTCCTGACCGAGCACATCGATCGGGATCGACAAGTGCACCGGTCGTGGTCTCTCGCCAGCGAAGATGGAAAAGGCCTGTGCCATCAGTTCGGGAACGTCCCGAGGCCTGTACGCCGTGGCACTGAGCGCTGTCAGGGGCCGCGTGACCTCCTTCTGCTCGGTGATTTCATGGAGCACGCCCCAACCCTTTCCGATGGTCTCGCTGGATGTCTCCGCCGAGAGCAGGAGAAGGGGCAGTGAATCGGCCCAGGCCTGGCCGACGGCGGTGGCGGCATTCGTCACGCCAGGCCCGGAGATGACGAGCGCGACTCCGGGCTTGCCGGTGGCCCGGGCATATCCCTCTGCCATGAAGCCGGCCCCTTGTTCATTGCGGGACTGGATGTGCCGGACCTCGCCGGTGTCGAGCCCTCGACAGAAGTCGAGGGTGTGGACACCGGGGATGCCGAAGACCTCCCGGACACCATAACGTCCCAGGAGACGGATCGTCGCTTCACCACATGTCATCCGGTTCGTCATGCGCTGCTTCTCCGTCCGGCATCGAGTTGTGCGAGAATGGCATCGGTCATGGCGGCGCTTGTGAGCCTGCCTCCAAGATCCGGCGTTCGGGCGCCCTCTTCGAGAGCTGCCGTCACGGCGCCTTCGATGTTCCTGGCGATGTCCGCGCGGTCGAAGGCGTAGTCGAACATCATGGCGGCCGAGAGTATGGCGCCCACGGGATTGGCCATTCCCTTGCCGGTGATGTCGGGTGCCGACCCGTGGACCGGTTCGAAGATTCCGCGAATTCGCATGGCATCGTCGGGAAGTCCGGTCAGACAGGCGGAAGGCAGCATGCCAAGGCTGGCGACGATGACGCCGGCTTGGTCGCTCAGCATGTCACCGAAGAGGTTGTCGGCCATGATGACGTCGAATCGTCGCGGATCCCGGGCAAGCTGGTAACTGGCGTTGTCGGCATAGAGGTGTTCCAAGGTGATCCCTGGGTAGTCCAGCGCAACTTCGGAGACGACCTCGCGCCACAGTACGTGCATTTCCATGACGTTGGACTTGTCGGCCGAAACAAGATGCCGCCGCCGTCTTCCGGCGAGACGGAAGCCGACATGTGCAAGGCGGGCCACCTGGTGTTCGTCGTAAACTCCGAGATCGTATCCCCTCCGGGGCGCTCGCGGTGACCGGTCGACTCCCCGTTCTGCCGCAAAGAAGTTTCCACCGGTCATTTCCCGCAGCACCAGCACATCGGCTCCACCCGTCAGACCCGACCGGTAGGGGGTCAGGGATTCGAGACAGGCAATCGCGCGCGCCGGACGCAGGCCGGCATAGGCGTCGAGTTCCATGCGCAACTGCATGAGGCCATCCGACATGGCCTCCTCACCGGCAGGCCGCACATTGTCCCACTGAGGACCGCCCGTGGCGCCGACGAGAACGGCGTCAGCCCTCTTGGCATGGTCGAGAGTCGTCTCCTTGAGGAAGGTCCCTGTCTTCTCGTAACAGGCGCCGTGCAGGAGGTCCTCGGTGATGTCGACGCGAATATCGCTGTCGCAGGCCTTCTCGACGACCCTGAGCGCGCACCCGGTTACTTCCGGACCGATGCCATCGCCGCCCAGGGCAAGCAGATCGAAGGTTTCCGGCATACCTGCCATGTCCTGAACTGTTCTTTCGTATTGGTAGCAGACCGCCCGCAGTGCAGACAGCCTTCCGTCATACGTTCTTGTGGCAGGCGTCCGGGAGTCACCTGCATTCACCAGGCTCCATGCTGCGGATGTCACGCCTTATCAGGCCTCGGAGACTTTCGGAAACGAAGTCCGGCCCGGTGCATGTTCGTCGATGTCCCCGCACCACACACGGGATCTCGTCGATGTCCCGGATCTCGCTTTGGTTGGCAAGCGCGCACTTCTCATCGAAGGGCGGCACTGGCTGGACCAGCGTCCCGTGGAGCAACGCAAGTGAAGGAGAAAGATGTTTACGTCAACTGCCATTCGGACGCACGTTTCCTTCACGCGGCCCTTGCCGTGACATCCCCGGGAAGTGGTCCCTGCTGCCACATCTTCCAGAGTATTGGAGGTCTGACAGGCGACTGCCGTGATGCCATCTTGAGCCCTGATTCGCGTGGTGTCGGCTGTCCACCGATGACGTCTTGAAAGGCCCCTTTTGCATCCCATATCACTGGGTGCGACCGTCCCTTGCCTCATATGGAAGACCAGGCGGAAGCAACGGGGTCCCGCCTCTTGGGGGACCGATCACACATACCGCTCAACCGGAGGATATGTACAATGACACGCTTCGATTTCTCTCCCCTGTTTCGTTCGACTGTCGGCTTCGACCGCATGATGAATCTGCTCGAAGCCAGTTCCCGTGCGGGCGAAGACGGGTACCCGCCCTACAACATCGAGAAAAAGGGCGATAACGACTACCGCATCACCATGGCTGTCGCCGGTTTCGGCGAGGATGATCTCACGATCGAGGTGAAGGACGGGACCGTGACGGTTTCCGGTTCGGTCAACGCCGATGGTGACAAGGAGCGCACCTATCTTTACCGCGGCATCGCCGGCCGGAGCTTCAAGCGCGCCTTCCAGCTGGCAGACCATGTCCATGTGTCGGGAGCGGCAATGGAGAACGGACTGCTTCACATCGACCTCGTACGAGAGGTGCCGGAGGCGCTGAAGCCGCGGACGATCAGGATTTCATCGGGTCAGGACCCGCGCCAGATCGAGAATCCGCGCAAGGCAGCCTGAAACCATCACTCCATCTTGCGTCAGGGCTCCAGGCGTGACGCCCGGAGCCCTGACTGCCTACTGCTCCGAAGGGTCGCCCAGGGCACGACCCCTGACGAGGGAGTCCTTTCCGAATCGCTGGCGGACGGCATCGAGCGCCTCGTCGACCCGGGCGCTGGATTGCCTTGTGGCATGATCGAAGAGGTCGCCGAACTCGGTGTGCCCGGAATCGACCAAATCGTGAACGCCGACTCCGATCAGACGGAAGGTGCGGCCGTCGGTTTCGCGGGCCAGCAGTCCTTCACCGACAAGAAAGATCTCCTCGGCTGACTGGGTCGGGTGTTGAAGGTGGCGATTTCGGGTGATGATGCGGAAATTCGCGGTCTTCAGCTTGAGCGTCACCCCCCTTGCGGCCAACCCGGCCCTTTTTGTGCGTTCTGAGACGCTCTCCGAGAGTTGCCAGAGTACCCTGCGCAGTTTGGCAAAGTCCGCAGTATCGTCATGAAGTGTGGTTTCCGAAGAGATACTCCGGGTTTCGCCTTCCGGCTCCACCGCACGATCATCCTCACCCCGGCTGAATTGGAAGAAGCGGTGGCCAATCTTGCCGTAGCGTGAGATCAACTCGGCTTCATCGATGCGGGCGAGATCGCCGATCAGGGTGATGCCGTCGCGGGCAAGGCGGCGACGGGTCGCTTCGCCCACGCCCCAGAGCAGACGGACCGGCTTGTCGGCGAGAAAGCGCTGTGCTTCGCTGCGGCCTATGACCGCAAACCCGAAAGGCTTGTCGAGATCGGAAGCGATCTTGGCAAGAAACTTGTTGTAGCTCAGTCCGATGGACACCGTGATCCCCAGCTCCTCGCGGATCTGCTTGGCGAGCCGAGCCAGGGTCCGGGCCGGCGAGCCACCATGCA
Organism: Alphaproteobacteria bacterium; assembly: GCA_965221115.1. Taxonomy (GTDB): domain Bacteria; phylum Pseudomonadota; class Alphaproteobacteria; order SP197; family SP197; genus SP197. The sequence goes on along the minus strand of CBDCRU010000001.1, from coordinate 1,754,512 downwards.
ATGCACTGGTTCCCGAGAGATCCATGAACGCCTCGTCGATGGAGAGTGTCTCAACCAGCGGTGTCACGTTCCGCATCATGGTGCGAACTTCATTGCCAATGGCGACATACTTTCCCATGTCAGGGGGGATCACATGAGCCTCGGGGCACAGCTTCAGGGCGCGGAACATGGGCATGGCCGAGCGCACACCGAAGGACCGGGCAATGTAGCAGCAGGCAGCGACGACCCCACGATGGCGGCCGCCAACGATCACCGGCACATTCGCAAGCTCCGGCCGGTCCCGTTTCTCGATGGCCGCATAGAAGGCGTCGCAATCGAGATGGGCGATGGCGAGATCGTCAAGTTCCGGATGGCACACGATGCGTCGCGACCCGCAGGCATCACATGCCTCGAAACCGGATTGCGGCCGATGGCCGCAGGAGCGGCAAAGGGTCTTCACATCTCAACCTTACGTCCCTGCAGCACCGATGTCGCGCCTTGCCGATGTCCGTGCCGTCGTTAACATGATGCAGCGTTCGGTGAAGAAGGCCATTCCATCTGTGTCCTACCAGTATGTCTATGTCATGAAGGGCCTCACCAAGACCTGGCCCGGCGGCAGAACCGTCCTGCGAAACATCTGGCTCTCTTTCCTGCCGGGGGCCAAGATCGGTGTGCTCGGGCCCAATGGCGCCGGGAAGTCCACGCTCCTGAGAGTCATGGCCGGCGTCGAACGGGACTTCGATGGCGAAGCCTGGGCGGCTGCCCAGGCAACGGTCGGATATCTCCCCCAGGAACCGGAACTCGATCCTTCGAAGGACGTCATGGGCAATGTCATGGAAGCGATGGCGGAGACAAGAGCCCTGCTGGAGCGTTTCAACGAGGTTTCAGCACGATTCGCCGAACCCCTTGATGACGATGAGATGAATGCGCTGATCGAGGAACAGGGCGAAATACAACAACAGATCGATGCCGTGGGTGGCTGGGATCTCGAACGCACGCTCGAGATCGCCATGGATGCACTGCGGCTGCCGCCGGGAGATGCCGATGTCAGACATCTTTCGGGGGGTGAGAAACGGCGGGTAGCGCTGTGTAGCCTACTCCTGCAAAAGCCCGACCTTCTTCTCCTTGACGAACCGACCAACCACCTCGATGCCGAATGCGTAGCGTGGCTGGAACGTCATCTCGCAGTGTACGAGGGAACCGTCGTGGCGGTGACGCACGATCGCTACTTCCTGGAGAACGTGGCGGGTTGGATTCTTGAACTCGATCGTGGTGAAGGCATTCCCTTCGAGGGAAACTACTCGGGTTGGCTGGAGAGCAAGCAGGAACGGTTGCGAAGGCAGGGCAGGGAAGAGGAGGCGCGCCGGAGGGCGCTTGAACGCGAACTAGAGTGGGTACGCTCGTCCCCTGGTGCGAGGCGCACGAAGGGGAGGGCGCGACTCGGCGCCTATGAGGAGCTTCTTGCCGAAAGCCGGAACAGGGCAGAAGGACCGGCAAGGGGACGTATCGCCATCCCACCGGGGCCACGCCTCGGCGATCTGGTGATTCGCGTCGAGGCACTGTCGAAGGCCTTCGGGGACCGGCTACTCATGGACGGTCTCGATTTCACCCTGCCCCAGGCCGGGATCGTCGGCATTATCGGCGCCAATGGCGCCGGCAAGTCGACGCTCGTGAAAATGCTGACCGATCGCGAGGAGCCGGATGGCGGGATTATCGCCGTTGGCGACACGGTGGTCACCGGCTATGTCGACCAGAGTCGGGACAACCTTGATCCCGGAGCGACAGTGTGGGAGCAGATCACGGGCGGCGCCGAGATGCTTGCGATGGGCGCCAGGGAAGTGTCGAGCCGCGCTTACGTCGGGGCGTTCGGATTTCGCGGCCCCGATCAGCAGAAGAAGGTAGGCGAACTGTCGGGCGGTGAGCGTAATCGCGTGCACCTCGCCACCATGCTGAAATCAGGGGCCAATGTGCTGTTTCTCGACGAGCCGTCCAACGATCTCGATGTCGATACCCTGCGGGCCCTCGAGGAGGCATTGATGGGCTTTGCCGGATGTATCGTGATCATCAGTCATGACCGCTGGTTCCTTGACCGCCTTGCCACCCATATTCTCGCCTTCGAGGGTGACAGCCACGTAGAGTGGTTCGAAGGCAACTACGAAGCCTATGAAGAGGACAGAACCAGACGGTTGGGGGCCTACGAACCCCACCGGATCAGGTACAGGCCGCTGACACGGTGAAGGGACCAGCGCCGCCGACATTGGGCAATGGGCATCTTTGCCGCGTCATCGAGGTTCACGGAATTCTCGTCACCGTGGATCTCGATGGTAATCCCGTACGCTGTGCGCCACGCCAGGGCATCGATCCCTACCCCGTGGTCGGCGATCGGGTGCACGTCACAACGGAGACAACGCCAGCAAGGATAGAATCAGTCCTTGAAAGACATGGGGTGCTGGCCCGATGGCGAAACGATGCCAGCAGGCGCGCGTCCGGAGGTGCCACGGAACAGGTTCTCGCTGCTAACATCGACCGTGCCCTTGTCGTCGTTTCAGTGGCCAATCCGCCGTTTCATCCCCGCATCATCGACCGCTACGCGGTCATCGCATCCAGAGGTGGTGTCGGTGTGACGGTCGTGCTCAACAAGATCGACCTCGATGTGCCACGCCCGGACCTCGCTGACTACCGCAGGACAGGACTGATGATCGTTGAGGTGTCTGCCAAGACGGGGGAGGGGCTCGACCGGCTGGTCAACTGCATTGAGGGGCAGACCGTAGTCCTTACTGGGCCGAGCGGTGTCGGAAAGTCCTCGCTTGTCAATGCACTGACCGGCACGCAGAACGCACGCGTCGGTGGTCTCGGGGGCCGTCGGCAGCAGGGGAGGCATACCACTGCCCGTTCATCGCTCTATGACCTCGGCGGCGGCACATCGCTCATCGATACTCCAGGGATTCGTTCGCTGGGTCTCGCTGGCATCACCCGCGACGAACTTTCCGTATTGTTCCCCGACATCGATGAGGTGGGCCACCGCTGCCGGTTCCGTGATTGCACCCATGACCACGAACCGGAATGTGCTGTACGTGTGGCAGTTCGGGCGGGCGCTATTCCGGCAGGCCGACTGGAGATCTACCTGCGGCTGCTGCGCGAAGAGGAGTAGTGGCGAGCAGGGCATCCATGATGCGTCTGGTATCGGAGTAGGCCGAGGCGCTGGTGCTGTGGCGGGGGCCGGCGACATTGAGGATTTGCACCCCGTGCCGTTCAATCCAGTTCCGACAGATGGCAATGACATCTGGCGTATCGTCGGGATGAACCACGAGGCATGGTTTGCCGCAAGCCAGTGCCAGTCTTTCGGTGAGCGCAGTGCCTCCGATCAGTGGCCGACGCGCCACAATGAGCGTGGCATCGGAATCGCGCACGTTGAAGCGTGTGCGCTGGGCATAGTCACTCCGGGGCGTTTCCGTCAGGGGGTAACGGCCATCAATTGTTCCATCTTCGGCCAACCGACCCCTGGGACACCACCCGCCGGCCGTCCGACCACTGGCCAGCGCGGCATCGAGTGCCGCCCTGTCGGTGCCCGTCTGGCCGCCGGAGATGATCTTCAAAGAAGAAAAACGGCAAGCAGCACGAGGACAAAAAGGCACGCCACCGTCGACACCACGGTCAGGCGCATGACCCGCTTGTATGTGGAAAGGTGCTCGCTGTCGGCACGTTGCCAGTCGGCGATGACTTCGGCCATGGATGATCCCCGATCGGACTGTCTTCACTACCGGCGCGGACTGTATCGGCAGGCAACGCCTCACTCAAGTGCGGGAGAGGAACGGATCACGCAATCCCGGTTACGGGTGATCCGGCCGTCAGTATCGCAGCGTCCCGGTTCACAGGGGCTGGGGTTTGATGGATCGGGATGGAGGCTGGCCGCTCTGCCTCCGACGCAGTCTCATGACTTCGCCGGTTCAAGGCCCCGTCGAGACAGTCTCATGGAAGCGTTAGGTTCATGAAGGAACTGCCTGCCGGTTGCATGCCTTCCTCAAGGAGAGGAGCAACAACCTGATCGACGAATGCGGCTGAATGAAAGCCGCCATGTGAGGACGAACCTGGCATCGCATCGCGAGGTGGATGAGTACACTCGTCGGTTATGCGCAGTCCGTGATTTCCACCGCACGACTGGATTGCCATCCGGGCATCGTTACACTCCCTTAGATCCAGTATCCGGGATAGCAGTTCATGTTGACCGTGATGCGCCATCTTCCTCTTCCGGCGCTACTCGCACTCTGGATGGTCGCTGTACCTCTTGTGCCCGCTGCTGCGCAGGAGACCGTCGACACCATTCCCGGGCTCGTGTCTGTCCTCGAGGACCCTGTCAAACGCCAGCAATTGATCGACAGACTCAATGCGCTGGCATCGACCGGAGACGAGGTTGTCGGACAAGAGACTGCTTCCGGCATCTCCGGATTAGACCAGAGAATGAAAGAACTCCTGGCGAATCTTGATGATGGCAGACAGTTGACGGGCTGGATCATCGACGAGGTGTCGCGTCAGGATTTCGGTTCCGGGCTTTTCCGCATCGCAGGGCAGGCCGGACTGGCCCTTGCTGCTGGCATCCTCGCATGGCTGGCGGTCGTCGGTCTCACAGCCACTCCAAGAAGGAGGTTGCAGGAGGACGAGGGCGGAAGCGTGATGGAGCGGCTGATCGATGCCGGCTCCCGATTCCTGCTCGGAGTTGCGCCAGTCATGGGTTTCCTCCTGGCGACCTGGCTTGCCACCTCCGTTCTGGTACCTGATGCGGTCGCCGTGGCCGTCATCTACACGACAGCCATGATCGTCGGGCTCTACGCCATCGCCGTCATTCTGGTTCGCGTCATCCTGTCACCACTGCGGCCCGCCATCCGACTGCTGCCGGTCGCTGATCGAGAGGCAGCCTACCTCGTGGTCTGGTTCAACCGCCTCTGGGCGGTCGGACTCGCGGGATTCCTGGTCACGGATCTGCTGCTGGCTTTGGGTGCACCCGAAGCGAGCGTTGGTTCCCTGGTACGTGTCGTCGGACTGGTCCTCGCCATCATGGCGATTGTCGTCATCCTGCAGAACCGGGTTGTGGTCGCCGCCTGGATAGGCGGTGGCGCAGATGGCCGGACGCATTTCATGCGCTCGCGCCTCGGCGATGTCTGGCATGTGGTAGCCATTCTTGCCGTTGCCATCACGTTCACCGTATGGGTCTTCGAGGCGCGCTCGGGCACGGTGTTCATTCTTCATGGCCTCGCCTTCACCTTTCTTGCCGGTCTGGCCGGGGTACTGGCCAGCACCCTGGCACGGCGATCCCTGTCGAGGCTCTTTCGCATCGGTGCTGACCTGCAGGAGAGGTTTCCGGATCTCGAACGGCGCAGCAACCGCTATCTCTCTCTCGTCGGCGCCTTCACCAACGTGGTGATTTGGACCGTCGCCATCGTCACTGCACTGGAAAGTTGGGGCGTTGAGGCGACACACATCTTCCTGTCCCCCGAGGGTCTGGATCTTCTCGGTCGGCTGATAGCCGTCGTCGTGATTGTCATCGTCGCCATTCTGGTCTGGGAAATTGGTGATGGTGTCATTGCCAACCAACTCAGGCGCAGTCATGGGGAAGGGGCCAATCCACGCGTCCTCACCCTGCTTCCACTGGCGAGAAACGTCCTTCTCGTCGTGATCGGGGGGGTGGCTGCCATGACGATCCTGGGAGAACTTGGGCTCGATATCACGCCGTTGCTCGCAGGTGCCGGCGTGGTCGGGCTCGCCATCGGGTTCGGCGCCCAGTCTCTCATCAAGGATATCATCACCGGTACATTCATTCTCTTCGAGAACCAGTTCACGGTGGGTGACTGGATCGAGGCCGGCGGCAAGATGGGCGGAGTCGAGAGTGTCACCGTGCGCACGGTGCAGTTGCGCGATCTGAGCGGTTACGTGCATACGATTCCCTTCGGGGACATCTCCTCTGTCACCAATATGATGCGGGACTTCGGGTACGCGGTCATCGACATCGGCGTTGCCTATCAGGAGAACACGGACAAGGTGATCGACGTGGTGCGGCGGATCGACGAGGAGGCGCGCAGCGACGACACGCTGAACGCGCATCTTGCCGGGGATCTCGAGGTGTTGGGCGTCAATGATCTGGGTGACTCGGCGGTCACTCTCAGGTTCCGGATCCGCACTCTTGCCGGTTATCAGTGGGGCGTGCGCCGCGAGTATCTGAGACGCCTCAAGCTGGGCTTCGACGAGGCCGGCATCGAAATTCCCTATCCGCACATGACCGTCTATTTCGGTGAAGTCCGTGGCGGCCGGACCTCACCAGCTTACGTCCGTCTCGATGCCGCGAGGGAGGCCTGAGTGCCGAGATTGACAACCCGGCCCTCAACGCGCACTTCCCGGGAAGCCCGACACGCACCAGGGGCGGTGGATGTGAAGTCCTTCACCTTTCTCCTAATTCCGGAGTTCTCGATGATGGCCTTCGCCGCCGCCGTCGAACCGTTGCGTTCAGCCAACCGAATGAGCGGTGCCACGCACTATCGCTGGACGATCATTTCGCACGATGGCCGGCCGGTGCGGGCGAGCAACGGCATGGAGGTCGTGCCCCATCATGCGATGAACGACGTTGCTTCATGCGAGACTCTGTTCGTCTGTTCCGGGATTGACGCCCATGCATTCGCCGACAGATCTGTCATGGCGTGGCTGCGCAAGCTGGCACGCCAGGGAACCGTCATGGGAAGCCTGTGTACCGGAACGCACATTCTTGCCCGCGCCGGCCTGATCCGGGGCCATCGCTGCACCATTCACTGGGAAGACCACGAGAGCTTTACCGAACAGTATCCGGATATTGAGGTGACCGACGATCTCTTTGAGATCGACCGCAACAGAATCACCTGTTCCGGCGGAACGGCCTCGCTCGATCTCATGCTTCATCTCATCAAGCTCGACCACGGTGTCGAACTGGCCGGCAGGGTTTCCGAACAGTTCATTCACGAGAGGATCCGGCAATCCGATGATCGACAGCGGATGGCGCTCCACTCGCGCACCGGCGTCAGCGATGCGAAGGTTCTGGCCGCCATCGATGTCATGGAACGCAATCTCGAAGAGCCGCTGACGATTCCCGATGTCGCCAACGGCGTCGGCCTTTCGACCCGGCAACTTGAACGACTGTTCCTCAGGCACCTGGGACGGTCTCCTTCACGTTACTACCGTGAACTCCGACTGCATCACGCCCGTCTGATGTTGTTGCAGGGATCGACATCGATCCTGTCGATTGCCCTTTCTGCAGGTTTTGTGTCGGCCTCGCACTTCAGTCACCGCTATCGCGAACTGTTCGGTCGTCCGCCACGGGAGGAACGACGCGGTGTTGTCTGATCTGCGTCAAATCCCGGGAGTGGCGCTGGCTTGCAGCGTCCTTTTCCTGCTTGCCCTGCCTTCGGCCTCGGACTCCGGGTGGGAAGAGTTCCTCGCCGATGTGCGCACAGAGGCGACTGCTGCCGGTGTCAGCCAGCAAACCCTCGATGCGGCCTTTGGCGGACTGGAACCGATCGCGCGGGTGATCGAACTCGACCGCCACCAGCCCGAAAGCACGTTGACCTTCGATGAATACATGGCAAGCCGGGTGCCGGAGTCCCTGATCGAGAGAGCGGGGGAAAAGTATGCAGAACACCAGCCACTTCTGGAGGCGATTGCCGCCCACTATGGTTTTGACGCCTATTACATCGTCGCCATCTGGGCTGTTGAAACCAGGTTCGGGAGCTACACCGGCGGCTTCGACGTGATTGCCGCTCTCGCGACCCTCGCCTTCGATGGCCGGCGCAGCGCCTTTTTCCGCAATGAACTCCTGCACGCCCTCACAATTCTCGATGAAGGACACATCTCCCGCACCGACATGACGGGATCGTGGGCGGGAGCCATGGGCCAGAGTCAGTTCATGCCGTCGAGTTTCAACCGGTTCGCGGTGGACTGGGATCTCGACCGGCGTCGCGACATCTGGCAGAATCAGGGGGATGTCTTTGCATCGATTGCCAACTACCTGGCGCGTTCGGGATGGCAACGCAGCATGCCATGGGGGGCCGCGGTCGCCCTTCCCGAGGAATTTGATCTCACGCGTGACGGTGTCGAGCCTCTGGAAACGTGGCTCTCATGGGGCGTGATGTGGCAGGGTGAGGGTCCCGTCCTGCCCATGGATGCCGCGGCATCGCTCGTTCTGCCCGCCGGCGCCAATGGCCCTGCCTTTCTCGTGTTCGACAACTACCGGGCGATTCTCAAATGGAACCGGTCCGACTACTTTGCGATGTCGGTGACCGCCATCGCCGACGCGCTTTCGCGATGATCATGACGACGGCGCGTACCGCCGCCATCGTGCTGCTCGGCCTTCTTCTGGCGGCCTGTGCCGAAATCGACTTTGCCGCCACGGTGATGAAGTCCGGCGACCAGGAGCCAAGGGGGCACTACAAGGTCGGACAACCCTATCAAATCAAGGGGGTCTGGTACCACCCGGCAGAGGACCCCTTCTATGAGGAGGAGGGCATCGCGTCCTGGTATGGTGAACCCTTCCACGGACAGCTGACTGCCAACGGTGAAGTCTATGACATGAACGAACTGACGGCGGCCCACAAGACGCTGCCCATGCCTGTCTACGTCAGGGTCACGAACCTTGAGAATGGGCGGAGTCTTGTCCTCAGGGTGAATGACCGCGGTCCATTCATTGCCGGACGTATCATCGACGTGTCACGCCGCGGCGCCCAGTTGCTCGGATTCGAAGGAAAGGGAACGGCCCAAGTCAGAGTTCAGGTCGTCGACCAGGAAAGTGGCAGGACCTGGGCCGAACTCGGTCGAGAGCCAGTGGGAACAGACGGTGCTTCGGCACAGGCCATCGATCTGACCCAGGAGGATCCGGGCGGTGGCCTGTTCGTCCAGGCAGGCGCCTTCACAAACGCGGCAAACGCCTTCGTGGTGAGCAATGCGCTTGTCGATACCGGTGATGTCCATGTCATCCGCGCCGTGGTGGACAACCGTGTCTTCTATCGCGTCCGCGTCGGCCCCTTCCTCGCTCGTGGTCAGGCTGCCCGCATTCGTGAACAGGTCATGGGTCTCGGCTTTCACGAGGCAATTGTCGTCACCGCCATGTGACATGTCTGCATGGGCATGTACGGGTGAGTGCGAAATTCCGGGTCGCCGTTCCATGGCCCGAGACATGGTCCATCTCCGCTGAACTTCGCATGGGCACGACCATCCGTTCTTCGCGATCCCGAAGCTGCCCGGGCAGTTGGCACGAAAGGTCCGTTCGCCACCAGTTGGGACCGTCTTCCAGAGTCTGCCTGAATTCCTTGAAAGCATCCCGATTGCAGTACGGCAGCACTGGAAGGAGACGCCTTGAGGAATTCTGTCACACGAATGCCGCACCGAGATGCCAGCAAGACTCGTGGTATCGACGTGCGGTGGGGGGAAGCAGTATCCTCAACACCGTGCCTGGGTAGGCGTCGCGGACCCGAAAATGTCCGCATTGCAGTGGTGAGCGAAAGGATGTCCATGATCTGGCGAATTCTGATCGGTCTCGTTGCCACCGTCGGCTTGACGGCGCCACTGGCTGCGTTCGAGATCTCGGCGCGCGAGGCGATCCTCATCGACGAGACGACAAACACGATTCTCTACCAGAAGAATGCCGACGGGCCGACCGAGCCCTCCTCGATGACCAAGCTGATGACGGTGTACCTCCTGTTCGAGAAGCTCGCGTCGGGAACGCTCGCGCTCGACGACACCCTGCCCGTCAGCGAGAAGGCGTGGCGCAAGGGTGGATCGAAGATGTTCGTCGAGGTTGGCGACAGTGTGATGGTCGAGGACCTGTTGCGGGGGATCGTTGTCCAGTCAGGCAATGATGCGTCGATCGTGGTCGCGGAGGGGCTGTCCGGGTCCGAAGCCGCATTCGGCGACCTTATGACGCAACGCGCCCGGGAACTCGGCATGAGCGACAGCACGTTTCGCAACTCTTCGGGTTGGCCCGAAGAGGGGCATGTGACAACCGTGACCGATCTTGCCCTTTTGGCAAGCCGGACGATCAGGGACTTCCCTCAGTATTATCATTACTACGCTGAGACGGAATTCACCTACAACAACATCCAGCAGACCAACCGGAATCCACTGCTCTACACTGGAATCGGCGCTGACGGTCTCAAGACCGGCTACACCCGAGCGGCAGGATACGGCCTCACGGCCTCCGCGGTGCGAGGAGATCGTCGGCTGATTCTCGCCGTCAACGGGTTCGAAAGCGCCGCAGCCCGGGCGCGGGAGTCCCAAGCCATCATAGAATGGGGCTTCAGGGAATACAGCGCCTTCCATCTCCTTGATTCCGGTGACGAAGTGGGTCGGGCCCGGGTCTGGCTTGGCGATTCGGATACGGTGCCGCTTGTTCTGGCGGAGGACTTGCTTGTCACCCTTCCTCGGGCAGCCCGGGACTCGCTTGATGCCCGCATCGTTTACGAAGGGCCGGTGCCGGCACCGATCGCGAAGGGTCAGGAAGTAGCCCGCCTGGTGATCGATGCGCCAGGCGTGGAGACCATCGACAAACCTCTGCTGGCTGGCAGCGACGTCGGGAAACCCTCCATGCTGCTGAGAATGGCGACGGTACTGGGTTATCTGCTCTTCGGCGATGCGGGCGCGCTTTGAAGCGAGGCCGGCTGATCACCCTTGAAGGCGGAGAAGGAACCGGCAAGTCGACCCAGGCCCGGCGTCTGGCATCATGGATATCCGGGAAGTATGAGGTCGAGGTCGAGGTGACGCGCGAACCGGGTGGAGCACCGGGCGCCGAGGCAATCAGGGAACTGTTGATTGCGGGTGCTACCGATCGATGGGACCCGGGAACGGAGGCTCTTCTTCATGTTGCGGCGCGGCGTGAGCATGTTCTCCGGACGATCCGCCCGGCCCTTGCAGCGGGTCGCTGGGTGATCAGTGATCGGTTTTTCGATTCAACGAGGGCCTACCAGGGTCTGGCGCAGGGCGCAGGCCTCGAGTTCGTCGACGGCATCGGTCGTCTTGCCATTGGCGCGCTGCGTCCGGATCTCACGTTCATACTTGATCTCCCGATCGGGATGGGACTCGCGAGAGCCGAAAGCCGCGGGACCACCAACCGCTATGAACGCATGGGAGAAGCCTTCCACGAACGGTTGCGCAGGGCCTTCCTCACCATCGCCAGCGAGGAGGCCGACCGTATCAGGGTGGTTGATGCATCAGGGAGCGAGGATGACGTGGCCGGACTTCTTGAGTCAGAGGTATTGCTGAGATGGCCGATACCATGATCAAAGGCCTGGCTGAAAGGGGAGGGGTCTCGGATGCGTTCGGCCGCCAGATGCCATGACGGACGATCCGGTCGATATTCGCAAGCATCCGGACTTCCCTGAACTGGAGGTTCCGGCCCCCTGGGCGAATGAGGAACTCATCGGACATGAAGCGGCCGAGCGTCGGCTTGCCGGTCTGGTGGCGGACGAACGCATCGCTGGCGCCTGGATCATCGGTGGCAAGGCCGGTATCGGCAAGGCGACGCTCGCCTGGCGCCTGGCCCGCCACCTGTTGTGCGGTGCGGGCGAAGATCTGTTCGGGGAACCTTCGGCCACCCTGGATTTCGATGCGGCAGACCCCGCGGCAGCCTGGATTTCAGCGCGTTCACACGGTGACATCCTTGGTATCGAACCGTCCATGAATGAGAGAGGAAGGCGTCGCCAGGAAGTCGTCATCGACGACGTACGCCGCATCAGGCCTTTCTTTGCCCGGACGGCCGGCAACGATGGCTGGCGGGTCACCATCATTGACGACGCTGACCTGATGAACACGAATGCAGCCAATGCGGCTCTCAAGGCGGTTGAAGAGCCCCCTCGTCGCGCTGTCGTGCTGCTCGTCTCCGCAGTGCCCTCCTCGTTGTTGGCCACCATCAGATCCCGGTGCCGAAAGATCACGCTTTCCCCGCTGTTGAGTGAACAGGTGAGTCTGTTGCTTGAACAGTATCTGCCAAACTTGACGTTGGAGGAGAGAGACTCGCTGGCGCGATTGTCAGGTGGCAGCCCGGGCCGCGCCCTGCTTCTGGCCGAAAAGGACGGTCTCGCGCTCTATCGCGAGATAGTCGGCCTGATCGCCACGGCCCCGGACATCGACCCGGCAGCACTTCATCGCCTTGCGGAACGTCTTGCCCGGCCCGGCGGCGAGGCATCCTGGAATCTGGCTTTCGACTTTCTCATGGATTGGTCCGCTGCGATCATTCGCAAGGCGACCACGGGCGAGGCCGCTCTTCCCGTTCTGCCGGAGGAGACCGAGGCGCTGGCGCGCATCGCCGGTGATCCCGCTCTTGAACGCTGGGTTGCCGTGTGGGAAAAGGTCGCGGACCTGCGCCGGACAGTTCAGTCATACAATCTGGATCGCAGGCAATCCATCCTGTCGGTATTCGGTACCCTGCAGGCGGCTGTCAGGACCTGAGACACCGTCATCCGTCAGGACAGGGGAACCATGAGGCATGCGCGACAAGTTCTACATCACGACGCCGATCTACTACGTCAACGACAATCCGCACATCGGGCATGCCTACACCACGCTTGCCTGCGACGTGATGGCCCGCTTCAAGCGTCTTGACGGGCATGATGTGCTCTTCCTGACCGGGACCGACGAGCACGGCCAGAAGGTCGAAAGGGCGGCACGGGAGGCCGGTACCGATCCGGCGACATTCTGTGACGAAGTTTCGGAGAACTTCCGCAAACTTGCCAGGGAATGGAACTTTTCCAATGACCAGTTTATCCGGACCACCGAGCAGCGCCACATCCGCTCTGTCCAGGCGTTGTGGCGGCGCCTCGAGGAGGCCGGCGAGATCTATCTCGGAGCCTATGAGGGCTGGTATGCCGTCCGTGATGAGGCGTTTTATACGGAGGACGAACTGGGCGTGGACGACGCGGGCCGCAAGGTGGCGCCATCGGGCGCTCCGGTGGAGTGGGTGAAGGAGCCAAGCTACTTCTTCCGTCTGTCCGCGTGGCAGGACCGCCTGCTGAAGCTCTACGAGGACCGGCCTGACTTCATCATGCCCGAGGTGAGACGCAACGAGGTGGTGAGTTTCGTCAGCGGCGGACTCAACGATCTGTCGATTTCCCGTACGGGTTTCACCTGGGGAATCCCCGTTCCGGATGATCCCCGGCATGTCATGTACGTATGGATAGATGCACTGACAAACTACATCACGGCAGCCGGATATCCCGATGAATCAGGCGAGTCATTCACATCCTGGTGGCCCGCCTTGCACATGGTTGGCAAGGACATCCTGCGATTCCACGCGGTGTACTGGCCGGCCTTTCTCATGGCTGCAGGAATTGACGTGCCCAGCCGAGTCTTCGCTCATGGCTGGTGGACAAGCGAGGGGAGGAAGATCTCCAAGTCCCTGGGCAATGTCATCGTGCCATCCGAAATCGTCGCCCGCTACGGACTTGACCAGGTGCGCTATACGCTGATGCGCGAGGTGAATTTCGGCAACGACGGCGACTTCTCGCATCGCGGCGCCATGCTCCGGTGCAACCATGATCTCGCCAACGACTACGGCAATCTGGCACAGCGTGTGCTGAAGATGATTGCCCGAAACTGCAAGGGAAGGGTGCCGACGCCAGGCACGCTTCACGATCAGGACCGCGAACTCCTTGTAAAGGGAAGGGTCCTCGTCGAACGTCTTCGCCGCCACATAGAGGTTCAGGCGTTCCAGTTGATGTTGCGGGATATCTGGGAGGTCATCGGTGCCGCCAACCGCTACATCGATGCCGAAGCGCCGTGGAAACTGAAAGACGCGGATCCGCAACGCATGGAGACCGTGCTCTACTGCACTGCCGAACTGATCCGCATTCTTGCACTGCTGACCCAGCCAGTGATGCCGGGATCATCAGCCCGACTCCTCGACCAGCTCGCTGTTCCAGGCAACAGGCGCGACTTTGCCTCGATCGGCGAAGAGCACAGCCTGCGGCCCGGATGTCCGCTGCCCGAGCCCGAAGGCGTGTTCCCGCGTCTCGCCGAGGATGCGTCGTGATGCTTGTCGACAGCCACTGTCATCTCGATTTTCCCGACTTCGCCGATGAACTCGATGATGTCATCACCCGTGCCAGGGGTGCCGGTGTCTCGGTCATGCAGACGATCTCGACACGCCTCAGCCGCTTCTCCGAGGTGAGGGCGATCGCCGAGGCTCATGACGGAATCTATTGTTCAGCCGGAGTTCATCCCCACCATGTTGCCGAAGAGGGGATCTGGTCTGCATGCGAGATCACCTCTCTTGCCGATTGTCCGCATGTCATCGGCATCGGCGAGACCGGCCTCGACTACTACTACGACAACAGCCCGCGGGACGCCCAGCGGCAGAGCTTCAGGGAACATATCCGGGCGTCACGCAGCACAGGTTTGCCGCTCATCGTCCACACGCGCTCGGCTGATGAGGACACCATGGCGATCCTTGAAGAGGAAACGGAAGCAGACGGCTCCTTTCCAGGTCTCATTCACTGTTTCAGCGCCAGTCGGGACCTTGCGGTACGCAGTCTCCGCCTTGGTTTTTCCATCTCGATTTCAGGGATCGTGACATTCAGGAACGCTTCGGAGTTGCGTGACATTGTCAGGGACATTCCTCCGGACCGCCTTCTGGTGGAGACCGATGCGCCGTTCCTTGCTCCCGTGCCGAAGCGAGGCAAACGCAACGAGCCGGCGCTGGTCGTCCATACAGCCCGCTGCGTTGCCGGGCTCAAGGATGTTTCAGAAGACGACCTTGCCGCTATCACGACCGACAACTTCTTCCGTCTGTTTCGTGCCGCGCAGCGCCCATAATGTTCCATAATATACCTTATGCGACTTTGTGACTGACTTGAGAATATCGCCACAACGGTCGCCCTGTCGCCGATGTGGTAGCAATTGCTTCGTTCCCCGGAGTCCTGTCATTCAGTGCCGCAATCGCGAAGCAGACAAATTCGTCAGCAGCGCACCGCCCCTGATCCCTTCAAACATCGGCCAGCACGACGCGCCCGGGCCTTGAGAACTTGCTGGCATCGACGACGGCCAGTTCGGGAAACGCGTCCTGCGCATAGTCAGTCCGATGTCCGGCTTTTCCGGCCCTCTGACGATGACAGTATGGCAACAGTCCGAAACAATGCGCTCACATGCCGGTATCGTGAACGTCATCACCATCGACGGGCTTGGTCTGGTGAGTGATCTCGTGTGCCATGCCAGGGGTCATGCCTCGGCGGTCGCGTACGCGGGCGCTGTATGGCGATGCCACCGGGTGAAAATGGAATCAGAAGGAAATTCCTCAAGGCGGTGCGCTCCGGTTCTGCAATTCAGGCGATGGCTTCGCAGTGAATCTCGCCAAACAAACCAGATCCGTTCACCTTAATCTTCAATTTTGTCAAAGTTGTTCCCTACCCTCTTCACCCAAGGCTTCAATTGTAATCGTGTGCTGGATTCAATCGCCTCGATGATCTCATGGTTATGCGGCAACAATATAGGTAGTCTGTTGCCAGAAACACCTGAGGGAGATTGTCCAATGAAGCAACTGGAGCTCAACCGCCGCACTCTCATGGGGGCCACCGCGGCGATGTCGGCTGCGGCGATGGTGCAGTCATGGATGACGCCCGCACAGGCTTCGACGACGCCTGATCGCGTCCTGCGCATGCGCACCAATCGCACGATCGTGTCGACGGATCCAGGCTACATGGTAGGCGGCATGGAAACAGTGCTGCAGTACGCCTGCCTGGCTCAACTGGCGACCCTGAACGAAGGACCGGACTGGTCCTGGTCGCCCAGCGAATTCGTCTCGCACGTCGAGCAGGTGGATGCCCAGACCATCGTATTCGAACTCAAGACGGGCATCCAATGGCATGATGGCACGACGCACGAGGTCATCAGCGAACTTGATGCCGAAGACGTCAAGTTTTCGCTCGAGCGGATCAAGGAATCGGAGTGGAAGGACAAGGCAGCTGCGCTCGATCATGTCGAGGTTACGGGTTCCCATTCAGGAATCATTCACCTGAACCAGCCATTCGCACCGGTCTGGTACACGTGGCTTGCTTCCGGTACCGGCACCATCCTGTGCCGCAAGGCGGTGGAAGCATCCGGCGGCAAGTACGATGGCATGTTCAACTTCTACATCGGTCCCTTCCGCATCAAGGAATGGTCGCCCAAGCAGTTCTATGAACTTGAAGCCAATCCGTTCTGGACGGGGACGCCTGCCGGCATCAATACCGTGCGGTTCATCATCATCGAGGACGAAAAGACGGCAGAAATCGCCTATGAGGCGGGCGATGTCGATTTCACCCATATCAGCACCGACACCCTAGCCCGTTATCAAAGCGATGGGGCGCCGGACAACACCGTTCTCAAGGTCTATCCGGGACTGTTGTGGACATGGATGGGAATCAATACCGATCATCCCAAGCTCCAGGACATCCGCATACGCAAGGCCATCCAGCGTGCAATCGATGTCGATACCATCCTCGAAGCCGCCTATGCCGGTGTGGCGCCAAAGTCCCACGGCATCGTGCCTCCAGGAGTCCTGGGTCATCGCACAACCAGCAACTACAGCTATGCTCCGGACGAGGCACGGGCCCTGATCGCCGAGGCCGGCGCCGAGGGCCTCCAACTGGAACTCAAGACGATCAATCGCACGGACCGCATGGCAGCCGCCACGGTCATCCAGGCCAACCTGGCGGATGTGGGGATCGAGCTTGATGTCATTCCGCTGGATCCGGGCCCCTTCTGGAATCTCGGACTGGAATCCTCGGGCGACGACTGGAAAGATCTGCAGTTGTGGATCATGCGTTACGGCGATGCTCCGGACCCCAGCCAGATGTCACAGTGGTATGTCGAGGCCCAGGTCGGTGTGTGGAACTGGGAACGCTGGAAGGATTCCGAATTCGACGCGCTGTTCCTCGAAGGTCTAGGCGAGACCGACGAGACTCGACGCGAGGAGATCTATTTGCGTATGCAGGACATCATGGAGGATACCGGAGCCTATGTGTGGATCACGCACGAGCCGGTCGGCATCATCCATCGTGAGGAACTCTCGCCGTCGATCCGGCCAAACGGCTGGCAGTTCTACATGCAGAGGTTCTCCTGGACTTGATGCCAGGGTGTTGTTGCAAGGAACGCCCGGCGCTTCCGGCGTCGGGCGTTTCCGGTTGACCGGCGATGACTCGCGCCGGTTCCATCACTCGGTTGCTCGACATCATGGCGCGCCTGCGTGATCCCGTCACCGGTTGCCCGTGGGATGTTGAACAGTCCTTCGCTTCGATTGCTCCCTACACCGTCGAGGAAGCCTATGAAGTTGCCGATGCCATCGACAGGGAAGACTGGCCGGCACTGAAGACGGAACTCGGCGACCTTCTTTTCCAGGTGGTGTTTCATGCCCGCATGGCACGCGAGCGTGGCCTATTCGGGTTTGACGATGTGGTCGAGGCAATCTCGGAGAAAATGGTGCGGCGTCATCCTCATGTCTTCGCAGATGCAGCGGATGTGGCCTCGGCGGCCGAGCAGACGGTGAAATGGGAAGAACTGAAGGCGCGGGAACGCCGGGATCAGTCCCGGGCCGGAGGCAGAGATGTGTCCGCACTCGATGGAATCAGCGCCAACCTCCCTGCCCTCACCCGAACTCGCAAAATCCACGAACGGGTAGCGGGCCAGGGGTTCGGCCTCGCTTCGCCAGGCGAGGCGCTGGAGGATGTGATCTCTGAAGTCGAGGAGCTGTCGCAGGAGATTGCAGACGGTTCACCCGGGCGCATTGCCGATGAACTCGGCGATGTTCTCTTTGCCGCCGTCAATCTTGCCCGTCATCTCGACGTCGATCCCGAGAGCGCACTGCGCCACAGCGCCGCCCGGTTCGAGAATCGCTACCGTTTCGTCGAACGCTGCCTCAGTCGCGACAACCGGACGATCAGCGACTGCCCGGCGGAAGAACTCGACGCCCTGTGGACCTCTGCCAAGGATGAGGAAGCCGCCAGCAGGTGATCGCCTGGCTTGCGATTCGAGCGTTGATCGCGCCGGTCACTGCCGGCATAGGGGGGCCGGGTGGGAGAAGCGCTTGTGGAAGCGACCGAGGTCGCTGTCCTCGATGCGGACCTTGAGACGTATGGCGTGATCGCCATCAATGCGTTCGACGATCTCGGCGTGGCGGTAGAGAAAACCCATGGCGGCTCCGTCCTTGACGGGTACGCTGAGTTCGACGATTCGCTGCCTGCCTGCCAGGCGGCAGGTGATGAGACTGACGAGGTTGTCGAGCCCCTCCCCTGTCCGGGCCGAAATGAGGACCGCATCATCCTGGCGCTCAACAATCGCCCGCAGCCGCGATGCAGAGTCGCCATCGAGCAGGTCAGTCTTGTTGTAGACGGTGACCATCCTCTCAGATGCATCGAGTTCATCGATGCCGAGGTTCTCCAGCACAGTCATCACATCGGCAGCCTGAAGTTCATGCTCGGGGTGGTGCGCATTGCGCACGTGAACGATGAGCGATGCCTCGGTGACCTCTTCGAGTGTGGCGCGAAACGCGGCAATGAGAGTCTCGGGGAGGTCGGACACGAATCCGACGGTATCGGAGAGGATGGCACGCGTCCCGCCCCCGAGGTCAACGGCCCGCATGGTCGGGTCGAGTGTGGCAAACAACCTGTCATCGGCATAGACGCCCGCCCCGGTCAGCCGGTTGAAGAGCGTTGACTTGCCGGCATTGGTGTAGCCCACCAGGGCAACGGTTGGCCATGGCGCCTTGCGCCGGGCATTGCGGTGCTGGCCGCGCATGGCGACAACACCGTCGAGTTCACGACGCAGCCGGGCAATACGCTGACCAATCAGGCGACGGTCGATTTCGAGTTGGGACTCGCCAGGACCTCCGACAAAGCCCAGCCCGCCGCGTTGGCGTTCCAGATGGGTCCAGCTCCGCACCAGACGGCTGCGCTGGTAGGTGAGAGCTGCCATTTCCACCTGCAGCACACCTTCGCGTGTGGCGGCACGAGCACCGAAGATATCAAGAATCAATCCGGTGCGATCAATGACCTTGGCTTGAAGCTGTTGTTCCAGATTGCGCTGTTGTACCGGCGACAGAGCTGTGTCGACAAAGACAAGATCGATTGACGACGAAGCGACTTGAAGCTTGAGTTCCTCGACCTGCCCCTTGCCCAGGAATGTACCCGCCCGGGGACGCTTTACGGGAAGGACGCGGGCATCCCGGACTTCGAGATCGATGGCTCTTGCCAGGCTGACCGCCTCCTCCAGGGCCCCGGGGCTCTTGCGCCTGCCGTGGACGCCGCCAAGCGAGGGATGAATGACGCTGGTTCGCGTGACGGCGCCTTCGCGCGATGCCTCAGGCATCGTCGTCCGTTTCTCCTTCACCGGCGATCTGCAGGTTCACCATACCCTCCGGCATGACAGTCGACACGGCGTGCTTGTAGATGAGCTGCGAATGACCGTCCCGGCGTAGGAGCAGGCAGAAACTGTCGAACCAGGTGATGATGCCCTGCAGTTTCACGCCGTTTACGAGATAGACCGTCACCGGCACCTTCGACTTGCGGATTGCATTGAGGAACGTGTCCTGGAGGTTTTGTTGCTTCGCCTGTGCCATGATACCGGTGTCCCGTATGCTGAGCCTTGGCATGTGCCCCGATCCTGGAGGATCGTGACCCCTTGCCGTTCACCCCAAGACTACACGCGAATGGCCATCAGGAAACCCCGCCTGGCGGCGCGCGAAGTCGAGATAGGCGTCAAGCAACAGGCAGGTCACGTGCCCGGGATGGCCGTTGCCGACGACCGTCTCATCGATGCGCGAGACGGCCTTGACGAGAGAGGTGGTACTGGTCAGGAAGGCTTCGCGGGCCTGTTTCGCCTCGGCCACGCTGAATGGACGTTCGACAACCTCGATGGACAACTCGCGTGCCAGGGCCATCAACCGTTCACGGGTGATGCCCCGCAGGATCCCGTCAGCGACCGGGCGGGTCACAAGACGTCCGCTGGAGTCAACGATCCAGGCATTGGAGGCGGCGCATTCGGTCACGAAGCCTTCCCCATCAACGAGCCAGGCCTCGTAAGCCCCTCGCCCGGCCGCCCTTGTGCGCGCCAGGACATTGGGAAGAAGGGAGACGCTCTTGATGTCGACACGTGTCCATCGCGTGTCGGGGAGCGTGATGACCTCAACCCCGGAAACGTCACGGGACGTTGCCGGCACGTTCAGGCGCCGCGCAGTGCAGACGACGCCTGGTGTCAGGGACGCGTTGTCGAAGACGTGGTTGCGGGGCGCCGCACCGCGGCTGATCTGGAGATAGACGATACCGTCCACCACCCTGTTCAGGTGAATCGTCCGGTTCATGATGTGGGTGAGCACGCGCCCCGTCGTCGGTCGGGGAATGTCGAGTTCGCAGAGCGAGCGATCCAGGCGCCGGAAATGATCCTCAAGGTCGATCATGTGGCGGTTCACCACAAGAATGACCTCATAGACACCGTCGGCAAACGTGTGGGCGCGGTCATCGATATGAACGCTGGCCCGGGAGTGGGCGCTGTACCGGCCATTGACATAGGCGATGCGGGACATATCAGAAGAACTCGAGACCCACGGAGAGGAGTTTTTCGACCTTGCTCATCAGGTTGGTGCTGGTGAACAGAACCACACGGTCACCTACCTGGATTCGCGTGTCGCCGTCGGGAACAATGACCTCCTGGCCGCGAATGATGGAACCGATAAGGATGCCTTTGGCTAGGTGAATGTCACGTATTCTGCGGTTCGTGATCCGGGTCGTCTCAAGGGCCTCCGCCTCAATGAACTCACCAGCCCCCTCGTGAATGCTGTAGACGCTGCGAACACGGCCACGGCGTATGTGCTGGAGGATCGTCGAGACTGTTGACCCCCTCGGATTGACTACCGAATCGACGCCAAGGTCCTCGACCAGCGGGTCATAGCTCTCCGAATTGACCAATGTGATGGCCCGTTTGGCACCCAACCGCTTGGCGAGGAGCGACGAGAGAATGTTGACCTCGTCATCATTGGAAACGGCCACCATTGTCTCGACGTCTCCGGCACCGGCCTCCTCGAGGAGCTTGCGTTCCAGTGCATCGCCGAGCAGCACCGTTGTCCGTGTCAACTGGTCGGCGATCTCCCGGGCTCGGCCCTCATTGATCTCGATGACCTTGCAACGGACGTCGGCGTGGTGTTTTTCGATCTCGCGCGCAACGTAGAGGCCGATGTTTCCACCGCCGATGATGATCACCCGACGGGCTTCTGGTTCCTCATGTCCAAAGACGGACATCGACCGGTGCATGTGGTCGGTCGACGTGACAAAGTAGACGACGTCCCCCGCACGCATCTCCGTCCGGCCCGTCGGGATGAACAGTTCGCCATGGCGCACGATGCCGACCACAAAGACCTTGAGGTTGGGAAAGAGCTCCGCGAGTTCTTCCAGGGGCGTGTCAAGGACCGGGCAGTCGGCAAGGCACCGCACCGCAATGGCGCGCACCCGATCATCGGCCATGGGCACGATATCGAGGGCGCCTGGCACCTCGAGGCGCCTGATGATGGCGCGTGCCACCTCGATTTCCGGCGAAATGATGACATTGATCGGCATGTGATCCCGGCTGTAGAGACTGCTCCATGCGAGATCGAGATAGGACTGGTGGCGTACCCTGGCGATCTTTGTGGGTACGTCGAAGATGGAATGCGCCACCTGGCAGGCAATCATGTTGACCTCGTCGGCATAGGTGACGGCGATCAGCATGTCTGCATCTTCCGCGCCGGCACGCTGAAGCACCGGCGGATGGGCGGCGAATCCCACCAACCCTTTCGCGTCAATGTTCTCCGTCACGCGGGCGATGCGTGATGCGTCGTTGTCGATCACCGTGACATCGTTGGCTTCTGCCGCCAGTCTGCGGGCAATGTTGTAGCCGACCTGCCCGGCTCCACAGACAATGACACGCATGGCATTCAGCCTCCGGTGTCGCGTTCCGTGACGCTGACACCCAGTGCTCTCAATTTCCGGTGCAATGCGGACCGCTCCATGCCGACCGCCGCGGCCGTCCGCGAGATGTTGTTGCCGAAGCGCGCCAGCTGGGTCAACAGGTACTTGCGTTCGAAGGCCGCCCGCGCCTCGCGCAGTCCGAGAGACATCACCTCGCTGGAATCGTGAAACAGGACCGGCGCCGGGCTGGCCTGCCTCACTTCACCGGGCAGCATGTCCGCCGTGATGGCCCCGTTCTCGCCCTCCGGTGTCATGATCAGCAGGGATTCGATCACGTTGCGCAACTGTCGTACGTTGCCTGGCCAGTTGGCCATCAGCAGAGCCATTTCGGCATCTCCCGTCAGTGTCCGGGCGCTGAGACCCTGCTGACACACGGCGCGCCTGATGAAGTACTGCGACAGTGGCGCCACATCCTCGCGCCTTTCCGAGAGTGCCGGGACGTTGATCGACACGACATTCAGGCGATAGTAGAGATCCTCACGGAAGTGGCCCGATTGCACCGCCGCGGTGATGTTGCCGCTGGCGGATGTGAGAACCCGCACATCAGCCCTGACCGACGTGTCGCCACCCAGTCTGGTGAAGACCTGTTCCTGAAGCGCCCTCAGGATCTTGCCCTGTGTGGCCAGCGGCATGTCCGGAACGTTGTCGAGGAACAACGTGCCTCCGTTGGCGCGCTCGAACACCCCGTGGGTGATGACCGGCGTACCTGGCGATGTCCGGGTCTCCCGCCCGAAGAGTTCTTCCTCCACTCTTTCGGGTTCCATGGTGGCGGCATTGATGGCGACGAACGGGCCATTGACGCGCGGCGACTGCTGGTGAATGTGCCGCGCCACCAGTTCCTTGCCCGAACCTGCCGGACCGGTGATCAGGACCCTGCTCCCGGTGGGTGCAACCCGGGAAATAGCTTCACGCAGCTGCACCATTGCGCGTGACTCGCCGACGAGATCGTCGAGGATACGGGTGGAGCGGCGCAGTTCTTCGTTCTCGCGACGCAGTCTCGCCTCGTCGAGCGCCCGCTTGACCACCAGGAGCACCTTGTCGGTCTGAAGCGGCTTTTCGATGAAGTCGTATGCGCCGATCCTGGTGCACTTGACGGCCGTGGTGATGGTGCCGTGACCGCTGATCATGATGATGGGCATGAAGGGATGGTGGGCAACGTAGTCGCGCAACAGATCGACACCATCGCGCCGTGCACCGCGAAACCAGATATCGAGGATTACCAGGGACGGAACCTGTTCGGCAATTGTGGCGTCGGCGGAATCGGGGTCGGACGCCGTGCGTACCTGGTAGCCCTCATCTTCGAGAACATCGGCCAGGGCGCGGCGGATGTCGCGCTCGTCATCGACGACGAGGATGTCGTGCTTCATCAGCCGTCTTTCCGTTCCATAGGCAATGACAGGATCACCGATGCACCGCCTTCCTTCCTGTTCTGCAATACGAGGTCTCCTCCGTGATCCCTGATCGTCGATCGGGCAATCGTCAGACCGAGGCCGTAGCCATCATCCTTGCCATGGGATTCATGCGGTTCGAAGAGAGTCTCGGGGCGTTCAACGGGGAAGCCAGGACCATTGTCCGCGATCTTGATAACACACCATCCACCCTCTTCCGCAACGGTGGTCCTCACGATGTCGCCTTCCGCCCTCTCCACATCGTCCATGCGAAAGGCCTCCGCTGCATTCTTGACGATGTTGAAGATTGCAGCACAGATCATGTCGCCATCACAGTGAATCACCGGCGGGGTCTCGGGATAGATGCGCTCGAAGATGACGCGCGTATCGGAGATCTCCTGAAGCCGAATGGCCTTCTCGACAATGTCGATGGCACTTTCCGGAGACATGATGAGCGTCGGCATCCTCGCGTGGCGGGAGAACTCGTCGACCACGTGGGTCATGTGCATCGCCTGCCGCTTGATGGTGTCGGTGAGTTCCCGGAACACCTCGGGCGACTCCGTGATGGTGCCCGCAAACTTGCGTTCCAGACGCTCGGCGGACAGCGTGATGGGTGTCAGGGGATTCTTGATTTCATGGGCCACCCGCAAGGCCACGTCACTCCAAGCGGCCTTGCGCTGCGCGAGCACGAGCGGCGTGACGTCGTCGATGGTCATCACGAAACCGCCGCGTCGCACGGACCCTTCCCTGTCACCCTCGACATTGCCGATACGCACGAAGAGTCGTCGCAAACCGGCGTCGCTATCCAGATCGACGCTGCCCGATGCCGCGCGTGCCTTCATGGCCTGCTCGAGAATGTCGCCAGCCTCCGGCATGGTATCGATGAGGCTCGCACCGACGAGGTCGTCCTCGGTCACATTGAGCAATTCCAGCGCCCGGCGGTTCACCAGCTCCACGACCCCGGTGTCATCAAGACCGATGACACCGGCACTGACGCCGGAAAGGACCGATTCGGTGAACCGTCGCCTTCCCTCGAGATCCTTGTTGGCTTCCACCAGAGCATGACGCTGTTCGGCAATCCGGTCGGCCATGCGGTTGAAGGCCTGACCAAGCAGGGAGAGTTCATCGGACCGCCCGCTCAGGGACACCCGCACAGAGAGATCGTCCTGGCGGATTTTCTCGGCGGCATTGGCCAGCGCCACAACCGGGCCCACCAGGCGAGAGGCAAGCTGCAGGGCGAACCACACCGCAACAAACAGCAGGAGAAGGGCAGCGACGGCATAGAAGAGAGAGAAGGTCAGCTGCAGGCTGGTTCGCTCGAGAGCGAGTTTTCTATAGGAGGAAGCGACCGCAAAGACCTTCCTGGTGCTTTCGATGACGTCAGGGTCAACGCTGCTTCCCGCCAGCAGGTACGTGCTGCCCCGGCTGAGGCTGACGAGAGCGCGTACCCTGTCCCGGGCGCTTGATTTCAGAATGACGGCATCACCGGCATCGGCGCGTTCGATCTCGTGAGCCGTGAGAGGCTCAAGGCTGAGGCCGGTGGAAAGAGTGCCCTGCATGATGATCTGGCCAAGACTGCTCAACACGACCCATTCCGAGATGCCTCTCACACTCGCCCGGTCCTCAAGGTAGGCCGCAAACTCCTCCATGCTTCCGCCTGACTTCGGCACATAGAGGTGAAAGTCGCGGGCGAGTGCCAGCGCGCTGGATCCAAGAGTAATGCGGTGTTCTTCCAAGTAGGCATCAGCAACTCTGGTCGACTGGGCAATCGCGGTCTGGACTCGTTCATTGAACCAGGAGTCAATGCCCATGTTGAAGAAGATCGCCGACGATACGCCGATGAGCACAGCGGGGATGGTCGCTGCCAGACCAAAGGTGGCGACCAGTCTTGCCTGCAGTCTTGAACCTGCCATCCCCTCCCGGCGCTGTGACCACATGTCCGCCAGGCGGCGGATGATGATGACGGCAAAGGCAAGCAGCAAGGCGAGGTCAACATTCAGGAGAACGATGAGGGTGTTCCGGTCCGGTTCAAATGGTCCCGAACCCGTGAGCGCCCCGTAGGTCGCCAGGCCGGACAGCACCGCCGTCACCGCAAGAACCACGTTTACGATCCGGCTGCGCGACCATCGTCCGGTCGGCTTGCGGAACCAGCCGAACAGTCTGATCAGCATCGTCCTGATCGGGTTACCCGGGGAATGCATCGCTTCCGGTTGTGGAGCGTGACCGCCGGTCGTCTCGAGACTCATGGATTAAGGTGGAGCCCCCGAAATCAGCCCTTGCATCATACAGACGCCGTCCGGGACATGCACCCTGCCACCCGCTCCTATCCGATGATGACATCCGTGACGAACTTGACTCCGGGATAGGCGAGGGTCATCAGGAGATAGCCGGTCAGCACCAGGCGCGCCGCCTTTCGGCCTCGTGTTCCCCAAAGCTGGCGCGCCAAAAGCAGCATGGCAATGACGGCGAAGGCGGCAACCGTGAAAACGATCTTGTGGCTCATGCCAGTGACGGCATCCGCCGTTGAGGTGGCCGCCAGGCCTGTCGCGATCCCGGCGGCAAGGATGATCTCGCTTGTCACCAGCAGGCGAATCTCGAGTCGCTCACAATCGGCCAGGGATGGTAGCGATGACGTGAGCCGGCCAGGTTTGCGCCGCTTGAGGGAGCGTTCCTGAAGAATGACGGCGAGGCCTGCGATCGCCGCCATGGTGAGGAACACATAGGTGGAGACCGACAGGACCACGTGAACTCCGATCCAGTCAGAAACGGAGCCAGTTTCCGAAGACCGGGTCGTTTCTGCCTGGTTCCAGGCCAGAGCCATAATCGCCATGATGAGGATCCAGGGACCGAGGATGGCTCCTAACCGCCAGAACTCCGGGACCAGGAGGGAAAGGACGAGAAAGAGCATCAAACAGGCGGACACCGTCAGCCAGATAGCGGGTCCGAACCCGGTGGACCATGATTGGCTGAACTGGGCAGCCGTCCATGCCGTGGCGGCAAGCGTCGCCAGGCCGAAGGCACCCCAGAAGTGCAGCCCCTTATCGAAGCGACCCAGGAACGGCAGCACACCTGCCGGAACCAGCAGGACAGGAACCAGATGATGCCAGAAGATCATGCTCGTATCCTCGCCAATTCACCCGGTCGCCGCAATCCCGTTCGCGCCAGGACGAACTGGTTGCGGGCGGTTTCACGGACAGCGTGAACGCGCTAGGTTGCCGGCATGGGCATGTCGGCGCATTCGATTGCTGCTGTCGTCGTGGCGGGTGGCCGGGGCGAGCGCGTGGGCGGGCCGGTTCCAAAGCAGTATCAGCCCCTGAATGGCCAACCGCTCATCCGCTGGTCGCTCAGTCGCTTTGCTGCACACCCGGCGATTCATCCGATTCTTGCCGTCATTCATCCCGACTTCGAGGCCCTTCACGAGGAGGCTGTCACTGGGTTCGATCTTCTCCCTGCCGTACATGGCGGCGCCACGCGCCAGGAGTCGGTGCTGAATGGTCTCAAGGCCCTGCGTGTTCACGCACCGGAATTTGTTCTCGTTCATGATGCGGCGCGACCCTTTGTCAGCGACCACCTTCTCGACCAGATCGTGCAGAGCCTCCTGAAAGGCCGGTGCGGCGTCATTCCGGTAACCGACATCACCGATACCGTGAAGTACCGTTCAGGCAACGAAGTGACGGGAACCGCCGATAGGGATCGGCTTGTCTGTGCGCAGACGCCCCAGGGATTTCCCTATGCCGGAATTCTGGCTGCCCATGAGCAGGCACATGGACGCACGTTAACCGATGATTCCGCCGTTGCCGAAGCCGCCGGCATGACCGTCATCACCGTCACTGGCGATAGGGCGAACATCAAGATCACGCACGATGAGGATCTCGCATTGTCCCGCAACCAGACCGAAGTCTCCACCGGCACGGGCTATGACGCCCACGCCCTCGTGACCGGCGATCATGTCATGCTGTGCGGTGTGCGCGTCGACCACGACCGCACCCTTGAAGGCAACACGGATGGCGATGTCGGGCTGCACGCCCTGGTCGACGCCATTCTCGGGGCGCTTGGATGCGGTGATCTCGGACAGCATTTCCCTGTGAACGATGCCAGTTGGCGGGGACGTCCCTCGGGCGACCTTGTCGATGTAGCACGGAATCTGATGGCGGAACGCTGTGCAACCCTGCTCCATGCCGACATCACCCTGATGTGCCAGAAGCCGCGCCTCGCGCCACACCAGAGGGCGATGCGCCACAGCGTGGCGGGTCTTCTCGACGTTGGGGAACCGCGGGTCAACATCAAGGTTACGTCCACTGACGGTCTCGGTTTCCTGGGTCGCTGCGAGGGTATCGCGGCCGCTGCCACCGTCACCATTCGCCGCCCGTTGCCGTGACATGCGCCGCAATCCGGAGTTGAAGGGAATTGCGCCCTGGGTGGTGACCCTGGGAGGCGTGGGGCTCCTTCGTCCCATGCCTGGAACCCTGGGCTCCCTGGCCTCCCTGCCGCCTGCCTTCCTTGTCATGTGGTATGGTGGACCGTGGGCGCTTCTTGCGGCATCGTTCTTCCTCCTCGTGGCGGGGCTTTTTGCCGTCAGGCATGTTGCCGCCGCAATGGAGTCGGGAGCCGATCCGGACCATGGCGCCATTGTAATCGATGAGGCATGCGGTCAGTTTCTTGCCCTCATCCCGGCCATGCTTTCTCCCGTCCTGTGGATTCTCTCTTTCGTTCTCTTCCGGCTCTTTGACATCTGGAAACCTGGACCCATTCGCTTGATCGAGCGGCGCCTCGGAGGCGCCTGGGGTGTCATGATGGACGACGTTGCCGCAGGTGCTGCAGCGGCGGCGTGTGTCTGGGTATTCTCCCAGACAGGATGGGTTGATGTTTGATGCGGCGATTCTTGATGCTGCCGGGCGCGTCCTGGATGCCTGCCGGCGACGCAGCATGATGGTTGTCACAGCCGAGTCCTGCACCGGAGGCCTGCTCGCCGGATCGCTGACGGCCGTTGCCGGTTCCTCCGACGTCGTCGATTTCGGATACGTGACCTATTCGTGCTCCTCCAAGACTGCGCTTCTCGGGGTGCCTGCCCCCCTCATTCGGACACATGGTGCGGTCAGCAGGGAGGTCGCGCGGGCCATGGTCGAAGGCATCCGCCACCGCCATCCGGACCGTGCCGGGGTCGCCATCACCGGAGTTGCCGGTCCGGGCAGCGATTCCCGGGCCAAGCCAGCGGGTCTTGTCTTCATGGCAGCGGTGGCAGACGCGGATATCGTGGTTACGGAAAACCGCTACGGCGACATCGGGCGTCACGCCGTCAGAATGGCCTCGGTACGCGATGCCCTGATGCTCATTGCAGGCTGTCTTCGTCCTTGAATGCCGGTCCGTAGAGGACGCGGGCCCGGTCTTCAAAGGAACGCACGAGACGCCGGGAGGCCTCAAGGTAGAGGGCTCCGATGGTCCGTTGCAGGAGACGCGAGTTGAACTCGAATTCGATGGCGAAATCGACGAGACACCCCCCCTCGTCCCGGGGAACGAATCGCCAGCTTCCCTCCATCTTCCGGAAGGGCCCCGATGTGTAGGCCGTGTGGATCTCCCGACCGGGAACCAGGGTCACTCTGGAGGTGTAGCGTTCCCGGATGAGGCGAAAGCCGATCACAAGGTCGGCCCAGAAGACATTGCCGTCGCACCTGGTGATTCGCGCCGCCACGCACCAGGGAAGAAACTCGGGATATCGGCCGACATCCGCGACCAGGCTGTAGAGCTGTTCAGCCGTCCAAGGCAGCAGTTTCTGTTCGCGATGCCGGGCCACGCTCAGCCCCCGGCATGGCGGCGCGCCTGCATGATGGCAAAATCCCTGTCAGCATGATGGGATGACCGAGTGAGCGGACTGGCGCTCACCATGAGAAAGCCCCTGGCAAGAGCGATTGTCTCCAGTTCCTGGAACTCCTCGGGTGTCCAGAAACGGTCGATGGCATGGTGGCGTGGCGTGGGTTGCAGGTACTGTCCAACCGTCAGGAAATCGACATCCGCCTGGCGCATGTCGTCCATGACCTGCACGACTTCGTCCCTGGTCTCGCCAAGTCCCACCATCAGACCCGACTTGGTAAAGATCCCTGGATCGATCTCCTTGACACGCCACAGCAGGTTGAGGGAGGCGAAGTATCGCGAGCCGGGCCGCACCTCGCGATAGAGCCGGGGAACGGTCTCCAGGTTGTGGTTCAGGACGTCGGGACGCGCCGCGACGACCTGTTCGATCGCCCCCTCCTTGCGCAGGAAATCGGGAGTCAGAACCTCGATGGTCGTGGCGGGAGACACTCGGCGTATCTCGTTGATGCAAGCGACGAACTGTCCTGCCCCGCCGTCATCGAGATCATCCCTGTCCACCGAGGTGATGACCACGTGCCTGAGTCCAAGGTCGCGGACAGCCTGCGCCAGACGCCGTGGCTCATCTTCATCCACCGGACCGGGCCGGCCCGTGGTGACATTGCAGAATGTGCAGCCCCGTGTGCAGATATCACCAAGGATCATGACGGTGACATGCCGTTTCGACCAGCACTCCCCGATGTTGGGACAGGCGGCTTCCTCGCACACTGTCGCCAGCCTCGCCTTGCGGACGAGCTGGCGCGTCGCGTGGTAGTCCGGTGACCCCGGCGCCCGGGCCCTGATCCACTTTGGTTTGCGGGGAACGGCGACAGGGTCCCGCCACGCCTTTTCCGGGTGGCGTTCGCGAGCGGGCTGTAAACGGGAGAGCCTGGTCATGACACGTCAGATATGGAGGGCACGGCCGTAGGCCTCGAGTACCGATTCGCCCATCATTTCCGAGAGGGTCGGATGGGGAAAGACCGTGCTCATGAGTTCAGCCTCGGTGGTTTCAAGCGTGCGGGCGATGGCAAATCCATGGATCAGTTCCGTGACTTCGGCGCCGATCATGTGGGCGCCAAGGAGTTCGCCGGTATCAGCGTCAAAGACAGTCTTGACCATGCCATCGTCGTCGCCCAGGGCAATGGCCTTGCCGTTGCCAAGGAACGGAAAGCGTCCGACGCGGACGGCATGTCCGGCGTCGCGGGCGGCGGCTTCCGTGAGGCCGATGCTGGCAATTTGCGGATGGCAGTAGGTGCAGCCTGGAATGTTGCCGGTGTCGAGTGGTTCGACATGGTCAAGACCGGCAATCCTCTCGACGGCGATGATGCCCTCGTGACTGGCCTTGTGGGCAAGCCAGGGCGGACCGGCAAGATCACCGATGGCGAGAACTCCCTCTTCTCCGGTTTCAAGCCATCTGTTGACGTCGACATGGCCCCCCGAGACGGTGACCCCGGTGCCCTCGAGCCCGAGATTCTCCGTGTTGCCGATGATGCCGACGGCGAGGATGACGCGTTCGGCGGTGTGCATGTGTTCCTCGCCCGCATCATCCGTGACTTGAACCGAAGCGCCGTCCTCTGATGTGGTGACCTCTTGCACCACGCTTCCCGTATGAACGTCGATACCCTGTTTCTGGAATGATTTGCGAGCGATAGATGATATTTCTTCGTCTTCCGACGGAAGAATGCGGTCGACCACCTCGATCACCCTGACCTCGGCTCCCATGTCTCGGTAGAAGCTGGCGAACTCGATTCCGATGGCGCCCGAACCGATGACGATGACTGAAGCCGGCATGGCCTCAGGCACCATGGCCTTGCGATAGGTCCAGATGACCCTTTCGTCGGCCTTCACGTTGTCCAGCTCCCGGGGTCGCGCCCCCGTGGCAAGAATGATGTGATCGCCCTCCAGCAGGCTCTCGCCGACGCGGACCTGTCCCGGTCCCGCCAGTCGTCCCTCGCCTTCGACAATCGTCACACCGTGTTTGGAGAGCAGGTGTCTGACGCCCCGCGAAAGACGATCAGCTACTTCGCGACTCCGCCCAACCACGGCACCAATGTCGAAGCGCGGGTTATCAATGTCGAGGCCGAAGGCATCGCCATGACGCGCCAGGCGCATCACCTCTGCTGAACGCAGAAGCGCCTTCGTCGGGATGCATCCCCAGTTGAGACACACGCCGCCCAGATGGTCGCGTTCGATGACAGCGACCGACATTCCGAGTTGCGCGGCACGGATGGCGGCAACATATCCTCCCGGACCCCCACCGAGAACAAGGATGTCGTAACGCGACTGGGTCATCAGGCGTTCCTCTACAGGATGAGGGTAAATGGTGATTCGATGAAGTTCCTGAAGGCGTTCAGCAAAGCCGCGCCGACTGCACCGTCGATGACCCGGTGATCGGCCGAAAGCGTCGTGCTCATCAGGGTTGCCACGGCGAGCGCTCCATCCCTTGCCACCGGCCGCGGATAGCCTGCACCCACTGCCAGAATACCAGCCTGTGGCGGATTGATCACGGCATCGAAGTCCCTGATTCCGTACATGCCGAGATTCGACAGGGTGAAGCTGCCGCCCTGGTACTCCTCAGGCATGAGCTTGCCAGCGCGCGCGCGCTCGACGAGATCCCGCATGGTGGTTGCGATGTCCAGGAGCCCCCGGGAGGCGGCATCGCGGATGACCGGGGTCACAAGCCCGCCATCGACGGCTACGGCTACGGAAAGATCGACATGGGCAAAGCGCCGTATGACATCGCCTCCCCACTGAACATTGGCGTCCGGAATGTCTCGCAGGGCCAGTGCAAGCGCCCGGATGATGAAGTCGTTCACGGAAACCCGATGTCCCGCGGCGTTGATCTCGCGCCGTGCCTCGAGCAGCCGATCGATGTCGCAGTCCAGCGAAAGATAGAAATGCGGGATGGTCTGTTTCGCCTCCTGCAGGCGTCCGGCAATGACACGGCGCATGCCGCTCACCCGGACCTCCTCCCAGGTGCTTGCGGTAACCAGCAGTTGGTCGGGCCTTCCCGTCTTTAGCGCCTGCTCGACGTCACGCTTGATGATGCGGCCCCCCGGGCCGCTGCCCGTGACATCATCGAGCGACAACCCCGCCTTGGACGCCATGCTGCGGGCAAGGGGACTGGCGGCCCTTCTCCGGCTGCCGGTTCCGCCTCCGGCCACCGCTGTCTCCGGTGGGGAACCAGCCTCCGGTGGCTCGGGACCGGCCGGTGGCGGGACGGCATCAATACTGTCGGGCTCATGCTCAAGAGCTTCCTCGCCTTCTTCCAGAATGAGGGCGATCGCCTGGTTCACCGGAACGTTTTCGGTTCCCTCGGCGACCAGGAGACGGCCAACGGTTCCATCATCGATGGCCTCGACCTCCATGGTGGCCTTGTCGGTCTCGATCTCGGCGAGCACGTCGCCCGAAGCGACGCTGTCTCCCTCGCTGACCAGCCAGCGCGCCAATGTGCCCACCTCCATGGTAGGTGAGAGCTGTGGCATGGTGATGGTGATCGGCATGTCGGTCTCCCTCAGCCGCGATCAGACATAGCAGACGTCGCGCACCGCCCGGACTATCTGGTCCGCCTGGGGCAGTGCCGCCTGCTCCAGGCTGGCAGCGTAGGGCAAGGGCGCGTCCGCCGCCGATACCCGGGCGGGCGGGGCATCGAGATGATCGAACCCCCCATCACACACGGCAGCGATCACCTCGGCACCGATCCCGGCGAAGGACCATCCCTCCTCCACCACCACGAGCCGGTTGGTGCGGGCGAGGGAATCGATGATGGTGGTGACGTCAAGGGGACGTATGGTGCGCAGATTGATGACTTCGGCCTCGATGCCTTCTTCGGCCAGCATGCCGGCCGCCTCGAGAGCGCGGCTGACCGTGATCGAGTATCCGACAACGGTGACATCCCGGCCCGGCCGCTCGATGGCCGCTTTGCCGATCTCGAGGACGGCCTCGCCGTCGCTGACGTCGAAGGTGGTGCCATAGAGGATCTCATTCTCGAGAAAGATCACCGGGTTCGGATCCCGCACGGCAGCCTTCAGAAGTCCCTTGGCATCCGTGGCCGACCAGGGTGCGATGACCTTGAGCCCGGGAACATGCCCAAACCAAGATGCGAAGTCCTGGGAGTGCTGGGCCGCCACACGTGCCGCGGCGCCGTTGGGCCCGCGAAGGACGATGGGGCACTCGACCTTGCCACCAGACATGTAGAGCGTCTTGGCCGCCGAATTGATGATCTGGTCCATGGCCTGCATGGCAAAATTGAAGGTCATGAATTCGTTGATGGGTCTTAGTCCGGCCATGGCAGCACCTATGGCCAGGCCGGCAAAGCCGTGTTCCGTGATGGGCGTGTCAATGACCCGGTCCGCCCCGAACTCTTCGAGCAAACCCTGACTCACCTTGTAGGCGCCCTGGTATTCGGCAACTTCCTCGCCGATCAGGAAGACTCTCTCGTCGCGCCGCATTTCCTCTGCCATGGCATCGCGCAGGGCCTGACGCACCGTCATCTCGACCATCAGGCGTTCCCGCCGGCTGTGTCGATCATGATGTCGGTCATGAGTTCGCTGATGTCGGGTTCGGGGCTTGTCTGGGCGTGTTCAGCTGCCTCCGCCACGGTCTTCTTGACGTCCCTGTCGATGGCCTTCAGCTCCGCATCGTCAATGGCACCGCCTTCGATGAGCCGGACCCGCAACTGTTCGATGGGGTCCTGACGCTCGCGGACCTGCTGGACTTCATCCCTGGTGCGGTACTTGACCGGGTCGGACATCGAGTGTCCCCGGTAGCGATAGGTCTGCATCTCGACCAGCATCGGCCCCTCGCCGTCGCGCACCCGCGCTACCAGATCCCTGGAGGCTTCATGAACCGCCACAACATCCATGCCGTCGACCTGAACGCCGTGGATGCCGAAGGCTTCACCACGATGGCAGAGTTCCGTTCCCGCCTTGGCGCGACCAATGGCCGTCCCCATGGCGTACTGGTTGTTTTCGATGACGAAGATCGCGGGCAACTTCCACAAACTCGCCATGTTGAAGGTCTCGTAGACCTGTCCCTGGTTGGCGGCTCCCTCACCGAAGAAAACCAGAGTGACGTTGTCACGTTTCTGGTACTTCTGGGCAAAGGCAATTCCGGCACCCAGCGGAACCTGGGCGCCGACAATGCCGTGGCCGCCATAGAATCCGCGTTCGATATCGAACATGTGCATGGAACCGCCCTTGCCCTTCGAGATGCCGGTGCCACGGCCGGTCAGTTCGGCCATGATGGCCGCGGGAGGGACGCCACGCACCAGGGCATGGGCGTGACAGCGGTAGCTGGTGATCACGGCATCGTCCGCCCTGATGGCGGCATCCATGCCGACCACCACGGCTTCCTGGCCAATATAGAGATGGCAGAAGCCGCCAATCAGCCCCATGCCATACATCTGGCCTACCTTTTCCTCGAAACGGCGCACGAGCAGCATGGTGCGATAGAAACCCACCAGGAGTGCGGTATCGTTTGCAGGTGCAGCGTCCATCATGCCCTCACGCGACAGGGCAGAAAAGAACGGCGGCAAAAGAGAAGATCAGTCGAAAGCGGCATCGTCGCTTCTCATGATCACGAGCTCATGGGGATGCGCCAGATTAAGGGTCCGGCGCGCCTGCTCATCAAGCATGTCCCGGTCAATGCTCGGTGGGTTGAGAAGCGTGACATGGTTCAACAACCTCTGCTCCACGGCGCTCAGCCGCACGCGCTCAGCTTCCGCTCTTTCGATCTGCTGTTCCAGCGACATAATCGCGAGAATGCCGT
Source organism: Alphaproteobacteria bacterium (assembly GCA_965221115.1). GTDB lineage: Bacteria > Pseudomonadota > Alphaproteobacteria > SP197 > SP197 > SP197. Next base: position 1,719,564 of record CBDCRU010000001.1, on the reverse strand, counting down.
TCTCACCCTGGATGGCATGATACCCAAAGTAGACGACTGCGAACATGCCAAGAAGGCAAGGCAATGAACGAAAGGTGGAGCGGAAGCGTTCATGCAGGCCGCGCATGGCGTCAACAAACCACAACACAAGGAAGATTGTCAAGATCGTCCATGGTCGGAGTCCCGGTCATGGTTGCCCGGACCAGAAGGCCACAGTATCAAGTTCTTCCTCGATTTTCAACAACCTGTTGTACTTTGCGGTACGATCGGAACGGGAGAGCGAACCAGTCTTGATGTGTCGGCATCCCAGACCAACGGCAAGATCCGCAATGGTGGTGTCTTCAGTTTCTCCCGAGCGGTGCGACATCACGGTGCGATAGCCTCTTTCGTGGGCACACGCGACCGTCTCCATTGCTTCACTGAGCGTTCCCACCTGGTTGACCTTGATGAGGATGGCATTGGCCACGCCGTTCTCGATGCCCTGTGCAAGGCGGCCTTTCCTTGTCACGAAGATGTCGTCGCCAACCAGCTGGACGTTCTCGCCCAGTTCCTGTGTCATCGCCTGCCAACCTTCCCAGTCATCCTCAGCAAGACCGTCCTCGATGGAAACGATCGGGTAGGATTCCAGAAGATCACGGTAGAGGTCGATCATGCCCGACGAATCGAGCTTGCGGCCGTCGGCGCTGAACACATAGCGTCCGTCGCGCCACAGTTCGCTTGCTGCAGGATCAAGGGCAAGAAAGATCTCCTCGCCCGCGCGGTATCCCGTCCCGTCGATGGCTGCCATCAGGAGGTCGAGGGCTTCCCGGGCATCCGTAATCTGCGGTGCGAATCCCCCCTCGTCACCGACATTGGTCGAATGACCCCGGGCCTGGAGCGTGTGCTTCAACTGATGAAAGATCTCGGAGCCGGCACGAACGGCTTCCCGGAACGAGCTGCAACCGGCAGGGAGGATCATGAATTCCTGAAAGTCGAGGGCATTGTCCGCATGCGCGCCACCGTTGATAACATTCATCTGAGGCACCGGAAGCCGTCGCGCCGCGAGACCGCCGACATGACGCCACAGGGGCATGCCGGCCTGGTTTGCCGCAGCATGGGCTACGGCAAGGCTGACGCCCAGAATGGCGTTGGCACCAAGGCGTGCCTTGTCGGGGGTTCCGTCGAGCGAGATCAGGCAGTCATCGATCTCACGCTGACAGCGTGCGTCCATGCCGCGCACGGCATCAAAGATCTCGCCATTGATTCCGTCGAGGGCCTTCAACACGCCCTTGCCGTGAAAACGCGTGCGATCACCATCGCGCATTTCCAGTGCTTCGTGGGTTCCCGTCGAGGCACCTGAGGGAACCGATGCACGTCCGCCAGTGCCGTCTTCGAGAAGGACGTCGACTTCGATTGTCGGATTGCCGCGGCTGTCAAGGATTTCCCTGCCGCGGGCGTCAGTGATGACAGCCATCGTTATCCCCTCATCGTTCCTGCCGGTGCCGGCGCGGCGTGTTGTACAACCTTTGGTATCGCACTGCACTTGGCAGCTTGCCGTCAGCGCGCTCTTTCCTTTGTGAGGGAATCGATCGCCAGAAGACGGTCGAGAAGGGCAGGCATGTCATCAAGCGCCATCATGGTGGCCCCATCGGAAGGCGCCCGTTCCGGTTCCTCGTGGGACTCCATGAAGACGGCCGCGACGCCCACGGCAACGGCGGCCTGTGCCAGGAGTGGAACATACTCCCGCTGACCGCCGCTGGCACTGCCCCTGCCCCCTGGCTGCTGGACCGAGTGGGTGGCGTCAAACACCACCGGAGTCCCGCCGTCCGCAAGTTGCCGGAGGGCGCGCATGTCGGACACAAGCGTGTTGTAGCCGAAACTTGTACCGCGTTCCGTCACGATGACATGAGGATTGCCTGACGACGTGATCTTGTTTACCACATGGACCATGTCCCAAGGTGCCAGGAACTGGCCCTTCTTGACGTTGATTGTCCGGCCGGTCTTCGACGCCGCCACCAGGAGATCCGTCTGCCGGCACAGGAAGGCAGGAATCTGCAGAACATCAACTGCACCTGCAACCGCCTGGCACTGGTCGGGCAAGTGAACATCGGTAAGCACCGGGCAGCCCAGTCGGGACCGCACGTCATCCAGGATCCGCAGTCCCTCATCCATGCCGGCGCCACGGGCGCCATCGAGGCTCGTCCTGTTGGCCTTGTCGAACGAACTCTTGTAGATGAAGCCGATGTCCCGGCGGGTCGTCATGGTCAACAGCCGCTCCGCCACGAAGAACGCATGATCGCGATTTTCGATCTGGCAAGGTCCGGATATCAGGACGAAGGGAAGATCATTGCCGATCGTGACGGAACCGGCACGCACATGATGTCCGGTCACCATGATTCAGACCAGTCTCGATTGTGTCACGGCGGCCTCGATGAAGGATGCGAATAGCGGATGAGGATCGAAGGGTCGTGACTTGAGCTCAGGATGAAACTGAACCCCGACGAACCAGGGATGATCACCCAGTTCGACAATTTCCGGCAGTTGGCCATCCGGTGACAGGCCTGAAAACACCAGTCCGTGCTGTTCCAGGACACAACGGTAGTTGATGTTGACCTCATAGCGGTGCCGGTGCCGTTCACTGATGAGATCCCTGCGGTAGATGTCGGCCACACGGGTACCCTTGGCGATGGCGCAGTCGAAGGCGCCAAGACGCATGGTGCCGCCAAGGTCGCCGTCACCGGTACGTGTTTCGACCCTGTTGCCATCGGTCCACTCCGTCAGCAGGCCAACCACCGGATCCTGCGCGGGACCGAACTCCGTCGATGAAGCACCCTCGATTCCGGCCATGTTCCGCGACACCTCGATGACGGCCATCTGCATTCCGAAACAGATTCCGAAATAGGGAATACGGTGTTCCCTCGCGAACGAGACGGCGGCGATCTTACCGCGAGTGCCACGCGAACCGAATCCCCCGGGCACCAGGATGCCATCCACCGAATCGAGATGGGCCACCACGTCCTCGCGCTCGAACACCTCGGAATCGATCCAGCGCAGACTGACTCTGACCCGGTTGGCAATGCCTCCGTGGGCCAGCGCCTCGTTGAGCGATTTGTAGGCGTCGGCCAGACCGGTGTACTTGCCGACAACAGCGATGGTGACTTCATCCTCCGGACTGCGGATACCCTTCACCACCTGGCGCCATGACTCGAGATCGGGGGCGCGTTCATCGCCCATGGCGAAGGCATTCAGCACTTCGCGGTCCAGTCCCGCCTCGTGATAGGAAACGGGGACTTGGTAGATGGTGTCCACATCAAGCGCCGGAACAACTGCCGACTCGCGGACGTTGCAGAAGAGCGCAATCTTGCTGCGTTCACCTTCCGGGATCTCGCGTTCACATCGGCACACCAGGATGTCCGGCTGCAGGCCGATCGACCGCAGTTCCTTGACGGAGTGCTGTGTCGGCTTGGTCTTGAGTTCGCCGGATGCCTTCAGGTAGGGCACCAGGGTGTGGTGAATGAGGATCGAATGGCGCCGGGGAAGTTCCTGCACCATCTGCCGCATGGCCTCCAGGAATGGCAGGCCTTCGATATCCCCGACCGTGCCGCCGACTTCGCACAGGACAAAGTCGGCATGATTGGTATCCGCCCGAATGTACTCCTTGATGACGTCTGTGACGTGAGGAATAACCTGAACGGTGCCACCAAGATAGTCGCCGCGCCGTTCACGGGTCAGCACATCCGAGTAGACCCGTCCGCTTGTCACCGTGTCTGAACGACGAGCCGGCACACCTGTGAAACGTTCATAGTGTCCAAGATCGAGATCGGTCTCGGCACCGTCGTCGGTGACAAACACCTCTCCGTGCTGATACGGATTCATGGTCCCCGGATCAACGTTGAGGTAGGGATCGAACTTGCGCAGCCGGACCGAGTAGCCACGGGACTGCAGCAGGGCGCCCAGTGCGGCTGTCGTCAACCCCTTGCCGAGGGAGGATACCACGCCGCCGGTCACGAATATGTATCGTGTCATGGACGCCCAACGTAGCACACGGCCCCGCCCGACAAAGTGCCGGGGGTCACGCCTGCTGTGGAAAAACGGTCCGCCGTGCCCTTGGGCGTCATTCCGAGGTCGGTACGGTGGGGATGGTCTCGATCGGTGCCTGTGTCTCGATGTCGTCGACAATCGAGACGCTCTCACCACGATCTGACACAAGGATGCTGAGTGCCAGACTGGAGACGAAGAAGAGCGCAGCCGCAATTGCCGTGGCACGCGTCATCATGCTTGCCGTACCGCGTGCGGACATCAGCCCCTGCATGTTACCGCCGCCGCCCATGCCGAGGCCGCCGCCCTCGCCCCTCTGTAACAGGACGAGTCCGACAATGGCCAGGGCGAAGAGTACATGCAGAATGAGAAGGATGGTCTGCACGGCAGGCCTCGCACATGTTCACTGCGCCGCCGATGTAGCACAGCGCACCCGGCAGTGCCAAACGCTTCAGGCTAGCGCGCCGTCGGAGGCGATCTGCCAGAATTGGTCAGGGTCGAGACTGGCTCCGCCGATGAGCAAGCCATCCACCTGTTCGATGTCGAGAAGTTCGCGAGAATTCGACGGATTGACGGAACCGCCGTAGAGAAGCCGCACACCATCCCCCAACAGTGCCATCAGCCGCTGCTTGAGAAACCGGTGCATGGCGAGTACGTCTGCCGTATTCGCGGTATCACCTGTACCGATGGCCCATACAGGCTCCCAGGCGATGACGGTATTGGCCGCCGTGGAGCCCGCCGGCAGCGAACAGACCAGCTGCTCCGCTGTTGTATCAAAGGCCTTTCCCTCCCGCCGTTCGTTCCGGTTCTCTCCAATGCAGATGATCGCGACAAGACCGGCCTGGTGGGCGGCCATGGCTTTTTTCCTGACGTCGTAGCTGCTTTCCTGGTGAAGCGACCGACGCTCCGAATGACCCACCAGAACATGACTACACCCGAGATCCGCCAGCATGGTGGCAGCGATATCGCCGGTGAACGCGCCATGTGTCTCGTGATGACAGTCCTGGGCGCCCAGGAGTATTCCGGCGTCGCGCAAAGGCCGTGCCAGCGTGCCGAGCAGCGTCGCGGGAGGACATACAAGGACGTCACAGGGAAGGCCGTTTCTCGTCTTTTCGACGAGCCTGCGGGCCTGATCGCCTGCCCAGGCCAGGGTACCGTGCATCTTCCAGTTGCCTGCAATCAGTGAGCGCATGGCACCCTTGAAACCCGTGATGTGTCCCTTCAATAGAGCGATGCCGCTCCCGGAACAAGATAGCCACGCAGTCCGAACCTCTGTACCGGACAACACGGTTGTCCAGACGTGCCGGTAAACCTAGAATGAACCGTTGCAAGCCGTGATCTCTCCATGCTGACAAAGCTTCGTGAAGGCGCCTCGTCGTGGCCCGCCAAGGTAGTACTGTGCGTCGTTGCCCTCAGTTTCGTCGGCTGGGGTGTCGGCGACATCTTCGTCAGCCGGGGAGAGACCACGGTCGCCGAGGTGGGCGACGTCGCCATCGACGTGCGCGACCTGCAGCTGGCCTACCGCAATCGTATCCGGTCCCTGCAGTCCAGCGGCATCCGGATTGATCCTGGCACCGATCCGGCACGCCAGCAGGCAAGATTGGCTCTCGAAGAGCTTGTGCAGGACACAATGCTCGACCAGGCGGCAGACACGTTCGGCATCACGACAAGCGACGCCACCCTGAGGGCCGCCATCGTCAACAACGAAATGTTTCACGACATCGCTGGCAACTTTGACGCCAATGTCTTTGCCGGCATTCTGTCGATGAACGGACTCGCCGAGGAAACATATCTCGCCGGTCTCGCTCGCGGCATTGCGCGCAGCCAGCTGATCGCCAGTCTGGGTGCCCTGCCCTCCCTGCCCGATGAACTGGTACGCAGAATCACTCAGTACCGTCACGAAGAGAGAACAGCGGAACTGGCTGTCATTCCCAATGAAGCGCTGGTTGCCCGACCCGAGCCGCAGGAAGGCGAACTGGCGTCGTGGTTTGCCGAAAGGAACGAAAACTATGATGCGCCGGAGTACCGCTCGGCGTCCTATCTTCTGATCCACGCCGAAGACATTGCCGGGGCAATCGAGATAGCGTCCGAAGAGATCGTGGCGGCCTATGATGCAACGCCTGACCGGTGGACTGTGCCGGAGCGCCGTCTGATCCGGCAGGCCCGCTTTTCGACACGCGAGGAGGCTGAGGAAGCTCTCTCCCTGAACTTTGACACGATGGTGTCCGGGGACAGCGAGGCACGGTGGCTGCAGCGCAACGATCTTCTCGAGGAACTTGCCGAATCGGTGTTCGGCGCCATTGAAGGCGATGTTGTCGGCCCCGTTGAATCTCCTCTGGGCGGCTGGCTGATCTACAGCATCGATGAAGTCGAAGATAAGGTCTCGACGCCCCTGGAGGAGACACATGACATCATTCGCGGCGAACTTGCTCTCGCAGAGGCACGTTATGCCCTCTTCGATCTTGCAGACGACCTCGATGATCTCGTCGCGACCGGTGCCTCTCCCGCCGAGATGGCATCGACCCTGGATCTTGAATTGAAGGCAATCGAACGGGTGTCGGCAAACGGCCTGACCGAGGATGCTGGCTCCCTCCAGATCATCCCTGAGACACCTGAGTTCCTGGAGGAGGTTTTTCTTTCCGATCTCAACTTTGTCTCGACGGTCTTGGAAACCGACGACGGCGGCCTGCTGGTCGTCGAGGTCACAGAGATCGTACCAGCCCGCTCGCGCAATCTTGACGAGGTGCGGAGCGAGGTTCTTGCGGACTGGCAAGCCGAGCGCCAGACCGCACTGGCATCACGAGAAGCGGAACGGCTTGCCGGTGGCGTCGGTTCGACGGGTGATCTCAATACCGCCTTCAGCTTTGCCGGCGTCACCTTCGAGGTGACCGAGCCCTTTATGCGTCATTCCATGTCGCCGATCGCCAACCTTTCCTTTGCGACGGTGGAGGCTCTCTTTGGCGCACGTCCAGGAGACACTGTGGTGCGGACTTCCGACGATGGTCGTCACCAGGTGGTGGCCCGCCTCGTCGACATCGTCGATGTGGACCACTCTCCTGAGGATACTCTGGCGGTCGGTGACAGGCTCCGACAAGGCATCATTCACGATATCAGTGCAAGACTCGTTTCCAGCCTGCGCGAAGATGTGACGATCAGCATCAATCACGACATGATCGATCAGTCATTCTGATGGCAGAGTACGATCCCGACTATCCGCTGTTCGAGGAGCAGTATCGAAACGCCGCACCGCAGGTCGTGTGGACACGACTCGTGGCCGATCTCGAGACCCCCGTCTCGGCGATGCTCAGGATTGCCGGGTCGCAGACAAACACCTTCCTGCTGGAATCCGTCGAGGGAGGTGAATCGAGAGGACGATACTCGATCATCGGCATGCGTCCCGATCTCGTCTGGCGATGCCACGGCAACCGAGCGGATATCAACCGCCGTGCGCGCTATGAACCGGATGCCTTCGTCGAGGAAGATGTGGGTGCAATCGAGTCCCTGAAGCGTCTTGTCAGGGAGTGCGCGATCCCGTTGCCGGACATCCTGCCGCCCATGGCGTCAGCGCTGGTGGGTTATGTCGGGTACGAGATGGTACGCCTCATGGAACGCCTTCCGACCATGGCGCCGAGGGCTCTCGATGTGCCCGACGGCCTGCTCATCCGTCCGACGATCATGGCCATCTTCGACAACGTGGCGGACGAAGTCACCATCGTCACGCCGGTCTGGCCGACGGCAGATATCCCGGCCCGCGCTGCCTATGCGAGAGCCTGTGAACGACTTTCCGATGTCGTGGCGGATTTCGATCGTCCACTCCCTGCCAGCGGGTACACCATCGGTGATGATGAATTCGCAACGGCAGTTTCCAATACGCCCCACGAAGATTTTCTGGAGATGGTGCAGAGGGTCAAGGAGTACATCCACGCAGGTGACGCCTTCCAGGTCGTGCTGTCTCAGCGTTTTGACCTGCCCTTCGCCCTGCCTCCCTTTGCCTACTACCGGGCGTTGAGACGGGTCAATCCTTCACCATTTCTGTTCTATCTCAATTTTGACAGCTTTGCGGTCGTCGGATCGAGTCCGGAGATACTCGTGCGGGTGAGAGATCGTCGCGTGACCATCCGACCACTGGCAGGGACCCGACGGCGGGGACATGATGCGGCCGAGGATCAGGAACTCGGTGACGAACTGTTGGCGGATACCAAGGAACGCGCCGAACACCTGATGCTGCTTGATCTCGGACGCAACGACGTCGGGCGCGTTGCCAGGATCGGCAGTGTCCAGGTGACTGAGAGCTTCCAGATCGAACGCTACAGCCACGTCATGCACATCAGTTCCAATGTCGAAGGTGAAATGAAGGATGGATGCGATGCCATCGATGCCCTGGTCGCGGGATTCCCAGCCGGTACGGTAAGTGGTGCTCCAAAGGTACGCGCCATGGAAATCATCGACGAACTCGAGACGGAGCGCCGCGGCGTTTACGCGGGAGCCATCGGATATTTTGCGGCAAACGGCGCCATGGACACCTGTATCGCTTTGCGCACGGCGATCATTCGAAACGGAGTACTTCATGTCCAGGCTGGCGCGGGCATTGTCGCGGACAGCGAGCCCGAGTCCGAACACGTGGAGTGCCGAAACAAGGCACGCGCGCTCCTGAGGGCGGCCGAGGAAGCGGTGGCGTTCGCCAGCCAGACCCGGGGCTTCAACCCGAGGCATACCTGACGCATAGTCCGCCAGGGCTGGTGGACCCGGGCGGCGAAAGGGCGATGATGCTTGTGCTGATCGACAATTACGACAGCTTTACCTACAACCTGCTGCACTTCCTGGGAGAACTGGGCGCCACGTGCGAAGTCCATCGCAACGACGCGATCACTGTTGACGAGGTCATGGCCATCCGGCCACGGGGTATTGTCATTTCTCCCGGACCGTGTGATCCCGACCGGGCAGGTATCTGTCTCGAACTCGTGCAGCGCTCGGCTCGCGAGTCTCTGCCTCTCCTGGGCGTCTGCCTCGGACATCAGGCAATCGGCCAGGCCTTCGGCGGCACCATCGGTCGCGCGCCGCACCCCATGCATGGCAAGCTTTCGGTCATCGAGCATGACGGCAACGGCGTATTCCACGCCATTCCCTCGCCGCTTCGGGCAACACGCTATCATTCGCTGACACTCTGTCCCGGGAGTGTCCCCGAATGCCTTGAGGTCAACTCCCGGACGCAAGACGGAATCATCATGGGCATACGCCATCGGGAACTGCCCATTCACGGTGTCCAGTTCCATCCCGAGAGCATCAAATCGGAACATGGCCATGGCATTCTTGGGAATTTTCTCGACATGCTGGAGACGGGAGAACACACGTGACGGACACATCCCGGGACTTGAAACCATGGATCGCGCGCGTATCGGGAGGCGCGACCCTTGACGTAGATGAAGCCTCCCGAGCCTTCGATGTCATCATGTCCGGGGATGCCACACCGGCACAGATGGGTGGTTTCCTCATGGCTCTTGCAGTCCGTGGCGAAACAGTCGCCGAACTCACAGGGGGAGCACGTTCCCTGCGCTCGAGAATGGTCTCTATGACCGCGCCCGACGGCGCGATGGACATTGTCGGGACAGGAGGCGACGGCAAGGGAACGCTCAATGTTTCGACTGCGACGGCACTCGTGGTCGCCGGTTGCGGTGTTACTGTGGCAAAGCACGGAAATCGGGCGGCATCATCACGCTCGGGAGCGGCCGATGTTCTTTCGGCGCTCGGTGTCGACCTCACGGCCGATCATGAGACAGTGCAACGCGCCATTGATGATGCAGGAATCGGTTTCATGCTGGCGCCACGCCATCACGGCGCCATGCGTCACGTCATGCCGACCCGCCAGGAACTTGCCGTGCGCACCATCTTCAATCTCCTTGGGCCCCTGGCCAATCCGGCGCGTGTCGGTCTCTACCTCATGGGTGTGGCGGCAGCGGAGTGGGCCGAGCCGTTTGCCCACGTGCTGCGGGAACTCGGGGCCGGGAGCGCCTGGGTGGTTCACAGCGCCGATGGATGCGACGAACTGACACTCACATCGGACAATCACGTGGTGGTCCTGGACAACGGGACAATCCGCACGACACGGGTGGGAGCGGCCGATGCCGGCCTGGAAGCGGCCCCGTTCCATGCCATCGCCGGTAGCTCGCCCGAAGATAACGCCGCAGCCATCGCCGGTCTCCTCGAAGGCGCGCCCGGCGCTTTCCGAGACACCGTGCTCTTCAACGCCGCTGCCGCGCTTTGTGTTGCGAGACGGGCATCCACGCTGCCGGAGGGCGTGGCGCTTGCCCGCACGTCGATCGACAGCCACGCCGCCCGGCAGAGACTTGATCGCTTGGTGGCGATCACCCGCGGAAATGCCTGATCACCATGTCGGATGTTCTTGAACGCATCTGTCGTGACAAGCGCGATCATGTCGCACACCGCAAGGCATGCTGCCCGCTCGCGGATCTCGAGGCGACGATCCGCGCTCTGCCCCCACCTGCCGGATTTGCTGCGGCACTGGCGGCGAGGGCCGCCGACGGAATCGGACTCATCGCCGAAATCAAGAAGGCGTCACCGAGTGCCGGATTGATTCGGGAGGATTTTGACGCCCGGGCCATTGCCGAAGCCTACCGGTCGGCCGGAGCCGCCTGTCTTTCCGTTCTGACCGACACGCCATGGTTTGCCGGACGGGATGACGATCTTTCTGCAGCCCGCGACACCAGCGGCCTGCCCTGCCTGCGCAAGGACTTCATGGTTGATCCCTACCAGGTGGCCGAATCGAGAGCCATCGGCGCAGACTGCATTCTCGTCATCCTTGCCGCCGTCGACGATGCGCTTGCCTCAGAGCTCATGGCGGCAGCAAGGGATCACGATCTCGATGTACTTGTCGAAGTTCACGATCACGGTGAACTGGAAAGAGCCCTCTCGCTCGATGCCAGACTTGTCGGCATCAACAACCGCAATCTCAGGACACTCCGTGTGGATCTTCAGACGACGCTCACGCTCGGACCACTTGTGCCGCCGGACCGGGATGTGGTCTGTGAAAGCGGTCTCAGATCTCACAGAGATCTGGTGACCATGATGGGGGCGGGCATCCGACGTTTCCTGGCCGGTGAACACCTCATGCGCCAGACTGACATCGCTGCCGCCACGCGCCTCCTTCTCGGCACCCCTTCGTGACAAACTGCACAAGGCGGCCTTGGCGCAAGGAGATCATGCGATGAACGACTCGCTGACCCATCTCGATTCCGGTGGCCGGGCGCGCATGGTCGATGTTTCGACCAAGGAGGTGACCGAGAGGTTGGCCAGGGCTCGTGGCCGCGTGACAATGGACCGGCGTACTCTTGAACTTGTCATCGCCGGTGACGTTCCCAAGGGGGACGTGCTCGCAGTAGCCCGTATCGCAGGCATCATGGCGGCCAAGAAGACATCGGAGATCATTCCGCTGTGCCATCCCCTGGGTTTGACGTCGGCAAGCGTTGTGCTCGAACCCGATGCGCAGCATTCCGCCATCACGATCACTGCCACCTGCAAGGTGACGGGCAGAACCGGTGTGGAAATGGAGGCCCTCACGGCAGTTTCAGCAGCGGCATTGACAGTCTATGACATGCTGAAGGCGGTTGACCGACACATGACGATCGACGGAGTCCGCCTCATCGAGAAGTCGGGAGGACGTTCCGGCGACTGGCGCCATGATCAGCGTTGACGAAGCCGGAGCACGTATTCGAAGGCACCTGGAAAGGGTCCCCTTCGAGGAAGTAGCGCTGTCGCAGGCCACCGGCCGGGTCCTGGCAGTTGATGTCGTTTCCAATGTCACCAAACCTCCGGCCGCCGTTTCGTCCATGGACGGCTATGCGGTGCGGGCCGTCGATGTAGCCACCGTCCCGACCACCCTCGACATCGTTGGCGAGGCGCCGGCCGGTCATGCCCTCGCCGGAACCATCGGTCCTCGTGAGGCAGTGCGGATCTTCACCGGTGGTGTGCTGCCGGTCGGAGCCGACAGTGTGGTGATCCAGGAAGACGCAGTCCGTGACGGCTCAAGGGTGACCGTCCGGGAGTCCATCCAGGAAGGAAAGTTCGTGCGCCAGCGCGGCCTTGACTTTGCCGAAGGGGATGCCGCGGGCCTGGCTGGACGCCTTCTGGGACCACGCGAGATCGGCCTGATCGCTTCGATGAACGCATCCTGGGTCAGGGTCACCCGGCGACCGAGGATTGCCATCATGGGCACCGGCGATGAACTGGTGCGTCCCGGTGATGTTCCGCGTTCCGACCAGGTTGTCAGTTCCAATTCCCTGGTTCTCGGAGCACTCGTCACCCAAGCGGGCGGTGAAGCGGTCAACCTCGGTATCGCCCGCGACAACCGGCAATCCATACTGGATTGTCTTCGCCACGCGGCGGGAAGCGATATGCTTGTCGTGACCGGCGGGATGTCCGTGGGCGAGCACGACCTGGTCCGCAAGGTCATGGATGAACAGGGCATGGAACTTGATTTCTGGAAGGTTGCCATGCGCCCGGGCAAGCCGTTGGCTTTTGGCCTCCTGGATTCCATGCCCGTTCTCGGGTTTCCCGGCAATCCTGTTTCCACTCTGGTATGCGGACATCTGTTCCTGCGTCCGGCCATACACACCATGCTCGGTCGCGTCGATAGCGATGTCGGGGAGGAGACGGCGATCACCACAACCGATCTGGCGGCCAACGACGAACGGCAGGATTACCTGAGGGCAACCCATGCACGCAGTAAATCCGGCCGGCTCGAAGTGACGGCATTCGGCAGACAGGACAGTTCCATGGTTGCCGTTCTCGCGTCAGCATCCTGCTTCATCATTCGTGCTCCCCACGCCCCCGCTGTCGCGGCGGGCGGACATGTGACCGTGGTGAGACTTGACACATAAGGTGAACTTTACTAGAACAAATGGCAACATCTCTCCCGTTCAAGGCGATCCGGACATGTTGACACCCAAACAACAGGAACTGTTGCTCTACATCAACAGCCGACTGACTAGCGACGGCATTTCGCCCTCCTTCGAGGAAATGAAGGACGCGGTGGGAATCAGGTCGAAGTCTGGAATCCATCGCATGATCAAGGCTTTGGAAGAGCGCCGGTTCCTGCGTCGCCTCCCCTATCGTGCCCGGGCACTCGAGATCCTGAAAATGCCACCCGGACCACACAACCAGCGAGCCATGCCCGGAAACATGGCAACCGTGTTCGGCGACTCCCCTGCGGCATCCAATGACAACACCGTGATGTTGCCACTGCATGGCAGGATCGCCGCCGGCACACCTATCGAGGCACTGCGTGATCCGTCCGGGAATGTCGAAGTTCCGACCGGCATTGTCGGTGCGAAAAAGTGCTACGCCCTGGAGATCGAGGGTGATTCCATGACAGGCGCCGGTATCCTCGACGGTGATACGGTCATCATCGAGTACGCCGAAACAGCAGAAAATGGCACCATCGTCGTCGCCCTGATCGATGAGACCGAAGCGACACTCAAGCGACTGCGCCGATCTGGCAGGACAACCGCGCTCGAGGCATCCAATCCCGCATACCGCACCAACCATTACGAGACGGATCGGGTCAGGATCCAGGGCCGTCTGGTGGGCCTGTTACGCTGCTATTGAAGCCTTCATGAATATTGTAACACGATTTGCTCCGTCTCCGACGGGGACCCTGCACATAGGCGGCGCCCGCACGGCATTGTTCAACTGGCTTTACGCCCGCCATTGGCACGGCACATTCCGGCTGCGCATCGAGGACACGGATCGCAAACGGTCGACGCAGGAGTCGATTGAAGCCATCTTCGATGCCCTCGACTGGCTTGGAATCAACTGGGATGGCGAACCCGTCTTCCAGTTCGCGCGTTCACCCCGTCACCGGGAGGTCGCCTGCAAACTGCTTGATTCCGGCCACGCCTATCGCTGCTACATGACAAGTGAGGAATTGCAACGCTCCAGGAAACGCGCAAAGGACGAGGGTCGCGTCTGGCGCTACGATGGAACCTGGCGTGACAGGGATGCTTGCGAAGCCCCCCCGGGTGTCGCTCCCGCAATTCGTCTGAAAGCGCCTCGCGAAGGACACACGATCATCAATGATCATGTGCAGGGTGACGTGGCAATTGCCAACACCGAGCTCGACGACATGGTTCTCCTGCGCGCCGATGGCACCCCGACCTACATGCTGTCGGTTGTCGTCGATGACCATGACATGGGTGTCACCCACGTGATTCGTGGTGACGAGCACCTCGTCAATGCGGCCCGCCAGAGCCAGATCTTCCAGGCTCTCGGTTGGACGGCGCCGGGATTTGCCCATATCCCCCTGATTCATGGAGCCGATGGAAGGCGACTGGCGAAACGCCATGGGGCGACCGGCGTCGAACATTACCGCGAGGAAGGATATCTCGCTGACGCTCTCGTCAACCACCTGCTGCGCCTGGGCTGGAGCCATGGTGATGAGGAAGTGATCTCAAGGGACAGCGCGGTTCACTGGTTCGATCTTCCGGCGATCGGCAGGTCCCCGGCCCGTTTCGATCCCGAGAGGCTTTCCACTCTCAACCGGCACTACATCAGGAACACCGACGATGTGACACTCGCCCGCCTTGCCACCGGACATGTCGCCAGCCGCCTGGCGCGAAACGTTGATGACGAGGAGGCAGCTTTGCTGGTCAAGGCCATGCCGGTACTCAAGGAGAGATCGAGAACCCTGGTTGAACTGGCGCAAAACTCCCTCTTTCTCTTCCACCGACGGCCTCTGGTGATCGAGCCGAAGGCGGCGAAGGTGCTCGATCGCGATACCGTCATGCGCCTCACAGCACTGGTAGAGCGCGTCAATTGCCTCGAAACCTGGGACGTGACGTCACTTGAAGCGTGCGTGCGTGCGTTCAGCGAGGAATGCTCGATTTCGTTGGGCAAGGTGGCCCAACCGCTCAGGGCCGTCCTGACGGGCAGCACCGTTTCGCCGCCCATTTTCGATGTCCTCGCACTCCTCGGCCGCGACGAGTGCCTGGCCAGGATCAAGGACATCACGCAAGCCGCCCATCCCTGAACCGTTAGAGATGCCAACGTGCTCGCGTATTCTGTTAGCTTGATATCGTAACCATTTGAATAACAGTTGCAAATATCTCGCACTCTCTCGCGAAGCAGACATGTTTGCTTGACGGACAGGCTCGGCGATTGCTATAGGGACTGCCCTTGAGGGCAATTTCGACGAGTTGCGTGACCGGGGCGGGCGCTCGTGCACAAGGGGAACAACGACATGTCGGGATTTGCAACACCTGTCCTGCCCGGGCCAACCCCGGACGGTTTCGTGTACCTCGTGGACCCGGAAACCGGAGAGCGCCTTGCAAGGCTGCCGGTTCTGCGCGGCACCATCGGCCCCGACGTGATCGACGTGCGCACGCTCCACGCCCAAAGCGGCATGTTTTCCTACGATCCCGGTTACATGGCCACGGCGAGCTGTGAATCCACCATCACCTATGTCGACGGTGACGAGGGCGAACTGCTCTATCGTGGCTACCCCATTGAACAGCTGGCGGAGCAATCCAACTTTCTTGAGGTCTGCTACCTCATCCTGACCGGCGAGCTGCCGGAACGGGAGGCTTTCGAGAAGTTCAGCCACGATGTGACCCACCATACGATGCTGCACGAGCAGGTGAGTTTCCTGCTCCGCGGTTTCCGCAGGGATGCGCACCCCATGGCCCTGATGGTGGGTGTCGTCGGTGCGCTTTCGGCCTTCTACGCGGAAAGTTCCGATGTCGCGAGCGAGGGCCAGCGCATGATCTCGGCCTACAGGCTTCTCGCCAAGATGCCGACCATTGCCGCCATGGCCTACAAGTGGTCGATCGGCCAACCCTTCATGTACCCCAAGAACAAACTGGGTTACGCAGAGAACCTTCTTCACATGATGTTTGCGGTGCCCTGCGAGGACTACACGGTCAATCCTGTCCTGGCGCGTGCAATGGACCTCATCCTCATCCTCCACGCCGATCACGAACAGAATGCCTCCACGTCAACGGTCCGCCTGACCGGGTCATCGGGTGCCAATCCCTTTGCCAGTGTCGCTTCGGGCATCGCGAGTCTCTGGGGACCTGCACACGGGGGGGCCAACGAAGCCGTTCTGCGGATGCTGGAGGAAATCGGCACCTTCGACAGGATCCCGGAGTTTCTCGACCGGGCGAAGGATCGGGGTGATACGATCCGTCTCATGGGTTTCGGACACCGCGTCTACAAGAACTACGATCCGCGCGCCAAGATCATGCGGGACGCGTGTCACCAGGTCCTCGATGAACTTGACGTGCGTGACGACCCCCATCTCGGGATTGCCATGGAACTCGAAAAGATCGCGCTTGACGATCCGTACTTCGTCTCCCGCAATCTCTATCCCAACGTCGATTTCTATTCCGGGATCATTCTCAAGGCCATGGGTATTCCAAGACACCTCTTCACGGCCGTCTTTGCAGTCGCCCGGACCGTTGGCTGGGTCGCGCAGTGGAACGAGATGCACGTCGACGTGTCACAACGGATCGGCCGACCCCGCCAGATCTATACAGGCAGCCAGAAGCGCAATTACGTCGCCATGGATGCCCGCTGAAATTCACGCAAGCGAGAAACAGACATGAAGTACCTTCACACCATGGTGCGCGTCAGGAATCTCGAAGAGTCGCTCGATTTCTACTGCCGCAAGCTCGGACTCGTCGAAATCGACCGCCATGAGAACAGTGCCGGACGCTTCACGCTGGTCTTTCTGGGCGCTGAGGACAATCCCGAATCACAGGTCGAACTGACATGGAACTGGGATGACGAAGAGTACACCGGAGGACGAAATTTTGGTCACCTCGCCTACGAGGTGGAAGACATTCATGCACTGTGCAGCTGGCTGGCGGAAAATGGCGTCACCATCAATCGGCCCCCACGTGACGGCAGGATGGCGTTCGTGCGTTCGCCCGACGGCATCTCCATCGAACTGCTGCAGAAAGGCGGAGCGCTTGAGCCCTGTGAACCCTGGGTTTCCATGCCGAACACGGGCACGTGGTGAACCGCTGATCTCAACCATGGCGGACCTTGATCAGGCCGTTACCATCCTCAGGACGTAGCGCAGAAAGTCGAGATTCTCCTTTTCCAGCCAGCTCAGTGGCCCGGGTTCGGCAAGCGGTGCCTGTACGCCCTCCCAGAGGGCCTCGACCACCACGCGGTCTTCCTCGTTGGTGGCATCGAGGAAGGCCTTCGCCTCTTCAAGCCGGGAGTCAAGATCCTTCTGGTCAGCCATGACTTCGGGGGCAAATGCCAGACCATAGCGCACGTCAATCTCGCCCGGACTCCTGGGCTGTAGGCTCAGATACCACAGGTGATCGGGGGCAAGGACGAACATGTGGCAGGGAAAGACCGTCCCCAGAATTGATGTCGAACGTGCCCTGCCTCGTAGACTGCGGTTCCGCGAATGGGCGGTTCCCACCGGGGCATCGGTCGTCTTGGTGAACCACTGGAAGGTGAAGGCCGCACCGTCATCGCCAAAGCGTGTCTCCTCGACCGGGAAGTACGCACCCACCGTCCGGCGATGCGTGACCGGGAGGTGATAGCCTTCCATGAAGTTCTCCGTAAGAAGCTTCCAGTTCGTCTTCCAGACGTGGTCCTGCCTGTCGACCTCGACATAGTCGGCCGCATGGTAGTCGGCCATCACATGTTCAAGTTCCGCAAGCCTCTCCCCTGGTGTCGGAATGCCGGCATCCAGCGTGATGTAGATCCATCCCTGCCAGGCCTCGCAGCGCACCCGAGGCAATGAAACCGTTGAAACATCGAAATCCCGGGTCTTCTCCATGTGGCGTGCCTCGAGCAGGCGACCGTCGAGGTCATAGGTCCACGCGTGGTAGGGACAGACGATACGCCGGCACCGCCCCGACCCGGAGAGAAGCTTCATCATGCGGTGGCGACAGACGTTTGAGAATGCCTTCAGCGAACCGTCCTTCTGGCGCACCACGGCGACGGGTTGCGCACCGATCCTCCAGGTGAGGTAGTCCCCCGGTTGCGGAATACTCTCGGCGCGTCCGGCGCAGTGCCATTCCCTGGCGAAGATCCTTTCCTGTTCGAGATCGAAGAATTCCCGGGAAGCGTAGACCTCGCCTGGCATGGTCGATGCATCGGCAAGATCGCGTTCGGCCAGGTGGGACAGTCTCTTGACAAGGGCTCCGGTCTCACGGGTGACCATGATGCCGCCTCTCCAATCGTCTGCGCGCCCATATCAGACCAGGGCCACCTCCCGCAATCGATTGTTGTCGCATCATCCTCGTGCGGTTCTGCGGCCCCTGCCGAAATCACCCTGTCAATGAGGGATGCCGTCCCGGAAACCTGGTTGGTGGGAAATCGAATGGTGGCCGTCCGGCTTGGGGCCGGCTGAGTGGTCAGCAACTGTCTTCGCCAACAGATGGCCGCCAGTTATCGGGAGGATACAGAACGGGTCGGCGCGCTATGCCGTGAGCGCCCGGGCAAGATCGTCCTTCACGTCGCGCACATCCTCCAGGCCGACATGCAGGCGGACGAGGCCTTCCGTGATGCCGAGCCGGTTCCGGTCGGCTTCGGGGAGCTTGGAATGTGTCGTGGTTGCCGGATGGGTGATCAGGCTCTTCGAATCGCCCAGGTTGTTCGAGATATCGATCAGGCCGAGGGCGTTGAGGAAACGGAAGGCCTGCGGGCGCCCGCCGTCGAGTTCGAAGCTCACGATGCTGCCACCGTCGACCATCTGCTTGCGCGCAAGCGCGGCCTGGGGGTGGCTGTCAAGATGCGGATAGAGCGTGCGGCGGACGCCATTGCGGTTCTCGAGCCACAGCGCCACGTCCCTGGCATTCGCACAGTGACGACCGACACGCAGATCGAGGGTCTCCAGTCCCTTCAGCAGCAGCCAGGCGTTGAACGGCGAGAGCGCCGGGCCGGTGTGCTTGAGAAAGGCGAAGAGTGGACCGTCGACAAACTTGGACGGGCCGAGCACAGCGCCGCCCAGGCAGCGGCCCTGCCCGTCGATGTGTTTGGTAGCTGAATAGACGACGATGTCCGCGCCGAACTCCAGAGGCTTCTGGAGAAGCGGCGAAGCAAAGACGTTGTCGACGATGACCAGTGCGCCCGCCTCGTGTGCGATGGCGCATACCTCGGACAGGTCGATGATCTCGAGTGTCGGATTCGATGGCGACTCCAGGAACACGGCCCGGGCGCCGTCTCTGAGCGCGTCACGCCACTGATCGAGATCGGTGCCGTCGACGAGATGGGTCTCGACACCGAATCTCGGCAGGATATTCGCCACGATGTGGTGGCAGGAGCCGAACAGCGCACGGGAGGCCACTGCCCGATCGCCGGCTTCAAGCAAGGCCGCCAGTGCAGCATAGACGGCCGCCATGCCCGACGCCGTCGCCCGGCAGGCTTCCGCGCCCTCCAGAAGACGCAGGCGTTCCTCGAACATGGAGACGGTCGGGTTGCCGTAGCGCGAATAGATGTAGTGCGGGTTTTCCTCCGCGAACGCCGCGGCAACCTCCTCGGCGGTGCCATAGACGTAGCCCGAAGTCATGTAGAGTGCTTCGGACGTCTCGTCGTGTCCTGAGCGGGTGAGGCCGCCGCGGACCAGCGCTGTCTGCGGGCGTCGGGTTGGGGAAGCGGCGTGAGCGTCAGTCATCTCTGATCCTCCAAAAGGAAAACCCCGACCCACCAGGGTCAGGGCGCTCTTGGAGATCGGCCTCGACCATTTTAGCGGGTTGTTTAACGTGGTCGCAAGCCGGTCGGCACAAATCACCACGTACCGCTTGACCTATGGCTTGTGGAGCCCGATGTCAAGCAGAGAGACGTGCACAGCCATGATTCTGGGCGTCGGACCTTCGGCACTGTCAGCGGCGCGGAACTGTTCCGAGGCACATCCACGTTCCCGGAGTGATGGTAGCCAGGCAAAACGGCAGTATCGAGTGGCGAGCCGGTTCCGGTGTTGTGAGTGCCGACCCAAGACTCCTCACATTGGGGGCATCGCTGAAAGTGCGCCAATGTCTTCGAAGGTCCCGACGCCGGAGCCATGACTTGCGCGAACGAGTGGCGTCGGAACGTTTCCTCGTGCATGGTGACGGGGCCGCCGTTTGTTCATGGAGGACCCATGACCAAGGAAGCCCCCTATGCCGGCGACGTGATGCCGGCAGATGCCTTCGACGCGTTGACGCGCGACCCGGCCGCGACGCTCGTTGACGTGCGTACCGAACCGGAATGGCGATTCGTCGGCCTGCCGGATCTGACTACGATCGGCAAGCAGGTGAAGCTGGTGCAATGGCAGACTTACCCCGACGGTCAACTCAACATCGCCTTCGTCCGGGAGTGCGAAGCGGCCGGAATTGAGAAAGGCAAGCCAGTCTACTTTCTGTGTCGCTCCGGTGTGCGCTCGATGCATGCCGCGGTCGCCATGACCGCCCGGGGCTACGGCCCCTGCTACAACGTCGCCCAGGGATTCGAGGGCGACAAGAACGCCGACCTGCATCGCGGCCGAACCGGCGGCTGGAAGGTCGCGGGCCTGCCCTGGTTGCAGGAATAGCCCCCAGGACGCACGCAGAGGCCCCGCCCTCTTGAAGGGGGAGCCCCTTGAACCGGCATGTTGCTCAATGGAGGGATGGACCAAGGACGGAGGTAACGACATGCTGGACACATTGGGCGAGGTGCTGCCTACAGCAGCGGACCAGTTCGGCGACAAGACCGCCCTCATAGCCGGTGACCGCCAATTCGGCTTCACCGAGTTGAACGAACTCTCGAATCGACTCGCAAACGGTCTTCGTAGCATCGGAGTCGAGACAGGAGATCGAGTCACACTGTACGCCCCCAACTCCTGGGAATGGGTGGTGAGTTACCACGCGATCCACAAGCTGGGCGCGGTTGCCAACCCCATCAACGCAATGCTGACCTCGGAAGAAGTCGGCTTTGTCGTGAAGGACTGTGGGGCGAAAGTGCTGATCGCATCGCGCGAGAAGGGCGAGCCGGTGCTCGCGCGCCGGGAAGGCACAGAAGCAGGAGACGGGGGAGAAAGTACGCTGCGCGAGGTCGTGCTCATTGGAGGCGGCGCCCCGCCGGCGGGGGCACGGGCATTCGACGATCTCCTGGCCGCCGGGCGCGCCGACATACAGGTCGCCCGGGTGCCTTCCGACTCGCTCTCGACAATCTGCTACACGTCTGGCACCACCGGCCATCCCAAGGGGGCGATGCACAGTCACCGCAACGTCATCGTCAACGCCGCGATGACTGCGATCATGCACGTTCGCACTCGCGAAGATACGGTGGTGACCGCCCTCCCCTGCCCTCACGTCTACGGCAATGTGGTCTTGAATGCGAGCCTGCTCTTCGGCATGACGCTGGTGTTGCTCCCCTCCTTTGACCCGGCCGAGGTGATGGAGGCGATCGAGGAGCATCGGGCGACCCTGTTCGAGGGTGTTCCCACCATGTTCATGTACATGCTCGCCCACCCCGATTTTGACCACTTTGATCTCTCCTCCCTAACTCGCTGCACGGTGGGCGGACAGACGATGCCAGTAGCCAAGATGGAAGAGTTCGAGCGACGCGCGGGCTGCCCGCTGATCGAGCTCTGGGGCATGACAGAGATCGCGGGCCTCGGGACCACCACGCCCCTCTATGGAAAGAACCGCCACGGCTCCATCGGTGTTCAGCTACCACACGTCGAGTGCCGCATCGCCGATCTCCAGGACGCCTCGAAGACTGTGCCCACGGATGAGGTCGGCGAGATCATGGTGCGGGGCCCGATCGTCATGCAGGGCTACTACGGAAACGAGGCAGCGACCCGGGCCACGATCGAGCCCGACGGCTGGCTGCACTCGGGCGATCTCGCGCGACAGGACGAAGACGGCTACGTGTGGGTCGTGGACCGGCGCAAGGACATGATCCTGACAGCCGGCTACAACGTGTATCCGGCCGAACTGGAACGCGTTATCGCCATGCATCCCGCGGTTGCGCTCGTCGCCGTCGGCCCGCAGCCGGACGCGATGAAGGGCGAGATCGCCAAGGCGTACGTGGTGCTCAAGCCGGGCGAGACAACCGACGAGGAGAGCATCGTCACGCATTGCCGTGCGCACCTTGCTGCCTACAAGGTGCCACGCCAGGTGCAGTTCGTGGACGATGTGCCGAAGACGAGTACCGGCAAGATCATGCGTCGCGAGTTGAAGACCCTGGACGCGTGAGCGCACTCCCTTCGTTCGCCGGGGGAATCGAGCCTGACATCATGGATAGGTCTCTCCTGGCCTCATGGCGCATGGGTCATGTTCCGGGGTCAGGGCCTTGGCACACGGACTGAGAAACTTGGTCGATCAGGTGCTCCACCATGGCAAACAGTGCATCGGTGTCATGATTTAGGTGAACGATCGCTGCCTAGGCCCTCGTTGATGAGCCGCTCTCTCCGGCTACCTTCACCGTCGAGAATGCTTCGCCAGGCCGCAGTGCTCTCGATCTTGCGATCGGATTCCTAGCCGAAGTTTAACATGTGGTGCAAAAAGCTTCGTAGAGTCAGTGGGGTAGGATTCCGAGTGGCACTACAAGTGGTGTGTTGCGGCTGACGAGCCGCTGTTCCGTCCGAGGCGGGAGGTGGCGTCAGACCACGGTCTTGCGGACGTTTCGCGGCGGCGCCGTGATTCCCATGGCGTGGTAGATGACGGCCTGCTGGTCGTCGCAAAGCGCCGTCTTTCGCACGTGCAGGGTCCTGCCATCCTTTCGGGTGAAGGTGGTGGTGGTGCGCTGCAGGGATCTCAAGGCATGGCGTATGGAGGTCCAGCTGTCCGAGGCGCCGGCCCGTTTCATGCGCGTGCGCAGGAGCTGCACGGCCTGGTAGGCGATGACGGAGATGAAGAGATGGCCGTCGGCGCGGCGCTGCTTGTGGTGGAAGATGGGGCGCAGGCCGAGCTCTGATTTCAGCGAGCGGAACACGGCCTCGACGTCGGTCAGGGTGACGTAGGTGCGCCACAGGGTCTCGGCATCGAGGTCGAGGATGTTGGAGCGCAGGCAGTAGACCCCCGGGTGGCTCATCATGGATCCCTCGATGGCTTTCAGGCTCCAGGAGACGGCGAGGGCCTTTTTGCCCTCGTCATCGGGGGTGACGGTGATCTCGTAGTGCCGGGCGACACGGGCGTTGGCCTTCTCGAGGCGGCCGATGCGGCGCTGGACATGGTCGAGACCCTTATCCGTGCGGGGTCTGGAGAGGCTCTCGTGGAGATCTCTCAGGCCGTCCTCGAAGCGTGTCCGGAAGCGCTCCAGGATGCCCCGTTCCTTGGTCTCCCGGGCCGCGGAGTGACAGCGCAGAAGAACCTCCCGGTAGGGCGTGCCGTCGTCTTCCTCGCAACCGACCTCTTCCGTGTAGACGTCCACCGTCCCCCGGGACGAGGTCACCACCCTGGTGGCCTGCCTGGTGGCGTCGAAGACCCGGGTGGCGTCGCGGGAGACCACGAGATAGCGGTAGCCCTCACGGCGCAGCCAGGCGAGGTTGGCCTTCGTGGCGATGCCGCGGTCCATGATGACCACGCCGCCCTCGGGCGCTCCCAGGGATTCCAGCATCGAGCCCAGTGTATGAGCCTCGGTGACGTTGCCGGCAAAGACGCCCGATCGGTGGACAAAGCCCGAGCCGTCGAGAACCAGACCCAGGGTCAACAGGGGCGCGTCCGTGCGCCCCTCCTTGGAATGACCCCGCCTGGCCTTGGGCTGTCCCGAGGCCTGTCCTTCGTAGAAGGTGTTGGTGAGATCATAGAGCGTGATCGTGGGCTTGAGGCCGAAGAAGTTCTCCACCGTGCCGAAGACATGGTCCTCGATCCGTTCCTGGTGTGCGAGAAGCCTGTCCGAGGCCCGGTAGAGCGCCATGTCGCTGACTTGGCCGAAGTCGAAGCCGAGCATCTCGCCGGCAGCGCTCGTCCTGCGCAGCCACCGGTTGGTCTCGCGTTCCGAGCCCGGATGCGCCATGCGGGCGATGATGGACCCCAGGGCGCAGCACCGCTGGCGCCGGTTGAAGCCCAGCTCGTCGAGGAGTGCGGGCAGGCCCAGCATCTCCAGGGCCTGCCATGCGGCATGCTCGACACCGATGGTGCGCCCGTCCATGTCGCAGGCGGACCCGACATCGACGGTCTCCCAGTCGGCCCCGGGCGTCTCCTCGCCCTGACGCTCGAGCAGCCGCGCGGTGATGCGCCGCGCCTCGGCCTCGATCTCCTGGGGAAGAGGGTCGAGGGCCAGTGTCGCCTGGCCGTCGAGCAACTCCCGGATGCGCTCGCACAGCAGGGGCCAGGCTTCACGCTCGATGGCGAAGTGTCGTCCCAGGTTGAGCAGGGTTGTCTGGCGGACCTTTCCGTTCTGGCGCTGGTTCTCGACGAGACGGTGGGAGAGGCGCGCGGAGCCGTCCTTTGCGGTGCCCGTTTTGGTGGCGCGGATGAACATGGGCGGCACTGTAGGGCCTTGGCCACCCGGCGCAAGGCCCCAACACAAAAAGATGGCACTACAACGACCCTTCCGGACATCGCTCGACTGCCAACTCCATGTAATGACGTAGTATTCAATAGCGGACGCAGAAGGCAGATACCCCGAAATCCTCGAAATCACCCCTTGCAGGTGGGGAAAACGTTAAAGATGGGCTAGCCAGCCAGACGCAAGCCTGTTGTTCTTGCGGCTGGACCCTCAATGCCAGGCGACCGGTGCTGTTGGTTCCACAGACTCTGGAAGGCCCGCACCTCAAATGACCTCCAGGATGGCGCGGGCGGCGACGGTGGATGAGGGCCCATCGGGATGATGAAGGCTCTGCATGACTCCGGCCATGCGCTCTTTCTGGGTCCCGGCTTCCAGAGGGTCGTCGAGAATGCGTCGGAGTGCGTCGTGAATGGCACCAGCACGGCACTCATCCTGAATGAACTCGGGAGACACCTCCCTATCCGCCATGATGTTCACCAGAGAGGCGTACCGGACGGTGACGAGGCGGCGAACGATGGCGGCCGTGAGGGGATTGGCCCTGTAGGCGATGACATGTGGAATGCCAAGCGACGCAAGCTCCAGCGCCACCGTTCCCGACACGGCGATCGCTGCATCGGCGCCCGCCATAACCCGAAGGCGTCCGTCGCTTGGGCGTTCCACGATCTCGACCGAACAGGACCAGGAACGCGTACCACGGCGAACCTCTTCAACGACATTGGTAACGGTCGGTATCACCATCCCGGCATCCGGGATATCCCGGGCCAGATGTTCTGCCACCTCGCGGAAAATGGGCAGATGGCGCCTGATCTCCCCCTTGCGGCTGCCGGGAAGAAGAACGATGCGAGGTCCGTCGTCTCTGATGGGGGATGGGTGTTCGTGCTTCCTGTCTGCCAAGGGATGACCGACATAGATTGCGTCAACGCCGGATCCTTCCCAACAGGATACTTCGAAGGGAAACAGCAAGAGTAATCTGTCGACGACAGACGACACCTTCCTGATTCTCGATGGTCGCCAGGCCCAAACCGTGGGTCCGACGTAGTGAACCACAGGAAAGGGAGCCGGGTGGATACGCTCGGCCAGACGTCGGGAAAAAGCCTGGGAATCGATGGTGACGAGAACATTGGGACGCGTTGTGCGCAGGTGGCGTGAAGTCTGTGCGAGACGCCTCAGTATCCTGGCAAGACCTGGAATCACCTCGACCAGTCCCATGACCGAAAGCTCCGACATGGGATAGATCGAAGTGAGGCCCTCCTCCTCCATTTCCGGGCCGCCGACTCCGGCAAACTCGATGTCACCTCCGGTCTCTCTGACGAGAGCGCGCATGAGTTCGGCACCCAGTGCGTCCCCGGAGGGCTCACCGGCCACAAGATAGACCATTGGTCCTGTCATGTCCGGGTATCTTGGCGTGACAGTGAAGTGACGAAGAGATTGTGACGGTTGGCGGCAGCGATGGTGTTCGAGAGATCGACGATGAGCGACTTGCCAGCTTCGACGGCAATCCCGCTGAATCCCGCATTCACACAGGAAGCCACGGTCCCCGGACCGGTGACCGGCTGGTCGGTGCGCAACTCCTGGCCGGTCTTGGAGAACTTGACAAGCACCGGTCCCGCTCCCGGCCGGGCTAGCTCCCCTGCACGTTTGATAAGGGCGTCCGTTCCCTCGACGGCCTCGATACCGAGAATGACACCGTTCTGCACTGCGACCGCCTGACCGACGTCGACGGGGTCAAGGGCGTCGAGGACAGCCATGCCGCGCCGGATGTCCGTCGTTTCCCTGGCGTCGGGAGCCCGGTCGCTGAGAACACCAGGCGGTGCGGCGACATTCTCGAGAATGTCGGGGATACCGATGACCCGAAATCCCTCTTCCATCTCGAGAAATCGCACGATCTCAGACAGCAGGCCATCGTCGCCTCTGGAGAACACGCCGGTCGCAAGAAGGCGTGCTGCACGCCGGTCCGGAACAAGTTCGCCCAACGTTGGCCTCGTGACGGGTCCGGCGAGGACGATCTCTTCCACACCCTCGCGGCGCAGATGTTCGAGCGCCTTGCCAACGGCGCCCATGCGGACCCAGGCATGGTTGAACGTCCCGACGATTTCCGGTTCTGCCTGCCCCTCAAGGGCGATGATGAAGACTTCCCTGCCCCCCTCGATGGCGCTCCGGGCAAGCAGGCCCGGCAGGGCGGTGCCGCCGGCGACAATGCCGAGCTTAGGCGGCATGCCCGTCGCGGGGCTGGCAGAGACCCCGGGAACTCCTTGTGCGCATGAAGCGCAGGATCAGGTCAATAGGTTGACAGCCCTCAAACTCATCCTCCACATCCGTCATGCGTTCCCCGAGGGTGCCCTCGTCGGCGAACAGCATCCGGTAGGCCCGGCGCAGCTTGTTGATATCGTCCTTGTCGAAGCCGTGACGATCGAGACCGACAAGATTGAGGCCACGCAGACTAGCCCGATCACCGGTGACGGTACCGAACGGAATCACGTCCTGTTCGACTCCGGACATTCCACCGACCATGGCATAGCGGCCGATGCGCACGAACTGGTGTACGGCCGACAGGCCACCCAGGATGGCATGATCGTCCACAGTGACATGGCCGCCCAGTGTGGCGTTGTTGACCATGATGACCCTGTCGGCAATTCGGCAGTCATGGGCGACGTGAACCCCGACCATGAAGAGGCAGTGGTTGCCGACCTCCGTCACCATGCCGCCTCCCGATGTGCCGGGACTCATGGTGACATGCTCACGTATCGTGTTGCCTTCTCCGATCACCAGCCTGGAGGGTTCGGAGCGATACTTCAGGTCCTGAGGAATGAGGCCCAGGGAAGCGAAGGGAAAGACCTTGGTATCCCTGCCGATTGTCGTGTGACCATCGACCACGACATGGGACATGAGCTCGACGCCCGGCCCCAGCGTGACATCGGCGCCCACCACACTGTAGGGCCCAATGAACGCGTCGTCGGCGATACGGGAGTCCGGGTCGACGACGGCCGTCGGATGAATGGTTGTCATGATGAGCGTCAGTGATCGAGAATCATTGCCGAGAAGTTGGCGTCGGCCACGAGCGCACCACCGACCCGGACCTCGGAACTGAATTTCCAGACCATTCCACGGCGCTGTTCCTTGCGGACATGAACCTCCATGACGTCACCCGGTGTGACGGGTTTGCGGAAACGCGCCTTGTCGACCCCCATGAAATACACAAGCTTGCCCTCGAACTCCTTGCCCAGTGTCTCAACAACGAGAACGGCTGCCGACTGGGCCATGGACTCAATGATGTAGACGCCCGGCATCACCGGATGACGGCCGAAATGGCCCTGGAACTGGGGTTCGTTGATCGAGACATTCTTGATGCCAACGGCGCTTTCGTTGCGCACGACATCCACGACACGGTCGATCATGAGGAAGGGGTAGCGGTGGGGAATGAGCTGCATGACACGCTCGATGTCGATCACACCACCCCCCGGTTGTTCCGTGTTTCTTTCGTTCCTGTTCATGGCATCTTGTTGTTGTGACTCGCCAGACGCCGGAGCATGACCTGCTGGCGCCAGAATTCCCTTTGGGGAACGGCTGGCGCGCCAAGGTAGGTTCCGCCCCCTTCAAGATCACTGGCCGCCGAACTGTTGCCACCCATACGGGCGCCGCGTCCAACCCGGACATGATTGGCCACTCCGGACTGACCACCGAGCATGGCAAAGTCACCGACGACCGCACTGCCCGCGAGGCCAACCTGTCCTGCAAGGATGGCATGGCGCCCGACCGTTGCGTTATGGGCGATCTGCACCTGGTTATCAATCATGGCACCATCACCGATTACGGTATCGCCGAGGGAACCTCGGTCAATCGTGGTGTTGGCGCCAATCCCGACATCGTCACCGATGACAACACGTCCGACATGGGGAAGGCGGACGGCTCCATCGGGTGAGACGGCAAATCCAAATCCTTCCGTGCCTATCCTGGCACCGGATTCAATTCTCACGCGATTGCCGATGACGCAGAACATGAGGGCAGCCCCGGGCCCGATCTGGCAGTCATCACCAATCCGGACATGACTCTCCACCACACACCCCGATCCAATGCTACTTCTCGCGCCAATCTCGACACCGCTCCTGATCACGGCGAAGGCGTCGATCCTGACGTCCTCACCGATCTTGGCACCGCTTTCGATGAAGGCGCGAGAGGAAATGCCTGGCACGACAGCCGGGTCCGGGTAGAACATTCGCGCGGCCCTGGCGAAGGCAAGGTAGGGATTGTCGCTGATCAGCGGGATCAGTCCCTGTGGCGCCCGGTCGCTGTACTGCTCCCGGATGAAGCACCCTCCGGCACGGCATCGGGTGAAGGTCGCGACATACTTCACGTTGTCGAGAAAGGCGAGGTCGGCGCTGCCTGCATCCTCCAGTCCGGCGACATCGTGAAACAGTCGGGACGTGTCATGGTGGCCAACGACGCGTGCGCCGGTCGCCTCAAGCACTGCAGCGAGTGCAAAGGGTCCCTGACGCTTGAAGAAACGGGAATCCGCCACGTGAAACTCAGCCATCCGGTGCCGGAACCACCGGAACTCCTGTCAGGATTGCGTCCAGTTCCTGCAGCACATCGTCCGAGATATCGAAGCTGCTGTTGGCGACCAGATACTGCCGACGGTCGAGCACCACATCGATGTGGCGCTCAAAGATCAGTTTCCCAAGAACTTCCAGTATGCCGGAATGCAACTGCTCCATTGCCTCGAGATAGGCAGTATCAAGATTGCGCCGCCGGTTCTGGAACCTGGTCTGGTAGGTGACGGAGTCCTGTTCGATCTCCTGGCGCAGCTTTTCGTATCCTTCCTGGGTCAGCAGGGCTTCCTGTTCTTTCAGTGAACGCAGGCGCTCGCGGATTTCTCCTTCCACCATATTGACCTCTTCGGCCAGCTCCTGGCGATAGCGAAAGATCTGGCTTTCGATCGACTTGCCGGCACTGGATTCCTGGCGGACCCGCTCCAGGTCGATGATGGCAATGGTGGTGCCTTCGTCCGCGGCGACCGGCGCCACCAGAGACACCAGAGACACCAGAGACACCAGAGACACCATGCACAAGAGGATGCAGACCTGGCGGAAACTCCCTGGAATGGTCATCAGAATGCCAGTCCGATGGAGAAGCGGAAAAGCTCCGTCTTGTCGTAGTCTTCCTTGAGAAAGGCCTTGGCCCAGTCGAACTGCATGGGGCCCAGGGGGGAATAGTAGGACAGGCCGACGCCGACGGAGGCGCGCGGCGAGGCATCATCCGCCAGCGAAGGGCTGGCCTGGTCGATGTCGAAGAGGCTTCCCCAGTCGGTGAACGTGCGCCCCAGGATACCGAGTTCCCTCGGCAGGCCGATGGGGAACTCCATTTCGCCCGTTGCGGACCAGTAGATGTTGCCGCCCAGGGAATCTGACGTCATGGTGTCCACCGGACCGATGCCCGATGGTTCGAAACCCCTGAAGTTCGATCCGCCAAGGAAAAACCGGTCGGTCAGACTGATGTCCTTGCCACCAAGGCTCGTGATCGCACCACCGTCAGCCCGCACGTTGAGCGTCCAGTCGATGTCCATCGGATAGAAGTAGCTGAATCCCGCAGTGTTGCGGAGAAAGGCCCTGTCACCGCCCAGCCCGGCCAGATCGGTGCCCTGGAAGATGAGATAGCCTGAGGTCGGGCGCAGCACATCATTGCGCACATCGTAGTCGAGACGCTCGCCGATGAGCGACACCGTCGACCTGCCCTCCTCCGCCTTGACCAGTCGCGAAGCGTTCTCCGGAACCCGTTCGACCACCGAGGTCCTGAATGTATAGGAGACTGTCTGCGTCAGGTGTTCGGTCAGGGGATAACCGGCGCGCAGCACGCCACCGATGTCCTGCCGGGAAAAGGATGACTGGGACACCAGGTCCCGCCGGACCCGGAAGATGTCGAATCCCGCGCTCAGTTCGCGGTCAAGGAAGTAGGGGTCGGTGTAACTGAGGTCGATGGTCTGGCTGTTACCGGAGGCGGTCAGGTCAAGACTTACATGCTGCGCCGTGCCGAGCAGGTTGCGCTCGCCTATGGAAACACCGATCAGCGCATTGTCGACCGATGAGAAACCGACGCCGAATGACAGTTCCCCGGTGGCTTTCTCTTCCACCGTCACCTCGATGATGGTGGTGTCCGGACGGCTTCCCTGGCGGTTGGCGAGGGCAACGCTGGCAAAGAAGTCAAGCGCCCGGATGTTGCGTTCCGTACGCTGTACCAGAGCGGCATTGTAAGCATCGCCTTCGGCGAATTCGAACTCCCGCCGAATCACTTCGTCGGTGGTACGAAGGTTGCCGACAATGTCGATGCGCTCGACATAGATCTCCGGACCTTGGGCAACGACATACGTGACGTCGATGATGGCGCCATCCACATCCCGCTCGATGCGGGGCCGCACATCGACGAACGGCTGTCCCAGGCGGCCCAGTTCAAGTGTCATCTCGACCACGTCGTCATCGATGGCACTGGCGTCATACCAGTCACCGGATTCGACATCCACGATGTCCTCGATCAGGGCAGGGTCGACCGTCGGCATTTCGCTGATGACCGAGATCTCTCCGATCTCGTACCGGGGCCCTTCCTCGAGAGTGAACGTGACGAAGAACTCTTCACGGTTGGGCGCCAACTCGGCGATGGCCGACACGACCCTGAAATCGGCATAGCCCTCCGAGAGGTAGTAACGCCGAAGTAGTTCCTGATCGAAGGCCAAGCGGTCCGGATCATAGGTGTCATCAGTCGTGAGGAAGCGATACCAGGCGTTCTCGACCGTGACAATCACCTCGCGTAGCGTGCCGTCCGAGAAGGCTTCATTGCCAATGAAGACGATTTCGCGAATGACCGTCTGCTCACCTTCGGATATCTCGAAGATGAGATCCACCCGGTTCTGATCCTGCTGGATGACCTTGGGTTCGACAATGGCATTGAAGCGCCCGACACGACGATAGATTTCGGTGATCCGGGCAACATCCGCCTGCACCTTGGTCAGGGTGAAGACGGTTCTCGGCCTCAACTGGATTTCCGCTTGAAGATCCTCCGAATCAAGTCTGAGATTCCCCTCGAAGGCGATCCTGTTGATGATCGGGTTCTCAACCACTTCAACGATCAGTCTGGAACCATCCCGGCTGATGGAAACATCGGCAAAGAACCCTGTATCGAAAAGGTTCTTGATGGAGTCATCTACCTGGTCGAGGTCATAGACGTCACCGACGCGAATGGTCATGTAGTTGGCGACAGTCGCGGGTTCGATCCGCTGATTGCCGGAGACGACGATCTCTGTGATGACATCCTGGGCATGAAGTTCCAGGGCGATCATCCCCAGAATCAGGGGGATGGCAGCAATCAATCGCCTGAGCGATGCCATCGGTCCATTCCTCCCCGGCTCACGAAGCCAGTTCGCGGAACATGTCAAACAGCCCCAGTCTGAGCAGGTCGTTGAATGTCACGAAAAGGAACAACGCTCCCACGAGCCCGATACCGACAAGTTGGCACATCTCCTGGGCACGTGCACCCAAAGGCCTCCCGAACAGGAATTCGAATGTATAGAACATGAGATGTCCGCCGTCGAGAAGCGGAATTGGGAAGAGATTGATGAGCCCGAGATTGACCGACAGGATGGCCATGAAAAGAACGAGGCTGGCTATACCCAACTCCGCGAATCCGGCAGACACGTGAGCGATGCCGAGGGGTCCCGCAAGATCTCGACTGCTCTGGGAGCCTTCAAAGATCTTGCCGAGGAAATCAAAGATCCGAAGGCACCAGTTCCAGGTCTCGCGCGCACCTTCCCAGAGCGCCTCGACAGGCCCCAGGCGTTCGACAACGATGTTGGCGGCCGTCAACATGATGCCCAGCCGTCCTGTTTCACGCTGATTGCCGAATCCGTCGTCCTCCATGACGATGTCGGGCGCAATGACAAGATTCACGGTCTCACCATCACGCAGAACGTTGAACACGAGCGGGACACCCGGGTTCGTGGAGACAATGAACTGGAGATCCTGAAAGGCCTCGATGGATGTTCCGTCGATGGCGGTGATGAGATCCCCTGCCAT
Source organism: Alphaproteobacteria bacterium (assembly GCA_965221115.1). Taxonomy (GTDB): domain Bacteria; phylum Pseudomonadota; class Alphaproteobacteria; order SP197; family SP197; genus SP197. The sequence goes on along the minus strand of CBDCRU010000001.1, from coordinate 1,687,063 downwards.
CATGCCGCCTCTTTCCGCAGCGCTTCCCTCAATGATCTCGCCGGCACGGGGAAGCGTCTGGTTCTGTCCCACCAGGCAGAACAGTCCGGCGAAGAGAACGATTGACAGGATGAAGTTGGCCAGCGGCCCGGCGAGCACGATGGCGAAGCGCTGTCCCACTGACTTCGTATGGAACGAAATCGCGTGTTCTTCCCGCGACAACTGTGTGCTGTCGCTCTCGGGAGCACCCTGGCCGAACATCTTGACGTAGCCGCCCAGCGGCACCAACGACAGTCTCCAGCGCGTTCCCGCCCGGTCTGTCCACCCGGCAATCTCAGTCCCGAATCCTATGGAGAAGACTTCGACACGGACTCCGTTCCTGCGGGCCACCCAGTAGTGACCCAGTTCGTGAAAGAACACGATGACGGTAATCACCACGAGAAAGGGCCAGATGCCATTGACGATGTCGATCATGATGTCCGTTCTGACCTTTGCAGGACCACCTCTTCGGCGCGACGTCTTGCCTCGCCGTCAGCCATGATAACGGTCTCGATATCATCTGTCGCGACAGTCCCGACACGCGCCAGGGTGTCCTCAACAACCGAAACGATCTCGAGAAATCCGATACGCCGATCGAGAAAGGCGGCCACCGCGACCTCGTTGGCGGCATTCAGGGTCACAGGCGCCGAACCACCGGCGCGAATGGCGGTTCTGGCCAGACCGAGTGCCGGAAACCTGACTTCATCCGGCATCTCGAACGTCAGTTGTCCCGTGGCCGCCAGATCAAGACGCTTGGACGGTGCCTCGATGCGGTCGGGCCAGGCCAGCGTGTGGGCAATCGGCGTGCGCATGTCCGGAGCCGCGAGGCCCGCCAGGACAGACCCGTCGTGATAGGTGACAAGTCCGTGGACAATGGATTCCGGATGCACGACGACACCGATTTTCTCTTCGCCGACCGGAAACAGGTGGCTGGCCTCGATGATCTCGAGAGCCTTGTTCATCATGGTGGCCGAATCGACGGATATCTTGCGCCCCATGCTCCAGTTGGGATGCTGCACGGCCTCTTCCGGGGTGGCGGCCGCCATTCTGGCGCGGGTGGCGGTACGGAACGGTCCGCCCGAAGCAGTCAGCCAGATCTTCTCGATGGCATCGATCCTGCCGGCGTCAAACACCTGGAAAATGGCATTGTGCTCCGAGTCGGCCGGCAGCAGGACACATCCGCTTTGCCGTGCCTCCTCGATCATCAGCTCGCCGGCGCACACCAGGGCTTCCTTGTTGGCAAGCGCCACCACGCTGCCCTGGCGGATGGCAGTGAGGGTGGGAGCCAGACCGGCAGCACCAACTATGGCCGCCATCACCCAGTCCGCGTCCATTCGGGCCGCTTCCTCCAAGGCTCCCGGGCCCGCGCCAACGCGGGTCGCCGTGTCGACAAGCTCATGGCGAAGCACTCCAAGGAGACTCTCATCGGCAATGGCGGCGTAGGCCGCCCCGGTGGCCCGGGCAATGGCTGCGAGTTCCTTGACACTGGCATGCGCTGTCACCGCCTCGACGCGGTAGCGATCGCCGCCAGCGATGATGAGGTCGAGTGTCGATGTTCCGATTGAACCGGTGGCACCCAGTATCGACACGCGGCGTGGCTCAGGACGTGACGGCATTGTCCACCTCCAGGGAAAAGATCGTCCACACCAAGGCAAAGACTGGTGCAGCGAGGACGAGCGAGTCTAGCCGATCCATGAGGCCCCCGTGGCCTGGAATGAGCCTCCCGGCGTCCTTGACCCGCCAACGCCTCTTGAGTGCCGACTGAAGGAGATCCCCCGACTGCGCGGCGATGCACACGATGACGCTCAGCACGAGCGTCGTTGTCAGCGTCTCCTGGATCATGGCCGCCGTGCCAACGCCGGTGGCAACGGATGCCAAAAGACCGCCGACGGCCCCTGCCCATGTCTTGGCGGGGCTGACGGAAGGATACAGCAAGGGCCCGCCAATGATGCGGCCGACGATGAAAGCGGCCGAATCCGATGCCCAGATCACAAGGAACATCCATAGAAGAATGAAACTGCTGCCATCCGCATTGCGCATCCACACGAGCGCCACCATGGGAATGACCGCATAGGCAATTCCTGACATTGCCCATGTCACGCGCGCCTCATGACCCCGCGCCAGGAGATAGAAGGCGCTGCCGATCATGCCGACGACGAGGGCATAGAGAGCCATCACCAGGTTCTCCTGCCAGGCAATGGCAATCCAGGCTGCTATGACCGCAGCGGCGGAGAGGAAGTACCCCGGGGTGGCGGAAAGCCGGTGCCACTCGTGAAGCAACACACCGGCCAGAACCAGCGCCGGCAGGGCGAACCACATGCCGCCGAGCTGGATGATGAGCACCGCGACAGCGGCCAGAACGGCGGCCGAGAGCAGCCGGCGGCCTGTTTCCCTGGGGCGCTGTTCAGGAGGTTGTGACGGCGCCATATCGCCGGTCACGGCGGTGAAACTCGCCGACGGCCGCCTCGAGATCGTCGCGACTGAACTCCGGCCATGGCACATCCAGAAACACGAGCTCCGCATATGCGCCCTGCCAGGCAAGAAAGTTGCTCAGGCGCTGTTCACCACCGGTTCGAATGATGAGATCCGGATCCGGCAGTGCTGACGTGTCGAGGTGACGGGCAAATCCCTCCTCGTCGAGCATGCGGGCTTCGAGGTTTCCCGAGACGCAGTCCGTGGCAAGGGCGCGTGCCGCCCTGACTATCTCGTCGCGCGCCCCGTAGTTGAGTGCGACAGTGACCGTGAGGGCGGTCCCGTCCGCCGTTGCGCGTTCCATGTCGGACATGAGGCCGAGAACGTCGCGATCGAGACCCGAACGGTCGCCGATGAATCCGACGCGAATGCCCTTGCTGACGAGTTCGTCCTTCTCGTTGCTGAGATGAAACCGCACAAGGTCCATGAGATGGCCGACCTCGCGGCCGGGTCGGCGCCAATTCTCGGAAGAAAACGCGAAAACGGTGAGGTAGGGAATGGAAAGCTCGATGGCCGCCTGAAGAATGCGACGGACGGACTCGGCGCCGGCCCGATGTCCCTCTTCCCTTGGCAGGCTTCGCTGGCTGGCCCATCGGCCGTTGCCGTCCATGATGATGGCAACGTGACGCAACAACCGTCCGTCATGATCGCAGTCCGCCACCATCAAGGCTCAGACTTGCATGATCTCGGTCTGCTTGACATCAAGCAGCTCGTCGACCCGGAGAATTTCGGCATCGGTCAGTTCCTGGATGGCATTGGTCCTTTGGTGCAGTTCGTCCTGCGAGATTTCGCCATCGCGCTCCAGACGCTTGAGTCTGTCGTTGCCGTCTCTCCTGACATTGCGAATGGCGATCTTCGCCTGCTCGGCGTACTTGCCGGCAATGCGCGTGATCTCGACCCGCCGCTCCTCGTCGAGTTGCGGTATCGGCACACGCACCGTCTGGCCGTCGCTCTGGGGATTGAGACCGAGATCGGCGTTGCGGATCGCCTTTTCCACTGCGTTGACGAGACTCCTGTCCCACACCTGCACTGTCAGAAGTCGTGCTTCTGGCGCACTCACACTGCCGACCTGGTTTACAGGCATACGGCTGCCATAGGCCTCTATCATGACCGGGTCCAGAAGACTGACTGAGGCCCGGCCGGTACGAAGGCCCGCAAACTCCCTGCGCAGCACCTCCACGGCACCTTCCATGCGGCGCTTCAGATCTTTCGCCAGATCTTCAGTCATGATCCTCTCCCTCCTCAGTCGAGATGATCGTGTATCGTCCTGTTCCCTTCAGAACCGCCGAGAGACCTCCTGGTTCGCGAAGCGAAAAGACCAGGCACGGAAGATTGTTGTCCCTCGCCAGGGAAATAGCCGCTGCATCCATAACCCGGAGGTTCTGCACCAGCACGTCGTGGTAACTCAATCTGTCGTATCGTACCGCATTTCTGTTCATATTCGGATCGGCAGAATAGACACCATCTACCTGGGTCGCCTTGAAGAGGGCATCACAACCGGTCTCCACGGCCCGCAGTGCGGCCGCCGTATCGGTCGTGAAATAGGGGCTTCCGGTGCCTGCGGCAAAGATCACCACCCGCCCCTTGTCAAGGTGAGCAACAGCGCGGGTCCGCGCATAGGGTTCACAGATCGTGGGCATCGGAATGGCCGAGAGAACCCTGGTCTCAAGGCCTTTGCCGGCGAGTGCGTGCTCGAGAGCGAGCGCGTTGATGACCGTCGCCAACATGCCCATATGGTCGGCGGACACCCGCTCCATGCCACGTGCAGCACCGGCCACTCCCCTGAAAATGTTGCCCCCGCCAATCACGATGGCAATCCGGGTGCCCGTTGCGGTCGCCTCGACGATATCATCGGCGATGCGGCCTGCCTCCCGCGGATCGACACCGTACTCCCTCTCACCGGTCAGCGCCTCGCCGGATACCTTCACAAGGACGCGTCTGTAGCGAAGTTCGACTGTCATGCGCTGGTCTGCCGGCACCGGATGTGGTCCCCCTTACCCTCCGCTGGCTGCGGCCGCGACTTCGGCGGCGAAATCGCTTTCCTTCTTCTCGATTCCCTCGCCAAGTCCGTAGCGTACGAAACCGGCCACCTCGACGGCCGTGCCCAGATCACGGGCAAGACCTTCCATGACCTTTGCCACCCGGCTCTCACCATCGATGACGTAGACCTGTTCCATGAGAACGACATCCTGGAAGAACTTGCGCAGGCGGCCTTCGACCATCCGTTCCACGATGGCCTCGGGCTTGCCCGATTCGCGCGCCTGCTCGGTCAGCACCCCGCGCTCGCGCTCGACCAGCGCCGGATCCAGGGCTTCTGTCGTCACCGATTCGGGCCTGCTCGCGGCAATGTGCATGGCGAGTTTTCTGCCTGCGTCACGCAGAACGTCGCGATCACCCGCGGATTCAAGTGCAACAATCACGGCAATCCTTCCCATGCCGGGGGCGGCTGCCGTATGGACATAGTGCGCCACGGTGCCTTGCGTAACACCAAGCACGTGGGAACGCCTGATCTGTAGGTTCTCTCCGATGGTCGCCACAAGGTCGGTGAGACGGTCCTGCACCGTCCCGGACGAGCCAGGCCATGTCGTTCTGGCCAGAGCATCAACGTCTCCATGGCTGTCGAGCGCCAGGGTCGCTGTGTGGCGCACGAAGTCCTGAAAGGTCCCGTTGCGAGCCACGAAATCTGTTTCAGCGTTGATCTCGACGACGGCGCCACGCCGTCCATCCTCGGATACGGCTGTCGCCACGAGACCCTCGGCAGCCACACGGCCGGCCTTCTTGGCCGCCGCCGCCAAGCCCCTGGTGCGCAGCCAGTCGACGGCAGCCTCCATGTCGCCGGTCGTCTCCACCAGGGCCTTCTTGCAATCCATCATGCCAGCGCCCGATCTGTCCCGCAGTTGCTTGACCAGCGCCGCAGTAATAGCTGTCATTGTTCGATCCCCTGAAATCCTGTTGCCTCAGGCGCCTGCGCCCTGCGATGAGGTATCCGGCGCATCCGGCGTCTGGGCCGGCGCATCCGGCGTCTGGGCCGGCGCATCCGGCGTCTGGGCCTGCGCTTCCTCTTCCGTTGAATCCAGGTCGTCGTTCGCGCCGTCCCCGGCTGTCTCCGCTTCGATCGCCGGTTCGTCGACCATGGCACGGGCACCGAGATCCTCGCCGGATGCGGCGAGTTCGGCTTCAATTCCATCGAGAACCGCACGGGCAAAAAGGTCACAGTAGAGCGTGATCGCACGAATGGCATCGTCATTGCCCGGAACGGCGAGATCGACCACGTCGGGATCGCAGTTGCTGTCGATAATGGCAACGATGGGAATGTTGAGCTTACGCGCTTCGGAGATGGCGATGTCCTCCTTGTTGGTGTCAATCACCAGAAGGATGTCGGGGAGGCCAGCCATGTCCTTGATGCCTCCGAGCGCGCGTTCGAGCTTGTTGCGTTCCCGGGTCATGCGCAGGACCTCTTTCTTGGTGAGGCCCGTGATGTCCTCCCCAAGACGCTCGTCAAGCTCGCGCAGCCTCCTGATGGAATTCGATACGGTCTTCCAGTTGGTCAGCATTCCGCCAAGCCAGCGGTGATTGACGTGGTACTGGCCACAACGTCCGGCAGCCTCGGCGATGGCTTCCTGTGCCTGGCGTTTAGTGCCGACAAACAGCACCCTGCCGCCTCCGGCTACGACGTCGCGAATCCTCTGCAGCGCATGCCGCAGCATCGGCACCGTCTGCTGGAGATCGATGATGTGAACATCGTTGCGCTCACCGAAGATGTAGGGTTTCATCTTCGGATTCCAGCGCCTTGCCTGATGCCCAAAGTGGACACCGGCTTCAAGCAGCTGGCGCATGGTGAACTGCGGCATTGTCATGGCGTTGTGCTCCTCTTCCGGTTCTGCCTCCGCGGACCGGGACCGGGCGTGCCGGCACCGGAAAGACTTGGTCCGCGTGCGGGTTGGATCAATGGGCGGTATTTAGACCGTCACCACCCCGACATCAAGCTTCAGGGAGCCTCCACCGACCGGAGCCCCGGCAGGGCTTCGATCTGGGCCTTCAGACCGAGCGAAAGGGAAAACCGCCGGGGCAGGACAATGTCCACCACCTTTCCGCTCAGGGCCGCATAAGACAGCGTGATGCGCCCCCCTCCGGGTTCGGCGCTTTCGAGTACCTGCTGCAGGCCGGCAAGTGATTCACCGGCATCGATGTGGAGGACAAAGGCTTTGAGGGATTTCGATGCCATGTCGTCAAGGCGGACGATGCGACGCGCCGAAAAGCGCACACTCTCGCCGTCCACACGGCCATCGACTTCCAGAAAGAGCGGTCCTGGCCCCTCGAGCGTGCCGGCGCAGGCATCGAGCGCATCGGAAAAGACGACAATCTCGTAGTGGCCGGAGCGGTCCGAGAGTTCCAGGAAGGCATAGCGGTTGCCCCTGACGCTGGTTCTCTGCCGCCTGGCGATCGGAACGCCGGCGAGCCGAAAGGGCCCCGTGTCCTGTTCACGGGCACGGCGCAGGGCGTCCGCGTGCGTCATGACACCCAATCTGGCCAGTTCACCATCGTAGGCTTCCAACGGATGGGCTGACAGATAAAAGCCGATTGCTTCCGCTTCAGCTTTCAGGGCGTCGGCCGGTGTCCATGCCAGGGCTTCGACGAGTTCGGGATCACGGCCGTTGCCGTCATCGCCGAACAGGTTTTGCTGCCTGCTTTCGCGTTCTGCGGCAATGCCGGCATTGAACTGGACGAGACGGTTGATGTTGGCAGCGACCCTGGCCCGGTTGTGGTCAATGCAATCGAAGGCGCCGGCACAGGCCAGCATTTCCAGTTGCCGCTTCTTGACGACACGAACATCGAGCCTGGAGGCAAACTCGAAGAGGCCCGAGTAGGGACCGTTGGCGTCACGTTCGGCAACGAGTGCCTCCATGGCTCCTTCACCGACATTCCGGATGGCCGCAAGCGCATAGCGCACTGCCGTCCTGCCCCCTTCGATTTCCTCCACGGTAAAGGTGACTCCCGACCGGTTGATATCCGGTGGCAGCAAGGCGATTCCGAGGCGGGTGAGTTCCTGTCTGAAATGATTGAGTTTGTCGGTGTTTCCCATGTCGAGAGTCATTGACGCAGCAAGGAATTCGACGGGATGATGCGCCTTCAACCAGGCGGTCTGGTAGGCAACGATGGCGTAGGCTGCGGCGTGGCTCTTGTTGAAACCGTACCCTGCGAACTTGTCCACCAGGTTGAAGATCTCGGTCGCCCGATTCTCATCGACTCCGCGGCTCGTGGCGCCGGACACAAAGCGGTCGCGCTGGGCAGCCATCTCTTCCTTGATCTTCTTGCCCATGGCACGGCGCAACAGGTCCGCCTCGCCGAGACTGTATCCGGCCAGGATCCTGGCGATCTGCATCACCTGTTCCTGATAGATGATGACGCCGTAGGTTTCGCTCAGCACTTCCTCGAGCGATGGGTGAAGGTAGTCGACCTCCTCCTGACCGTGCTTGCGGTTGCAGAACTGGGGGATGTTGTCCATGGGCCCGGGACGGTAGAGCGAAACCAGGGCGATGATGTCCTCGATGGTGTCAGGTTTGAGATGGCTCAGGGCGTCGCGCATGCCCTGCCCCTCAAGCTGGAAGACCCCGATGGTCTCCGCCTTTGCCAGCATGGCAAAGGTGTCGGCGTCATCGAGCGGCAAGTTGTCGAAATCGACGATCTTGCCGCGGCGCGCCAGCAGGGCGCGGGCATGCTCGAGAACCGTCAGGGTCTTGAGGCCGAGAAAGTCGAACTTGACGAGACCGGCCTTTTCCACGTCCTTCATGTGAAACTGTGACACCGGAAACTCCGAACGCGGGTCGCGATAGAGCGGGATCAGCTGCTGGAGGGGACGATCGCCGATTACGACTCCGGCGGCATGCGTGCTGGCATGGCGGTAGAGACCTTCAAGCTGGAGCGCGGTCTCGATCAGCTGCCTGACTGCTTCGTCCGTCATCGCATCCCTGAGCGCCGGCTCATCGTCAATGGCCTGCTGCAGGGTGACCGGCGCTGCCGGGTTGTTGGGAATGAGCTTCGCCAGCTTGTCGACACGATGGTAGGGCATTTGCATCACGCGCCCGACATCGCGCACCACGGCGCGCGCCTGAAGGGTGCCGAACGTGATGATCTGCGCCACCCTGTCGGCGCCGTAACGATCCTGGACGTGGGCAATCACTTCATCCCGGCGATCCTGACAGAAGTCGATGTCGAAGTCGGGCATCGACACCCTTTCCGGATTGAGGAAGCGTTCGAACAGGAGACCAAACTGGATGGGATCGAGATCAGTGATGGTGAGAGACCATGCCACCACGGAACTGGCTCCCGATCCGCGACCTGGACCGACGGGAATGTTCTGGCCTTTCGCCCATTGGATGAATTCGGCAACGATCAGGAAGTAACCGGCGAACCCCATGCTGATGATCACGTCGAGTTCGAACTCGAGGCGTTCAAGGTAGGGTCCGGTGTCACGCGAGTCAGGAAGCGAGCAAAGGCGCCGGTCCAGCCCTTCCCGCGCCTGGCGGCGAAGTTCGTCGTCCTCGCTCCATCCCCCGGCCACCGGAAAGGGCGGCAGAATGGGGTGACGTGCCGGTGAGGTGGCGGCACAGCGTTGTGCGATCGTGAGTGTGTTGGCAAGGGCCTCGGGCAAGTCCTCGAAACGAGCCGCCATCGCCTCCGGACTGGCAAAGCCGTGATGTGGAGTGACACGCCGCCTGTCAGCCCGGTCGATGGTGGCGCCGCCGGCAATGCACATCAGCACGTCATGAGCCTGGTGCATGGTTTCGTCGGCAAACATGACATCGTTGGTGGCCACCAACGGTACATCCAGGTCATAAGCGAGATCGAGCATTGCCCCCTCGCTGGCATCCTCCGCCTCGAGTCCATGCCGCTGGATCTCGACATAGAGGCATCCCTGGAAGATCTCTCGCAGACGCACCAAGTGCTGATGTGCCTGCTCCATGGCTCCGGAAAGGACCAGTTGACCGAGAGGTCCCGAAGCCCCTCCGGTCATACAGATGAGGCCATCGCTGCGGCCGGCAAGGTTGTCGAGAAGAAGCGAAGGGACATCACCGGAGCTCGTCGTCAGGCAGGCTTCGCTCACCAGGCCGAGGAGATTGGTGTACCCTTCGTCATCGCGGGCGAGCAAAACCAGGCGTTCGGCGAAATCGGGGTCACGCAGCCGCTCCTCCTCATTGTGACGTATGGCAAGCAACGTGCCGATGATCGGCTGGACACCCTTGGCTGTACATGCGGATGCGAACTCCATCGCACCGAACATGTTGCCGGTATCGGTCATGGCCATGGCCGGCATAGCATGGGCAACGCAAAGCTCGACGAGATCCGGAATCTTCACCGCTCCCTCAAGGAGGGAGAATGGCGTATGGACACGCAGGTGAACGAAACCGGTCATGACCTACTGTCCCATCCCTGCCTGTGGATGGTCCACCATCCGACAAGACCCCTCGTCAGGCGAAAGATTGCCATGATTGGTCCGTGTAACTCAGTGCTGAGATGCACGTATCACTCCAGGTGTGCTGCGACGCTGCCGGCGAGAGACAGGACAGCGCCTGACCCAGGACTTTCAACGTCCTTCCCTTGGCGATTCCAAGCGACCGCTCACCAAAGAATGACATTGATCTACCGCACTTGGTCGCCCCGGCTGTGGTGGTTTCGAACCATCCCGTCCGAATCTTGTCCAAGGTCGGTTCTTCGGTTTTCGCTGCGACTTCTGAGTGTTTGATCGACGTGCTTTCCTGACGGGCACCACTCCATGCAAAACCGGCAGAGTGTCCTGCGCGCCAATGCACCCTCCATTTCCTCAAAGCAGGGAACGTTGGTCCTTTGTCAAGTCAACTCTCGCCTGCACTTCAACATCTTCCAGGCGTCGGCACGGTAGGGGTTTCAGTCGAGTGCGCCTCCGACGAGGCGCACAGTGCGGTCGAGTCTCGTGGCATGCTCCGTGTTGTGTGTCGCCACCAGGGCCGTGAGACGGCGTTCACGGACCTCGGCTATGAGCCGATCCATGACCGAGCGCGCCGTTTCCGGATCGAGGTTGCCGGTCGGCTCGTCAGCCAGGAGAATGGCCGGCCGGTTGGCAAGGGCGCGGGCGAAGGCAACGCGTTGCTGCTCGCCCCCGGAGAGGCGGGCAGGACGGTGGTCGAGGCGCTCGGCAAGTCCGAGATGTTCCAGGAGTTCATGGGCCTGCCTGCGGGCTGTCGCACGATCAACGCCGCCGATCAGTTGCGGGATCACGACATTCTCCAGCGCCGAGAACTCCGGCAGCAGGTGATGGAACTGGTAGATGAAACCCAACTGTCGTCGCCTGATCGCCGTGCGCTCGCGATCACCGAGCCGGTTGCAGTCGACCCCCTGGATGGTGACCTCCCCGGCATCGGCACGTTCGAGAAGCCCGGCGATGTAGAGCAGCGTCGACTTGCCTGCGCCTGAAGGTCCCACGAGAGCAACCGTTTCCCCCCTGGCAAGGCTGAGGCTCGCCTCACTGAGCGCGGTAACCATGCGCCCGCCCTGGACGAACATGCGTCCCACGCGTCTAAGTTCGAGAACGGTCTCACTCATAGCGCAGGGCATCGGCGGGCTCGATGCGTGCCGCTCGCCAGGCAGGATAGAGGGAAGCAAGAAATGCAAGACCCAGGGCCATCAGGGAGATGGTCATGACTTCGGGCCAGTCAAGCCGCGCCGGCAGATGGGACAGGAAGTAGACCTCGGCGGGAAACAGTTCGAGTCCGATGAGTGTCTGGATAAGCTGGCGGATCTCCTCGATGTGGAGACAGAAGAGGACACCGACCAGGGTACCGGCAAGAGTCCCGGCCACGCCGATGGCCGATCCGGTCAGAAGGAAGATGCGCATGACGCTGCCGCGTGTCGCGCCCATGGTGCGCATGATGGCGATGTCGCCGTTCTTGTCCTTCACGAGGAGGATGAGAGACGAGATGATGTTGAAGGCAGCGACAAGGATGATGAGCGTCAGGATGAGGAACATCACGTCACGCTCCACCTGAAGCGCGCCATAGAGGTGGCGGTTGGTCTGTTGCCAGTCCACGACGACGACCCCCGGCGGAGCCGTATCGGCCACGATGCGACGAATGTCTGCCGCCGTGGCCGCCGGTTCTTCCGGGTGTGTGACCATGACCTCGATCTCGGTCACCCTGTCGCCCAGGCGGAAATAGGTCTGTGCCATCCCGAAAGGCACAAAGACAACACCGGAATCGAATTCGTACATACCGACCTCGAAGACTCCCACCACCGGCCATGAGACAGACCGTGGCATGGTGCCAAGAGCCGTGGGCAGTCCACGAGGCGAGAGAAGCGTCATCGAATCGCCCAATCGGAGCCCCAGTCGGCGCATCAACCTGGAGCCGGCGATGATGCCCGGATTGCCCCCGGGAAAGTCAATCGAGCCGGCGACCATGTTGTCGGCAATCAGCGGCTTGGCGGCAAGGTCATCCGCCGTCAGTCCGCGAACGATCACGCCGGCATGGGCACGACGCGACGATGCGAGAACCTGGCCCTCGATCACCGGAGCGGCAAGGGTGACATCAGGGTGCGCCGCCACGTCACTCGCAAGTCCGCCATAGCCCTCAAGGCCGCCGGCGGGCGCGGCGATGGTGACATGACCCTTGAATCCGAGGATCTGGCTGATGAGTTCATGACGAAATCCGTTCATCACGGACATGACGATGATAAGGGCGCCGACCCCGAGGCAGATCCCGACAAGAGAGAACCCGGCTGTGACGGAGATGAACCCCTCCTGACGCCGGGACTTCAGGTAGCGCAACGCTACCGTCAGTTCGAATGTTCCGATCACGAGCGTGATTCAAGGATGCGGGGAACAACATCGTCCAGAGCCAGGTCCAGACGCTGGCCATCAGCCCGGCGCTTGAGTTCCACCCTGGACGATGCAGCTCCACGTGGCCCGATGATGATCTGCCAGGGAAGGCCGATGAGATCCATGTCGGAGAACTTCACCCCTGCCCTTTCCTCGCGATCATCATGAAGCACCTCGAGACCGGCGGCATCGAGACGCTCCTCCAGGGTCGCCGCCATGGAATCACAGAGCTCATCGCCCGCCTTGAGATTGACGATACCGACGTCAAAGGGGGCAACACTGGCTGGCCAGATGATTCCGGAGTCGTCATGGCAGGCCTCGATGATAGCGCCGGCAAGGCGCGAGACGCCGATGCCATAGGAGCCTCCGTGCAACAGCCGTCTTTCTCCATCGGGCATCGCGACACTGGCCCCCATTGCCTCGGAGTACTTGGTGCCGAAGTAGAATATGTGCCCGACCTCGATACCGCGTGCGACAAGCAGTCCCGGTCCGGATACCGGAGCAGTTTCCGGATCGTGCTTGTCGTCGCTCGCCGCATAGAGCGATGTCCATGCCCTGACAACGGGTTCAAGATCGCCGTCATAGTCGATACCGGAACAGGTTGCATCCATGTCGAGCAGGCGCCTGTCCGCATGGACCCTGGTTTCTCCGGTGGCCGCCAGAATGACAAACTCGTGCGATAGATCACCACCGATGGGGCCGGAGTCGGCCTGCAGAGGGATCGCCTTGAGCCCCATGCGCGCATAGGTTCTCAAGTATGCGATGAACATGGTGTTGTAGGAACGTCGCGCCGATTCGAAGTCGAGATCAAAAGAATAGGCGTCTTTCATCAGGAACTCGCGCCCGCGCATGACTCCGAAGCGCGGTCGGATCTCGTCCCGGAACTTCCACTGGATGTGATAGAGGTTTCGCGGCAGGTCGCGATAGCTCTGGATGTCGTCCCGCACGATCTGGGTAATCTGCTCCTCGTTGGTCGGGCCGTAGAGCATGTCGCGCCCGTGGCGGTCCCGGATGCGCAGCATCTCTGGTCCGTATGCATCGTAGCGCCCGCTTTCGCGCCACAGGTCGGCCAGCTGCAAGGTGGGCATGAGAACGGCGTGGGCGCCGGCTCTCTGCATCTCCTCGTGCACGATGGTTTCGATCCGCCTGAGGACCCGGAAGCCCAGCGGAAGCCAGGAATAGATACCGGCTCCTGCCTGACGGACCATGCCGGCACGCAGCATCAGCCGGTGCGAGGCGATCTGTGCCTCGGCGGGTGTTTCCTTGAGTGTCGGCAGGAAATAGCGGGTCAGACGCATGAATCAACCAGGGTTCTGGAACGTGCTCACTCTAGCCATACGACGGTGCCTTGTCATGGCAGTCGAGCCATGGGGGACGTGCCTTGATGATCCGCTCCTGAACAGGGCAATCGTCGCGGTGGGCTCCGGGAAGCCAGCCCGTCGACATCAGGAATTCCTCGACGACAAGGGGGCCGGTGAAAACGAATGTCTGCCTGAAGAGTCGGGTCCACGCGGCGTGGTCTCGAGGATGATGCGCCTCGAGCCATCCATGAAAGTCGCCATGGAGCGCCCGCAGCTCCACGAGGCGCCGCGCGTTGGCGATGGCGGCCTCGATCTTGCGCCGGTTGCGAATGATGCCGCTATCCCGCATCAGCCGCTCGACGTCCTCTTCTGTGTAGGAAGCGACAGAGTCGACATTGAACCCCTCGAAGGCCCGGACAAATGCCGCGCGTTTCTTCAGGATGAGCGCCCATGAAAGCCCGGCCTGGTTGATCTCGAGAATGAGTCTCTCGAAGAGCTCGTTGTCTCCCCTGAGTGGAAACCCGTACTCGCTGTCATGGTAGGAACGGTGCACGGGATCGCTCGGAGCAAGAGTGCAGTAGCTTTCAGTCATGAAGGCAATCCGATGAACCAGGCGCCGATATCCGTAATGTCCGCCGCCTCGAGGAAGGCTGCACCACCAACAAGAACGCATGTAATGGCTGTCGTCCAAAGTGCTTTCTTCAGCAACATCGGTTCGGCGGGTGCCCCGGGGTCATGTCCTTCAACCACCCGCCTCTGGCGCCTGACGCCGATGGGAAGAGCAGCAAAGAACACCACCCACCAAACGCATACGAAGACCACAATCAGCCCGAAGAGCGACATGGTTCACATCACCTCCCCACCATGGCCGGATGTCCCCTGATGTTCATCCCCGAGGAGACTCAGGCCTCTTCCAATTCGATGAGAGTGCCGCAGAAGTCCTTGGGATGGAGGAACAATACCGGCTTTCCATGGGCGCCGATCCTGGGTTCGCCATTGCCGATGACACGCCCGCCCGCTGTGACGATCCGATCCCGGGCAGCACGGATGTCATCAACCTCGTAGCAGACATGATGCATGCCCCCCGCCGGATTGCGTTCCAGGAAGGCGGCTATCGGTGACTGGTCACCGAGAACTCCGAGAAGTTCTATCCTGGTATTCGGGAGATCGACGAAGACAGTCGTGACACCGTGCTCGGGCTGATCGACCGGTTCCGATACTGTCGCCGCGAGTGTTTCGCGATAGAGCGCGCTGGCGGCGGCAAGATCTGGCACGGCGATGGCAACATGGTTCAATCTGCCGATCATGTGATCCCTTCCTTTCCCTGGATATGGCGGCGAACTCAGATCCTGATGATGGTGACCCGTGTCACCGGACGGCGCACCCGGGTCCCCGAGAGCCAGCGACGGGGAATGCGCCGCAACGCCCGCGTGATGTCCTCATCCATCATCCTTTCGCGCGGACGAAGATCCTCGAAGGCGTCGGCCGCATCATCGGCAATCGAAAGGACGATATCAGGTTCCTCGCCCAGGCCGATGAGCGCCACGTGCGGATCGGCGGCGAGGTCCCCTTCGTGATCCACTACCAGCGTAATGATCACCACGCCGCATGCCATGGCGTCACGCCGTTCGCGGATCAGTGGACCGTTGACGGGAACAGCACGCCGTCCGGTCCAGGCGACACGGCCGTGAGTGACAGTGTGGACAACCTCGGGAACGCCGGGCGCCAATCGGACCAGGGAACCGTTCGCCACGCCCTTCACCGGTTCGACACCGAGGGACTCCGCCAGACTGGCGTGCTCCTTGAGATGACGGACCTCGCCGTGAACCGGGATGGCGTAGCGTGGTCGCACGAGGCCGTACATGCGCGCCAGTTCTTCCCTGTTGGGATGACCGGAGACATGGACGAACCGTTCATCCTCCGTGACGGTCTCGATTCCGAGATGTGTCAGGCGATTGATGAGATCGAAGATTGCCCGCTCGTTTCCGGGGATGATCTTCGAGGAAAAGATGACGTGGTCGCCGGACTCCATCGTCACCGTCTGATGATTGCCTTCGGCAATCCGTGACAAGGCAGCGTTGGGCTCTCCCTGGCTGCCGGTCAGCATATAAAGCACCTTGTCGGGAGCGAGATGGCGTGCGTCTCTGTCGGACATGAAGTGCGTGTCGGGCGGAAGGTAGCCCGTCTGCCGGGCACACTTGATGATACGCCACATGGAACGCCCCAGTGCGACGCACCGACGACCATTGGCCTCGGCCGCATGGTGGATGGAAAGCAGGCGGGCCAGGTTGCTGGCAAAGGTGGTGACAGCAACACGGCCGCGCCGTCCGGCGACCTCGTCAACGAGACTGCATCTCACATCGGCTTCCGAACCGGAGGTACCGGGGCGAAACACATTGGTGGAATCGCACACCATGGCAAGGATGCCGGAATCACCACTCTTCCTGATGGCCTCTTCGTCCACGGGATCCGAGATCAGTGGCTCCGGATCGAGCTTCCAGTCGCCGGTGTGCATGATGCGGCCGGCCGGCGTGTCGAGAACGAGAGCATTGGGCTCGGGAATCGAATGCGTTAGGCCATGGAGGGCGATCGAAAAGGGGCCCAGTTCCAGTGTGCTTCCCGGATCGATGATATGGATGTCCATCTCGTGAATGCCATCCGCCCCCTCATGGAGTTTCTCGGTGAGCAGAGCCGCTGTAAAGGGTGTGGCGTAGACCGGGCATTTCAGAAGTGGCCACAGATAGGGCACTGCCCCCATGTGATCCTCGTGGGCGTGGGTGAGGACAAGGCCAAGGAGATGCTGACGGCGCTCCGCGATGTAGGAAATGTCGGGCATCACGAGATCGATGCCGGGAAGTTCTTCACCGGCGAAGGTCACACCGAGATCGCACATCAGCCACGAGCCGCCATACTCGTAGAGATTCAGATTCATGCCGATTTCGCCGGAACCGCCGAGGGGCAGGAAATGCAGAGGGTGTGTCAAGGGCTGTTTCTCGTACGCCGCCAGATTTCCAGCAGACCGTAGACGGTGATATCGGGATCGAACCTGTCGATACTATCGGTCGCCGCATCGAACAGGGGCGCCAGACCGCCGGTCGCCACAACCTTCATCGGCTTGCCGTATTCGGCGCGGATACGGCCGACCACGCCCTCAATGAGGCTCACATAGCCCCAGTAGGCGCCCGACTGCATGCAACTGACAGTGTTTGTGCCGATGACCCGCTGCGGCCTGTCTATGCCAATTCGCGGCAGCCGGGCAGAAATCCGGTGCATGGCGTCGAGAGCGAGATTGACACCGGGGGCGAAGACACCTCCGGCGAATCCGCCATCCTCATCGACGACGTCAAACGTGGTCGCTGTGCCAAAGTCAATGATGATCAGGGGACCGCCCAGACGCGTCCACGCGCCGACCACGTTCGCCAGTCGATCCGCACCCACCTCGTCCGGCATATCGATCCTGAGCGGGATACCCAAGCGTGCCGATTCTCCCACGACAACCGGTTCGCAGTGGTGATGACGACGGCACAGGAGCTTGAGCTCATGAATGCCGTGGGGGACGACGCTTGCGATCACCGCATCACTGATGGCCCCAGCATCAAGGCCATTCAGGCCCAGGAGGTGATGGAGCCATACAGCGTGTTCATCAGCGGTGCGACCGGTATTGGCGCTGATCCGCCACTGTCCCACAAGGTCCTCACCCCGGAAGACGGCAAACACGGTATTGGTGTTGCCCGCATCGATGGCCAGAAGCAGGTCCTTCATGGCTGGGCCTCCGACGCGGCTCGATTCGGGATCTTCCCCGGCCGCCGGTGCGTGGCTGACGCCAGTCGCAGGGTTCCGGAAACAACCCGCATGTGACGGCCGTCCGACTCCATGATCAGCGCTCCGTCATGCGCAAGTCCTACAACCTTGCCCTCCATGGAGGTGTCTCCACTGAGAAAGGCACGGGCGCCGATGCCAGCAGCTCGGTCGAGCCATGCGTGACGATGGGAATCGAATCCGGAATTCTCCCAGTCCGTCACCCGTTCCTTCAGACAACGGCAGAGCGTGGCAAGCAGGACATCGCGGTCTACCCCGGGAGCTCCCTCGCTTGCGAGATCCGTGGCGATGGCATCCCTGATGCCCGGGTGGCTGACGAGATTGATGCCGATTCCGACAATCACTGCGTCACCACCTGTCTCCACCAGAATCCCTGCCACCTTGGCGTCATTCAAGAGGATGTCATTGGGCCACTTGCAGCGCGCCGGCGCCACTTCCGGCGCCGATGCCTCGATCGACTCGGCGACCGCCACGCCGGCGATGAGGGACATTTGCGGGAGATTGCGTGAACTGACGCGGGGTTTGAGAATGAAGGATGTGTAGGAGTTGCCCGGCGGCGACACGAACACCCGTCCCCTGCGGCCGCGGCCGCTCGTCTGGAGGCGTGCGCGGACCACGGTCCAGGCAGCTGCCCCTGCTTCTGCCAGTTCGATGGCAGCGTCATTGGTACTCGTCACCGCGTCGCGTTCGACCAGGCGAAAGGGCAAAGGCAGCCTGACGTTCATTGACCCGATGGGCTCAAGCCGGCGACAAGGGTGGCAGCAGCATTCCGGGCGCTGTCGAGCAGAGGATCGGAAAACAGGAAGAAGCCGACTGTGGCGACCGCTGTTACGGCGATCACGGGCACCAGATCGCGACCCACCGGACGGTCAAAGGCATCCGCCGGTTCATCGAAATACATGAGCTTGACGATCCTGATGTAGTAGAAGGCGCCCACCACGCTCATCAGCACTCCGATCACTGTGAGCGTGTAGAGTCCGGCTTCAATGGCCGCAAGGAAGACATAGAACTTGCCGAAGAAACCGGCGAGTGGCGGGATGCCCGCCATTGAAAACATGAAGACGGCCAGGGCCAGGGCCAGGGCCGGTTGGCTGCGCGACAGCCCTGCGAGATCATCGATTCCCTCCACCATGGCGCCGTCACGGCGCATGGCAAGGATGCAGCCCCAGGTTCCCAAGCCCATGACAAGATAGATGGCCAGATAGACGGCCACGCCGTGAACCCCGGCTTCGCTTCCCGCCGCAAGGCCGACCAGGGCAAAACCGGCATGCCCGATGGAACTGTAGGCCATCAGCCGCTTGATGTTGCGCTGGCCGATGGCGCCCAGTGCGCCAAGGGCCATGGACCCCACGGCGAGAAGGAAGATTATCTGCTGCCAGTGATCGACGAGTGCGGCGAAGGGGTCGATGAGCACCCGGACCAGGAGTGCCATGGCTGCCACCTTCGGCGCCGCCGAGAAAAAAGCGGTGACGGGCGTGGGCGCCCCCTCGTAGACATCGGGAGTCCACATGTGGAAGGGCACGGCGGATATCTTGAAGGCGAGACCGGCGGCAATGAAGACAGCGCCGACGAGAATGCCGGTGGACTCACCGCCAACCTCGAGAGACGCAACAATTCCCTGGAAGGACGTCGTACCCGAGAATCCGTAGACCAGCGAGCAGCCATAGAGCAGCATGCCGGATGCAACAGCGCCCAGCACGAAGTACTTGAGACCGGCCTCGGTGGATCGCAGTTTGTCCTGCTGGAATGCCGCGCACACATAGAGCGCCAGACTCTGCATTTCCAGACCGACATAGAGTGTCATGAGGTCGTTGGCCTGAACCATCAGGTACATGCCGAGCGTGGCCAGGACCACCAGCACCGGCAACTCGAAACGCTCCATGGATTCCCGGCGCATGAATCCACGGGCCATGATCAGGGCCAGCACGGCGCCTGTCACCACCAGTACGGTCATGAACCGTCCAAAGGCGTCGATGACGAGAAGGCCGTCGAAGGGTTGCTCGCCGACAGGCGACATGACAGCCAGAATTCCGGCAATCACCAGGGATGCCACAGCTCCCCAGAAGACAATTTGGGACACACTCCTGGAGATGAAGACGCCCGCCATCAGCAACGCCATGCCGGCGATGGCAAGCCAGAGCGCCGGCAGGATGGCGAGGAGGTCGTGCGAGAGGAAGGCAGCCATCACCCGCCGTCTCCCATGGCGAAGGACACCGCTTCGTTCGCTCCCGCGGTCTGTTCGACAAGGTTGGCGACCGACACGTGCATGGCGTCGAGCAGTGACTCCGGCCAGATACCCATGATCAGCACAGCCGCTACCAGCGGTACGAAGAACAACATCTCGCGTCTGTTGCAGTCGCTGATCGACTTCAGTTCCGCTTTCACGAGATCACCGAACACGACGCGCCGGTAGAGCCACAGCATGTAGGCCGCGCCCAGCACAATTCCCGTGGTGGCCAGGAACGCCACCCAGGTGTTGGCCTGGAACGCGCCGACGAGAACCAGAAACTCACCGATGAATCCCGAAGTGCCAGGCAGGCCTACGGAAGCCAGCATGAACACCATGAAGACCAGGGCATAGCGCGGCATGCGGTGAACGAGGCCGCCGTAAGTGGCAATCAGGCGGCTGTGCATCCTGTCATAGACGACACCGACCACGAGAAAGAGAGCGGCCGAGACAACCCCGTGGGACAGCATCTGGAAGAGGCCGCCTTCAATTCCCTGCTGATTCATGGTGAAGAGTCCGATGGTCACGAATCCCATGTGAGCCACCGAGGAATAGGCAATGAGCTTCTTCATGTCCTCCTGCATCAGTGCCACAAGGGAGGTATAGATGATGGCGATGATCGACAGGGAATAGACCAGCGGCGAGAAATAGACCGATGCCTCTGGCAACATCGGCAGGGAAAACCTGAGAAACCCGTATGCTCCCATTTTGAGCAGGATGCCAGCGAGGATGACGGATCCCGCCGTCGGCGCCTCGACATGGGCATCCGGCAACCACGTGTGGAACGGCCACATCGGCACCTTGACCGCGAACGAGGCGAACATGGCCAGCCACAGCCAGCGTTGCAGATCCTCATCGAATCCCCAGTTCATGAGGGTGGGGATGCTGGTCGTGCCGGCCTCGAAGTACATCGTCAGCACCGCCACCAGCAGCAACACCGAACCGACGAGAGTGTAGAGAAAGAACTTGAATGCCGAGTAGATGCGCCGTGGCCCGCCCCAGATGCCGATGATCAGGAACATCGGGATCAGCATCGCCTCAAAGAAGAGATAGAAGAGGACGAAGTCGAGAGCGCAGAAGACTCCGATGATGAAGGACTCCATGACCAGGAAGGCGATCATGTATTCCCTCACCCGAGCGCGGATGGAGTCCCACGAACAGAGAATGCAGACGGGCACCAGGAAGGCCGTCAACACGATCAGAAAGAGGGAAATGCCGTCAACGCCAAGGTAAAACTCGATGCCGAAAGCCGGAATCCACGGCGCCCTTTCGACAAACTGGAATTCCGCCGTGGTGGTGTCGAAAGCGGCCCAGATGAGAAGAACGACCACGAGGACGACAAGGGACGTCCACAGGGCAACGTAGCGGGTGTTGCGGGCAACGGCTTCCGCGTTGTCGCCACGCGTCAGCAACACGAAGGCCGCACCAACCAGTGGCAGGAAGGTAGCCAGGGAAAGCAGGGGCCACTGCGACATCGTACCTAGCCCCAGATCCTGAAAAGGAACCAGCTGGCCAGCACAACGAGGCCAATCAGCATGGCAAAGGCGTAGTGGTAGAGATAGCCTGACTGCAGGATCCTGGCGCGGCGCGCCAGGGAAAGGGTGGCGCCGGCAACTCCGTCAGGACCCAGACCGTCGATCACGTCGCCATCTCCCGTCTTCCAGAGCCCCAGGCCGACCCGTTTCGCCGGCCGCACCAGCAGGGCTTCATAGATCTCGTCGAAATACCACTTGTTGAGAAGAAAGCGGTGACTGCGGGAAAAGCGGGAGGCAAGGTGCTCCGGCAGGGTCGGTCTTCTCACATAGGCCCACCAGGCGGCCACGATCCCTCCTGTCGCCACCACAAGGATAAGCGCCTTGATGGCGAAAGGTGTGTCGTGGTGGGCCTTCTCGATGACATTCTCGCCCAGCATCAGGATCGACGATCCAAAGAACTCTCCGCCGCCATGATCCACCATGTGTCCGCCCAGCATCGGCAATCCGCCAACTAGGGCGCCACCGGCGAGAACCAGCAGCGGCACCCACATGACGCGGGGTGCCTCGTGGACATGCTCGAGCACCTCGGCCGTCATCCGAGGGGTGCCGTGGAATGTCATGATGATCAGGCGCCACGAGTAGAGCGCCGTGAGGAAGGCTGCGCCAACGCCGATCCAGAACGCATATCCACCGGCAAATCCATCCGTCACCCAGGCCGATTCGATGATGAGGTCCTTCGACCAGTAGCCGGCAAACACCGGGATGCCGGCGAGAGCGAGACTGCCAATCCACATGTAGGCATAGGTCACGGGCATGCGGCGCCACAGTCCTCCCATCCGGCGCATGTCCTGGTCGCCGCCGACGGCGTGAATGACCGCACCGGATCCCAGGAACAACAGGGCCTTGAAGAAGGCATGGGTGAAGAGGTGGAAGAGCGCCACCGGGTAGGCCCCGACGCCGCAGGCAAGGAACATGTACCCAAGCTGGCTGCAGGTCGAATAGGCGATAACGCGCTTGATGTCATTCTGTGCCAGGCCAACGGTCGCCGCGAAGATTGCCGTCGACGCGCCGACGATGGTCACCACCCACAGCGCTGCGGGCGCGAACTCGAACATTGGTGACAGGCGCACCACCATGAACACGCCGGCCGTGACCATGGTGGCAGCGTGGATCAGAGCCGACACCGGGGTCGGTCCCTCCATGGCGTCAGGAAGCCAGGTATGCAGAGGTACCTGTGCCGACTTTCCCATGGCGCCAACAAACAGGAGCAGACAGAGCAGAGTCAGCGTGTCGACTTCCATCGACAAGAAGGAGAGGGATGTCCCTGCCACGTCGGGAACCGCAGCGAAGACGGCATCGAAGGCCACCGTGTCGAACACCAGAAAGACACCCATGATGCCGAGCGCGAGGCCGAAGTCCCCGATCCGGTTGACAATGAAGGCCTTGATAGCCGCGGCATTGGCGCTCGGTCTCTTGTACCAGAATCCGATCAGCAGGTAGCTGCAGACGCCGACACCCTCCCAGCCGAAAAACATCTGCACAAAGTTGTCGGCCGTCACCAGCATCAGCATGGCAAAGGTGAAGAGGGACAGATAGGCAAAGAACCGCGGCCGGTGGGGGTCGTGCGCCATGTAGCCCAGGGAATAGACATGGACGACGGCAGATACCGTGGTCACCACCACCAGCATGACAGCGGTCACCTGATCCAGCGCAATCGCCCAGCTGACCTCGAAACTGCCGGAGTCGATCCACGTGAAGAGATGCACCGTGACATGTTCCGCGGAGCCCGTGAGCTGAAAGAAGACGATCCAACCAAGAACAGCCGATGCCACCAGCAGCACCGACGCCAGAACGGGTGCGATGCGGTCCCCCAGCCAGCGTCCGAAGAAGCCTGAGATCACGGCGCCCAGAAGAGGCAGAAAGACAACGGCGACGGCGTGAAGCACGGCTGACTAACCCTTCATCGTCGAGATGTCTTCCACCGCAATGGAACTGCGGTTGCGGAAGAAGACGACGAGGATGGCCAGGCCGATGGCCGCCTCAGCGGCGGCGACGGTCAGCACGAACATGGCGAAGACCTGTCCGACAAGGTCACCGAGCTCGACGGAAAAGGCCACCAGATTGATATTGACGGCGAGCAGCATCAACTCAACGGACATCAGGATGATGATCACGTTCTTGCGGTTGAGAAAGATGCCGAGGATTCCCAGGGTAAACAGGATCGCCGCCAGTGCCAGATAATGTTCAAGCCCGACAACCATGTCAGACCCCCTCCCCGCGCCGTGCGTCGTGGAGTCTGATCACGTCCTCGGGACGCCGGCGGACCTGATCGCCAATTCGCTGACGCTTGATCTGGCGATGACGCAGCGTCAGCACGATGGCTCCGATCATGGCGATGAGGAGAATGATGCCGGCAGCCTGGAAGAGAAGCGCATAGCGGGTATAGAGCACGTCGCCGAGAGCAGCCGTGTTGCTGCGTACCTCAAGGGGCGGCACGGGCTCTGCCAGTCCGCCTGCCATGGCTGGCTCGTACTGCCACAACCCGGCGACGATGATGAGTTCAATGAGCAGGACAAGGCCGACAAGGGCGCCGATGGGAAGATAGTTGAGAAAGCCCTGGCGCATCTCGGCAAGATCGATGTCGAGCATCATGACCACGAAGAGGAAGAGAACGGCGACAGCGCCTACGTAGACGATGACCAGAATCATGGCCAGGAACTCGGCGCCTATCAGAATGAACAGGGCCGCCGCATTAAAAAAGGCGAGTATCAGGCAGAGCACGGAGTGCACAGGGTTGCGCGCAGATATCACGACAACGGCCGAAAACAGCAGAATCGCGGCGAAAAGATAGAACGCGAGTGTCTGGAGAATCATGGCGCCTGTCACCTGTAGGGGGCATCGGCGGCAAGCCGCGCCGCAATTTCCTTCTCCCAGCGGTCACCATTGGCGAGAAGCCGTTCCTTGTCATAGAACAGTTCCTCGCGGGTTTCCGTGGCGAACTCGAAGTTCGGTCCCTCGACGATGGCGTCTACCGGACAGGCTTCCTCGCAGAACCCGCAATAGATGCACTTTGTCATGTCGATGTCATAGCGGGTGGTACGGCGACTGCCATCCTCACGAGGCTCCGCCTCAATGGTGATCGCCTGGGCCGGACAGACGGCCTCGCACAGTTTGCACGCAATGCACCGCTCCTCGCCGTTAGGATAACGCCGCAAGGCATGCTCCCCACGGAAACGGGGCGACAATGGCCCCTTCTCGAAGGGATAGTTGATGGTCGCCCGCCTCCGGAAGAGGTAGCTGAATGT
This sequence comes from Alphaproteobacteria bacterium, assembly GCA_965221115.1. Lineage (GTDB taxonomy): Bacteria > Pseudomonadota > Alphaproteobacteria > SP197 > SP197 > SP197. Next base: position 1,662,596 of record CBDCRU010000001.1, on the reverse strand, counting down.
CCTCATCAGGCCGGCAACCAGTTCCGTGAGCAGCAATGTGCGAATCGCTCGGCGGAAAGCGGTCATCCCTTGTCCTCCTGCCCGGATGTCATCGTGGCAGCCATCCGAACACCTGCAGCGCACCGGCTACCACTACGACCGCCGCCAGTGAAAGCGGAAGGAAGACCTTCCATCCAAGGCGCATGAGTTGATCATAACGGTAACGCGGGAATGTTGCCCTTACCCAGATGAAGACGAAGAGCATGAGAGCCGTCTTGAGGAGGAACCACAACGGTCCGGGAATCCAGTCCAGCCACGGACTCTCGAAGGGAGGTAGCCAACCGCCCAGGAAGAGTGTGGTAGCGAGCCCCGAAAGGAGAACCATGTTGGCGTATTCGCCCATGAAGAACAGGGCGAAGGTCATGGCCGAATACTCAACGTTGTAACCGGAAACGAGTTCCGACTCCGCCTCCGGCAAATCAAAGGGTGCACGGTTTGTCTCCGCCAGCGCGGAGATGAAGAAGATCACAAAGAGTGGGAACAGGGGTACGATGTACCATGACCAGAATCCGCCGCTCTGGGAGCGGACGATATCGGCAAGATTGAGTGAACCGACACACACGAGAACGGCGACGAGGACAAAGCCGATGGATACCTCGTACGAGACCATCTGCGCCGCCGAGCGCAGGGCTCCGAGGAAAGCGTAGCGTGAATTCGAGGCCCAGCCTGCCATGATGATGCCATAGACACCGAGCGACGAAACGGCAAAGAGATAGAGGATGCCGACATTGATGTTGGCAAGGGTCCAGACCCCTGAAGCGCTCTCACCAAGGGGAATCACTGCCCACCCCACCATGGCGATGACGAAGGTGACCATCGGTGCGAGGATGAAGATGACGCGGTTGGCACCTGCGGGAATGATGGTTTCCTTCAGGAGCAGCTTGCCGGCATCGGCAAAGGGCTGGAGCAATCCGAAGGGACCGACGATGTTCGGACCGCGGCGCAACTGCATCGCCGCCATGACCTTGCGTTCCGCGTAGGTGAGAAAGGCAACGCTCACCAGGAGCGGAACGAGGATCGCCGCAATGGCGAGCAGCACCAGGACCAGGTGCCAGGTCCAATCTGCGATCAACTGCATGACTCGCTCTGCGCTGAGCCGGAAAGAAAGGCTTCCGTGGCAAGGCCCATGGTTGGCGAGGCACGGCTGATCGTACAGGTCCGATAGAAGTTGTCGACAGCCGGGACAAATGGCGCGTCCGTCATTTCCCCCGTGGGACCGAAGCATTGCCAGGGTGCTGGCGTGATCGAGTCAATGTCGCCGAGGTGCGGCACCTCTTCGGTCATTGCCTGGCGCAGGCTATCGAGATCGTCAAAGGGCAGCGGCGCACCGAGGTATCCGGAAAGGGCACGCAGGATGCGCCAGTCCTCGCGGGCCTCACCAGGCGGGAACACGGCACGCTGGGCACGCTGTGGCCGCCCCTCGAGATTGACGTAGGTGGCGTCCTTCTCCGTCCATGCCGCCGCCGGCAGGATGACGTCGGCAATGGCGGCACCCCGGTCACCATGATGGCCGATGTAGACGACGAAGGCGCCCCGGAGATTCGAGGTGTCGACCTCATCGGCCCCCAGCAGGAAGACGGTATCAATCGCCGATCCCGCGCCGGCGAGTATGCCGGCGGTGTCAAGGCCACCCTCTGCGGGCACAAATCCTAGATCGAGACCACCTACCCGCGATGCCGCCACGTTGAGGACACCAAAACCGTTCCAGTCCTCCTGGACCGCGCCAAGCACATCGGCAATGCGTGCCGCGGCGCCCAGTACCGCCGCTCCATCGACTCGCGCCAGTGCGCCCTTGCCGACGAGCACCAGTGGTTTTGTGGCCCCGGCAAATGGTGAGTCGCCTGCCTCGATACGGCGCAGCGTGTCGACCTCGTTGCCCAGTTCGGTCACCGGATAGGCGTGATCATCTGCAGGCCCGATACTGGCAACGGAAAATCCGCCGGCAAGCCAGCGCTTCCTCAGACGCGCATTGATGATGGCGGCCTCACGCCGCGGCAGCGCGCCGATCAACAGACAGGCATCGGCATCCTCGATGCCGGCGATGGTACTGTTGAAGAGCCAGGAGGCACGCACGTCAGGGTCGGCAGCCATGCCGTCCTGCCGGCAGTCCAGGTGCGGGGAACCGATGGCAACCATCAGCTGCTTCATGGTGAACATGGTCTCGCAATCGACGAGATCACCGGCGATGGTGGCGACACGATCTGCATCGCGACTTTCGAGGCGGCAGGAAATCGCGCCCAGGGCCTGTTCCCAGGAAGCCTCTTCCAGCCCCTTCCCGCTCCGCACCCAGGGCTGGTCAAGCCGACGCCTTACTAGACCGTCGATGGCAAAGCGGGTCTTGTCCGAAATCCACTCCTCGTTGATGTCCTCATGCAGGCGCGGCAGGACTCGCAGAACCTCGCGGCCTCTCGAATCGACGCGTACATTGCTGCCCGTGGCATCCATCACGTCAACGGACTCTGTCGTCACAAGTTCCCAGGGCCGCGCCACGAAAGCGTATGGCCCGGAGGTGAGCGCCCCCACGGGGCACAGATCAATGATGTTGCCTGAGAGTTCGCTGGCGATGCCCTGTTCAATGTAGTTCGTGATCTCCATCGACTCGCTGCGTCCGGTAGCGCCCAGGGCGGGAACACCGGCGACCTCGTCAAGAAAGCGGATGCAGCGCGTACAGTGAATGCAGCGGGTCATCGCGGTCTTGATAAGGGGTCCGAAGTTCTTCTCCTGGACCGACCGCTTCTGTTCCCCGTAACGGCTGATTCCCGCGCCATATCCCATGGCCTGATCCTGCAGGTCGCACTCTCCTCCCTGATCGCAGATCGGACAGTCGAGAGGGTGGTTGATGAGCAGGAACTCCATGGCGCTCCGTTGGGCCTTCCTCGCCACCGCACTTCTCGTGGAAACCACCATGCCGTCCATGAGCGACTGGGCGCATGATGCGACCGGCTTGGGCGCCTTCTCCACCTCGACAAGGCACATGCGGCAGTTGCCGGCAATCGATAGCCTGTCGTGGAAACAGAAACGCGGGACTTCCGCGCCAGCCAGTTCACAGGCCTGAAGCAGGCTCAAGCGGCGGTCGACCTCGATTTCGACGCCGTCGACCGTGATGGTGACCGTTTCCGCCATGGCCGTCATGCCGCCTGCCTGGCGTTCCGGCGACAGGTCTCGATGCGCCGTTCCAGTTCGGGGCGGAAGTGGCGTATCAGGCCCTGGATCGGCCATGCCGCAGCATCACCCAGGGCGCAGATCGTGTGACCCTCTATCTGGGTCGTGACCTCCTGCAGCAGGTCGATCTCGCTTGGTTCCGCGCGGCCCTCGATCATGCGTCCGAGAACACGCATCATCCATCCGGTCCCTTCACGGCAAGGAGTGCATTGGCCGCAACTTTCGTGGTGGTAGAACTTCGACAGCCTCCAGATGGCCCGAACGATGTCGGTGGAGCGGTCCATGACGATGACGGCGGCTGTGCCGAGGCCCGACTGAACGTCTTTCAAGCGGTCGAAATTCATCGCCACGTCGTCACAGATCGACTTGGGGATGAGGGGAACGGAGGAGCCACCCGGGATGACGGCAAGAAGGTTGTCCCAGCCTCCCCTGACGCCCCCCGCATGCCGCTCGATGAGTTCCTTGAGAGGAATTCCCATCTCCTCCTCGACATTGCAGGGTTCGTTCACGTGACCGGAGATGCAGAAGATCTTGGTACCGGTGTTTTTCGGTTCGCCCAGGCCAGCAAACCAGGAGGCGCCACGGCGCATGATGGTCGGTGCCACGGCCACAGTCTCGACATTGGAGATGGTCGTCGGACATCCGTAGAGACCCGCCATGGCCGGAAAAGGCGGCTTGAGGCGTGGCATGCCCTTCTTGCCCTCGAGACTCTCGAGGAGGGCCGTCTCCTCACCGCAGATGTAGGCTCCGGCGCCGCGGTGGAGATGGATATCGAAGTCGTACCCCGAACCGCAGGCATTGCGTCCGATCAGACCGGCCTCCAGCGCTTCGTCAATCGCAGCCTGGAGCACCTTTGCCTCATTCACGAACTCGCCACGGATATAGATGTAGGCTGCTGTCGCCCGCATGGCGAAGCCGGCGACAAGACAGCCCTCGATGAGCTTGTGAGGATCATGGCGGATGATGTCGCGGTCCTTGCAGGTACCAGGCTCGCTCTCGTCCGCATTCACAACGAGAAAGGCCGGTTGGCCGGAAGGGCGCTCAGCCGGCATGAACGACCACTTGAGGCCGGTCGGGAATCCGGCGCCGCCTCGGCCGCGCAACTCCGATGCCTTGACTTCGCTGATGATGTCGGCCGCGCCCCGCGCCAGCAGTTGGCCTGTGCCGTCCCAGTCTCCCCGTTTTCTCGCAGCGTCCAGGAAGGGGCTCTGGAAGCCGTAGAGGTTGGTGAAGATGCGGTCACTGTCCTGCAGCATGACTCAGTCTCCACCGATGAGCGTTCGCGGACCCGACTGCGGCTCCGATGCGTGACGCCCGCCCTGGGGCCCCGTCTGCGGCGTTTCTCCGCTGGCCAGCGCGTCCAGGACGGCAACCATGCTGCCGGCATCGAGATCCTCGTAGTAGTCGTCATTGATCTGCACCATCGGAGCATTGACGCATGCGCCGAGACACTCGACTTCCTTTAGCGTGAAGAGGCCGTCGGGCGTGGTTTCATCGAAATCGATGCCAAGCCGGTTGCGGCAGGCCTCCACGATGGCGTCACTGTCGCGCAGCATGCAGGGCGTGGTGGTGCAGACCTGAACCAGATAGCGCCCCACCGGCTCCAGGTTGAACATCGTGTAGAAGGTGGCCACCTCGTACACCCGGATACGCGGCATGGCGAGCATGTTGGCTACCGTGTCCATGGCAGCGACAGGCACCCAGCCCACCTGACGCTGTGCGAGGTCGAGCAACGGCAAGACCGCACTTGCGGCACGGCCTGCCGGGTACCGCGCCATGATCCGCTCTGCCTCATCGAGATTGGCCTTCGTGAAGGTGAACGTGTCGGGCTGGTGTTCCGGCGCACCTGGACGTCCATGGGACTGGCTCATCGGTCGATTTCCCCGAACACGATGTCCATGCTGCCGACGATCGCCGCGGCATCCGCCAACATGTGGCCCTTGCACAGGTGGTCGGTGGCAGCGAGGTGAAGAAATCCCGGTGCCCGGATACGGCACCGGTACGGCCTGTTGGTACCGTCGGAGACAATGTAGACGCCGAACTCGCCCTTGGGCGCTTCCACGGCCCTGTAGGTTTCGCCTTCGGGCACATGATAGCCCTCGGTGAAGAGCTTGAAGTGGTGAATGAGGGCCTCCATGGACTGCTTCATGTCGGCCCGCGACGGCGGTGCGACCTTGGGATTGGTGGTCATCACTGAACCGGTGGGCATGTCGGCAATACACTGGCGGATGATGCGGATGGACTGGCGCATTTCCTCGATGCGGCACATGTAGCGCTCGAAGCAGTCTCCGGTCGAGCCTACCGGCACGTCGAACTCCATCCTGTCGTAGACATCATAGGGCTGTGCCTTGCGCAAATCCCAAGGGACGCCCGCGCTCCGCAGCATGGGCCCCGAAAAACCCCAGTCGATGGCATCTTCAACCGAGACCGCGCCGATATCCACGGTACGCTGCTTGAAGATACGGTTTTCGTTTAGAAGATGCTCGATGTCGCCGATGACCCGGGGGAGCGTGTCAACATAGCTTTCGATATCACTTTCGAGACCGGCAGGCAGATCCCGGGCAACGCCGCCTGGTCGGAACCACGCCGCGTGCATGCGCGCGCCCGAAGCCCTTTCGTAGAACTCCATGAGCTTTTCGCGTTCCTCGAACGCCCACAGCGCCGGAGTCAGGGCACCCACATCCATAGCGAACGTTGTGACGTTGAGCAGATGATTGAGCAGTCGCGTGATCTCGGAAAAGAGCACGCGGAGATACTGGCCGCGCGGCGGCACCTCGATCTGGAGCAGTGTTTCCACGGCAAGCGCGTAGGCATGTTCGAGACACATCGGGGAGACGTAGTCGAGGCGGTCGAAGTAGGGAACCGCCTGAAGCCAGGTCTTGTACTCGATCAGCTTTTCGGTGCCGCGGTGCAACAGTCCGATATGCGGGTCGGCGCGTTCAACCACTTCACCATCCATCTCCAGGACCAGGCGCAGGACGCCGTGAGCCGCCGGATGCTGGGGACCGAAGTTGATGGTCGTCGTTCTGATGTCGACTTCAGCCATCTTCCGGCATCCCGGGCATGCCGGCCGCTTCCCAGGGCGACAGGCTCTCGAAGTTCCGAAAGGCCTGTGTCAGCTTCACAGGCTCGTAGATCACCCGTTTCTGTTCCTCGTCGTATCGCATCTCGACATGACCGGTCAGGGGAAAATCCTTGCGTTGCGGATGGCCCTCGAAACCGTAGTCGGTGAGAATGCGACGAAGATCCGGGTGGCCCTGGAAACGAATGCCGTACATGTCCCAGACCTCGCGTTCGAGCCACAGAGCGGAGCTGAACACCGGGAAGCACGAGGGAACGTTTTCGTCCTCGGCCACCGCGATGGCGATACGCATCCGGAGGTTGTGCTGCAGGCTGAGCAGGTTGTAGACGACGCTGAAACGCTTCTCATCCTCCGGACGATCGACCGCCGTAAGGTCAACCAGTTGCCTGAAGCGGCAGCTGGTATCGTCGCGCAGCCACGTCAGGAGTCCGATGATGCCACTGGGTGCGGCATGGAGAGTGGCTTGTCCGGCGTGAAAGACAAGATCGCCGACACAGCTCCCATGACGTGATCGTGCGGCAACGCCGATCTCGTTCAAGGCTTCAGACATCAGATGGACGTCCCGTCAGCGTCTGATCGTGCCGGTCCGGCGAATCTTCTTCTGCAGCTGCAGGATTCCATACACCAGCGCCTCGGCAGTAGGCGGACAGCCCGGGACATAGACATCGACAGGAATGATGCGGTCGCAGCCACGCACAACGGAATAGGAGTAATGGTAGTAGCCGCCCCCGTTGGCGCACGAACCCATGGAAATGACCCAGCGTGGTTCCGGCATCTGGTCGTAAAGCTTGCGCAGGGCCGGCGCCATCTTGTTGCATAGCGTGCCGGCCACGATCATGACATCCGACTGTCTGGGGCTGGCTCTGGGGATGACTCCGAATCGGTCGAGGTCGTAGCGGCTCATGTATGCGTGGATCATCTCCACGCCGCAGCAGGCCAGCCCGAATGTCATAGGCCACAGGCTTCCCGTTCGCGCCCAGTTCACGAGGCGATCGACATTCGTCACGAGAAAGCCCTTGTCCTCGATTTCCGCGCCGAGAAGGTGGGGCAGATCGTCCCTTGCCTCTACTCCCATTCGAGAGCTCCCTTGCGCCATTCGTAGATGAAGCCGACGGTCAGAACGGCAAGGAAGACGACCATGGACCAGAAGCCGAATAGGCCTATTTCCGGGAGCGACACTGCCCACGGAAACAGGAAGGCAACCTCCAGATCGAAGATGATGAAGAGAATGGCCACCAGGTAGAATCGGACATCAAAGCGGCCGCGCGCATTCTCGAACGCGTCGAAACCACATTCGTAGGCCGACAGCTTTTCCGGATCGGGTTTCTGATGGGCGATGAACCAGGAGGCTCCCACCATGGCGCTGGCCATAACAATGGCCAGACCCAGGAAGACGAGGATCGCAAGGTACTCAAGAAGGAACTCCGTCATGAGCGCTCCCTGCACTACCGGGCCCGTCAGTGGACATGAACATATGGCGGGAGTGACGGGACTCGAACCCGCGACCTCTGGCGTGACAGGCCAGCACTCTAACCAACTGAGCTACACCCCCGGAGAACGGCGCTACGTCTAGGCAACAAGGCCCAGCGTGTCAAGCAATGTCAGGGGCGGAGACCCGGTGGGCGGTGACGGGTTCGAACCGCCGGCCTACTGGGTGTAAACCAGTCGCTCTTCCTGCTGAGCTAACCGCCCCTGGAGGGCCGTCACACGTCCCGATAGACCCGGAAAACTACGACGAGACAGCGTTCTTGAGAGCGAGGCCCGCCTTGAACTTCGGCAAGGTCTTCGCCGGTATCGTCATCGGCTCATTCGTTCGAGGGTTGCGCCCCACCGATGCCGCACGATTGGTCACGAAAAAAGTGCCGAAGCCCACCAGGCGTACATCGTCGCCATCGGCAAGGGCACTGGTGATACTGTCGAACACCGCGTCAACGGCCCTAGCGGCGTCGGCCTTTGAAAGGCCAGCGGATTCACTGACAGCACTAACAAGATCACTCTTCTTCATTGACGGTCTCCGATCCTCCGCGACGCGTGTTGTAGGTTTCCCGGGAACCGACTTTAGGGACGGACCCGCACATCGTCAATCACCGTCGTGTCAGTGCGTCACCACGTCCTCAGTCTCACCGACATGGGGCGCCAGCCGCTCCATTTCTTCCACGTCAGCGTCGGACCATTCCACGGGCGCTGGCGCCTCAGCGAGAGCTATGTGCACGACGTCGTCAACCGATGACACGGTGATGATGTTCAATCCCCGCTTGACGTTGTCCGGGATCTCCTTGAGGTCCTTTCCGTTTTCCAGCGGGATGATGACGGTCTCGATGGCGCTGCGGTGGGCGGCAAGGAGCTTTTCCTTGAGACCGCCAATGGGAAGGACACGTCCCCTCAGCGTGATCTCGCCAGTCATGGCTACAGTGCGTTTGACCGGAATCCCCGTCAGAGCCGAGAGCATCGAGGTGAACATGGCGATCCCCGCCGACGGTCCGTCTTTGGGCGTGGCGCCTTCCGGCACATGAACGTGGATATCTCGCTTGTCGAAGACCGTCGGTTTCAGACCAAATTCGGGAGAGCGGGCTCGCAGGTAGCTGCGCGCAGCCTGTACCGATTCCTGCATGACGTCCCCGAGCTTGCCTGTAATGGTCATCTTGCCACGACCGGGCAGCACAACGGCCTCGATGGAGAGCAGTTCGCCTCCGGTGTCCGTGTAGGCAAGACCACTCGTGATCCCCACCATGTCGTCATACTCCACTTCCCCGAAACGGTAGCGCCTGACGCCGGAGAACTTCTCGAGATTGCGAGATGTCACCTTCACCTTCGTCATTTCGCCGGCAACGATCTTCTTGACCGCCTTGCGCTGGAGATTCGCGATTTCCCGTTCCAGATTGCGCACGCCGGCTTCCCGCGTGTAGTAGCGGATCACATCGCGAAGCGCGCCCTCGGTAATCGACCACTCGCCGTTCTTGAGCCCGTGGGCCTTGTACTGCTTGGCGATCAGGTGGTCTGTGGCGATTCTCACCTTCTCGTCTTCGGTGTAACCGGAAAGGCGAATCACCTCCATGCGATCGAGCAGGGCCTGGGGAATGCGGGTAGTATTGGCCGTGGTGACGAACATGACATCGGAGAGGTCGTAGTCGACCTCGAGATAGTGGTCATTGAACGACACGTTCTGCTCCGGATCGAGAACCTCGAGAAGTGCCGAACTCGGATCACCCCGCCAATCGCTGCCAAGTTTGTCGACCTCGTCGAGAAGGAACAGGGGATTGGATGTCTTTGCCTTCTTCATGCCCTGGAGGATCTTGCCCGGCATCGATCCGATGTACGTGCGGCGGTGGCCGCGGATTTCCGCCTCGTCGCGCACCCCACCCAGCGACATGCGCACGAACCTGCGTCCCGTCGCCCTGGCGACTGATCGGCCCAGCGAGGTCTTGCCAACCCCCGGGGGACCAACGAGACACAGGATGGGGCCCTTGAGCTTGCGCGAGCGCGCCTGGACGGCAAGGTATTCGACAATCCTCTCCTTGACCTTTTCGAGACCGAAGTGATCGGCATCGAGAATGGCCTCGGCGTTGGTAATGTCTCGCTTGAGCTTCGAGCGGTTCTTCCATGGGATGCCCAACATCCAGTCAAGATAATTCCTGACCACCGTCGCTTCGGCCGACATCGGGCTCATGGTCCGCAGCTTCTTGACCTCAGCCAGGGACCGTTCCCGTGCCTCCTTCGACAGCTTGGTCGAATCGATTTTCTTCTCGTACTCGCCGACCTCGTCCCGGCCATCCTCGCCCTCGCCGAGTTCCTTCTGGATGGCCTTCATCTGCTCGTTGAGATAGTACTCGCGTTGCGACTTCTCCATCTGCTGCTTGACGCGCCCGCGAATCTTCTTTTCCACCTTGCGCACGGAAATCTCGCCCTCGATGAGGGCATAGACGCGTTCCAGGCGCCGGGCCACCGATTCGGCCTCGAGAAGCTCCTGCTTGTCGGCGATCCTGATGGTGAGATGGGAAGCGACGGTATCCACCAGCTTCGCCGGAGACTCGATCTGTTCCAGGGAGGTCACGACTTCGGGAGGGATTTTCTTGGCGAGCTTGACGTAGTCTGCAAAGAGTGCCGTCACGGCACGGGCGAGGGCCAATTGCTCGCCCTCGTCGGATGCGCTTTCCTCGAAGGGCGAAACCACAGCCCTGATGCACTGTTCATCCTCCAGGAACCCGGTGATTGCCGCCCGGTGTGACCCCTCCACGAGCACCTTGACGGTGTCATCGGGAAGCTTGAGGAGTTGCAGCACGGTCGACACCGTTCCGACACTGTAGAGGTCGCCAGGGTCCGGATCGTCCTGGGAGCCGTCCTTTTGGGCAACCAGGAGTATCTGCCTGTCCCCCGACATGACTTCCTGCAACGCTCGCACGGATTTCTGGCGACCGACGAAGAGCGGCACCACCATGCTCGGAAAGACAACGATGTCCCGCAACGGCAGTACCGGATACTGGGATTCACTCATGAGGACACGATCTCCGGTCTGGGCTCAATCTGGGAAAGTGGCTACGAGAGGGCGCCCAATCAAGGGCCAGGACTCCCGGGCGATATTTCCGGGGATCACGATACCGGCGTCGCCTCGCCCTCCAGATCGCCATAAATGAGCATGGGTGCGGAACCGCGCTCCACGGTTTCGCTGTTCACGACAACATTCTGGACGTTTTCCATGCCTGGCAGTTCATACATGGTGTCAAGCAGTATGTTCTCGAGAATGGACCGCAGACCCCGTGCCCCGGTCTTGCGGGCAATCGCCTTGCGCGCCACCGAGCGCAGGGCGTCTTCAGTGAAGTCGAGTTCGATGTTGTCCATCTCGAAGAGCTTCTGATACTGCTTGACCAGGGCATTGCGTGGCTCGCAGAGAATCTTCACCAGGGTCTCCTCGTCCGGTTCATCGAGCGTGGCAATGACCGGAAGCCGGCCGACGAACTCCGGAATCAGTCCGTACTTGAGCAAGTCCTCGGGTTCCACGTCCCGCAGGATGGCGCCCAACTGGCGTTCCTCCGGCGTGCGCAGGTCGGCGCCAAATCCAATGGCGGTCGGCTTCCCGCGAGCGGTGATGATCTTGTCGAGTCCCGAAAAGGCGCCTCCGCAGATGAACAGGATGTTGGTCGTGTCGACCTGCAGAAACTCCTGGAGCGGATGCTTGCGTCCACCCTGGGGCGGCACCGAAACAACCGTACCTTCCATGATCTTCAGGAGAGCCTGCTGCACTCCTTCACCGGAGACGTCCCGGGTAATCGAAGGGTTCTCGGACTTGCGCGCGATCTTGTCTACCTCGTCGATGAAGACAATGCCGCGCTGGGCGCGTTCAACATTGTAGTCGGCCGCCTGCACCAGCTTGAGGATGATGTTCTCGACGTCTTCGCCTACATAGCCGGCTTCCGTCAGGCTCGTGGCATCCGCCATGGCGAAGGGAACGTCGGTGATGCGGGCGAGCGTCTGGGCAAACAGAGTCTTGCCAGAGCCGGTGGGGCCAATGAGCAGGATGTTGGATTTCGCCAGCTCGACCTGCTCACTGCGGTCCCCGCCATCGAGTCTCTTGTAATGGTTGTGGACCGCCACGGAGAGAATACGCTTGGCGGTATCCTGGCCGACCACGTAGTCCATGAGAATGTTGTTGATCTCGCGCGGTGTCGGAACATCGCCCCGCGGCGACCTTACCACCGAGCCGCGATTCTCCTCGCGGATGATGTCCATGCAGAGTTCAACGCATTCGTCGCAGACGAACACCGTCGGACCGGCGATCAGCTTGCGGATTTCGTGCTGGCTCTTGCCGCAAAAGGAACAGTAGAGCGTGTTCTTCGAGTCGCCCTTCTTGCTCATGAGACACTGCCCCCCTCAAAACCGCAATACCGGCATGTCAACACAACCGGCAGCAGATGTGCAAGTCCGTCCCGTTCAGGCATCCCCGGCGGCCTTCGTGTCACCACGCGAGCGGACCACCTCGTCAATGAGGCCGAAATCCAGTGCCTGTGCCGGTGTCATGAACGTATCACGCTCCATGCATTCTTCCACAGCCTCGAGAGATTGGCCGCTGTGACGCGCAAAGATGTCATTGAGACGACGGCGCACCTGAACGATCTCCCGGGCATGGATCTCGATGTCGGATGCCTGGCCCCGGACCCCTCCCGATGGCTGATGCAACATGACCCGCGCATGGGGAAGGGCCGAACGACGGCCCTTGGTGCCGCAGCACAGCAGCAAGGCTCCCATCGACGCCGCCTGACCGATGCACAGCGTCTGAATTTCCGGACGGACGTACTGCATGGTGTCATACAGCGCGAGGCCCGCAGTGACCGTGCCACCTGGCGAGTTGATGTAAAGCGCGATGTCACGCGTCGGATTCTCGGCCTCGAGAAAGATCATCTGGGCACAAAGGAGACTCGAGACATGATCATCGAGCGGACCGGTCAGAAAGATGATCCGCTCCTTGAGCAGGCGTGAATAGATGTCGTAGGCGCGCTCGCCTCTCGCCGTCTGCTCCACCACCATGGGCACAAGGGTGTTGGCATGGATGTCATCGGCATCCCTCATCATCGGGAAGCCTCTTCCACTCCTTCGGCGGCATCCGCGTCATCGTCGCCTCCGTCAGCGGCCGCACTTTCCGCGGAGGCGGCTGCCGCCTGCATCCGTTCTTCGTGGTTGCGCATGACGCGCCTCGCAGCCTCCATGTAGTGGCGTCCGGCATCAGTGGCCTCCACGCTGTCTTCCTCGCTGTCGAGCCCGAGGAATGTCTCCACATCCATGGCCTCTTCCTCGCATGTCGCAGCGTCCAGAATATGGTCGACCACGCGGTCCTCCAGGATGGGCGCGGTGAGTTGCCGCAGATGTTCGGGGTGCTCCTGAAAATGTCGCACCACCTCGGCTTCCCGTCCGGGATATCGTGTCGCCTGCTGAATGAGGGCCGTTTGCATGTCCGTCTGATCAATCTGGATGCCGGCATCCCTGCCGACCTCGGCGAGCAGCATGCCGAGGCGAACCCGTCGCTCGGAGATGGCGCGGTAGTCCTCGCGTTCCCTGTCGACGGCTTCCTCGTCCATGTCCTGTTGCTCCAGGGCGGGGGCCACCTGCTTCCAGACCGACTGGAACTCGTTTTCGACAAGACCGGACGGAACTTCGAACTCACAGGATTCGTTCAGATGGTCGAGAAGACGGCGCTTGGTATGTGCGCGGGCGAATGCCGTGAAGTGTCCTTCCAGTTCCTTGCGCGCATCTGCGCGAAGGTTGTCGAGGTCGTCGCAGCCATATCGCACGGCGAGGTCGTCATCGACAGCGTGGGGAACCATGCGCTCCGCCTTCAGGAGACTGATGCGGAAGAGAGCCATGGAGCCGCTCTCTTCCTCGGCACCGGGCGCTAGGTCCTCGACCTCGACACTGTCACCCGTGGTAAGACCCTTGACGGCTTCAAGAACCTTGGCCGGAAGGCTCCGTTCAGTCAGTATCATGTCCTGGTTCGTGACACTGAAATCATCGTTCCTTTCACCATCCACCAGAACCTCGATATCAACCGTGATGCGGTCGTTGAGCATGACCCCGGTGGCATCGTCGAGAACGTCCGGTGTGCCGGCAGCACGCGCCAGCACATCGACGGTTTCATCGATATCCTTTTCGCTGATTTCAACGACAGGGGCGGAAAGAACGATACCCGAATGATCGAGGGGCGCGATATCGGGCATGACCTCGACGGCCAGAACGTACTCGAGATTCTCGCCCTGCGAGAATGAGACATCCTGGATTGTTGCCGGCATCGCCTGGCGGATCTTCTGTTCCGAAAGTGCGTCGTTCGAACTTTCCTCGATCGTACTCTTGAGAACGTCCTGGACCACCCCGTCGCCGTACATTCGGCGAAACAGCTCCATGGGGACCTTGCCGGGCCGAAACCCCTTGATATGTGAGGAGTTCTTCAGCTCCAACAAGCGGGCATCGATACGCGACGTCATCTGGGCCGCATCGATCACAACCTTGTACTCCCGCTTGAGACCCTCGTTGAGGGATTCGGTTACATCCATCTTCGCGTCACATTCTGATGAAAATCCTGACCTCTTCCGGACAGCATTCGCCCCAACGATGACGTGGTGCGGGCGGAGGGACTTGAACCCCCATGACTTGCGTCACCAGAACCTAAATCTGGCGTGTCTACCAGTTCCACCACGCCCGCGCCTTGCGGGCCAGTCAAGGAAGCCTGCCATTCGTTGCGCACCTAATAGCGACGAAAGTCCGATGCCGCAAGAGTGCGACACTCCTCAATGACGCAGTTCCGCCAGCACCGGCACCATGCGACCGGCAAGATCCTCGGCCACCAGGCCCGGTGCATCACGCCTTCCTGCCTCGGCATGAAGCCAGCAACCCATCATGGTGGCGTCAAGAGTCCGGGCCCCCTGTGCCAGAAGCCCGCCGATGATGCCGGCCAGGACATCGCCCGATCCGGCCGTGGCCAGAAATGGCGAACCGTTGGCGTTGACCGCCAGTCTTCCGTGATGGTCGGCAATCGTCGTGTCGGGCCCCTTGAGGAGAATGACGCATCCCGCTTCGGCCGCGGCGCGGGCGACATCGCGCAAGCGATCACCGGTCCAGTCGAAGAGTCTCCGGAATTCTCCGACATGCGGCGTGAGAACGCAGTGTTCATGGATCCTGTCGAAGAGGTCCTGTCGACACTCGCGGAACACCGTCAGGGCATCGGCATCGAGAACAAGCGGCTTTCCGGCGGCGAGTGCCGCCATCACGAGGTCGCGCGTTCCCTCACCCATACCCGCGCCCGGCCCAAGCACTCCGGCATGGACATGTCCGGCCGCCATCAGCCCCGCGAAGTCCCCGGCTCCGGTGAAGGCATGATTCATGACCGCCGTGTGATGCGCGGCATGGGCGAGAAGGGCGGCTCGCGGCATGGCGCAGGTGACAAGACCAGCCCCGACACGCAGGCCGGCAGCTGCGGCAAGCCGCGATGCGCCGCTGGACTCGAGACTCCCGCCCAGCACGACCAGGTGACCGCGAGCATGCTTGTGGGCGTCTGGCGACGGCCACGGCCAGCGATCCCGCCACAGGGCGGGCGTGTTACAGACGATTCTGGGGGAAACCGCCGCCACGATCGAATCCCCGATACCGATATCCGCAACCGTCACATCGCCGCACAGCCGTCTTCCGGGCATCAACACGTGCCCTGGCTTGCGCCGGCAGAACGTCACGGTTGCGCGGGCCGTTACCGCCCCGCCCCGGACCCTTCCGGTATCGCCGTCAACCCCGCTCGGCATGTCGACGGCTACAACGGGCGCGCGAATTCCAGTGACGAGGGCGGCAAGGGAAGGATCGAGGTCGCGTGCAAGACCGGCGCCGAAAAGGGCGTCAATCACAAGGTCTGCATCGCCTGTGCATGCTTCGGTCACAGGCGCGGTTTCACCCGTCCACATATCCGCCATCCGGCGGGCGGCGCCTGTCATGGCTTCGGGCCGCAGTACGCCGACACGGACAAGCCACCCCCGCTCTGCGAGAATCCGCGCCGCGACAAAGCCATCGCCGCCGTTCCCTCCCGGACCGGCAAGAACCACGACCCTTCCGGACGGCAGGCACTTCATTGTGGCTTTCGCGACGGCGGCGCCAGCGCGTGCCATGAGTACGTCCTCGGAAATCCCGGAGGCCACCGCGCGGCGATCGGCCTCCTGCATTTCCGCAATCGTGAGAAGCGCATGCCGGGTTGTATCGCCCGGCCACAGGTCGGTCATGTGCGGCCGGTAAAGAGGTTGACACGCATGTGCTGATCGAAGGCATAACCGGTGGCATTACGCGCCGCCTCGAAAACCGCCCGCACAGCGGGCGTGTCGACCGCCTCGCGGGGAATGGCGTTGTAGCTTTGCGCTGTTACACCGCAGACGAACGTCTCGAAGTCTGTAAACGTGTAGCGTACGACAAATCGCACTTCCAACTGCGAGAGGAAGGCGCCTGCGGTTGATTCCGTCAACACATCCTGTGCCGCGCGCCGTTCCGCGGTTTCGTCGTGAAACGGCTTCGCCAACTCCGTGTAACTGCCGCCTGCCTCCGGTTCGAGCACATAGAGAAAGCCGCCGGATCTGAGAACACGCTTCGCTTCTCCGATCGCATCATCCATGAGGGCGACCGGCACGTGATGCAGGGACTTGCTGAAGATGACGCCATCGACACAGCCATCGTCAACCGGCATCGCTTCGGCGCCGGCTTCAAAGAAGGAAATCGGTCCGCCCGCGAGTTCATTCCGGTTGGTGGCTGCCTGAACCGGGTCGGGTTCAAGTGCGATGACTTCGGCACCGCGTTCGGCAAGGGCCCGGGCAAGGCCGCCCTCCCCGCACCCGGCATCAACGATACGCTTGCCGGACACGTCGATGAGCCGGTCCATGACATCGATGTCGCGCTCGACAGTCATCGCTAGGGCGAAACGGAGGAGAAGTGGTCGGAGCGGCAGGATTTGAACCTGCGACCTACGGTCCCCCAGACCGTTGCGCTACCAGGCTGCGCCACGCTCCGAACCGGAACCGACATAGCTCAAGTCACACTCGCCAGCAACCGCCGCACTTCTTCGAGTTCCTTCACGGCCTGGCGGACGGTCTCGTGGCCGTCGCGGGGCTCAACTGCCGAAGAGCCGCTGAGCAGGCGCAGGGCACCCTCGATCGTATAGCCTTCCTCATGGAGAAGACGCTTGATCTTCCTGAGGACATCCACGTCTTCGGGACGATAGTAGCGCCTGTTGCCGGCGCCCCTGAACGGCCTGACCTGCGGAAACTTCGATTCCCAGAACCGGAGGACGTGTGTGTCGAGCTTGAGCTCTTTCGCCACCTCGCCGATGGTGCGGAATGCCGTGGCCGCCTTGCTGCCGGAATTCATGGATCTCCTGAACCTTCGTCGACCGACCCCGAGGCCACCCGGCGTCTCAAGTGCTGGGACGGGCGGAACAGCAACACGCGACGTTCACTGATCGTGACCTCTTCCAGAGTCTTGAGGTTGCGGCCGACACGCGCCTTCTTGTCACGTAGGCGGAAGCTGCCGAAGGTCGCGATCTTTACGTATTCCCCCCGTACGACCGCATCGCAAATCTCATCGATCACAAAGTCCACGACATCAGCCGACTCCCTGAAGGAAAGACCGACCTTCTGGTGGAGGGCCGTGGCGATGTCGGCTCGTGTCAAGGCTTTGCCAGGCATCCCGCGCTTCTCCCTGCGTTGCGACAACCCACTCTATCGGGGAGATTTTGTAACTGCAACCGGTTGAAAGCCATGGCATTTCAACGCACCACCTCCCCTGTTGGAGAGGCTTCTATCCGGGATGCCGCCGACCACCTTATGAGCGCCGCCCCCCATGTGAACCCGCCCCCCATGGCTTCGATGAGCACCAGGTCTCCCGGAGAGATGCGGCCGTCCGCCGTGGCCTCGGCAAGGGCCAGAGGAATCGACGCGGCAGAGGTGTTGGCGTGGCGGTCGATGGTGACGATAACCCTGTCAGACGCCAGGCCAAGCTTGCGCGCCGTCGCATCAATGATCCTCCGGTTGGCCTGATGCGGCACCAGCCAGTCCACCGCCGAAGCCTCGATTCCGTTGGCCAGCAAGGCCTCTTCGACGACTTCCGTCAACCTTCGTGTGGCATGGCGAAACACCTCACGCCCGTTCATCTTCAAATGGCCGACGTGTCGTGTCGTTGATGGTCCGCCGTCCACATGCAGCATGTCCCGGTATCGGCCATCGGAATGAAGATGAGTCGACAGAACGCCACAGTCTCCGGTCGCCGCCTCAAGGATGACGGCGCCGGCGCCGTCCCCGAACAGCACGCAGGTGCTGCGGTCGTCCCAGTCCAGAATGCGCGAGAAGGTCTCGGCGCCGACGAGAAGCACCCTGTCGGCCTGACCCAGGCGAATGAAGTTGTCGGCAACGGCAAGGCCGTAAACGAACCCCGTGCAGACCGCGTGAACATCAAGAGCAAAGCCGTGGGTCATGCCCAGCATTGCCTGCACCTGCGTGGCCGTCGCCGGAAAGGTGTAGTCAGGTGTCGCCGTGGCCACCACAATGCAGTCGATGTCGGCAACACCAAGGTTGCCTCGCGCCAGGGCCCGCCTCGCGGCATGACAGGCAAGATCGGAGGTCGTCTCCCCTTCGGCAGCGACATGGCGCTGCATGATGCCGGTACGTTCGCGTATCCACGCGTCCGATGTGTCGAGGCGATCTGCGAGTTCTTGATTGGTGATACGGCGTTCGGGGAGATAGGACCCTGTGGCAACAACGGCCGACCGGCGGATGATCACTTGGTGGCGGCTCCCCCGAGCGGGATCGTCCCGTCCGTAACGTTCCGGAGATCGAGGATCACCTTGTCGTTGAATCCTTCGCTCATCATGTCGAGGGCAAAGCCGATGGCATTGGCGAAACCCCTGGCATCGGTACCGCCGTGGCTCTTGACCGCCACGCCATTGAGGCCGAGAAACATGCCTCCGTTGTAACGCCGGGGATCGACCCTGTTCTTGAGCGCCATCAGAGCGGGTTTGGCCAGCAGATAACCCAGTTTGGAAAAGACGGAGCGGCGGAAAGTCGCACGCAGGAATCCCGTATAGAGATTCGCCGTCCCCTCGAAGGTCTTGAGCGCGATATTCCCGGAGAACCCGTCGGCAACGACGACATCGACGGTACCTTCTGTGATGTCGTTGCCCTCGATAAAGCCGTGGAACCTGAGTGGCAGGCTGGAAGACTTGAGGATCTCGGCGGCCCGGCGAATTTCACCATGTCCCTTTGCTTCCTCGCTGCCGACATTGAGCAGGCCGACGGTCGGCTCGCTGAGCCCCTGGACGCTGCGTGCAAACGCAGCCCCCATGATGGCGAACTGAACGAGGTCGTCGGCGTCGCACTCGATGTTTGCGCCCAGGTCAAGCATGACCGACTGACCACGCAGTGTCGGATAGGTTGAGGCGATGGCCGGACGGCGAATGCCCGGAAGGGTCCTCAGAACCAGCTTGGCCATCGCCATCATGGCGCCGGTGTTGCCGGCAGACACGACGCCCGCGGCCCGGCCCGAACGCACGTCGTCGATGGCGAGCTTCATGCTGGAACCCGCACCCCGCCGCAGTGCCAGGGATGGTTTCATGTCGGACTCGATCACCACGTCCGCAGGAACGACTTCCGAGACATTGGCCAGTTTCGGGAATCGGCGCAGGATCTTTCCGATCCGGTCCGGCTTGCCGACAAGACGAAAACGGGCATCCGGAAAGCGCTTCATGGCCATGTTGGCGCCGGCCACCACGATTCCAGGAGCCCGGTCGCCCCCCATGGCGTCAAGGGCAAGGACCTTGGAAGCGGTCATCAGCGCAGCATGCAGTCGGACTCAGTAAGCCTGCCTGGGTTCCATGACCGGACGGTCACGGTAGTGGCCGCAGAACCTGCACACATGGTGGGGAAGCTTGATTTCGCCGCAATGGGCGCATTCGATCGTGCCGACAACGCCCGGGCCCTTGTGAGACCGGCGTTGACCGCGCCGGGAACGGGACACTTTCTTCTTGGGAACTGCCATGACTTGCGCCCTCGACGCATTTGGAGACCGCCGACCTCTATAATCGCGTTTCACCGGGAGAACAACCGCTCAATCATCCTCCTTGAGGGACTTCAGGACGGCGAAGGGTGATGTGTGGAGGGATTGGACGGCGACGAAGTCGCTGTCGATCTCGGCTCCCGGCTTGCGCGGCCACGGATCCAGGGAAAGCGCCATCATCTCGCTGACGGCAACACCAACATCGACCATTTCATCCACAAGGGGCTCCGGCGGGTCGTCATCGGTCACGGAGAGAGGCTCGTCGAACTCGCCGCTTGGCCTGACGTCCGGATCGAAGACCAAGGAATATTCCTCGTCCAGTGCTGTTTCGAGATCTTCCAGAGTGACGACACAGGACTGGACGATGTCGGCACGAACGCGGAATTCAGCCCGGACCTGACGGCCATGACGAGTCAGCGAGACATCAGCCCGAAGACGGTGCACGGCAACCGTTCCGAGAAACCGTGCCAGGCGATCGCATTCCCCTGGCGTCGCCTCGACTTGTTCGTGTCGGGTGTTGCCATCACCAAGACGGCTTACGTCGAAAGGTCGTGAAAAAGGGTGGATCTGCATGATCACTCGCCCTCCACGTGTGCAAAATCGATGTGGCCGGTGACCACACGATGATTGTCCATGCCGTCCAGGTGCGCCACCTGGCGGCGCACATAGCATGCCAACCGACTGACCGTCTCTGGCTCGACGGACACCGTGCCGTAGACATTCCGTTCCAGCGCCTTGTTGAGGGTGTCCGGCACGGCGGTCGCCAGTGCATCATCGAGGGCACGGGCACGTCCGAAATAGGCCTGGGCCATCCGGCGGACCCGTGAGCCCACCTTGAGATCGCCGACACCGGTCTCACGCAGTGCCCGATCGAGATCGGCAAACACGAGATCGAAGAGTTCCTGCGCCGCGTCGTCTCCTTCGGCACCGCTGGACCTCAGTCGACGCATCACGAGGAGCACATGAAGCACGAGAAACTCGAAACGGCCATCGAGAGTATCGGGAATGGCATGGCACCGGAACAGGGCTGGTGTACGAGCCTGGGCCACAACGGCGTCGTAGAGAAGATGGGCGCGCTCGCTGAAACGGGAGCGATTGAACAGCCGTCGCACGGCTTTCCACGTGACCATGTCTGCAGGATTGACTTGTCTCGCCGTTCGTGGCCTCAATACGTCCACGAACCGGTCCGGTCAATGACACCTTTCCAACTTGCGACCATAGCCGCTGCAGTCCTTGTCGCCACGGTACTCGCGGCGTGCGAGCCTCGTGTCTCAAGGCATGGCCAGGTGCTGGATCGGGAGATTGTGGCCGGTATCGAGCCTGGCATCGACCACAGGAGCGAGGTGACCCGCAGGCTGGGAACGCCATCGTCGCGTTCGCTCTTTGGCGAAGACACGTGGTTCTACATCAGCCAGTACCGGACCACTTCAATTCTCTCCCTTCCCGAAACGGAATCGCAGACCGTAGTCGCCATCGCCTTTGATTCGTCGGGAATCGTCGAGGAGGTTGCCATGCTGACAATCGAGGACGGCATCGTGATCGATCCCGTTTCCCGCGCCACACCAACGCACGGACGCGATCTCGGCCTCCTCGAACAACTGCTCGGCAATATCGGGCGCTTCGACGCACCCGGAACCACGGCCCAGTTCCCCACACCCTGAAGCGCACACCATGGATCGGAGGCAGGGAAACTACCCTGCTCTCCGAAACCCGGCCCTGTCAGGGATCGAGGGGGCCCTTCCCCGTCTGGGCGTGTCGAAACATGGCTGGTGACGATCCCCCCTTGCCCTGCGGCCGAAAGAGGGGTGGAAACCCCGGAACGCAGGCCTCATCGGAAAGGCTGCTGCTCCGCGTTCCGGGAAGAAACCACGTCAGGACCAGCCACCGAGCGTGGCAAGAAGCAACAGGGCGACGATGTTGACGATCTTGATCATTGGATTGACAGCCGGGCCTGCCGTGTCCTTGTAGGGATCTCCCACGGTGTCACCGGTCACGGCAGCATGGTGGGCCTCCGAACCCTTGCCGCCATGATGTCCGTCCTCGATGTACTTCTTGGCATTATCCCAAGCGCCACCACCCGACGTCATTGAAAGCGCCACGAAGAGCCCTGTCACGATTGTGCCCAGCAGCATCGCGCCGAGTGACGCAAAGGCTGCCACTTCGCCCGCGATCGCCCGGATGACGAGCCACAGCACGATCGGCGCCAGGACCGGCAGCAGCGAGGGAATGATCATCTCGCGGATGGCCGCCTTCGTCAGCATGTCAACCGCCCGGCTGTAGTCAGGCCTTGCCGTTCCTTCCATGATCCCGGCGATCTCGCGGAACTGGCGCCTGACCTCCTCCACCACGGAACCCGCGGCGCGGCCGACAGCCTGCATCGCCAGGGATCCGAAGAGGTAGGGCAGCAAGCCGCCAATGAAGAGGCCGACCACCACGAAGGGGTCACTGAGGCGGAACGTGACATCGAGGTCCGGGAAGTAGTGCGAGAGATCCTCGACATAGGCGGCAAACAGGACGAGTGCCGCCAGTCCGGCCGAGCCGATGGCGTAGCCCTTTGTCACCGCCTTGGTCGTGTTGCCAACGGCATCGAGGGCATCGGTCGTCTTTCGCACCTCCTCCGGCAGTTCGGCCATCTCGGCAATGCCGCCCGCGTTGTCGGTGACCGGTCCGTAGGCATCGAGGGTGACCACGACTCCGGCCAGCGCCAGCATCGTGGTCACAGTGATGGCAATGCCGAACAGGCCGGCAATCAGGTAGCCAACGACGATACCGGCCGCGATGACGATCACCGGTGCGGCGGTGGCTTCCATCGACAGGGCAAGGCCCTGGATGATGTTGGTCCCGTGCCCCGTCGTCGAGGCTTTCGCGATGACCCGCACGGGGCGGTACTCCGTCGAGGTGTAGTACTCCGTGATGACGATCAGCAGGCCGGTGATGACAAGTCCGAGAATGCCGCACACGAACATGTCCCAGCCGGTGAACGAGGTGCCGGCGACGGTAAACTCGCTGTCGAGACCGATCACCCAGTCCGTCACCGGGATGAACAGCAGTGCGGAAATCACCGACGTCACGATGAATCCCTTGTAGAGCGCCCACATGATGTTGCCGCCACGACCCAGCTTCATGAAGAAGCTGCCCAGAATTGTACCCAGGATGCAGGCGCCTCCCAGGACGAGGGGGAAGACCATCATGCTCGCTTCCGCCGCGCCGTCGAAGAAAATGGTGCCAAGGAGAATGGTGGCAACGAAGGTGACGGCGTAGGTCTCGAAGAGATCGGCGGCCATGCCGGCGCAATCGCCGACGTTGTCGCCGACATTGTCGGCGATCACGGCCGGATTGCGGGGATCGTCCTCGGGAATGCCGGCTTCCACCTTGCCCACGAGATCGGCGCCGACGTCCGCACCCTTGGTGAA
Organism: Alphaproteobacteria bacterium; assembly: GCA_965221115.1. Lineage (GTDB taxonomy): Bacteria > Pseudomonadota > Alphaproteobacteria > SP197 > SP197 > SP197. Next base: position 1,639,346 of record CBDCRU010000001.1, on the reverse strand, counting down.
GATGCCACCGCCCAGTCGTGCAAAGATAGAAATCAGGGATCCACCGAAGCCCAGGGCAACCAGGGCCTCGACGACCTCGCGCTGCGCGACGCCAAGATCAAGCAGGACGAGAAAATAGACGGCGACGCCAAGAAGCCCCAGGCCGACGACCAGGATTCCCGTGACCGTGCCGGCATTGACGGCAACCGACAACGCCCGCTCGAGGCTCTCGCGGGCCGCTTCAGCGGTTCGCACGTTGGCGCGCACCGACACCAGCATTCCCGTGTAGCCCGCGGCCCCCGAAAGAATGGCGCCAATGGCAAAGCCGACTGCCTGGCTGGTGCCCAGCGCCACCAGAAGCAGCACGAAGATCACCACGCCGACGATGGCAACCGACAGGTATTGCCTGTTGAGATAGGCCTGCGCGCCTTCCTGGATGGCGGCGGCAATGTCCTGCATCCGCTCACTGCCCGCGCTCTGCGCCATGACCTTGCGAATTGCCAGCAATCCATAAAGAACTGCCACGACGCCACAGGCGATGGCAAAGTAAAGGGGATCCATCGTTCCCTTGCTCCCTGACGTGAAGTCCGGCCGGGATGTTCCTGAGGCGCAGCGCCGGACCCGGCCGTTGTCCGACGCAGTCCGCGAATTCAGGAAGGATGGTTTATAGACAGATCACGCACGCAAATTCAATGGCCCTGGTCCAGGGGACCCGCCGCCAGGACGCTGTGGCGCCATCCGGTATCAACGATGTCGAGAGGTAAGCCCTCGTCATCGAGAAAGGTGACACCGGAACCCTCCTGGCAGCGTCCGATCACCGTCAGGGAGGTTCCGCATCGCCGGACGATGTTGCGGGCACGGGCCACGTCACCGGGAGTCAGGGTCACGAGGAGTTCATAATCGTCTCCTCCGCAGAGCGCCCGGTCGCGCAACGCCGGATCGCGGTGGATCGCCTGCCTAGTGGCGTCGGAGAATGGAATGGCCTCAACGGCAAGTTCCATGGCGATTCCGGACGCGGCAGCCATGTGTGATGCATCCGCGAGAAGGCCGTCCGAGATGTCGATCGCGCCGTGAACGACACCGCGCAAGGCTACGCCTGAAGAGACTCGGGGTTCCGGCAGCTGGTAACGGGAAACCAGCCCGGTTTCGAGCGATTTGCCGAGCCCGCGAAGGACGCCGGTGCGCACGAGAAGTCCCAGCGCCGCATCTCCGATGGTTCCGGTGACGGCAACCACGTCTCCCGCCATCGCCCGTTCCCTGGCAAAGGACATTCCGGCAGGAATCTCACCGAAGGCGGTGATCGACAGAGTCAGGAGACCGCGTTCGGCCGCCACGGTGTCACCACCGAGCAGACTGACTCCGTACTCCTCCTGATCACGCGCCAGACCGCGGGCAAACCCCTCCAGCCATTCCCGCCCTCGCCGCCGGTCCGATGCGAGCCCCAGGAGATAAGCGCACGGTTGTGCCCCCATGGCGGCAAGGTCCGAAAGATTGGTCCGGAGCAGCTTGCGGGCGACGAGGTCCGCCGGATCGTCCGCGAGGAAGTGGACTCCCTCGACCATCATGTCCTTGGTGATCGCCAGGTCCATGCCGGACGGCACTGTCAGCACCGCGCCGTCATCGTCAAGATCACGCGCGCCAGGGTGATGGGCGAGAGGCGCCATCACGTCCCGAATGACCGTGAATTCGTCACCGCCGCTCACGTGTCGAACTCCGCTGCTCGCAGGCGGCGCGCCAGGCGATCGAGAACGGCATTGATCATGCCAGGCTCGCCGCGTTCCCAGAAGGCATGGGCGATATCCACATAGTCGCTGATGACCACGCGCGCAGGCACGTCGCTGCTGACAAGGAGTTCTCCTGTACCGGCACGCAGAACGGCCCGCATCAGGGTCTCGAGACGCGCCGTTGTCCAGCTCGACGCCAGGGCATCGTCGATCATGCCGTCGAGGGTCTCCCGGTGGTCCATCGCAACCCGTGCAACTGACGTCAGCAAAAGCTCATCGGCAGGATGGCTGAGCCCACTCTCATCGAGGACCGCACCCTGGGCGCACGCCGCGGCAATTACGTCTTCGACGGACGCCGCTCTGCGGTCGATTTCATAGAGAACCTGGACGGCAGCAAGCCGGGACGCACGGCGGCTGGCCGCCGCGGCATTCATCCCGTCACACGCAAGGTGGCGGCGAGTTCGACCATCTTGATGCAGGCGATGGCTGCTTCCCTGCCCTTGTTCCTGCGTGCGGGATCCGCGCGCTCGCAGGCCTGTTCGTAGTTCTCCACCGTCAGGACACCGAACCCGACAGGGGCAATGTAACGGATCGCAAGATCATTGATCCCACGCGCCACCTCGGTACAGATGTGATCGTAGTGGGAGGTTTCGCCGCGGATCACGCAGCCCAGCGCCAGGTATCCGTCGTACCGGCTGGTAGCAATCGCCATGCGCAGACCGCCGGGAATCTCGAAGGCACCCGACAGTTCCACCCGTTCCCAGGTAGCCCCCCAGTCTTCGAGTGCCGCGATGGCGCCCGCGGCCAGCATATCCGTGATATCGCGATAGTAGCGGGCTTCAAGGAGCAGGATATGAGGTGCAGTCGACATCTTGCCCTCAGCGTCGTCCGTGACGCGATTCCAGGAGACGGTGCATATAGCGCGCCAGCATGTCGATTTCCAGATTGACGCGATCACCAGTGGCCAGTTCGGAGAAGGTGGTGACATGGCGCGTGTGGGGAATGATGCTCACGCCGAACTGGCAGTCCTGTTCACGGTCCTCCACGAAGGTGATGGTGAGCGACACGCCATCCAGGGCGATGGAGCCCTTTTCGGCAATGAAGGGCGCCACGCTTGCCGGGGCGCAGAATGTCATGTCGGTCGAATCGGCATGCTCTTCCACGCGGGAGACTTTCGCCACCGCATCGACGTGACCAGACACCAGGTGACCTCCGATCTCCTCTCCCATGGCCAGGGACCGTTCGAGGTTGACCGGTGAACCCACCTTCCAGAGTCCCAGAGTTGTACGCGACATGGTTTCTCGCGAGACATCCGCACTGAACCGTCCGTTGGATTTCTCTGTCAGGGTCAGGCAGGTCCCGGAACAGGCGATGGAGGCGCCCGTGTCGATCTTGTCAAGATCCCAGGACGTGGCGATGCCGACGACGAGGCCGTCGGCGTTGCTGTCCAGAGAACATACCTGACCACAGTCTGTCACGATACCTGAGAACATGTGCCTGCGTTAACGCCGGATGCCAGCATGGTCAACCCGTCCTGGCCCCATGTGCGGTGGTAGAGGACGCGCCATTGCCGCGCATCCGACAGCGAAGGCACGTCGAGACCGGCCAGGGATGCCGACGCGTCATGGCCGAGAAGGAGCGGCGCGTGAAACCAGGCAACGCGATCCACGAGGCCATCGCGCGCCAGACTGCCTGCCAGGAGAGCGCCACCCTCAACCAGCAGGCGCGTCAACCCTCTCGAGCCCAGGGCGGCCATCAATGCCCTCGGGGAAACACTGCCCGAGTGGTCGCGATCAACTTCGATCACGTCGACATGCGCTTCACGCAGGGTCTCCTTTCGGGCCACATCTGCATCCCTGGCGCAAACGATCCACGTCGGAATGTCCGCGGCGGAGGCCACGAGAGCCGACCCGCGAGCAAGGTCGAGATTGCTGTCGGCCACTATTCGCACCGGCGAGCGATGTTCGAGGCCTTCGAGTCGACAGGTCAGGAGTGGGTCATCGATGTCAGCGGTGCGACGCCCGATAAGGATGGCATCGTGGTCGAGGCGCAGACCATGGGCGGCACGGCGCGCTTGCGGACCCGTGATCCATCGGCTCTCTCCGGTTGACGTCGCAATCCTGCCATCGAGGGACGTCGCGACCTTGAGGGTTACGAGAGGCCGGCCGGTGATGATCCTCGACGTGAAACCGGCATGAAGGTCACGCGCCTGTTGTGCCAGGAGCCCGACGTCAACATCGATTCCGGCCTCGCGCAGACGCGTGATTCCCCGGCCCGATGTCCGCGGATCGGGGTCTGTCATGGGCACGACGACACGTTTCAGGCCGGCATGAACCAGAGAGTCCGAACACGATGATCCATTCCTGCGATGGGCACAGGGCTCCAGGGCAACGTAGGCTGTCGCTCCCCTCGCATGCCCACCCGCCATGGCGAGGGCAGTGGCTTCGCCATGCGGTCTGCCGCCGGGCGCGGTGATCCCTCGTCCGACAACGACTCCGTCGCTCACGATGACGCATCCGACCGACGGATTGGGCCAGGTCGAACCCAGATTGCGTCTGGCAAGGGCCAGCGCCGCCGTCATGTGATGGTGGTCCGCGGGGTCCACGCCCGTTTGCGGAGTGATGTTAATGTCTTTTGTCAGATTCCCTCGATAAATTTCGCAAAATCCCTGGCATTGTCGAAATTTCGATAGACAGATGCGAACCGTACGAAGGCGACATCATCAACCCTGGAAAGGGCAGACAGCACCATCTCTCCGACAACGCTGCTGTGGACCTCCCGCTCACCGAGATGTTCGAGTTGACGCTGGATATCAGCGACAAGGTGATCGAGTTGATCTTCCGAGAACGGGCGTTTGCGCATGGCGACCAGAATCGAACCGGCCAACTTGTCACGGTTGAACGGCACTCGCTCACCGGACTTCTTGATGATCATCATGACCCGCAGCTGCAGGCGTTCATAGGTCGTGAAACGCACTCCGCAGCGGGTGCATTCCCGGCGCCGGCGTACAGCCCCTCCATCTTCCGCCGGACGCGAGTCCTTGACCTGCGTCATGTCACTCTTGCACGCCGGGCATTTCATGATCGACCTCGCATCAACCCCCGTAGACCGGAAAGCGGCGACACAGATCCAGCACCCGCGTCTCGACTTCCTGCTCTACCGCGCCGTTATCGTCGGGATGTGCCGCAAGTGAATCAAGCACTTCGACGATCATGTCGGCAACCATACCGAATTCAGCGGTAGAAAATCCCCGGGTGGTGGCCGCCGGCGTTCCGAGCCTGATTCCCGATGCCACAGTCGGTTTTTCGGGATCAAAGGGAATGGTGTTCTTGTTGCAGGTAATCCTGGCACGTTCGAGGCTCTTTTCGGCACGGTTGCCGGTCAGCCCCTTGGGTCTGAGGTCAACCAGCATGACATGGGTGTCCGTTCCTCCCGACACGATCGCCAGACCGCCCTTGACGAGGGTCTCGGCAAGGGTCCTGGCATTGTCGACAACTGCCTGGGCGTAGTCCTTGAACCCGGGTTGCATTGCCTCGCCAAGTGCGACCGCCTTGGCGGCGATCACGTGCATGAGCGGCCCGCCCTGGAGGCCGGGAAAGACCGCGGAATCGATCTTCCGGCCGATGTCGGCGTCGCTGGAGAGAATCATGCCTCCCCGTGGCCCCCGCAGGGTCTTGTGGGTGGTGGTGGTGCACACATGAGCGTGCGGCAGGGGATCGGGGTGGATTCCGGCGGCCACAAGACCGGCAAAATGCGCCATGTCGACCATGAACCAGGCACCCACCGAATCGGCAATGGCGCGCAGACGCGCAAAGTCGATGATCCGGGAGTAGGCAGAGCCGCCGGCGATGATCAGCGCCGGTCTGTGCTCACCGGCAAGGCGCTCCACCTGGTCGTAGTCGATGAGTCCGGTCTCACGGTCGGTTCCGTAGCCGACGGCATTGAACCACTTGCCGGAGATGTTGGGCCGGGCGCCGTGAGTGAGATGGCCGCCATGGTCAAGCGCCATGCCCAGAATGGTGTCGCCGGGCTTGAGCAGCGCGAGCAACACGGCGCCATTGGCCTGGGCGCCTGAATGCGGTTGCACGTTGACCCAGGCGCAACCGAAGAGTTCCTTCGCCCGCTCGATGGCAATACGTTCGGCGATGTCGACATGCTCGCAACCGCCGTAGTAGCGGCGTCCTGGATAGCCTTCGGCGTACTTGTTGGTAAGAACGGATCCCTGGGCCTCCAGTACAGCCGACGATACGATGTTCTCCGAGGCGATCAGTTCGATCTGCTCCTGCTGGCGTTTCAGTTCGCCGGCGAGGGCATCGAAGATCAGGGGATCGTTCCTCGCCAGTTCATGTGAGAATGGACCGGTCTGTCGGTTCGCCATGGTCATCGCTCCGGAATCGGGACCGCGCCTTCTAGCGCAAGTGATCCGTGTCCGACAACTTGTCGACACGGTGCGTGTGGCGACCGCCGTCAAAGCGGGTATCGATGAAGGCACGCAGGCACTGGCGTGCCGTTTCCTCACCGATCAGCCGCCCGCCGAGTGCGAGCACGTTGGCGTCGTTGTGGCGGCGCGCCAGCACGGCGGATGTGACATCATGACAGACGGCGGCGCGGACAGCTTTGTGACGATTCGCCGCCATGGCGATGCCGATCCCCGTGCCGCAAACCAGGACCCCCTGCCTGGCCCTCCCCTCGACGAGACACGAGACCATGCGCATGGCGTAATCGGGGTAGTCTACCGGATCGGTTCCCGTGGTCCCGAGATCGAGAGCATCGATCTGCCACGCGTCGAGTGTGCTCAGCAGAACCGACTTCAACGCATATCCCGCATGATCCGATGCCAGCGCGATGCGGGGGATGTTCATCGGTTGGGGACTCACATTGCATCCACCCCAAGGGATAGCATAGGCCGGCCCGGGGCGCCAATTCGTGACATTGGCGTCGATCACACGCACCATGGCGTCACTGACAAGGGAGCGGGAGAACCGATGGAGAAGGCGATGCTGTCCGCCGTCGACAAGGCTGATATCCTCGAGATGACAACCGAGATCGTCACCGCCTATGTCGCCGGTAACACCGTCCCTCCGGACGATGTGCCGGAACTGATCACGCGCATCCACGCGACCCTCGCCGGCCTCGCCGCAGGACATCCGCAAGACCCGACCTGATGGCGTCCGATGTCCATTGCCAGGCGGACATGACACCGTTGGCTCGAATGCACAGCGATGTGTCCCACAGGCGCCCCGACCTGGAGTGCCGGGAGCGTCTTCGTCCACGCATCCCCACCACCGATATGCGTCAACGTGACACCGGCCCCGGATGGACCGATGCCCGATGACACCGTGAGGATCGTTTGCTGGAACATGGCGCACAAGCAAGAGTCCTGGCGCAACCTCGTTGACTCGAACGTCGACCTGGCGCTCCTTCAGGAGGTCTGCCGGCTGCCGAAAGACTGCGCCAAGTTGATCGAGGTTGATCCGGCGCCCTGGTCTCCCGCGGAACGGGGCGGGAGAATCAAGTGGCGCACGGCGATTGCCGTGCTGTCGGATCGCGTGACGGTGGAGTGGGCGAGCACCAGACCTGTCGGTGACGCCTGCCCCGGTGATCTTGCGGTTTCCTCGCCCGGCACCCTCACCGCAGCACGCGTAATCCCGAAGTCGGGCGAACCCTTCATGGCGGTGTGCTCTACGCGGAACTCGAAAGCCCCCTCAGCCAAACGGGAAGCCTGATCTACTCGGACGCCTCGTCCCACAGGCTGGTCTCGGACCTGGCGGCATTCGTTGCACGGCAGCACGGACACCGGATTGTCGCTGCAGGGAATCTGAACCTGATGTACGGCTACAGCGCCGATGGCAGTCCGTACTGGGCGGCGCGCTACCGGACCGTGTTCGATCGACTGGAGGCGATGGGCCTTTCTCTTGTCGGGCCACAATTCCCCGATGGCAGAAGGGCCCATCCGTGGCCGGCAACATTGCCAGGGGAGAGCAGGAATGTCCCCACCTGGCACACAATCGGGCGGTCGCCTGACACGGCGGATCGCCAGCTCGACTATGTCTTCGCCTCACGAGACCTTGACCTCAACGTCCGCGCCCTCAACGAACCGGACGAATGGGGTCCGAGCGACCATTGCCGAATCGCCATCAAATTGCGGCCATGACCGGCATGCTCACGCCTGGCGGCGAGGCCTTGCGGGAAGAAGCCCTCCTGGTGCGAAGCGCAGGACGAGAAGGAGGATGAGCCCCATGACAAGGACTCGCGTGTAGGGGGCGCCGTCGAGGATGTAGCCGGCCAGGGTGCTTCCTTCCCCGGCGATGGTCACCAGGAATCCGGCCAGCCACAGTCCGGCGGGCTCGGCCTCGATCCACACGAACCAGACCAGAAAACCTCCGAGAACCGCACCCCAGTTGTTGCCGGATCCGCCGATGATGACCATCACCCAGATGAGAAAGGTGAAGCGCAGCGGCTGGTAGCTCCCCGGCGTGAATTGACCCTCCAGCGTGGTCAGCATGGCGCCGGCCACGCCGATGACGGCCGCGCCCAGCACGAATATCTCGAGATGACGCGCCTTGATGTTCTTGCCCATGGCCGCGGCGCTGGTCTCGTTGTCACGGATGGCCCGCATCATGCGTCCCCAGGGCGAATGGAGCGCCTTCTCGGCGAGGACAAGGAGACCCGCCAGAACCGAGGCGAAGAGCCCCGCATAGCAGAGTTTGACGGCGATGGTGGAGGCCGTCTGGACATCAGTTCCCAGGAACGCCGCTAGCTCCTGGAAACGGGAGGACTGTTGCAGGCCGATTTCGTAAGGCACGGGGCGATCGAGGCCCGTCACATTCCGCACGCCCCGGGTGAGCCAGTCCTCGTTCTTGATGACCGCGAGCACCATCTCGGCAATCCCCAGGGTGGCAATGGCGAGGTAGTCGGCCCGCAATCCGAGGGCCACCCGGGCGATGAGCCATGCCGCGCCGGCGGCAGCCAGACCGCCTGCCGGCCATCCCAGGATGATCGGCAGATCAAGACCGCCGAGAAAACCCGTCCGTGCCGGATCCACGGACTCGATGGCCTCGACCGCCGGATCGAAGAAGCGATGCAGGAAACCCAGGCCCACCAGCAGCACGACCGTTGTCGCCGCCACACGCCACCTTCCAGGGCCGATGAGCCGACGTACCAGGACCACAGCCAGCACGGCGACACCGATCGTGATACCGGTCCACGCAAGATCGGTCCCTGCGACATCCCATGCGGTGTCTACCGGCGCCACCGACACCAGGGTCGCGGCTATTCCGCCCAGAGCTGCAAAGCCCATGACACCGACATTGAAGAGACCGGCATAGCCCCACTGCATGTTGAGACCCAGGGCCATGATGGCCGAAATCAAGCACAGGTTGAGTATGGAGAGAGCCACCACCCAGGACTGTCCCAGACCCGTGATGACGAGAAGGGCCACCATCGCAGCAAGGCAGAGCATTCCGCGGGTTGCCATGATCAGATGACCTTGCCCCTGAAGATTCCGGTCGGGCGGATCAGAAGCACCACGATGAGAATAATGAAACTGACGGCGAACTTGTATTCCGTCGCCATGACCTGGATGAGCCCCTCGGGTTGCCAGCCTTCGGGAAAAAGGTAGATGAGGAACTTGCGGTAGGCATAGGTGAGAGCGATCTCGGAGAATGCGACCACGTATCCGCCGATGACAGCGCCGAGAGGGTGTCCGATGCCGCCGACAATGGCAGCGGCAAATGTGGGCAACAGCAGGTTGAAGTAGGTGTAGGGCCTGAAACTCTTGTCGAGGCCATAGAGCGTGCCGGCCACAGTGGCGAGTGTTGCAGAAATGAGCCACGCCACCATCACGATGCGCTCGGGACTGACACCGCTCAGGAGTGCCAGGTCCTCGTTGTCCGACCACGCCCTCATCGCCTTGCCGGTGCGCGTTCGCTGCAGGAACCAGAAGAGCAGTGTGCCGGCAAGGCACGTCACAGCAACGGTGAGGCCTTGCGAGACCTTGATGGCGAGTCCCTCCTGCAACCCGGTCGCGTCCCTGAATTCCCGAACCTTGAGAAGGAACCGCGCGCCATCGTCCAGACTCCTGTCCTTCGTGCCGATCGCCATCCGAACGAGGCCGTTCATCACCAGCATGACGCCGAAAGAAGAAATGACGAACATGATCGCCGGGCTTCTCTTGCGGCGGTGGAATCGGTAAACACAACGATCGGTCAGAAGGCAGACCCCGATGGCCGCGGCAATGCCTGCAGGCATGGCAATCAGCGCCGTCGGCAAGGGCCTGATGGTGAGGCCGAGGTCCTGGAACAGCCAGATTGCGAAGATCGTGACCATGGTTCCGAACGCCATGACATCGCCATGGGCAAAATTGGCGAAGCGGAGAATGCCGAAGATGATGGTGAGGCCCAGGGCGCACAGAGCCAGTTGTGAACCATAGGCAATACCGGGAACCAACACGAAGTTGGTGAACAGGACACCGGCATTGAGAATGTCGTCCACCATCAGCCTCCCAGAAACGAACGGCGGACGTTCTCATCGGCCAGCAGCTCCCTGCCACTCGCCGTATGCCGGTTCTCGCCGGTCACGAGAACATAGCCCCGGTCAGCGATGGAAAGGGCCTGGGCGGCATTCTGCTCGACCATGAGAACCGCAACGCCGCTGGCGCGGATGCCGATGATGCGATCGAAGAGATCATCCATCACGATCGGCGAAACACCGGCTGTCGGCTCATCGAGCATGAGGACATCGGGTTCCGTCATCAGCGCACGTGCGACGGCAACCTGCTGACGCTGTCCGCCTGAGAGTTCACCAGCCGGTTGCCGCAACCTGTCCTTGAGAACCGGAAACAGTTCGAGAACGCTCGCGAGCGTTTCCGAGACATCATCCCGGCGCAGGAATGCGCCCATCTCGAGGTTCTCCCGGACGGTCATCCCGGCAAACACGTTGGCGGTCTGAGGCACGAAGGCCATGCCGCGGCGCACCCGTTCGCGCATCGACAGTCCCGTGATGTCCGTATCATCGAGCATGACCCTGCCACGGCCAAGGTCGATCATGCCGAAGATTGCCCGCATGGCTGTCGATTTTCCGGCCCCGTTGGGTCCGACGATGACGACAATCTCGCCCGCCTCGACCCGGACGCTGCAACCGTGGAGAATGTCGGCGCCGCCGTATCCACCCGTCATGTCTTCGCCGAAGAGCACTTTCATGAAACTTCTCGCGCGCCCCGGCGGCCGAGGTAGGCTTCGATAACGCGGGCATCGGATGTGACATCGAGCGCGCTCCCGGTCGTCAGTACCTTGCCCTCGGCCATGACCACCACGGGGTCACACAGGCGAGAGACAAAGTCCATGTCGTGCTCGATCATGCAAAAGGTGTAACCGCGCTCCCGGTTGAGCCGGATGATGGCATCACCGATGGATCGCAGCAGAGTGCGGTTGACGCCGGCGCCCACCTCGTCGAGAAGAACGATCCTGGCATCAACCATCATGGTCCGTCCGAGTTCGAGGAGCTTCTTCTGCCCCCCGGAAAGATTGCCAGCCACTTCATCTGCGACCTCATCGAGATCAAGGAACTCGATCACTTCAGAGGCTTTCCTGGCGACGGCCTCCTCTTCGTGGCGGACGCGTGATGGCTGCAACCAGACCTTGACGAGACTTTCACCTGACTGGCTTCCCGGAACCATCATCAGGTTTTCGCGCACGGTAAGGCGGGAGAATTCCTGAGCGATCTGGAAAGTTCGCAGCAGGCCGCGATGAAACAGTTCGTGGGGTGGCAGACCGGTGATGTTCTCGTCGTGAAGCCAGACCTCCCCGGAGGTCGGCGACAACATGCCGGCAATGATGTTGAAGAGCGTGGTCTTCCCGGCGCCATTGGGACCGATGAGCCCTGTGATCGTCCCCTCATCGATGGTCAGGGAAACGCCGTCCACGGCCCTCAGACCCCCGAAGTGCCTGGTCAGGGCATGGATGCGGATCATGCGAATGATCCGGCAGACAAAGGGATCTGGCGACCGTCAGCCGCCAGATCCTGATGAAACGTCAGTGGTTCAGTGAATGGCGACAGTCTCGAATGCGCCGTCGACGATGGCCAACCGCTTGTACGAACCAAAGGACTCGCCGATATCCGTCAGTTCCACGCCTGTGGCGCCGACATAGTCGATGTCGCTCCCGTCGGCGAGGAGAGCAAGACCGCGGGCGAGATCACCAGGTCCGATGGCCTCGCCTGGAGCATTGGCAACCCCAAGCAGGCTGGAACTGACAGCCGCCGAGTCGGTCGAGCCGGCCGCCTGGATGGCAAGCGCAATGAGAGCTGCTGCGTCATAGGAATTGCCGCAGAACGGGCAGTCTCCCGCCCTGCCGTTGTCCATGGCGTAGCTGGCATACTCGGCAGCCTCGGGGGCGTCGGAACCCGGCAGCGTGCCGATCGTGTTGGCCGCTGCATCGCCAAGCGCTTCGATGACAGCGTCACCGATCATGCCGTCCGCGATGACGAAATTCTCGAAAGCGCCGGTGTCGACGGAAGCCTGAATGATTCCCTTCCCGCCCTGGTCGGCATAGCCGAAGACGGCGAGATGCTCCGCTCCGGACGCCGCCAGGTTGGCGACTTCCGCTGAATAGTCCCCCTTGCCATCCTCATGGGGAACCGTGGCGGCCACGCTTCCACCAAGAGCCTGGAACGCTCCTTCAAAGCTCGCCGCCAGACCCTTGCCATAGTCGTTGTTGGTGTAGGTGACGGCAACGCTGGTGACGCCCTCACTCACGAGAATCTCGGCTATGACCTCGCCCTGGCGGGCATCGGAGGGGGCCGTGCGGAAGAACAGGCCATTGTCCTCGATCGTCGTCAGGGCCGGCGATGTTGCCGATGGCGAGACGATGACGATGCCGTTGGGCACGGCGACATTGTTGGTGACGGCAATGGTGACACCTGAACAGTCCGCTCCCATGATCGCGACAACGGAATCAGAGGTCACGAGGCGTTCGGCCGACGCCGTTGCCGCGGCAGCATCGATGCAGGTCGAATCACCACGCACGGACACGATCGAACGGCCGTCGAGCAACGCACCTGATGCCGTGACTTCCTCCAGGGCGAGTTCCGCCGCCTCCGCCATGTCAGGGGTGAGGGATTCAATCGGCCCGGTGAAGCCAAGCAGGACTCCAACCTTGATGTCGTCGGCCATGGCGAGCGATGCCGACCCTATCGTCAGGGTCACCGCCCCGACCATGGACGTGATTCGCGCAGTGTTCAAAGGTCTCATGTCATGTGATCTCCCGATGTTCGTGTTCTGGAGCAAAGGTTCCGGTCGGGCCGCTTCAGACCCGGAGAACGGAAGTATGTCACGGGGCCGGTCAACCGGCAATTGAGCCGGAGCCTCCCCTGAGGCCTGCAAGGGCTTCGATGTGGTCGATTCCAAGACCGCAACATCCTCCCAGGACACGCACTCCCTTGTCGATCCAGTGGCGAGCCTCACTGACGAGGTCCGCCGGGGCGATGATGTCAGTGAATTGCCACTCGGGCATGCGGAAGAATCCCGAATCCGGATAGACGCTCATCGGCCCCTTCCATTGCCTGCGCAGAATGTCAAGCGCCGGGCCGGTGACATCAACATTGCTGTGCATGACACCCACAACGTCCGGCCTTCCCTTCAAAGCCGTTTCGACACAGTCGGAAAACGGATAGTCCTCCCACACATAACTGACGATCTTTCCGTCAACAGACCGGGCGCTCAGGCCGCACCAGTATGGAAGTCCGGTCTCGCTTGCCGCCTCCAGGGCCAAGTCCATATGCATCGGTCGCGACATCATCTCGAGAAGGATCAGGTCGACTCCGGCCTCACACCCCGCCGCTGCCATCTCCTGGAAATTGGCGAGCACGACGTCGGGGGACGGACGCAGCGAAGGATCGTCGCGAGCATCCCCGGGAATCATGGGCATCTGGTGGGATAGGGAGAGGGCTACAGCAACGTCACGACCGCCTGACGTCCGATCACGGGCACGCTGGGCAATCTCCACTGCCCGGCGGGTGAGATGGGCCACCCTGTCGCCGGCTCCGGCTTGTTCCAGCATGTGGCGGGCGTTGGAAAACGTGTTGGCGGTGATGATGTCGGCGCCTGAGCGGACGTAGTCCTCGTGGATCTCGAGCAGGATCTGGGGTGCTAGTTCCGTGGCAAGGGCACACCAGGCGCCGGTACTCATCGGTGCCCCCCTTCTCTCGAGTTCCGTTCCCGTGGCGCCATCGAGAATGAGAATGCCGCCTCCATCGAGACGCTGGTTCAGGTTCACCATGCCTCGGGTTCCTCAACGCACGGATGCACAGATGATTGAAGGTGTCACAAACACTTGTTGAGTCCCTTCAATCATGCATAAATTGTCTCCCACAACTTTGGGAGGTCAAACCCTGCAATGATCAGCCATCCTATCAATCGGCGCTTCGTCCTGAAAGGAACGGCAGCGGCAGGCGGTGTGCTCGCCACGCCTTCTGTCCTGCGGCGCGCCTGGGCTGCAGAGCCGATCAAGGTGTCGTCCTACGGCGGCTACTTCGAGGACATGCTGTCCCAGTATGCCTACCCTGCCTTTACGAAAGAGACGGGCATCGAGATCGAGACCATATCCCAGCCAGGTGGATTCCAGTGGTTCGTGACCCTGAAGAACAGCATCGCGGCCGGTAGTCCCGCTGTTGACGTCACAATGGCGGCTCAGGGTTCGATGCGCCGGGCCACGGAAGTCTTCATTCCCCTGGACGAAGCGAACATTCCCAACATCCAGAACGTCCATGACTACCTCATTCTGCGCAATGCCGCGGGGAGCCCCATCGGGGCGCCGGTGCTGGCCTGGTACGCCACCTTTGTCACCAACACCGAGAGGTGGCCGGATCCTCCGGTCTCGTGGGGTGACGCCTGGGATCCGAAGTTCGAAGGCGAGCTTGGATGGGGCCGCAACGTGTCCTCAAGCTATCTCCTCGATATCGTCGCTGCCGTGTACCACGGTGGCAACGAGATCCTGAACTCCGAAGAGGGGCTCATCACCTGCATGGAGAAGGCGGCGGAACTCAAGAACAACGTGCGCCTGTGGTTCAACGACGAGGGCCAGTTCCAGGCGATGCTGCAGTCCGGCGAACTGACAGCCGGTCAGTACTACCATGACGTCACCTGGGTGATGGCGACCGACGGCTTTCCGGTGCGTTCCACCTTTCCCAAGGAGGGCGGGGTGATCGACTACGGCTCCTGGTGCATCGTCCAGGGGAGTGACAAGGTCGACGTCTGCAACGAGTTCATCAACTGGTCCGTCTCTCCGGAAGCACAGACCGTGATCACGGACAATCTGTGGACCGCACCCATTCTGCCAAGGGGCATGCTGCCGGACCTCAGCGATGAGGCGTTCGGACGCGCCTCCAGCACGATCAAGCCGATCGTCCCCAGCTACCAGGTTTACGTGGAAAAGGGTGACTGGCTTGACGAGAAGTGGGAGGAGTACCTGGCAGACGTGTAACGCTGCCGGAATCGTCCCTTCAGAGAGGGACCGGAGAGCCGTCTCCGGTCCCTCTTGGTATGCGGTCTTGACCGACCCGCGTTTCTGCCATGACAATCCCTGGCGGCGACCCATGCCGGGGGTGTCACAGCATGTCTCCTGCCAGTCCTGTCACGCTTTGTGATCTCCTGATGCGCCAGCAGCCCGGGATGACGCTCGAGCAGCCGTTCTATACGGACCCGGACATCTTCGAGGAGGATCTCAACCGCATCGTCGCCAGACAGTGGCTCTACGTCGACCATGTCTCCGCGGTTCCCCAACCCGGGGACGTTCTCACATACGAGATTGCCGGAGAATCGATCATCCTGGTGAGAGGCAGGGACCGGGAGGTGCGCGCGTTCTTCAATGTCTGCCGCCACCGTGGGTCGAGAATCATCACGAAGGCATGCGACCACGTCCGCACCCTCACCTGCCCCTATCACGCCTGGACCTGGGATCTTGAGGGCAAACTCGTCAGGGCACGATCGATGGCCGATGATTTTCGGCCGGAGGACTGGCCGCTTCACGCGTGCAGGACACGCATCTATCAGGGGCTTGTCTTTATCTGTCTTGCCAAAGAGGGCGATGACGCTGTCATCGAATTCGATCTGATTGCTGATCGCCTCGACCCCTATATCGAGAACCACTGCCTCGGTGCGGCGAAGGTCGCTGCACGCAAGGCCTATCCCACGGCCGGGAACTGGAAGCTTGCAGTGGAGAACTTTCGGGAGTGCTACCACTGCGCTCCGGCACACCCCGGCTACACATCGGTCAATGCCTATGTGCTCGATGGAGAGCGTGACCAGCAGGCACGCTCCGAGACCGTGGCTGCCTGGGCCGCGACGTGGGAGGAACGGGGGATCGTCACGCGCAGCACGGGTCTCTGGGGAGACAGTTTCGATGAATGCCAGCCCCACGCAGCCATGCGGCAACCCATCCGGGAGGGTTACAGAACGCTTTCAAGGGATGGCCGACCCGTGGCTCCGCTCATGGGCCGACTCACCGACTGGGATGGCGGAGAGACACTCATGGTGTTCGGACCGCTGTTCTACGTCTACCTTGCCGGGGATCATGCGGCGCTCTTTCGTTTCACGCCTGTTCACGCGACCCATACGGATGTCGAGGTGACATGGCTGGTCAATGGCGATGCGCGTGAAGGCGAGGACTACGATGAGGAGCGTCTCACGTGGATGTGGGACGTCACCACCATCGAAGACACCAGGATCATCGGCGACAACCAGCTCGGCGTGAATTCACGGCGTTATCGACCGGGCCGATACTCCACGAGAGAGCGGGCAACGACGAATTTCGTCGAGTGGTACAAGAGACGCATGGGAGACAGCGCATGACCATCGAATTGAAGAGGATTGAATCGGCATCCGATACCACTGGTCTTGCCGAAGCCCTTGAGGCCGACGGTGCCGCCATTGTGAAGCGGGCACTCTCTCCTGCCCAGTTGACCGTCCTCAATGAGGACTTCGACCGAGCCCTCGATGGCATCGAGCCCGGGCTGCGCCATCCTCCGTCGGAGTTCTTCGTCGAGTTCTACGGCAGCAAGACGATCAGAATTGACGGACTGCCCGGCAAGTCGAAGGCCTTCGTGGACCTTCTCGAAGACTCGTTCATGACGCGCATTGCCGACAGGCTGGTCCTTCCCCATTGCCAGCACTACCTGCTCAACACCGGACAGCTCATCCAGATCGGACCCGGGGAAAGCGACCAGTGGCTGCACCGGGACGAGAATGCCTGGTCCCATTTCGCACCGCCTCATCTCCTGCAGGTGGAGGCGATGTTCGCGCTGACCCGTTTCACCAAAGAGAATGGCTGCACGCGGGTGGTCCCCGGCAGTCATCTCTGGGAGCAAGAGCGGGAAGCGAGAGAGGACGAGATAGGTCGTGCGGAGATGGATGCCGGCGACGCCCTCGTCTACCTGGGTTCGACGATCCACGGTGGCGGCGCCAACTCGACGTCGGACGAGTGGCGGCGGGGCATGTTTTTCGGTCTCGTCGTTGGCTGGCTGCGCACCGAGGAAAACCTCTATCTCTCCGTGCCTTTCGAAAAGGTTCGCGACATGCCGGAAGTCGTCCAGGAACGCCTGGGATACCGTGCTCATGACGGTATCGGCGTCGTTGATGTCGGGGACCCGATGGCGCTCTTCCGGTGACACCGAGCGCTGACAGGCGCCATAAGGGCTGATACGGCAAACCGGCCGGCCGGACGTCAGGCATTCCTCAGGCGCCGTCCATATGGACGGCGCCTGGCAATCTCCGGAGTGCTGGAGGATGCGACCATTCCCCTTATGATGGTGGCCGGAATGGAGCACCTAGACGAGGGCAACCATGGCTTCCGGAAACTACTTCGAGTGGGACCCGATCCACGATGGCGACGACGTCATCAGGGACGCACTGGAGCATGCCAACGCGCCGGTGACGTTGGCTGCGCTCGTCCACCTCACCGGGGACGTCGAACTGCTTCGTGGCGACATCAGAGTCGACCACAGCCGTGCGCGCGACCTCCAGTGCGGTATCAGCGCGGAGCAGCAGGCAATCGTGCGAGCCAAGGCACTTCAGGCACTGATCGACTACCGTGACCGCGGCTGTCCTGCGCTGCCGCCACTCGATCCGGAAACACTGCGTGAGATCCTGCGGTTCATCATCGGGCAGGAACTCGATGAGGATTGTGTCCGTTTCCTGATGGAGGAATCCGAGTTCGAGAACGATGATGCCTACGGAGTGGGCGGGTTCGATGCCATTCCCGCCGACATCCGGCGCCGCTTTCACGTCGTTGTCGTCGGCGCCGGCATGTCGGGACTATTGGCGGGCTATCGGCTGAAGCAGGCAGGGCTCTCGTTTACCATCGTCGAGCGCAGCGCCGAAGTCGGCGGCACATGGCATGACAACGTTTACCCCGGTTGCCGTGTCGACAATCCCAGCCATGTCTACGAGTACTCGTTCGCGCGCCACGACTGGCCGCAGTACTACTGTGCGCAGCCGGTTCTGAAATCGTACTTCGAACGCTGCGCCTCCGATTTTGGGCTGCTCCCCCACATCCTGTTCGAGCGGGAGGTCGTCGGGGCCGACTTCGACGAGGAGAGCGGTACATGGGGCGTGACGCTTCAGGACCGCGACGGCACCACCACCTTGATGAAGGCCAATGCTCTCATCTGCGCGACGGGGCAACTCAACCAGCCGCGGCTTCCCGACCTCGATGGCGTGGGCGATTTCGAAGGCCCGGCGTTCCACTCGGCGCGCTGGGATCCTACCCTCGATCTGTCAGGAAAGCGGGTGGCGGTCATCGGAACCGGCGCCACTGCTATGCAGTTCGTGCCCGAGATCGCCCGACAGGCCCACGAAGTCACGGTGTTTCAGCGCACGCCCCCCTGGATCTATCCCAATCCCAACTACCGCGACAGCGTGCCGGCGGGGGAGCACTGGCTCATCAACCATGTTCCCTATTATGCGCGCTGGTATCATTTTCTGCTGTTCTGGCTGGACGGAGAAGGTCTCTACGCCTCGGTCACGAAGGACGAGGCGTGGCCGCATCAGGAACGCTCGGTGAGCGCTGAAAACGAGGTCTTGCGCAAGCTCATGATTCGCAGCATCCAACGCGAACTTGACGGCGATGAAGAGTTGATTGCGGCCTCCATTCCGAAACACCCGCCGTGTGGCAAGCGACTCCTGATCGACGACGGCACCTGGTATCGCACATTGCGGCGCGACAACGTTCAGCTTGTCACGGAGACGATCGACCGTATCGCGGCCAGCGGCGTGCTGACAACGGATGGCATCGAGCACTCGGCAGACGTGCTTGTCTATGCCACCGGATTTCATGCGAGCCGGTTCCTCTGGCCCATGCGAATTCGCGGCCGTGACCGGCGCGACATCCGTGAACACTGGGGGGACGATCCGCGCGCCTACCTCGGCATCGTCGTACCTGGATATCCCAATCTCTTCTGCCTCTACGGACCCAACACCAACATCGTCATCACCGGCAGCACCATCTTCTTCTCGGAGTGCGGCATGCACTACGTCATGGGCTGTATCAGGATGCTGTTCGAAAACGGATACCGCAGCCTGGAGTGCCGCAAGGAGGTCCACGACGCCTACAACGTGGTCATTGACGAGGGCAATCTGCAGGTGGCCTGGGGCGCACCGAACGTGCGCAGCTGGTACAAGAACAGGGCGGGACGCGTGACGCAGAACTGGCCATTCAAGCTTCTCGAGTACTGGAATCGCACCAGAACTCCGAATCAAGAGCACTTTCACTTCAGCTGAGTGGAGTGTTCGCTGCTTCACTTCAGAGTTGCCGGTCCCGCGACGTTCACCAGGCCCGTCCCTGCCGAGACAGTCGCGGGTCAAGCCGAGCTTGTCGTATCTGGCAACAGGTCGGAGTTTCTGGTTCTCCAGGTGGTTCGGGGACTTCCGGTCCGCACCTCACGCGAGACTCAGAAAATCGCGCTATTTCCGTTAACAATTGCTCACTTTGTCATTCCGTACTTGAAAGAGCTCATTGAGAAAGGAGCGTGCCCGTGAAAGCCCTTCATGAGGATTTCGGCGTCGAAATCGACGGCATTGATCTGCGGGATGTGGCCACACACTACGCACGGATTCGCGAGGCATTCGAAGAGCACTCCGTTCTGCTGTTCCGTAATCAGCACCTTGACGACGAGGCACATCTTGCCCTGGGGCGCCTGTTCGGCGTCATTGAGATCAGACAGAAGAATCCGCAAGAACACGAGGCCCGGATGTCGATGGTGTCGAATCGGCAGGATGACGGACATGTCCTCTCCGAACAGAACGTCCGGCTCATGCACCTGAAGGCGAACCAGCTCTGGCACACCGACAGCACATTCCTGCCCGCACCGGCACTCGCCAATATCCTCGCTGCCCGCAAGCTGCCGACATCCGGCGGTGAAACGGAATTCGTTTCGACCCGGGCGGCGTGGCGTGATCTCCCGGAGGCCAACAGGACACGGGTGCGCAAACTCGTTCTGCGCCATCGCTACACGTATTCGCGACAGGCCGTTTCGCAGGCTGCCGCCGCCCTTGACGAGGTCACCATGTGGCCCGAGACGACATGGCGGGCCGTATGGCCCAACCCCGTCAACGGGGTGGAAGCCCTCTACATCGCCTCTCATGTCTGCGGTGTTGTCGGAATGGGCGAGAGGGAGGGCCGACAGTTGATCGATGAACTGGTCGCGTTCACAACGGAACCGGCCCGCATCTACAGTCACCAATGGTCCCCCGGTGACGTGATCATCTGGGACGAGCGTGCGACCATGCATCGTGGTCGTCCCTGGCCCTATGATCAGGAGCGTACCCTGGCCAGCATTTGCATCACGGCCGGTGAAGTGGACGGACTCAGGGCGGTCCGGCCTGTTCCTGCCGCGTGAGTCCCTCCGGTTACGCACTCAAGTCCACGGGCAACGTCGTGCTGCTGGTTTCTGTCACAGCTTGACGGGAAACGCCGGGCCGAAGAGACGAGCCACAAACCACATCCGGAAGGAAACTGACCCGGCACCACAAGACCACTTCCCGGAGTGGCACCGCGTGGCGGGTGGTGAGCCCGGAAGGATTCGAACCTTCGACCGCCTGATTAAAAGTCAGATGCTCTGCCAGCTGAGCTACGGGCTCTCGCGGAAACGAAGAAAGACCAGGGGGAACGGGCGGCGGGCAACCTAGTGACTGCCTGGCTCCCGGTCAAGTTTCGGCCGCTGTCGCCGGTTGTTCCCGTGGTGGAATTGCATGATGCTTGGCGCATGGCCAGCACACTCCGCACCCCGGGAGATCTCGAAGGGCTCAGGCAGGACCTTGACCGCTTCGGGTACTGCATGGCCGAAGGCGTGCTCGATGCAGAGAGGCTCAGCCATGCCATCAAGGCGGTAGAGCACGCCGCCGAACGTGAAAAGCAGCCCTCGGCGGATGCCGATGAATGGCGGCTTGCCGGCGATGAATGGGTGGTCCTCATAGCCGGCGAATGCGGTCTCGACGATGTCGCAGCCCATCCCCTCGCCCTTGCCATGGCACGCCACCTGCTCGGCGAGCGCATCCTGCTTTCGGGATACACCGCACACGTCATTCACCCGGGCAACGAAGAAATGGACCTTCATACCGACCAGTGGTGGCTGCCCCGCGCCGTGCGCCCGGGAGAATCGCAGAACCGCCCGGGCGCCATCACACGCGCCGTGCCCCACTACGGACCACCGACTGTCTCGCGCCATCCGATCAACCCCGCCGTGGTCATCAATGTCATGTGGGCAATCAGTGACTTCACAGGCGCCAACGGCTGTACCCGCCTGGTTCCCGGCAGCCATCTCTCCGGCTGCGAGCCGGATCCGGACAAGACATTTGCGACAGTGCATGCGGAGGTACCGGCCGGCAGTGTGGTCATGTGGGATGCTCGTACATGGCATGGCTCTGGCCGCAATACGACAGATGCCAGCCGCATCGGTGTGAGCATCACCTACTGCGGCCCACAGTTCCGGCAGCTGCAGAACCATACGCTGGCGGTCCGGCCCGAGACCCACGCATCGCTCGACGACACCATGCGGACCCTGCTGGGTTTTCGCCTCTTCTCGAGCTACGGCGCCACTGATGACGACGAGGCCACATTCGCCCGGCCCGGTTACGAGCGGCCCTGAACGGACCCGACCCGTCCGTCATTGATCAGCCGGTTGTTCGGACCAGGCCAACCGGTCGAGGGTTCCCTTCTCGATGGCCTTGCGAACGTCGGCCATGAAATCCTGATAGTAGGTGAGGTTGTGCAGTGACAGCAGGACTGGCCCCAGCATCTCGCCGCAGCGGAACAGGTGGTGCAGATAGGCTCTCGAATGGTCCCGGCACGCCGGGCAGCGGCAGTCAGGATCGAGCGGCTGCGGATCGTCGCGATGACGGGCATTCCGGATATTGAGCGTCCCATGCCTGAGGAAGGCCTGGCCGGTTCTCCCGGAGCGGCTGGGGAGAACACAGTCGAACATGTCGATGCCGCGGGCCACGGCGCCGATGATGTCGTCCGGGCGCCCCACCCCCATGAGATAGCGCGGCCTGTCTGCCGGGAGATGATCAACCACACGGTCCAGGACCCGGAACATCTCCTCTTGGCCTTCTCCCACCGCCAGGCCACCGACAGCGTAGCCCTCGAATCCGATGGACCGCAGCGCGCGGGCGCTGGCCAGGCGCAGATCATCGTGCACGCCTCCCTGTACGATCCCGAAGAGGCCGTAGCCTTCCCGGGGACGGAAAGCTCTTCTGCAGCGCTCGGCCCAGCGCATGGAGCGTTCCATGGAGTGCAGCGCCCTTTCGCGCGTGGCCGGATGTTCGGTGCATTCATCGAGAACCATGGTGACGGTCGAGTCGAGACAGTCCTGAATCTCCACCGAGCGTTCAGGCGTGAGTTCATGCTGACTGCCGTCAACATGGCTGCGGAAGACGGCCCCCTCCTCGGTGACCTTGCTCAGACCCTTGAGCGAAAAGATCTGGAAGCCGCCACTATCGGTCAGGACGGGGCCCGGCCAGTTCATGAACTGCCTCAGCCCGCCCAGATCCCGGATTCTGCCTGCTCCGGGACGCAACATGAGATGATAGGTGTTGCCGAGAAGCATGGAGACCCCGGCTTCCTGCAGATCGCCAGTCATCACACCCTTGACGGTGGCAGCCGTCCCCACCGGCATGAACACCGGTGTCTCGACGTCGCCGTGGGCAGTCGCCAGGACACCCGTACGCGCCTTCCCGCAGGTCGTCCGGCAGCGCCAGGTCAGCATGGTGACTCCTTCGCCAGCAGGCAGGCATCGCCGTAGCTGTAGAAACGGTAGCCCCTGTCGATGGCTTCCCGGTAGGCACGCTTCATGATGCCGGTGCCGAGAAAGGCACACACGAGCATGAAGAGCGTTGAACGGGGCAGGTGAAAGTTGGTGATCAGGGCGTCGATGGCCCGGAACCTGTGGCCCGGCGTGATGAAGAGAGTGGTGTCACCGCAATACGGGTGCACGACGCCGGAGTCGTCAACCGCGCTTTCGAGAAGACGCACGGAGGTCGTTCCGACAGCAATGACCCGCCCACCGGATTGCCGCACGGCGTTGATCCGGTCTGCGGCCTCCGGAGAGATCTCTCCCCATTCCCCCTGCATCTCGTGATCGCGGACCGCGTTCGTGCGGATCGGCATGAAGGTGCCAGGACCCACATGCAGCGTGACGGCGACGCGCCCGATTCCCGCCGCAGCGAGGGCCTCGAGCAACCGTTCCGTAAAGTGAAGCCCGGCGGTCGGAGCCGCGACGGCCCCGGCATTGAGGGCGAAGACGGTCTGATAGTCGCTACGGTCGCGCTCGTCTGCATGACGCCGGATGTAGGGCGGCAATGGCATCACGCCGTGGCGCTCGAGATGGGCCAGGAATCTCCCCTCCGGCATGCCGACATCGAGAATGACGGCTCCTTTCGCTTCCCTGGCGACGACAATGGCAGAAAGGTCACCTGGCAACGAGACGCTCTCGCCCGGCTTGAGCTTGCGGGCCGGGCGGGCGAGAACCCGCCACAGGCGATCGCCTTCACAGCCCACAGCGGTGACTTCGACTGAGGCGCCAGCAGTCTGTCCGGTCATGCGGACAGGCGCGACCCGGGTATCATTGACCACGAGAATGTCGCCCGGTTCGAGAAGTCGGGGGAGGTCTGCGAAGACGTGGTGTGTGTGGCCGCCCGCTCCATCGACACACAGAAGACGCGCTGCATCGCGAGGTTCCGCCGGACGTGTCGCGATCCTGTCGGAAGGGAGCTCGAAGTCGAATGTATCGACCCGCATCGGCCTCAGGAGATGGCCTTGGACAGCCGCCGGGCAACGCGTTCTGGAACGAAGCTCGCGAAGTCGCCCCCCAGCAGCGCCACTTCCTTGACCAGGCGCGATGAAATGAACGTGTGACGTTCCGATGCCATGAGGAACACCGTTTCAACCTCGGGCTCCATGCGTGCGTTCATGCCCGCCATCTGGAACTCGTAGTCGAAATCGCTGACGGCACGCAGTCCGCGGATGATCACGCTGGCGCCGCACTCCTTGGCAAATGCCACCAGAAGACCGTTGATGGGACGCACATCGATGCTCGCAAGTCCAGATGCATCCGAGAGTTCCGACAGTTCCTGCTCGAGCATCTCCACGCGTTCGTCGTAACCGAACAGGGGACTCTTGCCGGTGTTGACAGCCACGCCGACAATGAGCCTGTCCACCAGGGTGCGGGCCCTGGAAATGACGTCGATATGCCCATTGGTCACGGGATCGAACGACCCCGGATAGACGCCAACCCTGCTCACGTTCATCAGACCTTCCCCGGATCGCCCCTGACGCGTCAGGGGTCCCCGTTGTCTTCTTCCTGGACCAACGCCACCGATACCACTTTCGTGCCTTCGGTGACACGGAAGAGATGCACGCCACGGGTGTTGCGCCCGGCGATGCGTATCTCGTTGACGGGGCTGCGGATCAGTTGGCCACTGTCGGAGACGAGCACGATCTGGTCACTGTCGACGACGGGAAAGGAGGCGACGACTTCGGCGCGACCCATCTCCTCGCCACGATCGAGTCCCATGTTGACGATTCCCTGCCCGCCCCGCCCTGCGACGCGGTACTCGTAGGCCGAGCTGCGCTTGCCCAGACCGTCATTCGCCACGGTGAGCAAGAACTGCTCCCTGCGGCGCAGTTCTTCGTAGACCTCGTCCACAATGCCCGGCGCGTCGTCCGTCTCTTCCTGGTCGGACCGCCGTTCTAGTCCCGCCCGTCTCAGGTAGGCCGACCTGACATCCGGGCTGATGTCGATGTGATCGAGGACCGTCATGTCGATGACGGTGTCACCGTCCGCAAGACGGATGCCCCTCACGCCTGTGGAGGTTCGCCCGGCGAACGTGCGTATGGCGTCGACGGGAAAGCGGATGGCGCGTCCCTGGCGGGTGAACAGCAGGATGTCCTGGTCCTCGCGACAGGTCTTGACACCAATCAGCCGCTCGCCTTCCTCCAGTTTCATGGCGATGAGACCATTCCTTCGGATATTGGCAAAATCCGACAGCCGGTTGCGTCGTATCGTGCCCTGCGCCGTCGCGAACACCACGTGCAGATCGTCCCAGCTCGCTTCGTCAATCGGCATGGGCATGACCGTTGAGATCGTCTCGCCGTCCTCAAGTGGCAGCAGGTTGACAAAGGCCTTGCCGCGCGCCTGCGGCGTGGCCATGGGCAGGCGGTAGGTCTTGAGACGAAAGACAAGGCCGGAGGTGGCGAAGAACAGGACCCAGGCGTGGGTGTTGACCACGAACACCTGGTTGACGACATCCTCGTCGCGGATCGACATGCCACTGCGTCCCTTGCCACCGCGGCGTTGTGCCCGGTAGTCAGCGAGCGGCACCCGCTTGACGTAGCCGTTGAGACTGACGGTGACAACCATGTCCTCCGGCTGGATCAGGTCCTCGTCGGTCCTGTCGAACACCTCCTCGCCGAGTTCCGTGCGCCGTTCATTCGCGAACTCGTCACGCAACGCGACAAGTTCTCCGCGAATGAGCTCCATCAGACGTTCCTGAGACGATAGAATCGCAAGGTGGCCTTCGATATTCTCCGCTAGACCCTTGAGTTCGGTGATAATCTTCTCTCTCTCCAGGCCAGTCAGCCGCTGCAGTCGCAGTTCCAGAATGGCGCGGGCCTGCTCGAGGGAGAGACGATAGACACCGTCTTCGCGCAACCGGGCGAGGGACTCGGCGCCCTCGATCAATCCGAGTACCGGTTCGACCACTGCGGCATGCCAGGTCCTCGCCATCAGCTGCGTGCGCGC
The DNA here is from genome assembly GCA_965221115.1 of Alphaproteobacteria bacterium. Classification (GTDB taxonomy): domain Bacteria; phylum Pseudomonadota; class Alphaproteobacteria; order SP197; family SP197; genus SP197. The sequence continues at coordinate 1,613,355 of CBDCRU010000001.1, read as the reverse complement.
ATCCTCCGGATTGGCGGAATTGCGGATGAGTGCCACCACTTCGTCGACTTCCGTCACGGCGATGGCAAGGCCGATCAGCTGGTGCGCGCGTTCCTGCATGCGCGCAAGTTCGTGACGCAACCGCCGGGTGACCACCTCTTCGCGGAAACGGATGAACCGGGCAATGATGTCGAGAAGCGACATCTGGCGGGGCTGTCCTGTCTCGTCCAGGGCCAGCATGTTGACCGCAAAGACGATCTGCAGCGGCGTGTAGTGCCACAGCTGGTTGAGCACGACATCGGACATCGCATCGCGCTTGAGCTCGATCACCACCCGGACTCCGTGACGGTCGCTCTCGTCGCGCAGTTCGTGGATCCCTTCCACGCGTTTGTCACGGACCAGTTCGGAGATGCGCTCGATCAGCCGTGCCTTGTTCACCTGGTAGGGGACTTCGGTAACGATGATAGCCTCGCGTCCCTTGCGCACCTCCTCGATGTGAGTGCGTGCGCGCACGACAATCCGCCCCCTTCCCGAAAGATAGGCATCCCGCACGCCGGCCTGTCCCATGACCATCCCTCCGGTGGGAAAGTCGGGACACGGCACGTAACGCAGGAGTTCACCTGCATCGATCGCAGGATCATCTATGAATGCGCAACATGCATCGATGACCTCACCCAGATTGTGAGGCGGGATGTTGGTCGCCATGCCCACCGCGATACCGGCGCTGCCGTTGACCACGAGGTTGGGAAAGCAGGCCGGCAGCACCACAGGCTCCGACTCGCTGCCATCGTAGTTGTCGCGAAAATCCACCGTGTTGTGGTCGATGTCGGAAAGCAGGCTGGACGCGATGCGAGCCAATCTCGCCTCGGTGTAGCGCATCGCGGCGGGCGGATCCGCATCCATGGAACCGAAGTTCCCCTGGCCATCGACAAGTGGCGAACGCATGGTGAATGTCTGCGCCATCCTCACCATGGCGTCGTAGATCGCACTGTCTCCGTGAGGATGGTAACGGGCCATCACGTCGCCGACGATGCGGGCAGATTTTCGGTAAGGACGATCGGCCGTGTATCCGGCTTCGCCCATTGCGTAGAGAATGCGCCGCTGGACCGGCTTGAGGCCATCGCGAACGTCGGGAAGAGCACGCGACACGATGACGCTCATTGCATAATCGAGATAACTCCTGCGCAGCTCATCCTCGATGGAAACCGGCGCGATTGCATCCGAAGGAACCGGAACGGTCACGTCACCTCCCGCCACGCGCTGTCAATTGGTCGCAGGCGTCTGTCTGACACGGTAATCAGAAGGGAATGCTGTCGTCGAAATCCGATGAAATCCTGTCGGAAACAGTCTGACCGGAATCCTCGACCTCGCTCCATGGCGTCTGTTGGGGGTCGTCGCCGTCCATGCGTGGCGCACCCCCTCCCCGGCTGTCGAGCATCACCATCGTGCCACCAAAGCCCCGTACCACGACTTCTGTCGTATAGCGTTCCTGGCCGCTCTGATCCTGCCACTTTCGGGTCTGCAATTCGCCCTCGAGGTAGATTTTCGAACCCTTCCTCAGGTAGCGCTCGGCCACCTCCGCCGTCCTGCCGAAGATGGCCACCCGGTGCCACTCTGTGCGTTCCTTCCTCTCACCCGACTGCCGGTCATTCCAGGTCTTGGTGGTGGCAAGCGACAAATTGGCGACGGCGTCTCCCGACGTCATCCGGCGAATCTCCGGATCACGCCCGAGGTTGCCCACCAGTATGACCTTGTTGACACTTCCTGCCATCTGGCATCTCCACGTGAATGACGGGTGAATGGGTTATGCGCTTGAGCATATCAGGGGTTCGCTCGCGCCGCATGAAGAACCGCATCGCCTATCCACAGTCCGGACCCTTGCCAGGCAGCGCGCCTCCCCTCTAAGAAGGAGTGGGCGACACGGAACAACCATGAGCAAGAGTATCCGCGTGCGCGGTGCGCGGGAACACAATCTCAAGGGTATCAACGTCGAGTTCCCCCGCGACCGTCTGATCGTCATGACCGGACTGAGCGGATCGGGCAAGTCGTCCCTTGCCTTCGATACCATCTATGCAGAAGGCCAAAGGCGCTATGTCGAGAGTCTGAGCGCCTATGCGCGCCAGTTTCTCGAGATGATGGAAAAACCCGATGTCGAGCACATCGACGGTCTGTCACCAGCCATCTCGATCGAGCAGAAGACAACCTCGAAGAATCCGCGCTCGACGGTTGGTACGGTGACGGAGATTCACGATTACATGCGCCTCCTGTGGGCCAGGGTCGGCGTTCCCTGGTCGCCCGTGACCGGATTGCCGATCGAAAGCCAGTCGGTCAGCCAGATGGTTGACCGGATCATGGACATGGCCGATGGCGCGCGCCTCATGCTGCTTGCTCCTGTGGTGCGGGGTCGCAAGGGCGAGTACCGCAAGGAACTCGGCGAACTTCTGAGGTCGGGATTTCAACGTGTGAGAATCGACGACGCCGTCCACATGATCGAGGACGCTCCGCGCCTCGACAAGAAACGCAAGCACACCATCGAGGTCGTGGTCGACCGGGTCGTCAAGCGCGAAGGGCTGGAAGGGCGGCTGGCGGACTCCATCGAGACAGTCCTTGCTCTGTCCGACGGACTCCTTGTCGTCATCGATGTCGACAGCAACGAGGAGATGACTCTTTCCTCGCGTTTTGCCTGTCCCGTGTCGGGTTTCACGATCGAGGAGATCGAACCCCGGCTGTTTTCCTTCAACAATCCGTTCGGCGCCTGTCCGGAGTGCAGTGGTCTCGGCACCCGCCTCGTCTTCGACGTCAATCTCATAGTGCCCGACCACCGGCGCAGCCTCGACGGCGGCGCCATCGTTCCCTGGCAGCGCAGTTCCAGCCTCTACTACAGGCGGGCCATGCGCTCGGTGGCTCGGCATTTCGGTGAGTCCCTCCATACCCCTTGGGAAGACCTGCCTCAGGACATGCGCACCATGCTTCTCGAGGGATCGGGCAACGAGAAGATACGGTGGACGGAGGAATTTGGCGAAGAGGACGATCTTTCCGAATTCCGGGCGCCCTTCAGGGGCGTGATTCCAGGGCTTGAGAGGCGTCTGAGGGAGACATCGAGTGAACACGTGCGCGAGGAACTCGGCCGCTATCAGGCCATGACCACCTGCGAAGCCTGCAACGGCTTCCGTCTCAAGCCGGAAGCCCTGGCCGTACGCATCGCCGGCAAGCACATCGCCGAGGTTTCGGAGTACTCGATCGGCGAAGCCCAGCGCTGGTTTGCCGGCGTGGAGCGGACGCTGACCGCCCAGCAGGCCGAAATCGCCCGGCGCATCCTTGCCGAGATCAACGATCGCCTGATCTTCCTCAGCCGGGTGGGTCTCGACTACCTGGCACTGTCGCGCCGTTCCGGCACGCTGTCCGGCGGCGAGGGCCAGCGTATCAGACTCGCCTCACAGATCGGATCGGGACTGACCGGCGTACTTTATGTGCTGGATGAACCGTCGATTGGACTGCACCAGAGAGACAACCAGCGGCTTCTCGAGACCCTGACCGATCTGCGCAATCTCGGGAACACCGTGATCGTCGTCGAACACGACGAGGAAGCCATCCGTGCCGCCGACCATGTGATCGATCTCGGCCCTGGCGCCGGTGAACATGGCGGTCACATCGTCGCCGAAGGAACGCCGGCCGACGTCATGGCAACCGAGGCGAGTCTGACTGGTCAGTATCTCGTTGGTACACGCCGGATCGACATTCCGGGCACCCGGCGCGGAACAGACCGGTTTCTGACCCTCGCCGGAGCGTCAGCCAACAATCTCAAGGCAATCAGCGCCCGCTTTCCGGTTGGTGCCCTCACCTGTGTGACCGGAGTGTCCGGCAGCGGCAAGTCGACCCTGGTCAACGAGACCCTCTACCTAGCCCTCCACAACCACCTTGGCTCACATCATCGTGCGGCAGGCGCCCACACGGCACTCGAGGGCGCCGACATGTTCGACAAGGTGGTGGACATCGACCAATCGCCAATCGGCCGGACCCCGCGGTCCAATCCGGCCACCTATACCGGCGCCTTCACGCCCATCCGCGAGTGGTTTGCCGGACTGCCGGAATCGAAAGCGCGGGGCTACCGGCCCGGACGCTTCAGTTTCAATGTCGAGGGAGGACGCTGCGAGGCCTGCCGCGGCGATGGACTCCTGCGCATAGAAATGCACTTTCTCGCTGACGTCTACGTCCAGTGCGATACCTGCCGGGGCCGGCGCTACAACAGGGAAACTCTCGAGGTCAGGTTCCGCGGCAAGTCAATCGCAGACGTGCTCGACATGACCGTCGAGGAAGGGCACGACTTCTTCCAGGCCGTTCCCGCCATCCGCTCGAAGCTTGACATGCTGATGCGTGTCGGACTGGGTTACATCAGGGTCGGCCAGCCGGCAACGACGCTCTCTGGCGGGGAGGCGCAACGTGTCAAGCTGGCGAAGGAACTCTCTCGGCGCGCCACGGGACGCACTCTCTACATTCTCGACGAGCCGACCACGGGTCTTCATTTCGACGACGTGCGCAAGCTCCTCGAGGTTCTGCACGCCCTGGTTGATACCGGCAATACCGTGGTCGTAATCGAGCACAACCTCGAGGTGATCAAGACCGCCGACTGGATCATCGATCTTGGGCCTGAGGGGGGCGACGGCGGCGGACACATTGTCGCCGAGGGAGAACCGGAAGTCGTCGCCGGGATTCCGGCCAGTCACACGGGCCGCTATCTCGCCGGCATTCTCTCAGACGCAGGTACGGTCACAGCCGCCGCAGAGTAGACATTCCGGCAGGTCACGCACCTCACTCGGCTGGTGACTTGCCGTGGTCGGGTGCTGTCGCGACCGATCGCGCCGTCATGCGACGGCGCAGTCTGGCCCATGACTCCGGTGTGCCGTCGTGATAGCTGCCGAACCACTTGTCCATCGGCACCAGCTGGTTGCCGTAGTTGCAGTTGTAGTAGCGATGGTGGAGCGTGTGGAAGAAGCTTCCTACGTAGTGAACCGGCTCGCCACGCACCAGGATCGAATCGAAACCCGTATGGGAGGATGCTGCCTGCAGGGTGTTGTACTGCCCGTGGAAGAGGACATGCACCGGGTGCGACAACACCACCGCGTGAATGAAGACGCCCGAAAGGTAGATGATGTGCTCGATCGGGTGCATCGACAGGCCCGACCAAGGTCCGATTGTCACATTGCGGTGATGCAGGGCGTGGGCGATGTTGAAGAGCGGCTTCCAGTGAAGAAGCCGGTGGATGAAGTAGAAGTGGACGGCCGACCAGAAGGGAATGATCAGGAACCAGGCAACGAAGAGGACCGGATTCTCGTGCCAGACGAGGAAATGGGGGAACCAGCCGTTGGCGTACCCCCACATCATGATCACCTCGTAGGCCGTCCAGATGCCGACGCCACTTGTGCATGACCAGAAGATGTTGTCGCGCGTCTGATTTCCGGTGAAGAACCGCGCGTCGTTGCGGGCGAGGTTGCGGGAATCGAACTTCCGTCGGTCACCCTGGGCGCGGAATGTATGAAAATAGATATGCAGTCCCCCGGCAACCAGGATCATGAGACCGAGGTTGCGCAGGTACATCCAGGCGATCCAGCCGGCTTCCAGTTCCCGGCAACGCTCCAGGGCCGGCTGCGTGAATTCCCAGACCAGGATCGCGAGGATCGCAAAGGGCACGACCTGCGACCACATGAAGGCCAGGGACATCAGATACCGCAGGGCCCGGAGAGGCCGCCAGGGCCAGGCGAACAGCGGTACGACGGGCATGGGGATATCCGGATGCCAAGCCCAGTCCCGATTGTGCCTGCCCGATGTGGAAACGGCCATGACCTGATCTCCCTGCCATCCGGAACCACAGACAAACGCTAACCACATCCACCAACGCATGGCAACCGGTTTGCCCGGGAGCCCGCGTGCCGTCAGGCACAACCCTTGATGCGTTTGCCCGCCTCTTGAGATGGGAACGGATAACGCCAGGAAGACACGCCGGTTGTCGTTCACCCTTCCCTGAAGTGCTTCGAGAGCGCGAGCGACTGGTCCTGATAGTGACTTCCGAGGTCGACACCATAAAGGACCGACGGACGCTCCGTGAGACGTTCAAAGGCAAGACGCCCCATGATCTGGCCGTGCTCGAGGAGAAAGGGAACCTCGTGACTGCGAACCTCGAGGACGGCCTTTGCCCCGGCGCCACCGTCCGCGCTCCAGCCAAAGCCGGGATCGAAGAATCCCGCATAATGCACCCGGAACTCGCCCACCAGGGTGTCATAGGCTGCCATCTCGGCAGCGTGGTCGGGTGGAACCCTCACCCGTTCTCGGGTGGCGAGGATGTGAAACTGGTCGGGATCGAGGATCAGGTTGGGCGCGGCGTGAATGGGTTCCCAGAACAGTGCCGCCTCAAGCTCTCCCCTGCAGTCGACATCGACAATCCCGGTATTGCGCCGGGCGCGGAATCCAACGAGGGAGCCTGGTCCCGCACCCTCGAGATCCAGGGTCAGCGCCACCGTATTACCCCTTATCGATGCATCGGGGGTATCGACAAGACCGTGCTCGGTGTGGAGTTGCCGCAGCTTGTCTTCGCCGAGCGGCGGAGTGCCGCGCCTGAACCGAAGCTGTGCAAGACGGGACCCACGGCGCACCAGAACGGAAAAGGTGCGCGGCGAGACCTCGGCATAGAGGCGACCCCGGTAGCCCCGTGCCACCCTGTCGAACTCCGTCGCGTAGTCCGTGATGACCCGTGTGAAGACGTCGAGGCGGCCGATCGAGCTCTTCGGATTGACGAAGCCTGCAAGCTCGTCCTGCGCCTTCAGGCGCAGGCTTTCCTGAAGCGGAATGATGTAGACACATCCGCGTTCGAGGACAGCACCTCCGGCAAGATCGATCTCGTGCATGATGCCTGCGGTTTCCGCAAGCTTGCCCTCGACGGTCGAACGCGGCCCGGGCAGGAAGGAGGAACGCACGCGCCAAGCCACATCGCCCAGCCTGAGATCCAGGCTCGCCGGCTGCAGCTGGCCATCAACCGGGGGATCGTCAGAGAGGATCGTTGAACCGAACAACGCCTCAAGACGCTGATAGGGCAGCACTCCAGTCGTGAACTGCGCTCCGTCGCCGGCTTCGTCCGTGGCATCCGGAAGGACATGGGGTAGCATCGGAGCGGATACCCTGTCCCGCCCACCAATGAGATCGGTCATGAAAGTCCCAAGAGTCTTCGCCACACAGGTGGAATCTATCACCCTTGGCGGTACGATCTGGACTGGAAATCACCGTTTCTCCTGTGCCCTGTGCAATTGTCCCGGGACATCCCGGTGTGATGGCTGGGTCAATCCAGTGGACAGAATGTTCTTTTGCCTTTTGCCCCCGACAGATCGCCATGGTTCGATGAGACATGGCGCAATCTGAGTCGGCTTTGATCATGAACATTCCGTTCAAGTGGACGAAGAGTGTGCCTCGAACGAGGTTCCCATCTCTCCGCATATCGTCCGCGGGAGACTGAACATGAACGCTCCGATCCACGTCATTGGCGGTGGTCTGGCGGGGTGCGAGGCTGCCTGGCAGATCGCGCGCGGAGGCGGAGAGGCCGTGCTCCATGAGATGCGCCCGCGCCGCACAAGCGATGCGCACAAGACCGACACCCTTGCCGAACTGGTGTGCTCCAACTCCTTTCGCTCCGACGATGCCGCCACGAATGCCGTGGGTCTGCTCCACGAGGAGTTGCGACGCGCCGATTCCCTCATCATGGCTGCCGCCGACCGCCATCAGGTGCCGGCCGGAAGTGCCCTGGCCGTCGACCGCCATGGATTTTCCCGCGACGTGGAGGCAGCCATCACGTCCGAACCGCAAATCGAGGTGCGCCGCGAAGAGGTGCCGTCCCTGCCGGAACCGGATGACGGGCTGACGATTGTCGCCACAGGCCCTCTCACGGCGCCCGATCTCGCCGCAGACATTCAGCGCGCGACGGGCCGGGATGCCCTCGCCTTCTTCGACGCCATCGCTCCGGTCGTCCACCGCGACAGCATCGACTTCAACGTCGCCTGGTTCCAGTCCCGATACGACAGGCCTGGACCGGCCGGGGACACCGCGGCTTACATCAACTGTCCCCTCACCCTTGAGGAGTACGATGCCTTCGTCGACAGCGTGTGTGAGGCAGAACAAACACCCTTTCACGACTGGGAAAAAGAAACACCGTGGTTCGAGGGGTGCCTGCCCATAGAGGTTCTGGCCCGGCGCGGCCGCAACACCCTACGTTTCGGTCCGATGAAGCCAGTCGGCCTCACCAACCCCGCCACCGGGAAGAGGCCCTTCGCCGTCGTACAGTTGCGCCAGGACAACGCTCTTGGAACTCTCTTCAACATGGTCGGCTTCCAGACCAAGATGCGCCACGGTGATCAGGTCGGGGTCTTTCGCACCATACCAGGGCTCGACGAAGCCCGATTTGCACGCCTGGGAGGCGTTCACCGAAATACATTCATCAACAGCCCACACCTGCTCGATGGCGCGCTGAGACTGCGCCAGCGGCCGCACCTGAGATTTGCCGGGCAGATCACCGGGGTCGAGGGCTATGTCGAGAGTACGGCAATCGGTCTTCTGGCCGGACGCTTCGCGCTGCTGGAAAGCCGCGCGGATGTCATTGTTCCACCGCCCGCGACGACGGCTCTCGGCGCCCTTCTCAACCACGTCACCACCGGGGCGGATGCCCGCACTTTCCAGCCGATGAACTGCAATTTCGGTCTCTTTCCTTCCCCGGGACCCGACCTCAGGAAAGCCGCGCGGCGGTCCGCGATCGTCAGTGCGGCGCGAGCCGACCTGGATACCTGGCTGGCGGGTATGCCCGAGTGTAGACATCGAGCAGGCGATGCCATATGAAATTCACGCAATGCGGCGGTCATTCACTGTTGACCGCCACATAGTGTCGGGGCCCAACAGAGATGGAGGAAGCTCATGGCAAAGATACTCGAATCACTCTCGTCCACAGTCATTGCCGGATGTGTGCTGACGGTTGTCGTCGCCATCATCCTTGTTTCGATCTGATTGCGTCACGAGGGAGGCTCATCTCATGGAAGGACTCGACTTTCTTTCATTCCTGTTCCGCTGGCTCCACGTGCTTTCCGGCGTGATGTGGATCGGTCTGCTGTGGTACTTCAACTTCGTGCAGATCCCAAGCATGCCGAAGATTCCTGACGACCAGAAACCCGCGGTCGGCAAGGTCATCGCTCCAACAGCATTGTTCTGGTTCCGCTGGGGCGCCATGGCAACGATCGTGACCGGTCTCATTCTGGCAATGCTGAACGGCTACTTCATCGAGTCGATCGCCCTCGGCTTCATTGACGACGGCGCCAGCACCGCAATCGGCATCGGAATGTGGCTGGGCACCATCATGTGGTTCAACGTCTGGTTCGTCATCTGGCCGAATCAGAAGCGGGCCCTGGGCATTGTCGATGCAGACGCCGACGCCAAGAAAGCCTCGGCACGCACCGCCATGCTGTTTTCGCGTACCAACACCATGCTGTCGATCCCCATGCTGTTCTGCATGGTATCGGCACAGAACCCCTGGTACTTCTGACAGTCACGTGTCCCGGGGAAACGCCCTGCCGTTTCCCCGGGACGTGATCTCTCAGACGGCCATGAGGGCGGCTGCGACGAGGCGCTCCTCGGCCATCAGAATGTTGTAGGTGCGGCAGGCAGCACCTGTTGTCATGGCATCCACGACAATACCGTGCATGCGCAGGAAATCGCGCACATTCCGGGTCGGCACGTCAGATACATCCCCACAACCAAGCAGAAGAATGTCGACACGTTGAGACCGTGCCACGACCTCTGCCAGGGCCGCCGGCGTCACGTCCGTCACTTCGGCCACCGGCCAGGACGTCACCACATCGGGAAAGACAATCAGGGAGCCCTCGTGGCGTCGGTCGCCGATACGAAATCCGCCGTTGCCGTAGCCGGTGATGACATTGCGGGTGGCGTTGGGCACTCCCGTTACCACTGCATCGAACGCCGTGTCATCAAGAGGTGTCCGTGGACCCTTCCCTCTCGTCGCCCACGCGGACTGGCCTCAGATAGAGCAGAACCGGAGCAGCGACAAACAGGGACGAATAGGTGCCGATCAGGACTCCCCAGATCATGGCCAGCACAAAGGGGGCGATCACCGCACCACCGAACAGCCACAGGGCTGCGAGAGCCAGCATCGTGGTGACACTGGTCATGACCGTGCGCGACAACGTGTCGTTGAGCGAGCGGTCGATGACACCACGCACCGATTCCTGTTTGTACTTGCGAAGATTCTCGCGGATGCGGTCATAGACGACAACCGTGTCGTTCATCGAATAGCCAACAATGGTGAGAAGTGCGGCAACGACCGGCAGATCGAACTCGATGCGGGTCAGGCTGAACACTCCGATGGTGAGGCCGACGTCGTGGGCCAGGGCGAGTACGGCACCGACACCGAACTGCCACTCGAAGCGGAACCAGATGTAGATCATCATGAGGGCAAGGGCGACCAGAACCGCCTGCGCCCCCTTTTCGATGAGTTCACCGGAGACCTGCGGACCCACGAATTCCACGCGCCGGTATTCAATGTCCGGATACATGTCGTTGAGTGTCGCCTGAATCCTGTCGATGGCCGCCTGCTGAACGGATTCATCGCCGGCGAGCAAGGGCAGGCGGATCAGCACGTCGCTGGCTGAGCCGAACTCCTGCAGTGCAATGCTGCCAATGTCGAGTGCATTGAGTTCGCTTCTCACATCAGCGAGATCGGCGACCTGCGGCGTGCGGATCTCGATCAGGGTGCCGCCTCTGAAGTCGATGCCGAAGTTCAGCCCGGAAAGAACCAGCAAGGCAATCGAGGCGACGAAGAGAACCACGGACAGCGTCACCGCCACCCGGTGATAGTCCATGAACCGCAAGTGCAGCCCCGAAGGCACAAGACGAAGCCGTTTCATCGGTCAGATTCCCAGGGCTTTCGGCCGGAATCGGGCAAGCCATAGGTGGGTAAGGAGGCGCGTCAGCAACATTGCCGTAAACATCGACGTGAGAATGCCGATAGCGAGCGTCGCGCCAAATCCCCTGACCGGCCCGGATCCCAGGAAGAACAGCAGAAATGCGGCCACCGCCGTGGTGATATTGGCATCGAGAATGGTCGTCATGGCTCTCCTGAAACCGGTCTCGACGGCATTGAGAATGGTGCGGCCGTGGCGCATTTCCTCGCGGATGCGCTCGAAGATCAGCACGTTCGCATCAACTGCCATGCCGACAGTGAGAACAATGCCGGCGATTCCAGGAAGGGTGAGTGTCGCCTGCAACAGCGACAACAGGCCCATGAGGAGAATGAGATTGGTGATGAGCGCGACGTTGGCGAAGGCTCCGAGGGTTCCATAGCAGGCAATCATGAAGACGATGACGGCGGCAAAGCTGACCGCCGCTGCAACCTTGCCGGCTTCAATCGAATCCGCGCCCAGGGTAGGGCCAACGGTGCGCTCCTCGACCACGGTGAGAGGAACGGGCAGTGCGCCGGCCCGCAGCAGCAACGCCAGCTCCTGTGTCTCGAACACCGTGAAAGAACCCGTGATGATGCCGCTCCCCTGGCAGATCGGCCCATTGATTCGCGGAGCACTGATCACCACTCCGTCGAGAACGATGGCAAGCAGACGCCCGACATTCTCTGTCGTCACATCGCAGAACCGTGCGGCACCCACACCGTCGAAGCTGAAGGCCACAACCGGTCGACCCTGATCGAAACTTGCCGCAGCACTCTCCAGGCTCTCGCCGGTCACGAGAATCTCTGCCCTCAGAACATGGTTCTGACCGGGCTGTTCACGCCCGGGCATGAGCACCGAACCGACCGGGAGTTGCCCGGCCTCGGCGGCGGCAATGGAGGTATCCTGGTCGACGAGATGGAATGTCAGCTTCGCTGTCTGACCAAGACGCGAGCGCAACACCCGCGTGTCGTCGACTCCCGGCACCTGAACGAGAATGCGATCCCGCCCCTGGCGGGTGATGACCGGTTCCAGAACGCCATCGGGATCGATACGTCCGCGCAGCACCTCCAGGGTACGCTCGATGGCATCGCCGAGCCCCGCCTCCAGACCCTCCTCGGTGAACGCCGCAATGATTGTGCCGGTCTCATCGACGGTGATCGTGAAATCGTCAGCCAGCCCGTCGAGCTCCCGGGCAGCCGCGTCCGCATCGTCGACATTGCGCAGGGCGAACTGCCGGTGGTCGTCATCACCGCCGATGACCCTGACACCGATGCGTTCACCACGCAGGGTGCGCCGCACGTTGCCCTCGAGCCAAGCGAGGCGCCCTTCCCGCCAGGCTGCCTCGTCAATCTGCAACAGGAGATGTGCCCCGCCGGAGAGATCGAGGCCGAGACTCACCTGCTTGTGCGGCAACCACGTCGGCAGGTCGCGTGCCAGGTCACGCGAGAGCAGGTTCGGTGCGGCGAAGGCCAGACCCAGAACACTGACAAGAACAACGATCCAGATCTTCCAGGTCGGAAAGTAACGCATGGCCGATAGTGTCAATCGCCACCGTTGCCGCCCGCATTCCCCTCATCCGCCTTCACGGCCTGACGCGGTTCCGGCTTCGCCACGATGTCTGCGATCATGGAGTGACGGCACTTCACCCTGACGTCCTTGGCGATTTCGATGATGAGGACACCGTCTCCCTCGATGCGTGCGACGTTCCCGATGATGCCACCGTTCGTGACCACCTGATCACCCCGCTTGATCGAACTGAGCATGGCCTGGTGCTGCTTGGCCTTCTTTGACTGCGGCCGGAACACGAAAAACCAGAAGACGCCGAACATGGCGACCATGAGAATGAGAAAGAAGGGATCGAAACCGGCGGCACCTGCTTCGCCCTGTGCATAGGCGTGTGTGATCGGCATGTCGACATCCTGCGCGAAAGGTGGCGGACTATAGCCGGGGGATGACCGATTGCAAACCGCCGGGTACTGTGCAGCACGATGATGAACCCCGATTGACCGCTCTGCCTGCCCCATGACCAATCCCGCACTCGCCCGCATCGCCCAGGCCCTGGAACGCATCGCCGGCACAGCCGCTTCGTCGCCCGGGGACAACGCAGCCCCGGCTCTTCCGCGGGGCGGTGAGGCGTTTGTCTGGCATGCGAGCGATGACTCCCTCAAGGCGGTTGAACGCGTCCAGTATGTGCCGCTGAACCTTCTCTGCGGCATTGACCATGCAAGGGATGCCCTGCTCGAAAATACGCGCCAGTTTGCCAGAGGCTATTCCGCCAACAACGCTCTCCTGTGGGGAGCCCGCGGCATGGGGAAGTCGACACTCATCAAGGCCGTCCATGCCGCGGTCCATGCCGAACAGCCAGGTTCCCTGGTGCTGATCGAGATCCATCGGGAAGACATCGCTCATCTCTACCGTCTGCTCTCGCGGATGCGGCAGGCGGAGCGACGCGCCATCCTGATGTGCGACGATCTCTCCTTCGATGCCCATGACAGCACGCTCAAGTCGCTCAAGGCCGTACTCGAGGGCGGTCTTGAGGGACGGCCTGACAACGTGCTCTTCTATGCGACGTCCAACCGGCGCCACCTGACGCCTCGTGACATCATGGAAAACGAGCGTTCGACCGCTATCCATCCGGCCGAAGCTGTCGAGGAAAAGGTCTCGCTTTCCGATCGGTTCGGGCTGTGGCTCGGCTTTCACGGGTGTGACCAGCCAACCTACCTTGCCATGGTCAAGGGATATGCGGACCATTTCGGCCTCGGCGTGGAAGAAGACGCGCTCAATGCCCGTGCCATCGAATGGCAGATGACACGCGGTGCGCGATCCGGCCGTGTCGCCTGGCAGTTCATCCAGGATCTCGCGGGCCGCCTGGAGAGGACTCTCGACACCGGCTGAAGGAGCAAGCGGTTCAGCCCTCAACGAGGTGTTCGATCGGATTGACCGCTGTCGTTCCCTGGCGAAGTTCGAAGTGGGACTGCGGTTGGGAAATGCCGCCACTGGCTCCGACACTGGCGATGACGTCGCCGCGCAAGACCATCTGACCTCGGGCGACAAGATTGCGCGCATTGTGGGCATAGGCAGTGACCCATCCATCCGTATGGCGCAACAGCACAAGGTTGCCGTAACCCCTGATCTCGTTGCCGACGTAGGAAACGACGCCGTCTTCCGCGGCACGTACCGGTGTGCCGGCCGGTGCGGCGATGTTGATACCGTCGTTGTGCAAACCACCGGCCTTGGGACCAAATTCCGAAACAACCCGTCCCGTGACCGGCCAGATGAACTGCAGGTCGCCTCCGGGCGCCGGCTCGGGGATGGCCGTCGTCACAGGTTCGGGAATGGCGGTCGTCACAGGTTCGGGGATAGACACGTCTGCCGCAGCCACCTGGGGTGGAGTGGCGACCGCCTGTGGCACCGTCAGTTGCTGTCCTTCCAGGAGGAGATAGGGTTTGACCAGGCCATTGATCTCGGCGAGTTCACGTGAGCGCACACCAAGGTGGCGCGAAATGCCGAGCAACGTGTCGCCGCGCCGTACAGTGTAGATTGTGACCGGCCCTGTATCCGAAGGCACGGTTTCCAGGATCATCGCCTCGCGGGGCGTATCATCCCCGGCGGCGCCGAGAATGCGTTCAATGTGCGCCAACAAGTCCCCGGTTGCCTGTTCTTCCGGCTCGGCGACGGGCTGCGGCGGCGCAGCAGGCACCGCCGGTGGAACGGGCTTTTCGCCAGGCAGGGGAGGCAGGGAAGCCAGTCGGCCGGCGGGCGGAGTTCCTGGCAGTGGCGGCACGACATGATCGATGTGGCGCACCGGCGCCGGCATCTGGGCACAGGACGCCACCAGAACGGCGACGCAAAGGAGCGCCAGAAACCCCGGCACCGGTCTGTCACCCCTGGACGAGAGGAACAAACCTGACATCGAGAAAGGCATGACTTTCATGGCCCGAATCGAAGCGTCGCACATGGTAGAGCTTCTGGTCGAACACCGTTCCACCAACCGGCACGACCATGATACCGCCGGGGACAAGCTGGTCGATCAGAGGCTGCGGCATGGTAGCAGCCGCCGCCGTCACCATGATCCTGTCGAAGGGGGCTTCTTCCGGCCAGCCGATGGAGCCGTCTCCCAACCGGCAGGTGATGTTCTCGAGGTTCAGTTCGGCAAACCGGGCCATCGCCTGGCGCAACAACGTATCGTGGCGTTCGATCGTCCATACGTGACCTGCCAGTTGTGCCAGAATGGCGGTCTGGTAGCCGCTTCCGGTGCCGATTTCGAGAACCCGCATGCCTTCCTCGAGATCCAGTCTCTCGGACATCAGGGCGACAACCAGAGGCTGACTGATAGTCTGCTGGCAGTCGATCGGCAGAGCCACGTTCTCCCAGGCGCGGGCGGTCAGGTCATGACGCACAAAGCGGTCCCGAGGAACCGTCGCCATGGCTTCGAGTACCTTGAATGAACGCACGCCCAGCGTAACGAGGTCCTGTACGAGTTCCGGACGCGAAGTGGGCATCGCCGTGCCGTCAGCCGTCAACCGAAGCGGCCCCGCCGGGCTGAAGGCGATCCATGCCGCCGAGGTAGGGACGCAAGACCTCGGGTATTGAGACGCTTCCGTCCTCGTTCTGGCAGTTTTCCAGGATGGCGATCAACGCCCTTCCAACCGCAACACCCGATCCATTGAGTGTATGCACAAACCGGGTCTTGCGCGTGTCCCTGGTCCGGCAGCGAGCAGCCATCCGTCTCGCCTGGAAGTCGGCGCAGTTCGACAGACTCGAGATCTCCCGCCACTTCTTCTGCCCCGGCAGCCACACTTCGATATCCCATGTAAGTCGGGCCGAAAATCCGATGTCTCCAGTCGAGAGGGTGACGACTCGGTAGGGCAGTGCCAACCGCTGCAGAACGGTCTCCGCACAGTCCGCCATGCGGTGATGCTCCTCCCGGGAGTCCTCGGGCGCAGTCACCGAAACCAGTTCCACCTTCCAGAACTGATGCTGGCGCAGCATGCCCCTGGTATCGCGTCCCGCCGCTCCCGCCTCGGACCGGAAACAAGGGGTGAGTGCGGTGTAACGCAGGGGAAGCGTGTCCTCGTCCACGATCATTTCGCGGACCAGGTTCGTGAGGGTCATTTCCGCGGTTGGAATGAGATAGCGATTGTCGGTGGTACGGAAGAGATCATCGGCGAACTTGGGAAGGTTGCCGGTGCCGTAGGCGGTCTCGGGGCGCACCAGCAGGGGACCCGAGACCTCAACATAGCCAAACTCACGGGTGTGCACATCGAGCATGAAGGAGGCAAGCGCCCGTTCAAGGCGGGCCATGGCTCCGGAAAGGACCACGAAACGGGAACCGGCAAGGCGCGCCGCACTCTCAAAGTCCATTCCCCCCAGGATGACGCCGAGATCAACGTGGTCCCTCGGTTCGAAGGCGAAGTCGGGTCGGATTCCCCAACGGCGCATCTCGACGTTGTCCGTTTCGTCGGCGCCTTCGGGAACGGTGTCGTCGACGACATTGGGAATGGCCTCGAGCACGTTGTGGAGTTTTCCGGAATCCTCCCGCTCGATCGCCTCCAGGGTTGCGATCTGTTGCTTGATGTTGCCGACTTCCGCGATCTCTGCCTCTGCATCCCGACCGCCACGCTTCGCTGCGCTGATCAGGCGTGTAAGTTCGTTGCGCCGTTGCTGCAGCTCCTGGACACCGGTCCTGGAGTGCCGCACCTTGCGGTCCATGTCGAGTATCAACGACGCCTGCGGAGGCATTCCACGGCGGGCGCAAGCCTCGTCAAAGGCTTGGGGATTGGCGCGAATCCACACAATGTCGTGCATACCGGTCTACCTTGCCAAGCGTGCCGGGACGATCAGCGCGCCGGATTGAAATCCGTTTCCTCGTATGCCTGGGGGTCGTCCACCTCTTCAACCTCTTCTTCTGCCTCGCCGGCTTCCTCGGCCTTCGCCTTGCGCTGCTCGGTGAAGCGTGCACACCAGATCGACACCTCGTAGAGCAGAATAAGTGGCAACGCGAGGCCAAGCTGGCTGAAGGGATCGGGCGGCGTGATCACGGCCGCCAACACGAAGACGGCGACGATGGCGTACTTGCGTTTTTCCTTCAGTCCTTCGGCCGTCACCATGCCGGTCCGTGCCGCCAGAGTCATCACCAGGGGCAGCTGGAAACTGATGCCGAAGGCGAAGAGGAGCTTGAGGAGCAGCGAAAAGTACTCGCTCACCCGCACTTCCATGACGATGGGCAGCTGCCCGAAGTCTCCGGTCTGCTGAAAGCCCAGAAAGAACCTCAGGGCAACGGGAAAGAAGGCGTAGTAGACCATCGCCGCGCCGAGCGTGAAGAGCAGCGGAAACACCAGCATGAAGGGCAGAGCCAGCTTCTTTTCCCGGCGATAGAGACCGGGCGCCACGAATGCCCAGAGCTGCCAGGCAAGAAACGGCAGCGAGACGCACAGGGACACGAAGAAACCCACTTTCACGTAGGTCAGGAAGGCTTCCTGGGGGCTTGTGAAGATGAACCGTGGCGGGTACTCGGAATCGGCGCTGCGATCGATGGTCGCGCCCTCGGTGACGCCTGTTGGCTCTGCAGGTGCAACATCCTCGTCCGGTGACGGGGAGAACAACAACCAGGCATCACTCAGGGTGCGCTCGATCCACGTCTCCTCACCATCCTCCGGCTCTTCCACGGGCGCCAGCCCATAGGCATCGTAGAGCGGCAGGGCGAGGAAGTTGTAGATCGCCGGCGCGAAGTAGAAACATGGCAGGAAGGCAAGCAGAACCACCGCCGCGCTGCGCACGAGGCGACGGCGCAGTTCGACGAGATGCTCCAGCAGCGGGAGCTTTGTGTTGTCGATATCCTTGATCAAGGGCGTTCTACGTGTCGCCGGAAGCCCTGGCGCGTTCCGGCACCGTCGCCTGGGCCGTTGTCTCCGGCTCGTCCCTGACTTTCATGTTTTCCTGCATTTCGCGGCCGGTGTCCTCGAGTTCCTTCTTGAGGCTGCCTGTGGGATCAATGGCCGCGGTCACCGCCTTCTTGGCCTTCAGCGGTGTCTCGACAGCCTTCTTGACGTCATCAATTTCGGCTTCCTTGGCGTACTGGTCCAGCGCCTTCTGGAAATCCCGCGCCATGCGGCGCGCCTTGCCGGTCCAAACGCCAACGGTCCGCAGCACCTTGGGCAGGTCCTTGGGGCCAACCACAACCAGCAACACCGCCCCGACGACCGCCAATTCGAACCATCCGAGATCGAACATGTCCGGTAATCTTCGTCAAGTGCCTAGGCGACGGTCTTGTCCTTCTCGCTATCAGCGGACGCGGGTGTGGCGGTTCCCTCGATGGTTGTCGGAGATTCAGCGGATTGCCGTTCCTGCGCCGCCTCGTCCTTCATACCGGACTTGAACTCCTTGATCCCCTTGGCGAGATCACCGGCCAGCTTGGGAATCCGGTTGCGTCCGAAGAGGAGCAGAACGATGACCAGCACGATGAGCCAATGCCATATGCTGAAGGTACCCATGGTGAGGCCTCCCTTCCCTGTCGATCCATGAAACGGCGCCACCGGTGCGCCGTCCCGACCCGGGACATATAGCCGTCCAAGGGGCCAAGGGCAACGACGATCAACGTTTGCCTCGCGATTCCGGTGCCATGGGAGACCACGTTCGACGAGAGGCTGCCCGCATTCAGCACGACGGTCGTCAGGCTGCCCGAATGCACCGGAGTTGTCTCAATCGCGGACCATGGCGGCCACTCAGGCTCCATCCGACCAGCAGCCATTACGGTGTCAGGGCCGCGCAATGGATGCGGACACAACCCAATTCCCGGTGTCCGGACGGCACGACGTCGTGCCATTTCCTGCGAAACGCCCCACATCCTGGCAGCCCATGACATGATCGTCCTGGACAGCTACAACGTCTGCGCTGGACCGGCCGGAACCATCGCCGCAGTTGGCATGAGTCGTGAACCGGAACGGTTGGGGTTGAAAGGAGGGAAGACGGATGCTTCGAACAGGAGGCAGATTGGTTGCGAAGGCGGGCATTGTGTCGCGACTTGCGTTGCTCGCCGGGTTGCTCACGGCGGGGCTCTCGCCCATCGTCGGACAAGCGACACTCAGTTCGGCGGTTTCGGACGAGTTCGTCAATGCGCTGCCCGGAGGTGTGGCGATGGACGGCTTCGATGTCGTGGCCTACTTCTATGGCGCGCCTGCCAAGGGTTCGACCTCCCACAGTGTCGACTACAAGGGCACGTCGTGGCTGTTCAGTTCGGCCGAAAATGCGGCGGTCTTCGCGGCCAATCCGGGTGCGTACGAACCGCGATACAACGGCTGGTGCGCCTATGCGGCGTCGGAAGGTTACGGTGCAGAGGTCGATTTCGTGAACGGCTGGTCCGTGCTCGACGGCAAGCTCTACCTGAACTGGGACTCCGGGACCCGCGATGCCTTCCTGTCCGAACAGTCAATACGAATCGAACGCGCCGAAAGGAACTGGCCGGACCTTCATGCGGGTCTGCTGGATGGGTCCGCGGCAATGTACACGCACGCGGGAGAAGGCGTCGCCATTGTCCATCCCCAGCAGCTCGACTGAGCGGGGGACCGGCGGCATGACGTCGTTCAGGCGACGCGCGGGGCCTGCTGACAGGGGAAGACGAGAACGGAGTCGTCGTCGAAACGGATCCTGACGTCGGTGCCGGGTTCCGGCGCCGTCTGGCCAAGGATACGCGCCCGCAGCGTCTCGCCGTTCTTGAGGCGCAGAGACACAAGCGTGGAATGACCGACCAGCCGCCGCTCGATTACCCGTGCGCCGGGACCCTCGCCTTCGGGTGTGAGGTGCAGGCCTTCCGGGCGAATCAGGACATCGACCCGCTGCCCGGTGATG
The DNA here is from genome assembly GCA_965221115.1 of Alphaproteobacteria bacterium. Taxonomy (GTDB): domain Bacteria; phylum Pseudomonadota; class Alphaproteobacteria; order SP197; family SP197; genus SP197. Next base: position 1,593,547 of record CBDCRU010000001.1, on the reverse strand, counting down.
AATCCGTCAACCAGAACGTCACCCACCGGTGAGCGGATCCGGCCGGGAGCCGCGGTGCCATGCAACCAGTTGACATCGCCAAGGAACCGCGCCACGAAGGCCGTTGCCGGACGCTGGTAGATCGCGCCCGGTGTCCCCGTCTGGAGAAGCCTGCCGCCCTGAAGGACGGCAATGCGGTCGCCGAGATAGAGCGCTTCCTCGGCGTCGTGAGTGACGATGAGTGTTGTCGTCCCGATGTCGCGCAGGATTTCGAGAGTCTGGTCCCTCACTGATTCACGCAAGCGCACATCGAGACCGGAAAACGGTTCGTCGAGCAGCAGGATGCGTGGTTTCGGCGCCAGGGCCCGGGCCAGGGCAACACGCTGCTGTTCGCCACCTGACAGCATATGCGGGTACTTTTCCGCGTAGCCAGCAAGACCGACCATGCCGAGAAGTTCCGCGACAGTGGCCTTCGCCTGCCGGCGACTGTGCAGGCCGAAGGCGATGTTGTCGGCGACACTGAGATGGGGAAAAAGGGCAAACTCCTGGAAAACGAGACCGACGCCTCGCACCTCGGGTGGCCGGTGCACGCCGTTTCCGGCGACCACTTCGTCACCGATGCGAATCTCGCCGGTCATCAGGGGTTCGAGTCCGGCGGCAAGGTGAAGGGCGGTGGTCTTGCCACATCCCGAAGGGCCGACCAGGCACATGACCTCGCCGTCGGCAATCTCGAGATCGACTTGTTTCAGGGCTTCTTCACCGGCCCAGGAGTGGCTGACGCCGCGAAAGGACAATCCTGTCATGAAACATCCGCATGCTGATCACGCGGCCGGGATGCTATCTGCAAACAGTTCTTATTTTCAAGTCTAGCATCACACCTATTCAGGAAGACTCTTCCTCGCTGTCTCCCGGGCCACCAGGCAGAGGCAGATCTGGTCTGCTGTCGAGCAATCCCGCAGCCAGCAACTCGTCGCGTCCCGGCAGGTCATCCACTGATTCAATACCGAAGTGCTCGAGAAATTCGCCGCTGGTTCGCCACTGCAGGGGCCTTCCCGGAGTGCGCCGACGTCCCGACGGACGGATCCAGCCAATTTCGAGAAGAAGATCGAGCGTACCCCGCGACAGTGAAACACCGCGGATGGCCTCGACCTCGGCACGGGTCACGGGCTGGTGATAGGCGATGATGGCGAGAGTCTCGAGGGCAGCCCGCGACAGTCGGCGGCGGCGCACCGACCGGATCTTGAGATCCGCTCCAAGATCCACTGCCGTGCGAAAGGACCACTTGCCAGCAATTCGCACCGGTTCGACGCCCCGCCCCCTGTAATCCTCTGCAAGCTGGCCGAGACAGGCCCCGACATCTGCGTCCTCCCCAAGCCGCGAGGCAATCTCCTTCTCGTCGACAGGCTGGGGCGACGCGAACAGCAAGGCCTCGACAATGCGCACATGCCGGGTCGGTGTCTTCATGTTCCTCGCCTTCTGATCTCGACCGGAGTCCAGGCGCCATCCTGTCGCAGTTCCGCCTTCCCCTGGCGGGCCAGCTCCAGCCCCGCGACCAGGGTCGAACTGACGACGGAGCGATAGTAGAGACCGCTGTGCAGATCCTCGGGAAGCAGGCTGATCATGTCCTTCCAGTCGGGCAGGTCACCAATCAGCGCCTCAAGACGTTGCAACGCCGCCTTCACGGAGAACACCTCGACAGGCTCCGGGCGCCAGTCCTGCCGGCGCACGCGCTGCAGGAGTTCGCCATAGGCCCTGAGCAGGCGCCAGAGGGACTCACGCCAAACGTCCTGTGTTTCGATGGGCAGGCCTTCAGGGTGGCCACAGCGAAAGATGTCACGATCGAGATGGGGAAGCGCCATGAGCGCCTGGGCTCTGTCCCGCATCGACTCGAGCCGGCGCAGCTGGAATTGCAACGCCTCGGCCATGAGTTCCGGGGACGGCGCTTCTTCCTCCTCGCGGGGGATAAGGAGCCGGGACTTGAGGTAGGCAAGCCAGGCCGCCATGACGAGGTAGTCGGCAGCAAGCTCAAGATGGCGGTGACGGGCCTGGGCCACGAACGCGAGGTATTGATCCGCCAGTTCCACCATGGAAATGCGCGCAAGATCGACCTTCTGCTGACGTGCCAGGGCCAACAGGACATCGAGCGGACCTTCGTAGCCCGCCACATCCACCCGGAAGACGCCGGACGGGTCGGGCGCCGGGCCCGCCTCATCTTCGGCAAAATCCTCGTCGGTCACCTGCATGCGATCCCCCTCGGAACGAAACGTGAGTCTCCCCGCATTGCCGCCTCGATTCCAGCCATCATGTCCGGGCTCTGCAGGGAGAAATGTCCATCATACCATCGCGATCGCGATGATGGCGTGGATGATGGCCTCGACCGGAGGCAGGAGGAGATGGGAGAGGATGCTGATGTCCAGTCCGATCTGATTTCCGATGAGGGGTGGCAATGCAATGAGAGCGACAAGAATGGCGATACCATATCGTTCGATGCGCTGGAACCGCGCCGCCAGGGGTGCAGAAAGAAGACCGGTCACCACGCGACCGCCATCGAGCGGTGGCAACGGAAGCATGTTGAAGACCGCCAGCACGACATTGATGATCAGCGCATTGCGCAGGTTGGCGGCAAGCCAGGCAGAGGCCGCATCGGGGGCGAGGACCACAAGGTGAAAGGCGAGTGCAGCCGCAAGGGCCATCAGAAGATTGATGGCCGGACCCGCAGCCGCCACCAGGACCATGTCACGCCGCGGCCGGCCAAGACGATGGAACCGCACCGGGACCGGCCGGGCATAGCCAAACAGGAAGGGCGCCTGGAAGAGGAGCAGAAGGCACGGCAGCAGAATTGTTCCGAACCGGTCGATGTGCTTCAGGGGATTGAACGTGACCCGTCCCATGAGTCGTGCGGTGTCGTCCCCGAGTTTCCACGCCACCCAACCGTGCGCCGCCTCGTGAAGCGTGATGGCGGTCACCACCGGCAGGGCCCAGACCGAAACCAGCCACAGGATTCCCTCGACGTCGAAGCTCATGGCCCGGCCACCAGTTGCGCGAGTTCTGCACGGGCCGCAGCCGGGTCGAACCCGGGTTGCGGCGGGCGACGCATTGCCGCCGCTCTCGTCACCCGCTCCAGAGCGTCACCGGCGAGTTCCGGCATCGCGGCGGCAACACGCTCACGCACGTCCAGAAGCTGGTTGCAGTGCATCACCACGTCGATCCCGGCGGCGATGCACGATCGGGCCCTTGCTTCATGCGGACCGCTCAGGGCCTCCATGTCGATGGCGTCGCTCACCAGCACACCGGCAAACCCCAGTTCACCGCGAATGATGCGCCCTACCACATCCGGTGAAGCGGAAGCCGGATTCCGGCTGTCAATGGCCGTGTAGACAACATGGGCCACCATGCCGAAAGGGCTGCAGGCCAGACGTCGGAAGGGAACGAAGTCCTGTTCCCTCAGAACCGCGAGTTCCGTATCGACGCGTGGCAACCGGTGGTGCGGGTCCTCGGTCACCCGGCCGTGGCCAGGCATGTGCTTGATTGTCGCCTGCACGCCGCCGGCGCCAAGGCCGTCGATGAAGGCCGCTCCAAGGTCGCTGACACCGTCGGGGTCATGGGAAAAGGCGCGATCACCGATGACATCGTCCATGCCGACAAGACGCAGGTCGAGCGACGGGGCGCAGGTGACGTCGATGCCCACCGACGCCATGTCGTGAGCCAGGAGGCGACCGGCAAGCCGGGCGGCCCGCTCCCCTCCCCGGGCGATCGTGGCGGGTGGAAGTCCAGGCCACCAATGGGGTTTCCCGAGACGCGCTACCCGACCGCCTTCCTGGTCGACCATGACCGGTGCGTCATTGCGCCCGACGATGTCGCGGAAGGAGGCCACGAGGTCGCTGACCTGGGCCGGATCGGCAATGTTGCGGCGGAACAGAATGATGCCCAGAGGATCAAGCGCGCGGAGGAATGACCGCTCAGGCGCCGTGATGCAAGTCCCGGCGATATCGGTGATGAGAGCGCGGGGCACAGTTCAGTGAGTCACGACAAGGCATTCAAGGGCGCGCTCGACAACTGCGGCGCACAGATCCTCGGCTTTCCGCTTTGCCTCGAATTCGCCGATGGTGACGCGGAAGAAGAGGCTGTCGTCAACGGATATCCTGGTAATGACGGCCTCCAGGCTGCCAAAGAGATCGTTGTGCTCGCGATGCAGCCGATCCCAGGCAGCCACTGCCACCTCCTCACTGGAATAGGAGGCAATGCGGACGCCGTAGCGCGTTCCGGATCCGGCTTCCGGATCACCGACGGTCTCTTCCCCGAGAGAGGCGGCGACATCCGAGAAAGACAAGGAACCTGTCCCGGCGGCGTCATCAGCTGCCACGGCGTCCGGCCTCCAGTCCACTTGCGGCGACGCCGGCTTGTTCTCCGGCAGGGGAGGCACCAGTGGAGGAATCTCTTCGAGAGCCTCGTCGACCATGGCCGTGACCTGGTCGGCATCAAAGATCGGTTCGGCCACCGCCCCCTCAATGGCAGGCTCCAGCGGCGCCTCGGCGACATCGACGACCTCGTCCCCCACCTCCTGCGCCGCGGACTCGAGTACGAAGGGTTCTTCGGGCGGCGGCATCAGGACCTCATGCCCTTCGGTCTCCTCCCCGTTGGCGGTGGTTTCGAGAACCAGAATGCCGGTGTTGGGGATCTCCGACACATCCGCGGTTTCCGGCTCCACCCGATAGGGCGTGGTATCGGCGCGGAACACCTCGACCTCCCTGCTCTCGGTGTCGTCCTCGTCAAACCAGACAAACCACGCGGCACCTCCGGCAACCGGAAGCACCAGGAGCAATACGATGGAGAGGCGCCACAGTCCGCGCCGTCGCACGGGAGCCGTCCCCTCCCCCTCCTGGACGGGAATCTGCTCCTCCTCATCCTGGACGGGAATCTGCGTTTCTTCCCGGGGTTCGGGTTCTCCACCGGCGAAGAGCGTTGGTTCGCGGCGGTCGTTCAGCGCATGACCTCCCTGGGTTCGACACCGACAAGACGCAGACCTCGAGCAATCACCTGCCGTGTTGCCGCGCTGAGCGCAAGTCTGGCGCGTGTCAGTTCCGTGTCTCCATCCACAACAAACCGCAGGGAAGGATCGTCCCTGCCCGTGTTCCACAATGCGTGAAACTCACCGGCAAGCGTGTTGAGCCAGGCGGCGACGCGATGGGGTTCGTGAGCGGCAGCCGCGGCGTCGATGACGGCAGGCCAGCCGGCGAGGGTCCTGATGAGAGAGATCTCGCGGGGTGCGGTGAGGCGGAAGAGGGGTGCAGCGGCGAGTCCGGACGTGTCGATCCCGGCCTCCTCGGCCTTGCGCAGGACCGAGCAGATGCGCGCGTGGGCATACTGGACATAGAACACAGGATTGTCCTTCGACTGGTCCAGCGCCTTCGCCGGATCAAAGTCTAGCGGCACGTCGTTGCGGCGTGTCACCATGATGAATCTCAGCACGTCCTTGCCGACCGATTCGACGACCTCGCGCATGGTGACGTAGCGACCGGCCCGCTTCGACATTCTCGCCAGCCGGTCATTGCCGGTAAAGCGGACGAGCTGGGTCAGCAGGATGTCGAAGGAGGCCCGGCCATCCGAGAGCGCTGCCACCGCAGCCTTGAGCCGCTTGACGTAGCCGGCGTGATCGGCCCCGAAGACATTGATGATGAGATCGAATCCTCTCTCAACCTTGCCGTTGTGATAGGCAATGTCCGGGGCGAAGTAGCTCCAGGAGCCATCGGACTTCCTGAGTGGCCGATCAAGATCGTCGCCAAAGCGCGTGGAGCGGAACAGGGTCTGGGGCACAGGCTCCCAGTCTTCGGGTTCTCTGCCCTTCGGCGGTTCCAGCACACCGGTGTAGATGAGGCCACGTGCATCGAGTTTCTCCAGGCACCTCTCGATGCCGCCGGACTCCATCATGGCGCGTTCCGAACTGAATACCTCCTGATGAATGCCCGCCAAGGCAAGATCGTGGCGAACGATGTCCATCATCCTTTCAATAACGAAGGAGCGGACCTCCACGAGAGGCTCCGGCAACGGCAGGCTGCCGGGCTGACGATCGCCGACGGCCTGCTTCAGCGTCGTTCCGTATCTGCCGGCAAGGTCCTTGCCCGTCTCGATGAGGTAGTCGCCCGGGTATAGCGCCTCAAGGACCGCAACGTCCGGCGGTTCGCCGAGCGCCTCGAGGTATCGGACATAGGCGGACCAGGCGAGGACATCGACCTGGGCTCCGGCATCGTTGATGTAGTACTCCCTGGTCACCTTCCAGCCGACAACCTCAAGCAGGGAAGCCAGAACATCGCCGATGACGGCGCCGCGCGCCGTCCCCACATGCAGTGGCCCGGTGGGATTGGCGGACACGTACTCGACGCAGGCCTTGCGTCCCTGGCCGCGGTCGGCCAGCAGAACGTCGGGTCCATGGGCGAGAAGGCGCTCCAGCCATGTGTGCCAGAAGCTCTCGCGAAGCGTGATGTTGATGAAGCCCGGACCGGCACTGACGGCCGTAGCCACGTCAGGGTCCTGGCGAAGTTCGCCGATGATCAGGTCTGCGATCTCGCGCGGCGCCATGCCGTTCGCCCCGGCCAGCACGAGAGCGGCATTGCTCGCAAGGTCGCCATGATCAGCCTGGCGTGGTTCCGACACCTGAATGCGATCGATCACGCCGGCAGCAACGACTCCCTTCCTCTCAAGCGTCCCGACGACAGTGCGGATGCGCGAGGTGAACTCCTCATGGACATTCATGGTTCTTGGCGTACCAGGCGTTGATGTTCCTTGCGCGCAAAGCGATCAGTCATGCCGGCGAGATAGTCGGCGACAAGGCGCATGCGGTCTGCTTCGTCGCACCCATTCAGATGTTCCTTCCATTCGACCGGGAGGAGCCGTGGATTGTCACGGAAGGCGAAAAACAGATCGCCGAGTATGGTTCCAGCCTCCCTGGTCTGCCCTCGCAACCGTTCGTGGCAGTACATATTTGTGTAGAGCCACTCCTTCAAGCCCGCCACCGATTCTGAGAAGGTTTCGCTGAAACTGATGACCGGCGCGTCGTGCCACCGGACATCATCGGCCGACTGCGGGCGCACTCCGGCCAGGATCGCATGCGACGTCTCGATCAGATCCCGCACCTGGGCATCAATGATCTTTCTCATGGTTTCATGGATCTTGCGCACGAGGGGCGCATCGAACCAGCACTTCTCGACTTCCCGGATCGCAACCGCGGCAACCGGCACGCCGGCGAGATCGTCCAGCGTGAAGAGGCCCATCCTCAGGCCATCGTCGAGATCATGACCGTTGTAGGCGATGTCGTCGGCCAGTGAGGCGACCTGGGCCTCCGCGCCGGGGAACGAATCAACCTCGAGATCCTGTATGCGGTTGTAGCGCGCAATGGCTGGCGGCACTGCCAGCAAAAGCGGTCCGTTGTGCTTGACCACACCTTCAAGGGTTTCCCAGGTCAGGTTGAGGCCGTCGAAGGCTGCATAGGGAGATTCCAGCCGAGTGAGGATGCGGAAGGTCTGGATGTTGTGGCTGAACCCGCCCCATGGCGCCATGGCCTCATCGAGAACCTTCTCGCCGATGTGACCGAACGGGGTGTGACCGAGATCGTGGGCAAGCGCGATCGCCTCGGCAAGATCCTCGTCGAGAGACAGACTGCGTGCGATGGTCCGGGCAATCTGCGCCACCTCGAGGGAATGGGTCATGCGGGTGCGGTGATGGTCGCCGTGAACCGTGGCGAAGACCTGCGTCTTGTGCATCAGACGGCGGAAGGCCCTGCTGTGAAGAATGCGGTCGCGGTCTCTCTGGTACTCGCTGCGATAACAGGACGACTGTTCGGCAAAACGGCGGCCACGGCTCGTCGCCTGGTGTGCGGCATAGGGTGCTGGCGTCATGGTGCCCCGTTGTTACTCCATCGCATGCAGGATTGACAGCAACCAGCGGCGCCACTACGTAATGATGGTGAATCAGGCGGGATGCGGACGATGGGCGACACCCTGCTCCAGGATGGCATCAACGTCTCCGAAGATGCTGCCGCCAGGATAAGCGACATCATGGCCGGAGAGGGTGGCGGCCGACTGCGGATTGTCGTCACCGGGGGTGGCTGTTCAGGATTCCAGTACCATTTCACGGTCGACGAGGGACCTGAGGAGGGTGATGTCGAGTACGGCACGGACAATGCGCGGGTCGTGATCGACGATGTTTCCCTTCGATACCTTGCCGGCTCCACGCTGAGGTTCGTGAACAGCCTCGAGGGCAGCTACTTCACTCTCGACAATCCCAATGCCACGTCGTCATGCGGCTGTGGCACGTCGTTCGCGATCTGACACGTCGGCCTTGCCGGCCCATGAAGATTGCCACCTGGAATGTCAACTCGATCAGGGTACGGTTGCCCAACATCCTAAAGTGGCTTGAGGTCCAGCAGCCAGACATCGTCCTGTTGCAGGAACTCAAGACAATCACGGAGACCTTCCCCCACGATGCCATCGGCGACCTCGGGTACAACTGCGCGGTGGCCGGGCAAAAGGCGCTGAATGGAGTCGCCGTCCTCTCCAGGTCTCCCATCGACATCGAGACGACCTGCCTCCCGGGCGATCCGGATGACGAGCAGGCACGTTACATCGAGGTCTTCACGTGCGGCCTCCGGGTCGCCTCAATCTATCTCCCCAACGGCAACCCGTCCCGAGACGACAAGAGCGACAAGGACGACAAGTTTGCCTACAAGCTGGCCTGGATGCGGCGCCTCGTCGAACATGCCCGCGGTCTTCTTTCCCACGAGGAAGCGGTCATTCTCGGCGGCGACTACAATGTGTGCCCCACTGATGACGATGTCCACGATCCTGCGTCTTGGGAAGGCGATGCCCTCACCCGCGACGAGTCCCGGGCGCTCTTCCGCGAACTCGTGTGGTCGGGCTACACGGAAGCCTATGCCGCGTTGCACACAACGACGGCGGGCGCCTGGACGTTCTGGGACTATCAGGGTGGCGCCTGGACAAAGGACCATGGTGTCAGGATCGACCACATGCTGCTGTCTCCCCATGCGGCAGACCGTCTGGTGGCCTGTGACATCGATCGAGCGCCCCGCGCCTGGCCGAAGGCGTCGGACCACACGCCTGTCGTGTGCCAGCTCGATGACTGAATATACCTCGATGCAAGCCCTCTCGCCTGGCAACGAGGGAGAGGGGCGGCATGCCAGGGGGCGGCTGGGTTTCATCCTTCTCAACACCGAAGAGACGGCGGATGACGACATCCGGGCGATGGTGCCTCCGGATGTCGGCGTCTTCGTCACCAGGGTGCGGCTTGCCGATCCGGTGACCGTGCAGAACCTGGCTGCGGTGGCCGGAGATCTTGGCGACGCAGCCCGCCTGCTCCCCGAGAACCTTGACGCCATCGCCTACGTGTGCACGTCAGGCAGTATCGCCGCGGGAGAGGCTGCCGTGGAGTGCGCCATCAGGGAAGCCCAGCCGGAGACCAGCCCCCTGGCGCTCGTCACATGTGTCGTCGATGCCCTGCGCCACCTGGGCATCAGCCGGGTGGCCGTGGGTACGCCCTATCTCGACGAGGTCAACCGCATGGAGGCCGCATTCCTCGAAGGTCGCGGTTTCGACGTCTGCTCCATGAGCGGACTTGGCATTGCCAGGGGCAGGGACATGACACGAGTCGATCCCCACGACATCGTACGCCTCGCCCTCGACGTCTGCACTCGCGATTGTGACGGAATCTTCCTGTCGTGCACGGCCCTGCGCGCTGTCGAGGTCGTTGACGCAATCGAGGAACAGACCGGCAGACCGGTGGTGACCAGCAATCAGGCACTCGTGTGGCGCATGTTGCGGCAGATCGGCGTCCATGATTCCATCGCCGGACCGGGCAGGCTCTTTCGCCAAAAGACGCCGGTCGACATGTCCCGCGCGCGCTGATTGACTCATTTGTTGCCAGTCCACACACTCCCGCCCCCTTTCACTGCGAGACGGGTGGCGGATGATTTCCCAGGCCTGGTCCGGACTGACGGCGCCGGAGTCGGTCCCCGAGAGCGTCGAGCTTCTCTGGCAACGATGGCAGGCAGCAGCCGAACGAATTCGTGACGAGGAGTTGAGGGCACAGGCTCTCGATCTGCGCCCCGCCGGCGAAGGAGTCCTCGATCCCCTCTTCCGCCACAGCCCCTACCTGTCACGCTGCGTGACGGTCGATCCCGTGTTCGCCATGACGCTGATCAGCGCCGGCCCGGACGTCGCCCTTGATGAGGCCATGGCCATGGCGCAACCGGACATCGAAGGGGAAACCGAAAAGGAGCTCATGACCCGCCTGAGGCGTGCCAAGCGGCGCGTCCATCTCACTGCCGGCCTCGCCGATATCTCCTCCCTCTGGTCTCTGGAGCAGGTCACGGGCAACCTCTCACAATTTGCCGAAGCCGCGCTCAGGACAGCCTGTCGGCACCTCCTGCGGGCGCTTCACGCAAGGGAGAGGCTCTCTCTCGCCGAGCCTTTGGATGCGGAAACGGCGTGCGGGCTCTTCGTTCTCGGCATGGGCAAGCTCGGAGCCGGAGAACTCAACTACTCCAGCGATATCGATCTCATCATTCTCTTTGATCCTGAAATCGTGCCAACCACCGGCGCCGAGGATCTGCAGAGGACAATGACGCGCTTTGCCCAGGGTCTGACGCGAATCATCGATGCACAGACGGCCGACGGCTATGTCTTTCGCACGGATCTGAGGCTGCGCCCCGACCCGTCGTCGACGCCCCCGGCCATCTCCACTGTCTCCGCCGGCACTTACTACCGTGAATCGGCGCGCAACTGGGAGCGCGCAGCCATGATCAAGGCTCGTACCGTGGCGGGTGACACTGCAAGGGGCGAGGTCTTTCTCGAGGCCCTGCAGCCCTTCATCTGGAGACACCACCTTGATTTCGCGGCCATGCAGGATATCCGGACCATCAAGCAGCAGATCGACTCGTCACGTTCACGTGACGGTGGAACGTTCATGGGACGCAATGTCAAGCTCGGCGGCGGCGGCATTCGCGAGATAGAATTCTACGTTCAGGCACAACAGCTGATCTGGGGCGGACGCGAACCTGCCTTGCGAACCAGGGGAACCTGCGAGACGCTCGACATCCTCGTTGCAGGCGGACACGTGACTCACGGTGCGGCCATTGAACTGAAGGAGGCCTACCGCTTTCTGCGCACCCTCGAGCACCGTCTGCAGATGGTCGACGACCGCCAGACCCACAGTCTTCCCGGGACCGCGGAAGGCATCGCCAACATCGCGGCCTTCTCAAGATTTGCCGACGCTGAAGCACTGGAATGCGCGTTTCTCGACGCTGTGGCCGTCGTCGAAAGGCACTACGCCAATCTCTTTGCGGAAAGGGCGGAAAGTGTCAGGCAACAGTCCATGGACTTCACTGGCGATACGGTGGATGACACGACGCGCAAGAGCCTCGCGGCGCTAGGCTACCAGGAGCCCGAAAGCGCCGTCGCGACCGTCCTTGCGTGGAAGGCAGGACCATACCCGGCACTGCGGGCTCCGCAATCCACCGAACACCTGATGCGCCTTGCTCCTTCTGCGCTCGCCGTGTTCGCCGGATTGCGCGACTGCGACGGCGTTCTGCTGAAGTTCGACGAGTTCCTGTCCCGCCTGCCCGCCGGCACATCGTTTCTTTCTCTCGTTGCCGCCCATCCACATCTCCTGGAACTGCTGGGCGAGATCCTGGGAGTGGCGCCATACCTGTCACGCTGGCTGACCCGCAAGCCGGCGCTGCTGGACAGTGTTCTCGCCCGCGAGTTCACCGATCTTTCCTTCGATGACGAGGATCTGGAAGCAGAGATTGCCGAAACCGCCCGCCGGGGCCTTGTGCGCCTGTTCTATACCCTTGAACTCGACAGGGACGAGATGACATCCCAACTCGCCGAGGCCACTGGCAGAGCTAGGGACTTCCAGGACGTGCTTGACGAAGTCAGGCGCTGGGCAAACGACAAAGTTTTCCAGATCGGCGTTCACCTGCTCGAAGGCATGCTGACTCCCGTCGAGGCCGCCCGGCCTCTTTCGGATATCGCCGACGCCTGCATAGCCGCCCTGCTGCCCGTCGTCGAAAGGGAATTCGAGGCGGACCATGGCCGTTTTCCCGGAGGCGCCTTTGCGATCATCGCCTTCGGCAAACTTGGCAGCCGGGAGATGACGGTGAGCTCGGATCTCGATCTCATGTTTCTCTACGACCAGAGCGGCAGCGAGGCGGTATCGGATGGCCGCAAGCCGCTCCCGGCCACCCAGTACTATGCGCGCCTGTGCCGCCGACTGATTACCGCCATCACGGCGCCAACAAGGGAAGGCCGCCTCTATGACGTCGACATGAGACTGCGTCCGTCCGGCAAGGCTGGCCCCATCGCCTGTTCCCTTAGTTCATTCGAGTCCTATCAGCACGAGAATGCGTGGACATGGGAACACCAGGCACTCACCAGGGCCCGTGTAGTCGCCGCCAGCGAACAACTCGGCGACGACTTCACAAGGGTGCGCCAGAAGGTTCTGACCCTGGCGCGCAGTCAGGAAGCCCTTGCCCGTGATGTTATCGACATGCGGAACCGCATTCGTGAGGAGAACCGGGCCCATGAGGAGACCATCAAGCACATGCCGGGGGGGCTTCTCGATGTCGAGTTCATAGCCCAGTACCTGGAACTTCTACATGCCTCTCACGCTCCAAAGATCCTGGCCGGCAACACCATCGGAGTCTTCGAACGGGCCGGCGAGTTCTCCCTTATCGCCGATGACGTCGCCGTCGAACTCGGCGAAACGACGGCACTCTGGAACAACCTCCAAGGCATGGCACGGCTGACCGGGAACGAGCTTGCGGTCGGCAGCCTGGCCGACACCGCACTCATGGAGCGGCTCGGCGGGCAGCTTGTCTCCCACGCCCTTGTCGAATCCATCGATCATGCAGCGAAACAGGCGCGACACCACTTCGGAACGATCCTCGACATCGGCACAAAGACATGAGCGACAGGCTTGAACAGCGGACAGCGGCGTTCTAGGTTTCGGACATGATCATCGGGAGTACCGGAGACTGCCGGCCTCCAAGAAGGGTGCGGCATTCCGTTTGTCACCCGGGGAACCATCCAATTCCCTGACGTAAACGTCATTTCAGCGCCAACAGGAGAAAGCGGGTCTCAACTATGGAAGTCAGGACAGAGCAAGAGGACGATGTCCTTGTCACCACCGTCAACGGCCGCATTGACAGCGCCACGGTCAGCGAGTTCCAGCACCTGATGGAAAGGGCTATCACCGATGACATCAAGCGGGTCATCGTCGACTTCGAGAACCTGAGCTACATCAACAGCGCTGGCCTGAGGGCGGTTCTCGTGATCACCAAGAACCTGTGGACGCGCAATGCGAAGCTGGCGCTCCATTCGCTGCAGCCATCCATTCAGGAAGTTTTTTCCATTGCCGGATTCGACAAGATCATCCAGGTGTGCGCCGACAAGGCCGAGGCACTTGACGCCACCCGGGAAAAGTAAGGTCGCATCACCCGTTTTCCTCCAGTTAACTTGATCATGGGCGCCACATGACCGAACCGCGCAAGATACTTGTCGTTGACGATGAACCGGACCTTGAGCGCCTGATGCTGCAGCGGATGCGCCGGGAGATCAGACGCGGGAAGTTTCACTTCACATTCGCCGGCAACGGCGTCGAGGCGCTTGAGGCGCTCAACAAGGACCCCGAGATTGAGATGGTTCTCTCGGACATCAACATGCCCGAGATGGATGGCCTGACGCTGCTTGAACAGATTCCCAAGGTGGACCCGAACATCCGCTCGGTAATTGTTTCGGCCTACGGCGACATGAAGAACATCCGCACCGCCATGAATCGCGGCGCCTTCGACTTCGTGACCAAACCGCTTGATTTCGATGATCTGAGAGTCACCATCGACCGCACCCTGAGGCATTTGACGATGCTCCGTGAAGCGCTTCAGTCGCGCGACAAGCTCGTCGCCCTGGAAAATGAACTCAGCGTCGGACGCTCGATGCAGCAGGCAATCCTTCCAACGCGCTTTCCGGAAACACCGACCTATCAGGTCTTTGCCAACATGGAGCCCGCCCGGGATGTCGGCGGCGATTTCTTCGATATTCTTCACTTGCCTGACAACAGGATCGGTCTGGCCATTGCGGATGTCTCCGGCAAAGGCGTTCCTGCTGCTCTCTTCATGATGTCGAGCCGCACCCTTCTCAAGGGCGCCGCTGTCGGCAGAACCTCGCCAAGCGAAGTGCTGACGGAAGTCAATGAACTGCTGAACGAGAACAACGAGACCTCGATGTTCGTGACGCTGTTCTTTGCCATCTTCGACCCATCCTCGGGCCTGCTCACCTTTTCCAATGCGGGTCACAATCCCCCACTCATCATCCACGCGGATGGAAGCCACACGGTGTTCGGCACTTCTACCGGCGTTGCACTCGGGGTTGTGCCCGGCATCGAGTACACGCAACAGCAGATCCGTCTGCAACCCGGTGACATGGCCGTCTGCTACACCGACGGCGTGACGGAGGCTGAAAACGAGGAACAGGACCAGTTCGGACTGGAACAGCTGACAGCACTGTTCAACGAATCGCCGCCGGTGAGCGCCAGAGAAGCCAACGATACCGTGTTCCGGGCGGTTGAGGCCTTCTCGGGGAACGCTCCGCAGTTTGACGACATCACCTGTCTCACTCTCTACCGTTCGGGGTGATGGTGTGACAGCCAGCACGACACTGGTCATCAGAACGACCATCGAGGAACTGCAGAAGATCGAGACCGCCGTGGACGAGATTTCCGGCGCCGAGGGCTGGCAACCGGACATCGAGTTCAAAGTCAGGCTGGTCCTCGATGAACTGTGCACCAACGTGATCAACTACGGCCACAGCGACAATCTCGATCACGACATGACGGTGACGATCGAGTCCGATGAGGACGAAGTGAGGGTCCAGATCGTTGACGATGGCAATCCCTTCAACCCCCTGGAGGATGCCCCGGAGCCTGACACGGATTCGGCACTGGCAGACCGCAGGGTTGGCGGGCTGGGCATCTATTTCGTCAAGACGCTCGTGGATGACGCCCGTTACTGGCGCGACGACAACAAGAACCACGTGGCGCTCTCCAAACGGAGGAGCTGATGCAACGGGCCATGCTGCCCCGTTTGTGTGCTGCCGTACTGGTGCTCGCTGCCAGCCTTGTTCATGCCGAGGAAGCCGGTGTCGACGACGATTCCATCACGTTCGGACAGTCGGCGGCCTTCAGCGGACCGGCTCAGGATCTCGGGATTGAGATGCGCCGGGGCATCGAAATGGCATTCGCGGAAGCCAACGAGGCCGGCGGCGTCTTTGGCCGCGCTCTCGAACTTGTCTCACTTGATGACGCCTATGAGCCGGAAGCCGCAATCGCCAATACGATGGAACTGATCGAAGAGGAGAACGTGTTCGCCCTGATCGGAGCTGTCGGCACGCCAACCTCACGATCCGCTGTCCCGGTGGCCCATGCCGAAGATGTTCCCTATATCGCGCCCTTCACGGGCGCCGCATTTCTGCGTGACCGCCAGTGGAGCAACGTGATCAACCTGAGGGCGTCCTACTATCAGGAAACCGAGAAGATTGTCGATTTCCTTACCACGTCACTGGGCATCGACCGCATCGGTGTTTTCTATCAGGACGATTCATTCGGTCAGGCCGGGCTGCGCGGAGTCCAGATCGCTCTGGAGCGGCGCGGTCTCCAGATGGTCGGAACCGGCGTCTATCCGCGCAACACCAGGGCGGTCAAGACGGGACTTCTTGATCTGCGGTCGGCCAATCCCGATGCGGTCGTGCTCGTTGGCGCCTACCAACCTGTGGCCCATTTCATCGCCTGGGCGAAGCAGATTGGCTTCGAACCCCATTTCATGACCATCTCGTTCGTCGGCAGCAATGCACTCATCGAAGAACTCGGACCCGCAAGCAGCGGCATCTTCGTGACCCAGGTTGTTCCACCGCCGCACGATGACGAAGGCCCTGTCGTCATTGACGGCGGGATTCTTCGCACCATCGGCACCGACAGCACCGACAGCAGTCTGCCAATTGTCGAACGCTACCGGCATCTTCTGGCGCGGATGTATCCGGAGACACCGCCCGGTTTCGTTTCACTCGAGGGCTACCTGGCGGGGCGCCTGGTCGTCAGTATTCTGGAGAGTTGTGGAGTATCTCCTGATCGTACCTGTTTTCTCGAGACCATGGCCTACGGCCACGTCATCGACCTTGGGGGGTTCTCAATCCGGTTCGGAAACGACAACCAGGGGTCTGACGCGGTCTACCTGACAGTCGTCGACGATCAGGGCCGCTACCGAAGGGTCGACGAGACAGCAGGTGGCACCGCCGGCGGGGAATGACGATGTTCCGGCGCCTCTACAATCTGCGCTCGCGTATCTCGGCGCAGCTCACCATCGCCATCATGGGGGCGGTGGCCATGACGGTCATCTCCGGCATGGTGGGCTGGTACTCCTTCGATCGCGTGGCGGATGCCCAACGGCACGTCAGCGAAGGAACGGTTCCGGCCATTGCCGCCGCTTTCGGTATCGCTCAGCAAAGCGGCGCCCTGGCAGCGGCGGCGCCGAAGCTCGCCGCGGCCAGCACACAGCTCGACCTCACCTACGCCGGTTTCGAGATTCAGGAGAATCGAGAACAATTCGCCAAGCAACTGCAGTTGCTGGAGGAACTCGGCGGCGACGAGGAGCATTTCCAGCCAATCCGCACCCAGGGACGTGCCCTGGTCAGCACCATCGTCGACATAGAAGACCTGATGTGGAACCTCTTCGCATTCGAGGCATCACGTCAGCGTCTCAGGGACCGGATGGCGGTACTCTCCAGGGAATTCAATCACTTTCTTGTTCCCGCCATCGACGACCAACTGTTCTATGCCATGACCGGCTACCGGGTTCTCGGTGAAGTGCCGGTGGTTCGGACCCACGCCTTCACCGACCGCGAAATACTGCGCTACCGAACTCTCTCGGAAGTCCATTCCGGCACAACGGTGGCGTTCGAGATCCTGGCGACGGTCTTCAACACGTCCAGCATCACACTTCTCGAGCCACTCAGGGAACGGTTCGAGTCCGTCAGAAGGGGGATTCACAACAACATCAACACCCTTCCCGGCGGCGAAGAGAGGCGACTCCTCGAAAATCTCTTCACCGAAATGGACCGGCTTGGCAGCGGCGAGGGCAGCGGTTTCGACATCCGCCAGCGGGAGCTCGAAGCCGAGACCGAACTCCAGGAAATCCTGGAGTTGAACCAGTCACTGGCACTCAACCTGGTCAACAACGTCGAAAAACTGGTCAGCGTGGCCGAAGACGCCGCCATCGATGCGACCGCGGCATCCGAGGATGCCATCCTGACCGGGCGCAATCTTCTGATCGGCATCAGTTTGGCCAGTTTCGTAGGGGCTGCGCTGATCTCCTGGCTCTATGTCGGCCGTGGCCTCATTCGGCGGTTGTCACTGTTGTCGGACCGCATGAGGGTGATGGCGCAGGGTGACCTGGAGAAAGAGATCGAGGTACGTGGCAGTGACGAGATTGCGGAGATGTCCTCTGCACTGGAGGTGTTCCGGCAGCATGCCCTTGAGGTCCAGCGACTCAATCTTGTCGAGAAGATGGCCAACGAACTGAAGGCGAAGAACGAGCTCATCGAAACAGCGCTCAACGATCTCGAGAAGGCCCAGGACCAGATTGTCATGCGCGAGAAACTCGCGGCACTCGGTGAACTCACAGCCGGCGTCGCCCACGAGATCCGCAATCCCCTCAACTTCATCAAGAATTTCGCCGAAGGCTCGACAGAACTCCTCGAGGAGATGATGGAGGAGATCGAGGCACTGCTTGCGAACATCGAGGAAAGCGAAGAGACGAAGGAACGCCGTGGTCTCGTCCAGGAGATTGCCGACGACCTGGTCGAGAACACCAGACTCATCCGCCAGCATGGCACGCGCGCTGACAGTATCGTGCAGAGCATGCTGATGATGGGCCGCGGATCGGGTGAGCGTCAGCCAGCCGCCATCAACCCGCTTGTCGACGAGCATGCCCGTCTCGCCTATCACAGCGCCCGGGCAACGGACACCAACTTCCAGGCAGAACTCGTCTTCGAACTTGATCCCGAAGTCTCGGAGATGAACATCATTCCCCAGGATATCGGCCGCGTCTTTCTCAATCTGATCGGCAACGCATGCTATGCGGCCGATGACCGTCGTCGCCAGATGCGCGAGGCAGACCCGTCAGCCCGCTTCGACCCGGTTATCCGGATCACTACCAGGAAACTGGATGAAGGTGTCGAGATCTCCATACGCGACAACGGTACCGGCATCCCCGACGATGTCATCGGAAAGATATTCAACCCCTTCTTCACGACCAAACCGACAGACCAGGGGACAGGGCTCGGACTGGCGATGTCGAACGACATCGTTCGCGAGCACGGCGGCACCATCACGGTCGATTCCGAACCCGATTCCTACACCGAATTCACCGTATACCTGCCTTTCGACACGACACCAGCCACCAGCGATTCATCCCCGGCCCCGCTCGACTGACCCGGGTACTGTGGGAACACCTGTCACAAATCGGCGAAGACGTGGGTTTCACCTCCGCCACCCGGGTGCGAGACGGCGCCAAGATGGGCGGGTCCGACAGTCTGCGCGTACTTCCAGATCACACCTGAATTGTAGTCGGTGATTCTGGGTTTCCACGCCTTGCGGCGGGCTTCGAATTCAGCTGCGTCGAGTTCGACATCGAGTGTTCCCGCCGCTGCATCGATGGCGATCATGTCACCGTCCCTGAGCAAACCGATCGGTCCGCCTGCTCCCGCTTCCGGTCCCACATGACCGATGCAGAATCCACGAGTGGCTCCGGAGAACCGGCCATCGGTGATGAGGGCGACCTTTTCACCCATTCCCTGACCGTAGAGCGCGCTGGTGGTGGCCAGCATCTCGCGCATGCCCGGCCCGCCTCTCGGCCCCTCGTAGCGGATGATCAGAACGTCTCCCTCATCGAAAGCGCCCGCGAGAACGGCTTCGAGGCAGGCCTCCTCGGTGTCGAAGCAGCGGGCCGGGCCGCGGAACTGGAGGCGAGCGAGGCCGGCGATCTTCACGATGGCGCCTTCGGGCGCAAGATTGCCCTTGAGACCGACCACGCCACCGGTGTTCGACAGCGGATTGGTCACGGGCCGCACCACGTCCTGATCCTCGGGGAAGACAACGTCGGCATGGTTTTCGGCAAGCGTCTTTCCGGTCACGGTGAGAGTGTCGCCGTGCAGGAATCCACCGTCGAGAAGGGTCTTGATCAGCACCGGAATACCGCCAATTCCATAGAGGTCCTTGGCCACGTAACGGCCACCAGGCTTGAGATCGGCGATATAGGGGGTGCGGCGAAAGACGTCGCAGACATCCTCGAGGGTGAAGTCGATGCCCGCCTCATGGGCGATGGCAGGCAGATGCAGTCCGGCATTCGTGGATCCACCGGTTGCGGCAACCACAACGGCAGCATTCTCGAGCGCCTTGCGAGTGACGATGTCACGCGGCCGGATATCATCGGCAATGAGACGCATGACCGCCTGACCGGAAGCTTCGGCAAACATGTCGCGGCTGTCGAAGGGGGCCGGTGTCATGGCTGAATTGGGAAGAGCCAGGCCGATCGCTTCAGATACGGTTGCCATGGTGTTGGCGGTGAACTGGCCACCGCATGATCCGCCCGATGGACAGGCGGCATGCTCGAGTACATCCAGTTCGTCATCGCTCATGGTGCCGGAGGCATTGGCCCCGACACCCTCGAAGACATCGATGATGGTGACATCCCGGTTGCGGTAGCGTCCGGGCAGTATCGAACCACCGTACATGAAGACCGACGGGACGTTCAGTCTCACCATGGCCATCATCATGCCCGGCAGTGACTTGTCGCAGCCGGCAAGTCCAACGAGGCCGTCATAGCAATGGCCGCGCATGGTGAGCTCCACGGAATCGGCGATTACCTCGCGGCTGACCAACGATGACTTCATCCCGGCATGGCCCATCGCAATACCGTCGGTCACGGTGATGGTGGTGAACTCGCGGGGCGTGCCGCCACCGGCCTTCACGCCCTTCTTGGCGGCCTGCGCCTGACGCATCAGGGTGATGTTGCAGGGGGCCGCCTCGTTCCAGGTGGTCGCCACACCGATGAAGGGCTGCTCCACCTCGGCATCGCTCATGCCCATGGCATAGTAGAAGGCGCGATGCGGCGCGCTCTTGGGGCCGACCGATACGTGACGACTCGGCAGCCTGGACTTGTCCCAACGGGTCATGAGGCACTCCCTGGAGATTGACAGACAATTCGAGGCGGAGACTAGGTTCGGTTCCACCGATTGTCACGTCCCTGATGCCATGGCTCGGATTGACGCTGCACCAGCCGTCGGGTGAGGATCGGCGCGCCTCGCCCGGTTTGTTCATTCCCTTGACGACCACCCTCCCCGCCATCCTCCTCGCCATCGCTGCGGCCGTCTGGGGACTGTTCTGGATACCCTTGCGTGCCCTGGAAGCAACCGGTCTTCCGGCCGGAGCCACAGTGACCGGCCAGTTTCTGATGCCGGTGCTGATCATGGCGCCGGCGGCAGTGTTCCTTCTTGCGCGGGGCAAGGCATCGGGCCTGTCACGCTGGCACACGGGATTTTTCACCGGTGGCGCCTTCGCGCTCTATGCCGACAGCCTGCTCCTCACCGAGGTGTCGCGTGCGCTCATTCTCTTCTACGTGTCGCCGGCCTGGAGCACAGCGCTCGAAATCTGGCTCCTCAAGCGAAGGCTTACCCTGGCCCGGGTCGCGGCGATGGTCCTCGGCTTTGCCGGAATCCTCGTGTTGCTGGCCGATGACGGTGGACTGCCTCTCCCTCGCAACGCTGGTGACTGGATGGCCGTCACCGCCGGCATGTTCTGGGCCTGGGGCTCCACCAGGGTCCGCATGGATCCCGAGGCGAGTCACTTCGAGAACGTCCTGTCGTTCTTTCTCTACGGCTCGGTTGTCGCGCTTGCCCTGGCCCTGGTTCCGGCAACCGGGCTGGGCGTCCTTCCCCCGGTCGAGCCGGTTCTCGGGGCCCTGCCGTGGCTCTTTCTGATTGCAGCGGTGTTCCTCATACCGATCATGTTCATGCAACTCTATGCCTGTCAGCACCTGGACCCAGCCAGGGTGGGCATTCTCCTCCAGATCGAGGTGGTGGTCGGCATCGCCAGTGCCGGGATCCTGACCGCCGAGCCCTTCGGCTGGCGAGAAGCCACCGGCTTCGTTCTCGTCTGCTCGTCGGCACTTACCGAGGTCGTCGTGAACAGGACCGCATCGTCCGCGAACGGACGTTGACCGAGGCAACGCTATACCAGCAGGACGTCCTCGTAAGGGAACGTCGACAGGCGCTGGACGCCGGTGTCGGTGACGAGAACCTGTTCCTCGAGCTTGACACCCTCTTGGCCGTCTTCGGCGCCAATGTAGCTCTCGACGCACAACGTCATGCCAGGCTCGATGACCCCGGTCGAGGAGCGCTGTGGCGTGTCGGCAAAGGAGATGGAGGGATACTCGTCGACAAGACCGACTCCGTGGGCGGCGATGCCATACCGCCGGGCCTGGAACTCCTCCGGAACGGGCCAGGATTTCTCGGCGGCCTCGACGAAACTCATGCCCGGTTCGAGAATGTCGATGTTGAACTGGACTTGCTCGTGGGCAAGGGCATAGAGCCTGCGCTGCTCGTCCGTCGGCCGTCCCGGACCGCAGAACCAGGTGCGGCTGATGTCCGCGCAATAGCCGAAGGGGCCGACAAGGTCGGTGTCAAGACCGACGAGTTCGCCAGCGCGGATCACCCGGCTCGAGGCCTCGCGGAACCAGGGATTGGTCCTGCCTCCGGATGCAAGAAGCCGGGTCTCGATCCATTCGCCGCCGAGTTCGATGTTCACCTGATGGAGAATCGACCACAGCGCCGTCTCGCTGATGCCGGCGCGCAGTTCCTCGCGCATCCTGGCCATGGCCGCCTCGCAGACGGAAATGGAAACCAGCATGGCCTCGATCTCGTCATCAGACTTAATCACCCTGGCGCGTTCCGTCACCCGCGTGCCGCTGGCGATCTCGTAGCCCATCTCCTGGAGGGCATTGGCGCCCTCGAAGTCGAGCCGGTCGGCGGCAATGCGCCGGCCGGCCCCATGGGCGCGCATCACAGAATCGATATCCTGGGCCCAGGCCCTGACCCGCGCCTCGATGTTCTCGGAAGCCACCATGTAGATGAAACCCAAGGCCGGTCTGATCTCGCCGATGGTCTCCAGGTGCCGGTAGAGATGCATCGACTTCTCGTAGTCGAAGAGGACAGCCTTGCCCTCGGCCGGAACGAAGCAGTAGCGGATCGGGTTGTGGGTGAACCACACCTGCATGTTGCTGGAGCCGGTGGCGTAACGGATGTTGACCGGGTCGTAGAGGATGATGCCACCCAGATCGAGGCGACGAAGCTCACTCTGAATCCGCCCCAGGCGCCAGGCGCGCATGCGGCGAATGTCGATCTGCGGTTCGGCGTCGTGCTGGGCGATCCCAGGGGTGTTGCGTGCCAGGCGGACGGTATCGTTCATGTCACGTCCCCATCAGCCGAGCAGCGCGTCATCGAAGGGGTATGTGGAGAGGCGCTGGGGACCTGATGGGGTCACCAGGATCTGCTCTTCGAGTTTCACACCCTCATTGCCGTCCTCGGCGCCGATATAGCTTTCGACACAGATGGTCATGTTCTCCTCGAGAACACCGGGCATGGCCATGTCGGCCTTGTCGGAGAACGTCAGGCCCGGCCACTCGTCCGCCATGCCGACACCGTGCGCCATGGAACCGTAGCGGCGCGCCATGAATTCGTTGGGAACACGCCAGGATGATTCGGCAATGTCCCGGAAGGTCCGGCCCGGGCGCATTTCCTGGATGTTGGTTTCTATCTGCTCATGGGCATAGGCGTAGAGCCGTTTCTGCTCGGCTGTCGGCTTGCCGGGACCGCAGAACCAGGTGCGCGAGATATCGCAACAGTAACCGAAAGGTCCGATGAGATCGGTGTCGAAGGCCACCAGCTCGCCTGCCCGGATGATGCGATCGCTGCATTCCCTGAACCACGGATTGGTCCGCCCGCCGGAGGCCAGAAGACGGGTCTCGATCCATTCGCCGCCCATGGCAATGTTCACCTGGTGGAGATGCGACCACAACTGGTTTTCCGTGATCCCGGCGCGCAGGTTCTCATGCATCTTCGCCATCCCGGCCTCGCACACGGAGATGGAGACGAGCATCGCCTGGATCTCGTCATCGGACTTGATGGACCGGGCGCGCTCCATGACCTCCTGGCCGTTGGCGATGGTGCAGCCCCTCTCCTCCAGCGCCCGGGCGCCGGAGGGATCGAGATGATCGGCGGCCACGGTGAGATCGCCACCGGATGTCTCGCGGATGACATCGACCAGTTCATCCGCCCACAGGCGGACTCTTTCCTGGTAGGTGTCGCCGGCGCCAAAGTAGGTCCAAGTGCGGGCCGGGCGGATCTCGCGGATGGTCTCGAGGTGTTCGGACAGATGAACGGCCGGAGGATAGTCGAAGAGAACGGTTCCTCCTTCGGCCGGGACCCAGCAGTATCGGTGCTGATTGTGCAGGATCCAGACCTGCATGTTGCTGGAGCCGTTGGCGTAGCGAACATTGATGGGATCGTAGAGAAGCACTCCTGCGAGAGCGCGCTCCTTCAGCATCTCCTGGACCCTGCCGAGACGGTAGAGGCGCATCCCGGGAACATCGATCTGCGGCTCGGCATCATGCTGGGAGATTCCCGGGGTGTTGCGGGCAAGGAACTGACTGTCTGGAGAAGGTTGGAGCATCGTCGTGCTGTTCCCGTCACATGATCGTCATGGAACGGACGATCACCGGGAGTGTCAATCGCAAAAGTGCGATCGCTTGACATCAGCCTGGGGTATAACCGAAGCGGGTGTGGAGAAAGGAGAAGGCGATGGCACGTCGACGCAGGAGCCGGGCCGGACTCGGCAGTGAACGCAAGGCGCTCCACCTCCTTCCATGGCGCCAGGTGCGCAATCCCTTCCCGCCCATCTCGCCGCTTTCCGACGACGAGATCGAAGCCATTCACCGGACCTCGCTCAGGGTTCTCGACGAACTCGGCATGAAGGTGCTCGACGGCGAGACCCGCAGTCTTCTGAAGCACGCCGGGGCGCGCGTGGACGAGACCGAGGAGATGGTCTTCATGGAACCCGGCCTGGTGGAGCAGGCAATCGCCACCACACCGCCCGTCTTCACCCTTCATGCGCGCAATCCGGAGCGCAACATCGAGGTAGGCGGCAACGCCATCAACTTCATGCCGGTCGGCGGGCCTGCCTTCACCAGCGATCTCGACAAGGGGCGGCGCGCCGGAACCTATGCGGAGTTTTGCGAGTACGTGAAGCTTGAGCAGATGTTCGACATCCTGCACATGACGTGTGGCGGCGCCTTCGCTCCTCTCGATCTTCCGGCCGAATCAAGGCACCTCGATCAGGGTCGGGCGGCGTTTGTCTACTGCGACAAGGCGGTCCCGGTGAGCCTTCTGGGCCGGGACCGGGCGCGCGACGGCATCGAACTCGCCAAGATCGCCCTGGGCCTTGACGATCGTGACCTTGAGACCACGCCTTGCGTCCTCGGCAACATCAACACCAACTCCCCCCGTCAACTTGATGGTTCAATGGCTCAGGGACTGATCACCCTTGTCCGCGCCAACCAGCCGGTGGTGGTGACGCCCTTCACGCTGTGCGGCGCCATGGCTCCTGCGACCGTGGCCGGTGCCCTGGTGCAGCAAAACGCCGAAGCGCTCTTCGGCCTGGCCCTCATCCAGATCGTCAGGCCCGGAGCTCCCGGTCTCTACGGCGGCTTCACCAGCAATGTCGACATGAAGACCGGCGCCCCTGCCTTCGGCACGCCGGAGTATGCCCTCGCCTGTCAGGCAACCGGACAACTGACGCGGCGTTATCAGGTGCCCTACCGGTCGAGCAACACCAATGCCTCGAACGCCCCCGACGCCCAGGCCGCCTACGAGAGCATGATGTCCCTGTGGGGCGCCATCATGGGCCACGCCAACTTCCTCTTCCACAGCGCCGGCTGGCTCGAAGGCGGTCTCGTCGGCAGTTTCGAGAAACTCATCATCGATGCGGAGATGCTGCAGATGATGGCTGTCTATCTTGAGGGGATCCGCGTCGACGACGACACCCTTGGATTTGACGCCATCGCCGAGGTGCAGCCCGGGGGCCACTACTTCGGCGCCCGTCACACCCTGGAGCGCTACGAGACGGCCTTCTACAGCCCCTTCCTGTCGGATTGGCGCAATTTCGAGAACTGGAGTGACACCGGATCCGTGGAGACGGCCGAACGGGCCCACCGGTTGTGGAAACACATGCTGAAGGACTACGAAGCGCCTGCAATAGATCCCGGCATCGTCGACGGCCTCGACGATTACGTTGCCCGACGCAAGGAAGAAATTCTCGGTCCCTGATCCCCTTTCAGGTGTCCCAGAAGCGGACGGGCCGGCCCGTGGGCGTGTCGCTGATCTCGCCGTCGCGCATGGCCACGTGTCCGCGGATCACGGTAGCGCGCGGCCAACCGGTGACTGTCATGCCGTCGTAGGCCGTCCAGCCGCACTTGGCATGCTGCCCGGCATGGCTGATCGTGCGCGTTTCCTTCAGATCGACCAGAGTCAGGTCCCCGTCATATCCGACGGCGATACGGCCCTTGCCACGGATGTTGTAGATTCTCTGGGGTCCATAACACAGGAGGTCGACCAGGCGCTCGAGAGTCAGGCGTCCCTCGGACACGTGGTTCAGCAGGAGCGGCAGGAGCGTCTCGACACCCGGCATGCCGCCCGGCGTGTCCGGATAGGGCCGCTGTTTCTCCTTGGCCGTATGCGGCGCGTGATCTGATCCCACCACATCGACGATCCCCTGGTCGATCCCGTGCCAAAGGGCGTCCCTGTGACGGGAATCGCGAATTGGTGGGTTGACCTGGGCGAAACCGCCCAAGCGCTCATAGCAGTCCGGGGCCGCGAGGGTGAGATGCTGGGGCAGCAGTTCCACGGTTGCGATATCCCTGGCGCTGCCAAGAAATGCAATCTCCTCGGCAGTCGTCACGTGGAGAACATGGATCGGCCGTGCCGCATCGCGAGCCAGGGTCACGATGCGCCGTGTGGCCCTCAGCGCCGTCTCGACATCCCGCCAGACTGGATGCGCTCTTGGATGTCCCGCCTCGACCGCCAGATGGCGGCGTTCGGCAAGACGGAACTCGTCCTCGGCGTGGATGGCGACGCGCCGTCTGCCGGATCGCAGGACGGATGCGAGTGCAGCGTCGTCGGCGACCAGCAGGCTGCCTGTGGAACTCCCCATGAAAATCTTGACGCCGCAGCAACCGGCGTGGAGTTCCAGTTCGGCCAGCCCATCGTGATTGTCATCGCTGGCGCCGGCGAAGAACGCGTGATCGCACCACATGCCGCGGGCCCTCTCGAGCTTGTCCTCCAGGGCCGCAGGCGTTGTCGTCGGCGGGTTGGTGTTCGGCATCTCGAAGACGGCGACCACGCCGCCGGCGACGGCTGAACGTGACCCGTTGGCAAGATCCTCCTTCTCCTCGTGTCCGGGCTCGCGAAAGTGCACCTGGGTGTCGATGATACCGGGGAGGACCGTCAGTCCGCGTGCATCGAGTGAGGCGCCGGCCGCAGTTGACGGCACATCACCGATGGCGGCAATGCGGCCGTCGGTGATGGCCACATCCGCCTGGCGTCGCCCGGCGGGGGTCATCACCTCGCCACCGGTGACGACAAGATCGAAAGTCTCATTCATGGTTCGTCTTCCCTTCTGGTCCGGTCGAAACCGGGAGTGTCACTGACAATCGAATCGACACCGGAATTCAAGAGCGCCTGCGCTTCCTCGGCACAATTCACCGTATAGACGGCAACGCGCCGGCCTCGGCGATGGACGCGGGAGATGAGTTCCGGGGTGGCCAGAGACGGATCAACGTGAATGCTGGCGCAGCCGAGAAGGGACGCATGCCAGGACCAGAGTCGGCGCAGACGGCGTCCCATCACCAGGGCGAGTGGCCAGCGATACCCGGCGAGGCGGGCATGATAGAGAACTGCGAGGCTGAAGCTTGACACCAGAGGGCGCGGCCGTCCGGCAGGCCACCGGCTGCGGATGATGCCCGTCACGCGCCGCGCCAGTGTCATGAGACCACCGCCGTCGGCCTTGATTTCCACATTGGGGGTCAGGCCCAGGACAATGCAGGCATCGACCGCCTGGACCAGAGTCGGCACCCGCTCCCCCGACCACACGGAGTCAAACCAGCTTCCGGCGTCAAGGGCGCCGAGATCCGTGCTGCGCACCTCGTCGATCAGCCGGTCGACACCGGTGGTTCGAAGAAGACTGCGATCATGCAGCACCACCGGGACATCGTCGCCGGCAAGACGGACATCGAACTCCACCCATTCCAGACCTTCCTCGGCGGCGCGCGCCAATCCCCCCAGGGTGTTTTCCGGAGCCTTCGCCGCCACACCGCGGTGGCCGATGACCAGTGGAAGATCGATCATTCCGTTCAGCCGATCAGCGCGTCTTGGCCACGTCGAGCCAGGTTGTGAGCGATGATCATGCGCTGGATTTCACTGGTCCCTTCCCAGATACGCTCCACCCGCAGTTCCCGATAGAATCTCTCTGCCGCGTATTCGCGCATGTAGCCACGGCCACCGAAGATCTGCACCGCCCGGTCAGCCACCCGATTGGCCATTTCCGAACAATAGAGCTTCGCCATGGAGCACATGGCGTGCTGGATCTTGACGTCTTCGCCTTCATCGATGGCCTCGGCGAGGCGATGGACCATCAGGCGGCCGGCCCACAGTTCCACGAGACTGTCGGCCAGCATGAACGATATCGCCTGGTTGGCCACGATCGGCCGGCCGAACTGGATGCGCTCCCGTGCAAAGGCAAGCGCTTCGTCGATGAGGCGGCTGGCGGCCCCGCAACAGCGCGCCGCGATACCGAGACGTTCCTGGCGAAACCACTCGTAGGTCCAGGTGCGGCCATCGCCATCAGGATCGATCAGTGCGTCGGCCGTCACCTTGACCGAATCGAATCGCACGACCGGATGATGAGAGGGGTAGGTATGGCTGTAGGCGGGCGTGCGCACGACCTCGACACCCTCGGCATCACTGTCGACATAGAAGAGCCCGTGGCCACCATCCTCGAAGCGCGCCTGAACGATGACGATGCCGGCCCGGTTGAAGCCGGTGACATGCCACTTCGTTCCGTTCAGCACCCAGCCGTTGCCGGACCGGATTGCGGTCGTCTCGATGGCATCGACGTCGCTCCCGGCTCCTTCTTCGGTAATGGCGTAGCACTCGCTCGTGGCGCCATCGAGCAGCGGCTGAACCCAGGCTTCCAACTGTGCCGGTGTCGCCGTGCGCACCAGGAAGGGAGAGACATCGTGGAAGAAGAAACCAACACCGTTGGTCGCCCGCCCGACCTCTTCCCAGACACCAGCCATGGCTCCGGCGGAAAACCCGCCACCCCCTGCCTCCTTCGGCACCTGTGGCAGCCACAGGCCCATGTCCCGGGCAGCACGGAGATGACGCTCCCTGATGTCATCGGGAATCTGCCCGTCATTCATCTCGGCAACCTCCTCCAGTGGCAGGCGCTCGGCATCAATGAAGGGCCGCAGCCTCCCGCGCCAGGCCTGAGCCTCGGCGCATTCACCGGCACCGGTGAGGGCATCCTGACCCCGCTTCAGCAGGCCATCGGCAATGATCACGCGCTGGATTTCGCTGGTGCCTTCCCAGATCCGGTCAACCCTGAGTTCCCGGTAGAATCTCTCGGCCACGTTCTCGCGCATGTAACCGCGTCCACCGAAGATCTGCACGGCGCGATCGGCCGTGCGGTGGGCGAACTCCGAGCAGAAGAGCTTGGCCATGGCGCACTTGCCGTGGAGAACCTTGACGTCGTCATTCCGATCCATGGCCTGTGCCACGTCGTAGGTCATCAGTCTCCCCGCCCACAGCTCGGTCAGGCTGTCGGCCAGGGGGAACTGGACCGCCTGGTTATCCCAGATCGGCCGGCCGAACTGGACGCGGTTCCTGGCAAA
Source organism: Alphaproteobacteria bacterium (assembly GCA_965221115.1). GTDB lineage: Bacteria > Pseudomonadota > Alphaproteobacteria > SP197 > SP197 > SP197. The sequence continues at coordinate 1,564,452 of CBDCRU010000001.1, read as the reverse complement.
GGCGAGTGCTTCGTCGATGAGACGGCTGGCGGCGCCGCAGCAGCGCGCTGCAATCTTCATGCGTTCCTGGCGAAACCAGGCATATGTCCACTGAAGACCGCCGCCTTTCTCGTCGATGAGATTGTCCGCAGGCACGTGGACGTCGCGGAACTCCATCTCCAGGTGATGACCACGATAGTGATGCATGTAGCGCGGCGTGCGCAGGACTGTGACACCGGGTGCCCCATTCTCCACCCAGAACAGCGCGTGGCGCCCGTCTTCAAGCTTCGCCTGGAAGATGATCCAGTCGGAGAGGTTGGCTCCGGTGACATGCATCTTGGTTCCGTTGAGGAGCCAGCCGTTGCCGTCACGCCGCGCCGTCGCTTCGATCGCATCGACATCACTGCCTGTGCCGGGTTCGGTAATGGCATAGGCCACCCGTTTGCGTCCCTCGATCAGGGGTCGGATGAAGCTCTCCATCTGCCAGGGGTTCGCCGTATGCCAGAGAAACGGCGACAGATCGTGATAGCAGCCCCACAAGCCATTGGTGGCCCTGCCCAGCGCTTCCTGAATGACGGCAATCTCGAAGTATGAAAGATGGCGACCGCCACTCTCGTCCGGAAGGGAGGGATAGAGGAGGCCCATCTCCTCCGTGGCCCGGAAAATGGCGGCATGGGCCTCTTCGGCGACGAAGCCATCGTTCATCTCGGCCTCGATCTCCCGCGGCATGAGTTCGCTCTCGACCAGGGAGCGCATGGCCTCTTGCCACTGCCGGGCCTTCGCGGACATCGGATAGACCATGGACAACTCCTTACCGGACGGAATGACCACCGCTACACTGCGGCCGGGCGCCATGGTGGCGCAAGACCTTCCCGATTCCTGGGAGTGACCGACACATGACGGACCATCGTCTCGAGCGCATGCTCAATCCCCGTTCCATTGCCGTGGTCGGCGCCTCGCAACGGGAAGGCAGTGCCGGTCACGGGATGATACACGGTCTTATCAATGCCGGCTTCGGTGGTGACATTTTCCCGGTCAATCCGCGTTACCGGAACGTCGCCGATCTCCCCTGCCATGGGTCCCTCGCGGATCTGCCGCAACCTGTCGACCTTGCCATGCTCGGCGTCAACAGCATGCGCCTTGAAGGACAACTCGACGATGCCATTGCCACAGGTGCCGGAAGCGCTGTCATCTTCGATACCTGCTATCTCGACGGAGAGAGCGACAGGGGTCTCCTCAATCGCCTGAAGGCCAAGGCAAGGGCCGCCGGCCTTCCGGTCTGCGGCGGCAATGGCATGGGGTTCATCAATCTCTCGCGGCGCCTGCCGGTCACCATCTTCGACGCCTCGTCCAAGTTGCGTGACGGGGGCAACGTCGCCTTCATCACCCATTCGGGAACCGTGTTCAGCGAAATCGGCAACAACGACTTTCGCTATGCCTGCAATCTGATCGTTTCCTGCGGCCAGGAAATCAACGGCTCCATGGCCGACTACATGGACTATGCGCTGGACATGGACTCGACAAGGGTCATCGCACTCTTCATCGAGGAAGCGCGAGACCCCCCGGCCTTCACGGCGGCCCTGGAGAAGGCGCGCATGAAGAACATCCCGGTGGTGGCCATGAAGGTCGGCCGGACCCGGCTCGCCGCCGAATTCGCCCGAGTCCATTCCGATGCCGATACCGGCAACGACGCGGCCTACCAGACCATCTTCGATCATTACGGCGTCATGCGTGCAGGCAGCATGGATGAAATGGCAAATCTTCTCGCCCTCCTCTCCCACCAACGCCAGCTCGCTCCCGGCGGGATCGGGGTCGTTCTCGATTCGGGTGGCGAAAGGGAGATGTTCACCGATCTTGCGGACGACACCGGCGTTCCCCTGGCCGTCATCACGGACGAGACGGCGGCACGTATCCGCCCTCACCTCCACCACGCCCTGGAGCCCGTCAATCCCCTCGATGCCTGGGGCACCGCCCACAACTACGAGGATGACTTCGAGGCCTACTTTCTCGCCATGGCACACGATCCCGGTGTCGCCATGGTCACCTTCTGTGGCGATTTCCAGTGGAACCCCAGTGTCGAGCGCGGTTATGCGAAGGCGCTCGTCGCGGCATCCGGGGGGACCGGCAAACCCGTTTCGGCCATCCTCAACACACCGATGTCGGGCCTCATGACCGCTGGTCGGGAGATGAGCAGACACGGCATTGTTGTCCTCTGCGGCACCAGGGAGTCACTCCTCGCCATCCGGCACGCGCTTGCCTGGCGGAACCGCACGCTCCCACCGCCACCGGTGGCCGCCCCCTGCCGCCCTGCCCTCAACGAGGACTTCCCTGCAGCGCTTGGCCTTGCTCGATTCCCGGGAGAGAATCGCGGGAGCATGATGCCGACAATTCTCCTGACCATCGACCCTGCCTTCGGTCCCCTTGTGGGTCTGCGCCGCGGCGGATCGGATCAGGAAGCGTGGGCGATGCCGGGAATCGATCCCGGGACAGCCGGCACACTCATCGACCGGCTCTACGGGACATGGTTTCCGGGCACGGCCGCCTTCCGCCTGGAACTTGCAGGTCTTGTGTCCATGTTTTCGACCATCGCCCCGGACCTTGCAGGCACGGTGACGTCGCTTGAACTCGGTCCAATTCTCGAAGACGAGGACGGCATGGCCTGTGCCGGATTCACGTGGCAGAACGCCAGGACGTGAGCGACTTCCGGCAAACCGTCATCGAGGGCCTCGCCTCCTCTTCGAGGTACAAGCACCTCACCGCCGGTCTTCTGGCGCGGACTGCCGACTGGGCCGTGGCACGTCACGCAAAGCCGGGGCCGGCTCTCAAGGCGGCCAAGCGCAAGCTCCATCAGGTGTTCGGCGCCTATGCCGTGAAGCTCGATTCTCTGGAACACCACCTCGATGCTCTCGAGGCGGGTGACGAGACACACGCCGTGTGCCGGCGCATCCTGAGACTTCACCGCTCCACCGCCGAACGTCTTTCCTTCGTAGAATCATTCCACGCAGCCATCTGGAGTCATTGCGGCGCACCGCGTCACATCCTCGATCTGGCTGCTGGACTCAACGCTTTCTCCCTGCCGTTTTCAGGCCTTGACCCTGCGGTTTCCTACACGGCCATCGAGATTGACCGGCGCATGGTCGACGCCGTCAGTCGCTTCCTGGCCGTCACACAACGCCCTGGTGGATGTCTCTGGCACGATGTTCTCGACGGGATTCCACCGGCCAACGCGGATGTTGCCCTGGTGCTGAAGACCCTGCCCTGTCTGGAACGCCAGAAACCCGGGGCTGGCGTCGATCTCATGCATCGTCTCGAGGACATCCCCGACATCGTCGTGAGCTATCCCGTGCGATCACTCGGTGGTGTCAGGAAGAACATGCCACAGACCTATCGCGCCCAGGCGCAGACTCTGGCGGCCACTTCCGGCAGGGACATCACTTTTCTCGATCTCAACCAGGAGATCGTTGCCGTGCTGTCACGTCGCTGAATCCTTGAAGCCTGCCTGCCATGCCTCATAATGCACGTCAGGCTGCATGAAGGACCCGCGACGTGAAACATCTCCTGGCCATCCTGACGCTCACCGTTCCCATGATTGCCCATGCCGACCTCGTGGGCGATCCCATGGTGCTGGACGGCGATACCATGAGTTTCGGTGACAAAGAGGTCGATCTCTTCGGTGTGCATGCGCCGACCATCACGCAGACCTGTGGCGAAAGCGGCAGTGTCTGGTCATGCGGCTGGGAAGCAGTTCTCCATCTCGAAGAGCTGGTCAGGGCCGGCGATGTCATCTGCGTCGAGGTCTCTGACACCGGTTCGCCAACGCCTCTGGCCCGCTGCACTGTTGACGGCGTCGATCTCGCCGGACAGATGATCGATGCCGGTCTGGCGGTACGCGACGAGACCCTGGGCGAAGATTATGCCGAGCGCGAACTGGCGGCCGCTACAGAGAAACGGGGCATTTGGGCCGGTCCCTTCATCGACCCCGTGACGTGGGCCGAAAGCAGCGCGTGTGCCTGCAGCGCCCGCAAGAAGGCAGTGGCTGAGACCGCCGCCCTGCTCAAGGCCGAGCAAATCGAGGAATAGCGCGGAACAACAGGAGAGTTGTTTTTCCCTGTTGTCAGACACGTTCAATAAGCGCCGACACACCCTGTCCGACGCCGATGCACATGGTGACGAGCGCGCGCCTGGCGCCCTGGCGACGCATTTCGTAGACGGCCGTTGCCGTCAGCCTGCCACCCGACGCACCAAGGGGGTGGCCGAAAGCGATGGCGCCGCCATTGGGATTGACATGCCCGGCATCGTCGGCGAGCCCGAGTTCGCGGGTCACGGCAAGCACCTGGGCCGCGAAGGCCTCGTTGAGTTCAATGATGTCGATATCGCCAAGGCAGATGCGCTCCCTCTCGAGGAGCTTGCGCGTCGAATGGACCGGCCCGATCCCCATGATCCGGGGCGGCACTCCTCCAACCGCACCACCGGTGATGCGTGCAAGGGGGGCAAGGGCGTAGCGTTCGACCGCCCCTGACGATGCCACCAAAAGAGCCGAAGCGCCGTCGTTGACTCCCGAGGCGTTGCCAGCGGTGACCGTTCCGTTGTCGCGGAAAGGCGCCGGCAGGCCCGCCAGCTTCTCGCGTGAGGTGTCGCGCGGATGCTCGTCGGCTGTCACCGTGACAGTCGTCCGGCCGGACGGTGCCGTGACCGGAACAAGCTCCTCGGCGATCTTTCCATCCCCGATGGCCGCGGCTGCCCGCAGCTGGCTTCTGAGAGAAAAGGCGTCCTGATCTTCGCGTGTTATGCCCCGTTCCTCAGCCAGGTTCTCGGCTGTTTCCGGCATCTGGTCAACGCCATGAAGCTGCCGCATCACCGGGTTGACGAAGCGCCAGCCGATGGTCGTGTCATGAATCTCCGCATGGCGCGAAAACCCCGTTTCGGCCTTTGCCATGACGAACGGAGCGCGCGACATGCTCTCCACGCCACCTGCGATGACGAGTTGCGCCTCCCCGAGCTTCACGAGACGGGAGGCCTGCAGAACAGCCTCAAGACCTGAGCCGCACAGCCGGTTGACCGTGACTCCGGGAACCTCCACGGGCAACCCGGCGAGCAATGCGGCCATGCGCGCGACATTGCGGTTGTCCTCTCCGGCCTGATTGACGTTGCCGTAGATCACGTCATCGAGTCTGGACCAGTCCACCGTGACATTGCGGTCCATGAGCGCGCGTATCGGAACGGCCGCAAGGTCATCGGTCCTGATGCCGGACAACTGACCGCCGTAGCGCCCGAAGGGCGTGCGCACTGCATCGCAGATGTAGGCTTCAGACATGGCGACGTTTTCCCCAATCAGTCATCCACCATACCCCAGGACGGATGCCGCACCACCAGCAGACCGCATCCTTACCTGTTGCCAAGACAGCGGGAAGGCGTGCACCATCTCCCGCGATGTCATTCAGACGCAAACTCCGGGGGCTCATGGCCATCCTTGTCGGCGCAACGATCTCTGCAGGCGCAACAGGGGATTCGCCACGCCGCGTGCCGGCGGAGTGGGAACCGCAGGAAGCGATCTGGATGCAATGGCCCGGACCATACGAGAAATCCTACGAGACTGCCTTCGCACGAATCGCAAAGGTCATCGCCGGCTACGAGACACTTCACATCCTTCATTCCGGACCGGCCATCCAGGAGAGTGCGAAGCGTGTGATCGCCCACGAGGGAGGCAACCCCGATCATCCGAACATCGAATGGCACGCCGTTGCCAGTGACAGCGCGTGGATGCGAGACAACGGACCGGTGTGGGTCATCGACAACGGCACGCTCACCATCCAGGACTGGGGTTTCGATGCCTGGGGAGGAGCCTGGGGCCCGCAGATCCCTTACGCCCTCGACGATCAGATACCGCTTGAGGTTGCCCGCATCACCAAAGTGCCGCACGAGACCGTGGCCATCGTGCATGAGCGTGGCAATCTCGAGTTCAACGGCACCGATACCGTCATGCTCAACTGGAGCGTCATCGGTGACCCGCGGCGCAATGCGGACTACACCCGGGAGCAGGCCGAGGCGGACCTGAAAACACACTTCGGCGTCAACAAGGTGGTCTTCATCGAAGGGGTGCCGGAAGGCGACCTCACCAACGGACATATCGACGGCATCGCCCGCTTCATTAGTAGCGACACCGTCGTCGTTGCCCGCTGCACGGACGACGCAGGCTGCCCCGCCAACACGAGCGAAGTCTTCGAGAACGCCGCGCAGACCATTGCCGCGGCTGGATTTGCCGTCATCCGTGATCCCGTCGACACCGCGGTGGTCCACCGAGGCATGACCTTTCACACGAACTACATGAACTGGCTGGTCGGCAACGGCTTTGTCATCACCACCGGCTTCGGCCACGCCGATGCAGACGAAGCCGCAAGGCAACGCCTGGAAACCTACTTTCCCGGGCGCGACATTTACGTCATCGAGATGCTCGACTCCTGGGCAGCCGGCGGCGGCGTTCACTGCCATACCAACGATCAGCCCGCGTTGCCAAGCCACTGAAAGAAGAGCCGGATTTCTGTCTTCGCACGATGATCAAAGGATAAATCCGCATCGGGGATGTTCACGCGCGTTGCCGACACTCCGCGTATCTCTCCCTTGGCACTTCGACCGGACCGGTTGAAAGCGGCGCAGCCCGGGACTAGCCTTTCCCGATCGTGCTTCGACCGTGGAGGCGGACGGTCATGCAGCTCGAACGTGATCAGATGGACCGGTTTCACGAGACCGGCTATCTCATGCTTCCCGACCTCTTCTCGCCGGACGAGGCAGAGGTTCTTCGACGGTCTGCGTCCGAGGTCTATGCCCTCGACCGAGAGGAGGTGGTGCGCGAGAAGGATGGCGTGTCCCCGCGCACGGCCTTCGCGGCGCATTGCTACCACGAGGCCTTCCGGCGGCTTGGACGCCATCCGCGCCTGATCGAACCCGTCATGCAGCTGCTCGGTGGTCCGGTCTACATGCACCAGTACAAGGTCAACGCCAAGGTCGCCTTCAACGGCGACGTCTGGCAATGGCACCAGGACTACGGCACGTGGTCTCGCGACGACCTGATGCCCGAGGCGCGCGCGATGAACATTGCCCTCTTCGTCGACGACGTGACCGAGTTCAACGGTCCGTTGTGGATCATCCCTGGCTCGCACCGCGGTGGTGTCTACGAGGCCGGGCACGACCTGGATACCACCAGCTATCCGCTCTGGACGCTCGATCGGGCTACGATTACTGACCTGGCGGAACGGGGCGGGATGTTCTCGGCCAAGGGCAAGGCTGGCAGTGTACTGATGTTCCACAGCAACCTCGTCCATGCGTCCTCGCCCAACATGTCGCCGTGGGGCAGAACCGTCGTCTATCTCTCGCTGTGCCATGTCGACAACCACATCCGGCGCTTCAAGCGGCCGGAATGGATCGCCCATCGCGACTTTGCCCCCATCGAACCGTTGTCCGACAACTGCCTGACCGAGCCGATGCCCGGAACGGCCGAAGCCGTCGCGTGAATCTTCATCGCCTGTTGCTGGCTCGGCAGGCTGAGGACAATCCGGTCCGCATCGGCGTTGTCGGGTGCGGAAAGTTCGCCTCGATGTTCCTCGCCCAGGCGATCAGGACACCGGGACTTCATGTCGCTGTCATTGCCGACATCAACCCGGAGGGTGCTCGCGAAAACCTGGCGCGCATTGGCTGGCCGGGCGAACGCTACGCCAGCGCCGATCCTGGAGCGGCGCTGCGCTCGGGCGCGACGTGGATTGTTGATGATGCGCAGGCGCCGTTCCGCGAAGAGGCCATCGATCTCGTCGTCGACGCCACCGGAGACCCGGCAGCGGGAGTGCGGCATGTCCTGCTCGCCTGCCACCATGGCAAGCCGATCATCATGGTCAATGTCGAGGCCGACGCTCTGGCCGGCCCCTTACTGGCAGAAAAAGCGCGCGAGGCCGGCATCGTCTATTCGCTCGCCTATGGGGACCAACCGGCGCTGGTCTGCGATCTCGTCGACTGGGCCCGGGCCAGCGGCTTCGACGTCACTGCCGCGGGACGTGGCCACAAGTGGCTGCCGGAGTTCCAATTCTACACTCCCGACAACGTCTGGGACGGCTACGGGTTGACACCGGACGAGGCCGTCGAGGGGGGACTCAACCCCAGAATGTTCACCTCCTTCCTCGACGGCAGCAAACCGGCGATCGAGAGTACTGCGATCGCCAATGCCACAGGCCTGACGCCGGCGCCGGACGGTCTCGGCTATCTGCCGACCAGCATCGACGGATTGCCCAATGTCTGCAGAACGCGTTGTGAGGGTGGTATGTTGCACCACAAGGGACAGGTCGAAGTGGTATCCTCGCTGAATCGCGACGGCGAGCCGATCGAGTATGACATCCGCTTCGGCGTTTTCGTCGTCTTCGAGGCAGACAGCGACTACATCGCCCGGTGCTTCCACGAGTACGGCCTCAGGACCGACGACAGCGGCCGCTACGCCGCCATGTACAAGCGATGGCACCTGATCGGGCTGGAACTGGGCATCAGCGTTGCCAGCGTCGTGCTGCGCGGGGAACCGACAGGCGCTGCAACCGGCTGGAGGGCCGATACCGTCGCCGTTGCCAAGCGCGACCTTGCAGTCGGCGAACTGCTCGACGGCGAAGGCGGTTACACGGTTTCGGGACAGCTGATGCCTGCAGCACGCTCACTGCAGGAGGGCGCCCTGCCGATGGGTCTCACCCACCGGACACGCCTCGCAAATGCGGTCGAGAGGGGAAAAGTGGTCCGCTGGTCGGACGTCGCCGTCGATGACGCGGACCCCGCCGTGCGGCTACGGCTGGAAATGGAGAAGCTCAACCGCCCGGCATTGCTGCGAACCGCCGACACTGCAGCATAACCTTCCGGACGACCGGTATGAGCCTGCGGGAGCTTGTCACCGGGCCCGGTTACGGCGACTCCGGGCGGTGTGCAGTCCTGATCAGGGCTGACCGGTGGTCTTCGCCTTGCCTGCCCTTGCAAAGTGATCGAGAGCGGCAGCGAACTTGTCGCGGCAACCCGGGTTGCAGAAACCGACGACATCGCCATTGAACTCGATGAGTGAGTCAGCGGCGACCGGTTCTCCCGACCAGGGACAGGTCTCGTTGATGCAGTCGTCAGGATCGAGCATGAAACCAATGCTCTTCAGGTGGCAGACCAGGAGAAACTACCGGATTCGTCCAATGGTGAGAAGGGATTCCATGCCACTTCCCATATGTGCCCATCGGGGTCGCGGAAGTGTCCGGAATAGCCTCCCCAGAAGACATCTGCCGCCGCCTTCATGAGTGTGCCTCCCGCTTCGACGGCCTCATCGAGTGTCTTTGCCACCTCATCGCGGGAGCGCACGTTGAAGGCAAGCACAACGCCACCATCCGCTTCACATGAGAGATCACCAATCCCCATCTCCTCGCGGAACCGTTGACGTGGATAGAGAGCAAGACCGATCCCGTTCAGAGTAAAGCAGACGATTTCGCTGGCCGCCGTCTCGCTTGCCACGCGCCAGCCAAGCGCTTCGTAGAAGGCCCGGGCCCTTGCCAGGTCGTCAACGGTCAGGGTGATGATGCTGAGTCTCTGTTCCATGGTTGATCTGCTAGTCCCGGTATCGGAGGGGTTTACCGTCTCGCCAGTGCGGTGCAAGGTCTCGCAAAACGTCGATGACCTCAACCATGCAACTCACTGTTGTTTCCGGATCCGTCAGTGCTGTCCAGACAGGACGGCAATACGGTATCACGCGACACGCCACCTGGTTCCGCATTGACAATCATCCTGCATGCCTGAGACACGTCCGTTCAATCTTCACACCGCAGCCCATACCTGTTGCCGAACGCGACCAGGTGACGGCGTGTGGTCTCAGGAAGCACGAGTTCCTCCTCGTTTTCGCCCTCTACAATCACACCACCGGAGTCATGGGTCGACTGCCCGTCGGACGCCAGACCGCCGGATGCGTTCTGATCGGCCTGATGGGCGTCTTTCTCGTCATCCAGGATTCGATTGCCGTGACGGCCTTCGGCCTGGTTTTTCTGGCAGCGGCCGGCTTCACGGCTTGGCACATCCGCCGCATCACCAAGGCCGCCCGGCTGATCTGGCAGCACATCCAACAACCCTGATGAGGGTCGGAGCCAACCTGCGCGACGCATGACAAGCGTCATGGTCTCGACAGCGCCCGTTGACATCGAAGCCGGAGGCATGCTCCCACACGTCTCCCTCATTTTCCCGCCTCGTGGCGTTCACGACGAGGGAAAAATCAGACGTCGCTCGCGAGCCTGAACCCGGGCTGACGAGGGATCTAGCCAGGAGCGGGGTCGAACACGGACAAAGACGTCATCGCCTTCCGGCAATAATTCTCGAACGCGCTCAGAATCCGGGATTTGCGGTCTGCTCGCATGGTCGCCAAACCCAACTGCATCGGCCGAACCTCATCATTGATGGGCACATACCGCAGTGGTTTGCCGTCGGGACTCCAGGCGTTCTTGCCCGACACGTTGAGCAAGCCATACCCGATACCATTGGCGACCATGGAATGGACCATCAGCAGATTCGGGGTGCGCACCTCGATCCTCGGGCGCAGATCCAGACGCTGAAACAAGGACATGAAGTAGTCCCGACTCAGCGGCAGGTCCAGCAGGATCAGTGGTTGATCGACCAGGGCTGCCAGCGACACCGCCCTGGCGCTCACCAAGGGATGATCGGCTCCCAGCAGCGCACAGGGAGGCAACGGCAGCAGCGCCTCGAAGACGATGTCATTGGGGATTTCAAGATCGTAGGTGACGGCAACGTCGATATCGGCCCGTCGCAACATTTGGATCAGGTCGGTCTGGTCGCCTTCGGCCTGCTGAAACGTCACCCGGGGATTCTCCGCCTGAAATCCAATCCGCAGTTCCGGCACCACGAACGGCGCAACCGTCACCAGGCTGCCGACAGAGATCGGCCCCCGGATTTCTCCGGAAATCTCACCTGCGATGTCATGCAGTGTGCTGGCACCTTCCAACACCTCCTTCGCGGCCGAGTAGAAACGGCGGCCGCCAGGGGTCAGGGACAAGCCTCGCGCGTGCTGGCGAACGAACAGTTCGAGCCCGAAGACATTCTCCAACTGGGAGATCGCCGTCGAGATCGAGGGCGACGACACGTTGACCAACTTCGATGCTGCCGCAATGCTCCCGGCGTCACACACGGCCACAAAGTACTCGAGCTGTCGAAGTGTAAACCGAACAGCCATGCCCCACCCGGCGGCGCCATCGAATTGTCGATGGGCCAACATTGCGCTTGCGGGCAAGCTGTCAAGGCCGGTCTGTCGACGGGACATTCATTGGCCGTCCGGTTCGCAGTAGCCTCGGGCTCAGAGGGGCGAGAGCACGGGTGACGTCGCCGAAGAACGTCATGCCGGCGGAGTGACGAAGCCGTCCGTCAAGCAGCCAGCGATTCCTGTCGCCTGGCGATGTGCTCAGCCAGGTATCTGGCATCGTGCCAGACGCCCCAAATGAAGGAAGAAGACCGGTTTGACAGCCACGGCAACCCCAGGAAGTAGAGACCAGGAACGTCCGACACACCACGACGATGATGCGGCTTTCCCCTTTCATCGAACGCTCCGGCCTTCAGCCAGCTGAAGTCAAGGGCGTAACCGGTTGCCCAGACGATGGACGTCACGTCGGACTCAGCCAGGTTCAGTTGGAGAATGGGGTTGGCCACGCAGGGCGGGTCGGGATCGGTCGCGCGAGCATCCGGCTCCTCCGGAAGATCCAGCCCTTCGCGCGAAACATAGGCGTCGGCTTCATCCAGGATCGACAGATAGTTGGCATCTCCCTCATCGAGGTTGGCCGCCAGATCAGGCGAGAAGGACATCACGCCGGCATTGAAGCGTTCGGCCCGGCCGAGCAGCGTCATCCCGCGCGCGGCCAAACGCCGGAAGTCCACCGTCAGACCGCCGTACGCGCCGCTCACCGCGATCGTGACGTGTTCCGTCGCTGGATCAGGAGCTTCCATTGCCCACTTGCCGAGCACGCCGAGCCACCAGACAAAATCCCGCCCACGGTATCGTCGCGGTGGTCGGTCATGGGGACCGATTGCGAGATAGACCCTTCTGCCCGATCGCAACAGTTCGTCGGCGATCTGGGCCCCGGATGATCCGGCGCCGACAACCAGAACAGCACCCCGGGGGAGCTGATCGGGGTTGCGATAGGCATTCGAATGGATCTGGGTGATCCCGGCGACCTCAGGAACAACGTCGGGGAAGATCGGGCGCTGGAATGGGCCGGTCGCCGCAACCACGTTGGTGGCTTCGATCAATCCATCCGAGGTTTGTGCGCGAAAGCCTGTCCGATCGGCAGTCCGTACGACCTCGGTGACTTCCACACCGCATCGGACCGGCGCTGCGACCTGCGTGGCGAAGGCCTCGAAGTAGTCCACGACCTGGTCCTTCGTGGCGAATTCATCATGATTGACTCCCGAGAACTTCATTCCTGGAAATCGGTCATGCCAGGCTGGCCCGTTCGCGACCAGCGAATCCCAACGTTCCGACCTCCAGCGCTCTGCAATTCGGTGGCGCTCGAGAATGAGGTGTTGCGAGTCCAGGTCGCTCAGATGCGCGCTCATGGCCAAACCGGCCTGTCCGCCACCGACGATCAGTGTCTCAACTCTTTCCATCGACATATCGGTGTCCCTTCACTGCCCCCAACATCAGTCCGGCGGGTGCGCCGACGTTGGCCCCACGCTAGTGTTCTGTATCGTTAATTGATTGACAGTAACGTTGTATGGTTTCGAGGATCTGGTCTGCGCTCTTGGTCCAGATGAAGGGCCTGGGCTGCTCGTTGTAGACGTCGAGATATTCCTTGATGGCGGTTTCGAGGGCCTGGGTGCTGGTCCAGGACCCGCGGCGGATCTGCTGGCGCGTGATCTCGGCGAACCAGCGTTCGACCTGGTTGAGCCATGAGGCGCTGGTGGGTGTGAAGTGGAGGTGGAAGCGTTGGCGGCGGGCCAGCCAGTTGTGGATCAGTGCGGTCTTGTGTGTGCCGTAGTTGTCGAGCACGAGGTGAACATCGAGATCCCGGGGCACAGCCTTGTCGATGACGCTGAGGAACTTGCGGAACTCGACGGCGCGATGCCGGCGGTAGCAGCGGCCGATCACCTCGCCCGTGGCGATGTCGAGGGCGGCGAAGAGCGACGTGGTGCCGTGGCGCCGATAGTCGTGGGTCTGGCGCTCCGGCAGGCCCGGACGCAGGGGCAGGATCGGCTGTGTGCGCTCGAGGGCCTGGATCTGGGACTTCTCGTCGACGCACAGGACGACCGCCCGTTCGGGTGGCGCCATGTAGAGACCGACGATGTCGCGGACCTTCTCGATGAACAGGGGGTCGCGCGACAGCTTGAAGGTCTCGTGACGATGGGGCTGCAGGGCAAAGGCCCGCCAGATGCGGCTCACCGCCATCGGGCTCAGCCCGACGGCCCGGCCCATGGAGCGCGTGCTCCAGTGCGTCGCCCCGCGTGGCATCGATTCCAGGGTGGTCGTGATCACCCGCTCCACGTCCTCGTCGCTGATCCTTCTGGGTGCACCCGGACGCGGCTCGTCGAGAAGGCCGTCACAGCCCTTCTCGAGAAAGCGGTGACGCCACTTGCCCACCGTGACCCGCGTCATTCCCAGCCTCTCGGCCACCGCCGTGTCGCTCACTCCTTCGGCGCAGGCCAGCACAATGCGGGCCCGCAACGCCAGAGCCTGCGACGTCCTGGAACGCCTCAGCCATCCCTGCAGCTCCTGGAGTTCATCGTCGGACAGCTCAGGCACCCGACGTGTATGATGATTGGCCATGACACAGTCTCCTTCCTCGTGACTGTTGTGTCATGGCTCATGTTTACTGTAAAGTGTATTCTGTTACACTACACTAGCGGTGCATGTGCTTCGGGAAAAGTATTGACTCGCTAATTGGTGATTAGACAAAAACTAATAACAGATCAGCCGCAACTGGTTGAAACGAATGGCATTCAAAGGATTCCACAGCGCCTTGCCGAGCACACTATGGCATCCACCCAAGAGCCTGATCGCCTTCCCCTGAAACGGAACGGGCGAGTGGTGGGTTCAGCGTCCGGGATACACGTCGCTACCGTGGCCGCGAAGTCGGCGATGAGTGTGCGCAAGGTGCGCACCTGATCACCGTTTGAGGTTCTCTTCCCTCCCGACTTGACCCAGGCATTCATCGACAGCGGCGCCAGGTCTCTGCGTCTCTCGTATCCTCGCATTGGAACAATGGGGGTTTGGATTTCTGGCGCATGTGCCATTCCACATGCCAGTCGAGCATGCTCGGCGGTCGCGGACGCGAATCCGGGGTTCGGTGCGATAGTAGAAGGGGCGCACATTGTTCAGCCTGGCGACAGAGACCCGACTGTCACCACCAAAGTACCGGGAGCACCATGGTTACAGCTTCTCCCTGATAAGTGCTCAGGGAACGGGAACAGGTGTTCAGGAGGCCTTCCTGTGCGTCGTGCACCTGGCACGGATTGTCTCGAGGAGTCCGCGTGCGGCCATGACCTCACCTCCCCTGGGACGGCCTGGCTTGTGGCACCGGTTCCATGCCATCAGGTCGACATGGGCCCAGGGAATGGTTGGGTCCACGAACTTCTCGAGGAAAAGGGCTGCCGTGATCGCTCCGGCGAAGGGAGTCGATCCGGTGGTCCGCAAGTCCGCCACGTCACTGCGGATGTCCGAGGTGTATCCGGACCACAAGGGCAGGCGCCAGACGGGGTCCTCGACTCGCCGGCAGTTGTCGGTGATTTCCTGTGCAAGGCCGTCGTCGTTGCAGAAGAGCGCCGGCAGATCGGGCCCAAGGGCCACGCGGGCTGCACCGGTCAGCGTCGCAAAGTCCACCAGCAGGTCCGTTCCCGCTGATGACGCTTCGGCGAGGGCATCACAAAGAATGACCCTGCCCTCGGCATCAGTGTTGCCGATTTCGATGGTGAACCCCTTGCGGGTGCGGAAGACATCGAGCGGCCTGAAGGCATTGCCGGAAATGGCGTTGTCAACGGCGGGAACGATCAGGCGAAGCCTCACGGGAAGATCGAGATCCATGATCATGGAAGCGAGGGCAATGGCCGTGGCAGCGCCTCCCATATCCTTCTTCATCAGCAGCATTCCGCCTGACGGCTTGATGTCGAGACCGCCGGAATCGAAACAGACCCCCTTGCCAACGAGGGTGACACGGTAGGCATCGGGATCGCCCCAAACCATGTCAACGAGTTGCGGCGCACGTGAACTGGCACGACCTACCGCATGAATTGACGGAAAATTCTTCTCCAGAAGCTCATCACCCACGACGGTCGTCAGATTAGCCTCGTGGCGCTCGGCAAGTGCCGCCACTTCCGCGGCAAGTTCCGCCGGGCCGAGATCCTCGGCAGGCGTGTTGATGAGGTCGCGGCCGTGCCAGACCGCACGGGCCACGGCCTCGACTTCCGCCCGGTCGGCCTGTCCGGGAAAGACCAGTCGTGCTGTCTTCCGGTCGCTGCTTCGGTAACGCCCGAAATTGTAGCTGCCCAGTGCCCAGCCAAGGGCAAGTGACGACGCCGTATCGCCATCCACGTCATCATCGAGACGGCACGTCATGGAGGATGGAAGGCGCGCCGGCAGTCCGGCAAGGGTTAGCATGCCAACGGGTTCGTCGGCAATCACCAGCACACGGGCGACATCACCATCCGCAGCGGGGACCGCGATATGCCAAGCACCGGAGGTTCCGGGATCGTGGCTCCTGATCCAGCGGGCCTGATGATCGGGAATGGCAGCGAGCCAGTTCTCGAATTCACCGCGGGCAAGAACGTCAAGACCGACAGCGCCATGCGCATCGTTGACGAAGCACTTCATTCCGGTCCCCGGTGGTTGCGTGACCGCACAGTGGCACACTTCGGCTGTTTACGGTATTCACGCGCACAGGGTGTGCCAGTCATGACGAACCGTACCGACCTCGCTTCTCTCGATGCCCTGCAGAGGAAGGTGCTGTGGTTGTCGAGTTGGATGATTCACCACGCCAATCACCTGCGTCCGTCCCGGGACGGTCTCAAGGTGGGCGGGCATCAGGCATCGTGCGCTTCCATCGTTCAGATCATGTGCGCGCTCTACTTTCACGTCCTCACGCCCCGGGACAGAATCGCCGTCAAGCCCCACGCCAGTCCCGTTTTCCATGCCATCCAGTATCTCCTGGGACACCAGAGTCGTGAACAGATGGAAGCCTTCCGGGCCCTGGGCGGCGCCCAGTCCTATCCGTCGCGCACCAAGGATGGCGACGACGTGGACCTGTCGACCGGTTCAGTGGGGCTGGGCGTCGCGATGACCGCCTTCACCGCGCTCGTGGAAGACTATCTTGGCCGCAAGAACCTGCTTGCCGACAACGACAGGGCCGGACGCATGGTAGCGCTCGTGGGCGACGCGGAACTCGATGAGGGCAACGTCTGGGAGGCTCTTCTTGAGAGCTGGAAACACAACATCGGCAACGTCTGGTGGATTGTTGACTACAACAGGCAGAGTCTCGACAGCGTTGTCTCGGACCGACTGTTCCGAAGAATCCAGGGGTTTTTCGGGGCGGTCGGCTGGAAGGTTGTCACGCTGAAGTACGGCAAGCGGCTTGAAGCCGCGTTCCGGAAACCCGGAGGTGAGGACCTGCGCGCCTGGATCGATGCCTGTCCCAACGATCTCTATTCGGCGCTGTGCTTCAAGGGCGGCGGCGCCTGGCGCGAACATCTCGAGGGGGATTTCGGCACAGCCGGCCCCGCGCGCCGTCTCGTCGACAAACTTGACGATGGATCCCTCCACCGCCTGATGACCAATCTCGCCGGACACGACCTCGAAAGCCTCCTGGAAGGCTTCACCGCCGAAATGACCGGAGATGACCAGCCGGTCTGCTTCATCTGCTACACGATCAAGGGGTTCGGACTTCCCTTTGCCGGACACAAGGACAATCACGCCGGACTCATGAACCCTACCCAGATGGCACGGTTCCGGGACCAGAATGGCATCGCCGAAGGGAGCGAGTGGGATCCCTTTGCCGGCATGGAAGACCGGGCCGAGGAACTCCAGGCCTTTCTTTCCCGCGCCCCCTTTGCGAAGGAGTTTCCACGCCGCCACGCGGCACCGGCGGTGGCGGTGCCCGAGCGCCTGCCCTTCAAGGGGGAGGAGCGGACTTCAACCCAGCAGGTGTTCGGATCCATCCTCAACGAGCTTGGCCGCAACAAGCATGAACTGGCTGATCGCATCGTGACAACCTCGCCGGATGTTGCGGTCTCCACCAACCTGGGCCCATGGATCAACAGAAGGGGTCTCTTCGACCGACGGGAACATACCGACACCTTCAAGGCCGAAAAGGTGATGTCGGCCCAGTCGTGGAACATCAGTCACAAGGGTCAGCATATCGAGCTCGGTATCGCAGAAAACAATCTCTTCCTTCTCGTGGCCGCCATGGGCCTTGCCCACAGCCTCTTCGGGGTGAGACTGCTGCCGATCGGCACTCTCTATGACCCATTCATCTGTCGTGGCCTCGACGCCCTCAACCATGCCTGCTACCAGGACAGCCGTTTCATGCTCGCTGGCACCCCCTCAGGGATCTCGCTTGCTCCCGAGGGCGGCGCCCACCAATCGATCTATACCCCCCTCATCGGACTCGGCCAGGCGGGGCTCATCGCCTTTGAACCGGCCTATGGAGACGAACTCTCCATCATCATGCGCTGGGGCTTCGGGCACATGCAGGCAAGCGACGGATGTTCCGTCTATCTGCGGCTCTCGACCCGTCCCGTCGAGCAGATTGAACGCCCGGTCACTCCGGATCTCGAATCCGGAATTGTCTCTGGCGGCTACTGGCTCTTCGAACCTGGAGCGACATCGGAGATCGCCATCATTGCGATGGGCGCTACGGTGACTGAAGCCATGGCGGCCCGCACCATGCTGAGTGAGGATCTCGGGGATGTCGGTCTTCTCGTGGTGACTTCCGCCGATCTCCTGATGGCTGGCTGGCACAAGCGCGACGGCAATTCGCATGCCGAACGACTGCTTGCACGCGTTCCCGCAGATGCCGGCCTGGTCACGGTCTGTGACGCCCATCCCGCCACCCTGTCGTGGATGGCCGCTGTCGGCCGCCACCGGATTCAGGCTCTCGGTGTGACGGACTTCGGTCAGAGTGCCGATATTCCAGATCTCTACCGTCTGCACAGCATTGACGCCGCCGCCATTGTCGATGCCGCCTCCAGCCTGTGTCTTGAGCGTTCGGGATTGTCGCCAGGCAGGCTTCACGGATAGTCTGGCCACAATCATCGGAGAATCAGGCATGTCTTCCAGCGATCTTCATTATCTTGGCGCCGTCGACGCAGTCCGGATGTTTCGCAGCCGCGATTTGTCCCCGGTAGAGTTGATGGACGCCGTGATTGCGCGTGCCGAGGCGGTGGCGCCGCGCCTCAATCCCTTCAGCCAGACGTTCTTCGATGAGGCTCGCGAGCAGGCGAAGAAAGCGGAAACGCGCTATGGCAGAGGTGGCCGCACCCGTTCACTTGAGGGCCTGCCGCTGGCGGTCAAGGATGAGGAGACGATCAAGGGATTGCCGGCGACATCGGGCTCAACCGCATTTCAGCACGTGGTCGGCGAAGAGACCACTCCCATTGTCGAGCGCTGCTTCAATGCCGGTGCTGTCATGCATGTGAGAACCACGACACCGGAGTTTTCCTGCGCCGGAGTCTGTCACACCCGACACTGGGGCGTGACACGCAACCCGTGGAACACGGACTATACGCCGGGCGGTTCATCGGGAGGATCAGGAGCAACCCTGGCAGCCGGCGGTTCTCCTCTTGCCACCGGTTCTGACATTGCGGGATCGATCCGAATTCCTGCGAGCTGTTCGGGGGTGGTCGGCTTCAAACCCCCCTACGGAAGGAATCCGCAGGGCCATATCTTCAACCTCGACACCTACTGCCATTCGGGGCCGATGGCGCGGTCTGTCGCCGACTGCGCCCTCTTGCAGAACGCCATGGCCGGCCCCCACCCCCGGGACATCGCCACGTTGAGACCGAAACTGCGCCTTCCTCTCGAGTATGCGTCGGTCAAGGGCATGCGCATCGCCCTCTCCGTCGACCTGGGATACTGCGAGGTCGATGAGGATGTGCGCAGGCACACCCTCGATGCGGCCGCCAAGCTGAAGGAAGCAGGCGCCGTCGTCGATGAGGTGGAGATCGGCTGGTCGTGGGACGTGCTGACTGCGGCGATGAACTATCTTGGCCACCTCTTCGGCAACTCCATCGCTCCTGCCCTGCGCCGACATCGCCATGAATTGATGCCCTACACCGTGGCCTTTGCCGACTTCGGTGCGGGCACCACGGGCGAGGACTTCCTTGATGCCCAGAAGCTTGCCGGCGAGATGTACGATGTCCTGGGCCCGCTGCTGTCGCGCTACGACGCGCTGGTGTGCCCGACGAACGCATTGGCCGCGGTTCCCGCGGAGTTCGACTCCACAAAGGAGGACCTCTCCATTAACGGAGTTGCCGTCGACCCCATGCTCGGTTGGGTCATGACCTATCCGTTCAACATCATGTCGCGCTGTCCGGTTCTCACCGTTCCATCCGGTCTCGACCGCAATCATGTGCCGACCGGACTGCAGATCGTCGGCCGCACATATGATGATCCGACAGTCTTTCGCATCGGACATGCCGTCGAGGCAGCTGACCCCTGGTACACCAACCCGGCACGTCGCCCTGATGTCAGCTAGGTCTTGGTCCGGGAGAGTCTGCGCAACCCTCCTAGCCCTTGCGCTGGCGCCGACCGGTGCCCAGGCCATTACCGGAGAGGCAACAGTGGTGGATGGTGACACTCTTGTGATCGGCACCGAACGCATCCGCATTTACGGAATTGATGCGCCCGAAAGCAACCAGGACTGTGGCGATGGCTGGCCCTGCGGCAGGGAAGCGACCCGCGCCATGGAAGACCTGACAGAGGGCAAGTCCATCCGCTGTGAAGGTGACACCCGCGGCGTCTATGGCAGGCTGATCGCGGTCTGCTATGCAGGGTCCATGGACATTGGCGGTGATCTCGTGCGCCGCGGCCTTGCTCTCGCCTATCGCCAATACTCCATGGCCTACGTGGAACTCGAGGACGAGGCACGACAGCATGGTCGCGGCATGTGGTCAGGCGCGTTCGTCGCTCCCTGGGACTGGCGCAAGGGTGTGACCACGCCAGAGGAGCCCGAGACCGTGGACATTCCGTCCGAGGGCGACATGCTGGCACTCTACGACGACAACAACAATGGATCGATTTCCTGCAGCGAAGCGCGCCATCACGGCATTGCCCCGGTCAGTGCCGAACATCCGGCCTACCAGTTCATGAGAGATGGTGACGGCGACGGCGTCGTCTGCGAATAGCCACTGCGTTCGTCACTCCGCATGGGTCAGCCGGCCGGCACGGCGGCAGCCAGAGCCGCTGCCTTCGAGATGACGGCGTCCTGGTGGGGATAGAGCTGATGGCCACCGGCCGCATCGACGTACTGGGCAAAGGGATCCTCGATCGTTGACGCGGTGCCCGAGAGTTCCTCCATCACCGTCAGGCCGCAATACGGAACATAGGCCGCCGAATACCCTCCCTCGTGACTTGCCACCAACGTGCCGCCCGTGAGCTCGTCGGCAAGATCCAGCATGATTGATGTCAACTGACGGTACGTGGAACTCGTCACCATCATGCGTCCCAAGGGATCGTAGATCGAACCGTCGAAACCCGACGCAACGATGATGAGTTGCGGCCGGAAACGCCGCAGTGCCGGCGCCACGACCCGTTCGAAGACGCCGATGTAGGCATCCCGGCCCGAACCTGGTGGCAGCGGCACATTGATGGTTGCCCCTTTCCCCGCACCCTCACCAGTCTCGTGAATGTGCCCGGAGTCGGCCGGATACCAGTTGTCCTGGTGAATCGAGATGGCAAGCACATCCCGGTCTTCCCAGAAAATTCGCTGGGTGCCGTTGCCGTGGTGAACGTCCCAGTCGACGACAGCACAGCGCTCCACTCCATGGTGGTGACGCGCATGCTCGATGGCCACGCCGATATTGCCGAAGATGCAGAAACCACGCCCTATGTCGGGTTCGGCATGGTGACCAGGGGGACGGACGAGGGCGTAGCCATTGTCGATGTCACCACGCAGGGCAGCGTCCACCATGGCGATCGTGCCCCCTGCCGAAAGACAGGCGATCTCGTAGCTGCCGTGACCAAACGGAGTGGCTTCGCCGGCGTCACCGCCCTGACCGGCCGACATCTCCCTGATCCTCTCGACATAGTCGCGGGCGTGCACCCTGAGAATGTCCTCTTCGCTCGCCATCACCGGACGCACGTCGACGAGGCCGTCGAGGATGCCGGCCACATCCATGAGATTCCTCATGCGCCGCTTGGTCTCGGCGTTTTCTCCGTGTTCACCTGGCTGCACCGTCAATCCGGGCCGGTGCCACAGGGCAGCATGCCCCGTGTCATGCCACATGTAGAGTTCGTGAAACAAAAACCCCGTCTTTCGGTTCATCAAGACCTCATCTGTCCATTTGTCGGCTCACAGCCAGGGAAGAAGACCATCTTCGCCGCCAGGACGGGAGAGAAATGCCTCGCCCATGGCGCACATGGCAGCGGCGTAACCCTCCTCGTTTTCAACTGCAAGCTCGGTTTCGGCGTGGCTGCCGAACCAGGCGAGAATGGCGAAGCGGCGCATCATCACCAGTGACGGGATGATGGCCATATCGTCCGCATCAAGGGCGCGAACGGACCTGTACCCTTCGAACCATGCGGCCATGAGGTCGCCAGTGGTATCGAGATTGTCAATCAGCGTCAGGGCCGACGCGAGATCGTAGAGAAACCAGGAAAGGCCACAGTCGTCGAAATCGAGGACTCGAGTCTCGTCGCCCACCAGCAGCAGGTTGCCGAGACGAAGATCGCAGTGCGCCAGACCGAAACGCCCGGGCGATCTGCCGTAGGTTCCCAGGCGTTCGAGAATCTCCCTTTCGGCCCCTTCGAGGAAGGAACGCTGACGCGTGTCATCCAGCGGACCGTCGCGCCAGTCGCCCCAGTTCGGAAGTGGGCCGAAGACACCGGCAGTGTCCCAGTTCAGGCGCTCGAAGAATGCCGGACGCTGCCATGTCATGGCGTGGAGATGAAGCCTGGCGCTCACGTCGCCGAGGCGCCGGAAAGGCTCTTCGAGATCGACATCCATCGATGGCTCCACGCCATCGATGAATTCGAAGAGCACCATGTTCCGGGGACCCGCCAGACCGGAAACATGGCCGGTCTGGATCTCGTCGCCGTCCACGCCGGCAATTGCCTGGGGAGTGACGAGGCCGATGTCGTTCTGAAGAGCGTGCAACCAGACGAGCTCGGTCCTGATTCCGTCCCTTGAATGGTACCCGTCGCGGTGAATCCGGAGGATCCAGCGTTCACCCGAGGGGCCATCGAGCCGCCACGTCACGTTTTCCGAAACATTGACCAGTGCCACCGTGGTGGAGGAAGGAAGGTCCCAACGCCCGAGTGACTGGTGCGCCAGATCACGCAGACGCTCCAGCGTGCTGCCGGTTTCGCTCCACGCCGTGACACCGGTCATCAACGCACTGCCGAAGTGGTGCGGACGAGGGGAGTCGAACCCCTACTCCATGTCTGGAAGCGGATTTTAAGTCCGCTGCGTCTACCCGTTCCGCCACGTCCGCCCATGGAAATCCCGCTACATGATCCGCCGTCCCGGCGCAAGACGGTCAACCAAGCGCTCCGTTGGGGAGGATGAGATTGGCATCATCCAAGTGTCCAAGTCTTTCACACAACTGGCGATAATTATTGTGAAATTCTTCCCTGTCAACTGAGCATTGTGCGATGCGCCGCGGCCCTGACTCCGGATCGAACTCAGTCCGGGCATGGAGGATCCTGTGGTTGTCGAAGACATGGCACTCGCCGGGCTGCAGCTTGTGCCGATAGACCAGATCCGCTGAATAGAGTTCCCGGGCGAAGGCGCCGAGTGCCCTGTAGGCGGGTTCGATCATCGCTTCATCCAGATCCTGGACGCCCAGGGTGCGATCCGAGAAACGGATGCCAACCACCTCTCCGTCCTGGTCGGTGACGATGACGCGACCACGGGCAACAAAGCGCTCATGGGGATTGCGCTCGGCGCAGAACCGGAACGGCTGGCGGGAGAGGAGATCGAAGGAATCGGCATCCCTGGCAGCGAGGCGGCGGGCAGCCAGGAGACCATCAACGAGAATGGAGTCACCACCCTCGCCCGGAGTCGCCTCCAGGCCAAGGTGGAAACTGATGCCAGGCGGCGCATAGCGCCAACCCTCATCGGTATGGGGCGCGAGGCGCACCCATCCACCGGCTCCAAGATTGGTGTAGCGTCCCTCCTTCGAGGGTGGCCGTGTCTCGATCGTCGCGACAGCGCCAAAGTCCGTGTTGCGCAGCACGCCCAGCCTTCCGGCAAGACGGGCCACCTCATCCCTTCTGGCAGGCGCTCCGTGCACACGGGCGAAACCGAAATCGCGCAGACGTACTTCGAAGGCAAAAAGGGCTTCGTCATCCTCGAGAAGCCCTTCCCAGTCGAGCCAGGGGAATTCCGCAGCCTCCCTCCCCGTCCAGGTCTGCTGACGCACCTTGCGTTCCAAGCGCGACGACGTGTCATAGGCATTGCGGCGCAGCCAAGCGAGATCATGGCGGGTCTCAACTCCGTCTTCCGCCCACAGAACGACGAGTTCACCGTTTTCTATGGCCGATGAGGCGACCTGAAGGGAGGCCGGATCATCCGGCA
Source organism: Alphaproteobacteria bacterium (assembly GCA_965221115.1). Taxonomy (GTDB): domain Bacteria; phylum Pseudomonadota; class Alphaproteobacteria; order SP197; family SP197; genus SP197. The sequence continues at coordinate 1,540,705 of CBDCRU010000001.1, read as the reverse complement.
GGCGCAGAGCGGCATCGGGAGCCTGGTCGGGCCGGCCAATGGCGGGATGGAAGTGCTGCTGACGCAACCAGACGAAATGATAGTGATTCCGCTGACCGTCGGCCCAGTTGAGGGCGATGCGGCGGTCAGGCAGGATGTCGAGCGAGTTTACTGATCGGCACAAGAGGGTTCTCCGGTCTCGCGGACCCATCAGGCATGGCAGGCTATGAGGACTGCATCATGACTTCAAGGACACACCGCGGTTTGTACCGCGTTTCATCGCTGCCGTGGCAGTCGTCGAATTCGCCTGGCCGCTCGAGACCGACTCCCAACGCGCCCTGTTCAGGCGCACGACGTCACGCCCATCATGCGGCCTTCTGCCGCCATGGTGCAGGCATGCGACAAGGCGCCGGAAACCACGCAGCGCGGGATGTGGGACGACCGGGCGTTCCGAACATGCCTGTCGACATGAATGCAGTAGCCAATCAGACTCAAGGTCACGCTTGGGGCCGCATCCGGTCGCACCGGGTGTGGCTGAGGCCAGGATATCGGCAAACTGTCACGCGGCTAGGAGAACACAATGAGAGTTCTGACTCGCCTGTTTCCCGTCATCATCATTCTTGCGTCGTCGATGGTGAACGCCGGTTCCCTTGCCCCTTCCGTACATGTCATCACCGAGCGTGACCGGGAATTCCTGGAGCGCTCCGGCGCCCAGACTCTGGAAGAACTGCTGGATACCGGCATCGTTCGTTACTTCTTCACTGGAGGCCAGCCCTTGCTGGTACTGGTGAACGGCCGGCCGTACGCGACAACCGACGGCAGCCTCGAATCCCTGCCACTCTCGGCCATTGAGCGGATCGAACTTCTGGGCGGCGAGGGTCTGGGCACTTTTGGCGGCCACGCCATACGCGGCGCCATCAATGTCGTCCTGCGCAACACCCTGGACGGATTTGAGACGCGGGCACTCACAAGGATGCCGAGCGAGGAGGGTGGTGACGGCTGGGAAGGCAGCGCGTTCTGGGGCGGTTCATTCGGAGAAGGACGCATCACCATCGGAGTGGATGCTGTCAAACGCCGGGAGATTCCGGCACGAGCCCGCGAGTTCAGCCGTTCCGTCTGGCAGCCGGGAGGTTACTTCAGCGAGTCCAAGAATGTCAGTGTCGGCGGCAATACGGTCTGGGTTATCCAACGCGATCTGACACGTGATCCGGGAGACCAGGTAACGGGCGTACGATCGGTCGCACTGGGTGCCTCGCAGGGCGGGTGCGACCCTGCTGCGGGCTATACCGGGCCACTCAAGAATCCGCCCGGAACCCAGAACGAAGACGACGAGGGGTGTGGCTTTGCATACGGCGACATCATGTGGAACACGGACCAGTTTGAACACAGGACGGCCATCGTGGATCTTGAGCATCCGATAGGCGACCGGAACACGCTTCACCTGTCTGCGAACATCAGTCAGGGCAGTTCGTCCTTCCGATTTGCGCCCTCGATCGGCACATTTTCCTTTGACCCGACCCAGGACCAGAACCAGTACATTATCAATGCGATCAACAGCGATGCCGGCACCACGATTGCCGACACCGACGACCGCTTCGCCGTGGCGCACCGATTTGTCGCACACGGAAACCGGGACTGGCAAAGTGAGTATGACGCCTACGATGTCTCCATCGCCGTTGAAGGACGGTTCGCGGAAGACCTCGGCTACGATGCGCACCTTGCCGCCTGCCGGTTCGACGGATCGCGGTCCGGCAATACCTTCGTTCATGTCGACAGGATCAGGAGCGAAATCGAATCGGGGAACTATGACCTCGTGAGTCCCTTGAATCCACAGAACCCGCAACTGCACACGGCGGCCATCGCCAACAGCAGCCTGCGTGAAGACATCGATGCCGGATCAACCTGCCTGGGCGCCCGGTTGGCCCTGGAAGGTCACGCATTTGCACCGGGTGACCGCAGGACGGCATGGACAGCAGGTATTGAGATGGGACGGGCCAAGGGCCACTTCCTTCAGCGCTTCATTGACAAGGATGGTGAAGCACACGACGTCACCAAGGTCCTTGGCTCTGGCGGGGTGAGTTATTCCGGCGAGCGCAAGGCTGTCGGAGTGTTCGCGGAAACGCTGGTGCCCCTTGCCGAATCCCTGGACATCAGGGTCACCGGTCGCGGTGATGACAACGACGACGTCGGCAAGCTGGAATCCTGGGGTCTCGCGGCCGACTACCGACCGCATGAGATGCTCACACTGCGCAGTTCCTTGCGCGTGGGGCAAGCCGCCCCGGCCTTCTCCGAACTTTACAGTTCCCAGGACCAGGACCACCCCTACATTACCTGTGATCCCGGCCGCGGAGACCCGCCGCGTACCTGTCCAAGCTCCAATCCCCGGCAGGTTACCCGGTACACCGAAGGGAATCCGCGACTTGAGCCCTCCGAGACAGAGAGGTTTACGGTCGGTGCCGAGTTCCGCAAGCAGCCGTACTTTGTGAGCGTGGAATGGTATCGGCAGTCGCGCTCGGATCTCGTGGGACAGAATAGTGCAGACTGGGCCATGCAGAACCTGCCCGAGTGCGTGGGCGCCATTGCTTCGAACTGCATCAGCCGCACCGGTGGCGACGTCACGATCTATGACAGCAATGCAAACATCATCGAGGACGAGATTTCCGGCATCACGACCCGGTATGCCGCAACCTTCCCGACGGAGTGGGGCGAAATCGGAATGAGTGGCGCCTGGCGGCACGTAATCGACGCGGAACTCTACATTGCGGGCAACAAACACCGGTACGCCATCTCCAGGGATATGGCCCGTATCCGGTTCATGGCGCGCCGCGGCAGCCTGACGGCCGTCTGGACCACCAATCATCGTGCCGCCTTCGGCAACCAGGCGGGCACGGGCAAGTTCGAGTCCTGGACCGGCCACGACGTGGCCCTCGACTGGAAAGATCCTCTGGGTCTAACGGGCGCCCGGCTTGCCGCCGGCGTCTTCAATCTCACGGATGCCGGGCTGACTGTCGACACCGCCAATCCCGCCAGCGTTGACGGGCCCACAGCAGCTGGCTGGGGCCGAACCTTTTTCCTCATATTCAACATGCGTTGGTGACCAACAAACCGCCGTGATCGCGCAACCGGAAAAGAGGCTTTCTTGAACGTATCTTGCCCGGCCGGTGAGCGCTGAATCATGACCTTGAGGGCACTTCTCATCATCGGCCATGTTCCCTCGCCCAACACGCAGCGTCTGCGCGATGCTGTGCTTGAAGGCGCTCTGGCGGTTGAATCTGAAACGGTCACCGTCATGGCCCGGTCACCGTTCGAGACCACGCCGGACGACGTCAAGGCTGCCGCCGCCCTGGTGCTCGGCACGACAGAGAATTTGGGTTACATGTCGGGCGCGCTGAAGGATTTCTTCGATCGCTGCTACTACCCGTGCCTTGAGGAAACCCGCGCAAAACCCTATGCGCTCTACATCCGCGCCGGCCTCGATGGTACGGGAACGAGGCGTGCCGTGGAGAGCATTGCCGGTGGCCTGGGATGGCGCGCCGTCAGCGAACCCCTGCTGCTGAAGGGTGAGTGGCAGGAGGACTTTGCCAGAGAGGCGCACGAACTCGGCATGCTCATGGCCGCCGGTCTCGACGCCGGCATCTTCTGAAGGAGCAGCCACATGCGCAATCCGCAACTCGAGGTCGGCTACGATAATCTCGCCTGGTGGAACCGGGCGGAAAACCGGCGCCACGGTTTCCACAACATCCACAGGCTGAACCGGCGCGGTCTCGCCCTTCGTTCGGGCCATGTCCTGCCGCTTCGAGACCGCGACCACCCGGCGATCGCCGAGAGGAGCGACGTTGCCCGACTGACGGCCCTGCCCTCCTTCAGCGCCATGGTGGTGGCGCAAGGCAGGGATGTACTCTTTGAAGCCCACGCAGCGGACTGCGGCCCCGATACCCTTCATTCCATGCAGTCGATCACCAAGACCCATCTCAACCTCGTGTTCGGCCGCCTCATCGCCGCAGGTGAGGTCGATCCCGGGCAGACGGTGGAGACCTGGATCCCCGATGTCTCCAGCGGATACCGCGGAGTGACCTTGCAGCAGGTTCTCGACATGAACGTGCCACTCGCTTTCGACGAGGATTATGCGGCACCGTGGAATCCGCCGCCGGGACCCGGGGAACGGCGTGGATACGGCCAGGAAGAGGTGGCCATGGGATGGCGCCTTCCACCCCCGGGGAGCGAGGAATTCGGTGTCAGGGAATTCGCCCTCACCCTTGAGAAGGACATGAATGACATTCCCGGCAACCGCGCCCGCTACGCATCTCCCAACACGGACCTCGCGGGATGGATTGCCGAGTGCGCCAGCGGCTCCAGTCTCTTTGATCTCATTTCCACGAACATCGAGGGCGCCGGTCTGGAAGGGGTGTTCTTCATCTCCCTCGACTGCACCTTTGTTCCGGTGTTGAGCGGAGGTGGCGCCATGACGGCCAGGGACATGGCGAGATACGGACTGCTGTTCGCCCGCAAGGGCACCGGTGTCATGGGGGAATCTGCAGGAGATGCCGGATTCATCGAGCACACACGCACCAGAAAGGGGGCTCCATTCGAGGGATCATGGCCAGGGCTTTCCTACAGCAACCAAATGTTCACCGATGGCACCTGGATCGGCCATGGCGGATATGCCGGGCAATTCCTCATGATACGGCCCGACAAGGAAGCCGCCGCCGCCTGGTTCAGCGTCGTCGACAGTGTCTACGGCGATGCCGAGGACCAGTTTGCCGACGTCATCGCCATGCTCTCGGACGTGCTGGAGAACCTGTAGGCAGGGCGGCTGCTTGTCTTGGAGATTGCCTTCCTGAACGGTTCAGTCCCCGTTCGAGCGGATCGTACGGGGCAAGCGCGAGAGCAGTTCCGGTCCGTCGTCGGTTACAAGAAACGTTTCGATGAAATTGCAACCCGTGCCGCCCGGCCATCCCTCCCAGATATCGAACTGATTCTCGTAGTTGAACACCAGACCGGACTTGACCGTCAGCTGTTCAGGCGTCGGGCCGAAGACCTCTTCGTTCCAGTGTATCCAGTGTGCTCCCGTCCAATCAGGCGGGAACGAAATGCCCAGTGGATAGCCTCCAATCCACCATGCGTCGTCCTGCAGCCCAACCTTGCGGATGTGCTCGTTGGCGATCTCATCAACGCGAGGCAGCGGATCACCGAGCTTCACGTTCTCGATAATGGCGTCGATCGAGCCCGATGCCCGTTCCATCACGTCCAGCCAGCGATTGTCCGCCTTGCCGATCGAGAACGTACGGCACGTATTGACGTGGTAGCGGTGAAGCGATCCACACACGTCGATGTGCACCAGATCGCCGTCCCTCACCTTGCGTTGGGTCGGCGCCGAGTGATGGGTGCCCGAGCGAATACCCGATGCGACCATGGTATGGATCGCCGGATAGTTGCAGCCCTGCTCCATCAGGCTTGCGACCAGAACCGCCTCGATCGCGGTCTCCGTCATGCCCGGCTCCATGGCGGAGCGGGCCGCCTCAAGCGCATTGTCGGCCGCGGCTGCCGCCTTCCGCACGATCTCAGTCTCGCGCGGCGATTTGTAAACGCGTTGCGTTTCGACCAGCAGCGAGGCATCGACGACTTTGGCTCCCTTATTGCGCAGCTTTCCGGCCAGCGCCTCAACGACTGAGGAAGCGGGACCCCAGCCCCAGAACTGAAGCCCGATCGTACCGTCCGTCAGGCCCCGGCCAGCGAGTTCGTCCGCGATGATGTCGAAGTCGTCAGCACCCGCCATAGGATCGTGATCAAAGATCACGGCGTCACGAATTTCGGGAACCAGAGATACGATGGTCGTGTGTGCCGCCGCATCGAAGAACAGCGTGTCGTCGTTGTCGGCCCGTACCACCAGCGTCGTCGAATTGCGCAGGTGATTCCAGATCATGTCATAGCCGGTCAGCCAGTTGATGTCCGGCAGACGACAAAGCAGGAGAATATCGACACCGGCATCCGACATCGCGGAGCGTACCTTCTTGCGGCGCAGGGCATACTCTTCAGGTGGAAACGGCAGTTCCCAGTCGATCTGTTCACGCAGGTATGTCTTGAGTTCCATGATGTCCTCCTCGACAGGCATGTGCGCCTTCCCCTGCCCGGTGGAACCCGAAGGCAAAGATCCGCAACCGGGCATGCGGATCGACGCGCAGTCCGTGGATGCCCTTCATGCTCCGGGCTGGTCCAGGCGCATTCAAGAGCTGGCGGCGTCCTCTTCGACAGGATTGCCCCCTGCCGCCGCCGACGCTTGAAAGACACGGCCGAAGGCGGCATCAAGGCGTTCGCGATCGGTTGAGCGAAGCACGATGCTGGTGCCGAAGGTTCCACCATCGCGCCATGGGTAACTCCCCATGTCGACATCGGGAAAGTCCTGCTGGAGCGCACCGAGAGCCCCGGCGATGGTTCCTTCCCCACAATGGACCCTGATGGCTCGGGACAGGATGCGCGGCCCTCCGCGCAACCCGGAACTCGCCGCTCGGAACATGGCCCTCGCGATCTCGGGCACACCGGCCATCACGATGACATTGCCGATCTGGAAACCGGGCGCCATGCTCACTTCGTTGTCGATCAGCCGGGCGCCATCGGGGATGCGGGCCATGCGCAGTCGGGCCTCATTGGGCTCCATGCCGCGATCACGGAAGTGCGCCACAAGTGTATCGCGGACCCCGGGGTGAATGCTGATTCCGACACCGAACGCTGCCGCGATACTGTCGGCGGTGATGTCATCATGGGTCGGACCAATGCCACCAGTGGTGAAGACATAGGTATGGCGGTGGCGGAGTTCGTTGACAGCCCCAACGATCTCGTCCTCCACATCACCCACAACCCTCACCTCCTTCAGTCGGATGCCGAGATTGGTGAGGTTCTCCGCCAGGAAGGCGATGTTGGCATCCCGGGTGCGTCCGGACAAAATCTCGTTGCCAATGACCACCACGGCAGCGGTGACAGTTTCGCTCATCAGGGATTCCCCACCAGGCACCGCCCGAAGTCTGGCCCGCAAGGCGGGTGACTTGCAAACACTCCGCATGCAGACCGGAAAGACTTCATGAGCAAGCGTGATGAAGCCCGAGGACGGTCCAGGTGCAGCGCATGGGGATGCCGCGTTTGCGGACAGGTGAAGCGCGGCTATATTCGCCCGACTCCGGATCACACGGAACTGCACATGACCACCGCCCTGCGACGAGCAGAACCCCGGGCCGACCCCCACGCATACCGACTGGTACTGCGCTTCGCGCTTCTCAACATCGTTGCGGGCGCGCTACTCGTGGCAGGCGAGGCCAATGGCCTTGTCAGCCGAGCGATTGAGGCCGACTCGACCTCCTTTGTCTTCGTCATCGTTGTCGTGTTCCTCGTCGGCCTTGCCCTTGCACTGCAGCGGGTGGTGTGGACCAGCCGCGAACTCAACCAGGCGAGACAGTTGGAACCCGATCGGGGGAGCCGCGCTGCCACTCATATCGAGCGAACGACCGGCAAGGATGCCGACAGCCGCCAGACTCTGGCCCAGGCCCTGCGTCTCGAACTCTCGCAGAACATTACCATCATTCGCCACCTCGCCTCGAGTCTCGTGTTCCTCGGTCTCATCGGTACGGTTCTCGGCTTCATAATTGCGCTGTCGGGCGTCGATCCCGACCTCGCCAGCGAGACCGAGAACATCGGACCCATGGTCTCGGCCCTGATCGCCGGCATGTCCACCGCGCTCGTGACGACCCTCGTGGGCGGTCTTCTCAACATCTGGCTCATGGCCAACTACCAGTTGCTCACCACCGGAACGGTCCGGCTCATCAACACGATCGTCGAACTGGGTGAAAGCCGTGCAGGCCCTTGATCCTCTAGACGACGACCCTGCCGCCACCGTCTTTCGCGACGTCATCCTGCTTGCCCTCCTGGGGTTCGTTGCCCTGGTGATCCTGCTGCTGCCTCACGTCAATCCCCCGGAAAAGAAGACGTCCGACCTTATGACCCCGGGCAACGTGATCGTCGAGATCAAGTGGCCCGAGAGTATCGATGCCGATGTTGACCTGTGGGTCAGGGCTCCAGGCGATGGCGCCGTGGGCTGGTCGCAGCGCGGCGGCGCCATCTTCGACCTCTTGCGCGACGATCTCGGTTACCTCAACGACCTCACCGCAGCCAATCACGAGATGGCCTATTCCCGGGGCGTTCCGCACGGCGAATATGTTGTCAATGTCCACATGTACCGCAACGACACCGAGATCTGGCCAGTTCCTGTCTATGTCATCGTCAGCGTCAAGCTCGACATCGACAAGCCTGCCCGCCAGATCCTCCTCGGCAAGGTCGACCTTGTGCGCATCGATCAGGAAGAAACCGTCTATCGCTTCAACCTGAACGAGGCGGGGGGGTTGTTGCCGCACACCGTCAACAATCTCTACACCACCCTCTTCGACAGCCAGCGGTTGTGAGCGTGTCGCTCGTCGCCATCTACTTCATTGTCTGCTTCATGCTGGCTGCCGTCGCCGGCTGGGCGGCGGTCACGTCAGCTGGACGCCTGTCCCGCAAGATTGCCGCGCTGTTAGCTCTCACCCTCCTCGTGCCTGCAGGCTATGGATCCATCAGTGAACTCCTCGGAAGACCCAAGCCGGCGAGCAGCGCCTGGCTGGAGGATTTCACCACCTATCACACGGTGATTGCCTGGGACATCCACGAGGACAAGGCGATCTACCTGTGGCTCGAGATGCCGGACGGCCGGGAACCAAGAGTGTTCGCCTTCCCCTACGATACATCGACGGTCTCGCGGCTGCAGAAGGCGGGCGAAAGGGCGAAGTCACTGGCCAGCAAACTGCTGGCCCGCCTTGAACAGACCGGACCGGCGGGCACCACCCGCCTCGAGTTCACCAGCCAGACCGAGTTCCGCCGCACACTTCCCACCAAGCCCGACCCGGACGACGGGGACGTCTTCGAACTCGACGAGAAGTCCGAAACATAGGTTCGGCACGGCAGGTCTGACAACACGACGTCGTGGCTCATGGCATGGTTCCGGAGGTCAAACCCCTGCCCGGGAGTTCGCCGACAAGCCAGTTTGCGGTTGAGTGGATGGTTCGCCATTCCCGGCCGCATGGCGTCGATGTCAGCGAAACCAGGCGCGGGTGCTTGCGCAAGCATGCGGAAGAAAAGACCCTGTCGGGCGTATGGTGGCCCAGCCGTCGAAGGGAACGGACGATGCAGCTCCTCGTGACCGGCGGAACCGGGTTCGTCATGAGTCACGTCGTGCGGACCTGGCTCGAACGCCATCCCTTGGCGTCCGTCGTTTCCGTCGACATTGCTCCGCCCGACTTCCTTGCGGAACGCTTCTTCGAGCCTGTCCGGGAACGGCTGACCTTCGTCACCGGTGACGTTCGCGACCCGCATCTTCTCGACACGATACCCGCGAAAGAGTCGACGACCCATGTCGTGTGCGGTGCGGCCATGACGCCCTCGATCGGCACCACCGAGAGTTCCCAGGCAGGGATGATTGCGGGCGTCAACGTCATGGGCCCGGTCCACTGCCTCGAGTTTGCGCGCACCCTGCCCCGTCTCGTGCGCATGGTCCATGTCTCCACCGGCAGCGTCTATGGTGACGACGGACCCGACGATGGCGGACCGCTTCCGGAGGACGGCTATGTTCGCCCGTTTCCCTCCACTCTCTACCCCATCACCAAGCTCTCCGGCGAAATGCTGGCCGGACGCTGGCGAGAGATGTTCGGATTGCCCCTCCACGTCGTGCGGCTGGCCAGCGTCTACGGACCGATGGACCGCCCGACACCGGGGCGTGACTTTGCCTGCGCTCCCCACGTGATGGTGCACAAGGCCCTGCGCGGAGAAGCCTGGAGCGTGACCGGCGCCGACGGCGTCGGCGATTTCATCCACGCCGCAGATGTGGCCGCCGCAATCTGCGACCTGCTTGCGGCTCCCGCCCTTCGTCACGACGTCTACAACATTGCCTCCGGCGAGCCGACCACGCTGGACGAACTCGCCCGCCTCGTGTGCTCGATTGTACCCGGTGCCACCTGGCACGAGGCCGCCCCGGGCGACCTTGCCGATGTCATCGGCTCTTCGGCCCGGAAGACGGGTGCCTGGGGCGCTTACGATGTCACGCGTATCGTCGCTGATATCCAGTGGCGACCCAGACCACTCCGACAGGGCCTTTCCGATTACGCGGCATGGATCACCGACAACGAAACGGACGGACCCGGACCATTTGACCAAGAGTCATCTACATGATGCCCCTCCCCTCGATCGCCACGTTGCCCATCTCCTTCAGGTGGACACACATCTGCACGATCCCGCTGCGCGACATGTTCCGTGACGGCTACAGGGCCGTCGGAAGCCCCCACTCTGATGACGTTCAGCACCAACCTGGAAAGGAGCCAAAGATCTCATGAGGTTTGCCTCGCCGCTCAGACGCGCCACGCTGGTGAGGCGCTACAAGCGGTTTCTCTCGGATCACCGGCTGGATGATGGCAGCGTCGTCACCGCGCACTGTGCCAATCCGGGGCAGATGACCGGGATTGCGGAGCCCGGCATGACGACCTGGCTGCAGGATGTCTCCGGTAGCGGGCGCAAGCTCGCCTGGTCCTGGGAGCTCGTGTGTGCCGACGGAGGGCTTGTCGGCTGCCATACGGGCAAGCCGAACCGACTTGTCGAAGAGGCGATCTCGAGGGATGGAATCGTCGAGTTGATCGGCTACAGGTCACTGCGCCGCGAAGTGACCTGGGGCGACCGTTCACGCTTCGATTTTCTGCTCGATGATCCCGCGCGCGGTTCCTGCTACGTCGAAGTCAAGAACTGCCACATGCGGCGGCGAGGGACTTGCGCGGAGTTTCCGGATGCGGTGACAACCCGGGGAGCACGGCACATGGAGGAGCTTGTGTCGGTTGTCAGGGACGGTCACCGGGCAGTCGTGATCTGGTGCGTCCAGCGCATGGACTGCGACTCCCTTGCGATTGCCGGCGACATCGATCCCGGATTCGCGGCTGCGGTAACACGGGCCTCGGGCATGGGCGTTGAGACATTGGCCTATTCGTGTAGATTGACCACCGAAGACATCGTGATCGACCGGCGGATTCCGGTCTGCCTTTCGTGACAGACACCGGAGTTTTTCGATGCAGCTCAAGCGTCGTCAGAGCGACTCGCACGTGACAATCCATTCCGCGGAGGACATGGATGGCATGCGCGCTGCCGGCTCGCTTGCCGCCCGAACGCTGGACATGATCGCGCCTCACGTTGTTCCCGGTGTCACCACCGAGACCCTGGACCGTCTCTGCCACACCTTCATCCTCGATCACGGGGCGGTTCCCGCGCCGCTCAACTATCGGGGTTATCCGAAGTCGATCTGCACCTCGATCAACCACGTGATCTGTCACGGCATCCCGAGTTCCGGCAGGGTGCTGCGTGACGGTGACATCATGAACATCGACGTCACCGTCCTGCTCGACGGCTGGCACGGCGACACCAGCCGCATGTACTACGTCGGAGATGTGCGACGGAAGGCCTCGCGACTGTGCGAAGTGTGCCACGAATCCATGTGGCTGGGCATCAAGTCGGTGAAGCCAGGCGCCCGACTCGGTGATGTCGGTCATGCGATCCAGAGTCATGCCGAGGCACAGCGCTGCTCGGTGGTCTACGAATTCTGCGGCCATGGCATCGGCCGTGTCTTCCACGATGCACCCAATGTCCTGCACTTTGGCGAACCGGGGACAGGCCTTACACTCGAACCCGGCATGTTCTTTACCATTGAGCCGATGCTCAATCTTGGTCGCCCGGAAGCGCTGATCCTCGATGACGGCTGGACGGCGGTGACTCGGGACAAGAGCCTCTCGGCGCAGTGGGAACACTCTGTCGCCGTGACTGAAGACGGTTTCGAAGTCTTCACGCTTTCGCCTGCCGGCCATACCTTGCCGCCCTATTCAAGTTGACAAGCGGCCGGATGACCGGCGCGATGTCCACCGGGATGTCCGTATCCGTTAACCAGAAGGTCGCAGGCAACGTCATGCTGGCGGTGGGGACCTCGGTGTGGGGGACGCACTTTCTCGTGACCGACATCCTGCTTGCAGGTTGGGATCCCTATTTCCTGACCATGGCCCGCCTGTTGTCGGCCACCGGGTTCCTGCTGACCTTTCTCACCCTGCAGTCCAGGGGGCGCCCTTTCGCCCGGGTTCCCTGGAAACCGGCCGTGCTGCTGGGGAGTGCCGGCATCGCCGTCTCGACAGTCCTTCTCACCCTTGGCGTGAAGTATGCCGGCGCCGTTCCGGCCTCCATCGTGGCCGCCGCCGCTCCGATCGTTGCCGCCTTTGTGGCTCGGGCGGGCTTTGGCATTCCCCTCACGCTGGGCGTCGCGTTCGGTGCCGTCATCGCTGTCACCGGGGGTGTCATCGCCGCCCTCGGATCAGCGGCAGGTGGGATCGGAACCGTTCGGGGCGGTGAACTGTTCATTCTTGCCGCCATCACTCTCTTCACCTGGTACTCCATAGGCGCCCAGCGCTGGCTGACAGGTCTCTCGCAACTCGGCATCACCGCCATCACCATCATGATCGGCGCCGTGACCATGGTGATCGCCCTGCCTGTTCTCGTCGGGCTCGGAATTGCCGAAACCCGTTTCGAACTCAGCTGGAGTTCAATTGCATTCATCCTCTATCTGGGAGCAGGCCCCGCCTCGTTCTCTCTCTTTACCTGGCACTGGGGGGTCAGCCGGGTCGGTGTCACCATTGCCTCGATCTACTCGAACCTGGTGCCTGTGGTGGTTGTGGCCATCCGCACACTGGAAGGCATCCCGCCGACGACTGAGCACGTGATCGGCGGCGTTCTCATCATCACCGGTGTCCTTGTCGCCCAGCTCCTTCCCTCCGGGCGTTCGCGTCTTGCCCACAGGCGTCAGGCATGACGGCCCGACGTCCCGTCAGGGTGGTGGCCCTCGTCAGTCTCGGGCACCTGATGAATCACCTTATCGTCATGGTGGTGCCACCACTCGTCGTCACATGGGTCGAGGACTTTGCCATCGATTACACGGCCATTGGCGTCATCATGGCGGTGACGGCTATCACATCAGCTGTATCCGTTGTTCCGGTCGGCATTCTCACTGACCGGGTGCCGGCACGCCATGTCCTGATTGCCGGACTTTGTGTCCTGTCACTTTCGGTGATCGGGCTTGGGTTCAGCCAGAGCTACTCCGAACTCCTCGTCTGGGCCGCGTTCATGGGGCTTGGCAACACCGTGTTCCATCCGTGCGGCTACACCATCCTGTCAGCCGGTGTACCGAAACAATGGCTCGGGCGCGCCTTCAGCGTTCACACATTTGCCGGCTATGCGGGCTTCGCCCTGACGCCGGCCTTCATTGGACTGGCGGTTCTCTACTGGGACTGGAGGAGCGCTCTCATCGCCATGGGGCTGGCCGGATTTGCCGTGGCTGCCGCCATGACCCTGCATCGCGACATTCTTGTCGATGGCAGGGGAACCGACACCGACAACAGGGACCGGGGCCGGAGGGGCAAAGCCATCCTTCTCACTCTGCCGGTTCAGATGTGCTTCGCCTTCTTCTTCCTGACAACCATCGCCTACTGGGGATTTGACAGTTTCCTGCCGGCATCGCTCTTCGAACATCACGGCATTCCCGAAACACTGGGAACATTCGCTCTGACTGTCTTTTTCGGGTTTTCTGCCATCGGCATCCTTGTTGGCGGAGTGATTGCAGACCGCACGACCCGACACGACCTGACAGCGACCGGCGGATTCGTCATTGCCGCCGCGTGCATTTTCCTCATCGGTGATGTCGCCGGTGGCACGGCCACGATTTTCGTCCTGATTGCCATCGCCGGCCTCGGCGCCGGTGTGGTGACGCCCTCGCGCGATCTCATCGTGCGCCGGGTGACACCGCCTTCGGAAACCGGCAAGGTGTTCGCGTTCATGACCCTTGGCATGGATGCCGGTACCTTCATCGCTCCGCCCCTGTTCGGTATTCTCATGGACGGGGGACATGTGGTGTGGTTGTTCCGCCTTGCCGCGATCATGCTGATCTGCTCGGTGTTGACGGTGACGGCCACACAACACATTCACAGGCACAGGGGGGTACCAGCATGACACCTCAGCGAGCGGAGAAGGCCGCCGCCATGCTTATCAGGGCGCGGGACGCCGGAGGCGCGGTCCCCCGCCTGCCTGCGGAACTGCGTCCCGTCACCATGCAGGAAGGCTATGCGATCCAGGATGAGGTGATCCGCCAGCGTGCCGCCAGCGGGATGACGCAGGCAGGATGGAAGGTCGGTTGCACGTCGAAGGTCATGCAGGAGATGCTGGGGCTCGATGAACCGGGCGCCGGCGCCGTGCTGGCCGCAAATCATCACACCACTCCGGCGCGCCAGGTGGCCTCCGGCCTCACCAACCCCGTGGCCGAATGCGAGATCGCCGTTCGCATCGGTAGGGACGTCGAGCCAAGGGAAGGCGGACACGACCGCACGACTGTTGCCGGTTGTGTCGCGTCCTGCATGGCGGCCATCGAACTGGCCGAACTTCGGCTTCCCGAACACGCCGACATGGCGCCGGGGGAAAAGGTGGCGGACGACTTTTTCCAGAAACTGATTGTCACAGGCGAGGAGGTCACCCGGTGGCAAGCGCTTGACCTCGCCGCACTCCGGGCAACCACCACCGTCTCGGGCGTGGCGCGGGGTGAAGGATTCGGAGGGGACAGCCTGGGACATCCCCTCAATACCGTGGCGTGGCTCGCCAACTGCCTGGCAGAACGCGGGACCAGACTTCTGGCCGGGCATGTCGTACTGACCGGTTCCCTGGTCGAAGCCGTCCTGGTTGAGGAAGGAGACGACATCGTCTGCGCTGTCGAGAGTCTTGGCGAGGTCCGCCTCACGATGGTCTGACATGGCCGATGTCCGCACCTGGGAGACCCTCACCTCTCCCGAGTTGCAGCGGCTGGCGGGCGGCAGATGCGTGGCCGTTCTCGCCATGGGAGCGACGGAACAACACGGCCCCCACCTGCCGCTTGGCACCGACACCATGATCGCCAGGGGCCTGCTCGACCGGGCACGGCGGCATATCGACGCTCCGGGCACGGTCCTGATGCTGCCCCATCTCGCCATCGGCAAGAGCAGTGAGCACACGTCGTTTCCGGGAACGTTCACCCACGAGCCGGAAACCCTGCTGGACATGGTAAGGCAGATCGGCGCCGGACTTGCGGCCAGCCGCATTCTCCACCTGGTGATCGTCAATGCCCATGGCGGCCAGCCTCAGATCGTCGATCTGGCGGCACAGGACCTGAGAGACCGTCACGACATGCTGGTGGTGCGGGCCAACTACATGACCTGGCCCCTGCCCCCTCACCTCGCCGCTCTCGACCCCGGGGGGCACCATGGAGGCATGATGGAAACCGCCATCATGCTCGCCCTTCACCCGGACCTCGTCGACATGACGAAAGCAGGCACCTTCAGTTCGGTGGCAAGGTCACTGGCCACCCGGCACCGGAGATTTGGCCACGGTGGGAGGCTCGGCTTTGCCTGGCGGGCCGAGGATCTCAACCCCGAAGGGGTCGCGGGCAGAGCCGGAGAGGCAACAGCGTCACTTGGCGAGGAGTTTCTGCACCATTTCGGGCAGACGCTCGGGGAACTCATCTCGGACGCTCTCGATATCGACCGCCGCGAGGTGTTCGGATCCGGTCACTGATCACCCAAAGGAAGGAAGCACTCCATGGACATGGCATTCACGCACGATGACCTCGACATCCGTGAGCGGGCACGCAGCTTCGCCCGCCAGCATCTCTGGCCCCACGAAATCACACTCGATGAGAACGGATCACTTGATGAGGCCACGGAGGCAGGAATACGCCAGGGGGTCCTCGACTACCGTCTCAACGCCATCAACCACGATCCCGAGCATGGCGGTCAGGGCATGACAATCGTCCAGCAGTGCATCGTCAACGAGGAGGTCGGTTCGGCAACCAATGGTCTCTGGGGACGGGTCTGGCAGCCTCCCATCTGCCTGAAGCAGGGAACGCCCGAACAGATCACGGCCTATCTGGTGCCGGCATGTCGAGGCGACGTCACGGTGTCATTCTGCGTCACGGAGTCCGGAGCCGGCTCGGATGCCGGCGGTATCAGGACATCGGCGCGTCTCGACGGAAACCACTACGTCATCAATGGCGAGAAGTGCTTTGCCAGCTACTCCGACAGCGCCGAGGCCAATCTCGTGACCACCATCGTGGATGGCGACCCGGCACGCCCGACCCTGTTTCTTGTCGACAAGGGAACCGAGGGGTTCAACATGCGGCGCATGCCCCGATTCTCCCAGCGCTCGGGTCACGAACACCCTGAGGTCGATCTTGTTGACATGCGGATCCCGGCGACACAGATGCTGGGTGAGGTCGGCGAAGGATTCGAACTCACCAAGGACTGGTTCGTCGAGGCTCGCCTGGCGATTGCGGCGCGCAGTATCGGCATGGCGATCCGCGCCTCGGAACTGGCACTTGCGTGGGCCCGGGAGCGCCGGCAGTTCGGCCAGGCCATCATCGAGTTCCAGGGAATCGGATTCATGTTCGCCGAGATGGCAACGGAGATCATGGCCGGCAAGTCGATGATCTACCGCACCGCCCAGGAGATCGACTCCGGTCTCGACCGCCGGACCGCCCATGCCAAGGCAAGCGCCATCAAGTACTACTGTTCGGAGGCTGCGTTCCGGGTCGTCGACCGTGCAGCACAGATCTTCGGAGGGCGCGGCATGATGTGCGAAAATCCTGTCGAGCGGCTGACCCGTGATGTCCGTCTCGAACGGATCTGGGAAGGCACCTCCGAGATCCAGAAGGTCATCATGGCAGGCCAGATCATGAAGCGCGGCCTCGATCCCTACACCGCCTGGACCTGACATGCGTCATCCGCGGTCACTCAGCGAGATCGTCGACCACGGGCTGTGCCTGGGTTGCGGCCTGTGCCAGGCCATCGCCGGCAGGGACAAGGTCGCGATGAGCTGGGTTGATCCGCCGGGGCGCCTGCGTCCGATCATCCGCCAGCGCCTGGACGCGGCAATCGAGCGCATCATTCTCGATACCTGCCCCGGCATGCGGCTTGACGGTGCCCCCGACCCTCTACGGCATGGAGACACGGTGGCCATGGATCCGGCATTCGGACCCTTCATCCGTGTCTGGAAGGGGCACGCCCGTGACCCCTCCATCCGTCACCTGGGGTCTTCGGGTGGAGCACTGACGGCCCTTGCCATCCACCTCCTCGAGAGTGGCGCGGTCGACTTCATCAGCCACGTCAGAGCCGACGAGAAACGCCCCATGCGTTCCCGCAGCCACGTCTCGCGGACCCGCGATGATGTGCTGGCGGCAGCGGGATCGCGCTATGGTCCGGTGGCGCCCCTCGACCGCTTCACGGAACTCCTCGACGAGGGCCGCCCCTTTGCCATCATCGGCAAGCCCTGCGACATCTCCGGTGTTCGCAATTACGCCCGGCACGACCCCCGGGTCGGCGAACTGGTCCATGCGACACTGGCGTTTTCCTGCGGCACCTTTGCAGACCTCGACTGTTCGCGCCAGATGCTGGAGCGGGTGGGGTTTCCGGGAGGAGCCGGGGGTGAGGAGAACCTCTCACTCTTTCGCTATCGCGGTTATGGCTGTCCCGGGCCCACCCGGGCGGTCGATCTCGACGGCAGGGTCCATGACGAGGACTATCTCGATTTCTGGTATGGACCACAGGGCTGGACGTTCCAGTTCCGCTGCCGGATCTGCGCCGATCCCACCGGGGAGACGACGGATGTCACGGTGGCGGATGCCTGGCCCGGCGGAGCGCCGGAAACAAACGAGGAAGGCGGATGGAGCACGTTCATCAGCCGCACTGGCCGCGGCGACGCCCTGATGCAGGAGGCCATCGATGCCGGCGTCCTCGTTGTCGAGGAACACGACATTTCTCTCATGCACGAGGTCCAGCCCCACCAGGTGGAGAAAAAACAGGCGATCAATGCCCGCCTGGAGGCCATGGCTGAAGAGGGGTGCATCATGCCCGAGTTCCGCAACCTCAATCTCGATGAGGCGGCGGCGCAGCGCGAACAAGTCTTCCACAGCACCAACCGGGACGGCATGCGCAAACGGCTTTCCCGCGGTCTGAACCGGGAGTAGAGGCGCCAGATGGCCTCATCTTCCATCTTCCGTGCCGGTCTTCTGAAAGGGAGTCATGTGTTGATCACCGGCGGCGGCACCGGCATTGGCTTCGGCTGCGCCCGGGAGCTCGGCCTGCTTGGCGCGAAGGTCACAATCGCGGCGCGCCGGCAGCAGGTTCTCGAGGAGGCATGCGGCAAACTTGCCGGACAAGGCATCGATGCTGCCTTCCAGGTTCTCAACATTCGTGACGATTCGGCCTGCCAGGAGCTCCTCCGGACCACAACAAGCGAGCGTGGCCTGCCGGATCATCTCGTCAACAACGCCGGTGGCCAGTTCTCGGCCAGGGCGAAAGACATCTCTGCCAACGGCTTCCGGGCCGTGATGGATCTCAACGTGCAGGGCACCTGGCAGATGAGCAGCGCCTTTGCCCGGGCGCATCGCGCCAGCGGCACGCCGGGCCGCATCGTCAACATTGTCTTCGCCCACACGGGAGCGATGGAGAACTTTGCCCACGGCGCCGCGGCCCGCGCCGCAGTCGTCAACCTGACACGCACTCTGGCCCTGGAATGGAGCGATCACCGGATCCTCGTCAACGCGGTGGGGCCCGGTGCGGTCATGACCGAGGGCATGCGCCAGTACGACGCCCCCGACAGTGGCGAGACGGCAAGCCAGGCCTTTCCGGTACCGCGTCTCGGTACACCCGACGAAATCGCCTGGATGGTCGCCTACCTCCTCTCCCCCGCCGGTGACTGGATCACCGGCAGCATCTTCACCATTGACGGAGGCGCCAACCTCGGCCGACGCGAGCGATAACGAGACCTGCTGGGCCCATCTGCCCTTGCCCACCAAAGGCGGACCGCTTTTCGGATCCGACACCCGACCATCCCAAACCCGCAGGGCTGTGCCTCAACGTACATGGACCATTGACCCTCCATGGCAACTTGACGCTGAGGTCACGAAACTCGAACCTTTCACAAGCTGCTCGATCCCGGCCACAGCACCGGAGTCCACCCGTGCCTGTCCAAACCACCTGTATCGGGGCTTATCCCAAACCGGCTTACGTGCCGCGCATGGCATGGTTCCACAGTGACGCACAGACCGGAGAGGCGGACGCGGCCGGGCTGTTGCCCGGGGAGCGACAGGCCATTCTTGATCGCGCTACTCGGGAGGTGGTGGCCGAGCAGGCCTCGATCGGCATCGACATCCCGACGGATGGCGAGATCCGGCGGGCAAACTACATCCACTACCACTGCGGCCACCTCGATGGCTTCGAACTCGACACGCTGACCGAGTGCACCATGCGCAACGGAGCCTGGACTGCCGAGGTGCCGACCTTCACCAGCCGGATCAGAACCGGCGCGCCGTTCCTGGTGCGGGACTGGACGATCGCGCAGAGTGCGACCTCCAAACCCGTCAAGATCACGGTGCCGGGACCGCTGACCATCTCGGACTCAACGGCCAACCTCTTCTATCCCGATCGTCGTTCGTGGTGTGCCGATCTCGCCGATGCGCTCAACGTGGAGATCCGTCGTCTGGCAGACGCTGGCTGCCGGTACATCCAGGTTGACGAACCGCTCTTTGCACGTCTGCCGGACGAAGCCCTTGAGTTTGGGGTCGAGAACCTCGAGCGGTGCTTTCACGGAGTCCCCAACGGTGTAACCCGTGCGATGCACATGTGTTGCGGCTATCCCGACAGGCTTGACGAGACCGACTACGTGAAGGCCGATCCGGAGGTCTACACGAAACTGGCCGGCGCGGTGAACGCCAGTCTCGTCGATGCGGTCTCGATCGAGGATGCGCACCGGCACAACGATCTCTCTCTGCTCGAAACCTTCGCCGACACCACGGTCATTCTCGGGGTCGTCGAGATTGCTTCCAGCCGCGTCGAGACATTCGAAGAGATCGTCCTTCGCCTCGGCGAAGCACTCGAACACATCGACTCCGAGCGTTTGGTGGCCGCACCCGACTGCGGCCTCATCATGCTGGGTTCGGACCTTGCGCGTGCCAAGCTCCGGAGACTTGTCGAGGCCTCACGCGCCGTCTGATCGCCTCGTCGGGGCAAGGCTCAGGTCCTCATGATACGGTTCCCGAAATCGCCTCTGGCACCGCTCTTGCGTGACCTGCGGCCCTGGTTCGTTGCGACTCAGCAGGCCACACGAGAGATGATTCACGACTCCGGGTCAATCGAACGTGACGGCGTTCGCGTCGGCTCAGCTGCCACGGTAGGTGGTGTAGCCCCACGGGCTTGCGAGGAGAGGAACGTGCCAGTGGCGTGACACGTCGGTGACGTGGAAGCGGACCGGCACTTGATCGAGAAATCCCGGAGTCGTCCGTCTTGAAGCAAAGTAGGCGCCGATACCGAAGACGATCTCGAAGTGACCCTGGCGCACCGTGTCCATGAGTGGCTGATCGGTGCGGCCGTCATCATTGGTGACCGCTGTGGCAATCTCTCGGCGTTCGTTGCCAACGATCTCGAAGAGAGTGATGGCGACCCCGGCGGCCGGGTGTCCCGATGCAGTATCAAGAACGTGGGTTGTCAATCCCGGCATTGCCCTTCCCTTCCCCGTCACAGAAAGCCCGCGCTGCTGGACACATCCAACGCGGGTGTTACTTTTGCAGGGTCCACCATGCAACGAAAGTTCCCCTTGCCACCAGACACACCCTATCCCCGAGACATGAAAGGCTACGGCGCCATGCCGCCCGATCCGGTCTGGCCGGGGGGCGCCCGTCTCGCCGTGCAGTTCGTCATCAATTACGAGGAAGGTGGCGAGAACAGCGTGCTTCACGGCGATGCTGCATCCGAGGCCTTCCTCTCGGAGATCGTGGCTGCCACGCCGATTGCCGGCATGCGTCACATGAGCATGGAGTCATTGTTCGAATACGGCAGCCGGGTGGGTGTGTGGCGGCTGTTCCGGTTTTTCCGGGAGCAGGCGATACCGGTCACCGTCTTCGGCGTCGCCATGGCCCTCGAACGCAACCCCGAAGTGGCGGAACGGGCGATGGAGGCCGACTTCGAGATCTGCTCCCACGGCTATCGCTGGATCGACTACCAGAAGATGGGGGAAGACGAGGAGCGCGAACACATGGAGCGTGCTATCGCCATCCAGACGAAACTGACCGGCCAGCGGCCGCTGGGGTGGTATACAGGGCGGACCAGCCCCAACACGCGCAGGCTCGTCGTCGAGGAAGGCGGTTTTCTTTATGATGCCGATGATTACAGCGACGAGCTCCCATTCTGGACAACTGTCGGACAAAGACAGCATCTCGTCGTTCCCTACACACTCGATGCCAACGACATGCGCTTCGCAACACCTCAGGGATTCAACTCCGGAGACCAGTTCTACACGTACCTCAAGGACAGCTTCGATGTGCTGTGGCAGGAGGGTGGCAGAATGTTGTCGATTGGCCTGCATTGCCGCCTCGCCGGTCGTCCTGGCCGCTTCGGTGCCCTGAAGCGCTTTGTCGACCATGCACGCCGCCACGAGGGAGTCTGGTTCTGCAGACGCATCGACATCGCCCGTCATTGGCGAACACGGTTCCCGCCACCCACCGAAGGGGGCGAATGACGTGTCGCCGTTCACACTCGAGGAGATCAATCGAGCCAGTGCGCACGCATTCACATCGATGCTTGGTGACGTCTTCGAAGGTTCTCCGTGGTTCGCCCGGCGCGCCCATCGCCATGGCCCCTTCACATCGCGTGCGGCGTTGATCCGCGCCATGACACGGGTCCTCGATGAAGCGCCCGAAGAGGAACAACTAGCCTTCATTCGTGCGCATCCCGATCTCGCCGGAAAGGCGGCAAGAGCGCGTGACCTTGAGCCCGATTCGACACGCGAACAGGCGAGTGCCGGGCTCGACCGCCTGTCGGAGACGGACTTCACACTCTTCATGGATCTCAACCGCAGGTATCGGGAAAAATTCGGTTTTCCTTTCATCATCGCAGTCCGGGATCATACACTCGACGGCATCATCGAGGCTTTTCAGCGGCGGCTCGGAAGTGATCCGCAAACCGAGAGGGCGGAAGCACTGGCCAACGTCGAGCGGATTGTCAGCCTGCGCATCGCGCAGAGGGTCGGAGAATAGGCGCCATGGAAACCGCCATTCTCGACTGGGCCAATCTCGTCATCCGCTGGACGCATGTCATCGTCGGCATCGCCTGGATCGGCACATCCTTCCTCTTCATGTGGCTTGACGCCCATCTCGAGAAGCCCGAACCCGGCAAGAAAGGAGTCGAAGGCGAATTATGGATGGTGCACAGCGGTGGATTCTACGAGGTCAACAAGTATCTTGTGGCGTCGGCAGCCATTCCGCGCACCCTGCACTGGTTCAAGTGGGAAGCGGGATTCACCGGAATCACCGGTGTCATGCTGCTCGCCATCGTCTACTACCTCGGCGCCGAGTCCTATCTTGTGGAGGCGGGATCCGGATCGCTCAGCCGTCTGGAAGCGGTGGGGGTCGGGGTCGCTACCCTGGTGGTCGGCTGGTTCGCCTATGACGCCCTCTTCGCGTCGCGAATCGGCGCCGAAAACCCCCTCCCTGCCAATGTGCTTTCCATCATCGTGCTCGCGGCCGTCGCCATCGTCCTGACTCAGATCTTCACGGGCCGCGCGGCCTACATGCATGTCGGCGCCCTGATTGGCATTGTCATGGTCATCAACGTCTTCGTGCGCATCATTCCGGCCCAAACGAAGCTGATTGCGGCACGTCTCGCCGGTGAGGAACCCGATCCCCTTCTGGGCAGACAGGCCAAGCAGCGTTCGGTCCACAACAATTACCTGACGTTGCCGGTCGTCTTCATCATGATCAGCAGTCATTACCCGATGACGTTCGGACATTCCCTCAACTGGCTGCTCCTGATCGCCATCTCGATTTCCGGCGCGCTGGTGCGTCATTGGTTCAACCTGCGCAACGTCGGCAGGCAACAGGCCTGGCCCCTGGCGGCGGCCGTCTTCCCTTTCCTGGGAGCGGCCATCATTGCCTCCTGGCCAACCCTCGAGCGAGGAACGCCTGGCCCTGTGGCCGAACGGGTCGCCTTCAGCGAAGTCAGGAAGATCATCAATGATCGCTGCCTTTCGTGCCATGCGGCCGAACCCCGTCACGAGAACTTCGACGCCCCGCCGAAGGATGTCCGCTTCAACACCGCCGCCGAGATTCTGAGCCACGTCGAGGCGATCAGGATCACGACGGTGGAGACCGACACGATGCCGCTAGGCAACGAAACCGGCATGACACCCGAGGAGCGGCGGCTTCTCGGTCTCTGGATCCGTCATGGCGCCCCCACCCAGTAGAACCGGCCGGAAGATGGGCGTGCGCTTCCTTCTGAACGGCACGACGCACGAGGCTCCGTCTGTCGTCCCGACAATGACGGTACTGGACTACCTGCGCGGCGAGGCCGGTCTCAGAGGCACCAAGGAAGGATGTGCGGAGGGGGATTGCGGCGCCTGTACCGTTGCCGTGGTGCGTCACGGCGGCACCCGGGCAGAGGCCGTCAACGCGTGCCTCTACACTGTGGGTCAGCTGGACGGCGCCCGTCTCATCACGGTTGAGGGGCTGTCCGGCAGGGATGAGGCTCCCGATCCCGTTCAGCAGGCGATGATATCCTGTCACGCCAGCCAGTGCGGGTTCTGCACTCCCGGGTTTGTCATGGCACTCTGGGCGTTACGCCAGGAGAGCGTGACCCCGGACGATGACGCCATTCATGAGGCCCTTGCCGGCAATCTTTGCCGTTGCACCGGCTATCGCCCCATCGTCGAGGCGGCACGCCAGACGTGCCGAAATGCCCCACCGGACCGGGAGACTCCCGATGGAACGACGCCAGCACCGCAGGAATCGCTGGCAACCGAGGAGGCCATCTGGCTTGCGCCAGTGACCCTTGACGCGCTGCTCACCCTCAAACAATCCCACTCCGAGGCCCTGCTGCTTGCCGGCGGCACGGATGTCGGATTGCAGTTCAGCAAGGAACGCCGTCACGCCGCGGTCACCATCTCCACCTCCCATGTACGCGAAATGCGCCTGCTGAAGGAAACGCCCGATGCCCTCCACATCGGCGGCGCGGTGACGATCTCGGAAGCGCTCCCCGCATGTGAACATGCATGGCCTGCTCTGGGCGCCATCATGCGCCGCTTCGGCTCGCGGCAGATCCGCAATGTCGCCACCGTCGCCGGCAATCTCGCCAACGCCTCACCGATCGGTGATCTTGCGCCCTGTCTCATGGCACTGAATGCGGAACTGGACCTCGCGGGCCCGGATGGTGACCGGAGCCTGCCCGTGGAGGAGTTCTTCCGTGCGTACCGGCGCACGGCGCTTGGTGACACGGAGGTCATCGCCAGGATCAGGATCCCGAGGCCTGCTGACGGAACCATCTTCCGCGCCTGGAAAATCTCGAAACGCCATGATCAGGATATCTCGGCGGTGATTGGCGCTTTCCGCGTTGTCGTCCGCAACGGCCGCATCGTGAACATGCGCATCGCGTTCGGCGGCATGGCCGCGGTGCCGGCCCGGGCACTTGAAACCGAGCGCGCCCTAGCCGGTCGGACATGGTCGGAGAACACCATGAGGGACGCAGGACGCGCCATGGAACACGACTTCACACCCATCGACGACCAAAGGGCGAGCGCGGCCTATCGTCTCAGGGTGGCCGCCAATCTCCTCGTCCGTCTCTACCGTGACGTCGCCGGGGAGTCGGCCGTCGAGGTGAACCAGGCATGAATGCCTCGGACACAGCGGTGTTTGCAAGAGCCGCGCACGACAGCGCCCTGGAGCACGTTACCGGCAGGGCACAATTCATCGATGACATGCCGGAACTTCCTGGCACCCTCGAGGTGGTTCTGGTGACCTCTCCCCATGCCCATGCCGAAATCGTCGACATCGATCCAGTGGCGGCACGTGCCTCGCCCGGCGTCCACGCCGTGCTGACAGCCGCCGACATCCCCGGGACCAACGACATCGGCCCGATCACTGGCGGTGAACCAGCGCTCGCCTGCGACGTGGCAGATTATGCCGGGGCGCCTGTGGCGGCAGTTGCCGCCACAACCTTTGACCAGGCCTTTGCGGCAGCCGGTCTCGTCGACATCACCTGGTCAGAACGTCCTGCTCTGCTCACCATCGATGAGGCCCTCAGCCAGGAGGCCTACACGTCGGTGCCGCAGACTATGAGGCGCGGAGACGCCGACGCTGCCATTGCCGGAGCACTCCACCGGATCAGCGGCGAAGTTCGCTGTGGCGGTCAGGATCACTTCTACCTTGAAGGCCACATTGCCCTGGCAGTGCCCCGCGACAACGGCGACCTTGACGTCTTCAGTTCCACCCAGCATCCAACGGAAGTCCAGCATGCCGTGGCCACGGTTCTCGGCCTCCCGTTTTCTTCCGTCACGGTCGAGGTGCGGCGGATGGGTGGTGGCTTCGGCGGCAAGGAGAGCCAGGGATCGATTATCGCCGCGATTGCCGCGCTCGTGGCCGCGAAGACAGGGCAACCGGCAAAGCTCCGGCTCAGAAGGGATGCCGACATGATCGTCACCGGCAAACGCCATGACGGTCTCTTCCGCTACACGGCAGGATTCGATTCCAGGGGCAGGATCGAAGGTGTCGACATCATGATCGCCCTGAGGGCCGGCAATGTCGCCGATCTGAGTTCGTCGGTTCTCACCCGGGCCATGTGCCATGTCGACAACTGCTACTTCCTGCCGAACATCACCGCGCGCGGCTATCCATGCCGGACCAACACCGTCTCCAATACGGCGTTCCGCGGATTT
This sequence comes from Alphaproteobacteria bacterium, assembly GCA_965221115.1. GTDB lineage: Bacteria > Pseudomonadota > Alphaproteobacteria > SP197 > SP197 > SP197. The sequence continues at coordinate 1,514,863 of CBDCRU010000001.1, read as the reverse complement.
GGTGGGCCCCAGGGCATGCTCGCCATCGAAACGGTCGTTGAACATGTCGCCCACCACCTCGGCCTCGACGTCGACGAGGTGCGCGATGTCAACTGGTACGGGACTGAAGAGCGCAACACGACACCCTATGGTCAGCGGGTTTCCCACAACCTCATCGGCACTGTCGTCACACAGCTCCGCAGGGCTGCGGACTGGGAGGGAACCTGCCAGGAAATCGAGCGCTTCAATGCCGCAAACCGGACGCTGAAGAAGGGTATCGCGATGATGCCGGCCAAGTTCGGCATCTCCTTCAACGTGCCGCGCCTCAACCAGGCCGGCGCTCTCGTCCATGTCTATACGGACGGAAGCGTCCACCTCAACCACGGCGGCACCGAGATGGGACAGGGTCTTTTCATCAAGGTTGCCCAGGTGGTCGCCTCGGTCTTCGGCATCGGCCTGGGGGACGTCAAGGTCTCGGCCACGCGCACCGACAAGGTCCCCAACACGGTGGCCACCGCAGCCTCCTCGGGATCGGATCTCAACGGCATGGCGGCCTTCAATGCCGCCACGGCCATCAGGGATCGCATGGCGGATGTGGCGGCGCGGGAGCTGGGTGCTGAGGTCGAGACTATCGAGTTTCGTCAAGGGCGCATCTACGCCGGCAACGAGAGCCTCTCCTTTGCCCGCCTCGCGCAGCTCTCCTGGGACGAACGGGTGTCACTGTCTGCAACCGGCTACTACGCCACGCCGGGCATCACGTGGGATGCGGACACCATGACAGGCCATCCCGTGCACTACTACACGTTCGGCGCCGCCATGGCGGTCGTGGTGATTGATACGCTGACCGGTGAATCGCGGGTCCTGAAGACCGACATCCTCCAGGACTGCGGCGCATCACTCAACCCCGCCATCGACATCGGACAGATCGAGGGGGGCTTTGTTCAGGGACAGGGCTGGCTGACCTCCGAAGAACTGGTATGGGACGCTGACGGTCACCTTCTGACCCACGGCCCCTCGACCTACAAGATTCCCGGAAGCCGCGATGTGGCGCCGGACTTCAATGTCCACATTCTGCCCGACATGCCCAATCCGGTGCCGACCATCTACCGGTCGAAGGCGGTCGGCGAACCGCCTCTTCTCCTCGCCATTTCGGTATGGCTCGCCATCCGCGATGCTGTCGCGCGCCTTGCCGGGTACCGTCATCTGCCACGCCTCGACGCTCCGGCGACACCGGAGGCTATTCTCATGGCGGTTGACGACATTCTTGCCCGCGACAAGTGCCGGTGAGCACCGAACCCCGACTCCGCCTTGAGGGCGTGACCCGGCACTATCCCGGCGTCGTTGCCAACGACGATGTGAACCTTGCTGTCGAAGCCGGTGAAATTCATGCACTTCTTGGCGAGAACGGAGCCGGCAAGTCCACCCTCGTCAAGTTCATTTACGGGGTCCAGTCCGCAGACAGCGGAACCCTCTTCTGGGAGGGCACGCCTCAACGCATTGCCAATCCGAAGGCGGCACGTCGGCTTGGCATCGCCATGGTGTTCCAGCACTTCTCCCTCTTTGACGCCATGACGGTGGCCGAGAACATCGCCCTGGGCCTGCCACGGTCCTTTGCCCGGTCCGGTCTCGAGGAACGCATCCACGACGTGTCACGGCGCTATGGCCTGCCTCTCGATCCCGGGCGCCACGTTCACGCACTTTCCGTAGGCGAACGCCAGCGCATCGAGGTGGTTCGCTGCCTTCTGCAGGAGCCACGCCTTCTCATCATGGATGAACCGACATCCGTACTCACACCCCAGGAAGTCGAAAGTCTCTTTGCCACCCTGCGTCAGCTTTCGGAAGACGGGGTCTCGATTCTCTACATCAGTCACAAGCTCCAGGAGATTCGCGACCTGTGCCACAAGGCGACGATCATGAGGGGTGGCCGCGTGGTCGCCGAGTGCGACCCCGCCACCCGCTCGGCCCACGAACTTGCCGAACTCATGATCGGCTCGGACCTTACCCTGCCGCGGCGCACATCGGTGACGGAAAGCGCGACACCGCGTCTTGAGGTGAAACACCTTGCCCTGGAGTCCTCCCGTCTCCATGGCACGCCGCTGAAGGACATCTCCTTCGAGGTTCTCGCCGGCGAGGTTCTGGGAATCGCCGGTATCGCCGGCAACGGACAACAGGAACTCATGGATGCCCTCTCGGGGGAAACACCGCTGGCCGACGATGCCACAATTCTGGTGGACGGCCGACCCGTGGGCACATCCGGGCCCAACCGGCGGCGGGCCGCCGGCATGGTCTTCGTTCCGGAAGAGCGCCTGGGACACGGTGCGGTGCCACAGATGACGCTGTGGGAAAACGCCCTGCTATCGGGCGCCACGACGTCAAATCTCGTGAACCGGGGAATGATCAGCAGCACCCGTGCCCGCGCATTCGCAGCGACCGTGGTGAAGGACTTTGATGTCAGGACACCGGGCGTGATGCAGCCGGCATCCAGCCTTTCCGGCGGCAATCTCCAGAAGTTCATCATCGGCAGGGAAATCTCGCACAAACCGGGCATCATCATTGCGCTGCAACCCACCTGGGGGGTCGATGCGGGTTCCGCCGCAGCGGTTCGCCAGGCGCTCATCGACCTTGCCAGCGATGGTGCGGCGGTGCTCGTCATCTCCCAGGACCTCGAGGAACTCATGGAGATTTCGGACCGCCTGTGCGTGATCAGCCAGGGCCGGTTGTCACCACCCATGAGCACCATGGATGCCACGGCCAGCCGGATTGGCCTGCTGATGGCAGGTTCGTGATGGCCCTGCGCTTCGAGGCGAGAGGTGCGGCTTCACGCGCCATGGTGCTGGGGTCACCGGCAATCGCCGTGGTGCTGACACTGGCTGCCAGCCTCGTCATGTTCGCATCACTGGGAACGGACCCGGTGCGCGCGCTTCAGGCATTCTTCATCCAGCCACTGTCCTCTGAGCGGGGAGTGGCTGAACTGATGGTGAAGGCCACCCCCCTGGTTCTCATCGCACTGGGTCTTTCCATGGGATTCAGGGCCAACGTCTGGAACATCGGCGCCGAGGGACAACTGACCCTCGGGGCATTGGCCGGAGGCGGACTGGCCCTTGCCCTCTACGGATACGATTCGCCATTGCTTCTTCCCCTGATGTTCGTGGCCGGCATCGCCGGCGGCATGGCCTGGGCCGCCATTCCGGCATTCCTCAAGACCCGCTTCAACACCAACGAAATCCTGACGAGTCTGATGCTCGTCTATGTCGCCATCCTTCTCCTGAGCTATCTCATCCATGGTCCATGGCGGGATCCCGACGGGTTCAACTTTCCCGAATCGCGCCTCTTCCACGACTCCGCCAGGATGCCGGTGCTGCTTCAGGGGACTCGGCTCCACATCGGCTGGCCGATCGCCCTCGCCCTCGCTGCAACCACATGGATCCTGCTTGCCAAGCACATCGTCGGATTTCAGATCCGGGTCGTTGGTCTTGCCCCGGCCGCAGCATCCTTCGCGGGCTTCAGCCGGACGCGGATCATATGGACGACACTGCTGGCGGGTGGCGGTGCTGCCGGACTCGCCGGTGTGATGGAGGTGGCGGGGCCGATCGGCCAGATCGTTCCGGTCGTGTCACCGGGTTACGGATTCACCGCCATCATCGTTGCCTTCCTCGGCCGCCTGCATCCCGTCGGTGTCGTCTTCGCCGGACTTCTCATGGCCCTGACCTACCTCGGCGGAGAGTATGCCCAGATCACGATGAATCTTCCCAATGCGGTGACCGGCGTCTTCCAGGGCATGCTGCTCTTCTTCCTGCTGGCGAGCGATGTCCTCATCCGTTACCGAATCCGTTTCATCCCATGATCCGAAGAGTGCGCCAGGACCCATGACCATCGACTTTCTCGTCGCCGCCCTCATGACGATCATCACGGCATCGACGCCTCTCGTCTTTGCTGCTGTTGGCGAGATCGTTGCCGAGAAGTCCGGTGTCCTCAATCTCGGGGTCGAGGGAATGATGATCGTGGGCGCCATCGGCGCCTTTGCCACCGGCATCACGACTGGAGATCCGGTACTCGCTGTGCTGGCCGGCGCGGCATCGGGGGCCCTGATGGCGTTCATCTTCGGAGGCCTTACCCTGTGGTTTCTCTCCAACCAGGTGGCCACGGGCCTGGCGCTCACCATCTTCGGGATTGGCTTGAGCGCCCTTGTCGGGCATCAGTTCGTCGGAGTCACCTTCGCCGGACTGCCGAATCTCGACATTCCCGGCATCACCGACCTGCCTTTCATCGGTCCACTTCTCTTCGGCCACGATGCGCTCGTCTACCTCTCCGTTGTCTCGGTCATCGCCGTCGCCTGGTTCCTCAGGCACACCAGGGCAGGACTCGCACTGCGGGCAGTTGGTGAAAATCACGATGCGGCACATTCCATCGGTTATCCGGTCATCCTGATCCGCCTGATGGCCGTGCTCTTCGGAGGTGTCATGGCCGGCCTGGGCGGCGCCTGTCTTTCCCTTGCCTACACCCCGCTGTGGATCGAGAACATGACGGCAGGGCGTGGCTGGATCGCCCTGGCACTGGTCGTCTTCGCTTCGTGGCGGCCATGGCGTGCCTTTTTCGGCGCCTATCTCTTCGGAGGCATCACCATCATCCAGCTTCATGCCCAGGGTCTGGGAGTTGCCATCCCCTCCCAGATCCTCTCCATGCTTCCCTACATCGCCACCATTATTGTGCTGGTCCTCATATCGCGTGATGATGTGAGGATGCGTTTCAATGCTCCGGCGTGCCTGGGCAGGAGTTTCCATGCCACCGGGTAGGGCGGGCAACGACCAGTTCGAGAGAACGGCGACTTGATAAAGGGAGGAAGGGAATGATGAACACAGTCAACCGGGCCATGGCCGCATGTTTGCTGGCTGCGGGCCTTCTTGCGGGTGCGGCCCAGGCTGAACCCCTCAAGGTGGGATTCGTCTACGTCGGTCCGATCGGCGACCACGGATGGACCTACCAGCACGATCAGGGGCGGCTTGCCGTCGAGGAAGCGTTCGGCGATCAGGTCGAGACCAGCTACGTCGAAAACGTGCCGGAAGGCGCCGACGCTGACAGGGTGATCGCCCAGTTGGCCGAAACCGGGCACGGTCTCATCTTCACCACATCGTTCGGCTACATGAATCCGACGATCCGCGTTGGCGAAATGTACCCCGATGTGCACTTCGAACATGCCACCGGCTACAAGCAGGCCGACAACGTGGCGACCTACTCGGCGCGGTTCTACGAGGGCCGTCATGTTGCCGGACTGGTGGCCGGCAGCGTGACCGAGAGCAACGTGATCGGTTACATCGCCTCCTTCCCCATTCCGGAGGTGGTCCGCGGCATCAATTCGGCGTTCCTCGCCGCCCGGTCGGTCAACCCCGACGTGTCATTCAAGATCGTCTGGGTGTCGACCTGGTTCGATCCGGGCAAGGAGGGGGATGCCGCCAAGGCCCTGATCGATCAGGGTGCTGACGTCATCCTGCAGCACACGGATTCGCCCGCTGCCCTGCAGGTTGCACAGGATCGCGGCGTATGGGCCATCGGCCAGGCTTCGGACATGACCGCCTTCGGTCCCGACGCCCACCTGGTGTCGGTTGTCAACAACTGGGCCGCCTACTACGTCAGGCGGGTTCAGGCGGCTCTTGACGGCTCCTGGGGCACCTCGGACACCTGGGGCGGTTTCGGCGCCGAGATGCTGTTGCTGTCGGCCTACAACGACGCCATCCCGGCCGATGTCATCGAGATGGCCGAAGCGGCCCGTGCGGCGATCGCCGAAGGGGCACTCCACCCCTTCACCGGTCCCATCAACGACCAGGATGGCAATCTCCTTGTCCCTGACGGCGAGGTCGCGGACGACGGCATGCTTCTCGGCATGAATGTCTACGTCGAAGGCATCGACTCCACGCTCCCGCAGTAGCAACGAGCCACCCCCGGCAGCCGGCCACTGCCGGGGGTGGATTCTAACAGTCGGTCATCGTTGTCACGCCCGCGCGGATGATGTCCGGCCGAGCCCCGGGGTCATGCCGCGGGATCGTGGAACCACCAGCGCTCCAGGCACTTGATTCCGTCGAGATCCCAGGCTGCCGACATGCGCCGGTGGGCAATGTTGTCGCTGACCGCGAAGACGTAGTTGGAGAAGATCGGAGCCACCACGCCGCCATCATCGCTGCACAGTTGCTGCATCTCGTAGTACATCTCCCGCCTGAGTTCGGTGTCGAGTTCCGCCCGGGCAAGCGTCAGGAGCTCGTTGAAGCGCGGGTTGGCCCAGTGGGTCTCGTTCCACGGGGCACCTGCCGCATAGGTCTGTGAAAACACCCAGTCCTCGGTGACCCGTCCACTCCAGTAAGACGCCACCCAAGGCTCGACGTTCCAGACATCCGACCAGTAGCCGTCGTTGGGCTCGCGGGTAACGTCAATGCTTATCCCGGCGGCCGCCGCGTGCTGCTGATAGAGAACAGCTCCATCCGTGGCGCCGGAAAAGGCGGTTTCCGCCACATTGAGCGGCACCGTGATCTCCGTCAGACCGGCCTTGCCGAGGTAGTGTTTGGCCTTGTCCGGATCATAGACGCGCTGCGGCAGGTCCTCGGCAAAGTACCGGTTGGACCGGCCGATGGGGTGATCGTTTCCGACATAGCCATGGCCGTTCAGCAGCTTGGTGAGAAGTTCCTCGCGATCGATGGCGTACTTCAATGCCAGACGAACATTGGGATCATCGAATGGCGCACGGTCGCACATCATCGAATAGACGTAGTGCAGAGTACCTTGGGTCTCTTCCAGGCGCACACCCGGGGCAGCGTCGAGAAGGTCCGCGGTCTTCAGGTCGACCCGATCGATCACGTGAACCGTACCGGACGTCAGGGCAGATGTACGGGCCGTCACGTCGATGGTCGACAGCACCTCGGCCTCGTCAAAGAAAGCCTGACCTTCCTTCCAGTAGTTGGGATTGCGCGTCAGGAACGATCGCACGCCCGGTTCGAACTCGTTGAGGACGAACCCGCCCGTACCATCGCCCGACTGCCAGTCCAGAACATCGTCCACGACGGGACAGATTGCAATATGGTAGTCGCTCAGCAGGAACGGAAAGTCTGCGTTGCCCTCGCTCAGTTCGAAGGTGACGGTGTCCTTGCCGTCCGCCTTCATGTTGACGATGGACGACAGGATGCCCTTGGCTGGTGACGCCGAATTCTCGCCGGTATGGTGGGCGACCGATGCGATCACATCATCCGCATCAAGCGTCTTGCCGCTGTGAAACTCGACTCCCTGACGCAGCTTGAAGGTCCAGTTAGCCGCATCCGGGGTCGACTCCCAGCTCTCGGCAAGCTCACCGATCAGCTCATCCTCATTGGACACTTCCGTCAGGCAGTTGCGAAAACCGAACCCCACGACCTGCATGTAGGTGTCGTTGTAGGTGGCAGGATCCACCGAATCGGTTGTCGATCCCAGGCCGAGGGCGACGCGGATCCGGCCGCCCATCTGCGGCTCGTCGGCCCTCGCCGCCTGAATGGCAAGCGCCGTCGCGGTGGGCACCGCCACACCACAGGCCATGGCGTGTGCCATGAAGTTCCGTCGATCGATGAGGCCCCGCCTCAGCAGGTCCAGTTTGTGTTCGAATGATCTCATCGTCTCCTCCGTGTCATCTGGTAGGTTGGACCGTCAAACGAGTAAGCTCATCCATTGTTCCCCCATGGACACAGCTCGCCGGCCTCACGGCACCGGACCGCTCGAGGATGGCGTGCAACAGGACATTGCATCCGGCCTCCAGATCGCCGGGTTCGGCGCTTTCAGCCTCGTTGTGGCTGATCCCTTCGGCACAGGGAACGAAGATCATGGCGGTGGGGGTGGTACGGCATACCTGGCAGGCATCGTGACCGGCTCCGGACACCATGTCGCGATGGGCGTAGCCGAATGCGTCCGCAGCGCGGCGCACCGCATCGACACAGGCGGGGTCGAACCGAGCCGGCGGGCTGTGCCAGATCTCGTCGGCCTCGAACACCACGCCCTCGCTCCTGCAAGCCTCACCGACCCGCTTGCGAAACTCCGCGTCCATGGCGGCAAGCACACCATCATCGGGATGGCGCAGATCAACCGTCAGCCACACCAAACCAGGGATGGTGTTGCGCGAATTCGGGGCGACGTGAACTCGGCCGACCGTGCCCACCCCGTCGGGCGCCTGCTCACGCGCCACATGGCGCACGGCCAGAATGACACCTGCCGCTGCAACCAGGGCATCCCGCCGGTCTGCAAGGGGCGTTGATCCGGCGTGTGCGTCGCGGCCGGTCAACATCACTTCATACCAGCGTTGTCCCTGCCCGCCGAGCACCACACCGATCGTCTCGCGTTCGCGTTCCAGAATGGGCCCCTGTTCAATGTGGGCCTCGAAATAGGAATCGAGACGGCGCTCGCCACAGGACTCGGCGCCAAGATAGCCTGTGCGTTCGAGTTCCTCTCCAAGGGTCGTGCCGCTGCCATCGCACCGCGCGTGGGCGAAGGACCGGTCGAAGAGGCCGGCAAAGACACCCGATGCGAGCATCGCCGGAGCGAATCTGGAGCCTTCCTCGTTGGTCCAGACTACGACATCGACCGCTGCCTCGGTCTCGATACCGTGATCGTTGAGCGTGCGGACCACCTCAAGGCCAGCCAGTACTCCGTAGACACCGTCAAAGCGGCCACCATGAGGTTGCGTGTCGAGGTGGCTGCCGGTCACAACGGGAGCACGATGGTCCTGGCGGCCGGGTCGCCGGGCGAAGATGTTGCCCATGTCGTCGATCGAGATCCGGCACCCGGCGTCGCGGCACCACGACACGAAGAGATCACGGCCGGCCTTGTCCTCATCGGTCAGCGCCAGTCGGCAGCAGCCTCCTGCGGGGGTAGCGCCAACTCTCGCCATGTCCATGAGGCCCTGCCAAAGGCGGTTTCCATCGATGCCGGGATACGGACACCTCATGCTGCACGCCGCTCCTCTTCGGCACGATCACGCCTCAAGGCCTGGCACAGGCAATGAACACCGCCACCACCCAGCGTGAACATGGACATGTCCGGATCGAAGACTTCGAAGCCCAGCGCCCGCAACCTGTCGTTCAGCACGGCACTGCCCCGCATCGACAGGACCCTGTCGTGGCCCAGGGCCACCAGGTTGACGCCGAGGTTCCTGGCCTCCCGGTATCCCACGTCGACAAATTCGAATCCCCTGTCGCGCAACCAGGCGACGAGCCAGTCCTCCAGAGCGTCGAGGCAGGCAACCAGGAGCCCGGGCGCCAGCGGAACGACGAGTCCGTCCATGTGGACAAACTCGCGCGAGATCGGCGCGACCTGCGCCTCCCACCCTTCCTGGCGCACCCAGTCAGCGACCTGTTCGGCGCCTTCCTTCTCCGAGCGTTCACCGCAGTAACCGATCAGCACACAGCCGGGTTCCAGAATGACGAAGTCACCCCCCTCGAAATGACCGGCTGTCACAAAACGCCAGATCGGAATGTCGTTGTCCTGGTAGAACCTGAGGGCCGTCACGTAGTCGGCTCGCCTGCACTTCAACTGCATGTGGCAGATCAGCGCCCCCCAGGGTGTCATGGCGCTTGAATCACGGGCAAAGAAGTTCCGGTGCAGCACCTCGTCGGAATCGAGGTAGTGGCAGGTCACGCCCGCATCCTCGTAGATGCGGACCATCTCGGCATGCTGCGCCATGGCCGTCTGAAGATTGAAGGCGACACCGGACTGATCCTGGTTCTGCAGCGTGCGCTGCGTGATCGGACCGGCATCAACCCACCGGAAATGCTCGGGACGACCGAGCAGGACATCGTGCAAGGGACCGTAGTCGTTATCGATACCCCATGCGGCAGCATGCATCATGACCACCCATCCATGCCCTCGTCAGCGTTGATCGTCCGATCATTTTCAGTTAGAGAAAATATCAAATGAAGAATGATAATATGCCCTCAACTGCAAGTAAGGCGCCGCGCCTGCACAAGGCGGACCTCCATCTCCTCATGGTCTTCATGACGGTCGTGGAATGTGGCGGGTTTGCTGCTGCTCAGGTCACGCTCAACGTCAGCCAGTCGACCATCAGCCGACAGATCGGCAATCTGGAACAGCGCCTTGGCATGCGCCTGTGCCAGCGCGGACGAGCGGGCTTCTTTCTGACCGACAAGGGACGAAACGTCTATGAGGCATGCCAGCATCTTTCGACCGCACTCGAGAGTTTTCGAACCACGGTCGGTGCCTTGCGCGGTGAACTGGTCGGCGATCTTTCGATCGCCGTGATCGATAACTGGGCGACCGACCGCGGCTATCCACTGGCCGACGTTCTCTCGACCTTTCGGGCCAAGGCTCGAAAGGTTCACATCCACTTCCACACACTGGCGCCCGACGAGATCGAGCGAGCCGTGCTGGAGAACAGGGTCAATCTGGGGATCGGTGTCTTTCACCAGCACCGTCCGGGACTGGTGTACGAAGTGCTCTATGAAGATCCCGTCGAACTCTACTGTGGCGCGAACCACCCGTTGTTTGACCGGAACCCCCTCCACGCGAGCGACCTCGAAAACTCCGACCTGGCACACCGCGCCTATCTGTCAGAGAGCCAGGTGGCGCCGCGCACGGCACACCTGCCGTCATCCGCATCGGCGCGCCAGATCGAGGGCGTGGCCTTTTTCATTCTTTCGGGCTGGCATGTTGGCTACCTGCCCGTCTCCTATGCCGAGCGATGGGTCACTGCCGGACGCATGAGGAGCATCCTGCCGGCCATCTACCGCCGCATGACGCTGATGGAACTCGTGACGCGCCGGGGTGTCACACCGACACTCGTGAGCCAGACCTTCGCGGACATACTGCGCGAGACCACACAACCGATGCGAAGCTGATACCGGCAGTCATCGGCAGGAACCGCCGGTCATTGCCGTTCCGCTTCAGTCTTTGTGCACTCCCGGCGAATCGCCTCCAGAACTGCGGGAGATGATCAGGCTTGCTGAATTCGGTAACCCGGGGTGAACTCAATGGGAGTATCGGCGACCAGCGGCCGCAAGCGCATCCCGGATTGCCCTCAGATTGTCTATGTCGTTTTACCTCATTGCCACCATTCCTTCGAGCGGCAGCGAATCGAGAACGGCAATCCGGAATGACGCAGTTTTGCTGGGTCCCCACTCAATCTCACATCTGTGTACATGGATTCCGTCGGATCGATGATCTACTGTAACGGTCATCATCACCATGCCGCAGAACAAAGGAAGGACACGATCATGCCCCGAGCCATGGACATCGAGGAGTTTCGTTCACGTATCGACAATTGTGATCTGACGCGGCGGCAGGCGGCAGGCGCACTGGCCGCGGCGGGCGTCGGCCTGGCGACCATGACTATCGGCCCGGGCGGCGCGCGTGCCCAGGATTCACTGCCGGTCGACGATTCGCTGCAGGTGTTCGAGTGGGGCGGTTACGAGTTGCCCGAATTCTTCGTGCCCTATGTCGAAACATATGAAGCGGTGCCGGCGTTTGCCCTGTTTGGCGAGGAAGAGGAGGCGTTGCAGAAGCTGCGCTCGGGCTTTCGATCAGACATCGCCCACCCGTGCGTCGGCAGCACCAGGCGCTGGCGCGACGCCGGCATACTGCAACCGATCGACACCAGTCGGCTGAGCCACTTCCCCGATGTCTTCCCGAGTTTGAAAGTCCTGCCGGGCAGCATCGGCGAGGACGGCTTGACCTATTTCGTGGCAGCCGACTGGGGCAACTCATCGGTCCTGTTCCGCCCTGATCTGGCGCCGGAGTATGTCGATACGGAAGACCAGAAGAACGAATCATGGGCCATCCTGTTCGACGAAAAGTATGCCGGGCGCCTTGGCATCTTCGATTCGGTCGACGGCGTCATGGCCGTCGTCGGCTCGGTGGTCGGTGCCGAAGACCCCTTCGACATGACCGATGCCGAGTTGGAGGAGGCGACGAAACTCTTGCGCAAGCAGCGCGAAATCCTGCGCTACTACTGGACCGATCAAACCAGCGTCGAACAGGCGCTCGCCGCAGGCGAACTGGTCGCGGCCTATGCCTGGAACAGCGCCATCGTCGAGCTCAAGAAACAGGGCGTCAATGTGGTCTACATGAATCCGAAGGAAGGCATCTGGACCTGGGTGTGCGGTTTGACGCTGCTTGTCGACGGCCCGGGCGACCAGGACAAGGCCTATGACTTCATCGACGCCTGGATCTCGCCGGCGTCCGGCAAGAACCTGATTGAAATGTACGGTTACGGCCACTCCAACGCCAAATCGTTCGAACTGGTCGACCCGGCCATCCTCGACAACCTCGGCATCACGGACCCGGACACGATGATGGCGAACAGCCGCTTTTTCGGCGAGATCAAACCGGAAGTGCGCGAGAAGTACATCGCCCTGTTCGACGAGATAAAGGCCGGCTTCTAGGAACGCCGCTGAGAGAGAAGGGGATTGGCACGGATTTGAAATGCCTGTGCCCGGGTAGTGCCTGACTCGTCCTTCACGGCATTTGTGCAGGCAGTGTGCAAGGCGTCGGCCGGGCGGGAGATGGCCGACGTCAGCGCCTGTTTGGGGACCCGTTCAGAGGGGTCTCCGTTTGCGGGAGAAATTCATGCTGTCCCCGCAATTCAAGTAGATGTTGGTGACCCCGGCGACAGTCTCAAGGAGACCGTCGCAGCAATCCACCGGCAAACGGACGATTGTCCCTTCGTCGACGGGGTCGCGCCAACGATTACCCATCGACCCGGCCATGTTGACCTGACTTGACCGGCGGCGCCGAGATTCGGTTACGGCACGGTCCAACGCTTCCCGGTACGCCACGGCAATGGTCTCGGGCCTGTGCGCTTGCCGGGGCTGTGGCGGGGGTGGCAGGATGCGGCTTCAGGCTGAAAGGGAACTGGCGATGTACAGGATTGATCCCGGACGCACCGATCTGGCCGAGGAATTCCGGCGCAATCCCTTCGGTCCGCACAGTGCCGAGCTCCAGAAGGTGCTCAATGTCATGCGCTGGGAGCCCATCGATGGCAAGTACGTCCTGGTCAACACCGTCCCCCACAAGGAGTGGTGTCTCGCCCAGCTTCCGGGAAAACGCGGCGTCCCGGTGACGCTCCACGAGGACGTGGTGTTCACGGATCTCGGCGAGGCTGAGTGGTACATTTTCAAACTGCGCTGGAAGAAGCACACCGGGGTTGATCTGGATCGAGCCCCTTCATGACATTCGACTACCGGCGACGCCTCCTGGGCTACGCGGATCGCGTCCGGGTAAGGCCAGGCGATTCCATTGACTTCAAGATCAGCCTCGAGGACCACGAGACATTCGAATTCAGGACCGTGCGCATCGTCTGCGGTGTCGAAACTCCCGAGGGCGCTCCCTATCGCGAGGATGCGATCGACGCACCGGTCAACGGACGTCACGACGGCTCATATCAGCGCATTGATGCCGGTTCCTATGCAGTCATCCCCGCCGCACCGGTTCTTGACCGGCTTTCGGCCTTCACGTTCCAGGCCTTCATCATGCCGACACTTCCCGGTGATGGACGCCAGGTCATCATCAGCCGTGGCTCGGGCCCGGCACGACCCGGTTTTGCTGTCATTCTTGATCAGGTGGGCGCCCTTGCCCTGATGGTGGGCGATGGTCAGGAACTTCGCACCGTTTCGACCGGAAAACCCCTTCAACCATGGAAGTGGGTCTTCGTGGCGGCAAGCTATGATGCAGCGAACGGTTCGGTCACGCTTCGCCAGGAACCACTTGTTCATACCGGCGAAACCAGCGGTCCCTTGTGCATCACGGGACATGCGCCACCCGGCGTGGTCTTCGCAACCGATCATGATCTCCACATGGCTGCCTGGCAGACGGGATGGCACGAAGATGGCAGGCCCCGCATGGTCGGGCACTTCAACGGACGCATCGACAGTCCGCGGCTTGCCTCCAGGGTTCTCGAAGGCCACGAGATGGCGGCACTGGCGCGGCCCGCAGCGACACCGGCCGACTGGGTGGTCGGCGCCTGGGACTTTGCGGCGAGCATCTCAGGCGACACGTTCCCCGACCGTTCCGGCAACGCTCTGCACGGCCATCTTGTCAATCTGCCGTCACGAGGGGTGACCGGACGCCAATGGGATGGCACCTGCCATGACTGGAGGGAGTGCCCCGACCATTACGCAGCCGTCCACTTCCACGACGACGATCTCTTCGATGCCGGCTGGCGGACCACCGTATCCATGACCGTTCCCGAGTCTCTTGCCAGCGGAGTCTATGCTGCGCATTGCCAGGCAGGCGATGACGCGTGCCACATTCCCTTCGTCGTCGTCCCCAAACACGGGGCACCGAGGGAGCGCGTCGCCTTTCTCGCCTCCACGGCCACCTGGCTTGCCTATGCCAACAACCATTGGCAACTGGACGAGGAGAAAGCGGAGGTGAAACGCGGGCGGATCATTGATTACAGTCCCGACGAACTCTTCCTCCATGAACGGCGCGACCTCGGCCTTTCGACCTATGATACGCATCGTGACGGTTCGGGCGTGTTCTACAGTTCACGGCTGCGGCCCCTGGTGAACAACTACAGCCCGAAGTCGACCATCTGGAGTTTCAACGCGGACACGCACGTCACCGACTGGCTGGAGGCTTCCTCTATCCCGTTTGACGCCGTCACGGACGAAGACATTCACGAGGACGGTGTTGCAGCCCTTGCCGACTACCGGGTCATCATCACCGGGACTCACCCGGAGTACTGGTCGACCGACATGCTGGATGCGCTGGCCGCCTATTTCGATCGTGGCGGCAGGCTCATGTACCTGGGTGGCAACGGGTTCTACTGGCGCATCGCCTGTCATCCGACACGAGGCGGCGAGGCCATCGAGGTGCGTCGTCCGGAGTCGGGAGCGCGTTTCTGGGCGTCCCGTCCGGGCGAGTACCACCTCTCCTTCAGCGGCGAGAGGGGAGGATTGTGGAAACACATCGGCCGGCCTCCGCAGTCGCTGGTCGGTGTCGGCACCTTCGCCACCGGTTTCGACCGGTCAGGCTGGTTCGTCAAGAAACCCGGAATCGATGACAATCCCCGAGCCTCCTGGATCTTCGAGGGTGTGGAGGGCGACATCATCGGCGATTTCGGGGTGCTGGGTGGTGGAGCGGCCGGCATCGAACTCGACGGTGCCGACAAGGCCCTTGGCACGCCACCGGAGACCATCGTGCTGGCGAGTTCGGACGGTCATTCCGCCTACTACATACAGTCACCTGACGAAATTGTCTTCAACCATGCAGCCGTTACCGGGGACGCCAATCCAAGGGTGCGTGCCGACATGGTGTACTTCACGTTGCCGTCGGGCGCCGGTGTCTTCTCCACTGGCTCCATCAGCTGGGCCGCAAGCCTTGGCTGGAACGGCTACGACAACAACGTGGCACGGATCACCGGCAATGTGGTGCGTCGGTTCGCCGCCGACGCGGCCCTGCCCTAAAATCACCGGTCGGGAGGAGGAAAGGCATGCGGCGGCTTCTCGGATATGCCGACAAGATCAGCGTCAAGCCAGGCGAGACCATCAACTTCAAGGTGTCCAGCGAGGACGAAGGCACCTTTCACCTCGACATTCTTCGCATTCGTTGCGGTGATGACACGCCCGATGGACCGGGTCTCAAGGAGACACCAGTCGAAGCCGGGGTAAACGGCGATTACCCGGCACGCTTCCAGACGACACAGGTCGGTTCCTTCGTCTCGATCGATCATCCCCGGAAACCGGTTCCGGAGAGCTTTACGCTGCAGGCGATGGTGTGGCCGACCCTCCTCGAGAAGGAAGAACAGACCATCATGGGTTCCTGGCATGCCGGCCACCGCCAGGGCTATGCACTCGGCATCATCGACGGACGACCCGCCCTCACAATCGGTGACGGCAACCAGATTGAAACGCTGGTCTCTTCCGCCAGCATGCACGAACGCCACTGGTACTTCGTGGCCGCGACATTCAATTCCACAACAGGCGAGGCCACTCTCATCCAGGAACCTCTCGTGCGCTATGCCGGTGACGCCGACAGTGCACTGATGACACGAACCATGGACGTCCGACCGGGAAACGGCGGCAGGTTCATCATTGCGGGCCACAATGGTGACGACAGTGTCAGCGGTCTCTTCAATGGCAAGATCGATACACCGGCCTTCACCGGACGCGCGCTTGAACGCGGCCAGATGGAACACCTTCTGGATCGGCGCATTCCTCCTGACATCGCCGCCGACATCGTGGCCTTGTGGGATTTCAGCCGCGAAATGAATGGCGTGACAGCCCACGACATTTCGCCGAACCGGCTCCACGGCACCATCGTCAACATGCCCACACGGGCCATGAAAGGCTGGAATCACGACGGTAGCGACATGGTATGGACCCATCGCCCGGAACACTATGGCGCCATCCACTTCCACGACGACGATCTCTATGACTGCGCCTGGGAAACGGATGCCACCTGGCAGGTGCCGGCCAATTGCCGGAGCGGCCAGTTAGCCGCCTTCCTGACCCAGGGAGATCAGTGGTTCTACATCCCCTTCTATGTCCGCCCGCCGACAGGGCGTCCGCAGGCCCGCCTGGCCCTGCTGATTGCCACCTGCAGCTACTACGCCTACGTCAACAATCACATGGAGATCGGATGGGGTGACATGGGCGAGCACTCCGGCAACGCCTTCAGTGTCATCGACATGACCGACATCCATCTTCACATGCACCCGGAGCACGGACTGTCGATGTACGACAATCACAGCGACGGCTCCGGTGTTGCCTATGCCTCGCGTCTGAGACCATTCCTGCGCATGGGACCACGCGACAATGTCTGGCAGTACAATGCCGACACCCACATCACCGACTGGCTCGAGGGGCAGGGAATCGCCTTCGATGTCATCACCGACGATGACCTCGACGCCGAGGGCGTGGCCCTTCTCGAACCCTACTCCTGTGTCATGACGACGACACATCCCGAGTACACCACCACGGGAATGATGAAGGCCCTGCTTCACTACCAGCAACGGGGCGGCCGCTTCATCTACATGGGCGGCAACGGCTTCTACTGGAGAGTGGCGCTTCACCCTGACCTGCCCGGAGTCATGGAAATGCGGCGGGCCGAAGACGGCATGCGCAGCTGGATCGCCTCGCCTGGTGAATACGTCATGAGTTTCAACGGAGAGCTCGGCGGCCTGTGGCGGCGCAACGGCATGAGTCCGGAATCGATCTGTGGCACGGGCTTTGCCGCCCAGGGATTCAATTTCTCCCGCCCCTACACGAGAACCCCGGCAAGCGAGGATCCTCGCGCCGCATGGATTTTCGAAGGTATCGGGCGCGATGAAAGGATCGGCGATTTCGGATCCGTCTTTGGCGGCGCCGCCGGTGCCGAGATCGACAGCATCGATCCGGAAGAAGGCACACCGCCCCACGCCCTCGTCGTTGCCGAAGCCACCGACTTCGGCGTCGACTTTCACTGGGTCAATGAGGAGTTTCTTCACACGCACTCGGCCGTCAACGGAGAGAACTGCCCCCTCGTGCGCTGTGACATGGTGTTTTACGAAACTCCCAACGGCGGCGCGGTCTTCTCGACGAGTTCGATCGCCTTCGCAGGTTCTCTTGCCCACAACGACTACGACAACAACGTCAGCCGCCTGCTCTCCAATGTCGTCAACCGCTTCCTCGACCCCGAACCCATCCCGCCTCCCTGACCACACCACGAACTGAAGTAAAGCATTCGGTCAGTTTCGTATGTTCTTGTATTCATGCGTCACTTGCAACTGAGAGCGGCAGTCCGGCACGTTGCATTCAGAATGACTCTGTGCGGGGAACGACGAGAACGTCCAGGGCGATGGCGCCTGAGTCCGTGATGAGGAGAGGATTGAGGTCGAGCGCATCGAGGTGGGAACCGAGTTCGAGGGCCAGGGCCGAGACCTTCATGACGGCATCAACGAGAGCACCGGGACCGATGGCGGCATGGCCGCGCCATCCTTCGAGGAGCCGGGTGAACTTCAGTTCGCCAACAGTCTCCTCGATCTCCCGGCGCGAGACCGGTGGATGGAAGGCCACCACGTCATCAAGAAGCTCGACGAGAACACCACCGGCGCCGGCAAGGACGACGGGGCCGAACTGGTGGTCGCGGGATACTCCCACCATGGCTTCGATGCCGTCTCCGGCCATGGCCGCCACCATGCAGCGTGGCCCCAGGTTCCCGGCCATGGTTCTCCACGCATGGATGAGGCCTGACTCATCGGCGAGACCGGTCACGACTCCTCCCACATCCGACTTGTGGGTGATGCCCGGCATCGCCGTCTTCAGAACAACGGGATAGCCGATCTCTCGTGCTGCCTTGCAGGCGCCTTCTTCGTTGTCGACGATCGCATGGCGCGGTGTCGCGATACCGTAGTCGTCAAGAAGCGCCAGGCCCGTTGCCTCGTCGGCGTCGTGCAGGCAATCACGCCAGCGGAGAATCCGCTCCCTGTCAGGACGCAAGGGCGGTTCGTCTGGACGCCTTCGCCAGTCCCGCCGCCAGAAGGCATGGGAGATGGCCTTGAGACCCGGAATGCTCCCATCGAGGACCGGCAGACCATGATTGTGAGTGAAGTCCCAGGCAAGATCATGGTGGTCGGCGCCGGAGTGGTTCGTGATGAGCGCCACGGGTTTGGATGTCGTCGAGGCCGCGGCCAGACAGGCGTCTGCGCAGGCGCGGCTGTAGCTGTTGTGTTGTGACACGTCGAGGAAGAAGGCTCCCAGTGCGGTTGACGGGTCATTCATGAGCGCCGCAAAGCAGTCGCGCATGACGCCGTCGTGATCGACGCCTGTCCCGAAGGCATCACAGGGATTTTCCGCCTCGAGGCCGTAGTCAAGGCGTTCTCCAAGACGTGCTCGCGTTTTCTCGCCGATGACGGCAAACGGAACGCCGAGATCGCTGGCAAGGTCGCAGATCATTTCGCGTTCGCCACCGGAATCGTGGATCGTCGCCAGGGCGCCGTCTCCGACATCCCTTGCCCGGGCGAGCAGCAGGGACGTGGCGATGAGTTCATCGATGGTCGAGGCGCGCAGCACGCCATGTTTCCGGAAGACGGCCTCGATGGTCCGGTCATCGCCGGCGAGGGCACCGGTGTGACTCACAGCCATGCGGGCCGCCATGTCGGAACGGCCCGCCTTGAGCGCCACGACGGGTACGTCCTGCGCCTGCGCCTTGCGGAGGACCGCTTCGAACCCTTGAGGATCGCGGATCGTCTCGAGAAAGAGGGTCAGCACCCGCGCCGTGCCGAGATCGAGGGCGTAGTCCATGTAGTCGACGACCGTTGCCGAGGTTTCCCGACCGATAGACGCCGCAAAATTCGGTTTCAGGCGGCTTCCGGAGAGGCAGCCGAAAACCGATCCCGACTGCGCCAGCACCGTGATGTGTCCAGGATCAAGCTGGGGAAAGCGGTATGAATTGACGTGGATGGCAGCTTCGTAGTTGCAGAACCCCATGCAGTTGACACCGATGGAGGGAATATCCGCCTCGCGCAGCATCGCTTCGAGCCGCTCGGCCAGCGCCGGTTCCCTGTCGCCGGGAACGACACAGCTGCCGAAGATCGCCACCGCCCGGACACCCGCCTCGACGGCCGCCGCCACCTGGTCCTCGACCCGGGTATCGCTCACCGCCATGATCGCAAGATCGACCGTTTCAGGCAGGTCTGCCAGAGACGGATGGCAGACCTCTCCGACAACCTTTCCGTGACGTGGATTGACCGGATAGACCGGCCCGTCAAAATCCAGATCACGGAATGTCTCGAGAACACTGCGTCCTGTCGCATGTTCGCGCGGCGTCGCCCCCACCACCGCCACCGATGACGGCACGAGAAGGGGCTGGAGCCGATGCGCGATACGCCGGCGCCGCATCATTTCGGCAATGAACCGTTCAGAAGAACACGTACGAGCGGACCACGATGTTCTTGCGGCAGGGCGCGTCGGCGGGCGTGCCGGGATCGAAGCAGGCGGAGTGGAAAGACCACCTGGAAACGGACCCGTCGGTAACGGAATCGTAGCACTTCAGCATGGATATCTCGTTGGGCTGCTGGCGTGGAAACCAGTACCAATCGTGGTCAGGGCGATAGGTGAACCGGGTGGTCTCGCCGACGCGGTCGTCATAGATGCGGTAGTTCGTGATGTAGGGCTGATCGGCGAAGGAAGGCCAGGCGCACAGGATGAAGGGATACTGCTCGACGGTCTCGAACGGCTTGGCGAGATTGAGCGACATGAACCGGCGCGACATCTTGGCGTCGGCCTCGGCTTCCGTGTAGTGCTGCTCGCGTCCGAAGTTCCGCAGGTTCTGCGTCAGGAGTTCCCGGCATCGCACGCGTCCGGAATTGTCGTTGAGATCGTTGTGCACGAGATTGACGTACCCGGTGTTGACCCCCGGGTTCTTCGCATCCTGATCTTCCCTCACCGGGCCATCGTAATCCCGGTTGAAGATGTCGTGATTGTAGACGAGGGCGTCGGTGGCTTCGGGAAAGAAGTCCAGGAGAAGCTGCTCGATTTCCGGATAGAAGACGCGTTCCACCTCCGCGGCGTCGTAGAAGTCACTGCAGGTGGAATCGAGGTGGGCCAGGGAGACACCCAGCCTGTCCATGCACTCGGGCGTTGTGACCGACAGGCCCGGAGAGGTCTCCTCGATCCTGCGGGCATCGCGCACCACCTGGGGAAAATAGAGGGAACGCCTCGAATTGTTGTCTTCCGCCCGGCGCAGCAGGTCTGCTTCCCGGCGCCGCGTCGAATCCTGCCAGAGCGAATTCGACGACACGACGGAATAGGACGGATGTTCGTAGACGGTGTAGCGCAACGGCAGCACCACTCCGCCTTCGGGCGCTTCCATGCCGCTGGCGCGAATGTGGTCCATGCACTCGTCCCAGGTGCGGAAACCGGTTCCCCACCTTGTTTCGACGGGACCAGGAGGCGCATCCTCGATCCAGCGGATGAAGTCGTCGACATGACCCCGGGCAATCTGTTCGAGCGCGGCATCGATCGCCGCCCCGGTCCCCGCATCGCCATCGCGTTCGAATGATGCAAAGGAGAGACCGCCATTGGCCGCTACCGGCTCAGATTGTCCGCTGGTGATCTCCAGAGACGGCACCCAGGCCGTTCGGGTTCCAAGTCCTTCCATCTGGTCCCTCGCAAGGCGTCTGCCGCATGGCCCTACTTTGAACCAATTAGAGACAAATTCGCAAGTCCCGGGCGACACCATCGCCGGGAGCGTCCGTAAACGGAGAATCCTGCCGGTTGTTATACGGTTCCAGGCATCGAAGGTGGCAATCGCTTCGCCCGCGAGCAGCCGTCGGGTGGGAATGGAGCGCTGTGCCACGGCGAGCGTCACCTCGTCGTCGTCGAAGCCAATCCGGGCCGCGTCCTCCCTGGGGTTGCCATGGACGCAGCACGATTTCGGCTGTGAACCGTTCAGAAGAATACGTACGAGCGGACCACGATGTTCTTGCGGCAGGGGGCGTCGGGGGGTGCGCCGGGATCAAAGCAGGCGGAGTGGAAAGACCACCTGGAAACGGAACCGTCGGTGATGGAATCGTAACACTTCAGCATGGATATCTCGTTGGGCTGCTGGCGTGGAAACCAGTACCAATCGTGGTCCGGGCGATAGGTAAACAGGGTGGTCTCACCGACGCGGTCGTCATAGATGCGGTAGTTCGTGATGTAGGGCTGGTCAGCAAAGGAAGGCCAGGCGCACAGGATGAAGGGGTACTGCTCGACGGTCTCGAACGGTTTGGCGAGGTTGATCGACATGAACCGGCGCGACATCTTGGCATCGGCCTCGGCCCCGGTGTAGTGCTGCTCGCGTCCGAAGTTCCGCAGGTTCTGCGTCAGGAGTTCCCGGCATCGCACGCGCCCGGAATTGTCGTTGAGATCGTTGTGCACGAGATTGGCATACTCGGTGTTGACCCCGGGATCCTTCGCATCCTGATTTTCCCTGACCGGGCCATCGTAGTCCCGGTTGAAGATGTCGTGATTGTAGACGAGGGCGTCGCTGGCATCGGGAAAGAAATCCAGGAGAAGCCGCTCGATTTCCGGATAGAAGACTCGCTCCACTTCCGCGGCGTCGTAGAAGTCACTGCAGGTTGAATCGAGATGAGCCAGGGAGACGCCGAGCCGATCCATGCACTCGGGCGTGGTCACCGACAGACCCGGAGAGGTTTCCCCAATCCTTCGGGCATCGCGCACCACCTGGGGGAAATAGAGGGAACTCCGCCAGATGCTATCTTCCGCCCGGCGCAACAGGTCTGCTTCCCGGCGCCGTGCCGAATCCTGCCAGAGGGAATTCGACGACACGACAGAATAGGACGGATGCTCGTAGGCGGTGTAGCACAACGGCAGCACCACACCGCCATCGGGGGCCTCCATGCCGCTGGCGCGAATGTGATCCATGCACTCGTCCCACGTGCGGAAACCGGTTCCCCACCTTGTTTCGACGGGACCAGGAGGCGCATCCTCGATCCAGCGGATGAAGTCGTCGACATGACCCCGGGCAATCTGTTCGAGCGCGGCATCGATCGCCGCCCCGGTCCCCGCATCGCCATCGCGTTCGAACGATGCGAAGGAGAGACCGCCATTGGCCGCCACCGGCTCAGGTTGTCCGCTGGTGATCTCCAGAGACGGCGCCCAGGCCGTTCGGGTTCCAAGTCCTTCCATCTGATCCCTCGCAAGGCGTCTGCCGCACGGCCCTACTTTCAACCCATCGAAGGTGGATTCGCAAGTCCCGCGCGTTTCCATCGCCGGCAGCGGCGATCAATAGGGAATCCTTCCGGTCGTGCGGCCCCAGGCGTCAAAGGTGGCAATCGCTTCGCCCGCAAGCAGCCGTCGGGAGGGAATGGAACGCTGGGACATGGCGAGCGCCACCTCGCGGTAGATGACATCGTCATCGAAGCCGATCCGGGCCGCATCCTCCCTGGTATTGCCATAGACAATTGCCGAAACTCGCGCCCAGTAGATGGCGGCAAGGCACATCGGACAGGGTTCGCAGCTCGTGTAGATGACACACCCTTCCAGGGAAAAGGTGGAGAGCGTGCGGCAGGCGTCCCGGATGGCAACGATCTCGGCATGGGCCGTGGGATCGTGATCGGTTGTCACGCGATTGGCGCCTTCGCCAACGATCCGGCCATCGCGCACGATGACCGCGCCGAAGGGCCCGCCCTCGAGCGTCGCCACGCTGGCATCGGCAAGGGCGATCGCCCGGCGCATGAAGGTGGCGTCGTCAGGCATCGGCAGTCCTACCGGGCGCGCACATGGCGCACGCCGACATCGGGCGCCTTCTCCTCGGCTCCGGCATAGTAGTAGGTGTTCATCTCGCGCAACATGGCATCGATCTCGTGAAGACCTGCCGGGTCAAGGTCGAAGGCGGGATCGGGCTCGGGCCTGAAATGACAGTACCTGTCCTCGCCCCGGACAAGCGTTGCATAATCGACCTCACCCACCACCTGCCTCATTTCCGGGGTAACAAAGCGCAGCGCAAGACCGATACGCCTCGATTCAGACGGGTTCGCCGGAGAGGAATGATAGAGGCTGCCGTGGTGAAGCGACATCTCGCCAGATTTCAGTTCCACGTCGACCGCCTGGTTTTCATCAACCTCGACCGCCAGTTCCTGGCCTCTCGAGAGCTGGTTCGATTCCCGCCATGTGTCCCGGTGTTCGACCATGCCGTGGCGGTGGGACCCGGGTACGAACCGCATGGCGCCGTTGTCCCGGGTCACGTCACCCAGCGCGATCCAGGCCGTGATTTCCCGTGAATCGTCGTCGAGACCCCAGTAGCGCAGGTCCTGGTGCCATCCGACGAAGTCCTTCGTGTGGGGTTCCTTGATGAAGAAGCCGGCGCTCCACAGGAGAAGGTTGGGTCCCATCAACGACTCGATGGGATCGAGAATGCGGCTGTCCCTCACCAGGGCATGAACCCCGGGCAACACGAGATGGGGAACATTGAAGGTGTAGTGAAAAACGTGAGGCTGATCGCGGGTGCGATCGAGCAGATCCTCGGTCTCCTGACGGAGAACCCCCGCCTCGGCGGATGAGATCGCCGGCACGGGAAAGAGATAGCCCTGCTCGCGATAGGCGTCCGCACGCGCGCGGTCGAGAAATCTTCCTGTCATCTCGTGCTCCCTTCCCTGTCGAGGCTGACCGGCACACCTGGTGCCGGGCGTGATCCTGGAAACATGGCAGCATGATGGTTGCGCAAAAGTGCGCCAGGAACAGCTTCCTGGCTCGGACGCCAGACGAATTCCGCTTCATCAGATGCGGCACCGGTAATCAACCAGGGCAGGCAGAACCGCTGACACGTCCCGGGCGCAGGCGCCGACCACCGCGAGGTCACGCGCCGGCTCCCTTGAGAACCGGAAGGGGGATCGGCGCACTCCCGGTCGTGAGCCTCCGAGTCCTGAGCGAGGCACAACAGCGTTGATGGCTGACGTGGCATTCAGGGATTACGGATCGAAGGACTGATGGAGCAGAAAAGCACATCGCATGTTGGTCCATTGCGGGGAGATTATGCGAACTCAATCCACCTGTGTCTGGCGCCTGGCGAACATGTGCGTGTGATGGATACCCCCACCGGCGAGGGCATCGAGACGCTGCATGCTGGCGTCGATGCGCCTGGCGAACATTTCCTCGCCCAGGGCGTCCTTCAGGGGCCCTGCATTCGGCCCTCGAACCCATGCCACTTCCCGCCGCGCGGCTTCGAGTGACCGCGCCGTGTCGTCTTTCACGCATGGAGAGCCCAAACCGGCCCGGCTGAATGCCTCCTCGTAGACGGCGAGTTGTTCGAAGTGAAAGGTGAGACCGTAGGCCTTCATGGCGTCGATCCAGGCATTGTAGAGGTGCAGCGCCGCTTCGGGGCCAGAGGGAACCGTGAAGTCGGCACAGATCACCTGCCCTCCCGGAACCAGGACCCGCGCCACCTCGCCAAACAGGGCGGACTTGTCAGGGATATGACAGATGACATCCTTGGCAAAAACGGTATCGAAGGAGGCATCATCAAACGGCAATGGGCCCGCAGCGACATGATGTGTTTCGATCTTCGCGGACAGTCCGGCCTCGGAGATTTTCTCGCGCGCTCGCACGACGAGACCTCCGTCGACATCGATCGATGTCACGTAACGGGCCCCAAATGTTCCGGCAAGCATGACCGCGGCACCACCAAGACCACAGCCGATATCGAGTACTGCGCGTTCGGCGAGGTCGACGCCATCGAGCAGTGCGGCCATTTCCTCGGCACCGCCAGGCGACAGAAAGCCCTTGCCATAGAGCGCCTGCATGCCTTCGACAACGCTTGTCGAATACTGGGTTGTCATGACCTCGCCTCTCCACGCGACCTGGTAGACCAGCGCAGTATTGCACGGCGATCTCACCACAAAACAAGGGGGAATCTGTGCACGGATCCATCAAACCCGATGCCCTCATTCCGTGCTGGCGGATGCCACGCGAGCCAGAATCAGCAAACTCCATGAGAGCTGAATGTATGGCGAGTGAGACATGTTCACCGGGGGAAGATACCGCGAGGCGCCGGATTCCCGCGGGTGGTCTCAGATTTTCGCCGGACCGTGTCTCAGGGGCGTGCTCTCGCCGACAAAACCCTCGTAGCGCGGCAGGTCGTCGGCGACCTCCATCCATGCGATGCGTTCGGGTTCGAAGGCATGGGCCGTCGGAACCAGCGAATCGGGCTCGTCGAAGGTGCTGATGTGGAACTCGATGATCGGACCGAGATCGCCACCGTCACCTTCCCAGGTCAGCGGCGTCCCACAGTCACCGCAGAACCCGCGACGCACACCGGGTGACGAAGTGTAGTACCTGCGATCCACACCATTGAAGGTGACCTGCTCAACCCTGTAGCCTGCAAGCGTCACCACGGCAGCGCCGTTGTGCTTGCGGCAGCTGTGACAGTGGCAATGGGTGACGTCAAAGGGCTCGTCCCTCGCCTCGAAGCGTACGGCGCCACACATGCAGCGCCCGGTTCTCGTCGCGGTCATTGTGTTACTCCTCTTCAGATGCGCAATGTACACCTATCGCCGCAGTGCCCATCCCTCCCCATCGATCAGGGGTATGCCACCTGCACTCGGACTCCGCGTAGTTTGACCGATGTTCTCCGACCCGCCAAGTGGGATGACAGCTTCCTGCAGACCAGCCAGACTCGCTTCTGCCGGACCGTATGGCCATGCCGGTGGGTGGGCGGTTCGGTTCGGTTTCTGTCGGTCAACAATGCCCGGACATCTACCAAACACCGGAGCCACTGAACGGATCAATCCTGCGATCCGGTGTTCGTTATCCGACGGGTGTGTCGTGACAATGAAGGTGGCATGCCGTTGAACCGAGCCAATGGATGTCAAGTTCGCGCCGAGCCGCCTACACTGACCCTTGCCATGCTCGTTGCCCGCAACAGGATCCGCCTCGGCGCGCACTTGAGGAAACGGGACATCCAAACCCCGGCCAAAGCGGCCGGACGGAACGCCTTTTTCACGGAGATTCGGACACGGGAGGTCGGGCCCGGATGACCCGCAGCCTTCTCGAAGTCAGGGAACTGCGCACCGTCTTCCGCACGCGCAAGAGGACCGTCCATGCCGTCAATTCGGTGAGTTTCGACCTTGACGAAGGCGAGGTTCTCGGCGTCGTCGGCGAATCCGGTTCGGGCAAGTCGGTGACCATGATGTCCCTCCTGGGTCTGCTGGCGACCCCGCCGGCGGAAGTTACCGGCGGTTCGGTGACCTTCGATGGCCAGGAACTGCTCTCCATGGACACGCCGGACCTGCGCCGGATCTGCGGACGCGACATCGGCTTCGTCTTCCAGAACCCGATGACATCGCTCAATCCCGTTCTCACGATCGGTCATCAACTCATGGAGCCGATGCGGCATCACCTGGGACTTTCGCCGCGAGCGGCGCGAACCATGGCCTGTGAACTCCTCGATCTTGTCGGCATTCCCGGCGCCGGACGCCGCTTGCGGGACTACCCCCACCAATTCTCCGGCGGCATGTGCCAACGGGTGATGATCGCCATGGCGCTCTCCTGCACACCGCGCATCCTGATCGCCGACGAACCGACAACGGCTCTCGACGTCACCATTCAGGCGCAGATACTCGAACTGGTCGGCGAGCTCCGGGAACGGTTCGGCATGGCAATCGTGTGGATCTCGCACGATCTCGGTGTCGTCGCGGAAATCGCCGACCGGGTGCTCGTCATGTACGGCGGCAGAATTGTCGAGACCGCACCGGCCGATGACCTGTTTCGCCAGCCCCGTCATCCCTATACCCGGGCCCTTCTCGAGACGGTACCGTCAACCTGTGCAGGCGACAGGGGGCGATTGACCACCATCAGCGGACAGCCACCGACTCTCGTGGCGGCACCGCGCTGCTGCGCCTTTGCACCCCGCTGCACCGTGGCGATCACTCGCTGCCATGAGGAGATGCCGCCTTCCGTTTCCATTTCAGACCGTCACGAAGCGGCGTGTTTTCTTGCCCACAAGCGCCATGAACCCTGATCTCCTTCGCGTGAAGGATCTCAAGGTCCACTTTCCCGTGGCCTCGGGCATCCTGCGGCGTACCACCGGTCACGTGCGGGCCGTCGACGGTGTCTCGTTTTCCATCGAACGTGGCCGGACCCTGGGACTCGTGGGCGAATCGGGTTCCGGCAAGACGACCACCGGACGCGCGCTGCTCCGCCTGGTGGACATCACCTCAGGCACGGTCACCGTGGAGGGCGTCGACGTCACTGCCGCTCGCTCGCGCGAACTGAGACGAATCCGTCCCAGGATGCAAATGATCTTCCAGGACCCCCTTTCGTGCCTCAATCCGCGCCTCAGCGTCGCCGACATCATTGCTGAGCCACTTGACGAGAACAAAGAACTGACGCGCCGCGAACGTGCCGGCACCATCGGTCAGTTGATGGACGCGGTCGGTCTCCTGCGGGCCTGGGCCAACCGCTTCCCCCACGAGTTTTCAGGAGGGCAGTGCCAGCGCATCGGAATCGCACGGGCCCTGGCGCTCAATCCCCAGCTGATCGTTTGCGACGAACCGATCGCCAGCCTCGACTTCTCAGTTCAGGCACAGATCGTGAATCTCCTGAAAGACCTTCAGGAAGAGCACACATTGACCTACCTCTTCATCAGTCACGATCTCGGCATGATCCGCCACATGGCCGACGACGTTGCCGTCATGTATCTGGGAAAAATAGTCGAGCGCGCGCCGGTCGACATGCTCTTCGACAACCCGATGCATCCCTATACCCAGGCGCTGATGTCCGCTGCTCCCTCCATGCCTGGCGAGGCGCGGCCGCGGCGGATGGTGCTCGAGGGCGAAAGTCCCTCGGCGAGCGAGCCCCTTGCCGGATGCGTGTTCCGGAGCCGCTGCCCGCTGGCGACCGCAGTCTGCAGCCACACGGCGCCATCTCTCACGGCTGTCGCAACGGACCATCACGTCGCCTGCCATCTACATCCACCAACCAGGGAACCACAGACATCATGAACAGAACCCTCCCCGTTATCCTTGCCGCCGCTCTGGTTCTCGCATGCACTTCAGCGAAGGCCGAGAGAGGACGTGACGGCCATGTCGGCATCCTCTACTGGCAGGCACCATCGATCCTCAATCCTTACCTTTCCGCCGGCACCAAGGATCTGGAAGCAGCATCCTTGATTCTTGAACCTCTTGCCCGTCATGACGAGAACGGAACGCTTGTGGCCTGGCTCGCCGAGAGCGTGCCAACCGTCGCCAACGGAGGCGTCTCCGACGACCTGACGACCATCACCTGGACCCTGCGGGACGACCTCGTCTGGTCCGATGAAAGCCCCGTGACATCCGCCGATGTCGTGTTCACGGCGGACTATTGCCTCGACCCCGCCGGAGGCTGCTCCGGGCTGACGCAGTTCGATGATGTCGTCGAGGTCGCCGCGGTCGACGAAAGGACCGTCAGAGTCACCTTCGGCGTTGCCAAGCCCTATCCCTATGGACCCTTCGTGGGTGCCAGTTCGCCGATCCTTCAAAAGGCGCAGTTTGCCGAGTGCACGGGAGCCAGAGCGCCGGAATGCACGGACGCCAACTTCAATCCTATCGGCACCGGACCATTCCGTGTCGTGGAGTTCCGGTCCAACGATGTCATCTCGCTGGAAGCCAACCCCCACTATCGTGATCCGTCGAAGCCGGCCTTCGCCACCGTAACACTGAAGGGCGGGGGCGACGCCGCATCGGCGGGCCGCGCTGTCCTCGAAACGGGCGAGTTCGACTACGCCTGGAACCTGCAACTCGCGCCTGACGTCCTGGAGGGCATGCAGGACGCAGGCCTGGGATTGGTGGTATCCGGTTTCGGAACCCTCGTCGAGCGCCTCATCGTCAATCTCACCGATCCGTCGCCTGGTCTCGGTGACGCGCGCTCGACACGCAAACACCCCCATCCCATTCTTTCCGATCGTGCGGTCCGCAAGGCGCTTTCCATGGCCATCGACCGCGCAACTCTTGTCGAGATCGGCTACGGCCCGGCCGGGCGCGTGACCTGCAACATCGTCCCGGCGCCGGAGCCCTACACGTCTACCGCCAACGACGACTGCCTTGTTCAGGATCTCGATGGTGCAAACCGCCTTCTCGACGAGGCGGGATGGCATCCCGGAGCAGACGGGATCCGCCAGAAGGACGGTGTGCGCCTGTCACTTGTCTACCAGACCTCGACCAATGCCGTGCGCCAGGACTTCCAGGCCCTCATCAAGCACTGGTGGTCGCTGATCGGCGTTGAAACGGAGCTGCGCAACATCGATGCCTCGGTATTCTTCGGCGGCGACCCCGGGAACCCGGACACTTACCTCAAGTTCTTTGCCGACATCCAGATGTACGCCAATGGCTTCGAAGGGACCGATCCGGAGCCCTATCTTGCCAGTTGGCGATGCGGTAACGAGCCACGGCCCGATACCCAGTGGCAGGGCCAGAACATTCCACGCTACTGCAGCGCCGCCTACGATGGTCTGGTGGAGGAGATGGCACGAACCGGTGAATCTGAGGAACGGGCCCGTCTTGCCAGAACGATGAACGACATGCTGATGCAGGACTACGTGATGATCCCGCTGGTCCATCGGGGGCGGGTATCAGCTCACGCCGCGTCGCTGGGCGGAGTGCGGCTCAACAACTGGGACAGCGAACTCTGGAACATCGCCGACTGGCACCGGATCCGGTGACGTCAGAGACGGGATAGCGATGACGGAACGTCACCGTGTTCCACTACACCCTGCGCAGGTTGGCGTTCGCCATACCGACGCTGCTGCTCATCAGTCTCATCCTCTTTCTTCTCCTTGACCTCGCTCCGGGCGATCCCACTGCGAACCTTCCACTGACGATTCCCCTGGAGGTGAGAGAGAAGATCCGCCTGTCATTGGGCCTCGGTGAACCGCTTCACATCCGTTACCTGTTCTGGCTCAACCAGTTCTTCGTCAACGAACCCCTGCATCTCGTCTCGAGCCTCACGGGGTTCGATGTCTCCGGCCAGCGTCCTCGGGTGATTTCCTGGCAATCCCGATCACCCGTGATCGACATCGTCCTCGAGCGCATGCCGCAGACTCTCTGGGTGGTGGGTCTCTCCTATGTTGTCGGCATTCTCATCGCCATGCCTGTCGGCATCGTTTCGGCATGGCGCAGCAACGGTTGGTTCGACCAGATCGGGACCTTCATCTCCATGATCGGATTCTCCGTACCGACCTTCTTCAGCGGTGTCCTTCTCATCGTCATCTTTTCAGTTCACCTGGGCTGGTTTCCCTCGATCTATGACACCACGCACAGGGTGATCGACCTGGAGAGCTTCCTCCACCAGGTCCGCCAGATGGTGCTGCCGGTTTCGGTCCTCGCCCTTTACAACGCCGCCCAGATCAGCCGTTTCATGCGCGCATCGACACTGGACAACCTCCATCTCGACTACGTGCGCACGGCGCGTGCCAAGGGAATGCCCGAGCGACGGGTGATCCTCGTGCATGTCCTGCGCAACTCGCTTGGCCCCGTGGTGACGGTGATCGCCCTGGGTGTACCGGGAATCTTCGGTGGCGCGATCATCACGGAACAGGTCTTCAAAGTGAACGGACTCGGTCACCTCCTCATCACCGCGATCCAGGCGAACGATCTGCCGATGGTCCAGACCCTGACCTTCATCTTCGCCGTGCTCATTATCCTCTTCAATCTGGCCGCCGACCTCCTGCTCGGCATTCTCGACCCGAGAATCCGTTATGACTGATGCGGAACATTCGCGGCGCCTGGAGGCGTGGTCCCGGCTTACGGAGCAGAAAAGCGCCGTACTGGGCGGCGGGTTCTTCCTCGTCATCCTGACCGTGGTTCTTCTTGGCCCGCTCGTCTGGACACTCGATCCCCAGCTTGTCGACATTCGCGACCGCAACGCTCCGATGAGCCTCGACCACCCCCTGGGTACGGATCAGCTCGGGAGGGACATGTTTGCCCGCATGATGGAGGGCGGCAGAGCGTCCCTGGCGGTCGGCACGGCCGCCATGCTGCTCTCGCTTGCCATCGGTGGGCTGGTCGGGATCCTCGCCGGCTTCGTGCGCTGGCTCGATGGGGTGCTGATGCGTCTCACAGATCTTTTCCTGGCACTCCCTCTCCTTCCTCTCGTGCTGGTGATCATTCTCCTGTTTCGCGACACCCTGCGGACCATGTTCGGACAGGAAACCGGCATCTTCATGATGGTTGTCGCCGTGATCGGCATCACGAGCTGGATGCAGACCGCACGTGTCGTCAGGGGAGAGGTACTCACACTGAAAGAACGCGACTTCGTGACCGCGGCGCGCTCCGTCGGCACGCCGCCGCGGCGCATTGTCCGCCGTCACATCCTGCCGAATGTGCTGTCCCCCTTGACGGTCTCCGCGACGCTCGGAATCGCCAATGCGATCATCACGGAATCGGCCCTCTCCTTTCTCGGGCTGGGCTTTCCTTCGGACTTCGCAACATGGGGCCGCCTGCTCTTCGATGCCACCGACTATCTGCAACAGTATCCGGGCCGCGTGATATGGCCGGGCCTCGCGATCTCGCTCACGGTGCTTTCCGTCAACTACCTCGGTGACGGTCTGCGCGATTCACTCGATCCCCGGATCAATCCCCGGGGAAGGCGGCGAAGGCCGTGATCAGGAGTCCATACGCAGGTGCATTGGCTGCGAACCTGTGGGTCAGAACCCCACCATGTCGCCACCCTTGAGGCCCAGCATGTCGCGGGCCTCGGCCGGGCTCGCCACTTCGAGGGAAAGGTCCTCGATGATGCGCCGTATCTTGGCGACCTGATCGCGGTTCGACTTCGCCAATTCACCCTTCGCAATGTAGAGGCTGTCTTCCAGTCCCACCCGGACATTGCCGCCGAGCATGGCGGCCATGGTGACGAAGTTCATCTGATGGCGCCCTGCGGCTAGCACCGACCACCTGTATGCGTCGCCGAAGAGCTTGTCGGCAATGCGACGGGCATGCATGAGATTCTCCTCGTCGGCGCCAATACCGCCGAGGATGCCGAAGATCGACTGCACGAAGAGAGGCGGCTTCACCAGTCCCCGGTCGAGGAAGTGGGCAAGGGTGTAGAGGTGGCCGATATCGTAGCACTCGAATTCAAACCGTACGCCATGCCCTTCACCGAGAACATCGAGAATGTGTTCAATATCTTTGAACGTATTGCGGAAAATAAAGTCGCGTGAGTTTTCCAGGTGGCGCCTCTCCCAGTCATGACGAAAGTCCGTGATCTTGTCGAGAATTGGGTAAAGGCCGAAGTTCATGGACCCCATGTTGAGCGACGTCATCTCCGGACTCGCTCTCAGCGCTCCCGCCAGGCGCTCATCGAGAGACATGCCGTGACCACCGCCGGTGGAAATGTTGATGACGGCATCGGTCGACTGCTTGATGCGCGGCAGGAACTCCATGAAGACGTCGGGGTCGGGAGTCGGACTGCCGTCGGGATTGCGGGCATGAAGGTGGATGATCGACGCGCCGGCTTCCCAGGCGCCGATCGATGCGTCGGCAATCTCCTGCGGCGTGACAGGCAGCCACGGACTCATCGTCGGGGTATGGATGGATCCGGTCACGGCACAGGTGATGATGACCTTGTCACGTCGAGTCATCGGCATTGTCCTTTCCTGTTGTCTTCCGGCCGCCGCGTGGGTCACGCGTCGGCCAGTACCTCGGTGAGAACACGATCAAGGGCTGCCATGTCATCGGGAGGACCGATGGTGATCCTGAGATGTCGCTCAAGGCCGAAGTTGGCGAGGCGTCTGAGCAGGATGCCGCGCGCCTTCACCCGCTGGTAAAGGGTTTCGGCGTCCATGGCAAAAGACTGCGGCAGTCCGGCCATGAGAAAGTTGCCATCACCAGGAATGACATCGAGACCCAATTCAACGAGCCGTGCCGTCATCCGCTCTCTGAGAGCACATGTCTGCTGTACGACTTGGGTTGTGTGCCCGGTGTCGGCAAGCGAGGCGATAGCCGCCGCCATGGCCGGCACCGAAAGAACGCCCGGCAGGCGGACCTTCGCTACCGCTTCGACGACATGACGCCCTGCATAGGCCCAACCGGTTCGCAGGCCCGCCAGGCCGTGCGCCTTGGAGAACGTGTGAAGGACGGCAGCATTGTACCCTTCGTCGACCAGGACGTCGGCTGAAGGCGCCGGCGGCGTGGTGACATAGTCGGCATACGCCGCGTCGATCATGAGGAGCACGTGATCGGGCAACGCCTCCGCGAGGCGGCGCAGGGCAGCAAGATCCACCGATGTGCCCGTGGGATTGTTGGGACTGGCGATGTAGAGGATGGCGCAATTGCCGGTGACAGCGTCAGTGAAGGCATCGACATCGTGGGTGAAAGACGGCTCTTCGACCAGTCTCGCCTCTGCTCCCGCCGCACGGGCGAGAACGGCAGGGAAAGCGTAGCTCAAGCGCCCCGTCACGAGAGTGCGCCCGGGCTCCAGGCAGCACGCAGCCAGGTCGCGCATGATGTCCATCGAACCGGCACCGCAGACAATGCGGTCCTCGTCGAGGCCGTGATGGTCGGCAAGCGCCCGCTTCAAAGCAGAATAGTTCTCGTCGTTGTACCTGCGGGTGTCATGGCACGCCCGACGCGCCGCCTCGATGGCCTTTGGACTGGGAGGAAAGGCGGATTCGTTGAAACCCAGCTGAATCATGTCCCCAGCGGTCTCGCCGGAGACATAGGCCGCCATCTTGCGAACCGCGCTTCGCACCGTGAATGGCATGGCGCCTGTCAGGCGTTGAGCGGGAGGGAGCCGGAACCGGTCGCCCCATCGACGAAGGGTTCCTTGCCCAGGATGGCAAGTCCGTAACCCTCGATGGCCCTGTAGGGCGCAGGATTGTTGGTCAGGATGCGAATGGTGCGCAGGCCAAGGTCGTGCAGGATCTGGGCACCCGTGCCGTACTGTCGCCAGTCGAGGCCGTGCAGGACATCATTGCGGTCTCCATCCGATTCCCCGTAGATCCGCCGGCGTCCAAATCCGAGACCCCAGCCTTGCGGTCCGCGCAGATAGAGAAAGACGGCAGCCGGTTCCCGGGCAAGCCGCTCAAGCGCAATGTCCACGAGACTGCGGCCGGCTCCCCTCACCGTTCCGAAGACATCGTCAATGGCGCTGGCTGCGTGAACCCTGACGAGAACGCCGTCGCCGGAAGAGCGAATATCCCCATTCACGAGGGCGAGATGCTCGGTGTTGTCGATTTCCGAACGATAGACGAAGACTTCGAAGTGGCCGTGCCTGGTCTCGAACGGCGCCCGATCGATGAGCGTGACAAGACGCTCGGTGCGTCGCCGGTAGGCGATGAGATCGGCAATGGAGATAAGGGCCAATCCGTTCTCGCGGGCAAAGGGCAACAGATCCGGCAGACGCATGAGGGCGCCCCGGTCGTTGACGATCTCGCAGATCATGCCTGCCGGAGCGCACCCGGCGAGCCGCGCCAGGTCGACGGCGGCCTCGGTATGGCCGGCGCGGGTCAGGACACCTCCTTCGCGCGCCCGCAACGGAAAGATGTGCCCGGGCCGGGCGAAACTCGACGCATCGACGCGCCGGTTGCCGCCGTCACCGGCAAGGGCCCGGATGGTCCGCGCTCGATCTTCTGCCGAAATGCCCGTGGTCGTGCCGAAACGGTAATCCACGGAAATCGTGAACGCCGTGCGGTGTTGTTCGGTGTTGTGCTGCACCATCTGCGGCAACTCGAGTTCATCGAGACGTTCTCCTTCCATGGGAACGCAAATGACGCCGGCTGTATGGCGGACAAAGAAAGCGACCTGTTCCGGCGTCGCCCTTTCCGCCGCCATGATGAGATCGCCTTCATTCTCGCGGTGCTCGTCGTCAACGACGACGACGGGACGGCCTGCGGCAATCTCGGCAATCGCGTCCTCGATGGTCGAGAAATCTCGCTCCTCGGTCATGGCCGGGATTCCGGATGGTGACCAGGAGCCGGCCCAGGACCGTCACGCTGCGAGAAGATTGTCGATCTCACCGATGATGCTGTTGAGATGGAAGCGCGGGAGCAGGCTTGCCTCATCGAGCGCCGGAAGGGCTCCCTGGCGCAACGCCAGGACGCCGAATCCGTCCAGAAAGAGAATGCGCAGGCCCGGAACGGTTGCCACCGCACGTCTGGCCAGTTCGGGTCCATCGATGTCATCCATTCTCGCCTCGGTGATGAGGATCCTGAAGGCTCCCGGCACAAGCCACGCAATCGCTTCGCGTCCGTTCGCCATCGGCGAGACAACATGTCCCTGTCTCAACAACCGCTTTGTCAGATATCCCCGAAGCACATCGTCCTGCGCCACCAGGAGAATGCGTGCCATCGGCCTTATGTCCGCCCGCACCGGTTGTTCAGACAACCCGGCACACCGACTCTCCACTCGACACGTGACAACGACATGCGGCTAATCTAAACCGGTCCAGTGAGACGCGCAAACGATAATGGCGGGTCGCAGGTCCTTGAGGTCATCCACCCGGATCGCCGGACCCTGCCGGTCCTGATCTCTTCGCCACACAGCGGCCGAAACTATGATCCCTCCTTTCTCGGGATGACACGTCTCGACAGCCAGGCGATCCGCCGCTCCGAGGACGCCTTCGTTGACCGCCTCATAGCCGGGATACCGGCACTGGGCGCTCCCACCATATCGGCGCTCTTTCCCCGCGCCTGGATCGATGTCAACCGCGAGCCGGGCGAACTCGACTGCACCATGTTTGAGGGGCCGTTGAGAGCCACCCCGGGCCACAACAGTCCCCGCGTCAGGGCGGGACTGGGAATCATCCCGCGCGTCGTTGCCGGCGGCGCAGAAATCTACCGGTCGAGGCTGCCGGCGGCCGAGGCGCAACGCCGCATTGCCAGCTGTTACACCCCCTATCACACCACACTCGAGCATCTGATCGACGAAACCCGTCAGCTGTTTGGCGCCGTCTGCCTGATCGACTGTCATTCCATGCCAACGGCTCGGCCTGCCTGCGGTCACAAACCGGCCGACATCGTGCTCGGTGACCGGTTCGGCACATCGTGCGCCCCGGCGGTGTCACGGGCGGCAGCGGACGCCCTGCAGGCTGAGGGGGCGATGGTCCGCCGCAACCATCCCTATCCGGGGGGCCACATCACGAGACGCTATGGACGGCCGGACCTCGGCATGCACGCCATCCAGATCGAGGTTGACCGGCGACTCTATCTCGATGAGACGACCGTCGAGCCGACCGCGGGATTCGCAGCCACGGCGCGCCTCCTCGAAGCCGCCATCCTGGCGATCGCGCATGTGGTTCAGGGACTGGCGCAGCGCGTCGCAAGCGAGGAGCACACATTGACGGACGCCGGCACGAGGGCATGATCGCCGGCGGGCGGCCGACAAGGAGGATCAACATGGCGGTTGACGACATCACGGTGGTAACAGACTTCCCCCACCAGGTCGAGGTCATCGAGAACACATGGATTCCGCTGTCGGACGGCACCCGGCTGGCCGCACGAATCTGGTTGCCTGAGAGCGCACGCGACAATCCGGTTCCGGCCATTCTCGAATACCTCCCCTACCGCAAGCGGGACGGCACCCGTGACCGCGACGAACTGACCCATCCCTGGTATGCCGGTCACGGCTACGCGGCCGTGCGGGTGGACATTCGGGGTTCCGGAGAGTCGGAGGGCATTCTCGAGGATGAATACCTGAAGCAGGAACAGGACGACGCCCTCGAAATCCTTGCCTGGATTGCCTCACAGGACTGGTGCACCGGCGCCTGCGGCATGATCGGAATCTCCTGGGGCGGGTTCAATGGCCTGCAGATCGCGGCCAGACGGCCACCGGAACTCAAGGCCATCGTCACCATTGCCTCTACGGATGACCGCTACAGCGACGATATCCATTACATGGGCGGGGTCATGACAAATGACTCGATGTCCTGGGCCTCCACCATGTTCGGCATGAACACGCGCCCGCCCGATCCGGCCCTGGTCGACAACTGGCGCGAACTGTGGATGGCCCGGCTCGAGGCGAACGATCCATGGCTCATCAAGTGGTTGCACCACCAGCGCCGCGATGCCTTGTGGAAGCACGGATCTGTCATCGAGAACCACGCCGACATCGAAGCAGCCGTCTATGCTGTCGGCGGCTGGGCCGACGGCTACTCGAATGCCGTACCGCGCATGCTCGCGGGCCTGACATGCCCAAGGAAAGGCCTGATCGGCCCCTGGGCGCACAAGTACCCGCACTTCGCCAATCCCGGGCCGCGCATCGGTTTCCTCCAGGAGACCCTCCGTTGGTGGGACCGTTGGCTCAAGGGTATCGACAACGGAATCATGGATGAACCCATGTATCGCGTGTGGATGCAGAACAGCCATCCACCTGCCACCTGGAGTGGCCATCGCGAGGGACGCTGGGTGGCCGAACCCTGCTGGCCGTCTCCGGCCATCGAGGATTTGGTGTTCGAGTGTTCCGCCCGCGGCACGCTGGAATGCGACGGAGAACCGACATCGCCCGTCATCATCCGCACTCCGCTCACCATGGGTCAGGAGCAGGGCGAGTGGTGCCAGTATGGACTCGACCACGATGCACCGGGTGACCAGCGTCCGGAGGATGGCTGTTCGGTCGTCTTCGAAAGCGATCCTCTCGATGATCCCCTGGAAATCCTTGGCGCGCCGGTTATCGAACTCGATGTCTCCGCCGACCGGCCATGCGCCTTCGTAGCCGCCAGGCTGTGTGACGTCGCTCCCGATGGCGCATCGACGCGGGTAACCTATGGGGTTCTCAACCTCACCCATCGAGACAGTCATGAACACCCCGAGCCCCTCGAGCCCGGGGCGGTCTATCGGGTGCGCATACAACTGAACGACATCGCCCAGGGGTTTGCCGCCGGCCATCGCATCCGCCTGGCGCTCTCCAACACCATGTGGCCTCTGCTGTGGCCTTCGCCCGAACCGGTCTCGCTCACGTTGCACCGCGGCGTCCTTCATCTGCCACGGCGTCCGCATCGTGCTGACGATGCGTCTTTGCCTGTGTTCCCCCCACCCGAAAGTGCGACACCGTGGAAGACCGAGGTCATCGAACCGGCGAGCGACCGGCGGTGGACGACACGACAGGTGACCGGAGAGGTGCGTTCCTCGGTGCTGCGTGATGGTGGACTCGTCCGCGATCCGGCCACCGACTGGACCTTTGGTGCCCGGTGTGAACAGCACTTCGACATCACGGAAAACGACCCCGCGTCCACCCGCATCACCATCACCTGGACGTGGCGGCAATTGCGCGAATCCGCTGGTTTCGATGTCAGCACGACGACGCGCTCGAGTCTTGCGTGCACCCGGGACGACTGGGTGTTCGAGGCCGATTGCGAGGCCTTCGAGAGTGGCCGCAGGGTGTGGTCGCGAAGCTGGAACGAGACCATTCCCCGTGACCTCAACTGAGCGTCGGGCCATGGAGGCAGGCAACTGGACAGTTGACTTGCCGGCCGATCCATAGCCCGATAGCAGGCCATGCTGTTCTACACCATCAAGCGCTTCGGTCTGGCCATCCTCATCGTCTGTCTGGCGATGCTGATGCTGCTGTCAGCAATTCACCTGGTTCCGGGAGACCCCGCCGGTATCGCCCTCGGCCCTCGGGCCACGCCGGAAATGCGGGCCGAGTTCCGTGCTCTCATGGGAATGGACCAGCCGTTCTTCGTGCAGTACTTCAAGTTTCTTGGCAACGTCGTCACCGGCGATCTGGGTGTCGACGTGTGGTCACGGCGTCCGGTGAGCACCATGATCGGTGAACAGCTGCCCCATACCATCGCCCTTGCCATGGCCGGACTGGGGTGGGCCATCGTGCTTGGCATTCCGATGGGATGCTACTCGGCGGTTCACCGCAACAGCGTCCTCGACAAGCTGACCGGTGTGCTTTCGGTAGGCTGCATCGCCATCCCATCGTTCATCGTCGGCCTCTATGCCCTCCTCCTCTTCGCCGTCGAACTGAAGATCTTTCCGGCGATTGGCGCCGGCGACGCCGGCGACATCAAGGACCAGCTTGTCCATCTGGTGCTGCCGGGACTGGCTGTCGGCCTGGGCTGGGTCGGCTATCTGGCGCGCTTCGTGCGCACTTCCATGTTGGAAGTCATGGGTGAGAACCACATCAGGATGGCGCGCGCCTACGGTCTCTCGAACCGGCGCATTACCTATGTCTATGCCCTCAAGCTGGCCATCCTGCCCACCGTTGCCCTTCTCGGCGTCGGTGTAGGCAGCCTCATTTCGGGAGCCGTCTTCGCGGAAATCATCTTCGCGCGTCCTGGTATCGGCAAGATGGTGGTGGATGCGGTCAACACCCGGAACTACCCGATCGTCATGGGTGGCGTTCTCGTCACGACCATGCTCTTCGCCCTGTCGACACTGATTTCGGATCTCATCGCCGCCTGGCTCGATCCGCGGATCCGTCAGGGTCTCTAGATGGCTGACACCATCTCAAGCGACGTCGCGATCCGCCGGGAACCCCGCTTCGCGTGGTTCCGCCAACTTCTGCGCGACCCCCTGGGTTGTTTCGGCCTGGTTCTGGTGCTCCTCATCATCTTCTCGGCGATCGGAGCAGACATCATCGCGCCCCACGACTACAAGGCGCTTGACGTCAAGTCCCGGCTTGCCGGCCCGTCGTGGGACCATCTCCTGGGAACCGACAACCTGGGGCGCGACACCTTCAGCCGCATTCTCCACGGCGGCCAGATTGCCCTCTACGTGGCGCTGGTGTCCGTCGGTTCGTCGCTCCTGCTGGGACTGGTGCTCGGCATGCTCGCCGGCTACGGCCCATCGTGGCTCGACAACCTCCTGATGTGGTTCTTCGATTCCGTGCGCGCCTTTCCTGTCATCATGTTCGCACTGGCCGTGATCACGGTGGTGGGACCGAGTCTGGAGACCATCATCTTCGTCGTGATTGTCACCACCACACCAGGCTATGCCCGCATTGCCAGGGCATCGACCCTGGCGACCAAGAGCACAGAGTTCATTCTTGCCGAGCGGGCGCTCGGTGCTGGCGTGCCGCGCATCATGTTTTCCCACCTCGTGCCCAACATCGTGCAACCTCTCCTCATCCTCGCCAGCATGGACATCCCGGTGGTCATCACCATCGAGGCCGGCCTCTCCTTCCTCGGACTTGGCGTCAAGCCGCCGACACCGTCCTGGGGCTCGATTCTCAATGACGGATACGGATTCATCCGCAACACACCGTGGCTCGTCATTGCTGGCGGAATCCCGCTCATCATCACCACCCTTGGATTCACCTTCCTCGGCGAGGCGTTGCGCGACGTCCTCGACCCCAAGCTCAAGAAGGACCGATGAACGATCGCCGCGACACGGTTCTGGAGGTGCGCGACCTCTCCGTCGACTTTCTCACGGGTCGCGGCACGGTGCGTGCCCTGCGCCATGTCGATCTGACGGTGCCCGACAACAAGATCGTCGGAATCGTCGGCGAATCGGGCTGCGGCAAGTCGACCCTGATCAACAGTGTCCTGCGCCTGCTGGCGGCCAATGCGGTGGTGGCGGACTCGTCCTCCGTGGTCTTCAAGGGGCGTGATGTTCTTGCCATGAGTCCGGCGAACCTGCGCGGCATCCGCGGCCAGGAAATCTCCATGGTGTTCCAAGACCCCATGACGGCGCTCAACCCGGTGATCTCCATCGGCACCCAGATGACCGACATTCTCTACCGGCTCGACATGTCCATGGCCGACAAGCGCCGGCTTGCCACCGACATGCTGGGCCAAGTCGGCATCCCCGATCCGGCACAGCGCCTTGCCGATTATCCGCACCAGTTCTCCGGCGGCATGCGCCAGCGAATCTGCATCGCCATGGCGCTGATGATGAATCCGGGTCTGCTCATCGCCGACGAACCGACAACCGCCCTCGATGTCACCCTCGAGGCGCAGATCATTCATCTGATGAAGGACCTGTGCGCCCGCTTCGGCTGTTCCATGCTGTTCGTCTCGCACAATCTCGGGCTGATTGCCGAACTGTGCGACGAAGTGGTGGTCATGTATGCCGGAGAGGTCGTCGAACAGGGAGAAGTCCACGACCTCTTTCACAGGGCGCAGCACCCCTACACGCGCATGCTGCTCGACTGTGATCCGGCGCGCATCGCGGAAAAGCGCCGCGACCTGCCGACCATTTCGGGCAGCGTACCGGACCTGATCGACCTGCCACAGGGTTGCATCTTCGCGCCACGTTGCCCGGAACGCTATGCACCCTGTTCCGAAACCGCGCCGGCCACCTATGACGTCAACGCCGTGCACCAGGCCCGGTGCTTCCAGGTGCGTGATGCCTGAGTTGCTCAACGTCGAGGGACTGCGCGTCCGATTCCGCACCGCCGGTCCCGTCAAATCGCTCATCCAGGGACTGACCGATCCCCATATCGATGCCGTGATGCAGGTTTCCTTCACCCTGAACGAGGGAGAGACCTTCGGGCTGGTCGGTGAATCGGGTTCGGGAAAGACCACCCTGGGACGCGCCGTGATCGGTCTCGTGGAGATGGCCGAGGGCAGCATCACCTTCAATGGAACGGAACTGCGCGGCCTTGACGACGCTCGCCTCAGGGTCATCCGACGCCATGTGGCGATGATGTTCCAGGATCCCGTGGCCAGCCTGTCGCCCCGCAAGACTGTCCGCAATCTTGTTACCGAACCCTTCCACATTCACCGCATTCCTGGGCGCCAGAGTTCCCGTGACGCAAGGAGGCTGCTCAACCTGGTGGGCCTCCACGAGGGATTTCTGGGAGCCTATCCTCACCAGCTGTCAGGAGGACAGGCACGCCGCGTCGGGGTGGCGCGGGCGCTGGCCCTGGAGCCACGCCTGATCATTGCCGACGAGCCGACGGCCGGACTCGATGTCTCCGTCCAGGGCGAGATTCTCAATCTGATGAACCGCCTTCAGCGT
Source organism: Alphaproteobacteria bacterium (assembly GCA_965221115.1). Classification (GTDB taxonomy): domain Bacteria; phylum Pseudomonadota; class Alphaproteobacteria; order SP197; family SP197; genus SP197. The sequence continues at coordinate 1,472,572 of CBDCRU010000001.1, read as the reverse complement.
GAACTCGGTCTCTCCTATCTCATCATCACCCACAACCTCCCGGTGGTGCGCCATGTCAGCGACCGCCTTGCCATCATGTACCTGGGGCGCTTTGTCGAGACAGGCGACACCGACGGGATCTTCGCCAATCCGGCCCATCCCTATACCCTGGGCCTGCTGGCCGCAGTGCCGGAACCCGATCCCGACAGGCGCCGCGACAAGTTGGAACTCGAGGGAGAAATCCCGTCACTGATGAACCGCCCCCCGGGCTGCGAGTTCCACACCCGCTGTCCCTTCGCCAAGGAGAAGTGCCGTTCAGAGGCCCCGGTGCTGCGGGAGGTGGCGCCCGGACGGATGGCAAGCTGTCACTTCCCCTTTCCGAATCCGGCTGAGGCTGCTACATCCGGCACCGGGGGGTGACACCCGACGTGTCATCCGGCATGGTTCGCCCCCTTTCTCAGGAATGCAGACAGGTTTGATGATGGATCGAGGCGGTACCGCTTTCCGGTCACCGGGAGCGAGAAAGAGGCGGTCGCGCGCAACCGCAAGGGGACGTCAGGCCGAACCGCAGGCGGCGGCAGAGATCGCCGCACTTCTCGGTGCTGCGCCGCCGAGGCGCGATCTCCTGATCGAATACCTCCATCTCATCCAAGACCACTACCGTCACATCTCCCACCGGCACCTGAAAGCCCTTGCCGACGCCCTCGCCATCCCCATGGCGGAAGCTTTCGAGGTTGCGACGTTCTATCACCACTTCGATGTCGTCAGGGAGGGTGAACCACCGCCGCCTCCCATCACGGTCAGGGTGTGTGAGAGTCTGTCCTGCGCCATGGCCGGCGCCGATGACCTCTGCGACACCCTCTCCGACACCCTCGGATCCGATGTCAGGGTGGTGCGGGCGCCCTGCATGGGACGGTGTGCCGCTGCTCCCGCAGTCAAGGCGGGTCTGAACGACATCGATCATGCCGATGCCGCTCTGGTCCGGACGGCGGTCGAGAGCGGAGATCTCGAGGCGAGGGTGCCGGACTATCAGGATCTCGACGCCTACCTTGCCGCGGGCGGCTACGCCATGTTGCGGGAGGTCCTTGTCGGCAGGCACACTCCCGACGACATCATCGCCACCATGGAGTCGGCATCGCTTCGCGGTCTGGGAGGCGCCGGTTTTCCAGCCGGAAGAAAGTGGCGCTTCGTGCGCATGGAGACCGGACCGAGACTGATGGCCGTCAATGCCGACGAAGGCGAGGTCGGCACCTTCAAGGACCGCCACTATCTCGAGACCGAACCTCACCGCATCATCGAGGGTACGCTGATCGCCGCCTGGGTGGTCGAGGCGACCGACGTCTACTTCTATCTGCGCGACGAGTATCCGGGGATTCGCCTGGCCCTGACGCGCGAACTGGCGCGTCTCGCCGACGCCGGCCTCGAGGGCGCGGCGCGGATTCACCTGCGTCGTGGCGCCGGCGCCTATATCTGCGGCGAGGAATCGGCGATGATCGAATCCATCGAGGGCAAGCGCGGTCTGCCACGCCACCGGCCGCCCTTTGTCGCCAAGGTCGGCATCTTCGATCGACCGACACTCGTCCACAATGTCGAGACTCTCTACTGGGTGCCGGGGATCCTGTCGAACGGCGCCGACTGGTTCGCCGATCACGGTCGTCACGGACGCAGCGGCCTGCGCAGTTTTTCCGTCTCCGGGCGGGTCGCGGATCCCGGCGTCAAGCTCGCACCGGCCGGCATCACGGTGCGCGAACTGATCGACGAGCATTGCGGCGGCATGGCTGAGGGCCACCACTTCAAGGGCTGGCTGCCTGGCGGCGCCTCTGGCGGCGTTCTGCCCGCCTCGCTGGGAGACGTGCCGCTCGACTTCGACACCATCCAGCCCCACGGCGGTTTCATCGGCTCGGCGGCCATCGTGATCCTGTCCGACAAGGACAACATGTCGGACGTAGCTGTCAGCCTCCTGAAGTTCTTCGAGGACGAAAGCTGCGGCCAGTGCACGCCATGCCGCGTCGGCTGCGAGAAGGCGGTGGCGCTGATGGAGGGAGGCGCCTGGAGTGCCCCACTCCTCGAGGACCTTTGCCAAGTGATGGCAGACGCCTCGATCTGCGGGCTGGGCCAGGCCGCACCCAATCCCATACTGACTGTCCTCAAGTACTTTCCGGAGGATGTGGCGTGAGCGACACCATCACCTTTTCGCTGGACGGAAGAACCGTCACCGCACATCCCGGCGAATCGATCTGGCAGGTGGCGCGACGCACGGGCACGCATATCCCCCACCTCTGCCATACCGAAATGCAGGACTATGCCGCAGACGGGAACTGCCGCCTGTGCATGGTCGAGATCGAGGGCGAACGCATTCTCGCTGCCTCGTGTATCCGCCAACCGACACCGGACATGGTTGTACACAGTGCCAGCGCACGCGCCGAGGCTTCGCGCCGCACTGTGCTTGAACTCCTCGTTGCCGACCAGCCCGAGGAACAGCGCGCCCACACCTCCACATCCGAGCTCTGGCGATGGGCCAGCGAGATGGATCTCGACGATTCCCGATTCCCCCGGCGCGCATCACGGCCGGCTCCTGACCTCTCCCACCCGGCGATGGCTGTCAACCTCGACGCGTGCATCCACTGTAACCGCTGCCAGCGGGCATGCCGCGACATCCAGGTCAATGACGTCATCGGCATGGCCTGGCGCGGTCCGCACTCGAAAATCGTCTTCGACTTCGACGATCCCATGAGTGAATCGACCTGTGTCGCCTGCGGGGAATGCGTCCAGTCATGTCCCACCGGCGCCCTCATGGAGAAATCCCTCATCGACGACGCCGGCATCGGCCGGTCGGCACCGGCAAGGCAGGTGGACAGCGTCTGTCCCTACTGCGGCGTGGGCTGCCAGCTCACCTATCAGGTGGAGAATGACCGTATCGTTGCCGTGAAGGGCAAGGAAGGCCCCGCCAATCACGGACGACTGTGCGTCAAGGGACGCTTCGGTTTCGACTACATCAATGATCCCCAGCGGCTCACGCGTCCCCTCATCCGTCGTGACGACGCCCCCCGAGGCGCCGACGAATGGGTCGATCCCGCCAATCCCCTTTCGCACTTTCGCGAAGCAGAGTGGGACGAGGCCCTCGAGGTCGCCATCTCGGGGCTCGCCTCAATACGCGATCGCCACGGCGGCGGTGCGCTGGCGGGCTTTGGCTCCGCGAAGGGCTCGAACGAGGAAGCCTACCTCTTCCAGAAACTGGTACGGACCGGCTTCGGCAGCAACAATGTCGATCACTGCACGAGACTCTGCCATGCGAGTTCTGTGGCCGCATTGCTGCAGACCATCGGCTCAGGCGCCGTCACCGCTCCCTTCACCGAAGCGCTCAAGGCGGACTGCATCATCATCATCGGCGCAAATCCGACGGAAAATCACCCTGTTGCCGCTACGTTTTTCAAGAATGCCGTCAAGCGCGGTGCCAGCCTTGTGGTCATGGATCCGCGCGGCCAGACCCTGCGCCAGCACGCCACCCACATGGTCCAGTTCCGGCCGGGGGCCGACGTCGCGGTGCTGAACGCCATCATGCATGTCATTGTCGAGGAAGGGCTTCAAGACTCCTCCTACATCGAAACGATGACCGAGGGTTTCGAGAACCTCCGGGACCACCTGGCGTCGTACTCTCCGGAATCGATGGAGTCCGCCACCGGCGTTGACGCGGAGACGTTGCGGGCCGTGGCACGCGCTTATGCCAACGCCGAACGCGCCATGATCTTCTGGGGCATGGGCATCAGCCAGCATGTTCATGGTACGGACAACGCCCGCTGTCTGATTTCCCTTGCGCTGATGACCGGTCACACCGGACGTGAGGGTACCGGTCTCCACCCCCTGCGTGGACAGAACAATGTGCAAGGCGCTTCGGACGCCGGGCTGATTCCGATGAGTTTCCCCGACTATGCGCCGGTGGCCGACAAGGACGCGCGGCAGCGTCTCGGCGCCCTCTGGGAGACGGAACTCAGCGCCGAACCGGGCCTCACCGTGGTGGAGATCATGGATGCGGTCCATGATGGAACCATGAAGGGCATGTACATCATGGGAGAGAATCCGGCGATGTCGGATCCCGATGTCCACCACGCCCGTGTCGCCCTGGCGAAGCTCGACCATCTCGTGGTGCAGGATCTCTTTCTCACGGAGACCGCGATGCACGCCCACGTCGTTCTGCCGGCCAGTGCCTGGCCCGAGAAGGATGGAACGGTCACCAACACCAACCGCCAGGTCCAGCGCGGCCGCAAGGCGGTGCCCCTGCCCGGCGAGGCCCGCCAGGACTGGGCCATCATCCAGTCGATTGCCCGGGGTCTCGGGCTCGACTGGAGCTATGACGATGTCAGTGAGATCTACGAGGAAATGAGGCGGACCATGCCTTCCATCGCCGGTATCTCCTGGCAGCGCGTCAGCGCCGAGGATGCGGTGATCTATCCGTGCGAATCAGAGGGTGATCCCGGCCAGGAGATTGTTTTCGCGGACGCCTTCCCGACGCCGAGCGGGCGCGGCTCCATGGTGCCGGCGGCGATCATCCCGCCGGACGAGAGGCCCGACGAGAACTTCCCGATGATCCTGACAACGGGACGGCAACTCGAGCACTGGCATACCGGCGCCATGACCCGGCGCTCCACGGTGCTCGACAGCCTCGAGCCCGAGGCTGTGGCCATGATGGCGCCTCGGGACATGGCCCGCCTTCACCTGTCACCCGGGGACAACGTGTGCATCTCCACGAGGCGTGGCGCCATCGAAGCCAAAGTGCGCGTGGATTCAGGCCTCCAGCCCGGTATGGTGTTCGTGCCGTTCTGTTACGTGGAAGCCGCTGCCAATCTTCTCACCAATCCGGCGCTCGATCCCATTGGCAAGATACCGGAGTTCAAGTTCTGCGCCGCCCGCGTGGAGCACGCCCGGCATGGGGTCCACTGAACGCCCGGCCGCAAGGCACCCCTGGTCGTCCCGCTGGGCCGATCCCGGCACAATCTTCGAGGGACTGGCGTCGGACTACGACCGCTTCCGCCCCCACTACTCTGCGAAGGCTATCGACTGGCTGGCGCTCCTCCGTCCCCGACATATCGCCGACATCGCCAGCGGCACCGGAATCCTCACACGCCAGTTGCGCTCCCGCTTTCCCGACTCCCTCATCGTCGGCATCGAGCCGGCCCGCGACATGCTCACGACCGCCTCAGGTACAGCTCCTGACATCCACTGGCTTGGCGGCAGGGCCGAGAGGCTGCCGCTGGCCCGCGGCGCCTTCGATCTCGTCACGGTCGGACAGGCCGCTCACTGGCTCGACCATGACCTCTTCCATGCCGAGTGCGGCCGCATCCTCAGACCGGGCGGCACCCTCGCTCTCCTCAACAACAACAGGATCAGGGATTCCGCCATCGCGCAAGCCTACGAAACGGCTCTCGAGAACATCTCTCCGGGCTATCGGCGCACCTACCGCGATCACATCTCTGCCGGCGAACTGGTCGCCCTCCCGTGTGTCCGAACCGTCCGCACCCGGCGCTTCGCATGGGTCTGGACCCGCACCAGGGACGAACTGCTGGGTTACGTCCGTTCGACCTCCCACTTTCGCGCGGCTCAAGCCCACCATGACCGGGAGGTCATCCTGACGACCATCGAAAGGGCGCTGACCCCCTTCATCAACAAGGCCGGCCTGCTCCCGGTCCCATACGAAACCGAGGTCACCGCTGCCACCTTCACGACGCCGGCGTGATTCAGCCTGGACGTTCAGTCGTCGAACAGGACCCGGGGCTTCCCATCTCGCGGCCGAGAAAACCGCCTCGCACCTCGTCGGCTCACCCGTCACAGATCTCGTAGCCCGGCAACTCCCGCGCTCTCGGGGGTGTCCATTCAAGGCACCAAGACAGCGATATGGCCCGCCAGCGGGCGCCGTCGACATTGGTGCCTCCGGCGTGCAGGCAATCACCCCTGACAACAGCGATGTTGCCATGCGGCATCACGGCACGTGCTGACTCGGCATCGCCGGCAAGAACATCGAACTGACACGCCGTGTCACGCCGCGCAAAAGACGGTGGGGCCGGAACGATACGATGGAGCGCTCCGGCCCTTTCAGAAACTGCATGCCGGCGAGGACCTCGCCATGCAGATTGACGAGTTTGCGCTGGATGTCGGGTGGCACCGTCTGGAACCACAGGCTCCCCGAGAGAATCGCCTCGGGATCCTCGAGTCCGAGATTCTCGATGATGGCCTGCGACGCCATGTCGTACATCGTCACCTACGACATGTCCGACAGCAAACGCTGGCGACGGGTCTTCAAGACCATGCACGGGTTCGGAGAATGGCTCCAGCTTTCGGTGTTCCAGTGCCGGTTGTCACGCCGCCGTCACGCCGAACTGGAAACCAAGCAGCGCGAACTCATCAAGGCCGGCGAGGACCATGTCATGGTGATTGACATCGGTCCGGCGGACAAGACGGATATCGCGGTCATGAGCATCGGCAAGACCTTTTCGGCGATCGAACGCCAGGCTGTGGTTGCATAGCTGTAGTCGTGACGAGGGGTCGATGGTCGCATGACCAGCATCGAGTTCCATTGTCGCGTGCTTCGCCGAAGCATTTCGAGCGGCGCGGCAATGCAATCTTGCCGGGCACCGCTCGAATTGACGCAACCAGTCGATGCTCCGCAGTATCGGAGCGTTGACAAGATCACGCAGTGGACCGAAGGTGGACCCTCGGGCAGGGTCTGTCCTACCTGCTTGAAATCGTCCAGAATTTTCCCCGACTGACAAGAGGTTGTATGGCAGCCGCTATCCGGGGCGTTCTCGCCCCGGCATCATTTCATTGAAGCATCGGCCAGACGCGCGCCGGCGGCAGCCTGTGGTGGACTATCCGGGGCGTGCACGCCCCGGCCTCTCCTCCCGGGTGGTTCTGTGCGAAAGGATACAGAAGTGCCGGATGCTTGACCAACCGGCCGAAGGTGAAGGGTAGAGGATTCTCATGCCGCTCACGCACGAAGAACTGATGAAGAGAATCTACCAGCCGCGCGATACTCAGGAACTGCGCCAGACGTACGACATCTGGGCCGACGACTATGATGGCGACGTCGCACGCAGGAACTACAGGCTGCCCGGAATCATCACCGCCCTCATGGCGCGTCATGTCACCACCGGTGCCGGAACCATTCTTGATGCCGGGGCCGGTACCGGCATTCTCGGGGAATGGCTCTCACTGGCCGGGTATCGCGACATCCTTGCCCTCGACATGTCTCCGGGCATGCTCAAGCGTGCCGCCCGCCGGGGTGTCTACAGCGGTCTTCACACGGGTGAACTCGGATGCCCGATCGATCTGCCGGATGGCCGCTTTGCCGCAGTTGCCTCAGCCGGCGCCTTCGGCATCACCCATGCGCCGGCCAGCGGTTTTCGGGAGATGGTCCGCCTCACACGGGAGGGCGGGCATCTTGTCCTCTCGGTTCGTCTCGAAGGCATGGATGAGGGTGGATTCGAGGAGGAGGCGCGACGCCTGGAAAGGGACGGCCTGTGGCGCTGCATCGAGACCCCGGGCCCCTTCGAGGCCTTCTCCGGAGACAGCGAGAGCCTCTACTTCATATGGGTCTTCCAGAGCCTTGCACCATGACCAGGAAGCCCGAGGCACTCAATCTAGATCAAGCTCTCGACCAGACGCATCAGAGGCGACCCGGGCGGTCGCGGTAGTCATTCGGGACAGCGCCCTCGGCGATCCCGGCCAGCGCGGCGCGGTCGGGGACGGGCACGAGGAGGACGCCCGTTCCCTTGGGGATGAAGGCGAACACCTGTCCCGCCTCCCACCGTTGGGCCAATCGCACGGCTTTCGGGATCGAGATCCGGAACCTGGGTGACAAGGTCGCTGTTTCCGCCATGGTCGTATCCTGCTGCAGCTGATGGCAACCTCGTAAGGCAGGCACCAGCCAAGCTCAAGGCGTCTCCCGGATCTCTTTGGCGTTGTTCTCCGGATCCGCTTGGCGGTTCTGCAACCTTGCAGGCACACAGGGCGAATCGTGCAGGCTGCGCGTCATGGCACCCGAAGTCCCAGGACCTGCTGTTCGAACACCAGGCCCAAGCCGCGGGCAACTCGACGATCTCACCAACGGTATGGGCGAGGTGCGCGGCTGCATCTCCTTGATCAAGCGTCACTTGGCGACAATCGATGAGCCATCTTGCGAGGGTTCAGGACCATGTCGTGGCCATTCATCAGTATCTCGACCGGACCGAGCGTCGGTGAGCCGCGTCAGGCTGAGTGGTCTGCCTTGTGAAGGGTCCAGAGCCGCCCTGATTCATCCTCGCCGTGTGTCGAAGCCAACAGCCATTCTTGAGTCCGCGAACCCGACCAGTCATCATGGCTGTCCACTCAACCAGGCGGAATTCATCCCATGACAAGTAAGCCCGTGCGTCTCAATCACGACGGTCATGCCGAAGGACTGGTGGCGTCCGACCTCATTGCCCCAGAGGCCTTCACCTCCGGCGACACGACCGAACTCATATCCCATGCCTGGACGGCCGATGACGGCAGCATCCTGACAGGCGTGTGGGTCTGCGCGCCGTGCCGCGAGGAAATCGATGCCTATCCGGTCAACGAGATGATGACCGTGCTCGAGGGATCCGTCACAGTGACCGACGATAACGGCAAGGCCGAAACCTATACCCCGGGCGATACCTTCTTCATTCCCAAGGGTGCCCCCTGCACCTGGGAAATCACCAGCACGCTCCGCAAGTTCTACATGATTGCCGCCTGACCTAGGGCTTCGGCGTCCCGACAGGCATCTCAAAAGGCTTCGGGTCGAGGAAGCGGTTCAGAACGTTTCCGGTCACCTTCGCCACATTGTTCTGCCAGCCGGCGTGCGGCAGGCTTGCGCCCCAGGCGATGGATCCGGTGGAGAAGACGGCTCCTCCTGACGGCGTCTCGAAAAATGTCATGTCGGCGCGAATATCCGGGTTCTGGACTCCGTCCATGGCGCTGTGATGGAAGCCGGTTTCGTCCGGCACCAGCCAGGTGTCGGCGGAGTGATCTTCCGAGCGGGCGACGACAAGGGCATGGCGGGGTGTGCCCAGCCGGGGGTCGGTGGCATCGATCTCCGAACCGCTGGCGCCGCCGCCCTGGATGCCGAACGTGCCTATCAACTCGTCGTCGCCGATGCCCTCGAAGATGAAGGATGCGCGCGGATCGAGACTTTCCGGAGTGCGCCGGTAGAAGCCCGAGCGATCGAACCCCACGGCCACGGTCCCGACACCGACGAGAGCCTGGGGCGCCATGCCGAGACGCCTCCACAACCCGCCATACTCTCCGGTGAACTCAAGGTAGTATTCGCCGGGTTCCTCATCACGGTAACGGATGCCGTCCTCGGCACGACGCAGTTCCAGGGCGCCTGGCCATTCGTCCGAAAAGGCGCAACGCCAGATGAAGCCGTTGCCCCCGAGATAGGCAAGGCGGCCGCCCTGTGAAAGGTATCCGCGCATGCCATCCCACATCGGTGACGTGTAGTACTCGGGATGGGTTCCCGTGACCACCGCCCGGTAGGGCTGCAGGAGTTCCGCCCCTTCCCGGTGCAGATCCTCGTCAGTGATGACATCGAAGGCCAATCCGCAATGCTCGAGCCAGGCCAGAATGTGGGTGTCGGGATTGAAGCTCCACAGGGGCGTGCGAGGCGCCATGTTGAGGACCGGGCGCAGCCTGGAAGCGTAGCGCACACCGGAGCCGTCGGCATGGGTGTCGTAGGTCGACAGGCCAAACTCTTCATGCTCCTGCAGAAAGACATCGTTGGGCGTCAGCGTCGTCCAGAAGGTCTCGGCCACTTCCGCGAAGGGCTCGCTCATGTGCCAGCGATAGTTGCTGTAGGCCATGTAGGTAGCCGTCGAGGCCAGAAAGGCGAGCCTGGACGTCGCGGTTCCCGAGGGCGGCCGCACGAAGAAGGTGACGTGCCACTCATCGTCCCCCGCCCTCAACCTGGCGGCATAGACCCCGCTAGCCAGGGTGTCCGGCACGGTGAAGGTGAAGTCCGTCTCCCATCCGGCGTCGTAGTGATCGTCCTCATGAAAGTGGATTGCGCCGTACTCCGAAGGCGCATGGCGCCAGTTCTGTTCCCGGCCCGACCAGTTGAATCCCTTGACCCCGCGAGACGGCAGGTTGACCGTCGAGCCATGAAGGCGGTGGTACCCGGCATCCGCAACCCGTGTCCGCCCGATGTCTTGCGAGAAATCCCATGCGGCCACAACAGCCGCTTCACGTTCATGGGGAGAACCCGACCACGCCAGGGCTTCGACCTCCCGTCGATCAAGGGTCCGTCCGGTGAGGATCGGACGGTCGATCTTGCCGTTGAAGTGGCCACTCCTGCCCGCCTCTCCGGCAGCAATGACGAGCGCCCCGGAAGCCGGCAGAAAGCCGCCCCCTCCACTGGAGGCAGCGTTCTCCCCGGCCTCGACCTCGCTCGCCGGGCGATGGAGACTGAGGCCAAGGGTACCCGTCACCGCATCGAAGGTGCCGGCAACAAGGTGCCAGCGCCGGGGCACGAGTCTGGTCTCAAGGCCGAGTTCGTGGACGGCACCGTCCCCGGTCCTCAAGGCAAGGACGCCGGCAGCCGTAATGACGAGGGCAAACCCGCGCAAGGCCGCATCATCCCAGTGGGTGATGATCCCCTGTTCGTGCCCGCCCGGCAGCGTGGGGTAGATCCATGCCTGCACCGTGAAGCTCGCAAGGCGTTCCAGGGGAGCCGCCTGTGGAACGATGACGCATGAACCTGCCGCCATCGCCTGGGTGCGGCCCTCGTGGGGGCCGTTGAAGGGGGCTTCCATCTCCTCTTCGTGGAAGAGGCCGCGATGGGGATCGTCGTCGCCACAGACGATGCGCACGAGATCGGCCCGGTAGCGACCTGCACCATAAGTGCTGACCTTGAACTCGATGGTATCGCCCGCAGCGGCGCTCCACCGGTCGGCATAACCGACAATCGTCTTCATGGTTCCCCCCGGCCCGGATCGATTCCCGTCACATGTTGCCAGCGTCGGCGGAAGACTTCGCGGCAGGCGTCGTCATAGTCTTCGAACACGGTTGCGTCGGTAAAGACGACTGGCTCACCCCGCGCCGGCATCCGCGCCAAGCGCCATCCATCCCCCGCTCCGGTCTTCACCAGGATGACGCGTTCGGCCATTGGCAGCAGGCGAAGGCGATTGACCAACAGTGTGAGTTCCGGGCTGTGGGGTCCGCCCGGCTGCCGCATGAACTCCGCCACGAGATCCATGCGCCGGGGGTCGATCTCGTACATAACCTCAGATTTCCCCTTTCACGATTCACCATCCCTGCCGCACCACCATCAAGGCGTCAAGCGGGCAACAACCGTGATACCATGGGCAACGACGTGAAAGGGGGGAGGGTGAGCGCCATGAACGTGTCGGACGGGTTTCGGGCGTGGAAGGACAAACACGAAACGCCGGCCTATCACACCATTCCGTCCGCCCTGCCCGAACGGACCGCTGGAGGTCCGGTGATCAGCGACATCATGGTGCCCATGCGAGACGGAATCGAACTGGCAACCGATGTCTATCTTCCTGCCGGTGACGGCCCCTTCCCCGCCATCCTCACGCGCATGCCCTACGGCAAGACGGAACCCTACTGTTTCATGCCCGCCATCGCCCGACACTGGGTGCGCCAGGGCTATGCAGCGGTGGTCCAGGACGTGCGGGGCAAATGGGGGTCAGGGGGATACTTCGAACCCAATCTTGCCGACAACGAGGTCCCTGACGGCTACGACACCATCGCCTGGATCGCCGGCGAAGCGTGGTCAGACGGCAGGGTCGGCATGTGGGGCGAGAGCTATTTCGGTTTCACCAGTTACGCCGGAGCCGTGAGCGGCCATCCGGCCCTGCGGTGCATTGCGCCAGGCGACATCTCCCTTGATCGCTATCGCGCCACCATGCGCTACGGCTGCCTGCAATTGAACACGGTGGGAACCTGGGCGATCTCGATGACCGACCAGACCTACCAGGATCTTTCGCGGCTGGATTACTGGCACCTCCCGCTCGCCGATATGGCCAACGCGGCCGGCGCTCCGTCGCGTTACTTCGACGAACTCATTGCCAATCCCCTGCCCTCCCGGTTCTGGGGCCAGCACAGCCTCCTCGCCGGTTACGAGTCCATCCGAATTCCGGTGCTGCACTGGGGCGGCTGGTACGACAACTACCTCGGCCCCACCATAGCCGACTGGCGCACCATGGAGGAACGCAACCGCGCCGTCGGCAACCAGCATCTCTTCATCGGCCCCTGGGACCACGAGGGCACGGCCGATCGCTGTCACAGGGTCGGCCTGTTGCCGGTCAACTCCAACACGGCAGAAGCGAAATGGGACACTTTCGTCACCTTCTTCGACCGCTACCTCAAGGGCGAGGAAAACGGGTTCGGCGAGACCGGCGCCATTCGCTACTACGTCATGGGCCGGGACATCTGGCGTGATACCGGGTCATGGCCACCCCGGGAGTGCCGGGAACAGCGTTTCTACCTGAGGTCTGTCGACTCCCTCCTTCTTGCCCCCGATCCTCCCGGAAGCGAACCTGCGAAGAGCTTTCGCTATGACCCCGCCGATCCGGTCGCCGAGACACTGGCTTATGACTGCTGGTCCCTTGCAGGGCAGATGGGCGACCGCCGCGAAGTCCAGAAACGCCAGGATGTTCTCGTCTACATGTCGGAACCCTTTGCCGACGGACTGGAACTGACGGGTCCCATCTCGGCCCACCTCTTCTTCTCCAGCAGTGCCGTGGATACGGATGTCACTGTTGCACTCGCCGACGTGGCCGAGGACGGCAGCGCCAATCTCATTCAGGACGGCATCCTGCGCTGCCGATTCCGCAACGGAATCGAAAGGGAGGAGCTGATGGTGCCGGGAGAGATCCAGGAACTCGACATCGACCTGTGGTCGACCAGTTATGCACTCGCTCCCGGTCACCGCCTCGCCGTCGAGATATCCTCCAGCAACTTCAACCGCTACGACCGCAATCTCAACACCGGTGAGCCGTTTGGTCAGGGTGCCACCCCCGTCGTCGCGACACAGACTGTCTTCCACGACGCCACCCGGGCCTCCTGCATCACTGTGACCGTCCACCCCTGAGTCCGACCAGCTGGCGATGGCGTCGGGCAGCTCGTTGTCGGGAGCGGCATTCGGGGTGTCGGTGTATCGGAGCGGGTGAGATGGCGGGCCTTGTGACAGGCGACACGGATAGTCCGCGGATCAATCCATGTGCCCTGTTCCAGCGTAACCACTGGCTTCCCCGCGCCGGCGAGCCTCTTCGAGGCTGCCAGGGCGGATCCCGCAATCAGGGACCTCCATCGGTGTCTCCTTGCGGGTGCGATCCCTTCCATTCCTCCCAACACGGTTATCCAATCATCCCCGCCTTCCTGCAAGGCGACGTGGCGTCGAATCGAACTGAAAGGTGGGCAGATGATGGCCCCGGTAACAGGGGCGATGTCAGGGCATCGGGTCGCTTGTAAGTCTGCTGGCTACCCACCAGGCGACATGACGGTTGTGCTGTTCGTGACGGGAGAGCGGCGCAGGCGAGGCCCGGCCGCTTTCCAGAGCCTTCTGGATCGCCGTGTTGGCGGGGATATCTTCGTCGTTGAAGCGGTGGAAGAAGCTCTCGAAGCGATCGAGCCGCGCCTCGAAGTCCGTCAGACGGCGGGCGCTTTCCGGGACCAGAAGATCGACCTCCATGTGTGAACGGCCCACATCGACGGGAAGAAAGCGAATCATGATGCCGCAATCGGGCTGCAGGTAGATCAGGTAGTTGGGCAGGACATAGACCAGCACGAAGTGAGTGCGGTGGAACGTGTCGAGGCCATCGAGCGGCTCGAAGTAGCACCCGGGCATGACCCTGGTCCCGTCGGCCAGTGTTTCCAGGCTCTCCTCGCGCGCCGGACTCCACTGCAGTATCCAGTCGTCGCCACAGGTCGTGCCGGATCTCTCGCCGGGAAAGACGGTCTGGAAGGTTTCCGCGTGCAACCCTTCATGGTGGTAGCATTCGCCGTTGTCCTGCATCACCTTCCAGCCCCAGGGGGCCTCTCCGAGGTCCAGGGTGCGTGCGGTGAACCAGTTGTCGAGGCCGTAGGGGCGGATCGTCTCCTCAACGCCCGTCAGACGCGGCGCCAGAGGATCGGCACGACCGTCGAGATTGACGAAAACGAATCCGTGCCAGACCTCGAAAGCTAGCTCTTCCAGGCGGGTGGCGGCAGCATCGAATCCGGGATGGCATTCCATGCCCGGCGCCCGGCGCAGACATCCGTCGAGACCGTAGACCCAGGCGTGATAGGGACAGGTGATGACGGCCTTGCGTCCCTTCCCCTCGAGAACCTTCATCCAGCGGTGACGACAGATGTTCGCAAAGATCCTGAGACACCCCTTTTGATCGCGCACCATGGCGACCGGCGTCCCGACGATCTCGCGGGCAAGGTAGCTGCCCGGTTCGCGGACCTCGTCGGTCCGGCCGACAGCGATCCATCCCGCCCTAAAGATCCTCTCGATCTCAAGGGCATGGATGTCCGGATTGCAGTACGCATCCGCCGGCAGCGTCACCCATCCGGCGTTGCCGTCTGCCGCCATGGCGGACATGGACTCGAGAGTGGCGGCCGTTCTGGCTGCCTGCGTGCTTTGGTAACCGTGCATTCTTCCTCCGCGCAGATTATCGCGGGAACGGATCGCCAGGACAATCCCGGGGACGCGTGGTCGTCAACTCCCTGACGATGCCCGATTTCGCGTGACGCCGGGGGATAGCCGCCTTGTGAGCACGAACCGGAATCTCGGCTGGCGCGCAAACGGATGACGACACGGACTCTGCAGGACGAGAGGATGTGTTCGCAGTGTCGGGCTGGCCGTGTCGTGGTAAGGTCCGGGGTCGGAACCGGACGAAAGGCACGCACACCCTGCCTCGACCCAAGGAGACCACGATGGACCTGACCGTACTCGATCGCACTGCCGATGCCGATACCGTCGCGAGCATCCTGCAACGCGACGGTACCGTCGCCGTGAAGGAACTCGCTCCTCCGGACCTGGTCGACACCGTGGCCAGCGAACTGCGGCCCCAGCTCGATGCCGAAGGATTGAAGTCACGCAGTGCCTTCAACGGAGACCTGACGCATCACTGCGGTGGCGTGTTGTCCACGGCGCCGAGTGCGGCCGGACTCGTGGATCACGATCTCGTCGTCGCCGTTGCCGACCGAATTCTCCTGCCGTTTGCCGAGACCTACCGGATCAGCAGCCTGACGGCGATCGAGATCATGCCAGGTGAAACGGACCAGGCGTTGCACCGTGACGACACGGTCTACCCCATCGACATCGCCGGCATGGAACTGGTCCTCGGCGTCTTGTGGTCCCTGTGCGACTTCACGAAGGAGAACGGCGGGACCCGCGTGATTCCCGGCAGCCACCGCTATGTCCGCGCATGGCATCTGCCGGACTTATCCCGCTGGGCCGTTGCCGAAATGCCGAAGGGTTCAGCGCTCTTCTACCTCGGTTCGACATGGCACAGCGGCGGCGCCAACCGGAGCAACGTGCCACGTCTCGGTCTTGTCAACAGCTACTGCCTCGGCTGGCTGCGACCGGAGGAAAACCAATACCTGACGACACCACCCGAGATGGCGGCCCGCTACGGCCTCCGCCTGCGAGCGTTGCTGGGTTACATGACCCATGGCTTCGGCGATGACCAGTGCGGCTACTACGGGGGAGATTGTCCTGCGTGGGTCAACACGCCACCGGAGCCTTCCTGGCGGGCCGGCCGCAGCCAGGTCGGTACAAAGGAAGACGCCAGGATCCAGGGCGGAGGATGACGCCGCCATTCCCGAAGTCTCGGGGAAAGTGATCCGACAGCGACACCCGTTCCTGTCGGTGACTTAGCAACGCGGCACCTTGAACGAACGTATGGACTGTTGCGTCCAGGGAGTTGACGGAGGAGATCGTGGACGAAGAGCTTTATGACGACAGTTACATCACCTTTCTCGAGGAGGTGTGGGGAAGCGGATACCTCTCGCCCGGAGGGCCCGACGAGGTCACGCGCATCCTCGAGGGTCTCGACCTTGACGGAGCCCGCGTTCTCGACATCGGTTGCGGATCAGGCGGCATCACACTCTCGCTGGCACTCGATCACGGCGCCGCCCGAGTCACCGGCATCGACGTCGAGGGGCCTGCCTGCAATGCGGCGCGTGAGCGCGCACGCGAGGCAGGCGCCGCCGATCGGGTGACGATACGGCAGGTGGAACCCGGCCCGTTCGAGTTTGCCGACCGGAGCTTCGATGTCGTCTTTTCCAAGGACGCCATCATCCATGTCGCGGACAAGGATGCCCTTGCCAGCGAGGTGTTCCGCGTTCTCGAACCCGGCGGCTGGTTCGCTGCCTCGGACTGGCTGATCTCCCACGATGACACTCCGAGCCCCGGGATGGCGCGTTACATCGAACTGGAGGGGCTCGATTTCTCGATGGCCTCTCCAGACCGCTACGAGGCTGCCCTCAGGGGGGCAGGATTCGTGAACGTGAGCCTGACCAACCGCAATCCCTGGTACAGGAACGTGAGCCGCAGCGAACTCGATTTTCTGACGGGCGCGTCACGCGCCGACCTGGAAGACAGGTACGGCAAGGAGTTCATTGACCACCAGGTCGAGACCTGGAAGGCCATGGTCGCGGTCCTCGCGACGGGTGAACACTGCCCTCACCACCTGCGTGGCCAACGCCCGCACCACACCCTCTGAACACAAGCCTGGAGGACGATCCGTGACCCGCGATCCCCGTTACGACATCCTGTTCGAACCCCTCAGGATAGGCCCGGTCACCGCGCCCAACAGGTTTTACCAGGTGCCCCACTGCAACGGCATGGGCAGGGTCTATCCCAACGCCATGATCGGCATGCGGGGTGCGAAGGCCGAAGGCGGCTGGGGAATCGTCTGCACCGAACAGTGCGACTTTCTGGCAAGCGGCGACGCCTCGCCCTACGCCGAAACGAACATGTGGGACACCAGCGACGAAGTCTATCTGGGCCGCATGGCCGAGGAGGTGCACCGCTACGGAAGCCTCGCCGGCATCGAACTCGTGCACAACGGCCACGACACGCCAAATCTCTACAGCCGGGAGATTCCGATCGGTCCGATGCACCGGCCGGCGAACTGGAGTCTTGCGCCAATCCAGGCGCGCGCCATGGATCTCGCGGATATCCGGGAGTACCGCCGCGCCCACAGGCGGGCCGCCATCCGGGCGCGCGATATCGGCTTCGACATTGTCATCGTCTATGCCGGGCACGACGGGACGGTGCCGAGCCACTTTCTGGCACGGCGCCACAACCAGAGGACCGATGAATACGGCGGCAGTCTCGAGAACAGGTTGCGCCTGTTCCGCGAACTGCTTGAGGAGACACGCGAAGCGGTCGGTGACACCACCGGAGTCGTGGTGCGCTTTGCCGTTGACGAGATGATGGGACCGGACGGTCTCGAGTGGCACGCCGAGGGTCGCGAGGCGGTCGAGATGATGGCCGAACTTCCGGACCTGTGGGATGTCAACGTCAGCGACTGGACGAACGATTCGAAGACGTCTCGGTTCGCGCCGGAAGGCTACCAGGAGGACTATGTCGCCTTCGTGAAGCAGGTGACCACCAAGCCGGTCTCCACTGTCGGACGCTACACGTCGCCTGACGCCATGGTCTCGGCGATTCGCCGCGGTATCGTCGACCTGATCGGCGCCGCACGACCGTCGATCGCCGATCCGTTTCTGCCGAAAAAGGTCGAGGAAGGCCGGCTTGACGACATCCGCGAATGCATCGGCTGCAATGTCTGCATCGGCTGGACCCAGATGACGGCGCCGGCACGCTGCACCCAGAATCCGACCTTCGGCGAGGAATGGCGCAAGGACTGGCACCCGGAAACCCTGCCACCGGCAGAAACCGATGCACACCTGCTCGTCGTCGGCGCAGGACCCGCCGGGCTCGAGGCCGCGCGTGCCGCCGGACTGCGGGGGTTCCGTGTCACACTGGCCGAAGCGCAGGACGAACTTGGCGGTCGAGTCACCCTCGAGAGCCGGCTGCCAGGACTCGCTGCCTGGGCCCGTGTACGCGACTATCGAATGAGCCAGATTCAGCGGATGTCCAATGTCGATATCTACCGCTCGAGCCGCCTTGACGCAGACCAGATTCTCGAACTTGGAGCCGATCACGTGGCGATCGCGACCGGCGCAACCTGGCGGCGAGACGGCTGCGGCCGCCGCCTCACCTCACCTGTGCCCGGGAGCGACGCGGCACACGTCCTCACGCCCGACGACATACTGGCGGGGCGCCGGCCACCGGGACGCAGGGTGCTGCTGTTCGACGACGACCATTACTACATGGCCAGTGTGCTGGCAGAGATGTTGAGCGCGGAAGACTACGACGTGAGTCTGGTGACGCCGATGGCGACGGTCGCCGCCTGGCTCGTCCACACGCTGGAACACGAGGCGAACCAGGAACGCCTTCATGGCGCCGGCGTGGATCTCCATGCCAACACGACCCTTCTCGCCGTGGAGAGCGGACAGGCGCTGCTGCATGACAGCTTGCGGAATCGCGAGGTGACGCTGCCGGTCGACGGCGTCGTCATGGTGACGGCGCGCCTGCCGGAAGACGGCCTCTACCATGAGGTGGTGCAGGCGCTCGAAGGCAGGTCCGATACCGGCATCCGCTCCGTGCGCCGGGTTGGCGATTGCCAGGCGCCGGGCATCATCGCCACTGCCGTCTACGAGGGGCACCGCTATGCTCGTGAACTCGGCACGGAGATCGATCCCTGCGACGTTCCATTCCGCCGTGAGCTCCATGTCATCGAACCGGTCATGACGTAGCCGTGGTGAGGGCTGCTGACGATTGCCGGGGAGAAGACATGGATGGCTTCGCGGAATCGACGTGACGACCGTGGGTATGCGCCAGAGCGCTCAGGCGGATACCTTCTGTGCCGAAGTGCCTGACCTCGCGAACTTGCGAGGATCAAGGGCCGCTGAATGTACCCGCTTGCGTTCGCCGACAGGCCGAACACCCTCCTCCCCCATCAGCAACGGATTGCAGTCGACGTTACTAACCCGACTTCCGCAACTCGTCGCGCGATTCGACTGATTTGACGGTTTTCCGGCCCGAGAAGCGGCGGTTTTCCGTGCGTTGTCTCTCCGGAACGGCGTGTAGTGCCGACCTACCCCCTTGATTGGGCTGGCGAAGATCCGGACTCTGCGCCCATGTTCGTGCGCTGCAAGAGACGCTTCAAGGACGGCAAGGAGCACCGCTACTGGAGCGTGGTGGAGAACGTCCGGGTCCACGGCGGCCGGGTTGTTCAGCGTCAGGTGCTCTATCTCGGCGAGATCAACGACAGCCAGCGCGCGGCGTGGTGCCGCTCGATCGAGGTGGTGGAGGGCAAGTCGCGATGGCGGCAGATGGCGCTGTTTCCCGAAGACCGGGAGGCGCCGGCACTGGCCTGCGAAGTGGTGAAGATCAACCTTGCGCAGGTGGCGCTTCACGACCCGCGCCAGTGGGGGGCGTGCTGGCTGGCGCTATCCTTGTGGGATCGCCTGGACCTGGACCGCTTCTGGGAAGAGCGTCTGCCGCCGAGCCGGCAGGGCACGCGGTGGCTGGACATCCTGAAGATCCAGGTCTGCTACCGGCTGATCGACCCGGGCAGCGAGTGGCGGCTTCACCGTCACTGGTACGAGCACAGCGCGCTTCGCGATCTTCTGGGCAGCGAGCGGGCGATCGCCGACGACACGCTCTATCGCTGTCTCGACAAGCTTCTGGCGCACAAGCAGGACTTCTTCTCGTTCTTGCGCGACCGCTGGGCGACCCTGTTCGAGGCGCGCTTCGACGTGTTGCTCTATGACCTGACCTCGACCTACTTCGAGAGCGATCCTGCGTTCGATGACAAGCGCCGCTTCGGCTACAGCCGGGACAAGCGGCCCGACTGCGTGCAGGTGGTGATTGCGCTGATCGTCACGCCGGAGGGCTTTCCGCTGGCCTATGAGGTGATGCCGGGGAACACCTCCGACGACGCCACGCTGGCGGCGTTCCTCGAGAAGATCGAGGATCAGTATGGCCGCTCCGACCGGGTGTGGATCATGGACCGCGGCATCCCCACCGAGGAGACGCTGGCCGCGATGCGCGAGGGCGATGCGCCGGTGCGCTACCTGGTGGGCACGCCCAAGGGCCGGCTGACGCGGCTCGAGAAGGTGTTCCTGGGCCTGCCCTGGCAGGAGGTGCGCCAGTCGGTGAACGTCAAGCTTCTGGTCGAGGACGGCGAGCTCTACGTCCTGGTGCACAGCGAGGGGCGACAGGAGAAGGAGCGTGGCATGCGCCGGCGCCGGCTGAAGAGGCTGTGGCGTCGACTGGTCGAGTTGCAAGAGCAGTCGAACAGCCGGGATCAGTTGTTGCTCAAGCTCGGCGGCGCCAGGAAGGAGGCGGGCCGGGCCTGGAGCCTGGTCGACATCGCCGTGCCCGGGACCGACAGGGAACTCGCCGCCAACGGCTTCTCATTCCGCCTGCGGCGCGACCGGCTGCGCCGGGTCCGCCGTCGCGAGGGCCGTTACCTGCTGCGATCCAACATGGTCGCCGAAGACCCCGCCACGCTGTGGCAGCTGTACATGAAGCTCGTCGAGATCGAACAGGCGTTCAAGGAACTCAAGCACGACCTCGCGATCCGCCCCATCTTCCATCAGCGCGAGGAGCGCATCGAGGCGCACATCTTCGTCTCGTTCATCGCCTACTGCCTGCTGGTGACCCTGAAGAACCTCGCCCGGCCGCGCGCCTCGGGCCTCACCCCGCGCGCCATCCTCGAGGCCTTCGCCACCATCCAGATGGTCGACGTCCATCTGCCCACCACCGACGGCCGGCACCTCGTCCTGCCGCGCCACACCCGACCGAACAAGGAGCACCAGCTACTGCTGCACCAACTCGGCATGACCCTGCCGCAACAGCCTGCGCCACGGATCTCCGCCTGACGGCACGCCGGGCCGCCTCTCCGTTCGGCGCCTTGTAGTGCCGACCTTTGGGGCGCCGATCAAGACTATTCAATGAGTTAGCATCCTCACGACCCCCGAGTTGCGGAAGTCGGGCTAATGAACACTGATCAGTGCAGCCGCACCGCCGGGTGACCATGCGCATGGACCGATTGCCAACGCCGAAGTGTTCTCAGTCGAGATCAACACTGACGAAGGCATCGGCTCCGAGTGCGCTTGCGTCTTTGCTCATCCGTCCGATGGCCGCGTCCTTCGCCTTGCGCAACTCGTCCTCGTAGGCGCCCGAACGTCCTCCAACGAGATCGGCGATGCCAGCGAAGGCGTCACCAGACAGAGTCGTGCCCATCGCTGCCTCACCGGACACGATGACGAGGCAGTCGGCGACCGCTCGGCCTTCGACGCCATCAATGGCGGTGATGATCATCTGTCAACGTCTCCCATGTACAGTGCGACAATCCGGGCGAGAACCGCGTGTCATCAGGATGGAACATCCGGTGGCAGCGGCGAGGCGGAGAACTCCCTTACACGGCGTTGAGTGCAAGCGGTTTCCGGTTCCGATCGTCGCACCGCAACAACGATGGTGCATCAGATCCCAGACCACGATGACCGGACGGAGGCATGGACTTTGTCACGGGCCGCATGACGACAACACTTGCGAAGACACAACCCAATGAGTCCGGACGCCATAGGCACAGGGGGCACGAGACCGGCCCGACAAAACAGCCCGAGAGTTGCCGGTTGGTCCCGAATCAGACACCATGGACAGAGCATGCTGACTGAGGGAGATGGATTTTCTGGCAACAATACAACACGAGGAGAAGACGATGATATTCAGACCGCTGATGGAAACGACGAGGTTTCATGACCTTCTTTGCAATGGAAGGCTGACCCGCCGCCAGGCGCACCGAATCATGGCGTCCTTCGGCATCGGTACTACCGCCGTGGCAACGATGGGAGGTGGCGCCCTCGCCGAGACGACGGACGAACACCCGGTGTTCTTCACCTGGGTTGGCTACGACGCGCCCGAGTTCCTGGTCCACTATATTGCAAAATATGGTTCGGAGCCGACGTACACGTTTTTCGCCGATGAGGACGAGGCCTTCGCCAAGATGAGAGCCGGCTTTAACCCCCACGTGACCTTTCCGTGCGGTCCGTCCCTCAAGCTCTGGAACGATGCTGGTCTGCTGGCGCCCATCGACACCTCTTTGCTGAGCAACTGGCCGGACGTCTTCGAGGTCTTCAAGAATGCCCCCAACTCGGTGGTTGACGGCCAACGGCTCTACGTCCCGGAGGACTGGGGGCAGACCTCGATCATCATTCGTACGGACCTGGCGCCCGAGTACGCAAATCCGGAGGATCAGACCTGGAAGGCCCTGTGGGACAAGAAGTATGCCGGTCGTGTTTCCATATCGGATTATTCCTACGAGGCCTTTGCAATCGCGGCTCTCACCCTGGGTATCGATCCCTGGAACATGAACGAAGCGGAACGCATCCAGTGCGAGGACGCACTGAGGGAGCAGATACCGCTCAACCGCCTGTACACAACGTCGCACACGGAGCAGGCGCAGGCGCTGGCTTCCGGTGAGCTTGTGATCGCGACGGGTACCAATGGCCTCCTTTCGGAACTGACAGAGCAGGCCCAGAACACGGAAATGGAGTTCGCATTCGGCACGCCGAAAGAAGGGGCTCTGACGTGGCATTGCGGGCTGTGCGTTCATCCGGCTGCGATCGAGGACGGACTTTACGAAAGAAGCCACGACATCATCGATTCGTTTATTTCACCGGAAGCGGGCGCATACGAGATCTCCAACTGGTACTACGGTCACTCCAACGCAAAGTCATATGACGGCTTTGACGAGGAATTCCTGCGTTCAATCGGTCAATCCAAGAACGTCGAAGAATTCCTGGAGGGCACCGCTTTCCAGCAGACCATGAACGAGCCCGAAGTCCTTGCCCTGCGCTGGGAGGAGCTGAAGGCCGGTTTCTGAACGAAGGAGAGAACCGCCGGTCACGTGGCGAATGCGACCGCCAGACTTGGCGGTCGCTGCGGCGGGCGACTTACCTCAGCGCCCGCGGAGCCAGATCTCATACACCACGTCTGGGACACGGTCCGCCGACATGTACATCCCGTCAATTCTGGCGCGCAGCACGCACGGAAGCAGGCATCGCGGATGTCCATTGCCGCGACACTCTGTCACTGCATGGTGCGTCAAGTCCTGCTTGACCGGGTTGTATCCCCGTGGTCACACGGTCGCCGGATGCGATCTGCATCCTCAACCGGCAATTCACGTCACGCGCAGACATCGCACACAAGCCTCGAACCACCCCAAATGTCTCGGGCTCACCCGAAGGGGCGTATCGAGGTTTGCCGTCAAGGCGTCCCGCCGTAGCTCTCGATGATGGAGTCGTAGCGGCCGGAGGCTCGCATCGCAGCGAGCGCCACGTCGAAGGCGTCGCGCGTCGCCTCGTCGCGGAAGCCGACGCGGTAGGAGGAAGGCGGGAAGATCGCGTGCCGGGTCACCGGCTGCCCGGTGTCGGCCATGGAGACCACCCTCGGGTCGTCCGTGAACCAGTTGAAGATGTTGATGTCGGCCACGACGACGTCGACCTCGCCCGTGAACAGCGCCAGGTTCTGACGGTACTGTTCGGCGACCTCTCTGTAGGCGGGATTGCCGTCGGCGACGGCGCGATAGGGATCGGGCAGATAGAGCCGCGCGTTCTGGAACGCCATGACCGAATGGTCCGCCAGATCCTCGATGGTGTCGATGGCGATGTTGCGATCCGCCAGCGTCATCGCCTGGTTGTGGTAGACGATCGCGACCTCCGACAGGGCTGCGCCAGGGTTCGCGTCCGGGCTGACGGTCATGGCTGCGTCAACCTCGCCTCGTGCCAGCGCTTCCGGGACGGCACCCAGTTCCATGAAGACGGGCTCCATCTCGTATCCGGCATCCGCCAGCGCATCGCGGACGATGTCGTACTCCATGCCGCGCCGTTCGTCGGCAATCACATAGGGCGGTATCGAGAGGCTGACGGCGACCGTAATCGGCTCCAGATCCTGGGCCGGCGCAGCCGGCGCCAGGAAGACAAGGCCGGCCAGCAAGGAGATGAGGCGTGACATCGCTGTGAACTCTGTGCTGTGGATCGGTTCGGCTTCGCAGACCGTACTCTCGACGATCCGCGCGCTCCGGGTCAATACGGACGGCGCGGGTATTGGCAAGGCCACCTTCGAGCAGACGCCCGTCAGTGTGCTCATGTCCGTCGACGTGACCGACCCCACCACACGGGCGAGCCGCATGAGATCGGGTCACGACGTACGTCGTGCCATTGACGGAGCGGCGGCCATCCTGTCGAGACGCCGTGCCACCTTCTGTCTTGCGGCGCGTTCGGCCCTCAGAATGCCGTCGATGAGGGTATGCGTCAGGGGATCGGCGATGGCATCGAGTGTCGCCAGACCACCCTCGAGTTCGGCGATGATGTCGTCGTGGATATCGCGGGCTGTCCGCTCGGCGGCTGCACGCCCGCTTCCCATGACGATGCAGCCATGGCGGCGATAGTCCGGCAGACCGCCAAGATCGAGAAGTCGTTCGAGGAGCGCCTCGGCCCGCGCCATGACCTCGAGGGCGGCAACCAGCTCGCGTTCCGCATCCTTCTTCCTGCCGGCGCAGCCGAAGACGAGGCTATGCAGGAAGATCTGGCTGACGGCGGCGACGAGCGGGCGAAGCGCCCCGTTAAGTGCCTCGAGCGCCACCGGCCGGGCATCCGGCTTGGGCAAAAGGTGCTTGGCATGACGCGTGTCTTCTGGTGACCCCTCACACCAAGCCCGGAGTCGTGCGGCGTGTGCTTCTTCACTGGCCACGATCTCGCTCATCAGCGTCCGCATGGCGCCGTCGGGGAGCACCGCAGCCGCATCCAGGGCAGCCCTGGCACAACGTTCCGCCTGGGCGGCATCGGCGGCGAGCACCGTCCGGGCATCACGTCCTATGACGAGGTCCGACGCCGGCTTGTCACCCGGGCGGATGCTCCGCTCCGCCATGGCTCCGACCAGGGATGACGCCTGGCGCATCTGCCGCATCCAGTGGTCATTGGACTCCATGGCTTTCGAGTGGCCCCAGGCCCTCAGCATGCGGGAATGAAAAAACGACTGGTTGATGGAGTCGAGCAGGACGGCAAGGAGAGCGCCTGATGCCTTCCCGATACTGCAGGACCGGTTTGCCGTCACGGCGTGTTGCGCCGGACGCGGGCCCAGCTGTCGCGCAGTCCAACCGTACGATTGAATACCGGACGCTCGCTGGTGGAGTCTGCATCGACGCAGAAGTAGCCCTGGCGTTCGAACTGCAGGACGTCCCCGGGAGCAGCATCGAGAACGGCTGGTTCAACACGGCAGTCATCGAGAACGACACAGGAGTCCGGGTTGAGGTCGGCGACAATGTCTCCACCACTGCCCGGTGTCTCGGTTGTGAAGAGACGGTCATAGAGACGGATATCGGCGCTGACGGCATGATCGGCCGAGACCCAGTGAAGGGTGCCCTTGACCTTGCGCCCATCGGGAGAGCCGCCACCCCTGGTAGCCGGATCGTGGGTACAGCGAATCTCCACGATGTCGCCGCCCGCATCCTTCACGACCTCCTGACAGGTGATGAAGTAGCCGTGACGCAGGCGGACCTCCCGGCCCGGGGCCAGGCGGAAGAACTTGCGCGGCGGATCCTCCATGAAATCGTCGCGTTCGATGTAGAGGGTGCGGGTGAAGAGCAACGGGCGGCGCCCCGCCCCTTCATCCTCGGGATTGTTGATCGCCTCGAGTTCGTCGGTCTGATCCTCCGGCCACGTCTCGATGACCACTTTCAGCGGCCGCAGCACCGCCATGCGGCGCAATGCGGTGCGGTTGAGATGCGCACGCACACAGTTGTCGAGCATGGCCGGGTCGACGAGATTGTCCGCCCTGGCAACCCCAACCCTCGAAATGAACTCGCGGACCGCCTGCGGCGGAATGCCCCGGCGTCTCATGCCGCGCAGCGTCGGCATCCTCGGATCATCCCAGCCGTTGACATGGCCGTCGCGGACAAGGGCGATGAGCGCCCGCTTCGACAGAACCGTCGAGGCAAGGTTGAGTCTCGCGAACTCGTACTGGCGGGGCACCCGGGGTACCGGAAGATGGTCGATCAGCCAGTCATAGAGTGGCCGGTGATCCTCGAATTCGAGAGTGCACAGCGAATGGGTCACACCCTCGATGGCATCCGACTGGCCGTGCGCATAGTCATAGGTCGGATAGATGCACCACGTCGTGCCGGTGCGCGGATGGTGCGCGTGAAGAATGCGGTAGAGCACCGGATCGCGCATGTTCATGTTGCCCGAGGCCATGTCGATTTTCGCTCGCAGCACGTGTGCGCCGTCGGGAAACTCACCGGCTCGCATGCGCCGGAAGAGACCGAGATTCTCCTCGGACGAGCGGTTCCGCCAGGGGCTGTCGCGACCCGGAGCGTTCCATGTGCCACGGGCCTCGCGCATGTCGTCGACCGACTGGGAATCGACATAGGCATCGCCATTGCGGATGAGATGTTCGGCCCAGGCATAGAGCTGCTCGAAGTGGTCCGAGGCGAAGTAGAGGTGCTCTCCCCACTCGAAGCCGAGCCAGCGGACATCTTCCTGGATGGCCTCGATGTATTCCTGCTCCTCGCGCAGCGGATTGGTGTCATCGAACCTCAGGTGACAGCGTCCGGCAAACTCCCCGCCGATACCGAAGTTGAGGCACATCGACTTGGCGTGGCCAATGTGGAGATACCCGTTGGGTTCCGGGGGAAACCGCGTGACGACAGTACCGACACGGCTGGCCGCGACATCGTCGGCAACGATCGCGCGAATGAAGTCATGAGCCCCACCGGGCGCGGGGCTTTCCTCGGCACTCATGGCGCGACACTCCTGCGACAATGGTCTGCTGTGTGCCAAAATCACCCGGACTTGCCAACCCCGGTCAGTCGACGGAGCACCCGGTCACTGCCTTCTGTTCCCGGAGACTGCGTCGCCCCTCAGGTTGCTGCCACTCCGGACCCGAGACACTCAAGGCGTGCCAGGAGGGTTCGGGCCGTGTCGAGGTCAGCCGGTCGGTTGACGTTGAAGAAGGGGTCCACCGGTTGGTCGCTGAACGACGCTTCGGCCACCCGGTAGCATCCTGTCCAGGCGTCGATTTTGCGTACGCCATCCATGATCAAGGCCTGGCGCAATTCATTTCGCAGGCGAACCGGCCACAGGCCAACCACCGGATGGCGTCTGCCGGCGGAGGCGGCGCAGGCCATGTCGGCACCGGACGCCCTCACCGCCGCGAACAGCTTCTCGACCAGGTCGAAGGGCAGGAACGGCGTATCCGTGGGCACCGTGACGATCCAGTGCAGACCCGGAACATTGGCAAAGGTCCAGTCGAGTCCGGCCAGCACCCCGGCAAGGGGTCCGGGGCGCCCCGGCAACATGTCGGGCGCTCGTGACAACACGGGCGAGTCGAAGCGCGAGGCATCATCATTGACATTGAGCGCCATCATGCGCACCTGGGGGCGCAAGCGGGCGATCACGTGATCGAGAATGCTGCGGCCACCGAGATCCAGCATGCCCTTGTCCCTGCCACCCATGCGCCGCGCCAATCCGCCGGCGAGCACCGTCCCGGCCACGTCATTGCGCACCTCCGACATCGCCGTCATCCCCCGCCAGGATCCAGAACGGGCTGGTCATCCCAGCGCACGCGATGCGCGCCCGCAGCCACCATGAACCGCTTGCCACGCAGGCGGCCAATGAGTGTCATGTCGACCTGGCGGGCGAGTTCGACACCCCAAGCCGTGAACCCTGAACGGGAGACCAGGACCGGGATGTTCATGCGCGCCGTCTTGATCACCATTTCGCTGGTCAGCCGGCCGGTCGTGTAGAAGAGCTTGCCGGTGGCCTGAATGTTCTCGAGGGCCATGTAACCGGCAATCTTGTCGACGGCATTGTGCCGTCCGACATCTTCCATGTAGACCAGCGGACGGTCACCCTCGCAGAGTACGCAACCGTGGATGGCCCCGGCCTTGAGATAGAGACTCGGCGTCGCCGTGATCGTCTTCGTGAGGGCATGGAGCCATCCGGTGTGAACAACCGCATTCCGGTCCAGGTTGACGGACTCGATTTCATCCATGAGATCGCCAAAGACCGTGCCCTGGGCACATCCCGATGTCAGGGTGCGCTTCCGCAGTTTCTCCTCGTAGTCGGTCTTCCGGCGGGTGCGCACGACCAGTGTGGCAGTCTCCTCGTCATGGTCGATTCCGGTGACCTCGCCGATTCCCTCCAGCATCCCCTGGTTCAACAGGTAGCCCACGGCCAGGTAGTCCGGAAAGTCCCCGATCGTCATCATGGTGACGATTTCCTGATCATTGAGAAACAGCGTCAGGGGCGTCTCCACGGTGACGGCCCGATCGACCCGGTTGCCGTCCTGATCGACGCCGGACACCGAACGCGTCAGACGGGAATCGTCGGGATTCGGCCTGAGAAGATAGGGCATCCCCGCTGTCATGAGCCGTATCCGGCGGTGGCCTCGCGCCGCGGCAGGGGCGTGTGCCCACGTATCATGTCAGCTGCCTTTTCGGCGATCATGACTGTCGGCGCATTGGTGTTTCCCGTCACGATCATTGGCATCACCGCGGCATCGACCACCCTGAGGCCATCGACACCCCTCACTTTCAATTGGTCGTCGACAACCGCCAACGGGTCGCCCGGCGCCCCCATCCTGCAGGTTCCCGAAGCATGATATCCCGACTGGGCGCCACGGGCGACCGCCGAGAGAATGTCGTCATCGCTCAACACGTGCTCTCCCGGGTCCATCTCGGCTCCGCGATAGGGAGCCAGTGCCGGCTGGTGCGCGATATCGCGCGCCCACCTGACCGCATCGATGAAGTCTCGCCGGTCCTCCTCTTCGGCAAGGTAGTTCGGTTCGATGACGGGATGATCCCCGGGATCAGGGCTCCTGAGTCTGATGTGGCCGCGCGAGAGCGGATGCATCTGGTTCACATCGAACTGGAAGCCGTCGACGGCAGTCTTCATGCGGTGACGTCGGCTTTCGGCGATGACCATGGGCGTAAAAAAGACCTGGAATCGCGGAAAGTCCGGCGCTTCGGCACCGCCTCTGGAAAAGGCGCCAGCCGACCAGAAAGGATGCGCGCCGGGGCCCGCCCGACCGCCGCTGGCAAACCACGAGGCACCGAGCAGGAAAGCCATCAGTGGACGGGCCCAGCGGGCCTGGGTCTCGCGCGGCTGCCGGCAGTGGAACCGGACCGGTATGTTGAGATGGTCCTGCAGGTTTGCCCCCACTCCCGGACTCGCTGCTTTCACCTCGATTCCGAGCCGGCGCAGGTGTTCCTCCGGACCGATACCCGACAGCATAAGGAGTTGCGGAGAACCGATAGCGCCCTGACAGACGATCACTTCACGGGAGGCATGAACCTCTTCCATGGCGGAACGCCGCCGGTAGCGCACGCCTCTGGCGCGATGTCCCTCGATCACCAGGGACGAGGCAAGACTTCCGGTGCGGATCTCCAGGTTGGGCCGTGAGCCGGCAGGCCCGAGATAACATCTCGAGATGCTGGAACGTCGGCCGTCGCGCACGGTGACATCGAGCAGACCGGCGCCAACCTGGCCGGCGCCGTTGAAATCCGGATTCGCCGGCAATCCCGATTGGAGGCAGGCCTCAATGAACGCATGATCGATCGGCAGCGGCCGTCCCGCCGGTCCGGTCAGCAGCGGCCCTGAATCGCCACGCCAATGATCGCCGCCACCGTCCCTGCTTTCCGCCTTGCGGAAGTAGGGCAGCACATCGGCCCAGGCCCATCCCTCGAGACCGATCTGTCTCCAGCGATCGTAATCCGCCGCGTTGCCGCGTATGTAAATCATGCCGTTGATCGCGCTCGAACCCCCGAGTCCGCGTCCCCGGGGCCAGTGGATTCGGCGGCCGTCGAGATGCCGCTGGGGTTCGGTGAGGTAGCACCAGTCAAAGCGCGGATTGCCGACGGCGAACACGTTGGCCGCCGGCATGGCGACACGAAAATCCCGGTTTGTGCCACCTGCCTCGAGGAGAAGGACGCGGCACGAGCTTTCTTCGCTCAGACGCGCGGCCAGGACAGACCCGGCCGATCCTCCACCAACGATGATGAAATCAAAGACGTCGACCACCGATGTCTGCCGGTTGCCACGACCTAGTGGAAAGGCCGATCGCCGATGACCGTGACACGGTGCATCTTGCGATGTCCTGTAAAGTCGGAGGACGCCAGGTGCATGGTGCACCGGTTGTCCCATATCGCCAGATCACGGGGCTTCCAGGAACGGCGCACCTGGTAGTTGGGGTGCTCCGCAAACTCGCACAGCATTCTCAGGATATGGTCGCTCTCGACTCCTCTGAGACCCTTGATCTCCTTCGTGAAGGTTCGATTGACGAACAGCCCCTTCCTTCCGGTTTCCGGATGTGTGCGTACCACCGGATGTTCCACGGGCGGCAACGCGATGATGTCCCGGGCAAGTTGCTCGATCCCGCCCTCGCCGGCCAGAACCGAAGGCCCGAACGACATGTAATAGTCGTGAACCGCCGTCAGGTCCTCGATCATGTCGCGGACCACTGGCGACAGCGCCTCGTAGGGGGCGTAGAGATTCGACCACAACGTGTCACCTCCGCCTCCCGGTGGCGTCACCTGACAATGCAGGATCGAAGCCATGGGCGGACGTTCTCGAAAGGTCACATCGGTATGCCAGACATCGTTGTAGAGGCTGCCATCGCCGTCCTGCTCGATGATCGTCACCTGAGGCAGGCCCGCAACGTTGCCGAACACGGGATGAGGCGGTTCAATGTCGCCAAAATGTCGTGCAAGGGCGAGATGTTCCGCCGGGCCGATACGCTGGTCCGGGAGAAACACGACAAGGTGCTCGAGCAGAGCCTGGTGAATCAGGTCAAACGCGGAGGAATCAATTCCCTCGGCCAGGTCGAGGCCGTGAATCTCCGCGCCGATCACAGGTCCGAGCGGACACACCTCAATGGAATTCCGGGTCAAGGTCCTTCCCTCCATCATCCGCCATCAGTGGATACCCTGCACATGGTCATCGTCAAGATGCGATCCCGGCCATGCCGCCTTGCGGCGTGGCCGGGCTCGAGTCGACATCGCTGGCGACGCAGGAGCTGCAGGAACGGTGCGAGACCTTGTCACATTCGCATCAAGGGGGGAAGATAGAGGTGGATCATGTGACGGGAGGCTCATGACCGAACGCGAGATCATCCGGACGAGTTGTCCCCGCGACTGCTATGACGGGTGTGGAATTGCCGTGGTCAGGCGTCACGGCAAGATCACGCGGGTTCTGGGCGATCCCGAACACCCGGTGAGCCGGGGGAGCCTGTGCGGCAAGTGCGCCATTGCCTACAACGGCGTCTGGCTTGATCCTGAATCCCGCCTCCTCCATCCCCTGCGCCGGAGCGGGCAGAAGGGATCGGGACAATTCGAGCGTGTGAGCTGGGAAGAGGCGCTTGGCGCCATCGCAACACGCCTTGGCACCATCATCACCGAAAACGGCCCCGAATCCATTCTTCACACGCACTACACCGGTACCTGTTCGGCCCTTGCCAACGCCTTTCCGGAACGGTTCTTCAACCGAATCGGCGCCACCGAGGCCATTCCCGATTCCATCTGCAACAATGCCGGCCACCAGGCTCTTCACTATGTCCTGGGCTCAAGCGTCAACGGTTTCGATCCCGCAACGGCCAGGGACAGCGCCTGTATCGTTGTCTGGGGCGCCAATCCGGCCCACAGCGCGCCCCATGCCCACAAGAACTGGCTGAAGGAGAGCCGGGCCAAGGTTGTCGTCATCGATCCGGTGCGCCACCTCACGGCGTCCCAGGCCGATATCCATCTGCAGGTCAACCCCGGCAGCGATGCCGTACTGGCCTTCGGCCTGTGCCACATCGCCCGCCGCGACGATCTGCTCGATGACGCCTGGATTGCGCACCACGTCGAAGGTTACGACGAGGTTGAGGAGGCAATCGCCGCGGCGGATCCGGAATCGACATCCCGCGTGACCGGTGTCCCTGTCAGCCTCATCGAAGAGACCGCCCATCTCTACGCAAAGGGACCGTCCCTCCTGTGGCTTGGCCAGGGACTGCAGCGCCAGTTCCGTGGCGGCAACATCTTCCGCGCCTGTGCCATGCTTCCTGCGCTGACCGGCAACATTTCAAGACCCGGAACCGGAATCTTCTATCTCAACAGCACGCTCGACATCATGGCCCGCCAGGGAACCACGCCTCCCTTGACGGAAGCCGGGGAGACCGGCCCCTCCATCAGCCAGATGGATGTCCCCGCCGCACTCGATTCAACGGATCGTTTCCGGGCCTACGTGGTCTGGAACTGCAATCCCCTCGCCTCGAACCCGGCACAGAAGGTGCTCACCCGGGCGCTGATGCGCGAGGATCTGTTCACGGTGGTCGTCGACTGCTTTGAAACGGACACATCCCGCTACGCCGATATCGTGCTGCCGGCCGCCTCCTTCCTCGAATTCGACGACGTGAACGCAAGCTATTTCCATCTCCTTCTCAGCGCCCAGGTCCGGTGTGCCGAACCGATGGGCGAGAGCCTGCCCAACCAGGAGATCTTCCGGCGCCTCGCCCGGGCCATGGGTCTGTTGGACGATGAACTCCACCGCACCGACAGGGAATTGATCGACGAGGTACTGGAGGGAAGCGGAGTGTCATGGGAAGAGTTGAAGACACGTGGCTGGGTTGCAGCCAGCGATGAGCCTCTGGAGCTGTGGCCCGGGGGAAGGTTTGCGACTCCGTCAGGCAAGATCGAGATCGCAAGCTCCAGCGCCGAGGCCGACGGTCATCCGCGCGTGCCGGAGGCTGTGGCAGACCCGCCACCAGCAGAAGGCCGATTCCGCCTCTTGAGCCCCGCTGGCCGCTGGTTGATGAACTCCTCCTATGGCAACGACCCGCGCATCGGTGAACTTCTCGGCTCGCCGACGGTCACGCTCCACCCTGATGATGCCCGGTCATGTGATGTCAGCACCGGTGACGAGGTCAGTCTCTCCAACGATGCCGGCTCGCTCACCCTGGTCGCAGTTGTCTCGGACAGCGTGCCGTCGGGAGTGCTGCTCACCGACAAGAGCAGGTGGCCCGGACCGGGCGGAGCCAACATCAATCACCTCCACATTCCGCGCAAGTCGGACATGGGCGAGAGCACCTGCGTCCACGGCGTGGAAGTCACACTGACACGCTGATTCCCATGATCAGAGAAGCATCTTCACGCTGGCGCATTGCCATGCGGGTCCGGAAACAGCATGATCGTCCCATACAACCCTCCAAACAGGCGGCGCCGGCATGTGGATAGGAATACTCGTACTCATCACCTTCGGAATCTGCTCAATCGCCTGTTTCTATCTGTCGATCCGCGGTGCCCTGCAGGGCAGATGGCACGTCTTCGGCGCTCTCCTGATCCCGGCAGTGGGGATCGGGGGCACCATTGTCATGCTGGTGGCACGTCCGATTTCCCTGGAACTCTTCGGTGACAGCAATCTCGAGGAGATTCCCGAACGCGCCGTGGCCGTCACAGGCGACGACCTGCTGGCGGTTCACAACGGAACCTGGCGCTTCGGCTATGCCTACGACGAGGACACCCAGCTTTTCCACTGGTACGACGAAGCCTTTGCCGACGACGGCGGATTTTCCGGACGCAACGACACCGGTCAGGCCTGGTCGGGTGGATGGGACATCGTCGAGGACGGAATCTGTCTCACCCGGGGACAGGACACCACCTGTTTCGGTGTCTGGCAGGATGGCGATCTCTGGTACCAGACCAACCATCGCGACGAGATTGTCAATCGCTACATGGAGATGGAGGCGTTCCAGGTTCCCAAGGGACACCCGACGCTGTCATCGGCAGTTATGCAGGCCCTCATTCCGGGGCGTACGCTTGCCGGTGAACTACGGCTCCATTTCGGTGAACCATTCTACAGCGCCTCGTTTGACGCCGCCGGCGATGCCGTCACGGTAAGCCGGGGTGACACAGCGGCATCCCTCGAGACGGAGGAAGCCGGCACCTACAGTATCGATGAGGATGGCATGCTGTGCCTCGCGGGCGTGCTCCACATCGCCGATGCCTGCTACGCCGTCGTTCCGCGACCCGGCGGCGCCGACATCGTTCGTGACGACCGGCGTGTCGTCGCCACTGTCACGGCGCTCAACTAGGCGCGCCGCCGGGGGATCCCTCCTGGCCGTCCTGGCAGCCTTGACAGCCCGTTCGGCCGCGCCGTATCACCCTTCGTCGGGAGGGCGCGTAGCTCAGCGGAAGAGCACTGTCTTCACACGGCAGGGGTCGCTGGTTCGAACCCAGCCGCGCCCACCATGTTTCAGGCATGCCCAATGACCGATGAAGATCCATGACGGTCACGGATCTCTACCGCATGTGCGTCTTCCCTCAGGCGCATGTGATGCCCTGGCAGGGCGTCTGGCCAGCCATCGACAACAAGAGCCTTGTACTTCCAGGCGCAGCGATCATCGGCGATGTGGTGATGGAAGCGAACACCAGCGCCTGGTTCAACGCAGTGATCCGCGGTGACGACGGACCTGTGCGCATCGGCGCCGGCACCAATGTCCAGGACGGTTGCGTCATCCACGTATCCGTTGAGCGCCCGACCCTCATCGGCCGCGGAGTAACAATCGGTCACATGGTCCATCTTCATGCCTGCACCCTCGAGGACGACACCCTGGTGGGTTCGGGCGCCATTGTGCTCGACGGCGCCCGGCTCGAACGTGAGAGCCAAGTCGCTGCCGGCGCCCTGGTGGCGCCCGGAAAGGTGGTGCCGAGTGGAGAGTTGTGGGGAGGGGTTCCGGCAAGAAAGCTGCGTGATCTCGGTTCAGGCGAGATCGACGACATCCGGAACAACGCACAGTGGTACGTTCACGAGCTTGACGCCTGGCGGCAACAGCTGGAGGCACAGCAATGACTTTTGATGGAAAACGCGTTCTCGTCACCGGTTCGACAAGGGGGATCGGACTCGCCACCGCGCGGGCCTTCCTGAAAGGGGGCGCCAGCGTCGCCGTCAACGGCCGCAAGGCCGACGATGTCTCAACCGCCATTGCCGGTCTGGGTGGTGAGAACCTGGTGCCTGCACCTGGTGATCTCGGCAGCGCTGCAGCCTGCCGCCGGGTCGTCAACACTGCGATCGACGGCCTGGGCGGTCTCGATGTCCTCGTCAACAACGCCGGAGTCTACGTTGGGGGGCCTGTCGAGGAGGTGAGTGACGAGACCTACACATGGCTCATGGACATCAACGTCAAGGGTTGTTTCTTCTGCAGTCAGGCGGCGATCCCGGAACTTCGCCGCAACAACGGCGCCATCGTCATGACCGCATCGGAATCCGGGCTCTCCGGCAATCACGAAAGCGCCCTTTACTGCACCTCCAAGGGTGCGGTCGTGAACATGACACGGGCCCTCGCCCATGATCTGGCACCCGATGTCAAGGTCAATGCGGTGTGTCCGGGAGCGGTCATGACCGACATGCTCGGAGCCGGAGACGACGCGGAAGCGCTCCGCGACATTGCGGAGTTCTCACCGATGAAGACCATCGCTTCGCCTGAAGAGATTGCCGACGCGATCTGCTTCCTGGCCGACCCCGGTCAGAAGTTCATGACCGGCGCCCTGCTCTCCATCGATGGCGGCGCGACGGCGTGCCGCTGACCTACCGGGCCGCCACGCACATGATTTCCACCAGCAGGTCGGGGTGTGCCAGGGCGGCTTCGACGGTGGCGCGACACGGTTTGTTGCCGGTATCGATCCACGCGGTATAGACCTCGTTCATGGCTGGCCAGTCTGCGATGTCGGCAAGCCAAATCTGCACCGAAAGAAGCCGCGATCTTGAGGTGCCGCAGGCCTCGAGGGTGGTATCGATCTGCTGCAGGATATCCCGGGTCTGCTCCCGGACATCACCGGTGGCATCCGAGGCCACCTTGCCGGAAAGCCATACAGTGTCGCCATGGATGACGGCGCCGCTGTAGAGTTCACCTGGTTGCAGGCGCTGGATATCGATCATGATCCCCTCCCCGGGGCGATGTGCATCGTCGGACAAGCGTAACACGAACTGGAAACGCCATGTCGAGTGAGATTCCCGAAGACGGTCTCGTTCTGGTTGTCCGGGAGGGCTGCCCAACCTGCCGGCTGATTGCGCCGGTGGCGGCGGATCTCCAGGCACGCGGTGCCTTGGCCGCCATCTACTCGCAGGACAATCCGGACTTTCCAGGCGGACTGCAGGTTCA
This sequence comes from Alphaproteobacteria bacterium, assembly GCA_965221115.1. Lineage (GTDB taxonomy): Bacteria > Pseudomonadota > Alphaproteobacteria > SP197 > SP197 > SP197. Next base: position 1,436,322 of record CBDCRU010000001.1, on the reverse strand, counting down.
CGACGACCGACACCTCGAGGTGTCGTTTCGACTCGCGATCACCATCGTGCCAACGCTGATCCGCTTGACAGGTGGCGTGGAGACGTCGAGGGCGATCGGGTGGTCCCGGCGGGAGTGGTGCGCCATTGCCGCTCTTGACGATCTCGGCCCCGGTCTGCCCGACGAACGACCAGGATGCGGATCCCTGAGCGAGGAACCGGGCTGGGCGGAGGAACTCCAGGCGCTCCATGGCGAAACGGGCCTTGAGTCCGCGACCCTCACCCTGCAGTTTCCGGAGGATCCCTTCGAGATCATGGACATCCGCGGGTGGTCCGACGGTCTTCCCGTGGTGCCGCCGACGCCGGCACGCGTGCTGGCCATGCTGAACGAATGCACTCTGGCACGCGATCACGTCCTGGGACCGATTCCGCCGTCGGGGGCGGAACTGAACGTGGAAAAGGCCGCCATCAACGCGGTCATGGCGGGGTGCCGTCCCGCGTACTTCCCGGTGGTGCTGGCCGCCCTCGATGCGGCGCTTGACCCCGACTTCGCCTGGCAGGGCCTGCTGTCGACCACCATGGGAGCAGGTGTCGCGGTTATCGTCAACGGACCCGTGATTCGCCGGATCGGTCTCAACAGCGGGTTCAACGTCCTCGGCCACGGCACCCGGGCCAATGCCACCATTGCGCGTGCACTCGTCCTCATCGCCATGAATGTCGGCGGCGCCCGGCCAGGTGGGACCGATCGCTCGACACTGGGCCACCCGGGCAAGCACGGCCTGTGTTTTGCCGAGGACGAGAGTGATCCGGCCTGGCAGACACTGGCTGCCTCCAGGGGAATCGAAGAGGGACGCTCAGCCGTCACCGTCTTCGGATTCTGCGGAACCTCGATCATGAACGACGAGACAGCACGCACGGCCGTGGATCTCGTGGCCAGCCACGCACGGTCGCTCGAGACAATGAGCCAGATGCGCTCGTCCAGGCGCGGCGGTGGAGTGCTGTTGGTGATTGCCGGTGAGTTCTGGCGGATATTCCGGGAATCAGGTTGGGACCGGGCTCGGATCGAGGCGGCTCTGCACGACGCGACAGCAGGTCCTGGAGGAGGGACACCGATGTTCGAATCCGGCGACCTCCTCGTCACACGCGCAGGTAGCCATGCCGGACTCTTTTCCACTATCATCCAGGGATGGGGAAGTGGCCCCATGGGGAGTCAGCCCGTCACAAGGGAGGTAGAGCCTTGACAACGATCCTTCTCGACCCCACGGCGGCCCGTGCCTCGCCGGCACGTCAGCGCGTGGCGGGGCACCGGTCCCTGGAAGGTCTCACTGTCGGCCTTCTCGACATTCGCAAGCGCCAGGGCGATGTCGTTCTCGATCACCTCGAGAGGCTTCTTGGCGAACGCGGGATCCGCACCGGCCGGTATGCCAAGCCGACCTTTACCAAACCGGCGCCGGGTGCCGTGATCGACCGGATCGCCACCGAGTGCGATGCCGTGATTGAAGGCCTTGCCGATTGAGGTTCCTGTACGTCGTGCAGTCTGCAGGACATGCTGGACATCGACCGCATGGGCACACCGGCGGTGGCACTGGTTACCGAGGAATTCGCAAGCGGCGTCGCATCCTGGAGCGACCTCCATGGATTCGATCCGGCCGTGGTGTATGTCCGTCATCCGATCCAGCCCCTGAACGAGGCTGAACTGCGTGGCCGCGCCGAAGACATCGTCGACTCCGTCATTGGCGCCCTCACCCAAACCTGACCGGTCAGACGGACCGCTGGTGACCTTCCACGGGGTCCGGTCCGCTCCTCAGGACGGACCGACGACACGCGTTTTCGGCGGTCATTCAGCGTGCATTGCCATCTCGGCCGGCGACGCACTGCTGATTCTCGATGCCGGCTCCGGCATGCGGACATGCGGACTTTCGCTGCTTGGCAGGGGGCCTCTGGAGGGACACGTTTTCTTCAGCCGACCCACGGTCGTTCGCACCATCGGGATCCCGTTCTTCGCCCCAGCCTTTTCTGCCGACAACAGCTTCACCCTCTACAGCGCCGGCGGAGCCATAAGATCGGAACTCCGACGGCTGATGTCCGACCCCGTGTTCCCCGTCTCTCCCGATATCTTCAACGCCACCGTCACCTTTCATGACCTGGAACCCGGCGCTCCCGTTGCCCTCGCATCGGGCATCACGGTCACCACCCTGGCCCTTGGCGGTTCGATGCCGGGAACAGCCTACCGTTTCGACGGCGATGGCTGGTCGCTCGCCTGGGCTGCCGGCATCACCCGCCTTGACGACGGGCACGCGCTCCGCGACTTCGCTCGCGGCGCCGGTCTCCTGATCGCGAGTGGCACGCAGGAAGCCATCGACCTCCTTGTAAAGGAAGCGTCAGCCACCAGACTGGTGATCACGGATCATCCGCCGGGTCTTGGAGATGACGACCTCACTCACCGCGAAACGGCACTTCAAAGTCAGGCTCCCAACGCCCGATTCGCCCGACAGGACGAAATCCTGCGCCTGAGCTAGGTTCCTCTCATCGACACAAGAGAGTCGGAACGACCGACAGTAATTCGCTTTGTTCGCGGTCGGCTTCCCGAAACGTCAACCGGACTGGGCCGCCACCGTTGGTATCGCCGATACGTCCACCCTGCGTTCCGCGGTCGCCAAGTCATGGTTGCGCTGGAGGTTCATCCAGAAACGTGCGCCGTTCCCATACAGCTTGCCGAACCGCACCGCCATCTCGGCCGTTACCGACTGCCTCTCGTTCAGGATATCATAGAGCGTCTGGCGGGACTGGGTCGGAAGCAACGCGTGAATTGCAGGCCTGACCGAAAGGTTTGAGGAGTGGATCAGCGTTCGAGGAGATCTCCAACCGTGCGCTCCACGGCGTCGACTGCGATGTCGTTCATGGATCGGGTCGGGCTTGTCACCGCCGCCGTGTGACGGCCCCAGGGGGCATAGGCCTCGACCGGACTCGGGCCAAAGAGACCGACTGTCGGCGTTCCACTGGCGGCCGCAAGGTGCATCAGTCCGCTGTCGTTGGCGATCACGACGGTGCATCGCCGCATCACTTCGGCGAGGGTCAGGAGATGTTCGCTGCCGGTCAGATCTGAAGTCGTCTCGCGCGGAAGCGCATCGACGACGGGTTGGGTGAGACCGTGTTCTGCAGGTCCTGCCATGATGACGATACGCCCGCCCGCAAGCGCTCCCTCGGGGGAGGTCAGCCCCCGAGCCAGTGCGACGTAGTTTTCCCATGGCCAGATCTTTCCCCGTCCGCTGGCAGTCGGCGCGAGACCGAGTACGGGACCTCCACAAGGCACAAGCCGGGTGGCATGACGGCGGTGGGTCCGGCTGGTCCACACCTTTGGAGACGGCACCGGATCGACACCATACCAACGCGCCAGGCTCTCCACGCGATGGCCGGCGCCGCCCCTGAACTTGGTACGTCGCCTGTTCCGCATGAGAATGAAGGGAACAGCGGAAGCCCTGAGATCGACGACCAGGTCCCACCAGGTGCCCACCGTCTGGCGCCACAAGACGAACCAGTGCTTCTTGCGGGGTTCCTTGTCGAGAACGATCACCCGCTCGAGTCCGGGCAGGCATTCGAAGAGTTCCGCAGCCACCGGCCCGCACACGACGGTCGTCTCGACACCGTCACCGGCGACGAGATGATCGAGCAACCCCGTCGAAAGAACCGCGTCACCCAGCCGGGTCGACGTGATGAAGAGCAGCTTCACCGGCTCACCACAGTATCATGGAGAGCTTCGAGTTCGGCGGCCGCATCATCCCAGGACCTGTCCCGCTGCAGATCGGCCGCATCCTTCGAACGGCCGCGGTAGACGAGTTCCTCCTTGAGGCAGAGGATGGCACAGTTGGCAAAGGCAGCGTCATCGGGCACCAGGAAACCCGACCTGCTGTCCTTGATGCGCTCCACGGCGGCTCCCTGCTTGAAGGCCACACCCGGACAACCGGCTGATTGGGATTCGGCGAGCGTTGCCACGTAGGCCTCGCGCAACGAGCCGGGATGAAGATGGACACGGGCGTGACGGAACTCCCGGGCCATGTCGGTATCCGGGAGCGGCCGCCGGACCACCACGCCGGCATCGCCAAGATCCTCAATGCGCCGCCACAGCGATGCCAGGTCACCCTCGACCGCCCTGCCCGAGGCCGCTCTGGCGAGCAACCCGGAGAAAACATGCAGCTCCGCTTCGTCGATCATGGGATGAATCTTGTCGACCCAGAGATCAAGGAGCCAGGCAAGGCCGCTGCGCGGATGCATCGTCGTGACCGCCCTTGGCGGCCAGTATCCCTGGGGGGGCTCAGGTGCAAGGTAGGCCGGAGCAATGCCCGGTCGCATGACCGCAACCAGCTCTTCACCGCCGCTCCACGACGACACGTGGTGATCCCCCATGAAGACCAGGCGGTCGATTCGGCAGGAATCGACCCTGGAAGCGAGTGCCGCGACACCGCTGTCGTCCAACTGATCGATTACCCAGAGCATCCGGCACCGGCCGGATGGAACCTTGTCCAGCAACCGTGCGTGCCTCAGCGCCATGACGAGATCCGCGTCAGGCACCTCCCCATCGTCGAGGTTCTGCCAGAGCACGCCCCGGACAGTACGGGTGCCATCGCAACGGTTCATCACCGTCACCTCGTGGTCGCGACTGGCCAAAGCCTCGGCGAGAAAGACCAGCCCCTTCTGCGCACCTCCCATGGGGTCGTTGCGCGGCGTGTAGCCGTCAAAGGCAAACGAATCGTCAAGAAGGAGGATCTTCATCGGGCACCAGGGGAGAACGGGCCGGACATAGAACCGCCCTTAACCGGTTCAGGCAACCCCCGGAAGTACACTTGCGGTCCCTGGAGGACTTGCCGCAAGGCTGCGTCATCGCCATCCTTGTCCCGTCTCAGGATGCGGAGGTTACTGGGATGACGGAGACATCGCGTGTCGCGCTTGAGGGTCGCGGCGTTCTCGCCATCGACGGCCCGGATGCGCGCACCTTCCTCCAGGGAATCATCACCAACGACATCGGCCAGGTGGACCGGGCGTGCGCAATCTATGCCGCCCTTCTGACACCCCAGGGCAAGTTTCTCTTTGACTTCTTCATTGCCGACGATGGCGAAGGCAGCCTCCTCCTCGACACGAGACGGGACCGCGTTGACGCACTTCTCGAGCGCCTCGACTTCTACCGGCTGCGGGCCAAGGTGCGCATCCGCGATGTCTCGGAAGATTGGGGCGTGAGTGCCCTCATCGGCGACAAAGCGGCCAGCATTGCCCGCCTCGTCTCCCGCCCGGGCAATGCCCGCCTGGCAGGAGACTCCATCATCATGATCGATCCCAGGCTGGCGGCGCTCGGCGTGCGCGTCATTCATCCCGTCGACAGGCCGGTGTTCGCGGAGATCGCCGGCAAATCGCAAGACGCCTACGAAGCGCACCGCCTGGACCTTTCGGTCGGTGAGGCCACCCTGGACATCATCGTTGGAAAGTCCTTTGCACTCGAGAGCAACCTCGATCATCTCAATGCCATTGATTTCACCAAGGGCTGCTACGTCGGCCAGGAACTGACGGCACGCACCAGGTACCGCGGAACCGTGAGAAGGCGCCTCTACCGGGTCAGCGCGACCAATGGCGGGAACCTGCCCGAACCGGGAACGCTGATCACGGCGGGAAAGACCGAGATCGGCGAGATGAGAAGCGGCCGGGGCACCACCGGCATCGCACTTATCCGCATGGACCGGCTCGAGGAAGCCGGTGATCGAGAGGTTCGCGGCGGCACGACAATCCTCAACGCTGAACGACCCGGGTGGTTTCCGCAAGAGTCGGCTTCCGCTGACTGATCCTCGGCTCCCGGTCGCATGAGCTGGCCTGGCCATCTCGTCAGGTCCACGAGACCGTGTGAATGGCCTGTCACGCCGGATCGATGCGCCCCAGAAGGTCAACGACATCCTTCATGTGAGGGACACAGTAGGTCCCCTCGATGCCATCGACGCCCTCCGGCGCCCAATTGTCTCCGTGGCGAGTCACCCGACAACTCGTCCAGCCTCGGGCGTTTGCCGGCGCAATGTCATGGAACCGGCTGTGAGCGACGTGAAGCAGGTCATTCTCGCCGAGTCCCCTTTCCCCGAGGCTGGCAACGAGAGTATCGAAGTGACGCGGACCAGGCTTGTATCCCTTGACGTCTTCGGCGGTGATGAGAATGTCGAATTGCCGCTCAAGCCGGGTGGCACTGCCGGCAAAGAGATCGCGATCGACATTGGAGATCACGCACAGGATCCGCCCCTGGCGCGCAAGCGTCTCAAGGGAGCGCGCCGAATCGTCAAAAGCCGGCCAGTCAACAACACTCTGCGCAAATCGCTCGCACGCGCCTTCGTCAACCGGAATTCCGCAGGAATCGGAAAGACGCGCGAGGGACCGGGAGAGAACACTGCGATAGGAAAGGAACGTGTCGTGCCCTTGTTCGACTCTCTGCGCATCGAACATACGGCGGACCAGTTCCTCTCCAGGAACATCAAGCCCGTTGTCCTGCCCCCAAGAACCCAGCCACTCCGCAATTCCGCGCTCCCAGTCGATCAGCGTGCCGTAGCAATCGAAGGACAGTGCCTGGTACTTCATGATGAGTCCTGCTCCAGTATGGCTGCCTGGGCCGCTGCCAGGCGGGCGATGGGAATCCTGTAGGGGGAACATGACACGTAGTCGAGACCCGTTCGGTGACAAAAGGCGATGGAGGCGGGGTCTCCGCCGTGCTCGCCACAGATGCCCAGTCCGAGGTCACTCCTTGTGCGCCTTCCCCTGGTGCTGGCAAGTGCCACGAACTCCCCGACACCCTCGGTATCGAGAGTGACGAAAGGATCCTCGGCGAATATGTCTTCCTCAAGGTAGCGTTCGATGAAGCGGCTCGAGTCGTCGCGGCTGATGCCGAACACGGTTTGCGTCAGGTCATTGGTTCCGAAACTGAAGAAGTCGGCCGAGCGGGCAATGTCGCCGGCCTGCAGCGCCGCGCGAGGCAACTCGATCATGGTTCCCACCTGGTAGTGCGGACGCTCCCCGGTCTCAGCCGCGACATCCGCCGCCACGGCGTCAATCGACTGGCGGATGACGGCAAGTTCACGGCCTGTCGCGACCAGCGGCACCATGATTTCAAGATGCACCGGTTCACCTTCAGCGTGCCCGGCCTCGAGAGCTGCCTCGAGAATGGCGCGGGCCTGCATTTCGTAGATTTCCGGATGGGAGATCCCGAGCCGGCACCCGCGATGTCCGAGCATGGGGTTGAGTTCCCTCAGCGAAGCGGCGCGCAACCGCACATGTTCGACATCGGTCCCGGTGTGGCGCGCCAGTTCCTCAAGTTCCCGCAAGCCGGTCGGCAGGAATTCGTGCAGAGGCGGATCGAGAAGGCGCACGGTCACGGGCAGGCCCGCCATCGTGCGAAACAGTTCGACAAGGTCCGCCCGCTGCATGGGCAGGATCCTCTCGAGGGGGCGGCGCCGGCCCTCAACGTCCTCCGCCATGATCATCTCGCGCATGGCGATGATTCGGCCGTTTTCGAAGAACATGTGCTCCGTCCGGCAGAGACCGATGCCGTCGGCGCCGAACTCCCGCGCTCTTGCCGCATCGGCCGGTGTCTCGGCATTGGCCCTCACACCCAAAGTCCTCGCTTCGTCGGCCCACGCCATGAAGATCTCGAACTCTCCGGACTGCTCCGGCTGTCGAGTCGGTATCTCGCCGGCAATCACCTCACCGGTGGACCCGTCGATGGTGATGATGTCGCCCTTACTGATCGTCACGCTACCGGCCACCAGAAGATCATTCGCGGGGTCGACCCGGATTTCGCCGGCCCCGGTTACGCATGGACGCCCCATCCCCCGGGCCACCAGGGCGGCATGGGAGGTCTGACCACCATGGCGGGTCAAGATGCCGCGGGCGGCGTGCATGCCGTGGATATCCTCCGGACTGGTCTCGGGGCGAACCAGAATGACGGCCCTGCCCTCGGCGCCCAGCGTCTGCGCGTCATCGGCGTGGAAGACCGCCATGCCCGAGGCCGCTCCGGGTGAACCGGGCAGACCGCGAGCGATCACCCGGCGTGGAGCGCGAGGGTCAGGAACCGGGTGAAGCAGACGATCAAGATCGCGGGGATCGATCCTCATCAGCGCTTCCTGGCGTGTGATCAGTCCTTCTGTGGCCATGTCGACAGCCACCTTCATCGCTGCCTGGACACTGCGCTTGGCACTACGTGTCTGGAGCATGAAGAGACGGTGGCGCTCTATTGTGAACTCGATGTCCTGCATGTCGCGAAAGTGCTGTTCCAGACGATCCATGACAGCCACCAGTTCGTCCCAGGCAGCCGGCATCCTCTCCTCGAGTGACGTGCCGTCACCTGCGGATGCGATTGGCCAGGGTGTTCGCAGGCCGGCCACGACATCCTCGCCCTGGGCATTGACGAGATACTCTCCAAACGGTGTTCGCGTGCCGGTGTCCGGATTGCGCGTGAACGCGACACCGGTAGCACAATCCTCACCCATGTTGCCGAAGACCATCGCCTGAACGTTGACAGCTGTTCCAGGGGTGTCGGGGATTCCGTGAATTCTCCGGTAGTCGATTGCCCTCCGGTTGTTCCATGACCGGAACACGGCGCGCACTGCGCCCCAAAGCTGCTCGAAGGGATCCACGGGAAACGGCTCGTGAAGGCGTGATTGCGCATGATGGCGGAAACGCGCGACGACTTCCTTCAGGGAAGCGGCAGTGAGGCCCGAGTCCTCGCTGATTCCCTCCTCATCCTTGATCTGATCCAGAATGTCCTCGAAATCGCCGTGATCGAGATCCAGAACGACTCCGCAGTACATCTGGATGAACCGGCGGTAGCTGTCCCAGGCGAAGCGCTCACTGCCACTGGCCCTTGCGAGGCCCTCCACAGTGGTGTCGTTGAGCCCGAGATTGAGAACCGTGTCCATCATGCCAGGCATGGAGGCCGGTGCACCCGAGCGCACGGACACCAGCAAGGGATCGGTGGCACTGCCAAAGTGCCGCCCCATCTGCTCCTCGATATGCTGAAGGGCCTCCCTCGCCTGCCGTGCGACATCCCCGGAAAGGTCGAGGGCACCATCGGCGAGAAATGCCGCACAGGCCTCGGTGGTAATCGTGAAGCCGGGTGGCACGGGGAGCCCGAGCGCAGACATTTCCGCGAGATTGGCACCCTTGCCACCGAGCAGGGTGCGCATCGACGCTGCGCCTTCGGCGCCCCGAGGGCCAAAGGAGTAGACCCAGGACACGGTCATTCAGCCCCCGATCCTCGAAAAGTCCGCAACACGGTCCATGGATGCACGGATGTGCCCAAGCAGGTTGAGACGGTTTTCCCGCAAGGAGGAGTCGTCGGCGTTGACGGTCACCGAATCGAAAAAGTCACCCAGGGGTGGCCGCAGCGATGCGAGCGCTTCCATGGCGCCGGCAAAATCCTCGGCAGCCAGCGTATCGGCCATGGCCGCATCCGCCGTCTCAAGAGCCGTCACGACCACCCGCTCGGCCTCCTCCGCCAACAGTTTCCGGCTGATGTCGCCGGTGAAGGTACAACCGTCCTTCGCCTCCTCGATACGCAGGATGTTGGCAGCGCGTCGATAAGCCTCGAGAAGGTCGCCGCCGTCCGGCGATGCAAGAAACGAGTCGAGAGCCTCGATTCGCCGCACGAGGCGGACGAGGTCGCTGTCCCGGGTACCGGAGAACACCGCATCTATCAGGTGATGTCCGAGCCGGCGCTCGCGCAGGTGAACCCTGAGGCGGTCGGCCACAAATTCAAGGACCTCGCCGGAAACATCGCGTCCGTAGCCCCTCCCCGCCGCCTTCAGGGCCTCCAGAAGATCGATGCGCAGGCCGTTCTCGAGGACGAGGCGCACGGTGCCGAGCGCGGCGCGGCGCAGGGCAAGGGGATCGCGCGAGCCGGATGGCCTCTCACCGATGCCGAAGAAACCGGCGAGCGTGTCGAGTCTTTCGGCCATGGCCACGGCCACGCTGACCGGCGCCGAAGGACAGCGATCGGAGGGCCCGGCTGGTCGATAATGTTCCGCGATGGCAAGCGCGATGTCCGCGTTCTCTCCGGCCGCACGGGCGAGATGGCCCCCCATGATCCCCTGCAGTTCCGGAAACTCTCCCACGGTGTCGCTGACCAGGTCCGCCTTGGCGAGCCATGCCGCCCGGCCTGCCTGATCGGGGTCGCACCCGGGAATCGCCGGGGCAAGCCATCTGGCCAGGGCCTCGAGGCGGTGGGCCCGGTCTTCAAGAGTGCCCAGCCGGGCGTGAAACACGACGGTGGAAAGGCTGCTGATCCGGCTCTCGAGACTCACCCGAAGGTCGCGGTCCCAGAAATGCCGGCCATCGGCCAGACGGGCCGCCAGAACCCTCTCGTTGCCGGTCCTGATCGACCGGCCACCATCGCGGCCCTGCATGTTGGCGACAAACAGGAATCCCGGAGCCAGGTCACCAGAAGGCGTACGCAAGGGCATGTACCGCTGGTGGTGAACCATTTCCGTGGTCAACAGATCGTCCGGGACCTCCATGTATCCATCATCGAAGGTGCCAGCCATGACCACCGGCCACTCAACGAGACCGGCGAGTTCGTCAACGAGACCCGCCGGTGCGTCGGTCACGAGGCCGAGATTGTCGGCCACGGCCCGGGTCCCTTCCTCGATCAGCCGACGCCGCTCGTCGTGATCCGGGATGACACAGGCATCACGCAGCCTGGCGCAGTAGTCGGCGTAACTGCGGACCTCGAAGGGTTCGGGATGAAGGAATCGATGTCCCCGGGTCATGGCGCCCGACTCGCAACCAGCAAAGCGGAAGGGCACGACGTCCCCGGCAAAGAGGGCGAGAATCGAGACCACTGGTCGGACCCAGCGCGTCTCGCCGTCGGCCCAGCGCATGGACTTCGGCCAGGCCAGAGCAGCCATCGCCTCAGGGACGACGCGCGCCAGCACCCCGGCAGTGGCCTGCCCTCCCTTGCGGGAGACCGCAAACCAGAACTCGCCCTTCGCCGTTGTCCGGCGGATGAGGTCGTCGGTCCCGACCCCGGCCGATCGGGCGAAGCCCCCGACTGCCCGGGCCGGGGCGCCGATCCTCGGACCCTTGCGTTCCGTCTCGAATGACGGCTGACACTCCGGCAACCCTTCGAGATGAACCGCCATGCGCCGCGGCGACACATGGGCACGCCTCGACGAGGCCTTGAGATCCTCGTCGGCAAGACGCTGCTCCAGGAGGTCGCCGAAGCGCTCCAGTGCGCGGTGCTGCATCGACGCGGGAATCTCCTCGGAGAGGATTTCGAGAAGAAAGTCGGCCACGGTTCAGGAAGGCCCCGGATGATCGAGCCATGCCGCCGCACAGGCTCTCGCAAGATCGCGCACACGGCCGATGAAAGCGGCACGTTCGGTGACACTGATGACACCCCGGGCATCGAGCATGTTGAAGGTGTGGCTGGCGTGGATGCACTGATCGTAGGCCGGAATGACGAGTCCGGCCTCGACAAGACGCATGCAGGACGACTCGGCATCGTCAAAGTGCCGGTGCAGCATGGCCACGTCCGCCATCTCGAAATTGTAGCGGGACTGTTCCCTCTCGGTTCTCAGGTGAACGTCGCCGTACGTGACGCCATCGCCGTTCCAGTCGATGTCACGGAAGTGATCGACCCCCTGGAGGTACATCGCCAGGCGCTCGAGGCCATAGGTGAGTTCCCCTGGAACCGGCCGGCAATCAAAGCCACCAACCTGCTGGAAGTAGGTGAACTGGGTGATCTCCATGCCATCACACCAGACCTCCCAGCCAAGGCCCCATGCGCCGAGTGTCGGGCTCTCCCAGTCGTCCTCCACGAAGCGGATGTCGTGGTCGAGAAAGTCGATGCCGATCGCCTCCAGGCTGCCCAGGTAGAGATCCTGGAAATCCGCCGGAGAAGGTTTCATCAGCACCTGGAACTGATAGTGCTGCTGGAGCCGATTGGGGTTGTCGCCGAACCGCCCGTCGGCAGGCCGCCTCGACGGCTGGACATAGGCCGCCTTCCAGGGTTGCGGTCCGAGACTCCTGAGTGTCGTAGCCCAGTGAAAGGTCCCGGCACCCATCTCCATGTCATAGGGCTGCAGGATGACGCAGCCCTTGCCTGCCCAGTAGTTCTGGAGTTCGAGAATCAGGTTCTGAAACGGCAGACCACGGCCTGTCGTGCCCATTGCTCGTCAAACTCCCCGGGGAAGATGGTGGGGGAACCTATGAAGCGGATGTGCGGCGGTCAAGCGGCCACGGGCAATCACCGCGGCCGCAGTGGCCGCCCGTCGCCACCCAGTTGCGACAGACCGGGCAGGACTGCATCTCGACCTCACCGGCCGTGCGCGGGCCCAGTCCGAACCATTTCCGCTTCCCGCGCCGCACGCGCTCGCGTTCCTTCTGCTGGCGTTCGAGGTTGCGCACGAAGCGGAAGCCGAGCCAGAGGACAGCGAGAATGACGACAAAGACCGCGAGTTTCTGGAAAGAGAACATGGCCCTGATTGTAGGGCGTCAGGTCAACCCGGCAAGGTCCGTGTCCGGCTGGACTCGATCAGGCCCCCAAGGGTATAGGATCCGCCGTGCGATACCGACGCCGGGGACGATCATGAATGACGGTGCAAGCATCTACGCCATGTCACATGACACGGTGAAGATCAGCACGAAGCGGTTTGCCTTGTCTCCGTGGAGTCCTGCCTACCTCACCGACGACGTCCTCATGGGGATCTACAGCCGCCGGTTCTACGCTCTTGGCACGACGAATGATCCGGTTGTCGACTATTGGCACCTCAGACGGGGCGTCGCCCTCTTTGACGTGCCGGAACATCCCATCGAGATAGCCGGTCCGGACGCACTGACCCTCTTCTCCAGGGTGTTCTGCCGTGACGTCTCGAAGCTGCGCGAGGGTCGCGCCACCTACGCGATCGCCTGCAACCACCAGGGCGGCATCCTGATGGACGGCGTTTTGATGAGACTGGGCGAGGATCGTTTCTGGTACGTCCTCGCCGATGGCGAGTTCCTTCCCTGGCTCGAGGCCCACGCCGTTGGTCTTGATGTCGCCGTCACCGATCCCGACTCCTGGGTCCTGCAGATTCAGGGGCCGAAAGCGCTCGATGCCATGCCGGCCATTCTGGACACCGTGCCGGAGGCCCCTTTCACGTACTTCTCCGTGCACCGGACGACCATAGACGGTCACCCCTTCCTCATATCCCGCACCGGCTGGACGGGAGAACTGGGATTCGAGCTCTATCCCCTGTCATCGGACTTCGACGGACCGAAACTCTTCAACCTGATCCTCGAGAGAGGGGCTCCATACGGCATGGTGTTCGCCAGCCTGGAGTGCATGGGCGTCCGGCGCATGGAGGCCGCCATCATGGATAACGGAACCGACATGGATTCCTCGATGACGCCCTTCGATGCGGGGCTGGGACGTTTCGTCGACCTCGACAGCGATGCCGACTTCATCGGCAAGGCTGCCCTGCAGTCGGCGCCCCGCGAACCACGCTTCTTCGGCATGGTGGCATCAGGCATCACACCCATCGCCGGATCGCACGTCCACCATGAGGACCGGCAGGTCGGTGTGGTGACGGCGGGCGCCTGGTCTCCCTATCTGGAATCGGGCATCGCCTTCGTGCGCTTCAAACAAGCCGAAGACTGGGTGGGGCGCAAGGTTACCGTCGATACCCCTGATAGGGGCCGCTCCGGAGCGACGATTGTGGCATTGCCATTCTACGACCACGAGAAACGGATCCCCCGCGGCCTCGCCAACGATATTCCCTGAGGCCGTCACACCGCAGGCCGGCGACGGACGATCCAAAGCCGCAGCCTGTCAGCTGGCGATGACCTGCTCGATACTCCGAAGAGCCTCCGTCGCCCTGGAGGCGTCGGGTCCACCGCCCTGTGCCATGTCAGGTCGACCGCCACCGCCCTTGCCGCCCAGAACCTCGACGCCGGTCCTGACCAGATCGATGGCATTGAAACACTCCGTCAGATCATCGGTGACACCGGTGACGATAGCGGCCTTGCCGTTATCGGTTGCCACCAAGATGACGATGCCGGAACCGATCTGCTGCTTGATCCCGTCGGCCATGCTCCGCAGTTCCCTGCCCGGCACACCCTCAAGGGTGCGCCCGACCACGGTTACGCCGGCGATCTCGCGCACTTCCGGAGTCGCCGACCCCGACTCTCCGGCGGTCGCCACCTTCCGGCGCAGGGCGGCAACATCCTTTTCCAGTGCCCGACGATCAGCCACAAGTTGTTGAACACGTTCCTCGACATCCGCCGGAGTTGTCTTCAACTGCTGCGCCAGGCGGCGCAAACGCCGGTCCTGCTCAGCGAGATGGTCGAGCGCCGCCCTGCCCGTGAGCGCCTCGATCCGGCGTACTCCGGACGCCACGGCGCTCTCGGAGACGATCCTGAAGAGGCCGATGTCACCGGTGCGCGTGACATGGGTGCCGCCACACAGTTCCGTTGACCAGCCGCCCTCACCCATGGACACGACCCTCACCTCGTCGCCGTAGCGTTCGCCGAAGAGTGCAAGAGCACCGGCCTGGGTGGCCTCGTCAGGGGTCATCAGCCGGGTGGTGACCTCTCCATTATTGCGGATCATCCGGTTGACCTCGCCCTCGACCATCCTCAGCGAGTCCTCGTCAAGTGCCGCCGGGTGGCTGATATCGAAGCGAAGTCTGTCGGGGGCGACGAGCGAGCCCTTCTGGGTGACATGATCGCCGAGGTGGCGTCTCAGGGCCTCGTGCAGCAGGTGAGTCGCCGAGTGGGCCGCACGCAACCGATTGCGCCGGTCATTGTCGATGGTGAGAGTCACATGATCGCCTGGCGACAGGTGCCCTTCATCGATGTGCGCCATGTGGACGTGCATGTCGCCAATGCGTTTCTGGGTATCCGAAATGGAGGCGCTGACTTCCGGGCCTGCAAGGCGGCCCTGATCGCCAATCTGCCCTCCCGATTCCGCGTAGAAGGGTGACTGGTTCAGCACGATGCCGATGTCATCGCCAGGACCGGCGCTGCTGATCTCGCTGTTACCGGTGACGAGAGCGACCACCACTGCCTCGGCGGATTCCGTGGTGTAGCCGAGAAACTCCGTGGCGCCGCACCGTTCGAAGAGGGTGTACCAGAAGGGACCGTCCGCCGCGTCGCCGGTGCCTTCCCAGGCCTCGCGGGCCTTCGCCCGCTGCTCCGCCATCGCGTCCTCGAAACCCTGGCGATCAACCATGCGACCCTCGCGGCGCAGGGCATCCTCGGTGAGATCAAGGGGGAAGCCGAAGGTGTCATAGAGACGGAAGGCGATGCTCCCCGGGAGCGGAGCGCCGTCGGGGAGTTTCGCGGTCTCGTCCGCAAGCAGACGCGTCCCCCTCGCCAGCATGGTCCGGAATCGCTCTTCCTCGTGACGCAACGTCTCGGCGACCAGCGCCTGGGCGCGGACAAGTTCCGGAAATGCCTGTCCCATTTCGGCCACCAGAACGGGCACCAGACGATGCATGACGGGATCCTGGCCACCCAGGATATGCACGTGGCGCATGGCCCGGCGCATGATCCGGCGCAGGACATAGCCACGCCCCTCATTGGAGGGAAGGACACCATCGGCGATGAGGAACGACGAGGCCCGCAGGTGATCGGCGATGACATTGAACGAGGGTCGCGTTTCCTTTCCGGCGGCCACGCCGACACAGTCCTCGCAGGCGGCGATCAGGGCGGTAAAGAGATCGATGTCGAAATTGCTCTTCACACCCTGCAGGACGGCCGCCATGCGCTCGAGACCCATGCCGGTGTCGACCGAAGGCTTCGGCAGGTCGATTCGCTCATCGGCGCTCACCTGCTCGTACTGCATGAACACCAGGTTCCAGAATTCGAGGAAACGGTCACCATCCTCGTCGGCACTGCCCGGCGGCCCACCCTCGAGTTCGGGCCCCTGATCGATGAAGATCTCCGAGCAGGGACCACAGGGACCGGTATCGCCCATCGACCAGAAGTTGTCCGATGTCGGAATGCGAATGATCCTGTCGTCGCCAAGTCCCGCCACACGCCGCCACAGGGAGGCGGCCTCCTCGTCAGAGGAATGCACCGTGATGAGAAGGCGGTCGCGCGGAAGTCCGAATTCCCCGGTGACCAGTTCCCAGGCGAGCTCGATCGCCTGCTCCTTGAAGTAGTCGCCGAACGAGAAATTTCCCAGCATCTCGAAGAACGTGTGATGACGGGCGGTGAAACCCACGACGTCAAGGTCGTTGTGCTTGCCACCGGCACGCAGGCACTTTTGCGCCGTTGTGGCGCGGCTGTAGGAACGTTTCTCGACTCCGGTGAAGACGTTCTTGAATTGCACCATGCCGGCGGTCGTGAAGAGCAGCGTCGGGTCGTTGTGCGGCACGAGCGGACTCGACTGCACGGCGACATGATCATGTTCCGTGAAGAAATCGAGGAACGTGGAACGGACCTCACTGACGCTGGTCATCACCCGCCTGCCGTCCTGTCCGGCGCCGGCTCCTAGGAGGCGCCGCCTGGCACTTCATCTGATGTGGTGAGCGAGTCCACGTCGACAAGTCCCGCCCTCGCCCGCACCTCGTGCTCGATGGCGTTGGCAATGCCGGGATTGTCACGCAGGAACATCTTCGCATTCTCGCGCCCCTGTCCGATGCGCTGGTCGTTGTAGGAGTACCACGAACCCGACTTTTCGATGATCCCCGCGCCAACGCCGAGATCGATGATCTCTCCGGACCGGGACACACCCTCGCCATACATGATGTCGAACTCGACAGTCCTGAAGGGGGGCGCCATCTTGTTCTTGACGACCTTGACCCGTGTCTGGTTGCCGACCACCTCGTCGCGATCCTTGATCTGGCCGATGCGGCGGATGTCGAGACGCACGGTGGCATAGAACTTGAGGGCATTGCCGCCGGTGGTGGTTTCGGGGCTGCCAAACATGACGCCAATCTTCATGCGGATCTGGTTGATGAAGATCACCAGGCAACGGGACCGGGAGATCGTGGAGGTCAGCTTGCGCAAGGCCTGGCTCATCAACCGCGCCTGGAGCCCGACGTGGGTATCGCCCATCTCCCCCTCGAGTTCGGCTCTGGGAACAAGGGCGGCCACCGAGTCGATGACCAGCACGTCGACCGCACCCGAACGCACGAGGGTATCGGCAATCTCGAGGGCCTGTTCTCCTGCGTCGGGCTGGGAGATCAGGAGATCATCGGTGTTGACTCCGAGCTTTCGCGCATAGGTCGGATCAAGAGCGTGTTCGGCATCGATGAAGGTGGCGATTCCGCCGGCCTTCTGGGCTTCGGCGACGGCGTGCAGGGCAAGCGTCGTCTTCCCGGAACTTTCCGGCCCGTAGATCTCGACAATCCGTCCCCGCGGCAACCCGCCGATACCCAGAGCGATATCAAGGCCCACCGAGCCCGATGAGATCACTTCCGTCTCGACGGACTGGCCGCCCTGACCGAGACGCATGATCGAGCCCTTGCCAAAGGCCTTGTCGATCTGGCTTACCGCTGCCTCAAGCGCCCTGTTCCTTTCCATGCCGGTTCCTTCCACCACCTGCAGTTGTGGGCCACTTCTCACCATCGTTCACTCCCGATTTGCTGTTTTCCACGGCACCATGGTGGTGTCCGAATCGGGAATGTACGCAGTTTGTTCTCTCAACGCAAGAACATTATGTGAACAACCGGGGGCCAGTCCTCAATCGTCCCGGTGAACGCGCTCCCGCCGTTCGTGGCGCTCCTGTGCCTCGAGACTGAAGGTGGCGATGGGACGGGCCTCGAGGCGCCTGAGACCGATCGGCTCACCCGTCTCCTCACAGTAACCATAGGTTCCCTGTTCGATGCGCCGCAGGGCTTCGTCGATCTTGGAAATCAGCTTGCGTTCCCTGTCGCGTGTGCGCAGTTCGAGCGCCCGGTCGACCTCCGCCGTGGCGCGGTCGGCAACGTCCGGCTGGGCTACCGTGTCTTCCTGGAGGTGGCGTATCGTTTCCGAGGAGTCGTGGAGGAGCTGGGCTCGCCAAGACACCAGCTTGCGTCGGAAATACTCGCGCTGTCTCGCATTCATGAACTGTTCGGTGTCCCCGGGTTTGTAGCCCTTGGGCAGTTTGACGGCATTCGCCGGATATCCGTTCTTACGATTCACAGATTTCGATCCCACCAGGCATGTTCAGGTCGCCGGCGCTCTGTATAGTTTGACACGTTGCCTGAGTGCAAGCGTGAACACCCCCGACACGAGGACCTCCCGAAGGCGGCCGGCCCGAAAAAGGGGCGCGTCATGCGCACGGGCAATGAGAGCGGGGTCTCTTGCGGGTCAGGCGACCTCGGGATAGCCGCAGTCCCGCGCCATGGCGGCAAAGGCATCGATCCGGTCGTAGGCCTCGAGCGGCAGGATGGCAAATCCCTTCAACCGGAGCTGCCGTCGCACGTCGTCGTGGCGCGGGTCCGACGCAGCAGCCAACAGGCCTTCGCGCAGCGCTCTCACCTCATCGTCGCCACGGTGCACCGAGGTGACGTAGGGAAGGGCCGGCGCGCTGCCGGTGGTGTCGAGAACCCGGACGCCATCCGTCGCAGCGGGCATGGTGTCCTGCATGAGGGCATAGGAAACGCAGTCGACAGAGCAGACGTCGGCGGCGCCCTGCATGACCATCGCCAGGGAGCCCTGATGGCTCCCCGAGACCCGGACATCGCCGAAGAAGGTCCCTGCGGACGCGAGAGGAGCAATGGTGGCTCGCAAGGCATTGTAGCCCGAATGGGAATCGGCGCCGTTGACCGCCGCACGCAGACCCCGCAGATCCTGCAGTTCCGCCACCGGTGATTCGTGACGCACCAGGATCAGGCTGCAGTAGTCGCTTTCCCGGCAACAGGGCACGTCATACCGGGGGGTCGCCAGGAGCCGCAAGTGTCCGGCAAATTCATTCACCAGAGGCCAGCCGCAGGTCTGGGAAAGGAGGAGGTCGCGGGACGACCAGTGATCATGGCGCTCGGCCCTGTCAAGGCAATCCGGAACATCGTCGAAACCCCGTTCACGAAAAGCCTGCGCCAGCGCCTGCCACCACGCATCGTTGGCGTCCCGCAGCGGTTCAAGGTCGTACATGGGAAGGCTGGCAAGCACCGTCATCCTGACCCGGATCCCCGGAATTCCTCAAGACCGTCGGTGATGGCGTACCACGAGGGGCGGTCGGCAGTGAAGATGTGCCGTTCCAGCTTCAATTCCTGTGCATCATCCAGTGCTCCGGCAGCCACGGCAACGTACCCGGCCGCGGCCGGCTTCCAGAAGAGGCTCGATCCGCACCTCTTGCAGAAACCCCGCTTGGCCATGGGCGATGATTCATACCAGGTCAGCAACTGTGTATCGCCGATCGCAAGCCGCTCCCGGGGACACGCGCTGTAGGCGGCAAAGTTGCCGTGAAACTTCTGGCACTGGCCACAGTGACAGGCAATGATCTCCCGCATGCTTCCGGTGACCACGAAGCGGACACCACCACACAGACATCCTCCTGCAAAACGCTGCTCCTCAGCCATTGACCGGATTCCCCACGTGATCGTTCGGGCAGACCGTATCCCCTCCTCGCCGCGGCACAAGGGGGGAGGGTCGCCGCCGGGTGTCCGATATGCTATGCGACGGATGTCATTCCTGCCCAGCCCCTCCTTGATGATCTACCTTCCAGCGGTCGATGACACTGACCCTTGACGCAGCGCATCGATCTTTCCGTTATCGGACCGGTGCTCTTCGTTTTCCTGTGGAGTACCGGGTTCATTGCCGCCAAGGCGGGGCTTGAGGAAGCAGGGCCGGCCACCTTCCTGTTCCTGAGATTCTCCCTGGTCTCGGTGCTGATGCTCGGCCTTCTCCCGGTGTTGCGGCCGGTCTGGCCGGCTTCGTCGAAGGCGTGGGCCCATCTGGTGATCCTGGGCATCATGATGCAGGTCATCTACTTCGGTGGCGCCTGGATGGCGATGTCGACCGGCGTCGGCGCGGGCACCGCTGCTCTCGTTCTCTCCCTGCAACCCGTTCTCACCGCACTGCTTGCCGGACCCGTGCTTGGCGAGCGCCTTCGACACCGTCAGTGGCTCGGCCTTGGTCTCGGGGTCACCGGCGTCTTCATGGTCGTCGACCACAAGCTTGCGCTGGGACTGGGAAGTATCGCCGGAATGATCTTCTGCCTGGGATCGCTGCTGGGCATCACGGCGGGCACTCTCTACCAGAAACGGTTCTGTCCGGCGCTGGACGTCTTTTCGGGCCTCTTTGTCCAGTTCATCACCGCGACGGTCATCTTCCTGCCGCTGGCATCCCTGGAGGGCTGGAAGGTGACTTGGAGCCATCAGTTTGTCGCCGCACTGGTGTGGGTCGCCGTCCTGCTGTCCCTTGTATCGGTCATGCTCCTCACTCTCATGATCAGGCGTCACGAGGCATCGCGCATCACGAGTCTCTTTTTCCTCGTACCACCTGTGACCGCCCTCATCGCGTGGCTGGTGCTTGGGGAGACCATGGGCGTGGTGGCCCTTGCAGGCATGGCTCTCGCCGTTGCCGGCGTTGCTCTTGTCGTCAGCGGCAGCCGCAGGGTTCGGGCATGACGACGACCCAACTTCGCGAATGCGCCCTGACACTGACGATTGCCGCGTGCGGCGGCGTTCTCGCCGGCGCCACGGGCGTTCCGGCGGGATGGTTGGCCGGGCCCATGATCGTCGTCGCCGGGGCAGCTGTCCTTCGCGTTCCCGTGGCCATGCCAACACTGCTGCGCGACGGCGCCTTTGCCGTTCTCGGCACCATGATCGGCACTACGGTGGATCGGCGTACACTCGAGGCCCTGCCGGAATGGCCGGTGTCTGTCGCCGGCCTCGTCGTCGGCATCGCGATCATGCTCGCCGTCATACCCCTTTGGCTCCATCGCCTTCACGGTATCGACCGCAAGACTGCGAGAATGTGCGCCATGCCCGGCGCCATGGGTTTCGTCATCCTCCATGCCATCGAGACCGGCGCCGACAGCCGGCGTGTCGCCATCCTGCAGATCCTGCGTCTTTCCACCATGCTGCTGGTGGTGCCGGGACTCTTCGCGATCATCTATGACACCGGACCACCCCGGGCATCAGCCGAAGTTCCATTCCTTTCATGGCCGGTGGCCATTGGTCTTGTCGCCGCCGGATTCGCCGTCTTTCCGCTTGCACGGAAACTTCGGTTCCCGGCACCGGCATTCTTCGCTCCGATGTGCCTGTCGGCCGGACTGTCGCTGACCGGCTGGTTCGATCGCGGATCCCTGCCGCTTGAACTCATGCTCCCGGCACTGGTTGTCAGCGGTGCGGCGATCGGCTCGCGTTTCCGTGACACCTCGCCACGCTACCTGCTCGAAAGCGTCAGGGCCGGGTTGGGAAGCGTGATTCTCGCCGTGGCCATCACGGGAACGCTGGCCTGGGCGGTCGCCGGCATCACGTCGTTTCCCTTCCTGCAGGTGTTGCTGGCCTACGCTCCAGGCGGCGTCGAGATGATGACTGTCCTGTCCCTTTCCCTGGGTCTCGACCCGGCCTTCGTTGCCGGACACCAGCTGATGCGATTCCTTGCCGTCTGCCTCATCCTCCCCTTCCTCGTGACACGCTCCTGACAGCGTCCTTGCCACGTTCACCGAGAGGCTTGCACGCGAGCAAGGCCCGGAATTGATCGAAGGAAACGATCTCCCGAACCCGGACCAGCCTTCCTTGTCGCCTCGCAGCGACGTTCAGATTGACGACAAGACTCCGTGTGGCCACAGCCTGTCGGTCGCATTGAGGTCGGTCATGAAGAAGCCGCGCTCGGTTGAGTCCGGACCGGTCAGGCCGCAGCGAATCTGCGGATCTCCACCGGCTCGCGGCCATGCTGTGCCTGCCAGAGGTCGTATTGCATCTGCTGGGTCAACCAGCTTTCGGGACTGCCACCGAACGCCTCGGACAGCCGAATTGCCATCTCCGGCGAGATGCCGAGGCGACCGTTGAGCAGGAGTGAGAGCGTGTTGCGCGAGACCGCGAGCCCCTTCGCGGCCTCGGTCACCGTGAGACCAAGAGGTTCAAGACACTGGCGCCGAATGAATGCACCGGGGTGAGGTGGATCGTACATCAGCATGAGAGAATCCTCGCTAGTGATAGTCCAGGTAGTCAACATCAGCGGCGCGGCCGTCCTCGAACCGGAAGATCACCCGCCAGTTGGCGCGGACTGTCACCGCCCAGAACCCGGCATACTCTCCCCTTAGCGGATGCAACCGGAATCCCGGCAGGTCCATGTCCTCAGGAGAAGCGGAGGCATTCAGACGCACCAGGATGTCTCTCACTTTCTCGCGGTGTTCCGGATGGATACGCCGTTCATCCCCGCGTTCCATGAAGCGCCGAAGCGCCCGGCTCCTGAAGCGCCCGATCATGACGATTCGTAATACGCCCTATTGCATATGTCAACACGTCACCACTCGCCCCGGAGTTGCGATCTGGACGTGGTCACGCGTTGGGCAGCCGGCTCGACGTTCGATGCCAATCCGGAGAATCCTCTCAATGTCCGGATACCAACCGGAAGCTCCGAGTGCCGACGCGCAACCGTTGGACAATTGCATTTGAGGCAGGCGGGAGACGCCGCACTTTCTCCATGGCGCGCCGAGCTGCGGACAAGGCGCGAGTTGACCACCATCAAGTTGTCACACTTCCACCACACAGCCTGCACCTGGAAGCACTCTTCCGCCTTGAGGATCAGACGGCGGTCCCGCGGCCCGACCTGGAGAAGCTGTCGGATTTCGGTGGCGACGTGGTCTCGCCGCTGGCGTTCAAGAAGGGAAACCTGCAGACCACATCACGGCCTGAATCAGGCGGTTGCCGCGTGGACGCCCTCCTGGCCGGTACGAACTTCGGGCCTGTCTTGGGCGGCCGGACCGACCCAGCGGTCAACAAACGCTTCGGTCCATCTCTGGATGGCCGCTTCGTGGAGATGCGCGAGGCCGATCTGTTCGTCGACACCCTGGGCGCCCTTCACGTCAATGAGTGAATCGCCGGCAATCGCTTCGGGGGTCAGCTTGTCCAGCCTGGCGTCGGGGTGGAACTGCACACCGTAGGCGTTTTCGCCGACACGGAAGGCCTGGACAGGAAAGTTCTCACCCGTGGCCAGCAGGACAGCGCTTGCCGGAAGTCTCATGACGCCTTCGTAGTGGGCCTGGTAGAAACACTGTGACTCGCGGAAGAGGCTGGCTCCTTCCGCAGTCGGCTCCACCGGATAGAATCCCAGTTCGCACAGGCCATCGGCCCGCCCACCCACGTCTCCGCCACAGGCGCCGGCCAGAATCTGGCACCCCATGCAGATGCCGAGAAATGGGATGTTCCTTGCCAGGACATCGCGGACATAGGCGATTTCCCTTCCCACCCAGGGTGGATCGTCGGGCTCGGCAACGTGGCCTTCCTCGCTGCCGCCCACCATCACCACTGCATAGTCGTCGAGTGCGGGAAGATCGTCGCCGAAGGGGGGACACACATGATCGATGGTGTATCCCCTGGTCTCGAGCGTGTCGGCGACCCGGCAATCGGTCCATGCCGGGTTGTGGATGATGTAGAGGACCTTCGATCTCATGGCGCGTTCCCTCCCTGGGAGACGTCGAGACGCGCCAGGGCCTCCTCGAGGCGATGGCGTGCGTGGAGTGCCGCCTCGAGGCGTTCACGCTGTTCCTCCACGACCTCTTCCGGGGCCCTGGACAGGAACTGCTCGTTGCCGAGCTTGCGCTCCATGGCGGTAATCGACGTTCCCGTCCTGTCGATTTCCTTTTTCAACCTGGCGATCTCGGCATTGATGTCAATGACGCCCTCGAGGGGCAATGACACGACTGCGTCATCGAACACCGCCTCCACCGAGCCGGGCGGAGGTGACCCGCCGATGGCGAGATCATCGAGGCGCGCCAGTCGCCTGATGAGAACCATGTGACGCTCGATGACGCGCGCGAGCGCGTCATCGGCATCGCGCACCAGGGCGGTGATCCGGCGTGCCGGAGGAACATTCAGTTCGGCCCTCACCGTCCTGATCAGCGTGACAAGACGCACCACCTGGTCCATCTCGTGTGCCGCACTTTCGTCGATCAGGCCGGAATCCGCCGTCGGCCATGGGGCCTCGATGAGCGGCGTCTCGCGGTCGCCGTCAATCTCGCGCCACAAGGCTTCCGTCACGAAGGGCATGAAGGGGTGGAGAATCACCAGCAGCTGGTCGAGCACCCAGCCGGCGGTCTGCCTGGTTTCGGCCGCCGGGCCCTCGTCGCCCTTTTCGAAGACCGGCTTGGTGAATTCGAGGTACCAGTCACAGAAGACATTCCAGATTCCCTGGTAGACGGCCTGGGCGGCATCATTGAACCGGTAGGCTTCAAGAGCCTCGTCGACCCGCATGCGCAGGCCCGCCACCTCTCCCACCATCCAGCGGTTCGCCGTCTCCCTCAACGTCTGCGGATCAAAGCCGGAATCGGCCCGGCATTCGTTTATCTGGCAGTAGCGCGCTGCGTTCCACAGCTTGGTGGCGAAGTTGCGGTATCCCTCGACCCGCTTTTCCGAGAGGCGGATGTCGCGACCCGGCGCAGCCATGGCGGCCAGCGTGAAACGCAGGGAATCGGCGCCGTAGGTCTCCATCAGTTCCAGAGGATCGATGATGTTGCCTTTCGACTTCGACATCTTGGCGCCGGCGGCATCACGCACCAGGGCATGGATGTAGACGGTGTGGAAGGGAACGTCACCCATGAAGTGAAGACCCATCATCATCATCCGGGCAACCCAGAAGAAAATGATGTCGAAGCCTGTCACGAGAACATCGGTGGGATAGTAGCGCTGCAGTTCCGGTGTCTCCTCGGGCCAACCGAGGGTCGAGAAGGGCCACAGGGCGGACGAGAACCAGGTGTCGAGCACGTCGTTGTCGCGCTCGAGGTCCACGTCCTCGCCATAGTGCAGCCGTGCCTTGTCATGGGCCTCCCGATCGGTTTCCGCCACGAAGACCTCGCCGTCCGGTCCGTACCATGCGGGAATGCGATGGCCCCACCAGAGCTGCCGGGAAATGCACCAGGGCTGGATGTTGTGCATCCACTGGTAATAGGTCTTGGCCCACTTCTCGGGGAAGAAGCGGGTCCGCCCCTCCTCCACCGCCTTGATGGCCGGACCGGCAAGTGTGCGCGCATCCGCGTACCACTGTTCGGTCAGGTATGGCTCGACCGGCACACCGCTGCGGTCACCATAGGGAACGGTATGCACGTGTTCATCGATCCGCTCGACGAGACCGGCCGCCTCCATGTCGGCGACGACCTTCCTGCGGGCCTCGAATCGATCGAGACCACGGTAGGGAACGGGCACGTTGTCGTTGAGCCGGGCCTGGTGATCAAGGATGTTGATCATCTCGAGATCATGGCGACGGCCAACCTCGAAGTCGTTGAAATCATGCGCCGGCGTGATCTTGACGGCGCCGCTTCCCTGTTCGGGGTCGGCCCACGTATCGTCGACGATCGGGATTCTGCGGCCCACCAGGGGGAGGACGGCGTGGCGCCCCACCAGCGCCGCATAACGGTCATCATCAGGATGAACGGCGATCCCGGTATCGCCCAGCATGGTTTCGGGACGGGTGGTGGCAATGGTGACGTGCAGATCCTCGGTTCCCTCGACGGGGTACCGGAAGTACCAGAGGTGACCGCGTGTCTCCCGCGCCTGGACCTCAAGATCCGAAATCGCCGTTTCCAGACCGGGGTCCCAGTTGACGAGCCGCTTGTCGCGGTAGATGAGGCCCTCGTCATGGAGGGTCACGAAGACCTTGATGACGGCCTTCGACAGGCCCTCGTCCATGGTGAAGCGTTCACGCGACCAGTCGGCAGAGGCGCCCAGGCGGCGAAGCTGCCGGTTGATGAGGCCGCCCGATTCTTCCTTCCACTCCCAGACCCTGTCGATGAAGGCCTCGCGGCCGATGTCGCGTCGTGCGATCCCTGCTTCACCGAGCTGGCGCTCGACAACCATCTGCGTCGCAATACCGGCGTGGTCCGTACCTGGCTGCCACAACGCATCGCGGCCTCTCATGCGTTCATGGCGGATGAGGATGTCCTGCAGGGTGTTGTTGAGGGCATGGCCCATGTGCAGGCTTCCCGTCACATTGGGTGGCGGGATTACAATGGTGTAGGGCCGGGCATTGTCCCGTCTGCCGATGGCAAAGGAACCGCCGTCCTCCCACTCCTCGTAGAGACGGCCTTCCGCCGATGTCGCATCCCAGTTCTTCTTGGGACTTCTATCGTTGCCTGAATGGCTCACGCCGCCAGTTTCCGATCCGTTTCACGGATCATCGGAGTACCTGACGGCAACGCTCCCTCCCCGTGCAGATGCGCCAGTCCCCGACGCCTGATGTTGCGGGCCGCGTTCAGGTCCGCATGGTCCGCATGGCCACACGCCACGCACTTGAATGTCGCTTGCGACGGGCGCGAAGCGGCGTCTGCCGTGCCGCACTCCGCGCACGTCTGGCTGGTATGCGCCGCATTCACCGCGATGAGGCGCGGAGCCTTGTAGCCGAGCATCACCCGCAGGTCGCTCCAGCCGGTCGCGAGGATGGCGCGGTTGAGGCCAGCCTTCTGACGCACGCCGGTGCCCGGTTCCTCGACGATTCCTTTCGCACTCCGGGTCATGCCCCGTGTGTTGAGGTCTTCCACGACGACCGTTCCCCCCGCCAGCTTGCGGGAGATGAGGTGCTGCCAGTTGCGCCGCTTCATGGCGATCCTGCGCAGCGTCCGGGCATGGCGGCGGCGGGTGCGCTCACGCCGCCTGCTGCCCTTCTTCTGGCGCGACAGCTTGCGCTGCAACCGCTTGCATCGCGCTTCAAGGCGGCACACGTCCGGCGCCGGCATGATCTCGCCGTCGCTGGTGGCCACCTGGCTCACGTTCATGTCGATGCCGGTCACCGTGCCGTCGTCAGGCCGTTCGACAGCCGCCACCTTGTAGCACACGGTCGCATACCACTTGCCGTTGACCTGCTTGATGACGGCGCGGACCGGCTCGCCCTCGGGGTAGGGATTGCCTCCCCTGCGGCGCAGCGTCATCGGCCCGATCTTCGGGACGTGGAGCTTGCCGTCACGGATGCGGATGTTTTGCGGGAGCGTCACGCTGTCATTCCCGCGCCGCTTGAACTTCGGGCGGCCACCCTGTCCCTTAAAGTACTGCTGCCATGCATCCGCCTGGTGCTTGAGCGCGTAGCGCACAGGCGCACACGGCATCTCCTGCAACCACGGCGTGATACGCCGAAGCTGGATGAAGGCCTTGCCGAGCGTGAAGAACGAAACGCCAGGCAGCCGTTCCGCCCCCGCCAGTCTCGCCGCTGCGACAATCTGCTCCTGCTGGTCGAGCATGGCGTTCCAGGCGAAGCGGCAGGCGCCTGCAAGGGCAGCCAGCCTGCGCGCCTTCTCCCGGGATCCGGGAAGCAGCCGATAGACAATCTGTCGGTATTCGGTATCGTTCGCCATGCGCGGTCGGCCCTCCATTGGCCGTTTGGTGGGGCGGGGCAGGCGACCCCAAACCACACGCGCTTCATCCCGAAACATCGCCGTTCAGTCAAGTATATCATCCCCTTCTGCATCATGTCACGTTCCACATCACACCCGGACTGCCGGGCGACACCTGTCACCGAAAGGAAAGGCCGTTGCCTGGGTGCGTTCCGGATCGAACTCCGCAGGGAATTCGGCATCACTGCTCTCCGGCCTGACATTCATTCCCCACACAACCGAACCGAAATACCCGAATCGCACCGTGCCGTCGCCTCGGGCAGATGAGGCGGGTTCTACCTGCCTGTCAGCGATGCTGGCACGCATGACCGGACGTTCCTTCGCAGCGGCAAGGATGTGCGAGGGTCGACGTCATTGTTGCGGCTGGTCAGCCGCGGCGGCCCATCAGGTCACGGACTTCACGTTTGACGGCACGCGCGACGATACGCGGCAGATTCTCTTCGAGCCAGTCCCGCACGATCGGCGTGATCTGTTCCGTGACCATCTCCTCCAGAACCTCGGCGCGTCCAGGTGGGATGACCCGGGCATCACCCGTTACGGTCGTGGTCTCTACCGCTTCGGCCGTCGGTGCATCCAGGGTGTCGCCTGAAGCAGTCGAATCGGACGGCAAACCGGCTTGCTGGGTTTCTTCGACAGGGTCGGCCCTGTCGGCCTCCATCATGCCTCGAACGGCCCTGAGAGCCTCGCTCATCGGTTTGTCCTGATTTGTCATGAGGTCTCCGTCACCCGTTTCACTCGAACCAGTCGTCTGCATGGATCGTGTTGTCGCCATACCCCCACAACGCGGACCGCGCCCTCTCATGATAGGCACGCTCGTCGTAGACCGAGACCGGCAACCCGAGACTGCGCACGTTCAGCCGACCGGTCGCTGCCAACAATGCGTAGGCGGCCGTCACCTCCTGGCTGCGGGCGCGGGCGAGGCTGACTTCGCTGATGAAGAGCGCCTGCTCGGCATCAAGAACGGCAAGCACCGTGCGCAATCCGGCCTGCAGTTCGTTGGTGGCGCCCTCCAGTGCTGTCGCATTGGCCGCCACCTCTTCCTCGAAGGCCTCGATTTCGGCGCGGACCACCTTGAGGGACTGCCAGGCGTTCACGACTCCGGCCTCCACCTGTCTGCGGACGCTGTGGACTTCCTGCTTGAGGGCCGCTGCATTCTGACGTGCCTCCCGGGTCCGGGCCGAAACCAGGCCTCCCCGATAGAGCGGAACGACAAAGCTGGTCAGAACACGGAAATCATCCCGCCAGACATGTTCGAGACCGCCGTCCCTCGCCCGCTTGAATTCCGCCCTCAAGTTCAACGATGGCCCGAGGTCGGACGCTATGACGTCGGCGTTCTTCCACGCCGCCCTTTCATCCTCGACGGCCCGCACCACGGCAGGGTGTTCCGCCACCGCGCGTGCCGTGGCCTCTTCAAGGCTTGCAGGCAGACCTTCCGGCACAGCCGGCTGCACAAGACTCTCGGGACTGACACCGACAACCTGCCGGAACCGGGCGGACACCGTCATCACCTGACCCAGTGCCCGTTGCCTGTCCGCGCGCGCGCCGGCCAGCCGCGCCCGTGCCTGGGCTACGTCGGTCAGGGTAAAGAGGCCCAGGCGGAAACGATCCTCTGTCGCCTCAAGATGGCGCGCCAGTCTCTGCTCGTTGCTGATCGCACGATCGAGAATGGCGTGCGCCAGGACAACCTCCGCATAACTCCGCGCGACTTCCAGCAGGACCTGTTGCTCGACTTCGGCCAGACCGGCTCGCGCGCTACCGACGACGTGCACCACCTGGTCGATGCCGGCGGTGACGGCTCCACGATAGAGCACCTGGTCGACACCGATGGACCAGGAGGCTGGTTTGGTGCTCCCGAAGTTGTCGTGTTCCCTCAATCCAAAATCTCCCTGGAGCGAGAGCGACGGACGCGTTGCGGCAACGGACTGGGCTGCCTGCTCATCGGCGGCTCTCAGGCGTGCCCGGGCCGCTTCGAGCGCCGGGCTGCTCTCGTAGGCGATGGCCATGGCCTCGACGAGAGGCTGGGAGGATGCCGGCCAGGACAATGCCAGCACGGCGGCGATGACGAGCGCTCTACAACCGGAATTCAGGTTCACGTCTGAAACAGTCCAGTGGTGGGAGAAAGGCATCGAAAAGGGACCGCCGGCTCAGGTTGCCTGCGGCGTCACGGCGGATCACGACGGCGCGTCCGACGGTCGCTTCGCTGCATACAGTGACAAGCCGGCCACCCGGGGACAGCTGTTCGGTGATGGTGCGCGGCACCTCGTCGCACCGTCCCTCGATGACGATGACGTCATAGGGAGCCTGTCCTGGCCAGCCCAGCTGCATGTCGCCACAAACCACGACGCCATTGTAGACCTCGAGGTGGGCGAGCGTGGCCTCGGCTTTGGCAATCATGTCCGCATCGTTGTCAAGCCCCACCACGGCTGCTGCAAGGCGCGCCGTCACGGCAACGCTGTATCCGGTGGTGCAACCGATGACGAGGACGGCGTCGTCGGGACCGATATCACCGGCCTGCAGGAGACGGGCCAGCACCATCGGCTCGGTCAGGTAGCGACTGCCACCAAGGCGGATATCCTCGTCGACATAGGCAACTCCACGCAGGTGTTCCGGCACGAACAGTTCCCGCGGCACCTCGCGCAACGCCTCGATGAGGTCTTCGTTGTCCACCTTTACCGAGCGGATCTGGTTTTCCACCATGGTCTGGCGAACATTCGCAAATTCGATCATCGCGCGCCTTCATTGTCCAAGGGCCTCATCCCGCTCGGGCGAGACGGCACTTCGCAAGCGATCAGGGCGGCAGTATAGTGGATGGATCGCGTTGTGTGGAAGGGTGCCCCACAAGGCGGCAGGGGCTAGGTGGCAGAGTGGTGATGCACCGGACTGCAAATCCGTTTACACCGGTTCGATTCCGGTCCTAGCCTCCACGCCTCCCTGGCCGGTCATCAGTCCACTGGCGGCTCATCACCGGCGATGGCGCAGAAGTAGTCTCCTTGGCGAACCAGGCGGTGACTGCGCCGCGTGTAGAGGCATCCTGCGACCGGAGCGGTCACCGGGTGGCGCACGCCGCTGGCCGGATCAAGAATGTGGGCAAATGTCTCACCCCTGGCGACGTGCTTGCCGAGCTCTTCCGCATAGATGACGATGCCGCCGGTCCGGGCCTGAAGTCGCCGCAGACCGGCAACCGAACGCGCCTGGCACCTTGGACTGGGGAGAGGTTCCGGCTCTCCACCGACGATGCCGCGGCGGCGGAGCCAGCGCAGCAGCCCGCGCGCCGCAGGCAGGGTCAGGTGGTCGTCGACATCCCTCTGTCCGCGCAGTTCCAGGACGGCGGCAAGACAGCCTGGTCGTTCGAGGCTCGTCGGAAAGTGCCTGGCGATTCCCTGCCAGAAGAGGACATGGGCCGACTTGAAGGTCATCATGGGATTGCCATCGTCAACGATCACCACCTCACTTTCCATGTCCCGGGCGAGATCCCCGGCGTCGGGCCAGTGGAGAGAACTGACGAACATGTGCGGCAACGCCTCCCAGGCCGTGTGAAGGTCGAGGACGTAATCGCTGTCCAGCGACAGGCGCAACAGGGTTGTCTTCAGGACATCGTCCTCACGCAGAACGCACCGGCGCTCCAGAACCTCGAGGGCCGCCCTTCTCACCTCGGCCACACTGGCATCATGGCTTTCGCCGAGGCGGCCGGTGACGGCGCCAACCACCTCATCCAGGATATCGGGAAAGCCCCGGTTGTAGTTTCGCCCCGTATCGAGGTCGTGGCGCCCCGGGGTTTCCATCATGACCTGCTGCGCCAGTCCAATCGGATTGGCAAAGGGCACGATGACCACCTCTCCCCTGACATCGGCATCACGCAGCATGCCGATGAGGTGATCGAGGACGACGATGCCGGGAAGCTCCTGGGCATGGAGTGCTGCGTGAAGGTAGGCCTTGGGCCGTGCGCCCGGTTCTCCGAAGCGATGGATGACGATGCTCCGCCCGGTCCCGAGCCCAGCCCGGGGAAGTTCGATGATCTCCTGTTTGCCGACCACGAGCCGTCCTACCAGTCGTGGACAGGATGATCCGGAGGCGGCAACTCCTCCGATCCCGACACCACCGCGAAAGACTGGCCTGGGCGCACCAGCCGGCTCGGGCGACGGCCGTAGAAGATGCCGCTAGCCCGGCTCGCAACCGGTGTGCGCGCCCTGTGCCAGTCGGCTTCCGACGGATCGACGATATCGGCGACGATCGCGCCTGCTTCGACCCTGTCGCCTGGCGCCAGTCGGTAACTGACAACACCGGCGACGGGCGCCACCAGGTTGTCGGATCCGGCAAGCGGAGTCGGCTGGCACAGCAGGTCCGGCGGCGGCACCGCATCACCGGCGATGAAGCCGTGACGCACGAGAAACCGCCCCAGGGCCGAAGCATCATCCCGGGCAAGGTCGTCACCGACATCGGACTGCCCTCTCAGCTCCAGGGTCGTCGTGAAGGGCGCATCTGCGATCACATGGTCGGGAAAGGCCCTGCGGATGGTCGACCAGGCAACAGCGGCGGCGTTTTCGAAGGCCGTGCCATCCGTGACGTCGTGCAGCAGGATGGTGCGGCAGCCGAGGTCGCCTGCCAGATCGCTGTAGAGCGGCCAGACGTCCCGGGGGAAATAGATGTACGCGATTCCCTCGCCGTGACAGTGAAGGTCGAACACGAAGTCGCTGTCGATCGAGAGGCCGAGCAGTGTCTTCCTGAGCTGATTGGCCTCTCCCGTCGCGGGCCATTCGGCAACCGCATCAAGGAGGGCCTGGCGAATGACCCGCGTGTTGGCTTCCCTGTCATCGGTCAGGAGACTGCCTATTCCCTGCGCTGCGACGGCGCCCAGGTCCGGGTACCAGCGGTTGAAATTGCCATCACCGGCTAGGTCGAAACGGCCCAGGTGGTAATTGAGGATGCGATTGGAGAGACCGACGGGATTGGCGAGGGGAACGATCACGAACTCCCCGTTGAGTTCCCCCTCCTCGTCCGCCGCCTTCAGCCAGGACAGCATGTGGTTAAGCACCAGTGATCCCGGGAGTTCATCGGCATGAAGCGCGGCCTGGAAGTAGAGCTTCGGGCGCGCGCCCGGTTCACCGAAACGATGCACGACGAGGTGGCGCTCGCTTCCCGGACCCGGGGACAGGAGAGGAATTGTCTCGATGCGGTGTGCCACCGCCGGCTGGCTCCTATCCGCCCGTGACACTCATGTGGCGGGCGACGCTCGGCCTCCTCGTCGCCCGGTCGATGACAAAGTCATGGCCCTTGGGCTTGCGGCCGATGGCCTTGCGGATGGCCGCTTCAAGCAGCCCATCATCGGGAGACGTGCGCATCGGTGTCTTCAGGTCCGCGGAGTCTTCCTGGCCAAGGCACATGTAGAGGGTGCCGGTGCACGTCAACCGGACCCGGTTGCAGGATTCGCAGAAGTTGTGGGTCATCGGCGTGATGAAGCCGAGGCGTCCGCCCGTCTCGGCAATGCGCACATAGCGTGCCGGACCGCCGGTCCGGTGATCGCTGTCGATGAGCGTCCACCGCCTGGCGAGATCGGCCCTGACGACCGACAGCGGCAGATACTGTTCCGTCCGGTCACCGTCGATGTCGCCCATGGGCATGGTCTCGATGAGTGTCAGGTCGAACCCTCGTTCGCCACACCAGCGAATCATGCGGTCGAACTCATCCTCGTTGACACCCTTCATGGCCACCGCGTTGATCTTGATGGCAAGTCCTGCCTGCGTCGCCGCGGCGATGCCCTCCATCACCCTGTCCCATCGGCCCCAGCGCGTGATCGCCCGGAACTTTTCCGGATCAAGGGTGTCAAGCGAGACGTTGATTCGCCGCACACCGGCTTCATGGAGCGCCCCTGCATGGCGCGCGAGCTGGCTGCCGTTGGTGGTCACGGTCAGTTCGTCGAGGCCGCCGCCGTGAAGGTGCCGTCCCAGGCTCCTGAAGAGCTGCATCACGCCCTTGCGCACGAGGGGCTCGCCTCCGGTGATGCGGACCTTTCGCGTGCCGAGACGCACGAATGCGCTGGTCAGGCGGTCGAGTTCCTCGAGGGTGAGAAGGTCCTTCTTGGGAAGGAAGGTCATGTCTTCCGACATGCAGTAGACGCAGCGAAAGTCGCACCGGTCTGTCACCGAAATCCGGATGTAGCTGATCTCACGACCGAAGGGATCGACAAGTGGCGTCATCATGCGGGTTCACAAGAAGGAGGCAGGCAATCCTACCGCCGGACCATCCGTCATTGCAATGCCGGCAACGTGCGGCGGCAGGAACGGCACGACCGGACAGGAGGCCCGCGCAGTCCGTCAGGGAAGCTTGTGTTGACGTTTTTTCGAAACTGGACAGTCGGGGTGATTGTGTCGCAGTGTGAATTGCTGCGGAGACAACTGGTGCGGGGACAGCGGGGGAATGGCCCTATTCATAGGCAAACGCTTGCTGATGATGCTTGTCACGATGTTCGTGACGTCCGTGCTTGTCTTCTCGCTCCTCGAATTCACACCCGGCAACGTCGCCAGCAAGACCCTCGGTCCCTACGCCACGCAGGCGCAAAAGGAGATCCTCTACAACAAGCTCAATCTCGATGATTCCCTGGCGGTGCGCTACGTGCGCTGGATCTCGGTCCTCTCCGGCATCATCAAGGATCCGGTCTACGATCCCGATCTCAAGCTCGGCTACAAGGACCCCAGGGGCGATCAGTATTTCGGCAACTTCGGCTGGTCGCTCAAGTACCGGCTGCCCGTGAACGACATCATGTGGCGCCGTCTGGGCAACACCATGATCCTTGCCGGCGTTGCCTTCGCCATCATTGTACCCCTCTCGCTGGTCTTCGGCGTGTTGTCGGGCATGCGGGAGGGAAGTGCACTCGACAGGTCGCTCTCCTACACGGGCATCACGCTCACTTCCATTCCGGAGTTCGCGTCGGCCACCTTCCTTCTGGTCATCTTCGTGCTCATGCTCGGGTGGTTGCCGGGCACCTCGAACATGCAGAGTTTCGAGCCCTGGTCGTGGGCTTCGCAGATGGTGCTGCCTGTCCTCGTGCTTGTGCTCTACGACTTCGGTTATGTCGCCCGCATGGTGCGGGGCTCCATGGTCGAGGTCATGACCCGACCCTACATCCGCACGGCAATCCTGAAGGGCCTGCCCTACCGCCAGGTCATTCTCAAGCACGCCTTGCGCAATGCGCTGATCGCCCCGTTCACGGTCATCCTGCTGCAGATCCCCTTCCTCATCACGGGCGTCGTCGTCACCGAAACCGTGTTCAGCTATCCGGGATTCGGCAAGATGCTGCTCGAGGCCGCACTCTTCGGCGACACGGCGCTGATCGAGGCCGCCACACTCATTGCCGTCTTCATTGCCGTGTCGACACAGCTCGTCGGGGATGTGGGCTACATGTACATCAACCCGCGCATCCGCTTCATATGATGATTCCTGCATGACCGACGCCACCACAGACAACGCCCCGGCGACTCCCGCCAACGCCGAACAGCCGGACCGGACGGGCTGGGCACGGTTCTTCTATTCGATCGGCCTCCTGCGCGAATCGCCTGCCGCGATGATTGGCCTGTCGCTCGTCATGCTGTGGGTTCTCGTCGCCGTCTTTGCCGACGTGATCACGGTCTGGGGTCCCAACGAATACGACTATTCGGCCATCTCCGTGCCACCGTTGACCGTCGATGGCCACTGGCTCGGAACCGACATCTCCGGCCGCGACATCTGGTCGCGCCTTGCCTACGGGGCGCGTGCAACCCTGACCGTGGCGCCGGCAGCCATTCTCGTGTGCTATTTCGTCGGCATCACCATGGGCATGCTGGCCGGATACTACGGCGGCTGGGTCGACAGCATCCTGATCAGCCGCATCAGCGACATCATCCTGTCCTTTCCGCTGATCATTCTCTTCATCATCATCATCACCGTCTTCGGTGCCTCCGCGCTCAACATCATCGTTGCCGTCACCCTGGCGTCATCGCCTGGAATCGGCCGCATCGTGCGCGGGCTCACCCTCGATCTGCGCAATCTCGAATATGTCTCGGCCGCCCAGATCCGGGGCGAGCGGAGTCTCTACATCATGGCGGTGGAACTCCTGCCCAATGCCCGGGGACCGCTCATCGTCGATGCCTGCCTGCGCATGGGTTACACGGTCATCACCATCGGAATCCTCGGATTTCTCGGCCTCGGCCTGCCACCTCCCGATCCCGACTGGGGTGGCATGGTGTCCGAATCGCGGACCATGGCGACGGTTCCAGGCATGGCCTACATGCCGATCATTCCGTCCATTGCCGTCTCGAGCCTGGTGATCGGCTTCAACCTCCTGGCCGACGGCCTGCGGGAAATCTCGACGAGGGACTGAACCCATGGCGCATGCCTCCAGCGACGACTACGTCCTCGAGATCGAAAATGTCGGGATCTCCTACTTCACCCGCCTCGGAGAGATTCCGGCGGTCCCGGATTTCTCTCTCAAGCTGAAGCGGGGCGAGAGCTACGGTCTTGTCGGCGAATCGGGATGCGGCAAGACCACCGTGGCCATGGCCATCATGAACTACCTCGGCCTCAACGGCGGCATCGTCAAGGGACAGATCAGGTTCGAGGGGCGCGACATGGCGACCATGTCCGACGAAGAGCTGCGTACCGTCCGCGGATCACGAATCTCAATGGTCTACCAGGAACCGATGAGTGCACTCAATCCGTCACTCACCATCGGCACCCAGATCAAGGAGGTGCTTGTCGTCCACGAGGGCGTTTCCGACGCGGAGGCCGCGGAGCGCTCCATCGAGATGCTGCGTGATGTCAACATGCCGGATCCCGAAAGGGTGATGACGCGTTATCCGCACCAGATTTCGGGAGGCCAGCAGCAGCGTGTCGTCATCGCCATGGCCATGCTGTCCAACCCGTCGCTCCTGCTCCTCGACGAACCCACCACCGCACTCGACGTGACGGTCGAGGCGACGGTGATCGATCTCATCGTGCAATTGCGCGAGAAGTTCAACACCACCCTGCTCTACATCAGCCACAATCTCGGCCTTATCGTGAAGGTCTGTGACCGCGTCGGTGTCATGTACTCAGGCTCCATGGTCGAGGAAGGCACCATACGCCAGGTCTTCAAGGAAACCCGTCACCCTTACACGTTCGGTCTCTTCGACTGCATTCCCACACTCGGTGCGGACAAGCACTCCCGGAAACTGCAACCCATTCCGGGGCAGGTGTCGCTTCCCCATGAACGGCCGTCAGGCTGCTCCTTCGGTCCACGCTGCAACTACTTCACGCAAGGGGTCTGCGATGTCGGCGAGACCCCCCTCGAGACAGTGGCGAACGCCCACCACGTGCGCTGCCGTCGCATCGACGAGATTCGCCACGTTCCCTCCGCAGCGGAGAGCGAGGTTGCCGGCGGATATGGCGATCCCGTGCTTGATGTCGTCGACATGAGCAAGTTCTACGAGATCAACGATGTGTCTCTCGCGTCACTGGTCAAGGGCCAGAGCCGCCACTACGTCAAGGCCAACGAGAAAATCAGCTTTAGTGCGCAACGCGGCCGCACCGTCGCCATCGTCGGCGAGTCAGGATGCGGCAAGTCGACCTTTGCCAAGGTGCTCACCGGACTCGAGACCGCCACCGAGGGCGAGATCATGTTCGAGGGCCGCAACATCGCCGTCATTCCGGTGCACAAGCGGAATCAGGACCTCATCCGCGCCATGCAGATGGTGTTCCAGAATCCAGATGGCACGCTCAACCCGAGCCATTCCGTCGGTCACTGCATCGGTCGGGTCATCAAGAAGTTCGGCATCCGCACCGACAGCGAGGGAATCAGGGAACAGGTGGGCGAGATGCTCGACGTCGTCCGCCTGCCGAGGGCC
The DNA here is from genome assembly GCA_965221115.1 of Alphaproteobacteria bacterium. GTDB lineage: Bacteria > Pseudomonadota > Alphaproteobacteria > SP197 > SP197 > SP197. Next base: position 1,399,012 of record CBDCRU010000001.1, on the reverse strand, counting down.
TTCTCGACGCGCAAGCCGCGGCAGCTTTCCGGCGGCCAGAAGCAGCGAATCGCCGTGGCCCGCGCCTTTGCCGGCAATCCCTCGATGGTCATCGCTGATGAACCGGTCTCGGCACTCGATGTCTCCGTGCAGGCGGCCGTCATCAATCTCCTCAATGATGTGCAGAAGCGCTACAACACCACGCTGCTCTTCATCAGCCATGATCTTTCGGTGGTCCGGTTCCTGTCCGACGAAATTGTCGTCATGTACCTCGGCGAGATCATGGAGGCCGGTTCGTCGGAACGCATCTTCATGCCGCCCTATCACCCCTACACCGAAGCCCTGTTGTCGGCCGTGCCGATCCCCGATCCCGACATCATCCAGAAGCGCATCCGTCTGGAAGGCGAAATGCCGTCCGCTCTCGATCCCCCGGGGGGATGCCGATTCGCCTCCCGCTGTCCACGGTACATCGGCAGGATCTGCAACGACGAGGTCCCGCCTGACCGAGAGGTCGGAGGTGGCCACACCATCAAGTGCCACATCCCCCTCGATGAACTCTCCGCGGTAGAGCCGATCTTCAACACCCGGGATGATGCCGTCTGAACGCGGCCATGGAGCGGTTCTCACGGAACCGGTGCCGCCCCTTTCGGAACCCCGCAAATTGCCCTAATGATGCGTCGTGTCCTGACCTCGGGCTGAGAGCATGAAGTACTCCCTGTGGAACCTTCTTCGCCAGGCCTCCCGCGGTCATCGGGACTGGCCGCAGGCCTGGCGCAATCCCGAGCCGAAGGAGTCCTACGACGTCATCATCATCGGCGCCGGAGGCCATGGTCTTGCCACCGCCTACTACCTGGCGAAGGAGCACGGCATCACCCGGACCGCTGTGCTCGAAAAGGGCTGGCTTGGCGGCGGCAATACCGGGCGCAATACGACCATCGTGCGCTCGAACTACCTGTGGGACGAGAGCGCACACCTCTACGAGCATTCCCTCAGGCTCTTCGAGACCCTGTCACAGGATCTCAACTTCAACGTCATGTTCTCTCCGCGCGGCGTCATCAACCTCGCGCACAACGAACATGACCTGAAGGAACTGCGACGGCGCGGTCACGCCTGCCGACTCAACGGCATCGACTACGAGATGGTGACTCCCCGGGAAATCAAGGAGATCGCGCCGATCATCAACATCTCAAGGTCCATCCGGTATCCCGTTCTCGGCGGCGCCATGCAGCGACGCGCCGGGAATGCCCGCCACGATGCCGTGGCGTGGGGCCTTGCCAGACGCGCCGACGAGTACGGTGTCGACATCATCCAGAACTGTGAAGTGACGGGCATCGACGTCCGGGACGGCCGGGTCACAGGTGTGCAGACGACCAGAGGAGCGATCAGGGCCGACCGCATCGGAGCGGTTCCGGCAGGCCACGCGTCCGTCATCGCCTCGATGGCCGGCCTGCGCCTGCCGGTCGAGAGCCATACCCTCCAGGCCATGGTGACGGAGCCGGTCAAGCCGGTGCTCGATACCGTCATCATGTCGAACACCGTGCATGTCTACATCAGCCAGTCCGACAAGGGGGAATTGGTGCTCGGGGCCGGCATCGACGGTTACAACAGCTACAGCCAGAAGGGTGGCATCAACGTCATCGAGCATCAGCTTGAGGGATTGTGCGAACTCTACCCCATCGTTTCGCGCCTGAAGATCATGCGGGTGTGGGGCGGCATCGTCGACATCGCGCCCGATGCCAGCCCGATCATCTCGAAGACACCGGTCGAGGGCTTCTACATCAATTGCGGCTGGGGAACCGGTGGATTCAAGGCAACACCCGGCTCCGGCTGGGTGTTTGCCCACACCATAGCCCAGGACCGGCCCCACAGGCTCAACGAAGCCTTCGATCTCGGTCGCTTCGAGAGCGGCCTGCTCATCGACGAGCACGGCGCAGCGGCCGTGGCTCACTAGGCCGGAGCAGAACGATGATGCTGATCCCCTGCCCCTGGTGTGGCGACAGAATTGATGCTGAGTTCACCTGCGGAGGCGAGGCCCACATCGTTCGTCCCGACCCTGCCACGGCCAGCGATGCCGAGTGGGCCGACTACCTCTTCATGCGGCAGAATCCGAAGGGCCTTCATCACGAGCGCTGGTTCCATGCCCACGGCTGCCGCCGCTGGTTCCACATGACACGTGACACGGTGAGCCACCGCATCGTGGCGGTCTACGCCATTACCGAGAGTGCGCCGGAGGCAACCGGCTGATGCAGTCCTGGCGAAACAGCACAGGCGGCATCATCGATCGAAGCCGCCATATCTCTTTCACCTTCGACGGCAGGCGTCTGTCCGGTCATCCAGGCGACTCACTCGCGTCGGCCCTTCTCGCCAACGGCGTCCATCTCGTCGGCAGAAGTTTCAAGTATCACCGTCCGCGCGGGATTGTCGGTTCCGGCGTGGAGGAACCCAACGCCCTGGTCAGACTTGGCGAAGGCGGTTCCGTGGAACCCAACGCGAGAGCCACGACCACGGAACTCTTCGACGGTCTGGTGGCGTCCAGCCAGAACCGCTGGCCGAGCCTCGCATTCGATGTGGGGGCGCTCAACAGCGTCGCCTCGGGACTCATACCGGCAGGATTCTACTACAAAACGTTCATGTGGCCTGCGAAGGCATGGACGTTCTACGAGCGATTCATCAGGCGTGCCGCCGGTCTTGGCCAGGCGCCTGAAGAACCCGATCCGGATGTCTACGAGAAGCGTTTTGCCTATTGTGACGTGCTCGTCGTCGGCGCCGGTCCGGCCGGACTACAGGCCGCACGGGCCGCCGGTCGCTCGGGCGCCCGCGTGATCGTTGCCGACGAACAGGCCGTTCCCGGTGGATCGTTGCTGGCGGAACATGTCACCCTCGACGGTGTGACGGGCCCGGAGTGGTCCGAATTGGTCCGCACTGAACTCGCGGGCATGACCGACGTCACCCTGCTCACCCGGACCACCGTGGTCGGCTACTACAATCACAATTTTCTTGTCGCCGTGGAAAGGGTCACGGACCACCTGCCTGCCGGCGGGAGTGTCCTGCCGCGCCAGCGTCTGTGGAAGATCCGGGCCCGCCATGTCGTTCTCGCCACCGGAGCCATCGAAAGGCCCCTGGTGTTTCCCGGGAACGACCGGCCCGGCATCATGCTCGCCAGTGCGGTACGCGCCTTCGCAAACCGCTGGGGTGTACGCTGTGGTGCAAGAGCCGTCGTCTTTGCCAACAACGACAGCGCCTATCGGTCGGCCATCGATGCTGCCGACAGCGGCGTTCACGTGACAACCATCGTCGATTGCAGGGCCGAACCCCGGGGACGTCTCGTCGAGGAAGCGCACTCCCGCGGCATCGACGTGATGGCCGGACGCGTCATATCGGGGGTCGAGGGAAGGAAACGGGTTCGCGGTGTCGCCATCTCCACCCTGGACGGCAGTGCGTCGGCAGCCGTCACCAAGGAATGCGACCTCGTCATGATGTCGGGAGGCTGGAACCCGACCGTTCACCTCGCTTCCCAGTCGGGGACCCGGCTCGCCTGGGACGAGTCCCAGGCGACCTTCATTCCCGGCGATGCCGTTCAACACCAGACGAGTGCCGGTGCGGCAGCGGGGACCTTCGGTCTTGCCGAGTGCCTGAGATCCGGAGCACTTGCCGGAACCGAGGCAGCGGCCCAGGTTGGGTTCGACGGTGAAATGCCGGCCGTGCCGGAGGTCGACGGTGACACCGGAGACGGTGCGCTTGACCTCGAACCATTCTGGTACCGTCCGGCGTCATCACGGGACGGCAAGGCCTTTCACGACTTGCAGAACGACGTCACCACCGCCGACGTGGCGCTCGCCACCCGGGAAAACTATGTCTCGGTGGAGCACTTCAAGCGCTACACGACCACCGGCATGGGGACCGACCAGGGCAAGACGTCGAACGTTAACGGCCTCGCCATTCTTGCCGATCATGTCGGCAGCAGCATTTCCGGGGTCGGGCATACAACCTTCCGCCCCTTCTACACGCCGGTCCCCATAGGCGCCCTTGTCGGCATCGACACCGGAGGCGAACTCTACGATCCCGTGCGCAGGACACCGATGCATGCCTGGCATGCCGGCAACGGCGCCCACTTCGAGGATGTCGGCCAGTGGAAACGCCCCTATTGCTACCTCCGGGAAGGAGAATCGGTCGAGGAGGCTGTCCAGCGCGAGACCCTGGCCGCACGCACCGGAGTCGGCATTCTCGACGCCTCGACGCTGGGCAAGATCGATGTCCAGGGAAAGGATGCGACGGAGTTTCTCGATCGCATCTATACCGGCACCTTCTCGACGCTCGCTCCCGGCCGCTGCCGGTATGGTCTGATGTGCCATGATGACGGCATGGTGTTCGATGATGGCGTGACGGCGCGCATCGCCGACAACCGGTTCCTTGTCAGCACCACCACCGGAGGTGCGGCTGCGGTCCTCAACTGGTTCGAGGAATGGCTGCAGACGGAATGGTGGGATCTCGACGTTCACGTCACGTCAGTCACCACGCAGTGGGCGGCCATCGCCGTTGCCGGACCCGAAAGCCGCGACCTGGTATCGGGCCTGACGACCACCGATCTTTCCCCCGAGGCCTTCCCCTTCATGACCTGGCGCGATGCCGACATCGCCGGCATCCCGGGCCGCATATTCCGCATCAGTTTTTCCGGGGAGACCGGCTACGAGCTTCACGTGCCGGCAAGCTATGCCCTGGCGCTGTGGCAAATCCTCATGATGGCCGGTGAACGTCATGCCATCACGCCCTACGGCACGGAGGCCATGCACGTGCTGCGCGCCGAAAAGGGGTTCATCATTGTCGGTCAGGACACCGACGGTACCACCACCCCCCATGATCTCGGGATGAGCTGGCTGGTATCGAAGAAGAAGCCGGACTTCCTCGGCAAGCGCGGCCTCGAGCGGCCCGACACCCTGCGCGAGGACCGCAAGCAGCTGGTTGGACTTCTCACCGACGATCCCCAGGAGGTCATCCCGGAAGGGGCGCACGTGTCGCCGGAACCCGGAGCGAAGCCGCCAGTCCCCATGGAGGGATGGGTGTCATCGAGCTACATGAGTCCCAACTGCGGTCACTCGATCGCCCTTGCCCTCATCCGCCGCGGGCATGACCGCATGGGCGAGTCGGTCGCCATTCCCCTGGAAGACAGGACCATCCGGGCGCGCATCGTCAAGCCCGTGTTCTTTGACGAGGAAGGAGCGAGGCTCCGTGGCTGAGACCTGGCAACGACAGAGTCCCCTCGCCCGGCGCACGCCCCTCGATGGCGCTGCCGGGTTCGCCATGACGGAACGGGCGTTCCTGGCGAAGATCACGGTGCGGGGCAAGGTGGCGGATGACGCCATGCGCGACGCTCTCGGCATCTCCCTTCCACGCGAACCCAACACCGCGGTTTCCGGCGAGGACCACACCATCGTGTGGCTGGGACCGGATGAATGGCTCGTCGTCGGCCCGCCGGAGACCGAAGGGACACTTTCGTCCACCCTCGCCACGGCCCTCCCCGACGCCGCCATCATCGATGTCACCGAAGGCTACGCCACCATCCGTCTCGGCGGCCCGCTCGCCAGGGATATCCTGTCGATGGGGACGCCACTCGACCTCCACCCTCACCAGTTCGCCGCCGGTGCGGCGACCCGAACCCTGTTTGCCCGTACCACCATCATTCTTCACAAGGTCAGCGAAGACCCCGTCTTCGACATCCACGTCGAACGCAGCCAGGCCGTCTATCTCTGGATCTGGCTCGAAGCTGCCTCCCGCCCCTACATCGCACCCCCTGACGCCTGAATCCGACCACGCAGAGCGTAACGGGACCGAGGTCGTCGACATCAAGTCAGCATCCATGTTTCTTGGCAAGGTTATTTGGGGTTTTCGGGATGATGTTTCCTGTGATTGTCCACATCCGGTCCGGCGTTCCGCGTTGCCGATGTTTGTGCCCTGTAACCGGGGAAGCGTGCAGCCCGTGATCCCGGCAGCATGAGCGGGGTGTCGGCCTTTGATCGTGGTAACGTTACCGGTGGGTGTGCTCATAGGACTACCCGACGCCCTCAGGCACGGTAACGTTACCATGTTCAATGGGGTTCCAGGTGTCATGTGTCCCGTCCGTAGCCACGCGGCGGTTCGATCTCCTCAAGGGCCTCGATGTCGACTTCGACAATGATCTGCAAGCGTTCTCCGTAGTCCGTGTCGCGGAGGGAGTCGGGGATCCTGTCGAGGCAGTCTCGATAATGCTCCTGCAAGGCGCCGAGTTCGGCCACGGCATCGCACCAGCGTTGGGCACGGGAGCGGCGGTCGCGGGGCTTTCGGATGTGGACGGGAAGGATGCCGGCCTTGCGGCGTTCCCGGTAACGGCGCTGCTTCTCGGCGGGTGTGAGGGCCATGAGGGGGTCTCCTTTGCGCGGATCGGCCTGGTCACGCCGGCGATTGTGCCGGCGCTTCAGGCGACCAGCAGCGCTGCTCCCGCAGCAAGGCGTTCGCCAGCACGATGAGCTTGCGCATCACGGCGACGATCGCGACCTTGTAGGCCTTGCCGGCAGCCTTGAGGCGTTCGAACACGATCTTGAGATCCGCGTTGAAGCGTGCCGCCGATGTCGCGGCCATGAACAGGAGATCGCGTGGCCTTCGGCGCCCACCGCGGATGTGCCGGGCGCCGTGGTGCTGGCCGCTGTCGTTGGCAACCGGCGCCACCCCGATCAACGACGCCGCCTGGCGACGGTCGAGACCGCCGAGTTCGGGCATCCAGCAAAGAAGTCCTGCGGCGGTCACCGGACCGACGCCGGGGATCGAGGTCAGGATGCTGTACCTCTCGGCCTGCTCCGGATCACTGGCGATCACCGCTTCGATCGTCGCATCCAGCGCGGCAATCTGATCATCGAGACCTGCCACCGAGGCCCTTGCGACGGTCTCGCCTTCACCGTCCACCTCACCCGCCATCTGCCTCAGCATGGTCCGCGCATCGACATGCGCGGCGCGCGACACCAGGAGATCCTCCAGGCAGGTGAGGAAGGCATCCTGAGGGGCCACAGGATCAAGATCGCCCAGCGCCGTCCCGAGCCTGGCCAGCATCAACGCGTCGACGCGGTCGGTCTTGGCCAGGTGGCCCAACCCTTCGGCGAAGCGCCGTGCCCGCAACGGGTTGACCAAGACAACTTCAAAGCCCCGGTCATGAAGACATTGGTGCACCCTGCGGTGATAGCGGCCCGTCGCCTCCATCACCACCCGGCTCACCTCGAGACCCCGAAGCCACGCACCCAGCGCCTGCCAACTCGTGGCGTCGTTCGCAAAACGACGCGTCTGACCCGCCGCACAGATGTCCAGACTGGCCTTGCTGACATCGATCCCTGCCACTACCTTGTCCATCGTCCCTTGCTCCTCGTCTTGCGATGATACGGTTCAAGCCCAGGCATCCATTCAGGACGCGAGGGACGTCAAGGAAGGCGGGCCAACCAAGCTGACTTACGGCTCTCCAAAGCCAAGATTCGGACGGTCCGACCCGCCTTCGCGGAGATCGTTTGACCCCCGCACCCCGCTCCCCTGTGCGTGCCCGCGCAGGGGAGCGGAATCTCTCTGGAACCATAGACCGGGTGCTCTCCCACCGCCGCGGTTGTCCACAATTTCACGCCCCCAACCGCTGTGGATAACTTCATGATCACGGGGACGAAACCCGGTCATACAAGGTTTCGGGAATGTTGCCGCCCCCATGCAGTGTCCCACCACGTCAATGCGGGGCGGGCTCATGCGATTGTCGCTCGCCACACCGGACCGGACGCTGATCGCCCCGACAGCCACCACTGAGGTCGATGCATCCCCTGTCGGGACCTGACCGGAGAGGGCCGATTGGGGTAGGATCCGGCGGGGTCCTGGAGAGGGGTGACATGACGGACAGCCTTCCGGAGAGCATTCTGGTCGAGCGGCGGGGGTTCATCGCCACCGTCACCATCAATCGTCCCGAGAAACTCAATGCCATCGACACGGTGACGGCCCGTGGACTCTCGGATGCCTTCGACATGCTGTCGGCGGATGACACCCTGCGCGTCGTGGTGCTGCGCGGCGCCGGAGAACGCGCCTTCGGGGTGGGTGCCGACATCAGCGAATTCTCCGAACGGCGCGACAATCCCGAACAGGCGCTCGACTACGAGGCGGCCTGGGGTCGGGGGCTGGCGAATTGCCGGCATCCCGTCATTGCCATGATCAGGGGCTACTGCATCGGTGGCAGTCTCGGTCTCCTCCCCGACACGGATCTGCGCATTGCCGGTGAGAGTGCCCGTTTCGCCATTCCCGCCGGACGACTCGGCATCACCTACGGGCACGATGACATCGACAAGCTCAAGCGCCTGATCAGTCATGCCCATGCCCTCGAAATTCTCCTGGAAGCCTCGCAGTTCTCGGCAGCGCGCGCACTCGAGATCGGCCTCGTCAACCGCGTCGTCGCCGACGGTGAGGTGGAGGAGGAAACCTATGCCTGCGCCGAACGCATAGCCGCGAATGCGCCGCTCTCGGCGCGCTGGCACAAGAAGTTTGCCCGCCGTCTGCTCGATCCGGCGCCGCTCACCGACGAGGAACGAAGGGAACCCATGGCCTGCTTCGCCACCGAGGATTACGCCATCGGTCGGGAGGCCTTTGCCACGCGCAAAGAGCCGCAGTTCAGGGGACGATGATCATGGAAACCGGTTATGGGCCTCTCAACGGCATCCGCGTCATCGACTTCACCCACGTCATGGCCGGTCCGACCTGCACGCTGATGCTCGCCGACATGGGGGCCGACGTCATCAAGATCGAACGCGTCCCCTTCGATGCGGATCCGTCCCACAATGCCGACGACCCCTACTGGATCAATGGCGTGTCGGCATCCTACATGATCGTCAACCGCAACAAGCGGGGTCTTCCTCTCGACCTCAAGCGCAAGGAGGCTGTCGACATCGCGAGGCGCCTCATCGCGTCCGCCGACATCATCGTCGAGAACTTCCGTCCCGGCGTGCTCGACCGCCTCGGCCTCGGCTACGAGGACGCCCGCGCGGTCAATCCCGCCATCATCTACGGCGCGGTGAGCGGATTCGGCAGGAGCGGACCCTATGGCCAGCGTCCCGGCTACGATCTCATGGCCCAGGCCATGTCCGGTATCATGAGCGTGACCGGAGAGGCGCCCGGGCGCCCTCCCGTCAAGCCCGGCGTACCGATGACCGACATCACCGCCGGCATCCTGCTCGCCATGGGCCTGTGCGCCGCCCTGCGTCATCGCGACGCAACGGGCGAAGGCCAGATGGTCGACACCTCTCTCTTCGAAGCCGGTATCGTCCAGACCTACTGGCACTCGGCCATCGCCTTCGCCACCGGAGAGGCGCCTCAACCCCTGGGATCCGGGCATCCCCTTGTGGCCCCCTACCAGGCCATCCGCACGAAGGACGGCCACATCACGATCAGTGCCGGCGGCTGGATGTGGCCGAAGCTCTGCGAATTGGTGGATCCCGCTCTCGAGAACGACCCCCGCTTCGACACCAACGCCAAGCGCATGGCCAACGTCGCCGAACTCGCGAGCGTGCTTGACGAGTTGATGTCGGCGAAGACGACAGATGAGTGGATCGCCGAACTCGAGGTGGCCGGCATGCCCAGCGGCCCCATCAACACCATCCCCGGAATGCACCGGGATCCCCAGGCCCTGGACCGCAAGATGGTGGTGACGCAGGACCACCCGGTCGCCGGGGAAGTGCAGACCCTTGGTCTCCCCGTCAAGTTTTCCGAGACCCCTGGCGGTCCGGCACGACCGGCCACGGTCTACGGCCAGTACACCAGGGAGATTCTCGCGGAACTGGGCTACAGCGACAGCGACATCACCCGATTCACTCAGTCAGGCATCACGGCCGACGGCTGAGCCTCGGCGGCGATGTCGCCGACCACGCGCACCCTGGCGCGCAACGCATTGCCCGGAAGATAGGCAAGGGGCAGATCCTCCATGTCGACGGTCTGCAGCGTGCGCGCCTCGGCGCCGCCGGCAATGGCGCGCTCTTCGGCCATGGCCCGGGCGCGACCGAGCGCCTCGTCCCGCGCCAGGCCCGTGAACACTCGGTCGCATTCTCCCGACACCTGGGCCATCGCCGCACCCACCGCATTGGCGACGGCGCCGTGTTCGACGCGAATCACCTCGCTGGCGCCGGCGATGTCATCCGCCACAAGAAAGGCCCCTCCCCCGACGGCGATGACCGGCTCGTCGCCGGCGCGAACCTTGATGCGATCGATGGCACCGGCGAGCATGGTCGAGGCGACGCCAAGAAGGGAATCGACCGTTGCCGGATCGAGACCGTCGAGGTGGCGCCTGTCGCCCAGCTCCAGCCGGTTCCCTGCCACGCCGAGGTCGCTCGCTGTCAGCTCCTCGCCGCCAAAGATGCGGGCCCGCGGATCGATCTCGTGGCCCGTGCTGGCGGGTCCGATGGTGCCCGCCTCCTCATCGACCAGCGATCCTCCGCCCAGACCGATCGAAATGAGATCGGGCATGCGAAAGAGGGTCCTGATGCCGGACAGGGTGACGGCATTGTTCGCTTCCCGCGGGAATCCCGCCTCCAGCATGCCGACATCGCTCGTGGTGCCGCCGACATCGATGACGATGCCGTGGTCAAGTCCGCTCAGCAGGGCTGCTCCGCGCATCGAATTGGTCGGACCGCATGCCAGGCTGAAGACGGGGAACCGTTCGGCTTCCCCGGCAAGCAGAACCGTACCGTCGTTCCGGGTGAGATAGAGACGGGCGCCAAGGCCTGCGTGTCCCAGGGCGTCTTCCATGGCCCTGGTGAATCGCTCCGCCAGGGGACGCAGGCTGGCATTGAGGATGGCGGCATTCTCACGCGCCAGGAGACCGATCCTGCCGATGTCTGCCGAGAGCGTGATACGGCAATCGGGACACCGCTCTCCAATGATGTCCCGGGCACGTTCCTCGCAGGACCTGTTGAGAGGCGAGAAAACCGAGGCAATCGCCACATTGCGGCACTCACTGCCGGCGACCCGTTCGGCAAAGGCGGCAATCGCCTCCTCGTCGAGAGCGACAAGAGGCCTGCCGTCGACCTCGTGTCCGCCCTCGACACTGAAGGATGGACCGCCCACCAGTTCGACAAGACGGGATGGCCAGTCGACCAGGGGCGTGAGGGTGCGGCTGGCGGGAAGACCGATGCGCAGGCACGCCACGGACTCCAGGTTGCGGCCCTCGACAATGGCATTGGTGAAGCGGGTGGTTCCCACCATGACCGCCTCCACCGGATCGGATGCGTCCGACTCCCTCATCACGTCTGCAAGGGCACGCGAGATGCCCATCATGACATCGGTGGTGGTCGCGACCTTGACGCTTCCCACCACTGTCGTGCCATCGACCAGCACGGCGTCGGTGTTGGTCCCTCCGACATCGATCCCAACGCGCCGCACGCCCGCCTACTCCTGCTTCGGAACGGGGCACTTTCGCTCAAGGAACCGGCAACGGGCAAGGCCTTGTCCCGGTCCTGCCCTTGCGCCACACTTCACGCTTGAAAAGTTGGGGGCAGGATGGCCCGTCTCGGCGGGACAACACTCAATCCGGAAGGAGGACCATGACGACAGGCTCGGCTCTGGAAAAGACCGAAACGATCGATGCCAGGACACTCGACATCAGCACCATTCCGGTCATCGACTTCGCGCCCTTCCGGAACGGCTCCGAGGATTCGAAGCGGCGGGTGGCACAGGCGATCGGAGAGGCCTGCCGTCACACCGGCTTCTTCTACATCGTCAATCACGGCATTCCGGAGACCCGGATTGATTCACTAATTCACCAGACTTTCCGCTTCTTTCATCAACCACTTGAAGAAAAACTGAAACTTGACATCGATAGCGTTCAGCGCCATCGCGGCTATGTGCCCCAGGGCGGTCTCTATGCCGATGTCAGTGCCGAACCGGATGTCCAGGAAGGCTACGAGGTCTCCCTGGAATTGCCGGGCAACGATCCGGACTACCTTGCGGGCAGCATCATGCTTGGCCCCAATGTCTGGCCCGACAACCTGCCGGGCTTCCAGAACGCGATCTACGCCTACTACGAATCGATCCTCGGCCTTGCCCGGATGCTGCTCACCACATTCGAGATGACGCTTGGCCTCGAGGAAGGCTGGTTCGACGACAAGACCGACAAGCCCATGGGGCAGCTGAGGCTGATCTACTATCCGCCGCAGGACGGGCCAATCGATCCTCGACGCATCGGTATCGGCGCCCACACCGACTACGAGTGCTTCACGCTCCTTCTCCAGGACGAAGTCGGTGGTCTCCAGGTCGGCCATCGCAACGGAGAGTGGATCCAGGCGACGCCGATCCCCGGCAGCATCGTCGTCAACATCGGCGACATGCTGATGCGCTGGACGAACGGCGAATTCGTCTCCACGCCTCACCGGGTCATCAACCAGTCGGGGCGCGAGAGGGTGTCATTTCCGTTCTTCTTCGGCGCCAACCATGACTGCGTCGTCACACCCCTCGAACGGTTCGTGAACGAGGCCCGACCGGCACGCTATCCACCGACGCGCTGCGGCTGGTGGACGGAGATGATGATCACGGACGCCTACGAGTACCGCAAGGCCTGGCGAGGACGGATACCCAACCCCGAACTCGCTTCCGGCGGGTGACAGGGTTCGCCGTCCCGCTGACGACTGACGGCATTTTCCGTTGGTGCTCCTGCAGCATCGCCACTGATCGCTCATCAACGGTTCAATCGAGCAACGGGCTGACCAGTCGCCTGCATCATGAGTCGCTTCCCATGCCGCCTGTCGCACTCACCGGCGCAACGCGATAGAGTCATGCCATGTCCAGAACCCAGCATGATTCCAGTTGCACCACGAGTGTCGCCGAGAACGGCAGGCTGGCGGAGGCGGCGCATTTGCAGGCGATTGAGGGCAATCCCCTTTCGGCGGATGAAATGGCCATGTTCGAAATGTTCGAGCGCGAGGGGTGGTCGCCCGAGCGGCGCCGCGCGCGCATCGTCCGCCGAATCGCGGACCGCGGCCGTGTCGCCGCGGCGGAATGAGCGGCCGCGAGCATCCGCCTGAGTACATCGTTCTCCGCAACAGGTTGGACATTCAGGACGCCCCGACGCTCAATGCGGCGGAGTGCCAGTTCTTTGCGCAGAGCCGACGTGGCCTTCGAAGAGGCGGGTTGGCGAACCGGCCTTACTCCGCCTCCACCACCAGGCGCTCGGCGAAGGCGTCGCCGTTGTCGAAGCCGCCGAAGCGCGCGATTTCCTCCTCCGGAGGCGGCTCACAGGACCACATCCGGCTCGGCACCCAGCCGCACTGGCGCTTGAGATTGGCCGCATATTCGGCCCGCTTCATCGCGGCGATGGAGGGGTCGATCACCGGCACGCCCACGGCCTTCTCGACCTCCTTGTAGAAGCCGATCTCCAGCGTGCAGCCGAGAATGAGCGCTTCGGCGTAGTCCTCCTCAACCGCCTTTCGTCCGGCCGCAACGAGACGGCGCTCGGTCTCCGCATGGTCGGACTGGAAGTCGTTCACGCCGAGTTCCACGTGATAGAAGCCGCTGAGGCGTTCACCGTAGCCGTGCTCGCGAACGACGGCGTTCATCTGGTTCACCCACTTCCGCCTGCCGACGATGATGCCGAAGCGGTTGGCGAGGCTCGACGCAATCTCGCAGGAGGCAACGCAGGGGGCGGTCACCACCATCTCGCCCGAAATCTCGCGCGCATCGTGGAGGCCGGTGTCGTAGAAGCAACCGATAGCGAGCGCGTCAAAGCCCTCCCGCGCTGCCTGGCGAGTCGCCCGAATGATGCCGCGCGAGACGATGGTCTCGTAGGAGCGGTACTCGATGTGGGTGAAGCTTCCGCCCGGGTCGGCGAGGCAGGTGACATGCACTTCGGTGTTCGGCAGCTTGTAGCTGCGCGCCATCTCGGCAAACACGGTATCGTAGTCGTCGGGGCCGACCGGGCTGAGGTACATGAGCTTGAGGGGGGCGTTGGCTCTCATGTGGTCCTCCCGTCGTCTGAATCGTCTGTCACCGACGATTCGACTGCCACGCCGTAGACCTCCCGTGCCCGTTCGGCGCTGATGAGGCCGTTGCTCACGTCGCGGCGCACGCGTCCGGGGTCGCGCTTCTTCGGATCGCCGAAGCCGCCGCCGTTGCCGGTGACGACGCGGATCACGTCGTCGCGCTGCGTCTTGAGGCCCGAGACGAAGGCGAAGCGCTGACGCTCGCCCTCGCGCGGAATGAACTCGACGTAGTTGGGCGAGCCCTCGTTGCCGCCGTCGAGCGCCCAGGCAGGATGCTTCGAGCGTGTATACCCCACGGTAAGGAAACCGTCGTCCGCCCGCACGCGGTAGTCCATGACGATACCGCGCCCGCCGGTGAACTGGCCCTCGCCGCCGGGCTCGAGATTGAGCGCCATCTGGTCGACGTAGAGCCCGTTGCGTGCCTCATTGACCTCGGCCGGGCAGTTGAAGGTCTCGCCGTGGACGCCGGAGAACATGGCGTTGTTCCCGTCCATCCCCTCACGGCCGCCCCAGCCGCCGAGCTGCGGCTCGATGATGGTGTACTGGCGGCCGGTGTCGGGGTGGATACCGCCGATGAAGGTGCCGCACACCGAGGCGAAGTGCCCGGCGGCGAGCCGCTCCGGCATGTGCCGGGCGAGGCAACGCCACATGATGTCGTACGCACGCAGGTCGATCTCGTAGTAGAAACCGAGGGCCGCGGGCTCTTCGGCGTGGAACACGGAACCCTCGCGCGTCAGCAGGCAGATGGGGCGGAACGAGCCCGCGTTGCAGGGTGAATGGGGATCGGTGAGCGACTTGAAGATCATTTGCGCTGACACCATCACGCTGTCCCGGCTGGTGTTGACCGGGTTGCTCGCCTGGCCCGGGTTGTCCCGCAGGTCGACGACGAACTGGTCGTCCGTGATGGTGATGGCGACGTTGAAGACCTGACCGTCGTCCTGTTCTTCCGCGAGGGTGAAGGTGCCCTTGGGCAGCGCCTTCAGCGCCGACCGAGAGACCCGCTCGCCATAGTCCATGAAGGACATCATGGCCTGCTCGAAGGTGGCGGCGCCGTACTTCCCGGCGACCTCCGCGAGCCGCGCGGTGCCGATGCGAACGGATGCAATGGCGGCCCAGACATCGCCTTCGAGCACGTCGGGCATACGCGAGTTGACCTTGATGATCTCCATCACCGGCTCAATCGGCTTGCCCCGGGAGATCATCTTGACGGCAGGAAGGCGGAGCCCTTCCTGAAAGATCTCCGTCGCTTCGCCGGTAAGCGAGCCGGGTGCCATGCCACCCACGTCGGAGTTGTGCGCGATGTTTGCGGTCCAGGCGATGATGCGATCTTCAGCGAAGACCGGCATGACAACGACGATGTCGTTCAGGTGAGTCACGCCGCCGTAGTAGGGGTCGTTGGTGACGAAGACGTCACCGGGCTCGACCGCGCCGGGCTGGTCGAACTTCTCGACGATCACCTTCACCGCCTTGTCGAGCATTCCGACGAAGGCCGGGATGCCGGCGCCGGAGCTGGCGATCTCGCCCTTTGCGTCAGTGATACCGGTGCCCATGTCGAGCACCTCGTAGATGATCGAACTCATCGCCGTCTTCTTCATGGCGGCGAACATCTCGTCGGCCGCGCTCTGCAGCGAGTTCTGGATGATCTCCAAGGTGATCGGGTCGTTCGTGATCGAGTTCATGGTGCTGCCGCGGCCTCGTTCAGTTGCGGATATGAATGCGAATGTTTCCGAAGTCGTCCACCTCGGCGTGAGTGCCGGGGTGAACCACGACCGTGGTGCCGGGATCCTCCACGATGGCCGGGCCATCGAAGCCCATGCCGGGTTCCAGCAGTTCGCCGTCGTAGATTGTCGCCTCGTGCATGCCTTCGAGCGCGTAGTCGACACGGCGCGTCCCCTTCTGCGCATCCCGGAGCACCCGCCCCGTCGTCTCCCGCCGGATCAAGGTCAGCTTGCCGATGTCGACCGTGGCGACGACGTGGAGGCCCACCATCTCCACCGGGGCGTCGAGCCTGTAGGTGTACTCGCGCTCGTAGGTCTCGTGGAAATCGGCTTCGATGACGGCGACACCGTCAGCGGTCACCGGACTTCCATTCAGCGGCACCTCGGTGGTGTGCTCCTGGTTCTGGTAGCGGAACTTGCCGAGACGCACGAGCTTGATCGCCGATGCCGCGATGCCCTCTGCGGCGAACCGGCTCCGCGCGCGCTCCTCCGCCTCGCCGTACGCTGCCTCGATGACAGCAGCGTTGTCACGCGTGAGGTCGACGAGGAGGGTCACCACGTCGTCCCGGCGCAGGTCCGACATCATCATGCCCCAGGCTGAAAAGACCGACGCGTCGGCCGGCACCACCACCCTGGTGACGCCGAGTTCCTGAGCCAGCGCCACCGCGTGCATCGCGCCGCCGCCGCCGAAGGCGATCAGCGTGAAGTCGCGCGGATCGAAGCCGCGGTTGACCGAAACGAGCTTGAGCGCGTTCACCATGTTGTTGTTGGCGATGCGCACGATGCCGCGGGCAGCCTCGTCGGGGTCGACGCCGAGTCGCGCACCTACCATCTCGATGGCCTGTTGCACGGCGTCCATGTCGGCCTCCATCGTGCCGCCGCAAAAGTAGTCCCGGTTGATGCGGCCAAGCCAGAGATTGGCATCGGTGGTGGTGGCCTCGGTGCCGCCGCGCCCGTAAGCAGCAGGACCCGGCAAGGCACCGGCGGAGCGCGGCCCCACGTGCAGCTTGCCGAAGTCGTCGACCCAGGCGATGGAGCCGCCGCCGTTGCCGATCTCCACCAGATCGACCACGGGGACCATGATCGGATAGCCCGCGGCAGCGCGGCTCCTCCCGATCCAGTAGTCGGTCTTGATCCTGACGTCTGCATCCTCGATCAGCGAGCACTTGGCGGTGGTGCCGCCGATATCCAGGGCCAGCACGTTGGGCTCGCCGATGAGCCGTCCGAGTTCGGCCGCACCCCAGACGCCCGACGCCGGCCCCGACTCGACCATGGTTATCGGGACGCGCGAGACGGTGTCGACGGAGTCGACGCCGCAGTTGGACTGCATGATGTAGAGGCCGCCGCCGAAACCCTGCTCGACGAGACCCGCGTCGAGGCGTTGGAGGTAGCGCTCCGCAACAGGTTGCACGTAGGCGGACAGCACGACGGTGCTGGTGCGCTCGTATTCGCGCCACTCCCGCGTGATCTGGTGAGACGAGATGGCCGAGACTTCGGGCCAGAGGCGGGCCAACTCATCCAGCGCCCGTTCCTCGTGAGAGGGGTTGGCGTAGGAGTGGATGAAGCAGATGGCGACCGCCTCCACGCCTTCGGCCCGAAAGTCTGCGACGATTTTCGGCAACGGCGTGAGGTCGAGGGGCCGCATCTCGTTGCCGTGGTAGTCGATGCGACCGGCCAGTTCACGCCGAAGCCGCCGCGGCACGAAGGGTTCCGGCTTCTCGTAGTGCAGGTTGAAGAAGTCGGGCCGGTTGCCGCGTGCGATCTCAAGCGTGTCGCGAAATCCCCGGGTCGTGATGAGGCCGACCTTGACGCCTGTGTGCTCGGTCAGCGCGTTGATGACCACCGTCGTGCCGTGGGCTAGGAAGTCCACCGAGTCCGCCGCGATACCCGCCTTCGCCATGACGTTGAACACGCCTTCCTCGTAACTGCCGGGCGTGGTGTCCGTCTTGGCGCTGCGAACGTGGGCCTCGCCGGTCTCTTCGTCGGATTCGAAAACCAGGAGATCGGTGAAGGTTCCGCCGACGTCGGTCGCGACGCGGATGGATTTCGCAACCATCAATGAACTCCCTTGCTGACACGGATCGCAGCCGCACGCTTCAAGCAAGGGCGGCTTCCCTGAGGCATGTCAAGTCTCGGCTTCGGCTTGAAGCTCGTTGACGCCGTATCGACCGCTGGCACCGTACCGCTCGCAGCCAGCGGGAAGGTCTCTCCAAGCACGCCGGTTGTCGCCTCCATCCGCATCCCTGTTCGCGATTCGTGTACCGCGCACCCACCGTCGCGGCATAAGATGCCGGTCAGACCGGATACGGGAGCCGGGTGTGAACCGCTCGACGCGAAAGCGTATCATGCTGGCAGTGCGAGGGTTGGAGCCGCGGCTCGGCGGCTGGGCCATCCGGCTGCGGTGGCCGATCATCGGCGCCACTCTGGTCCTGGTCGCGATCGCCGCGAGCGGGACAGCGTTTCTCGAATTTTCGGCCGACGACCGGATCTACTTCTCCAGGGACAATCCTCAGCTCCTCGCAAGCGAGGCGATGGAGAACACCTACGGCGAGACCAACAGCGTGCTCTTTGCCGTTGTGCCCGAAGACCGTGACGCGACATCCACCCTGGCACTCGAGGCCGCACTCTGGCTCACCGAACAGTCATGGCAGATTCCCTACGCGACCCGCGTCGACTCGCTGACCAACTACCAGCACACCACGGCCGAAAACGACGACATCCTGGTTCGCGATCTCGTGGAGAACACCGCTCTCGACGACATCGACGAGCGGACCCGGATTCGTGCGATTGCCCTGGCCGAGCCGCTGCTCTCGGGGCGCCTGATCGCGCGCGACGGCGGGGCCAGCGGCGTCAACGTCACCGTGGCGCTGCCGGGCGAGGACCGGTTGCGCGAAGTGTCCCTGGTCACCGAGTTCTCATACGGGCTCGCCGACCAGGTTCGCGAACGTTATCCCGGCATCGACGTTCGCGTGACCGGCCTGGTGGTCTTCAACCAGACCTTCATGGAGGTCTCGCTGCGCGACCTCCAGATCCTGGTCCCGGCGAGCTTCGTGACCATGGCGCTGATGCTGGTGCTCCTGACGGGAGGATTGGGCGGGACGTTCGCGATCATGCTCGTGGTCGCGCTCGCCATCATGACCTCGGTGGGTCTCGGCGGTTGGGTAGGGCTGCCGATGACGGCGTCTTCCGCCATCGCGCCGGTTGTCGTGCTCACGGTCGCAACTGCGAGTTGCGTCCACATTTTCTCAAGCCTTGTCCAGCACTTACGGAGTGTTGCTGCGGATCGGGGCGCAGGCGGAATGCGTCCGCTCCTTGCGGACAGCGGGACCAGACGGAACGCAATCGTCGAGGCGATGCGGGTGAATCTCCAGCCGGTCTTCCTCGCCTGCCTGACCACCGCGTTCGGCTTCCTGAGCTTGAACTTCTCCGAGTCCCCGCCCCTGCGTCATCTGGGCACCTTCGTGGCGTTCGGAGTCGGCGCGGCTTTCGCGTTTTCCGTGACCCTTCTGCCGGCACTGCTCTCGCTGCTGCCAATCCGGGTGCGCGCGACCAGGGATCGTCGCGACGCGGCGATGGCCGCGCTCGGGGAGTTCGTGATCCGCCGGCGACGCGCGCTGGGATGGGGGTTCTGTGCCATCGTGGTGGCGCTCGCCTTCTCGATACCCCGCAACGAGTTGAATGACGTCTTCCTTCACTATTTCGACGAGAGCGTCGAGTTTCGCCGGGATGCCGACTTCATCGTCGAGAATCTCACCGGCCTCTACACCATGGAGTACGCGCTCGCCTCGGGCGAATCGGGAGGGATTACCGGTCTCGCCTATCTTTCCGACCTCGCCGCGTTCGCCGAGTGGTACAGGCAGCAGCCCGAGACAATCCACGTCAACGTCATCACCGATACGTTCCGGCGGCTCAACATGAGCATGCACGGCGACGATCCGGCCGAGTACCGGCTGCCCGCGAGCGAGGAACTGGCCGCGCAACTCCTCCTGCTCTACGAGTTGTCCCTTCCCTTCGGCCTGGATCTCAACAACCAGATCGACGTCGACAGGTCGGCGACCCGCATGACGGTGGCGACCCAGACCCTCTCGTCCAACGAAGTGATCGCTCTCGACCGGCGCGCGTTGCGATGGCTCGCGGACAATGCGCCGAACATCGCCCGCGCCGAGAGCGCCGGCGGCACCCTGATGTTCGCCTATTATGGTCAGCGCAACATTGTCGCGATGCTGCTGGGGACCACCATCGCGCTCGTCGGCATTTCCCTCGTCCTCATCATCGCGCTCAGATCCCTGCGCCTCGGACTCTCGAGCCTGGTCCCGAACCTGGTTCCTGGCGCGCTGGGCTTCGGCATCTGGGGTTGGGCGGTCGGAGAAATCGGAATCTCGCTCTCCATGGTGACGGCCATGACGCTCGGCATCGTGGTCGACGACACGGTACACTTCCTGAGCAAGTACCGCAGGGCCCGGCACGAGCTCGGCCACACGTCTCCCGATGCCGTACGCGTTGCCTTCGGTACCGTGGGCCGCGCTCTGGTCACGACATCCCTCGTGCTGGTGGCCGGCTTCCTGGCGGTCAGCTTCTCCAGCTTTGAACTCAATGCCAGCATGGGCACGCTCACCGCGATGGTCATTGCCCTGGCGCTCTTGGCCGATTTCTTCCTGCTGCCCCCGCTGCTCATGAAGATCGACACGGATCCGGGCACAGACGACCCCGCGCCGCCGCGTCGCCGAACCTGGCGGCGCCCGCCTGCCAGGTGAAGGCGTTGCCCGGAGAGATCGGTTGAGCTTCCGGCATGGCCGAAGCCATGCCGGTCACGGACTCGCGGGAAGAATGCGGGGACTACCCGGCAGGACTCCGGGTCAACCGCACTGGGCCTTGTGGCGCAGCAGATGGTCGGCAAGAACACAGGCCATCATCGCCTCGCCGACCGGGACGGCCCGGATGCCGACGCACGGATCGTGGCGGCCGGTAACCCGGACCGTCGTGTCGTGACCCTCATTCGTGACGGTGCGGCGCTCGTGCAGGATCGAGCTCGTCGGCTTGACGGCAAAGCGCACGATCAGCTCCTCGCCGGTGGAAATGCCCCCGAGAATGCCCCCGGTCCGGTTTGACAGGAATTGTGGACCGTTCTCACCAGAGCGCATCTCGTCGGCTGCCGTCGTTCCCGGCATGGAAGCCAGGGCGAATCCATCTCCGATCTCGACACCCTTGACGGCGTTGATGGACATCATGGCCGCGGCAAGGTCGCTGTCGAGCTTGCCATAGACCGGACTTCCCAGGCCTGCCGGCACGCCCGAGGCACGAATTTCGATAACGGCCCCCGCCGACGACCCTTCCTTGCGGACCCCGTCGATGTGGTCGGCCCAGCGTGACGCCATGGCGCTGTCGGGACACCAGAAGGGATTGCGGCCGGTCTCCCCCCAGTCCCAGGCCGACCTGTCGATGGCGAGGGGGCCGATCTGGACCACCGCTCCCCTGATGACGACCGCCTCTCCCAGGACCTTGCGGGCGACGGCGCCCGCAGCCACGCGCATTGCGGTCTCCCGGGCGCTCGCCCTGCCGCTGCCTCGCCAGTCGCGGATGCCATACTTCACGTCATAGGTGTAATCGGCATGGCCCGGGCGCCAGATCAGGGAGATGTCGCTGTAGTCGCGGGAACGCTGATCGACGTTCTCCACTGTCATGGCAAAGGGGGTGCCGGTGGTCATGCCCTTGAACCAGCCCGAGACGATCGACACCCGGTCCGGTTCGCGGCGCTGAGTCGTGTACCGCGATGTCCCGGGCCGGCGGCGATCCATCCAGTGCTGGATCTCGTCCTCGCTGATGGGAATCCGTGGTGGCACGCCATCGACCACGCAACCGATGCAGGGCCCGTGGCTTTCGCCCCAGGTGGTCACCCTGAAGACCTGTCCGAAGCTGTTCGACGCCATGGTTCAGCGAACGACGGAGATGTCCGGCGCCTTCGGGTTCTTCATGCCGACGACGTGGTAGCCGCAGTCGACATGATGAATTTCGCCGGTGACCGCCGTGGAAAGATCGCTGACGAGATAGAGAGCGGCCTGCCCGACCTCGTCGATGCTGATGTTCCGGCCGAGCGGCGCATTGAGTTCGTTCCACTTGAGAATGTAGTGGAAATCTCCGATTCCGGAAGCGGCGAGAGTCTTGATGGGTCCGGCGGAAATGGCATTCACACGCACGGCCTGTTCGCCGAAGTCGGCAGCAAGGTAGCGCACACTTGATTCGAGGGCCGCCTTGGCGACACCCATGACATTGTAGTGGGGCATCCAGCGCTCGGCGCCATAGTAGGTGAGGGTCACGAGGCTGCCGCCATGGGGCATCAGATCGGCACTGCGCCGGGCAACGGAGGTGAAACTGTAGCAGGACACGTCCATCGTATGCAGGAAGTTGTCGCGCGTCGTGTCCGCATACCGCCCCTTGAGTTGTTCGCGATCCGAGAAGGCGATGGCGTGCACCAGAAAGTCCATGGAGCCCCAGGTCGAGGCAACACTCTCGAAGGCACTGTCGACGCTGGCATCGTCCGTGACGTCACAGTCGATGACAAGGGTTGCGCCGACCGCCTCCGCCAGGGGCTTGACGCGTTTGGCAAAGAGGTCGCCCTGATAGGTGAATCCGATTTCCGCGCCGGCGGATGCGAGGGCACGGGAGATCCCCCAGGCGATCGACCGGTCATTGGCCACACCCATGATGAGGCCACGCTTTCCGGCGAGGAGCGGACCGATGTTGGTCATGGCATACTCGGGCTCTGTGACGACAGGACAGCGATCCTACACATTACCCGGTGCCCCGGCCACGAACTCATGGTCCTGGAGGACGCGTGGGGGCCAGGCAGGACCGTTCAGGTTTCCACGATGACCCATGTGCCGTCCGGCTGGCGGCAGGCCGTGCCATAGGCCTGATGAGTTTCGCCGCCGATGGTCACAGTGGTCTGGTACTCCCTGCAGTAGTTGCCGTTCTGATCCTGGCCGTCGCGCTGCGCTGTGACAGTGCCGTGATTGCCCGACTCCGGGTTGTTCCATGTCACCCGGCTGCCGACGGGCGCTTCGTGCGCCTGCTGCTGGGCCTGTGCCGCGTAGGCCTGATCGGCCCTGTCGAGCGATGCGCCGATCTCGGAGCCGAGCCAGGCACCGATGACACCACCCACCGCCGTTGCGATGATCCGGCCGCTACCGCCACCCACCTCGGAGCCGAGCACCGCTCCGCCAATTCCTCCAAGAATTGTTCCGGCGGTTTCCTTGTCTCCCGCCGTCCGGGAACACGCCGGCAGGGCGAGAGTTGCGGCGAGCAAGACCACCGCGATCCTGACTGCAATCATGTCATCTTTCCTGGTGATGATTGAACCAAATGTACATCGGTTGCCATCCCGTGGCGGATACCGGACCATCTTGGGTGATTTGTCGCCCGAGGTGAAGAGCAAACAGCAATTCTCTGGATCATGAACGACACCGAATGCCCCTTCTCGATCTTCGCGCGCTGGTATGACGCGGCCCGTCAATGCGGCCTGCGGGAGCCCGCCGCAATGGCGCTGGCGACCGCCGATGCCGCCGGTCAGCCCTCCTTGCGCATGGTGCTGCTGAAGAGCCACGGACCGGACGGGTTTGTCTTCTATACCAACCTGGAAAGCCGCAAGGGTGGCGAACTTGTGGCCAACCCGAAGGCGGCGCTGTGCTTTCACTGGATGCCCCTCGAGCGCCAGGTCAGGATCCAGGGCAGGGTCGAGATGGTGAGCGACGAGGGAAGCGGATGCCTACTTCGCCAGCAGGC
The DNA here is from genome assembly GCA_965221115.1 of Alphaproteobacteria bacterium. Taxonomy (GTDB): domain Bacteria; phylum Pseudomonadota; class Alphaproteobacteria; order SP197; family SP197; genus SP197. The sequence goes on along the minus strand of CBDCRU010000001.1, from coordinate 1,375,530 downwards.
CGAGAGACAGCCAGATCGGCGCCTGGGCCAGCGACCAGTCGCGCCCCATGAAAGGCGTGCGTGATCTGGAGAAGAATGTCGCGCGCATGGCGGTGAGGTTCCATGTCGGTCACATTCCCCGCCCGGCCCACTGGTCAGGGTTTCGCGTCGTGCCCCAGCTCATAGAGTTCTGGCAGGCCAAGCCCTTCCGCCTGCACGAGCGCACCCAGTACACGCGGACCGCCGATGACGACGACTGGCAGGTGGCGCGGCTCTTCCCCTGATCGCTTGCGGCGTGGAAGGTTGGGCCCTTCCGCTCTACACTGGCACGGGGAGGATCCGGAGGGACATCATGTCGATATCGAAGATCCTGGGTTGCGGCGACCGGCACCGAGGACGGCCTTGGCGCCGTCGAGACGGCACTCCTTGTGGCCGGGCGATTCGATGCCCACGTCGAGGTCGTCAACGTTCGACGCAATCCGCGTGATGCGGTCGCCTTCATGACCGAAGGCATGACCGGCGCCGTCATCGAGGAAATCGTCTCCACTGCCGAACAGGACATCGAGCAGAGGGCCGACTTCGCTTCGACCGCTCTGAAGGACCTCGCGAAGAGGCACGGTATCGCGATTTCCACGCGGGCCCCCCGGCATGGGCTTTCCATAACGTTCATTCAGCAGGAAGGGCGCGAGGACGAGGTCATCGCGGAACGGGGACGGCTGTCGGACCTGGTGATCGCTCCCCGCCCGACATCCCATGGTGATGCCAAGGAGGAGGTGGTCGCCGAGTCCGTGCTCATGGAGTCGGGAAGCGGCCTGCTCCTGGTGCCGCCTGGCCATGTCAGCGACCTCAAGGGCAATGCGGCCATTGCATGGAATGGCAGTGCGGAGGCCGCGCGCGCGGTGCACAGGGCCATGCCGCTGCTCACCGAGGCCGAGGAAGTCACCATCATGGCGCCCGAGGAAAGCTCCATGCGGGGCCCGGGCCCTGACGCCCTGACAGAGTACCTCGCTCACCACGACATCAGGTGCCATGTCCACAACCTGCCGACGAACTGGACCAACATCGGCCACACCCTGCTCGACATCGCCCGCAGCGAGGACTCCAGATTCGTGGTCATGGGCGCCTTCAGCCAGGGCAAACTGAGGCAACTCATACTCGGCGGCGCGACGCGGTTCATTCTCAATCATGCAGATCTGCCGGTGCTGTTCACACACTGAGGCCGTGTCGTGAAGACCGTGATCGTCACCGGGGCCAGCCGCGGCATCGGGCACCGGACGGTCATCCGGTTCTACGAGGAAGGCTGGCGCGTCCTGAGTTGCTCGCGCGACGACATTCCAGAGGACCGACGTGTGGCGGATTCGCCACATCACCACTTTCCGGCCGATCTCTCGGATGAGAAGAGTCTCGAGTCCTTCATCACACGCGCCAGCGACATCATCGGGGACGGGCCGGTTCACGCCCTCATCAACAATGCGGGGGTCTCTCCGAAGACCAGCTTCGCCGAACGCCTCGGCACCCTCAACGGCAGCCTCGACCACTGGCGCGAAGTCTTCGACCTCAACTTCTTCGCCCCGCTCATTCTTGCCCGGGGGTTCGCCGCAGCTCTGCACCGGGGCAAGGGCACCGTCGTCAATGTCACGTCGATCGCCGGTCATCGCATTCACCCGTTCGCGGGCAGCGCCTACTCGTGTTCCAAGGCGGCGCTGTCGGCGCTGACCCGGGAAATGGCCGCGGAATTCGCCCATCTCGAGGTCCGGGTGAACGCCGTGTCGCCTGGCGAGATCGAAACGGCGATGGTGTCGGAGGACTACCAGGACCTGGTGCCGCGAATTCCCCTGGGGCGCATGGGGACCGCCGATGAAGTGGCCGGCACGATTGTCTATCTGTGTTCCGCCGATGCCGCCTTCATCACCGGCACCGAGATCATGGTGACCGGCGGACAGCATCTCGTGTGAACCGGTTCGCGGGCGCCGGCACCCGCACCTTGCTCGACAGCAGACAACGGATATGTCGTTGCATCGCAGCGTCCGTCGCCAATAATGGGACCATGACACACGCGACCACGGAAAGCCTGGACGAGATCTGTCTCGCTGAACCGACATTCTGGAGACGGCCCGACAAGCACGACATCCTTGCCCGCTTCCGCCGCGAACGACCGATCGCGCTGCAATCAATGCCGGGCAGCGACACGACGTACTGGTCGCTCACAAGACACCGCGAGACACGCGACATCACCCGGAACGCCAAGCTCTTCCTGTCCCATTACGGGACCGGCATGACGACCATTGACGGCCCCGACATTGCTTATGACATCGCCGGCATGGTCAACCGGGACGCCCCCGTTCATCCTCGTCTGAGAGGCATCCTGGCCAAGGTCTTCACGCCACGCATGCTGCGAGATCTCGAGGAAGACATCGCCGGCTCGGCTCGCGCCGTGATCGGAGAAATCAGCGAGCGCGGCTGTTGTGATTTCGCCAGCGACATCGCCAGCCGCATGCCCACCAAGGTGATCTGCGACATGCTTGGCGTCCCGCAGGGCAGCGATCGCGACGAACTGGCCCGCCTCAGCATCGTGGCCCAGGGGTACGGCGATGAACTGGGGGCCGACGAAGAGGAGTCAACGGCCGCCTTCTATGCTCTCAACGCCTATGGCGAAGAGACATGCCGCGCCAGGCGCAAGGCGCCAGGCGATGACCTGGTCTCGATGATGATCGCCGCCGAAGTCGACGGGAAGAAACTCCTCGACTACGACATCGGCATCTATTTCCAGCTTCTCATTACCGCCGGAATCGACACCACCACGAGTTCCCTGGGCCAGGGGCTGAGCATTCTCGCCAGGCATCCGGACCAGTGGCGTTCATGGCGCGAGGACTACGACGGACTGGCGGCGACGGCGATGGAGGAGATCGTCCGGTACGCGACGCCCGTGGTGCACTTCGGCCGAACGGTAGCCCGCGACACCGAGATTCTCGGCCAGCGCGTGGCCGCCGGCGAACAGGTGGTGTTCTGGTATGTCTCGGCCAACCGCGACGAGACCGTGTTCGCCGACCCCCAGCGCTTCGACATCAGGCGATCGCCCAATGATCACGTCGGCTTCGGCGGCGGCGGCGTTCACCACTGCCTGGGCATTCACCTCGCACGGCGCGAGATGTATCACCTTTTCAAGGTTCTCTTCGAGACGCTTCCCGACCTCGAGGTGGATCTCGACGGCATGCAGGAGATCAACGGTCTCTTCATCAACGGCATGCGCCACCTTCCCTGTCGCTACACGCCGGTTCGGATGAACGCATGACGCGGACCATCGTGGTGACCGGATCCAATTCCGGAATCGGCAAGGCAACGGCCGCGCTGTTGCGCGAACGGGGCGCCCGGGTCATCGGACTCGATGCCAAGGGTGACGGTGCCGAGGTCGATGAGTTCCATCGCTTCGATCTCACCGATCCAGATTCCATCGATGCGGCTCTGTCGGCAATCGATGAGTCCCTGCATGGCCTCGTCAACGTTGCCGGCCTGCCGGGGAGTCACGACGGCGAGGCGGTAATGCGGGTCAATGTCCTGGGTCTGCGCCATGTCACTGAATCGCTGCTGGGACGACTGCAACCGGCCAGCGCAGTCGTCCAGGTGGCTTCGGACGCCGGCCACGCGTGGCGGGAACGTCTCGGTCTCATCCGCGACCTGCTTCGTCAGCGTACCTATGCCGCGGGCCTGGCCTGGGTTCGCGAACACCCGATGAGCGGCCCGGACGCCTATGATTTTTCAAAGGAAGTCGTGATCGTCTACGCCATGGCGGGATCGATGCTGGCGCGTCCCCATGGCCTGCGGTCGCTTTCCGTCAGTCCGGGGGCCGTCGAAACACCGCTCCTCAAGCACTTCTACGACACGATGGGAGCCGATCTCCTCGATCGCCTGAAGGCTCAATCGGGAGCGCGCAATGCCGAACCGGAAGATGTCGCCAGAGTGATCGCCTTCGCCCTCTCCGAGGACGCAGCCTGGATCAACGGCTCCGACATCGTCGTCGATGGCGGCGCCGGGCCGGCCTTCCACTTCGGTCTGACCGACGTCGACGCCGCCGACTCGGCGAGGGCTTTCTTCGACGCCTGAGGCCGGAGTCACGGCAGCACCCCGTTGTCGAGGAGGCCGGCGAGGTGGGCGTGGCAGATATCGCCAAAGGCACGACTCATGCCTGTGGACCGGGCGTATTTCAGTCTTGCCAAGCCCATGTGCATCGTGCGGCGGGGCTCGCTCACCGGCACGCAGACAAGACTGGAACCGTCCAGGGTCCGGTCATGCGGCGCCCTGGTATGGAGAAGCCCATACCCGTAGCCGTTGGCGACGAGACCCCGCACCATCTCGAAGGACCGCGTCTCGTAGGCGATGTCGGGTTCGAATCCGGCTTCGGCAAAGAGCGAAAGAAAGTGCCCGCGGCTGTCGGGCAGACCGAGGAGGACCAGGGGTTCGCCCTCCAGGTCTCGAAGATCGAGCTCATCCGCCGACGCCAGCCGGTGATCCGACGGCAAGGCGGCATAGAGCGGTACCGGAACCACGGGCTCGAAGGCAATGTCCTTCTCCAGGTTGAGATCGTAGGTGAGCGCCACTTCGAACCGGCCGTTCCGGAGACCATGCTGCAGTGCACGAAGGTCGTCCTCGTGGGGCCTGATGCGGATCAGGGGTTGTCTTGCCGCTAGGACGCGCAGGAGTCCCGGCAGCACGATGGGAGCGAAGGTCACGAAACAGCCGACATCGAGGTCTCCGGAGAGGCCCCCGGCGAGACCGTTGGCCTCCTCGGCAAGTTCACCTGCCTGAAGGAGAAGGGCCTGGGCCGCGGCATGCAGGCGCCGGCCGGCCGGCGTGAGGGCAAGACCCCGGGCGTGCTGCCTGACAAAGAGCTGGACGCCGAGCACGTCCTCGAGGTGGGCGACCGCGGCAGACACCGAGGGCTGGGAGACCGCGCAACGCTCGGCGCCCCCCGAAACACTCCCGGCTTCGGCGGCGGCGGTGAAGTAGCGCAGCTGTTTCAGCGTATAGCGTATCAATTTTTTCTATGCAACGCGTCGATAGAAAATGATTTGCTGGAACCCATGATCCTGTCAACCTCTCTCCTCGCCTGAGCAAGGGAAGGACATGACAGATGCTGATGACCGGCAGCGAATACCGCGACTCACTGCGTGATGGCCGCGAGGTCTACATCTCGGGCGAACGGGTGGACAGTGTTCCAGACCATCCGGCCTTCCGGCCTATCGTCGACGTCCGAGCCCGGGTCTACGACATGGCCCACGAAGAGCGGTTCAGGGACACCCTCACCTTCGAGGAGAATGGCGAGATCTTCGCCACCGCCTGGCAGCCCCCCTTTACCCGCGAGGACTGGCAGACCAAGCGCGACTGGATCAACCTGGTGATGAGGGAGATCGGCGGTGTCGTGACCCGCATCGGCGACGAGACTGTCGGTGAACTGTGGTCCCTTGCCGACGGCAAGGATGTCCTCAACCAGGTCGACAGTTCCTGGGCCGAGAACATTGACCGCCATATCGCCAATGTTCTCGGCAACGACATCTTCCACGTCTCGGCCAACACGGATCCCAAGGGAGACCGCTCCAAGGCGCCGCAGGACCAGGATCCCGACATGCTGCTCCACGTGGTGAAGGAGACCGACTCCGGCATCATCGTCAGGGGCGCCAAGTACGAGACGGCGGCAGCCTACGCCCACCAGGCCTTCGTCAAGCCGACCATTGCCAACTGGGGCGACGCGAAACTCTCGGACTACGCGCTTGGCTTCATCTGTCCGATGAACGCGCCCAACCTCAAGCACATCTGCCGCAGCGGTTTCGCCGGCGTCAAGCCGGTTGCCGACTATCCGCTGTCCAACGGCTTCGACGAGGTCGATACCCTGCTCATCTTCGACAATGTCCTGGTGCCCTGGGAGAACATCCTGTTCTATCGACACACCCAGGCGGCGGTCTACATCCGGGCCGCCCTGCACCGCTACAGCGCCTACATGTTCGTGCTGCGCATCCTGCACATGGCGGACCTGATGATCGGCACTGCCCTCTTCAACGTCAGGCAGACAGGCCTCGATCGCCAGCAGGCCGTGATGGAGAAACTCTCCCAACTCGCCTGCTATCGCGAAGGCATCAATGCCCACCTGACGGCGGCGATCGCCGAAGCGCGGCGCAGCCCGGCCGGCTACCTGATGCCCAATCCATCGCTGCTCTTCACCGGCCGTGTGCTGGCCTGCACGCAGCTGCCGGCCATGATGCATCTCACCCGCGAACTGTGTGGCGGACAGATCTGCGTCACGCCCGACAGCCCGGCCTTCACCGCGCCGGAAACCAGGGCATGGATGGACAAGTACTACAACGTGAACGACAACTGGCAGGCCGAGGACCGGCGGCGCCTGCTCGCCTTCGGACGCGACCTCGTCAACTCCGACTACGCCGGTCACAAGGTGACATTCCAGCTCTTTGCCCAGTCGCCGCCCTTTGCCCACCTGGCCGCGGTCTACCGGAACTTCGACTTCGACGGACCGCTGGAATTCGTGAAATCTGCGGCCGGACTTTCCGACAGGGTCATGTCACGATAGGGCGAAGCGGCCCAAGCACCAGGAGGCTTCATGGCACACCAGCGTTTCAGAACCTTCAACACCCGGGACATGTACCCGGAGCAGACGCTCGACAACGACCTCTGCATGGTCGTGAGAGCCGGCAACCACGTCTTCATGCGCGGGCAGACCGGCTTTGATCTCGATGGCAGTTTCCATGGCGTGGGCGATCCGGCCGCCCAGTCCGAGATGGCGATGTCCTGCGTCAAGCGCCTGCTCGAGGAGGCCGGCAGTCAGCTCGACCACATCTGCAAGATTACCATCTACCTGACGGACCCGCGTCACCGGGAACCGGTCTACAATGTCATCGGGCGCTGGCTCAAGGGCGTCTATCCGGTGTCGACCGGCCTTGTCGTGCAGGCCCTGGCCAGACCTGAGATGCTGATGGAAATCGATGTCGACGCGGTCATCCCGGAGGACGAGCCATGACGTTTTCCCTGACCGCCCGCTGCCGGAAGACCGGCATGTTCGGGGTGGTGGTCACCTCGTCGAGTCCGGCCGTTGCCGCCCGCTGCGCCTGGGTGCGCGGCCATGTCGGGGCCGTCGCCAGCCAGAACATCACCGATCCGGGCCTGGGCCTCATGGGCCTCGATCTTCTGGCCCGGGGATACGGCGCGGCACGCGCCATGACGATCCTCGTCGAGGCGAAGGCCTGGCCGGAGTACCGTCAGATCGCCATCATTGACGACCTCGGGCACACCGCCCATCACTCAGGCTCGGGCACCCTGGGAACCCATGCGGTCGCCGAGGGCAAAGACGCCATCGCCGCCGGCAACCTGCTCGCGAACACGGGCGTTCCCGCCGCCATGGTGCGTGCCTTCGAGACCACTGATGGCGCCCCCTTCGTGGAACGCCTGCTCGCCGGTCTCGAGGCAGGGCTGGAAGCCGGTGGTGAAATGGGCCCGGTACGCTCGGTGGGAATCAAGGTCTGCCACCGCCACGACTGGCCGGTGTGCGACCTCAGGGTCGACTGGCACGACGAGCCCATCGCCGAACTCAGGCGCGTGTGGGACGTCTTCGGCCCGCAAATGGACGACTACGTCAACCGGGCGCTCGATCCCGGGAACACGCCAAGCTACGGGGTACCCGGCGATCCCTGAAGGAGTCGCCGGGCCTTCACCTCAACCTTTCCAATGCCCCTCGCGCACGAGGTCATCCTGGGTTGCCAGGATGGCGCCCCTGAGGACGTCGACAAACTCGTCGATCTGCGCCTCCGTCATGATGAGTGGCGGCGAGATGACATTGAGATGGCCGAGGGGTCGGACGATGACTCCGTTCGCCTGGGCATGTTCGGCAATGCGCTCTCCGACATTGACCTCTGCAGGCAGCAGCTCCTTCGTCTCCTTGTTGGCGACGTTCTCGACACCCAGCATGAAGCACTTGCCGCGGGTCTCGCCCACAAGCGGAAGATCGTTGAGTTCGGCGAGGCGTTTCTCGAAGTAGGGACCGACCTTGCGCACGTGGCCTGGAATGTCCTCGCGCTCCATGATCTCGATGTTCTTCATTCCGGCAGCACAGCACACCGGATGGCCGGAATAGGTAAAGCCGGTGGTAAAGAGCGCTCCGTCCGCCTGCGGCGTGGAGAGAACATCGTAGACCTCCTGGGACACGATGGTCGCCGACAGCGGCTGATAGCCCGAACTGATGCCCTTGGCTGACGTGATCATGTCCGGAACGATCCCGAAGACGTCCTCCGAGGCGAAGAAGTGGCCGAGCCGGCCGAATCCGGTCACCACCTCATCCGAGATGTAGAGGATCTCGTTGGCCTTGCAGACCTCGAACATGCGCTTGTGATATCCCTCCGGAGGGACGATCACGCCACCCGCCCCCATGACAGGTTCGGCGATGAAGGCACCGATATTCTCGGCGCCGACCTCCTCGATGCGCTTGCGGAAATCCTCGATCAGCCAGTCGCAGAACTCGGCCTCGGTCATGCCCTCCGGGCGCCTGTAGGTGTAGGGGCAGGCGACGTGCACCACCATCTCGTCGGCCTGGTCGAAGCCGATCTTGTCGTAGGCGATGCCGGTGAGAGCCGCCGCCATGTAGGTCATGCCATGGTAGGCATCGACCCGGGAGACGATCTTCTTCTTGTTGGGGCGACCGAGGTTGTTCCAGTAGAAGTGAACAAAGCGAACGGCCGTGTCGTTGGCCATGGAACCGCCCGTGCCGAAGAACATGTGATCGAGAGTTCCCGGTGTCAGGGAAGCAATCTTGGCGCCGAGAAGGCCCGCCGGCGGGGTCGAGAGATGGTGGAATGGCGAATAGTAGGGAATGGCGCGGACCTGTTCAGCGATCGCCTCGGCCATCTCCTCGCGACCGTAGCCGATGTTGACGCACCACAGTCCGCCGATACCGTCGATGAACCGATTGCCGTGGCTGTCGTAGACATGGATGCCATCAGCCTCGGCCATGATCTCGGAACCCTTGTCGTCCCACTGGGAGAAATCCGTCCACGGATGAATGACGTGGTCGTGGTCCTTCTGCCACAGCTCATTGGCGTCGTACCTGGTGTTCCTCAGCATGGTGTCCTTCCTTCCCCGAATCGGGACCGTCGTTTGCGTGCCTCAATGTTGTAGACCAATCGGCGTGGGCGGGAAACCCGCAGGCTCCGGCGGATCGTCATGCCATGACGCTCTCATGGAAGATACGCAGGCGGTTGCGGAACCGGGCGATGAGAAGCAGCGACGAACCCATGGTGGCGACGGCGAGACCGGCCCAGATGCCCTCGCCCGACCAGCCGAACCAGAATCCGAAGGCAGCGGCACAGGGAAGACCGAGACCCCAGTTGGTGGCAACGCTGTAGACCATGGGGACCGCGGTATCCTTCAGCCCCTGCAGCGCGCCGCGTGCGGTGATCTGCACGGCATCGCTCAGCATGAAGATGGCGGCAATGCTGAGCAGACTCACGGCAAGTCCCAGGGCTTCGGCGTTGTCGGGATCGTCGGCGTCGAGAATGAGCGACGACAGTTCGGTTCCGAAGAACCAGAAGGCGATGACAGGCGCCAGGACCGTGATTCCCGAAAGCGCCATCGCCATCCAGCCGGAACGGGCCGACCACTGCGGGCTGCCGGCGCCGGCGCCGTGGCCGACACGCACCGCCCCTGCCTGGGCAAAGCCGACCGGGATCATAAAGACGAAGGCATAGCACTGGGCCGTTACCGCGTGGGCAGCGAGCATCTGCGTCGATATCAGGCCCATCATGATCGTGGTGACGAAGAAGAGCCCCATCTCGCCGATTTCCGTGACGGCGATCGGCCCGCCGAGAAAGGCGACCTCCTTCATCACGCGACGATCGATCCGCCAGAGGTAGCCCAGAAGACGGTAGCGGCGCAGGCGCCGGTCGGCGAGCACGAACCAGAGAAGCGCGCCGAACATCGCCCAGTTGACGACGACGCTGGCAACGCCCGCGCCGACGAGGCCAAGTTCGGGGGCGCCGAGCTTGCCGAACATGAAGGCGTAGTCGAGAAGGGCATTGAGTGCGATGGCGTGGACCGTGACCACGACGATCGCCCTGGGTCTGGCATGGGCGGCGAGGAATTCGCTCAGCACAACGAACCACAGGGAGGGCAGAAGCCCCCAGACCATGACCCTCAGATAGGCTTCCCCCATGGCCGTGATGACCGGGTCCTGGCCGAACAGGACGAGGATCGACGAGGCTTGCCAGGCAAGGACCGCGACGGTTGCCGCGAGGGGCAGGCACAGCCAGCATGCGTTGCGCACCACCGGACGGATCGCCCGGAAGCGGCGGGCTCCCAGGTGCTGGGCCATGACCGGGGTCGCCCCTGTGAGCACACCGATCGCGAACGCCAGCATGACCCAGTAGAAGTCCCGCGCCAGGGAACCGGCGGCGATGGTCTCGGTGCCGATGCGTCCCATCATGATGACGTCCGTCGCCATGATCGCCATGTGCGCGAGGTGCGTCAGGATGAGCGGAACCGCAAGACGCACGATGGCGTGCGCCTCGTGCCACGTCGAGGCGATTCTCTCAGGTGGGTGTATCGTCATCGCGTGACCGTTGCTGCGCCATCGACGCTTCCTCGCCCTCGAGCCACGCCAGATCCTCCCCGGTTCGGGCGATGTCGCGATCGAGCCATGCCAGGAACCCGGGATCCTCACCTTCCATGTGGCGGCGCAGGTTGACAAGGCGCGCTCTCTCGCTCCTCAGGGTATCGCCCAGCACCTCGGCCAGTCGCCCCTGCCCCGTTGTGTCGAGGAGGCGAAAGAAGCGAATCTTGAGGGCAACCATGAGCCTCGAGGAGGCACTGGAAACCCTGACCGGCGCAAGCATCAGGCGTTCGAGTTCCTCGCGCCCCCCGGGCATCAGCGTCACCCGGGCGCTGCCGGGATCCTCGCCCTCGTCCCCAATTCCGATCAGACCCTCGAATCGCAGGAGTTCGATGGAGGACGACATGACATCGACGGGCGATGCCCCGTAGCTCGTGGCAAACAGGCGCACCATGGTGGCAAGGGTGGCGTAGTCCGTCGGACCCCTGCTGGCGAGGATTCCCAGAGCCGCGAGGCGCAGGCCTTCAACAGGAATCAGGACGCGGTCACGCTGCATGGGACGATTCATAGGCCAGCGGTCAACGTGTCTCAACGCTCCAGGAGTGTTGGGCGAAAGACGGACGGTATTGTCTCAGTTTGACTTTGTTGAAACCTTAACGAGGCGGGCCGACACAACCGACATCACGGGAGAGTAGCAGAGGAGTGAATCGAATCCGCAGGATCGGCTAAGCTGAACTGGGCCGATGAGGAGAGGAGAGCATGCCAACCGAAGACAAGCAGATCCAAGTTTGGGCAACACCAACGGACCACAGTCCGTGTGTGTCGTCTTCGGCGCGCGGTGTGTGGGTGAAGGGCGAGGGCAGATTCAGTGGAACTTCTGGCGCCGCAACGGAGATGGGCATTTCTCGAATCGCGGTTCGATTCACGATGCGTCGGACGGCTGGTCGGTCGGGGGTAAAGACAGCTCATGGTACGACGTGGAGGTCGTCGCTGCGCCCGCGTCCATCGCGGCCAAGCACGTCGACCAGGCGCGGGCTGCCTGGTGCCATGATCAGTGCCGGTGGTGGTGCAACTCGGGCACGGACGAAGGACAGATTGGAACATCCGAGTCGTCGGAGAATGTGGCGCGAGTCGATGCGATAGAGAGCTTTCGCTGCTACCTCCAGTGTCCGCCTAGTGTTCTGTCCCGGAGATAACTTTACAAAGTCGTTCGATTTTGGCGAGGATTGATTCGGCGGTTGCGACCCATGCGAAGGGGCTGGCTTGAGCATTGTACTGGTCCACGAAGGCGTTGATCTTGCGGGTCAGCTCCTTGACGTTGGAGAACGAGCCGCGGCGGATGGCCTTTTGTGTAATGAGCCCGAACCAGCGCTCGACCTGGTTGATCCAGGAGGCGTAGGTGGGCGTGTAATGCATGTGGTATCGGGGCCGGCGGGCCAGCCACGCCTTGACCTTTGGATGCTTGTGGGTGGCGTAGTTGTCGACGATGAGGTGGATGTCGAGGGACGGGGGCACGTTGGCGTCGATGTGCCTCAGGAAGGCGAGGAACTCCTGGTGTCGATGGCGCCGTTTGCACTGCGCGAGCACTGTGCCGGTGGCCACGTCGAGGGCGGCGAAGAGCGTCGTGGTGCCGTGGCGGACATAGTCGTGTGTCACCCCCTCGACGTAGCCCAGGCCCATGGGCAGCATGGGTTGGGTGCACTGCAGGGCCTGGATCTGGCTTTTTTCGTCGACGCACAGCACCACGGCGTGATCGGGGGGATTGAGATAGAGGCCGACGATGTCGCGGACCTTTTCGACGAAGAAGGGGTCGTTGGAGAGTTTGAAGTGCCGTTGGCGGTGCGGCTGGATGCCGAACAGATCGAACCAGCGTTGCACGGTGGACTTGGAGATGCCGGTGTGTTCGGCCATGGAGCGCACGCTCCAGTGCGTGGCGTTGGGCGGGGTGCTCTGAAGGGCGGTGTTGATCACGTCGGCGACGCGCCCGTCCTCATGGGTTCGGGGCCGACCCGGGCGCAGTTCGTCGTGCAGCCCTTCAAGGCCGAGGTCGAGGTAGCGTCGGCGCCACTTGCCGACGGTCACGTTGCTCACGCCCAGGCGCCTGGCGATGGAGGTGTTGGACTCGCCCTGTGCGCAGTCGAGCACGATCCGGGCCCGTTGCACGAGCCCATGAGGCATGGAGCGGGAGCGGGCGATGCCGAGCAGCTGGTTTTTCTGCTCATCGGAAAGGACAACGGGGACAACGGGACGACCGCGAGGCATGGGCGTACTCCTGACAGTGGACACACCCATTATTATATAACTTAATTATGGGACACAACACTAGCTGGACCATGGAATGTTGTCGTTCAGAGAGAAAATCAAACCAGGACACTTCCGCACACACCGCCGACATCACCGAAATCGAGTGGAATCGACCAGAGCCCCGTCAACGGTCCTGCAGACGCTCGGCGACAGCGCTTCGTTCTTTGCAGCGCGGGGCGCATGCACCATCATGCGTTCCGGCGTGCGCCGGGAGGCGCACCCCATCATCAGAGGGGCCAAGAACCATGCCGCAATCCCGTCCCGTGTCTCCGCCGTCCCTGGCGGTCGTTGCGAGCGTCTTCGTGCTTGTGCTCCACGCCACCCTCGCTCATGCCGAGACCGACGACGACGCACGCCTTCGCCAGCTTGCCGGTCAGGCGGAGAGCTACGCGGGCGAGGTGCGGTCCCTGTTGGCGAAGGGCGCCGATCCCAACGCGCCCGACGGCAACGGCCGGACGGCGGTGCATGGCGCGGCCGCGATCAGCGCGGCCGAAACGATGCAGGCGCTGCTTGATGCAGGCGGCGATCCCAACCTGCAGGACAGGGACGGCAACACGCCGCTGCACCTGGCCAGCGCCGCCCCGCTTCTGAGCGGGGCCGTCGCCACCATATGGCTGCTGCTGCGGGCAGAAGCCGATCCCGGCATCGCCAACGGGGAGGGGCGCACGGCGCTGCACCTTGTTGCCTCCCACCACGAACAGCCGAGGGCGGTCGAGGCGCTGCTTGCCCATGGCGCCGACGCCAATCGCAGGGACAGCTGGGGGGCCACGGCGCTGCATGCCGCGGTGGGGCCCAATCCGGGCTGGCCCGGGCGGTCCGGCGCCGGCTTGCCCGGCATCGTCGGGGCGCTTCTTGCCGGCGGGGCCGATCCGCGGCTTGAGAACGGCGACGGGCTGCCGGCGCTGCATCTCTTCGTCCGCCAGGGCACCGGTTCGGGCGAGACCGCGGCATTGCTGATCGGGGCCGGGGCCGACCCCGACCGCAGGTACCCCAACGGCGAGGCCCCGCTGCATGCGGCGGTTCGCACGGGCGGCAAGGTCGCGGTGGCGGAGGCGCTGCTTGCCGGCGGCGCCGATCCGTGCATCCGCGACGCAGAGGGCTTCTACCCCTACGCGATCGCCACCGTAGGGAGCCCGATCCATCGCACCCTCGACCGCGCCGGCGGCCACGACCTGGCCTGCCAGGGACAGGGGGAAGCGGCGGCGCTGGGTTCGGACGAGCTCCGGCGGGTCCAGGAAGCGCTTGCCGCTGCGGGCTTCGACCCCGGGCCTGCGGACGGAGAGTTCGGCCCGCGGACCAGACGGGCGATCGAGGGCTGGCAGCAGGCGAACGGGTACGCGGCGACCGGAGAGTTGACGGACACGCAGGTCGAGGCGCTGCTGGCCGATGCGCCGGCCGGGACCTTTGGGCCGAACTGGTCCATCGTCGAGAACCAGCCGTGCCAGGTGTGGAACCACGGCAAGCCGGAGAAGTTCGAACCGTTCACGTGGTCAGGGCCCTGCGTCGATGGCAAGGCATCGGGCGAGGGACGCCTGACCGTCTCCGGAGTTGGCGCTTATCAAGGTGGTATGGCCGCCGGCAAGCTGCACGGTCACGGGACCTTTAGCTTCGCCAGCGGCAACCGCTACGAGGGCGAATACCGCGACGGCAAGAAGCACGGCCATGGGACGTCGACCTGGACCGACGGCGACCGCTACGAGGGTGAATATCGTGACGGCAAAGAGCACGGCCAGGGGACCTATACCTGGGCCGACGGCTACCGTTACGAGGGCGAATGGCGTGACGGCAATCAGCACGGCCACGGGACCTATACCGCGACCGACGGCTACCGTTACGAGGGCGAATGGCGTGACGGCAATCAGTACGGCTACGGGACCGCTACCTGGGCCGACGGCGACCGCTACGAGGGCGAATGGCGTGACGGTAAGTGGCACGGCCACGGGACCTATGCCTGGGCCGGCGGCGCGGTGACCTGCGAGTGGCGCGAAGACGAGAGAGTCGACGAGACCTGCGAATGGCACTAACTGCTGAATGTTCGGCAGGCGCTCGGCGGCAGCGCGCCGGTCTTTGCAGTGCGGGGCCTATGCACCATCATGCGTTCCGGCGTGCGCCGGGAAGCACACTCCATGATCAAAAAGGGCCAAGAACCATGCCGCAATCCCGTCCCGTGTCTCCATCGGCCCTGGCGGCCGTTGCGAGCGTCTTGGTGCTCATGCTCGGCGCCGCCCCCGCTCATGCCGAGACCGACGACGACGCACACCTTCGCCAGCTTGCCGGTCAGGCGGAGAGCTATGCGGGCGAGGTGCGGTCCCTGTTGGCGAAGGGCGCCGATCCCAACGCGCCCGGCAGCGACGGCCGCACGGCGGTGCACGGCGCGGCCGAGATCAGCGCGGCCGAGACGATGCAGGCGCTGCTTGATGCCGGCGGCGATCCCGACCGGCAGGACAGGGACGGCAACACGCCGCTGCACCTGGCCAGCGCCGCCCCGCTTCTGAGCGGGGCCGTCGCCACCATATGGCTGCTGCTGCGGGCAGAAGCCGATCCCGGCATCGCCAACGGGGAGGGGCGCACGGCGCTGCACCTTGTTGCCTCCCACCACGAACAGCCGAGGGCGGTCGAGGCGCTGCTTGCCCATGGCGCCGACGCCAATCGCAGGGACAGCTGGGGGGCCACGGCGCTGCATGCCGCGGTGGGGCCCAATCCGGGCTGGCCCGGGCGGTCCGGCGCCGGCTTGCCCGGCATCGTGGGGGCGCTTCTTGCCGGCGGGGCCGATCCGCGGCTTGAGAACGGCGATGGGCTGCCGGCGCTGAATCTGTTCGTTCGCCAGGGCATCGGCTCGGGCGAGACCGCGGCATTGCTGATCGAGGCCGGGGCCGACCCCGACCGCAGGTACCCCAACGGCGAGGCCCCGCTGCATGCGGCGGTTCGCACGGGCGGCAAGGTCGCGGTGGCAGAGGCGCTTCTCGCTGCCGGGGCCGATCCGTGCATCCGCGACGCAGAGGGCTTCTACCCCTACGCGATTGCCACCGTAGGAAGCCCGATCCATCGCACCCTCGACCGCGCCGGCGGCCACGACCTGGCCTGCCAGGGACAGGGGCAAGTGGCGGCGCTGGGTTCGGACGAGCTCCGGCGGGTCCAGGAAGCGCTTGCCGCTGCGGGGTTCGACCCCGGGCCTGCGGACGGAGAGTTCGGCCCGAGGACCCGAGGGGCGATCGAGGGCTGGCAGCAGGCGAACGGGTACGCGGCGACCGGAGAGTTGACGGACACGCAGGTCGAGGCGCTGCTGGCAGTTGCTCCGCTTGAGCCTTTCGGGCCGGGCTGGATCGTCGCGGAGAACCAGCCCTGCCGACTCCGGAACCATTTCCTCGAGTTCGGCGAGACCGTGACATGGACGGGACCTTGCGTGGATGGCAAGGCGTCGGGCGAGGGACGCCTGACTGCCTCCGGCGATTTTGGGTTCACTTATGAAGGCAGCATGCGAGACGGCAGACGCCACGGCCACGCGACCCAGACCTGGGTCGACGGCACCCGCTACGAGGGCGAATGGCGCGACGGCAACCAGCACGGGCAGGGGACCACAACCTATGCCAGCGGCCACCGCTACGAGGGCGAATGGCGTGATGGCATGTGGCACGGCCACGGGGCCATGACCCTTCCCAGCGGCACCCGCTACGAGGGCGAATGGCGCGGAGGATGGGAGCACGGCCACGGGACACTCACCTGGGCCAACGGCGGCACCATGACCTGCGAGTGGCGCGATGGCGAGAGGGTCGACGGGACGTGCTCTCAGTCGCAGGAGGCCAGCGGACATGGACAGATGGACGAGGAAGATATGTCTGCCTCAGCCGCACCTGAGGAGGAGGCCGGCGGCCAGGGGCGCACCGAGAGCAAGGTGGTGACCCTGGAGGGCTTCAGTTCGTCGAACATCTTCATCGGTCCGGGAATGCAGGCAGGGACGCATGTTGTGGGCGCAGAAGAGTTCACCTTTGAACTCCCGCAGGAGAAAGGCCGCTGTCACTCCATAGTTGTTTCCGCAATTGCCACGTGTCTGGAGTGGCATGGCAGATGGGACAATTCGATCGGGGACGAGGAGCGGCAGTGCGCGACCCATTTCAAGGACGAGGCCATGCAGAAGTGTGGTCTTACGCCCGAGGACGACCCGCACACGTTCGGAGTCGATTACTGGTCCTGGCCGCCGTGATGCGGAATCGTTGACCATGCAAGACACACTCCGGCCCCGCAGGGACGTCGTCGCCTTCCGCGGTCACGTCGCCCGCCTTGTCGAGATCAAGCCCTCGAGGCTGGAATTGCTTGAGGCGCGCCACGCCAACGCGATGACCCTCATCGAGGCGCGCCGCGTCGCGGGTGGCGGAAACGCCGGCACGCGAATCATCGTGAGCGACAGCCAGATTGCGTTCTGACTCCAATCCGTCCGGGGGAGAAGCCGTTCAACTGTGGGAGGCAGGTCGTCCCGAGGCGCGGGGAGCTACCAGCACCTCCAGCATTTGCCCGGCACAATAGACGCGGTTGCGCCTGGCTTCCCCCACCGGGGAGACGATTCCGGCGGCTTCCAGGCGGTCGATGGCGCGCCGAGCCGTCGTATAGGCCACAGACAGCTTGTCCGCGATCCCACCCACGGTCCAGTAGGGGTTTTCGACAAAGAGGCGCAGCACCCTCTCCGGTCGCCCGGACTGAACGCCGGCCAGATGTTTTCGCCAGTCCTCGAACAGGCCGTCGATCTCCTCCATGCGAACAACTGCGTCGTCGGCTTGAAGCCGGACGCCGCGCAGGAAGTAGCTGAGCCATTTCTCCCACGCCCCTTCCTGCGTCACCGCGAGCAGACGGGCGTAGTACTCCTCGCGCGTCTCCTCGAAGTATGCGCTCAGATAGAGGAGCGGCGACGGCAGCACGTCACGCTGCACCAGCAGAAGAGTGATGAGAAGGCGGCCCACACGGCCGTTGCCGTCGAGAAACGGGTGGATGGCCTCGAACTGTGCGTGTGCGAGTCCGGCGTGAATCAGCGGCGGCAGGGTGTCGTCATGAAGAAATCGCTCCAAGGCGTCGAGGCAGGCCATGAGTTCGCCGGTGGGCGGCGGCACATGGCTCGCTTCGCTCAAGCTACAGCCAGGCGGTCCGATCCAGTTCTGACTGCGCCGGAACTCACCGGGCGTCGCCGTGTCGCCGCGCACGCCGCGCATGAGCCGTTCATGGACCTCCCGGATGAGACGCAAGGACAGCGGCAGCGTATCCAGCCGTTCCAATCCGTACTCCAGGGCCTCAACGTAGTTGACGACCTCCTCGAGATCATCGGAGGCTGGCCCGATGGCCGCGCCCGCCTCGGCCGCGAGCAGTTCCTCGAGAGTTGTTCGGGTGCCTTCGATCCGGCTTGACAGCACCGCTTCCCGGCGAAGGAACGGGTTGATGAAGAGATGCGGATTGGGAAAGCGCCAGCCTTCGCCCGCGAGCCGGCCGATCGCGCGGTCCGCCCCGGAGAGCGCAACGACGAGTTCTGCGTCCCATGCGATCGGTGGAGCCAGCGGGGCCGGCACGAAGGCAGTGTAGCCGCCTGGACCTTGCACGTCGTGGCCGTGCGGCCGGCGACCGGGACCGGAGACCATTGCGGCGCGACGCTCCTTGTTTGCGAGAATGAAAACAGCGCCGGCCATATTATCGTATTGTGGAAGAATCGCAAATAAGGCGCTGGCTTCAGGAACGCACCGGACAGGAGGCGCGCGACGACAGCGGGTCGCGTCATGGGATTGACTCCACATATCGACTGAAGCAATCCGGGTGCGGGTGCCATGCCGATCATCCTCCATCCCCAGGCCGCTCGACTATTGTCGGTGCCTGTATCCGGATCAATGTCATTCCGACTCGGGTCAACCGCCAAGGCCCTGTCATGGGAATGGTGCGCTCGACAAGTGTGAGGATTGTGACCTTCAGGTCGTCAACCGTCTCAGTTTCTGCTGACTCGTTCAAGGCAACATTCCAACTGTTGCGGGACTGTCGCTACAGCGAGTGTCGCAATTATGCTGGCGCTCCCAAGCGACCGGCAAGGGCAGGAGGTTTGTGCGGGAACAGCCTTGAACTACCGCTCTTGCATGGCCGAAGAGGGGAACATCACCAGGAACCTCGTGAATGAGACCAGCATCTACGCCTATCGCACCTTGGTCACGCACCTGTACCAAGACGGCTCTCGTCGACTGGACGCCGATGATGTTATCGACATTCTGGATGCCTTGATGGCCCACTGCTCCAGGTGGTAGCCGCATCGCCCCGCTTGAGAATCAAAGTGAGACACTACCGGACGGACG
This sequence comes from Alphaproteobacteria bacterium, assembly GCA_965221115.1. Taxonomy (GTDB): domain Bacteria; phylum Pseudomonadota; class Alphaproteobacteria; order SP197; family SP197; genus SP197. The sequence continues at coordinate 1,356,333 of CBDCRU010000001.1, read as the reverse complement.
GGGGACTTGACGCCCGTTGCAAGGCATCGGACAAGACCTCCCGCCAGGTCAAGGAATGGGAGCAGGACTCATGGACATCTGTGCGCTGGGCGAGAAGCCCCCCCTCGGAGAGGTTCCGGATCGCATGCACGTCTTTTGCGTGCGCCAGGACCGGTTCGGCGCACCGCGGGACGCCTGGCAGAGGGAAATCATCGATGTTCCCGAGATCGCTGAAGACGAGGTTCTCGTCTACAACATGGCGACCGGCATCAACTACAACAACGTCTGGGCGGCACTCGGCTATCCCATCGACGTCATCGCCGTGCGCCAGAAACAGGGCGAGCCGGAAGATTTCCATGCCGGCGGTTCGGACTGTTCCGGTATCGTCTGGAAGGTGGGTTCCGCCGTCACCAACGTCAAACCGGGCGACGAGGTCGTGGTTCACTCGGGCTGGTGGCCGGCTGACGACCCGTGGGTGCTGTCAGGCCGCGATCCCATGCTGGCCGAAACCACACGCATCTGGGGTTATCAGACCAACTACGGCAGCTATTGCCAGTTCGCCAAGGCCCAGGCCCACCAGTGCCAGCCCAAGCCGAAGCACCTCTCGTGGGAGGAAGCAGGCTGTTACCTGCTGTGCGCCTCCACCGCCTATCGCATGCTGATGGGCTGGTCTCCCAACATTGTGGAGGAAGGCGACGTGGTTCTCGTCTGGGGCGCCGCCGGCGGCCTTGGGTCCTATGCCATGCAGATCACCCAGGCCATGGGCGGACGCGCCGTTGCCGTCGTCTCCGATGACAGCAAGCGCCAGTTCTGCCTCGACAACGGCGCCGTTGGCGTCATCAACCGCAAGGACTTCGATCACTGGGGGCCGATGCCGGATACGTCGAGCCCGGAGTACGGCGCCTGGGTCAAGGGGGCCCGCGCCTTCGGCAAGGCCATCTGGGAGGCCGTGGGCGAGCGGGTCAGCCCGCGGATCGTCTTCGAACACCCGGGCGAATCGACACTGCCGACCAGCGGATTCGTGGTCGCCACCGGTGGCATGGTGGTCATCTGCGCCGGAACCACCGGCTACAACATCACCATGGACCTGCGCTACCACTGGATGCGCCAGAAGCGTCTCCAGGGGAGCCATCTTTCGAACGACGAGCAGGCAGCAGCGGTCAACCAGCTGATGATCGATCGCAGGATCGATCCCTGTCTTTCGCAGACATTCACCTTCGACGAGATCGGTCATGCGCACCAACTGATGCATGACAACGCCCATGCGTCCGGCAACATGGCCTGCCTCGTCAACGCGACCGAACCGGGCATGGGACGTTCCGCCTGATCGTCGCCGGCCTTCGGGATCAGGAGCCGGCCCGCGCCAGTCGCCCCGCGATGACAGGCATCGCGTCCGCTTCCAGGTTGGCAAAGGCGAGGCGGATGTAATCCTCCTGGTCGGGACCGAACCAGCTGCCGGGCAAGGCCAGGAGGCCGTCTTCCACTGCCAGGGTGCGGGCCACGTCGACCGCAGCCGTGCCCCGAAACGGATGACGGACATAGGCGAAGTAGGCGCCAGCGCTCACCAGTTCCCAGGCGAGGTCGTTGCGGGTAAAGGCGCGTGCAAGCGCCTCGGCCCGTTCACCCATGATCCCGGCGTTGTGGCGCCGCCAGGAATCGAGATGACCGAGACCATAGAGCGCCGCTTCCTGGCCGAGATGGGGCGGCGAGATCTGCACGCAGTCGCACACCTTCTCGAGAGCGCCCTGCAACCGGCCACCAGCCACCGCCGCACCGACGCGATAGCCGGTCAGGCAGTAGACCTTCGAGAAGCTGTAGAGGTGCACCAGGGTGTCGCGCCACTGTCCGTCCGTGAAGAGATCGTGCGGGCGGGCACCCGGAGAAAGAAAGTCGCGGTAGGTCTCATCGATGACGAGCGCACAACCCGCCTGCCTTGCCACATCGAGAAAGCCGTGGATGACCTCGGGCGGATAGACGGCGCCCGTCGGATTGTTCGGCGAGACAAGAACGATGGCTCTCGTTCTCCCGCTGACCAGGCGGCGGGCATCGTCGGGGTCCGGCACGCCCTGGCGGTCCGGGCGAAAGCCGAGAGGCACCACGGAGATCCCCAGCATGCGGGCCGTCATCTCGTGATTGAAGTACCAGGGCACCGGAAGGATGACCTGGTCCCCCTCCCCCGCCAGGGCCAGCATGGTGTTGAAGAACGCCTGGTTGCACCCGGCGGTGATCATGACGTCTCCCGCACCGACGTCACCGCCATAGAGAGTGTTGATGTCGCCCGCCAGGGCTTCCCTCAGGGCCGGCATGCCGAAGATGTCGGTGTAGCGCGCCGTCGAACCGTCGCGCGCCCGCCTGGCCACGTGGGCGAGAAGCGCTTCGGGCGGAGGGGATGCAGGGACCGCCTGGCAGACGTCGATGAGAGGCTCCGCCACCTCGATGCCCTCGATCCACGTCCAGGCCTCCGGGATAGGCGGCGCCTGGACGATATCGACCCTGCTGTTCGTCTGGTACATCACCCGCACTCCCCGTGGCGCCCTTCCATGATCCGCCGGACCCACCTCCCGTCAAGCCGGATACACGACATCAGGGAACGGGTCGACAGCGCGGGCGCCGGCCACGCTATGGGCGACGTGACCACAGGCTGTTGCCGTTACGCCCGTTCCGCCAGGTCCTCTGCCTGTGCCCTTCACATGATCGAAACCGCTCCGGTCCATGGCACGGACAGGATCGGCACGATCATGTCCACGGCGGACGTGCTCTGCCGCTGAAGCCATCACCGGTGTCCGCCGCCTTCCGGCGCTGCGAAGAGGAAGGCTCATCGCGCGATTCGGGCAAGGACCGACGCGGCTTCCGAGACCATGCCGTTCACAATGTCCGCGGCCGTTGCTTCGCCGCGCGTCAGGCCGGCGCTCTGTCCGGCATAGAGAGCCATCGACGTGACCGTGCCGGTCGTGTCGACAGTCGGTGGCTCGATGCTGTAGCGCCGGATCTCCGCTCCGGAGCCGTCGCGGCCAATAATCTCGCCTTCATCGGGCCGTGAGCCGGGGGGAGGTTCACCGGCTTCCTGCCACGCTTCGAGCGTATCGTTGAGAAGGCAACGATGGGGCGCATCGGGCCATCCGTCGTCGAAGGCCTCGGAAAGCAACGTATCGGTGGCACGAGCGGCGGCAATCCGTTCGCGATAGGCCGGATGGGCATCGCTCTCGCGGGCGAGCAACAGACGGGTACCGACCCAGGCAGCCTGGGCACCGAGTGCCAGGACCGCACACAGACCACGCCCATCCGCGATGCCGCCGGCGGCGACCACCGGGACTCCGGGCACGGCATCGACCACGCTTGGCACGAGGACCATGGTCGCCACGCTCCCCCAGACATGGCCACCGGCCTCGACCCCCTGGGCCACAACGATATCGACTCCCCGGTCAACCACGCGCCGGGCTTCTTCGGCCGAACCGACCGTGTGCATCGAAAGCGCACCCGCGTCGTGAATGCGTCCGATCAGCGGAGCCGGGTCGCCGTAGAAGGTCGATATCACGGGAACACCTGCCTCAAGCGCAAGATCGAGATTGGCCTCCTGCATCTCTTCCATCAACGGCATCACGATGTTGGCAGCGAACGGTGCCGCGGTCCGGGATTGCATTGCGGCAAGCGTTCTCTCCAGCACGTCAGTCCTGGTCCAGGTGATGGGAATGATGCCGAGTCCGCCTGCTTCGGATACGGCGATGGCGAGATCCGGAGAGGTCGAGACCGGAGCCTGTAGGATCGGCGCGGTGAGGCCCAGCGTCCGACAGAGCGGGGTCATGAGGTTCGGCATGTCAACTCCGGGCTGCGCACGTGATCTCGTCCTGTCAGGATCGAACAGGGCCGGAGACCTATCAAGTCGGCCGGTTCGGCGCCCTGACGCAAGGCAACGTCCGGACATGGGGGGTCGATCTGATCGCAGGACACCGGAGTTGTCATCCGCCGGCCCGCGTTGTCATGATGACCCGGTAAGGCAAGGGGGCCCTGACGCATGACCGATTCCGGTATCACTCTTGGAATCGAGGAAGAGTTCTTTCTCGTCGATCCTGGATCGCGGGACGTGCTCGCCGACCCCGATCCGGCCATCTTCGCGGCCTGCGAGGAGGCGGCGGGGCCGCACCGCGTGGTGCGCGAGGCCCTGCGCACGCAGATCGAGACCAACACGAAGGTCTGCGGATCCGTGGCGGAACTGCGCGAGGCACTGAAGGAAACGCGCCGCGTGGTCATCGAGACAGCCGAACGGTACGGGGCGGCGATCATGGCCTCGTCCACCCATCCCTTCGCCGCTTGGTCGCGCATGGACGTGACGCCGAAGGAGCGCTACAGGTCGTTTTCCGCCATGCTCCAGGGGCTGCTCAACCGCCTTCTGATCGGCGGCATGCACATCCACGCCGGGTTCGGTGATGCCGATGAGCGCATCCGCGTGATGACGGCGATGCGCCGCTATCTGCCGGTCTTTCATGCCCTTTCCGCCTCCTCACCCTTCAGCGATGGCCACGAGACGGGATTCCGGTCCTGGCGCCTCGCTATCTTCAGCGGCCTGCCGCGCGTCGGCGTTCCGGCACCGTTATGGTCGGACAAGGACTACGAGAACCTCCTCGACGAATACCGCAAAATGGGCTTCATCAACGACGGCAGCGAACTGTGGTGGGACATCCGCCCTTCCCATTCCTATCCGACAATCGAGATGCGCATCTGCGATGTGTGCACGCGAATCGAGGATGCCGTCACCATCGCCGCGCTCTATGCGTCCCTGGTGCGCCGGCTGCTGCGGCAGTCCCGCGAAGGCACGCTTCCCGACGAACCGCTGACCGAGATCATCTCCGAGAATCGCTGGATCGCGCAACGCTATGGCGTACTGGCCTTCCTCGGCAACATCGAGGCAGCCCATGGCCGGCTGGACATCGCCGACGCGACCCGGGCTCTCATCGACGATCTCGCCGATGATGCCCGTGCACTGGGCTGCGAGAACGAGGTCCGCCGGGCCACGGCCATCATCGACTACGGCAACAGCGCCGACCGCCAGGTCGACCTCTGGCGTCTGTGCCAGCTGGAGGGAATGGACAGCATGGAGGCCTTCCGGGCGGTCGTCGATCATGTCATACGCGAGACCAGGGACGGCACCGGACTGGCGGAACAATCGGCACCATGCTGAAGCCGACACGCCATGATGCGAAACAGGATTGCAGGAACCGGAGCACACTGAAGGACCTGGCGGCAACGCGAACGCTCAACCCCGGGCACCGTGTCGGGGACTATGCTGCCGTAGCGGGCCATCATCAGAAACGCCGGCGCCGAGTGCCCGACCCCGGCTCGGGCTTCGATTCCCTTGCTGGCGTGATGCGCTCGTTCGAAACGGCTCAGAAGCCGGTCGTTGCAAAATCGGCGGCGAAGACTTGCGAACATGGCGTGCAGGGTGTTGCCCTGGCAGGCGTGGGTTGGGAGACGGAACACGCCGACACATTTCGGCCTGCAACACCGGCTTCAATGCGAACCAGACGAGGAGTCCAACATCATGACCGTGGAAGGGAGCCGGCACCTCAAGGGGGTCGCCTTCGGCCTTGTCCTTGCGGCGACAATCGGAATCGCGTTCGCCCAGACTGCAGCGGACCGCGCAGTCGAGGCGGCCAGACAATACGCCGGCGAAACCCTCACGATCACCTGGGAAGCACCACTGCAGGCCCTGGATCCCCTCACTCACTCGGGGCCGATCTGGGAGGAACTGACCGGGGTCAGGATCAATGTCGTCGAGGTCCCGATCAACGAGCTCTTTACCAAGTCCATCGCCGAACACCGCGCCCGGACGGGGGCCTACGACATGCTCAATGTTGTTCCGGCCTGGATGTCCGACATGGTCAGGGTCGGGGCGCTCGAACCGCTCGACTCCTACATCGACAAGTATGGTTACCGCGAAGAACTGCAGGACATTGCACCGGCGTACCGCGACAACCAGATGACCTACGGCGACCAGATCTACGGTCTGCCCGATGACGGTGACGTGTTCCTGCTCTACTACCGGACCGATCTCTTTGGCGACGAGGCCAACCAGACGGCCTTCCGGGAGGCCTACGGGTATGGCTTGGCGCCACCGAAGACCTGGGACGAGTTCTACGACATCTCGAAATTCTTCACCGACACCGGAGGCGGTGATCTCTACGGGTCGGCGCTGATCCTCTCGCCCGGGCTCGTGCACTATCTCTACGAAATGCGACTAAGAACAGCCGGAGGACGATTTTTCAATCCGGAAACCATGGATTCGCAGATCGACAGCGACATCGCCGTCGCCGTTCTCGAGGACATGGTGCGGCAGCTCGACAATATGCCCCCCGGAGCAGCCGGCTGGGGTCCCATCGAGGTTCTCAATGCCTGGCTGGCCGGCGAGCTTGCGATGCAGATCTGGTGGCCGCCTCTGGGGCGCTGGTCGGCGGGATACGGAGCCGATACGAAAGCGCTTTCCTGGCTTCCCGAATCAACCGTTGCCGGCAATGTCGGTTACGCGCTGCCTCCTGGCGGGCACCCGGAACTCGCCGCCGGCTTTGCGCTCAGCGTGTCGTCGAGTTCCGACAACAAGGAGCTCGCCTACCTCTTTGCGCAGTGGCTCAACAGCCGGGATTTCAGCATGACCCGGATCACACTCCCGTTCGCACTGCGTGATCCCTTCCGCACCTCCCATTTCAACAGCGACGAGTACAAGGCGCTGTGGCCGGCGGCCAAGGATTACCTTGCCGTGCTCGAGGACGCGGCGGAAACGGGGATTCCCGACCTCTCGATCATCAATACCTTCGCCTACGAGGAATCACTGACTCGCGCCATCGTGGCGGCGCTGTCGGGTCAGGACGCACGCTCGGTGCTCGATCGGGCAGCCGAAGAGTGGAACGAGATCACCAGGGAAGTCGGCATCGACGACCAGCGGAAGGCCTACACGATCTGGTCATCCAGGCCGGGCGCCTATCCGAACTAGACCCACAGCGTCCAGGCGACGCCTCGGTCCTTGATCTCTGTGCCAGCAGGCGCTTTCGGTGGTCTATTCGCGGATCCTCGGCTTCCGAAAGACCACCCGGCGGTGTCGACGCCTCCTCACTTGGGATACTGCAGCGACAAGCGACCGCCCGGGAAAGAACGGTTCCGGGGTGCGGGCTCAACACCCCGGACACACCATCGTCAGGAGCAAGGCAAACCGGGGGTGTCGCCTGCGAGTTGCGCGACCCGGCGACGCGGATGCCGGCGTTTCATGGTCTCGAAGTGATCGAGGACGATATGGGACTCCAGGTGACCTGCCGCGGCAACCACGAAGCCGGTCGCGAACGCCTTTCCTTCACCGTTCGCCGGATGCTCGTGCCGTGATCGGACGCCAGCGGCGGCCGTCCCGATGCACCAGCATCAGTGCTTCCTCGGGACCTGCCGACAAGCTCTCGTAGGCGTATGGCGGGTCCGGGGCGTTCCTGGCGATGGCCACGGCACGGTCGATCCAGCGCCATGCGGCCTCCACCTCGTCACGGCGCATGAACAGTGTCTGATCACCACGAATGACGTCGAGCACAAGGCGTTCGTAGGCATCGGGCATGGTGAGACCCTGGCGTTCAAGGGTGTCCGCGAAGGTCATGTCGAGCGGTGTGCCGATCAGGCGCATGCCTCCCGGGCCCGGTTCCTTGATGGTGAGGCCCAGGGTGATCCCCTCGTCGGGCTGCAGCCTGATCGCCAGGACATTGGGAGCCATGGCGCCGGCGGCCGGCGGAAAGATCGAGTGAGGAGCGTCCTTGAACACGACGGCGATCTCGGACATGCGTGCCCGCAGTCTCTTGCCGGTGCGCAGGTAGAACGGTGTCCCGTTCCAGCGCCAGTTGGCGATCTCCGCACGCAGGGCCACGAAGCTCTCGCTCCGGGATTCCGGATTGCCGACGTCCTCCAGATAACTCCCCTCGCCTTCGCCGGCGAGATAGCGCCCGCACACCACGTCGGCGGGGTTCTCCAGCGGGGCGAGGCTGAGCAGCACTTTGAGTTTCTCGTCACGCACGGCATCCGCATTGAAGGATGCCGGAGGTTCCATGGCGATGAGGCAGAGCAGTTGCAGCAGGTGATTCTGGACCATGTCGCGCAGGGCGCCGGTACGGTCGTAGTAGGCGCCGCGCCCCTCGATACCGATCCGTTCGGCGACAGTGATCTGGACGTGATCGACATGGCGTGCATTCCAGATCGGTTCGAACAGCGCATTGGCAAAGCGCAGAGCCATCAGGTTCTGGACCGTCTCCTTGCCGAGATAGTGGTCAATCCGGTAGACCTGCCGCTCGCCGAAGAGTGAGGCGAGTGTCCGGTTCAGCGTTTCGGCACTGGCGAGATCGCTCCCCTGGGGTTTTTCGACCACCACCCGGGCTCCCGGAGTCCGGCAACCGGCGGCTACCAGGCGTTCGCTCACCGGCACAAAGAGGTGCGGCGCCACGGAAAGGTAGAAGGCTCTCACGCGCCCGTCGTCATCGAGCCTCAAAGCAAGCTTCGTCCAGCCCTCCCCGCCTGTCACGTCCATCTTCACGTAGTCGAGCATCGCCAGAAAGTCGCCGGTGCGGTCTGCGATTGCGTGTTCCTGCAAGGCATCGGCAGCCAGCGCACGGTAGCCGTCAACGCCGATATCGCTGCGTCCGATGGCGATGATTCTGGTGCCCGGCAAGACCTGTCCGGCGCACATGCGATGGTAGAGAGCGGGCAGAAGCTTGCGCCGCGCGAGGTCGCCCGTGCCGCCAAACACCACGAGATCGAACGGTTCGACCGGAATCACCCGACCCACCATGATCACCCATCCTTCGGCCGGGAGTGTGCGAGCTCATGACGCCACGGTGGATCGGCGCCAGGACGCGAAACGGTGATGGCCGCCGCCCTGGCGCCCAGGCTGAGAGCCTCCTTCATCGAATCAGCGTCGATGTCCGCAAGCCGTTCTCGGGTCAGCAGCCGGTTATCTGCAAGGTGGGCAAGGACGCCTGCATTGAAGGTGTCGCCAGCACCGATAGTATCGACAACGTCAACGAGGGAAGCTGGAACGGTGACCGTGTCACCCCGTCCGAAGCGGGCACGTGCTCCCGCGGCGCCCCGCGTCAGGATCACAACCGAGGGGCCGGACCTGAAGAGTCTATCACACTTTGAAGAGGGCGATCCGTCACCGGGAACGAGCCAGTCGAGGTCCTCGTCAGAGACTTTCACGATATCGGCAAGAGCGATCAGTTCCCGCATGCGGGCACGATGGCGGTCGCCATCCCGAATCATGACTGAACGGACGTTGGGATCGAGCATGATGACCCGGCGTCCGGCCTCGCGTCTCGCCAGTTGGACAAGGGTTGTCGCAGCCGGCTCGCCAATGAGGCTGATGCCGCCGAAAACCATCGTCCAGACATCGTCCGGCACCTGTGGGATGTCGTCCTCGACCAGCATGCGTCCGGCTGAGTTTTCATCATAGAACGTGTAGGAAGCACCGCCGTTTTGGAGATTGACGAAGGCGAGCGTGGTGGGTCGCTCGCTCCTGACAACAAGCGACGTGTCGACCCGGTTGGCGCGCAACGAAGAGAGGAGCGCCTCTCCCAGGAAATCTCGTGAGATGCCGGTCAGTATCCCCGCCTTAAGCCCCAGCCGGCCAAGCGCAATGGCCGTGTTGAAGATGGCGCCGCCTTCATGCGGAACATATCCCTGCCTGCCTGACACCGTGGCTGCCGGAACCATGTCGATGAGAGCTTCGCCGCAGCACAGGATCATCATGGCGCCGGGCTTGCGACGTACCTGCGAAGGGCATCGCGTGGGCCATGGGTCCACACCACGCCGAGTTGCCGGGCAAAGGCCTCATCCAGCCGTCTGCAGCGACCGAGGTCTCCGAACACCTGCCGGAGATCGAGGAAGGCCTTGGCGTCGTGCCGTGCCGCACGGGCAGCAGCAGCAAGTTCCCGTTCCCGGGAATCATCAAGGGTTTCTGCGGTTGCGCAGTGGCGACACCAGAAGGCGAGTTCGAGCGCCAGTCCGTCCACGGAAGCCCCCTTCCGAAGCGCCTCGCGCAACGACGGCAGCACGAACTTCGGCTGACGGTTGGACCCGTCCTGGCACAGTCGGCGAATGGTGTCGCCAAGTGCCGGATTGCGGAATCGCTGCACTGTGGTCATCAGATAGTCATCGGCGTCAACGCCCGATGCCGTGTCCAGAACGGGAAGTACCTCACGGCGCATCAGCGTGTCCAGCCAGCCCGCTATGTCCCTGTCTTCCATGGCTTCATGCACGGTCCGATAGCCCATGAGGGCGGCCGGGTATGCGATGGCGGCATGGCCGGCGTTGAGGACTCTGATCTTCAGGGTCTCGAAGGGTGTGACGTCGTCGACGAACTCAACCCCGGTGCGCTCCAGTGCAGGGCGTCCCTGGGGGAACCGGTCCTCGATCACCCACTGGCGGAAGGGCTCGCAGACAACCGGCGCCGCATCATCGATGCCAAAGCGACTCGCCACCAGATCGCGTTCGCGTTGGGAGGTCTCGGGTGTGATGCAGTCGACCATCGAATTGGGAAAGGAGACATGTTCGGCGACCCAGTCCGCAAGGTCCACCGACACCATTGCCGCCAGTCCAAGCGTGGTCCGGCGGGTAACGTCCCCGTTGTGAGGCACATTGTCGCACGACACCACCGTGAACGGGGCGAGGCCACGGGCACGCCGCCGGTTCAGGGCTGCAAGCAGAATACCGAAGACACAGGTCGGATCATCTGGATGGGCGGCATCGTGGAGAACATCCGGATGCTCGTCGGCAAGGCCACCCGTTGTCGCGTCGATGTAGTATCCACCCTCGGTGATGGTGAGCGTGACCATGCGAATCGCCGGATCGTCAAGGCGCCCGACGATGGCCCGGGCCCTGACTTCGCAGTATTCGATCATGGAGCCGGTCACGCGCGCCCGAACACCGTCGGCGCCAAGGTCAACCACCGTCGTCAGCCAGTCCTGTGCCGCCAGCCTTTGCCTCTGCGTGCAGTCGAAGGGCCGGATTCCGGCGCCAACGATCGCCCAGTCGAGGTCGAGACACTCGTTGAAGAGTCTGTCCATGTAGATCGACTGATGCGAGCGATGGAAGTTGCCGACACCAATGTGAAGGATTCCCGCCCGGAGCGAAGGACGGGCATAGCGCGGCACGGCAACGTCACGGGAAAGCCGGTCGAGACTGGCGAGAGCCAACCTCTCCGGCCGGTTACGCGAGTCTCTGTCCGGCAGCATCAAACCGGTGAATCCTTGACGCATCGGGAGTGAGGTGGACGGTCTCATCGTGGCCGAGATCGACATCGCCTCCGGCGCGTACCGTGAAAGTGCCCTGATCTTCCGCGAGATGCACATGGAGGAAGGTCTCCGAACCCAGATGCTCGGCGATGCCGACCCGGCCCTGCCAGGTGCCTTCTTCGCTGGAAATCGCGAGGTGTTCGGGACGGATACCGATAGTGCTCGCGCCGTGCCGTGCCGCCTCCGCCCCCGAGATGAAGTTCATTCTCGGAGATCCGATGAATCCCGCCACGAAGACATTGCAGGGTGCGTGGTAGAGGTCCAGCGGACTGCCCACCTGTTCGATTCTGCCGCCCTGCAGGACAACGATCTTCTCGGCCATGGTCATGGCCTCGACCTGATCGTGGGTCACATAGATCATGGTGGTGGCGAGATTCCGGTGCAGTTCGGAAATCTCCAGGCGCATGTTCACGCGCAGGGCAGCATCCAGGTTGGAGAGCGGTTCGTCGAACAGGAAGGCTGCCGGTTCCCGCACGATGGCCCGTCCGATGGCAACTCGCTGGCGCTGTCCCCCGGAAAGCTGGCCTGGCCGCCGGTCGAGATACTCGGTGAGGTTGAGCACCCGGGCCGCGGCTTCGACCTTCTTCTTTCTTTCTTCCCTTTCGATACCGGCCATGCGCAACGGAAAGGCCATGTTCGCCCGTACCGTCATGTGTGGGTAGAGAGCATAGGACTGGAAGACCATGGCGAGACGCCGTTTCGCAGGAGCAAGGGTCGTGGCATCGACGTCATCGATCTCGATGCATCCGGAGGTGGCATCCTCGAGGCCGGCGATCAGCCGCAGGAGCGTGGACTTGCCACAACCCGACGGGCCGACAAAGACGACAAACTCGCCATCCCCGATCTCGAGATCGAGTGGCGGTATGACCTCCACGTCACCAAAGCTCTTGGAAACGGCTTTCAGTTGTATCTGACCCATTGTCCGCGCTCCTACTTGACGGCGCCGAAGGTCAGGCCTCGGACCAGCTGTTTCTGGCTGAACCAGCCCAGGATCAGGATCGGGGCGATGGCAAGCGTGCTGGCAGCGCTGAGCTTGGCGTAGAACAGGCCCTCGGGGCTCGAGTAACTGGCGATGAAGGCGGTGAGTGGTGCCGCTCCGGCAGCAGTCAGGTTGAGTGTCCAGAAAGCCTCGTTCCAGGCAAGAATGATGTTGAGCAACAGCGTCGAGGCAATGCCGGGCACCGCCATCGGCACCAGGACGTGAACGATTTCGGCACCTGTGGTCGCACCATCCATGCGTGCCGCCTCCAGGATTTCGCCCGGAATCTCTCTGAAGTAGGTGTAGAGCATCCAGACGATGATCGGCAGGTTGATCAGGGTCAGCACGATCACCAGACCCGTGCGGGTGTCGAGCAGACCGGCGTCGCGGAAGATCAGGTAGATGGGCACCAGCACACCCACTGGCGGCAGCATGCGTGTCGACAGCATCCACATCAGGATGTGACGGGTCCGCTTCGTCGGGACGAACGCCATCGACCAGGCGGCCGGAATGGCGATAACAAGACCGAGGAGCGTCGATCCCACAGAAATGATGACCGAATTCATGAAGTGCCGGAAATAGTCCGAGCGCTCCTGGACGATGACGAAGTTGTCGAGTGTCCAGTCAAAGAAAAACAGACTGGGAGGCGAGGCAATGGCCTCGGCTTCTGTCTTGAAGCCGGTGAGTACGGTCCACAGGATGGGAAAGAATATCGCAAGGGCAATCACCCAGGCGACGAGAGTCGTGGTCGCCTTGCGCAGGGTCCCGGTGCTGCGTGCCATCGTCCGCGCTCCTTCAGGCGTCCAGGTTGCGGCCGATCATCCGCATGAGAAAAATCGCCACGATGTTGGCGAGGATGATGGCAATAACTCCTCCAGCCGCCCCGCCGCCCACATCGAACTGCAGGAGCGACAAGGCATAGATCTGGAATGTCAGGTTGGTCGAGGCGGTGCCGGGGCCCCCGTTCGTGGTCACGAGAATCTCGGCGAAGATCGACAGAAGGAAGATCGTCTGGATGAGAATGACAACCGTGATGGCGCGGGCAAGATGCGGCAGCACGATGAAGATGAACCGATCGAGACTGTTCGCTCCATCCATCTCCGAGGCTTCGAGCTGTTCACTGTCGAGGGACTGCAGGGCTGTCAGAAGAATCAGGGTGGCAAAGGGCAGCCACTGCCAGCTGACCATCAGGATGATCGAGAAGAGCGGCGCCACCGCGAGAAAATCGAATGGTTCGAGACCCACCATCTTCGCGGCATGGGCCAGGAGGCCGGTCACAGGGTTCATGAACATGTTCTTCCACACCAGCGCCGAGACGGTCGGCATGATGAAGAAGGGAGCGATCATCAAGAGCCGGACAATGCCCCGGCCCCAGAATGCCTGGTCCAGCAGCAGGGCCAGCAGGATGCCACCGGTGATGGTGATCACCAGGACACCGCCGACGAGAAGAAGCGTGTTGCGGAGAGCGTCGAGAAACGCCGGGTCGGTCAGGAAGTAGCGATAGTTGTCAAGGCCGGTCCACTGCTCCATGCCCGGCATGAGAAGATTGTAACGCAGCAGCGAGAAGTAGAGCGTCAGCCCCAGCGGTACCAGCATCCAGCCGAGCAGCAGCAAGACCGCCGGAGTCATCATCAGGCGCGCCGTTACTCTGGAGTGCTGCGTCGGCATGACGACAATCTCCCGAATTCGAGACAGGCCCGGCGGGAGCCGTGATGCGGCTCCCGCCGGGCCTCGTGGCCTACTCGATGTAACCTGCCTTCGTCATCTCCCGGACAGTCAGCTGCTGCGCGTTCGCAAGCGCCTCCTCGACACTCGTCGTGCCGGCCAGCGCCGCCGAGAATTGCTGGCCAACGGCCGTCGCAATTCCCTGGAACTCAGGAATAGCAACGAACTGCACGCCGACATAGGGAACCGGATCAACTGTCGGATTGGTCGGATCCGCAGCGTTGATGCTCTCCAGCGTCATCGCCGCGAACGGAACACTGGCATAGTCCGGATTCATGTAGAGCGAGGTGCGGGTGCCAGGTGGCACATTCGCCCAACCCTCGTTTGACGCAACAAGTTCGAGATACTCCTTCGACGTGGCCCAGGCGATGAACTTCTTCGCCGCCTCGACCTTGGCGCTGCCGGCCGGGATGGCGAGCGACCAGGCCCACAGCCAGTTGCTGCGCTTGCCCAGTCCATTGTCGGGAGCCAGGGCAAAGCCGACACTGTCCGCCACGCTGGAGTCCTCGGGATTGGTCACGAAGGACGCGGCAACGGTTGCGTCGATCCACATGCCGCACCTGCCGGTCTGGAAGAGGGCAAGATTCTCGTTGAAGCCATTGGCAGAGGCTCCCGGAGGGCCGGCATCGTTCATCAGGTCGACATAGTAGTTGAGCGTATTCGCCCACGCCTCGCCATCAAACTGCGGGTTCCAGTCTTCGTCGAACCAACGGGCGCCAAAGGCATTGGACATGGCTGTCAGAAAGGCCATGTTCTCGCCCCAGCCAGCCTTGCCTCGCAGGCAGACTCCGTAGATCTCGTTATCCCTGTCGGTCATGGCACGGGCCGCCTGGGCGATGAAGTCCCAAGTCGGAGCGTCGGGCATTTCCAGCCCCGCCGCCTCCATCAGGTCGGTGCGGTACATCACCATCGAACTCTCGCCATAGAATGGCGCGGCATAGAGTTCGCCGTCCACCGTCAGGCCACCGCGGATCGCCGGCAACAGGTCGTCGACATCATACGACTCCGGCAGGTCGTTCAGGCTGACCAGCCAGCCCTGTCTGCCCCAGATCGGCACCTCGTAGGTACCGATGGTCATGACGTCGTACTGTCCGCCCTTTGTGGCGATGTCGGTCGTGACGCGCTGACGCAGGAGATTCTCTTCCAGCGTCACCCACTCCAGTTCGATTCCCGGATTGCTGGCGGTGAAGTCATCGGTCAGACCCTGCATGCGGATCATGTCACCGTTGTTGACAGTGGCAATGGTCAGGGTCTCGGCGGCTACCGGGGCCGCCAGGAGACTTGCAGCCGCTCCGGCACAAAGAAGTGTCCCAAGCTTGCTCATCATCAACTCTCCCTCTGTCTTGTGAATTGGGCAAATGCTATGTCATTGGGCATTTACTCAACCGTTTTGTCCCGCGTGTCAAGCGGTCAGATGACCCGGGCACGGATCATCAGGCGCCGGCAAGTATCGCTTCGGCCGTCGATTCGTCGGTTACGAGAGCATTGATGAGGCGACCGTGCAGGGCTCCCAGAATGGCAGCGACCTTCAACTCGCCGGAAGCCAGCCCGACCACCGGACGAAGGTTGTCCGGGACCAGCGGTGCACTCGATACCCGCCTGTTCGTCGGTCCCTCGATCAACCTGCCCCGGGAATCGAACACCCAGCCGACGATCTCGCCAACCGCTCCCCTGCGGACCAGGTCGCGGCTTTCCGCAAGGGTGATGAATCCGTCCACCACCAGCGGTGCCGATGCGTCGATGTGGCCGATGCCGACGAAGGTGGCATCGGCGGCTTCGCACAGTTCCAGCGTTCTGGCCACGGGCTCCTGGCTGTGCAGGATGGGGAGTTCGGCGGGCTTTCGAACGAGCACGGGCAGCGGCATGGGGTTGTGGCGTCCGCCAACACGCTCGGCCATACGCACCACGACATTGTAGGCCGTCGCCGATCCGTCGGGCATGGTATTGCCGACCAGCGAGACCAGGTGATGCTGTGGACAGTCCATGGCTGACAACTGCTCGACACAGGCCCTCAGCACGCGCCCGGTTCCGACGGCAATCACCTTCGGCGTCTTGCAGTCGAGGTATCTCTCCATTTCGCTGGCTCCGGCGACGGCAACGCCAGCAATGGATTCAGGCGCTGCCGGATCCGTTGGTACGACCTCCGAGGACACAAGGGAGAATGTCCGGACCAACTCCGCGGCGAGGTCCATGCACCGGGCGATCGGATGGTCCAGGCGGAACTTGATCAGTTTCAGGGACACGGCGAGCGACACCAGTCTCTGCGCCTTCTGGCGCGAGACGCCAAGCGTGTTTGCGATCTCGTCCTGGGTGTTGCCGGCAACGTAGTAGAGCCATCCCGCCCTGGCCGCATCGTCCAAACGGTTGCCCCTGCCGTTGGTCCTCGCCATGGGTCGTGTCATACCCCCAGTTCGGGAGCCAGTGAGAACATCTGGTTCCAGTTGTCAATCACCGTCACGCCTTCCGGCGTCTCATCGTGCGTCCTCGCGACATCCGTGACGTGGGCGCCGCCGACATAGCGCCACACGTGCATGCCGGCAGCCAGCCCGGCCTCGACACCGGCAAGGCTGTCCTCGATTACCAGACAGCGGTGTGGCGGCGCCGCCATCTCGTGTGCCGCCAGAAGAAAGAGATCGGGAGCGGGCTTGCCATGCGCCACACGCGATGCTGTGAAGACCCGATCTCCAAAAAATCCGTCAAGCCCCAGAGTCGCAAGCGTATGGTCGACCCTGGGCCTGCTGGAGCTTGTGGCCACACACGCCAGCGGAATCAGCTTCCCCAGCATGGCATCGAGGCCTGGCGTCGTCCGCAGCCTTTTGGAAAAGGTCTCGTGGAGTGCCGCACGGTAGCGGGCGATGAAGGTCTTCGGCAACGGCCTGTCAAATCGGGCGGCAATGATCTCGGCGACGACGGGAAAGCTCCTGCCGATGAAGTGGCGAAAGACATAGCCGGCATCGATGTCAATCCCGCAGGCGCCAAGCTCCGTCACGAGAACACCGGCGCTCAGCACCTCGCTGTCGGCGAGCACACCATCGCAGTCGAAGATAACCAGGTCGATTCCCTGCACGCCCGATTCTCCCCTGACGCCCTTGGGAACCTGTCATGTCCGGCAGAACCGGAGCAACCCCTGGTCGCTGCCATCGAAGTCGGCCGGGAGTCCGATCTGATCAGGCATCACCCGATGACGGTGCGCTCATCACGCTGGGGCCGGTCAACAGGTGCTCTCCGGCATCCACAACGATGGCCTGGCCGGTGACGGCGCGTGCCGCCACCAGGAGCCATATGGCCGCATCGGCCACGTCGTCCGCGTTGACCATCCTCTTCAGGGGCAGGGTCGCGTTCAGCCTGTCCTTGAAGTCAGCGTAGCGTTCCTCTCCGATACGGCGGCGCGACCAGCGGGTATCGACGTAGCCCGGGCACAGGGCGTTGACCCGGATTTGGGGCGCCAGGACGCGGGCAAGGGAGAGCGTGAGGGTGTTGAGCGCCGCCTTGGAGGCAGCATAGGCAGCGCTGCTTCCGGCGCCCGTGAAGGCGGAAAGCGACGAAATGGCGACGATCGAGCCTGAACCCGTGCTGCGCATCAGGCCCGCCGAGGCCCGCGCCAGTTGCCAGCAGGCGACCATGTTGACCCTGAGGATGCGCTCGAAGTCGCTGTGATCGAGACCGTCGAGATCGTCTGCCTCAACGAACTTGGTCACCCCAGCATTGCTGACCAGTCCGTCAAGGCGGTTCCAGCGTCCGGCGGCCGCCTTCACGAGATCACGGCACACCTCGTCCTCTGCAACGTCGCCCCTGACGACCACGGGATCGCCCCCGGCTTCGCGGCACGCCGCTTCGGTGTCGGCCATCTCCCGTTCACTGCTCGTGTAGTTGAGCACCAGATCCCAACCCTGCGCCGCCAGCCCCAGGGCGATGGCGCGTCCAATCCCCGTTGCCGAGCCGGTGACAATCGCAACGTGCCTGGTCATGCCGCATTCCCCCGGTTCCGTCACGACATGATGCGTCCTGGTCTCCCGGCAATCCACCGTCGCTCAATAGGCGACCGGGAGAGGATCGAGATCGCGCCAGAGATACCAGGTTGCCACGGTGCGCCATGGCTGCCACGTCTTTGCACGGGAGCTGACCGCATCCGGCGAGCGTGTGCAGCCGTATCTGGCGGCCACGGCCCGTTGCAGCCCGATGTCCGCGACCGGAAGGACATCGAGGTCGCCCGCAGCGAATATCAGGACCATGTCGACGGTCCAGGGACCCACGCCCTTGAGGGTCAGCAGTCGCCGGCGGATGTCCTCCGACTGCGATGGGATGTCCTGCCAGGTGGCCATGACACTGGCGGCGGCGGCAATGCTGCGGGCCTTGTTGCGGGTGAGACCGCAGCCCCGCATGGTGGCAACATCCATGCGTGCAATCTCCCGGGGGGTGATTGTCGCGAGGTCGCGGATGAGTCGATCCCAGATCTTCTCGGAGGCCATGACGGAGATCTGCTGACCGACAATGGCCCGAATCAGGGAACGGAAGAGGTCGCCGTGCGGTTCGAGACGTTCACCGGGATAGCGTTCGATGACGGAGGCGAGACGGGGATCGCGCCGGCGCAGCATTCCCGCAGCCCGCCACCAGGTGTCTGCAAACCTGCCGGGTTCGATCAGCACGGTGCTGCGCCTATACTCGGATCATGACGATCGCCCGTCTTGCTCTCGTGGCAACCCTGGTCCTGGCGGCTCCCGCCTGGCCGGAAGAGGCCGGGTTTCTTGCCGGCTGGCAGGCAGTCGGGGAACGGCGCTACGCGGACGCGCACGCAGCCTGGGGAGAGCGTGCCGCCAACGGCGATGTGGATGTGCAGTACTACCTGGCCCGGCTCCATGAATCGGGTCTCCTCGGCGCCGTCGACATCGCCAGCGCCATCGGCTGGTACGGCAAAGCGGCAGACCGGAATCTGCCCGTGGCGCTGGTCGCTCTCTCCCATCATATGCTGGAGGCGGAACCGCCGGAAACGGCTGCGGCCGTCGACCTTCTCACGCGCGCTGCCAACCTTGACTTTGCGCGCGCCCAGCAAAGCCTCGCAAGCCTCTACGAGCGGGGCGTTCACGGCGCCCCGCAACCCAATCTGGCCATCCACTGGTACCGTCTCGCCGCTGGCCAGGGCCTGCCGGAGGCACAGTACAGCCTTGCTCGCCTCTCGGCCGCCGACACCGGCAACAGCGCCAGCCTCGAACAGGCCCTTGCCTGGTACCACCAGGCGTCTGCGGCCGGACTCGCTGAAGCCGACAACAACCTTGCCCACATGTATGAACAGGGACTTGGCGTTGCGCGTGACCCGGAAAGGGCCATCGCCCTCTATCGCCGGGCAGCCGACAAGGGGCTGGCCGTGGCCCAGAACAATCTTGGCATCATGCTTCAGTACGGCCGCGGCACACCGGTCGACCTGGCGGGCGCCGCCGACGCCTATGGCGCCGCAGCACGGGCCGGCCACGCCTTCGGTCAGATCAGCTTTGCCACCTGTCTTGCCAACGGAACCGGCGTCGACAGGAACCCAGTCGAAGCCTACGCCTGGCTGGTGGCTGCGGCCCGGAGCCATGACAGGCACGCCCGCAAGGTGGCGCGGGAATTCATGAAGAGCCTGACGGGGATTCTGGGTTCCGCGGACCGTCGACGCGCCACGCTGCGCGCCGGCAGCCTGACGGAAGCGCCGGGCGAAGAGAGACACATTCGTCTTCCCTTTCCCACAGCGCTGGGCGCCCCGGTGGTCGCGGCCCAGCGTTATCTCGTGTTGCTCGGCTACCTCGACGGAGCGGTCGACAACATTGCCGGTCCCCTGACGAGGGAATCCGTCAAGACGTTTCAGAAACGCAACGGGCTCGAGGCCGACGGGATGATCAGCAACGAACTCGTGACCATGCTTGAGAATGCGGCCATGATCCTGCTCCAGCCGAATACCGGGAGAATTCACCGTGCCACGTATTGAACTCAGTTACCTGTCCGGCGCCGACGTGCGCGCACTGGAGATGACGCCGGACGAGATCCTCGGCGCCATTGAAGACAGCCTGGCGGCACAGGGGCGCGGCGAAACCGTCATCGAGCCACGCATGCATCTCGTGGCGGACGAGGCCTTCCGCGGCCACTTCAACGTGTTGCGCGGCTACATCGCGCCCATCGGTATCGCCGGCGTCAAGGTGGTGGGCGACTACATCGACAACTACCGCAAGGGACTGCCCTCGGAGATGGCCCTCGTCAACCTGTTCGACGCAAGGACCGGCATGCCGCGGGCGCTCGTCGACGGCACCGCGATCACGGACATGCGTACCGGCGCCCTGACGGCGCTCGGCGCCAAGTACCTTGCCCGCTCGAATTCCCGCACGCTGGGTCACATCGGCGCCAGGGGGAGTTCCTACTGGAACGTCCGTCTGCTCGACCACCTGTTCGACTTCGCGGAGATTCGCGTGCACTCGCGGCGGCCGGAGAGTCGCGAGGCCTTTGGCGAGCGGCTGACACGGGATCTCGGCAAGCCCGTCATCGTCACCGATGACTGGCAAAGCTGCCTCGAGGGCGCCGACATCCTGGTGGAGGCCTCCCGGCTCGACAGACCGCAACCGCTCCTGAAGACCGCATGGGTGGAGCCGGGAGCGCTTGTCATCCCCTACGGCACCATCAGCGCCGTCGAGGACGACCTTTCCGACGTCATGGACAAGATCGTCGTTGACCACTGGCAGCAGTGCCTGGTCGGCCCCTTCGGCTGTCTGCGCCGCCACGTCGATTCAGGCCGCATCACCGCCGACACCATTCACGGCGAGATCGGCGCCATCTGCGCCGGTCTCACCGGCGGCCGGAAGAGCGACGACGAGAGAATACTCTTCTGGCACCGCGGTCTTTCGACATCTGACATCGCACTCGCCTGGGCCATGCTCGCCAAGGCCGAAAAACTGGGAGTGGGAACCGCCCTGCCCTACGCCTGACCGGCACGCCTCCCATGAAGGTTCATCATGTCCGAAGCGGCGCGGACCGTTTCAGCGCTTTCTTGCGATGGTGAGGCCGTCTCCCGTGGGCACCATGGCCATGTCGACCCGATCGTCGGCGCCGACTTTCTCGTTGATGGCGCGGATCGCGCAGGTGTCCGCCGACTGATCGCTGTCGTCGATCACGGCGCCACCCCAGAGAACGTTGTCGATGAGGATCAGTCCGCCCTGGCGAACGAGGACGAGGGCGCGCTCGTAGTAGGTGTCGTAGTTCTCCTTGTCGGCGTCGATGAAGGCGATGTCGAACGACCCTGCGCGGCCTTCCGCAACAAGTCCATCGAGACTCTCCGCGGCTGGCGCCAGACGCAGGTCGATGCGTTCGGCCACTCCCGCCTCGGCCCAGTAGCGGCGGGCGATCGCTGTCCATTCCTCGCTGACATCAAGAGCGACGAGCGAGCCGCCCTCTCCCAGGGCCCGTGCGACACACAGACTGCTGTAACCCGTGAAGACGCCGACCTCCAGTGCATTCCGGGCTCCGATCAGGCGCGTCAGGAGGGCCATGAATTGTCCCTGGTCCGGCGCGACCTGCATCATGCTCCAGCCTGTCTGCAGGGTCTCCTCGCGCAGTCGGCGCAGGATGTCATCGTCACGTACGGTGGTCCGCACCATGTAGTCGTAGAGATCGCTGGCGAGGCCTGCCGTCTTGCGAGTCATTCCGTGTGTTCCCCTTCACCGTTGTCATTCTCGAGGTGGGCGATGTTGCCGTCGTCGGACAGCAGGATAGCGATCGGGCGCGTCTGCCGGAACTGGGCAAAGATGATGAGGGCCATGACCGTGATCGGCACGCTGAGGAACATGCCGATGACACCCCACAAGCTGCCCCACAGGGCCAGTGACAGAAGGATCACGAGCGGACTGAGCTTGAGCGTGCGCCCCATCATCCGGGGTTCGATGACATTGCCCGTGACGATCTGCGTGGCGCCCAGCAGGGCCGCCACGATGAGGAAAGGCGCCAGGGGCGCTGAGAACTGCGCCAGGGTCAAGAGGGCCGGAAACACGAACCCGAGAATTGAACCGATGGTCGGAATGAAATTCAAAAAGAAGATCAGCACCGCCCAGAACTCCGCGAGATCCAGCCCGACGGCCTTCATGACGACCCACGAGACAACACCCGTCATGACGGACAGCAGGGTCTTGACCCAAAGGTAGGTGCGGATATCGGAATTGATCCTGGCGATGACGTGGCGCACGCGGGCGATTCTGCCGGCGTTGCCGCCGAGCAGGGCGTCGAGCTTGGAGGCAGCGTGTCCCTGCTCCACCAGCAGGAAGGCGAGATAGACGAGGACGATGCCGACATTGCCGACAAAGGTCGCCATGCCGGACGCAAGGGAGGTCACGAGACCGGCAAGATCGACCCGGTTGCGGATTTCGCCGATGGTCGGCAGTTCGGCGATACCGAAGAAGGCCGCGGCATTGCCGAAGTGCTGCACGAGATTGGCCTGATAGAGGGGTGCGGCATCCACCACGGCGTTGACATTGGCGAGGGTGAGATCGACCAGCACGGCGACGAGCGCGATCACCGTGGCAACGGCGAGTATGAGGGTGAGCCACCCGGGACAGGAACGCACGCGGGCGTAGAACTGTCGCAGCGTGGCGATGAGATACCACAGGACGACAGCGACGACGAAGGGGAGGATGAGCGCACGGCCCTCCACCACGAGCCACAGCGAGAACCCCGTGACCGCAGCCCAGAGTACAATGGCCGGGAGCCCCATGGTCACGCCACCTCTCCTCCCTGAACCGTCACAAGACCACTCAAGGGCAACATTCACCATCAACTGCGCCGCTTGCAAGGGTTTTGGGTTGACATGATGCCCCAACCCCAAAACTATGAGTCCATGAAAGGACTCCGGAATTGTGCCGGAGTGCCAGTCGATCAATCAGAGGGAAGGATCAACCATCATGGTACACCCCTACTACAGCAAGCTGCAGGAGCAGCTTGCAGAAGGACGGCTCGAGCGCCGGGAGTTCGTGCGCTACTCGGCCCTGCTGGGTGTGTCCGCCTCGACAGCCTACGCTGCGGCGGGACTCATCAGCGGCGAGGACTTCGCACCCCGCGCCGTGGCGCAGGACAAACCCACAGGCGGCACGATGCGCATCAGCATGCGTGTCTACACCGTCAACAATCCGCATACGTTCTCCTGGGTCATCGACTCCAACATCGCCCGCCAGGTCTGCGGCTATCTCACCCGCACCGGCACCGACAATGTCACCCGCCCCGACCTTCTCGAGGGCTGGGAAGCGTCCGATGATCTCCTGACCTGGGATCTGAAGATTCGCCCGGGCGTCATGTGGCACAGCGGCCGCGCCTTTACCGCGGAGGATGCCGCGTGGAATCTGCGCCGGGTTCTCGATCCCGAAACCGGTTCATCGGTTCTGGGCCTCATGAAGGGCTACATGATGAACGATGAGGGCAGCATGCTCTGGCAGGACAATGCCGTCGAGGTCATCGACGATCACACCGTCCGCCTCAACACGCGGGCCAAGAACATCGCCATCCCGGAACATCTGTTCCATTATCCCCTTCTCATCATCGATCCTTCGGAAGACGGCGTGTTCGGCGTCGGCTCCAACGGGACCGGTCCGTTCAAGCTCGTCGAGCACGTGGTCAGCGAAATCTCGATTCTCGAGAACGCCGGCAACGCGACGTGGCATCGGGAAGGACCCTATCTCGACCGCCTCGAGTTCATCGACCTCGGTGACGATCCCTCCGCCGCCATCGGCGCCGTCGCGTCGGGTCAGGTGGACGCCGTTGACGGTGGCGACGTCTTTCAGCTCGATGCCTTCAAGGCCATGGCGGACATCCAGGTCAACACCCAGACCACGGCGCAGACGGCGGTGGTTCGCGGTCAGGTTGACATGGCGCCGTTCGATGACCCCAGGGTACGCGTTGCACTGCGCCTTGCTGTCGACACGCCCTCGATCCTCGAGGCGGCGCACCGTGGCGTCGGTTCGCCCGCCGAGCATCACCATGTCTCGTCCATTCATCCCGAATATGCCGAGCTGGCGTGGATGGGACGTGACGTGGCCGCGGCGAAGGATCTTCTCGCCGAAGCCGGATATGCCGATGGTCTCGATCTCGAGATTGCCTGCAAGAAGGACCCGGCATGGGAGCTCCTGGCAGTCCAGACCATGGTCGAGCAGTGGAAGGAGGCGAACATCAACGTCGCCATCAACCTCATGCCGTCCGACCAGTTCTGGGATGTCTGGGACAAGGTGCCCTTCGGTTTCACCTCATGGACCCACCGTCCGCTGGGCTTCATGGTGCTCGGACTGGCCTACCGGACCGGCGTGCCATGGAACGAGAGCCACTACGCCAATGCGGAGTTCGACGCGCTCCTCACGGAGGCCGAGGGTATCCTCGATGCCGACGAGCGGCGCGTGGTCATGGCCAAGCTGCAGACCATCATGCAGGAGGACGGACCGATCGTTCAGCCGGTATGGCGCGGCGTCTACAACGTCCAGAATTCAAGGGTGAAGGGTTACGGGATGCATCCCACCACCTACATCTTCGCCGAGGAACTGGCGATCGAGGCGGCGGAGTCCTGAAGCACCGACTTGTCAGACGCAAGGGGCATTTGAGCCCCTTGCGTCCACTCTTTCATGAAGGGGCCCCTCGGGGCCCCTTTTTTCTGGCGTGCCGGCTTGAGAAAGCCGGGCGCGACGGCGACATCAGGCCAACGAACCACGGAGTCGCCAGGAAGAATGGTCCGGGTGCAAGACCACGGAGGTCGTGGCCGCTTCCGGAGCCCGCCTGACGCACGACGCTGGCCGCGAAGCAGAGCCGGAAAGGAACCGGGTCAACCTGCAACGCCTGCGGCTTCGACCCGCAAACGCGTGCCAGTCGACAGCCTTCCCAAGACCTGACCCGGCAGTCGAGGTTGACATCCCGCACCGGTGCCCAAGACTGGTCCTGCCGTGCGCGGTGGGGAGCGGGACATTGGAGACACTGCAGCTCATTGTCAGCGGTCTCGCCAACGGCTGCGTCTATGGCCTGATCGCATTGGGCTTTGCGCTCATCTACAAGGCCGCCGAGCAGGTCAACTTCGCCCAGGGCGACCTGATGATGTTCGGCGCCTTCGTGGCGCTGGGCCTTGCCAACGAATCGCACATGGGCCTGCCGTTCTGGGTCGCCTGCACCGGAGCCATCGCCGCCATGGCCGCGCTTGGCTGGCTGCTGGAACGCGCCGTCCTGCGCCAGGTTTTCGGCCAGCCGCAGATCGCCGTGGTGATCCTGACGATCGCGCTCGGCTTCCTGCTGCGTTTCGTCGCCGGCATCATATGGGGCCACGACCCCCTGACGCTGGAAAGCCCGATCGCGGGCGTCAACCAGCGCATCGGCACGTTGGTGCTGGGCCTTGACGAGCTTGCGGTCATCGCCGTGACGCTTGCGCTCACTGGCTTTCTCTTCGGGTTCTTCAGCCGCACCAGGCTCGGCATCGCCATGCAGGCATCGAGTCAGAACCAACTCGCGGCCTACTACATGGGTATCCCGGTGAAGCGGATCCACGGATTGACCTGGGCGCTGACAGGCGCAATCGCCGCAGTGGCGGGGATCCTCTTCGCTTCCAAGGGCTCGATCGATCCCAACACCGGGCTGCTCGGCATCAAGGCCTTTGCCGCCGCGGTGATCGGCGGCTTCGGTTCGCTCCCGGGCGCGCTCGCGGGCGGCCTGATCGTCGGGCTGATCGAACCCTTCGCCGCCCGCTACGTCGCATCCGGCTACTCGCAGATCTCGCCCTACGCGATACTGATCCTCGTGCTGCTCATCCGCCCGCGCGGCCTCTTCGCCCAGGTTCACGCCAAGAAGGTCTGATGCGCACCCCCTTCAAGACCAGCTACGCCCAGGACATCCGGCTCTTTCCGGATGGCAGGCGTGCGCTCCGCTATGTGGCCTTGGTGGTTCTCGCGGCGGCGTTGCCGCTGCTGCTGGACGACTTCCTGCTGGGCGAGGCCACCAATGTCCTGATCTGGGCCATTGCCGGCATGGGACTCATGGTGCTGACGGGTCATGCGGGCCAGGCAAGCCTCGGCCATGCGGCGTTTCTCGCGGTGGGCTGCTACGCCAACGCGATCCTGATGGGAAGGGCGGGACTCCCCTTCGTTGCCTCCTTTCTGAGTGCGGGCGTGATCACCGGGCTCGTCGGCGTCCTCATCGCAGTTCCTGCCTTCAGACTGCACGGCATCTATCTTGCCATCGCGACGCTCGCCCTTTCGATCCTGACCGAGGACATCATCGTGCTCGCCGAGCCCTGGACCGGCGGGGTGATCGGACTGGTTGCGCCCGACATCACCATCGCGGGCGTGGAGGTGGACCGGTACGCCTCGCCCGACCTCTTCTACTGGCTCTGCCTCGCGGTCGCGCTGATCGTGACGCTCGGCTACCGCAACGTCCTTCGCACGCCGCTGGGACGGGCCTTCGTGGCAATCCGCGATTCCGAGATCTCGGCGCAGGCGATGGGAGTGAACGTGGCCAAGACCAAGGCTCTGGCCTTCGGCCTCTCCTGCATGGTGACGGGTTGGGCCGGCGCGCTGATGGGGCACTTTGTCTACACCTTCAATCACGAGGTCTTCACCGTCATCATCTCGATACAGCTCCTGGTGATGATCGTGATTGGCGGTCTCGGCTCGATCCAGGGCGCCTACTGGGGGCGCTCGTGTTGGTGAGCATCCCGCAGGCGATCAACATTGCGCGCGACGGGGCACAGGCAGCCTTCGGTGGGAGCATCGTGATCCCCGGGGTCGAGACCGGGATCTTCATGGCGATCCTCATTCTCTTCATCCTGTTCGAACCGCGCGGCATCCATGGCCGGATCGCGAAGTGGACGACCTACGTCGAGCTCTTTCCCTTGTGTCGCCGCGACATGTTCCGCCGGCAGAAGAGTTTCCTGAAGACGGAGCGGATGCGGTGAGCCTGCTGGAAGTGGAGGGCATCACGGTGCGCTTCGGCGGCGTCACGGCGCTGGAGCGGGTTTCGTTCGCAGTCGAGTCCGGCGAGATCTTCTCCATCGTCGGGCCCAACGGCGCCGGCAAGTCGACGCTCTTCAACCTGATCTCCCGATTTCACGAACCGGAGGAGGGAGACCTGCGCTTTGCAGGCGAGAGCCTGCTCCGCCTCGCGGCGGCGGAGATCTGCGGCCTCGGCATTGCTCGCACCTTCCAGAACATCGAACTTTTCGAGCACTCGAGCGTGCTGGAGAACCTGCTCGTCGGCCGTCACACGCGCCGGCGCGCCTCCATCCCGGCGCAGATCGTCTTCACGCCCGCGATGAGGCGCGAGGAGATCGCCCACAGGGCTGCTGTCGAGCAGTTGATCGACTTTCTCGACCTTCAGCTCTACCGCGACAGGACTATCGCGGGTCTCCCCTATGGCGTTCGCAAGGTGGTGGAGGTCGGCCGGGCGCTCGCTGTCGAGCCCCGGGTGCTGCTCCTGGACGAGCCCTCCTCCGGGCTTTCCAACGAGGAATCCAGAGACATGCGGTTCCGGATCGAGGACATCCGCGACCGAATGGGCATCACCGTGCTCATGGTGGAGCACGACATGGGTCTCGTCTCGGCGGTCTCGGACCGGGTCATGGCACTGGCCGACGGGCGGGTAATCGCGACCGGCGCACCGGCGGAGGTGCAGTCACACCCGAAGGTGATTGAAGCCTATCTCGGGACGGAGGCAGCGGCACCGTGACCGAGGCGCTGCTCCAGATTCGCAATCTCGAGTGCTTCTACGGTCCGGTCATGGCGATCCGCGGCGTGAGCATCGACGTGCCGGAGGGCAGGGTCGTCACTGTGCTCGGCGCGAACGGGGCGGGCAAGACCACGTTGCTGAAGACCATCTCCGGCGTCATGGACCCGGCAAAGGGCGACATTCTCATCGCGGGCGCCTCCATCGCCGGGCGCGATCCCGACCGGATCGTGAAGAAGGGGATCGTGCACGTTCCCGAAGGTCGGGAGATTTTCCCGCTGCTCACCGTGGACGAGAACCTCACCATGGGCGCATACACCCGCAGGGACAGCGGAGTGGACGCGGATCGGGAGATGATCTTCGGCTACTTCCCCATCCTGAAGGAGCGGCTGGGCCAGACGGCCGGCACGCTGTCCGGCGGACAGCAGCAGATGCTGGCCATTGCGCGCGGGCTGATGGCGAGGCCCAGGGTCATGTTGCTCGACGAGCCTTCGCTCGGCCTCTCGCCTCTGCTCGTGGGCGACATCTTCGCCATCCTGCGGCGCGTCAACGCCGAGCGCGGTGTTACCATGCTGCTGGTGGAGCAGAATGCCAGGGTGGCGCTGGATATTGCGGATGAGGGCTACGTCATGGAACTCGGGCGAATCGTGATGGAGGGTTCCGCCGAACGCCTGCAGCGGGACACGGATATCCAGGAGTTTTATCTCGGCGCCGAGCAGCAGAGCCTGCGCGGGGAGCGGCGCTGGAAGCGCCGCAAGTCCTGAGGATAGCGCGCATGGGTGAACAGCCGCAACTGCGGGAAGACTTAGGGGACGAGGGTCCCTGCCTGATCGACGGCTGTGACACCCTGCCAAAACTCTTCCTCGCCCGCTGCCGCGAGATGGGAGAGCGCACAGCTCATCGCGAGAAGGTACTTGGCATCTGGCACAGCCGCTCGTGGACCGACTTTCGCGATGCCGCCCGAGCCATCGGCATGGGGCTCGTCGATCTCGGACTGATGCGGGGAGAGGTCGTGGCCATCCTCTCCGAAGACAGGAAGGAGTGGATCTACGCCGATCTCGGCATCCAGTGCGTCGGCGGGATCGTCACCGGCATCTATCCCACCGACAGCGCCAGTCAGGTCGAACACCTGCTGCGCCATTCTGGCTGCACGTTCGCCATCGTGGAGAACGACGAGCAGCTCGACAAGGTCCTGGAAATCCGCGACCAGGTCCCGGAATTGCAGATGTGCGTGGTGTTCGACCGCGACGGCCTGCACGAGTTCACCGACGACCGGGTCATGTTCCTCGATACGCTCTGCGAGCGCGGTCGCGCAGCGCACGAACGGGAGCCAGAGCGCTTCGCCCGCGCGGTGGCGGAATCGCGCCCCGATGACACCGCGATCCTGATCTACACCTCCGGTACCACCGGACAGCCCAAGGGCGCGATAATCTCCCACGAGAACATCATCTTTTCCGCCTCCTCCGTGCTCCAGGCGGTGCCGGTGGACGAGGGCGACGAACAGATCTGCTTCCTGCCGCTCTGCCATGTACTGGAGCGGTTGATCTCGGTCTTCACGCCAATCGCGGCGAAATCGGTGGTGAATTTCGCCGAAAGCATGGAGACGGTCTTCGACAACTTGCGGGAAGTCTCGCCCGCCTCCTTCACGGCGGTGCCCAGGGTATGGGAGAAGGTCCATGCGCATGTCTCGATACTCGCCACGGAGGCGGGCCCGCTCGGGCGCTGGGCCTTCGCGCGCGCCCTCGCGTGCGGCATGGCGCGCGCGGACCTCCTGATGGAGGGGCGCCGGGTGCCGCCCGGGCTGCAGGCGCGCTTCAGGCTGTGGGACTGGCTCGTGCTGGCGAACCTGCGGCGCATGATTGGCTTCGACCGCGCGCGCCATATCAGCACCGGCGCCGCACCCATCGCGCCCGACCTGGTGCGCTGGTACTGGGCGATCGGCCTCGTCATGGTGGAAGGCTACGGCCAGACCGAGAGCTCTGGCGTCCTTTCCGTCAATCGGCGCTTGCACAACAGGACCGGCTCCGTCGGCCTGCCTGCGCCCGGCGTGGAACTCGCGATCGCCGCCGACGGGGAGATTCTCGCGAAAGGCCCCCTGGTCTTCCAGGGCTACTGGAACGATCCGGAAGGTACGGCGCGGACGATCCGCGACGGCTGGTTGCATACCGGAGATCTCGGGCGAATCGACGAGGACGGCTTCCTCTGGATCACCGGGCGGGCGCGGGACATCATCATCACCGCCGGCGGCAAGAACATCGCGCCTGCGGCGATTGAAAACCAGTTGAAACGTTCGCACTATATCTCCGATGCCATCGTGATCGGCGACCGGCGCAGCTACCTCACCGTGCTCGTGTTGATCGACCGCGAGGCCGTCGAGGGCTTTGCACAGAAGCGGCGCGTGCCATTCTCCGATTTCGCCTCGCTGTGTGCTGCAGATCCGGTGCAGGCGCTGATCTCGGGTGAAGTCGCGGCAGCGAACACCTGCTTCAGCCGGGTCGAGCAGGTGAAGGACTTTCGACTGATCGACCGGCAGCTGACAGCGACCGACGAGGAGATGACCGCGACCATGAAACTTCGGCGCAGTTTCGTGGAGAAGAAGTACAATGCGCTGATTGAAGACATGTACGGAAGAACAGGGAACACGCCATGAAGTACATCGCAAAGCTCTCTCCTGTCATGCTCGCACTGGTGGCCTTGACCACGCCCCCGGCTCTCGCCGGTCAGGGCGTCAGCGACGACGAGGTCGTCATCGGCTCCGTCAGCGATCTCTCCGGCCCGTTCTCCGCCTTCGGCGCGCCCGCGATGGAGGCGGCGCAGCGGCATTTTGACGAGGTCAATGCCGCCGGGGGCATTCATGGCCGGACCATAAGGTTCATCGTCGAGGACCACGGCTACCAGATGCCGAAGGCCATTCAGGGCTACAACAAGCTCATCAATCGCGACGAGGTGTTCGCGATGGCGCTCTCGCTGGGTACGCCGATGAATATCGCCGGCTTCAAGCTGATGGAGCCCAGGAACATTCCCAATCTCATGCCGCTCAGCGCCTCGAGACACATGCTGGACGAGCCGATTCGCCTGCGTTTTTCCGTTTCGAGTTCGTACTACGAGCAGATGCGGCTGGCGACCCGCTACATGGCCGAGAACCACGGAGTGACCAGGGTTTGCGGCATGTACATCCCTTCGGACTTCGGCAAGGAGATGCAGGAGGCCGCCATTGACGAGGCGGAAGCGAACCCGGCACTTACGTATGTCACCGAAACCTCGCACAAGGTCGACGAGGCGGACTTCGTGGGCTCGCTGCAGAAGCTCGCCGCCGAGGGGTGCGAACTGATCGGCGTGGCGCTCAGCGTCCGACAGGTCATCACGGTTGTGGCGACGGCAAAGAAGCTCGGCCTTTCGCACCTGAAGATGCTCGGCACGTCCGGTTCGTTCCACACCGTAATCGCCAAGGTGCCGGAGGGCGTGACCGAGGGCCTCTACGCCACCGGTGTGTGGGCCGATCTCGCAGCGCGGGCCGATGAGGAGGCGCCGGCCGCCTTCATCGCTGCCCACATGGAAGCAACCGGGGAGTTCCCCGGCACCGGTGCGCTCCTGGGCCATATCGGCGCCACCAGCCTCACAAGGGCGCTGGAGAAGGCGGGCCGCGACCTCAATGTCGAGGGCTTCCTCGCAGCGATGGAGAGTCTCGACTACTACGATCCGTTGCTCGACAACCACGTCACCTACGGGCCCGGCGACCATCAGGGCGCTGACGTCACCATCCTTTCCGTCGTCGAAAACGGCAACTGGAAGGAGGTGGCGCGGCTGCAGTAGCCCTGCCGACGCCCGCATGACATCGCCCTTCTCCTTATGTGAATGACGGTCGAAACACGGGCATGTCTTCCGAAACCGGACGTTGTGTTCGACATGGGAAGGCCCGTCGTTCCCGCACTTTCAACCGCCTTGGTCGGAAGCTTCCTTCCGGCCATGGTGGGCCCATCGCGCCCTGAATTACCCGGAGGACGGGAGCAGAGCGAAGGAGCTGCGGGCATCCGGTTCTGCGCTTCCGCCAAACAGCGCACGTCCTGATCCCTTCCCGTCCTGGCGATGCCTGCTATCGTGCCGATGCCTTCCAACTCAGTCTGACCTTGAGTCCATTCAGATGGGTCGACGGAAGGATCCCATTGTTCTGGAGCATGCCGACGACGATGCCGGGAGCCACACCTTGCTCTTCGGCGAATTCCCTGACTGCCTGAGCGCTGCGGGGTGATGTTGCGACAAACTGCCGCAACGCGCTCCTGGGGATGAGGGTGCCAGACGCCCACTCGTTGGCCTCTGCCTCCTGCTCTGCGTCGCTTGCGTTGGCCCCTTCCACGAAAACGCCCTTCTTGCCGTGAAGCAGAATGTGCGCCGTTTCACGGAAGAAGCCGAACCATAGCTGGTCGTCGGTCTTGTTGTGGGCGGTCAGCTGGATGACAGCCTTGCGAGGAGACAACCACCACGCCGCACCGCCGAGCGCCGTCTTTGGCAATGGCTGCACCAACACCAATGCAACCCCGGCCTCATTGCACAGCGCCGCCGTCCGCTGCAAGGCCTCGTCGACCGGCTCGCGTGTCAGGCCGCGGATGGTCCGAATCGCGTGCTTGAACCTGCTCTCGTTGTATTCCGCACACGCCTGACCCTCGGCCTCCATCTCGCCGAGCCGGAGCCAGGTGGCCAGTGCAGCCTCATCACCATTGAATGTTGGAGGGCGGCGATACGCCACGTCGGCCAGGCCGTAGCGAGCAGTCCAGGCATCGACTGAACCCACTCGAAAGAACGCCAGCAACTTCGAAACGGCGTCGACATCCGACCGAGGACGCTCGAAGCAACCTCGCCTGACCAGATCCCCGACCGGGAAGGCCTTGACCCATTCTGCCACAGCTGCGGCACTCCTGGCCTCGGCCTCCCGCGCCCGGTGAAGCCGGTACTCCGACTCAATCCCGAGCCAGATGCTGGCATCCACGCCAAGCACTCTCTCGAACTGGAGCGCAGTTCCCGGCTCGAGCGGCGCCTTGCCCGAGATGATTTCGCTGATCAGCTTGGGAGAGCGACCGCAGCGACGTGCGAACTCGGCATGCGAAACCCCCTCGGTCTCGAGACGCTCCCGGAGGATCCAGCCGGGCGGGACCGCATAATCCGGACTGAACCGGTTAGTCTCTGTGGCCATCCTTTCCTCCTCCGTCAGTGATAGTCGACCACCCCGAGAATCGTGATCGCCGTCATCTGCTCCGTGTCGATGCCTCCATCGTCCTTGCGCGGCACCGGCTCGTGATTGGCCTCGAAGACGAGCCGGTACGGGTGAACGAGATCGACGGTGAACTGTTCATCCCGGTCCCCGACGAGCTGGTGTCGTCTCTCCGGTGGCGTGGTCGGCACCAGTACAAGACTGCGTGCCGCTCGGAGCACCGCCATACGCGCCATGATGACCCTTGCCATCCTCGCACCATGGGCCTTCTGCAGGGCATCCGCTCTGTTGAAGACCCTTTCGAGCTTTCGGCTCCTGAACGCGATGTCCATGGCCATGAGTCATGATCGTTACCCAATAGGTAACGATTTTTTCTCAAGAGTCAAGAAGAGAGGATCACGGGCCCCGGAGACAACGCACTGGTTGCCACGACGCTTTCTCGGGAGGACCTGCCCCATCCGAGGTGGTCTCGAAGAGCCGTTCAGGTCGAAATGGTGTGCTCCACTGCGTGACGGAGGAATGCGGATGAACAGCAAGCAGCGAAACTGAAGGCGAATGTGGCACTTGAGGCGATACAGCGCGAGCGGACAAATGCCGACTTGATCGGGTTGGAATCGGGGCTGCAGGAATACCCTTGCGCTGAAGCCGACACCGGTGCGTCACCTCACGGATCACGCCTCTCCGCGACCAGACCCTCGGTCTCATCGGGATCGATGATGAATCGGCAACGGGCGAGATCGACGGTGCCGCTGGCATCCATCGCGATGCCTTCGTGCCTCAGGTGATGTTCCTGCTCGTCGGCGCCGATGGAGCGGCCGTTGCTGCGGCTCGCCCGGCCCTGCGCATTGATTACCCGCCACCAGGGAAGCGACGGATCGCCGCAGCAGGCGAGTGCATAGCCGACCCGGCGGGCGCGGCCCGCATATCCGGCGGCCCGTGCGACGTCGCCATAGGTCATGACCCTCCCCTCGGGAATCCGGCGGATGACGGCGTAGTAGGCGTCATACTCCGTTGACGCCATGGTCAGCCGATCCCCGCGAGAAAGGGAAAAGTCTCAAGCAGCCACCAAGCCATGGCCGACACCCAGCCCGCCAGCATGGCAATGCCCATGGCGACGAGAGCCGCGCCGGCGATCACCTGCAGACGATGGCCGAAACGGCCCAGTCCTCCCATGTGGCGCACAAGAAAGTCGGTAAAGAGAGCGGCGCCAAGGAACGGCAGCCCCAGTCCGAGGGCATAGACGGCCAGCAGGGCAATGCCGTCGGTGATCGTCGCCTTGGTAGCAGCGATGGCAAGGATGCTCCCGAGTACCGGCCCGATACACGGAGTCCAGCCAAAACCGAAGGCGAGGCCGAGAACGTAGGCGGCCCCCGCCCTGCCCTTGCCCAGGGCCGGATGAAATCTGACATCGCGCTGCAGGAACGGCAGGCGCAGAACACCCATCATCACCAGACCGAAGAGGATGACGATGATGGCCGCGATATCGATGAGAAGAAGACTGTGGCGCAGGACAAAGGCACCGGCTGCGGTCGCACCGGCACCGAACAGCACGAACACCGTCGAGAAGCCGAGCACGAACATGAGGCTGGCCGCCAGAATGGCCGGTCTTCGGTCGTCACGATGCGCGAGATCATCGACAGAGACGCCAGCCACATAGGAGACATAGGCCGGCACCAGGGGAAGAACACAGGGTGACAGAAACGACACGACGCCGGCGGCAAGTGCGACGCCCAGTTCAACCCCGTGGATCTCCATCAGGGTGCGTCGGCTGCCGCGGCCTCAACAAGGGGCAAGATCACGGCCAGCGCCTCATCCCCGTCCCACTGCGCCTCGCCGACCAGTTGCGCCACGACGTCCCCGCGATGATCGACGAGAAAGGTCGTCGGCAGGCCGAAGAGCCGCATGGAGCGTGCCAGCTTCATGTCCGGATCACGCTGGATCGTCAGATGACGAAGCCCGTGTTCATCATGGAAGGCCCTGATCTTATCCTCGCTCGCCCTGTCCATCGCCATGGTGACGACGGCGAGATGGCTGCCGGCATGACGCGCGGCGAGGCGGTCGAGCGAGGGCATCTCCTCGATGCAGGGTGGACACCATGTCGCCCAGAAGTTGAGCACGATGACCTTGCCCCTGTACTCGGCAAGGGTGCCGGTTCCACCGCCCTCGACCAGGTAGGGGGTCTCCGGAACCTGGAACGGGGGATCGAGCCAGGCCAGGGTGTCGAGGGCCGCCGCCGGTTTCAGGCCGACCGCAAGGCAGAGCAGGACCGCATGGATCCACCAGGTGACTGGCCGCAGTGGCGTGGTCACGATCCGGCTCCTGTGATCAAGGGCAGCATGTCGTGGCGCCAGATTTCCCGCGTGAGTGGTCCGACATGCTTGTAAACAATAATGCCGCCAGCATCCACGACGAAGGTCTCGGGGACTCCCCGCACACCCCATTCCACCCCTCCCCTGCCATCGAAGTCGGTGGCAGTGGCGGCATAGGGGTTGCCATGGCGATCCAGCCAAGCGGACGCCGCCGCGGGTTCGTCCTTGTAGGCAAGACCGAAGATTCGCGCCGCACCTCCGGCAGCGATCTCCATCAGCACGGGGTGTTCGTCGAGGCAGCTCGCGCACCAGGAAGCGAAGACATTGACAAGCGTGGCTTCTCCCTGGAAATCCTTCGACGTGAAGGATGGCCCGTGGTTCTCCACCGCAGGCAGAACGATCGCAGGCACCGGATCGCCGATGAGGGCTGACGGCACGTGCGACGGATCGCGCCCGAGGCCGATCGCCAGTGACACGGCAAGGGCAGCGAAGGCCAGAAACGGAAGGGCGTGCCGCAGCCGATCGCGCATCTTCGTGGTCCCCCTCACCTCAGCCGCCGGGCAATGTGGCGGCGAAACCGGCAATGCGTTCTCCGGCACGGCGGAGATCGTCGTCGGATGCCGTCAACGACAGTCTGACGAAACCGGCAGCGGAAGGGCCGAAACTCTCGCAAGCCAGAACGGCGACGCCGGCTTCCTCGAGCAGCCTCCAGGAAAAGTCCATGGAGGAGAGACCCGTGGCGCGCACATCGATCATCAGGAAACAGGCGCCCTGGGGCCTGACGACAGCAAGATTGCGGCAGGAGGCCAGGCTCTCACATATCAGATCGAGACGCCCCTGGTAGCGCCGCGTCATCTCCCCGACCTCGTGATAATCCCCGCGAACCGCCTCGATGGCCGCCGTCTGGATGAATGTCGGCAATCCGTAGTGAATCGCCAATGCCAGATTGTACATGTGCCGGGCAAATGCCACGGGAGCCACTGTCCAGCCAACACGCCACCCGGTCATCGCGTGGGACTTGGAGAGGCTGTCAATGACGACACAACGCGACGTCATGTCCGAAAGGCTGGAGGGGGAGACATGCCGGCGGCCATCGAAGAGAGTCCGGCTGTAGACCTCGTCACTGACAAGCCACAGGTCGTGAGTACGACAGAGATGCGCCAGCCCTTCGAGCTCGTCCCGGCCAAGGGCAGCTCCCGTCGGGTTGTGCGGCGTGTTGATCAGGACCGCCCGTGTTCTCGGGCTGATGGCCGCCGCAACATCATCAGGATCGAGATGGAACGCCCGTTCGGGTCGCAGGGGAATGCTGACCAGCGTGGCACCGCTGGCCTGGACCACCGAATCATAGGTCACGTAGCAGGGCTGCGGCACCACCACTTCGTCGCCAGCCTGGGCGAGGCACATGATGGCTCCGAAAAGCGCGCCCTGGGCACCGGGCGTCACGGTGACATTTTCCCAGGTGACATCCGTTCCGGTGTCGCGGGCGTGCCTTTCGGCAATGGCGCGCCTCAGCTCCCTGGCGCCGTCCACTTCCCCATAGTGGGTGTCGCCCCGCGAAACACTCTCCACGAGGGCATCGACAATACCGGGCGGCGTGGGAAAGTCGGGATCGCCGATGCTGAGGAGGATGACATCACGTCCGCGACGACACTCCTCCAGGGCGCGGGCATGAATGTCCCACGCCCGTGACCCCTCGTTCTCAAGGCGCGCAATCGTTGCGCTGTAGCGCATCGCTTCCCTGCACTCGCCCGCAGGCGAGGGTTGCGGTGGTTCAGGCAGTCAGCAACAGGGCTGAATCGTCATGCCAGGTCAGCCAGACACGTTCATGGTGCTGGCCGAGAACGGAGAGCTGACGCTCGGCATTCTGGGCGGCGACGGCAATCGGCTCCTCTCGCCCGTCCACGGTGACATAGTAGTGACTGCGGTCGCCGAGATAGGCTGCCGCCTGCATCGTGCCGGTCACCATGTTCCCTGCCGCTTCCGGTTCAGAGAAGGTCAGCCGGAACTTCTCGGGGCGAATGGCGACGGTGATCGGTCCCGCTTCGGGTGCCTCGGTGCCGGAGGCCGTCGAGCGAACGGTCCCCAGACCCTCTGCGTCGACGATGGTGCTGTCGCCCTCCCGGCCCTTGATGGCGCCTTCGAAGAGATTGACCGTACCGATGAAGTCCGCCACTTCCTTCACCTGCGGCACCTCGTAGAGCCGGGCCGGTGAATCGATCTGCAGAACCTTGCCAAGCGACATGACCGCGATGCGGTCGGACATCGTCATGGCCTCTTCCTGATCGTGTGTGACGAACACGAAGGTGATGCCGACATCGCGCTGGAGAGCCCGCAATTCAAGCTGCATCTGTTCCCGCAGTTTCTTGTCAAGAGCACCGAGGGGCTCATCGAGCAGCAGCACCTTGGGCTGCTTGATGAGGGCGCGCGCCAGGGCAACGCGCTGGCGCTGGCCACCGGACAGCTGGTGTGCACCGCGGGCGCCGTAGCCGGGCAGCTTGATGAGGTCCAGCATCTCGTCCACCCGCCGGTCAATCTCCGCCTTGGAAAGGCCCGACTTGCGCATGCCGTAGGCGATGTTCCGGTTGACGTTGAGATGCGGAAAGATGGCGTAGTTCTGGAACACCATGTTGACCGGACGATGGTGTGGCGGCACCCCGGCCTGCGGCTGGCCATCGATGAAGATGTTGCCCAGGGTGGGCTGCTCGAAGCCCGCCAGCATCCGCAGCAGAGTCGTCTTGCCGCACCCGGAAGCGCCGAGAAGGGAGAAGAACTCTCCCTCGCCGATGTCGAAGGTTACATCGTCGACAGCCTTGACGCTGCCGAAGTGCTTCGACGTGTTTCTCATCGAGATGTAGTCGTCACGTGCCATGAGCCCTGTCCGTCAAGGTTGCAAGGTGAAACTGTACCAAGCCATTCCTCCGCAATCCGGTCAGATTGCCGATCCGCTCTGCGGGCCGACACCGCGTCTGCGCAACACCTCGGCGACAGTCACGATGAAGAACGAGAAGATCAGGATGGTGGCGCCAAGGGCGAGCACCATCGGCAGTCTGCTCGGGAAGCGCAGCTGACTCCAGATGTAGACCGGAAGCGTCGCCTCGTTGCCCGCCAGGAAGAAGGCAAGGATGAACTCGTCGAAGGAGATGGTGAAGGTGAGAAGCAGGCTCGCCAGGATGCCCGGCCAGGCAAGCGGCAGGGTCACCCGGAAAAAGGTCCGGAACGGACCCTCGCCAAGGTCGAGCGAGGCTTCCTCGAGGTTCTTGTCAAAGCCCTCGAGACGGGAAATCAGCACCAGCATGGCAAACGGCACGCTGACCAGCGTGTGCGCGAGGCCGATGGTGTAGAGAGAGAGTTCCATCCCTATCATGTTGGTGATCACCAGCAGCGAGATGCCGAGAATGATGCCCGGCACGACCAGCGGCAGCATGATGAAAGCCGTGATGGCGCCCTTGCCTGGCATCACGTAGCGCGTCATGGCCTTGGCTGCGAACAGCCCCAGGACCGTTGACAGGACCGCCACGGCGCCACCCACCTTGATGCTGTTGGCCAGAGCCTCGAGCAACTGCTGCGTGCCCACCATGTCGCCGTACCACTCGAGGGAAAAGCCCTTGAGCGGAAAGGCGACATAGATGGAGTCGTTGAACGAAAACAGCGGCAGGAACAGCACCGGAATGTACAGGAAGGCGAGATACCACACCGCGTAGAGGAACATCGGTGCCTCGGCGGTCCAGTGATATCCCTCATGCTTGGAGGCGAAGTACTGTGGCGCTTCCTCGCCGCGCTGGTCCTGTGCGGCCTTTTGAGCCGTCAGGCTCCCCTGGGCAGTCGTGTCGGTCATGCGGATTTCGCCCTTCCGCGGGTCGTCGTGACAATGAAGACAACCACCAGGAAGGCAATCATCAACATGACAATCACGGACAGCGCCGCGCCCAACGGCCAGTTGTTGGCCTTGCCGAACTGCGACTGGATGATGTTGCCGATCATGATGCCTGTCGTGCCGCCCACAAGGCGCGGTGTCACGTAATCGGCAACGGTCGGGATGAAGACCAGAAGGCCCGCCGCGATGACACCGGGAAGCGATAGCGGCCAGGTCACCCGCCAGAAACGCTCCGACGGGGTGTCACCCAGATCGGTGGCGGCCTCAAGGTAGGATCTGTCGATCTTCTCCAGCGAGACGTAGATGGGAAGAATGGCGAAGGCGGCCCAGGCGTGCGCCAGGGTCAGCACCACTGCCGTGGGATTGTAGAGCAGGAACTGCAGGGGTTCGTCGATCACGCCTACACTGATGAGGCCCGAGTTGACGACACCGTTGTACCCGAGGATGACCTTCCAGGCGAAAACGCGAAGCAGATAGCTCGTCCAGAAAGGCACGGTGATGAGAATGAGCCAGACCAGCTTGTTGCTCTTGACCTTGAAGGCGATGAAGTAGGCCATCGGGTAGGCGAGGATGATCGTCGCGAAGGTGCAGAAGAGCGACATCCTGATCGACTTCATGATCAGGGCGACATAGATGGGCTTCTGGAAGAAGGCCTCGTAGTTGGCAAGAGTGAACGTCCTGTCGATGTCCAGATAGTTCTGGGTCCAGAAGCTGTAGGTCACCAGCATGAAAACCGGTAGGCACATCAGCAAGACCATCACCAGCAGGGTCGGCGATAGCAGGGTGTATCCCCTGATCCACTCGTGACGCAGGAAGAGGGCGTTCACACGGAAGATCAGGGAGGTCTGCGGAACGTCCCCATAGGTTACGGTCCGGGCACTGTCTGTCACTGCCATGGCGCCTTTGTGCCTCCTCAACAGTTCACCGCCAGTCCGCACTCATAGCACACACTCCAGCACCTCTGCCACCCCGGAGTTGACATCCCGGCGCCGCCGGCTGCGGAGAGGCATGAAGTGTCCTGCTTGCCTGCGCGCTCCGGGGCCGCCACAGGGGTGGAAACCTCTCGGGAGATCTCCAACACCGCGATGCCAGCCGGCGGATGGGTCGCGTGGAAGCCGTTGGGACTCTGGAGCAGGACATCCCTCGATCCATATGCTCTTGCGCCCCGGGTGACCAGCATGCAAGTCAGGTATGCCGGTTCACGCACCGTCGCGTCAGTGACGGCCGCCGCAAGGGAGGGTTGGCGGCTCCCCTTTCAAGAGTGTTGTCGCGGCTCCGCGGCCCCGCGGGCATGTCCCGGCCCCCGGAGGTCGTTGCGACGACGAGCGTCCGGGGCAACCTTGCCACCACCATGCCTCTTTGCGGCGCCATCGCAGGCAGGTGCGTCGCGTCCCAAACGATGCGGGGACCCGACAGACGAAACGGTCTTGACAGGGGCGAACGCGTCACCATGTGTGTTGGCACTCGCCGGCGGCGAGTGCCAACACACATGGCGGGCGCCTGTCCCGCCACTTACGAAGAGGAAGAGAGCTCATGGGTTTCAGACCGTTGCATGACCGCGTTCTCGTGCGCCGTACTGACAGCGACGAGGTGTCCACGGGCGGGATCATCATCCCTGACACTGCCAGGGAAAAGCCGATGGAAGGTGAAGTGATTGCCGTCGGGCCGGGAGCACGTGACGACCGCGGCTCCGTTCAGCCGCTCGATGTCGCCAAGGGTGACCGGGTGCTGTTCGGCAAGTGGTCAGGCACCGAAATCAAGATCGACGGCGAGGAACTCCTCGTCATGAAGGAATCCGACATCATGGGTGTTCTCTAGGGCGACAGCCGCATTGCACCCGCCCCTAACTGCACAGACCAGGAGACGAACAAGACATGGCTGCGAAAGACGTTAAGTTCAGCGCTGATGCCCGATCGCGCATGATCAGGGGTGTCAACATTCTGGCCGACTCGGTCAAGGTGACGCTTGGCCCGAAGGGCCGCATGGTAGTTCTCGACAAGTCCTTCGGGGCGCCGCGCATCACCAAGGATGGCGTGACCGTCGCCAAGGAAGTCGAGCTTGAGGACAAGTTCGAGAACATGGGCGCCCAGATGGTGCGCGAAGTGGCCTC
The DNA here is from genome assembly GCA_965221115.1 of Alphaproteobacteria bacterium. GTDB lineage: Bacteria > Pseudomonadota > Alphaproteobacteria > SP197 > SP197 > SP197. Next base: position 1,315,162 of record CBDCRU010000001.1, on the reverse strand, counting down.
CAAGACCAATGACGTTGCCGGTGACGGCACGACCACGGCCACGCTCCTCACCCAGGCGATCGTGCGCGAAGGCACAAAGGCGGTCGCTGCCGGGATGAACCCGATGGATCTGAGGCGCGGTGTCGACGCCGCGGTGGACGCGGTGGTCCGGGATCTCTCCAGACGCTCGCGCAAGATCAACACCGACGACGAGATCGAGCAGGTCGGCACCATTTCAGCCAACGGCGACAACACTGTCGGCGAGATGATTGCCAGCGCCATGAAGGCGGTCGGCAAGGAAGGCGTCATCACCGTCGAGGAAAACAAGGGCATCGGCACCGAGCTCGAGACGGTTGAGGGCATGCAGTTCGATCGCGGCTACATCTCGCCCTACTTCGTCACCAACGCCGAGAAGATGGTCGCGGAACTCGAGGATCCCTTCATCATGCTTCATGAGAAGAAGATCTCGAACATGCAGGACATGCTGCCGGTTCTCGAACAGATCGTTCAGTCGGGGCGCCCGCTGGTGATCATCTCCGAGGACGTCGAAGGCGAGGCTCTTGCCACGCTCGTCGTCAACCGACTGCGTGGAGGCCTCAAGGTGGCCGCCTGCAAGGCACCGGGCTTCGGCGATCGCCGCAAGGCGATGCTCGAGGACATTGCCATCCTGACCGGTGGCCAGGTGATCAGCGAGGATGTCGGCATCAAGCTCGAGAACGTCACCCTCGACATGCTGGGCACGGCCAAACGCGTCGAACTCACCAAGGAGAACACGGTGGTCGTCGGCGGCGCCGGCAGGAAGTCGGACATCAAGGGCCGTTGCAACCAGATCCGCCAGCAGGCCGAGGAAACCAGCTCCGAGTATGATCGCGAGAAACTGCAGGAGCGTCTGGCCAAACTCGCCGGCGGTGTTGCCGTCATCAAGGTCGGTGGTGCCACGGAGGTCGAGGTCAAGGAGCGCAAGGAACTGGTGGAAGACGCTCTCAACGCAACCCGTGCGGCAGTCGAGGAAGGTATCGTCGCCGGCGGCGGTTCGGCCCTTCTCGTTGCGACCCGGGCCCTGAAGAAGGTCAAGCTGGAAGAGTCCGACCAGCAGGTCGGTGTCGACATCGTGCGCCGCGCGATTGAAGCGCCAGCCCGCCAGATTGCGGAGAACTCCGGACACGATGGCGCCGTCATCGCCGGAAAGATCCTCGAGAACAAGAACCCGAACTTCGGCTTCGATGCCCAGGAGGAGGTCTACAAGGATCTCGTCAAGGCGGGGATCGTGGATCCGACCAAGGTGGTTCGCACGGCCCTGCAGGATGCTGCTTCGGTGGCAGGACTCCTGATCACCACCGAGGCCATGGTGGCCGAGATTCCGAAGAAGGACCCACCGATGCCGGCTGGCGGACCGCCGGGTGGCATGGGAGGTATGGGTGGCATGGGAGGCATGGGAGGCTTCTGACCTCCTGCTCACCGAGCACTCTCCGACAAGGGGGGCCGTGGCAGGGCCATGGCCCCCTTTTTCTTGTGCGGGAGAAGCACCGGCGGGCCGTTGTCCGCCTCCGGGCATCCGGACAGCGCACAACCGCAAGGGGCGGAGTTCGCCCCGGGGCGGTCAGATCAGGCGGTTGGACGTGCGCAGGAAGACGGCGAGCGTACAACCGGTGCGGGTGGTCGACGAGTGTATTGTCCCCGGTCTGAACGACACGAAGTCCCCCTGGCGGAAGACGCTGCCGTCATCATCGATGAGTTCACCGTCGACCACGAGAAAATCCTCATGGCCGACGTGCTCATGGGGGAGTGACGAATAGCCCGGCTCGAGGCGCAGCAGATAGGATCCGCACCCGGTCTCGGGATCAAGGCTCATGTTGATCCACGACAGTCCGGGAATGGCCTCGCCGTAACGGTCATAGGGCACAAACCCGGAAAGATCGTCGCTGCGCCGGACGATGCGGCGGGATTCGTTCGTCATCGCGCCGGCGTCACTCGAACGAGACTTCGACACGCCGGTTGCCCGGGTTGCGCACGCCATCGCCGGTCTCGATCGCCGGCACGGCCTCTCCATACCACTCGACAACAAGGATCGAGGGATCGATCCCTGCCGCCGCCATGTGAGCCGCGACCGCCTCGACACGCTTCCTGGAAAGATCGAGGTTGAAATCACTCTCTCCCGAGGTGTCCGCGTGCCCGGATATGACGATGGACGACGGCTGCTGGCGCACGGCCTCCGCCACGACGCTCTCGAGAAATCCTGTCGCAATCTCCGAGAGGTCGGCAATGTTCCAGGCGAAATAAACGATAAACTCCGTTTGCGGCTCGGGTTCAGGCACCGGCTCCGGTTCCGGTTCCGGCTCGACGTAGAGGAGCTCTTCCATGGCCGCGTAGAAGACATCGCGACACGACGCTATCTCGGCCTCCTGATGGGACGCGATCGGACCGGGATGGACGGGACCTTCTTCGGTCTCCTCGATCCAGCAGTCGAAACTCGTCTGTGCGCGGGCAGCAGCCTCCGGACGATCAACCCTGTCGCCTGCCTCCAGTTCGGCCATCAGGTTCGCCCGTTCGCTGACGAGAAGGTCCATCTGCTCCGCCGAGTCGATGCGCCAGCCCGTGGGATCCCACGGTTCGACCGCAACGCCCTGTGCCACCATCTCTGCCCTGTCGCGAAACGTCGAGGCGTCGACCCAGTCGTAGTACGCCGCTTCCTTGCGCGCGAGGTCAACATAGCCGCCGTGAAGATGCTGGAGGAAGGGATCATCCGCAGTGTCCATTCCGGCGACACGATCAATCGATTCCGGTGTGCCACACCCGGCCAGAAGAAGCGCCACCGCACCAGCGAACAACGTTCCACAAATCTTGCCCATGATTGCTCCCTCGTCGTTCCAGGCGCACTCTGGCCACGCCCAAGCGCGCCGGACATTCACAATGAACATTCTCGGGCGAATGTTACCATGAGCGCCTCATGACAGTATGGCGGTTTGATGGTTTTATCCCCAGATGACGGGCCGTCGCCGCGGTGTGCCAGACACGATTTTCGCCCGTGACGAACCGCCGGGCAACGGGCAGCAATTGCGCGCCTCGCCCGATGTTCCGGCGGCCCTGTCACGCATCAGGAAGGATGCTGGCGCGCCGTGATCGCCAGGGCATGGGCATCGAATCCCTCGTAGTCCGCCAGGATACGGGTAGCGGGTGCGAGGGCATCGTGACCGGCAGGTGTCAGCTCGGCAACGGACTGGCGCTTGAGAAAGTCCATGACCCCTAGAGCGGATCGGCTTGCGGCCTTGCCACCGGTAGGCAGCACTGCGTTGACGCCGATCATGTAGTTGGCCATGGAGAACGGCGCATCCTGACCCAGAAGGATCTCACCGGCATTGCTGATGGCATCAAGCCACGCACGGGGACGCTGGCTGGCAATCTGCAGGTGTTCGGGAGCGAAGGCATTGACAAAATCAAGCGCATCCCCGGCATCCCGGGCAACGACAAGGCCGCCGTTGACGCCCAGAGCCGCACAGGCGTAGCGCCGGCGTTCCAGGGACAGGGTCTCGAGATGTCCGGAGACGGCATCGGCCGCGGCTTCGGCGAACTTGTCGTTCCAGGTGACCAGAAACACGGTGGAATCATCGCCGTGTTCGGCCTCGATGAGAAGATCGAGGGCCACGCGGGCGACATCCGCGGTGTCATCGGCGAACACCACGGCCTCCGAGGGTCCGGCCGGCGGTCCGGGCTCGATATAATCCGCACACAACGTCATGGCCGCACCGACCCACGGTGAGCCGGGTCCCACAATACGCACGCAACGCGGAACGGTGTCCGTGCCGAAGGCGACGGCAGCGACAGCCTGGGCGCCTCCGGCAAGGCATACATCCTCCACTCCCGCCGCCCGGGCTGCCACCAGGGTTGCCGGATCGCAGCGTCCACCCGGTCCCGGTGGCGTCACGATCACCACCTTCCTCACACCGGCGACGACTGCCGGAATGGCCGTCATCAGGGCCACCGAAGGGAATGCACCCTTGCCGCGGGGCACATAGCAGGCAACGGAATCGATCGGCACATGGCGGTCTCCGGCCATGACTCCGGGTCGCACCTCGACCATGTCAAGGGTTGCAGGACGCTGCCTCTCGTGAACGAAACGGATGTGGTCTGCCGCCATGGCAATGGCTTCGACCACATCGTCCGGGACGTGCTGGCGGGCCCTGTCGAAATCCTGCCGCGCCACCTTCAGTTGTTCTCGCGACATGAGAACACCATCGAATTCCTCCGCAAACCTCACCAGAGCCTGGTCACCCTCATCGCGTACCGCCTCGACGATGGGTCGCGCCTGCTCCACGTGACGCGCCATGTCGGGCGCGTGACGAACCATGAGAGCGTCGCGCCCTGCCGGCGACAGGTTCGCCAGGTGCAGGATACGCGGCACCGCCGGAGGAAGGACCGGCTCAGCCAAGGCTGTCGTCCGTCTCCGGATCAATGCCCAGTTCGGCAAACACCTTGCGGGCGACGCGGAAGCTCTCGACTCCGGCGGGCATGCCACAATAGACGGCGATCTGCATCAGGGTGTCCCGCAACGCCGCCAGGGTAACGCCGTTGCGCAGGGCCCCTCTGAAGTGCAACTCGAACTCGTGCATGCGTCCGGACGCTGCCGTCATGCACAGGTTGTTGAGACTGCGCTGGCGGCGATCGAGGCCTTCTCCGCTCCAGATCTCCCCCCAGCAATAGGTGGTCAGCAGCTGCTGGAAACCGGCGTTGAAGCGATCCGCTCCGTTGATTGCCTTGTCGACGTAGTCGGCGCCGAGGACGTCGCGCCGGTTGGCCAGGCCCTTCTCATACATCTCACTCATGGAACTCTCCCGATGATGGACTTCTCTGCGACCCGTTGTGACGGGGGAGCAGTCAGGTCTTGTCGGCAAACAGTCCGGCAAGGGATCCGGCGCTGGCGCCGCACAGGCCCCGCTCGGTGATCAGACCGGTCACGAGTTCGGCCGGGGTGACGTCAAAGGCCGGGTTTTCCGGCATCGTGGCCTCGGGCGCAATCGCGACCGTTCCGATGGTCCCGTCCGCCGCACAGCCCGTCACGGTTGTCACTTCGCCGCCACTGCGTTCCTCGATGGGTACGGCATCGCCGTCCATGAGGCGCCAGTCGATGGTCGGTGACGGCAGTGCGGCATAGAACGGCAGGCCATGCCGGTGCGCCGCCAGCGCCTTGAGATAGGTTCCGATCTTGTTGCAGACATCGCCCGAGGCGGTGACACGGTCGGCTCCGGTGATGGTCATGTCGACCCGTCCGGTGCGCATGAGATGTCCGGCGGCGTTGTCGACCACGAGGGTGTGCGGTACTCCGTGCTGTGCCAGTTCCCAGGCCGTCAGCGACGCTCCCTGATTTCTCGGACGCGTCTCGGAGACCCAGACATGAACGGGGATTCCGGCGTCATGGGCCTTGTAGACCGGCGCCAGGGCGGTGCCCCAGTCAACAGTGGCCAACCAACCGGCATTGCAGTGGGTCATGACCTCGACCGGTTGGCCGGAATCCTCGTGGTGATCCTTCAGTATTGCCATGCCGTGCTCGCCGATTGCCTCGCAGATCGCCGCATCCTCGTCACAGATCTCCCGGGCGAGATCATAGGCCGCGTCTTCGCGGGCGTTCCGGTCGAGCGGGGTGAGTCTGGCGAGAACGCGTTCGACGGCCCAGCGCAGGTTCACCGCCGTAGGCCGGGTAGCAAGAAGGGTCTGCGCCGCCTCGTTCATGGCCATGTCCGAGGCATCGCGGCGCATTGCAAGCGCCATGCCGTAGGCGGCAGTGGCGCCGATCAACGGCGCCCCCCGCACCAGCATGTCACGGATGGCCTGGGCCGCATCTTCGAGGGTGGTGAGCGTCGTCGTCACGAACCGGTGCGGAAGACAGGTCTGGTCGATGATGATGACCGTCCTCGCATCGTCGCCAACCTGGATCGACCGCCAGGCAACACCATCGATCTTCATGAGGATCCCCCGAAGCTGCACCCGACAGAACCGGCCACTCCGGTCTGGCGGACCCGGTCGCACGGAGCATTCGCCGGCACACGTTGATGGCGCCGGTACGTGAGCCTGTTTCCGTCACAGGACCCGCCGGCTCCCGGCCAGGCCCCCGTACTGTCCAAGGCCGGACACCCGGCGCCGGATGTTCCGAAGGCGACATGATCACATCCCCCGACAGTCATGGCCGGCATTCCCTTCAGCGATGGCGGCGAAGTCTACTCCAGACCTCCGGTCAGCGCACAACCGGAGACGTGGATGCCAGCGGATCAGGGGCCTGCGGTTGACTTTGGGGCGTCAATCGCGGACCTTCCGGCGCCTTCCATCAGGACTTCCCGCCCTTCCCGAGGTCTCATCGACCATGACGGCCGCCCGCACCATCCGCCTCGGTCTTCCCAAGGGCCGCATGCAGGACAATATCCATGCCCTCCTCGAGGATGCGGGCATTCACATCCGTTCGGGACGCGTCACCAGCGCCCGCGACTACCGGCCGGCGATCTCGCTGCCGGATTTCGATGCCAAGCTTCTCAAGCCCCAGAACATCGTCGAGATGCTCCACATCGGCAGCCGCGACATCGGCTTTACCGGCCGCGACTGGGTGATCGAGAAGGAGGCTGACCTTGTCGAACTCGTTGATACCGGTCTCGATCCGGTGGAACTCGTTGCCGCGGCGCCCGTGAAGATCCTGGAAGACGGCCGTTTGCCCGGCCGCCACCTGGTGGTGGCGAGTGAGTACGAGCGCCTGACACGCTCGTGGATTGCCGATGCATCGCTTGACGCCACCTTCGTGCGCTCATACGGAGCCACCGAGGTGTTCCCGCCGGAGGATGCCGATTGCATCATCGACAACTCGGCAACCGGAGCCACGCTGCGCGCCAACGGACTGCAGACCGTTGCCTCCATCCTGACGTCGTCAACCTGCCTCTTCGCGCATCCAGCAGCCCTTGACGATGAAGAAAAGCGCGACGCCATATCGAGTTTTGCGATGATGATCCGTTCGGTCATCGATGCCAGACGCAGGGTGATGGTCGAAGTGAATGTCACAGCCGAATACCTCGAACCGGTCGTTTCCAGCCTGCCTTCCATGCGCGAGCCGACCATCTCGCCGCTTCACGGAAACAGCGGTTACGCCGTCAAGGCTGCCGTGCCTCGCAACGAGCTGGCGCATATCATTCCGCGCATCAAGGCGATGGGCGGCACCGACATCGTTGTTAGTCCCATCAGCAATATCGTGGCATGAGGCCGAAGGCCATCGGCGCACGGGAGAATCAAGATGGAACGCGTTGCGACAGTCAGCCGATCAACCCGAGAGACCGCCGTGACGGTCACCGTCAATCTTGACGGCACCGGCAAGAGCGATGTCGTCACCGGTCTCAGATTTCTCGATCACCTCCTGGACTCACTGACACGACACAGCCGCATGGATGTGGCGCTTCACGCCGAGGGCGACCTGGATGTCGACGATCATCACACGGCAGAAGACTGTGCCCTGGCGCTCGGTGCGGCAGTCGACGAAGCCCTGGGAGACAAGCGCGGCATCCGCCGCTTCGCCGACGCCCATGTGCCGCTCGACGAAGCCGTGGCAAGGGCGGTGATCGATCTTTCCGGACGCCCCTTTGCCCATGTCGATCTGGGTCTGAAGCGCGAGCGCATCGGCGATACGGCAGCGGAGATGATTCCGCACGTTCTTTCGAGTTTTGCCATGACCGGGCACCTCACGCTTCATGTCGACGTGCTGCGCGGCATCAATGACCACCACCGCGCCGAAGCGGCCTTCAAGGCGGTTGCTGTCGCCTTGCGCCAGGCGGTCGCCCTCGACAGTCACGACGAGATCCCGAGCACGAAAGGACGTCTGTGACGGTGCCCGAAGTCGTGGTCTGCCGCACCGGAACGGCCAATCTTGCCTCGGTCCTCGCCGCACTCAGACGTGCCGGCGGCGTGCCCCGTACCGGTCGTTCGGCCGACGAAATCCTGACGGCCACCCATGTCGTGCTGCCTGGCGTGGGAACCTTTGGCGCGGCCATGGACACGCTTCGCGACACCGGTACGGACGATGCCCTGAAGCAGCGCATCGAGAGCGGGAAGCCGCTTCTCGCCATCTGTGTCGGATTTCAGCTTCTGTGCCGCTCCAGCGAGGAATCCCCCGGCGCCACCGGGCTTGGCCTCATCGATGACAGGGTGACACGGTTTCCCGAGAAGGTGCGGGTTCCCCAGTTCGGCTGGAACAGCCTGGCACCCGACAGCGGTTGCAGGACACTCGTCGCCGGCCACGCCTACTTTGCCAACTCCTATCGTCTCGAACACGCCCCCCGGGACTGGCGTGCCGCCACTTCGGACCATGGCGGTCCCTTCGTTGCCGCACTGGAGCGCGATACCCTTGTCGCCTGCCAGTTTCATCCGGAACTTTCGGGTTCCTGGGGCGCGGCACTGATCCGCCGGTGGCTGGCCATGCCATGTTGACTGCGCGAGTCATCCCCTGCCTCGATGTCGACGCCGGGCGCGTTGTCAAGGGCGTCCGTTTCCAGGGGTTGAAGGATGCCGGCGACCCGGTGGAGCTGGCCACGGCCTACGAACAGCAGGGTGCCGACGAGATCGTCATGCTTGACGTGTCGGCAACGCCTCAAGGCAGGCACAACGCCCGCGACGCCGTGGCATCGGTGCGCCAGGACCTGGGCATTCCGCTGACCGTGGGCGGCGGCGTCAGGTCGGTTGACGACGCCGGAGCCCTGCTCGAAGCCGGTGCTGACAAGGTCGCGGCCAACACCGCGGCCGTCTCGAGACCGGAACTCCTCGCGGAGATGGCCCGGAAGTTCGGACGCCAGTGCACCGTCGTTGCCATCGATGCCGCCGCCAACGGCGAGACCTGGGAGGTCGTCACCCTGTCGGGCCGCCAGCGCACGGGCATGGATGCCGTTCACTGGGCCGTCCGGGCGGTTGAACAGGGCGCCGGCGAGATCCTGCTGACAAGCTGGGACCGCGACGGCACCCGTTCCGGCTACGAGACCAGGCTCATCGCCACCGTGGCTGCCGCAGTGCCGGTACCGGTCATCGCCTCTGGCGGCGCCGCCTCGCCTGCCCATCTCGTCGAGGCCCTCAGACACGGCGCCGACGCAGTGCTGGCCGCCTCCATATTCCACGAGTCCGACTACACGGTCGGAGACGTCAAGCGGGCCATGACGGAGGCGGGCATCCCGACACGACCGGGTCCCGGGCACGAACACCAGGGGGCACACGCATGATCATCCCGTCGATCGACCTGTCGAATGGCCAGGCCGTCCAGCTCGTCGGTGGCAGGGAGCCACGTATCGAGGCTGGTGATCCCCGGCCGATCGCCGAGCGCTTCCGCCTGGCCGGAGAGATCGCGGTCATCGACCTCGACGCCGCCCGGGGCACCGGTCACAACCGCGCTCTCATCGAGGAACTCGTACGCATGGCACCCTGCCGTGTCGGGGGCGGCATCCGGGACGTCGAGACGGCACGGCACTGGCTCGATGCCGGCGCCCGCAAGATCATCCTCGGAACCGCGGCTACACCGGAGATTCTCTCTCACCTGCCGCGCCAGCGTGTCATCGTCGCCCTCGATGCCCTGCATGACGAGGTGGTCACCCACGGCTGGACGACACGAAGCGGTGAGACCGTGGAGACCGGGATGACACGACTTCGCGGCCTCGCCGGCGGCTTTCTCGTCACCTTCGTCGAGCGCGAGGGGAAGATGGAAGGAACGGATCTCGACCGCGCCCTTGCCCTCGCCAGGGCAACAGGCGATGCCCGTCTGACGGTGGCAGGCGGATTTACCGGCCCCCGGGAAATCGCCACGGCCGATCGTGCCGGCATCGACGCGCAGGTCGGGATGGCGCTCTATTCGGGCGCCCTTCACCTTGCCGATGCCATTGCAGCGCCGCTGGTCAGTGACAGAGCGGATGGCCTGTGGCCGACCGTCGTGGTGGACGAGCACCAGCGGGCCCTGGGTCTGGCGTGGTCGGATGCCGAGAGCCTGCGGGCTGCGGTTGACCGGAAGGCGGGTGTCTATCACTCGCGCACCCGGGGCCTGTGGATCAAGGGTGAGACGTCCGGCGCCACCCAGGATCTGCTGAGAATCGACGCCGACTGTGACCGCGATGCCTTGAAGTTCACCGTGCGCCAGGCGGGCAGCGGCTTCTGTCACCTCGGAACCCGGACCTGCTGGGGCGACGATGCGGGTCTTCCGGCCCTTGTCCGTGTTCTCGCCGGCCGCCTGACGGACGCACCCGCCGGCTCCTACACCTTCCGGCTCCTGCGCGACCCGGCGGCACTCGAGGCAAAGCTCCTCGAGGAAGCCGGTGAACTGGCCAGGGCCGGGACACCGGCCGATGTCATCCACGAGGCGGCCGATGTCATCTTCTTTGCCCTGATCGCAGCAGTCCGCGCCGGCGTGGACCTCGCCGACATCGAGGGAGAACTCGACCGTCGGGCCCTCGCCATCACCAGGCGCTCCGCCACCTGAAGGCGCGGCTTCCCCAAAAAGTTGTCTTTGCCGGCGATCTGCCCCTTGAACTCGCCGCTCTGCCTCCTACATCACTGTTGGCACTCTCCTCCGGTGAGTGCCAACAGTGCTTGAACCCGGAAGGAATCACATTCATACAGGAGGTTGCAACATGGCGTTCCGTCCGTTGCACGACCGCGTTCTGGTTCGTCGCCTCGACAGCGACGAAGTCACCGCGGGCGGCATCATCATTCCAGACACTGCCAAGGAGAAACCGATGGAGGGCGAAGTCGTCGCCACCGGTCCTGGCGCCCGCGACGAGTCCGGTGCGATCCAGGCGCTCGACGTCAAGGCGGGTGACCGAATCCTTTTCGGCAAGTGGTCTGGCACCGAGGTCAAGATCGATGGCGACGAACTCCTCATCATGAAGGAGTCCGACATCATGGGCGTCATCGAGTGAGACTCTAGGAAGCGAACCCAAAGGAGATAACAGCAAGATGGCTGCCAAAGAGGTCAAATTCTCAGCTGACGCGCGCTCTCGCCTGATGCGCGGCGTCAACGTTCTCGCCGATGCCGTCAGGGTGACCCTCGGGCCCAAGGGCCGGACCGTCGTTCTTGACAAGTCGTTCGGCGCCCCCCGCATCACCAAGGACGGGGTCACTGTCGCCAAGGAAATCGAGCTTGAGGACAAGTTCGAAAACATGGGCGCCCAGATGGTCCGCGAGGTCGCGTCGAAAACGAACGATGTCGCCGGTGACGGCACGACGACTGCCACGGTTCTCGCCCAGGCGATCGTGCGTGAGGGAAGCAAGGCGGTTGCCGCCGGGCTCAACCCCATGGATTTGCGTCGCGGCACGGAAGCCGCCGTGAAGGCCGTAATCGAGGATCTTGAGAAGCGTTCGCGCAAGATCAAGTCATCCGACGAGGTGGCCCAGGTGGGCACGATCTCCGCCAATGGCGACACCGAGGTCGGGCGCATGATTTCAGAGGCGATGCAGACCGTCGGAAACGAGGGCGTGATCACCGTCGAGGAAGCCAAGTCCCGCGACACGGAACTCGATGTCGTCGAGGGCATGCAGTTCGACCGTGGTTATCTGTCGCCCTACTTCATCACCGATCCCGACAAGATGAAGACCGAGTACGAGGATGTCGCGATCCTGATCCACGAGAAGAAGCTGTCGAGCCTCCAGGCCATGCTGCCGATTCTCGAGGAGGTCGCGAAGTCGAGCCGGCCGCTGCTCATCATCGCCGAGGACGTCGAGGGCGAGGCACTTGCCACTCTCGTCGTCAACCGCCTGCGCGGAGGCCTCAAGGTCGCGGCCTGCAAGGCGCCCGGCTTTGGTGACCGCCGAAAGGCCATGCTCGAGGACATCGCCATCCTGACCGGTGGCCAGGTGATCAGCGAGGATGTGGGCATCAAGCTCGAGAACGTCACCCTCGACATGCTCGGCAAGGCCAAGCGCGTGGTCGTCAAGAAGGACGACACCACGGTCGTCGGCGGCGCCGGCAAGAAGGCCGACATCAAGGGCCGCTGCAACCAGATCCGCCAGCAGATCGAGTCCACGACCTCCGACTATGACCGCGAGAAGCTGCAGGAGCGGCTGGCCAAGCTCGCCGGCGGTGTCGCCGTGATCAAGGTCGGCGGTTCCACCGAGGTCGAGGTCAAGGAGCGCAAGGATCTCGTCGAGGATGCGATGAACTCGACCCGTGCCGCTGTCGAGGAAGGCATCGTGCCAGGCGGTGGCGCCGCCCTGCTCTATGCCAGGCGCGCGCTTGACAAGATCAAGCTCGACGATCCCGACCAGCAGGTCGGTGTCGATATCGTCCGCAAGGCGATCGAGTACCCGGCACGGCAGATTGCCGAGAACGCCGGGCTCGACGGCGCGGTCGTCACCGGCAAGATCCTCGAGAAGAACGACAGGAATTGGGGATTCGATGCCCAGGCCGAGGACTACAAGGATCTGGTCAAGGCGGGCATCATCGATCCCACCAAGGTCGTTCGCACGGCTCTGCAGGACGCCGCCTCGGTGGCCGGCCTGCTGATCACCACGGAAGCGATGATCGCCGAGAAGCCGAAGAAGGATGCGTCCGCCGCGCCTCCAGGTGGCGGCATGGACGACATGGACTTCTGAACGTACCATCCGGATATGTTCCGACGGGAGCCGCGGCGGATGCCGCGGCTCCCTTCATTCCGGTCGAGGGAGTCGTCGTTGACGTTCGATCACGATACCGAGTTCGTCATCATCGGTTCCGGATCGGCCGGCTCGACCCTGGCGAACCGGCTCTCCGCTGATCCGGTGAACCGGGTTTTGCTGCTTGAGGCCGGACCGATGGATCGCGGCTTCTTCAGCTGGATGATCCACATGCCGACGGCCTTCGCCTGGCCGTTGCGCGACGATCGTTTCAACTGGTTCTATCACACCGAGCCGGAACCCGGACTCAATGGCAGGGTGATCCACTGTCCCAGGGGCCGTGTGCTCGGCGGATCGAGTTCAATCAACGGCATGGTCTACATCCGTGGCCATGCCCTCGACTATGACAAGTGGGCACAGCGCGGCTGCCGCGGCTGGTCCTACCGCGACGTCCTGCCCTATTTCCGGAGAGCCGAAACCCACGAGAACGGGAGTAACGACTACCACGGTGGCGAGGGGCCTCTTCATGTCACCGCCGGGCGTCTGGGAAGCAACCCGCTGCATCAGGCCTTCACGGCTGCGGCCGTCGAAACAGGCTATGCCGAAAGCTCCGACCTGAACGGCTTCCGCCAGGAAGGCATCGGGGCGATGGACCGCACGACCCGCAAAGGACGGCGCTGGAGCACGGCGACGGCCTACCTCAGGCCGGCGCTTCGCAGGCCCAATCTCTCGCTTGCCACCCGGGCGCTCGTGACCCGCATTCTCATCGAGAACGGCCAGGCGGTGGGCGTCGAGTACACTCACCGCGACGAAGTCCGCAGGGTGCGCGCCACGCGCGAGGTCATTCTCGCGGGAGGCGCCGTCAACTCGCCCCAGGTCCTGCAACTTTCCGGCATCGGACCTGCCGACCACCTCTCCGGCCTCGGCATCACGCCTCACCTCGACCTGCCCCAGGTCGGAGAGAACCTGCAGGACCACCTCGAGGTCTTCGTGCAGCACGAATGCCGGGAACCGGTCAGTCTGCTGCGCCACCTGACACCCCTGGGCAAGCTGAAGGTCGGCCTCCGGTGGTTCCTCTCGAAATCCGGGCCGGCCACCTCCAATCACATGGAATCGGGCGGATTCATCCGCAGCCGGGCCGGCATCGAACATCCAGACATCCAGTTTCATTTCCTGCCCATGGCCATGACCTACGACGCCTTCAACGTGAACCGCGTGCACGGTTTCCAGGCGATGGTCGACATCATGCGGCCGCTCTCGCGAGGACATGTCCGGATCCGCAGCGCCGATCCGCGCCAGGCGCCCGAGATCCTCTTCAACTATCTCAAGGAACCGGAGGACGTGCGATTCCTCGTGGACGCCGTCCGCCTGACCCGGGAGATCCTTGCCTCGAAGGCCTTCGACCGCTACCGCGGCCAGGAGATCTGGCCCGGTGAAGACCGGCAGACCGATGAAGAGCTCGAGGCATGGATTCGCGAGACCTGCGAATCGAGCTACCACCCCTCCTGCACATGCGCCATGGGGAGCGTCGTCGATTCGGAACTGAAGGTCCATGGCATCGAGGGCCTGAGGGTGGTGGATGCGTCGGTCATGCCCGACATCGTCTCGGGCAACCTCAATGCTCCCACCATCATGATCGCGGAAAAGGCCAGCGACATGATTCTCGGGCATCCCCCGCCCGATCCTTCAGAGGCCCCCGTGTGGATCCACCCCGAGTGGGAAACGCACCAGCGCTGAGCTCCGGACCTGACCGAGGGGTGTTCGCACCGGAACATCCAATCAGCGCATGCAGCGTCCTCCGTATGAGCAGGGCTGACCCATTGGCTGCCGAATGAGAGCTGTCACGCAATTGCCTTCCAGCCACCACTGGAAGTCCAGCGGCCCGGCGTGTGATCGCCATCAATGGCTGCACGGGCTGCAGGCATGATGAAGTCGCCAACCTCGCTAATGACGGTGCCCAGGTCTGGTTCGTCGATCAACAACGGATCTCGAGTGAGAAACGAGCGCCACTGGCGGATCTTGTGGGGATCCTCTGAGAATGCGGCGGTCAGTGACAAAGGACGTTCGCGCGGAATGATTGTTGCACGCGTTTCGAAGGTGGCGTGGATAGCGGTTGCAAGGGTCGCACCATCGAAGATGAAGAGGCGTGACATCGCAAGAAGATCGTAGAAGTCCTTCATGCGGCTGTTCGCAAGGTCGAGCGCAACGATGGCTTCGAACTTCTCGGCGGCCACGGTATCCCGTGGGTATGCATAGAGGGTGGGCGCCGGCTGATCGAGAAGCACGGGATACTCGATCTCCAGGAGACCTGGCGTCACGACATCTCCGATACCGATATCGATTTGGACCGGAATAATGGCAGACCCGAGGCGGGCCGAACTGCGAACCCGAAAGGCGCCTTGAGTGCGACCCTCATCGAAAGGTTGAACGCGGATGTTCTCGGTATCAAAACGCAAACCGTCGTCCGCAACTGGCTGAATAAGGACATCCCGAATTGCCTCGAACAGCGACAGTCTCTCGCCCTCGGCAAGAGAGAGCAGGTCGAGGTCGCGTGTTGCTCGGAACGGGTCCACGAGCCATGCGGCGTAAAGCATTGCTCCCTTGAGCGCGAACTTCTCCCTATGGGGTGAGGCACTGAGTCGGAAGAGAAACCGTTCAAGAGCAAATCGAGTCAGCACTCGCTGGAAGTCGGACTGTTGGTCCCTGGCGAGGCTTAGCAGCCGTGCACGTACGGAAGCCGCGACATTCTCTGGTTTACGAGCCATCGACGACCACCGCTTCCAGATAGGGTCGCAGAACGGACCAGATGCGAAAGTCGCGAGCATAGTCGACAATTTGCGACGGTTTGGCCTTGCCGGATCGGATGACGTTGTGAAGACCTTCGAGCGCAACATCGAGACCGACGTACTGCCTGAACCGAAAGCAATCGACCACTGATCTGGCTGGATCAAAGATGGGTACCGATACACGATCGATGATGTGGGTCTGCACGCCCACAGAAAGTGCCCGTGGTCCGAACCGCACAACTCGGGTCGGTGGATAGTCGATCTTGGGCTTGCGCGCTCTCGAACCGATGGCGAGCCAGACCCGACGTGGCATCTGGTCAGTCAGGTCATGGAACTGAAGGGCAGAGACAAGGCAGATGACACCTTTGGGAACAACCTTCGCGACCTCGGCGAAGCCATGCGATGCCGCGACTTCGGCAACGGCGAGCCGATAGAGACCACGGGTGACGCGGTTGAGAGTCCCGTCCTCGAGCATCCGTGCGAGCGTTTCCGGGTGGATTCCGGCGTCGCTGAGTTCAATGCTTCGCATGGGCCCTTGCGCCTTGAGGATAGCAATAGCCTGATCCTTCTGAGATGCGACAAGTGCGGATGACATGTGAGAAAATGTCGTCTTGTAGTTGGTAATGTCCGACACTATATCACATGTCTGCATTATTGACCAAGGGAAGGTTTGGATCACTTGCTCGGTAGCGCAACACCGGAGTTCGTTCAATCCGTCGTTGCTGTAACGCCTCCCCACCAAGGAAATCAGACTGCCGGCGCCTCGAGGGCTTCACGCACCCAGCGCTGGAGGGTGGCGATCGAGTGCTCGCTCATCACGCCGCCCCGGGGATTGACGACGAGCGGGCCCGGTTCGTAGTGACCACTCTCGAGGCCACGCTGAACCGATTCCACGATGTCGATGTCCTCTGCCAGGGTGGTTTCGCGGTCGAGCTGCGCCAGTTGGCGGGCCGTCGCGCCGTTCTCGCCATCGCGGGCATACCAGCCACGGCGCACCGTCACCGTGGCATGGTTGGTCGCCTCCCAGTGGAAGGTGTTGAGAAGGCGCCCGGGGTAGACCTGGAAGGAACAGGTCGGCCACAGATACCAGGAACTGTAGGACGACGCTCCAGTATCCGATGCATCGATGTCGTAGGTCATGGAGTCGGACCTTGCAGCAGAGGTCGTGTGCCTGAGGCAATGGCCTTGCGGCCGGATGTCGTAGCTGTCGGGATCGAGAACGCCGTTGGAGAGCGTCGGATGGCGCAGCTTGCAGTGGTAGCACTCGTTGTAGTTCTCCACCGAGACCTTCCAGTTGCAGGCTTCCTCGACCACCACTTCGTCCACGGGCCGCAGATCGTCGATGAAAGGCACCAGGCCGCGTAGTTCCTCCTCGACGCCGGGGTACCAGTCTTCCATGGGAAGCGCCTTCCGGTCGGGATTGACGAAAACGAAGCCGCAGAACACCTCGCAGCGAACCTCTCCCAGGCGGATCGAGCCGGCATCGAAACGCGGCACCTCATCACTTCCCGGGGCGCTTTTCAGACCACCGTCGATGTCATAGCACCAACCGTGATAGGGGCAGGTGATGAGCCTCCTGTTGCCCTTGCCGGCGAGGAGCTCGTGACCCCGATGCCGGCAAACATTGTGGAAAGCCTTCACCGTTCCCGACGGGTGGCGGATGGCGAAGGCCCCCTGCCGGACAACATAGTCTCCGGGGCGGGGCAATTCGGACTGATGGCAGACGAGTTGCCAGGTGTGACCAAAGATCTTCCTGCGCTCTTCCAGGAAGACGGCGTGATCGGTGTACCAGCGGGCACCCAGGGCCCTTTGCAGTTCACTGGTCATGGACCCACTCCATCTTCGTCGTGGCCCCTGTCACCCCACAATGTACGCGCTTTCATCTCGACAGGTGAACCCTTCCCCTGATATAGACTGCGCCCCTGTGGCGGGCGCATAGCTCAGTTGGTAGAGCAGCTGACTCTTAATCAGCGGGTCCAAGGTTCGAGTCCTTGTGCGCCCACCATAAACTCAAATAGTTACACGACGCGGCGGGTGAAGGCAGCGAAGCTATGTCAGCAATTTGTCAGCACTTGAACAACGCTGTGTCAGCAGAATCGCCGGGGAGATCGGTCGAGGCCGGAGGGTCAGTTACACACCTCGGCGACCAGCGAAGGGAGACCGACCATGCGTGCAACGCTCACGGAACACCAAATCAAGCAGGCCAAGCCGCAAGCCAAGCCCTACTTCATGTGGGACGACAAGATCCCGGGGTTTGGCGTCAAGATCAATCCGAAGGGTGCCAGCGTCTACGTCCTGCAATACCGGGTAGGCAAGAATAGAAGGGCACGGCGCATCAGCCTTGGACGCCCCGCCTGGATGAGCCTCAAGGAAGCCCGACACCGAGCCGCCGCTAGTCTGCTCGCCGTCCACAACGGCGAGGATCCTGCGACAGCAACGCAACAGACCTTTGTCCCCGAGGCGCCAACCGTGCGGGAGTTGTGGGAGCGCTTCGAGACCGAGTACGCACCCACTCGGATCAGGAACGGTCGGTTGACCGCGAACACGCTTGACAGCTATCGCTACGCTGCCTCGAAGTACATTCTCCCGGCGATTGGAAGGCTGTCGGTCACTGACGTGAGGCGCAGCGACGTGGAGGCGCTGGTCGCACCACTGGCTGGCAGGTCGCAGTACAACCGCTTGCTGGCGATCGTGTCTCGCCTGTTCACACTTGCCGAGCATTGGGACCTTCGACCCCAGGGCAGTAATCCAGCACGAGGCATCGAGAAAGCCCGCGAGGAAGCCCGCGACCGTGTGTTGAACCCGTCCGAACTGGCGGCACTCGCATCGGCGATCGACACCAGCACTCACAACCCTTCGGCTATCGCGGCAATCCGCATAGCGGCCCTCACCGGGCTACGCATCGGCGAGATATTGGCTATCAGGTGGGAGCACGTGGACTTCGAGAGTAGACGCCTCACCATGCCGCAGACCAAGACGGGGCGGCGAGTGCATGACCTTCCCGCTCCGGCTCTGGCGATTCTGGCAAGCCAGCCTCGCATTGATGACATCGCGTGGGTGTTCGGCGACCGCACCTCACCCTTAGGCTACGCCGCTACTCGACGAGTTTTCGTGAAGGTCTGCGAAGCGGCCGGCTTGGAGAACGTGCGTCTGCACGATCTGCGCCGAACCGTCATGACGAACGCTGCCATGGCCGGAATCGGCACACATGTTCTGCGGGACTTGCTAGGCCACAAGACGACCGCCATGGCCGATCGCTATGTTCGAGCAGTGGGCAACCCTGTGCGCGATGCCCGCGAGCAAGTGGGTGCCGCCATAGCTGCCATGATGGAAGGCAAGTCAGGTGAAGTCGTGTCGCTAGGCCAGAGTTGAGACAGCCATGAAGACCGACGAGACCATCCTTCTGATCGAACGCCTTTTGCAGCACCTGGAGCGCAGCACCGAACAGATTCTCATGCTCAAGAAGCGCGTTGCCCTCCTGGAGACAGCCCAGGTCCGCACGGCACCGACAGACACGCCGGCGGCGTCACGAACGGCACGTGTGGAGCGCCTGGCCGCCGAGATCGTCCAGACCGAAGCGGAGCTTGAGGAGGTCCAGGGGCGGATCGAGGCGAACCAGACGCGGCTTGACGAGAACGCCCGGCGGTTCGCCCGTGTTCAGGCCGAGATCGAGCGGCAGCACTTCCTGGCACACGGCGAGGAGGCCCGCGCCGTCATCATGGCCGAGAGGAAGCGCCTGCGGATGGAGTATCCTCAGGTCATGGCCGATCTGGAGAAACGGATTGCGGCGATGCCAGCGCATGAAGTGAGGACGCTGCTGATCGAGGCTCAGGGATCAATCCGGCAAGCGTCCTGGAACCTGTCATGGATGCGGATAACCCCTTACTTGCAAGGCCCCGTGCCGGACTATCAATGGAAGCACCTTGTGAAGCGCGAGGGCGACTCCTACACGCCCGATCTTGACGCCGTGCGAAAGCCGGATGTTCCCGGCGCCAGTGCGATCAAGCTGTTGCGCGATGGCATCCGCGAGAGACATCCGAAGCTCTATGAAGTCTATGTGGCACGGCGACCAAACGGACCATGGCCGCCAAACATCCCGTTCCCGCAACGCGGCTTCGATGAGCTGGGCCGACCTGTTCCATGAAGGAGAATGAACCATGAACAAGTCTTGTGAATGGTGCGGGCGAGTAGTTTCCGAAGTGCAGACGGCGCGGCGGGTCAGCGACCACGAGGGCAACGAGACCGACAGGTGGCAGTGCGATGCCTGCGACGAGGCATGGAGCGAGGATGAGGCTGGCTGGCTGGACCCTTTCGGCGATCTGGCGACCTGAAAGGCTGGCGGGCTGTGCAATCACCTGTTCGGGCCGCGAGAGAGCGCCCCATAGAAGCCCCGTGAGCGCCGTTTGGCTGTCAAGGTGCAATGCCACCGACGCAAGGCGGTTCGCTTATCAGCGGCGGTCCTGTCGGGCGGAACGGGCAAAATCAAGGCAAGCATGATCAAGATCTACAAGCTGAAATTCGCCGATGGCGCCGAGTATGTAGGGCAGACGAGGCAAGACCTTCGTGTCCGTCTCAGGCAGCATGTTCATGCGCCCGTCAATCACGAGCTGCGCCGCAGGCTGACAGCGGGCGAGCCTTACGGCGTGGATATTCTGTCTCAGCACGGGTCGCAGTTCTGGGCGGATTGGCATGAGCGGCGGGCAATTCGCAGTCTGGCGAAGCCGATCAACAAGACGGATCGGATTGGCCGGATGCCGGGATCGGGAAACCCGCCATTGTCTGGCAGGTCGATGTTCACCGGACGGCGCGGCAAGCTCTATCCTAGGGACGAGTCACGGGTTCAAACGTGCCGCATTTGCAGGATGAGAATGGCGGCCGAGTATTTTCATTCGGACTCCAGCCGATCTACCGGTCTAGCATCGAAGTGTAAGCAATGCGCTTCGGCAATAGGCGACGCGATGCGCAAGGCCCGGCAAGCCGGTGAAGCGACAAGCACCGCATACCGGACAATCGTGCTGGCCCTCAGGAGTGGGCGTGTTCCCCGCCGGAAAGTCATGAAACGGAATCGCTGGGTGGTTTCTCACCCGCAAAGCCCCGCCATTGTGCGGGCGATCATCGCCCGAGTTGCCAAGCACTACGGATACACTCTGGACGAGTTCCTTGATTTCAGCATCAGGAAGCGCGCCCTCTCCCGCGCCCGGCATGTGGCGACGTATCTGTGCCGGGAAGACATCCCGGCAACCTTCACGGAGATCGCCAGGGCGTTCGGCTGCTCCCACCCTGCGATCAGGTATGGATGCCGGAGAATCAAATGCCTGTTGAGAGATGATCCTGCCGGATCGCTCGCCCGGTCTATCCGTGAATTGCGTTCCGCCGAGGCTACGTCCGATAGAAGCCCATGAGCGCCGTGTGTGCCTTCGTGAGTGTTCGTACCATTGAAGGCTGTCAAGCGGCTCAGCGAGCGTTTCTGTGGCAGGATAGGGCATGACCGACACCCCGGAACGAATCTGGCTCAACGGCGTCGAGTATGCCCGCCTCGATGCCTACGATCCGCCCAAACACACGGCACCGCTCCCCATCTCGTTGGTGAAGCGAGACACGGCAATCATCGAGGCATACCAGACAGGCGATCGTGTGGTTGATCTGTCCGAACGGCACGGAATGACGGTCTCCGGCGTCTATGGCATTTTGAGACGTTATGGCATTCCGCGTCACCAGAAGCGCGGCCCCACCACAGGCGCCCGCAAGCTTCGGCAATTCACCGAGCGTGACGCCGCGATCGTGCGTCTCTACGAGAACGGCAAGACGCTTGAGGAGCTGGGCGCGTCGTTCGGCATCACACGAGAGAGGGTGCGCCAGATACTCGTGCGGGACGGCTGCAATGTGCGGCACCGGGGCCAAGCCAAGCGTGAGGCACGGAAGATCACGCTGGTTTGCCCACAATGCGGCGAGAGTCGACGCATCCTCCCGTCGAAGATCAACAGACTCAACGATGCCTACTGCTCGGCAAGCTGCCGCGCTTTGGACAATCCGAACCACTCCGGCCGCCGTGCTTACCTCATGCGTCGGGATGATCGTCTCGTCTGGAGTGAGATCGGTCGTCGGCTCGGCTTGGTGAACCCGATCTCAAGGGCCAAGTGGTGGGCCGGAGCGGCGGGATGGGATTGGCCGCCAGGCGACTATGACGGCAGAATGAAAGACCAATGACTGCCAACTTCGCCAGCGGCACGGTCTGGACCGGCGACAATCTGCCTGTCATGCGTGGGATGAACGATGCCTGCGTTGACCTGATCTACCTCGACCCGCCGTTCAACAGCAATCGCCACTACGAGGCGCCTATCGGCTCCAAGGCGGCAGGGGCCGCGTTCAAGGACGCTTGGACGTTGGACGACATCGACGTGCACGAGCACGGCGAACTGGCTGACCGGAACCCGGCGGCCTACTCCGTCATCGAGGCTGCGCGGCAGGCACACGGCAAGGGGATGCAGTCCTACCTCATCATGATGGCTGTTCGGCTCTTGGAAATGCGGCGCATCCTCAAGCCAACAGGCTCGATCTATCTGCATTGCGACGATGCCGCCGGACCGTATCTGCGGCTCCTGATGGACGGCATTTTCGGAGCCGGTCTGTATCGGAATGAGATTGTCTGGCGGCGCTACGGGGCGCACAACGACTCCCGCAGATACGGTCGAGTTCATGACGTGCTGCTCTACTACGTGCGGGGTGCCAGGTGGACGTGGAATGGCGCATGGCTACCCCATGATCCCGCCTATGTCGCAAAAGCCTATCGTCATGAGGATGAACGAGGTCGGTATCGCACAGCTCCGCTGCACACCGGCGGTTTGCAGGGCGGCGGATACGAGTACGACTTTCGGGGCCATTCGCGCACCTGGCGCTATCCACCCGAGCGGATGGCAGAGATGGAGCAGCAGGGCCTTGTTCGGCAAGCCAAGGGGGGAACAGGAGTCCCGGAGCGGAAGGTGTATCTAAGCGACAGCAAAGGGCGCCCGGCTTCCGACATCTGGGACGACGTGAGGGCGTTGACCGGACAGAACACCGAGCGCACCGGCTACCCCACACAGAAACCCCTTGCGCTTCTCGACCGCATCATCGCCGCGTCCAGCAATCCCGGAGACATGGTGCTCGACCCGTTCTGCGGCTGCGCGACCGCGCTGGTAGCAGCGGATCGCATGGAGCGTCAGTGGGCAGGCATCGACCTGTCGGCACTGGCCGTGAAGCTGGTGGATGAGCGGATACAGGCTGACCGTGGAGAACTGCCTTGGGGCGGTGCTACGGCGCTCACGGAGCCACCTAGGCGCACGGATCTTGGAGAGCTGCCGAACTACCGGACACACCGGCATCGCCTCTATGGCGTACAGGAAGGCGTCTGCCCTGGATGCAGCACGCACTTCCCGTTTCGCGTCATGGAAGTGGATCACATCCTGCCTCGCTCACGCGGCGGAACGGACCATCCCAACAATCTTCAACTGCTGTGTTCCGGGTGTAACCGGAGCAAGGGCGGAAAGACCATGGCCGAATGGAGGGCTGCACTATGAGACGGACACTGATCGCTGCCGCGCTGGCGGTAGGGCTGGCGATGCCGGTCCGGGCGGAACCGGGGCCGATAGGGCAGTGGCTGATGAGCGAGCCGGTGACCCTGTGGGATTGGGGGATGATGCGGATGGAGTCTGCGGCCGAGGAGGCCGGCAGTTTGGCTAGACTCCTTGCCAAGGCAGGTAGTTGGGACACCTTTGTCTTTTACTCATGGCGCGACAACGAAATCGAGATTGTCGTGGAGGTGTTCCATCTTGCCGAACGGTCCCATGTGATATGCAACAGGGCTCGGCGCCACTTTCTCTTCGCTCTAGGTGCCGGCGACCTGACCGACCCGCCGAAAGCACGGCAAGGGCTGTATCAGAAGATCGGGCGTTGGTTCAGTCATGAAGGCTATGGGCGAGTGGGCCGCGATGACGAGTTGGCCGAGAAACTTTCGCGAATCATCTACGTCAACACCCGGCTATGGGATGACAGCGTAGCCACTGGCATCGAATGCCGCGCCCGCATCACGGAGTTTGATGCCCCGTCGAAGCCGCTCAGCCGCTGATCACCGCCTGTCCCGCGACTTCGCCCGCGTGTACGTCTCCTCGTCGGTCCTGCGGGCCATGATGGGACGCTCGGTCGCGCAACAGGATTTCGTGCGTTGACCATCGGTGACCGCATGACTGCCGACAACACACGCGGCGGCGGCGGATCGCGTATTTGCTGTGTACGGTCTCAAGCACTCGGCTTCCGTATCCGCACAGTGGACACTTACTCGGATCGTGCGTCATGCGGCATCGTTCCTGAGCGCCATAGAAGCCCGTGGAGAGGCGTTTGGCCGGGAACCTCCCATCAACCGGCGAGGACCGTTGCCCTTACCAGCGGCAGTTTCCGTGGCGGGAATGGGCGGAATTGGCACCTAGCCACGACTCCACCATGCAGCGGCGAGAGTCTGGTTCGACGAAAGCCGGTCGAGCCTGATTGTGCCGCCTGCTTTCCGTCGCACTTTCACGCCGATGGTCTCACCCGAGGTCGTGCCAGCGGGATAGGTCGTGTCACCTGCTGAACCGGCAGTCTGCGCTTCGATGGTGCGAGTGGGCACCCGTGCGATGAAGTCGGTATCGACAGCGCTTGAGTGACGGGCTACCACTACCAGGTCAACGGCATCGCTGGGGATCGGCACACTGTTGGCGCTCGCCCCGCCCGTGATGGTGATGTCGGTGTCCCTGGTGGAGCTTCCGCCATCTCTCCCGATGGGCATGGCCTGGCCGTCTAGAGCGTCCGCACCGTCATGCGAACAGGGCCTCGACGGGCAGCAAGCCGGAGGCGTCGGACGTGAAGGTGCCGCGTCCCCGGCGCTTGCGTTCCTCGGCCTCTGCGGCGTCCCTCTGTGTGCCAAGGGCATTGGCCCGACGCTCCAGTTCATCGGCCAACTGCCGCTTCTCATCCGGTGACAGCGACTCGATCATGTTGTCGATCTCGACGGGATCGGTGAGGCTGGAAATGGCGTCCGCTACTTCGGATGCCACGAACTCGGCGGCTTGACCCGCCACGCCCAAATATTCCTCGAGACGGCGGCGCACGGTCTGCTGCTGTGCAGGCGGCAGTGCCTCGATGTCCTCGGCGCTCATCTGGACGATGGTGTTGATGTCGGCCGTGCTGTAGTCCACATCGGGACCGAGACCCACCAAGTCGAGCACCTGGTCGACCACGGATTGCTCATCGGCGGGCGGGGTGACCGACGCGGCGCCCGTCCTGCGGTCCTCCTCGGCCGCCAGGCGGTCAAGGTCTGCATCCGAGAGGCTTTGCGCGTTGGCGAGGGTGCGTTCCCTCACGGCCTGCCATTCCTGATTGCTCAGCGCGGCCAGGTTCTCGGGCACCGTAGCGTCTTGACCGGTCCCGGCGTTCGGGGTGGCCGCGTTGACGACGGACCCTGGATCGACCAGCGCATTCCCCACGGCGGCGGTCGCTTGGTCAATGAGGCCCGGGCTGTCGGAACCAGTCGACGACAGCTCCGGCACGGCTGGCATATCAGTGCCTGCGGCTTTGCGAGCCAGGATCTCGCGAAGCGCCCCGACCGACGCATTGAACTTGGCCGCAAACTCTGTCGGGCCATCCTCCATGTTCGGCACACCCTTCATGATCCGCTCGGCCTCGGCCTCACTCATCTGGGCACCGGTGATCTCCTTGATGAACCGATTCATGTTATCGACGACAGACTGCTTGAACGTCGTTGCGTCCGTGAGTTCTGCCCGCGCTTCATCGCCGATGTCGAAGCCCAGCCGGTCGACGAATCCCATCAGCGCGTTGCGGGTCTGCGTCGGGAGCGTCAGAAGCTCGGGGTCGAAACCCTGAGCGATGGTGTCCAGGCGGGCGAGCGCGTCCTCGGATGCAGTGGCGGCCTTCTCCACGTCGGTCTGGGCGCCTGATGTCATGACTCCGGGTTTCAGCACCTGCCGTGGATATCCGGTTTCGGGATCTATGCGATACTCGTTCGTCACTGGATCGACGTCCCACATGTGGCGGTCATCCGCCGGTTCTCCGAATGTGGGGTGGTATTCGGCAGGTGCACGTCCATTCTCGCCACCGAAGTTGACCTGCAAGCCGCTCTTGGAGAGGTAGTCCATGATTGCCTTCTGGTACTCTGGCGACCCAGGGGGGAGACCCGCAGCGGCAAGGTTCTTCTGCAAGGTCGTGAGACTCGGCGCCTCCGGCGTCACTTCAAGATCTGGGAAGACCAGCTCCTGCGTGTCGATGTAACGCCAACGGCCGTTCGCATCCTTCTTCATGGGTCGCTCTGCTGTGGTGTCGACGAGCGGATCCATGATGTTCTTGAGCAAGCCGGAACGTGAGGAACGTTGTGCGGTTCGCCCGTCCGCCAGCGTCACGTCCTCCCAAGTTTCCTCCGGCTCCATGCCAAGGCGCTGCATCACTAAGCTGACGGCAGGATCGTCCGGTCGACCGTGTTCAAATGCATATCGCAACACGTCGTCCGGGTCCGTGAATTGTCCCAAGCCCTGTCGGAAGTCCCGATCGCGCCGGTTCTTGAACATCTGCCCGAAGCCCTGCCCGAGACCGGCGAGGCCCTGGCCGATGGCAGCACCGCCCTGGACCAGTCCGCTGTAGTCGGGCGCGGCGTACCGGCTTGATGGTCCTGCGCCGATATTGATGATGCCGACCATGTGTGCCTCCTTACGCCTGAGTGTCTGACTCAGGCTCCTTGTCGGGGACCTTCACGACGCCAAGGGTGAGCGGCTTCGTGAGGTCAGTGGGATGCAGAACCCAAGTGTAGCCGGGCTTCACCGTGTGCTTGACGGTCTCGCCATCGGACAGGGTGATCTTTCGGTCGGTCAGGTCGTTCTTGACGGAGACGACTCCGAAGCGAAGGGTATCTGTGCCGGTGTAAGCCTCAATCCGGACTCCGGCCTCGGTGATGGCGCACTCGGTGAGTTCGAGCTTGTTGGCGTTCGAGACCATCGGATCGAATGCGCGCTTGTCCGGCGTCTGGCCCTCGGCGACACCCTGGGTGATCTCGATGGCCGCGAGGATCTTCAACGTGACGGTCTGGTCGAGGATCGCGGCGAGGCGCTCAGCAATGGCAACGGCGGCCAAGCGCGTCTCATCGGAGCTGTCCTCGGTGCCGTCTTCCTTGGTCTGAGTGAGTGTTCGGATATCGGCCTCGCTCAGCTTTTCGATGCCGTCTAGCAACCGCTCCCGGTCGCAAATCGAGAGGTCTGGCACATAGTCGTAATGGACCGAAGGACCGGGCTGGTGGATCGTGTAGAAAACGGCCCCCTCGCCCCGATCGGCCGCCTTCATCAGGTCGTGATCGACGCTGAATGACAGGCCGTGCGTGTTGATCGCCCGAAACACCGCGTTTCGAAGGCGATAGCGGATCGTGTAGTGGTCCAGGGCCGTCATGTGGGCATCGAAGGTCACGCCGGACGTTTGAAGATGCTCAACAAGCACGTATCGCGACAAATGGCTGCCGTACTCCGGCACAGGATTGTGAAGATCGCGGTTTGTCATGTTGCCGCCTCCGATCATCCGGACTCGTTGAGGGTGACGTGCGGGCGGCTTACCCAGCACGCGATCCCGCCGTCATGATCGGCGGGGAAGGCGGCGGGAGCGGCGGCGGTCAACTGAATGCCGACAATGGCACCGACCGTGGCCGTGTCGTCGAGGGCGCCGGGGACGGCGCTGCCGCCCTGATTGGTCGTGGTGTAGAGCTGAGCGTTCGCGGCGGCGTTCACAAGGGCAAGAACCTTCCCGGTGCCTTCGACCAGGCCCCAGCCGATCTCATGCTCGGCAAGCGCAACCTGGGGGATGCAAAGCGGGAATGCCTCCGGGTCGATATCCTGTGTCGACAACTCACGGATTTTGCCCTCGCCCGTGATGAAGCAACAGGCGAATGCAGTGATCGCTTCGGCCGCCTGGACAACCTGATACTGGTCGCTGCCGGCCTGTCCGATGGTGCCCACCTTCGGAGCTTCTGGCGCAACGCGCACGGTGATGGTGCTGTTGCTGTCGTCAGGATCGGGAATGACTCGTGCTTCCGGTTCCCATGTCTGCGAGGGACGGCACCCCATAAATCCGAAGGACATTCACACTCTCCTTGTTGGTCGGTTACGCCATCACCTGGCGCTTGTATTCCGCCTCGAGAATCGAGCGGATAGAGCCGTCGCCGTCCGCCGGTGGGAAACCGGCACCGGAGATCGAAGCACCCGCACGACGCGCCTTCCGGCCCGCCTTCCGCCGTTCCTCCGCCTTCTGCCCTTCCTGCTCCGCAAGCACCTTCTCCCGGACCCTCGGGTTCGACCACATGGCCCTCTCATAGAGATCATTGAGTTCGGGCTGGAGCCCGGCCTGCACGTCGGCCGCTGCCAACCGAGTCATGTCCTGCTCCAATTCGCCAAAGTACGGATGCGCGAGGTTGCCGGCATCGTCCTTCTGCGTGGCGAAGTCGTGCAGGGTTTGCGAGGTCGCTGCGACCCGGGCCTGCTGCTGGGCCATCACCGCGGCCTGATTGCCAGCCTGCATCTGGTAAATCTGGTTCTCCAGGGCGGCAAGCCGGGGATCGGGCGGCGGTTCGTTCCGGCCGTCGGGCGAAATGCCGTAGGATTGAATCAGGTTCCGAAGGACCTGGATCTGCTGGGCCGGACTCCCGGTTCTCAAGGCATGTTCTGCCTCCAGGAGACGGTCGACGGCGACCGCGGCCGGTGCCCCGATCCGGTTGAGATAGTCCCCCCACTTCTGCGAGACCTGCATGAGGGGCGCGATGGCCTGGGCCTGCTGGGAAAGCTCCTGGTGCTTTCTGGTGAGCGATCCTTCCATCTCGCGATGGCGTCGCAGCAGCCATTCCCTGGCCTCGGGCGTCTGCTTGGCGAAGGTCTCTCTGTCTTGCAAGGACCAATTGCTTGGCGCTTCAAGCGGCTCATTCTCGCCGCCGCCGGCGTCCTGGCTGCCCTCCGGCTTCCTGTCGCCCTCGCCCCCTCCAGGGCTGTCGTCGTCCTCGTCGCCAAGCGACTCCGCGTACTCCGTCTCGATCAGCGAACGCAAGTCCTCGCCTGTGCCGTGTTCAGGGGACGCGCCATCGCCGTGTTGATCAAAAGGTTCAACATCGCCGCCGACAGAATGTTCCAGGGCTACGTCGTCGCTTTCCGAGTGCCGTTTCGCCATCGTCGTCAATCCTTCGTCTAGGTGGTGGCCTCGGCCGCCTGCGCACGTCGACGCGCAGCATTCAGGCTGGTGACCTTGGCTTGTGGATGCTTGGGCGCCGCTTTGCGCGGCTTGCTGCCCTTCGGGCGGGCGAGATCGAGACACTCGCGGCAGATGTCGACGGCTTCACGGAGATCGTCGCGGGCCTCGACGAGTTCCGACTGGAGACGGCGGATTTCCTCGTCCTGCCGGTCGATGCGAGCCAGCACGGCCTCCAACGGCACGTCCTTGGACAGCGTTTCCGCCAACTCGCGGGTGGTTTGTTTCGAAGTCGCCATTCGCGCCTTTCGACCTGCAACCATGACGAGAGTTCCACGCCGCAGATGTGGTGACAAACCCCTATATGTGGTAGGTATGCCCTTGTTCCCGGCTCACACTATGCTTTCCATGGCAATCTAGGAGTGACGCCATGTCCAAAGACAGCGCCCCCGTCGGTCAACGCGCCTACGAGGCTCGGGAGGCCACCGGCAAGGCGTGGCAGGACATCGCCGCCGAGATCGG
Organism: Alphaproteobacteria bacterium; assembly: GCA_965221115.1. Taxonomy (GTDB): domain Bacteria; phylum Pseudomonadota; class Alphaproteobacteria; order SP197; family SP197; genus SP197. The sequence continues at coordinate 1,286,054 of CBDCRU010000001.1, read as the reverse complement.
TTACCGAACCGGCGAGGAAGGCGCAGGACCGGCACTCATGCAGGTCGCTCGGGGCTGGGCGAAGAGCAACGGCAAGCCCTGGCCGGTGGGAAGCGGCGAGAATGGCGCGGCCGAGGCGGATACCGGCGAGAAAGCGGGCGAGGCGATGACGCAAGTCGAATGGCTGGAGTTGAAGGCGGAGGCCGTCGCGCTTCGGGCGAAGGTGGATGATCAAGGGAAGGCCATCCACATCTTGATCGAGGCGCTCAAAAAGCAGCAGACGACAGTGCAGGAGCTGGTCGACATGCTCACCCCCCAGATAGCCAAGTTCCGTGAGGAGCGGTGGACCTACGAGGCGCGGTTGCGTGTAGCGGCCGAAAGCAAGCCACTCGATCCGTCGTGGGCTGTCTGGTAACCTGCTGCATCCCTTTTTTGCCCCTGAGATTCCAAAAGCGATCCGCAATTCGTTCCGGGAACCCTGTTGACGGCCGATCGAGGCTGAAAGCGGCACTCCGAGGCGTCCTGTAGAGCATCGAACGGGTGATTGCCCGTGCGATCTCCGTTTCAGGCCGCGAGAGAGCGGGGATTATGGAACATCCGGCGCTGCCGAGGGTCTTTTCCTGTCTGCAAGCACTTGTCCCCGAGTAGTGCGTCCGCAATTCGGCTGTCACAATGCCGGAGTGCTGCCGTCTTGGGCAGCGTCTCGTGGAGAACCGACATGAAAACGATGATTGCGGCGCTCGCCATCGGCGGGCTGATGGTGGCCTCGCCGGCAGGTGCAGAGAACGCACATGGCTCCATCGCCGTCGGCAACACGGCCTACGGCGAGTCGATCACATACGGCTTCGCATGGAACTACGCCACCAGGGACGATGCGACAGAAGCAGCGCTGAACGCTTGTCGCACCAGCGGAGGCACGGACTGCGCCGAACGGGCCTGGTTCCAGAATGGGTGCGGCGCTCTCGCAGTAGATCAGTACGGCGCCGGTGGAGCGAAAGGCGCGATGACGCAAGATCAGGCGGAGGTTGGCGCCATGCGAACCTGCGAGGCCAGCGGAGGATCGGGATGCTCCGTAGTGGGATCCCAGTGCGCCAGCCCTGGCGGAGAGCCCGGTACTTGGTCGGGTAGCGAACACGTCGTCGCGGCTTCGGAATCCGAGACCGGATCTGAGACGCCCCATTCCGGGAGTGAGCCGGTCATCGTCGAAGCGCCCGAAGAACGGCAGAACACGGTGCCCCGCTTGCCGCGATGCAATGACCTGGGCCAACTGCCGAGTGTGGAAGAAGAATGTTGGCAGGAGGCTGCTAACCAACCGAACTGCGACGTCCATTTGACGCAAGTCTCCACACACCCGCACAGCGATCCCCGGTGGGGAACACTGGAATGGTCAGGCAGTTGCCGGGACAACGTGGCGCACGGACAAGGCACGTTGGAGTTCGACTTCGAGTACTATTCTGAAATTGACGAGAGCAGAGGAAGCGAGACACGTCGCGACACCGGAGAGTTCGTCGAAGGCAAGAAGCAGGGCCATTGGGTTGAAGAATTTTCAGGCATCATAGGTGGGAGAACCTTTCGGTTCATCCAGGAAGGGTCCTATGTGGATGGCTTGAGGCACGGCAAGTGGCCTTGGCAGACTGAGAATGGCCGGGAAGGTGCTGACTTCTATCGAGACGGTGAGTGGGTAGGGAGTGTCGACCCAGACGCTAGTTGGGGGGAGACCTGGTGACAATGTATGTCTTGCCCTAACAAGCGCGAGCGTCTTCCAGAACACGACGATGGCGCAAACAGGGCCGACCGCTCCCTTTTAGGGCCTACACATATTTTGGCGATCCCCGATCCGATCCGGGGAGGGCGGGAAGCCTTTTTCCTGGAATGAATCATTTCGAGGATGGGGTGGGTCCCTTTTGGGGATTGCACATCGGTCGCTGTCCTACCGTCATAGTCTCTAACCACCCGCCTCGTCCGATTTACACTTTTTTCTCAGGATTTACGCTTTTCTCCAGCCCGTGATGGCCTTGCCTCCACCACCACGAGTGACGGCGGCGGCGCGGCGGGTGACGGGTGACGGCGGCGGCGATCGAGGCGGCGGCGGGTGACGCTGGCAGTCTCGACGGCGGCGAGTCCGTCACTGCCAGGCGGCGGCGATCTCCACCAGCACCAGCACCACCAGGACGGCGGCGGCGCATCCCTCGACGGCGGCGCGGCGGTTCCGGTCGACCGTCACCATGCGTGTTGACACTCACAATCGCCACATGGTAATTATGTCCCTGCCACATGACACCAGATAGGAGGTTATTAGAATGCTAGTTCTCGACACTCCCAAAGAGCCAGGGATTGCGATGGCGTTCCCGTCATGGCTCCAGGAACTTCTACAGGAGCGATTCCTTGCAGACATCGACCTGTCGCAGTTCACCAAGCGATTCAAGAGTCGCCGCTATCAGGTTGCCCGCTTCCAGGCCATGGCACGGTCTGGTGGCATGTGCCAGTTGTGCGGGCATGTGCCGGCGACAGAAACGCACCATTGGGCGCCTGATCGTGTGCCGAACGCTAGAGTCGTGCCGGACGATCTCACTGCCTTGTGCACACGTTGTCACGAGTTGGCGCATGTGTTGCGGCGCCATGAGGGACTGGACGGACCCGGCACGGGCAAGCGCACCGGATGGCGGCGGGAAGCGCAAGGGACAGACTCATGACCACGACGGCTCACAACGCCATCCGGCGCGCTATGCCGCACATGGTGCCGGTTGTGCCGCATCCTGCAATCAAGTCTCTACAGGAGGAGCTTGCAGCGGCGCGGGCTGATGGCCTGGAAGCGGTCAAGATTGGGCACGAGCTTGTCCAGTTTGTCCGGGAACTCCTCGAGGAGATTGAGTTTCAGGAGTCCCTTGTCGACGAACTCCTCGACAAGCTCCTCGACCATTGCCCGCACGCCATTCTTGACGAGCTGGAGGATTGACCTTGCACGGTCTGGGACGGGCTGCCTTGTGCGGTCCGTCCCGGCCGGCGCGGGCCTACTAGACGGGCGATCGCGCCATGCCGGGCTCCCAGGACGCACCTTGCGCGGTGACTTTGGGGTGCCAGTGTCGGCGGTGACTTTGGGGTGCCAGTGTCGGCGGTGACTTGCGGCGGTGAAACGCAACCACGAGCGGTGAATGTGGCCGGTGAATGCCGGCGGTGAACTGGAGCGGTGAAACCATCAGGAGGGAACAGACTATGAGTGACCATCGATTCACGGGTGACTTGATCGAGATCGCGGATCGCCTCGACACACACGCCGGGCACATGCTGTTGGCAGGGTTTGCGGCGCATGGTCCAGTCATTGCCGACATCAGGGACATCGAGGGTGAGATCCGGCGCCTTGCTACCATCGACTACGAGGAGGACAAGCCATGACCACGACAGACCATCAGCCCGTTGGTGAACGGGCCTACATCATGCGCGGCGAAACCGGCGACACCTGGCTTGAGATCGCCAATCGCATGGCCTATCGGCGCGGTGAGCCGGATGCACTCCGACAAGCGGCCCTGGTGCGCCTGGCTAAGGCATGGGCGGTGAGGCGCGGTGAAGCCTGGCCGGTGGGTAGCGCGGTGAAGGCGGTGAAGCCTCGTGGCGTGGCTGGCAGGCTGGCAGACCTTGAGCAGCGCATGACCAACATCGAGCGCGATGTCGCGGCGATCCGGGAACACCTGGGATTGCGGTGAAAGGTGGAGCCGGGCGGCGGGTTCGAACCTGCCTCCCGGCTCCGTCATTGCCACATGACACCCCTGCGATAGGAGCAGTGGTGAGTTACCACGGACGGCGGTGAGCGGCAAACTGGTGCGGTCGGTGGATTGCCCGGTGGCACCAAGCATCAGTTCTCGGATGCACTCCCGAACGGCACGTGAACGAGCTGGGCAGCCTTGCGCTTGGCATCCTCCGGGCGGCGGTCATAGCGGGCGGTGGTGGTCGGGCTTGCATGGCCGGCAAGCGCCTGCACCATGGCGAGATCGGCCCCGCCTTCGAGTGCTGCTGACACAAACGAGCGTCGGAGATCGTGCGGTGAGCAATCGCCGATCGCAGCCAGTCTTGCCCTGTGCTTCAACCTCATCATCAGCGCCTGCGAGGTCATGGACTGTCCGGCGGCAACCTCGCCTGTCCTGGACACCGGACAGAGGATCGGCCCCGGCACGTCACCACGAGCGGTGAGCCACATTTGAAGCGCGGCAGCCCCACCGTTGGCGGCGTAGACCGTTCGTTCCTTGTTGCCCTTGCCGACAACCCGGATCTGGCCGGTGGCGGCGTCGAAGTCCTCGACCGTGACGGCGACGGCCTCGGCCCGACGCAAGCCGCACCCGAACATGAGGGCGAAGGCGGCGGCATCCCGAGCCCCTGCCGGTGAGTCATCCATGCACGCCTCGAACAGTGCACGAAGTTCGCCGGCATCGAGCGCCCGCCCGGACGGAAGCCGGGAACCCTTCACGCCTCGAACGGCGGCGGCGCGGTGGTACTCCTCACCGTCGAGAACGCCAAGCAGCCACGCCTGTCTCAAGACGCCCCTGATGGCACTCAAATACTTGTTCGCGGTGGCGGGTGCGTATTCCGTCTGCCAGCGTGCACGAAGCGCGGCAACGTGGGCATGACGGAGTTGGTGCCATGGGCAGTCCTCCAGGACAAAGCCAAGCGCGGCGGCAATGTTGATCAACGTGGAGGTCATGGACGCCCGGCCCGGCCCTTCGGCGAGGCTGGCGAGATAGACGGCAGCCGGATTGCGGCTGGACGGCAGCGGCGGCGCGGCCGTGAGTGTCGGAAGCGTGTCGGTTGAGGTCATGTGGCAATGCCCTTAGTTGGTTGCTGTAAGTGGCATTCTAGAAATGATGCTGAGCCGTCAGGGTGCTGGTGCACCTGAAAGGCTCACTCGCTGTGGAGATCAGGCTGTGTGCGTGCGGACTGTCGAACGGTGACAGTCTCCAGCCAAGCGTTTAGGTCGCTTCCGCGATACAACACGCGTTTGCCGACTCGCAGAAAATCCGGCCCGCGACCTTCGGATCGCATGTGCGCTAGAGTGCTGTACGGTGCCAGCGCCTCGATCTCGGGATCATCCGTGCGGTAAAGCTTGTCGGGTTGGAACATCGGCTTGCTCCTCGTTGCGATACGCTGGAGGAGCGTGCGGATGGTGTCCGTGCCTGTCTTTGTGAAAAATTCGAGAGCGTTTGTGAAAAAATCGAGGAGGAGTGTCGGGGCTGTGGATCAATCCGATCCGAACGAGCCCCATGCTGTCACTTCGATCTGATCCGGGTTGCGGGGACCCGTGCGCGGCCCGATGAAGCCAAGCCAATCTAGATGAGGCTGAACCAGTCTATGTCCTGGTCATTGAAGCCAAGCAGGTCAATGCACTCCTCGTCCCGCAGGGAGGCGAGCCAGTCGTCGAACGCCTGCTTTTCCTTTGTCGTCTCGTATGCAGAACGCGTCCCCTCATAGGAAAGAGAGACCGTCTGAGCCACCGCTTGCAACGCCGCGTACTCGCTCCTGCCCTTTGCTTTGAGAGCGTCCACCGCCTCGACAATGGCGATGTTGCGCCTGTCGACCATTCCCCTCGGCCGTCCGCGCTTGCGTTGCGTCAGCATCGCGGAGGCAATGCGCATGTTGTTGTCAGACACGGCGGCGGACCATCGGCAGAACCTTTCCACGCTTGCCGGCCATGGCCTGCGCCATTTCTGTCGCCACGAATGCCCGCGCCTCCCGCACGGCTTCGCCGGTTTGCCGGATGTAGCGATCCGCCATTGCAGTTGTCTTGTGCCCAAGGAGGTCTCGAAGGACGTGCGAACCGACGCCGGCGCGGGCAGCCGATGTCATGACCGTTCTGCGGAGATCATGAAGCCGCACGTCGTCGAGACCGACCGTGCGAGCGCAGTCCTGAAAGACACGTCGCACCAGCTTGTAGCCGCACGGAGCGTCACGGCCGATCGTGAACGCCCACACGTTGCCATTGATGCGCGAAAGGCCCGCCAACACGTCCAGGGCGGGGTCCGGCAGGTCATGGACACGTCGGCCCGTCTTCGTTTCAGGCATGGTCAGGCGACTGTTCTCGAAGTCGACGTGAGTCCATTGAATGGACAGAACTTCGCCTATCCGAAGGCCGGTCAGGGCCGCAAAGCGGATGGCTGCCAGCGCAGCGGGGTTGTCGTCGCTGGCGTCAAGCGCACTCGCCAGCGCTGCGAGTTCGGAAGGCGTCAGAACACGATCCCTCGGGGTCTCAATGGATCGCTCAATCCCTCGTGCGGGGTTGGTCCGCTGTTGCCGCCATTCCCAATGCTCACACAGGGTGAACAGCCGCGATGAAAGGGCTAGCAGCCGGTTGCGTTGAATCGGCTTGAGTCGGTTGACCATGCGTTCCACGTCATTGCGGCGAACGTCGGCGACCCGGAGGCGACCCAGGGTTGGCAGGATCACGGAAGCGCATTGGCGCCGATAGTTCTTCACCGTTCTGTCTGCCATCCGGCCATTGGCAATTCGGCGCGGGCACTCTTCATTGAGGAACCGGTCTACCGCGTCCGTCACTGTCGGCGCCTCTCTGCGCTCCCGTCGGCGGTCGAGAGGATCGGATTCGCCATCGCGGATTCCCGCAAGTTCGGCAACGGCCCGATCTCGTGCGGCCCTCAAGGACAACTCCCCGACGCGTCCAAGGGTCGCCCGCCGTTCGCGTCCGTCGACGCGGTAGTTAAGGACGTAAGCTTTGGTTCCGCCCGCCCCTACTCGCAGCCCCAGGCCCTTCACTTGCCGGTCCCATATGATCTCGGTCTTTGGTCCCGGTTTCGCGTCACGAATGCGCCTCTCCGTTAGACCCACTGATGTTTTGTCAGTCGGCATCCGCAATTCCTCCGTGTCAGCAATTTGTCAGTATGTCGACAAGATATATCCGCAATCAGCCGCACGCAAGGGCCAATAACCGCCAATGAATAGCGGTTCTCAATCAGCGGGTTACGCAAACATTCGCCAATGACGGCTTCTGATGGCTAGAGCTTGGGTGAGGTCTCTTAATCAGCGGGTCCAAGGTTCGAGTCCTTGTGCGCCCACCATATTGTCAAAGGCCTGGGCGGAAACGCCCAAATGCCTGCACCCGATGTCATCGGGTCAGCATAGTCGAAATCGCTGAATTCACGTGCGGGAACGAGGTCGCCTAACACTACCCTGGCACCCTGACCAACCTCCCACGTCCCGCACATCTTGCGGACGGCATCAGGAACTCCGGGGTCGTCGATCAATTCGCAGGTACATTTCTTGTGTGGGACTCCGACCTCGCTCCATTTTCCGGACTTGGCTTTGGTCCCCACCCGCCCAGCCCATTTCAAGGGCCAACATGTGCTTCGCCTGATCCGAAGGATGATACATAATCTCGGAAGATGTGTACATGATTCCCAGGTTTCCTATCAATGGCGAACGCAGTCACGCAGCGGGACCAGGCACTCAATCTCCTCCGGGTGAAGGGGATCGTGCGCCTGTCGGAGTTCAAGGATGCAGGTATCACCGCCGCCACGGTCGGACGGATGGTCCGCGCCGGTGACGTAAACCGCCTCGCACGCGGGCTCTATCAGCTGCCCGATGCAATGCTTGACGCCAACCACAGTCTGGCCGAAGCCGCAAAGCGCGTTCCCAAAGGTGTCGTCTGTCTGGTGTCGGCGCTTGCCTACCATGACCTGACCGATCAGCTTCCACGCGCGGTCTGGATGGCGATCGGCACGAAGGACTGGATGCCGAGAGAGGGAAGACCGGTGATGCGCATCGTGCGATTCACGGACCCACTTCTCACGGACGATGTCCAGACCGCACATATCGAGAGTGTTCCCGTGAAAGTCTTCGGCGTCGCCAAGACGATCGCCGATTGTTTCCGGCATCGCAGCAAAGTCGGACAGTCGGTCGCACTGGAAGGACTTCAGGAGGCGCTCCGGCAGCGAAAGGCCATCCCGGCGGAGATAGCCCGGCATGCGAAGCGCGGCGGCGTGGCCACGGTGGTCCGCCCGTATCTCGAGGCGCTCACCGCCAATGCCTAGCCCGACTTCCGCAACTCGTCGCGCGATTCGACTGATTTGACGGTTTTCCGGCCCGAGAAGCGGCGGTTTTCCGTGCGTTGTCTCTCCGGAACGGCGTGTAGTGCCGACCTACCCCCTTGATTGGGCTGGTGAAGATCCGGACTCTGCGCCCATGTTCGTGCGTTGCAAAAGACGCTTCAAGGACGGCAAGGAACACCGCTACTGGAGCGTTGTGGAGAACGTCCGGGTCCACGGCGGCCGGGTTGTTCAGCGTCAGGTGCTCTATCTCGGCGAGATCAACGACAGCCAGCGCGCGGCGTGGTGCCGCTCGATCGAGGTGGTGGAGGGCAAGTCACGATCGCGGCAGATGGCGCTGTTTCCCGAGGACCGGGAGGCGCCGGCACTGGCCTGCGAAGTGGTGAAGATCAACCTTGCGCAGGTGGCGCTTCACGACCCGCGCCAGTGGGGAGCGTGCTGGCTGGCGCTATCCTTGTGGGATCGCCTGGACCTGGACCGCTTCTGGGATGAGCGTCTGCCGCCGAGCCGGCAAGGCACGCGGTGGCTGGACATCCTGAAGATCCAGGTCTGCTACCGGCTGATCGACCCGGGCAGCGAGTGGCGGCTTCACCGTCACTGGTACGAGCACAGCGCGCTTCGCGATCTTCTGGGCAGCGAGCGGGCGATTGCCGACGACACGCTCTATCGCTGTCTCGACAAGCTTCTGGCGCACAAGCAGGACTTCTTCTCGTTCTTGCGCGACCGCTGGGCGACCCTGTTCGAGGCGCGCTTCGACGTGTTGCTCTATGACCTGACCTCGACCTACTTCGAGAGCGATCCTGCGTTCGATGACAAGCGCCGCTTCGGCTACAGCCGGGACAAGCGGCCCGACTGCGTGCAGGTGGTGATTGCGCTGATCGTCACGCCGGAGGGCTTTCCGCTGGCCTATGAGGTGATGCCGGGGAACACCTCCGACGACGCCACGCTGGCGGCGTTCCTCGAGAAGATCGAGGATCAGTATGGCCGCTCCGACCGGGTGTGGATCATGGACCGCGGCATCCCCACCGAGGAGACGCTGGCCTCGATGCGCGAGGGCGATGCGCCGGTGCGCTACCTGGTGGGCACGCCCAAGGGCCGGCTGACGCGGCTCGAGAAGGTGTTCCTGGGCCTGCCCTGGCAGGAGGTGCGCCAGTCGGTGAACGTCAAGCTTCTGGTCGAGGATGGCGAGCTCTACGTCCTGGTGCACAGCGAGGGGCGACAGGAGAAGGAGCGTGGCATGCGCCGGCGCCGGCTGAAGAGGCTGTGGCGTCGACTGGTCGAGTTGCAGGGACAGTCGAACAGCCGGGATCAGTTGTTGCTCAAGCTCGGCGGCGCCAGGAAGGAGGCGGGCCGGGCCTGGAGCCTGGTCAACATCGCCGTGCCCGGGACCGACAGGGAACTCGCCGCCAACGGCTTCTCATTCCGCCTGCGGCGCGACCGGCTGCGCCGGGTCCGCCGCCGCGAGGGCCGTTACCTGCTGCGATCCAACATGGTCGCCGAAGACCCCGCCACGCTGTGGCATCTGTACATGAAGCTCGTCGAGATCGAACAGGCGTTCAAGGAACTCAAGCACGACCTCGCGATCCGCCCCATCTTCCATCAACGCGAGGAGCGCATCGAGGCGCACATCTTCGTCTCGTTCATCGCCTACTGCCTGCTGGTGACCCTGAAGAACCTCGCCCGGCCGCGCGCCTCGGGCCTCACCCCGCGCGCCATCCTCGAGGCCTTCGCCACCATCCAGATGGTCGACGTCCATCTGCCCACCACCGACGGCCGGCACCTCGTGCTGCCGCGCCACACTCGACCGAACAAGGAGCACCAGCTACTGCTGCACCAGCTCGGCATGACCCTGCCGCAACAGCCTGCGCCACGGATCTCCGCCTGACGACGAGCGGGGCCGCCTCTCCGTTCGGTCCCGTGTAGTGCCGACCTTCGGAGGGCCGATCAAGACTATTCAATGAGTTAGCATCCTCACGACCCCCGAGTTGCGGAAGTCGGGCTAGGGTGGTCAAGGACATCGGAGCCTCGGTTCGGACCCGCCTCCTCGCAGTCAGCAAGAAGAAGGGTCAGAGTTTCGAACTGGTCCTGACCCACTATGCGATCGAACGCCTGCTCTACCGACTCGCGCAATCGCGTCATGCCGACCGTTTTGTTCTGAAGGGAGCCATGTTGCTGATGACATGGTTTGACGAGCCGGTCCGTGGAACTCGTGATCTCGATTTCCTGGGTTACGGCGATCCGGCTCCGGACGCGGTGCTCGATGTCTTCAAGGGGATTCTCGGCCAGGAACAGCGGGACGACGTCATCTTTGACAGCGATGCAGCCCGAATCAGTCGTATTCGGCAAGAAGACGCGTATGGCGGACTCAGGATTCGAGCGACAGCCGACATTGGCGGCGTCCGTGTCGCCGTAAAGACCGATGTCGGCTTCGGGGACGCGGTTGAGCCCCCTGCCGAATGGCTCGTCATGCCGGCACCGCGACTGCGCAGTTACGCGCGAGAGACCGTTGTTGCAGAGAAGTTCCATGCCATGGTGTATCTGGGCACGGCCAACAGCCGGATGAAGGACTGCTACGACCTGTAGATCATCAGCGAGGCATTCGAGTTGGATCGCTCCCGTCTCGCCAGAGCAATATCTGCAACCTTTGCCCGGCGGGGCACGACGATACCGGATGAAGTTCCGGATGGGTTGTCGCCGGAGTTTGCGAACGACCCCGTCAAACGCCATCAATGGGAGAGCTTCAAGCGCAACCTAGAGATCGACCCCGGCCCGCTCGACGCAGTCGTCGATGCGCTCGCGGCCTATCTGATACCGGCCGCGGCGGTTGCCCGCGATGGGACGGGGCCGGATCGAACTGAGTGATGAGGATAGCCGACTGAAGTTCGCAAGGATCCGCAGCAGTGCCGAAGATGAAGCCGCTTTGCCGCTTCACTGCGGGCGGGCCTCCTGGATTCCGGCTCATCCCCACCGCTGTGGCGCTGACGTTGATTCGCACCGTGCCAAGATGTACCGCGCCTCGGGTGTGACCGGCGCGTACTCACACCAGCTCCGGCATGGTTGACCGTACTGTCAGTCCCGTTCGCTGCAGTCCGGAACACCGGGCGTGCCCCACGTCCACTCGCGACTTCGGGGTTCAGGGTCGTCAGATGAGACCGGTGGTGTGGCGCGGGACTTCCGTGTCGCGGTGCACGTGGACGTTGGCGAGAAGCCCGAATGCCATCATCAGGGTCACCATCGCCGTACCGCCGAACGACACCAGGGGCAGCGGCAGGCCGACGACGGGTATCAGTCCGGTCACCATGGCGATGTTGGAAAAGACGTAGAGGAAGAAGGTCGACACGATTCCCAGCGCCAGCAGTCTGCCGAACTGGCTGCCGCTTCGTGACGCGACGCCAACACCGTAGAGGACGATGAAACAGTAGAGAAGGATGAGGCCGAGGGCGCCGATCAGTCCCAGCTCCTCGGCGAGCATGGTGAAGATGAAGTCGGTGTGCTTTTCGGGCAGGAAATTCAACTGGCTCTGGGTGCCGTTGAACAGGCCCTTGCCCCACACGGCCCCCGAACCGAGAGCGATCTTCGACTGCTGGATGTGATAGCCCGCGCCCAGGGGATCAAGGCTGGGGTTGAGGAACGTCAGCACACGGTCCTGCTGATAGGGCAGGAGTGAGTACCAGACCACCGGGGCCAGACCCACGAGGGCGGAAAACCCGGCGACGAACCAGCGCTTGCGGACACCGGCGAGGTACATCACGCCGATGCCGGCAGCGACCATCAGGATACCGGTCCCGAGGTCCGGCTGGCGGACCACCAGGACCGAGGGCAGGAGGATGAGCATCAGCGGAACCAGCAGACTCGTCCATCGCCGGGCAACATTGAGCGCCAGACTGTGATAGTAGCGAGCAAGCGCCAGGACCACGGCGAACTTCATGAGTTCCGACGGCTGAAACTGGAACTTCATGCCACCAAGCGTGACCTGAATCCAGCGTTGCACGCCGACACCGCTGATCCCCGGTATCTCCATGGCGAACAGCAGGGCGAGCGCTCCGGCGTAGATCACGTAGGCCCACCGGTGCACGTGCCGGATGTTGATCACGGCGATGGCGAGAAAGAGAAGCACCCCACCGCCGAAACGCAGAAGCTGGGGCAGTGCCCAGGGTCTCCAGTCCCCCCCTGCTGCCGAATAGAGCATCAGGACCCCGAAGCCGGCGACCAGGGCAAGGAGAAAGAGCAGACCCCAGGCCATGTTGGCGAGCTTGCCGCCGACAAGACGGGTGCCGCTGGCGAGGGGGGTGGAGGACATCGCAACCATCACGCCTTACCCTACACCTCGTCACCGGTGTTCCAGCGGACTGACTGCCGCCTCTGCGCTTCACGCAGCACATCGCGCACCACCGGGGCCGCGGAGGAGGACCCGGCCCCCCCGTGATCAACGATTGCGGCGGCGACGTAACGGGGTTCGGCGAGTGGCGCATAACCTACGAACAACCCATGGTCCCGTTCGGCCCATGGTACATCCTCCTCGCTCGACCGCCCTTCCCGTTCTGCCTTCCTGAGACGACGCACCTGGGAGGTGCCGGTCTTGCCCGCCATCTCCATGCCTTCGTCTCGGATCCTCGCCGTGTAGGCTGTCCCCCCATCGGCGTTGTTGACCACTTCGACCATGCCTTGGCGTACGACCTGCAGGTGAGCGGAATCGACGTCAAGGGCCGCAAAGTCAGGCACCTCTTTCCCGGCGGGATGGCGCACCAGCCGCGGTGTCACCCGAAACTGCCCGTTGGCGATGCATGCCGTCATGAGCGCGAGCTGGAGGGGCGTGGTGAGAACATCACCCTGACCGATTCCGACATTGATCGTGTCACCGCCGTACCACGGCTCGCCATAGACGGCCCGTTTCCAGGCTGCGGTGGGAACCAGGCCTGCCCGCTCTCCCGTAAGCTCGATCCCGGTTGATTCCCCAAGGCCGAACCGCCGGGCCATGGCGGCGATCCGGTCCACACCGATGAGATGGGCCACCTCGTAGAAGTAGACGTCGCACGATTCCCTCAGGGCATCGACGAGATTCACCTCGCCATGCCCCCAGCGCCGCCAGCACCGGAAGGTCCGGTCGCCCAGGGTGAAGCTGCCTGGACAGTTGACCTTTGTCGCAGGCGTCACCGCTCCCGCTTCCAGTGCCGCTAGGGCAACGATCATCTTGAACGTCGAGGCCGGGGGATACTGGCCAGCGACCGGCTTGTTGAGCAAAGGCGAACGGGGATCGTTGAGCAAGGTCTGCCAGGCATCCCCGGTCAATCCGAAGTTGAACACGTTGGGATCGAAACTCGGAACCGATGCCAGGGTGAGCACATCGCCGTTGCGGGCATCAAGAACGGCTACGGACCCCGTCTGATTCTCCATCCTGCGCACGGCGAACTCCTGGAGCGCCATGTCGATGGTGAGGCGGATGTCCGAGCCCGGATCGTCCTCGCGGCGTTCGATCTCCCGGATGACGCGTCCCACTGCATTGACCTCGACCTGGCGTGTGCCCGGCGTTCCGCGCAACTGCTGCTCGTAGACCTTCTCGATGCCCGTCTTGCCCGTGCGGAAACCGGGGAATCTCAGCACCTTGTCGTCTTCGAGTTCAGCTTGCGACACTTCGCCGACATAACCTGAGACGTGGGCCACGAGGTCAGCAAAGGGATAGTGGCGATGCGGGACCGTCTCGATGACAATTCCCGGCAGCACCGGCAGGTTTACCTCAATGCGCGCCACTTCCTGCCAGGACAGATTCTGGCGCACGGTAACAGGGATGAATCCCTCCTGGACTCCGATCTTGCGCAGCACCCTCGCCATGGTGCCGTCATCAAGCTCGATGAGAGTGGCAATGCGCTCGAGCGTGATCTCGACATCATCGGTCTGCTCGGGAGTCATGATCAACTGGTAGGTGGGCCGGTTAACCGCAAGGCCCTTGCCAAACCGGTCGACAATCAGACCGCGGCGGGGCGGCAGCAGGCGGATACTGATGCGGTTGTCGTTGGACAACCGCTGATAGCGCGCCGCATCGACAACCTGGAACTCATAGAGGCGCCCGGCCACCGCAGCGACCATCAGTCCCTTCACGCCAAAGAGGACGAGCGATCGGCGATTCACCAGGGTTCGCTGCTCAAAGTCCTCGCGCATGTCAGCCTGAACCGGCAGCCTCCCGCGCGGCAAGGGATATGAGACCCTGACACCGTGCGAGGAGCCAGTAGACCCCCGGGAACAGGGCTACCGTCAACAGGACCTGGAAGACATGGACAAGCAGACCGGGATTGGACCACAGATAGAGAGCTGCCAGCATCCAGTCGATGATCGCCGCGGCAATGACCACGAGTGCATACTCGGCCCAGACGACATGGAAGGACTTGCGCAGGAAATAGCGGCGACGCGTGAGGACGCCATGGCGGACCATGACAAGGACGAGAGCCGAGATGCCGAGCGGCAGCCCGGTCATGAGATCCGCAACGATGCCGAGAAAGAAGGCGGAACCGTAACCGAAGAGATCGGGACGGTAGACAGTCCAGAAGATGACGGCCGTCACCCCGAGCCGCGGGGCGACATCCCCAACGTGACCGAAGTAGAGCGGGGTCGAGGTGACGAGCACAAGAGCAACGGCCGACACCAGGGGCAGGAATGAAACCGCCCGGCGCCTCAGACTTCCTCCCCAGTCCTCGATCACCACAACGGTTCCAGCATTCCGGCCTCGCGTGTCGTCTGCATGAGTCCGGGCAGCGTGTAGTCGAGGACGCGCACGTGCTCGATGCGGGCAGGGTCGACGAAGGGTGTCACCTGGGGAAGACCACCTTGTGAACCGGTCACAACTCCGACCGGAATGCCAGGGGGCAGCATCCCCCCTTCTCCCGACGTCACAAGTCGCTCGCCAGCGTCAATGGAGCCGGCCAGTTCCGTGAACAACAGCGACAGGACGCGCGAATTGTCACCGCTGACGATGGCCGGCCTGCGATTGGATTCGAAGACAACGGGAACACGGCTGTTGAGATCGGTGAGCAGCAGAACCCTGCTGCTGTGCCGTGCCGCTTCCGTGATCCTGCCAACAAGACCATGGGTTGCGACCACCGCCTGCCCCACCCTGACGCCGTCACGGGTGCCGGCGTTGAGAACCGCCGTCCTGACAAACGTGCCGCTGGAATGACCGACTATGCGGGCCGTGACGAAGGCTGCGCGCGGTTCGGCGACACTCGAGAGGAGGTTGCGGAACTCGTTGTTCTCGGCCAGCAGCTGGCGCGC
The DNA here is from genome assembly GCA_965221115.1 of Alphaproteobacteria bacterium. GTDB lineage: Bacteria > Pseudomonadota > Alphaproteobacteria > SP197 > SP197 > SP197. Next base: position 1,270,770 of record CBDCRU010000001.1, on the reverse strand, counting down.
CGCCGCCTGCCAGTGCATCAGGCGCTCGTTCTCGCGGCGCAGTCTTTCGTTCTCGGCCGCAACGTCGAGCCAGCCGTTGACGGAGTCCACCGCCGCGTTGACCGCCGACACCGGGCGGGAGGCCACATCGATGACAGGAGCCAGCACATCAAGGGTGAGCGTGCGGGCATCCGTGACCAAGGGATTGTCCGTGCGGCTCATGAGGATGAAGGCGAGGGCAGCAACGACAAAGAAGGGCAGTGCGAAGCGTTGGGTGGTCTGTCGGGTGAGCAGGACAAGCTTCAGCATGCGTCATTCGCCACCTTTCAATGCGGAGCGTCCGTCATCCCGAATGGTTGTCCAGGACCTGCTTGAGTGTCCTGGGTTCCTCCAGCACCCTGCCGGTCCCCTGCACGACACATGTCAGCGGATCATCGGCGATGGTGACCGGAAGCCCGGTCGCCTTGCGCAGGACCTCGTCGAGTCTGTGGAGCATGGCGCCGCCGCCTGTCAGGAAGATTCCCGTATCGACGATATCTGCGGCAAGTTCAGGCGCGGTCTGTTCGAGTGTCGTCTTCACCATCTCGACGATCTGGCCGACGGGCTCGATGAGCCCTTCAGCGACCTGGCGCTGGCTGATGACAATCTCCTTGGGTACGCCGTTGAGAAGATCGCGTCCCTTGATGGCAATCGTCGGCCCGTCTCCGTCTTCCGGCAGTGCGGCAGAGCCGACGGTCTGCTTGAGATTCTCGGCGCTCGATTCGCCAATCAGGAGATTGAACGTGTTGCGGATGTGGCGAATTGTTGCCTCGTCCATGTGGTGCCCGCCGACTCTCAGGGACTTGGAATAGACGATGCCGCCAAGCGACAGGACACCGACCTCGGTCGTTCCGCCGCCCACGTCGACGACCAGGGATCCGCTCGGCTCCGTGACCGGCAGGCCGGCGCCGATCGCCGCCGCCATCGGCTCCTCGATCAGACCGACCTTGCGTGCTCCGGCACGCAGTCCGGCCTCCTCGATGGCGCGCCTTTCAACCGGCGTCGATCCCGATGGCACACAGATGATGACCTCGGGCCTGGAAAAGAAGATCCGCCGGTTCACCTTGCGGATAAAGTACTTGATCATCTCCTCGGCGATCTCGAAGTCCGCGATCACACCGTCGCGCAGGGGATGAATGGCTTCGATATGCGCCGGGGTGCGGCCGACCATTTTCTTGGCCTCCACACCGACAGCGAGCACGCGTACCTTGGAATGGTTCTTGTTGATCGCGACCACGGACGGTTCATTGAGCGCGACGCCCTCGGACTTGACATAGACCAGGGTGTTGGCCGTTCCAAGATCGATCGCCATACCGGAAGATAACAGTCGACTGATCATCGCGGTCTGCAAACTCCCGTCATCACATGTCTGCAAATGGCTCTTTCCGGATACCTAAAAGAGCGCAGACCCCCGCTCAACCCCGGCTGCTCACCGGGTGACCCTTCATATCACGATTGTCCACCACATTCGAACGCAATCAGGTGAAATCGTATCAGTTTCGCTCCTTGTCCACGAGACGGCCCTCGGAAATCCACGGCATCATGGCACGAAGCCTCTCGCCGACTTCCTCGATGGGGTGCTCGGCAGCGCGGCGGCGCATCGCCTTGAAACTCGTCTGGCCGACCTCGTTCTCCAGCATCCAGTCCCGGGCAAAGCTTCCCGACTGGATCTCGGCAAGGATCGTCTTCATGCGCAGCCTCGCCTCGTCATCGATGACGCGGGGTCCGCGGGTGTAGTCTCCGTACTCTGCCGTGTTGGACACCGAATAACGCATGTTTGCGATACCGCCTTCGTAGATGAGGTCGACGATGAGTTTCACCTCATGGAGTGTCTCGAAGTAGGCCATTTCGGGGGCGTAGCCGGCATCGACCAGAGTCTCGTAGGCGGCCATGATGAGAGCCGTCAGTCCGCCGCACAACACCACCTGCTCACCGAAGAGATCGGTCTCGCATTCCTCCCGGAACGTGGTCTCGATGACGCCCGCGCGTCCGCCACCAATGGCGCAGGCATAGCTCAGGCCGATCTCGTGGGAAAGGCTGCCGGGATCCTGGGCCACAGCCAGAAGGCAGGGAACGCCCGCCCCCCTCGCGAACTCGCCACGCACCGTGTGCCCGGGGCCCTTGGGCGCCACCATGATCACGTTGAGGTCGGCGCGGGGCTCGATGAGATTGAAGTGAATGTTGAGGCCATGGGCGAAGGCAAGGGTTGCGCCGTCGCGCAGGTTGGGGGCGAGGTCGTTGTTGTAGAGGCGTCTTTGCCCCTCGTCGGGAGTGACGACCATGACGAAGTCAGCCCAGCGTGCTGCCTCGGCGGCGTCCATGACCCTGAGTCCTTCGGCTTCGGCCTTGGGCGCGCTCGAGGAACCCGGCCTCAGGCCGATCACCAGATCCCTGGCACCGCTGTCCCTCAGATTCAGGGCATGGGCGTGGCCCTGGCTTCCATAACCAATGATCGCGACCTTGCTGGACTTGATGAGGTTGAGATCAGCGTCCTGATCGTAATAGACGCGCATGGCGATGCTCCGGATGAGGTAGTGGGTTCAGATCGGATCGGGACCGCGGGAAATGGCGGCCACGCCGGTGCGGGAGACGTCGACCAGTCCCAGCGGACGCATGAGATCGACGAAGGCGGAGATCTTCTCGAGCGATCCGGTGATCTCGAACACGAAGGAGCCGATGGTGCTGTCGACGACCCTGGCGCGGAAGATATCGGCGATCCGCAGGGCCTCGACCCGCTTGTCGCCGGTGCTCGCCACCTTCACGAGCGCCAGCTCGCGTTCGACGTGAAGACCCTGCGTGACGAAATCGCAGACCCTGTGCACCGGTACGATGCGCTGCAGCTGCGCCATGATCTGGGCGATCACCATTTCGGATCCGCTTGTGACGATGGTGATGCGCGACAGCCCGGCGGATTCGTCGACTTCGTTGACGGTCAGCGAATCGATGTTGTAGCCACGCCCCGAAAACAATCCGACGACGCGCGCCAGCACGCCCGGTTCATTGTCGACCAGGACGGCAATCGTCGCTTTCCTCGTGGAAACGGTCTTCTCTTCGGCAACAGGCATGTCGTTCGGATCCTAGACCAGGACCATGCCCTCTTCCCTGTGGGCCTGATCCAGCACCACTTCCTCGTCGGGACTCATGGTCACCTGATTGTGGGCCGCGCCGGCAGGAATCATCGGATAGACGTTCTCGTCCGGGTCAACGACGATATCGGCGATCACCGTGCGGGGCGTGGTGATCATTTCGTCGACAACATCCTCGAGTTCGTCGGGCGTGGTGGCCCGCAATCCGACAGCGCCATAGGCCTCGGCGAGTTTCACGAAGTCAGGCAGTGAATCCATGTAGCTTTCGGAGTAGCGACCGCCAAAGAAGAACTCCTGCCACTGGCGCACCATTCCCATCCACCTGTTGTTGAGAATGAACGCCTTGACCGGCAATCGGTACTGCGCCAGCGTCGACATCTCCTGCATGTTCATGAGGATCGACGCCTCCCCCGCCACGTCGATGACAAGGGCGTCGGGGTGGGCAATCTGGACGCCGAGCGCCGCCGGCAGCCCATAGCCCATGGTGCCGAGCCCGCCGGAGGTCATCCAGTGGTTCGGCTTCTCGAAGTGCAGGAACTGGGCCGCCCACATCTGGTGCTGACCGACCTCGGTGGTGATGTAGACATCATCCCGGCCGGCGATGCGCTGGTTGAGAACCTCGAGGGCCTGCTGCGGCTTGATCAGGGTGTCGGAGCGCTTGTAGCTGAACGACTTGCGCTGGCGCCAGGCATCGATCTGTGTCCACCACCTGTCGAGGGCGTTGCCGTCGCAACGCGCCTGACGCGACTTCCAGAGCTTGATGAAGTGCTCGAGCACGTAGCCGCAATCGCCGATGATGGGCACATCGGCATGGATGTTCTTGTTGATCGACGAAGCGTCTATGTCGATGTGGATCTTGCGCGATTCGGGCGAGAACGCATCGGTTCGGCCCGTGACGCGATCATCAAACCTGGCGCCGATGCACAGCATCACATCGCAGTCGTGCATGCACATGTTGGCTTCCAGCGACCCGTGCATGCCGACCATGCCGATGAAGTTCCTGTTGGACGCCGGCAGGGCGCCCAGCCCCATGAGGGTGAGCGTGGTGGGAATGCCCGTCATGTTGACGAGATTCGTCAACAGCTGTGAGGCCGCCGGGCCCGAATTGATGACACCGCCTCCGGCATAGATCAGGGGCCGACTGGCGCCTGCCAGCAGCTCGACAGCTTCGGAAATCCGCTCGGGGTCTCCCTTGAGGCGGGGACTGTAACTGGGATGCTGCATCGGCGCCGCCGGTCTCGTGTAGGCGGCCGAGGCCGTCACCACGTCCTTGGGCAGGTCCACCACAACCGGACCGGGACGGCCGCTGGCGGCGACCAGGAACGCTTCCCTGATGACCCGCGCGAGGTCACCGACCTCCTTCACGAGGTAGTTGTGCTTTGTACAGGGCCGCGTGATGCCGACGGTATCCGCCTCCTGGAAGGCATCGTTGCCGATCAGGTGCGTGGGCACCTGGCCCGTGAGACAGACCACCGGCACCGAATCCATCCAGGCATCGGCAAGGCCGGTCACGCAGTTGGTCGCTCCGGGGCCGGAGGTCACCAGCACGACGCCGACCTTGCCGGTCGAGCGGGCATATCCCTCGGCTGCATGCACCGCCGCACCCTCCTGGCGCACCAGGATGTGCCGCAGGCTGTTCTGCTGGCTCAGCGCATCATAGATCGGCAGCACGGCGCCGCCGGGATAACCGAATACGACATCCACACCGAGATCCTGGAGGACCTTGACGAGAATCTCTGAACCGGTCATCTGCTTGTCGGTCACGAGTCTACCTCTCCGCTGCAGGCGCCAACGGCGCTGTCATGTCTCTTGACGGAAGTTCCCGCGCGCGTCTGGCGCCGCGTCGCAAGTGCCGGAACCTATGCGGATGACCGTCCGCGGTCAACAGAAACCGCGCCCATCCGCGCGCCCGGACCCTTCGGCATCAGCCTCCATCCACCCTCAAACCACTTGGTCACATGCTCTCCTTGACCTGCAGGTACGGGCGAGCAAGCGTCATCGACCTGAACCCGTGCCGATTCCCGGGCCACCAGGTCGAATGTGATCAAGTGGGAGCCGGTGATTGCCCCGGCCGCGGACCAGGCGCCAACCGACCTCCACGCGCTGCTCGATGGCGCCCGGACCAACGATCCCGACTTTCACATCGAGTTCGTCAAGGTCTTCGACCCGACACATCTCTCAGGACGGGGCCGCGTCCTTCCTCACCGCTTGCCAGCGGACGGTTGAAAAACGTCGTTCAACCGAAGAAAGTAGGGTTGGAGTATTGCTCACTCTCGTCACCCGGCGATTCAGGACGTGCAAAGAGATTCGCATCAAAGACAACAGCAGCAGCGTGTCACCCGAATTCACCGAAATGACACTCAGGCCCTTCTTCGCCACCAGGCGAACGCACCCGGATAGCGGAACGGGTCTTGCTCTCCCAGGCGAAATCGTTCTCCGGCGCGGGGATGAGATCAGGGTGAGTTCCGCGCCAGGTGTCATCAACGCACTACTCTCTGCGGAACGGCAGTCGGAACCGGGCGACGATGGAATCCCGGACACGTTGGACAACGGCCCGGAGCACATCACATGACGTCAACGACGAGACGGCGCGTTCTACAGTACGGCCTCGCCGGATCCCTGATGGGACTCGCCCCGAAATCGCTTGGCGCGACGATGTCATCGGGGGTCACCGACAGCGAGATCGTGCTGGGAATGTCCGCTGCATTCTCAGGACCTTCCCGTGGTCTTGGCATAGAGTTGTTTCGCGGCGCCAGCGCCTACTTCGAGCATGTCAATCGAAACGGTGGCGTCAGGGGCAGGAAGGTCGTCCTGAAGACCTACGACGACGGCTATCAACCTGATCCCGCTGTCAAGAACACGCTGACTCTCATGCTGGAGGAAGAGGTCTTCGCGCTGTTCGGCTATGTCGGCACGCCGACGGTCACGCGTGTCCTCCCCATGCTCAAGAAGTTTCAGGAACGACAGATCTACCTGTTCTTTCCGTTCACCGGCGCACAGCCCCAGCGGGAGCCGCCCTACGGAGGATTCGCCTTCAATCTGCGCGCCTCCTACCGGCAAGAGACGGCGGGTCTTGTTCAGAACTTTGTCGACATCGGTCGCAAGCGAATTGCGGTCTTCTATCAGGCCGACGCCTATGGTCGCAGCGGCTGGGCGGGCGTACGTCAGGCCTTGAAGCCCTATGGAGAGCGGATTGCCGGCGAAGCGACCTACCGGCGGGGTTCGAAGTTCACCGGCGTCATGCGTGACCAGGTCGAGATCCTCAAGGCATCGCGGCCCGATGCCGTCATCTGTATCGGGGCCTACGCCGCATGCGCCGCCTTTCTCCGTGACGCCGTGGACCTCGGACTGCAGGTGCCCATAGCCAATGTTTCCTTTGTCGGGAGCGAAAATCTGCTCAATCTCATCACCCAGGGACGTGACGACGGCGAGCGCTACACCGACCTGCTGGTGAACTCGCAGGTCGTGCCCAGTTACCACGACACGTCGATTCCCGCAGTCAAGCAGTACCAGGAGTTGATGGCGCTTTATGCTCCCTCCGCGCCACAGGAACTGTTGAAGGAGAACTATACGCCGTTTTCACACAGCTTTGTAAGCCTGGAAGGCTTCCTCGATGCCAAGATGATGGTCGAGATTCTGGATCGTCTTGGCGAAAGGCCGGAAAGAGGCGCCCTGGAAGAGGCCGTTTTCAGCATAACGGAATACGACCTGGGAATCGGCGAGGCGGTGTCGTTCGGACCGGAGCGGCGTCAAGGCTTGCAGAAGGTTTACTACACTGTTGTCGACGAAGGTCGATTTGTTCCACTCCACAATTGGCAGAAGAGGTTTGCGTGACATGAAAATACCGAAACTCTTCCGAAAGACACTCTTCGGCGTTTTTCTTCTGTTCGGTGTGATCGGGATTTCGACCTCGTTGCTGTTGATTTACACGATCGACACACATTTGTCCAAGGAGTACGAGGCGAACAGCAAGGGAATTGCAAAGACGATTGCGGATGCCAGTGTGAACATCCTGCTGAACAGCAACCTGACTGCCTTGCAGTCATTGATTGATCAGTTCATCGAGATTCAGGGGGTCAGCTACGTCTACATCACAAGTGAAACCGGGGAGATCCTTGCTCATACCTTTGTGCCGGGCATTCCGGAAGAGATCACGGCTGGCGACGTGACCAGCACGGCGACGGTGGAACGCAGCCTGCCTGGCAAGGGCGACTTCATAGAAGTGGCGAGTCCGATCCTGGCGGGCGTGGCCGGTACGGTTCACATAGGCATGGACACCGGATTGATCGCGTTGAAGATTCAGAGGGCAATCGGTCAGCAGATCTATCTCATCTGCATAATATTCGTTGTCGGTGTCTTTGCCGCAATCTGGTTCGTCAACTATGCAGCCAAGCCGGTTGACGGGCTTCTGACCTATGCGGTCGGGCTCGCACGCGAACAACCGGCCGATGGCGCGGCAAGCAGAGACTTGCTGTCCCGCAACGACGAAGCCGGCGACCTGGCCCGGCTCATTCTTCACTTTTCGCAATCGACCGGCGTTGGTGGAACGAGACCGCAGTCGGGACCGGACCGCAGCAAAGAGTAGTCCGACGTGACACGGTCACCATTCATAGCGATTCTCTGCTGTACCCTGCTACAGGTCTGTCTGGGCACGGTCTACGCATGGAGTTTCTTTCAGACACTCCTCGTCAGGCAACTGGGCTGGTCGTTCACAGACACGGCGGTGGCGTTCAGCATCACCATATTCTCGCTCGGCATGTCCGCCGCGGGAGCGGGCTTCCTCTTGCCAAAGGTCGGTCCCCGACGACTGGCACTTGCCGGGAGCGTGATGTTCTCAGGCGGCTATGTCCTGGCGGGCTTCGCGCTGCAACTGGAGAGTCTGCTGCTTTTCTATCTTGGTTACGGCGTGATCGGTGGCGCCGGCATCGGGCTCGGCTACGTCACACCCGTGGCCACCGTTGCCAAGTGGTTCCCGCATCGCAAGGGACTGGCGACCGGCATTGTCGTCATGGGTTTCGGGATAGGAGCGGTTCTCCTGAGCAAGGGACTGGCACCCCTGCTTGTGGTCGAGACGCAAGGTGACCTGCCACTTGTCTTCATCTGGCTCGGTGTGGTGTTTGCCACGGTCCTGATCCCGTGCAGCTGGGCACTGCGGGATCCACCAAGGGGATACTTGAGCCAATTCCGTGATGCCAAGATTTCAGGTGAACCGGAGGAAGATCCCGGATCAACTGCGCGCTGCCTGCGTTCGAGTGAATTCGCAATCATGTGGATTGTCTTCTTTTTCAACATTGCCGCGGGAATTGCCGTCATCAGCTTTCAGTCACCCTTGCTGCAGGACGTCTGGGGGCTTGCCGATCCGTCCGTGGAGCCGGAAATTCTCGCCGAATACGGTGCAACCCTGATTGCCGTAAGCTCGCTTTGCAACGGTGTCGGACGACTTTTCTGGGGGCTGCTTTCCGATCGAATTGGTCGTGTCCGCGTGTTCAGAATTCTGCTTGCCAGCCAGATGATCGTCTTCGGAATTCTGATGACCGAGCGCGATCCCTGGATTTTCTCGATTCTTGTCTGCTACATCCTTCTCTGCTTCGGCGGCGGCTTCGCGACGATGCCCTCCTTCATTCTGGACGTGTTCGGGACACGGAGAATGTCGTCGGTCTACGGAGTGATGCTGACGGCCTGGGCGGCGGCAGGGGTTTGTGGCCCCCTCTACATCGGGTATCTGAAGGACCAGTATCCTGACCGCGCCATCATCTATTGCTTCCTCATCGGTGTGCTGATTCTGGGCCTTGGGTACGTCTTCTCCTATCTGCTGAATGACAGCAGAATTCGACTTCGGCGACCAACCGTGGAAAGCACTCTGCGGCAGTACGGCATTGCGATACCTCATCGCAGGCCTGCGAGATGAACTCACGGCTTCCCATGGCTTCCCTAGAGGTTTGCTTTCCATTCCCAGGGCCGGTTGATGGCTGCGCTCGCCTAGCTAGAGACAGCCTCGGCATGGGCTGCAGCCTTAAGGCATCGGGGTGGAAGAGGATGACAGGAAGCGCCTGGCCCGGGCGATGATGTCGCCGGCGTGATCGTCGTCGCCAAAGGCGTTGAGGAGTGTTGCGTCCCCGGCCTGATGGCGGAACCATGTGAACTGCCTTCGGGCGTAGCGCCGTGTTGCCCGTTTCGCCTCGTCACACGCCTCCTCGAGGGTGAGACGTCCGGCAAGGTGGGCGGTGAGACTGGCGAGGCCGACACAGCGCGTGACCGGCAGGGACGGATCGAGACGGCGAGCCGCGAAGGCCGCGGCTTCGTCAAGGGCGCCTGCCGCCATCATGCGATCAAAGCGGCCCGCCGTGCGTACGAAGAGCGATGAACGGTCAGGCAGCAGGCTGATCTGCCACAGTGGCCCCTCCCATCCTCCCTCGCGGGATCGCGTCATCCACTCGGAAAGCCGCGTTCCCGTTGCCTCGTGAACCTCGTGGGCGCGGGCGATGCGCTGGCTGTCGTTGGGCGCAAGAACCGCCGCCAGGGTGGGATCGATCCGGCCGAGGTCCGCGTGAAGCGCTTCCGGTCCCTTCGTCGACAGACGTCGGCGAACGCTTTCGCGGACGTCGCCTGGAATGTCCGGAATGGGCGCCAGTCCCTCGCGGAGAGTCTTGAGATAGAGACCGGTCCCGCCGACGACGATCGGCACCAGGCCGGATGCGGACACCTCCATGCAGATCCCGCGTGCACGGCGATGCCACAAGCCGGCCGAACAGGGCGTGGCTGCATCGAGAAAACCGAAGAGGTGGTGCTTGCATCGCGCCTCGTCCGAGGCCGTCGGCCGGGCCGTCAGGATCGCGAGATCTGCATAGACCTGCATGCTGTCGGCATTGATGATGACACCGCCCACGTCCTCGGCAAGACGCATGGCAAGGCCCGACTTGCCCGACGCCGTCGGGCCGCCAATGAGGATGACCGGACCGGTACCCACTCCCTCGTCCGCACGGTCACGGGCGAAGGAGCATCAATCGCCGATTTCCAGGGCCAGGTACCTCGGATCACCCTCGCGTTCGATGAGAACGACCACGGACTGGGCATTTCTTCCCCTTGCCGCCTCAAGGAGATCCCTCACCTGCTGGACGGACTCCACCGCCTCGCGCCCGACATGGAGCAGGATGTCTCCGGCCTGGATGCCCCCGCGGTCCGCCGGGCCATCCGGTTCGACCCGGGTGACAACGAGACCCGTTGCCTCATCGTCAAGCCCGAACTCGCGGGCAAGATCGGCGTCGACCGGGCGGATCTCCATCCCGAGAAGAATTTCTTCCTGAACATCGTCGGCGCTCTCGGGGCCGTCGCCCGTCTGGTCCGAGGCATCGGCAAGGCTGGCTTCATAGGCCTCGAGTTCTCCGAGCACCACGTCGATGGCACGCTCGTCGCCGTCGCGGATGACGATGACCTCGACCTCGAGGCCCACCTCTGTCTGCACGACGGCACGCGGCAACTCGCGCATGTCGTCGATCGGGATGCCGTTGAAGCGAACAATGGTGTCGCCGACCTCGAATCCGGCTGCTTCGGCGGGGCTGTCAGGCGTGACGCTCGCCACGAGGGCGCCGCTCGCCTCGGGGAGACCGAGACCCTCGGCAATCTCCGGGGTGACCGGCTGGATTCGCACGCCGAGCCAGCCGCGGCGGGTCCGGCCATACTCCTTGAGCTGCTGGACAACGTGCGCCACCACGTTGGAGGGGACGGCAAATCCGATGCCGACCGATCCACCCGACGGCGAGTAGATCAGCGTGTTCACGCCGATGACCTCGCCGTCGATGTTGAACAACGGTCCTCCCGAGTTGCCGCGGTTGATGGGCGCGTCAGTCTGCAGGAACTGATCATAGGGACCGGCGTTGATGTCCCGCTGGCGCGCCGAAATGACGCCCGCCGTCACGGAATTGCCGAAGCCGAAGGGGTTGCCGATGGCAAGGGCGACATCGCCGATGCGCACGACATCCGAATCGCCAAAGGCCACCGCCGGCAACGCTCCGTCCGCCTCGACCCTGAGCAGGGCGATATCGGTCTTGGTATCCGTCGCCGCAACTGTGGCCTCGTACTCGGTTCCGTCATCAAGGCGCACGAGGATCTTCGAGGCCTTGTCGATGACGTGGGCGTTGGTGACGATGTCGCCGTCTTCGTGGATGATGAACCCGGATCCCAGGGCCCACGGCGCCGAGCGCGGCGCACTGTCCTCCCTGTCAGGATTCTGCCGGTCGAAGAACCGCTCGAAGAACTCCTCGAACGGTGTTCCCGAGTAGGGATTGGTCCCTGAGCGGTTCCCGCCAGAGACTTCGGTTTCGGTGAAGATCGACACCACCGAGGGAAGCAGGCGCTCCGCCAGGTCGGCATGGCCTTCGCCGGTCCCGTGCGCATGACTCCCGCTGCCCGAGAACCCGGCCAGAAGAAAAGCCAGAACAAAAACAGGTAGATAACCGGTCCGGTTCATCGTCATGTCACAACCTCTGTATCGGCATGTCATTCAGCCACGCAACAACCATACGACTGTCACGGCAGCCAGGGCTACCAGCAGACCGACCGTTCGCACGGTGGACAGAGGCTGGGCCAGAACATGCACCATGGCCTTCTTCATGGCGCCCGGGAACAAGGCCCAGGCGACACCTTCAAGAAACATGGCAATGGCAAGCGCCACAGCCAGGTCTGTCATCGGCGCCCGGTCAGGCGGTACTCCACCTCTATTCGGCGGTTGTGTCAGAACGAGGGCTGACCTGGAGGCCCTCGAAGCTCGTCAGGAAACGCAGGAAGTCTCCATCCGGCGACAGCACCAGCGTGGTGTCCGTGGAGTTGAGCGCCTCGCGGTAGGCCTGCATGGTGCGATAGAACGTGAAGAAGTCGATGTCCCGGCCGAAGGCCTCGGCGAAGATGCGCACCACTTCTCCGTCCCCCTCACCACGCAGGATTTCGGAATCGCGCTTTGCTTCCGACAGCAACACAGTGCGGGTCCGGTCGGCCTCGGCGCGGATGCGCAGTGACTGCTCTTCGCCCTCGGCACGGATCTCGCTTGCCTCGCGCTCACGCTCGGTCTGCATGCGCCGGTAGATGGCCTGGCTGTTTTCCTGGGGAAGGTCGGTGCGCTTGATGCGCACGTCTGTCACCTCGATGCCGTACTGCTCGGTCGCCCTGACCAGGGATTCCTGAATCGCGCTCATCAACGCCTCGCGCTCACCTGAAACGACATCGACCAGTGGCACGCGACCGATGTGCTGGCGCAACGTGCCGGTCAGCGTTCTCAGCATGAACCCCTCGAAACGGTCGATGGTGATCGCCGAGTTCTTGAACTTCAGGGGATCCGTGATGCGATAGAGTGCAAAGGCATCGACAACCAGCCGCTTCTGGTCCGACGCGGTCACCTGTTCGGGCTCCCCATCGACCTGGATGACGCGCTTCTCGTAGTAGATGACGTCCTGCCAGGGAAGTTTGAAACTGAGACCTGGCTCGGTCACCACCCGCTTGGGATCACCGAACTGGACAACGATCCCCTGCTCGTACTCGGCGACGGTGAACACCGACATGGAACCGACCACCATGAGAGCGGCAAGGACGATGACCGAGAGAATGACCTTGATGTTCACGATTCAGCCCTCCGGGTCGCTGCTTCGCCGCAGCTGGTCAAGCGGCAGGTAGGGTACGACTCCCTGGCCATCCGTGGCCCCGGTATCGATGACAATCTTCTCCATGTCCCGCAGCACCGTTTCCATGGTTTCGAGGTAGATGCGCCGCTCTGTTACGTCCTCGGCCAGGACGTACTCGTTGTAGACCGACATGAAGCGCGCAGCATCACCCTCAGCCGTATTGATCACCTGTTCCTTGTAGGCCTCCGCCTCCTGGAGCATGCGCTGTGAATCACCACGGGCGACCGGCACGATCTGGTTCTGGTAGGCCTGGGCCTCGTTGATCGAGCGTTCCTGGTCCGCTCGTGCCGCCTGGACATCGCGGAAGGCGTCGATCACCGCCGCCGGTGGATCGACGCTCTGCAGTTCGACCTGGCGGATCTCGACCCCGGCGCCGTACTCATCGAGCATGGCCTGCATCAGTTCCAGGGTCTTCTGTTCGACTTCCGCCCTGCCTTCGGCAAGGGCCGTTGCCAGCGGGGTGCGACCGATGGCCTGGCGCATGGCGCTCTCGGCCACGTTGCGTGTCGTTCCTTCCGGATCGGAGATGTTGAAGAGGAACTTTCCGGCGTCGTCGATCTTCCACTTCACGACGAACTTGACGTCAATGATGTTCTCGTCGCCGGTCAGCATCAGGCTCTGGTTGGGCGTGGTGCCGATGGTGAACTGCTGGATCTCCGTCACCGTCGGCGTGAAGACCTGTCCGACCGGCGCCGGCCAGTTGTAGTCGAGACCGGGTGTCGTCGTGTTGACCCAGCGTCCAAAGACAACCTCGACGCCCTGCTCATTGGTGTCGACCCGGTAGATTCCGCTTGCCAGCCACACGGCGACAAGCACGACAAGGATGATCAGGATTCCCCTGATTCCGCCGAAGCCGCCGGGCAGGAATCGCCGGCCCTTCTTCTGCATGTTGCGGACGAGTTCCTCGAATTCACGGCCACCGCCGCCTGTGGGACGTCGTCCCCAGGGACCGCCGCCGGAACCGCCCCATCCACCTCCACCGCCATCATTCCAGGACATGGGTTCGCTGCCTTCCTGGCGGATCCTGGTGTGCCGGGTTCCGCACTTTATGGGTTGTTGCCAAGGGTCCCCGCGTTATATGTCACCTGCGTGTTGCCTGCAATGCGAGAAGGATGGCGAGCGATGGCACGAGTCACGCAAGAGGCGGTAGAAGCGGCGCTTCGCGGGGTCATCGATCCCGGAAGCGGCCGGCCGATCAGCGACGAGGGACTCATCTCCAATCTCGTCGTCAAGGACGGCAACGTCGGATTCGTCATGGAGGTGCCGGCTGACCGTGGCCACGCCTACGAGCCGGTGCGCAAGGCCGCCGAAGACGCCATTCGCGCCCTGCCCGGCGTGCTCTCGTCCAGCGTCGTCATGACCGCTCACCGCGATCAGGCGGTCCCGGAGCAGCCGGCCGGAGGCATCGATGGTGTCAAATCCATCGTGGCGGTAGCCAGCGGCAAGGGTGGTGTCGGCAAGTCGACCACGGCCGCCAACCTGGCGCTCGCCCTGGCTGCCGGAGGCAGCAAGGTGGTGTTCCTCGATGCGGATATCTACGGGCCTTCGGCGCCGCGCCTCTTCGGACTGACAGGCAAGCCGGAGACCGACGGCACCCTGCTCTATCCGAAACTGGCCCACGGCATCGCCACGATGTCGATCGGCCTGCTGATCGGAGAGGACCAGCCCATGGTCTGGCGCGGTCCGATGGTGCAGAGCGCCCTCGAGCAGATGCTGCGCCAGGTGGCGTGGGGCGAAGCCGACATCATGATCGTCGATCTGCCGCCGGGGACTGGAGACATCCAGCTCTCGCTCACACAGAGAACGCCGCTTGCCGGCGCCGTGATCGTTTCCACGCCCCAGGACCTGTCGCTCATCGATGCCCGCAAGGGACTCAACATGTTCCGCAAGGTGGATGTCCCCATCCTCGGCATTGTCGAGAACATGAGCTACTTCTCCTGCCCGGCCTGCGGTCACCGCACAGAGGTCTTCGCCCATGGTGGCGCAAGGCAGGAGGCTGCCAGGCTCGGGGTCCCTTTCCTGGGCGAAATTCCACTCGACATCAGGATTCGCGAGACGTCGGACAGTGGTCTTCCCATTGTCGCGGCCGAGCCAGGGAGCGCCATTGCCAACGCCTACCAGGAGGTGGCCTCGGCGGTTCTGGAGGGCTTGCCGGGCGCCCGCCCGGAAGGCCCGCGCATCGTCATCGAGTAGGTTTCGGCCTCAGGGACGGTCCGCCAGCACGGCCTGCAGTTCGTCCCACATCCGCCGCGACAGCCGGCTCGTTTCCTGGGTCACCGTCTCGCCCTTCACCATGCGGCGCACGACCGCCAGCTGTTTCGCCGTCAGTTCCGCACCGTCGAGCCGGCAGTCGACGAAGGCCTCGTGGGCCAACGGGACCCAGGCCTTCACCGTCTCCAGCATCGCCTCGGCATAGACCCGGATTTCGTGCTGGGCATGGGGATCCGCCCGCAGGGCCAGGAAGTGAAGCAGGTTGTGGAGATTGGTCTTCCAGTACCACTGGGTGTAGATGCCGAGCGGCAGGTTGATGCGCGCCAGTTCACGGGCAAGGCCGGGCCCCTCCTCGTCGAGCATCTCCTCGTAGTGTCCGTAGGCGCGGCTGGCGTCCTCCTTGAGAATCTCCAGCACCCTCGCCGCCTCGTCGCCCTCGAGAATGTCGCTTCGGCCCTGACGGTTCTGCACCGACTGGCGCGCCAGGTTGTCGGGTGCCGGGATGTGGAACTCGCGGTCGAGAATCGAGTAGCGCGCCGAGACCTCGTTGACGCTGGCCGTGCGGTGGCGAATCCACTGGCGGGCCACGAACACCGGCAGCTTGACGTGGTACTTGATCTCGCACATCTCGAAGGGCGTGGTGTGGCGGTGGCGCATGAGGTAGGCGATGAGTGCCGCATCGCCGCGCACCGACCGCGTGCCCGTGCCGTAGGACACCCGTGCCGCCTGGACGATGGCGCTGTCGTCTCCCAGGTAGTCGATGACACGCACGAATCCGTGATCGAGCACCTCGATCGGCTCGTAGAGCAAGGCCTCCAGCCCCGGCGACACCACCCGCCGCGTCGTCTCGCAGCGGGACCGCTGCGCCTCGATCTCCAGCGCCTGTGCTCGCGTGATGCCCATGCCAAGGGCATACACGAGGCGGGCAGTGACAACAACGCCCCTTGACCGCTGCCTCAACCAGGGCCTCGTGAACATCCCTCTTGAGCCCTGGCCTGACCAGGCGTCCTCGCCGGCCATCCCGATGATCACCGCGGAAGAGCTTTCCTTCGCGATCCGACACGGCTGTATGGCGCGGGGGTGTGGGAATGTTAGGATTTGACAGCTGCCACCGAGCAGGCGAACGGCCTTGATCGTCCACGGAGGGCATGTGTGAGAACCACGAAACCCATGATGTGCCGTTTCTGCGACAACGGCTGCGGCGTTCTGGTGGAGCTCGAGAACGGACATCCGGTGAAGGTCCGTGGCGATCGGGACAACCCGGCCTACGCGGGCTTCTGCTGCATCAAGGGGCAGCAAGTGCCCGAACAGTGGAACCACCCGGGGCGGCTGCTCCACAGCCAGAAACGCATGCCTGACGGGACGTTTCGCCCGATCCCGTTCTCCCATGCAGTCGAGGAAATCGCCGAGAGACTGAGCGAGATCGTGGCCCGGCACGGACCGCGCTCGGTTGCGCTCTATCGGGGCACCTACAGCATCGTGAATCCCGCGACCGTGCCGGTCGCACTTGCCTTCATGGAGGCGTTGGGAGCGTCACTGGTGTTCGATGCGAACTCCATTGACCAGCCGGGCAAGGCCGTCGCCCAGGCGTTGCATGGACGTTGGCAGGCGCCGTCTCCGGCCTTCGAGACACGGGACGTCACCCTCCTGATCGGCGCCAATCCGCTCGTCTCCTTCCAGATGGGTCTGCCGATCGCGAATCCGGGCCGCGAGCTGACCACCGCCATTGCTCGTGGCATGCGCCTCATCGTGATCGACCCGCGCCGGACCGAGACGGCCCGACGCGCGCATCTCCATCTGCAGTGCCGACCCGGCCATGACCTCTCCCTGGTCGCGGCGATGCTGAACGTGATCTTGCGCGAGGAACTGCATGACGCGGCGTTTGTCGAGGAGAACGTGACCGGGCTCGAGGCCTTGCGGGCGGCTGTCGCCCCCTTCGAGCCCGAGCCCGTCGCGAACCTGGCGGATGTCCCACTCGCCGATCTGCTGGAGGCGGCGCGAATTTTTGCGGCGGGCCGCGGCGTCGCCACCGCGGGCACGGCTCCCAGCTTCAACGGACAAGGCACGCTCTTCGAGTATCTGGTGCTTGCCCTCAACACGATCTGCGGGCAGTGGAGCCGCGCGGGCGATCCCGTGACGCATACCGGAACCTTGACGGCTCCCTTTTCCGCGATCGCCCAGGCGGAGGCACCGCACCGCCGCGGCTACGGCTACGGTCCGCAGTTGCGGGTACGCGATATCGCCAATTGCGACGGCGGGCTGCAGGCCTCCGCCCTGGCCGAGGAAATCCTGCTCGAGGGTGACGGTCAGGTACGCGCCCTCCTCAGCATTGCAGGCAACCCCGCCCTCGCCATTCCCGATCAAGACCTCAACGTGCGCGCGCTCAAGGCAATCGATCTGCTGGTGCAGATCGACATCAAGTTCTCCGCGACGGCGCGCCTCGCAGACTACGTGATTGCACCGAAGCTTCCGCTCGAGATGGCGGGCATGACCCTGTCCCAGGAACTGTTTGGCTTCTACGCCGCCGGAATGGGGTACAAGGACGCCTACGCGCAGTACACGCCACCCATTGTGGAGCCTCCCGAAGGGGCGGATGTCGTCGAGGACTGGGAGTTCTTCCATGCCCTGGCGCAGCGGATGGGACTGTCGCTCGCGATCGAACCTGCAGCCGCACCGGGGACATCATCCGACCGGGGCAAGGTCGATCTCGACATGGAGTCGCGACCGAGCACCGACGAACTCTTCGAGATTCTGACGCGTGATGCGCGAATACCGCTCTCCGAAGTGAGGAAACATCCCCACGGCGCCATCTTTCGCAACGAGTCGATGGTGGTAACAGGCCGCGAGCCTGGCTGGACCGGGCGCCTCGACGTCGCCAACGCCGAAATGCTGGCGGATCTTGGGCAAGCAGCGGCCTGTTTCAACGAACCTGAACACGGTGATGCTGAAGAGCGCTACCCCTATCGCCTCATCAACGGACGCCTGCTCCGCACCTACAACTCGAATGGTCAGGACCTCGAAGGGCTGCGTCGCAAATGGCCCTACAATCCGGCCTTCATGCACCCCGACGATCTCGATCGCGCTGGACTCTCCGCAGGGGACCTAGTCGAGATCCGCTCCGAGCACGGGTCGATCCGCAGCATCGTGCAACCTGATGCAGATCTTCGAGCCGGCGTCGTGTCCATGGCTCCGACGTACGGCGGCCTCCCGGAGGAACAGGACGAGCAGGTACGCGAGTGGGGCACGAATTCCGGCCGTCTGCTCCGTGTCGACGACGGCGTCGATCGCTATACCGGTCAGCCTCGCATGGGCAACATAGCGGTCAGCGTGCGGGCGGCGCATCCCCGCTAGTCTCCGTCGCTCACGCCTCAATCGACGGATGGAAGCTCACCAAAGCGCATTCCTGCGAGATCCATCGCTTGCTGTCCAGGCCGGGTCGAGACCGAACGGCAATCCCCGGCTGTGGAAAGGTCGTCATGTCGACGGCACAGGTTTCTTCAACGGCTTCGGCAGATTCAAAATCAAATCTTGATTTAGTCGACAAACTTGACGCCTTCGGCGGCATGATTGCCCGTGACATCACACCAAGGCTGATAAAGGCAGCACAGACCTGGCCGTCCATTACGCTGACCGGACCCCGGCAGAGCGGCAAGACCACGTTGTGCCGCACCCTCTTCCCACAGCATCCGTATCTGTCACTGGAAGACCTGGACGTGCGGGCCTTTGCCATGGAAGACCCTCGCGCCTTCCTCGCCCAGTTTGCGCGCGGCGCTGTTCTGGACGAGATCCAGAAGGTGCCCCGGTTGTTCTCCTACCTGCAGGGCATCATCGACGCAGACCCCGCGCCCGGCCGCTGGATCCTCACAGGATCGCAGAACCTCTCCCTCCTCGAATCGGTCAGCCAGCCGCTTGCCGGGAGGACCGCAATCTACAACCTGTTCCCGTTGACACGCAGCGAGATGATCCGATTTGCGACGTATCCCGGGACTCTCGACGAGACCCTCTTCACCGGTTCCTACCCGCGCATACTCGATGAAGGTCATGACGTCGCGGAGTGGCTCGGATCCTACATTGCCACGTACATAGAACGCGATGCCCGGATGATCGCCAACGTGGGCGACCTGGCGACGTTCCAGCGCTTCGTCACGCTTTGCGCCGGCCGAACGGCACAATTGCTGAACCATTCATCACTGGCGGGAGACTGCGGTATCTCGCAACCGACTGCGAAGGCCTGGTTGAGCATACTTGAGACGAGTTTCATCGCCTTCCGCCTGCCAGCCTTTCACACGAACATTCGCAAGCGTCTGGTGAGAATGCCGAAGTTGCACTTCCATGATACCGGGCTCGTCTGCTGGCTGCTGGGCATCCGGAATCCCGACCAACTCAACGCACACCCGTTGCGCGGCGCGATCTTCGAAACCTGGGTGACCTCGGAGATTGCCAAGCATCGGGCCAACCAGGGAGAAGCCAGGGGCCTCTCGCACTACCGTGACCGAGATGGGGCGGAGGCCGATCTGATCGTCGAACATCCGGACGGCATCACGATTATCGAGGCCAAGGCTTCCATGACGGCATCATCCAGCCTGTTCCACGAGGCCCGTCGCGTTCGTCAACACCTCCTCGATTCGACCTCTCGATGCATCACTCTCGTTGCCTACGGCGGCGATCAATCCCAGGACCGGAGAACGGACAGACTGATCCCCTGGAAGGACTTGCACGCAGTTGCCTGGGACACACCGGCCGGCTGAAACTCTCGAATGCGTCCGCCGTGACTCATGGCAGGCTGCCGTCACGTACATGCGACATGGACGTGTATCGCCACGTCACAATGTACGTGAACAAGCGCGACATTCTTGACTTGACGAATTCCGGCCGTCTGCTCAGCGTCGACGACGGCGGCGACCGCTACACCGGTCAGCCTCGCATGGGCAACATGGCAGTCAGCGTACGGCCGGCGCATCCCCTCTAGTCGACCGAAGAATCCGACGCTCACGTCTCAATCGGCGGATGCGTTTTTGGGTTCTGCCTTGCGGGCCTGCTTCGCCAGAGCAAAGTGACCGGTCGTCTCCTGGCATGTCGTGTTCCCGTTGCCCGGGCCTTCGGCGCCATGGGCGCCGGAAACAGGAGGAATGGTCCGTGTCCAACGAGATCTGCATCACGCGGTCGGAAAGAGGCGTTGGTCCCACCAGACCGGCGTTTCCAGCGACACCTCCAAATCTGTGAACTCAGGGTGACGGCTGTTGATGATGACGTTGCGTTCCATGCGCGCCACAAGGGAAGGAACGAAGAGTATCGCGCTGCGTCTTTCCTCGTACCACACATTGGCGAGGCTGCGCGATACGCGGCAGTCCTGACTGTCCCATCCCGGCAACGCATCAGACGTTGCGACCTCGTAGGAGGTCCCCCGCGGAATTGTGATCTCCACGAAATGCTGATTGTCCGGGATGATGCCGTTCCAATGCACCAGCTTCTCGAGCATCGCCATCGAATAGACTTCGCTGGCGTAAATCACGGCAGCTCCAGCATCGTGCCACCGGCCCGCAATACGGCGGGCACCCTCTGGGCTCCAGACGGGAAACCGGCCTTGGGGATCGCCGATCCGGTAGGCCGACCTGGTCGTCGGGAGTTGACGAACGCCGGTCAGGGCGAAACGCCCGCCTCGGCACGCTGAATGAGATTGAGGACCGCATTCGCGCCGGCGGAACTGGAGCGTGCCATATCGAGAGGAGTCTCGCGTTCCAACAGGGGGTGAGGGCGTGTCAGAAAGGCCTCGATCCGGTCCCGGTCACCCCGGTAGGCCAGGATGACGGCAGCCAGCACGCGTCCGATCTCGTAGAGCCGTTCGCTGTGTTGCTTCGAGAGCTTGCCAGCCCGCTTCGCGCGCCGAAACGTCGCTTCCGGCACGACAGGACCCACGATGCGGCTCGTGTTGCCTCCGAACACTTCGGCCATGGCCTTCACGGCGGCCGGTCGGAGACCGCCGGCAACACACCGTGCCAGGCTCACATCGCTGCAGGTGTCCGGATCGGAGATGGCGAGAAGTCGCGCAAGCCGTGCCGGTTCGCTCGCACTGTGTGAGATGAAGACGGCGGGAATCCCCGACGGATTCGACGCACGGATGGCTGTGTTTGTCATGAAACGTCTCCCGAATTGACCGTCATATGACGAGAATATAGCGATCATGTGGTACTCGGCAAGGATAGAGTGAAACTTCAGGTGATGGGTGGATGATGAACTTCACCGGTGCCGTTGCGCTGTGCGAACGGTTTTCAGGGCCTCGTCATGTCCTCACCAGTGTCACCAGCACGCCTCTGCTGCACGACACGGACCGGCATGATTCCCATGGCAGATCGCTGAAACGTGTTCCCGAGAGACCCGCCGCATGCTGCTAGGCCAGCTTGAGGCCGAGATGCAATGCCCTGCGGTGGGAAGGCCTCATGTCATATCGCTACATCACAATGTACGTGAACAATTGCGACATTATTGACTTGATAGGGCACAGCGCGTTAGACTTGCAACGATACAGAGCGCCCTACCTGTGAAGGCACGCGCATGGCCACACCAAATGAAAAGCTCGCTGCATCGCTGGCACAGCTGCAAAAACTGCAAGACCGGGGGCGACGGGTCTTCCGCTCCGGCGAACTGACGCGTGTTCACCGCGAACGGCTGGTCAGGAACGGTTTCCTGACCGTGGTGATGAAGGGCTGGCTGATCTCCAGCACTCCGGGTGCCGATCCGGGTGATACGACGGCCTGGTTTGCTTCCTTCTGGGAGTTCTGCGCGGTCTACTGCAAGGCCCGGTTCGGTCCGGACTGGCACCTCTCCCCGGAACAATCATTGCTGCTCCATGCAGAAAACACCGTCATCCCGCGTCAGGTCATCGTCCATACTCCCGGGGGCGCCAACAACACTGTCGAACTGTTGTTCGGCACGTCACTGTTCGACCTCAAGAAGAGGGACATGCCGACTGACGCCGATCTGAAGGACCGGGACGGTCTGCGGCTCATTGCTCCCGAAGCAGCATTGGTGCGTGTGCCGGCGGCATTGTTTGTCCGGCACCCAGTCGAGGCGCAGGTCATGCTCTCGGGCATCCGCGATGCGGCAGGCGTGCTCGCAAGGCTGCTTGACGGGGGTCACTCGGTGGTTGCCGGACGGCTGGCCGGCGCCTTTCGCCGAATCGGCAGGGATGACGTGGCCGATGAGATTCTGAGTGTCATGAAGCGCGCAGGCTACGATGTCCGAGAAGCCGATCCGTTTGAGCCGGATCGGGCTCTTGGTGCGCCCAGTCGGATGTCTGCTCCGATTGTGGGACGCCTGCAATCGCTCTGGGAGACAATGCGGGGTCCTGTGATCGCAGCATTCCCTGAAGCGCCCGGGCTACCAGGTGACTCTGCAGGCTATCTCTCCTTCGTTGACGAGATCTATGGGAACGATGCCTATCACTCGCTGTCGATCGAGGGCTACCGCGTCACACCGGAGATGATCGACCGGGTGCGCGCGGGCAACTGGGACCCGGACAACCTGGACGTCGACCGGCGAAGCCTCGATGCGCTGGCCGCACGAGGTTACTGGCAGGCATTCCGGCTTGTGCGGGAGGCGGTAGGGGAAATCATCGGCGGCAGCGGTGCCGGTGCTCTGGTCCGCGAGGCCCACCGGGACTGGTATCGCGAACTGTTTCAGCCTTGCGTCGTCGCTGGCCTGATCGAAGTTTCCGTTCTGGCGGGTTACCGCAACGATGCCGTGTTTCTGAGGGGCTCGCGGCACGTGCCGCCGCGCCAGGAAGCGGTGCGCGATGCCATGCCCACTCTCTTCGAGCTGCTGGAAACCGAAACCGAACCTTCTGTTCGCGCCGTGCTCGGACACTGGCTCTTCGGCTACATCCATCCTTACCCGGATGGCAACGGGCGCATGGCACGCTTCGTCATGAACGCGATGCTGGCCTCCGGAGGCTATCCGTGGACAGTCATTCGGGTCGAGGATCGTGATGCCTACCTGGCAAGCCTTGAAAGCGCCAGCGTCGATCACGATATCGCGCCGTTCGCTCAGTTTGTGGCGGACCGGATTGCCCGGTCACCGAAGCAGGCAACGTGAATGCGCGGGGAAATCGACGACAGGAAGGGTGCGGAGCAGACAGGACACATGCCGGTCGCGTTGCGCCAATGTCACAGCTTGGTCGACCTTGCCTGGAGCGAGAGCACCGACAACACCCGACACATCGAGAGGACCGCTGCTCTCTTTGGCATTTCCGACAGGCCGCCACGACCCACCGTTCAGATTTCCTCGTCCAGACATATCGGGCTTCATCCTCGCGATCGATGGTTCAGAGTTGGGAATGTCTGGAAGACGGCCTTGACAAATGGCGCAATTGTTTCTGCCGCTTCCTCTTCAGTGAGCGTGAGGCGCGGATCAGCAGATTCCAT
Organism: Alphaproteobacteria bacterium; assembly: GCA_965221115.1. Classification (GTDB taxonomy): domain Bacteria; phylum Pseudomonadota; class Alphaproteobacteria; order SP197; family SP197; genus SP197. The sequence continues at coordinate 1,247,364 of CBDCRU010000001.1, read as the reverse complement.
CAGGGCCAGTGGGGAGAAGACCCTGCATCAACAGGCCGGATACAAGACTGCAATCTGCCTGCCCGTCACAACGAAATCGGTCCTTGCGTTCCGAGAGGCGTCCTTACAAGCGACATGACGCCAGTCCAACGCCCGCCTCATGACACCCAGTTCGAAGGATGCGCCCCACCACACGTCTTTGCGCCGCCAAGCTCGTGTCAAGGGGAGGCTTGCCGGCACGGTCGGCAATCAACTCCACAACCAGCATGAGGCCTTCGCCGCGAGTATCTCCGACGCTGGGATGGGGCGCATCGCGTTGACAGGGTAATCCTCTGCCTGGGATCGATCAGGGGCTGGCCGCCATATCACCCGTCGGGCATGGCGAACGGGGTGTCATCTCCGAAGCGGCGCAGGACGTTCTCGCAGATCCGCGACACGTTGTTGTCATAGCCGTTGTGCGGCAGGCTGCCCGACCAGGCGATGGAGCCCACGGAGAACACCGCGCCGCCGCCGGGCGTTTCGAAGAACGTCATGTCGGCGCGTACGTTGGGGTTCTGGATCCCGTCCATGGCGATATGGTTGAAACCGATTTCGTCGGGCACGATCAGCGTATTCATCGAGTGACCCTCCGAGGACGCCAGGATCAGGGTGTGGGGCGGGGTGCCAAGCATGGGATCGACGGCGTCGATCTCGCTGCCACTGGCTCCGCCGGCAAAGATGCCAAAGTCGCCAATCACCTCGTCGTCGCCAATGCCCTCGAAGATGAATCGGGCGCGGGCATCAAAGCTCCCTTCCTTGCGCACGTAGTAGCCCGAGACATCGAAGCCGACCGCTATCGTGCCGACCCCGCAAAGCGCCTGGGGCGACGTCCCGAGACGGCGCCACAGGCCACCGTATTCGCCGTTGAACTCCAGGTAGTACTCGCCCGGCTCCTCGCTGCGATAGCGGATGCCGTCCTCGGCCCGGCGCAACTCGACCACGCCCGGCATGGCGTCCGACAAGGCGCAACGCCAGATGAAGCCGTTGCCGCCGAGATAGGCCATGCGGCCGCCCCGCGCCAGATAGGTCTGCAGGCCGTCCCACATGGGCGTGGTGTAGTACTCGGGATGGGCACCGGTCATCACGGCGCTGTAAGGCTCAAGCAGCGCGGCGCCTTCGTTGTGCAGGTCTTCGTCGGTAATGACGTCGTACTCGATGCCCTTCTCTTCTAGCCAGCTGAGGATGTAGGTGTCGGCGTTGATGTTCCACACCGGCGCCGTCTTGGGCCCCACCTGGCTCACCGGTCGCAGGCGCGAGGCATACCGCACGCCGCTGCCGTCGGAATGGTCGTCGTAGGTCGACAGTCCGTATTCCGGGTGCTCCTGGATGAAGACTTCTCCCGGTTGCATTGTGGTCCAATAGCATTCGGCCACCTCGCCGAAGGGCTCCTGCCACGTCCACTGGATGTTGGAGTAGGCCATGTAGGTGACCGTCGAGGCCAGAAAGGCAAACCTGGCCGTGGTGGTGCCGCGCGGCGGGCGGACATAGAAGGTGAGATACCATTCATCGTCGTCGGCCCGCAGGCGCACCGCGTAGACACCGCTGCGCAGGTCTGTCGGGATCTCGTAGGTGAAGTCGGTGTCCCATTCCGCGTCGTAGAGGTCATCGTCGTGGAAGTGGATGGCGCCGTACTCCTCGGGCGCGTGGCGCCAGTTCTGCTCGTTGCCGCTCCAGTTGAAGCCCTTGACTGCGCGCGACGGCAGGTTGACCACCCGTCCATGAAGGCTGTTGGGGCTGGCGTCGATGATCGCGACATCGCCGATTCCGCGGGAGAAGTCCCAGGCCGCGACGACCGATGTATCGCGCTTGTGGGGCATGGCGTTCCATCCCAGGGCCACGCTGTCGGCCATGTTCAGCGCGCGCGCGACAAGCCGCGGCCGGTCGAGCTTGCCGTTGAAGAAGTGGCTGGCGCCCGGCCGACCCGCCGGATGGATTGCCGGCATCGCTGCCATGATCAGCGGCCGGGCGCTACCCATGTCAGGTGTGAAGTCGACGGCGCCGGTGGCGCTGGCGCTGGTACTGGCTTCGAACTGCGGGCCAATAAAGTCCTGGGAGACGGTAAGCTCCGCCGCCGCCGCATCATAGGCGGCAGAGACCAGGTGCCAGCGCCGCTTCGCCAGGGGCCTGCTGGTGGTGACTTCCACGGTCCCGCCGCCGCCGTCGCCGAGCCGCATGGCTGCGGCCCCGCTGTCGTCAATGATCAGAGCGAAACCGCTGGCAGTGACATCGTCCCAGTTTGAGATCAGGCCCTGAGCGCCCTTCTCCGGGGTCGTGGGAAAGACCCAGGCCTGGACCGTGAAGCTGCCCAGGCCGGTCACCAGCGGGCTTGAGGGAATGGTGACATAGGATCCCGCTACGGTGATTTGCTCGCGACCGGGATGTTCGCCGGCAAAGGGCGCTGCGATCTCCTCTTCGCGATAGATGTCGAGATCGGGATCGTCGTCGCCGCAGATCACCCGCACCAGGTCGGCGCGATAGCGATCGGGCCCGTACGTGCTGACCATGACGTCGAGGGTATCGCCCGGCATGACCGTCCAGGGACGACAGTATCCCATGATCTTCTTCATCTCCCTCATCCTCCCTAGTCCGGCGCGACGCCGGTGACCGCCTGCCAGCGCATGCGAAAGACCTTTCTTGCGGCGGCGGCGTAGTCGTCGAACACCAGGTCGTCGTGGTACTCCAGCTTGTCCCCGCGGGCCTTCGGCATCCTGGCCAGGGTCCACTCGACGCCGTGCCTGGTGCAGACGATGATGGTGCGCTCTTCCATGGGCATCAGGCGCAGACGATTGACCACCAGGGTCAGTTCGGGGCCGTAGGGTCCGCCTGGATTTCGATCGAATTCCTCGATCAGGTCGGTTCGTGTCGGATCGATTTCATACATTCCCTACTCCCTTGATCGGCGTCAGGCGACCGGGTGTCGTCGCTCGGACTCCACCGTCATAAAACAATTCTTGACGTTCCCTGTCACTCTTGAGGAGCCGTTGAAACCGCGCGGGACGCCCGGCATTCAGGCCCCGGCATGGCCGCGTTCGCCGGCGATGCAGCCTATGGGTCTCATGCCGCCATCCGGCAATCCGTCGGCTGGCAGACGCGCCACGGCGTTGTCGGTCTTCGTGCTGTCTCCTGGGACAAGGGATCGATGGGAACGTCGCGTTGAGATCGGGAAAGCATAGAGCGCTCGCATCCAGGAAGTCATGGGTATTCATTCGCCTGCCAGGCGCCGGAAAGGAACGCGCGACCATCGCGACGCGGCGGACCGGGCTGCGGAGCCGCGCCTTCGAACTCCTGAAGGTCAACCCCAAACGGACAGGCGACCTCAGTTCTTGAGACCCAGATGTTCGATCTCCAGGTCGCCCCAGTGCTCCTTCAGATACTCGGCAACGAGCCGCCGGTGACAATGGTGCGGCTGGTCTTCGCTACAAAGCAGGCAACCATTGTTCACGAGGTCCCGGGGCAGAACGGATTCGATCCTGCGGGCCTTCATCAGGTCGACAAACCGGTTTTCGTAGGTTTCCCAGGACATGCGCCCCTGCCGATACCCATTCAACAGTTCCTTCGTGGGAGCAAGGTCAGGCACATGGATGTAATCGATGCCGCAGAACTCGCGTGCGAACCAGGCGAGATCATCCTTCTTGGCAAACCCGGCCAGCTGCGAGCCGTTGCGGAGTCTCACATCCACGATGCGTGCGACGCCCGACCCGCGCAGAAGCTCGAAGAACCGCTGTGCGGACTTCCTGGTGAAGCCTATCGTCGATACTTTCATGGCTCCCCCCTTTTTGCCTCGCCGCGAACGCTCACGATGGTAACCACCTGATCTCACCACACCAGCCACTCCTGGAGTGCAACTCGAGGAACTGCCCTGGCGTCTGGCATGTCGCAATCGATCCAGCAGCACGGGCTGGCACAGGAAGATTTGTCGATGAGGAAGGTGAAGAGGGTTCTGTCGCGTCGCCAAGGGCGCAGCGCCAGCGGACGCGGCTTGTCATGACCCCGGGACTCTGATCGAGACGGTTTCGACGGTGCCGTCGCTTCGCGGCGCACGAGGGTCAATGCGCCACCATCGGAGTTCACGCCTGCCGCCTGCTGTTCGATGCTCGGGATCTCAATTTCAGGGCGGCCTGGAACATCGACACGGTGCCCTGCGCCGAGGCAGTCGACGCCGAATTCAAAACGGCGATCAGATCATGTGCATGGTCAGCCCAGCAGAACATGACCTGAACGTCGCATGGGCCTTTGCCGAGCCGCCAGGCATAGTCCCAGTACGACACCACTTCCGCGTATCGATCCATGCCCCTCTCCCGTACCCCTTGGGAACACCACCGACGTGCTCCAGCCGGATCTTTCCTTCTTCCGGGACCATGCGATCACAGGTCCAGGCAATGCAGAGCAAACTGACCGCAGCCGGCATCAACGGTGTTCGCTTCATGAAGGGTCTCTCGGCGCACGTTGATTTCGAACCCGGACACTATCCGGAAAAGGGTTGCATGCCAGCGGCGGTACGCCTATATGACGGGTTGCCCGGTGCGCCGGGCTATGGCGATAAACGTCGTTCGGAATAGACGTTGCGGACGCGGGGGCAGTACCCGCCGCCTCCACCATAAACCCATGGGGGCGAACCAGGATCGACGTGCGTGGTAAAGGTGCGATTTTCGCCCGGTATGATACCGCCGTTATCGGGTCAATCACACAAACGCCAACGACAACGAGGCGTTCGCTGTCGCTGCTTAGGCGACAAGCGCGGTTTGGAGGGCACCGGGCAACAGAAGCCCTCCATCATGTCCATCCCTGATGGTCCGGCCGAGCGATGAGCGATTCCATCCACTATGGGCTTCTGGTTGACGGCGCCCTGCGCAGCGTCGTGGCGCGCGCCCTCGAGATCGCCGCGCGTGACGGCCTGCCCGGCGATCACCACTTCTACATCACCTTCCGCACCGACCATCCCGGCGTCAGGATGGCCAAGGCCCTGAAGGCCCGCTATCCCGAGGACATCACGATCGTCATCCAGAACCAGTTCTGGAATCTCGAAGTTGACGAAGAGGGCTTTTCCATCGGTCTTTCCTTCGATCGCATGCCCCACGAACTCGGAGTTCCCTGGACTGCCGTCACCTCATTCGTCGACCCGAGCGTCAAGTTCGGACTGAACTTCAAGGCCGGCGAGGCGGAGCCTGTCGAGGAGGACGAGCCCGAGCCACCCGATGGCGATGGCACCATCGTTTCCCTCGATGCCTTCCGCAAGAAATAGGATTGCGGATCACGACTGAGAATCGTTCGCAAGGGCGGGGCGCAGTGTGGTAAGGATGGCCTGCCCTGAACTGGAACTTCGCGTCCATGGCCGATCGCCGTACAGAAACCGATTCCCTTGGGGAGATCAGCGTTCCTGGTGATCGCTACTGGGGCGCCCAGACCCAGAGATCGCTTGGCAACTTCCCTATCGGGGGACCATCCGAGCGCATGCCCTCGCAGGTGATCGAGGCCTTCGGCTACATCAAGAAGGCGGCGGCAGACATCAACCGGTCCGCAGGCCGGCTCCCGGACAACCTGGCTCAAGCCATCATCGCCGCCGCCGACGAGGTCATCGAAGGACGTCTGGAAGACCACTTTCCTCTCGTGGTCTGGCAGACCGGATCGGGCACCCAGACCAACATGAACGTCAACGAGGTGATCGCCAACAGGGCCATCGGGATTCTGGGCGGCGATCTCGGTTCCAAGGACCCAGTGCACCCCAATGACCATGTCAACATGGGCCAGTCGTCCAATGACGGATTCCCGACGGCGATGCACATTGCCGTCGCCATCGAGGTTGAACGGCGTCTTCTGGGTTCACTTCAACGGCTGCACTCCGCACTGGCTTCCAAGGCTGAGGAGTACGACGACATCGTCAAGATCGGCCGGACGCACCTTCAGGATGCGACGCCGCTCACCCTGGGCCAGGAGTTTTCCGGATACGCCCGGCAGGTGGAACTCGGCATCGAGCGCCTCAGGGCAACGATGCCGCGTCTGATGCAGCTTGCCATGGGAGGGACGGCGGTCGGCACGGGCCTCAACAGCCCCGAGGGGTTCGACGTCGCCTTCGCTGAACGCATCGCCGCGCTGACGGGCCTTCCCTTCGTGACCGCCGCCAACAAGTTCGAGGCCCTGGCGAGCCATGATGCCATGGTAGAGGTGTCCGGAGCGCTCAACGTCATTGCCGTCAGCCTCAACAAGATCGCGAACGATATCCGGCTGCTGGGCTCGGGTCCGCGCAGCGGCATCGGCGAACTTGTGCTGCCGGCCAATGAACCGGGCAGTTCGATCATGCCGGGCAAGGTCAACCCGACCCAGTGCGAGGCCCTGACCATGGTCTGCGCCGAGGTCGTGGGCAATCATACGGCGGTCACGATGGCCGGAGCCCAGGGACACCTTGAGCTCAACGTCTTCAAGCCGGTGATGGTCTTCAACGTGCTGCGTTCCGCCCGTCTTCTCGGCGATGCGGCTCGGAGTTTCACGGATCGCTGCGTTGCCGGCATGACCGCGGACCGGGCCCGCATCGAGGAGATGATGGAGCGCTCGCTCATGCTCGTGACGGCACTCAACCCCCACATCGGCTATGACAATGCAGCGCGGATCGCCAAGAAGGCGCATGCCGAGGGCACGACCCTGAAAGAGGCGGCCGTCTCGCTTGGCCTCGTCACGCCCGAGGATTTCGATGCCTGGGTGAGGCCCCGCTCCATGATCGGCCCCACGAAGGCGTGAACCTGCGGATCACACGGATGCGACCCGCTTCCGGATGGTGGCCGCTCTTCCCGGCGGCGGCCCTCGTCATTGCCGCCGTCGTCTCCCTTCCCATCCTCGCCGTGATGTCGAATCTCTTCACAGGGAGCGGTGTCGTGTGGGCCGGTCTCATCGATCGCATTCTCTCGGTCTATGTGGTCAACACCGTGGTGCTGCTGGCCGGAGTGGCCGTGGTTGCCGGGACAATCGGAGCCGGGACCGCGTGGCTCGTCACCATGTGCGAGTTTCCGGGGCGGCGTCACATGGAATGGCTGCTGCTGCTGCCCTTCGCCGCTCCGGCCTATGTCATCGCCTACGCCTACACCGATTTCCTGGAGTTCGCCGGGCCGGTGCAGACGCTACTGCGCGATCTCACCGGCTGGGGGCGCCATGACTACTGGTTCCCCGAAATCCGCTCCACGCCAGGCGCCATCGCCATGCTGTCGCTGGTGCTCTACCCGTATGTCTATCTCCTGGGGCGCAACGCGTTCCTGTCACAGTCGGTCCAGGCCCTCGGTGTCGCCCGGTCCCTGGGGCTCGGCCCCTGGTCCGCATTTGCCCGTGTTGCCGTGCCCATGGCCCGCCCCGGAATTGCCGCCGGCCTTGCTCTCGCACTCATGGAGACGCTCGCCGACTTCGGAACCGTCGAATTCTTCGGGGTCCAGACCTTCACCACCGGAATCTACCGGACATGGTTCATCAGGGGCTCGCCTGAAGGCGCGGCACAGCTGGCCAACATCCTGCTCTTCTTCGCTCTGGCCGTGATTCTCCTGGAGAGGGGTTCCCGGGGCAGGGCCCGGTATGCGACCGGGACGGGCCGCTTCCAGCCGCTGCCGCGTTTCGCCCTTGTCGGATTGAGGGCCTGGGCCGCATTCATCGCCACCGCCCTGCCGGTCGTGCTGGGATTCGTGGTTCCGGCCTGGCTGCTGCTCGATCTCTCGGTGGCCTCAGGCGACTCGATGCCCTTCACGGCGTTCATGACCTATGCCGGAAACTCGGCCCTGGTGGCCGGTCTGGCAGCCGTTCTGGCCGTCGCCGCAGCCGTGACGCTCGGCTACGCGGCACGTCTCGCGGCGGGCCCCCTGACGATCGGCGCCGCACGGATCGCCTCCATGGGCTATGCCATCCCGGGATCGGTCATCGCGGTCGGGGTCCTGGTTCCCCTTGCCTGGTTCGACAATCGTCTCGATGCCTTCATGGAGACGGCGTTCGGCGTGTCGACAGGCCTGCTGCTGACCGGCTCGATCGCCGCGCTGCTCCTCGCCTACGTGGTGCGATTCCTCGCGGTCGCCTACCACAGCACGGATGCGGGGCTCGCCAGGGTGACCCCGGCGATGGACGGCGCCTCGAGATCGCTGGGCCGCAGCCCCTTCTCCACCCTGACCGCGGTTCACGCCCCGCTGTTGCGGGGCAGCCTCCTCACCGGTGGCCTGCTGGTCTTCGTCGATGTTCTCAAGGAACTGCCGGCCACCCTGCTGGTACGCCCCTTCAACTTCGAGACCCTGGCCACCAGGACGTGGAGGCTGGCGGCGGACGAACGGATCGCCGAGGCCTCGACGGCAGCGCTCGCCATCGTGCTGGCGGGGATTCTCCCGGTCATCCTGCTCTCCGGGAGGATCGCCCGGTCACGGCCGGGATCCCGGCCGTGACCGGTTGTGGCAGGGCGTCTACTTCCAGCCGTTCCCTTCCATGATCTCGAGAGCGAGGGCGCGGTTGGCACCGAACACCGCCGCATCGATGTCGTCGGCAACGAAGTCCCCGTAGAGATCATCGAGCACGTCGGCGTGGGCGATGCCGTCGACCACCGGCCATTCGTTGTTGCTGTCGGCGAAGACCTGCTGGGCCATGTCGCTGGCCAGAAACTCCAGGAAGGCGATGGCGTTGTCGCGGTTGGGGGCATGGGCGGCCACGCCGGCTCCTGAAATGTTGACGTGGACCCCGCGGTCACCCTGGTTCGGCATGACGACCCGGATGGCATCGGCGATGTCGCGATTGGCCTGATCATCGGACCTCGCAAGGCGCGCCAGGTAGTAGGTGTTGGCGACGGCGATCTCGCACTGGCCGGCGGCCACCGCCTTGATCTGGCCGGTATCGTTGGATTCCGGTTCGCGCGCCATGTTGGCCACCAGTCCCCTCACCCATTGCGCGGTGTCGTCCTCGCCATTGGCGACGATGAGCGAGGCCACGAGAGACTGGTTGTAGATGTTGCCGGATGAGCGAATGCAGATTCTGTCGTCAAACCGCGGATCCGCCAGGTCCTCGTAGCGTTCGAGACCCGTCGAATCGAAGTCGCTCTTCACCATGATCACGCGGGCGCGCCTGGTGAAGGCAAACCACTCGCCGTCGGGATGGCGCAGGGAGGCGGGTATCCGGGACTCCAGTTCGGCCGAGGAAACACCCTGGAGCAGACCGTCGAGGGAGGCGGACATCAGGTTCGAGGCATCGGCCGTCATGAAGACGTCGACGGGACTGTTTTCGCCTTCGATCCTCATCCTTTCCATCAGGGCGCCGGCCTTGTCCTCGATGACATTGACGGTGACCCCGGTGGCCTCGTGGAAGGCTTCGTAGAGCCGGGCATCGGCATCGTAATGGCGTGCCGTATAGAGATTGACCTCACCATCCGCCGCTGCCGGAAGCGACAGGGCGACGAGAGTGAGCGCAACAATTCGCACGAGCATGGCATTCTCCTTTTCATTGCGAATGATTATCAATAGCGCCCCTGTGCAACATCGCCGACCGCATGTCAACACATTTGCAAATGATAATCATTGTCAGAATGTCCGTGCCCTGCGATCACCCGGGCCAGCACAGTCCCCTTCTCAATCGAGCAGGAGAAGAATGCTGCCGCTCTCCCCTTCCTTCGGCACGTCCACCGCACCCTCTTCTTCCTCGTCCGGCACAGACGGGGGCGCTTCCGGAGTCCCGTCCTCCTCTAGGACCCAGAGAAGCAGTGAGCCGTCAGCCTCGTCCGGCTCATTGACCGGGGTTTCGCTCTCCGGCACGTCGGGTTCAGCCGCGGCCAGCTCGTCGCCGGCATCCACCTCTTCGGGCGGCGTGGGCGGCTTTTCTTCCGGCAGGGGAACGGGTTCGCTGACGAGATGTGTCTCCAGCAGCCTGGTGTCGACGACGAGCTCCGTCTCGTCCAGGGGACCGGCGACGGTCATGGATACCGCCGGAAGACCGGTGCTGCCGGTCAACTGCACCGATCCGGCGAGATTGATCCAGTGGCGCGGCAGGTCGACCTCGAGCTCATAGACGCCTTCGGCGCCATTGAAGATGACGGAAAGATCATCCGAACGGGCGACACCCTTCGATACGGAGAAGGACGCGCCGGCCGTGATGATGTCGGATGTGCCCTCGCCGGTGGAACGCGAAATTTCGTCCGCAATGACGCCACTCTCGCCGCCATCGGCCAGCAGACCCGCCATCGCCTGAAAGTCGAAACCCTCCACCGTGCCCCGCTGGAGCGAGAGCCGTCCCTCACCGCCAAGGCTCTGCAGGAGATCCTCGCCCGTCAGCCCTCGCGCCGTTCCGTCGACCTCGAGACGGATGCGGCCGGAGAGCGTGTCCCGCCCCGCCAGGGCAGAGAGGACCTGCCGGACCTCAACGTCTTCGAGGGCAAGGGAGTAGGTCACCTCGTGGGGCAGGCCGTGACTGGCGGTGCCGGAGACGAGAACGGTTCCGCCGAAGAGGGATCCCGACAGGGTTTCGAGGTGAAGGACGCCGCCTTCGGCCCCGGACCGCAGGATAACGTCATCGAGTGCCACGTCGCCGACGACGAGGTGGTCCGCCTCGAGGTCGATGCGTCCATCCACGTCATCGATGACCCCGGCAAGCGGGCCCGCCAGGGCATCGAGCAGGATCGTGTCCGCGGCGAGACGAAGATCGACCACCGGCCGGTCGGCAGCTGTCGACCATCCGGCCGCGCCCCGGAACGAGGACGGTCCCATGGAGGCCCGCTCGAACACGACAGTCCCCTCTTCGAGCGACCCGCTGGCCTTGACGGCGATATCGAGCGGCCCTTCCAGGTCCGCGCTCACGGCGATGCCCCAGCGGTCCATCAGGGCACCGGGATCGGCATGCTTGAGAACCGCTATGCCTTCCTCCAGAACCGCGTTGCGCAGGCGGCCATAGGCGTCGAACGTGGCCCCAAGGGCATCGGCGGCCACGGCAAGGTTCATCTCGAGGGGCGTCCAGTCGACATCGGCAGACAGCATGAAGGAGTCACGCTGCCCTGCCGGCAGATCGAGCCCTGCAACCCCGGCCGCAGCCGCAAGGCTTTGACCCTCGATGGTGACGTTGCCACGAAACGACGGATCGGCGAGCGGCTGGCGGAGATGGCCTTCGACGGCGAAGTCCGCGACGGCAGTTGCGAGCGCGCCTTCGAGATCGAGGCCGTCGAATGTCCCGTCAACGGCAAGCGACAGGTCCACGTGTCCCAACTTCTGCAGGTCGACCGGTGATTCGATGTCGGCCCCGCGCGCGATGGCGCCCACATCGGCTGCCCCGATCTCGACGTCGAACGCCAGGGCCCTGCGAGCCGGTTCAATCGACCCCTTGGCCCTGACGGCAGCGCCCGAGACATCGCGTGCCTCCAGGCGTCGAAATTCCAGGGTGCCCTGGCTCAGGGCGCCGTCGACAAACACCCCGGCGGCGACGACATCACCCATGACCAGTGTTCCGACCTCGCTCCTGACATCGATGTCGAACCCGGTCCAGTCCATCTCCGGAAGGGTGCCCGGCAAGCCGGCGGGAAGATAGGCATCGAGCGCCAGTTCATCGATGCCGAGATCGGCAATGAAACTTCTCTTCCCGGCGAAGAGGCCGATAAGTGTCCCGGTCACGCGTGATGAATCGAGAACAAGATCCATGCCGGAGAGAACGGCGGAGTCCGGCGTCGCCTCGCAGTGCGCCGTCAACCGGGCAGTCCTCAGCCGGTCCCGGGGAACGCCCTCCAGGTCCACTCCCAGCCATGCCAGCGTGCTCCTGAGATCACTCGATGTGACATCGACCGGACCGCGAAAGATCGGCACGTCACCCTTGATGGTGGCGACACCGGTCACCACGGCGTGCGTGTTGCCCGGCAGGAGCGCGGCGGCGTGTTTGATGTCAACCGTGCCGTCGGCCACGGACGCCACCACCTCGACCTGTCGTGCCGTCCGGTTCCGGTAGAGCGCATGTTCGACCTTGACATCCATGGCGACACGGCGCCCGCGCAACCAGGCGAGCGCCGGATGGTCGCTCTTCATCTCCCGGGCCAACGACACGAGGCGATCGAGATCAAGCCTGCTGGAGGTCATGCGGACCGCCAGCTTGCCTGCCGACGATTCGATGGCGCCGAAGGCAACCGTGTCATCGAGCTGCAAGGCGAGATCGCTGATCTCGACCGTGTCGGCGCCGATCGCCATCACGGCATCGAACGACGCCGGCAATCCCTGAGCCCCGTCAAGACCGGTCAGCCTGCCGAGGTCCGGGGCATCCAGTCTCACGGTGCCGGCAAACCCGGCGACGTTCATCCAGTCCTGGACACTCCCCGCTGCCCGCAGAGAGGTGCCGTCGTCGGATACGATCGCGAGGCTCACAGGAAGAGACCGTCGGGTCAGTCGTCCAAGGGCGGCGTCGAGAGACCATCCCCCGGCCTCGCCCGAAAGACTGCCGGTAATCTCGAAGGGGCCATCCACACCCTTGGACTCCATGGCAAGATCGAGGCCCTCGAACACGCGGGTCCCTTGGAGTTCGCTGTGCCAGGTCACCGTGGCATCGACGATCTCGACGGCGTCGATCCTGACTGCCGGGGGAGAAGCCGTCCCGCCGGCGGAGAGGGAAGCAGCCATGCCGGGTCCGCCGATGGTGAGGACCGGTCCGACCAACCTGATCCGCTCGACAGCGAGATCGAGGGACATGAGCGACGCCAGGGAAACGACCGCGTGGACCTCCGGCAAGCTGAGCCAGGGAGCATCCGCATCACCGATGGTGACATCGCTCAGGGCCACCTTGAGATCGGGAACGAGCGACAGGGAGAGGTCGCCGGAAACCGTCACGTCACGGCCGGTCAGCGTCTCCAGTTGTTTCTCGACCTCGCCACGGTACCGTTCGAGATCGCGTGTCAGGAGCCACACGGTCCCGGCGGCGAGCGCCACCACCACGAGCACCGCCGCTATCAGCAAGACTTTGCGCAAGCTTACCCGTCTCCTTCATACCCGGAGTGGTCCGGTGAGAAACCTGGCACGCCGAGGGGGCGGTATCATGGCACTCATCCGCCCGCCAGTGAATCCAGGCTGTCCACATAGGCGACATATATCGGAGAGTGTAACGGACAGGCGCGAACGGCATCTCCTGCAGCCACGGCATGACACGTCGAAGCTGGATGAAGGCCTTGCCGAGCGTGAAGAACGACACGCCGGGCAGCCGGTCCGCTCCCGCCAATCTCGCCGCCGCAACAAGCTGCTCCTGCTGATCGAGAATCGTGTTCCAGACGAAGCGGCACGCGCCCGCGGTGGCCGCAAGCTTGCGCGCCTTCGCCCGGCTGCCGGGGAGCAACCGGTAGGTGACTTGCCGATATTCGTGAGTATCCTGCGCCATGCGCGGTCGGCCCTCCATTGGCCGTTTGGTGGGGCGGGGCAGGCGACCCCAAACCACACGCGCTTCATCCCTCGTGAACGCCCGGAAGTCAAGGCGATCATGGTGACTTTCCTATGTAATTCCCCTTGTGAACAGGGCAGCGAACCTGTGATAGAAGAGGCCCGTCATGCAGGACGCCTGTCCATCCCCCCTCCTTGAGGATCTCAACGAGGCGCAACGCGAGGCGGTCAGGGCCCTTGACGGGCCCGTACTCGTGCTCGCCGGCGCAGGCACCGGGAAGACCCGCGTGCTAACCGTGCGCCTTGCCCATCTCATCGAGACCAGGAGGGCATGGCCGGGCCAGATTCTCGCTGTCACCTTCACCAACAAGGCCGCCGGCGAGATGTCGGATCGGGTGAGTGCCCTCATCGGACAATCCACCGCCGGCCTGTGGATCGGCACCTTTCACAGTATCGGCGCGCGCATGCTGCGGCGGCACGCGGAACTCGTGCGCCTGAAGCCGGGGTTCACGATCATCGATACCGACGACCAGGTCCGCCTGGCGCGCGAACTCGTCGAAGCCGCCAACATCGATGACAAGCGCTGGCCTCCACGCATGCTCGCGTTCCTGATCCAGAAGTGGAAGGACAGGGGATGGACCCCCGACCAGCTCCCCGCAGATGAGGCAGGCGCGTTCGCCCACGGCAGGGGACAGGCCCTCTACCACGCCTATCAGGAGCGCCTCGAATCCCTCAATGCGGCCGATTTCGGAGATCTGCTGCTCAAGCCCTACCGCCTCCTCCTCGACCATCCGGACGTGCTCGACACCTGGCACCGGCGGTTCCGCTACATCCTCGTCGACGAGTACCAGGACACCAACGCGATCCAGTACCTGTGGCTGCGCCTTCTCGCCCGCGGATCGGGAAACATCTGCTGCGTTGGCGACGACGACCAGTCGATCTACGGCTGGCGCGGTGCGGAGGTCGGCAACATCCTCAAGTTCGAAAAGGACTTTCCCGGCGCCACCGTCGTGCGCCTCGAGCGCAACTACCGCTCGACACCGCGCATCCTTGCCGCGGCCTCGGGCCTCATCGCCCACAACCGCTCCCGGCTCGGCAAGACCCTGTGGACGCCCGAAGGCGACGACGCCGGGGAACCCATCGCCGTCTACGGCGTGTGGAGCGGCGAGGACGAGGCCCATGCCGTGGGCGACATGGTCGAGAACCTTCACAGGAAGAAGCACCCGCTCAACGAGATGGCGGTGCTGGTGCGGGCCGGCCACCAGACACGGCATTTCGAGGAGCGCTTCATCACGCTGGCCGTGCCCTACCGCATCATCGGCGGCCTGAGGTTCTACGAACGCCGCGAAATCCGCGATGCCCTCGCCTACCTGCGCCTGGTGCGCCAGGACGATGATGACCTCGCCTTCCAGAGAATCATCAATCTCCCCAAGCGCGGCCTCGGAGAGAAGTCCCTCATCCCCCTGCGTGACCATGCGCGCGAAGCCCGCAGCAGTCTGCTCGGCGCCGCGCGCCACGTCGTCAACACCACGGCACTGCCGCCGGCGCGGCGGCGCACCCTGCGTCTCTTCATCGAGAGCATCGACCGCTGGCGCGCCGAGGCGAGCCGCATGGCCCCGGCGGAGATTGCCCCCGTCATTCTCGATGAATCGGGCTATACGGAGATGTGGCAGAAGGACAAGTCCATCCAGGCTCCGGCCAGGCTTGAGAACCTGAAGGAGCTCGTGGTTGCCCTGGCCGACTTCGAGAACCTCGAGGAGTTCCTCGACCACGTGAGCCTGGTCACGGACGGAGATATCGCCATCGACGGCGACATGATCAGCATCATGACGCTCCATGCGGCCAAGGGCCTTGAATTCGACACCGTGATCCTTCCCGGCTGGGAAGAGGACCTCTTTCCTCACAAGCGCGCTCTCGAGGAGGACGGCAACAAGGGCCTCGAAGAGGAACGCCGTCTGGCCTACGTCGCCCTCACCCGGGCCCGCCAGCGCGTTGCCATCTTCCACGCGGCCACCCGGCGGATCTACAGCCACACCACGTCCAACCTTCCCTCACGCTTCCTTGCCGAACTCCCGGGCGAACACGTCCAGACGGACGAATCCCCCCTCGTCGGCTACCGCAACCGTGAAGAGTTCGGTGAGCCCGTCACCGACAGCAACTTCTCGCGCACCCTCGCCCGCCGACAGCAGCAGTTCCCTTCCCGGGACGTCTCCGCAGCGCCCGCGACCGGCGCTCCGCCCGAGCCCGACACCCGCATCTTTCACCAGAAATTCGGCTATGGCCGGGTCCTCAAGGCCGACGGCGAGAAACTCGACATCGCCTTCGAGAAGGCCGGCCGCAAGAAGATCATGGCGGCCTTCGTCACGCCGGCATGACCTGGCAGCTCGAGGCGGAGCACGAGCGGGCACACGACCTCCTCGATGAACTCGAGCCTCTCGCCCTTTCCCTCTTCGGCACACACGTCCAGGCCCTCTTCGCCAGCCGCGAGGAAGCCGAACGCGCGCGCCGGCACATCGAGACGCACCTCGGCCTCACGCCTTCCCTCCATGAACTGCCGGCACGGGACTGGGTCACGGAGAACGCCCGCGCCTTTCCGCCCCTTGTCGTCGGACCCTTCACGATCGTCCATGGCGACTGCCCGGCAAACACATGCCCGCACCTCATCCGCATGAAGGCCGGGGCCGGTTTCGGAACCGGCGAGCACCCGAGCACCGCCGGGTGCCTCCACGCCCTCGGCGCTCTCAAGACGCCGCCCCGAACCGTCCTCGACATGGGATGCGGATCGGCCATTCTCTCGATCGCCGCCGCCCTCTTGTGGGACTGCGACGTCATCGCCGCCGACAACGATCCCCTCGCCCTTGCCTTTGCTCAACGCCAGATCGCGGAGAACGGTCTCGCCGGCCGCATCCATCTCGTCTGCGCCCACGCCTTCAGCGCCTTCCCGGGCACGCCCTTCGACCTCGTCATCGCCAACATCCTGGCCCGCCCCCTCATCGAGATGGCCCCCTCGATCCACGCCAGAACCGTCATCCTCTCGGGATTTCTCGAAGGCCAGGCCGCCCCCGTCCTCGACGCCTACCGCCAGGCCGGATACGCACCACTCGCCACCACCCTCATCGACGACTGGACCACGCTCACGCTCGCGCACCCCCGGTAGACCTCGCGTCTGGCCGTGCCGCAACCGACAAGGCGTCCGTCCGATCCCACGTTGCCCCACTGTGACGTCGAGACGGTGGGCCGGCGCCATCATCGATCAGTCCGCTGCCCCGACAATGGAACCACATTGCAACCTGCGGCAGTGCGGCTGTCAGCCAGTTGTCATGATCCCCGTTTCAATTGTCTTGGCTCACGACAGTTCCTGCGCTTGTGGGCAAGCCCAGCATCCTGCCTGCCGAAATCATCAGTTTGTCGAGGCTGTAGATTGCCTTCGCGCCGCGGTTTCCCGCTATGGCAAGGTGCAGAGCGTCACCGGCTCTCAAACCGGTCTCGTAGTGACCAAGCCACTCGCAAGCGCAATCGAAATCATCACGGTCTGGCAACAGGACAAGGAAGGAATCTCTGATCAACGTGTCAAACCTTGATACCGCCTCGCGCGCTCTACCGGTATCCAGACCTCCCATGCGAACCTCGCGGGCAAGAAGCGAAGCGTATTCGACTCGCGTCCAGTCGCTGACTGCCAATTCGTCCGGGGGCAGTGCGGCGACAAAGTCAGAGACCGGTTCGCTGGTGACCTCAGACAGGATGAGAGGCGCCAGGAAACTGGTGTCAAAATAGCGCATCGGGATTGACTGGCTGTTTCAGTATTTCTCGTCGCGAAGGTCACGCAGCGATTCAACGGCGGGGCGTCGCAATCGGGGCATGGTGGAACGAAACTCCGCCAACTCCTGCAAGGGAATCGGCTTCTTGGGACCTGCTGCGGCGGACATGCATGCTACAGCCCTGCCGTGACGAGTGATCAACACGTCCTGACCGGCCTCCACCTTGTCAAGCAATTCGCTCAAGCGTGCCTTGGCCTGAGTCAGATTGACCGTAACCATGATATCCTCATATGGTCAGAAAACTGGTCACAGTGTAACATTTCCTGCCTGGATTGGCTACCGCCTTGGCCGAGGGATCGGCAATGCGTCTCGCGGGTCCTTGTGAACGGCAGGGACGCAGTCGTCAGAGTAGTACAACCGGATCGATGATCATGTGTGCGCCCAGGAGACAAGGAATAGCGTCGTTCCCGAAACTGGCAGCGCGGCGACCGGGAGCAATTGCGGACCAACGCGCTAGCGAGTTGCAGGCTGCCAACAGCGAGCACATCGCGGGACCCGACAGCACCGGGATACCAGTGTGCGACCAAAGCCGGGAAGACAGGTTCTCTCCCTTGACGGAACGCCGGACGGGCGGAGAACAAGGACAGTTACGCTTCCGGTATGGCGCCGGTGATCGATGCCATGGATCTCATGCACAAACGCACCCTCGAAAGGGTCGTCATGGTCAGTTCGGACAGCGATTTCGAGCGCCTTGCCCAGAGCCCGCGCGAAGAAGACCTGAAGGCGTGCGGCTTCGGCGAACGCAAACGGGATTTCTCGAAGACCAGGCCACCCCTGTCCTCGACGCCTACCGCGAGGCTGGATACGAGCCGCGCGCCACCACCATCCGCGACGACTGGACCACACTCACGCTCGCCGCCGCTCACCCCAGGCAGACCATGTTGCACCACTCTGCGCGTCGTTCCTCGGCCGAATGACCGATCCGGGTCAGCAGCACTCAATTGAGCAGGCAGATTGTTCTCTTCAATCGATGTCGCTTGCCGGGAGAAGCAGGCGTTTGCCCTCCTCGTCGGCGACGACCGCATCCAGGAAGGCGTTGCAGTCGTCGAGCTCGCGTGTCGTTTCATCGAGAGAGCACCAGTCGACGGTTGCAGTCCATCTCTGTGCATAGTCGAGCATGCGAATCAGGGGCTGGGGCCGGCCGGATTGCGAGAGTGCCTTCAGCGCGGAAAGATAGTTGGCGCGGTACACGGTGGGTACGATGATGCGCTCTTCGCCCGCAGCCAACAGTTCTGCGTTCATCATGATCCGTGCCGTCCTGCCGTTTCCGTCGGAGAATGGATGGACCTCGGAGACAAGGAACTTCATGAATACTGCGCGCTGAAAGGGTGTTTCCAGACTCCGGCAAAGGTCGAACCCCTGCGCCAGGGTGCCGGCGACAAGGTCTGGCGCGACGAATACGGTAGCGCCTGCGCGGTTCTCCACCTGCTTGAAGGCTCCGGGCTGCTTGTCGGGCCGACCTTCCATGATCGATGCGTGCCGGGCCTTGAGAAGCACTTCCACCTCAGGGGCATCGGCAGGGGTGCGGGACATTTCCCGATGGTCGGACACGATACGCCAGGTTCCCAGCATGTCGTGTGCATCCGCTGGCCGCCCGTTGGGGATGACGCCGCGAAACACGATGTCGGCGGCCTCGTCGACGGCAAACTCGGTGCCCTCGATGAAGTTCGAGAAATAGGCTTCGAAGAAGGCGAGTGTCGCATTGCTCTGGGACCCGCGAATGGGCGCCATGCGGGAGAGCGGGGGATGGTCTCGCAGGGCCGCGTGAAGGGTTTGGAACAAGATCATGCGGTCCGGATCGAAGGGACGGCCCAGACGACGGGCGACGGCAGGGGGTGCGCTCAGTTCCGCCTCGCGAGTGCCGAGCAAGGCACCGATCATCGCATCGAGGGCCGAGGCTTCCTCCTCGAGGTCAAGGGCGGCAGCCAGGGAATGGATTTCGTCGCGCAGGCGGTTCGCGGTACCTTCACCCGAGCGGCGGATGAGGGAATCAAGCCGCTCCTCGATCTCAACCCGGCCGAGGGTGCGAGCCACGAGCCCACGACGCGCCCGCGACGGACGCATGTTTTCCAAGTAAGCGCGCGCAGTAGAACTCAAGAAGAGCTCGCCGAGAAACGGTCGGTCGGTCGGAAACGGTCCTCGACCGCGCCTGGGCCGCAGGGTGAAACCCGGAAGTGCGATGTCCTGGCCGCGTGCAGTGATCAGACAGACGGAGCCGTCAGTTGCCGGCACGTTCTCCAGTGCGGTCCGGTCGGCAACAAGCGCTCCCGGGAAGTACCCGGCGACTACGCTCCACAAGTTGCGGGCGACGATCGCATCGGGAGGATCGGTCATGTTGCGGGTATAGAGCCGCGAGGCCAGCTTGCGCAGCCTTCCGGCTTTGACCTCGCGCGACACAGTCCGCGTGATGTGCTTGTCGGAGACGAACGCCTCCGGCATGCGGTCCAGTGACTTGGCGATGGACATTCTTGACATTAGCAGTCCTTCCAACACCAAGATACGGACATTTGGGAGAATAGGAAAGGAAAAATGAGATTTTTGTCTGCTTAAGATGAGCTGAACATTGCGAGGGGCGACAAGGGCAACAGCAATCGACGTCAGGACGCTGTCGGCAAGGCCGTGTCACGCAGCCCCGGACTGACCACCGCGAGACAGGATCCGATCTTGCTTCCGGTCGGGCCACGTCGCGACACGATACCGCCTCGTCTGCTCAAGAATCAGATTGAGAAGATCGGGCGGACCCGGAAGACACGCTTCCAAGATTTGCCCAACGAGGCAGCGCGGGCGCCGGCAAGGACATGTGACCGCGACACGGAGACGGTGCACATGCCTGTCCTCGAGGCCTTCCTGCGCGTCATGGGCGATCGGCGCACGCCGACGAAAGGCGGCGCCAGGCATCGCTACGAGGGGCCGATTGCCGACAGCACCGGCATACCGGTGCGCGACCAAAGTCGGGGAGACCCCTCGACGGAGCGCCGAGCGGCGGAGAGCAAGGACAGTTACGCTTCCGGCATGGCGCAGAACTGTCTCACCCTGCGTTCACTGGTCCACTCGCAGGACCCGTCCAACAGAGAACTGTTGGTGGTGGTGAGGAAGCGCGTGATATCGGCTTCGAGCCGCGCTTTGGTGTGATGCACTGTCGGTCCGCATCGTTTTCTTCCCCATTGTGAACATTCTATTGGGCCGGTCTGGCGGCCTTGCAGGCCTGGTGTGCCGGGCGACCTGCGAGGCGTGCTGTCCCGGGGCGGTTGCGGTGTGCTCTCGCCGCCGGCACGCCCGGGATGTGACGGGCGCTCGTGGATGGCGTCCGGGGTCTGGCCGGTGTGCCGGAGATGGGGGAGGATCGGCGCCCTGGGAAGAGTGATGCGGCACCGGCATCCTGTGGAATGGACATGACCGGCGCCGCACCCGACGAGCTGGTCATGGGGACCGCGCTCTGCCTTGAGTATCAGGCGGTTGGGGAGTCGGGTCCACCCCATTCTTCAGGCGCCGGATGTGTCGTGAGGGTCGGGTCTTCAGGTGCGGCCTGTGCCGCCGCCAGGTGGTTCTGTGCGAGGCCTGCGATCGCGGCCATCTGTATTGCTCGAAGACCTGCAGCATGGAGGCGCGCCGGGCGCGCCGCCGTGCCTCCAACCGGCGCCATGCGAAGAGCCCGAAGGGACGCCGGGGCAACCGGGAGCGTCAGCGCCGGTTCCGCCTGCGCCGTTGGGAGAGGGCGCGTGCGAAGGCTCGTGTCTCCACCGCCCGTCACCGTGTCGCGCAAAAAACCGTAACGGACCATGGCTTGGCCGGGGCGAAGGCGCCGGTTCATGGTGGCCGGCACGTGCTCGAGGACCCCGAACGGGGGTCCCGTTGCGCGGCATGTGGCCGGTTGTGCCCGTTCCTTGTGACGACGAGCCAGTGGCCACGGCCGACACGCCGGACGAGAGAGTGAGAGATGGCCATTGACGATCACACGCGGGCCGAGGTCGTGCGTCTTCACAGGGCCGAGGGGTGGTCCGTGGGGGCCATCGCCCGCCATCTCGGCATCCATCACAGCACGGTCAGGCGGGCCCTCGAGGCCGCCAGGGTGACGCCGCGGCGGCGGCCGCGGCAGATCGATCCGTGGATCCCGTTCATCGAGGAGGAACTGCGCAAGAACCCCGACATCCTGGCCTCCAACCTCTACCGCATGGTGCACAACCGGGGCTACACCGGAGGCAGCGACCACTTCCGCCACATCGTCGGCGCCATGAGGCCGCGGCGGGCGTCCCGGGCGGCGATGCAGCTCACCTTCTATCCGGGGGAACAGGGCCAGGTCGACTGGGGGGACTTCGGTCCTGTCACGATCGGCCGCGCCGAGCGCCGGCTGATGGGCTTCGTGCTGACGCTCAGCTACTCCCGGCGCATCGTCCTGCGCTTCTCTTACGGCACCACGATGAGCCACTTCCTGGCCGGTCACATCGCCGCCTTCGAGACCCTGAACGGCGTTCCCAGGAGCCTGCTCTACGACAACCTCCGAAGCGTCGTGACGGCCCGCCGCGGCCGCGCCATCACCTACAATCCCACGTTCATCGACTTCTTCCGACACTATGCCTTCGAGGCCCCGGCCGCATGGCCCCGCAATCCCCGTCACAAGGGACGCGTGGAGCGGAGTATCGGATACGTCCGCACGGCCTTCATGCCCCACGTGCGTGCCGATGAGCCGCTCGACGCGCTCAACGAGGCGGCGCGGGCATGGTGCGACGGACCGGCCCTCGAGCGGCCCTGGCCCGGGGATCGCACGCGCACGGTCCGGGAGGCCTTCGAGAAGGAGCGGCGCTTCCTCACGCCCCTGCCCGACACGCCCTTCCCGGCCGAGGAGATGCGCCCCGCCCGGGTCGGCGCCACACCGTTCGTTCTCTTCGACAAGAACAGCTACAGCGTGCCGCCCGGGACTGTCCACTCGACCGTCACCGTCGCCGCCAGCCCCGACACCGTGCGCATCCTCGACGGCGCCACGGTGATCGGCGTCCATCAACGCTGCTACGGCAGGCAGGAGGTCATCGAGGATCCCGACCACATCGCCGCCCTCACCAGGAGGTCGCAGGCGGCGCGGCGGCGCCACGCGAGAGACCGCCTGCTGCGCGCCGTGCCCGCTCTCGAGGACCTGTTCGCCGCCAGCTCCGGCCATGTCGGGCTCAGCGCCCGGGCCTTCATCCGGCTGCTCGACATCCATGGCGCCGCGGCGCTCGCCGGCGCCGTCGACGAGGCCCTCAAGCGCTCATCCCCCCACGTCCACACCGTCCGCCACATCCTCGAGGAACGCCATCACGACCACGGCCGGCCGCCCTGGCCCGTCGACATCACCGATCCCCGGGCACGGAGCGCCACGGTGCGTCCATCCGGCCTCGACGCCTACGACACGACACGCAAGGGAGACGACACGTGACCACACTCAAGGAACGCGCCCGGGCGCTCAGGCTCCATGGCCTCGTCTCCCGCTGGGACGAGATCGCCGAGGCCGACTGGCTCTGTGACCTCATCGACCGGGAAGAAAAGGAGCGCTCCGCGCGCAGCCTCGAACGGCGCCGCGCCGCCGCCCACATCCCCGCCTTCACGCCCCTGGCCGACTTCAACTGGTCATGGCCGCGGGCCATCGACGCCGAGGCCGTCAACAGGCTGATGGCCCTCGACTTCATCGATGAGCGCACCAACGCAGTGCTGATCGGCGGACAGGGAACCGGCAAGACCATGATCGCCGCCAACATCGCCCACCAGGCCCTCGTCCACGGCCATACCGTGCGCTTCGCCAACGCTCCCGGCCTGCTCGCCCGGCTCGCCAGCCTCGACAGCCGGCAACTCCTGCTGCATCACCTCACCCTCATCGCCAGGCCCCGCCTGCTCGTCCTCGACGAAATCGGATATCTCACGCTCGACCGCCACCAGGGAGACCTCCTCTACGCCATCATCACCCGGCGCTACCAGCGACGCTCCACCCTGCTCACCACCTCCCTGGGCTTCGCCCAGTGGGACCACATCTTCCCCTCCACCAGCTCGATCGCCGGAACCGTCGACCGCCTCGTCCACAACGCCACCATCGTCACCATCGACGGCGACTCCTTCCGCCTGGGACGCAAGGGTGGCCGATGACGCCTTCAGGAGGGACCTCGAGGCCGTCAAGCGCATGCCGCTGGAGACCATCGCCGCGCGATGGGGATACGTCCGCGACACACACGCCTCGACGCCCATGAACCCCGTGCTGCGGGGACCCGGCCTCCCCAAGCTCGTCCTCAAGCGCCAGGACAACGGACACTGGACCTACTTCAATACCCAGGACGCCGACGACAACGGCACCGCTGTCGACTTCATGAAGAACCGAGGCCTCTCCTTCGCCGCCATCCGCGCCACCAGACGCGCAACCTTCCTCGACACATGGCGCCGCGCCCGGGAACACCCCGCTCCCCCATGGCTCATCCGGCGCGGCATCCGGCGCTCCACACTCGACACCTGGAAACCCCTCATCCGATGCGATGACAGGGGCCACGTCCTGTTCGCACACCGCAACGCAAGGCGCATCATCACCGGCTTCGAAATCGCCCCGCCCGACGGACCCCGGCGCTTCGCCACAGGGGGACGCCGCGCCCTCTTCGCCCTCGCCAGTCGCACCCCTGACGCCATCGCCGCCCTCGTCATCACCGAAGGCGCCGTCAACGCGCTCAGCCTCGCCCAGATCGACGGATGCCCCACCGAGCACGCCTTCCTCTCCACCGCAGGCGCTCCCGCCGCGGCGCAGTGCGCCCAGATCAGCCACGCCGCCCGCATCCTGCCCGCACTCACCACCATCATCCTCGCCCAGGACGGCGATACAGCCGGCGACCGGCAGGCCGACACGCTCCGCTCCAGGATCGACATCCCGGCCCACGTCCGCATGACACGGCGCAGGCCGCCCGACAACACCGACTGGAACGACATCCTGCGCAACCGGGATCAGGACGACTGAGCGAAAACGCTCGATCGCCAGCGTCGCCATCGCTCCGTCACGGGCAGCGACCACGCCAGCCAACCCGATAGGGCAATCACAATGGGGAAAAAGCCAATCAAGGCCTCATCAAAAGCGCGGCTCGAAGCCGATATCACGCGCTTCTACAAAACCGCCAACAGAGAACTACTCGTCTGACGGTTGAGCCACCATGCCTTCCCTCTCACCAACGGTTTCCACGCTTGTCCACACAATTCGTTGGTTTCGACAATCGGTCGACTGTCAAGGATGGCGCCATGTATCCCCGCTTTTTCGAACGCCGGGTCCAGCAGGCTCTGGAGAACATGAGGATCGGTTCTGATCCGAGGCCCCCGGCACCTCGACCACGGCCACCGTCGGCAGCGGCAGGGCCGTGCCGAAGAAGGCGCTGCAAAAGGTCTAACAAACACGGGCTAAACAGGGGTACGGTACGCCCGGCATCAAATACGTCGCAAAGTGAACGATATGCTGCCAATCTCCACGTCACACTACTCCAGACGTGCCCTCAGATGGGAAAGCAGAGGATAGAGGCCGGCCATCAGGGCTATGAGAAAACCCCAGTGTCCTTCTTTCCAGCCACCGCGGCGCACGTAGCACTTGTAAAACCGGCTGAAAACTCGGACGACATTCCTCGGTAACGTTCCAATGTCGCCGCTATCCTTGAGATCAAGCGCCCGCGCTCTTGTGTAGCGATCAAGTCTCGCCATCATGTCGGAGATGTCGCGGTCGACATAGTGAACCATTCGCTCCTTCAGGTACCGTCGTTCTCCTTCGAGTTGAACGCGCGGATGAACCCTTTCGCTCCCCCACTTCTTCATCCCGGCCCTGAACAGCCTGGCAGTCGCCGAGACACCGAAATAGGCACCCCAGCCATGCCGGATCAGGCGTGTGCCCACGTAATTGTCGTAGGGAACGATGTAGTAAGCCGTTGATGGTGCACTGCTGACAGTCTCGAGAACTTCCGCAGCAAGTTGAGGTGTGACCCGCTCGTCGGCATCGACCTCAAGAACCCAGCCATCCGTGACCAAGTCTAGACCGGCATGTCGGCGCGGACCCTCCGGTCCTTCCCAGGCTCCCGTGACAACCTGGTCGGCGTACCGTCTGGCAATCTTTTCCGAAGCATCGGTGCACCGGTCCAGCACAACCACCATGGAATCACAAAACCCCAGGGAGGAAAGACATGCATCCAGTTGATGCTCCTCGTTGTGGGCCACCACCACAGCAGTCAACATGTCCATCACCCCTCTCGAACCAGGATGACGTTGTGATTCCGGGTCCGCTCTATCTCTCGGTATCCCCTCTCCCGGGCACGTGCCAACCAATCATCATCCCAGCTCCCGGACCAGGAACACTCCGCAACGATCACCCTAGGCAACAGTGTGTCAACCGCACCGCGGAGGAATGGCTCCAACACCCTGTCCTCGTAGCCCTCGACATCAACCTTGATGGCGTCGATGTGACACAAGCCCGCACACCGGACAATGTCCAGCAAGGTCTTCATTTCCACATGCAGTGAACCGTTGTCCGATACACGCGACCGTCCAAGATTGCGCTCGTCCAACTTGAGCATTGCAGCGCCAGATCGACTGCCTACAACGCAATCAAAGATGTGGCTCAGACAGATAGCATTGATATCGGCGTTGTATTGAAGACGCTCAAGCATCACAGGCTGTGGCTCAATGGCGATTACCGATCCCTTGCCTGCAAGCTTCTTCGCTATCCTCAAGGACCAGTATCCGCAATTGGCGCCGACATCGATGAAGATGAAATTCCCAACGGCCATATCAAGAATAAATGCGATTTCATCGGCTTCAAACGAGTCCGGACGGCGCAGAAGTCGCGATTCGGACACATTGTCGAACCGATGCAACCTCCAGTAGAGGCCAAACCTCTCTACGTCCAGGACAGCACCCCGGCCACGGGTGAACGACCTCTCCAGCCAGTACAGTCGCCCAAACACCCTCCGTCCGATGTAACCACGTTTGTATATGCGGTTCATCACCATGTACAACCAATCCACAATCGGAAATGGCGCGTACCGTCCGAATTCCTCAGCCGACGGTTTCACAGCACTTCTCCGCAAAGCCAGGCACGTCGCCCATGCTGCTCAATGGAGGGCGAATATCGACACCGAACCATTTCGAATGCAATGCCCGCATAGTTCCTTGCGCCGTTCGCGACACCCATGTCACCGCCCAATTGACCCTGATGACTGCCATCAAATGAACATCAGGCGAGAGTCACGTCGCGCCAGCAGGGCCAGCTGCGGTCGGTGTCGGACATCAGTTTGGGTGAGGCCGGCCAGTCAATCCCAAGATCGGGATCGTCCCAGCGAATTCCCCTCGCCTGTCCGGGCACAAAGTCCCGACCCATCTGATACAGGACGTGCGCATTGTCGGTCAGTGTCAGAAATCCATGAGCCACGCCTTCCGGCAGGAACACCGCGTTCATTCTCTCTGCGTTGAGTTCAACCGAATGCCAACGACCAGTCGTAAGATCGACAGCAACATCCCAGATACGTCCCCTGATGCAGCGCACTAGCTTCGCTTCGGCATATGGCTCGTTCTGGTAGTGAAGCCCTCGCAGCACGTGCCGCACGCAATTCGTCGACAAGTTGACCTGCGTTGGCTCGAACTTAATGCCCGCAGCCTCAAACTCGTTCGGGCAGTAGAGCCTTGCGAACCCGCCACGATCATCAAGATGAGATTCGGCCTCAATCTCGACTACGCCTGCAAGTGGGGTTTCCCGAAACTTCATATGACACGAAGCTCCGGCACGGCCGTCACAAACTGCCCGCCCC
This sequence comes from Alphaproteobacteria bacterium, assembly GCA_965221115.1. Classification (GTDB taxonomy): domain Bacteria; phylum Pseudomonadota; class Alphaproteobacteria; order SP197; family SP197; genus SP197. The sequence goes on along the minus strand of CBDCRU010000001.1, from coordinate 1,220,418 downwards.
AATCGCGAATACGGGCCTGCTGTGAAATGACCTCGGGCGCGATGTTCCATGGAAGAATGACGAGGTAGTCGGGTCTGGCAGACACGATCTCGTCCACCGGGCGCACGGGAATATGGCTTCCCGGCAACAGCGTGCCCTGTTTCTCCGGGTTCCTATCAACGACAAATTCCATCAACGAGCTCCCGATTCCCGCGACGTTGAGAAATGTGTTTCCCTTCGCGGCTGCACCATATCCAGCGACTCGCTTGCCCTCTCGCTTCGCCGTTTGCAGGAATGACAGTAGTCCATTCACCAGCGTCTCCACCTGTGCCGGAAACCCGAAATAGCCCGCTGGTCTGGTAAGCAACATCTCCTCCTCTTGCGCACGTACCGCTTGAACTGCCCCCGTTGCCGTATGCACGCCAACGTGCCCGGCGAACACGCGTAACGACCCGCCATGAGTCGCCAGCGTTTCCACATCGAACACCTTCAGCCCGACTGCCTGCAGAAGCGTCTCGACGAAGGCGAGCGAAAGATAGGAGTAGTGCTCATGATAGATCGTATCGAATTGCACCTGCTCGATTAGGTTGGCCAGATGCGGGAACTCGAACGTCACGACACCTCTGTCCGCGAGGAGAATTGGGACTCCTCTCGCAAAGTCCAGGATATCCGGCACGTGAGCGAGGACGTTGTTCGCCGTTATCAGATCGCCGCAAATGCCTTCTGTGCGAATGGCACGCGCTGTCTCTTCGCCAAAGAACGCGACACGAGTCGGGACGCCTCTTGCCTTCGCGATCTCAGCGGCGTGACCCGCCGGCTCCACGCCAAGGACCGGGACGCCCATCACCGCGAAATGCTGCAGCAGGTAACCGTCATTTGACGCAACCTCGATCACCTGGCTTTCCTCATCCAGGGCCATACGCTTCACCATCTCCTCCGCATATGCCTTTGCGTGCGCAACCCAGCCGGTCGAATACGAGGAAAGATAGGCGTATCCGTGGTTGAAAATTACCTCGGCCGGCACCGTCTCGGTCGTTTGCACCAGCCAGCACGTGTTGCAGACCATGACGTGAAGCGGGAACGAACGCTCAAGCTCGACTGCGTCAGGGCCGGACAGGTAGGAATTCGCCAACGGCGTCGCGCCGAAATCAACCAGAGTCTGCGCCAACTGCGTTCCACAGAAGCGACAGTCTGCGGTCACGATGCAAGCTCCTCGAAGGAGTCGATCTGCGCATCGGTGAAAGCCACCATGTCTTCTCCTCGAGCCTGCGCCGCGTACCACGTCGCCGTCAGGTTGATTGCGGCCTCGACGTCCAGTCGAGCCTGCCAGCCGAGTACGTGCAACGCTTCATTCGCATCGACTGAAAGTCGCTCCTTCTCGATTGGCTGTGGTGCGACGTCCTGCTGCCATCCGGACGCCACCCCCATCGCGGATTGCATCCTTTTCACCAGCTCTGTCGTCGGGGTCTCTGGTGCATCGGATCGCGGTCCGAAGTTAAGCGCTGCCGGAACCTCTTCGCCGACCAACAGCCCTTCGGCAAACGCGAAATAGCCCGAGAGACAATCCAAAATGTGCTGCCAGGGCCTTGTTGCTGTCGGGTTCCTCAAGATCAGCGCTTCATTCCGTCGTGCAGCCCTCACGATATCCGGTACCATCCGGTCGTCTGCGAAATCACCACCGCCAATCACATTTCCACCCCGCGCCGTCGCGACCCGCACACCTTTGTTCATGAAAAAGGATCGGGCATAGGACGATACCGCGACCTCCGTCGCTGCCTTCGAAGCTGAGTAAGGATCATGACCGCCCAGGCGGTCACTCTCCAGGAACGCCCGTCCTTCATCGTCATTTTCATAGACCTTGTCAGAGGTAATGACGAGGATCGCCTTCAGTTCGCCGACTTTCCGCAGCGTCTCCAAAAGATGCACCGTACCCATGAGGTTCGTCGCAAATGTACCAACCGGATCATGGTACGAGGCACGGACGATGGACTGCGCTGCCATGTGCAGTACGATTTCGGGACGCGCAACCTCTACAGCTCGCCGAACCGACGCAGGGTCGCGCAAATCGACCATGTGTTCGTCTGCGAGATGAGCCGTACCCAGCACTTCATAGAGGCTTGGATTGGAGCTTGGAGGCAAAGCCAGTCCCGTCACCTCCGCCCCACGGCGCGCCAGCCAGCGTGCGCCCCAAGCCCCCTTGAACCCGGTATGCCCGGTCAGCAGGACACGACGTCCGCGCCAGAGGCTCATGACCAGATTTTCCAGGGTGCGCGACCGGTTGCCCACAGATCTTCAAGGTGAATACGGTCGCGAAGCGTGTCCATCGCGTGCCAGAAGCCCGTGTGCCGATATGCAAACAACTCGCCGTCCCTGGCGAGACTCTCAAGTGGCGTGGATTCAAAGGGTGTCTGGTCCCCCTCGATCCAGTCCAGCACGCCTCTTTCAAGCACGAAGAAACCACCGTTGATCACACCTTCGCCGCCGCGTGGCTTCTCAACGAAACGCTTCACCTCTCCGGATGTCGCCAGGTCGAGGGCCCCATAGCGTCCTGGTGGCGTCACGGCCGCCACGGTCGCGATATGCCCGTGTCGACGATGAAAGGCGATCTCGGCCGTCAGGTCGATATCTGCTATCCCGTCGCCATAGGTCAGACAAAACCGATCTTCAAGATAGGGCGCGACACGCTTCAGGCGCCCACCGGTCAGAGTTTCCGGGCCGGTATCGACCAACGTCACCCGCCAGGGTTCCGCGTCTGACTGATGATAGACGATTTCCCCCGTCTGCACGTTGATCGTCACGTCGGAAGAATGGAGCACATAATTCGCAAAGTACTTCTTGATCTGATAACCCTTGTAGCCAAGGCATATGATGAAATCACTGATCCCGTGCGCCGCATATATCTTCATCACGTGCCACAGGACCGGTCGCCCGCCAATTTCGATCATCGGCTTTGGACGCAGATGACTTTCCTCGGAAATTCGTGTGCCGCGACCGCCTGCCAGGATGACTGCCTGCATGTCAGCCCCTCGTGTTTAGCCTCGTTTATCCCAACGCCACCCCTGATTCCAGCGACAAGATCACCTCAAGACAGTCGATCTTGCGGGCAAGATGGTACCGTGGCGCTACAAGTGTTGTTGACAACGCCCTCGCCAGTTCCAAGACACGAGACCATGTATGTCAACACTGTCTCCAACGCAGCCTTCCTCCTGACCCATAGACTTTCCTGCATAGCACGGTGTCTTGAGCACCTCCCCCGCTTCGATCACAACGCGAAAGCTTCATGCGACCACACCGTCAAGGATGTTCTGCCAGGCCTGAGCAATCAGTCCTGCCACCTTCTCGTCCATAGCACGACCGAGGTTGATTTGGACGCAGTACGTCATTCACTCCCTTCACACGGTGCCCCGGAAACCGCCGACGCCAATTGCCCGCCACAATTGGCCTTGCGTCAAGTGTGCTGCGGTCGTCGTGTTGGTCACACCCTGAGCACTCGCCAAAACACTCCGGAGCTCTGCATCGGACCAAGAAGCAGCGCGGGCGAATGGGCCGTAGCGCCCAGTTGTCGGCCCTGTTCGTCGGTGAGAGCAACGAGCAAGCGATCGTCCACGCGGTACGGGGATCTTGTTCAACGGTATGTGTGTTCCTTGGTTCGGACACATCATCGGAAGTGGCACAAGGATCTTACGACAGAGGCCCGGAAGCAGGTCATCGGCTATGGCGGGTCCCTCGTCAAACCACTCCTGCGACGATTCGACAACCTGCCACTGTGATTCGTTCTGTGCGGCTGATTCGGCACTGTGTCATGATGGAGGCAGATTACGGTACAAACATGGTGCCGTTTGGTCCGTTTCTCGGCCGTGCGTTGGGAGCAACTGCGATCGCAAGTCATGACAAGACGACGGATACTGATGACTGGTACGGATGGTTTTGTAGGCCGTCGGGTTGCCGCTTCTCTTCGGGCTCGTGGCGCGGAGGTAATCGATGTTCGGCAGCGGTGTTCGAGTTCGTGTGACCTTCTGAAAGACGATGACCGGGCTCGTGCCCTTTCTGGTGCCCGCGCCGATACTCTTGTACATCTTGCCTGGGTTACCGAACACTCGACTTTCTGGCATAGCGATCTCAACAAACAATGGGAGAGTGCGACGGCTGACCTTGTTGAGCGTTTTCTCACTGCAGGCGGTCGTAGAGTGATAGCCACAGGCACCTGCGCGGAGTATGATTGGACGTTGGGCGGCACATTCTCGGAAGATGCGACCATTGCTCCGCACACACCATATGGGAAAGCCAAGGCCAGGGCTGGCAATGCGATACTCAAGGCGGCAGAAAGACACTGCGCAACTGCCGTATGGGCTCGCGTGTTTTTCCCGTTCGGTGTCGGCGAACCCCCGGTGAAGCTTATTCCTTCAATGTTGCGGGCATGTTTGAGGGAAGAACCGCTGTTGTGTGGCCCACGTGACACCGTACGGGACGTCTGGGACGTGCGAAACATTGGAGAGGCACTGGCAGCTATCGCTCTGTCGCCATTGACCGGTCCGATCAACGTTGCCAGCGGAATGGGGGTTTCAATCGAAGAGATTGGTGCGCTCGTTCGCAGGATTACAGGCGCCAGCGACGTGTTCCGCTTCGGCGAACGTCCTCTGGGCCAAGGCGAGCCGCCAACAATTATTGCGGATACCACACGCCTTCAATCAGAAGCTAATATTGCTTCTCCGATTTCGCTTGAGACCGGCTTGCGGGACTATCTCGCCTCTTTCAGAAAATAGCGTTTCATCGGATCACTCCCGCATCATGTTTGAGAATTGCGGCAGCTGCTCAAGTCCTGTAACGAGCATCCATGTTTCTTGGCAAGGCTTTTGTGGGTGTCCAGGATGATGCTTCCTGTGCTTGTCCACATGCCGTCTGGCGCTCCGCTTTGCCGATGTTTGTACCCTGTGACCGGGCAGGCATGCAACTCGTAATCCGGCAGGACTTCACCAGTTGGCTTGGCGCACTGGTAATGTCACACACAAAATCGAGTTCCGATGTCATGTGTTGGATTGTCGCCTGATGATAGCATAGGATCGATCAGCGTCTCCTGGCCGATCTTGCGGAGTGTCCTTAACACCACAGCGACATGAACATGGGAAAGCGAACTGTGACGATGTCGATGACATCATCGCGGCGGGCGAAGAGTTCCTTCTTCAGAAGGTGCCAAAATGCCTCGGCCTTCTCCATGGACAACCAGACCCACACCGAGAACAGGATCGGCAACCCCTGCACCAATTCGCATCAGCTTGCGCCAGAGGCTTAACTCATCATGGGAGAGCCACTTTGCCCACAATACCGCTCTGTGGACCCGCAGAGTAACCTTGAATCATTCAACGGCCAGCTCGTCGCCAGGAAACATCTCCGCCAGTTTGATCAGGGAGACACACTTGCGGTATGACTTCCCCGGCGCTATAGCGGCCATATATGTGTCTACCGTCTATCAAATGAACATGAGAATCGTCACCACTTTGAACAGATTGTCTGGAAAGGCACGGAGAAGAAGGCAAGACTCTTGAGCAAAATGGACGATAGACAAGAGTTTGAAAAGAAGAAGCGCGAACAGGCACTTGCCTTGGGAAAGGACACGGCAGCGCTCGCCCTATCCTCACGAATGTTCGATACGCTGGACAAGTACGACTACTCTTACCTCTGGAGTTGGATGGGAGTGCCAATCATCCAGATGCCAGCCGATATCATGGCTACACAGGAGGTGATCTGGAAGACCAAGCCGGACGTCATTATCGAGTGTGGTGTGGCTAGAGGTGGATCAGTACTGTTCATGGCGTCGATACTGGAGTTGATTGGCAACGGCAAGGTCGTGGGCGTCGATATCGACATTCGAGAACATGCTCGCGACTCTATCCAAAACCATCCAATGTCAAAGCGGGTCACATTGATTGAGGGTGGATCGGTAGATGCGGAAACAGTCGCTAGGGTAAGGGCAGAAATCCCAGATGGTGCACGTGTCATGGTCATTCTTGACAGTGATCATTCTCGCGATCACGTTTTGGAAGAGTGTCGGCAGTATGGCTCCATGGTGACACCCGGCTGCTACCTGGTGGTGGCTGACACGATCGTTGCGCACCTGCCGGACAACTCGACTGCTCGGCGCCGAAGCCGCATCTTGGAGAGGGGCAATGAGCCGGATGCGGCTGCAAGGCTCTATCTCGCTGAAGCACAGGAGTTTGAGGTTGATCCCGTTCTGAACGGTAAGCTTGTCTTGTCTTCCTCGCCGGGGGGATATCTGCTCCGCCGCGAAACAATGTGACCTCAGTCGAAACACTTGCAGAGCCGGAATTGAAGCCGGACGAGATCGCCTTTTGCCCTGTCGAGCCACTGTCGCGGATTCGTTAGGAATCTGATCGATGCCCTGTTCCACAGCAACCTCCTTGCTTCACATCCCCTCAGCCGCCATCAGGACGATTCTCGAACGCTCCCACCCGCAGGCACACCAACGTGCTGCAAGACGACGCCCACTTGTTCAGCTTCCGCTCCTTGCTTGACAGCATGATAGGTGCCGCAACATCCACCGCACCGGGCTGCTGTTGCGCCGCCTAACGGCACGCCGGTGACCATCCGTCATTCCGGGCCCACCGAAAGGCGAAAGCGGGGACCACTGTCAGAACACCAGCACCGGCCATCCCGAAAGGAGAGGTTTTCAGGCAGACACCATCTAGAAGCAAGTCGGTCAAGACAATGCTCGATGGACCTTGGAAACAATCAGCCGTCTCCTTAGCGACATCATCTTCTTTCTTGATGCGACTACACGCTTTCTTGCATACATGTCAATGAACGCCATCAAGAGAACATGTTCTATCCAATTCCACCGTCTACTTCTGATTCCGTTTACGCATGCACTGCGAAATCTTGTTAACGCATTTCTTTTAAATGCAATTTCCATTGAATAATCGCGCGCTTGATTTGCATTCCCACCGGAGTCACCACGTAATCCGGTCCGTTGAATGAAGGTAGCTTCGTCATCCCCCGCCATGACGTCGTCAAGAAACACGGCAAACAGGACTAGATGGTCGTGCGCCCACAAAATAGGGTACTGTTCCCACGCGGGCAAATAGTAGGATCTCAGCTTTTTCGTTCTCCACACGCCATAAATCCATGAAGGGTGACAGTGAAACATTTTCCGTAAGACATTAAGGACTCGCGGCACAGGCAAATTCTCCACCATGCGTGTGAATTTTACACGATTTTCTCTAGTAATTCGACTCTCCACATTGCCAACCGCAAGTGCCGCATCTTCATTGCTCTCAAGTGCCGATACCAAGCGATCAAAGTAGTTTGATGACGAAAGGTCATCATCGGCTCGCCAAGCGAAGTACTCCGTCTTTACAGACGCCAGCGACATCAAAAAATTCTCTGCTGCTCCTACATTCTCTGCATTCCGGTGATATCTCACTCGCGAGTCCAGGCGAGCCGCAGCCAGAGCAATCTCTCCTGTGCGATCATTTGAAGCGTTATCGAAGATGACCAACTCAAAATCGCGATACGGTTGCTCGAGAATGACGCGCAAACATTCTTCCAAGTTTCTTTCGCCATTGTAAACTGGTATTGCAATTGTCAATCTGGGCGCATCGACTGTCATGTTTCAACCTGCTTTCCATCAAACGTCATCATGACACGCATTCTCCGTCATCCTGTGTCAACCTACAAGCTTCGACAACTTTAGAGACACTGATGCCATAACAATTTGTGATGCTCTCCCGAATGGACTGTCCACTTTGCATAAGCGCCAGAGTCACCTGTTGCTGGCTTAAAGTCGGTGCCAGGTGACTGGACTCGTGACTCCGCAACAACAGCCAGGCATTGGACGAATCGAGGTCGACTGTCGCTTACTCGAGTGATAGCCCACCTCTTGCTTCACCCGGAGTGCTTTGGGATGCTTCACTCAAGACGAAGCAGAGGTAGCTGAAATTCGTGTCGGACAGATTCCAGCTATGGCAGGGACAGCCGACCAGGGTCCTGTCTCCTGTCATTCGTCAAATGTCGGATAGAGGCGTTTGCATACAACTATGTGGCACTCTCCTGATTAGCGCCTGATTTCAGCTGAATAGCAAGGCGTGTCCAGCGTTGGCTGCCAGAGGAGTTGCGGATTGCAATTTCGATGGCCTTGTGCTGACCGACGAGGACGACGAACCGTCGCCCGCGGGTGATGCCGGTGTAAAGAAGATTGCGGCGCAGCATCGCATAGTGCTGTGTGAGAATGGGAATAACGACGACGGGATATTCGGAACCTTGACTCTTGTGAATTGTCACAGCGTAGGCCGGAACCAGCGCATCCAAGTCAGTGGGACTATAGGTCACCAGACGCCCATCAAAGGCGACGGTCACTGTTCCCTCTTCTCTTAGGATGCTGTCGATATGGCCAATATCGCCGTTGTAGACTTCCCTGTCGTAGTCATTCTCTATCTGCATCACCTTGTCGCCAGGCGCGAAGGAGCGTCCGAACTTTTCGATGGCGTTCTCCCTCTGGGGATTGAGGGCGTGCTGTAGTTCAGTGTTGAGCGAAACGGCGCCAACGGCACCGCGGTTCATGGGACACAGGACCTGTATGTCGCGAACCGGGTCGGCGCCAAACCGTTCGGGTATGCGGTTGCAGACAATCTTCACGATACGATCGACGGCGATGGCAGGGTTGTCGGCCGGTACGAAGTAGAAGTCGCTGGCGCTGTCGGGGGCATCAAGATCGGGCATGACGCCGTCGTTGACCCTGTGGGCGTTCAGGACGATGCGGCTTTGCGTCGCCTGGCGGAACACCTCATGAAGGCGCGTCACCGGGATACGGCCGCTGTCGATCATGTCACCGAGGACCTTGCCGGGTCCCACGGACGGCAGCTGGTCGACATCTCCGACTGCCAGAAATGCGGCTTCCCGTGGCAAAGCCGAAAGGAGAGCATGCATCAGCGGCACATCGACCATGGACATCTCGTCAACGACAAGAAGGGTGCACTCGAGGGGGTGGTCCACATTGCGCCGGAATCTGCCATGGCGAGGGTCGATCTCGAGGAGACGGTGGATGGTCTTCGCCTCCATGCCCGTCGCCTCGCTCATGCGCTTGGCCGCCCGCCCGGTCGGTGCCGCGAGCAACACCTTCACCTTCTTGGCAGCGAGGATGGCGAGGATGGCATTGACAATGGTCGTCTTGCCGACACCCGGACCGCCGGTGATGACCATGACCTTCGCTGCCAGTGCATGCCGGACCGCTTCCTTCTGGCTGGCCGCGAGTTCCAGGCCTGTGCGTTCTTCGACCCAAGGGATCGCCTTGCCGGCATCGATTGACGGCCATGGAGGAGGATGCTGAAGAAGCTCGCCAAGCATCCGTGCAATCCCTGTCTCGGCTCGATGGAGACCGACGGGGAAGACACAGTCACGTTCCCCGACCCGGTCCGGGACAACCGTACCCCCGGCAAGCTCAAGATCGAGTGCCTCGCGAACCAGCGGCTCGGGACAATCGAGAAGCTGTGCAGTAACCGAAACCAGCTCATCGAGAGGAAGGCCGCAGTGCCCTTCGCCCTCGGCCTCGGAAAGCCCGTAGTTCACGCCGGCCCGAAGGCGCACCATGGCGTCGGGCCTGAAACCGAGTTTCATCGCGATGGCGTCGGCCGTCGTGAAACCGATACCGCGAATGTCGTGGGCGAGCCGGTAGGGGTTTTCCGACATGACCTGAAGAGCATCGTTACCGTAGGTCTTGTAGATGTGGATCGCCCTAGTCGTGCCGACCCCGTGGCTGTGAAGGAAGACCATGATCTCCCGTACAGCCTTCTGTTCGGCCCACGCCTCGATGATTCGTTCCACACGCTTTGGCCCAATGCCCGCGACGTCCCTGAGGCGTTCCGGCTCTGTCTCGATGATGTCGAACAGCTGATTGCCAAAGGCTCGAACCAGCTTGCGGGCATAGACCTGGCCAATTCCCCTCACCATCCCGGAAGCAAAGTACTTCTCGATGCCATCAGCCGTGGTCGGGGGAGACAATCTCATGAAGCGGGCACGAAACTGCTGACCATAGTTGCGGTCGTTCTCCCAGGAACCGTTTGCGGTCAGCCACTCCCCGGGGGCGACTGATGGAGCCCGGCCAACGATGGTGACAGGATGACGAACGCCCCGGACCTTGGAACGCAGGACGCAAAACCCGCTCTCCTCGCTGTGGAAAGAAACATGCTCGATCACACCGGCAATCACTTCCTCCTTGGACTCCTGATACCGTTCGGTCATGGGCTATCCATCGAATCTCTTGATCCTGAAGCAGGTTCGAGGAGTACCAGGCGCCAGCAAGCCCCGACCGATATCGATACTGCCCGACTCCCTGACCGGTTCGTTCATCCGGTGTGTCACCAGGATCACGGACATGACGGCAACGTCCTGTCCGACTTTGCAGTCCGAAGTATTGGGAATGCATGGGTTCCCGTATGCTCAAGACGCTTCAGGGACATTGTGAACTGCCCGGTGCGCGCGCCTGATGCGGAGACCGTGCCGGATGACGGGAGAACGGGCCGGACCCGTGTGCGCATTTCCTGGTGATGCCGCCGCGTCATGGCCTTCAGGGAGCTGGAGAGCACGACCGGCCTTTGCCGCAAGGGGAATCGGGGCATGCCTGTCATTCAATCGAGGCCCTGTTGCCAGTTCATCCGGGTCCCCACTATTCTCGGTGAAGAGCTTGGACACCATACCATCATGACGCCATCTGTTGCCGTTGCTGATTCATCCCGCTATCTGGGCGACAGCCACCTTGCCCGTCTGCTGGCGCGAGAACGCACCGGGAAGTCCGTCGCCGACGTCCGTGGCATGATTGCCGGTGTCCTGGCTACACCGGAGGATGTCGACCCGGAACTCTGGCTTGGCCTGGTGGTTGAGGCGCCAGGTGACGAATTGTCGGAGCAACTCCAGGCGCTGAAACAGGTGCTGAAAGAGAAGGCCTCGAGTGGTCTTGAGGTTCCCGCGCCAGCCTGGCGTTTGAAGGCCTTGCGCCGCGAACTGAAGCGGCTCGATCTGGACGGGTTCATTGTACCGCATGCAGACGAACACCAAGGGGAGATGCTTCCCCTTCGGAGCGAACGGCTGGCCTGGCTGACTGGATTCAATGGTTCGGCGGGAGTCGCCGTGGTTCTGAACGATGAAGCCGCCATCTTCGTCGACGGACGCTACACGCTCCAGGTCAGAATGCAGGCGAGCGATGCCGACTTCGAATTCCTCCACCTGATGAACGAACCTCCGCGAGACTGGATCGCAGACCATCTCGCGGGAGGAAGGCTGGGCTACGATCCGTGGTTGCATGGCAAAGCCGAAGTGGGAGCTTTCCAGGAGGCGGCCGAGAAAGCCGGTGGCTCACTGGTTCCCTGCGACAGCAATCCCGTCGATCAGATCTGGTTCAACCAGCCCCCTCCTCCACTTTCTGCTGTCCGTCCCCACGCCCTCGAGTTCGCCGGCGAGACCGCCTCATCAAAAATCGACAGGATTGCGGCATCGCTTGCCGGGAAGGGCCAAGGCGGTGCGGTGATCTCTGATCCGACATCGATCGCCTGGCTGCTCAACATCCGGGGCGGTGACCTCCCGGGGACACCGGTGTGTCTCGGTTTCGCCATCATCAGCAAGGAAGGGACTGTCACTCTCTTCGCCGACCCGAGGAAGTTCACGCCGGAGGCCCTCTCATGGCTTCCCGAGAACGTCTCTGTGCGGCCCCCCGACGAGCTTGCCGATGGACTTGCTCACCTTGCGGCAGACGACGCAACCGTCGTCGTTGACCGCCAGTCCGGTGCCGTGTGGTTACAGGAACGCATCAAGGCCGCCGGGGGCACGGTCCTGGTCGAGCAGGATCCATGCGCCCTGCCCCGGGCCATCAAGAATTCTGCTGAAGTCGCCGGCATGACCAACTGTCATGTTCGCGACGGCGCCGCCCTCACCACCTTCCTCTACTGGCTCGACCAGTCCACCCGTCCTGGAAGCAACGTGACGGTAGATGAACTGACGGCCGAGAGCGTGCTTGAGGAATGCCGGCGGCGCGTTGACGGCTACAGGGGATACAGCTTCGAGACCATATCGGGATTTGGTCCCAACGGCGCGATCGTGCATTACCGGTCCAGCAACGCAACCAACCGCACCTTCGAGCCTGGTTCCCTCTACCTGGTCGATTCGGGTGGCCAGTATCCCGATGGCACGACCGATGTCACACGCACCATCGCCATCGGAGAGCCGGATGAGGAGCACAAGCGCCACTTCACGGCCGTGCTCAAGGGACATATCGCGATCGCCACAGCGCGCTTTCCCAAAGGCACCAACGGGGCAGCCATCGATACCCTGGCCCGAATGCCGCTCTGGAAACTCGGTGCCGACTATGATCACGGCACGGGTCATGGTGTCGGAAGCCATCTTGGTGTCCACGAAGGTCCTCAGAACATCTCCAAGCGAGGTCACACCGCCCTGGAACCGGGCATGGTCGTCTCCAACGAACCCGGCTACTACCGTGCCGGCGCTTGGGGTATCAGGATCGAGAACCTCGTCGTGGTGGAAGAAGACAGCCAACCGGGGGAGCGGCCCATGCTCCGCTTCTCGACACTCACCCGGGCACCGATTGACAGGCGCCTGGTGAATGCCGGCGACCTGAGTGATGAGGAGGCGGACTGGCTCGACGCCTATCACGAAGACGTTCGCAAGTCCCTGAGACCTCTGGTCGACGCCGAGACAGCCGCCTGGCTGGACGAAGTCACGCGCCCCATACGTGATGGGTCTTGAGCCTGTGACGGACCGCAGGATTCAGCACTGATGAATGGATCACAGCCGTGACCTCTCCCCTTCTTGCCACACCCTCCGGAAAACCACGAGCCCGGGCTCTGGGAATCCCCTTCGAAGGCTGTCCGGGACCGTTCAACGCCATCACCGACGTTGCCGGCGTCGAGGTCGGTTACGCAACACTCATTCGTGGCGATGGCGGTCCCCTCGTCGTCGGCTCCGGTCCCGTACGCACGGGCGTCACAGCCATCATTCCGCGAGGCAAGGCCGGGGCCAGCCTTCCAGTCTGGACAGGCCACTTCAGCCTCAACGGCAACGGCGAGCTCACGGGAAGCTGGTGGATCGACGAAACCGGACACAGTGACGGTCCGATCACCATCACCAACACCCACTCCTGCGGTGTCGCCCGCGATGCCACGATCGAGTGGCTGAATCGCCATTTCGATGCCTATGGAGAGGGCGCCGATTGGGGATTGCCTGTCGCCGGAGAGACCTGGGACGGCTGGCTGAATGACATCAACGGATTTCACGTCAAGCGTGAGCATGTCTTCGGGGCGATTGATACTGCGGCGGGAGGTCCTCTCGAGGAGGGCAGCGTCGGAGGCGGTACCGGCATGATGCTCTACGGGATGAAGGGCGGATCGGGAACGGCTTCCCGCAAGGTGATCCACGAGGATCAGTCCTACACCGTCGGAGCATTCGTCCAGGCGAACTTCGGCCTCAGATCCCAACTCGTGATCGCCGGTGTCCCGATGGCCGAATTTCTACCTGGCCCGGACCCCTATGGAATGGAAAGAGGGTCGATCATTGCCGTGGTGGCAACAGACGCACCTGTGGTGTCCCACCAGCTGAAGCGCCTCGCCCGGCGCGTGTCACTAGGCGTGGGCCGCGGTGGTTCGATTTCCGGCCACGGGTCGGGAGACATCTTTCTCGCATTCACAACGGCAGGATCCGATGCTCTCGGACGGGACGCGCCTTACCTTGAACTCTCCATCATTCCCGATCACAGGCTCGATCCCTTCTTCGAAGCCGTCATCCAGGCGGTCGACGAGGCCATCATGAATGTCCTGGCGGTCAGCGAGGAAATGGTGGGTGTCGACGGAAACACGGCGCCAGCGCTCGACAGGGATAGGGTGACAGCAGTGCTGAAGCGGTTCGGCCGTTACCGCGAGCCTCCTGGTCTGTAGGACCTTGTCCGGCTGGCCGTGGACGTGAGAGAGTTGCACATGACAACGGTACGGGGAGGTCCATCATGGGCCACATGATCAGTTTTTCACGCCCTGACGGCGGTTCCACCAATGGCTGGCTGGCCGAAGCAGGTGATGACCATCCGGGCGTCATCATTCTCCAGGAGTGGTGGGGCCTCAACGACCAGATCTGTGGTGTCGCGGATCGTTTTGCACGTCACGGCTACAACGCCCTTGCTCCCGACCTCTACCAGGGGAGGGTAACCGGGGATGCGGACGAAGCCAGTCACATGATGAACGGGCTCGACTTCCCGGGCGCAACCCACCAGGACATCAAGGGTGCAGCCCGCCATCTCAGGTCCCTGTCGAACGGCCGCGTCGCCGTCGCGGGGTTCTGCATGGGAGGGGCGCTCACCATCGCAGCGGCCGTCCATGTCGCCGAATGCGATGCGGCTGTCGCATTCTACGGCATACCCCCGAAGGAGTTTGCCGATGCAGCGGCCATCCGAATCCCGTTCCAAGGCCATTTCGCCAACACCGATGACTGGTGCACGCCCGAAGCCGTGGACGGTCTGTCGAATGATCTCAACGCCGGAGAGGTAGTCCACGAACTCTATCGCTACGATGCCGAACACGCCTTCTTCAACGAAGTGAGCGATGCCTACGATGTCGCCAGTGCCCGCACATCCTGGGCTCGCATGATCGAGTTCCTGTCAACCACTCTCTAACCGTCACTGTGCCAGGGAGCCGGTACTTCGGATACGCAAGTATCCCGAGGGCGTTGTGATTCGCATGAGTGTCCCGTGCTGATTTCCGTGATACTGCCGACCTACAATGCGGTCAGGCCCTTGTCTGTTTCGCTGCGTTCATTCGCGAAGCAGACAGATCCGGGTTTCGAAGTGGTTGTGGCGGATGACGGCTCGACAACCGAGACCGGTGAAGTCATCAAGAGCCTGGCCAAGGATTCACCATTCGAAATCACCCATGTGCGCCAGGACGACGACGGTTTCCGGTTGGCCCGGGCGCGCAACCTGGCCATTGCCAGGAGCCGGGGTGACTACATCATCTTCATCGACGGAGATTGCTTTGTACTCCCCGACTTCGTGGCAAGGCACCGGAGTTTGGCCGAGCAGGCCTGGTTTGTGTCCGGGAAGCGGAGCTGGTTGCGCCGGAGCCTCACGGATCGCTGCCTCAGCCATGAACTTCAAGCCAGCCGACCGGAATGGATGATGAGAGCGCTCTTCAACCAGGCGACACGTCCGTTCCAATTCATCCCCCTGCCGAATGGCCGTTGGCGGTATCGTCGAAGTCATGATTGGCAGGGGGTCCAAACGTGCAATCTGGCTGTGTGGCGGCACGACGTTGTCGCTGTCAACGGTTTCGACAACCGCTATCGGGGTCACGGACTTGAAGACTCCGATTTCGTCATAAGGCTGATACGCAACGGCACACTGCGAAAAATGGGAGATCATGGCAGCCCGGTCCTGCACCTTTGGCACGAGCCGCCGGCGCGTGAGACAGCATCGCCAAATCAACGTCTGTTCAATGACCTCCTGAAAAGTGATCGGATGCACGCAGAAGATGGCCTCAGCGCCATTGATTCGTCGATGACAGGTCCTTAAAGCTGTGCTCCGCGTTCTTCTCTTGGATCTGGAAAAAGAACATTTGACGTCGCGAATCGCAAGACACTTCGAGCTGGCGGTGACCGGCGAGAATGCTACCGCGGGAATCGGACCTTCGCGCATCAAGTGCTACCGACGAGAAGCACTTGGAACCGGTCGGTCGCCTCCCGCCGTCATGAATGTATGGAATTTTGCCGCAGTCGTTCACTATAGCGGATTGTTGTAACGGCGTGGCGGCAACCGACTGGGCGCTTAATGCAAGGCGGATTGGAAAAAGAATGCGCATTCTGGTTGTCGGAGGAGCCGGCTACATTGGATCGCACATGGTCAAGCATCTCGATGCAGCTGGCAGCCAGGTCACCACGCTGGACAATCTTTCATCCGGTCACCGTCTTGCAGTTACCGCTGGCGAGTTCATCAGGGGTGATCTGGGCGACCGGGAACTGTTGAATCATGTGTTCCATTCGAAACGCTACGACGGTGTGATGCACTTTGCCTCGCACATGGAGGTGGGCGAGTCCGTCCAGAATCCGGCGAAGTACTATACGAACAATGTCGCGAACACACTTGTGCTGCTTGACGCCATGCGGGCGCATGACGTCAAGCACTTCATTTATTCATCATCCGCGGCGGTCTTCGGCGCACCCTGCCAGCCACTGATCGACGAGAACCAAGCCAGAAATCCAATCAACGCTTACGGTCGCAGCAAGCTTATGGTCGAAGAGATTCTGAGCGACTACGACGCAGCGTACGGCCTGAATTCGGTGTGCTTGCGCTACTTCAACGCCGCCGGCGCTGATCCCGACGGCGAAATCGGCGAGTCCCACGAGCCTGAGTCGCACCTCATACCGCTGGTTCTGCGTGCCGCGTCCGGTCGCTCCGCCAGAATTACCGTGTTCGGTTCGGATTATGACACACCGGACGGCACCTGCATCCGCGACTATGTACACGTCGATGATCTATGCAGTGCCCATCTGTTGGCCCTGCGCGCGATCCGGAAGGGCGCTTCAAGTACGGCCTACAATCTGGGAAACGGAAAAGGCTATTCCGTCCGCGAAATCATAGACACGGCACGTAATGTCACCGGTGTTGCATTTCCGGTCATCAATGGACCGCGTCGGTCAGGCGATCCCGCCCGTCTTGTCAGTGATTCAACGCGGGCCAGGACCGAGCTTGGCTGGAATCCGCGCTATTCATCGCTTGAGACAATCATGTCGCATGCCTGGGCATGGGAACAGGTGTCATGCGCCCGTCTCGGGCACGCCGACAGGCAGACCGTGTCCTTGCCAACCAGGAGTCGGGCCCGCTGAATCGTGTTGAACGGGTTCAGAGTGTCTCATCTTCCACCCCAAGTTCCCGGTCGGGAGCAGGGTGGCTTCGGCCGGCCGTCAGGCACCGGGCACGCATCCGGCAGGTATGGATGTCTCCTGGTGTGATCAGGGGGTCGTGGCGGCGGTCAGGAGACGGTCGATGTCGTCGCAAGAGGTGTTGAAGGACGTGACGAGGCGCACGGTGCCAGTGTCATTGCCGGTGGGCTGAATGGGATAGAATCCGAACCCGGTCCTCTCGAGACGCTCGAAAACGGCTAGGGGCATCTCGAGGAATATCTCGTTGACGTCAACGGGGTGGATAAGGCGGACACCCTCGATCTCCTGGAGGCCGTCGGCCAGCCTGCTTGCCTGGGTATTGGCGTTGCGCGCCCATGCCAGCCAGTTTCCGGACTCGAGATAGGCTTCCAGCTGGGCCGATACGAAGCGCATCTTGGAAAAGAGCTGACCAGCCCTCTTGTGGTGGCGGTGCAGGATGGGAACGTCCTTTCTCCTGTCGCCGAAGACAACGATGGCCTCTGCCGCCATGCAGCCATTCTTGGTGGCGCCGAAGGAGAGCACCTCAACACCGGCCCGCCAGGTCATGTCGGCAGGCCGGCAATCGAGGGCGGCAACCGCGTTGGCAAAGCGGGCTCCATCCATGTGAACGGCAAGTCCGAGACCGTGCGCCGTGTCGCCAAGGGCGCGTATTTCATCTGGAGAATAGAGTGTGCCGCACTCGCTCGCCTGGGTGATGGACAACACCGATGGCCGGGGATGGTGGACGTCTTCGGCATCCATCGGCGCAGCTCCACGACGCAGGACGTCCGGGTGAAGGCGCCCGTGATCGCCCTCGAGACCGATCAGCTTGGCGCCACCGGTGAAGAACTCCGGCGCATTCGCTTCGTCGACGACGATGTGAGCACCCTCATAGCAGAATATGGCGCCCCAGGGAGGTGTGAGGAACGCCAGCGACAGGGCGTTGGCGATGGTCCCCGTCCCCACCGGCACAACGGAGACGTCGGTCTCGAAGATCTCACCGAACTTCTCTTCGAGGGCAAGGGTCAGTCCGTCACCGCCATAGGAATCGACTCCGCCGGCACTCGACCGGGCCAGGGCCTCGATGATCTCCGGCGCCATGCCGGACGCGTTGTCGCTGCCGAAATGAGGCTGATGCATCACAAAACCGGGGGATCACCCGTCACCCAGGAGCGCGTCAATGCGCTCCATGAGATCGGTCTGTTCGCGTTCGAGACGCCGGGCCTCGACTGAATCGATCTCTCCGTCCCGATTGAGTGCCTCCAGCTCGCTTGCCAGTTCCTGTTCGCGTCTCAGAATGTCGTCGAGAACCACCTGATCGACCGCCTGGCCTTCCCTTGCTTCCTCGAGACGGCTGAGAGCATCAACCTGCCTGGCATTGAGGCCGGCGAGGCGTCGGGCGGCCTCGGCACGTTCTCCCTCAAGCGCCTCGGCCTCTGCCTCGAGACGATCGGCCTCGCCCTGAAGAACCCTGGCACGCAGGCGGGCCCGGGCGAGATCGTCGCGCAGATCATCAAGGCAGGCGTCGTAGGTTCCCGACAGGGAGTTGTCGAGAAGCGAGAAGAGATTGACGTCCCGTTCAGCATCGGCGCACGGATCACCGGATGTCGCCATGCAGGCGGAGAGGAACGCGGCTGTCACCGGAACGGCAAGAATGTGGCGAAGCAGGCCAGCGTGCATCACACCGACGGCCTCTCGACGCCGTCTGGCGCGCCGGCAATCAGCGTGACCATGGCGTCCTCGATCGCTTCAAGTCTGGCAATGTGCTGGCGTTGTGCCGATTTCGCCGCATCAAGGCGGGAGGTGTCGTACCCTGCGCTCTTGTACTTGGAGATGCTCCGGTTGAGAGTTGCGATGCGCTCTCTCGTGGCATCAATCATCGAACGCACGCTGCCGCGATCCTTTTCAATTTCCAGGAGCGCCCTCTCGTACTCCTGATTGTCGAGGGCACCAGCCTCATACTCCTTGTTGAGGCGGTCTATGTCCCGTTTCTGCCAGTCGAGTGCGGCTTGCGCCAAGGCCATGTTCTTGCGGGATTCTTGCGTCAGTTCCTCGGCAACGGTGATGTCCTCGTCCAGTGATTCCCTGGACGCCTGGAACTCTGAATGATCACGCGTCAGGTAGGAGCCGCCGACGTATCCGGCAGCCCCGCCAGCAGCGGCGCCGAGCAGCGCCCCCTCCTCGTCCCCGACGGCATAGCCAATGATGCCACCAATGATGGCGCCGGCCACAGCAGAAGCAACCCGGGCCTCGGCATAGTCGTTGTAGGAGTCGGCCTGATCGCGCAGGGCCCCCTGTTCCTCCGACACCTCACTGCCCGACATGATGGTCCCAAGGTCGCTGAAAATGTTGGCCGTGCTGCCATCCTCATTGGTGACGCAGCCGGCAACAAGGATGAAGACGCCAACCATGGCCAGAAGTCGAGCATGCATCGCTAATCCAACCTTTCGTTCGGGACACTGGAACAGGTGGGTCATCATGGTGCAATCCCCCGTCCCAGACAACGGTTCAAAACAGAGGCCATTACCTACCAGAATCCGGGTGCCGGGTTGGTGCTTCCGCTGAAAGGAACTCTGCCTTGCTGACCTGTGACCTCTCCCGATTCCGCACGTGCGGGGCTGATGTCGGGTGCTGTATCCCGAACCTCACCGATTTGCTCCCTTGTGATCAAAGGGAATCATGCAAGAGAGTGCCGACTCCTCTTTGACATGATGCTTGTGTCCCGCCATACCGCCTCATGGCGCATACAACGATACAGGAACGGGGATACTGTTCGGCAGGCGGCTATGATCGCGTCGACGACGTACTCCGATCCCTGTGCGATCTCTACAACGCCGCCCTCGAAGAACGCATCGGATGCTACCGCACTACGGGTCGCGCAGTCACCGCCTTCGACCAGTACAAGTCGCTCACTGAGATCCGTCGCGATGACCCGCTTGGCTACGGCGCACTCGACGCCGGCGTGGCCCGCTCGCCCATAGCGCGGCTGGACAAGGCAATGAATGCCTTCTTCCGCCGTCTGCGGCAGGGCGAGACGCCCGGGTTTGCGCGCTTCAGGTCCCGTCGCCGCTATGCCTGCATCGACATTCTCATGCCCCGTAAGCGGATGCTGCGCCGATCCGGCAGCCACTGGAAGCTGATCGTCAAGGGTTTGCCACCGATCACCATCAAGCCCGGCCGCGCTCTTCCCGACGCCGTGCCGAAAGCCATCCGCATCGTGCGGCGCGTCACCGGCGTGACGGTCGATCTGGTCTACGAGGTCGACAGGGAACCGCTCGCACCCGTCGCCGCCCGCGTCGGCATCGACATGGGCGTGCGCAAGCGCATGACGCTCTCCACCGGCGAGATCATCAAGCGGGTCGACGTGGATCGGGAGGCGGTCGAGGAGCAGTCCCGGCGCCTGTCGAAGGCCCGCAAGGGTTCGGCCAGACGCACGCGCGAACGCCTGCGGCTGATCCGCATGAGACGCAGACAGGCGGTGCGCAACCGCAATGCCTGCCGCCGCATCACGACCGACCTGGTGCGCCGCTTCGGCGTGATCGCGGTCGAGAAGCTGAACATTGACGCCATGACAAGGAGCGCCAGCGGCACACTTGAGGAGCCTGGTACGCAAGTCGCCGCGAAGTCGGGCCTCAACCGCTCGATCATGGAACAGACCTGGGGACTGCTGCTGTCGCAGCTTCGCTACAAGGCAGAATGGGCCGGTCGCGAAGTGGTGGAAGTCCCCGCGCGGAACACGTCGCGGGACTGCTCGCGCTGCGGGGCGAGGAACGATCCCGGCACCAAAGAGCGGTACCGATGCACGGCGTGCGGAGCGAGTGTTGACCGCGACCTGAACGCCGCGCTCAACATTCTGAGGGCCGGGAATCTCGCCCTCGCCGGTCGTGAACCGGCAGAAAGATGTGGGGAAGTGCCTCGGCACTCTCATGCATAATTCCCTAGAGAAACACCAGACCGTCGTGGTGGTTGTTTGCCAGCAGCCATTCACGGCTCGAATGATTGGGCTGGAGGGGACGCGGGAGAAATCGTCCCCACGATGCGTCGAAATCCCGGATGGTATTGAGGGTGCGGGTCCCTCCGCCAGGAAGCTGCACGTCGACACTGAACACACCTTCGACGAAGGACGTCGCCGTCCGGAACGGTTGGGGTTCGGGCGTGAGCGTGGGAATCTCGACGGGCGGAAGTGGCCCGGCTTCGTCGCCACCACCCCCACACCCACTGACAATCAGCACCGCTCCTGCCATGGCGCCGACAAACACTCGCTGAAACGTCATCAGATTCGCTCCCTTGTCCCATGGTCAATCGACATTGGGGGAGTCTCATCATGCGGCGATTCCGTCCGGCAGGCACTCCGGACGTCGTCAGGCGTGTGCAATCAGCCGTCCGCGAGCACGAAACATGACGCCGCCGATCGATTTCATGGATGTTGCCAATCTCGTTGCAGGCCCGGGTTCGGTCGATGTCTCGTTCAGCGCCAGACAGGGCCGGGTTATCCCCGTTGACGCTTCACAGTCCGGCAAACCTGTGAGTAAGCTTGTCCTGGCAGACAGGAGGCGCAGGATGATGACCGGAGCGTGGAAAGTCAGGGCATCGGTACCTGTTGTAATCTGCTTCTTGTTGCTGGCGGGCATCCTGAGCGATGTGCATTCAGCCCAGGCGCAAGAGGCGTGCCCGCTTCCCGCTGGCGAGACGCCTCCCGCGGATCCGCGCGTGACGGCGCAAGATGTTGAAAACAATCCCGATCTCTTGAGGGACTTCGTGCAGGCCGCGACTGCGCAGTTCGAGCGCAGAGGCTCCGAGACGCTGACCCCGCAGCAGATTGCGTATTCGGGATGCCGGCTTCGTCTGGAAGACGGCCCGTGGCGTTCCGGCTCCACGTACATCGTGACGCTGACGCTCGATGGACGAGTGTTTCTCCATGCCAAGGACATGTCCCTTTCGGCCGGCAAACTCAGGCCCGTGATTTATGGAGCAATCCTTCGTGAGCTGGGAATCGACCTCACCGACCCCTCAACCATCACGACCGCCAAGTCCAGGGCTGGCGCCTCGTTCAGTGTGCCCAACGTCCCCGGCGCCTCCGGCTATGCGGCTGTCTATGTCTCGGTCAACTCGGAGCGCCCGATCGTGCTGCTTGCCGGATTCGATCTCGACGCATCCCACCTGACCGAGGAAGCCATCGATTACGGCGACCCAGCGGTCACGGCCAGTGACGTGGTGGACCGCAGGACCCTGAAGGCCTTCGTCACGGAAGCACTGAAGTTCCTCATCCAGACCCAGAGCGTGAGTTCGACCGCGGAATCCAGGGCTGCCTTCGCAAAGGCCAGGCTTGCGCTCAGGGATCCGAACGGGCCCTGGAGGCACGGCTCCGTCTATCTCTACATTCTGGATCGGACCTCCAACGTCATCCTGTTTCACGGAGCGTTTCCCGACAGGTTCGAGTTGAAACCCCTGGTGCCGACCGTGCGTGACGTCGTGACGGGAAGGCTCGTTCTGCCGCAAGTCATCGAGGCGGCGACCAGCAGCCCGGAAGGCGGCTTCGTGGAGTATTACTGGGATGATCCCTCCGACGACACCGACCGCGCCGACATCCCCAAGCTGGGCTACGCACGGCAGTTCGCCAGAACGATCACGACAAGTGGCGGAACCGAGATCAGCACCAACCTCATCATCGGCTCGGGCGTTTACCTCAGATCCCCGGCGGCGGTGGCAGGCGACCCCAACGCGGTGATCGAGGCGGTGTTGCCCCAGGTGATGCGGGCGATGACGGCGAGCACGGTCGACGCGGTCTCGGGCCGCATCGCCGAGGCAGCCTCCGGCACGGAATCGCAGGAGTTGAGCCTGGGCGGCGCCTCGACGCTGGCGGACGTGCTGATGGTCAACGGCGAGGCGCTGGAGAACGGCACCTTCGATCCCGGCCAGATGCTCGCGGGTTCGTCCTTCACCTTGCCGCTCGGCGCGGCGGGGGGAGCGGGAGGCGGCCCGCTCGGCAACCTGACGCTGTGGGGGAGCGGCGACTGGCGCAACATCTCCGGCGGCTCGTCGCAGAGCGTCGCGTATGACGGCAGCGTGCTGAGCGCCAACCTGGGGATCGACACCCGGCTCGGCGAGGACCTGCTGGCGGGGGTGTCGCTGGGCCGCTCGCGGGGCACGGTGGATTACACGGCCTCCGGCGCATCGCCAGGCGAGTTCACGACGACGCTGACGAGCATCGCCCCTTACATGGGCTGGCAGGGGGCGGGCGGCATGAGCGCGTGGGCTCTGGCCGGTCATGGCTGGGGCGAGGTCGAGATCGAGGATGCGGCGGGCACGCAGTCGAGCGACATGACGCAGATCATGGTGGCGGCGGGCTTGAGCGGAACACTGGTATCGAGCGACGAGCTGATCAAGGGCGGCACGACACGCTTGCGCATGAAGGGTGACGCCGCCTTCACGGAGGCCGAGGTCGAAGGCTCGGGCACGATCGAGGCCGTGACGCTGGACGCAGGGCGGCACCGGCTGACAATCGAGGGGAGCCACACCCGGGCCCTGGAGTCGGGGGCGACGTTCACGCCATCCATCGAGGTCGGCATGAGGAATGACGTCGGTTCCGGCGAGACCGGCACCGGCATCGAGGCCGGGGGCGGCGTGCGCTTTGCCGACGAGGCGACGGGTGTCACCGTCGAGGGCCGGGCGCGGACGCTGGTGAGCCACAGCGGCGACTCCGAGGAATGGGGTGTGAGCGGCCTGGTGCGGCTTGATCCGGGTTCCGCGGGCCGGGGTCTTGCGCTCAGCGTGCGTCCCGCGTGGGGGCCGACGACGAGCGGCGTCGAGCGTCTGTGGCAGGCTGGCCTCACCCCGGGAGCGACCCGGGAGGGCGGGCGGCTGGAGGCGCGCCTGGGCTACGGCATGGCGCTGCTGGACGGCCACGCCACCGGGACGCCGGAGATGGCTCTGGGGCTCTCGGAGGCCGGCCGCGACTGGCGTCTGGGCTGGACCCTGGGACTTGCCCGGACGGAGCGGGCCTCGTTCCACTTCAGCCTGGAGGCGACGCGGTGGGAGCCTGCAAACGACGACGCAACGCCGGATCACCGGGTCGGAATCACCGCTTCCATGCGATGGTAGGTCCTCCCCGACACGGCCGGGTGTTGCACGCACTCACGGCCATAGAGTGTTCCCGGCAAGCGCGTGGTGCAGCCGACTGAAGGTCCACACGTCGATCCCGTCTGCTGTTCGGAAAGACCTCTTGCCACCGTAGACGAGAATGCGCCGCACCATGCCCGCAAGCGCTCCGACCGCACGCAGTCCTGGCAGCATGCCGGTGTGATAGCGTGGCTGCGACTTGACCTCGAGGGCCACGAACTCCTTGCCTCGCCGGAGCAGAAAGTCCACCTCTGTCCGGGATCCGGATTGCGGCGCCCAGTAGTGAAGGTCCTCGAACAGCCTACCCTCCTCCCCATGGACCCGCAGCAGATGCAGGACCCAGCCTTCAAGGAGCGCGCCACGTTCTTCGAACGAAACCGGCCCGTGGATCTTCTTCACCGCCCGCACCAGGCCCGGGTCGACCCAGTAGAGTTTTGGATGGTGGCGCTCGCGCACACGCAACCGCGGCTGGAAAGCGGGCAAGCGGAAAACAACCAGTGTGTCTTCGAGGATATCCAGATAGCCCTCAACGGTGGTCCGTGCGACACCACAGTCGCGTGCAAGGCCTGAAACGTTGATGATCTGTGCGTGACAGAGAGCGGCAATGGGCAGGAATCGTGCAAATCCCGGCAGGTTCCTGACGAGTCCCTCTGCTCGGATCTCTTCGCGAAGATAGAGCCGGGCGTAGCTCTCCAGCACCGCACGTCTGTCGTCCGCGATCCAGACCAGAGGGATCGTCCCCACATCGAGCGCGGCCTCAAGATCGAAGTCATCGCCGAGTTCGGAGGGAGTGAGGGGATGCATGGTTCGGTGCAATGCCCTGCCGGCGAGCAGGTTGACACCGGTTGCCTTGAGCTTTCGTGCGCTTGATCCAAGGAGGGCAAAGTTGAGGTGGCACGCCTCGATATGGCGATGCACTTCGTTGAGGAGATTGGGGAGGCGCTGGATTTCGTCGACCACTACCCAACTGCCGGGCTTCGCTGCCTGCAGATCCAGGGCGAAGAGGGATGGATCGACGAGATAGTCCTGGTAGCGGGCCTCATCGAGGAGATCAATGTGCAGTGCATCAGGAAACTGCCATCGCGCCCAGGTACTCTTGCCGACCCCGCGCAGGCCGAGCAGGAAGAAACTCTGGCCGGGCGTAGAGATCAGTCGAGGGTATGACTTTTCTGACACCTTGTCGTCATTTTGCTATGAATAATGACGACAAGGTGTCAGACTCATGCCTGCGAGTCAACTGGCTCTCACTGTTCCGCACACCACGCCAAACGCCGGATATCGAACTGAACTGGACAGCCTGAGATCGGGATTGGCCCATCTTCTGACAGCAAGTCAGCGCGGCTGCCGGTCCCGTTTTCAATGTCGTTGTGCGCCCACCGTGCGGTGAACGACAGACTCTGGAATGCGGTACCCAGAGGCGAAGCGCCTTGGACAGTCTGCCTTCCTGCCCCCTTTGGATCCGCGGCAGATGCAGGACCTGGCCTTCAAGGAGTACGACGCGATGGCACACGGACCCGACAGCGCGGGTGCGCGAGCCAGACGCCCCTCGACAATGCCGGCGCTCGCCGGAACGGAATCGAGAGGCGAGATTGCGTCTGCAGTTGACGACGCCTACGGTGAAGACACCGCGCAGCGAAGGCGGAACGGAGAACGGGCTGAATTCCGGAACGAGAACGTGAGTTCAATCAAGAGATGACCATGCTCCAGCACAACAGGATGTCGGAAACCAAAGGCAATTCGTCCTGGAAGGTTGCCGCGCCGGAGGACGCTCACCAGTTGCCGTCACGATACTATTATGACGAAGGCCTGCATCGCGAAGAACTCGACAGAATCGTCTACCCGGGATGGCACATGATCTGCCACACCAATGAGATCCCTGAAGTCGGCGACTACGTCCTGCTCGATATCTGCGGTCAGAGCATCTTCGTCGTCCGCACTGGCGACGATGAGATCTCAGGGTTTCACAACGTTTGCCAGCACCGCGGGTCACTGCTTCTTGCTGCGCCGAAAGGAAAGGTCAACCGTACGATCCGGTGCCGAAATCATGCCTGGTGCTATGGCCTCGATGGTGCGCTGCGCTCCGCGCCCGCCGCAAGGGATGTCGAGGGTTTTGATCGTTCCAGGTACTCGCTGAAACGCGTGCAGGTCGAAGAGGTCATGCACTGTGTCTTCGTCAACATGGACCTCAGTGCGAGTTCACTGGGGGAGTCCATCCCCGGTGCTGCCGAATTGATGGCCGAGAGGATTCCCGATCTCGCGGACATGCAACTGATCTCGGAAAACAGCCATGAGGTTGCGGCAAACTGGAAGATCATCATCGAGAATGCGATCGAGGGGTATCACTTCAAGCTGTCCGACATGGGCCCCTATCATCAGCAGTTGACCAAGCACATCGACTGCAAGGAGTACGATCCGACGGCCTACGGAAAGTTCTGGGTTTACCAGGGCCATCGGGGGAAACGCTTGACCGAGGCATACGGCAAACCGGTCGGCGATGAACCGTTTCAGACGGAATGGTTCTTCAACATGCAAATCTGGCCGATGACGACGTTGTTCACCTTTCCGTATGTGGATTTCTTCGGGACGTTCAATCTCATGCCGCTCGGGCCGGAAAAGACCAGGGTGGGTTTCAACTACTATCACCCGGACCGCGAGGTCAGCGACGTCACCAAGGCGTGCATGGAGTTTCAGACCAACTTGCTGGGCGCAGAGGACATTGCGCTCAATGAACTGCAGCAGCGCGGGATGCGGTCCTTCGGGTACGACGCCGGTCCCTACATGGTGAACAAGGCGCGGAAGGGCTGGAGCGAGCATCTTCTCCATCACTTCCATGCTCTGATCCACGACGCCATGTCAGGCTAGCAGCCGGACAGACACCGGCCGCCGTGATCCGGAACGTCGTCGGCTGCAATCCAGCCGCTCCGGGAGTCATGGAGATGCCTTGATGTCGTCGGCGATCTTCTCGGCAATGGCGATCGTCGTGATGTTCGTGTTGGCCCGCGGGATGGTCGGCATCACCGAAGCATCGACGACCCTGAGGCCGGCGAGAGTTCGCACACGGCAGGCCGCATCGACAACGGCCATCCTGTCACCGTCCGGGCCCATGCGGCAGGTGCCGCTGACATGCCAGCTCGGCCACACCGACTGCCTGATCCACTCCTCCAAAGCGCCGGCATCCCCTGCGAGATCATCGAGACCGCGGCGGCCTGTCAGGCGAGCGCGCAGGATGCGGCGACCGACGGCGCCCGAGTCATGCAGCAGCCGCGCAGTTCCGGTCTTCAGCCATGTCGCAATCGACGGCACCATCATGCGCCGCACCGCGTCGGAGTAGCCGGCTGGGAACCACATGGTCACCTGATCTCCCACCACCTTTCTCGTGATGATCCTGTGCAGCCGGCGAAACCCGTCTGCAAGGCGACGGAGGTCGCGTTCGTCCGACAGCATGGCAAGATCGACACGCGGTTCGTCGAACGGCGATGGCGTCTTGAGACGCACGCTTCCTCGCGAACAGGGCTTGTTCACGACCACCAGCATCGTGCCGACCGCCTGGCCAAAGGGATGCCATCCGGCCGAATTGGTCGGCATGAAGAACATGTCGCCTGGAGGCGCGCCCTCCAGGCCGGATGAAAAGCGGGCTCCGAAGTAGATGTGCCTGCGCTGGCGGGCGGCCACTCTCGCACCCGGTTTGAGGCAGGCCGCCACGCTGATGCTGGGATGCTCCATCAGGTTTTCCCCGACACCGGGGAGGTCGGCCACAACCGGGATACCCAAAGCCTTCAGATGATGGCCGTTGCCGATACCTGCACGCATCAGGAGACCCGGCGAGTGAAGGGCCCCGGCACAGATGATCACCTCCCCTGCCCTCACCGTGATCGTCTCGCCGTCCCGAATTGCGTGGATGCCCACCGCACGCCCATCCTCGATCAGGATGCCGGTGACCATGGTCCCTGGAAGAATCTCGAGATTGGGCCGCCGTCGCGTTGCCGCATCGAGATAGCCGATGGCGGTCGACACGCGGCGTCCGTACTGGTTGGAAAGCGGCATGGGGAAACAGCCGTCACTGTCGGTGCCATTGATGTCCTCGAGAAAGGGCAGCCCGTCGTCCTCCATGGCCTCGAGCACGGCGCGGCTGAACCCGGCCCAGGCGTCCGGGAAAAGACGTCTCACCGGAATCCGGCCTCTTCGCCCATGACCGCTGCCAGCGAAGTCGACATCTCGCTCAAGGCGGTTGAGATAGCAGATCAGGTCGTCGTGGCCCCATCCGGCAAGGCTCATCTTTGTCCATTCATCGTAGTCACCCTTCATGCCACGCACGGCAAACTGGCCATTGATGCTGGACCCGCCGCCCATGACGCGGGCCTGTTCGAATCGCGATTCCCTGACGCGGGGAGCGTCGTCGGGCGAGCGGTTGAAAACGCGAAGGTCAGTCCAATGGAAGCGGGGATCGAAGTAGGCGAGCCCCGGATAGCTGTCGAGGATCACGTCCGGGACGTCTTCCGGCGGCGTGTCGTCTCCGGCTTCAACGAGTGTGACATGACGCCCTGGATGTGCCGAAAGACGGTTGGCGAGCACCGTACCCGCCGACCCTCCGCCGACAATCACGAAGTCACGCACATCCGGCACCGATTCCACGCTTCCGGCCCTTCGATGCGACATGGACCGGTCCCCATTGCGGACTTAAGCTACCGGTCGTGGTGTCGCTTGCATAGCCGCCGTCAGCGGAGACTACCTTCCATGTCGTCACGCTCGATCGGTGTCATCGGCGCAGGAATCATCGGTACCGTCACGGCCTGCTTCCTCAGGCGCGACGGACATGATGTGACCCTCTACGAACGCGAGGCGCCGGGCTCGGCGGCATCCGGCGGCAATTCCGGAGTGTTGTCTCCGGCAGCTGTGGTCCCGGTCTCCATGCCCGGTCTCCTTTCCAGCGTTCCAGGCTGGTTCATGGATCCGGCCGCACCGCTCACCATGGACTGGCGCCAAGGTCTCCGGCTGCTGCCCTGGCTCGTTGCCTTCGTGCGCGCCAGCCGGGAAGACAGGGTCCGCGCCATCTCGGCTGCCCTGGCCGCCCTCAACGGTCCGACACTCACACTCCTGAAGCCGCTTCTCAAGGAAGCCTGCCTGGAGTCCCTGGTAGTGAACAAGGGCCTCCTCTACGCCGGTTCCGGCCCGGCAGCGAGGCTGAGCGACAGTCTTGCCACGGAACTACGCAAGCGCTCGGGCCACATCGTCGATTTCCTCGGACCGCAGGAGTTGCGGGATCTCGAACCAGCACTCTCGAGGGAGTTCACACATGGCGTGTTTCTTCCCGAAGCCGCCCACACGACGAACCCCCATCGCCTGGTCTCCAGCCTTGCCGACCACTTCTCCCGAAGCGGTGGCAAGGTCATGATCGAAAACGTCAGCCGGCTTGCGGTCGACGGTCAGGTGCTGATCGAAGCCGGCGGAACGCTCCGCCGCCACGACATGGCCATCGTCGCCGCTGGCGTGTGGTCGACACGTCTTCTTGCGGATCTTGGTTACAGGATGCCCCTGGTGTCACAGCGTGGCTACCACGTGACATTCCAGGATCCTGGCATCGCCCTC
This sequence comes from Alphaproteobacteria bacterium, assembly GCA_965221115.1. Classification (GTDB taxonomy): domain Bacteria; phylum Pseudomonadota; class Alphaproteobacteria; order SP197; family SP197; genus SP197. The sequence goes on along the minus strand of CBDCRU010000001.1, from coordinate 1,190,817 downwards.
AATACCGTCATCATGCCGGCCGATGCGGCAGCAAGCATTGTTCCCATGGAGATGGGCATCCGCATCGGCGGAACCGTCGAATTTGCCCGCCCGGGCGCACCGGCAAACCCTCATCGCAGCGATGCGCTCTGCCGCCAGGCCAGTCGTGTCCTGCCATCTCTCGACACGGAAAGACACACGGTCTGGATGGGAGAGAGGCCCTGCACTCCTGACAGTCTCCCCGTTCTGGGCCGCGCGCCACGGCATCCGCAGGTCCTGTTTGCGTTCGGGCATGGTCATCAGGGCATGATCGGTGCCGCCGGCACCGCAGCCATCATGGCCGATCTGGTGGCGGAGAGGACTCCCGCAATCGATCTTCAATCCTTCTCCGCAGACCGTTTCAACGACCCACTCTTCGGTCACGTCAGGCGCCAGAACGACAAGGCGGACCGATTCACTCCCTGATCTGCTCCGATCGCTTCCACGCATCCTTGATGTCATTGACGGTGGCCCTGGGGCGGCGTGCCGTCTCGAGTATGACCGCCTCGCGGCGCACCATCAGGTCGATGCTCTTGAGGACACCTCTCAACACCTTCAGCGGAATCAAAGCTACGACCGTGCTTCTTCGGTAGGGCGGCGTCGCCCCGCGAGTCACCCAATTGTGCCCGTCACCATGATCGGGCAGTATCGAAGGGCCGCAGGAGACGAATCCAGGAGACATCGTGTATGACGCAACACAACAAACCCCGTACTGTCAGCAATCGGTCCAACACCGTCCGCGGCGGTGAGCGGGGGACGGTCAAGCCCGCGAGGAGTGGGACATCTCCAAGCAAATGTCAGAGTCGAACGCGGCCCGTCGATTCCTCGCCCCGTACATCTCCGACATCCGAGAAAATCATCCGGGACACTTCCGTCAGGTGGCGCAAGGCAATGGAGATCCTGGCCGATAGCTAGTCACGCGAAATGGCTACACGCTGGCCGAGGACCCCGAAGTGATCGCAGAAGTGATCAAGAGCATCGCCCGAGGCGAGATTGGCTCAGATGTTCTGGCTGAATGGTTTCGTGACCGCCTAACATAGAGAGTATCGTTTCTAGGCCACAACAATAGTGACCTTGCCCCACGTGATGAAACACGGGTTGGGCATGACCTTGGGCCGTTGTCGGCAAAGCTTGCCGACAGCTTGGCGCCTGGTTCCGAGGATCCTATCGACCAAGACCGCCTTCATTGCCGAACTGGCAACGGGAAGCATCCCGCATCCGACCTTCAACCCTTCGGTGCAGTTGTTTCCACGATCCGCTCTTCAACCGCATCAAGCGAAAGAGTGGCAACGCGGAGCGCTTCATTCCCTGATCTGATCCGATCGCTTCCACGCATACTTGATGTCGTTCGCAGTGGTCCCGGGGCGCCTCGAGCATGACCGCCTCGCGGCGCACAATCAGAATCAAAGATGGCAGTCAGTTTCGGGCTATGGACTACGTCGTACCAAGCGCATGGGAAGCGGGAAACCATCCTTGAAGTGTTTCGCGCATTTCCCGGAATGCCGGATCCTCACATGCCCTGAGACCCACCCTTCGAGCAAGATCCCTGAATGTCGCCATCGTCGGACGGCGGCGGGCCTTCTCCATCATTGCTCGCTTCAAAGCTGACTTCGGATCGGGCGGCTTGGCTTCCCCGTCGGGCCAAAGGTCCTGTTGTCGCAGCCAGTCCCGGAGCACTCCGGTCCCTTCATTCCACCCAAGGACCTTGCCCACATTCGCGGACATGGACCACACCCACGTCTCCAGCTCGGGCTCGATTACGATAACTTTCGACCTGTTCCCCCACCCGTTGCGGCGCAGGTCACCTTCCACCGCATCTTGGATGCACTGCCGTTCCGCCCCCTCGCCTCCGCTTCCGACCTTGTCGAACAGCACCAGAGCGTAGTTGTGGTCATTGACGTAACTGCGCGCGGTCGATGCCGCCTGTAGGCGGCACCCTGGATCCCTAAGCAGATGCCTCATGATCGTGAACTCGATGCTTCGTATCCCGAGTGCTGCCCGCCGTTGGGTCAACAGGCCACACATCGTCGCCTCGATATCGGCGTCGGCCACGAGTATCCACAAGTCTTTCACGACAGGATGTCAGCCGCCCAGAACACGGTGTCGTCGACCGAATCCCGCCACTCCCGCAACCGCGGATGCTTATCACCGGGAACGATCACCGTTCCCCGTTTCTGGTCGTGGGCGAAGCACAGAACCTGATCCACATCGACGCAGCGTAGCAGCGTCGGCGAGTGGGAGGCGACAAAGACCTGCGCGCCGTAAACCGCCGACAACGCCTGATGGGCAATCTCAATGGCCATCGGATGGATGCCATTCTCAGGCTCCTCCAGCAGATAGGCCAGGGGGAACGCGCGAAGGTGGGCGATCACGGTCAGGGCGAACAGCCGCAGCGTGCCTTCGGAAACGCCCCAGGACGGCACTTCGATACCGGCGCGTGTGACCATCAAGTAGTCGTGGCGGTCGTCCTCGCGGTGGACGACCCTGATCTCCTCCAATTCCGGCAACGCGAAGCGCATGTGCTCAAGCCATCGTTCCCACTCCTTGGAGTCTGATTTCAGCTTCTCCAGCACACGGGGCAAATTGCCGCCGTCGTCCGCCAGTCGGCTTCCATCGTCGCCATTCGACCTCGACGCCTGCCTGAGTTTCCTGCTGTCCAATTGGAGGCGCTGCACGCCGTGGCGCTTTAGCGTGTCTGCAATTTGCACCGAGGACGCGAAGTCCAACTTCGCTTCGCCGTCGGACGAGAACCCGTGCAGCATTGAAAGGAAACCAAGCGAACTCTCGTCGAGGAGGTGGGCGACCTTGACGTCCTCCCCTCCCTTGTTCTCTGGGCGGAACCATGTGATGCCGTCACGTCTGTCCCTGCCGAAGATCTGCAATGGTTCGCGGCCGGAAGTCTGAACAATCGATCCGGATTTCGCGCTCGCCGCCGAGAATTCCTCGGGCGTCAGGCACGCAAGGTACCCGTTCTCGTGCGTCACCCTCACGCCCTCGCCAGATTCCTCGACCCGCAACTCGTAGCGTAGCGCCTGAGTACCCACTGTGAACTCGGCCGCCAGCTCGAAACCAGGTGACTTGGCCGGGCGACCCCACACCAGATCTTGAAAGTTCCGCGTGCGCTTCCCCACCGCCCGTTCCAGTCCCAGCTGCACGTAGTCGGTCAGAAATGCGATCGCGTCCAGTAGCGTGCTCTTGCCGCTGCCGTTCGGACCGACGAGGACATAGAAATTCCCGTCGAACCGCAGGTCAACGTGCCGCAGGCTGCGATAGTTACGAGCCTGGATCGCCCTGAGCGTTGCAGGATGTTCTTCCGTGCGCGCTTCGCTAGTCACCGTCGATCGCCACCGTCAGCCGGGATGGACCCCTCCCCTGAGTTCAAAGCAGCGGTCCGGCCCGACGTACCTATTGGTCTTGCATCGCGCGCTCCGCCGCGGCGCACAGATAGCCATCTGAAGTGTCCCTGTCGTGGTGGTCGGCGCTTGGTTTGCGAGAGGAACGGGTCTGTTGGCAGATTGCCACCGTCGCACCAAGTGCAGATCTCCTACCATGCACCCTAACACAAGGTACAGTCCACCTCGCAACGACCATTCGGGTGCGGGCACGCAACTGGTAACGCAGCACGCTGGGGCTGTTGAAGAACCCGGATTCACGGAGAGTTGAGTTTGGGATCACACCTCGTGGACTGTCCGGAGATCCGCGGGGTGGACCAAGCAGGCTGGGCGCACAGTCGGCTCGTCCGCCTGACTATGGAAGTCCAAATCGTCCAAGACATGGCGCGAAGTGCCGAAATGTCTCTCTGCGCCGCGCCCAGAAGTTCCCGCGCTTGCTCAAGGTCGCTCATAGAGCACCCTGCCTTCGCGCAGCGCGCGGCCGAGCACGTGATTGAGCGAGCCGCGCCAGCGGTTGGCCTCGACGACCACAAGATCGACGTCCGAGTCCGCCTCAGCATCGCCACGGGCGCGAGAGCCAAAGAGGATCACCTGCTCGGGATCAACCGTCTCAACGATGATTGTCGGCATCCGCAGATCCTGCTTGCGCTCGGGCATGGCCATCACGGTACGATCAGCACCGCAGCAACCGCAGCCATCATGGCCGATTCGGTGGCTGAGAGAACTCTCGCAATCCACCTTCAACCCTTCGCCGCGGGCCGCTTCGACGATCCCCTCTTCAATCACATCAGGCGAAAGAGCGGCAAGGCCGAGCGCATCACTTCCTGATCTGCTCCGATCGCTTCCACGCATCCTTGATGTCATTGACGGTGGCCCTGGGGCGGCGTGCCGTCTCGAGTATGACCGCCTCGCGGCGGAGCATCAGATCGAGGCTGTCAAGGACTCCCCTCACCGCCGTCAGCGGAACGACGACCGCACCGTGACGGTCCGCGTGGACGAGGTCTCCGTCCTTGACGACCATGCCCTTGATGTTGACTTCGCATGCCCACTGGGAGACGTGTACGAAGGCATGCGACGGCGCAATCAGGCCGGCCAGCACCTGAAAATCGGGTGCCAGCTGATCAATGTCCCGCACGCTTCCATCGGTCACAAGTCCCAGGCAGCCGAGCGCCTTGTGAACCGTGCTGTTGACTTCGCCGAAGAGCGCGCCGTACCCCGGACGTTCATCGACGTCCTGGACCACGCATATCTTGGGGACATCGCCGTCTGCCACGTAGTCGAGATACCGGTTGCGAGCGGACCGTGCTTCGTCAGGCGCCAGTCCGGCCGGCTCCTTGGCCCGCATCGTCGCCGTACGGGCAAATCCGACGATGGGTTTCATGTGGGGAAAAAGGCAATGCAGGTGCTGGACGGTGAATCCGAACCCGCGTCTTTCCGGTACCACCATTTCCAGCAGGTTGCAGATGGTCGGCGTGTCGATATCGGCGAGTGCGGCAATCTCGGCGGCCGTCGGTTCATCGGTCATGACATCATCCCCGGTTCCTTGTTCGATGACTTCGTGTAGTGCCGCACGTGCCCTATCGCTGCGTGGTCTGCCAGTCGCCGGCCCGATGGAACGGAGTGTAGTCGGGAGCAAGAGGTTCCCGTCCGGCAATGAGATCGGCGGCCTTTTCTCCCAGCATCAGGCAGGTCGCATTGAGATTGGCGGTGACCACGTTGGGCATGATCGACGCATCGACCACGTGGAGGTTGTCGAAACCATGGACCCGGGTGTCGCGGTCGACCACGGCATCGTCGTCATAGCCCATCTTGCAGGTGCATGCCGGATGATGCTCGGTCTCTCCGACGCGGCGCGCGAAGGCATCGACATCCTCACGGGACGTGACGTCCTCACCTGGAGCGAGTTCCTCTCCACGGTAGGGATCGAAGGCCTTCTGGGCGGCGATCTCCCGTGTGAGTTCGAGTCCCTCCCGGAATTCGAGGCGATCGTTCTCGGTTTCGAGGTGGTTGAACCGGATTCGGGGAGGATCGAATGGATCGGCGGATTTCAGCCGGACGTAGCCCCGGCTTGTCGGGCGCATCTGGCTGATGTGGATCTGGAAGGCGTGTTCCCTGGCGGGCACCGATCCGTCATAGCTCATGGCGGCGGCAACGAAGTGGTGCTGGATGTTGGGGTATTCGATGCCGGGACGGCTGCGAAAGTAGCCGCCGGCCTCGAAGAGGTTGGAGGCTGCAACGCCCCGCTTCGCCAGCAACCACTCCGCACCGGCCAGGGCCTGGCCAAGGGGCTTCGTCGCCGGGTAGTGGGAGACCGGCTCCTTGCACCGCCACTGAATGGTCCAGTCGAGATGGTCCTGGAGGTTGCGGCCGACGCCCGGCAGGTGATGCACCACGTCGATATCGTGTTCCTTTAGTTCATCGGCATGCCCGATCCCCGAACGCAGGAGGATCTGCGGAGAGTTGAAGGTGCCGGCGCTGAGGATGACAGCCCGCTCGGCCCGCATGGTCCTCGAGCGGCCGCCCTGGATGTATTCGACACCGACCGCGCGGCTGCCCTCGAAGAGAATGCGGTTGATGGTGGCGTTCGTCAGAGCCTCGAGATTGGGGCGATGGAGTGCCGGATGGAGCCAGGCGCGTGCTGCGGAGTTACGTACACCGCCCAGCACCGTGCGCTCCATGAAAAAGACCCCTTCCTGGCGATAGCCGTTCACGTCCTCGGTGAAGGGATATCCCGCCTGCTGGCCCGCCTCGACATAAGCCTGGTAGAGGGGGCTGCTGTCACCGCCCACGGTGATCTCCAGGGGACCGTCCCGGCCACGGAACGCGTCGTCGCCGCGGTCGGTCTTTTCCATTTTCTTGAAGTAGGGAAGGCAGTGGGCGAACGACCAGTTGTCGAGGCGGTTGGTGGCCCAGTTGTCGTAGTCGAGGGGATTGCCCCTCAAGTAGACCATGCCGTTGATCGACGACGATCCGCCCAGCACCTTGCCCCGCGGATAGAGAAGCTGCCGGTTGTCCATGCCCGGTTCGGGCTCGGAGAAGTACCGCCAGTTGTACCGCTTGCCGTTGATGATGATCCAGGCAGCCGCCGGCATGCGCAGCAACCACAGGCTGCGATCCGACGGACCGGCCTCCAGGACCTTCACCGTCACGTCCGGATCCTCGCTCAACCGGTTTGCCAGCACGCATCCCGCCGAACCCGCGCCGATCACGATGTAGTCCGTTGCCTTCGCCATCACGTGAGCATCCTCTTGAGAACCTTGCCGGTGGGGCCAAGTGGCAGGGCCTCCCTGAATTCGACAAGACGAGGGTACTTGTGCGCCGCCATTTCTTTCCTGGCCCAACTGACGACGTCGTCTGCGTCGAGTGACGACCCTGGCCTCGTGGTGACAATCGCCTTCACCTCTTCCCCGTAGACCGGGTCAGGCACACCGAAGACTGCTGCCTGGGAGATGGCCGGATGTGCCAGGAGCACTCCTTCAACCTCCGCCGGGTAGACGTTGAACCCGCCGCGGATGATCAACTCCTTCTTGCGTCCGACGATGAAGACGTGGCCCTCCACGTCCATTCTCGCCAGATCGCCGGTGTGATACCAGCCGTCCCGGATCACCTCGGCTGTGGCTTCCGGATCCTTGTAGTAGCCCTTCATGACGCAGTGGCCGCGCACGAGGAGCTCACCGACCTCGCCTGTCGGCACTTCGCCACCCGCTCCATCCACGATCTTCAGCCGGACACCCCAGGCAGCGGTGCCGATGGAACCGATGGGGATGTCGCCGCTTGTCTGGTGAAAGCACGAGGCCGGCGAGGTTTCCGTGGCGCCATAGCCGTTCGACATGCTGACGGAATAGGTCTCCATGCACTCCTTCTGCAACTCGGGCAGCAGGGAAGCGCCTCCGGCCGAGAATGACTCGAGCTGTTCGGCGAGCATGGTCTTCTCGGCTTCGGTCACCTCATCGCAGTCAAGAATGGCGCGATACATGGTCGGGACGCCATGGAGGCCGGCGATGCCCTCCTCCAGCATCAGCCGGATCACGTGCGCTGCCCTGAAGCGCTGGACCAGGACAATCGTCATGACGTTGTAGATGGCCAGATGCATGGCACAGGTCTGCGCCATGACGTGGAAGAGCGGCAGGGCGATCAGAGTCTTTCCGCCTTCCTCGACGGGTGGCTTGACGCGGGCCATCGCCATGACGTTCATGATGATGTTGGAATGGCTGAGTTCGGCGCCCTTGGGAAATCCGGTGGTGCCCGACGTGTAGAGGATGACCGCCGTCGCCTCACCGGATACCGACGCGCTTTCGAAGTCTCCGTCCCCGCCCCCGATGAGCTCGTCATGGCTCTCCATGCCGATGAACCAGGCCCGTCGACAGGCGTCGACTTGCCCGAAGGCTTCACGGGCCTGATGTCCGATCTCCATGTCGTCACCGCCATAGGCGATCATGGCCACCGCATCGGAATGCTCGAGCTGGTAGGCGATCTCCCGGGCCTTCAGCAAGGCGCTGACACACACCACTACGGCGCCGACTTTGAGAATGCCGAAATAGCTTGTCACGAACTCCGGCCGGTTGGGGCAGACCAGAGCCACGTGATCCCCTTCACGAATGCCGGCACGATAGAGTCCATTGGCCACCTGGTTGGCTTTCTCCTCCACCTCGGCGTAAGTCCACCGCCTGCCATTGAACACGATGGCCTCGCGCCCCGGGAAACTCGCGGCGGCGCTTTCGAGATTGCTGGCAAGGTTGAACATCGCTGGCAGACGGTTCCCCGCACGTCATGAGCCAGGGATCAAGGTCCCCGGCAGGGCCAGAGTAGACGGCATCCGGAATGCGTGTGCAAGAACGGGGCCTGTCACAACACCCATGTGACAAACCCTCCGGCGGCCTTCATGATACCAGTACGACCACCAGGGGGCACCGGGAGACATGACCAGCCAGGCAGAGAACCGGTATGCGAACCCTGACGTCACGCCGCCGCTGGCAGAAGCGATACCGCTTGGCCTGCAGCACGTGCTGGCGATGTTCGCCTCCAACATTACCCCTTCCATCATTGTCGCCGGCGCCGCAGGTCTTGCCTTCGGGGGCGCCGAACAGGTCTATCTCATCCAGATGGCCATGCTCTTTGCGGGTGTCGCCACCCTCTTCCAGACGGTTGGCGTCGGCCCGGTCGGATCCCGCCTTCCGATCATGCAGGGAACCAGCTTCGCCTTCGTTTCGGTGCTGACGGCGGTTGCCGCCACCGAAGGCCTTGGCGTTGCCCTCACCGCCTGCCTCATAGGAGGCATCATCCATTTCGGGTTCGGCACGATCATCGGCCGCATCCGCTTCCTCTTTCCGCCCCTCGTGACAGGGTTGGTGATCCTGGCGATCGGCCTCTATCTCATCCCCGTGGCCGTCAAGTACGCGGCCGGGGGCGCCGCAAGGTTCCAGATGGAAGCGGAGAGCTTCGGATCGCTGGAACACTGGTCGGTGGCGCTCGTCGTCGTGATCGTGGCCATCGTCGCCAAGTTCTACTTCCGCGGGATCATCTCGGCCGCAGCGGTGCTGGTCGGCCTGGTGGCGGGCTATGTCCTGGCGCTCATCCTCGGCATGGTGAGCTTCGCCCCGGTGGCAAAGGCTGGCATCGTCGCCATCCCCGACGTCTTCCCCCACGGCCTGGAATTCAGCATCGGCGCCGTCATCGCGGTAACGCTGATCTGCATCGTCTCGGCCGTGGAGACTGTCGGCGACACCTCGGCAACGGCGAAGGCGGGCGCCAACCGCGACGCCACCGACAGGGAGATTGCCGGCGCGACCTACGCCGACGGTCTCGGGACCGCGGTGGCTTCCGTCTTCGGCGGCCTTCCCAACACGTCGTTCAGCCAGAACGTCGGCATCGTCGGCATGACCGGCATCATGAGCCGGCACGTCGTCACGATCGGCGCCATCATCCTCGTCATATGCGGTTTCCTGCCGAAGATCGGGGCGGTGATCGCCTCCATGCCCCTGCCCGTCCTCGGTGGCGGCGTCATCGTGATGTTCGGCATGGTGGCCGCCGCCGGCCTCAACATGCTGACAGGGGTCACCATGAACCGCCGGAACATGGTGATCATCGCCGTTTCCCTCGCCTTCGGGCTCGGCCTCAACCTCGTCCCCACCGCAGTCCAGTACCTGCCGGGCGTTCTTCACACCATGGCGGTCTCCGGCCTGCTTCCCACGGCCCTCATCGCCATCGTGCTGAACCAGGTCCTGCCCGAGGACATCTGACGCGGAGACCTGTTGCCACTGAGATAGTCAGGAGATCGGCGAAGAGGCATCGCAGTTTGGCCTCGTCATGCTGACGCTCGCTGTCCTCGGAGAGCATGTTGCGCATCCAGTGCAGTGCCTGGGCACCCGTATGGCCGGCCGGCCCGGCAGAGGCGGCTGGGTGTTGCATATCCGACGTGGATTTCCTGGTTGCCGAGTTTGATGGATTTCAGCCGTGCGTCGACCAGGACCTCGATGCGGGCTGGCACTGCGGTGGTGAGACCGAGTTAGTTGGTTGGCGGCGGTCATGCCGTCAATGAGGGCGCGGGCCTGGTCGCGGCGCGTGACAGCGCGGTAGTCGGGTACGGTCGGACGGCCGGACAGGTGGTTGATGCGCAGTCGGTCGTAGAAGCCCCGGTCAACACGGCGCAGGTCGCCCAAGGCGGCCAGACGCTGCAAGGTCTTGTCGATGGCGGATCGGCTGGCCAAGTCGGCGAAATCGCCGGGCACCAAACCTAATCCTCCCAGGCCGCAACGCGGGCGAGGAGCCGCGCTCAGACACCACGCGCGCTGAAAGCCGTTGTCACGACGGGTTATCAGCGCTTCGCGGAAGCGCAATTCTCTATGCTCTGCGGCGGCCTGCTCAGGGCACCTCAGTCACCTGACTGGATGCTGAGGAAACGGGATAGCGGCGAAGGTTGTTCCGTGCGGTCATGTTCCTCATATGTTCCGTCATGCCATCTTCCGGTTCTACATCGCTCATCGGCAGTTTCTTTCGTCAGGGCCCGGACGAAAGGAACCTGGCGCCGGTGCCGTTCACGGCGGCACAAGAGCGTCTGAGACAGATTGCCGCGCTGTGGCCTGACGGGCGCTGCCTGATTGCTCGAGGGTACGAGGACGACCGCGAACTCGCGGCGGAGATCGAACGGCTGCAGCAACGTCACAAGATCCCTCAAACGCTGTCGCGGCGGTCCGGCACTCTGGAGGATGTCGCCACTGCCTGGTCGGGTGGCCGTGAGTTGGTCACACAGCCTGCGGCGGGCACTCTCAAACGTCGTCTGGGAACCATCTTCGAGGAGGCTGCGGCGGCGCGGGCGTCCGATGTCGTCTTCGCCCATGACGGCACCCAATGCCGGGTGTGGGCGATCATCAACGACGCCAAGCTGGAGCTCGGTCATCCGCTGTGTGCGGACGAGGGGCGCCAGGTAATGGGCTTCCTCTTCCACAGCAAGGTCGACGGATCGGCGCAGACGTCCTACCAGAGGGGCGAGTTCCAGGGATTCTCGATCCGGTCGGACGGCGCCGTGCCGCTGCCGTCGGCGGTGAGCGGACTGCGCTGCCAGCGCGGTCCCCACGATCCCGACAGCGACCACATGTACTGCCGCCTCTTCTACCGCGAGCGCCTCGATGGCGGGATGACCCTGGAGGACCTCGGGTTCTCGTCCGATGAGGCGGACATCTTCACCCGCATCCGCATGGCGCGCCACGGCGCCATCTTTCTCGGCGGCAGCACGGGAGACGGCAAGTCGACGACCCTTGCCGTCAACCTCGCCCTGCAGCTCGCCGAGCACAGGGGCGAACTCAATGTGGTGACGCTCGAGGACCCCGTCGAATACCGCATCCCGGGCGCCATCCAGATTGCCGTGCCGACCTCGGGCTCCGGAGAGGAACGGGCCGCCCATTACCGGCGGGCCCTCATGCACTTCTGCCGCGTCCACCCGGCTTCAGGCATGGTCTCGGAAATCCGCGACGCCGATGCCGCCCGCCAGGTGCTGAACGTCGTCGATACCGGTCACCAGGTGTGGACGACCATCCACGTCGCCACCGCCAACGCCATCCTCTTCCGTCTTCTCGACATGGGTGTGCCGGCGCCAGCCCTGGTCAAGCCCGGCAACGTCCGCCTGCTGGTGAAGCAGACCCTGGTGCCGCTCCTGTGCGCTTCATGTGCCCTCGACAGCCCGGCGGGCCGGGACGTGCCCCCCTGGCTCGCCCGGACCATGGGCGGCTCCGGGCGCTTCCGCTTCCGCAACCGCACGGGCTGCAGCGCCTGTCTGTCACCGGACAAGCGGGGCATCGCCGGGCGCGCCTGGACCGGATATGCGGGCCAGAAGGTGGTGGCCGAGTTCATTCTTCCCGATGCCGGCTATCTCTCGAAGGTAGCGGATCACGATCCGATCGGCGCCTGGAACTACTGGCGGGCGTCCCTTGGCGGCGTGCCGATCGGCGACAGGATTCGCGACCTCGTCGAGAGTGGCAAAGTCGACCCCTTCGATGCCCTGGCCAAGGGCGTCAGCGATGCGGATCCCGAGCCATGAGTGCTGGAAGCGCCGCAGCCCGGTTCCTCGTCGCCGCAGCCATCAGCCGGAAAGCGCGCGTCGACATCTATGCGACGACGGCCGATCTCCTCGCCAGCGGCTTTTCCCTGGAACGCGCGCTGGCCATCGCCGTCACCGTGGCGACCGACCAGGGCAGGCACATCGAGGCGCGCATGGTGGGACGCTGGCAGCGGGCGCTCCGGAACGGCCGGTTTGCCGACGAGATCACGCTCTGGGTGCCGTCATCGGAAGCAATGATCCTCGGGGCATACGGCCGCGTTGACGCACGTCATCTCTTCGACGGCGCGGCGAGGGTGGCCGACCTCCAGGACCGCCAGATGACCGCTGTACGCGCGGCGCTGGCCATGCCGGCCCTGCTCTTCGCGACCCTGGCGGTCATGCTCTGGGGTGCGGGCGGCTACTTCATGCCTGTGCTGGGGGACCTCGTTCCCGCCGACGAATGGCCGGCCGTCGCCACCCTCTTCCGGGACGCCTCACTGCTGCTCTACCGCCATCCGCTGGTGTTCGGCCTCGCGCTTGCGTCGCTGGCGGGCGGGGTGGCCGCCGTCATGCTGACGTGGACGGGTCCGCTGCGCCCTCTCCTTGATTCCGTGGCGCCCTTTTCTCTCTACCGCACTGTGGTGGGCTCGGCCTTCCTCTTCGTGCTGCTCGAGTACCTCAAGGCCGGGGTCGATCTCAACAGCCGCACGTTCGACGATCTCAAGCGCCGGGCCTCGCCCTACACGCGCCACCGCATTTCCGCCATCCAGGACCTCATGACGAGGGGACATGGTCTCGGCGCCAGCATGATCGCGGCCGGTCACGGGTTTCCCGATCCTTCACTGGCCCCGGTGGTGGCGGCCCTCGACGGCATCCCCGACTGGGAATCGAGACTCGGCTGCTTTGTCGACCGCTGGACCCGCCGCTCGGAGGCGCTGCTGAAGGCCCGCACGGCCACTCTCAACGCCCTTCTCCTGATGATCGCCACCCTCATCGCCGGTGGCGGCATCCAGTCTCTCTTTGCCGTCATGAACGCCGCCGGACGTGTCGGCAGCGGCAGTTTCTAGACCCTTCACCGTTCGAGGACATCCATGACCCCATCCCCTGACCGTCCAGACCCCGCCAGCGGTGATCATGCGAAGGGCCGCGGAGCACTCATCGTTCCATGCAACCGGCGCGGCCGCCGCAGGCACCGGGGCCTCACCCTCTTCGGCGTGCTCATGGGGCTCACGCTCTTTGCCGCCGCCGTCATCGGCGCCGTGTCGCTCTACAACACCGCCCAGGAGACCCAGGACCGCAACGACGCCCAGACGCTTCTCACCCGTCTGCAGGTCGCCGTGCAGCAGATCTACCTCGGTGAATCCGCCTATCCGACGGGCTCGCTCGTCCCCGCCCTCGACGTGCGCGGCGCCATTCCCGCCGCGGCGCGCGTAACGGCCGGCGGCAACGTCGCCATCCGTCATCCCTTCGGTGCCGCCGTCCAGGTGACCGGCGCCGGCGCCCGGTTCAACATACTCTTCGAGGATCTCCAGAATGCCGCCTGCGCATCCCTGCTCGATCCCTATGTCGGACAGGGCGGCGGCACCTCCGGCCTCTGGCAGGTATCGATCAAGGGCAGCGCGCTCGCCAGCCCTCTCACGTCCGCAGCCGTGACGGCGGGATGCGTCAACGGCGCCGACAACGACATCACCTTCACCTTCGAATAGGAACCGGCGCCGTGCCCCGCCCAAACCGCCGCCCGTGGCGAGGATCCGCCGAACTCTTCGGCGTTCTCCTCCTCATGGCCCTGGCCTTCACCGTACTCGCCCATCATCACCGCGAACGCGTGACGACGGCCCTCGAGGAGCGCGACGAAGCGGCAGGAAGGCTCCTTGCCGCCTGGTTCCTGGCTGCCCACCGCACCGTTCAGGAAGGGACCTGGTCCCCGGTGCCCCGCGCGGGCGGCCGTGAATTCTCCCCCGTCGACGTCGTGGCGCCTCCGGGTCTGAGACAGGACGGACGGATCCGTCTCGGAATGATCGATGACGGCAACGGTGTCGCCATGGCCTTTGCCGTCTTCACGTCCCGGGGAGGGGAAGCCATCCGCCAGGTGCGTTCGGGCGCCGTCGACGGCGGCCTCTCACGCCTGGAGGAGGCGGGCATCACGTCCGGACCCATGGCCCGCCACCAGGCTGCCATCGAGGCCGTGCTGGGAGGACCTCTGGAACCCCATGCGCTTTACCTTACCGCGGATGCCGGCCTGCGCTGGAGGAACGGCATTCTCCATCGCCGGCCCCAGCCCGGCCGGCCGTGGCTCAACCGCATGGAAAGCGACATCGATGCCGGTTCCTTCGCCGTCCGCGATGCATCAGCGGTCAGGGCCAACGCGGTCACGGGGTCCCACTCCGCCACCGCAGGATCGGCTAGAGTGACAGGTACCGTCGATGCGGCCAGCCTCGAAGGCGGCGAACTGGCCACCGCCGGTCTCGAGGCGGCACATCTCAGCATCGACCGCGATCTCTCGGTGTGGCGTCTTGCCACCAGCGATGCGGTGACGGCGGCCGGCGCGACGGCCGTCACGAGCCTCCTCGGGGGATCCCTCGAGGCGGATGACGTTGTCGCCCAGACACTGGTCTCCGGCGCCGGCTTCACGGTGAACGGCAACGCCGCCTTGAGGGATGTGGCAGCGGGAAGCCTGGACGCACGGACCATCCGCGTTCCGGCCCTCGACACCGGCCGCCTCTTCGGTCCGCGCCTTCGCGTCACCGGCACGCTGGTCGTCGGCCGCTGCCGGGGGTGCCGATGAAGGGTCACCGTCGGGCCATTCAAGGGCGCCTTGCGGCGCGGCGCCGGCGTGGACTGACGCTCTTCGGAAGCCTGCTTGCTCTCGCCCTGATCGGCGTCATGGCGGCGGGATTCTTCGCCCTTGCCGAACGCCATCTCGCCGACATGCGCGAACGGCGGGCGGCCGCCGGCATCGTGCAGCTCATCCGTGCGGCCCATCACCACGTGACCGACCGGTTCGCCGGCTTCCTCGCCGGCCCTGAGTTCCGGGAGGTGACCCTTGCGGAACTGCAGGCCACCGGAGAACTCCGTGCCGGGATACCGGCCGACGACGCGATGGGACGTGGACGCCGCATCCTCGTCAGGTCAGACGGCGCCGCAGCGGTCGATGTCGTCGTCACCCAGGAGGTGGCTGCCGGTGACCTGGGCTGGCCCTGGCGGGCCGCCGCTTCCACCGCCAGCGGGATCGGACACCTCGGAACTGTGGCTCCCGGCAGTTCGCGACTGACCGGTCCGGCCATCGATGTCGACGTTGCCGCCTTCCAGGGGGCCTTTGGAGGGGCGCCGGCGCCAGGAGCCCTGGCCGCCCACCTGCGTCTCGACCGCCATGCCATCTTCGGCGACCAGCTGTGGCGCATCGAGGTCGCCGGCTTCCCGGAAATCAACCGCATGGAGACCGATCTCGACATGGCCGGCCACGACATCGCCAATGCCGGCGACATTGGCACCCGCACGCTGGCCGTCACCGACTCCGTGGAAATCGGTGGAGACCTTGATGTCACGGGCGCCCTCGTCGTCGGCGAACTGGTCGAGATCGCCGGTTGGGGCCGATTCTCGGGCGAGGTGAGCGCACCCTTCGCCACCGTCGCGGGCGACGTCAACGCCCGCACCGTCACGGCCAGTGGCGAGGTGAGCGCCGACACGCTCGACATCGACGGAACCGTCAGCGCCGGCACAGTCGCCACCTCGGGCACCCTTGCGGTCACCGCCGAGGCCAGCGTCGGGACCCTCACGTCCACCAGCGTCGCTGCCGGTTCCGTGACCGCCGGCACGGTCGCCGCCACGGCAATCGAGGCCCTCCAGGTGAACGTCAGCGGTGCGATCGAGAGCGCGAGGGCCGGCATTTCCGACCTGACCGTGGGAAGGTGCTCGGGATGCTGAGAGATCCTCTTCGGTCTCTGACGACACTGTGGGAACGGCCGGCACAGCGGGCTGGGAGAGTCCTCCTTCTTTCCCTGCTGGCCGTCGTCCCCGCCGCGGCGGATGACGCTTACGTCCTTGACCTCGAGTCCGCGGTGGCGCTGAAGGAAGAGCTTGAGGATGACGTCCTCATCCTCACCCGCATCCGCCGCGTCCAGGAGAGCCTCATCACCCTCAATGCCCTGCGTCACAAGCGGGGCCTGGCGCCCGTCACCCTTCCGGCAGAGATCTGCCTCGCATCTCCTCTCGCGCATCTCTGCGCCGATCTTCCCGCAACCTTCGGCAGGAGCGAACCGTGACGATTCCTGACTTCGTGACCATCTTCATCGTGGCCGCACCGCTCGCCGCCATTGCCTGGCACGACTGCCGGCGCTTCGAGATTCCGCCGGAGGCCGTGGCGGCCCTCCTTGCCGCCGGCATCCTGCTCCACGACCGGGGCATGACCGCCTGGAGCGACGGACTGGCCGGTGCCGTCTTCGGCGCCGTTGTCTTCCTTCTTCCCGTCATCGCGGCCGCGGGCCTGGGGAGACGCCCTCCCCTGCTCCCCGGCGACGCCGGGTTGCTGGGAAGCCTGGGCTGGGTCCTGGGGCCGCTCGGACTGGCCTGGGCTCTCGCCATCGGCGCTCCTCTCGCCCTCGTTCATCGCTGCTGGCTGCAGGTGCGCAGGCAGCGGCCCGTCGCCGCCGGTTACGCACCGTTGGGACCGGGCCTCTGTGCCGGCGGCCTTGCCGTCTTTCTCATGATGCATGCAGGCATCGCGATGAGCGACGTGCCAACGACGGCGCTTGCCTCGACCGAGATTGGGCCCGATATCGCAGCCGGTCCACCCGGCAGCGACACCGCCATCATCAGGCTCAGCCTTCCGGAGGCCGTGGACCTCAGCGACCTCGCCCCGCGCATCGCCGCCGCCAGCAGTTACGCACTCGTCATCGAGGAGCGTCCGGCACGCTCGCCAGGAGGGGCAGCAGTGCTGGATTCGGCGCCACCCCTTCGCCTCGATTACGAGGGGCGTCTGATCGACCTCCTCGACCGCATCGCCGTGGCAAGCGGCTACCGCTGGACATGGAGGAACCGTGAGATCGTGTTCTACCGCTACTGGGACAGGGAATGGCAGGCATCGACGACGATCCCGGAAAGCCGGCCACCGGACGCCTGGGAGGTCGACCGCGCCCGCCATGATGGTCTCCAGGAGGTGCTCGAGGCGTGGGCATTCGCGGCCGGGTGGACACTCGACTGGAAGGCCGGACACGACTACCGGCTGGGGGCGGACGCCCGTTTCACCGGCGACTTTCTCGAAGCCGTGGATTCACTCCTCGCCGATCCGGCGACCCGCAGGGCGCTCGTGGCCACCGCCTTCGAGGTCAACCGGCACCTCGTGATCGAGGAGGCCCGTTGATGGATCTGCGATGTCTCGCCCTCCTGGCCCTCGTCACGATGTCGGCCTGCTCCGCCATGGACCACGGCGGCCCCGTGGCGGATGTGGAAGCGGAAGACCCGGCCGTGCTGCGCCTCGTCGAGGCCGCCACTCGAGCCGAGAGGGCGCTCCTTGCGCTCGCCAACGCTCGCGAAGGGGGAGAGACGCATGTCTCCCCGCCCCGCGTGGTGCCCGAAGAGCTGTTGCAGAAGGTCACTGTCGACTGGATCGGGCCTCTGGAGCCTTTGGCGGCCGACATGGCCGGACGGGCGGGCTACCGCTTCACCGAAAGCGGTCCGCTACCTGCCAGGCCGCACCTGGTGACGATCCACGCCCGCGGGGCGCCGCTCGTACTGGTGCTGCGCGATGCGGGCCTGCAGGCGGGAGATGCCGCCCGCCTCGTGGTCGACGCCCGGGCCCGGGAAGTCCGCGTCGAACGGACACGCGCCGGCGGGGACGACGTGTGATGAGGCCCGTGGTGGCACTGGTGATGGTTCTGCTTGCCTGCAACGCGGCGGCCGAGCCTCCCACACTTGAGGATCTGGTGGCCTTCGCTCCCGCCGGGGGCGTTACCCACTCCCTGCCCGAAGACATGCGCCGGAACGCGATGCGCACGGCGGCGGTCGGCTATGCCGCCCGGGCGGGCCTGACGCACCGGGGGTGGGAGATCGCCCGCATTCTCGAACACTTCTCGCCACAGATCGGCCGCGTCTTCCGGTTCCGCGATCTCATGATCCACGAGGGAGGATTTCTGGTGCAGCCACCGGTCCTTGCCGAAACCCGGCAGGCCTTCCGTCTCGACCGCTCCCTCAACCGCGCCGCAAGTGCCGGGCGCCACCTGAAGATCGTCGCGGCCGAGAGGATTATTTCGGCGGTTCCCGACTGGCGCGACTTCCTGATCCGCCAGTGGGCCAAAGCCGACGCGCCGGCCTCCGTGCTCTTCCCGCGCGATGCGGCCGAACGAGAGCTGTGGCGGGGGTGGCTCGAGGAAGGCTGGAAGGAGGGAACCGACCTCGCGGACATGATCTTCCTGGACGATCTCGACCGGCTCGCGGGTTTCTTCGAGGGTCTCGTCCTGTGGCACCGGCTCAACCGCCAGCGCATGGTCTCGGCGCCGGTCCTCTCCCTTGAGCGGTCTGCGGTCTCGGGCGGCGGTGACGTCATGCGGATCGACGAATCCCTGGTGACCATCGCCGCAAGGGCGTCCCTCGTCGCCAGGCCGGATTTGTGGCGGTTGCCATGACGGAGACCTGGCCAGGGGCGGATCACGTGTTCCCGGTGGAAAGGGTCGATGCCTTTCTTGCCTGGGCCGCCGAACGCGGCGCCTCCGACATCGCCTTCCAGACCGGGGAGGTGGCGATGATGGAGATCGACGGACATCTCCTCGATGCCACCCGTGCCCGCCTCGATGGCGTCGCTCTGGGCGCCCTCGCCCAGCACGTCTTCGGGCCGGCCGCGGAAGGTTTCCTGAGGGCGGGGAAGACGCTCGACTGTTCCCATGCCATCGGCCGCGCACCATCGGGCCGCAGACGGTTCCGCTGCAATCTCACCGCCGTCCAGGTGGCCGACGGGTTCGGGATCAACCTCACCCTGCGCGTCCTTCCCGACACGGTGCCGACATTCGACGATCTCGCTATCGAGCCCGAGATCAGGGGCGCCTGGGAGCGCGCGTCCGGACTGACGCTTGTCACCGGTGTTCCCGGCAGCGGCAAGTCGACGCTGCTGGCTGCCGGGATCCGTCATCTCCTCGAGGAGGGCAAGGGCCGGGTCCAGTCCTACGAGGCGCCTGTCGAGTTCACGTTCGACCGCATCGCGCGACCCGGCGCGCTGATGTCGTCCTCGGAGGTGCCACGCCACGTCGAGAGCTTCGCCGCGGGCCTGCGGGCGTCTCTGCGCCGCCGTCCCCGGGCCGTCGTCGTGGGCGAGGCCCGGGATCGCGAGACGGTCGAAGCCGTTGTCAGGGCCGCCGATACCGGCATTGCCGTCTACGCCACCACCCACACCATCGGCGTGGCTGCGACCATCCGCCGACTTGTCGCCGAATTTCTTCCGGAAGAGAGGTCCGAACGCGGAACCGCGCTCGTCGACGTGCTCCACCTCGCGGTGACCCAGGTGCTCGTGCCACGCATCGGCGGCAGCCGCCAGGCGCTGAGAGAGTGGCTCGTCTTCGATCCCGACCTGAAGGCCCGGATGATCGAGAACCCTCCGTCGCTGTGGCCGGCCCTCGTTCAAGGTGAGATCGACACGCGGACGACCGGTCTCGCCACGAGCGCGCAAGGCGCCTTCCAGGCGGGGCTCATCAGCGAGGCGGACCGGCGGCGTGCCTGTCGCATCACGTCGCCAGGAGGAGACGGATCGTGAAGGGAGTGCGTGATGGAAGACATGTGCTGGCGCGACAGTGGGCGGCCCGTGCGTTTCTGGATCTTCGACTGGCGGCTCCTGGTCGCCCTGGTGATCTGGATCTTCTGGCCCTCGCTCACCACCACGTCGGTGGTGCTCCTCCTCATCGCCGCCTTCCGGTTCGCCGAGGCGCGGGGTTATCGCCTCGAGGCCGCGTTGCGCGCGCTTCGCGCCCGCTCTGCCGGACGCCGGCGCGCCTTGCAGCCGCCGCGTTCGCGGTCCTTTGTGGACTTTGGCTGAACCCCTCTCCGTCCGAGGCCGCCTTCGACTACGTGCCGCCGGTGGCGCCACCCACCTTCGCGACGGCGCATGACGATCTCACCCTGGCGGCGGCTCTCGCCCGCCTCGTGCCCGAAGACATCGACATCCTGTTCGACCGCCGGGTCGACACCACCCGCATCGTCACGCCGGGACATGCCGATCTCGAGGATGTCCTCATCGACGTCGGACTGATGGCCCGCCACGACGGCGAGCGCATCGTCTTCTATCCCTCCAATGTTGATGCCGATGCGATCGAACCGGAGCCATTGAGTGAACCGGTCCTGCGCTGGCGCGTAAGCGCAGGCGAGATGCTGAGCACCATCCTCGAGCGTTGGGGATCGAGGGGCGGCGTCGACATGGTCTGGCTCACCGACCGCCGCTGGCGCATCGACGAAGATCACGTCTTCACCGGCACGTTTTCCGAAGCCGCGAGGGCCCTGCTCTTTGCCCTCTCCCACCTCCCCCGCGCTCCCGTGGGAGAACTCTCCGGCGACGGCCGGACCCTCGTCATCCTCCACCGTCTTCCCGGAGTCGCACCATGACCATCCATGCCCTCAACCGGTTGGCGGCGGCCACGATCATCGTGGCACTCATGGCCGGGCCGGCGGCAGCCTGGGAGGTCATTGACAGGCTGCGCGCGTCGGGCGCCATCCTCCACGAACTCGGCAGCGTGGCCGGTCTCGAGGGCTACTGGGTCGAGCCGGCAAGCGGGCGCGGCTGGCCGCTCTACGTCACGGACACCGGCCACGCCATCGCCGGCCTGCTTCACGACGCCTCGGGGCGCCTTCTCACCGTGGATCAGATCGCCCGCCTCGAGGCCCCGGGCGGAGACGTCGGAGACGCCATCGATCAGGCTGCGTTCCGCGTCGGGACGACCGGAAGCGATGTCGTCGTCTTTGCCGATCCGGCCTGTTCCTGGTCCCGCGCCACCGTGGCCAGGTTCGCCATGGCGGCTCTCGAAGGACATCTCGTCCTTCATGTCGTGCCGGTCTCGGTCCTCGGCCACGACTCGGCGGAAATGGCCCGTGCCGTGATCGCCGCCGAGGACCCCGCCGGAGCCTGGTTCGCTGCCTCTCCGGGAGGGGATGGAGGCGAAGACGCGCACCTCAACGCCAACAACCGTCTCCTTGCCGATCTCGGGGGGCGGGCGGTACCCCTGGTGATGCGGGCCGACGGCACGCTCCATGAGGGCGCCATCAGCGATCCCTTGGGCTGGCTCGCCGGGCGCGCGCCATGAGCGCACGCCAGCGAGCGATCAGCCATGCGGCCAACCTCTTCGCCTTCCAGCGGGACCAGCATCACGGATGGCGGCGCCTGGCGATGTGGCTGACGGTCATCATCGCCGCCGAAACCCTGGCCTTCGCCGGCTATATCCACCTTCACTCGACGGTCTACATCGCCGTCGCCGCCACACCGGACGGCCGCATCATCGAGATGACGCCGCTGGACGAGCCGATCATGTCGGATGCGGCCTTGCGCAACTGGACCGTTTCAGCGGTGACGGAAGCCTTCACCCTGGGTCATCACGACTGGCGCATGCGTCTTGGCGCGGTGCGCGAACACTTCACCGACCACGGATACCAGGCCTTCGTCGGCGGCCTGGAGGAAAGCCTCTTCCTGGAGCGTCTCAGGACCAACCTGCAGGTCGCCTCGGCCGTCGCCAGGGGAGCGCCCGTCATCATCTCCACCCGCGTCGCTTCGGGGCGCGTCACGTGGACCATCGAGTTTCCGCTGCTTGTCACCTTCCAGGCCGGTGATCGGCGGGCGAGCCAGGACCTCATCGCCCGGGTGCTCGTGACACGCGTACCGCTCTCCGAACGGGCGCGGGGCATCGGCATCGAGCAGCTCATCGCAACGAGGACACCGGCATGATGCGCCTCGCCCTTCTGATCATCGTCTTCGCGGCCGGCGCTGCCGTAGCCGGCGATCCATGGGACGACCATGCGCTTGCCGACAACGAGGCAGCGCGCATGGGACGCGAGGCGCTCCCCTTCACGCCCGAGCAGATCATCGCCCTGGGAAGGATCTTCCAGGAGACACGGGCCGCCACCAGCGAAGGCCCCGGCGCCAGGCCCGAAGCCCGCCAGCAGCGCATCAGGATCGAACCAGGGACGATCGAAGGCGCGGTCGAGGTCCTCCTGGCGCACGGCTACACGACGGCCTTGAGCATTCTCGACATGACCGGCGAGCCGTGGCCGATCGAGGAGGTGCTGGTCGACAGCAGGTTCGTGCCCCAGGACATGGAGGATCGCGCGGGCACGTCATCCCACATTCTCTATCTCTCGCCTCATGAGCGCCACCTCCACGGTAACGCCATCATCAAGCTCGCCAACCTTGCCGAACCTCTCGCCCTGGCGCTCATCGCCGGATCCGGCACGGTGGATTTCCACGTCGATCTCAGGATCGCCGGAAGCGGTCCCAACGCCGATCCCTCCCACCTGGTGCAACCCCGCACCTTCCATGCCGGGGACGAGGTCCTCCTCGACCTGCTGGCGGGCATCACACCTTCAGGCGCGGCGCGGCTGCGGCTCACCGGCGGCGGCGCATCCGACCGCGCCTGGACCGACGACGGCGACATCCTTCTTCTCACCCGCGCCCTGGTGCTCTCGCCTGGACCATGGTCGGCTGAACGCAGCGCCGACGGGCGCTGGGCATGGCGCCTGCCCGAGACGCCCTTTGCCCTCGTCTCCCGGGACGGCCGCGAGGTGCGGTTCGCCTTCCGCCAGGAGGAGGCCTTCGAATGAGACTCGTGCCCGCATTCCTGGTGTTCTCGATCGGTGTGGCGGTAGCCCAGCACCTGCCGGACAACTCCAAGGTCGCGCTCGATCCCGACGACAACCCCGATCCCGCCTACCGCGAAACGCTGGAAGGCAACGAGCAGTCAAGGCTCGAAGAGGCCGAACGCGACGGTGAGACCTTCCTTCCCTACTTCTATGGCTCGATCCGCCCGGAGAGCCTGCGCGAACCTCCGGCCCAACCACCGCCGCCGCCTGAAGTGACGATCGACGTGCGCTCGCCACAGCACATCGTCACCACCTACGAGCGTCATGGTCCGTTGCCAGACGAGGCGCCGGAAGGGCTGGTCGAGGCACTCATCAGCCAGTGGGATACGCCACCCGCGATCATCCGCATCGCCTATGCGCCGCCAGCCGCAGACCAGCCGGTGGCCGCCTACCGGGATGACGTGCCAACCTTCAAGGGGGTGGAGCCCGGATCGGCCTTCTACGGGCGCATTCTCTATACGGTGAGGTCCGATACGCCCGGTCCGGTTGTCATCGAGATCCTCGAAGCGCCTCTTGCCGGCGCCGTGGCCACGGGCTCGTTCGAAAGAGTGGGCGACCGACTCCTGCTCGCCATCAGGCACCTTCACCACGATGGGGTGGAAAGGCCGGTCGAGGCGTGGGGCGTCGGGCTCGACTGCGCCTGCCTTGCCGTCGAGGGCGAGGTCGACCGCCACTGGTTCGAACGGGTTCTGCTGCCCGCCGCCCTGGCCTTCGCCGGGCGCTGGCTCGAGGCAACGTCCGTTCCCGACAGGACCGTCTCCATCAACGGTGACGTGATTATCGAGGAGTCCCGCGGCGACCAGGAGCGCCAGGCGCTGCAGCAGGGACTGGCAGGCGTCACCGGGACCGTCGCCGGCATCCTGGCCGAGACCGCTCCAGGGCAAGCGACCGTCACCCTTCCCCGCAACACGGAACTGGCGGTGGTGTTCCTCCACGCCGGTGCAACCGGGAGGTGAGGCCCCTTGGAAACCGGTGTCGGCGGGGCAGTCATCGCCCTGGTGGCGGATCTGCTGCCAAGCCTTCTCCTTCTCGTCTCAATCGCCTGCCGGCTGTTGGGACTGGGGCTCTTCCTCATCGGTGCCCTGCGGCTTGTCCGCCAGGGAAGCGGCGCGCGCGAGCACCCGGCGGCGGGAACCGCGCTCACCTTCCTCGCCGCGGCCGTCCTCTTCGCCCTGCCGGCCTGGCTCGACGGCGCCGGGGACACCTTCTTCGGCGACGCCCGCCATGCGGGCGTGCTGGGCTACACGGGCGGCGGTCCCGACCTCACGCCACTCATCGAGGCGGTGTTCGCCATCGTCGCCGTCGTCGGTCTCGCCGCCTTCATCCGTGGAGTCTTCGTGCTGCGCGCCGCCGCCGACAACGTGCCCGGAGCCAGCGCCGCGGCGGCGTCCATGCATCTCCTGGGCGGCATCGCCGCCTGGCACATGCCGGCGCTGGTCGGCGCCCTGCAGACCACGCTCGGCATCCACATCCTTGACATCTCCTGAACCGAGGACCGTCCCTTGAAGATCAACCACATTCCACTCCTTGTCTTCCTGGCACCCGTCTCCGCCCAGGCCCTGAGCCTCGGAGAAATGGCGAGCGCCGCCGCCGCCGACCTTGACCGTGTTCCGGCCTTCATCTCGATCTCCTTCTACATTCTGGGCGTGGTCATCGCCGGCGTCGGGCTGGTGCGTCTCAAGCGCCATGTCGACCATCCCCAGGCGACGACCATCGGGTCGGGGATCGTCGCCCTCCTGATCGGGGCTGCCCTCATCGCCGCCCCGGCCGTGATCAACGCCATCGGCGAGACATTCGGCGCGCCGTCGGGCGTTGGCCTCACGAGACCGGTGCTGAACTGACATGGGGTCCGCACTCCTCGACGAACTCCTGGGCCTTGCCTGGACCGCGCGGAAGAAGTCGCTGGAGAGCTTGCTGATGCCGTGCGCCATCCTCGATGGCGATCCGGGGACGCTGGTGGCCCGCGACGGATCCCTGGTCTCCCTCGTCGTCATCGAGGGAAGCCGCTCCCTCATGGGAACGGAAGAGCTCGAACGCTTCGTCGAGATCGCCTCGATGCGCTGGACCGGCTGGCTCGACACTCCGGGCCACGCCATCCATGTGGTCTTCGAGCGGGTGGCCGGCCGGCGGCCGCTGGAAAGGGCCATCGCCCTGCAGGAACGCGCCGCCCGTGAGCTTGGCCTCGACCTTGGCGATGTCCTCGACGAGCGTCTGCGCCACCTCGAAGGAACCGTTGCCGAGGAGACCGTCGTTGCCGCCTGCTGGACCCGCCCTTCGGTGTTGCCGCCGGACGAGACGGCGCGCGACCGCCGGCGGTTCCGCGCGTTCCTGAAACACTGGCCTGCCGGACCGGCCCTGGCGCAGTGTCCGGCCCTTCCCTTCAGCGGCATGGCGCCACGCCACGAGGCGATGGTAGCCTCTTTCCTGTCGGCCTGCCGGGAGGCCGGACTCGCAGTCGAGGGCGTCTCAAGCGAGGGAGCGGCCCGCGTCATCCGTCGCTTCGTCAACGGCGAGGAATGCCACCATCCTGACTGGCGCCCGGTCCATGCGGGATCACCCTCGATGCCGCGTGACACCGGTGACGACGAGGCGGGAGCGTTGCCACCGCCCCTCGCCGATCAGCTCCTCATCACCGAACCCGATTCCGACGCCGGCTTCCTCACCATGGGCGAGAGGCGCTATGCGGCACTCGACATGTTGATCGGCCCACGCGACGTGCGTCCCTTCAGCGAACTCATCGGCCGCATTGCTGAAGCATCCCTTCCTCTCCGCTTCTCGCTCCTCATCGAGGGCGGCGGACTCGCCGGCTCGGGCGCCGCCATCCGCCGCCTGGCCTCGTCCTTCACGGCCTTCTCCTCGAGCGACAGCCGCATGGTGAAGAATGCGCTCAGAGTCCTCAGCGCGGCCCGTGACGAAGGACGCGCCATCGTGCGCCTGCGTCTTGGTGTCCTGACGTGGACGGCGCGGTCGGCCGATCAGGCCGAACTCCTGCGCCGCCGGGGCCGATTGCAGCAGGTTCTGGAAGGCTGGGGCGGTCTTGTCGCGACACCCCTGGTCGGCGATCCCCTGGAGACCTTCGCCGGATCCGTCCCCGGGTTTGCCTGCGGCGCGACAGCGGAACCGGCACTCGCACCCCTTGACGACGTGCTGGCGCTTCTGCCTGTCTCGCGGCCGGCGACCCTTGCCACAAGCCGGGTCAACCACCTCTTCCGTTCCCCCGACGGCAGGATGTTGCCGTTCTCCATGGGCGACGGCGGCGATCACGGTCTCGATCTCGTCTACGGCATCCCCGGACAGGGCAAGTCCGTGCTCATGAACTCCCTGGCGCTCGCCTTCACCCTCCACGGCGGCCGCGACTCGCTCGCCATGAATGCGGTGATCGACATTGGTCCTTCGTCATCGGGCCTGGTGTCGCTCATCCGCGAGGCTCTGCCTCCCGAACGCCGGCACGAGGCGGGGTTCTTCCGGCTCTCCATGACCCGTGAGAGCGCCATCAATCCCTTCGACACCCAGCTCGGCTGCCGTGAACCGCTGCCCTCTGAACGCGCCTTCCTGGTCAACCTCCTGGAACTCATGCTGACACCCGCCGCGGCCGCCGGGCTGGCCGACGGCATGCGCGAGATCATCGCCCCGGCGATCTCGCACGCCTACCTCCTGCGTGACGACCGCAACACCGGCGGCGAACCGCGGCGCTACTCCCGGGAACGTGACGCGGTCGTCGACGAGGCCTTGGCGCGTCTCGCACCCCGACTATCGCCGGAACCCCTGTGGTGGGAAGTCGTTGAGGTGCTCTGCCAGGGAGGAGAGTACGCCGCGGCCACGAGGGCCCAGCGCTACGCCGTTCCGGTGATGATCGATCTCGTGTCGGCGGTCCGCCACCCGGCGGTCGCCTCACTGGTGGCGGATGCCACCGTGGCCTCCACCGGCGAGCCGGTCACGTCAGCCTTCACGCGCAGTCTCACCTCCCTGGCGCATCACTGGCCCATCCTCTTCCACCCGACGGCATTCGACATCGGCAACGCGCGATTCGCCGCCGTCGACCTTGCCGACGTGGCGCCGTCCGGTTCCGAGGAGGCGGACCGCCAGACCGCCGCAGTCTATCTGCTGGCACGACATGCGCTGACGCGCCACTGGTGGATCGGCCGCGACGTGCCGGGCGGGCTCAACCCCGCCATGGAGGCCTGGCACCGCACGCGTCTGCGCCAGGTGGCGGAAACGCCCAAACGCCTCTGTCTCGACGAATTTCACCGGGTGTCGAGGGCTCCTGCTGTCCTCGCCCAGGTCGAGCGCGACGCCCGGGAGGCACGCAAGCTCAACGTCACCATGACGCTCGCCTCCCAGAGGGTGGAGGACTTCACCGAAACGCTCACGGAACTGGCGAACCGCTTCTGGATTCTGGGCGCCGGAGGCAAGACGCGCGAAATCGACACCTTGCGGGCGATCTTCTCCCTCTCGCGCACCACCGAAGAGGCGGTGCGGCATTCCCTCGGCGGTCCCGGGCCCGACGGAGCGCCGGCTCTCCTCATAGCCAGCGATGCCCGGGGACGCCTCGAACAGGTCGTGGTGAACGCCCCCGGGCCGGTGGAGATCTGGGCACTCTCCACCAGCCCCCTCGACGTCGCCCTGCGCGAACGCCTCGCGGCGCGTCTCGGCGCCCGCGAAGCCCGCCTGCGGCTGGCCCGGGCCTTTCCCACCGGCAGCGCCCGCCGCCGTGTCGCCGAAGAACTCGCGCGCCGCCAGGAGTCGGGGGAACCGCTGACCCAGGCGATCCTCCTCGATCGCCTCGCCGAGGTCATTGCCGCTCCTGCCAACGACGCTTCAGAACCCGTCCCGGAGAATATCCCCGCATGAAGAGACATTCCCTCAGCCTTTGCCTGGCGCTGGTTGCCATGCTTGCCGCACCGGCCACCATGGCGAGCGATCCTGCCTGCGATCCCCTCGTCCGGGAGGCGCTTGCGATACGCGCGCACACGGGAGCCGAGGCCGACATGGCGCTGATCCGCCACCCGGCATCCGGCGTACGCGAACCGCTTTCGATCGTGGACTTTTCCTGCGGACCCGATCTCTTCGGCTACCAGCCCTTCGACATCTTCTTCGATCCCGGTCACGCGATGGCGGATATCTTCGGGCTCGGTGGCGCCCTCGTCTGCGAAGCGGCGGCACGAGCCTGGGAGGCGGGTCTGGCGAGAAGACTGCCCGTCGACCTCTTCCTCCCTCACCCGAAAGGAGGCGGCTGACATGGCACGACTGCTCTGCCTTGCCGGCGTCTTCCTCCTTGCATGGTCCACCGGCGCCCAGGCCTTCCTTGGAAGCAAACTCAAGTGCGATCCGACCGACAACGACACCCACGAGGCGAACCGGGTCATCGGCGAGATCGAGGAGATGGAGCGCGCCATCATCCGGGCCCTGCGCCTGCAGACCGGACAGCTGGCGGGCTACCAGGCGCAGAGCACGCGGGCCATCGTCACCGCACTCGATGCACAGACACGATTCCAGGCTCAGATCGCCCGCGAGATCGAGGAGAGCGAGGAAGTGCGCGCCAGGCGGCCATCCCGGTCCTCGTGCCGTCTCGTGACCGGTGCGACAGGCCTCGCCGGCGCCAGATCGGAAGAGGCGGAAGCACTCCGGCGCGCCGCCACGATCGAGTCGGGCCGCATTGCCGGCGACCGCCGCTTCTTCGATCCGGGAGGCGCCGCGGCGGACAGCGAAACGCGTTTCGCCCGTCTCACCGGCACGTGGTGCAACGCCGCGCGCAGCGGACAGGTGGCGTGCCGGGGCGACGAACGCCTGCACGGCGCCGACGTGCGAGCGGATACGCTCTTCGATACGGCAACCTTCCACGATGCGACCACCCTCGAGGCGGCGGTGGAACTGGCGCGCAACCTTGCCAGTCCACTCGTCCATGACCAGCCGGCACTCGCCTCGGCCACAACGCCCGCCGAACGCCGGCGGGTGCTGCTCGGCCGTTCGGCCGACGCCCGCTCCGCCCTTGCCGCCGATGTCTTCTCCCGGGCGCGGGCATTCCGGGCGCCGGCGATTGATCTTGGACCCTGGGCACGGGCCATGCTGCCGGAAGAGGCCGCGCGGGAGTCAGGTCCGCTCTCGCGCCACGAGCTGCTGGAGATCCTTGCCAGTTCCCGTTTCGACAACCCCGAGTGGTTCCTCTCACTCCAGGAAGAGTCGGCGGCCGGGCTCATGCGAGAGATCGCCGGCCTTCTCGCCATCGGCCTCATGGTCGACTGGGAGCGGTTCCGCCTGGAGGAACGCCAGGCGGCGCTGCTGGCCGTTCTCGTGGCGTCGGAGGCGGAAGCCATGCGCCGCCTCGACGATCTCGGCAGCGCCCAGGCAGGGGTCAACTGAGACCCTTGACGCTGCTACGCCTCCTCTTCCTTCCCGTACCATGCCGTCCCGTACTCAGGTCGGGCGGTCCCTGGACGGCCCTCATGGTCCTCGTATTGTCGGGCATGGCCGCCGGGGCCTTCGCCCAGACCATGGATCCCGGCCTCTTCGCCGCTGAGGATGACGCCACCCGCAATCTCCTCGAATTCCTCAGACTCGACGGCATGGCATCGGGTCTGGGCGACATGCTGTTCGTCTACAACTCCGGGATCCTGGTGCTGGCCGGCGCCCTGCTTCTTTACCAGTGCGTGGCCGGCACGGTGGATACGGCACGCCAGGGACGCTGGGGATTCGGGGGCTGGCAGATCGTGAGGATCGTCACCGCCATCGCCCTGATGGCGCCGCTCCCTGGAGGTCTCAACGGCGCCCAGCACATCGTCCTTTCCCTCGCCCGCCTCGGTGGCGACTTCGCCCACGCGGTGTGGCAGCCGGTGACGCGGGACCTGGCTTCCGCGCGGCCGGTGCGACCGGAGGCAGGAGAACACCTGCGCCGTGCCGCCCTGGCGCGGGCCCTGGTGGCGGAGACCTGCCTCCAGGTCGCCAATGTCGGCGGCGTCATCCTCATCGCGATCGAAACCGACGCTTCAGACAACGCAACCGTCCGCCGCTATGCCGGCGCGGGCAGCGACATGCCCGACGAGCTGTGCGGCGCCATCGCCTACGGGGCCCACTCAGGAGGGGGCGGCTGGTCGCTGCCCGGGACCCTGCCGGCGCCGCCCCAGGGGAACGATGCAACGTCGGCGGCGGTGGCCGAACTCGCCGAGGCGCACCGCCATGCCTTCGACCGACTGCTTCCGACCATCCAGGCGATGGCGGCCGATCTTGCGCGCCACTTCGTCCCGGCCAGCGCCGCCTACGGCCAGCCGCTACCCGATGCGAATTCATGGCTCGGCGCACACGGGCTGGCGGAACACTACCGTGCCGACATGACCGCAGCCCTCGAGCGCGCGGCACGGCGCCACGATGCGGCCATGGAGGGACTGGCGCGGTCGTGGGACGGTCCGCAGAGCTGGCTGTGGGCCGGCAGCACCTTCAACACGCTCGCCTGGCAGACCGGGAGGTTCCAGGCGGCGGCGCGCAACGTGCCCCGGGTGGCCCTGCCGGCGGAGAACCTGGAGCGGTGGTCGCCGGCCGCCGCCGGTGCGGTGGAGAGCGTGCTCGCCTGGCTGGCGCGATCGGAGATGCCGCCGCTTCTCGCCTCCCCGGCGACGGGCGATGCCCCGGCGTCGGCCGGTGACGCGCCTGACGAGATCGTCTCGCACCTCCTCGACATCATCAGCTTCGACGTCACCATGGTGGCGACCGGCGACAACCCGGTGGTCGATCTCGCATCCTTCGGTCACGAACTCATCGCCGCCGCCCTCTCGGCCATCGGCGTGCTGACCGGCGCTTCGGCGGGATCCAACCTCCTGGAGAGCGTTCCGGTGGTGGGGCCGGCACTCGACACCTTCGAGGCCGTGTGGAGCGTCGCCGACGGATTCGTCACACTGTTTCTGGGGGTGCTGCTGATTGCCGGCGTCACCCTCGCCCACATCCTTCCCATGCTTCCCTTCATCCGCTTCCTCTTCGGCATCCTCTCCTGGCTCATAGCCGTCGTCGAGGCGGTGCTCGCGGTCACCATCTTCGCCGCCTTCCACATCAGCCGCGAGGAGGGGGACCGCCTCGTCGCCACCACCACGCGCCAGGGCTGGATGTTCCTGCCGCAGCTCGTGCTGACGCCGCCGCTGATGGTGCT
The DNA here is from genome assembly GCA_965221115.1 of Alphaproteobacteria bacterium. GTDB lineage: Bacteria > Pseudomonadota > Alphaproteobacteria > SP197 > SP197 > SP197. The sequence goes on along the minus strand of CBDCRU010000001.1, from coordinate 1,159,919 downwards.
CGGCCTCGTTCTCGGCACCTTCGTCTTCCTCGCCGCCATGGAGGTTCTGAACGCCCTCTGGGTGCCCCAGATGCAGAGGGCCCAGGCCTCGGGACTCGCCGATCCGGTGGGATTCCTCGCCATGCTGGTGCTCTACACGGTGATCGCCTGGACCCTGATGAACAGCGCCTTCCGGCTCATCGACACCCTGCCCCACGTGGTGCTGCGGTGGATCGGCGCCTCTCCCAGCCAGGGTGAAGACGGAGCGAGCCGGGTGACGGCACTCGCCACCGGCAGCGTCTCCCGCCTCTCCTCCATTCGCCTCCCCCACCTCGCCGGTCGATGACCCGCACCGCTATCCACCTCGCCGGACCCGCCGCCGCGCTCCTCTGGCTCCTCGTCGCCCCCGCCACCCACCTGGCACCGGCCCTTCACCTCGCCGCCGTCGCCACCGCGCTCGTCACCTCCCTCCTCGCCTTCTGGTTCACCCGCGTCGCCACAGGCCCTGCCATCGCCCTCCTCCTTGTCGCCGCCGACGCCTGTCTCACCCGTGACATAGCAGACGACCTCATTCGCTCCGATCCAGCCACGACCGCCCTGGCGCTCACCTCCCTCGCCGGCCTCGTCGTCGGCGCCCTCGTCGTCCTGGCTCCCCTCCCCGGCCTGCTCACACTCGGCAGGAAGAGGCAGCGCGCGGAATCGGACCTCTACGGCCGTGCCCGCCTGCTGGGCGGCCGCGATCTCGCTCCCCTCCTCAAGGCCCGGGGCCTCGTTCTCGGCGAAACGCAGACCGGGCGCCTCCTCTCCTGGCCGCTGGAGGGATCGGCGATCACGTTCGCCCCGCCGCGGACCGGCAAGGGGGCGACGATCGCGCTCAATCTCCTGTCGCCGGACGGCCGGAGCCACGGAGGGGCGACGCTCACCATCGATCCCAGAGGCGAGACCTACTGCATCGTCGCCAGGCGCCGTCGGCAGCTGGGCCGGCGCGTCATCCTCATCGATCCCTTCTCCGTCGTCGCCGGCCACGCCCGCAACACGCCGGAAGCCTTCCTCCCGCACACGACAGGTCTGCGGCACAATCCCCTGGATTTCATCCGCGAAGACGATTCCCAGGCGGTGCGCGACATCACCGTCCTCCTCGACGGACTGATGACGCCTCCCGGCGGCAACGCCAACGCCAGCGCGCTCCACTTCCACACATCTGCCCGCGAGATCATGGCCGGCTACATCGCCTGGGTGCGATTTTGCGAACTCCCTCGCAGGCGCACCCTGGCGCGGGTCCGCGAGCTGCTCTCGCAGACCGGCGAGGAGCGCGCCGCCCTCATCGACCGCATCGCCTCCTCGCCGGCCTTCTGCGGCGGTCTCGCCCACCAGGCGGTCGCCCGCCAGTCGGAGGTGGGCAAGGACGAGGCGGGAAGCCAGTTCTCCACCATCGCCAACCAGCTCGCCTTCCTGAGTTTCCCCGAACTCGTCCGCCAGACTTCAATCTCGGACTTCGATCCATCCTTCATCGCCCAAGGCGATGCCGACCTCTTCGTCGTCGTCCCCGACGAACTCCTCGATGCAGCCCGGCCCTGGCTGCGCCTGTGGATCACCATCCCCAACGCCCTTGCCAACCGCCACGCCTTCGAACGCGACCTCCTCGTCATCATCGACGAGATGCCGCGCCTCGGGTTCCTCAAGCCCGTGATGGACGCCTACAACCTCGCCGCCGGCAAGGGCGTCCACTTCTGGTGTTTCGCCCAATCCATCTCGGCCCTCGACCAGACCTGGGGAGAGGGTGCCAGGCGCACCCTGATCGATCTTGCCGAGGTCGTGCAGATCCTGGGATTTCCGCGCACGGACACGAGAGGCGCCGAGGACCTCTCGAAAGCCATCGGCACGGCGACCTTCCAGGCCCCCTCGTCCTCCCTCTCGGGCTCGCTCGATCCCACCCGTCTCATCCCGGTCACATCGCGCCTGCAGACCTCAGCGAACACCTCCCTGGTGCGCGAGCGCATCGTCACCCCCGATCAGCTGATGACCATGGGTCCGGACGAGCAGTACGTCGTCACCGCCGGCAAGGCCGCCCCGCGCCATGCCCTCCACCTCAACCACGCCCGCTACTGGCAGCGCCGCGACACCTGCCGCCTCGCCGATCCCAACCCCTTCGTCATCAGAAAGGAAAAGGCACGTGGATAACGTCACCCTGGGCGGTCATCCCGCGCCCGGCATCATTTCCCAACCGGAGCCCCCGCCCCGCCCCCTCGACGATCTCGAGGCCACCATCCGAACCCACGTGGCGGACTTCCACCAGACCCGCGCCCGCGAGCGCACCCTCTTCCACCGCTTCGCCCTCGCCACTCTCCTCATCTCCGCCCCGGCCCTCCTCGCCGCCGGCATCCTCCTCCACCATTTCCTCATCGACCCCCCAAACCCCTGGCGCGACTGGATCTGGGACGCCTACGGCCAGTCCATCACCACCTGCATCTCCCGCCACACCAACTGCGCTGTCACCATCGAGCCTGTCTCCGAATAGGACCGTTTCACCGATACGGATCAATCGTGGACTGTCCGCAGGATGTAGGCTCTACATTGATGATGGAGCGTTCCGTCAGCGGGCAACCGCATGTCCGGGGCGTCACAGCTTTGAACCTGGTCTGACATTTGGGGTGTCCTTGCAGACCGGAGTCCGCCCATCCATCATGGCAATTGTCGAGAACGGGAAAGCGACGACGTGATTCAACTCGTTAGCTGGAACATCAACAGGCAAACCGCCCCCTGGCACTGCCTGGTGAAGATGGCAGAACAGGGCGACGCCGATGTCGCATTGCTGCAGGAGACCGGCAGCCCTCCTGACGATCTGGTGGAGCCTCTCCGCTACGAGAAACCCCCCTTAACGTTCGCGAACGGGTGGTGGACGACCGGCAGCGGAGAAACCGAGGCTGGTTGGGAAGGTACAGGAGTGTGGGGAATGAACCACTGACCCGGGTCGGTCGAGACCGCGTTTGCGAACGCATGCCGTTTCTCCAGGCGACCTCCGGAAACCCGGCGGAGGAAACGATGGTCGCGACCGGACCAACAACCAGGAGAAATTGTGCGATGAACAAGTCCAGATCCGGTAACCGGGCAATCGGAGTCGCGAAAGCTGCCAAGACGGCGCGGGACAACCGTTCCCGTCAACTCAATCCCGAGCACAGAACCTATAGGTCCAGTCGCGGCATTCAGGATCCCCCAAGCGGATCCGGCTACGGAACGCGGGCCAAGACCCGGAAGCGCTGAGCCTCTCTCATCTTGTTCCGAGGCAGTGCTGCCCCGGAACATCCCCCATTGCTGAGAGGGCTTGATCATGAGCCACCGCGTTCTCATCACAGGTTCCGAGGGATTGGTCGGCGGTGCCGTGCGTGCAGCACTGGCAGCACGCGGGCACGAAATCGTCGGGCTGGACCTCCGGAGCGCGGGCAGCGAGTACGGCGATGTACGGGATTCGGGTCGGGTTCGTGAGGCGATAGCCGGGTGCAGCGGAATCGTCCATCTGGCTGCGGTCTCCCGCGTCATCTGGGCCGAGCACGCCCCGGACGACTGCCGAAGCACCAATGTTGGAGGAGTCCGGCGTGTTATCGAGGCGGCGTTGAAGCAGCCGGCGCGCCCCTGGGTCCTCTTCGCCAGCAGCCGCGAAGTCTACGGCCAGCCCCGACACCTGCCGGCGACGGAGGACGCGCCTTTCTCGCCCGTCAACGTGTACGGGTACTCGAAGGTCGAGGGTGAACGGCTGATGGAGAAGGCCCGGATCGGCGGCCTGCGGACCGCTATCGTGCGCCTGTCCAATGTCTACGGAAGCACCCATGACCATGCGGATCGCGTTGCCCCGGCGTTCGCGCGGGCGGTCGTGGAGGGAAGCGCTATCCGCATCGACGGCGCGGACTGCACCTTCGACTTCACCCATATCGACGATACGGTGCGGGGCATGGTCGAGGTGATGAACCGGCTGGAGGCGGGTCACACACCACCGCCCGTTCATCTGCTCACGGGGATGCCGACGACATTGCGCGAACTGGCCGAGATGGCGATGGCACTCGCCAGGGAGAACGTGCCCGTCTCGGAGGCGCCTCCCCGATCGTTCGATGTTTCCCGCTTCCACGGCGATCCGTCGCGGGCGCTGAAACTGCTCGGTTGGGAGCCTCGCGTCAGTCTTCGGGATGGTGTTGCGCGGCTCGTCCGCGACTTTCGCGCCCGATCAGGAGCAATCGTGTGCGGGGAGGCCGCGCCATGAAGATCCTGCAGGTCATCCACGGTTATCCCATGCGCTACAACGCTGGGTCCGAGGTCTACACGCAGACGCTCTGCCAGGGGCTCGCCGACAACCACGATGTCCACGTGTTCACCCGCGAGGAGGATCCGTTTGCGCCCGACTTCCGTTTGCGCGAGGAGCGAGACCAGGATGATCCCCGGATCGCACTGCATGTCGTCAACAACCCGCGGAATCGTGACCGATACCAGGAGCCCGGGATCGACCGTCGCTTCGCCGAGACACTAGATCGCCTGCGGCCGGACATCGTGCATGTCGGCCATCTGAATCACCTCTCGACTTCACTGCTGATCGAGGCCGCCGGACGATCGGTTCCGGTGGTCTACACATTGCACGACTACTGGCTGATGTGTCCGCGCGGGCAGTTCATGCAGATCTTTCCACTGGACCCAGAGGACCCGTGGGCGGCCTGCGACGGACAGGAGGACCGCAAGTGCGCAGAGCGCTGCTATGCCCGCTACTTCGGAGGTGCGCCGGCCGAGCGGGAGGACGACTCCGTCTACTGGACCGGCTGGGTCGAACGCCGGATGCACCATGTACGGGAGATGACGGAACTGGTCGACAGCTTCATCGCACCGGCCCGCTACCTGCTCGACCGCTACCACGTCGAGTTCGGGCTTCCGGTGCGCAAGCTGGTGCACCTCGATTACGGGTTCGATCTCACCCGGCTGAGCGGACGGCGCGACCGTCCGGAAGGCAGGCCGTTCGTATTCGGCTACATCGGCACACACGTTCCCGCCAAGGGGATCCAGCACCTGATCCGTGCCTTCGGCGAAGTCGACGGTGATGCGCTGTTGAGAATCTGGGGGCGCCCGCGTGGCCAGGACACCGAAGCGCTCAGGGCGCTTGTCCGCACGCTCCTCTCTGAAAGGGCAGCCCGCGTGGAGTGGCTTCCCGAGTACCGCAATGCGGACATCGTGCGCGAGGTGTTCGATCTCGTGGACGCGATCGTTGTTCCTTCGGTGTGGGTCGAGAACTCGCCACTGGTGATCCACGAGTCGCAGCAGGCCGGGGTTCCGGTGATCACGGCGGATGTCGGCGGCATGGCCGAGTTTGTCCGGCACGGGATCAACGGTCTCACCTTCGTGCACCGTTCCTGGCGGTCGCTGGCGGAGCGGATGCAACAGTTCGTGAACGATCCCGCACTCGCTCGACGTCTTGGACGGCGCGGCTACCTCTATTCGGAGGATGGCAGCGTCCCGGCCATCAAGGATCATGTCCGCGCGGTCGAGCGCATCTACGAGCATGTCCTCGCGCGCCGCGACAGCGCCCGGGTGAAGAGCCGGAGGGGACCATGGCGCATCACGTTCGATACCAATCCCGACACCTGCAACATGCGCTGCGTGATGTGCGAGGAGCACTCGCCCCACAGCCCGCTGCAGGCCGCCCGTCGGCGCAAAGGGCGGCCCCGCCGCATGATGCCCGTCGATCTGATCCGCAGGGTGGTCGCCGAAGCCGCGGCCCATGGGTTGCGCGAGATCATTCCGTCCACGATGGGCGAACCGCTCCTCTACGCACACTTCGAGGACATCCTGGCTCTGTGCTCGGAGCATGGCGTGCGGCTCAACCTGACAACGAACGGGACCTTCCCGAGGCTGGGTGCGAGGAAGTGGGCGGAGCGGATCGTTCCCGTCGCTTCCGACGTGAAGATCTCCTGGAACGGGGCGACGAAGGCGACCCACGAAGCGATCATGATCGGCGCCCGCTGGGAAAGGATGCTGGACAACGTGAAGGCCTTTGCCGCCGTCCGCGACGCCCATGCCAATGGCGGCGGAAACTGGTGCCGGGTGACGTTCCAGCTGACCTTCATGGAAGCGAACGTGGCGGAACTCGCCGGCATCGTGCGTCTGGCGATCCAACTGGGCGTCGACCGGGTGAAGGGCCACCATCTCTGGGCGCACTTCGAGGAAATCGAGGCGCAGTCAATGCGCCGCGGCCCGGGAGCGATCCGGCGCTGGAACGAGGCCGTGCTCGAGGCGCGCGAAGCCGCCGCCGAACGCATGCTGCCGAATGGGCAACCGGTGCTGCTGGAGAACATCGAAATCCTCGACGAGGACGGCGCCATCCATGATCTCGCTCCGGGAGGACCATGCCCGTTCCTCGGCCACGAAGCCTGGGTGAGCGCCGAAGGGCGTTTCGATCCCTGCTGCGCGCCCGACGCCCAGCGCCGGACGCTGGGCAAGTTCGGCAATCTGCACGACCGGAGCCTGATGGACATCTGGCGCGGCGATGCCTACCGGACCCTGACGGCCACCTATCGCAATCGGATGCTATGCCTCGGATGCAACATGCGCAGGCCTGTGGAAGATCCATCGTGAATTGGCGCGGCGCGTCCGTGTCGCCATCCGGCACGCACCACGTCCGGGAGGACAAGCCGCTCTACGGGGAACGCTTCGACGAAGTGTTGAAGTTTCACGAGCCGGGCCTCGCCGCGGTACGCCGGGACGGTCGCGCCTGGCACATCAGGAGCGACGGAAGGCCAGCCTACAGCCGGCGCTTCGACCGTGCCTTCGGCTTCTACGAAGGTCTTGCCGCGGTCGCCGCAACGGACGGGTGGCGGCATGTCCAGCCTGACGGTACGGACCTCTGCGACGCACGCTACGCCTGGTGCGGCAACTTCCAGGATGGACGCTGCGCGGTTCGCGAACCCGGCGGCGCCTATCTTCACCTCACCGCCGAAGGTTTCCCCGCGTATGGCGCTAGGTGGCGCTACGCGGGGGACTTCAGGGACGGCATCGCCGTGGTACAGGCGGACGATGGCCGTTCGACGCATGTCGACCCGCTGGGCGCGCCGATCCACGGCGTCTGGTTTCTCGATCTCGATGTGTTCCACAAGGGCTTCGCACGCGCCCGCGAAGAGGACGGGTGGATGCATGTCGACCTCTCGGGACGCCCGCTCTACCGGCAGCGCTTCGCGGCCGTGGAGCCGTTCTACAACGGACAGGCGCGGGTCGAGCGTCTCGACGGCGAACTTGAGGTCATCGACGAGACGGGCTCCACCGTCCTGAAATTGCGTCCGGCCCTGAAGAGCGAATTCGCGGCGCTGTCCGACGACCTTGTGGGCTTCTGGCGGACGCAGGCCATCTGCTCTGCTGTTGAACTCGGGGTGTTCGAGGCGTTGCCCGCCACTACCGCCGAGCTTGCACGTGCCTGCGGGCTGGAGCCGGATCGGGCGCGGCGGCTTCTGCGCGCGCTTGCCGAGCTTCGCCTTGTGGCGTTAAGGAGCGGAGTGTGGCTCGAAACTGGACGGGGCGCATTCCTGGCGGCCCGTCACCCGTGGACACTTGCCGATGCGGCAGTCGAGTACGGACGTTTTTTTCCGGGCATGTGGGAGACGCTTCCCCGGGCTCTCCGGGCGAACGATACCTGGCAGCCGACCGACATATTCGGGCAGGTTGCGGCCGACCCGGTCCGGGTGGCGTCCCATCATCGAATGCTGGCGAGCTACGCCCTGCACGACTACGGTCCGGTTCCCGATGCCCTTGAGCTTCGGGGCGACGAACGGGTTATCGACGCGGGCGGGGGACTGGGCGCACTTGCCGGTCTGCTTGCGGAGACCTACCCGCAGCTCCGGGTGACGGTTCTCGACCGCCCCGAGGTGGTCGAGCGCGCTGCGCGCTTGCCGCAGTCGGACCGCGTAACTTTTGAGGCCGGGGACTTGTTCGGGCCCTGGAATGTCGAGGGCGATGCGGTGATTCTCGCCCGTGTGCTGCACGACTGGGACGACATCCTGGCGCTTCGCCTTCTCCACCGGGCACACCGCGCACTACCGCCCGGCGGGAAGCTGTTCGTGGTCGAGATGATGATGTCCGAAGACGGAGCGGCCGGAGGGCTGTGCGACCTCCATCTTCTGGCCGTCACAGGTGGCAGGGAACGCACGGCCTGCGAGTATGAGGCACTCCTCAATCGTGCGGGGTTCGATCACGGCGGCCTGCGCCAGTTGCCAGGACTGCCTGCTGTCGTCGTGGGTGTGAGGATTTGAGTGTGCCCGCGTCGCTGTGGACTGCATCGCGAATTGCCTGAATTTCATGTGCCGAAACGGTTCAAGCACTCGTCGCGCTCGGGAAGTCAAAGTACTTCTCCGAGGGAACAGTCATCGGAATCGTCTGGAGTGTGTCGGTGGCGGTGAGGAGCGACGTTTCCTGGGCCATACAGGGACCGTTGATCGTCCTCGAGTATGCGAACGATGCGCGGGGCGGCGCCGAAGCCGGCAATCCCGTGGACAATGTGCATAGGGTTTACCGGGATCTGGACCGCGACCATGGCCGCGAGCTCGGCGACCGTTCCGGTCGGCGGACCGAGTGAGAACCACCCGGCGCTTGCGCGTCCGATTCCGCCCTGCGCTGGCATCCTTGCCGGCGGGGTATGCTTCCTTCGCCGGCCTTACACGCTTCGCCAGGGCGCTTGCGCTGTGTGCTGATCTCCATGTATTTCTTTGAAACGGATTGGTTTGGGGACTTCTTCGAAAATATCGTCCGGCGTGACGACGGCGAGTGGCGGGAAGCCTGACCCGGGACGGAGTTACCGATGAATGCACTCAATCACAGTCTGGAAGGGTTCAGGGAGATGAACGGGTGAGAACTATCAACATCTTCGAGGTCATCCGAAAGACCACCAGCCGAATCGAACCCTTCCACTCCGAATTCCTGGCCGAGGCACTGCGCGTCAGCGCAGCAGGAAACCGCTCCCAGTTCGATGCTGTGTGGAAGTTGCCGGACCGGAAAAGTGGGACATTCCACTCGCACCCAAAATCGTATCCGAAAAGAAGTTTGCGGATGGAAAACGCATTGACATCTGTATCTTCGATGACTTGTGCGGCCGCGTACTCGGAATTGAAGTCAAGACGACCAAGGCATCGGCCGAAGACGGGCAACTCGAAGCCTATCTTGAACATCTTCGCAAGGAGTATGATGAGGATCGTGTTGCTATCGCCTATCTCACGCCGTTCAATCGAGAACGGGCCGGCAAGAACGCTTGCTTGCTGCCAACCGTCAGGATATTTGACAAATTTTCAGGTGAATTCAGCAATGCCCGTCATGTAAGTTGGTTGGACATCGCTGATATCGCTTGGGATAGCAATGAATTGTGGAACCAGCATCGGGCTTATGTCCAACAGAAGATTGCCAACCACGCGAGCCTCGTATCCTATGTGTCGCGCAACCGTTCGTTCTACGATTTCTTCTCAGAGACTGCTGTCGAAGAGTTTATGTATGCTCTGCCCGTTGAAGGTGATCAGATTCCCAGTACCGGTGTGACCATAGATCTCGATAATTTTCACAATGACCCTGAGAGTTTGTCCCGAGCGTTTGAATTTCTAATCATGGATGAGGATAAGGTCAATCAAGGGGCAGAAAAGAATGATGAATTCCCGGAGGAAGCGAGGCAACGCTTTCTCGATTCACCGTACGGTGACATTCATCGGGCCATATTCGATCTCTCTACCAACAACAAGCACGTATGGCTGTCCGGGATAAAGGACTACGGACTCAGGGTTGCCCACCGCGGGCATAGCAGTGGAGTGAGTCTTCTCCGAAGCAAGGGCGAACACTGCCTCGTGCTCGGACAGCCTCGTTAGCTCGCCGATTGGTCGGCTCAGGTCGATTGGAGTGCGGCTGTGGGCTCTTCGCAACAGGTAGCGCTGCGGTTTATCGAGCCGCTTGCACTTTGAGGCGAAGGCCTTCGCGTTGCTGAAGGCAACCGATGACCTCGAACAGATTCCGCGCTTGCGGATTGCCGGTGGGGCCGAACATGCGCATGAGACTCTTGGGCGATTTCCCGGTCAGGCCGCCCAACTCCTCGAAGCCGATGGTGGCATTGATGTAGTCGCGCAGAACTGCCTTGCCGACTTCCACATCCCCCGACAGCAGGCATTGGACCCCTTCCTTGAGCAGCTCTTCCCGGAAGACCGGGTCGCGGTCGATGCGCGATCGCGGTAGGGAACCGGGTTTCCCCGGTCCCCCCGCACGGATCCGGACGGGCGCTGTTCGCATCCGGCTCCTCCCTCAGGTCCTGACGACAAGCCGCTGATCCGGCCAGGGGTGGCGAATGCTGGCTTTGGGCCAGTGGGCGGCGGTGAGGGTGCCTATGTCCCTCCATTCGGTGCGGTCCCTTTGGGAACGCCGCCGAAGGGCACGCAAAAGCATCCATGCACAGTAGCGAATGAACCTCCGCAGATAGCGGCTGCTCCCGGGGACGGCATAGTAGTTGAGCCAGCCATTGATGACCCGTCCAAGCCACTTGGCCGTCTTGTGCCGGTTGTCGTGCCTCCGCATGCGCAGTGCCTCCTTGATCCGCCGCAGGGTGCGGCGGACCCGTTTCCGGGACGGTTTGCGACCGACCCTGAACCGGCCCTTTCTCGCCTGATCGCAGAAGTGCGTCATGCCGAGGAAGTCGAACGTCTCCGGTTTGCCCTGCCCCCTCTTGTGGCGGTTCGCTTTCGCGAACCGACCGAACTCGATGAGCCGGGTCTTGTCCGGGTGCAGTTCCAGCCCGTAGCGGGCCAGCCTCTCCCCGAGGTCCCGAAGAAAGCGCTTCGCATCGCCCAGATGCTGGAAGCCACACACAAAGTCATCGGCGTACCGCACGATGATCGTGTCGCCTCCAGCCATCCGCTTGCGCCATTGGTTGTGGAACCAGTCGTCGAGCACGTAGTGCAGATAAACGTTCGCGAGGCAGGCTGAGACTATCGCCCCCTGCGGCGTTCCCCTGCCGGTGTCCGACCAGTCGGCCCCTTCCATGACGCCGGCGTTCAGCCACTTGATGATCAGCCTGATGACCCGCGTGTCCCCGATACGCTTCCCGAGCATTTGGACCATGTGGTCGCGGTCGAGATTATCAAAGAACCCGCGGATGTCGGCGTCAACGATCCAGTTGACCTTCCGCCGTTCCACTCCGACCGTGACGGCATCGAGCGCATTGTGCGGCCCGCGCCCCGGCCGGAAGCCGTAGCTGAACCCGAGGAACTCCGTCTCAAAGATCGGCACCAGAATCACATCCGTCACCGCCCGCTGGAGAACCTTGTCCTCCAGCGCCGCAATGCCGAGCGGTCGTTGCCCCCCGTCCTCCTTGGGTATGAACACCCGCCGGGACGGAGGCGCCCGGTACGCGCCCCTGTGAACGCGGCCATGCAGGTCGGCCAGTCGGCCTTCCAGTCCGTCCGCGTATTCTTCCCACGTCACGCCGTCCACGCCCGCCGCCGCATCCTTCCTCAGGGAGTGGAACGCGTCATGCAGGACATCGACCGTCACATGGTGGAGCAGCGCCACAAGACGCTCTTCCGGATTCCTCTTCGCAGCCTGTCGTATGCGATCAGCCGCCTGTGACCCACTTCCCCGCTTCTGCGCGCGGCGCGGGCTTTGGCCAACCGCATTGCCCTTGGGTCCGGCCCTTCCCTCCAGCAACTCCGCAGGTCCCGAAGAACCCTTGTTCGCCGCCTTCACGGGTATTATGGCCGGATCTTGTATGACCGGGTTTCGTCCCCGTGATCATGAAGTTATCCACAGCGGTTGGGGGCGTGAAATTGTGGACAACCGCGGCGGTGGGAGAGCACCCGGTCTATGGTTCCAGAGAGATTCCGCTCCCCTGCGCGGGCACGCACAGGGGAGCGGGGTGCGGGGGTCAAACGATCTCCGCGAAGGCGGGTCGGACCGTCCGAATCTTGGCTTTGGAGAGCCGTAAGTCAGCTTGGTTGGCCCGCCTTCCTTGACGTCCCTCGCGTCCTGAATGGATGCCTGGGCTTGAACCGTATCATCGCAAGACGAGGAGCAAGGGACGATGGACAAGGTAGTGGCAGGGATCGATGTCAGCAAGGCCAGTCTGGACATCTGTGCGGCGGGTCAGACGCGTCGTTTTGCGAACGACGCCACGAGTTGGCAGGCGCTGGGTGCGTGGCTTCGGGGTCTCGAGGTGAGCCGGGTGGTGATGGAGGCGACGGGCCGCTATCACCGCAGGGTGCACCAATGTCTTCATGACCGGGGCTTTGAAGTTGTCTTGGTCAACCCGTTGCGGGCACGGCGCTTCGCCGAAGGGTTGGGCCACCTGGCCAAGACCGACCGCGTCGACGCGTTGATGCTGGCCAGGCTCGGGACGGCGCTGGGCGATCTTGATCCTGTGGCCCCTCAGGATGCCTTCCTCACCTGCCTGGAGGATCTCCTGGTGTCGCGCGCCGCGCATGTCGATGCGCGGACCATGCTGAGGCAGATGGCGGGTGAGGTGGACGGTGAAGGCGAGACCGTCGCAAGGGCCTCGGTGGCAGGTCTCGATGATCAGATTGCCGCGCTGGATGCGACGATCGAAGCGGTGATCGCCAGTGATCCGGAGCAGGCCGAGAGGTACAGCATCCTGACCTCGATCCCCGGCGTCGGTCCGGTGACCGCCGCAGGACTTCTTTGCTGGATGCCCGAACTCGGCGGTCTCGACCGTCGCCAGGCGGCGTCGTTGATCGGGGTGGCGCCGGTTGCCAACGACAGCGGCCAGCACCACGGCGCCCGGCACATCCGCGGTGGGCGCCGAAGGCCACGCGATCTCCTGTTCATGGCCGCGACATCGGCGGCACGCTTCAACGCGGATCTCAAGATCGTGTTCGAACGCCTCAAGGCTGCCGGCAAGGCCTACAAGGTCGCGATCGTCGCCGTGATGCGCAAGCTCATCGTGCTGGCGAACGCCTTGCTGCGGGAGCAGCGCTGCTGGTCGCCTGAAGCGCCGGCACAATCGCCGGCGTGACCAGGCCGATCCGCGCAAAGGAGACCCCCTCATGGCCCTCACACCCGCCGAGAAGCAGCGCCGTTACCGGGAACGCCGCAAGGCCGGCATCCTTCCCGTCCACATCCGAAAGCCCCGCGACCGCCGCTCCCGTGCCCAACGCTGGTGCGATGCCGTGGCCGAACTCGGCGCCTTGCAGGAGCATTATCGAGACTGCCTCGACAGGATCCCCGACTCCCTCCGCGACACGGACTACGGAGAACGCTTGCAGATCATTGTCGAAGTCGACATCGAGGCCCTTGAGGAGATCGAACCGCCGCGTGGCTACGGACGGGACACATGACACCTGGAACCCCATTGAACATGGTAACGTTACCGTGCCTGAGGGCGTCGGGTAGTCCTATGAGCACACCCACCGGTAACGTTACCACGATCAAAGGCCGACACCCCGCTCATGCTGCCGGGATCACGGGCTGCACGCTTCCCCGGTTACAGGGCACAAACATCGGCAACGCGGAACGCCGGACCGGATGTGGACAATCACAGGAAACATCATCCCGAAAACCCCAAATAACCTTGCCAAGAAACATGGATGCTGACTTCTTCCAATCGTTCATCATCGGGTTGCGGAATAACTCCTTTCCTCAGCGGCCCCGCTCACGACACGGGACGATTGAAAGACCTCCCAGGTCCCGGTGGACTGCTTCGGCGCGTGCCATGGTTCTTCGACCCCGCGGAGCCTCTGTCCGCCTCACCAATACGGCTCGCAGAGTGTGGCCTTCGACCTCAAGGACAGTCTCGGCACTCCAGATGACAAACTATTACGTGGCTCAATGGCCCAGCCCGCGCCTGCCGCTCCCCAACGCTTCGCCTGCCGCCTCACGGTGACCGGCGCATGGTTCACGGAGAAAGTGGTTGGTTGACCTTGTATGACCAGGTTTCATTCCTGTGTTTATGAAGTTATCCACAGCAGTTGAGGTCGGGAGATTGTGGACAACCGCGGCTGTGGGAGAGCCATCCGGTCTATGGTTCCAGGGAGATTCCGCTCCCCCGCGCGAGCACGCACAGGGGAGCGGGGTGTGGGGATCTCACAATCCCCGCGGAGGTCGGTCGGACCGTTTTGGCCTTGGCTTTGTAGAGCCGCAAGAGAGCTTGGTCGGCCGACCTTCCTTGGCGTCCCTCGCGTCCTGAATGGATGCCTGGGCTTGGACCGTATCATCACAAGGCGAGGAGCAAGGGACGATGGACAAGGTAGTGGCAGGGATCGATGTCAGCAAGGCCAGTCTGGACATCTATGCGGCGGGCCAGGAGCGTCGTTTTGCGAACGACGCCACGAGCTGGCGGGAGCTGGGCGCGTGGCTTCGGGGGCTCGAGGTGAGCCGGGTGGTGATGGAGGCGACGGGCCGCTACCACCGCAGGGTTCACCAGTGTCTTCATGACCGGGGCTTCGAGGTCGTCCTGGTCAACCCGTTGCGGGCCCGGCGCTTCGCCGAGGCGCTGGGCCATCTGGCGAAGACCGACCGCGTCGACGCCGTGATGCTGGCCAGGCTCGGGACGGTGCTGGGGGACCTTGAGCCCGTGGCCCCTCAGGATGCCTTCCTCAACCGCCTGGAGGATCTCCTGGTGTCGCGTGCCGCGCATGTCGATGCGCGAACCATGCTGAGGCAGATGGCGGGTGAGGTGGACGGCGAGGGCGAGACCGTCACACGAGCCTCGGTGGCCGGTCTCGATGATCAGATCGCCGTGTTGGATGCGGCGATCGAAGCCGTGATCACCCGTGATCCCGACCAGGCCCTGCGGTACAGCATCCTGACCTCGATCCCCGGCGTCGGTCCGGTGACCGCCGCCGCCCTTCTTTGCTGGATGCCCGAACTCGGCGGTCTCGACCGTCGCCAGGCGGCATCGTTGATCGGGGTGGCGCCGGTTGCCGACGACAGCGGAGAGCATCACGGCGCCCGGCACATCCGCGGCGGGCGCCGAAGGCCACGCGATCTCCTGTTCATGGCCGCAACAGCGGCGGCACGCTTCAACGCGGACCTCAGAATCGTGTTCGAACGCCTCAAGGCCGCCGGCAAGGCCCACAAGGTCGCGATCGTCGCCGTGATGCGCAAGCTCATCGTGCTGGCGAACACCCTGCTGCGGGAACAGCGCTGCTGGTTGCCTGAAGCGCCAGCACGGTCACCGGCGTGATCAGCGACTGAACGAAGGAGACCCCCTCATGGCCCTCACGCCTGCCGAGAAGCAGCGCCGGTACCGGGAACGCCGCAAGGCCGGCATCCCTCCCGTCCACACCCGAAAGCCCCGCGACCGCCGCTCCCGCGCGCAGCGCTGGCGCGATGCCGTGGCCGAGCTCGGTGCGTTGCAGGAGCATTATCGAGACTGTCTCGACAGGCTTCCGGACTCCCTCCGCGACACGGCCTACGGAGAACGCCTGCAGATCATCGTCGAGGCCGAGATCGAAGCCCTCGAGGAGATCGAGCTGCCGTGCGGCTACGGACGGGACACATGACACCTGGAACCCCATTGAACGCGGTCACGTTACCATCCCTGAAGGCGCTGGACGGCCCTGTGGCCACGCCCAACGGTCACGTTACCGCGATCAATAGAAGACAGCCCGATCATGCTGCAGGGATCACGAACTGCATGTCTCCCCGGTCACAGGGCACACACATTGGCAAAGTGGAACGCCAGATCGCATGTGGACAAGCACAGGAAACATCATCCTGGACACCCACAAATAACCTTGCCAGGGAACATGGATGCTCTCTTTCTGCCGGGACTTTCACCCGGCAACATTCCACCAGTTAGCCTGGCGCACCCTTGATCGTTTCCTTGAATTCGCGTGTCAGAGCCATGGCTCTCAAGCCTCCTGTCGTTTGCGCCGCTTGTAGTCCTGCCAGTGACTTCGTGCGGCTTCGATGTCCTGCTGCTGGTGCTTCTTGGTGCCTCCGCCCAACAGGATGATCAGTGTCTCTCCGTCCTTGCCGAAGTCGATACGGTGTTCGAACACGCCGACAGGAGAGGACTGTCCGGAGCGCAATCAGGATGTGATCGGAGGCGGCGAGCGGGTCGCGTGCTTCTGTGTCAGCCCGTACACCGAGCGGAGAAATTCGGCTGCCTCGTCCCGGGTGAAGGGAACGTCAAAAGCTCTGGGATCGAGAGTTTGGTCGGCATGAGCCAGGTTGACAAAAGCCTGGAGGTCCCGGCGGACAGGTTCCGGTAGTGCAATCCGTGCATCCCGGGGCAGGAGCTGCGCCAACCGGAAGACATCGTTGCGATGCTTCCGGATGTCCTTTGCGTGGACCTTTCCGCCAGCCGCAGCACGAGCGATGAGATCGAGAAACGCGCAGGCCTTGAACGGTATGAGAAGTGTTTCGTCGATGATCGTGACGCCGTTGACCCGGCGCGTTGCTGCCTGGAGCGCCTCGAAATAGGCATCGTCCAGCAGGATTGCCGAAAGACTGACTATATCCTGGTCTACCGGTACCCGCGTGTAGATCGCGCTCTTGGGCAGGTCGAGGTTTGCGGGCCGCCGCGCAAAGAGCTCGATCATGAAGGGGAAGCTCGGGTCGGTCGGTCGGTGGAAGCGGTAGAACTCCTTCCGCCCGTCGCTGCGTTCTCGGGCCTGATATCCGCCTGCGTCCAGGAATGCGTGGAAGGCCCTTCCGAATTCGGCTTCCACCACCTCGACGCAGAGCACCATGTCGATATCCCTGGTCGCCCTGAAATCGAGACCGGCTGCATCGAAAAGCAGATCGCAAGCGGTACCACCGATGATGGCGTACTGATCCTCGTGGGCCGCGAAGTGTTCGCGAAACTTGTCGATGCCGGTTACCACGGCATTCCGTCCAGCAGTCGTTCCGCCACCATGGAAACGCGCTCATCGCGGTGATCGTGGAACTGCGCGTAGAGCGACAGCGGATCCACGGTACGTGCGCCGGACAAGACCGCCGGGTCATATGACCAGGTTTCCACGATATGAGAAGCTTGATCCCGGTCGGTTTCTACGAACCCGCATGCCCGGGCGACATGCTTCCAATCGGCGGCCGCGACCGCGAAGGCCGGCAGCGGCGGCGGGGACAGGTCGGTCAGCTCGGCGAGTGCGCTCTCGCCCGCATGTTTCAACGGTGGGACAGCCTGAACGCCTCCGATGAACTTCACGGTGCGCACCGGGCTGCGCAGCAGATCGTGCGAGGCATCGAACAGTTGCCGCCCTTCGGCCAGGAAACTGATACGCCGCTCTTTGCCGTATCTTCTGGTATGAGCAAGCCCCGCACTGACCAGATCGTCGAACGCGCGGCCGATCGACATCGCCGAGTAGTGCAGCTGCTTCGCGACGAGGGATGGGGTTGTCGCGGTCTCGTCGAGCCGCAGGAGGCGAAGAAACAGGACCGCTTGAGCTGCCGGCGACAGGCCGACTGCGCGCCGCGGCTTGGGCGTGCGGAAACGCTCGCGCAAATCCATCGCGAGGTCGGGGATGTAGAGCTGCTTGCCGGGTACCACGAAGGGGATCCTCTTTCGGATGAGGCGCGAACGGTTGTGCGCACTCAGCCAGGGAGCGACGAAGATGACGATCACATCGTTGAAGGCGAGGCGAACCAGGACGACATGCTTCGCAATGTCGGACGGCGCGGAGGTGTTGTCTGTGGTCGCGAGGAAGATGCATCGTCTTCCAGCTACGTGACCTTCAAGAAGGCTGTACATCCGGGGAAGAAACGAGGGGAGGCCCGGCGCGCCTTCGAGTGCAGCCACCGTCGCGGGCTCGTGAAGGATATCTTCGAGATAGCGCTGGAGCGCGGCTGCAGTAGGCATTGCCAACTTTCATGGTTTCTTACTAACGTGGCTCTGCATACTAACTCTATCAATGTTAGTATGCAAGTATTACGTTAAGGACAGTATTGTTGCCTCAGGCAGGAATGGGACACATTCCGGGTATCCAGTGGTGGACCTTTCGCCCGGAGCGGATAGCGCTTGACGCCTCGTGGCTTGCTCTGACTCCGGCCGGACACGGTGTGCTCTTCGAGGATTTCGTCGAAGGCGTGGCCATCAGTGGTCCTTGTCATCGGCCATGGGGGAAAAGCGCTGGGATGGACGATACGGCGACGTACGACATTGACGGCGTGCAGGAAGGATAATCGGCGCTGGCGCTGGCAGACTTTGCGGGAACGCGATGAAGTGATTATTGCGGCCATCTTCCTGTTCTGACGCATACGATACGCTTGATCCCGACCATGACCGGACCTTCCGAACCGAGATAAGAGAAAGACGCTTCTTTGGCGCAATGGCCATGAGCCAGCAGACTTGCCCCGCGCGTGGGGATCGCCTTCCGGTCAAACCCCGTTGGCAATCATGCTTGCGCAACCATGACACACTCCAGAAAGGTACTCTCATTCAATGTGGCCACCCCGGAGTGGAGCGACTCGATGACGTTGCTGCTGGCCTGTTTCCGCAGCGAAGGTGCGAGGAATTGCTGGCGGCGCAGCAGAACGTGGGGCACGCAACCATCTCGAATAGGGCCGCGACCTTCACGGGCTATGTATTCCTCAATCGCGATCAGACCCATACGGCAACCTAGATGCTACCAAAATCCTGGTTGAGTCTTCTCAGTGCGTCTAGGTCTCGACAAACTCGAGTGGCCTGGAGCCAGCATCGCCTGAAGGCAGGTCTTGCAACGGCGTCAAGCAGATTCCCTTTTCCGCGTCGCTTTGCGCGGTCGGCCTCCCTTTGCACCATTCATCCGGGATGCTGCGGCCTTGACAGACGTCTTGGAGCGTCCCGCCATGCGCGCCCACTCCTTGGCCATCCAGACCCGGGTTCCGAACACGCCTGCAACTAGGGCGGGGACATTGAGGTCGGCATCGATCGCGGGCCAATGCAGATTGAAACCCGCTCCGTCCACCTTGACGTCAGACAGCGCCTCATCGTCCGCACCATGCAATTCCTCGGCAAGGCGTGCGGGAAAGATGAACGTGCAGCCATTCGTCAGTTCAACCACCACGCGACCCTTCTCGCGGTCATAAAACGCCGAGACAGCGCGAGGTTCTCTCTCCATCATATGGCGACCGCGGTTCGTCGCAGTTCGAAACTCGGCATCACTCAGATCGACCATGGATACGCTCCCACTCTCGAATCAAACGATCGCGATGCTCTGTGACCTCGGCAATCAGGTTTCGTATGTCAGACTTCTTGATTCCGACGATGCTGACAACCTCCGGATGACCGGTCGCACCAAGCAGATTGATCTTCGCCAAGCCTGGTCCAACGATATGAACATGCGCAGGCTCGTGGTTCTGGGTATGGATGACAATCCGGAAGCCGAATGCACGATGAACCACGATCATGGACCAGTATAACCTATCCGTTGGGTTTTGTAAGTGGTTGAGGCACTCGTGACGAGAACATCACTGCGGCCTGCTACTAGCCGCGATACCGCACAGCACCATCATCTGGCGCAGTTCAGACAAGCATGGACACGACAGACTTGGCGAGACGCGACGCTCCCATTGGCAAGCGGATGTTCTGTCAATTCTGAACTGCAGTTTGACCATCACCAGATGCTCGGTATCTTCGTCCCCGGAGTGCCGCTGGGCCGACCTTTTTGGTGCCCGCTTTGTTCGCGAACACAGGTGGCCGCCGTGTCGGGCCACTACGGGAGGGGTCATGACAGCACGAATTCCGGCCGCGCTTGCGGCCGTCGGCCTTTTGCTCGCAGGTTGCTCATCAATCATCGAGGGCACGACCCAAGAAGTGTTCGTCAACACCAACCCGGACGGGGCGGCGTGTGACTTCCTGCGCGAGGGACAGAGGATCGCAAGGGTCGATCCGACACCGGGTGCGGCGACCATCAAAAAGACCAAGCACGACATTGTGATCGAGTGCACATTGGCCGGCTACCAGAAGGCGACCTACCACAACAAGTCCGATGCGGCGCAGGCAACCTTCGGCAACATCGTTCTCGGCGGCGGAATTGGCTGGGCCATCGACTCAGCCTCGGGCGCTGACAACAAGTACACCTCGCCTGTCAACATAACCCTGCTGTCCGAGCCGTCGCCATGAGACATTTCCGAAGCAAACTCGCATGAAGCGCGAATGAGAGCAGTTGCGCAGCAACGGACATACCGGTGTGTGTACCCCACGCGGGAGCTACTGACCCTCACTCAAGAGTACGATCGGCTCGTGTATCAACCTAACGAAGAGAGAGCCCTGACCATGGTGCGGTAGTCGTGGTTGAACACGCGGCGCGGTGACAGCGTTCAAGGATGCCGTGAATGAACAGCAGGTGCCCGGAATATCGTGAAGGCGCCTCGCACGGCGCGGACGACAGAGGAGAGAGCTTGTCGACAATGCGACACTGCCTGCGTGAACCGATCTCCGACATCTTCCGGGCGGCAGAAATGCTGGACCGGGCCGTGGACGCCCATGTGGCGGGAGATCATGCCGAGGCGGCGAAGCTGATCGCGGAAACCAACATGGATTCCATCCGGGACTGGACGGACTCCCTGTGGGGCTCCACCGACCCGGCGATCCACCGGGTGCGGGAGGTGCGTGGCGCTCCCCCTGTGTTGGCGGAGGAAGACCGCATCCCGGTCAGAATGCCCAATGCGGAGGAAAGGCGCCGCCTGATCGGACGGGACGGATATCACTGCCGCTTCTGCGGTATCCCGGTCATCCGGCTTGAAGTCCGCAACGCATTGCGCAAGGTCTATGGAGAAGCCCTCCCGTGGCCGACACGAGGTAAGGGTTGCGACAAGTACAAGCACGCCGCATTCCAGTGCATGTGGCTTCAGTACGACCACATTACTCCGCACAGCCGTGGTGGCGGCAACGGACTGGACAATCTTGTCGTCACCTGCGCTCCCTGCAATTTCGGCCGCTTGTCCTGGGTCCTGGAAGAACTGGGGCTGGAGCATCCTCTGAGCCATGGTCCCGTCCAGAGTTCCTGGGATGGCCTGGAGCGCTTCGAGACGGGCCGATAAGTTCGAATCCCGCTTTGGGGACGAAGGTACAAGGCCATTGCAGGCTGTGAGCCGGATGACGGCACTACCAACGTGGTGGGTATCGGAGAGTCTGGCCTCAGGTTCGTGTCGAAATCACTCTCGAGGTGGCGAGGCGATCAGCGAGAGCGCGTTATGGAATTCCCGCAGGAGCCGAATCGGCGTGGGATTGCGTCAGGCCCGCGCGGGAATGCGACCTGTTGGAATACGTTCCCCTTGGGTGATCGCGGATTGCCCGCATCCGTCACCAAGGGGAAGGATGCGGGTTAGGCAATCCGAACCAAGAGTTCCTCCATCACGCTGTTGACCTCCCGCTGCCTCAGCGTCCGCGCTTCGCGCTGATCAGCCTCGTGATCCTCGCCCAGTTCGAACAGGGCCACTGCTACCGGACCGTCCTTCCGATACCCCTCGACCTCGTCGTCTGTTGCGAAGCGATTGCGAAGAATTGACAAGCAGTCCCGAATCACTTCCCCGTGTCTACCCTGCAAGGCCTCGCGGAACATGTGCGCCGCACCATCGAGATCCCCTTGCGCGTGCTCAATGCAGTAGACCAGGTCATGAGCATCCTTCCGCTCGAAGCGCTGATCAAAGGCGAACGCCTTCAAGCACGTGAAACTCACCAGATCGGCGTGCCTCACCACTTCGACGGCGATGCCCGCTTCACCGAGGAGTTCTGCCCGAATCTCTGCGACTTGGTGCATTTCGAAGACGATGGACGAATGCGGGATATTGAGCGCGGAAATGTTCCCGTCCGTAGGCAGCGGCTCAACCCTGCCACCGGCGACGTCCGGCGCGTCGGCGAGCAGTTCGACCACCATCAGCGCGCCGTTCTCGGTACGCGTTTGCCACCGCCATGAAAGCCTCTGACCTCTTTCGTTTGTCGATCGCCTAAACCTCATCGCCCGCAGGTTCTCCTCAAGCGTGCGATAACCGGCAGTGTCGGCCAGGATCTGCAGGTCGATGACGATGTCCACGTCGAGCGTGCCGGCATGTGCCGGCACTTCCGGTGGCCGCGCCGCCACCAGGTATCCGGGAGTCAGTCCGCCCACCAGAAACACCGACTCCTTCCAAGGGCCCAGTCCACGCAGCAGGGTTACGAGTACACGCTCGCATTCGACCGTGTACTGATCGCTGTAGCCGTCGAATGTCGCGGGCTTCACCATCAGAAGCCGATCCTTTCGTGCCGAAGGTGCCTGGCCATTTCCCTGGAGCGGCCCTCGCTGCACATCAGGTCGAGGTAAACGCGCACGGCGCCTGCCAGCCAGATCCCGTTCACGGACTCGCGAAACAGCAATTCGCCTGACGACTTGCACTCGATGATCGCAAGGTTTGTGCCTTGTTCAACGACTCGAGCATCCAGTGCGCCAAGAGCCTGATCTGCTGCCGGCCCGTCCAGCAGCCGACAACGCACCTGGGAGACAGTCGACAGAAACGGCGCGTAGAGTTGCCCTGCTGCCTCGTGAGTGATCGCGTACTCAGCCTTGCTCGCCGCGCAGACCTTCGCGAACTTTTCCACCAGCCTTTCAGCACGCACCGATGGCACGAAGTAACGCCGCATAGCCAAGGGCCGCTGCACCGCCAGATGGTTCACCCATGCATCCAGCAAGGCGCCCGGCTCTTGCAGATGGCGTTCCTTTCCAGGCCCCTGTCCACGCGACACCACCCATTCGAATTTCTCCAGTTCCGTCAGCACCTGCGAGGCGGTTGCGGGCGACACCTGGGCGTCGTTGGCGATGTCCTTCACTCCGAACCACTCGCGATTCCCCACCAGGACCGCGTGCAGCACTTGCGCACGACGGCCTGAAAACACGGAACGGATGGACCGGGACATGCTTTTCGGGGGCGGCTTGTCCACGTAGACGTAGATGTTGCCAGCAGGAAGATACAGGCTGCCGCCGCTGTCGTAGTAGCCAACCCGCTCGTCCCTCAGCAATTCCCTGGCTCCAGGTGAAATCGATTGGGCGATCAGGAAGGGCACCGCATGCCGTCCTTTGGCCGGCTCATGCCATCTACGTTCAGGTTCCTGCAGCTGCCAAAGCACCTGCCGCACGTCGCGGGGATACACCTCTTTCTTCACCTCAATCAGCAGGGCAGCCGCCTTCCCGCCCGCCCGGAGGTCAACCCGTGCGTCATGTTTTTGATCAGGGCCATCCGGCTGTTCCATCCCACGGAACTTCACCTGCACCTCAGGCAGCCCCCGCAGGACTTCCAGGAACCCGTCAACCAGCTGCTGTTCCATGACGTTCGAGCTTGGCATCGACAATAGTGCCTCAATTCGCTGTACAGCAAATATAACATCCATGGAGAATATTCAACAGATATGCAAAATTCACTGCACAGCGAATATAGCAGAGAGAACGCGAAAGCCGGGACCCAGATTGCCGGGGCTCGGTGCGGGAACGCTGCCCCCGGAACTGGCGGGGCGGCCACGCCGCATGCACCGCACCGTGGCAGCAGGACTGAGAACAGGCCATGCCGGATCCTTCTGCCAGGTGCCAATCAGATGATCGAGGTCCGTATGCTCGACCGATCCAGCCTCAAGGTCCAGACCGCGGGCGAGCGCTTCGATCACGACCGCATTGATGCTTGTGCAGTTCGTGCCTCCAACGACGAGGCGCGGTCATGGTCACAAGCAACAGGGGGCTGCTGGGAGAAGACCTTCTCCTGGCCGCGTTGCTTCCATGGCCACTGAACACTGATCGTCCAGTTGTCAGACCGGATGGAAATCGACTGATTCGATCAGGTGCCGCCGCAGAGCAAAATCGACCAGACGGAAATCGGTACGAGCGGAATCGGGACCGTAGCCACTGCGAGAGCAGCGCCGCGCCGTCGCCCGCTGGACACGTTCATCGCTATCTCCATGCGCGCGCGGTGGATGAAGGCCCTTCCGACCGCCTCGAAGAGGCCGGGGCACCTCGCCGATATACTGGAACACCGCACTCTCCCGGACATCCGGGTCTTCGCGGATTGTGTGGACTCCCATTTCCGCATCCATGGCTGGCGATCTCAACCCGATCACCGCGCCAAGCCGCAAGGACACGTGGTTCCGGCGCGAAAGCCTGGTGGGACCGCTTGAAGGCGCTTGACCTTGAGTTTGTCGGACCACGGGCTCCAAACGGACGCCGACCAGAGGATCCGCCTGCCGACATTCCTGTATCCGGACACGGATACAGGAAGGCGAGCAAGAGAACCCGACTCATCAGTTGACAATACGCACTTCTTCACAAACTTTGTAAACCACTCCTTGCAGGAGGAAAACCGTGCTAGGACAGAAGCTTCGGGTATCACGATCCGCTGCCGGTCTCTCACTTCGCGAGCTTGAGTCCAGCATTGACAACCGGGTGACCGCACAGGCGATCAGCAAGTACGAACGCAACGAGTCGATGCCCAGCTCCAGCGTCCTCATCGCGCTCGCGGATGCGCTCGACGTGCCCGTCGACTACCTTGCCGGTGACTGCGACCTGGTCCTTGAATCCGTGGAGTTCCGCAAGAAGAAACTCACGAGCAAACGGCAGGAGGTCCAGGTCGAAGCCAAAGTGCTGCAGCTGCTCGAACGCTACCTCACGCTCGAGGAACTGCTCCGCCTGCCGAGCGTGGAATGGGACAAGCCGCGTGAGGCCCCCTGGCCCGTGCTGAATGATCCTGCCGAGGCAGAACAAGCGGCACTCGGGCTTCGTCACCACTGGGGTCTGGGACTCGAACCGGTTCCGAACTTGATCGAGTTTCTGGAGGAACGCGGCATCAAGCTGCTCACGATGGGCCTCGGCGACATCGACGGTCTAACCGCTCGGGTTCGCCACGACAGGGGCGCCCCATCGGCAGTCATCGTCGTCAATCAGGACCATTGGGGCGAACGACAGCGATTCACGATCGCGCACGAACTCGGCCACATGGTCATGGACGTCGCCGACAAGCGGAAAGAGGAGAAAGCAGCACACCGTTTCGCCGGCGCCTTTCTCATGCCTGCGGAAACCCTGCGTGCCGAAATCGGCAAACGGCGCAAATCGATGGGTTGGAGTGAACTGTTCGAGTTGAAAAGGATCTTCGGTGTCAGCGTGCAGGCCCTTACGTATCGCTGCAAGGATCTTGGCATCTTCAGCAACGTACTGTTCCGGCGCCTCTTCGACGAATTCGAGCGTCTCGGATGGCGCAGCCCACCTTTCGAGGAGCCCCACACGATAGAGCAGGTCAGACCAAGCCGCCGGTTCGAGCGCTTGTGTTTCCGGGCCCTGGTGGAGGGCGCCGTCTCCGACTCCAGGGCCGCCGAACTCCTCGGCATTTCGGTTCACGAGTTGCACCGCCGAGTGGAAGAGCCGCCCGTCGTCAGACATCGCCCGGCACAGGCCTGACCAATCATGAATGTGCTGGAGTCCGATACATCGGTTCTGATCGATCTCGAACGGGGGTCGATTCTGCAGGCCAGCTTCGCCTTGCCATTCGACTTCGCCGTCCCGGACTTGCTGTACAGGCAGGAACTCGCGGAACACGGAGGCCCTGGTTTGCTCAACCTCGGCCTCCGCATCGAGGATCTTGACGGTGACGGAGTCTCCCTCGCTCTGCACTATCGTCAGGCGGATCGCTTCCTATCCTTGCCCGATAGCTTCGCCCTCGCCCTCGCCCAACGCAATTCCTGGACACTCTTGTCCGGCGACGGTGGACTTCGCGAACTTGCCCGCTCAGAGGGCGTTGCGTGTCACGGGGTTCTGAGGCTCACCGACCAGATGTTCGAACACGGCACCCTTCCCGGGAGCGAATTGTGCGCATCTCTCCATTAAATCGAGTCCCGTCCACGCTCTCGACTTCCCGTGACCGGAGTCAGAAGGCGCCTTCGACTCTATTCTGCCGCATGACCACCACTGATCCCCCTCCCGGCGAAGTTGAACCATAATCTCACCGGAAGCGCCGAACTCCGAGCCCTGCCACGCCAAAGCTGCCAACCTGACGTCCCGCTCGCCATTCAATTCCGACCACTTCGCCTTTCCTTCCCCTGTCTCTTCCAGCAACACCCGG
The DNA here is from genome assembly GCA_965221115.1 of Alphaproteobacteria bacterium. Taxonomy (GTDB): domain Bacteria; phylum Pseudomonadota; class Alphaproteobacteria; order SP197; family SP197; genus SP197. The sequence continues at coordinate 1,133,948 of CBDCRU010000001.1, read as the reverse complement.
GAAGTCAGCGATCGCAGCCCTTGCCGCGACATCAAGACTGGCTGTCGCCGTCGAATTCGCGCTTCTCGTAGACGGTTTCGATCTCCTGACCGTTCCACACGTAGCAGAGGTGCCGTTCCTGGCGGGCGTTCGAGAGAAGCGGCGGCCGGAACACGGCGACACATTCGCCTCCTCGCAGGCGGATGCTGTCATAAGCAATCCCGTTCGACCCGGCCTCGCGCAGCGTTCTCGCCAGGTGCTGGCCCGCGGCGTAGTTGTCATTGTGGTAGACGAGCGGCCGAGCATCCTTCTGGCCGCGCAGGTCATGCAGTTTCCCGTCGAGATCGACCAGATAGACCCGCATGTCCAGCTCCATGCGCGCCTGGACCGTCGCACTCATGAATTGTTCGCGATGGTGTCTGGTTTCGGCGACGGCCGTGTCGAGGTCGTTCGCGCCACAGAAGACACCGTACGTGCCATCCGAGAACCGGCTGCCGTTCGGGTTCAGATGGGTGAACGCTGCCATGATGACGGTGGTCCCGGGTCCACTGATGCGGTCTTCCGGCGGCACGAGCGCAACATCCCCGGCCTCATCACGAAGCCTGGGATTCGTGAGCCCCTCCAACTCAAAGACTGCTTCAAGGTCGTCCGGATCGGTCACGCGCTCGAAGAGTTGAACTGGCGGAAACCGGCTGGGGATGATACGCCAGCACGGTTTCCACTCAATGCGAGCGACTGGCAGCGTCATGCCCAGCCACCCCGCTGTGCGTCGAGGTACTGCCGTACGACGAAGAGGTCCGCCACCTGGCCGGACAGCATCCGGTCAAGAGCCGACCGACCGCCGAACGGCAGCGCCGCGTTCGGACGTCTCACCCAATCGTCGGCTGCCTGTTCGTCGGGGAGCAGGATCTGGAGGGCCTTGTAGACGCCCAGGATGTAGGAAATGCGCTCCAGTGTGTCCTTCGGCAGAACGGTGACCTGATCCTTCTTCCACTTGAAGAAGGTCGATCGGGCCGTCAGCCCGAGCAGGGTCATTTGCTCCTCGACCGAGAGGCTCCAGAGATCCGCGATGCGAAAGAACGTGCGCAATGCCGGGCCGGAGAGGCCCTTCCGGTCAAACTCCGTTGCTGGTCGTGCCCGCGCAGCCATGATCAACTCCAATAATGTATTCGATCACATAATTGTCTATATATGTATCAACCGCAAGACCGGAGTGAATCAATTGAAGAGGACGCGGTCGTCGGGGTGCACACAGCAGACAGACAAGGGATTCGTTCCGCTTCGACGCCGACATGGATTGATCCGCCGATTGGTCAACGCGTAAGGGCGAATCCGGCAACAAGTTCGGGAAAGGGCACGTTGGTCGAGACAAGAGCCGCGCTTTCGACGGTATTCTCTCTTGCAAGATGGAGAACCGATTGGACAGACTCATGAGCGAAGCGGACATTCCCGAACCTGCGAGCCTTGACGCGGAGGCCGTGCATCGCTGCTTCGCTCGTGCGCATCTCCCCGCACCGCTCCGCCAGGGCCGGGGAGTTGAAGCCGACAATCTCGCCGCGCTCGTCGACCGGTACGATACGTTCATTCTCGATGGCGACGGTGTCATCAAGGTTGGCGCAGGGTTGGTGCCTGGCATAGCCGACGCAGCAGGCATCCTTCATGCCGCCGGCAAGACAGTGATGATCCTCTCCAACACATCGGGCTCGCCCGCCCATGAGACTGCCCGACGCTATGCCCGCATGGAACTTGGGATCCCGGAACACCTGGTGGTGTCGAGCCGCGACGCGATCGAGGCGCACATTGCAGCACATCCTCGAACGGGGCTCTGGGGAGTGATGGCGACCCCGGATTCGGGTATAGGTTCCCTGGCGCTCAGAGCCGAACTTCTTGGCAATGATGATTCGCTCTACCGTGAGGCGGACGGTTTCATCCTCCTGCGTTCCCAGACATGGACTGTCGAACGACACCGCCGGCTCGCATCCGCCCTCAGACGTGCGCCGAGGCCGGTTCTCGTGGCCAACGCCGATGTGAGCGCTCCCGTACCCGATGGCTCGTTCCCCGTGCAGCCGGGATACTGGGCCATTCGTCTGGAGGCGGAAACCGGGGTGCGCCCCCAGGGGTTTGGAAAGCCGCTCGCTCCAGCGTTCGAACTCGCGCTTGCCCGCCTTGGCAACGCCGGGCTCCGTCGAGACAGGATCGCGATGGTGGGCGACGGCCTCTTCACGGACATCCTGGGCGGCCTGGCTGCGGGACTGGGAACAGTGCTGGTGACCGACCACGGTCTGGTCAAGGACCTCGATTGGCGGGCATGGACAGCGAGGATCGGCATCACGCCTGATTTCGTGATTCCCGGACCCTGATGCTGGCGTGACCGGATCTGGGGGACTTGTGGCAAGTCCATCGCGAACTCCACCTCCCGCCACCCAAACTGCACCGTCATCAAGCACGCCGACCACGGGAATCAACGTCTCGTGCCGTGTCGCTCCTTGCATCGACGCACGATCGAGTGCGTTGATGCGCGCACGATCGACGGCGATCGCGGCACGCGCCGGCGATTGCCAAGGCCCGATATCCGGTGGCGTCGGATTTGGCGGTCACGCCGCAGCCCCGGACTCAAGCATTGTTGCGCCAGACCTGCAGGTCGGCGCTTGAGCAATGACCCCATTCAGATGCTTCATCCCAGGTTTCGCAACCAAAAGGAACGAGGGCCAATCTACTGTGGCAGGGCTTTGGCGGCGATCTCCCCGAGATCGAGTAGGGTTGCGGCAGTCGCCACCATGCGTTCTGGATCCCCTCTCAGTGCCTCGGCCACCAGGTCCGGCCGATGCAGCACATCGTAGACCGGTTCGAACGGCAGAAGTTCGAGACCCTTGACCAGGGCGAGGTTCCTCGCCCCGTCTTCGGATGCGCTGAAGAACGCGGCCGACGTCAGAATGAGCCAGGAACCGTCGGCGAATCTGCTGAGTGTCGCCAGTTCCAGCCCTTGAGCCGCGTCCCAGATCCGCGCCGTGTTGTCTCGTGACGCAGTCGCCAGGAAACGCCCGTCGGGGCTGAAGGCGACTCTGCAAACCATGCCCGGATGCCCCAACTGGGGAACAATGCGCATTGCCGGTTCAGCCGCTTCCGGCTCTTCGCTGCGAACATCATCCCGAACGAGGTCGCGAGTGTTGACGAAACCAACATGACCGTTGGAGGTGAGAATCTGGCTCCAGCCATCGACCCGTCTGAACTCCTCGACCGCCGCACCCGAACGCAAGACGGCGACAACGTCGTACTCCGTTGAAGGTTCCCCATAGGCGTCGAGATCGAGTCCCTCCTTGACTCGCCAGGTCTCTGCGTAGGCTGAGGTCGTGACCGCCAGCACAACGACGATGGCCCAAAGCACGGGCACCAGGTGGCTCATGGCAAGTCGAGCGGAACCTGACGAGTGTTCCAGGCGCCTGATGAAGCTGACCTGCCGGGAGCCTTCCGCGACCGTGCAGTCAGCGCTCCGGTTCGAACCGCATCCCCCACCTGACGAAAATCCATGGTCGTACACGCGTCTCATCAGTCTCTTCCGATCCGTCCTCCGAGCGCCACAACTCGAAACGGCCTTCGCCGGGCTGCAGTTCCAGGAGGCAATCAGACATTCGCCCCGGTATGACCCGTTGACCGAATCGATAGAGACATCGTCGGTGATACAGTCTCCTCCAGACTGTCGGAAGGCGGCCATGCCAGCCTGAGTCCATAGTACTGCCGTCGATCTGCCCGAATCGGGAGGCATGGTCATCTCGGCGCAGGGAGAGAGTTGAATGGCGCGGCGCAGACGCGGATGGCTGGGTCTTCCAGTGCTGGGGATCGGCCTCGGCGCACTGATCGCCGGTGCGGCGTGCGCGGCGCCGATGGTCGGACTGGACGGGTTCGTCGGAGAACTCGCGGCGAGTTGGCGTCCCCACGTCGCGCTGGGAGTTCTGATCTGCGCGGCGATGGCACTTGCCTCGAGCTATCGCATCCTTGCCGGCCTGCTCGTGGCGCTTGCCGTCACACTGGGCGCGGACGTCATCCGGACGGAACTGGCTTCCGCACAGGCTGAGGCGAAAAGCGACATGCAGTACGGCGGTGCTGCCGTCCGCGTCGTCTTCTTCAACATCCTCATCTTCAACGACGACACCGGCAGGTTCGTCGCGTGGATCGAGAGCCGCGATCCCGACGTTGTCGTGATGACGGAGATGTCGCCTCGTCATGTCGAGCGGATGGCCGAGGCCATGGCGGACTACCCCTTCCAGGTGCTCGAGCCTCGCGGACATTCGTTCGGCATGGTCGTCTACAGCCGCCATCCGATCTCCGGCGAGGTCGTTACCGAACTTGCGGGCAGCACACCTCCGGCGTCCAGTCCGATCATGGTGACAGTGGGTGTGGAAACCCCCGCCGGCACGCTCCACATTACCGGATTGCATGTGTTCCCTCCGATAACGCCGCGGCGTTTCACCCGGCGCAACGAGCAGCTCGCCATCGCCGGTGACATCCTGGCGCAACTCGATGCGCCCAGACTCGTGGTGGGAGACTTCAACGCGACACCGTGGTCGGCGGATCTGCGCGCGTTCGTCTCGGATAACGACCTCTCCCGCGTCAACGCCCGGGCCACATGGCCCGTCTGGCTCGGCTTCGCCGGCATCCCGATCGACCACGCCCTCACCAGCCGCGACCTTCGCATCCTCGACATCGAAACCGGTCCCGATATCGGATCCGACCACCGGCCCGTCCTGATCGATGTTGCGCTGGCCGGACCGAAGAGCGTTCAAGGTTCGCCATGGCGAGGGAGACGTAGTGGTTTCAGCATGAGGACCGGAACATCGATCAATTCGGTCGACCGACGTCTCGCGGAAGAGACCGGCTGCCGGGGTGTGCACAGTTCTCCGCCAGCGGAGGCGAAGAGCGGATCGGATGTTGACGGCCGGACCCACAATTTGCCATTTGAACGCCCGGTCGAGACACGGGACGAGTTCGCCGCCAGGCTGCGAGTTGCGGTCGGGCGATGACCGGTGCCGAAGATCGGGTAACAAGCGCTCCCGTTTCGCGTGCGACGGCGGGATTCATCCGGGCGGTCCGGTGGAGGTTGCGATGAGACTGTTGCTGGCATTGCTTTTTCTCTGCGCGTTCAGCGCGCTGTCCGCCTCCAGCGCTTCCGCCGAGGATGACGAAACGGGGATCGCCTCGGGCTACGCATCCCGCGCCGGCGCGGTTCTGGGGACTTACCTTCCGGCACCGTCTGACCACTCGCCGGAAAGCATGGCGCGCGCGGCGGTGCGGTTCCTGCATTTGCTGGACGAGGCGCAGAGGCCGTCGGCGCAATACGACCTGGCGAGCCCCGAGAGACGGCGGTGGACCAACGCCCCGGTGCGCGGGGATGTCGGTGGCGTCGCGCTGGGCGATCTGGACGATGACCAGCTTCGGGCCTTCTCGGACGTTCTGGCGACGCTGCTGAGTGCGAAGGGCTACGGCAAGGTGCGGGACGTCATGCTGGGGGACGATCTCCGCGCCACCGTCGACGGCGAGCCGAACGAGGGGGTGGGGATCGAGGCCTTCCGCTTCGCCGTGTTCGGCGACCCCTCGGCCACGTCCCGGTGGGCGGTTCAGCTGGACGGGCACCATGTCGCGCTCAACATCACGCTCGAGGGCGAAGCGTATTCCCTCTCACCCAGCTTCATCGGCACCTACCCGCAGGCGTTCGTCGTGGCGAACGCGGAACTGCGGCCGCTGGCCGCGGATACCGACCTGGCCCACGAGCTGGTGGCCAGCCTGACGCCGGAGCAGCGCTCGCTGGCGGTGATCAGCGAGGTGCGCGGCGCCCTGCGGGTCGGGCCCCGTTGGGACGGTGTCGTACCGGAGCCGGTCGGCATCCCCGGCAGGCTGCTGAACGAGGCGCAGAGAGAGGCGCTCGTCGCGCTCGCCTCGCAGTGGTTCGATGTCATGCCGCCGGAGCATGCGCGGGCGCACAGGGAACGGTTTCTCGACGGGCTCGGGGAAACCCGGTTCGCCTGGAGCGGCCCGCTTGCGGCCGAGAGCGACGTTTCCTGGGCCATTCAGGGGCCGTCGATCGTCATCGAGTATGCGAACGACGCGCGGGGTGGCGCCGATGGCGGCAATCCGGTGGACCATGTGCACACGGTGTACAGGGACCTTGACCGCGACTATGGCGCCGGGCTCGGCGACCGTTCCGGGCAGCAGACAGAATGAGGTCCACCCGGCGCGTGCGCGCCCGGTTCCTCTGCGCGTTGGCGTGCTTGCCGGCGGGGCAAGCATTTTTCCTCGACCGGCATTTGACGTTGCGCTTCCGGGGCGCCGATGGGGACCGGGCCTGGTCAGTTCGCAACTTGGGGCGGCAACGATCCCCTCGATGAAGGCGGCGACCTGATCTGCGGTGGACGGCGGATTGAACACGCGCCGGTGCGGGACAACTCGCATGAGTTCCGCGACACAGAAAATCAAAAGAGCCCAGCTCTCGGCACCCTCGGCCAAGTCGGTGAACCACGAGGTGGCCGGGCGATGCAACGAGACATCGCGCCAGACGGGCGTGAGCGCCCCGAGCCATCTGCATGACGGCAACGGTTGATGTGCGGGTTCCAGGCCATTGGGGTTCGACGGTCGAGTCCTTCAGGTATCACTCGAGTTCAATCTCCGGAGTGCTCAAGACTGCTCGTGACCTGACTCGCTCGAAGTGGGGTGAGCAATTGTTCTACGATGCCAATCCAAAGGGGTTGTTGCGATGCACATGACTGTCGGAATCGTCGTGTTTCCGAATTTTGAGATACTGGATGCGGATTCTTACGAAAGTAGCCGGTGAGATTCTCACTCAACGTAGCCGCCCATTCTCACCATGGTAGCCACCCCGGAGCGGAGCGACGCGATTACGTTGGTGTTGGCCTGTTTCCTCTCCTGCCTGTGGTCTGTGCGAAAGCGCATTCGAAGGGCCATGCGCAAGATGGTTGGGCATGGCGTGCCCGCGACGCGTGACAGACTAAACGCTGGGCTGAAAGACGCCGGACTAGCGCTTAATCCTATCTGATTGAATCGAATGGGGTTCCCAAGGTGTCTGGTTCGTGATTCACACCGTCTGCCGGGAAGGAGGCCGGCAATCATGTCGAGTGCGCTTTTCTCTCGATCTTCGTGTTCGGGTCCTTGAGCCGATGGCCCAGGGCCTGAGCCATCGCACCGCTGCGGCGCGCTTTGGCGTGAGTGCGACGGTCCCCGCCCAGCGCTCTTGGACAAGGGCCACCCTCAACACGTGCTCACTTGCCCCAGCGGCTGACGCGCGCCGCAGCAACTCAAGAACTCGAACCGAAGGCCAGGCTGCAGCACTCATGCGACCTTGGAAACTTGATGGAGTTGAACTATAGAAGCCTGCAACTGCCAGTTCCGGTTCCCCAAGTGGAGACGAACGTTGGGTGTGTCAGAAAGAGGCAGCCGGATCGCACGTTCTACGTCGGCGAGCGACCATCGGCGGTCTCAACGAGCGAACGGGGACGGTCGAACACGTGTGCGCGCCAGGCGTGATTCTGAATTCAGGCGTCGAGTTGCCGCCATGGATCGCCGCTCGCGTTACCACGTTGATCTTCAACACAGGCATGCAACCGCTGTGGGCGATGCTGAGGCGCTCGCCGCAGCACGAGCCTTCGACGAGTTCGGTAGCCGTCTCAAGGATTGCGCGTCTCGTGAGGGCCGTGGCCAGCAGATCGATTTCTCCCTGCCCGGTTCTCGCCATTTCGGACTGACAGCCGATGAACCGAGCCGAGTTTGAAAGGGCAGCACCGGTGGAGGTGCCCGACCATCTGGCGAATATGCCGACCGATTATCGGTCAGGCTATGGGACGGCACGGGCCATCGACCCGGAGGGGACTTCCCGCTACATCGCGCACACGCGCATAGGAGACCCCGTGGCCGAAGCGGCGGCAGAGGATCTTGCGGCGCTTGATCGGGAAGAGGCGGCCCGGCTCCTCACCGTCGGGATGAATGGCGTTGACGACGGCGCGCTGAACGCTGCGCCGGCCACCCTGCGGGAGTTCTTCAGGAACGCGGAGATCGAGCCCGACTGGCTGAATAGCGAGGCATTCATGCCGGGCATCCGCATGTTCCACAGAAACTCGTACCTGGTCCTGGTGGCCTTCGTGGCGGGAGTCCTGATCGAGGGCTTCATGACGAACATAGCGAAGTCGTTCATACTCACCGGACGGGTGCGCGACAGGGGCGTCAGGCGCCTGGGGCAGAACAACCGGCACATGACGGAGATATTCTTTCCCGGCGGCCTGGACCGGCATTCAGACGGCTGGAAGCTGTCGGTCCGCATCAGGCTGATCCATGCGCATTTGAGGCACCTGCTGAACAATTCGGAAGAATGGGACTCCGAAGCCTGGGGTACGCCGATCAGCGCGGCCCATCTGGGTTTCGCCATCTCCTCCTTTTCCGCCAGGCTGCTGAAACACATGAAGACCCTGGGCGCCAGCTACGACCAGGAGGAATACGACAGCTTCATGGCCGTGTGGCGCTACACCGGCTACTTGATGGGCATTCCCGAATCCATCCTGTTCCGCGACGCGGAGGAAGCCTTGAAGCTCTATGACATTGGCCTCATGTGCGAACCGGAACCCGGCATTGAATCGGTCGCGATGTCCCACGCTCTGATCAACTCGGCCCCGATCATTGCCGGAGCGAGCAATCCCGCGGAACGCCAGGTTCTGGCCCGGTATGTGTACCGTGTATCACGCGGACTTATCGGGAACCGGACTGCCGAGCTGCTGCGATATCCGGACATTCCCGTCCATGGAGCTGTTTTCTGGATTCGGCAGAAAACGCGTTTTGGCCGAATGTGGGAAAAGATCTCTCCAGGCCATCGCAAAGCAAGCAGTTTCAACAGGTTCGGGTACCTGCTCGAGGCTTCGACCTTCGACAACGAAGGTATCAACTACAGATTGCCTGACCACGTCCATTCCGAACGTACCGCCGAATGGTGATGCCGGGTGGAAGCCCCCCGAGCACAAGACTCGTCTATGGACGGCGCCGCTTGCAGACGGGGAAGGGTCCAGATGCGGGCCAGATCCGGTGTTCAGATGGTTGGCGCCGCAGGCAATCGTTGACATCACGAGAGCACGTCGCATACGACCTCATTGCAGGCGGGAGCGCGATTGATCATCCCGGCACGGGCATAGGTCGAGAGGTTGTGCATCCAGCGCTCTGGATCGGTGGCGATGTCATGATCCAGTCCCGCGTCGCCCGCGACCAGCGGGACCATCACCTCGAGAATCCGGCGATTCTCGGACGCATCTGCGTGGTCCCCTGAATGGGCAGCAACCAGCCGGGCGCAGTCTTCAAGGCTGGTCATGGCCTCTTGCCAACCCGCTCTGCAAGCGACAAGGAAACGACCGGGCGCCTGGCGATGAACGGCAATCATGGTGTCGGGCGTGAACATCATCTGCGCCCAGGGTCAAGTGTTGTCATGGCGTATGGGGGTGAGGCGCGCTGCGTGTCCAAGACGCTCGAGATGGAGGGCTCCGTCGTGGCACAGCCCCGCCCGGCGTCAAAGGTCCCGTCGAGGAGATGCTCGAGCTCCAGCCTTCCACCGCGGTTCGCATGGACCCGGGATCGATGCCATGCAGTTCGAGGACCTTTTCCAGGAGATGAACGCCGTCCCGGTGCATGGCGATCCGGCGCCCGGCGACATCCGCGAGACACGCCATTCCACATTCGGGCAGCGTGACGAGGTGGATCGGTAAATCCTGCATCGTCGCACCGATGGCCTTGACCCCTTCTCCGGCCACCACGGCACACACGATGAGATTGTCCTCCATGCACCCGACACGGCATTCGCCGGCGAGCACGAGATCGAGTGTGGTCCTATCGGGATTCTCTTCCGTCGGTACAAGACGCACATCAGGGCCTGACGCGGCAAGGAGACCTTTCTCCCGGGCCCAGAGCAGCCCGGCGAACTGAAAGTTGATGCTCCAGTCGAGATGCAAGGGTCATGTCTTCGGCCCTTCCACGCCCGGTACACCAGGCACGAACGGCGGCGGGAGCCGGCGCAACAAGGCGTACGGTCCGAGATACTGTTCCGCGAAGGCTGCAGGCAGCCTTGCTGTGGGACGGCGCGGCGTCGGAAATCGGCCTGCGGGTGCGGTTCGGGCGAGATCCGCTGCCTGCGCTGATGCGAGGTCAGGCCGGACCGCCTGACCCTGACGGAAGCGAAGACCAGGCCGCGCCACGTCCTGCTCGACGGCTTCGCCTCGTCCGCGTCCGGGAAATGGGTGTTTGCCGGCAACAGCGGGGACGAGATGATCAGTCGTCGGCTTGAAGCCTGCGCGCTCACACCGATCCACCCTCCGCGCAGTTGCATGAACTTTCGCCTGTGAGGGAGGCAGCTCCCGTTCCAGTCAGTCTTGCCGTTAGTGCCGAGGACTTGGGACACCAGGTGCCCGCCGGGCGTGGTGGTGTCAATGGCCTTGGTGAGAGATCTGGAACCGATACCATGAGCGGCCAAGTCCTCGACGGTCTCGATCAGTTGGCGGATCGACCGCGCCAGACGACGAGCGTGTCGCTCTTGCGCCACGTTCAGCAATTCGGGGACCCCACCGTCGGCCGGGGAGATCAATGGTCGAAGTGGTAGGCGATCTCGTCGAAGCGGTCGCGGGGAAAGGCGAACACGAATACAAGCGGCTCCGCCCCGGTGCAGCGGAGTGCGTGCCGGACGTTGGGCGGGATGTAGACCGCACAGCCGGGTCCCACCGGCTGCCGCCGGTCCTCGATTTCCATGTCGCCGCGCCCGCTGACGATAAAGTAGATCTCGGCAGGCTCATGGCAGTGACGCATGATCTCCGCGCCCGGCGCGACCTCGGCGATCCCGGTGGCAAGGCCCCGGGTTCCTGTCCGCTCGCCGGCGATCAGCAGCTTCCAGCGAACACCTTCTCCCACGGCAAGGCCGGCGTCTTCGCCGCCTTCCCACTCGAGATCGGCCTGATCGACGATGGCAGGTCTCGCCGCGATCAACGGACAGGGCGTCGGCCCGCCGCCGGTCCAGAAGGCATCCAGATTCAGTTCATCATGCGTGATCGCGCAGGCGTCCATGGTCAGGCCTCCGTTCGCCCAAGTGTTGTGCTGTCGGGATGAAAGGACGACGCGACCGGGACGTGACAAGTCGACAGGCGAAGGGATCTGACGAGCAGCAGCATGGCAATCCCATCTCCCGAAACAACCCGACTGCCTGTCATCGGCGCCGGTCGTGTGTGGGGCGAGAAAATCGTCCGTGACAGAGAACCGTTACTTGGCTCAATTCGACAGTTCGGAGCCAGAATGCGACGTCCGTTTCCTTCTTCGCGAGGTCCTGGATGGAGGAGGATCTGGCCGGCGCGGAGCGACACCCGGAAGGCGCGTGGCGGTTGCCACCGCACTCTTCCTCATCGCAGCCGTCGCGGCATGGCTACTCCTGGCGCGCTGACATGATGGTGGGCCTGACGGCCTGGCGCTGCTTGTGGTGCTCGCCGTCTGGTTCATCGCCCGACGCCGGCGCCAGCAGGACATCGTGCGCCGATGGGGGCTGGACCCCGCCTCCTGCAGGGTGCTCGCGAGCGATCTCGCCCGTCACATGTCCAGACCGTCGCTGGTGGCCGACGGCCTGGTCGGCTCACCCGATGCCCTGATGCGCGAGAGAGCTGAGGGAACCATCATCGTCGGCGAGGCCTTCAGGGCCTTCATGTCCTCCTGCAGCTCGGCGGCGACATCCGTGAAACCGGCAATCACCCATTCCAGATCGGCGTGCCCCTTCGAGCCGGGGTCGAGCTGCGCCTGCTCCTATCGTGTGTCCTCGATGAGGGTCAGGGCGATGGCGTGGGCCCCCTCGAGCTGTTCCAGCCTCGAGAGGCTTGATCTCGACAAGGCGGTCGACGTGATCGCGTAAGGCGACGAAGTCCCTGCGGGGCCAGCGCTTTTCCTCACAGTGGACGCCGTCTCGGTGCACCCGGTCGGCCTGCCACGGGCTCCAGCCGGAGTCGCGTCGGATCAGAACGTCGCCGGGGCGCGTGTAGCGCATCCTGTCCGGACGAACGTCATCCCCGACGAATGCGCCGGCGTCTTCGCGGTTGGGATCGACCTCCTTCACCAGGGTGATGCTTCCCCCACGGTCCTCGCAGCCACATCGCCGCTAATAATCGTCCCTCAAAGTCGTCGGCCACCCATTCGCGCAACAGTGCGCACATCCGTGCAGGAGCCGGACCGTCACAGCCGCCTGGCGCCGACTTCGGAAACACTCCGTCATGGGAGTGGGACTTTGCGCCGGAACATCAAAGCGCTGCAGAAAAATCGTCCCACCAGAACACGCCACTGTGGAGGAGGGAAAGCCTTTCATCCGAGGGAAAGGCGACCGACGAGCGATTGCCGGAGCGGCGAGACAACACATTGGTTCGGCGTGACAATCCGTGCGATGGATGCTTCGGCCGGCTGGTTCTGACGAACGCTGGGAACAGCTGGTGAAGGAAATGCGATAGCGAAGAGTGGTTGTGCCGGAACGGGGTGTTCTTCATATGTTCCGACATGATCAAGCTCGACCAGGCATTCTGCTGGACCGTTGAGGCGTACCTGCGCCGCCACGAGATGAGTCCGGCGCGCTTCGGACAGCGGTCGCTGGGCGATCCCTGTTTCGTGGCCGACATCGCCAGGGGGCGCTCGCCTTCCCTGAGGACAGCCGACAGGGTTCTCGTCTTCATGGGCTTCGCGCCGCTCGGCCGGGCCTTCGTCGACGAGGTGGAGGCCTTCCTTGCCATCACCGGCATCAAGTCCTCCGAACTCGGCTACGCCGCCACCGGCAATCCCTCCTTCGTCAATCGCCTGAGGCGCGGCACCTCGCCCCGCCTGACGACGGTCGACCAGGTCCGCAGCTGGATCATCGAGAACTCCAGCACCGAGGAACACCGTGCGATCAGGGACGAGTGCGCCTCGAAGGCGCCCTGCCGACCGCTGCCTTTCGATCACCTGGCCTTCTTCCCGCTGAACGCCCGGGTGGTGCATTGAGACCCGTCGTCCTGGCGGTTCTGCTGGCCGGCCTCGCGGCCTGTCACCCGGCGGCGGACGACGCGGCAAGGGACCTTGCCGGCGACATCGCCGGCATGCAGGAACCGGCAACGGGCTATGGCGTCCTCAACCTCGAGAGAACCCGCCCCTACACGGGCCTGGAGCGGCGGCCGGGCGAGGTGGAGGAACTCCCCCTTCACCTTCGCACCAGCGATGCCGTCACCCTGTCGCTTGCCGGCGGACCGGGGGATGCGGATCTCGCAGCGAGGATCGAGGCGGCAACCGGACTGCGCGTGATGTTCTCAGGCGACCGGCCTTCGGAATCGTCCCCGCCCGCGGTCATGATCTGGGATGGCGGACTGCTTCCCGAGGGCGGCATCTGGACGGGCGCACTCGACGACCTCCTCGATGTGTGGTGCGAAGCCGCCGGGTACGCCTGGTCCTGGGCGGACGGGGCCATCACGGTCGAACGCCAGCGCCGGGTGGTGTTCCGCCTCAACGCGCTCGCCGGATCGCAGAGCATCGAGGGCGCCACCTCGACCAGCGACGCGGCCGGTGTCGAGGGCTCGAACAACCTTGCCCGCCAGTCCCTCACCACCCGGACCACCTACGATCCGTGGCCGGAGATCACGGAACAGCTCAGAGCACAGCTCGATCCCTCGACACGCGTGGCGGCGGCTCCGGCGACGGCGTCCGTCGTCGTCTCCGGGCTGCCGCGGGATATCGATCACGCGCACGCCTATCTCGAATGGCTCAACCGCACGGTCCTGAGACCGGTCACCCTCACGGTCGACGTCTACCAGGTGCGCTTCCGCGACCAGGCCTCCTTCGATCTCGGCATCGAGGGAACCCTGAAGAGGATCTTCGGCGGCAACGCAGGCTTCGAGGTCGGCGCGAACCTCGCCGGCATCGTGCGGCCGGGGCCCGGAGACGACTCCCTTGCCGCCACCATCGGAGCCCTTCACCAGGCAGGGTCCGTGGCCCGGGTGCTGTCGGCCACGGTGCCGTCGCTCAATGCCCAGCCCGCCCAGTTCTTCGAACTCTTCTCCGAGGCCTACCTCAGGGAGGTCCGCACCACCATCGTCGACGGCGCGCGCTCCACCAATCTCGTGCCGGGAGTCGTCTCCAGCGGCTTCGCGATGACCTTCGTCGCCCAGATCGTCTCGCCCCAGGACATCCTGATCCGCCTCTTCGCCTCCCTTCAGGACAGGCCCGCCTTCACGGTCTTCGAGACCGCGAACCGGAGAATCCAGCTCCCGGCCTACGGCAGCCGGGCCGTCCAGGTCACCCAGAAGGTGTCCAGGGGCGAGACCCTGGTGGTCACCGGGTTTCGTGACCGGAGCGCCGTCAGCGACCGCAGGGGGACCCTCGATGCCTCGCTGCCCTTCCCCTTTGGCGGGGCGGCGTCCGATGCCTCGAGGGTCGAGCAGGTGCTGCTCGTCACCGCCACGCCCGGCGAGCCTCTGGGCATTGTCGAGACCGGCGGAGACGAGCTGTGAGCACCCTCGTGATATCCGGCCGGCCCTGGGCGGCAGGCCTCGTGTGGCGGCAGCGCAGCCACCGGGCCAGCGAGGCCCGCACGGCGCGGCGCTTCCGCTGTCCCTTCCTCGTCCACTCGGGCGACCCGGCCGTCGCCGTCATCCGCGAGGAGCGCGATCCAGTCGGCCTCGCCGATGTAGTGAGCCAGGGCTGCCGCAAGGGACACCTGACCCGCCTCTCTGGAGGACCCGGGAATCCTCAGCAAGTGGCCCGGGTTCCGGTCACGCCCTGCCTGGTGGTCCGCCGGTCCCTCGAGGCCGGCCACGACATCGAACTTGCCAGGCACCTCATGGAAGAGCATGTCACGCGATTCTGGCAACTCTCTTCGGTGGTCGGCCGGACGGCGTGGTCGGTCACGGAACTCGATCCCGTCCTCGTCGAATGGACGGTTGACGCATCGATGGCCGCCTGCTGACGCCGCACCGCCTCCTCGAGGAGGTCTTCGAAGCACTCGCCACCCCACTCGCAGCTCCCGGAACAGGAGATGAGGATGCATGATGTCCATCACCGGGGCCGCCTTGGGCCCCTTGCCCTTGCGGCTCTCCTGGCGGCCTCGCCCGCCGTCGCGGCGACTCCCGACGACATCGCCGATCAGGAAGCGCTCTCCCACGCCCACGCCCTGGAGGGAGCGTGGCATCGCCTCGAGACGTTCATCCGCAACGAGTCGGCATCGCTGACACGGTGGACGGCGGCGCCGCCGTCGACGCCCTGGCAGGACTCGTGGACGACGAGAGGTCTCTCGGCACGCTACTGCGACGGCATTCTCATCGTCTATGCCGAGCCCGAGCGTCTGAAGGGCGTGGGCCGGAACCAGCGCCGTGTCCGTCTGGCGCCGCACCTCCAGTCCGATGACGTTCCGCCGCCGCCACCGCTCCACTGGCTTTCCGGGTCCACGGCCATCGGCGGCTCCGGGCGCGCCGACGTCGATCTTCCCGCCTGCATGACCGGCCTGCCTTCAGGCCGTGTCGCCCTCGCCGGCGAGGTGGAGGATCCCTTTGCCGTCGTCGTGGCGATCCTGGATCGCGAGAGGGAAACCAGGCCCTGCCCCGCCGGAAGCCACGGGAATGGCCGCACCTTCGTTCGCGACATCCTCCAGGAGGTCAACGGCAGGGCCGACCCCCTCGGCGCTCCGACGCACAGGCCGTGGCAGCTGCTGAGCGACACCTGCCAGGGAGACACGACCACCTGGGTGACCTACCGCCTCGCCTGCGCGTTCGATGCGGGCGAGCCCCACAACCGCGAGATCAGCGGCGAGGACATCTACCGCCGCCGGAAGACGGTCACGGCCGCCGGAGTCTCCTGGGGCCCGCCGGAGTTCGTGTCGTCAAGCTGCTGGCAAGATCCGGATCCCCTGGTGCCCCAGCCCGACATCAGGGTGTCGACCAGGGCACAGGTACGCACCGTTGCCTGCATCTCTCCACAGACGGGAACCCGGCACCAGTCGCGCACCCTTCACCTGCGTTCGACACAGTTCCCCTGGGACGACCAGCCGATCGTCCGGGTGACGCAACGGGGCGGGTGGACAACGACCAGCGACACGTGCCGCACACCTCCAGGCGAAGATCCAGACGATGCAAGCGAGACGGCGTTCGAGACCGAAGGAGACGGAACCGCGGACCAGGCGCCCGTCGACGACGTCGCCGACAATCAAGAGGAGAGCACAACATCGGCCTCCGATTCCGCCACGTCTGGAGATCGGGGCGGCGGACGCGAAATGGGATTCGACACCGACGGAGACCGCGTCGCGGACTACGATTCCATCAACGACGTTCCCGGCAACCTGATGGACCGGGCAACACCGGCCCCCCATCCCGGCACGACCGAGGGTCACGGCGGCAGGCGCGGCGGCGGCCGCGGTGGGCCGGCCGGCGGCAACGACGGCAGCAGCGGCGGCAACGGCTGCGGGTGCGGCGGTCCCGGAGGTGGCGGGCCGGGCGATGTCGGCTGATCGGGCGGTGACGGTGCGTGGCATCATCGGCGGCGCCTTCGTCTGGACGGCGCTGGCTCTCGGCGCCGCGCCGGTCATCGGCGACGGGCCTGCCATGGGTGAATGCGCCCGCGATCTCCTGCGCACAAGGCTGGCTACGGCGGTGGCGGGCGACGACGTCCTCGCGGCCCTCGCGATCGAGGGTGAGCTTCTCACGCTGTGCGGCAGGCGCCAGGAGCTCGTGGCCGAAGTCCTCGAGAACGAGGAACGCCTCGCCGGACTGCAGCCCTCCGAACCGCTCGTCGATGAAACCGTCATCGCAGAGGTCTTCGAAGCCCCTGAGGTTCTCCCCGACATTGCCGAGCCGCCTCCCGACTACGGCTGGTTCAGCATCCTTGGAACCTCGGGCGATCTTCGTGCCGGCATCACGGACGGCACGGACACCTGGTGGGTGAGAGAGGGGGCCACGCTTCCAGGCGGCATCGCCATCGTCGCCATCCACTCCCGTCCGCCGGGTGTCCGGGTCTCGGGAGCGGCAAGTCATGTGCTCCCATGGCGCGCTGCTCCTGATCAACAATAGCGACGGCGCCCGTCAACGGGTGCTACGGACTTTGGCGTGGATGTCTGAAGGCACACCGGATATCTGACGTTCCCTGACCTTGCCACAGGTTCATCCCGACTCCCCATTATCGGACTCGACTCCGCGCCCACTTTCGATGCCGATCAGGTTAATCACCCTGCCAATTTGAACGTCACCTGAGGCCAGGAGCGCTCCCAGGCCATTCAAACCCACCAAGGGGATGCCCATGAACCGCGGTGGCATGCGTCTTCGGCGGCCTTCCCAACACGTCGTTCAACCAGAACGTCGGCATGACCGGCATCATGAGCCGGCACGTCGTCACGATCGGCGCCATCATCCTCGTCATATGCGGTTTCCTGCCGAAGATCGGGGCGGTGATCGCCTCCATGCCCTCGCCCGTCCTCGGCGGCGGCGTCATCGTGATGTTCGGCATGGTGGCCGCCGCCGGCCTCAACATGCTGACAGGGGTCACCATGAACCGCCGGAACATGGTGATCATCGCCGTTTCCCTCGCCTTCGGGCTCGGCCTCAACCTGGTCCCCACCGCCGTCCAGTACCTGCCGGGTGTCCTTCACACCATGGCGGTCTCCGGCCTGCTTCCCACGGCCCTCATCGCCATCGTGCTGAACCAGGTCCTGCCCGAGGACATCTGACACGGGAAATCCCGGGCGTAACCTTGCGCCATCCGGCCGCTGACACGGATAACTTGATCGCACCGCCCACGCGGTCAGGAGGGCAGCGCGCCCCTGTACCTGAACTCTCTCAGAATCCTTCCGGCAGGTAGCCGAAGCGTTTCATCTGCTCGCCATGGGCCTCGCAGATCCGCATCGGGGGCACGTCCAGACGTTTCGCTAGCGCAACCGCGCATATTCAGAACGGCTCAAGATAGAATTCGGCGAGCACACGCCGCCGTCCCTTAGCCGTCTCCATCTCCGCGTCCCGCTCCGCCGAG
Organism: Alphaproteobacteria bacterium; assembly: GCA_965221115.1. GTDB lineage: Bacteria > Pseudomonadota > Alphaproteobacteria > SP197 > SP197 > SP197. The sequence continues at coordinate 1,115,942 of CBDCRU010000001.1, read as the reverse complement.
AGGGGAGGTCCGGCCGTGAGCGGGACGCGATTGGATGTCCGGCGGAGGGCATCCGCCGCCGTTTCCCACCATGGCACGATGAAGACGGCTTCATGTCCACGGCGACCGCGATTCCCGACAGCACGGCCTCGACGTTTCTCACCCATTTCTTCAGAAGCGGTCTGGCCGACGACATCCAAGTCGTCGAGCGGTTCAGGACGATGGTGGACGGCGATATCCGCTGTTGCGCCGGCGAGCCGCCCGTTGCGAAGAAGGGCCGGCGCCCGACGAGCGGGCCTGGTCCGGGACAGACTCGCCGGACGAGGTGCATGAGCATGCGCCCGGGCGCAGCGGCAAGCATGGCGAGAAGCTTCTCGAGGACTTCAGAGGAACGGTGCAGATCGACTGCTATTCCGGCCACGGCCGGCCGGGCCGCCCGGGCGGGGCGCTGACGCTGGCTGCGTGTTGGGTCCATGCCTGGCGCGGCCCCGAAACGGTGTTCGACAGCAGTCTATCGCAAATCGCCTGGGCCGGACTGGACCGCATCGCGCGACTCTTCAGAATCGAGAACAGGATTCGGGGCGAACCGCTGGACGGAATCGGCGGTGCCGGTGAACGCCTTCGGCGTGTGGCTCGACGAGCAGCGCTCGCGCGTCTCGCGCCTCGGCGAGAAGCTGATCTACATTGCCAGCAGTGGGACGGGCTGTTGGCTTGCAGGCCGTGCCGAACCATTCCACCGTCTCCGAAGAGACCTGTCGCATGTCAATTTGCATGGCAGCCTGAGTGGCACGGAATCCGGCCCGGAGTTAAGTGTGTATCGTTGATAGCTCCATGGCCGGCCCCAGCCGGACCGGCCATGGTTCGACCACATGGAAGGCGGCCTCGATGCCGGTTCCTCTGCAATCCGCGATGCGTCAGCGGTGCGGGCTGTCGCGGTGACGATCTCCCTTTCAGGAGCCGCCGGTTCGGCACGCGTGACCCGTTCCGTGGGCGCCGCCAGCCTCGAAAGGGGGCGAACTTGCCTCCGCCGGTCTCAAGGTGGCTTACTTGGCGACCGGTCGCGACCTTCCAGTAGGAAGCCTTGCCGCCAGCGGGCAGCCGGTGCAACGGTCGTCACGAGTTTGCCGGGGACATTCCTCAAGGCGGACGGCATTACCGCCCAGACACTGGTGACCGGCACCGGAGTTACGGCGGGCGGCGTGGCTTCCTGGAGGGATGCGGCGACCGGAATCCTGGACGCAGACGCCTTCCGGCTTGGCGTCGCTGCGGCGGGCCAGATATCCCCTGCCGCCAGCGGCGCCAGCAAGAACTGCCACACAACCACCGGGAACAAGGTCACCCCTTTCAGGCGGCGGAAGTAAAGCGGCATCGCCAATCAACCACACGGAGCCCCGATGGGTATCAAATCCGCCAATGCGCACTTGACACGACACGGAACGGAGAGTTTATTGTTGAATAACTTACTTCATACAATAGATATGCAACAATACATTCCTCGCCTGAACTTGCTGACCGCGATCTCCAGTCACCTGCAGGAAGCGCCGGTCGTTGCCCTGCTGGGTGCGCGGCAGGTCGGCAAGACGACACTGGCACAACAAGTCGCAGACACGTGGCCGGGACAGTCCAGGATTTTCGATCTGGAGATCCCCGCCGTTCGGGAGGCACTGACGCAATCACCGATTGCTCTCTTGCGCGGCAGCGAAGGACTCGTCGTGGTCGACGAGGTGCAGCGCCTGCCTGCACTCTTCGAGGTCCTGCGCCCGATCTGCGACGACCCGGATCGACGCGCCGTGTTCCTCCTTCTGGGCAGCGCTTCCCTGGACTTGATCAAGGGAGTTTCGGAAACCCTTGCCGGCAGGATTCTCTTCGTCGACGTATCCGGCCTGTCCCTCTTCGAGGTCGGGGTGGAGCATCAGCAGCGGTTGTGGATGCGTGGCGGATTTCCGCGAGCCTGGCTGGCCTCCTCGACTCAGGAATGGGTGCGATGGATGCAGTCCTTCACGCAAACATTTCTCGAGCGGGACGTTCCCGGCCTGGGGTCGCGCGTTTCTCCGGCGGCGATCGGACGATTCTGGCGGATGCTTGCTCATTATCACGGACAGGTCTGGAATGCGTCCGAGCTTGCGCGTTCGATGGATGTCAGTGTGACGGCCGTGAACCGCTACCGCGATTTGCTGGCAGGAACCTTCATGATTCGCGTGCTGCCACCATGGTTCGAGAATCTCGGAAAGCGACTGGTGAAGTCGCCGAAAGTGTATCTGCGGGACACCGGAATCCTGCACTTCCTGCTCGGCATGGAAGACGCCGACGAGCTGCCCATGCATCCTCGCTATGGCGCGAGCTGGGAGGGATTCGCCCTGGAGCAAACTCTCGTCGTGCACGACGCCCGGGAGGCCTACTTCTACGCGACCCTGCGCGGCGCGGAGCTGGACCTGCTGCTGCTGCGCCGGGGGAGGCGTTGGGGCTTCGAGTTCAAGTGCACGGATGCACCGCGCACGACCAAGGCGATGCACATTGCAATCGACGACCTCGGCCTGGAGCACCTGTGGATTGTTTATCCAGGCGACCTTCATTTCGCCCTGACGGACAGGATCACCGCGCTACCCCTGGTCGAGGTGAACGACATTGAATTTCGCCCTTGCCGTCCGTAGTCGCCCCCAACATGGGGTCTCAGACGCCGCGAAGCCCCTTCACACCTCGCCTCTTCACGGTGTGGTCGGTGTTGCCTTCGACGCATTTGACCGCCTCGGCGCTTCGGAAAACGTTGCTTTCGGCGCTCAATGTCCCTGCCCGCATGCACCGCTACCGACGCTTCATCCCCGGCCTCACGGCCGACGATGCACGGCTCGCGGAGAAACGCGGTTGGCTACTCCTTTCGTTTCGCGGGACTTTCACCCGCTACCCTTCCACCAGTTCGCCTGGCGCTCCAAATGCCCAGGAATCGCCGTCAAATGCGCCAGGATTTTGCACTGACGGGCCGGTCAGCCGTTTGGCCTTCGAGACCCATGTCGAGAGGATGCTGGTCCCCGCGCTGCGTCCAGGTGGCATCGTCATCATGGACGAATGTTGAGCAAACAGTAATGGAGAGTTGAGGTCACCCGGCCCTGCGCTGGCAGGCAACAGGGCCGGGATCGCTCAACATTACCGTGGCGATCTCGCGTCTTGCAGAATCGCGAGCAGCCGGTCGGGGATATCCTTGAAGACGCCCTTGGTAATCGCGGGTGGAGAGTTGCCGGACAGGATTTCAAGCTTTCCGACGGGATCCGTTCGCAGGTAGATTTCCGTGCTCTGGATGCTGGCATGACCCAGCCAGAGGGACACCTTGCGTATGTCACCGGTGGCTTCCAGAGTGTGGCAAGCGCAGCTATGCCTCAACAAGTGAGGAAAGATCTGCTTGCCGGCAATGGACGGTGCTGCCGTCGCTGCGGTTTGGGCGTGGAGCGCCAGGCGATGCGCGAAGCCGTGCCGGCTCATAGCGTTTCCCCTGGCGTTCAGGAACACGTGATGATCCGCAACCTTGGGACGGACATGAAGCCAGTCCCGGATCGTCTCGGTGGTTTCCCTCCAGAGCGGGAGGACACGCTCCCTTCGTCCCTTGCCCATGATGCGCACGGTATCGACACCGGGCTGTCCGAGGTCTTCCAGCATTACGCCGACCAGCTCGGACACGCGGAGGCCCGCCGCATAGGCGAGATGGAGCATGGCCCGGTCCCGCTTTCCGGCTGGCGTCCTGGGGTCCGGCGCCTCAAGCAGGGCCTGGATTTCCTCCCGGTCCAGGTAGCGGACCACCAATTGGTCGATCTTCTTCATCGGAATGCCGCGTATTTGCCGGGCCAGTTCGAGACAGGAAGGCAGGCGGTACTCGAGATAGCGGAACAGGGATTTAATCGCAGCCAGACGAACATTGCGGGAGCTGACGGCGTTGCCGCGATCCTGTTCAAGATGGTCGAGGAAGCGGAAGATCAGGTCCACACTCAGTTGTTCGATCGTGATGGCGCTGGGTCTGATGTTCAGCGTCTTGGCCACGTAGCAGACCAGCAGCATGAGGCTGTCGGAGTAGCTTGCGACGGTGTGACGGCTGGCATTGCGTTGCCGCGGCAGGTGCTCGCGAAGGAATCCGCTTATATGGGGAGCCAGGTCGGTCATGACGAAGTTCTCCCCAGGTGAAGCGCCTCGGCGGTCTCGGCGACCTGCCGGAGCAGGACCGGAGTCGCGTGGAGGTACCAGTACGTCGAGGAGACGCCGACGTGGCCGAGATAGGTCGAGAGAGCGAGGATGTGACGGCTGATACGGTCACGGTCGGTGGCGATCGCCTGCTCTAGAGACCTGACTGCGAAGCGGTGACGCAAGTCGTGGAGCGTCACGCCGGGCGTTCCCTTGCGGCCACGAAGCCCTGCGGTGCGCGCGAGCTTGATGAACATGCCTGTCAAGACGTCGGGACTTATCGGCTTGCCGGTGGACAGCACGAACAGGTGCCCGCCGGTTCCGCTGAGTTTCCTGCGGAGATCGAGATAATGATCCAGCGCATCGCGAGTGCTGTCCGACATAGGCACCAGTCTGGACTTGAAGTATTTCGTCTGGCGGACCACCAGCCCGTCTTTGGTGATGTCGGATATCCGCAAGGCGCAGGCTTCCGCACGCCTCAGCCCGGTGACAGCGATCAGTCCGATGATGCAATGCAGCGTGTGCGGTGTGATGGAGCCGGCGGGCGGCAGCTGCAAGGCAGCCTCCATCAGGATCTGGATCTGTGCATCGTCAAGCAGGAACGGCGCACGCGACCGCTGCCGGCAGCGGCTGAGACACTCAAGATGCGGCACCTCATGCCGCTCGTCCTCCGCATGGGCCCAAACCGCAAACTTGCGACCGACTGTCAGCCGTTTCCGTGCCGCATTGTTTGACGATGTTTGCAGGGCCCACCGGATCATCGTGTCGGCGCGGATGATGCCCTCGTCACAGGCCATGGCGGCATCCACCCAGGAGTGCAGCAGGCGTTCCTCGTTGTCATACCTGCATCCGAGACTGCGCTTGTGCGCGACGTAACGCACGACCTGTTGCGTCATGCTCATGGCCGACCTCCGATCCAGGGTTGCGCCACTTCGAGGAGCATGGGTTTGTTTGTTTTCGCGTAGATCGTGGTCGTCTCCATCGACTGGTGCCGAAGGAGGGCGGCGATGGCTTCCAGGGATTGCCCGGAGCGCACCATGTTGGTCGCGGCGGAGTGCCGGAAGAGATGAGCGCCTTGCGGGCGCGCCTCTTCCAGTCCGGCGCGCTTCAACGCACGGATTACGATGCCGGTGACGGATCCGCTGGACGCCAGGGGACGGTGTGGCGCAAGGGCTCGCAGAAAGACCTTGTCATCCGCCACCCGAGGCCGTGCCGTCTCGATGTAGGCCAGAATGGCATCCCCGGCATCCTGTGGAAGCGGCAGGGCCTCCTGCCGCTTCGATTTTCCGCAGACACGGACCAGCGCGTTGCGCCAATCGATATCTTCCAGTCCCAACGCGACAACGTCGCCGGCGCGGAGAGCGAGCCGGGCAAGGAGCAACAGGATCGCCTTGTCCCGCAAACCTGCTGGCGTCGTCACAGCGCAGCAGGCAATCACGTGCTCGACGTCTTCAGGGCCGATGTATCGCGGCAGAGAACTCAGCCGCCAGGAAGTAGCCGCAGGAACGGCGTCAATCAGGGACGGCGAGCAGATGCCGTTCGCCGCCAGATAGCGGAGATACATCCGCATGGAGCTTGCCAACTTGCCGGGAAGACTGGGCGAGTTCTCGTCATACAGGCGTAGCAGAGCCTCGCGGATCGCTTTTGCATCATACGAGCGGGGATCCGGGCCAAGCTCCGCGACCAGCAGTGCGGCCCGCTGGGCATGCTTGTGGATCGAGTCCTCGCCGATGCCGCGGTGACGCCGGAGCCATGCTTTGAACGGCCCCATCGCTGAACCCGCACGTGTCTTGGAAGTAACACTCTGAACGGGCAGTACGCCGGTCTCCGCCAGATGCAGCAGGAAGGACCGGAACGGATAGTCATAGCGGGAGCCGGTAACGCGCTGGCGGAGGCTCCGGAACGCTCCTGGACAGACGCAGTCATGGCAGGAGAAATGCTCCAGCGTCTCCGCATCGACCTCCCTGATCGAGATGCGCGATCTGTGCAGCCAGAACAGAACGTGCCGACAGGAACACCGGTAGGTGACGAGTACATCCGGCCTGTAACCTTCTGCCGTGCATCGCACAATGAAGTCATCCAGATGACCCAGGTTGGCATCGAGTTCTCCAGGATGGGGTATGCTCCCTTGATCCTCCAGAAACTGAACCACCCTCAACGCTCCAGCCAAGAACTGCCGCCGGGGCGAGGTGAGCATCTTGTGCCGCTCCCGTCGCATGCCAGGACAATGGCAGTCATGCCGGCGGAAGGAGCGCAGCACGGCGTCGTCGATGGACTCGACGGCAATGCCGCAGAGGCCAAGCCAGGTCAGAAAGTGTTGCGCTGACGGCCGGAGGCTGCCGATCCGGCCTGCGGACAGACCTGTAGCACGCAAGTGTTCGATGAAGGCTGGAAGGATATCGCCCGACAGGCCGGAGACAGCCTCCGCGCGCGCAGTCGGCAAGTTTCGATGGATCATTTTGCTCTCTCCAATCGCAAAGGGTGGAGGGAGAGCCCTATAGAAATGTTAAGCGATTCGCGCCCTGCCGCCTGCCAGCGCCGGGCCGGGTGACCTCAACTCTCCATTACTGTTTGCTCAACATTCGTCCATAAATGTTGTGCACAACATTTATGGACAACCCATCCAGCCACAAGGAAAAAGGGGTCCACGACAGGATCAAAGCAGCCGCTGCCGAGTCCCTCTTCCTCGCGCCCTACTCATCCGATTGAGATGGCCGTCTCGATGCTCAAGGCGCGGCGACCTGCATTGACGGCCTCGGGACCGCGGTGGCATCCCTTTTCGGCGGCCTTCCCGACACGTCGTTCAGCCAGAACATCGTCATGACCGAAATCATAAGCTGGCACGCCGCCACTATCCTCGTCGTGTCCTCTTTCCTGCCGAAGATCGGTGCGGTGATCGCCTCCATGCCCCTGCCCGTGCTCGGCGGCGGCGTCATCGTGATGTTCAGCATGGTGGCCGCCGCCGGCCTCAACATGCTGGCCTCCGTCACCATGAACCGCCGGAACATGGTGATCATCGCCGTTTCCCTCGCCTTCGGGCTCGGCCTCAACCTCGTCCCCACCGCCGTCCAGTACCTGCCGGGCGTCCTTCACACCATGGCGGTCTCCGGCCTGCTTCCCACGGCCCTCATCGCCATCGTGCTGAACCAGGTCCTGCCCGAGGACATCTGACACGGGAAACATCTCGCGGCATCGATGCTGAGTTCGGTCACGCTCTGTATGAGCCACTCGATCCGCGTCCAGGGCTCGCCCAGGCATTCCGCGAGCGCGCTCATGCCGAGCCACTCAAGACAGAGTTCGGCGAGCGCCTCGCCAGGGTGAGCGAGATTCATCTGCCGCGCCAAGTCCCATCAATGGTCGCCCACGATCTCGACGTCGGCCGGAGCGAGCAGTGACGATTCACTCAATGAGAGCCCGGGAACATCAAGATACAAGCCCCGGAGGCGTCGGGCCCAATCAAATGCGCGGGCAGCGTGCTTGGGTTGGAGCACGTCATGGAAACAGGCCGAGAGTGACACGGCACTCTTCCGCGTCGCTTGACCGCGTGGTCAACCGCGGTTGCCGCAAGTTGGACAACCACAAAGCTCTGTGTTACTAATTACCAAATTTCCAACTTTCACCAAGTGGGAACCACAGTGCCGCTGATCACCGTGAAACCGAAGTTTCAGGTTACGATCCCCGCGAAGCTCCGTAAGGGTCTGGACTTGCGCGAGGGCGACCTCATGGAGGCCAGCGTCGTCGCAGGCGGTATTCTGCTTCGTCCCATGGAGGTGGTGGACCGCAATGCCGGCGCCCGACGGGTGGCCGCGGCTCTCGCGCGCCTCGACCCTCCTCCGGAGGATGCCGGGCGCAGCGAGGATGACATCATGGAGGACATCATCGCTGACATCGCTGCCGGACGCGAGGAACGCCGCCGCAACGTATGAGGGTCGTCATTGACTGCAACGTGCTCGTATCGGCGGCGCGAACCGGAGGAGTGTGCGGCAGCGTGATTGTCGAGGCGATGAGCCATCACGAAACAGTACTCTCCGATGCCATCGTGGACGAGTAAGAATCGGTTGCCGGCCGGCCGGCGCACGCCCGCTATCGCGATGTGCTGAATGTCATCGTGCCGGCACTCCGACAGACCGCTCTCTTCGTCGAACCGAATGATGTCGCGTTTGGATTGCGCGACCCTGACGACGAAGTCTATCTGGCGACCGCAATGGCCGGTGACACAGCTCTGATTACAGGCAATCGCCGGGATTTCACGGAGCGACGATATGGAGCGGTGAAAGTGCTCTCGCCCAGGGGGTTTCTCGAACAGGGAGACTGACAGCTGACAGCCGGAGCCTCCGAAGCAGCGACTTGATCTGCCCGAATTGACCTCCGGCACCTTGCTCCGACACCATGTGAACACATGATCGCATGAGCCCTGCGTCCTGGAGATCGTCATTTGGCACGGGATCCGAATCAATGTCCCGGGACCGCGGTGGCTTCTGTCTTCGCCGGCCTTCCCAACACGTCGTTCAGGCAGAATGTCGCGATCACCGAAATCATGAGCCGCCACGTGGTCACGATCGGCGCCATCATCCTCGTCATATGCGGTTTCCTGCCGAAGATCGGGGCGGTGATCGCCTCCATGCCCTCGCCCGTCCTCGGCGGCGGCGTCATCGTGATGTTCGGCATGGTGGCCGCCGCCGGCCTCAACATGCTGACAGGGGTCACCATGAACCGCAGGAACATGGTGATCATCGCCGTTTCCCTCGCCTTCGGGCTCGGCCTCAACCTGGTCCCCACCGCCGTCCAGTACCTGTCGGGCGTTCTTCACACCATGGCGGTCTCCGGCCTGCTTCCCACGGCCCTCATCGCCATCGTGCTGAACCAGGTCCTGCCCGAGGAAATCTGACAAGAAGAAGACCCGCGCGCAGTCTTGCAGCCTTCCGGCACCTGCAAAGTCCAATCCGGGTGCGCCGCCCACGCGGTCAGGAGGGTGGCGCGGCCCCTTGTGCCTGAACTCTCTCGTCAAAATCCTTCGGGCAGGTAGCCGAAGCGTTTCATTTGTTCTCTATGAGCCTCGCAGACCCGCTGGACCTGGCTCTCGTTCAAGTCGTCCTTCCAACCCCCGGCCTTGCCGCGGCGGAAGAATCTCTCTTGGTGCTCCGATCTCTCGCTGAACCCACCAGTCGCCTCCAGGCGCTGCATGGTCCGGAACGAGGAGTTGCGGATGGCCCGTAGCAACCTCTGGCGTGACGGCTTCAGGCCCAGAAACCGTGCCACCCCTCCGAAGGTTACAGAGGGCTTTCCGATCAAATCCTCGTAGCGCACGACATGGAGGCGCGGATTGGAGTTGCCCGTCCAGCTCTCGACGTGCTGTGACCAGCTCCCCGATGCAATCGAGACATTGTTGCGCTCCAGATCATTGGGTGTTTCCAGATACTCGGTCGCCATTATGTCGATCATGCGATCGAGATCAGTTCCCATGAAATCTGCCGACGACACCACCACATCGAGCGGATTGCGCACGACGTAGATGGCACCCGATGTCACATTCAGATTGATGGTCGGATGGCCGTGTACTGTCAACAGCGCGTTATGAGTCTTGCAGAAAATGGATCCCTGTTGCCCCCGGGCAATCAGTTCAGCGACTCTTGGGCGCATAGCTGCCACGTCGGCAGATGACCATTCGCAAACAGGACGCGTGTCCAGCATCTGAAACCACATCAGCGCCCCGTCGCTCTGGAACATGTGCCCCCCGAGACGGTTGATGTCGACCGGCTCCAACTTGTTGTGGAAGAGGTTGTGCAGGAATGTCCGCACCCAAGTGTTGCCCGACTTCGGGTAGCTGGCCAGCCAGACAATATCACCCATGGCGTCTTGCATGGTCCCCAAAGGAAGAGGAGTGGCCACAAGATGGCCACTCCTCGACGACAACAGTACTAGGTGTGGCCGATCAGAAGCTGATCGCCATAGCCACACCGGCAAACGTGGTGTCTTGTTTGCTTGCCGGAGAATCGCTCCCCAGCACTCCGGCAAGACTTATGCCCGGTCCGATACTGTACGTGCCCATCAGTCGGCCAAAATCGGTGTCGACGTCATCACCCTGACTCGCATTGCCGTAGTTCAGGCTGACGGTCCACGGTCCCTCACCATACTTGATACCGACGTCGTAATGGGTCGTCTCGTCCGCACCAGTGTCATCATCTAGCACCCTGTATGCCCCACCAACGGACACCCCTGACATCGAAACAACGACGCCCGCGGCCCAGTCCGTTACGGTCCGGCCAGGCATGGCTGCCGCCGCTGCCTTGCCAACCTTACCGTCTTCGACTTCTATACCGGGTGTGACGGGTACTTCGGTGACGGCCGCTACGGACGCCACGTCCTTGCTCGTGTAGCCACCGGCAACCGTTACACCGGCATCACCGAAGGCCCCGTCGTAGCGGGCTCCGACCGACACGAGTTCATTGCCCTTGGTTCTGTCCGCAGTTCCAGATCGAGCCTCTGATCCTGACTCCGGTGCATACGACACGCCGAACTGGAAGCCGTTTATCACCGGCGAGAAGTACATCACGGAGGCCGGGTCACTCCAGACATTGGCATGGGGGAACGTAGTAATCGAGCCACCACTACTGATATGGGTCGTCCAAAATGGAGTGTTGATGCCATAGAAGTACGTGGCATAGGGTGCAGCCGTGCTCATCTGGGCAGCGGCTGGATCATCGTTACCGATGCGGATCGTGCCGAACGAGCCTTCGAGATACATGTAGGTCTCGTCGCCCTGATCGTCGCTTTGCTCACCTTCGATCTCGATGCGCACACCCACTTCGATACCACTGTCAAGGATTGTCTTACCCTTGAACTGGAGTTCGACGTCATTCGAAATGGCGATATCATCTTTCGCATCTGCCTCCGCCTCGTTGTCGACGACAGAGATACCCCAGTGCGAGTTGCCGCCAATAGTCAGCGAGATCGGCTCGGCCATCATCTCGTCGGCGGCCACACCAGTGGGCGCGCACTTGATATTAACTAACTGTTAACAGTCTGTAATGCTTGTCTCCAAACTGCATGTTCGGGGGGGTGTACTCCTGATTCTTCCCATGCCTGCAATCTCGGTGGAGCGAAGATTCAGTCAAGGCACTGCGGTCTCGAAAGACTGTTCGTGGCATTCGAGACTCACATCTGAGGCCTTGGCCTCCGCGTCTGCCTGTCCGGTCGCAAGTGCTACCTCATCCACATCCGGCACCAAGGACATTGTGCCTGGAACGTTGTGGATGATGCTGCCATCACCCGTCGCGAGGGCACATGGGAACAAGTCACGTCAATGATGGTGGCCTCACAAAGGAGAACCCGACCACAATCAGATCAGACAGCCGGAGTCTCCAAAGTAGCGACTTGATCTGCACCGAATTGACCTCCAGTACCTTGCTCCGACGCCACACGAGCACATGATGGTATGAGCCCTGCATCCTGAAGGTCGCCACTTGGCACGGAATCCGAACAAAGTCTCGGAAGCGCGGCGGCTTCCGTCTTCGACGGCCTTCCCAGCACGTTGTTCAGCCAGACTGTCGGCATGACCGGTATCATGAGCTGCCACGTTGTCACGATCGGCGCCATCATCCTCGTCGTCTGCGGCTTCCTGCCGAAGTTCGGTGCGGTGATCGCCTCGATGCCCCTGCCGGTGCTGGGTGGCGGCGTCATCGTGATGTTCGGCATGGCGGCCGCCGCCGGAGTCAACCTCGTGCCCACGGCAGTCCAGTACCTGCCAGGCTTCCTTCACACCATGGCCGTCTCCGGCCTGCTCTCCACGGCCATCATTGCTCTGAACCGGGTCCGGCCCGAGGACATCTGACACGGTGAATCAGACGGCGTCGCCAGGATCGGGAGGCCGCATGTCGGCCTCCCCTGTCAGGATCCTTCGGGCAGGTAGCCGAAGCGTTTCATCTGCTCGCGATGGGCCTCACAGATCCGCTGGACGTGGCTCTCGTTCAGTTCGTCCTTCCATCCCCCGGCCTTGCCGCGGCGAAAGAACTTCTTCTGTTGGTCCGACCTCTCCTTGAACCCGCCGGCTGTTTCCTGGCTCTGCAGAGTCCTAAACGAGGAGTTGCGGATGGCCCGCAGCAACCTCTGGCGCGATGGCTTCAGTCCCAGAAATCGCGCCACGCAGCCGAAAGTCGCAGTCTGCGCGCGCTATGGCTTCGCGCCGTGGTTCATCGAGATCTTCGTGTCGCCGCCCCATCGTGGCGCCAGCCTGCGGGCGAGCAACTGGCGGTGGCTGGGCGAGACAGCGGGCCGCGGCCGGCAAGACTGCCGCCACGATGTGGCGGACGGGCGCAAGGCGGTCTATATCCATGAACTGGTGGGTGACTGGCGCACCCGCCTGGGTGTCTCGCCGCCCCCGGCGGACACCATCACGCTCGACCCGGCGGACGGGCTCGCCGGGCCGTCGTGGGCCGCGGCGGAGTTTGGCGGTGGCGCACTCGGCGATGCCCGCCTGAGCGCCCGTCTGGTGACGATTGCGCAGGTGAAGGGAGCACGACCCATGGCGTCCTTTCCGCAGGCCGCGAGCGGCAACCGGGCCGAGATCAAGGGCTACTACCGGTTCATCGAACAGCCCGACAAGACTGCCGTGACGCCGGCGGCCATCCTGGCGCCGCACCGTGCCCGCACGCTGGAGCGCATGCGGTCCGAGCCGGTGGTGTTGTGCCTCCAGGACGGAACCGACCTGAACTTTGCATCGCGTCCGGGATGCGAGGGGTTCGGGGTCATCGGCACCAACCAGACCGGCGCCGTCTCACGGGGCCTGCATCTGCATTCGACACTGGCGGTGACCTCGAGCGGCCTGCCGCTGGGTGTTGTCGGGGGCCGCTTCGACGCACCGCGGGGAACGGACGAGCCGAAGGCACCCGAAGAGAGCAAGACCGGGCGCTGGACCGAGGGGTACCGGACAGGATCACCGCGCTACCCCTGGTCGAGGTGAACGACATTGAATTTCGCTCTTGCCGTCCGTAGTCGCCCCCAACATGGAGGCGCAGCAGCAGCTAGCCCGGCAGGCAGTCGAGGCGGTCACTGGCCGCACACTCGGCCCCGACACGCGCTGCCACGCCGTCCCTGTCGACGTGGGCGATCAGCGCCGCGTCGCGCCAGCGCTTCCAGACCCGGTTGAGCGGCCGCGCGGCCCTCGCGTTCCAGCAGGGAGCGCCGCGCAGCATCGACGTCCATTGCGCGTCGGAGCAGTTCCCTGACCCCGGGGGCGGACGTCTCGTGTTCGGCCAGTGCCGCGAGGGGGCCATGGAGTTCGTGAGGCATGATCGAGTGGGTCGGACGATCGGTCTCGAGCCTGCGCAGGTCACAAGCCAGGGCTGCGCCACCGGCGTGCCGGAAGGGATGCGCCGCCCCGACAGCCTCGCGCCACCTGGCGTCGAGGTCGCGGGCGCGTTCCTCGAAGGCGATGATGTCTTCGAGAACCCTTGCCTTCTCCGACAGCGCCGGGTCCCTCCCGGCCGTCCACCGTCGAGGCATGCCAGCCGGCGATGGCCAGTTGCGCCCCCGCACACCAGAGACTGGTGTGGAAGACCTGAAGAGGGGGATTGTCACGGTAACGCGCATGTTCGGCGGCATGGTCATCGAGGGCTCGTGCGATTCTCTCTGCCGCATTCTCCCGTTCCTCGAGCCGCGCCTGGCGGCCGGCAGGGATCGCGGTCAGGGCCTGTGGCGGCGCCTCGCCTTCGGGCGCGGTGTCGACGAGCTGGCGGACCCGCGTCAGCAACGGATCGTTCGCGGCGACTTCGAGGGCGTCCATGCCTTGCGTCGAAGCCCGGCTGTCGTAATCGGCCCAGTCATCCAGCAGCGTTGCGACCTTGTGATCGTATCGCATGGCCTCTGCGAGACGGCGTGCCTCGACAACCCAGGTGCGTTCCCGTTCGCCTTCCCGAACTTCGGCTCGCTCCCACTCGTCGATGGCGACGGCGGGCCTCTCCCTCCACGCCTCATAGCCCTCGACCGAGTGAAGGGGCCGGCCATCCGCCACGTCACACAGGCGCCGCCGTTCTTCCGTCACGGCGTCAACGTTGCTCATCACCCGGTCGAACCCGGCCATAGCCGCCTAGCTCGGCCGTATTTCTCAATCGTGGCGGGTTACTGATCGCTTTCTAAAGAAACAGTCGCAACTTTGTTACTCCATGCCCTCGGGAAGATACCCGAATCGGTTCATCTGCTCCCCATGGGCTCTACAGATGCGCTGCACCTGCCTCTCACATAGTCTCTCATTCCATTCTCCCGTGGTGCCGCGTCGGAAGAAGCGCTCCTGATGGACTGATTTTTCCTTGAATCCCGTTCTTTCCTCTTGTTTCTGCAGGAGTCTAAATGATGAATTGTCAATCGCGCGAGATAACCGTTTGCGTGAAGGCTTCAAGCCCAGGAAATGTGCAATCTTCCCAAATGTCTTGAACGGGTGATCGAACATGTCCTCGTAGCGCACCACGTGAAGGCTTGGATTGGGACTGCCAGTCCAGCCCTTTACGTGCTGCGACCAGCTGCCCAGTGCAACAGAGACAGTGTTCCTATCCGGATCGCTATCTGTTTCCATGAAGTCGGTATTGAGAAAATCAATTGCCCTATCAACGTCCACGCCCAGGAAATCTGCTAGGGACAACACAACATCCAGCGGGTTTCTCACGATATAGATTGTTCCTGACGTTACATGAAGGTTAATCGTAGAGTGACCCCGTATGGTCATCAACCCGTTGTGTGTCTTGCAAAATATGGAACCAGAATTCGTCTTCGCTATCAATTCGTGGACTCTGGGACGCATACGCGCGATGTCGTCGGCAGACAATTCCGCCAGAGGCCGTTTGTCAAGCAATCGGAACCAGGTAAGCGCGCTGTCACTTTGAAAGATTCCACCCTGCATTCGATTCAAATCGATCGGACGGAAGCTGTTGGCGAAGAGGTTGTGAAGGAACACACGCAACCATGTGTTACCTGATTTCGGAAAACTGGCCAGCCACACAAGATCGCCCATGGCATTTTCGGGCCCAAACTAGAAACGGAAGCGGCAGATGGCCGCTTCCGTTTCGGAAAGACTGTGGGTCAAAAGTGTCGGACTAGAACGCAACTCCAAGCGCAATGGCCCCGAACGTCGTCTCATTGTCGTTGTCATGAGAATCGTTGCCGAGGACACCGACCACATCAATCCCTGGACCGAGATTGTAACTACCCATGAGGCGCATGAAATCGGTGTCCACTACGCCGTCTTGCTTCTTGTTGCCGTAGTTGGCACTGACAGCCCAGACACCCTCGCCGTACATGAGACCGAGATCATATTGAACGAGATCGTCGGCGTCGCTGTCCGGGTCCATTGAACTGTACGTACTGCCGATCGAGAACCCCGACATCGAGACCGAAAGACCTGCTCCAAATTCGGTCACCGTACGCCCAGGTTCGGCATCCACTGCTTTGGAGCCAACATCGCCGGGTGAGGGCTGTACCGCAGCTTCGGCCGTGACCGCCGGAACGTCCTTGCTGGCATAGCCCATAGAGAGAGCAACACCAGCGTCACCTACGGCACCGTAGTAGTTCACTCCGGCACCCCAAGCGTCACCGCCCTCTCGTGAGTGAACAGAACCTGATTTGGCCTCTGTGTCGGCTTCCGGAGTATATGAGATGCCGAACTGGAATCCTTGGATTCTGGGCGAGTAGTATGACAGTGCCGCCGTATCGCCCACGCCAGCGTCAGCATAGGTATTGTGCCATACGCCCGTTGTGGCGTCGCTCGTTGGGTGGTTGAAGGAACCATGCCAATAGGCGTCGGCGATCCCGTAGAAGAAGCTGGCGTACGGAGCGAACGTGGCCATCTTCCTTGATGCGAGTTTGTCGTTGCCAACACGGATTGCACCGAACGAGCCTTCGAGTTCAAGGTAGCTCGAGTCAGCCTGGTCGCTGACATCCTCGCCCTCAACCGTAACTGACATAGAAACTTCGATGCCACTATCGAGCGTTGTTGAGCCTTTGAACGTGAGTTGCACGTCGTTCGAAATGACCACGTCATCTTTGTTCGGCAGGGCATCGTTATCGACAATCGCAACACCATGGTGGGACCTGCCACCTATCGACAGCGAGATCGGTTCGGCCATCATCTCTTCGGCGACGGCCACACCAGTGGGCGCGCAGTTGATATTAACTAACTGTTAATAGGATATAATACTTCTCTCACAATTGCAACATCGGGAGGTGCATTCTTGGTTCTTCCCATGCCTGCAATTCCAGCAGAGGGAAGAATCATGGCGAAAACCAAACTGACCGAAGATCGAGTCAAGGCACTTCGGCCCCGGAAGAGTGTTCGCGACATTCGAGACTCGCATCTCAGAGGCTTCGGCGTACGTGTCTACCCGTCGGGTCGCAAATGCTACTTCATCCACGTTCAGCACGAGGGACATCGTGCCTGGAACGTCGTTGGTGACGCTGCCGTCACTCGTCTTGCAGACGCACGGAAACAAGCAAGATCAATGATGGTGGCTACACGGAAGGGAACCCGACCACAAACAGACCAAACACTGTTCGAGACCGTCGCAGAAGAGGTCTTCCATCGTTACGGACGCAGCAACTGGAAGCCTAGGACTTTCGAGGTCAACCGATACTATTTGAAGAACCAACTCCTCCCCTGGTTCCAGAGGTGCCAAATCGCAGACATCACCGCTGCAGATGTGCAGGGTTGGTTTGCTTCTCTCCACAAGACTCCCGTGTCAGCCGACCGCGCCGCGCCGGTTCTCTCGGTCATCATGGCTTGTGCCGAAACGTACGGATACAGACCCGAAGGAAGCAATCCGTGCAAGGGCATCAAGCGTTATCGGAGGCAAGGAAGGGAGCGGTTCCTCTCCGAGGAGGAAATCCATCGAATAGGTGTCAGTCTGAAAAGGCACCAGAACACATTCCCGACGTTGGTGGCGATCATACGGCTTCTATTGTTGACCGGCTGTCGGAAAACGGAGGTAGTGACGCTCCGGTGGAAAGACTATCGGAACGGACACATTCATCTCAGCGATTCCAAGGTGGGACCGAGGATGGTCTGGCTTTCGACGCCAGCACGCAGGGTCCTGGATGGCCTGCACAAGAAATCGGCGTGGGTTTTCCCGTCACCGCGAACAACAACCTCGCTGACCACCACCCCTGTTGAGCGCTTCTGGCAACGTCTTCGGTCGGAAGCAGGACTACAGGATGTACGCCTTCACGATCTGCGGCATTCCTACGCCAGCATTGCTGTCAGGCAGGGTGAGAGCATTGTGACCATCGGCCGACTGCTTGGCCACAACAATCCGGAGACAACGCTCAAGTATACACATCTCGGTGACGACAGGGTGCTGGAAGCCGCCCGGACCATGGGCGCCGTTCTTGGAGCACCTGGGCGATGAACCGACGGGTGAAACTGACAAAGTCCCTGATCAGCAGACTCAAGCCTGGCAATCGTGAATATACAGTCCGGGACACCCTTGTTCCGGTCCTTGGAGTTCGGGTTCATCCATCGGGTGGCAGCAGCTACGTGCATTTCAGTAACGGAACGAAACTGTCACTTGGCCCCACCATGCACTTGACGGTTCAGGAGGCCCGAGACCGGTGCCTCGCACTCCTGACGGACAGAAACTCCCGGAAGGGACCGGTTCCTCTGTTCCGGGATTTCACAGCGCATGAATGGCAAGACTCGTGGTTTCATCGGAGTAAGCCTGCCACGATCCAATGGCGGAAGAAGTGCCTGAATCGTCAGTTGCTCCCGGCATTTGGCACCCGTCGTTTGGACAGGATCACCCCTGCGATGGTTCATCGATGGTTCGACGACTACAGCAGAACTGCCCCGGGCGGTGCCAACCACTGCCTCAAAATCCTCCGCCAGATCTTCAACCATGCGGTATCCTGCAACCACATCACCTCAAATCCCGCGAGGAACGTCAGACCCAACCGAAGACCGAAGCTCACCCGTTTCCTTTCGAGTGAAGAGCTTGAACGATTGCATCGCACACTCGACCGGCATGACCACGAGACACCTCACAGGCCAACGCAACGTCAACAGATCGATATCATCCGGCTCCTTCTTCTGACCGGTTGCCGAAAGAATGAGATTGTCCGCCTTCGCAGTGAGGAGCTGTTCGGTGATCGTCTTCACCTGACGGACTCCAAGACAGGACCACGTACCGTGTATCTGAATGAAGAGGCACGGGCCATCATCGAGCGCCGCATCTCAGACAACGATACCTTCCTGTTTCCGTCGCCGAGGGATCCGGGGCGCCCTCTTCGAGGCGATCTCGCTCTGTGGTACACAATTCGCAGGGAAGCAGGCATCGAGGATGTCCGCCTTCATGATCTTCGTCACACGTACGCCAGTCATGCCGTTATGCAGGGAACACCCTTGCCTGTCGTGTCGCGCCTGCTTGGACATGCACGGCCGACCATGACCTTGCGCTATGCACACATGGGCGACCGGGAGACCGAGGCGGCTGCGGAACGCATCGGAACCGCGATCGCCGGAATGCTGGACATGGGATGACGAGTGCTGTGTGATGAAGCACTCGATGGCCACTGTCGAGAATCTCGAGGCTCCGGAGTGGCCGTCGACCGGGAGGCTCATGGGGAACGGGCCGCGCAACCTTTCCAGAAATGCAACCACACACTCTGGGAAGGACGCAACAAGCAGTGTCGCACCGCCCGATGTCGTGGCTGTGGGCAACTGCTGTTGCAATAGTGCAACACCTGTAGACGTTACGCCATACAGACCTTTGACGGGAACGTGGTATCGCAGTACCTAAACACATGCCAGCACCGGTTGTGCCGGCAGTTCCTTGATTAGGATCCTACATGAAAGGAAGTGAACAATGAAAAAGGCCCTTATGGGAACCACCGCCCTTGTGGCGGCCGCGGTGACCACTGGTGTGGCCGCCGACGAGATGATGGCCGAGCCGATCTCGCTCAGCGTTGGCGGCAACTCGCACTGGGGCATCGCTATCGTCGACAACGAGGCGAACTCAGACACAAATGATGAACTTGCCCTCTCGAACGATGTCGAGCTGAGGTTCGCCGGTTCAACGGTTCTTGATAGCGGTATCGAGGTCGGTGTGCGCATCGAGATCGAAGGTGAGCAGAGCGGCGACCAGGGTGATGAAACCTACATGTACCTGGAAGGCTCGTTCGGCACGATCCGTGTCGGCAATGACGATCCTGCGAGCTACTCGATGGCTACGGCGGCACCCTATGCCACATACTTCTATGGCATCAACACGCCATATTGGGTGGGCAGCTTCAGCGGCGCCTCAAACAGCAACTGGCACTCTACATTTCCCGATGGTGCCGCTGGTAATGATGACGCCTCCGTGATGTATTTCTCGCCGGTCATCAACGGGTTCCAGTTCGGCGTGTCCTATGCTCCAGAGGCCGGTGCAGAAGCACGAAGCGGTACAGCGAGCAGGGCCAAGGGCAGCGATATCTTCGCGGTCGGCGCTCGCTACGACGGCGCCTTCGGTGATGCTGGTGTCACAGTTGCCGCCGGGTATGCCAGCAAGGACGTTCCGGCGGTCGCGGCCGCCGATGCGGTAGACCCCTCGCCCGGTGATGTTGGCTCGGAAGCTGTGACCGCAGCGCCCAGCGCGACCTTGACGGATATGGCCGGTGGTGTGGTGGTGTCCATGGCCGGGGTGTCGGTCGGTGGATCGTACAGGGTAACGGACCATGACATGGTTGGAATGGACGACACCGAGCAGTTTGACGTCGGCATCAGCTATGGTGAAGGCCCGTGGACCGTCAGCCTCAACTACGGCGAGATGACCCAGGACAGCGCCGGTACTGACAACGGTTACATGCGCCTGCTGGGCAACTACAACCTCGGCCCTGGCATCAATCTTGCCGGCGCTGTTGGTCAGGACACCTTCGCGGACGATGAAAACACCACGTTTGCGGGTGTTGCGATGGCGATCAGCTTCTGATCACCATTATCTGAAATCATACGTTCTTTGAGGAGCGGCCCTTCATGGGCCGCTCCTTTCCTTTGGGGTTCCTTGGCATGGGCGACATTGTCTGGCTGGCCAGCTATCCGAAGTCGGGCAACACGTGGATGCGGGCGTTCCTGCACAATCTCTTTCACAATGAGGCGAAGCCGGCCGACTTGAACAGGATGCAGGGCGAGATCCTGCAGAGTGACGGGTCGCTGATGTGGTTCAGGATGCTGGACAGGCGACCGGTGAGCGAATGGTCCCCTGAGGATGTGGCCGCGATGCGGCCGAAGGTCTGTGAACTGATCGCACGGGGGCAGCCGGGATCTATCTTCTGCAAGACCCATAATGCCCTGATGACACTGCATGGACATCCGACCATCAATCTGGGTGTGACATCGGGCGCCATCTACATCGTGCGCAATCCTCTCGACGTCGCCGCCTCCTCGGCGGACTTCATGGGAACTGATCTTGACCGGGCGATCGAATTGATGGCGACCGACTATCTGGAGATGCCCCACGACCCGGATCGCAACAATGTCTCGATCGTCTCGGGCAGCTGGTCGCAGCACGTAGCGAGCTGGACCAGCAGGGCGAGTGAGCGTCTCCACGTGGTGAGATATGAGAACATGATTGAGAAGCCCTCCGCGACATTCGGCGGGGTGGCGCGGTTTCTGGGACTGAAGCCGTCTCGCCAGAGGTTGCTGCGAGCCATCCGCAACTCCTCGTTTAGGACTCTGCAGAGCCAGGAGGCGGCCGGCGGGTTCAAGGAGAGGTCGGAGCACCAGAGAAGGTTCTTCCGCCGCGGCAAGGCCGGGGGCTGGAAGGAGGAGCTGAGCGAGAGCCAGGTTCAGAGGATCTGCGAGGACCATGGCGAGCAGATGAAACGCTTCAGCTATCTGCCCGGGGACAGCTGAGAGCCTTTGTCCCGCTCTGCTTTGTTCAGGGTACATCGCGACAGCGCGGTTGAACTGCCGGCTCGTGTCGTCCATCACGAGTGGCGCGCGGCTCTCCGAGTCGTACAGCCGCATGTCGTGCTAAATTCGCTCCGTTCACTCAGCGGCCGATGGCGGACTTCATGAACGGCATCCGGTTCAACGAGGGTGTTGCGTGACGACGTTCTACAAGTTCGTTGTCAGCACATCCGTTGCCGGTTGAAGATGTCGACATGCTGTTCGATCCGGCGCAGCCGGAGTTCCCCGCCAGCCCGTGAACGCGATAGAGTCGGTGCTGCTGGATGAGGAGATTGGGAATGGAGCACACGACGGAGCGGCGCTGGCACGAGATCTGGAGGGAGCAGTGCGAGGCAGCCGAGTCCATCCGGCTCCAGTACGGCATCGTGTCTTCCTTCGACTATGTGGTGGGCGAGAAGCTGCTCGCCTTCGCGGAGGCGGAGGAGGAGCACCCCGAGTTCGCGCGGGCGTTGCCGCAGTTCGTTTCGGAACTCAGGCGCATGTTCACGCCTGAGGAAATCGAGGAGCACCTGGCGCGGATCGAGCACGAGCGCCTCCAGCGCGACATGGACGCGATGGACGCCTACGACCCGGAGCTGGACGACCTTGCCGCCTCGGCTGCCGAGACGCGCCGTTTCGAGTTCCTCAAGGAACTGCTCACCGCTCCGGCGCTCGGGACGTCTTGAACCCCCGCTTCGGCCGGCAGACATGAGGGCCGGGCCGTTGCCACATCCGCCATGGATGGAGCCGCCCCACCCTGCTACGCTGCGGCGGTTCCCGACACATACAAGGTGCCATGGACGACATCACGAACAGGATCGTGAGAGTGGATGTTCCCGGTCGCGAGAAGCGTGTCCTTCATGCCGCGCTTGCGACCGGCGCCTGCATCGCGCCCGAAAGCATGCGCCCGTGGAGATGTCGAGCAGGGGTGTGGAGCCCGCCGCACCCGCGACAGATGGAGCGGCCGTCGTCGCTGAATTCTCCACACTGGTCCGCAGAGGCACCACGTCGACAGCCATCCCCGACGCAGCCTTCCTCAATCTCCGGCAGGCTGCCATCGCCATTGGCCTTGCCCGGCCTTTCATCCAGGAAACCCTGATGAGCGGCGAGATTGACACCATGGATATCGATGGCGAGTTCATGGCGCGCCACGACAATCTCGTCACCTTCTTGGAAACACAGCGAAGAATCGTTGGTCAAGCTTCCGGCAAGGCTCCTGCAGCACGTGTCCTGGCAACCAGGGAGGGCCACCGTCTCGCCGTGAAGACTGCCAATCTCCTCGAACCGCTCTGTGGGGGCAGCGACTCGACGATATGCTGTTCGAGACCGCCGAACACCGGATCAAAGAGGGTTCGTGCTGCCGAGCCCGGCAGAGGGGCCCGTCATCGATACCGGACACCGTGCGAAACGCCGACGCAGTTCCCGGTCTGCTCGCCGGCTACCAGCAAAAGTTCGCAATCTCGAGAACAAATCATGGATCACGCCCGTTCCGCCGGTCCCGACTGCGTGCGCCCAGGGCGGGGATCGGCGAATGCCGATCTCTTTCCGGTTCCGACATGCTGATGCATCAACCTCACGGACATGCCGATGAAGTCTCGCATCCACCTCGGCATTCTCTTCCACGACGCAAAGATCGTGCCGGGCTTCGCCACTGGCGTGCTGGTGCCGGTATTCACGAGTGCGGCCGTCGTCGTTCTTGTCATGCGGTTCTCCGGATGACCGGCACACTCCTTGGGATGCGGTACAGCACGCTTTACGTGCTGATCTCCATTCTGGCCGCCTGCATCATGGCCGTGTCGGCTCCGGCCGCAGCCGAAGAACGCGGCTCGTGCGATGCCGCCACGCCGCTTCGCATCGTGAACCTGAACCCGTTCCACATCCCCCACAGTCCGCCGTCCTCCTTCGGCGCGTGCGTCTCTGCGCCCGGCACGACGGAGTTCATCACATCTCTCGACATCGCGTCGCACATGGTGGAGGCGCGCTCCGGCCAGGAACGGCTGTGGATGGACGGCGAGACTTCCCGGTATGCCCTTGCGGCCCGGCACGGGTTCCGGGACGGCTGGGAGTATCTCCTCGAACTGTCAGTGATCTCACACAACGCCGGCGTGTTCGACGGGTTCATCGAGAGCTGGCACTCCACCTTCGGCCTGCCCCAGGGAGGGCGCGACCGGGCGCCGCGCGACCGGATTGCCATAGGTTACGCCAGGGACGGCCAGTCCCGCGTCAGAATCCACGACAGCGTCTACTCGGTCGGGGACCTGACGCTCGGGATCGGCCATGACCTGGGGACGGAAATGCTGTCGAACGACGGTCTGGCGCTGCGGGGCATCGTGAGACTGCCGACGGGCGACAAGGGCGTGCTGGCCGGCTCCGGCGGCGTCTCTGCCGCAGTCTGGGCAGAGACGTCGGGTGCGCTCTTCGGCTCGCGGGACTGGCTCTACGGCGGGGCGCTGGGGGCGCTCGCCGGACACGCTCCCGACCCCCTTTACGGAAACGACGGCAGGTTCGTCGCATTCGGCCGTCTCGCGCTCACCTGGCTGCCCCTTTCCCGTCTGTCCCTGACCGTGCAGACGGATGTCCATTCCTCGCCCTGGGGGCGCTCATCGCTGGACCCGCTTGCCGGCCCTGTCGTCATGTTCGGAATGGGGGGCAGACTGAAGCTCGGCCGCGACACGACGCTGGAGATTGCCGTCACGGAAGATGACGGCTGGCGCCGGGGCGCACCCGACATCGGCATCCACGCTGCCATTCGCTGGACACTGTAGACACGGCACCGGTCGTCGCAGAACTCGATGGCGGGATGATGCCGGCAATGGTCGATGGAGGGTTGGGAGATATCCGGAGTACGGGGCGCGGAACGCGGCAACAGAGTACTTTGGCCGGCAGGAGGAAACGGATGCTCGAAGGACGCCCCGGCTGTTGCCTCTCTGGACCTGCCCCAATCGATAAGGTGGCGATGCCGATGACGTTCAGAAACCCCACCTGCGGCGCACAGGATCTTGCGCGAGACCGCCGATCTCTACGGCATCACGCTGCGGACTGCGGCCTGAAAGGGAATCGGCAGCTTCCGCTACCACAACGTCCGGTCCCGAGTTCGGGCGGACGACGGTTGCAAGGCCGATGTTCTCCTCACCCTGCTGTGCAGCCGGCCCGTCTCAGAGCTGGATGAAAACCGTTCCGTCCTGGACCTTGACGGGATAGGTGCCCAGGGCGACGCGAACGGGAGGGCGGAGCGCCTTGCCCGTGACGATGTCGAAGCGCCCCTGATGCAGCGGGCACTCGATGACGGTGCCCGTGACGAGGCCGTCCGCGAGGTGCTGCCGCTCGTGAGTGCAGTACCCGTCGGTGGCGAAGAACCCCTTTTCGGTGTTGTAGATCGCGAAGGACCGGCCATCGTGATCCCAGCGGATGAGATCCTCTTCGTCGATGTCTCCGGTTGCGCAGACCTCGATCCATTCGCTCACGGCCCGTCTCCTCGCTCAGATCTCGTGGGGAAGAAGTGTTTCCTCGAACGGGTAGCGCGACAGCACGACCGGTCCCGACCCGGTAACGAGGGCCTGGTCTTCCAGCTTGACGCCCTCGCGGCCGCCGATCTCGCCGACATAGCTCTCGACGCAGATCACCATGCCGGCTTCGAACTCCCCGTCATAGTGATCCTCGTGTTCCGGGGAATGGAGGATCACCGGCCATTCGTCGGCCATGCCCAATCCATGGGCCGCACAGGGATAGGGCTGGTCGCCGAAGCCCTCTTCCTGGATGTAGCGGTCGGCCATGAAGTCGCGGAACGACGTTCCGGGCCGGAGCAACCGCGTGTTGTGCATCACCTCGTTCCAGGCGAGCGTATAGAGCTTCTTCTGGTAATCGCCCGGCCGCCCCGGTCCGCACCGGAAGGCGCGGCTGACATCGGCGCCGTAACTGAACGGACCGACCAGTCCGCAGTCGAACACGACGAGATCGCCCGCCCGAATCGTCCTGCTCGATGCCTCCTGCTGCCATGGATTGGTCCGCTCGCCCGAGGCAAGCAGGCGGTAGTCGAGCCATTCGCCGCCTTTTTCGATCAGCGCACACCACATCAGCGCCCAGAGTTCCTGCTCCGAGACGCCGTTGCGCAAGGCCGTGCGCATGCGGGTCATGCCGTCCTCGGCCGTCGCCAGCGCCAGGTTCATGGCGAGGATTTCTTCCGGGCACTTGATCTTGCGGGCGTGGGCGAGAACCGGCGCCGCATCGACCACGGCGAAACTCCGATCGGCCAGGGCCTGCTCCGCGTGGAAGCCCGCGCGGTCAATCCCGATCCTGGCGCCGCGGCCGCAGTGCCTGGCGATCAGATCCGCCATCTGCGCGGCCCACTTGCGTGCCATCTCCTGCTGGCGGTAGCCGGAGAACATGTACGAGAGAGGCACGAGGTCGTCGCGGATCTCGTCTATCGTCTCGAGTTGCCGGCCGGTCTCGCGGCCGGGCTGGCTGTCGAAGTAGATGACCGGGCCGTCGGCGGGCACGAAGAGGTAACCTGCCTGGATGTGCATCTGGAACAGCGTGCAGTTGCGCACGCCCGTGGCGTAGCGGATCGCCAACGGTTCGACCAGGATGACGGCGTCGAGACCGTGGGCGGTGATCTGCTCGCGCAGACGGTTCCGGCGCCAGGCGCGCATGCGCGGCACGTCGATCATGCCCTCGGTGTCGGTCGCCTGGGCGGGCGGCGTGATCCAGGCGGCCTGTTCCAGCGTCAGGGGCCGGGGCCTGGCGGCGAAGGGCGTCGTGTAGTCGGCCGCGTCGTTCACCGGTGCACCGGTTGCCACGTGTCCAGCGCTTCGCGAAACCTCTCGTGCTCGCCTGTCATCATGGGGACCTGATGGGGTTCGTGCGGGAAGGTCCCGGCCCTGACCGCATCGCGAAAGCCGGTCAGACCCTTGAGGCGCTCTCTGGCCATAGCGCGACGCAGCGAGAGCATGTCCGCCCAGGCCCTGGCATGGCGCGGCGGGTTCTCCACATCCCCGCAGATGTCTTCCATGAACGAAAAGATGATGTCACCGCCGGAGCCGGCGCCGATCGAATGGGTCACAAGGCCGCTGCGCCTGCCGATCTCGACGAGCGCCTCGACGGCGACGCATTCGACCTCGGCCGCGACCGCGCCGGCCTCTTCCAGGCGGCGAAAGTCCTCCCACAGGCGCATGGCCTCGTCCGCCGTCCTGCCGATCACCCGCAACCCGCCCACACGGGTCGACAGCCGCGGCACCAGACCCAGATGACCCTGGACGCACAGCCCCTCTCCGGCCAGCCGCTCGACCGTCTTCAGGCCGCGCGGCGTGTAGATCGCATCGGCACCCTGTTCGGCACAGCGGATGGCGGCGCCGAGCGCCTCGTCCTCGGTGACGTACTGCACCATGGTCTGGCTGCCGGTGACAAAGGTCGTCGGCGCCGCCTCCCTCACCTCGGCGATGTCGACGTCGGCAATGGTGACGAGGTCGATGCCCGCCGCCTCGCAGGCCGCGGCCTCCTCGCCGTTCAGCGCCGAGACCTGAGTCATCTTGATGCCAGCCGCCTTGTTCGCCCGGAGATCGGCGACCGTGAGGTTCCGGGTCGCTGGCCGTCCGCCATAGGTGTAGATCCGGCGCATCACATGGTCCGGTGCGCGATACGCCGTTGCGCGCCGCCTGCAGCGATCATGTGCGGCGCCTGGCGGATCGATGGCGCCCTGGTCGAAAAACCCAGGGTGCGGCGCAGGACGACCGTGAACACCTCCCGGTTGGTGCGCAGGAAACCGGGGTCCGGAGCGGGAACCTGAGAGGCGATCGCCTCGCGCAACGCCGGCAGCGCGAAGAACGGCACCTGCGGGTAGAGGTGATGCTCCACGTGGTTGTTCATGTTCATGTAGAGGAACCGGGCCAGCCAGCCGGTTCTGAAGGACCGCGTGCTCTTCAGAATGGACGGGGAATTCTCCTCCATCTCGACATGCTGGATCAGCGTGAACGAAAGCATGACCGGCGCTCCCAGGAGACGCGGCAGAACCAGAAACCACAGCAACCAGTGGACTCCGAATGCGAGCGCCCCTCCGATTGAGGCGTAGACGGCGATGAAGACCCAGGCATTGCGCGTCATCTTCCGGAGTTCCGCCTCCGGAGCCACCGTCTTCATCATGCCGGAGTAGCGGCCGCACGCCAGGCGCACCATGACGGTTGCGTGATAGCGCAGCAGACCGAATCCGGTGACTTCCGTCAGCCAGCCGCCAAGCGTCATCGGCGTGTCGAACGGCATCTGGCTGTCCTTGCCGACATGCCAGGTGAAGGTGTGGTGGTTGGTGTGGGTATAACGCCGGTGGAGCGGTTCCTCCATGTAGATGAGCGAGCCGATCCAGAGCATCGCCTCATTCAGCCAGGCGCTGCGAAAGGCCGTGCCGTGCGCCGTTTCGTGGCTCATGGCATAGGCCGGAACGGTCAGCAGCACCCCATGGACGAACATCGCCGGCCACAGCCAACCGGTGCCGAGAGCGAGCCAGACGAAAGAGCCCGTGACGAGCAGCCCGGCGCCCCACTGCGCCAGATAGATCAGGCCCGGGCCGTCAGCGCGCCGGGCGACCGCCTTCAGGGTCCTTCTGTCGAGCGTCACGCCGCTTGAGGCGGCGTTGGTCGGCGCGAAGTCCGGCCGCATCACCTCAGTGTGCATGGCAGGGTCCCTCGTCATCGGGAATGGGCTTGATGCGGCGAAGCGACACTCGGTCTGACCCGGAAACCGCTCCAACCCGGACTCGGGCCTCTTCGGCCACATCGGCGGACATGAGCTGCAGCGGCTTGCCGGCAGCAGCGATGAGGCGATCCGCGCAACACCCAGGCCGTTGCCCAGGAGGCCCCGGACCCGCTTGAAGCATCCGGGGCCCTGGTATCCGGTCCGAGCGGGCCCGATGCCCGGATCCCGGCGAATGGCATCCGGTCCGGGCTGACCGGAAATCCGGTTCCTTCCCGCTTCACCGCCAGGCTGAAGCGGTGGGCGACCGCCTCGCGCATGTTGAGGCGGGCCGTCCATCGGAGTGCGGCAGCCAGACCACTGCGGGCTTCCAGATGGTCCTGCTCCGTTCGTTCCAGAACCCGGGGCTGAACATGCATTGCACTTCACCGGTCATCGGGGCTCCCGGAAAAGCCTGAGCAAACGGTTCCACGTTGACAAACGATGGATTCCCGGCAATAGCATTAGGAATACTTATGCATTCGTTGCGCATGGGACATCCTTTCCATGACAAGTCTGCCTCCGCTCACCTGGCTGCGCGCGTTCGAGGCCGCCGCACGGCACCTTTCCTTCACACAGGCCGCGGCCGAACTGAATCTCACCCAGTCGGCCGTGTCCCAGCATGTGCGCAGTCTGGAGGACGCGATCGGCCTCACCCTGTTCATCCGCAAGACCCGGGCGCTTCAGCTGACCGAAGCCGGATCGAACTACCTCCCCGTTGTCCAGGAGGCGTTCGAGGTCCTCAGCTCCGGCACCCGCGCGCTGACCGGCGACCGGGGACGGCAGTTGAGGGTGAGGTGTAATCTTGCCTTCTCGACCTTCTGGCTCGCCCCGCGGCTGGGCGCCCTCCTGAAGGCCCATCCCTGGCTGGCGCTCAACCTGACGACGCCGATCTGGGATCCCCAGAATGCGGAAGGCGTCCCGGAGGTGGAGATCCGTTTCGGACGTCCGGCGCTGATGCCGAATGCCGCGAGGCGGCTCGCGGAGGAAAGGGCCTATCCGGTCTGCGCGCCACACGCGGGATCGTCGTTCCGCGACTGGAAAACGGCACCGCTCTTCGACTGCGCGGGCGTGACGACAAACTGGGAAGCGTGGCTCACGGACCAGGGTCATGCCCTGCCGCCGGACAGGAACGTCAGTCTCGCTTCGACCTACGTGGTGGCGATGACCGCGGCCCTGAACGGCGGCGGTCTCTCGATGGCCCACGACATGCTGGCGAGCGGCCTACTCAGAGAGGGCCGGCTCGAACGTCCGTATGATCACAGCGTGGCGATGCCCGAAGGCTACTTCCTGCTGCCACCTGCCCGACATGAGGAAACGCCCGCGGCGCGGACTTTCGTCGACTGGATCGAAGAGCACTTCGCCAATTCCGACTGAAACCTGCTGACCGAACTCATCCCTCTTGACGAGCCAAAACGCATCGCCCTTCGCGCTCTGTCGGCCATCGCACCGGAGGAGACGAAGGCGGTCAACGCCGAGCACCTGCAGTACGCACTCGAGGAACGCCAGCCATGAACGGCTTCCCGACCCGCACCCCGGTCGAACGGGAGGAGCGACCGTGCGAACAGCAGAGGCCGGTCGACACTCTCCGGGGCGACGAGGTCGTCGGCATCGGCGGCGGCGAGCCTACCGCCCGTGACCGAAAGTTCCGCTCGTGGCCAGGGACGCCCCAGTCGGATGGACGGACGCGGGTCATGCGGAAGGGCCGCAACGCGGCGAGGGAGCCGCAAGGAGGCTTGACGCGCCGACGGCCGTCCGGCACGCCTGCGCTCCTGTGTCCGCCCCCGGCAAGACAACTCTGCGCGCGCTCGGGCACATTGAGTCCATGCACCTCAAGATGACGATCGTGAACCTCGTCCGGTTGCAGGGCACGGCTTATGCTCGCGTGGCGGGTCTGGGAAAGTGATGACCTTCAGCGCATCCCGTAAGTGCCGACAGGCCACGTGTGGCGAGCAAGCGCATGCAGCACGGAACGACAAGCGGACGCGAGCTGTGAATTGCTCGTCACGCCGCAGTGAACGGGATGTGGACAAGACGCGCGGCCGCGGCCTTGGCGGTTTCGGGGCGGCGGTCGTAACGCGCGGTTGTGGTCGGGGAGGCGTGGCCTGCAAGAGCCTGGACCATGGCGAGATCGGCACCGGCCTCAAGGGCTACCGACACGAACGTGCGGCGGAGATCGTGCGGTGAGCACGCGGCGATTCCGGCCGCTGCGGACCGCTTGCGCAGGCGCATCATCAGCGAATGCGGAGTGATGCCGCGTCCGACATCGACGGCGCCCGACTGCGACACCGGAGCAAGGATCGGGCCGGCCACGGTGACGCCACGGTGCGCCAGCCAGGCATCGAGGGCTGCCTTCGCACCACCGGTGGCGTAGACGATTCTCTCGCGGTTGCCCTTGCCGATGACACGGATCGCGCCGGTGTCCGTGTCGTGGTCGGCAATCTCCACGGCGACCGCTTCGGCGCGCCGCAGGCCGCAGCCGGCCAGCAGGGCGAAGGCGGCAGCGTCGCGGGCGCCGGCCGGTGTACCGTCGGCACAGACGGAAAACAGTGCCCGGATTTCGGTGGGCTCAAGGGAACGGCCGGCAGGCAGGCGCGCACCGCGCACGGGCGGCACGTCAATGGTGCGGTGATAGGATTCGGTCGAGATCAACTCCAGCCGCCAGGCCACCCGGAGTACACCGCGGATCGCGGCGAGGCCCTTGTTCGCCGTGGCTGGGGCGTAGCGCTCGACCAGTACTGCACGAAGGGCCGCGACATGGTGATGACGCAGTTCGTGCCAGGGGCAGGACGCGACATCGCGGCACCCGAGCAAGGTGGCGAGTTGGGAGAGCGTGGAGGCCATCGAGCGGCGCCCCTCACCGGCAGACAGGCTTGCGAGGTAGATGATCGCCGGATTGCGCTCCGCCGGCAGGGCCTTGATGGTGGGGACGGACGGGATGGTCATGGCAGCTCCGGATTGCCGGGATCTTGCATTCCCGACCGATTGTCGAGGCCTTCTGGCGATGGTGCGATGACATTCTCGCAGACATGACGCCTCCACCGAAGATTTCCCTGCCGAGGGTCATCGGCTCACAGAAGCGGCCTCGAGGTTTGTCTCCAGGACCTCGATACGAATGGGACTGATATGGATTGACCTGTCTACACCGGCTCTGACTGTTTCCATCCACCCTTCCTTTCGACATGGCGGGAGCGGAACGCGGGCGGCTTTTTGCGACGGTGGATCACTCTGATATCCGTGGGTTGGTTACCACCTGACTTCACTTCGTCGCGGAGCTGCCTCTCTCTTACATCGCGGGTCGGCGAACATTTTGGTCCGCCTCGCATAGCCCCAAACGAGGGTTCTCCTCACCGGCCACTCGCGTTCCGCACCCGTCATGTCTTCCTTGTTGTTCCTGGGTTGTTGTTGGTTGCCTTGCCGAGCCACAGTTCGGTTGTGTGTTCCAGGTTGTTCCACCGGGAGCACACCGACGTGGCACGGGTGGCTCTCAGGCCACGGCGCGGCTGTTGTGGGGACGTCCGGCCATCTCGCAGGCGATGGCCCATATGAAGCCGGCCAGTTCCCGGGCCACGGCGGTGGTCACCTGGCAGTGTGCCTTGCCGGCGTTCGAGAGCCTGCGATAGCGGGCGCACAGGCGCTTCTGGGCCGCCCAGGCCAGGGCCTGGACCCGGGGTGGGGCGCTTGCTGCCTTGCGCTGCAGATGGGCCGTCTTGCGGGCTGGGAAGCGATAGCTCCAGGTGGCCTCGACGAGGATCCGCCGCACATGGCCGTTGCCGGTTCTGGTGATACCGCCCTGACGCCGCCGCCGACCCGAGGACTGTTCACTGGGCACCAGGCCGAGATGGCTCATCAGCTGACGGGGCGTGTCGAAGCGCGTCAGGTCGCCGAGCTCGGCCAGCACCGTCACCGCGGTGAGAACGTTGACGCCACGCAGGCTGATCAGCGCCTCCACCACGGGCCGCAGCGACCACGTGGCGACCGCCTGGTGGATCTGCCCGTCCAGGCCCGCCACGCGCCGCTCTGCATCCATCACCGCATCCACGTACTCCTGGAACACCACCTGCTGCACCGGATGCTCGAAGGACTGCTCCTGCAGCCAGCGGAAGTGGGCCTTTGTCCAGCGGCTGCGCCCCGCATAGATCCGATCATGGCGCAGCAGGAACGCCGCCAAACGCTGCCGCGCCTTGAGTTCGAGCGCCTTCATGTCCTCACGCGCCCGCGTCAGGTCCCGCATCGCCTCCTGTTCGGTGTCGGGAACCCACACCGGGTGCAACTCGCCGGCACGGTGAAGGCGCGCCAGGTTCAGCGCGTCACGACGGTCCGTCTTCACCCGGTCACCCGCCTTGCGCGGAATCAGGCTCGGCGCCACCACCACGCAGTCATGGCCCGTCGCCACAAGTTCCCGGTGCACTCCATAGCCGCAGGGACCGGCCTCGTAGCAGAAGCTCAACACCTCGCCATGCGGGCTCAGATTGCTCACCAGACGTCGCAAGGACGAACGCTGGTTGCGGATCTCGCCTCGAAACACCGGTTCCTCGCGGCCCGGCACGGCAACCGCCACCGCGATCGTCTCCTTGTGGACGTCCAGACCAACGTATGCGCTTGTATGAGGACCCCTGCTGTCAAGGGGTAGTTGCGTTGCGATCTACCGCATTGGTCAGGTCTCCTTCGGAGGAGCGGATCGGCGTCTGGTCATGCCGGATCGGAACGCGCTTGCACCGGTCGCGCCTTGAGGCGCGTACCCAACTTGTATCCGGGCGGTCGCCGGCGGCATTGCCGGTCCTTCCCTCGATCCCGCTTGCTGCGGGCGCCACGTTCCGGGGGTGGGACCCATCTTGTATGAGGACCCCTGCTGTCAAGTGTCGTTCGCAGAGCCATCTACAACATGGTTACGTCTCCTTCGGAGGAGCGGATCGGCGTCTGGTCATGCCGGATCGGAACGCGCTTGCACCGGTCGCGCCTTGAGGCGCGTACCCAACTTGTATCCGGGCGGTCGCCGGCGGCATTGCCGGTCCTTCCCTCGATCCCGCTTGCTGCGGGCGCCACGTTCCGGGGGTGGGACCCATCTATACTCCGGCGTCTTTCAGCCCAACGCATTCTCGGTCACGCACCACCCGGCCCAGCGCCGGCCGCGTCCGGCCGGTCCGGGAACTCGAGGTCCCGTGCTCAGGCGACGCGGGCGCCTGTCGGCACGAGACCGGTGGCGGCATATCGCCACAGCGCGATCAGGAGCTTGCGGGCCAGCGCCACGATCATGACCCGTCGGATCCGCCCCCGGGCGCCGGCAGTGCGCGCCTGGAACCACCGGGTGAGCGCACTGTCGGGCTGGTAGCGGACCCAGCGCCAGGCCATCTGCAGGAGCTGGGCGCGGATCCAGCCGGGCCCGTCGCGGCCGATCCCCTGGTCGCGCTGGACGTCACCGCTGGCCCACGGGGTCGGCGTCAGACCGGCCCAGCTCGCGAGCTCGCGGCGGTTGCGGAACTGGCGGTAGAAGACCTCGTGTGTGAGCAGGGTTGCGTCGTTCGTGCCGATCCCCTTGAGCCGGCTGAGCGTTGCGATCGACGCGTCGGCCCTGGCCCTGCTGCCCGCCGCCGCACGGCGGTCGGCCTCCGCACGACGCACGGCCGCATCGCGTTCGGCCTCGACCGCCTCGATCTGCCGCATGACCAGACCCAGCCGTTCGGCGAGCCGCTCGATCTCCTGGCGCGCCTGCGGCGGGAACGGATCGCCGTAGGCGGTGGTCACAGCCGCGAATGCCGCATCGAATGCGGCCGCGCGCGGCTCCAGGTCGAAGATGCCGTGCAGCTTGAGGAGCCCCTTGATCGCATTCGTCAGGGCCGTCCGCTCCTTCACCAGGCGCTGGCGCTCCCGCAGCAGGCGCTTGCGATCCTCCTCCTCGACGCTCGGCACCCGCACCCGGCTCAGCACGGCTGCATCGCCCCGGTCATGCGCCAGCAGCGCACGGACCATCTTCGTCGCGTCGATCCGGTCAGTCTTGCGCTGCTTAGCCTTCCGGTTCACCAGCAGGCTCGCCGGATCCAGCACCACCGTCTCCAGACCCATCGTCCACTCCAGCCAGCGCGCCAGCCAGAACCCCTCGTAGCCGGCCTCGTAGCACACCCGCACCGCCACCGCCTGATCCAGCGTCCGCTCCGCCCGGCCGCGGCGCTCCTCGATCAGGCTCTTGAGGCCCGCGACATCCGCCGCGGCGAGCGTGTGCAGCCCGATCTTCTCGCCCTGCGGGCTCTTGATTCCGACAACCCAACTCTTCCGGCTAATCTCGATCGCAACGTACAACGTGGTAGCCTCGGCACCGGTCGGCGCCGCGGGTTCGTTCCTTGTGTGGGGGGACATCGCGAGGTCTCCTCGTCAAGAGTGAAAGCACGGCACCGTAGCGCCGACTCCCCAACGGGGCCTCATAGGATCTATACTCCGGCGTCTTTCAGCCCAACGCATACTCGGTCACGCACCACCCGGCCCAGCGCCGGCCGCGTCCGGCCGGTCCGGGAACTCGGGGTCCCGTGCTCAGGCGACGCGGGCGCCTGTCGGCACGAGACCGGTGGCGGCATAGCGCCACAGCGCGATCAGGAGCTTGCGGGCCAGCGCCACGATCATGACCCGGCGGATCCGCCCCCGGGCGCCGGCGGTGCGCGCCTGGAACCACTGGCTGAGCGCGCTGTCGGGCTGGTAGCGGACCCAGCGCCAGGCCATCTGCAGGAGCTGGGCGCGGATCCAGCCGGGCCCGTCGCGGCCGATCCCCTGGTCGCGCTGGACGTCACCGCTGGCCCACGGGGTCGGCGTCAGACCGGCCCAGCTCGCGAGCTCGCGGCGGTTGCGGAACTGGCGGTAGAAGACCTCGTGCGTGAGCAGGGTTGCGTCGTTCGTGCCGATCCCCTTGAGCCGGCTGAGCGTTGCGATCGACGCGTCGGCCCTGGCCCTGCTGCCCGCCGCCGCACGGCGGTCGGCCTCCGCACGACGCACGGCTGCATCGCGTTCGGCCTCGACCGCCTCGATCTGCCGCATGACCAGCCCCAGCCGTTCAGCGAGCCGCTCGATCTCCCGGCATGCCTGCGGCGGGAACGGCTCGCCGTAGGCCGTGGTCACGGCCGCGAACGCCGCATCGAAGTCGCCGGCACGCGGCTCCAGATCGAAGATGCCGTGCAGCTTGAGGAGCCCCTTGATCGCATTCGTCAGCGAGGTCCGCTCCTTGACCAGGCGCTGACGCTCCCGCAGCAGGCGCTTGCGATCCTCCTCCTCGACGCTCGGTACACGCACCCGGCTCAGCACCGCAGCATCGCCCCGGTCATACGCCAGCAGCGCACGGACCATCTTCTTCGCGTCAATCCGGTCGGTCTTGCGCTGCTTCGCCTTCCGGTTCACCAGCAGGCTCGCCGGGTCCAGCACCACCGTCTCCAGACCCATCATCCACTCCAGCCAGCGCGCCAGCCAGAACCCCTCGTAGCCGGCCTCGTAGCACACCCGCACCGCCACCGCCTGACCCAGCGTCCGCTCCGCCCGGCCGCGGCGCTCCTCGACCAGGCCCTTGAGGCCCGCGACATCCGCTGCGGCGAGCATGTGCAGCCCGATCTTCTCGCCCTGCGGGCTCTTGATTCCGAGTAGGGTCGGACCGGAGCGCCCTGTCGGTTTGCGACCGATGGGTTTCTCCAGCCCGCCCTCCGAACCGGACATGCACCTTTCGTTATGCATCCGGCTCTCCAAAAGCTAAAGCGTAGTCGGGAGACTTCATCCACTTGAGCTCGAACCTCCGGACCGGGATATAGGCCATGAGGAACTGCTCGGTGCCGCCCTCAGCCCAGACCCGGGCGCCGGGGTGTTCCCGGCTGACCCGACGCCAGGCCTTGGTCAGCCTCCTCGTGGGGACGCGCCTGTGCTTGCCCCTCAACCACAGCCAGAGCCGTTGTCGCACATACCAGTCCAGAGCGGACAGAATGCGCTTGGCCCCGATGCAGTATCGGTAGTAGCCGGCCCATCCCCGAAGGATCGGATTGATTTCCCGGAGCATGCTTTCCAGCGACCGCACCTGCGTTTGCTGTCTCAGCATTGACTTGATCCGCCAGCGGAAGTCGCTGACCACCTCCTTCGGGACCTCGATCCGACACCACAGGCCGAAGCGGTCGTCCCACTTGAGACGAACCCGACAGCCCAGGAACCGGAGTCCGTCCGTCAGTTTGGTGATGCGCGTCTTCTGTTCCGATAGCGTCAGCCCCATCTCCTCATGCAGCCAGTTGGCGAGCGCCTGCTTTTCCGCAGCCGCATCGTCATAGCCGCCCGACACGAAGATCAGGAAGTCGTCGGCATACCGGACCGGATAGAAGACCGATCGCCCGGCCCTCTTGTCCCTGCTGCGCCGGTTTGCTGCCCTTCGCGCTCCGTCAGTTTGGAGCGTGGGGTCGTGCGGGTGCCTGACCCATCTCCAGTACCGCTCCTCTATCGCGCTCAGCGCGATGTTGGCCAGCAGCGGTGATAGGACGCCCCCTTGAGGCGTGCCAGTCGCCGTCGGACTGTAGGCAAAGTCCTCAAGCACCCCGGCTTTGAGGAACCGAACGATCAGCCGATTTACCTTCCGGTCCGCGACGGATTTTCGTACGCGTTCCATCAGATAATGGTGGCCGATGTTATCGAAGCAGCCCTCAATATCGCCTTCAATCACCCATTGATAGGGAGTGTCGCGGCGCATTCCATCCGCCCCACGTTTGCAGGGCCGAATGGTCTGCCGGATATGTTCGAGTGCGCCATGACAGCCCCGTCCGGGTCGGAACCCGTAGGACATCTGCCAGAACCGCGCCTCGAATATCGGCTCCAGGATGTTCTTGACCGCGCATTGAACCACGCGGTCAGCAACAGTGGGGATACCAAGGGGTCGGAACTTCCCCTGTTGGGTCCCTGTTTAGTTCGATAGGAGCCCGTGGATTTTTCCCACATTGGGCGAGTGGTGGATTGGCCGGGATGGTGGTCGAGCGCGGGAAGGGCGGCTGTTGCAGCGTGGGCCCGGGCCTTTAGTGTTGGTCTTTCCATAGAGAGGAGGCCCGCGCGGGACGACACCCCCGCCGGGCCTGTGGCCAGTGCAGCTTCGTTACGCGACGGGGCTCACCGGCGAGGACTACGTTAGGGCCGAGGCGTGGCGCGATGCAAGGCTTGATCGCTGCCCGAACCACCCGCATGGCGGATGTTCCCTGGCACGCCACGGCACCTACGCGCGCAAGAGTCCGCGCGGTGCGAAGGTTGCTCGCTGGTATTGCCCGGAGAGTCACACGACGTTCAGCCTTCTGCCGGACTGCCTGGCGGCGCGGCTGCCGGGGACGCTGGACGATCTGGAAGCGGTTGTGGTGGCGGCCGAGGGCGCGCGCAGTCTGGAAGAGGCGGCGAACGTGGTGCGCCCGGACGCCATCGAGCTTCCCGGGGCGCTGCGCTGGGTGCGCCGCCGGGTGCGTCTCGTTCACGACACTCTGTCACGGGTCATCGGCCTGATCCCCGACCGGCTGGCGGGCTGTGCGGCGACCATGGTGGCGGTTCGCGAGCGTCTCGGGGGCGACTGCGCCCTGAAGAGGCTGCGCGCACTGGTCTCGGCGCAGCTGCGGACACTGCCCGCTCCGTTGGGCTTCCAGGCCGGTGGAATCGAGGTGGCTGATCACAAGCCCGCGTTCCAACACTCGATGGGGCCTGATCCCCCTGGTGCGGCGGCATAGCGTCAGGGTCCGAGGGGCAAAGAGCCCTGCAAGGCGAGGACCGTGACATGACAGAACCCACTGATGATCTCCGCCAGGCGGTCGCACTCTTCCGATACGGCGTGATCGCCGACCTGGTGCACCTACCGGTGGGCACGCCGGGCACCGGCGTCCTGCTGCGCGCCAAGGCCGCCCGGAGCTACGTCATTCCGGGAAGCATGCGGACCCGGGTGGCCGCCGAGACCATGCGCGGCTGGATCAAGGACTACCGGCGCGGCGGCTTCGAGGCGCTTCACCCGAAGCCGCGCGGCGACCGCGGCAAGCCCCGGCGCCTGCCTGGCGAGGTCGCCGAGCGTCTTATCGCGCTGAAGAATGATCATCCGCACTGGTCGGTGCGCCTCATCATCAAGACGGCGCGCGCCGAAGGCATCGACCATCCCCTGGCGCCGTCGACCGTGCACCGGCTTCTCTCCGCCGAGGGGCTGTTCGACAGGATGCCGCCGCACGACGGCGCCGACCGCCGCCGCTTCGCCTTCCGCGAGGCCGGCGAGCTGTGGATGTCCGACGTCATGCACGGCCCCAAGGTCCGCCTCGGCCGGACCCGGCGCAAGACCTACCTCATCGCCTTCATCGACGACGCCACGCGCGTCGTCCCCTTCGCCGCCTTCGCCATGGCCGAGAACGCCGCGGCCTTCCTGCCGGTGTTCAGGAACGCTCTGATCCGGCGTGGTCTGGTGCAGCGACTCTACGTCGACAATGGCGCCGCCTACCGGTCGCGCCATCTCGCCGTCATCTGCGCCAGGCTGGGCGTGGCGCTGATCCACGCCAGACCCTTCCAGCCTGCGGGCAAGGGCAAGATAGAACGCTTCTTCAGGACAGTACGCGCCGCCTGGCTCAGCCGCGTCGACGCCGCCGATCAGGACACCCTGGAGAGCCTGAACCGCAGCCTGTGGGCGTGGATCGAGGGCGAGTATCACCACACCCCGCACCGCGGCCTGGAGGGCCGCACGCCCCTCGAACAGTGGGCCCTGGTCTCGGCCGGCGTCCGCTACCCCGACGCCACCCTGGATCTCGACGACATCTTCCTCTTCGAGGCCAGACGCCGCGTCCACAAGGACCGCACCGTCAGCCTCAACGGACGCGTCTACGAGGTCGATGCCCTGCTCGTCGGCCACAAGGTCACCCTGCGCTACGATCCCGAGGCGCCGCCCGGGAGGCCCCTCGACGTGGTCCACGACGGCAAGCCCGCCGGCAAGGCAACAC
Organism: Alphaproteobacteria bacterium; assembly: GCA_965221115.1. Classification (GTDB taxonomy): domain Bacteria; phylum Pseudomonadota; class Alphaproteobacteria; order SP197; family SP197; genus SP197. The sequence goes on along the minus strand of CBDCRU010000001.1, from coordinate 1,077,230 downwards.
GCCTCGACGCCTACGCCAACACCGCCGTCAGGCGCACCTGGGCGACCAAGGAGATCCAGGCCGACCAGCCGCCGCCGGAGCCGCCGCCCTCGCCGCTCACCCTGCGCAACCTCACGGACAGGAAGGAGGACGAGTGATGTACCGCAAGCACTTCGCCTTCACACGCCTGCCCTTCGAGACCCCGGCCGAGACCGACGAGCTCTTCGACTCCGCGGCACGCCGCGAGGCCGAGGCCCGCCTCGGCCATCTCGTCGACCTGCGCGGCATCGGCTTGCTCACCGGCGAGGTGGGATCCGGCAAGACCACCGTCTGCCGACACCTCACCGCAGGCCTCCACCCCGGCCTCTATCGCGTCCACTACGTCTCGCTGACCACCGGCAACGTGCTCGACATCTACAAGGAGATCGCATGGGAACTCGGCCTGCCCATCGAGCGCTCCCGCGCCACCGCACGCCAGGCCATCCGCAACGAGATCTCCCGTCTGGTGACGGAAGCCAAACAGCTGCCGGTGCTGATCATCGACGAGGCCCATCATCTGCGCAACGACGTGCTCGAGGACCTCCGCCTCTTGACCAACTTCGCCATGGACGCCGAGCAGCGCCTGTGTCTCATCCTGGTCGGCCTCACCGAACTCAGACGCCGCCTCGCCATGGCCATGCACGAATCCCTCGCCCAGCGCCTCGTCGTCAGACACCATCTCGCCGGCCTCGACCGCGACGAGGTCGAGGCCTATGTCACCCACCGCCTGCGCCTCGCCGGATGCGAGCTGCCGCTGTTCGAGGCCGCCGCCGTCGAGGCCCTGTTCCAGAGCACCCGCGGCCTGCCGAGACAGATCAACCGCATCGCCCACTACGCCCTGTCGGCCGCCGCCCTCGACAAGGCGAAGACGGTCACCGCCGAACACCTGCAGAACGCCCTCGACGAGCTGCAGCCATGAACGGCTTCCCGACCCGCACCCCGGTCGAACTCGAGGAGCGGCCGCGCCAGCTGCAGTGGCTCATCGACACCCTGTGGGGCGACGAGGCCGTCGGCATCGTCGGTGGCGAGCCCAAGTGTGGCAAGTCCCTGCTGGCCCTCGATCTCGCCGTCGCCGTCGCCGCCGGCGTCCCCTGCCTGCGCCACTTCGCCACGGTCCGCTCCGGCCCCGTCCTGCTGTTCTGTGCCGAGGACGCAGCCCACCTCGTGCGGCGCCGGCTCGAGGGAATCTCCCGCGCCGCCGGCACACCCTTCGAGACCCTCGACATCGCCGTCATCGACGTCGACACCCTGCGCCTCGACGAGGCGGGCGACCGGCGCCGCCTGCGCAAGACCGTGCAGCGCATCCAACCACGCCTCCTTATCCTCGATCCCCTGGTCCGCCTGCACGGCGTCGACGAGAACGCCGCCGCCGACGTCGCCCCCATCCTCGGCGTCCTGCGCGACATCCAGAGACGCTTCCACACCGCCGTGCTCGTCGTCCACCACGCCCGCAAGAGCGGGGCCACACGCCCCGGCCAGGCCCTGCGGGGAAGCAGCGAACTGCACGCCTGGGGCGACAGCAATCTCTACCTTCGCCGACGCGACCGGCAGACCCTCATGACCGTCGAGCATCGCGCCGCACGCGGCCTCGACGACATCGAGATCGAACTCGTCACCGATACGCCAGAACCCTTCTTGCGCCTGCGTCAGCCGCCTCCGGCCGGCGAAGACCCGCAGCCCCAAACCCCCGAACGGCGCATCCTCCAGGCCCTCGCCCAGGCCGATGCAGCGCTCTCCCAGCGCCAGATCCGACAGCATGCCGCAACCCGCCACAAGACCGTCGGCGCCGTCCTCCACAAGCTCGTCCGGCAGGGATGCGTCCGGCACGACGCCGAGGGCCGCTACAGCCTCGTCGCACGCCATCCCGAATAAACCGCGCCCGACGCCGCAGCGGTTCCCGGTTCCCGCCGCTCGCCCCTGGGGGTTCGAGGCGGAACCGCCTTCGGGAACCGCCCCCAGCCGATCGCCTGGCGATCGGCCCATCACCAAAAGCTCCGCTTGCCGCCATGGATGCGCCCGCTCGGGAGGTCGTCCGACACCCCGCCGGAACGTCATCGAAACGGTCCGCCAATCCGGGAAATCTACCCGCCAGTCGCACGAAACAATCCGGGAAACTCGCGGTCAATCAATGTGCGAGACAACATCCCCGGCTTGCCCGGCTTCGGAATCCACTTTCGCCTGGCGGGCGACGGTCGGTAGCTGCCGCTCCGCAGCGCCTTCCGCAGCTCGTCCAGGAAGAGCGGTACGCCTCCGTCGCCAGCGGCAACGCTCTCCACCGTCAACCCGTCGATGCCCGGCGTCCTCTTGCCCTTGTTCTGGGCAATCGAATGCCAAGCACAGCGAAGATTGCGCGGATCGGTTACCCAGTTCCACGCATCGCTGTAGGCACCTTCGGGCGTCTCCCTACTCCACCGATACAACTTCCGCTGAACGCTGAGGAGCCAAGCCTTGTCGGCCTGATTATCCGAGTCCACGGGTAGTTCCTCCGTCATGCGAATGTCGATCCGCCTTCTGCTCCCCTTCGCCATGTATGCGGCTTTCCCGCACTCCGACTACTACGAGAGCTCCGCCCCCATGCGGCCCTTCTCCGTTCTCCGCGGCTAGCCCGGCTCCGAACCGGGCGGACAGCATGGGTTCCTGTGTTCCGATGACAAACCTGAGACCCTTAGGCGGCATGCTTTACCCCTTGCGGATCGGGAGCATGGGATAGAAGGGCTGACCCATGCCCGAGTGCGCGTCGCGCTCTCGCCAGATAGCAGGGTGGAAGCCAGCCGGCTCAGTCCGCGTTCCCTCCGCCCCGTCGGGCCATTGAGGGTTCAAGAGTAAGTGAAGAGGCTTCCGACACATGCTTCGTTTGTATCTCGCCATAGGTCCTGCGGTAGCCCGGCCCGCGAGCGACGGCTCGCGCCCGGTACAGTTCAGGTCGCAGCTTTCTCACCCCGCCGCCGGAAAACGGCGGAACTTGGCGACCCCCTTCCGCTCGGCACCCTTCGCCGAACGGGGTGGCGTCTCAGCCACCGGTCGGTCATCAGCATGACCAAGAGATTGGACTACATCATGTTCTCCTCCCTCTCGATCTTCACAGCGCGCCAACCCAGCTCTTCCGGCTGATCTCGATCGCAACGTACAACGTGGTAGCCTCGGCACCGGTCGGCGCCGCGGCTTCGTGCCTTGTGTGTGGGGACATCGCGAGGTCTCCTCGTCAAGAGTGAAAGCACGGCACCGTAGCGCCGACTCCCCAACGGGGCCTCATAGGATCTATACTCGAACATGACCTGCCCTCCTCGATGTGGCTCTGTACTCACGGGTTCCTGACCTCGAGCATAACCCACGATCCTCGAGGCCAGGGCAGGTCAATCCATGATGTCTTACAAGAAGGGGTTGGCGGAGCGCCCCCTTGCCGCGGGAGTGCGCAGCGGCAAGGCGCCATCTCCTGTTCGGCACCACGGGCCCAAACACGAAACCCCGCTCATCGAAAGACGGCGCCGGGAGCGGGCACTCCGCGAAGAAGGGAGATCAGTCGAACGGGCTTGGAGCCGGAGCCGGTACATTTCGCTCCGGCGCCCCGGTCCCCCGGCCTCTTGGAGGACCACCATGCCCCTGAATGGCGGGGCTCACCTCGGGAACCGTTTCCCCCGGCTCCGCGGGGAACTGCCGGACGCGCATCGGGGGCACGGGTAGCATCCCGAGAACCGTGTGCCAGTAGGACCAGGAGCGTGGATCGAAGATCCCGGGCCAGGCATTGCGCAAGGCGTCGCGCAACGCCTCGTCGCCGTAGGCACGGCGAATCGTCGCCGTATCCTCCGAGGAGCCGTAGATCATCACATGATTCAGGAACTGGACCTCGTCGCGCAGCGTCTCGTGAGGCGGCTGGAACCATACCACCCGCCGCGCAATCTCAAGCAGGGTCGGCCCGGCCGGACCGGAGGGAGCCTGCTCCGGTCTGCGGTCCTGGAGGGGCGGCTCCCTTGCTCCGGGGGCGTTATCCAAATCTTCAGAAGCCATTGTCGTGTTCCGTTACTGTTTCGTCGGGGCAAAGGCGTGCGTGCGGTTTGAATACCGGTAGGTCTTCAATATTGACCGCTGCAACGGCTTTCGTCAGGTTTACACGGACCTCATTCGGCACTTGGTGCAAATTGCCGTCTCCGTAATGAGCAAGCGCCTTGAGCGTCACCAAAGGATTGAACTCAGCGCCGAATACGGCATTGGCGGCTCCCAGCGCCTCCTCAAGCGAGAGACCCGATCGCAGCAGGGCGTCCAGGTCGATATAGTCCTTGGCGTTGGCACGCGATTGAACCGCAGCCGCCTTTGTCGCGGCGATATCCGGTAAAGACGCCACAAGAATGCCAGGTCCGTCCGCTTTATCCGGGTCGTTGACGCTGGACATACGGAGGCCTCCGAAAAACGACACCATCACCTCGCCATCCAGGTTCAGAACGCATGACAAGGTGTTTTCCTCGCTTCGGATCGTCAGGCTTCCGCTCAAGTAGGGAATGTTTCTTCGGAGCGCATCGGGCTGGAAGACGTCGCAAGAAAAGAAATCGAAATCGACGGACTGACGATGCCCCAGCCTCAATGCAAGCGCTGTGCCTCCGTAAAGAACGAAGCCCGACGGCGTACCGTCAAGCATCTCCCACAGCCGTCTCTGCGGCTCGGGGAGCACATCTATGTCGAAGTGCACGGGCACCCTTTTGCATAGCATGGAGCCCTCCCCGCTTCCACCGCAACGGCTATACAAGCATCGAAAGAGGCCAGTCGGCAGATGGGCCTCAACGTCGACTTTTCTTTGTAAGCCCCATACGAATCATACAGATCTCGTCCCATCCCGCTGGGGATGTGGCCCAACTGACGCCACCTCCATGGAAGGATCGCGTCGCCGACACGGCAACGACATCCTGCGTGAACAGGGTCGCGCCAAATGAGGCCCGGAAAGCAGTCTGACAGTTACGCACTGGTCAGGGCATGTGGGAAGCCCGGCATCAAGGACGTCGCAAAGTGTCCGCCTTAGCCTGTCCACGGCGGCAATCGCGCCGGCGAACCGAAGGCGTCGGCGAAGTGATAATCGAGAGTATTGGGAAACAAACTTACCGCACTTGCGGCAGTCGTGGCCTTGTCGGTCGGACTTGCTGCGTGCGGCGGCGGGTCGTCCACCACGACCATGATGGAGCCGGATCCGGAGCCCGTTCCCCCGCCGAAGTCCGCACTGTCCTACGCCACCGACCTGAGCAACAGCGTCGATGCGCTGACGACGCTTTCGGGCGACGCCGACGCGGAGGGCTCTGCCCTCATGATGGCGAAGGATGCCTCGGAGAAGATCGGGACGCTGGCTTCCGACGGCAATTCCATGGCAGCGATGAACTACGCCGCGATGGTGCTGAAGGCCATGTCGGATCTGGAGGCCGCCCTCGAAGCCGCCAAGACGGACAAGATGGAGGCCGAAGAGGCGAAGGCCAACACCGACGATACGGACGTGATCGCGGCGCTTGACGGTGCGATCTCGGATGCCGAGATGGCGATCGAGGCAGCCGAGGCGATCCTCGATGGCGACGCTCTGGCAGGGTATGTCGACGCGGTCACCGGCGGTGAGGATGCGGACCCGATGGGGACTCCCGCAAGTGTCGGCAAGGGCGTGGCGATGGCCATCGCCATGGCGCTCGGGCCTACGAGCAACACTGATGGCACCGGAACAAGAGTAACCCCTGGTACTACGGCTCCCCCCGAGGGCGTTGAGGACGAGAACAAGCTCGTGACCGATGATCACAAGGGCAAGACCTGGGAGATGATCGTCGGCGCCGACAACGTCATCAGTGAGCGGGTTGGCACCGGCAATGCGGCTAGAAAGTTGGCCTCGATCACCGGAATGACCGCGTCGGAGATTGACGCTGACCTGACCAATACCGGTGGTGCCAACTCTGACGGCATGTATGCTGACGCCTTCACGACCGACAGCAGTCTATACAAGGGTATTGCGGGTGACGTGTTCTGCCTGGGTACCGATTGCGCGGTAAACTCGGATGGCAAGCTCGTTGGCAGTTGGTACTTCTCGCCGACTTCGGAGACGCAGTTCTTCACGAAGGGTGCCGACGGGACGTACTCCCAAGAGGCATATGCGCAGTACGGCCATTGGCTGGTGGTCGACTCCACCAATGGGCAGGCCACCATTAATACCTTCGCACTGCTTGTCGACCCCGGCAGCATTGCGGGGGGCGATGGAGTCTGGGCCGCCGCTGATCCGGCCGCTACCGACGCCGGCCTGAAGGCATCATCGGCCAAATATAGCGGGAATGCCGTCGGCCGGTCAGTCCATAAGACGCTCGATGGGGACGGAGAGATCACCGACATCCAGTCCGGGCGGTTCATGGCCGATGTCGAGCTTACGGCAACCTTCGCGGGTTCCGGTTCGACGCTCGGCGGCATGATCGACAACTTCCGGGGCACGGATAACCCCGATGCGGTCGATTCGACCTGGGAGGTCACGCTGAACGCTATTACTACCGCAGATGGCAGTGTGACAGCCGGCGTGACAGAAGCCAGCGGTCAGGATGGCGACTGGACGTCGGATGCTTACGGCCCATCCACGGGTGCGCGTCCGACGGGCATTATCGGCACCTTCAATGCCCACTTCTCGGACGGGCATGCCGCTGGGGCTTACGCGACCCGGTAGAAAGACTGATCCGAAGAGGGGTTTCCCAACCCCAGTTCTTGAGAAGGGCGGCGTTTCGGCGCCGCCCTTCCTTTCTCCCCATTGCCGAGCGCCAGACACCGTGTGGGCGCGACAGAAAAAGGCTGCGGGCCTCCCTCCCGGTGCCAGACCTTTATCCTGCCCATCCGCGAATTGTGAGTGAGCGTCCTGGCCATGAAACGGTTCCTGATCCGCATCGCCCTTTCGGGGGTGCTTGTCCTGTTCCTTTCAGCGTCCACATGGGCCTCGGAAGATGTGACCGGATTGCGCTTCAAGGCCGGCGTGACCGCTCTCAACGCCGCCCTTGTCACGGCGGATCGAGAGGTCCGTGACAGAAAGCTCGACGAAGCGATCGAGGCCTTTCGCTCCATCCTCGTGGACCGGCCGGAGTTGGTGAGGGTGCGCCTGGAGTTGGCCCGCGCCTTCTTCCACAAGGAGGAGGATTCGCTCGCCAGGCGGCATTTCGAGCAGGTGCTGGCTGGCGATGTACCGGACGCGGTGGCCAACAACGTCCAGCTTTTTCTCGATATCATGCGCGCGCGGCGTCGCTGGGAAGCGCATTTCGGTGCGGCCGTGGCGCCCGACAGTAATCTCAATGCCGCCTCCGGCACACAGACGATCTTCCTGGACACACCCTTTGGTCGCCTTCCCTTCACCCTCGACCGAGCTGCCTCGCCCAAGTCCGGACTTGGTCTCTCGGTCTGGGGCGGGGGTGAGTACCAGGCTAGGTTGAATGAACGCCTGCGGCTGCGCGCCGGTGCGGACGCTTCCATGCTGGATTACAAGGGCGGAGATTTCGACCGCCATTCCGCCTCAACCCATCTTGGCCCGCGCTGGCTGATGGACGCGCGTACCGAGGCCAGCCTTCTGATAACGGCAGACCGGCAGTGGACCGCCGGGATGCCCGAGACTGACCGCCTGGGCCTCCGTCTGGAGACGAAGCACCAGCTGACACCCCGGCTCTCACTGTTCGGGCAAACCAGCGTTGCGCGGCGGGACTGCCGCGATTGCGACTGGCTGGATGGCCCGGTGGGGAACGCCCTGTTCGGCGCCTCGTGGGCCGCCCTGCCGATCCTGCGTCTCGACGGCAACGCCGGCTGGAACTGGAGCCGTGCCGACGTCGAGCACTGGCGCAGCCGCGGCCCTAGGGCGGGTCTCGGCGCGACACTGGCCTTGCCGGCCGGTTTCACGGTGGGCCTGCGCGCTTCCGTGCAACGGACCGAGTACCAGGGCCGGGGCTTCGCCCACAACACCATCGACCAGGAACCGCGCGTCGACCGCATCCGCTCGTTGTCCGTCTCGGCGCACAACCGCGCTTGGACCGCGTTCGGCTTCAGCCCGCGGCTTTCCCTCATCAACGAACGCCGAGACACCAACGCCCAGGCGCTCGACTACAGGCGAAACCGAGCCGAACTCAGCTTCGTGCGTCAGTTCTAGGACAAAGACTCCACCGCACTGGACGACTTCTGATCACCCCGTCACCGTGGCTGCCGTCCTCTGGATCCCTAGGCAAAAAAAACCGCGCCGTCTCAGCCCGAATCTTCGCATGAACCTCATCGTCGGCGGATGTGGGCAGGCGGTGTGCTCCGGCATGGCGAACCGGTGTTGATTCAACGAAGGCTCCGATACTCCGCAGTCACGACGCCAACCATGCCCCGAGGTCTTCGGCGGTAGTATAGATGATGGAGAAACTGCGGAGGGATCCCTTCCGACAGCAATCTAATCGTGTTGTTTCGCTCTGATGCCCGACGGGTGGCTTCACGGGCAAGAGCTGTGAATTGATCGTCACGCCTCAGAGAACGGGACGTGTACAAGACATGCAGCGGCGGCCTTGGCCGTTTCGGGGCGGCGGTCGTAACGAGCGGTCGTGGCCGGTGAAGCGTGGCCTGCAAGAGCCTGGACCATGGCGAGATCAGCGCCGGCCTCAAGGGCTGCCGACACGAACGTGCGGCGGAGATCGTGCGGTGAGCACATCGCGATTCCGGCTTCCTCGGACCGCTTGCGCAGGCGCATCATCAGCGAATGCGGGGTGATCCCGCGTCCGACATCGACAGCGCCGGCGTGCGACACCGGAACGAGGATCGGGCCGGCCACAGTGACGCCGCGGTGCGCTAGCCAGGCATCGAGGGCTGCCTTCGTACCACCGGTGGCATAGACAATCCGCTCGCGATTGCCTTTGCCGATGACGCGAATTGCGCCGGTGTCTGTGTCGTGGTCGGCAATCTCCACGGCGACCGCTTCGGCGCGGCGAAGGCCGCATCCGAACAGCAGGGCGAAAGCGGCAGCATCGCGGGCACCGCCCGGGGTGCCGTCAGCACAGACGGAAAACAGTGCCTGGATCTCGGCAGGCTCAAGGGACCGGCCGGCCGGCAGGCGCACGCCACGAACAGGCGGCACGTCGATGGCGCGGTGAAAGGCGTCAGTCGGGATCAGATCCAGCCGCCAGGCCGCCCGGAGTGCACCGCGGATCGCGGCGAGGGCCTTGTTCGCCGTGGCTGGCGCGTAGCGCTCGGCCAGCGCAGCACGAAGGGCAGCGACATGGTGATGGCGCAGTTCGTGCCAGGGACAGGACGCGGCATCGCTACAGCCGAGCATGGCGGCGATCTGGGAGAGTGTGGAGGCCATCGAGCGGCGCCCCTCACCGGCTCTCAGGCTTGCGAGGTAGACGATCGCCGGATTGCGTTCCGCGGGGAGGGACTCGAAGGCGGGGACGGACGGAATGGTCATGGCAGTTCCGGACTGCCGAAAAGACAAACCAACCGAACTCGCGGCAGCCATGACCTTGTCGGTCGGACTTTCCGCGTGTAGCGGTGGGTCGCCCGACACGCCCATGATGCAGTCGCCGCAGGATCAGGTCGCGGGGCTTTAGTCTCAGATTGCCGCGTTGCGCACCCAACCCGGACTTGAGCCCCAGTGACGACATCGGCACCAACATCACAGAGCTTCAGAACATGCCTGCGGCTCTGCAGAAGCAGGTGGACGCCGCGCAGGTCGCCAAGGACAGGACGGCCATGGAGGCTGCGATGGCGGCTGCTACGAAGCTCCAAGCCAGCATCAGTGCTCCTGGCAGCTCTGGGGCTGACACGCAGATCGCCACCTATGGCTCTGGCGAAAACGCCGACGACATCGCGGTGACGATCGGCGCCAATGTCGCCGTCAACCTGTCGGCAGACGACAATACGATGATTGCTGCTCACCACGGCTGGAAAGGCGCGATGTACACGGCGGTACCCGATGGCGGTGGTACGTACCAGGCGGTCGTCTATTCGAACGCAGAAGTTCCGACGGCGGACAAGAGGTGTGGCGGTGCGGCAGAAAACGACGAGTACACACTGACCGACGGGGCGTTGGCCATCGACACCACTCAGGCTGGAGTCCTGGCGAGAGTCGCCCTCACGGGCGTCATCTGGACTGCCGGCACGGAGACGTTCCATTTGCCGGACCCTAACCCGACTTCCGCAACTCGGGGGTCGTGAGGATGCTAACTCATTGAATAGTCTTGATCGGCGCCCCAAAGGTCGGCACTACAAGGCGCCGAACGGAGAGGCGGCCCGGCGTGCCGTCAGGCGGAGATCCGTGGCGCAGGCTGTTGCGGCAGGGTCATGCCGAGTTGGTGCAGCAGTAGCTGGTGCTCCTTGTTCGGTCGGGTGTGGCGCGGCAGGACGAGGTGCCGGCCGTCGGTGGTGGGCAGATGGACGTCGACCATCTGGATGGTGGCGAAGGCCTCGAGGATGGCGCGCGGGGTGAGGCCCGAGGCGCGCGGCCGGGCGAGGTTCTTCAGGGTCACCAGCAGGCAGTAGGCGATGAACGAGACGAAGATGTGCGCCTCGATGCGCTCCTCGCGTTGATGGAAGATGGGGCGGATCGCGAGGTCGTGCTTGAGTTCCTTGAACGCCTGCTCGATCTCGACGAGCTTCATGTACAGATGCCACAGCGTGGCGGGGTCTTCGGCGACCATGTTGGATCGCAGCAGGTAACGGCCCTCGCGGCGGCGGACCCGGCGCAGCCGGTCGCGCCGCAGGCGGAATGAGAAGCCGTTGGCGGCGAGTTCCCTGTCGGTCCCGGGCACGGCGATGTCGACCAGGCTCCAGGCCCGGCCCGCCTCCTTCCTGGCGCCACCGAGCTTGAGCAACAACTGATCCCGGCTGTTCGACTGCCCCTGTAACTCGGCCAGTCGACGCCACAGCCTCTTCAGCCGGCGTCGGCGCATGCCACGCTCCTTCTCCTGTCGCCCCTCGCTGTGCACCAGGACGTAGAGCTCGCCATCCTCGACCAGAAGCTTGACGTTCACCGACTGGCGCACCTCCTGCCAGGGCAGGCCCAGGAACTCCTTCTCGAGCCGCGTCAGCCGGCCCTTGGGCGTGCCCACCAGGTAGCGCACCGGCGCATCGCCCTCGCGCATCGCAGCCAGCGTCTCCTCGGTGGGGATGCCGCGGTCCATGATCCACACCCGGTCGGAGCGGCCATACTGATCCTCGGTCTTCTCGAGGAACGCCGCCAGCGTGGTGTCGTCGGAGGTGTTCCCCGGCATCACCTCATAGGCCAGCGGAAAGCCCTCCGGCGTGACGATCAGCGCAATCACCACCTGCACGCAGTCGGGCCGCTTGTCCCGGCTGTAGCCGAAGCGGCGCTTGTCATCGAACGGCGGATCGCTCTCGAAGTAGGTCGAGGTCAGGTCATAGAGCAGCACGTCGAAGCGCGCCTCGAACAGCGTCGCCCAGCGGTCGCGCAAGAACGAGAAGAAGTCCTGCTTGTGCGCCAGAAGCTTGTCGAGACAGCGATAGAGCGTGTCGTCGGCGATCGCCCGCTCGCTGCCCAGAAGATCGCGAAGCGCGCTGTGCTCGTACCAGTGACGGTGAAGCCGCCACTCGCTGCCCGGGTCGATCAGCCGGTAGCAGACCTGGATCTTCAGGATGTCCAGCCACCGCGTGCCTTGCCGGCTCGGCGGCAGACGCTCTTCCCAGAAGCGGTCCAGGTCCAGGCGGTCCCACAAGGATAGCGCCAGCCAGCACGCCCCCCACTGGCGCGGGTCGTGAAGCGCCACCTGCGCAAGGTTGATCTTCACCACTTCGCAGGCCAGTGCCGGCGCCTCCCGGTCTTCGGGAAACAGCGCCATCTGCCGCCATCGCGACTTGCCCTCCACCACCTCGATCGAGCGGCACCACGCCGCGCGCTGGCTGTCGTTGATCTCGCCGAGATAGAGCACCTGACGCTGAACAACCCGGCCGCCGTGGACCCGGACGTTCTCCACGACACTCCAGTAGCGGTGCTCCTTGCCGTCCTTGAACCGTCTTTTGCAACGCACGAACATGGGCACAGCGTCCGGATCTTCGCCAACCCAATCAAGGGGGTAGGTCGGCACTACACGCCGTTCCCGAGAGGCACAGCACGGAAATCCGCCACTTCTCGGGCCGGAAACCCGTCAAATCAGTCGAATCAGATGCCGAGTTGCGGAAGTCGGGCTAACCCGGGCGGCAGGAAGGTTATCAACGCCCCCGGGAGCTTCCACAACGTGTCCGCCACCGACAACTGCACGCCTTCCGATCCCGTCGACGGTTGTTCGGCTTCGGTAGCGACAATTGGGTTCACGCTCACGGGCAGGATCTGGTCGTTCACGCCCTCCGACGCGGAAGTGCGGGTCATGTACTCGGCGGATGCCATATTCGCCTTGTTTGGCTGGTGGAACCACAAGGCTTCGAATGGCGGCGACTTCACCGCGAGCACATCTGCGGCGAACCAAGGTACGGTCCCGCCTGCCGCGAACATCGACACCTTGATGGGAACGGCAGCGTACTCGGGCGACAGCGCCGGCAAGTACGCGCTGACGAGGTCCACCAGTGGAACGAACGACGCGGGCTACTTCATCGCGGATGCTACGCTCGAAGCCAACTTCATTGACGACGCGATCACGGGAACCATGGACAACATCATGGGTACCGATGGAATGTCGCGTGACTGGTCCGTCGAGTTGAAGACGTCTGCCGTCGCAGCTACCAGTGGAATCACCCGCACCGCTGACGAAGCGGTCGCCGGTAATCCGATGACGGTCTGGACCATCAGCGGAACGGTCACCACCGCAGGCTGTGAGTGGAGTGGAACACTCCTCGACAACGGTGAAAACGGTGTTCCGAAGGTCGCGACCGGAACGTTCTATTCGACGTACGACACGGCCGGCTCCTTGGTCGGTGTGTTCGGTGCGAACGTAGACCAACCCCAAGGGCAGGGGCTTGTTCATCTGAGAACGTGACCCTTGTCGTTGGGTTTCCCATCGGGGGGATGACACCAAGAGTGCCACCCTCCACATTCTTGTGTGATGAGAATGACCTGGCGCCTGGAGGGAAGACTTTCCAATTCGCCAGACGACGGCGGCGAAGGGTTGAATGCCCTGACCGGGCGCGAGAAGAAATCGGCCATTCTGGAAGGGTAATCGCGCCCGGCGGCCCCTTCTTCCCCAGTTCGAAGGAGACGGCCAACACGCTGCCCGAATCGAAGCCCTGTGTCCGGTACACTCCTTCCCTCGCGACCATGACCCGCTTTCGAGGATCGCACGCTGCCTCCCTCACCTCTCCAGCATGTCCGGCGCTTGTCTTCTGTCTCCTCGTCGCTGTCCTACCCAATCACGGAGCCACAGCGGCGTCCTACGATTCCGCCCGCCCGGTCGAGGCTCCAAGCCCGCAGGCGTTGGTCCAGGCGGACCGCTTCGAGAAGGCGCTGGTTCTGCTGCAGTCCTTGGTCCAAGGAGAGACGGTCGAGGCCAACACGCTATTCCTCTACGGCTTGGCGGCGGTCTGGACTGCGCAGCGCGACAACCGCACCGAGGTGGAGCACGGCGCGCTGCTGGACGAGGCAATCGCCACTTTCCACGCCATGCTGATCCGTTGCAGAGTTCCTGCGTACTTGACGGTGGCTCCTGGAACACTTGACGGCGATTCCTGCCGCATTTGACGGCTGAGGCGGTGCCATCTTCGTTCCCTTGCGCGTGTTTGCGGGAGACCTCCCTGTTGTTGGTTGGGTTGCTGGCCGGAGGCCAGCGGTGAGCGAGCGTAAGCGAGCCATTTCCTTCATTCAACAGCCGGCTGAACGCGGCGGCTGGCCCCTTCCTGAGGCATGGCCGCCGCGCGTTCCGGTCCTGGGAACGGCACCTGTGGCGCCGCAGGCGCCCGATGGACCCGGCCGCCAGGCCGGGCTCGCTTGAGGCGGCGCTGCTTCTCGGCGGGGGTGAGGGCCATGGTTGGATCTCCCCCTTATGCACCGCCCAGCGGCGGCGGTCTGTTGCGCTTGCGCTGGGATTCACCGGTGATCTCGATGCGGTAGGCGTTGTGGACGATGCGATCGAGGATGGCGTCGGCGATTGTTGGTTCCGCGATCACCCTGGGCCAGTGCTCCACGGGGATCTGACTGGCGATCAGCAGCGAGGCCCGGGCGTGGCGCTGCTCGACGATCTCGAGCAGGTCGCGGCGGCTCTCGGCGGAGAAGTTCTGCAGCCCCCAGTCGTCCAGCAGCAGCAGGGAGACTCGGGCGAGACGCCGCATGAGGCGGTGGTGTGTTCCCCTGTCGCGGGCGCGGGCGAGTTCGGAGACGAGTTCGGGCACGCGCCGGTAGAGCACGGACTGCTTCTGCCGGCAGGCCTGATGGGCGAGAGCGCAGGCGATGAAGGTCTTTCCGGATCCTGTGGGTCCGACGATGATCAGGTTGAAGGCCTGGCGGATCCAGTCGCCGGCGGCGAGTTCGGTCAGCGTGGTGCGTGTGATGCCGCGGCCGGCGCGGCAGTCGACGTCCTGGAGATCGGCGCGGATGCGCAGCTGGGCGTGGCGGAGGTGGCCGAGGTAGCTCTTGTGGTCGCGGTACTGGGCCTCGCGTTCGATCATCATGGCGAGGCGGTCGTCGAAGTCGAGCTGGTCGATGTCGGCGATGTCGCGCTGTTCCTCGAGGGCCTCGACCATGCCGAGGAGGCCGAGTTGCAGCAGGCGTTCGACATTGGGTTGACGGAGGGTCATGGGGTGTCTCCCTGGTTGTCACGGTAATAGTCCCCGCCGCGGATATTGCTGTGACGGGGGATGGTCTCGCGGACTTCCCGACGGGGCGTTGGCGTCCGGATGCCGTTCTTGAGGCGCTCCCTGAGGAAGCCCGAGGCGAGGCGGTTGAGGTCGAGTGCCTCGCCACAGAGCGTCTCAAGGCGGTCGGCGCCGTGGTCGTCGGCGAGACGGATCATGCCCTGCACGGTGGCGAAGGCCTGTTGGGGGAAGTCGCGCGAGGCGAAGCAGCGCTCGGCCCAGGCGCAGGCATGAGGTCCGATGCGCCGGGCCTGGGAGAGCAGGATAGTGCCCCAGTCGGGCGAGCGGATATCGCGCACCGCCTGGAGGTGGCCGGGCATGTGTTCGGGTTTTGTGGCGTACTGGTTGGCTCCGCTCTTGAGAGGGTGCACGGCGATGCGTTCGCCGTCCCTGGCGACGAAGACCTCGACCATGCGTTCGCCGACACGGACGTGGACGGTGGCGCCGATGTGGCGTTCGGGCACGGAGTAGTGGTTGCGACGGATGCGGACGTGACAGTTGGGCCCGACCTTGCGTTCGATCCACTCGCCCCATTCCCAGGGGTCCCGGGGCAGGGGCTTGAGAGCGGCCCGCTCGCTGGCCTCGAAGAGGGCGCGCCGGGTCGTGCCGCACGCCATGGGGGCTTCGTTCAGCTGCTCGAGCTGGCGCCGGATCGCGGCGTTCATCGCATCCAGCGAGAAGAAGGTCTGATGACGAAGCGCGAGCAGGATGCGCGTCTGGACGACACCGACGGCGGCCTCGACGTCGGCCTTGTAGGTGGCCCGTCCGGCGCGTGCCGGAAGCACGGCAAGGCCGTAGTGCCTGGCGAACTCGCGGAAGCTGGGGTTGAGCTGGGGATCCTCGCGGTCCGCCCTGGTGACGCCGGCCTTGAGGTTGTCGATGATCCAGCGCTCAGGACAGCCGCCGAACGCCTCCAGCGCCCGGCGGTGGGCCATCGTCCAGTGCTTCACGCTCTGGTCGGGCACCGCCTCGGCGTGGATCATGTTCGAATGCGGCAGCACGGCCACGAAGATCTCCACATCCTTCTCGCCGCGGCCGCTCCTGAGGCTCAGGGTCTTGCCCGAGAAGTCGGACATGCCATAGAGGCCCGGCGCGTAGTCGAAGCGCGCCTGCGCCTGCCCGGGCCTGGCCTGCCGGCGCTTCTTGAGGAGCCCGCAGAAGCGGCTGTAGGTGTAGGCCTTGCCTCCTTGAGCCAGGGCCTCGTCGCGGTACTCGGACCACAGCTGACGGCGCGTCAGGCGGGCGCGGCGACGCTCGCGCGGCGCCTCGAGTTCCTCGATGATCGCCTCCCAGTCGGGCTGCATCCGGTCGCTCGCACGATCCGGCGCCGGATAGAGCCTGTCCCGAAG
The DNA here is from genome assembly GCA_965221115.1 of Alphaproteobacteria bacterium. Taxonomy (GTDB): domain Bacteria; phylum Pseudomonadota; class Alphaproteobacteria; order SP197; family SP197; genus SP197. The sequence goes on along the minus strand of CBDCRU010000001.1, from coordinate 1,061,127 downwards.
GACCGCGTCGTCGAGATCCTCTGGCAGCGGCCAGGAAAGGCCTGCCGCCTCGCTGCGGGCCAGCACGTGCGAGACGGTTCCCGTGCTCACCCCGACCGCCGCGGCGATCTCGTCCCGTGACAGGGCGTGATCGTGACGGTGCCGAAGAATGTCCTTGATGTTCATCATGCCGATTCTCTTCATCGCGCTCCTGCCTTCCCGGTCCGCTACACGGACCGGTGTGACAGGGATGGAAGAGACAGGGCACCTCGGAGATCCCGGTGACCGCCTCGCCACGCCAGCCGGCAGGGCGAGGAAAGGTCCGGACCAAGACCGTCAAGTGCTCAGGATTCGCCGTCAAATGCGGCAGGAATCGCCGTCAAGTGTTCCAGGAATCACCGTCAAGTGTCGTAGGATTCGCCGTCAAGTGCGCCAAGACTTTGCAATCCGTCATCCGACTCTGCTGTACTCGAAACGTTGGGCGGCCATTAGCTTGTGAACCGATAAACTCCTGTTAACAAACTTACCGTACTTGCGGCGGTCGTGGCCCTGTCGGGCGGGCTTGCTGCATGCGGCGGCGGGTCGTCCAAGTCGACCATGACGGATCCGGATCCGGACCCAGAGCCGGTGCTGACCGAGGAGCAGAAGTGCGTGAACGCGGGCGGTCGCTGGAATGCCGACATGACCTGCACGTCCGCCGAAGACCTGGCTGCAGAGGAGGCCGCAAAGGTAGCGGCGGCGACCAAGGCGGCCGGCACGAAGGAGACAGAAATCGCCGCAGAGGCCGCGCAGACAACCGACGCAGGTCTCGGCGGCACCGATGCGCCAACGACCACGACTGGAGCCGAAGGTGAATACACTCTCGCCATCGACTCTGACGGCACGACAGTCTCGATCACCGTGGAAGGCGCCACCGACGCAGCCGATGTCATGTTTGAGGCTGAAGACATGATGGACGGGCGCACCATGCACACCCGCACGCATGACGCCGCCGAAGATGGGAGCGTCATGACGGAAGTCGCGCTCGTCTATAATGATCGCGACGGGCCAACACCAGTGGCATTCGCGAAGTTCGAAGTTGTAGCTGCGGACGGAACGACCACGACGCCTCAGTCGCTGAACGCTCGCGATCTTGATGACACCGTTGACGCCGATGATGACGGCACGGCCACCAATGACTTCACCGCCCTTACGGTCGATGAGTCCAGTGCGGACGTTCGCGCGCTGGTTAAGTCTGCTTCGTTTGCCGCTGGCACCGGTGACTCCACCGAGCACACTTTCAACTTTGATGATACCAGCACCACCGAGATGGACGAGGCTGACGAAGTCGCGGGCACCTACAACGGTGCAATGGGCACATACCGGTGCAATGGCACAGCCGACTGCACGGTGACGGTCGACGACGAAGGCGCAATCACCGCCATGAGCACTGGTTGGGTCTTCACGCCTGACGAGGGCGCGATGTCGCCTCAGCCAGACTACGACTACCTGCATTACGGCTTCTGGCTGAAGCGGACGACGGACGACGAAGGTGTGGTCACATACAACGAGGTCGAGACCTTCGCCGGGTCATCGGTTAATCCGAGCGGCGCTGTTACTGCTGTCCTGGGCAGCGCGAGCTACAGTGGCGGCGCGGTCGGCGTGTACGTGAAGAACGTGTACAACTCGGACCGCACCCTCGACACAGCGACTTCCGGCCACTTCAAGGCGAATGTTAGCCTGGAGGCGACCTTCGGGCAGGTTCCGGTTTCCGATACCGACAGTACTGGAACCATCGCGCCGAACCTGCTGAACACCCTTACCGGCACCATCGATGATTTCATGTTGTCGGGTGGTGAGGAGAACAAGTGGTCGGTGGCTTTGAGTGGTGACATCACTGACTCCGATGGCACCGTCACGGGCGGTACGGCCAAGGGCGGCGTCGAAGGCGAGGACGGCTCGTTCAGCGCCACCTTCCACGGCAGTGTTGCGGCGGCCGCTGACGGCAGTATTCCCAAGCCTGGCTCCGTAGTTGGCGAGTTCAATTCCATGTTCAGCGACGGTTCGGTGGCTGGCGCCTTCGGAGCGAGGATGGACGAGGAAGAGGAGTAAGGGAAGGGCTACCGTCAGACTGGTCAGGGGCATTTCGACTAGGCCCTGGCCACATCTGGGCAGGACTTTGAAGGAGGGCGGCACATTATGCCGCCCTCTCTTTGTGTGCCGGGCATGATGACAGCCTGGAGGTGCAAGTCCTCTGTCCAGCCCGATGGCGGCGAAGGAGTCTAGCGAAGCGCAAGGGCGTCGTTGCGAGGCGGGGTCTGAAGGAAGCTTGGAGCAAGGGCGCGATCCGATGGACAAGAACCGGATACGAGGCCTACCCGGCCGGACGAGCGGGCGAGGGATCGCGAAGTCCACAGCCATCGAGGGCCGGGATGGTAAATCCGGCGGGTGTGCGGCCAAGGCGGTCGGTCTTGTCCGGGGAGGTCCGCTGTCGCCTGCCACGCCACGGGTGATACCCATGGAACCGTCGCGAGCGGGCCCACAAACACAGTGGTGTGGTAGGGGTTTCCCCCTGCCCCGATTTCACCACATTTTGGCGTCACCGATGCCACCATTCATGTCAGGAGACGCAATGCTCTCTTTCGCCGTCGTGCCTTTCCGTGCCCTCGCGCTCGCCTTCCTCCTCGTCGTTGCCCTGATGTCCGTGCAGGGCGCGGCAGCGGGATCCCACGCCGATGACGCGGAAGAGGCGCCCGGCCCGGGGGAACTGATCGACACCGGACGGTTCGAAGAAGCCTTTCTCATGCTGCAGCCCCGGCTCCTCGAGGAAACGGTCGAGCCCAATACGCTGTTCCTCTACGGCCTTGCGGCGATCGGGGCGGCGCAGCGCGCCGGTCGTCCCGGCGAGGAGCGCGACGCCCTGCTGAATGAGGCGATCGCCGCCTTCCACACCATGCTGGTCCGCGACCCGGGCCTGGTGCGGGTGCGCCTGGAGCTGGCCCGCGCCTTCTTCCTCAAGGGCGAGGACGAACTCGCCCAGCGGCACTTCGAGCACGTCCTGGCGGGCGAGCCGCCAGAGGCGGTGGCCGACAACGTCAAGGTCTTCCTCGCCGAGATCCGTGCGCGCGATCGCTGGCGCTTGCATTTCGGCTTCGCGCTGGCGCCGGACACCAACATCGGTGGCACGTCCGACGAGCGCACCATCACCATCTACGGCCTGCCGTTCGAGCGGGATGCCGAAGAGTTGACACGATCGGGCATCGGATTGTCGTTCTGGGGCGGAGCGGAGTACCAGGCGCCGGTCTCCGACCAGTTGCGCATCCGCGCCGGTGGGCAGGCTTCGCGCCGGGAGTACGAGCGGTCCGACTTCGACCAGCACTTCGTCGCCCTTCATCTCGGCCCGCGCTGGCTTCTGGACGATGCGACTGAGGCGAGCCTCCTGGCGAGCGCCCGGCAGCGCTGGTCCGGCACCGCGCCCGACTACCGTGACCTTGGCGGTCGTCTCGAAGTCGCCCACCGGCTGGGCCCCCGGTTGACCGCCTTCGCCCAGATGTCGTGGCATGACCGCAGCTACCGTACCCGGACTCACCTGGACGGCCCGGTTTGGGATACGACCCTGCGCGGCTCCTGGGTGGTCACGCCGACAGTACGGGCCGACGTTTCCGGCGGCTACGCGCAGCAGCGGCCGAAGTCCCGGTCCCAGCGCCACCGCGGGCGATGGCTCGGCACGGGCGTCACCGTGGCCCTTCCCCTGGGCTTCACGGTCGGCGGCAGCGCGGAGATGCGCTGGACCGACTACGAACGGGGCTGGTTCCCCTTCGTTGCCGACAACGGTCCGCGCGAGGACCGTACCCGGTCCTACAGGCTTTCTGCCCACAACCGGGCGCTGACTGTGCTGGGATTCAGCCCCGAACTCGCGGTTCTCCGAGAGAATCGTGACAGCAACGCTCAACTCCACGGCTACAGCCGCACCTCCGGCGAACTGCGCTTCGTCAGACTGTTCTGATGGGGGACGAGAGGCTAGAGCGTAATCCTATCTGAGTGAATCGAAAGGGAGTCCCAAGGTGTTCTGTTTGTGATTCACCCTGTCTGCCGGGAAGGAGGCCGGCAGACATGTCGAAAGCGCTCTCCCTTGATCTTCGTGTTCGGGTCCTTGAGGCGGTGTCCAAGGGCCTGAGCCACCGTGCCGCTGCGGCGCACTTTGGTGTGAGTGCGGCGAGTGTCAGCCGCTGGCGCAGGCGGGCGCGTGTCGAGGGCGATCCTCGTCCCAGAGCTTTGGGCGGAGACCGTCGCTCCGGTCGCATCGAAGCGCATCGCGCGCTGATCCTCGATGTGCTGGCCGAGACCCCGGACAGCACCATCGCGGAGTTGCGCCGCCTGCTCGCCGGACGTGGGCTCGACTTCGGCTATGGCACGATCCAGCGCTTCCTCATCCGCCACCAGATGACGCGCAAGAAGAAGACGGGCCACGCCAGCGAACAGGACCGCCCGGACGTTCTCGAGCGCCGGCAGGCGTGGCGCGAGAGCCAGACCGTCCTCGATCCGGCGCGCCTGGTCTTCATCGACGAGACCTGGGCCAAGACCAACATGACCCGCACCCATGGCCGCGCGCTCAAGGGTCGGCGCCTGCACATGGGCCAGCCGCACTGTCACTGGAAGACCTCGACCTTCGTCGCCGGGCTCACGCTGGGAGGCATGATCGCGCCCTTCGTGCTCGACGGACCGATCAACCGCCTGGTCTTCGAGACCTATGTCGAGAGGGTCCTGGTTCCCGAGCTGCGTGCGGGCGACATCGTCATCGTGGACGAATGTTGAGCAAACAGTAATGGAGAGTTGAGGTCACCCGGCCCTGCGCTGGCAGGCAACAGGGCCGGGATCGCTCAACATTACCGTGGCGATCTCGCGTCTTGCAGAATCGCGAGCAGCCGGTCGGGGATATCCTTGAAGACGCCCTTGGTAATCGCGGGTGGAGAGTTGCCGGACAGGATTTCAAGCTTTCCGACGGGATCCGTTCGCAGGTAGATTTCCGTGCTCTGGATGCTGGCATGACCCAGCCAGAGGGACACCTTGCGTATGTCACCGGTGGCTTCCAGAGTGTGGCAAGCGCAGCTATGCCTCAACAAGTGAGGAAAGATCTGCTTGCCGGCAATGGACGGTGCTGCCGTCGCTGCGGTTTGGGCGTGGAGCGCCAGGCGATGCGCGAAGCCGTGCCGGCTCATAGCGTTTCCCCTGGCGTTCAGGAACACGTGATGATCCGCAACCTTGGGACGGACATGAAGCCAGTCCCGGATCGTCTCGGTGGTTTCCCTCCAGAGCGGGAGGACACGCTCCCTTCGTCCCTTGCCCATGATGCGCACGGTATCGACACCGGGCTGTCCGAGGTCTTCCAGCATTACGCCGACCAGCTCGGACACGCGGAGGCCCGCCGCATAGGCGAGATGGAGCATGGCCCGGTCCCGCTTTCCGGCTGGCGTCCTGGGGTCCGGCGCCTCAAGCAGGGCCTGGATTTCCTCCCGGTCCAGGTAGCGGACCACCAATTGGTCGATCTTCTTCATCGGAATGCCGCGTATTTGCCGGGCCAGTTCGAGACAGGAAGGCAGGCGGTACTCGAGATAGCGGAACAGGGATTTAATCGCAGCCAGACGAACATTGCGGGAGCTGACGGCGTTGCCGCGATCCTGTTCAAGATGGTCGAGGAAGCGGAAGATCAGGTCCACACTCAGTTGTTCGATCGTGATGGCGCTGGGTCTGATGTTCAGCGTCTTGGCCACGTAGCAGACCAGCAGCATGAGGCTGTCGGAGTAGCTTGCGACGGTGTGACGGCTGGCATTGCGTTGCCGCGGCAGGTGCTCGCGAAGGAATCCGCTTATATGGGGAGCCAGGTCGGTCATGACGAAGTTCTCCCCAGGTGAAGCGCCTCGGCGGTCTCGGCGACCTGCCGGAGCAGGACCGGAGTCGCGTGGAGGTACCAGTACGTCGAGGAGACGCCGACGTGGCCGAGATAGGTCGAGAGAGCGAGGATGTGACGGCTGATACGGTCACGGTCGGTGGCGATCGCCTGCTCTAGAGACCTGACTGCGAAGCGGTGACGCAAGTCGTGGAGCGTCACGCCGGGCGTTCCCTTGCGGCCACGAAGCCCTGCGGTGCGCGCGAGCTTGATGAACATGCCTGTCAAGACGTCGGGACTTATCGGCTTGCCGGTGGACAGCACGAACAGGTGCCCGCCGGTTCCGCTGAGTTTCCTGCGGAGATCGAGATAATGATCCAGCGCATCGCGAGTGCTGTCCGACATAGGCACCAGTCTGGACTTGAAGTATTTCGTCTGGCGGACCACCAGCCCGTCTTTGGTGATGTCGGATATCCGCAAGGCGCAGGCTTCCGCACGCCTCAGCCCGGTGACAGCGATCAGTCCGATGATGCAATGCAGCGTGTGCGGTGTGATGGAGCCGGCGGGCGGCAGCTGCAAGGCAGCCTCCATCAGGATCTGGATCTGTGCATCGTCAAGCAGGAACGGCGCACGCGACCGCTGCCGGCAGCGGCTGAGACACTCAAGATGCGGCACCTCATGCCGCTCGTCCTCCGCATGGGCCCAAACCGCAAACTTGCGACCGACTGTCAGCCGTTTCCGTGCCGCATTGTTTGACGATGTTTGCAGGGCCCACCGGATCATCGTGTCGGCGCGGATGATGCCCTCGTCACAGGCCATGGCGGCATCCACCCAGGAGTGCAGCAGGCGTTCCTCGTTGTCATACCTGCATCCGAGACTGCGCTTGTGCGCGACGTAACGCACGACCTGTTGCGTCATGCTCATGGCCGACCTCCGATCCAGGGTTGCGCCACTTCGAGGAGCATGGGTTTGTTTGTTTTCGCGTAGATCGTGGTCGTCTCCATCGACTGGTGCCGAAGGAGGGCGGCGATGGCTTCCAGGGATTGCCCGGAGCGCACCATGTTGGTCGCGGCGGAGTGCCGGAAGAGATGAGCGCCTTGCGGGCGCGCCTCTTCCAGTCCGGCGCGCTTCAACGCACGGATTACGATGCCGGTGACGGATCCGCTGGACGCCAGGGGACGGTGTGGCGCAAGGGCTCGCAGAAAGACCTTGTCATCCGCCACCCGAGGCCGTGCCGTCTCGATGTAGGCCAGAATGGCATCCCCGGCATCCTGTGGAAGCGGCAGGGCCTCCTGCCGCTTCGATTTTCCGCAGACACGGACCAGCGCGTTGCGCCAATCGATATCTTCCAGTCCCAACGCGACAACGTCGCCGGCGCGGAGAGCGAGCCGGGCAAGGAGCAACAGGATCGCCTTGTCCCGCAAACCTGCTGGCGTCGTCACAGCGCAGCAGGCAATCACGTGCTCGACGTCTTCAGGGCCGATGTATCGCGGCAGAGAACTCAGCCGCCAGGAAGTAGCCGCAGGAACGGCGTCAATCAGGGACGGCGAGCAGATGCCGTTCGCCGCCAGATAGCGGAGATACATCCGCATGGAGCTTGCCAACTTGCCGGGAAGACTGGGCGAGTTCTCGTCATACAGGCGTAGCAGAGCCTCGCGGATCGCTTTTGCATCATACGAGCGGGGATCCGGGCCAAGCTCCGCGACCAGCAGTGCGGCCCGCTGGGCATGCTTGTGGATCGAGTCCTCGCCGATGCCGCGGTGACGCCGGAGCCATGCTTTGAACGGCCCCATCGCTGAACCCGCACGTGTCTTGGAAGTAACACTCTGAACGGGCAGTACGCCGGTCTCCGCCAGATGCAGCAGGAAGGACCGGAACGGATAGTCATAGCGGGAGCCGGTAACGCGCTGGCGGAGGCTCCGGAACGCTCCTGGACAGACGCAGTCATGGCAGGAGAAATGCTCCAGCGTCTCCGCATCGACCTCCCTGATCGAGATGCGCGATCTGTGCAGCCAGAACAGAACGTGCCGACAGGAACACCGGTAGGTGACGAGTACATCCGGCCTGTAACCTTCTGCCGTGCATCGCACAATGAAGTCATCCAGATGACCCAGGTTGGCATCGAGTTCTCCAGGATGGGGTATGCTCCCTTGATCCTCCAGAAACTGAACCACCCTCAACGCTCCAGCCAAGAACTGCCGCCGGGGCGAGGTGAGCATCTTGTGCCGCTCCCGTCGCATGCCAGGACAATGGCAGTCATGCCGGCGGAAGGAGCGCAGCACGGCGTCGTCGATGGACTCGACGGCAATGCCGCAGAGGCCAAGCCAGGTCAGAAAGTGTTGCGCTGACGGCCGGAGGCTGCCGATCCGGCCTGCGGACAGACCTGTAGCACGCAAGTGTTCGATGAAGGCTGGAAGGATATCGCCCGACAGGCCGGAGACAGCCTCCGCGCGCGCAGTCGGCAAGTTTCGATGGATCATTTTGCTCTCTCCAATCGCAAAGGGTGGAGGGAGAGCCCTATAGAAATGTTAAGCGATTCGCGCCCTGCCGCCTGCCAGCGCCGGGCCGGGTGACCTCAACTCTCCATTGCTGTTTGCTCAACATTCGTCCATTTGAACTGAGCCGCGTTCCGCGGCGGGGGTTCCTCTACGTCGGTTGATGTTCCTGGTTGGGTCCCTCGCGGTTGACAGGTCTTCGTTCGCGCCTTCAGCCGTTTCCGTCTTTCTGTCGTGTCCTGACAATCGGTTGCGGATGCACCGGCGAGCACTGTTGCCGGTGTCGTCCGTGACCGACCACACGTCAGGGGAGACGACACATGACACCTTTGCGCCAACAGATGACGAAGGACATGACCGTTCGCGGTCTTGCCGAGAACACCAGGAAGTCCTACCTCGGCTCCGTCTCGGGGCTCGCACTCCACTACCACCGCAGCCCCGATCTGATCTCCGCGCAGGAAGTGCAGGAGTACCTGATCCACCTTCACGATGTGCGGGGACTGAGCTGGCAGAGCTGCAACTGCGCGCGGCACGGCATCCGCTTCCTTTACCGCATCACGCTCGGCCGGCCCGACCCGCACTTCTACATTCCCGGCGCCAAGACGCCGTCGAGGCTGCCGGAGATCCTCAACCACGACGAACTGGTGCGGTTGTTCACGGTCACCACCAACATCAAGCATCTCGCCGTGCTGATGACGGCCTATGCGGCGGGTCTGCGGGTCAGCGAGATCCGCCACCTGCAGGTCACCGACATCGATTCCGTAAGGATGTGCCTGCGGATCGACCAGGGCAAGGGCAACAAGGATCGCTACGTCCCGCTCTCGCAGCGGCTTCTCGCGCAACTGCGTCACTACTGGCGCCACCACCGCCCGCCGTCCTGGCTGTTCCCCAGTCCTTATCGCGACCAGCCGTTGTCCCGGCATGCATTGGGAGACATGTATCACAACGCCAAGCGCAGGGCCGGGATTACCAAGGCCGGAGGCATTCACACGTTGCGGCACTGCTACGCCACCGGACTTCTGGAGGCCGGTGTCGAGCTCCCGGTCATTCAGCGCCGTCTCGGACATGGCTCGATCCGCTCGACCATGCGCTACCTGCATCTCGCCCAGGAGACGACGAGCGCCACACCGTCACCGCTGGACCTGCTGGAGTTCCCGCGCGCCGACCGCGCCTGACCGGTGGTCCATACGCACCGCACAGCGCCGGCCTCCCGGCCGGCGCTGGAGGTGGCCGACATCCTGCGCGCACGCGCCGACGCGGGACATCCGCTGTCGTCCCGCAAGCAGCGCGTCGTGGACGACCTGGTGCGCTGTCGCACCGCCGAACTCGGCGGCTTCAAGAGCACGTGCGGTCACTGCGGAGCCGTGTCGATCCAGTACGCCTCGTGCCGCAACCGGCACTGCCCCAAGTGCCAGTCCCTGGCGCAGACCCGATGGGTCGAGCGCCAGTGTGCCGATCTCCTCGACATCGGCTACTGGCATGTCGTGTTCACCCTGCCCCACGAGATCAATCGCCTCGCCCAGGCACATCCCGCCGTCATCTACAACCTGCTCTTCAAGGCCGCCTCCCGGACCCTGCTCGAGTTCGGACGCAATCCGCGCTGGCTCGGTGGCGAGCCCGGCATCACCATGGTGCTGCACACCTGGGGACAGAACCTCGGACAGCACATCCACGTTCACTGCATCGTCACCGACGGCGGCCTGAGCCCGGATCAGAATCGCTGGCTCACCCCGGCCCGCAAGGGCTTCCTGTTCCCCACAAGGGCGCTGTCGAAGGTCTTCCGTGGAAAGTACCTCGACTTCCTCGCCACAGCCCGTGGCAAGGACGAACTGGGCTCCCTTCACGACGACCGCGCCTTCAGACGCCTGACGGCGGCGCTGAGGTCCAGGGACTGGGTGGTCTACACCAAGGCCCCGTTCAGGAACACCGGTCAGGTCCTCGGCTACCTCGGGCGCTACACCCACAAGACCGCGATCACCAACCACCGTCTCGTCGACTTCGACGGTGAACACGTCCGCTTCCGCTGGCGAGACTACGCCGATGGCAACAGGGTCAAGGTCATGCGGCTCGAGGCCGACGAGTTCATCCGCCGCTTCCTGCTGCACGTGCTGCCGCGCGGCTTCACCCGGCTGCGTCACTACGGATTGCTGGCCAATCGCTTCCGCGCCGGCAAGCTTGCCCGGTGCCGGGCACTGCTCGATCAACCGGAACCCGAACCGTTCGAACCCGAGGACACGCAGGCGATGATGCTGCGCCTGACCGGAAGGGACATCACCGTCTGCGAGCAATGCGGGCAGGGGCCACTGCAGCGAACCACCATTCCAAAGGCGTCGTCCGCGTGGCAGGCAGCAAGGCCACCGTGACGATGTGCCGAGGACCGGGAACATGCAGTCCGCTTCGGCCCGGCGTTGGGCCGAAGCGACCTCCTTTGGCCCGAGCCCTCCCCGGGGCCGTTCCCCATGCCATCACAGGCTCCCGCTGCCACGCACATCACCGGCCGGACCCGGCGTCACCCGTCGCCTCCACGGAAAAGCCGGGAGTCAGGCCCGCCTGCCTGGCGCCATAAATCCGCGTCGGCGAATACATTCCCCATAGACTGGATCGACGTTCGGAGCGCGCGGCTCAGCTCAACGCTCTTATCGGTCGCGCAGGCGCGACCGATAAGAGCCTATTCAAAATGTTGTGCACAACATTTATGGACAACCTGTCCAGCCACAAGAGACAAGGGGTTCGCGACAGGATCGAAGCGGCCGACGCCGAACTCCTCTTCCTCCCGCCCTACAGCCCTGACTTCAACCCCATCGAGATGGCCTTCTCCAAGCTCAAGGCGCACCTGCGCAAGGCCGCCGAGCGCACCGTGGAAGGCCTGCGGACGGCCATCGCCCGCATCCTCGAAACCATCCAGCCCCAGGAATGCCGAAACTGTTTCGCCGCCGCCGGATATGATCCAACCTGATCGGATAACGCTCTAGAGGACGGGGCCACGGTGACGGGGGTGGCCAGAACTCATCCATTGCGGCGCGTCTTTGTCCTAGAACTGACGCACTAAGCTGAGTTCAGCGCGATTTCGCCTGTAGTCGAGCGCCTGGGCGTTGGTGTCGCGGCGTTCGTTGATGAGGGAAAGCCGCGGGCTGAAGCCGAACGCGGTCCAAGCGCGGTTGTGCGCCGAGACGGAGAACGAGCGGATGCGGTCAACGCGTGGCTCCTGGTCGATGGTGTTGTGGGCGAAGCCCTGGCCCTGGTACTCGGTCCGTTGCACGGAAGCGCGCAGGCCCACCGTGAAACCGGCCGGCAAGGCCAGTGTCGCGCCGAGGCCCGCCCTGGGGCCGCGGCTGCGCCAGTGTTCTACGTCGGCGCGGCTCCAGTTCCAGCCGGCGTTGCCGTCGAGACGCAGGATCGGAAGGGCGGCCCAGGAAGCGCCGATCAGGGCATTCCCCACAGGACCGTCCAGCCAGTCGCAATCGCGGCAGTCTCGCCGCGCAACGCTCGTCTGCCCGACCACCGTGAGCCGGGGCGTCAGCAGGTGCTCTGCCTCCAGGCGGAGACCGTAGCGGTCCGTCTCGGGCATCCCGGCGGTCCACTGCCGCGACGCAGTCGCCAGCAGGCTTGCCTCGGTACGCGCGTCGATCAGCCAGCGCGGACCGAGATGGGCCGAAGCGGAGTGGCGGTCGAAGTCCCCGCCCTTGTAGTCCAGCATGGAGGCATCGGCCCCGGCGCGCAGCCGCAGGCGGTCGGTCAGCGGAGCCTGGTACTCACCCCCGCCCCAGACCGAGAGGCCGAGGCCGGACTTGGGCGAGGCAGCCCGGTCGAGGGTGAAGGGAAGGCGTCCGAAGGGCGTGTCCAAGAAGATTGTCTGTGTGCCGGAGGCGGCGTTGAGGTTGCTGTCGGGCGCCACGGCTGCGCCGAAATGCGCCTCCCAGCGCCGCCGCGCCCGCATGATATCGAGGAAACGCTGCACATTGGCGGCGACCGCGTCCGGCACGTCACCGGCCAGCACCTGCTCGAAGTGCCGCCGGGCGAGCGTGTCATCCTCCTTCAGGAAGAAAACGCGAGCCAGTTCCAGACGCACCCGTACCAGACCCGGACGGTCGATCAGGATCGTGCGGAAGGCCTTGATCGCCTCGTCGAGCAGGGCGTCCCGGTTCTCCACGTCCTCCGTCGCGAGGGCGGCGTCCAAGGCGGCCATGCCGACCTGGAATCGCAGGCCGGTCGTGTCTTCCGAGCTCCATGCGGACGCCGACAGAAACAGGACAAGTACCCCCGGAAGGGCGCTGCGGGTCAGGAAGCATCTCATGGCTGGAACGCTCACCAGTTGCAAATAGGCAGGGCGAGAGACCGCGGGCCGGGAGTTACTCGACCGTTTGCCGTCGCATCGCTGCGGTGTTCGATACTCGGATATGGAGAAATGAAAGGGCGGCCGCATGAGGCCGCCCTTCCGATGCGATGGGGTTGCTCACCCCATCTCGATAACCTGTTACTCGTCAATTCGGGTAGCGAAAGCTCCGGCGGCATCCCCATCCGCGAAGTGAGCCACGAAGCCGCCGTGGATACCCGCCGGACGCGCGTCGGCGTCATTACCATACGCCGTGGCATCCCATTCGCCGTCGCGGCCCGAGCCTGTGGCAACACCGCTTGCCTCGGTGGTTCCAAGCGCAACGCTCTCAAGGTTCACGCTCCAGCCCGAACCAACCGCGTCACCCATGAAGTTGTTGATGGTGCCGCGGACGGTCGGGGTAGTCCCGAAGTTCGCCGTCAGCATCACATCAGCAGTGAACGCGCCGGAGTCGGTTGTCATCGAGTCGCCGCTGCCCATCGTGCGGGCCGACATGCCTGCAGCCATACCCGAATAGGTCGCCGTGTCCGCGAGCCCGTTCTCCTCGGTGCCCGCAGCCACGTTGACAGCGGTCCCACCAGCGCTCGATGAGAAGGTGTGGACGGTCCACTCATCGTTAGAGGGATCGGTATCGCCCTGGTCTGCATTCACCAGCCAGTAGCCGTACGATGCGTATGAGTTATCGACCACATAATTCACGCTCTCGTCCTCGGTCGTCGTCGGGTCGTCGTTGGCACTCTGGTAGTACGTCATCGGCGCAGCCGGAGAGAAGTACCAGCCGGCACCCAGCTTGCCGTCCGTTACCTTGCAGCCGTCGGAGCCTCCCAGGCACACGACCGCGCCCAAAATGCCCATGTACGTGCCGCCGGTGGTAGCATCACCATCGGTGTTCCCGGTTGTGCTGAGATCGGTACCGTCGGGCTGCACGTTCGCTGCGGTCATGCCGGCGAGCGACGCCACCGAAACCTCAGCATTGCCTGCGGTAAGCGCACCGGTTGCATCAATCGTGCCGAGCCGCATCGTCATGACGTTATCTTCACCGACGATCTCGGCCCAAGTCATGCCTTGGGCATCGTTGGCCTCATGCTTGAGCGCAGCGGCGATGGTGGCCGCAGGCCCATCAGTGGCATGAGCCGCAATTCTCGTGCCTGTTCTCTGAGGGCTCGTATCGGTCGGTTTCAGCGCATCGCCGATGTCGCCGCCCACCACGTTGGCCACCGACCGCGGCGTTCCGGTCCCGCCGGCGCCGCCCGTGACCTCCGCCACGGCGTTTCTGATGGCCGTGCCGTCACGCACTGCGGTAGTCGCCTCGACCTGTTCCTCGGCAGCCTTGACCGCAGCGTCGGCCGCCGCCATCACGGCTGCCTTCTGTGGATGATCGTCGGCGATGTCCATGGCGTCCATCTTGGCCTTTTTGGCCGCGGTCAGAGCCGCCTCGGCATCCATGACGGCCTTGGCCGCGGCATCCCTAGCATCGAGGATGGCCTGGGCGTTCATCATTGCCTTCATGGAATCGCCGCCGACTTCCGTCGTGGTCAGCATGTCGTCGCTTTCTTTCGCGGACATCTCGGCAGCCGTGGCAGCCTTGCCGGCAGCGGCTGCGTCGTCGCTCGCGTTCTGAGCTGCTGCAAAGAGCGCCGTGAGATTGGCCGGCGGTGGAGGCGCAGGATCAGTCGGCTCAGTCGGCGCCGTCGCCGTGCTACTACCGCCGCCGCCGCACGCGGCCAGTCCGACCGACAAGGCCACGACTGCCGCGAGTACGGTAAGTTTGTTTAATCTGGTCATAGGTTACATTTCTCCCTTGCAAGGATGATGCGTGGCCCGATCGAATCGGGTGTGCAAACAAAACCATCTAACCCCGTCGGGGGACAACCGGTCAAGGGATGATCCTTCAGACCGTGTGGCAAAAAGGACACACTCCCTCGGGACAGGACATCCATTCTCCTGGCACACCAGCGAATTGCCCCCTGTGACGTGCGTACGGCCATCTCGGATCCCTCAACGGCGCGTCAAGTGTAACCTCCGCAATCTCCGGTCGTCAACACGACCCCGGACCTTTGAGCCTGACCAATGCCCTGACAGCCGGAATGCATCCCCAGGCAATTCCGTGAAGGGAGTCGAACATCGATGTATCGGGCACTGTCTCGGTCCCCATCGCAGTCCTGAAACGAGGGGCTATCGCAAGCGGGGTGCTGTCGCCATGCACCAAGAGGAGGAGAGGAATGCACCGTGCCGCGATCCTTTGATCCCGGCTCCCGTGCCGGACAGCCCCGGCGTGAATGGAGCAGGTCCGGGCGGCGCCGAACGCTTGGCACCTATCGTCCTTCACCTTCCTCCACACAGCGCTCCGGCCGGGCATAGCTGAACGATCCATCGCCGCTTCTGTAGGCAAGTGCCGCCGGCGCCTGGCTTCCCGGAATCTCGATGCTGTACAAGACGCACCCCTGTGACCAGATGGCCACGGAAGTGTAGATGGCGCCTTCCTGCACGATCGGGGAGGCCTTGTCGCCCGGAAGAGACGCAGCTTCCCGCGCCCGTTGTTCCGTGCATGCGGCGGCCAGGGTGGAGACGCACGCAGCTGCCAGGAAAGGCTCGCAACGCATCGGACTGCCAGAGGAAGAGCCAGGCCACGCCCACGCTCGCTTCCGACTCGCCTGGAACGTGGCCGGCGTTCAGCGCGCCTGCGACATCGAGGCCGATGCGGCCGCGGGCCGCGTCGGCCTCGTGGCGAAGCGTCATCCGCATCTCCCGGGCATCGGGACGGAGCGAAACGCGGTGCTCGTCATGGAGCCTGTTCTCGATCCGTCCCGTTTCCATGCGGAACGTGCCCGTGCCGAATTCAGTGAGCAGCGGCTGCGAGAGAGAAGGGTTCGTCTCGGGTGTGCCAACCTGCATCGAGAAGGCCGACAGCACCGAAGAGGAGGCCTGGAAGATGGCGTCGCCTTCGTAGGATGGAATGCTGAGCGTCAGCGGTCCATCGGCCGGTCTTCGCCGTCGGGCATCGACGCGAAGCGCTGGACGACGCCCCTTTCCGGCGAGGCCGGCGAAGTGGATAAGGAACGCGGTTGCTGCCTGGACAGGTTGCAGGGTGCCGTCTTCCTCGGACCGGTGATCGTGATTCTCGGCAACATCATCCCGGACGTGCGCTCGCCTTCCCGCTTGCGGGCCCGGGCTCCCCTCGGGGCGGGGGAGGCGCGTCAACGAAGCGGAAATGCGGAATGTCGGACGCGCGACATGTAACGGCAGGGCGGGAGCGACAGAACCCCGTCCCGCCCAGTCAGGTCGACCGGCGATCTCGGCTGGCCAGGGCGATCACGCCGGCGACTGGAAGCCGCATGCCCTGATCGGGCACGCAAGGCTCCGGGCCGACCGTCCCCGGCGCGGCGGAAAACCGGTGCGGACTTGGCGGCCTTCCCTGGCTGTCCAGTCGCGCGCTGCGGCCTCGAACACACTCGCCACGGGAAGACGGTTCGTCGAGATGGAGCGCTCGCAAACGTCCCCCGGGCCCCTGAGACTGCCACACTTGCGTGCGCTGTCAGCACCCTGGAGCGGCCTTCCATACCGGAAACGACAAGGCTCAAGCCGATCCGCATTCGCGGTTTCAGATCACTCGCTGATGTCGAGTTGTCGGATTTGGGCTACGCCTGCGTCCTGATAAGCGCCAACGGCTCCGGCAAGTCCAACTTCGTGCTCTTCCTTGACATGCTCGGCTGGATGCTGCGATCGCGTCGTCTGGGCGAGTTCGTCGAACGCTGCGGGGTGCCGACGGCCGTCGCGCTGATAGGCGACATGATCAAGTCGCTCGCCGTTGAGGTGCAGGTCATTGTCGCCACCCAGTCGCCTCTTCTCGTGGACGTGTTCGATCTGGAGGACATCGTGGTTCTCGAGGCGAAGGATGGCCGCACGAGCTTCGGGCGGCTCGCGACTGACGACTACCGCCATTGGCTCGACGAGAGCTTCGCGCCCGGCGAGCTGTGGCAGAAGAACCTGATCGGGGGCCGTCCGTGATCCGTCTTGCCGTATCCGTGGAGGGCCTGACGAAGGAGGAATTCGTCAAGAATGCACTGGCCCTGCACCTCCTGACATGCTGAATTCCGTCGGTCTTCAAGGCTCTGCTCACGCTTCGCGTCCGAACGGCGATCTGCGCCGTATCCACCTGCCGGATCTTGTATGACCTGCTGACGGGATCGTGTTCAGGCCAACGCCGGCCTGGAGGGCGTGCACGTTCATGATCAGGGACAGCCTTGCGTTCCGCACGCTGGCGCTCGGAGAGATCCTGCCGGTGATCGGCAAGCTCCTTGGGCAGAGCGACATCGAGACCACCGCGCGGTATGCGCATCTGGCGGAGGACTCGGTGAAGAAGTCGGCGACGCGGGTCGCGGACAGCATCGCTGAAGACCTGCTCGCGAACTATGTGGGCGGCAGGATGCCGGAGGCGGATGCGTCCATTTCCAGCAAGAGTCAAGGATGTCACGGACCCCCTGGCCGATCCTGGTTGCATCGGACTCCCGTACCGCCGGTGGGCGCCGACGGACGGGGAGTCACCTTGACCGTGACCGGGCCGCTTGCGACCATCGGGCGGGTTGAGCGGAACGGGGTGAGTCGCGCGAAATGACCGTGAGCACCGAAAGAAAATCGGGAAGCGCCGGACGCCCGGCGCATGCCGATGTACGGATCGCGGTCGAAGACTTCGGCCCCATCGGGAAAGGTGAGGTCGAACTGCGACCATTGACGATATTCGTCGGTGCGAGCAACACCGGCAAGACCTGCTTCTCGGTGTTGATCTACGCGCTGCACAACACGCTGGAAGGCTTTTCGCGCATTCCCGTGGTCCGTCGCCAGTTGGACCGCGTATTCCACCGCGCGGCAAAGCGTTTCCTGGGCAGTTTCGGGGTTCCGGAGGAAGAACGGGGGGCTGTCTCCAGAGCGGCCGAGGGGTTTGGCGACAAGCTGAGCCTGGTGGATCGGCCGTTCATGTTCTCCGATCTACCAGCATGGATACGGCGCGAGGCGAAAGACGCACTTGTCGGTCCGGATGGAGCGGCGGCCGATCTGGTCCGCGAACTCCGACGCTGCTTCGATCTTTCATCGGCGTCGGCACTGGTTCGGGCGCGAGACGGAATCGACCGTGCGAAGGTCTCCCTGAGCGTGCGCGATGCAGAACGGGACCTGTGGCGATTCGACGCCACATTGGAGGACTCCGACCCAGTGATCGCGGGAGACATTGAAGACATGGTCCTTTTGCCGACGCGCGGACCGGATTCGGAGCTTGGTAGCCGACTGGAACAGATCGAAGTCTATTTCGAGGCCGGCCAATTCCCCAAGGCGCTCGCCACTCTTTCCGATCTTGCCGATCTTCTTGGACTTGGAGACAAACAGGCGCACTACCTGCCCGCCGCGAGAAGCGGCATCATGCAGAGCCATCGAGTCATCGCGAGTTCGGTCATGGAGCGCGCTACCCGTGCAGGGCTGGAGCGCGCTTCGGAGTTTCCCACCTTCCCCGGACCGCTGGCCGACTTCATGCGGCGGCTTATCGACTACAGGGACCGTGAGGGCGAATTCCGCCAGGCGCCGAAGCAGCCGGAAGTCATCGAGACGATCGCCGCCGATCTGGAAGGCGGAACGCTGGGAGGGGAAGTCGTGGCGCGCCGGCAATCGTCGGGCGGATATCCCGAATTCCTCTATCGGCCGCCGAACGCGACGCGGGACATCGGACTTGGGCAGGCCTCGTCGATGGTGACCGAGTTGGCGCCGATGGTCCTGTTCCTGCGCGACGGTGTGGGCGTTGGCGACACGCTGTTTGTCGAGGAGCCGGAAGCGCACCTCCATCCGGCCGCCCAGACCGAGGTGGCGCACGCCCTGGCCCGGCTGGTCAACGCCGGCGTGCGGGTGGTGGCCACCACGCACAGCGACTGGCTGCTCAAGGAGTTCGCCAACCTGATGCTGGAAGGCGAGTTCAATAGGAAGACCGGCGACCTTGTAGACGGGTCTTCGGCTCGGGGCCGGCTGCGGCCCGAAGATGTCGGAGTGTGGCTGTTCCGGAAGGGCGAAGCAGGCGACGGGTCGACGGTTGAGGAAATCCCGTTCGACCGTAGCGAAGGCATCGAGCCTCCAGACTACGATGACGTCGCCGAAGAACTCTACAACCGCTCGGCCGAGTTGCAGAACCGGCTTGCGGAAACCTCGGCCAGCGGCACTCCCGAGTGAAGGAAGTCCTTGACGGCATCCGCGCGAACATAGGCGCGGAGAATTGTTGCGGTTCCCTCTCGGGAGACGGATGCAAGGTGTACCTCGACGATATCCCCCGCGACCGGATCGTCGTCGACGCGGAGAAGGCCTTCGAGGCGCATGGACGATCGGGCAAGCGATGCGACTTCATCCTCTTCGTGCCTGGGGACGGGCGGAAACTCGTCGCGGCGCCGATCGAACTCAAGAGCGGCGGCGTGGACATATCGGAGGCATTGGAGCAGTTGCAGGGGGGCGCGGCATTCACCGAGCGATTTGCGCCCAAGACGTCCGGGGCCGTGTGCAGACCGATCCTGTTCTACGGGGGCTCGATTCACAAAAGTCAGTTGAAAGCACTCAACCGGGGGAAAATCCGGTTTCATCAAGTCGACTTCACGGTCACGATCAAGCGTTGCGGCCACCGCCGGAATCTGGCGGATGCCTTGAAAACTTGAACGGCCTTCATCCGTATTCTTGCTGAAGGACACCTTGAACGGACCGCGTCCGCGCCGGCATTGGTCCCTGCACAAGACTGTCCCGCGGGATTGCCGGCGGCATGGCGTCCGCGGTCATCGACGCGCCGCTCCCGGTTTCAGCGCCGCGGAGGGCGATGCGATGCCGTCGTGCAGCTTGCTGGCCACATGTATGCTTCACCGGCCGGTGTTTCCAGAGGCTGGACCGGCCGATGCAACGGGATTTCGCGGATGTCAACGGCTCAGCGTAAGGTCGGGAGACCTTCCAGGACGCGGATCTCCTCGTGGTGAAGACGTTTCACCAGGCGCTGTCCGGCGTGTCGCGGATGTCCTGGGCCAGTTCGCCTGGTGCATTCCAACGACCGGCGGATTGCGACGAGTCCTCATCACGACAATGGCGGCAGGATGGGATCCGGCCAGTGAATGCCGGATCGGGGGTGGCGTTGGCAGCACGGGCGGATTGAAATACACCGCACCCGGTATTACAAAAGGAGGCATGAAGGTGGACGCTGGCGAGGTCCGGGTTGCAGACGTTCAAGACCAAGGCGTTCGCCCGGTTCGCCGACCGCGAGGGGCTGGAGGATGCGGTGTTGTGCGAGGCCGTCCGACGCGCCGGGGCGGGGCTGATCGACGCCGACCTCGGCGGCGGCGTCATCAAGCAGCGTATCGCCCGCAAGGGTGGTGGCCGTTCTGGCGGGTTCCGCACGATCGTGGTGTTCCGCCGGGGCGAACTGGCGTTCTTCGTGCACGGGTTTGCGAAGAGCGACCGGGACAACCTGCGGCGCAAGGAACTCTCGGGGCTGCGCTCGCTGGCAAACGAGTATCTGGGGCTGGATGCGGCCGGTCTTGCGGCCGCGCAGGCGACTGGAACGATAATCGAGGTGGAATGCGATGACCAAGCAGTATGAGAGCGAGATACTGGCGTCGGTGCACGAGGCGGCGCTCGGCCTGGCGGAAGCGGGTCTGATGTCGAAACAGACCATGCGCAAGTTCGACGAGATGTGCCTCACGCCCGTCAAGGAGATGACGCCAGGGGACATCCGCGAACTTCGGCTGCGCGAGCATGCGAGCCAGGCGGTATTCGCGCGCTACCTCAACGTGACGACAGGTCTGGTGAGCCAGTGGGAGCGCGGCGAGAAGCGCCCCCGCGGCACCTCGCTGAAGCTGCTGACGCTGGTGGCCAAGAACGGGCTCGCGGCGGTTGCGTGACGACGACTCGACAGGCGCGGCATGCGCCGCCCGGAACACGGTCTCATGGTGACGACCTGATGACGGACTGTGGAGACAGTCGGCTTTCCAGCAGGACCCTCCCACGCTGCGGCTGATCTTGCCAACAGCCGATGAACGGAGGGCGAACAGACCCGCATTTGCCGGTCTCCCTGCTGCGGGACAGGCCCGGAATCGGCGCCCGGGTTGAGTCGTTCACGGGATCTGGCAGATTTGCTGGCAGCGCCCCGGACGCGGTCGGCTCTCAGGGCCGGGGCAGGATGGCGACGGCTTCGCTGCGGTTCAACTGCAGCCGCCCCCTTCGTGCCGATGAGGGAAATCGACGACGCGATGCCCTCCCCCGGACATCAGCAACAGTCATGTGCTCGCCGACATCATCGACGGCGTGACGGACGATGACATCCTGCAGCCAGTCCCTGACGATCGGCCCCCAGGAGGCTCAGCTCGCCGTCCGGGTCATCCTGCCCGGCATGGGTCTGGGGTCATCCCGGTCCCGAACTCGGACAGAAGCCTGCCAGCGCCTCTGTCCGGCGCCTTGTCCCACCGTACGGCCGCTACAACCCGAGGCGCAGGCCGGTGAAGATGACGGCCTCCGGATTCCGGTCGGCGACATGACCCGGCTCGCGGATCAGGAGGGTGCCGATCTTCAGGGCGGCGCCTGGCGCGACAGCCCGTGTCCAGTCGACGCCGATGTCGATCTCGCGGCCCGACGGCTCGAGGCCGACGGCCATCGTCCGGAGCACGACCGCGCCCTCCGGCGTCCGGTCCACGGGAAGCGAGAGGCGAAGGCGCCCGCGCTCGATGCGCAGCGGCTGCTCCAGGGAAAGCCTGAGCGTCCCGCCCGCCAGCGGACGGACGGCATCGGCCCAGAACGCCGTGCTGAAGGCGTTCCGGCCGGCTTCCGACAGGATCCCGCCCGCGGTCTCCAGCGTCGCCAGCCCGAGCTCTCCGGCCACGCCCATACGCCAGTTGCCAACCTCGAAGGACCGCGACGCGCCGACGAAGGCGAGGCCGGAGGAGAGCCTGCCGAAGGCTCCTTCCGCGCCCGTCCCGAAAAGGCTGTCCGTTTCCTCGATCCAGCCCGCCCGAAGGTCCGCCCGCCCGTCCGCCGGACGCCACGACAGCGCAAGACCGCGTGCGCCAGGGGTCAGGCGGAGTGCGCCGCCTTCGCCTTCGGAGTCGGTCGAGGCGAATGTGGAGAGCACGGTGTTACCGAACTGGAACCCGGCGGAAGCCGCCGGGCCGGCAAGCGCCATGTGCGCGCCTTGCAGCCTGCCGACGCCGACATGTAGCCCGCCTGGCGCCTCGCCGTCGACGGCGGCCAGCACGGTTCCGGCCACGGGCGGCGCGGCCCGCCTGACGGCCTCTCCTGCGAGCCAGCGGGAAAGTCGTGCCGCCGGGTCAGGTCGTGGCGCGGCCGTCGCGAAACCGGCGGCATCGATCCAGAAGGGCGCGCCGAGCGCGTCGAACGCGGCGATCTTCCGGCCCGCGAGGGCGCGGCCGAACGCGTCTCCCATCGCGGCGCCGGATACGATCAGGCTCGACTGCGCCGGCACCCCGCCCTCTGCCACCCTCTCGCCCAGCGCGATGGAGACCCCGCCCACCGGCGCGGACGCGGCGCCAAGATCCATGACGCCGCGGCCGAATTCGGACGACAGTTCGCAGTCGCTCCGGTCGCCGTCGAGGTCGAGATGCTCCGGACAGAAACCGCCCGGCGCGACCGGATCCGGTGTGACCTGCGCCGTCGCGTAGAGCCGTGCGAGAAGATCCTCGTTCGCCAGCCGGCTCCGGAACCAGTGCTTCAGCACCGCCAGGGCGCCGGTCACATGGGGCGCGGCGAAGGACGTTCCGCTCCATCGGGCGTAACCCCGCACCGTCCGCCCGGGATCGTCCCGGTCCGGGCCGTAATAGGCGGCCGGCACCTCGACGCCGGGTGCGGCGATGCACCATCTCGCCGCGACTCCGCAGCGGTTGGAGAACGAGGCGATGCGCCCGTCCTCGTCTGTCGCCACCACGGCCACGACATGGCTGCGCAGCGATGCTTCCAGCGCGGGCAGCCCGCCATAGAGAGCCGGCGAGGTCGCCTCGATCCGGCCGTTGACGCAGTTCGGCTCAGGGGACGCGCACACGCGTCCGTGGTCGTTGCCGGCGGCGATCACGAGGATCGCCTTGTCGTTTGGTCTGCCCGTCTGCGCGAGCGTTCGGACAGCCTGCGCATAACCTGCACCGAAGCTCCTGCCCAGGTAGTTCTCGACCAATCCCTCGACCCCGAAGCTCATGTTGACGAAATCGGTTTCCGCCAGGTCGGAGAACCCCTGCGCGAGCTCGCCGATGGCGGTGGCCACCTGCCTCGTCCTGACGCCTCCGTAGTTCCGGTCCGGGTCCGTGCGGCCGAGGGCGACGGACATGATCTGGAGTCGTCCGACGCCCCAGGCCACGCCATGGAAGTCGTAGGACCGCAGGTTGGCCGGAACGGGCCCGTCACGCCGCGCGGCGATGACGCTCGCTACCGCCGTTCCGTGCGACGGAACGGAACTGACGGGCGGGTTGGTCCGGCTGATCGGATAGGTGTCGAATTCCCAGTGTCCGAGGTCGATGCCGGTGTCGACCACCGCGACACGGGCACCCGCGCCGGGCGCGGTCCCGGCACCATCCCGCCCGGCGATCCTGGCGTAGGCCGTCGCCGCGTCGATCTGCGCCAGGCCCCAGGCCGTCCTGTATTCGGAATCGCTTTCGTATGGGGCAGCCAGGGCCTGCAGTGCCGCGGACCGGGCGGGCCGCGGGTCCGGAGCGGCGGGAGGCTGCGGGTCAGGCGCGACGGGAGGCTGCGGATCCGGCATATCCAAGGCAGCGCCGCCCCCGCCTCCTCCGCATCCGGCCGCAAGCACGGCCAGGGCGATCGCCGCGGCCAGCCATGCCGCCCGGGATTTGGGCACGGATCCACCCACGCCAGCCCACGCCGCAAGCCCCGGCGGGAAGTCCCCGAACGCCAGTTGCATGTTTCCTCCACCCCGGAGGGCCGCTGTTGCCGAAAGGGTACTGTAACGATTGCGGGCTCCGGAGTTCCACCTTTTCCCGAGCGGCGCATGTCGCAACTCCGCCATGGTTTGCCGGATCCTCATCCGCGACGTCCCGGTGTTGTCGGTGATCATTCAAACCACCGGATTTGCAGGCATCCGGCAATCGAACCAGACTGTGTGAAAAAGTCGGTGATGACGCGCGTGGCGGTGTTTCTCCAGCCGATGAGGTCGGTAGACTGCGTCATGGCGCACATACCTGGTGAAGATCGCCCCTGCTTCTGCTGCTTCCTGGCGCTGTGGACGACTACGTTGGACCGGACAACCCGGTCCGTTTCATCGATGCATTCGTCTCGGGCCTTGACCTTGAGGCGGCAGGATTTGAGCGCGTTCGCCCACGGGACCGGGGCGTCCGGGCTACGATCCGGCGGATCTGCTCAAGCTCTACATCTACGGCTATCTGAACCGGGTTCGGTCAAGCCGCCGTCTGGAGCAGGAGACGCATCGCAACCTGGAGGTGATCTGGCTGCTGCGCCGGTTGCATCCGGACTTCAAGACGATTGCGGAATTCCGGCGCGACAACAGGAATGCGTTCCGCCAGGTGTTCCGCGAGTTCGTGAAGCCTTGCCGCGAACTCGACCTCTACGGCCGTGAGCTGATCGCTGTGGACGGCACACGCATCAAGGCGGTAAACAACCGCGACCGCAATGTCACGCAGGCCAAGCTGCAGAGGCACTTGCAGAGCATCGACGAACGCCTGGACCGCTACCTCGACCGGATGAGCGAAGCGGATGCGCATGACACCGACGGCGCCACGCCCGTCGTTGCGAGTTTGCGGGAGAAGATCGCGTCGTTGCGAGAGCGAAGGAAAGCCATCGAGTGTCATCGGCGGACGCTGGCCGAGAGCGGCGAGGCACAAGTGTCGCTGACCGATCCCGACTCGCGAGCGATGCATGCTGGCACCGGGGTTGGAGTGGGCTACAACGCCCAGATCGCGGTGGATACCAGGCGCAACCTGATTGCCGAGCAGCAGGTTCACGGCAAGGTCTCGGACCTTGGCCTGCTGGCGGAGACGGCCGCCGCGGCTCGGGAGAACCTTGCTGTGGAGCAGATCGACGCCGTGGCCGATGGCGGGTACTACAAGATCGAGGACATCGAGGCCTGCGAAGCCGTCGGAGTCACGACCTGGGTGCCGAAGCCGGATCGGAGCACCGCCCGGCATAGCGGGCGCTACCCCAAGTCCGACTTCCGGTACGACGCCGCGGCCGACGTCTATCGCTGTCCCGCTGGCGAGCGTCTGATGCCGTTGTATCGAGATACCGCCGGCAAGGCACGTGGCGGAACATGGGTCGTGAGTTGCCTCAACCGCGCCGCCTGCAGAGCCTGCGCTCTGCGCAATCGATGCACGAAGAGAGCCTATCGGAGCATCGTGCGATACGAGAACGAAGCGGTGCTCGAGCGGATGGCGGGCCGTCTGGCTACACGACCCGAGGTGCTGGACCGCGCCGGGAATCGGCCGAACATCCCTTCGGTTCGATCAAGCATTGGATGGGCCAGGGCGCGTTCCTGACGCGTCGGCTCGACAATGTCCGGGCGGAGTTCAGTCTCACCGCCCTGGCCTGCAACATGCGGCGCGCAATCAATCTCGTCGGCGTTCCCGCCATGATCGCCGCCGCGGCCGGTTGACAGGCTCCTTCTGCCTCATACCTGGTGCCAAGAACACCTGCGGCGGCTACCTCCTCCGCCACCACAGTCTCTCTCACGTCCCGGAGACGTGCCTGAAATCGATCTCCGCTGCCATGGCCTTGTCGCGCTTCGTACCAGTGCTCCCGCTGCTACGCCCGGAGGAGCATCCCAGAACTTCGACTTCTCACACAGTCTGGGTCGTTTTCCGGACACCTGCAGATCCGGCGAAGAGTGCGCCAGGCCAAGAGAGGGTCGTGCCCCGCCCTTCGCCGAGGGCATTGATGCTTTCCCAGTACGGATGTCAGGCTCTTCGTTCTGCGCATCACCCTTCGAGCCACACGCTTTGACGCGGTACTCGATGCTTTGACGAGAGCGCCGGGCAGGTCAGTGGTACGAGTGTCCGGACAAGCGGCCATTTCTTGAGCGGACCGACGGGCGGAAGCCGGTTCAGTCCACTTTGATTGCGTTGTAGAATTCTGCGCTTCGCAGCGCCGTTTTCTCCCGGATGCGCTCGCGAATGTCTGCTGCGACTTCGAGAATCTCGGCCGGCTCACGGACCGGCTCGCCCGCATACTGCTTCAGGGCAACAAGGAGGGGCGCCAAAGTGACAGCTTTGGCATCCTCCGCTGATAGGGTCTCGATCAGGTCATGCGCCGAAACGCCGGCCACGATCAGGTCGGGCACGAGTTCCAGAATGTCTCTCATCATTCTGTCATTTCCAGGCACAAACACACTATGCATGGACCTGAAGGTCTCCATGGCAGCCCGGAGATCGTTCTGGACCATCAATGCTTGCGTTCGCACTCGCGTTGCTCGCCATATGAATTCGCTTTTTCTTTCACTGTTCAGAATGCCGAGTCTGCGTTCAAACTCGTCATATGTCTGCAAAGCGTCTTCGGCACGTCCAATGTGGGCATGTATCTCAGCCTTGCGTATCCACGCCTCAGCGACCCAGTGCTGTATCTCCGGATCCTCGCTGGCGCCGAAACGCTTCTCGACCTCCCCGCAGGCCGACATCGCCGAGTCGAGATCGCCCAGTTCCCGGTGCGTAACTCCCTTGAAGACCAGCGCCGTGGCGACCCACAATTGCACCCTCAGATCCTCGCTGGCGCCGAAACGCTTCTCGACCTCCTCGTAGGCCGACATCGCCGAGTCGAGATCGCCCAGTTCCCGGTGCGTAACTCCCTTGAAGACCAGCGCCGTGGCGACCCACAATTGCACCCTCAGATCCTCGCTGGCGCCGAAACGCTTCTCGACCTCCCCGTAGACCGACACCGCCGAGTCGAGATCGCCCAGTTCCCGGTACGTACGTCCCTTGAAGTACAGCGCTTTGACGACCCAGGGCTGCACCCTCGGATCCTCGCTGGTGTCGAAACGCTTCACGACCTCCCCGTAGGCCGACACCGCCGAGTCGAGATCGCCCAGTTCCCGGTACGTATCTCCCCTGTCGGTCAGCGCCGTGGCGACCCACAATTGCACCTCCGGATCCTCGCTGGCGCCGAAACGCTTCACGACCTCCGCGTAGGCCGACACCGCCGAGTCCAGATCGCCCAGTGCTTTGTGTGCATGCGCTTTCCTGTTTAACGCCCAAGCGGCGAATACTTCCGGCACTTGAGAAGACTCCGCACCCTGGGAAGACGCGGCTTGATCCACGATCTCGATAACTGTCTCAAATGCCTCTTTCTCGATTGCTTCGGAGATATCCGCTATGAGCTGCTTGACTGACTGCGGGCCTGCCACGTTCTCCGAGGCGCGTCCTGCAGGATCTCCCAAGACAGGCCGGCCGGAGGGTTCGACCTTGACAGATCGTACTTCTCCCGGGCTGAGGCGCCGCATGTTGTTCAACAGTTTGTCGAACTCCGGAATTCCGGCGGCTGCCCTGTCGAGACCCTCTCGTATGGCTGACGACTCCGCCGCCTCGGAAATCAGAATCGGCAACAGTTCCGTCTGTTCCGCTTCGCTGTAGAACACCGCCATGAAGCGGATCAGGTTTTCCACGATGGCCGCCTCGTCACGTTCGCGCCGCAGCTTGTAATAGATGCTGTAAAGACGCTCAGCGGCAGCGTATTGCCGCTTTCTGCCGCTCCCTTCCACGATCACCGCGCCACGGTCGACCAACCGCCCAAGCATGGTCGACACAATCCGGACATCCATGCGTGCCCGCGCAGCGACCTCGCCGGGTGTTGACAATCGCCAGAGGTCAAGCACAGCCAGATAGACACGCCGTTCGGTCTTGGCCAGGACTTCCAGATGCCCACGGAAATACTCGGTGTGCTCGTCGACCAGTGTGACCAGTTCCTCCATCAGCTGACGCAGAGACTTGTGCCGTGCGAATGCTGCGATGATGACGAGGAGCCGAGGACTGCCGCCAGTCAGGATCTCAAGCGGCCTCATTTCCCGCCCGCTTACCGTGTCGCCGCTGACAACCTGCCAAAGACGTCGGCAGTCCTCGGTGGTCAGGGGCTTCAGATCAATGATCCGGAACATCTCGAAGAACGGCTCTTCCGCGTCGTCGAGTGCCTCAAAGCGGCTCGTGGCCGAAGCGAGCAACATGACTTGGGGCTCCATCTGCAGAACCCCGCGGAGCTTCCATCCGAAGTCCTTCTCGTCCACGTCTTTGCGGAGCGCCTGGAGATTCTCGACCATAAGCACAAGTTTCCGGTCGAGCCGGTCCGCCGCGTCCAGAACCGCTACGCGGGCACGCTCCTCCAGCCCCTGTTCCCGCCAGCGTTCACTTAAGGCAGCATGCCTGTCATGCAGTTCTTCTGCGATCTCAGGGCTGTGCGATGTGCATTGTCGGGCAAGGTGAAACAAGGTCTCGAGCCAGAAGTCGGCCAGATTGAAAATCTCCTGACTTTCCTCCATGAACTGGACGGGCAATAGATGCTCGGAGAACTCGGAGTTCGTTCGCAACTCTGCTGCCGCGCGTGCCAGCAGCATGGTCTTTCCACGGCCACGGGGGGCGACGATAAGCACTTGCTGACAGGACGGTGATCCGATGTTCCTGCGAAGAACGTCGAGAATGGTCCCGAGTTCATGGTGTCGGACCACGAACTGTTCCGCCACCTCCTTGTCGGACTGGAACGTTCCCGGGTTGAACTTGCGGATCGGACGATTAGCAGTCATTGCCATCACACCTGTTCTTGAGTTTCGTCACCGCTGCCCCCGACCAGGGGGATGTAATGGCCCCGGAAACGCGCAGCCCACCAGTCCTGCAACAGTCGAGACGAGAAGCGATGCCCGTCTTCGGTAGTTTCGAGATAACCGTCGTGCTCCAGAACCTCCATCGCCTCGGAGATGCGTTCGGAAACATCCTCCATGATCAGGGCATGTAGTAACTCCAGGCGCCGCCTGGCCTCCGGCGTGAAGACGCCCTTGATGGCAGTTTCCGCGAGGACCTGCATGGCAATGGCGTGATTCTCATTTTCCAGGGCATCCTTGAGCCGCGTCTCGTAGTGCGCCAGATCGCTCTGCCCCGCAGGGCCGAGAAGTCCTGTGCGGTAAACCTCGCGGACATCTTCCACTGCCACCGGACCCCGGCCCTGCAGTGCGATGAAGTCCGCGAGTCGTGCGAAGAATGACTGGATCTGATGAGGAACACCTATGCCGAGTGTTTCGTAGACCGCCTCCGCTACACCATCCTCTACGGACAGCCCATGGCTCTTTGCCAGGCGACCAAAACACGCAATGCTGGTGTCGCGGTCCCATGGTTGCAGACGATAGGAATAGAAGTGGTTGATGCGATCGGGAATACCGAGTCTGCGCACGAGGGGTTCGAGACCAACACTGCCTGATACAATGAGGACCGGTGAGTCATGCCCAAGGTCCTGCACCGTGCCGCGCAACCAGCTCAGGAACTCATCAACCCGTCGATCATTCCCGTCCTGAGACAACATCCGCTTGAGAAAGATCGGCAGCTCATCGATGGCCAAAAGCACCGGTTGGTCCTGCGCGGCGCAGTCTCGAAGGAGTTGCTCGCCGTGACGTCGCCAGCTTCCTGCATCCAATCCAGCACGAATCTTAATGCCAAACTCGGCTGCGGTGACCTCTTCGACCTTATCGTCAAACCAGCGCCCCACCGCATCCGCAAAACGCCTCGCAATCGGCCGAACTGCGTGCGCAGCTTGAGCGATGCCTGCAACCGCGTCCTCTGGACAGCTCGCGCCCTCGACATCAGCGAACAGAGATATCCAGCCCTCGGCCTCCAACTGTTGACCGAGTTCCCGGACGAGGCTGGTTTTCCCCATACGCCGCTGTCCGCTCAGCAGTACGTGGTTATGGTTTCTTACCTGCCTCTTCAGGATTTGTAAGTCTGCCTCGCGGTCGAAGAAGTCCTCACCGCTTACCCAAGGGCCTGTGGACAATCTCATGGCACAACACATCCTTCGCTTTCGTCACATACAGACTTACAACAAAATCGTTGTCAACATTATTGTTGTGTATCGTGGCACTGCTCCTTGGGTTGCTTCGCCACCGCGCCCTCGAAGAAGGTGTTGGTCAGGTCAATCAGGGTGATCGTGCACCGGAGACCGAGCAGGTCGCTCACCTTGGCGAACAGGTGGTCTTCGATCGCCCGGCGACGAGATGTCAGGGCATCCGAGGCACGGTAGAGCCGCCCCATCGCCCACAGCCCGACTAGTTCGACGCCCATCGAGCGCGGCCGCACTATCTCCAGGGACTCCACGTCCACGCTGTGCATCGCGCCGTCCGGAGAGTCCGTACCACCCCCGGAGCGGCCAGCGAGTTGTGCCGCAATGCGAGGGTGATCTGTAGCGATGGCTCCAATGCACCATCAATTCAGACTGGTGGTCTTCCGGGATACGACGGTTGTTGCGACGGTCCCGCACACTGCAGGGAACCGGCCCCGGGAAGGCCGACAAGTGTTACAAGGCTCATCCTGACGCCTCGAATCGCAATGCTGCCGACCGGACAGCTCTTGGAAAGGTGGTCGTCACGCCTTTCGGTGACTGATTTCCACAGCGTGGGTGCCGACTGCGTGGAAGACCCGCCGCCCGCCAGACGTGGTGGTGTCAACGCCCTCCTCGAGGGACCTGAAGCCAATCCCGCGTTCGCCCAGGTCTTCGACGATCTCGATCAGCTGACTCATCGAGCGCGACAGCCGGTCAATGCGCCAGACGACAAGCGTGCCGCCCTCGCTCATCCAGTCGAGGGCGGACTGGATCTGCCTGCCTCATACCTGGTGCCAAAAACACCTGCGGCGGCTACCTCCTCCGCCACCACAGTCTCTCTCACGTCCCGGAGACGTGCCTGAAATCGATCTCCGCTGCCATGGCCTTGTCGCGCTTCGTACCGGTGCTCCCGCTGCTACGCCCGGAGGAGCATCCCAGAACTTCGACTTCTCACACAGTCTGTTTCATTTCCCGAACGCCCGCGAATCGAACGCCGCCGGCAGCGGAACAGCAACTTGACGAGGGTGACGATCAGTCCACCCTGGGCGCTCAGCAGATCGATCATCCATTTCATCAGATCGGACTTGATCGCCTCCATGCGCGCCTCGAGCTTCGCGATGTCGATCTTCGTCGCGAGGTTGCTGTTGAGCAGGGCGACATGCTCGTCGGCCAGCGTCTTGGTGAAGCCGCAGCCGGTCAGGCGCTTGACGAAACGGTGGGTGTCGAACGCAATGGCCACTGGCATGGTGGAATCATAGGAACTGCGGCGGCACCCGGTAAGCGTCGATCCCGCGAAGCAGGCGACATCTTCGAACGCGACCAGCTGACGGGTGCCTTCGGCGCATCGCGCTGACGGTGCCCTTTCGCCTTGTGCGTGCAAGCCTTCATGATCTGCTTCCACCACCACATTGAAGACCGGGTCGGTATGTCGGTTGTGCGCCACATGCGTCAGCAACGCCGGAGCAGGGCTGGGTGGTTGTGGGAAGGTCACAACATGGGCAGGAAGTCGTCGATCCCCTCGACCGGAAAGGCGTGGGCGGCGGCAGGTCGCAAGGCACGAGGGTGGCCGGATCCAACAGCGATATCCGTATGGGTGAGTGTGGAATGCACTGCAGTTCTTCTTCGCACCCTCTGGACGTGTCCACGGATGACCCCTTCAAGCCACAGAGGATCAGGGCATTGCTGTTCGAACGGACAAGCCGACGAACGGGGCAGGCAGGCGGCCGGTCAGCGAGACGACATGCGCCCGCGGTGTTGTCGGGGCTGCCGTCCTGAATGGTTGCCTTCCTGCTGGCCACCCGCCCCCGGACGGTTGCGATCTGTGGATTCGCGAGTCAATGTGACAAAATCCCCGGGCAGTTATCAGAAATGATGTGGGAAACACCATTCGCGGCCGGCCCCAGAGGCCCTGGCGCCGTTGCTCCTCGCTGCGTCGACCAGCTGCTGGCATTCGCAAGCCGGTACGGGGCCGGGTGCGCCGTCACCGGAGACGCTTTGCAGTGCCCTTCGCGAGCAGTCGCATGACGCAGCGCCTTCGGCTGTGGAGCGGCCTCGTCCTGTTCGCCTATGTCGCAGGGCATCTGCTCAACCACACGTTCGGCCTCGCGTCGGTGGAAGCGATGGAGGCGGGGCGGCGCGTCTTCGCCGCAATCTGGCGCAGCCCGCCGGGCGTGGCCCTTCTGGGCGCGAGCTTCGCCGTCCACGGCACGCTCTCGGTTGCGCGGCTGTTCCGCAAGCGCGGCATCAGGATGCCGCTCTGGGAGGCAGCGCAGCAACTGCTCGGGCTGGCGATTCCCTTCCTGCTCTTCGGGCATGTACTCGGCACGATCGGGCTTGCGCTGCGCTACGACCTGGACCCGAGCTACTCCTACGTCCTGTGGGCAATCTGGAGCGATCCCTTCAAGCAAATCGCGTTGATGGCCGTTGTCTGGACGCATGGCTGCATCGGCGTGCATTTCTGGCTGCGCCTGCGGCCATGGTACCGCCGCGGATTGCCGTTCATCTTCTCGGCGGCGTTGCTCCTGCCGGCACTCGCGCTCGCGGGTGTCGCGGTTGGCGGCAGGGACGTGCTGGCGCTGGCGGCGGACGCCGGCTGGGCCGGCGCCATGCTGGAACGGATACGGTATCCGGGAAACGAGGGAGCCGAATGGAGTGAAAACGTGGAGGGTCTCGCAACCGCCACGGTCGCCGCAGCTTTCGCGGTGCTGGTCGTCTGGCGATCGGTGCGTGCTCTCAAGGCGCGGCGGCGACGGCCGGTCCGCGTCACCTACCCCGACGGGCGGGTGGCGCGCGCCGAACCCGGCGCGACATTGCTGGAGGTAAGCCGCAGTGCCGGCATCCCCCACGCGTCGGTCTGCGGCGGGCGCGGACGCTGCTCAACATGCCGAGTGCATGTCGTGCGCGGTTTCGACACGCTTGCGCCACCCGATGAGGGCGAACGCGCGCTGCTGACGCGCATCGGTGCGCCGGAGCATGTGCGGCTGGCCTGCCGCGTGGTGCCGTCGAAGGACATCACGCTGACACCCCTGCTGCCGGCCTCGTCGGGTCCCTCGGCGGCGGGGATGCGGATGGGCCATCAGCAAGGCGCCGAACGTGAAATCGCCGTCCTGTTCGCCGACCTGCGCGCCTTCACGCGGCTTTCCGAGGACAAGCTGCCCTATGACGTGGTGTTCCTGCTGAACCGCTTCTTCCTTGCCATGGGCCGGGCGATCGAAGGAGAAGGCGGGCATGTGGACAAGTTCATAGGCGACGGCGTCATGGCCCTGTTCGGGATCGACGACACTCCCCGGGCGGGGTGCCGGAGCGCGCTCCGCGCGGTGCGCGCCATGACGGCCTCGCTCGAGGAACTCAACCGTGCGCTCGGCAAGGAACTCCCCGCGCCTTTGCGCATCGGCATCGGTCTCCACGCGGGGCCCGTCATCGTCGGCGAGATGGGCTACGGTCGCGCCGTATCGGTCACGGCCATCGGCGATGCGGTCAATGTCGCGAGCCGGCTGGAGGCGTTGACCAAGGAGTTCGGCTGCCAGGCGGTCGTCTCGCACGAGGTCGCGCGACTTGCCGGGGCCGACCTCTCCTCATGCCCGTCCCACGTGAGCGGGATTCGCGGGCGCGAGCGCCCGCTGCGCGTCTACGCGGTAGAGGACTGCGGCGACGTTCTCCTTCCGGCCTGACGCAATCCCCCGTCATCCGCGGCGTTGCGGCGTATCCTTCAGATCATGAATTTCGCCGTCGACCGAGGCCACGTCGACACGAATTCCACTCGGATCCTGCAAGAGAACCGGCGGCTGGCGCTGACGCACTCCTCCTGGGGAATTGTGCGCCTGGCCAGACGGCTGCCTCGCGGGAATTGAACAAGTGCGATTTGACCGGATACGGCTGCGGGGGTGTCGGGCCAGGGCAAGGAGCGGACCAGGCAGGGCGCACCGGGCGGGTTGCACCGGTCCGGACGGCGCGGCCGGACCGGTGATCCAGATGAACTTCAACCACGGTCACACAACTGCCGGCATCGTCGAGCGGCTGTCGAGGCCGTGTGATTGACCAGGCCGACTACGCAAGTCCCCTCCGCTCAGTGCCGGGCGCTTCTGGGGATGGCGGAGGCGATATCGTCGGGATGGTGCTCGCTGCCTCGCTGTCAATCGCCATCCTCAAGCTGTTTGGCCGACCATGGCAATGAGACCGCGTACAATGACCGCCGGAGGAGAGACGCCACGACCCGCCGCAAAGCGTCCTCGGGGCCGGCCCGCGAAGGAGATCCCCAAGATCGGCGCCGGCCCGGAGCGGATCACCCGGGCCTTCATTGCCGCAGCCAGGCCGCCCAGGGAGTGCAAACCGCCAGCGGTTCAATGACCCCTCCCCCGCGAGGCAGCCGTCTGGCCCGGCGCATGACTCCCCTTCTCTTCGCGCGAGGAGCCCGCCCGCCCCCGCGAGGTTCGCGACGGACAGCTCCGGGAGAACGACCGGCAACAGGCCGACATCATCCCGCTCCTGCTGCTGATCGGGTGCCGCTGAAGCGAGAGTGTCGGTGCGATGGGCGGAGATCCAGGCAGGCACGCTGGTTCCGGTCGACAGCGAGACCTGGTCCAGGACGGTTCCCAACATGCCGGCCCGGCGCATTCTGGAGCGACAGCCGACGGGATAGGCGCGTTCGTGTACCCTTTCGCCGGCAGATCCAGCGCGGTCGTGAACGGCGTTCCGGTGCCGGTGGTCTCTCGCCTGCTCGGCCACGCAAGGGCGTCCGGCGTCTTCAGGATACATCGCAACGGCGTGACAGGTGGGCCGGATCGGCGGGACGAAGTCGGACGGGCGGCCGCTACAGTCCAATGCGCAGACCGGACGGTGATCTGCGCTTGCGCATCCGGTGCGGCAGACAGCGAGAGTGCGCCACCACCAGAGCGGGGGCGGGAAGGAGAAGGGCGAGGCGGGCGCGTGCCTTGCGGCATGACACATTCCCTGTCTTGGATGGCGTTGTCTCAGACGTGCATCGCTTCTCCCGTCGCGGTCCCGGACGCGGGATCAGCGGTTCCTCTTCAAAGGGCGGCTCCGGCGGCGGTCCGCCGGGCGTAGCCGCCAGATCCGCCCTCGCGGGCGCCACGCTGGGTCTCTGGAAGCGCATTGGGGTGCTCGCAATCCGGTGCGAAAGGCAGGCAGGCTGCCTCATGTCGCGCCATACATCTGGCTAGTGTATGCTCTTCAGGTTTCTTCATTGCACAAACATAAATCATGGCGATAACGTATAAGGGACGGAAAGGAGGCGCCCCGGCCGCCCGGTGCGGAAAGGCGCACCTCCCGATCGACGCGGCCCACGCCTTCCCGCTGGCGGCATCGGCCTGACCGGGGCCGCCCGCAGGAGAATGCCGATGACTCCATGGCGCCCGTTCCGACGCTCGCCGATGAAGCGCTGCGGTCCCGGCCCCTGCCGACAGGGGTGGCCGGACAGGGTGAGGGCGATGAACGACGCGAATACCGCAGTGGTAGAGCGCGTGCCGAAAGAACGGGTGCCGGATGGGAGAAACCGGACTCTGCCCCGAGTGAAGCTCATCCATCGCCCGCACGGGAGCAACAGCCCTTGGCCTTCCACGGAAACGGGGCGGCTCGCGTTGCGCATTCGCCCCGTCCCAGCAAGCGACGCCTCAGCGGCAGCGCCCGTTGCCCGGGGCCCGGCCTCCAACCGCGGGTCAGCGTTCGCCTGGTTTCGGCATCCGGTAGCCGACGCCGCGCAGGTTGAAGATCCAGGTCGGGTTCTCCGCGCTGTCGCCGAGCTTGGCGCGCAGGGTCCGCACGAAGATCCGGACCAGGTTCGCATCGGCCCCGTCGCGTCCCTCCCAGATGCGGCGCAGGATCGTGTCGAAATGCACGACCCGTCCGGCGTTGATCGAGAGCAGGCGCAGCAGCTCGTACTCCGTCGCGGTGAGGTCCACCTCGACGCCGGCCATGGTGACCAGGCGGCGTTCGTATTCGATTTCGAGATCCCCCAGCACGAAGGTCTCGGGATCCCGGCGCCGGCGCAGCGCCACCCGGATGCGCGCCTCGAGTTCGGTCGGCGAGAAGGGCTTGACGATGTAGTCGTCGGCGCCCAGCTCGAAGGCCTGCGTCACCGTCTCGTCGCGGCCGTAGCCGGAGATGAAGATCACCGGCAGGTCGGAGAGTTCGGGAATCTCCTGCAGCAGCTCGGTTCCGTCGCGGCCGGGCAGCAGCAGGTCGAGCAGCACGAGTTCGGGCCGCTCGGCGCGGATGAGGCCCGCGAGGTCGTCCGGAGCGCCGGTGACGAGCGGGGCGTAGCCCGCCTTCGTCAGCGTGTCGCGCACGAAGCGCCGCGTGCCCGGATCGTCATCCACCACCAGGACGCGAAGGCGCTCCTCCGCTTCCAGGATCGAAGGCCTGCCCGCGGGAACGCGTTGCGTGCCGGCAGTTTCTGCCACGACCGGTATCGTAAGGGTGACCGTCGTCCCCTGGCCCGGGCCGTCGCTTGTCGCGCGGATGCGCCCGCCGTGCGCCTCGACAAGCCCCTTGCAGATCGCGAGCCCCAGGCCATGGCTCGCCGTGCCGCCGGCCCCGCCGACGTTCCTGCGGAACAGGTAGGGCAGGAGTTCGCGCTCGACGCCCTCTCCGTCGTCGGCCACCGAGACCGCGACATGCTGCCCGTCGCGGACCGCGGCGACGCGGATGACGGAAGCGGCTGGCGAGTGCCGGGCGGCGTTGGCCAGCAGGTTGTTCAGCACCTGCACCATGCGCCGCCGGTCCGCCATGACGGGCGGCAGGTCGGCGGCCAGATCGACGACAATGCCGTGACCGGCGCCCACGTCCAGGAAGGCGCCTCTGGCCCCCTCCACCAGGTCTTCCACTGCCGACGGCTCGGGCGAGACCGAGAGCGTGCCCGAATCGATCCGTCCCATGTCGAGGAGATCGGCGATGAGAACGCGCATCTGGTCCGCCTGCTCGCCGATGATGCGGAAGAACTCCTGCATCTCGACCGGGTCGAGCCCGGCCGCCTGCTCCGTCAGCGTCACCGCCGCGCCCTTGATCGCGGTGAGCGGCGTGCGCAGCTCGTGGCTCACCAGTCCCAGGAACTCCGTGCGCAGCCGTTCGATCTCGTCGAGCGGCGCGAGATCCTGCAAGGTGACCACCACCGATCCCGGAACCGGCCCCTTCCCCTCGATCGGCGTGACGT
The DNA here is from genome assembly GCA_965221115.1 of Alphaproteobacteria bacterium. GTDB lineage: Bacteria > Pseudomonadota > Alphaproteobacteria > SP197 > SP197 > SP197. The sequence continues at coordinate 1,024,249 of CBDCRU010000001.1, read as the reverse complement.
TGATCAGCGTCCTGACGCTGCGTCCGTCGGGAACCGAAAGCACGATCTCTTCCGCGCGCACGGTCTCGGGGCTCGCGAACTGCTGGGCCAGAGGGAACTCCGCCAGCGACACCTCGCGCCCGTCGGCGCGGCGACAGACGACGATCCCGAGCAGCTCCTCCAGCGGGCGCCCCGGCATGCGCAGGCTCTCGACGATCCGTCGTGCCTCCCGGTTGTAGGACACCATCTGCCCGTTGCCGCCGTCAAAGACCACCACACCCACCGGCGAGGTCTCGACCAGGGCCTCGAGGTTCCTCCGCGCACGCTGCTCGCCGCGGTGTGCCCACGCGTTCGCGATCGCCGCCGCGGCCTGCGAGGCGAACAGCACGAGCACCTCCTCGTCCGCGTCGGTGAAGGTTTCGCCGCCCGCCTTCGCGCCGAGAAAGAAGTAACCGATGCTCATGCCCCGGTGGCGCATCGGCGTGCCCTGGAACGCGACGGAGAAGTTCGCCAGCGGCGTCAGGCCAAGCGCCCGGGCGTACCCCGCAAAGTCCCCCTGGCGCAACGGCCCGGGCAGCTCGCGGAAGTGTTCGAACAGCTCCAGGCTGTGCGGCCAGGCAAGGAGCTCGCGCTGCTCCTCGTCCGTGTATCCCGAAAAGAAGAACTCCCCTGGCGCCCCCGACTCGTCGATCGTGGTGATGATGCCAAGGCGCGCGCCCGTCAGACTGCGCGCCTCCTCCACAACCTTGCGCACCACAGTGTCCACATCGAGGCTGGCGCTGATGCCGAGAATCGCCTTGGCCAGCGTGGACACGCGGTCCTGCGGACTCTCGCCCTCCTGCTTCTCCCGCGTATCGGGTTCGCGATCAGTCACCGCTCGCTTCCTCCCTTCGGACGCCGGTGGCGTCAGGCCTCAGTGCCGGCGACCAATCCCTGCCCACGGCATCAGTTGACTTCACGTGCCTGCGCCGGCGCGGCGGACCCCGGTGCCCGGCCCCCATTGGCATGACACAAAACCGGCAGACTTGCATATGTTTTACTCACACACCGCTGTTGCATGCGCCGCCATCGATCGGGTCCTTGTGTGCGAACCGCCAGCGCCGGCCGATCTGTCCATGACCGGCTCTATCGTGACAGCCGGCGCCACCTCACGCACAGGCCTGGTGAGACAGCCTTTCCACCTGTGGCGCTTCGACCCCGGCGTCCCCGCAGGTGTCGGAGCGAGCGCGCCGGCAACGCGCTCCTCCGCGGCGGTCCGGCGCATTGCAGCCGGAACAACAATCGCATGACGGGGTATCGGAGCCTCGCTCCCGCCTTGACGGTCGCCTCGGACAGCACTCGCCGCAGGGAAGACGGGGTTCGGAGCAGACTCCGGCCACCGCGGAAAACTCCGCATAACGGCACAGGCCCGGCTGCAACGCGACCGTCGCACGCGATCCGCCTCCGGCGCGGTTCCCGGGCACGATGTCGCCCCCGAACCTGCTGCCTCCGGTGTCCCGGCGCTCGCACGCCATCCGGAGAGGAGCGGAATTCCAACGGGCGGCACACCCAGAGTCGAACCGGAATCCCAGTATCGAACGTCTCCGATCGATGCAGGTCGCCCGGCCCCAGCATCACGGCCCGACCGGGGGAGCATGACGATGATCCATGAACGCTACCATGTGTCCGCGCGCCTGATTCACTGGATCATGGCCGTGGGTTTCGTCTTCATGTGGGGGTGCGGCTACACGATGACGACCCTGGTCGAGGAGGACTCACCGCTGGAGGAGTTCCTGTTCGACCTCCACATCTCTGTCGGAGTGACGCTGCTCGTCCTGCTTCTTGTGCGCATCGCGAACCGCCTGGCCTACCCGCCTCCTGTCCTGCCGGCCTCGATCCGGGGACTGGAACGCACCGCTGCGCATCTCGGCCACGCCGCGCTCTACGCGCTTCCCGCGCTCGTGATCGCCGCGGGCTGGGCGGAAACCAACTTCGGCGGCCATACCGTGCAGTGGTTCGGCGTCGAGATGCCAGGAATCTTCCCGGAGACCGGGGAGGAGCTCCAGGATCTCTCCGCGGACGTGCACATGTGGCTCGCCTACGGGATGCTGGCGGTGGCCCTGGGCCATGTCGCCGCGGCCTTCAAGCATCGCTGGATCGATGGCCACGACGTCATCCGACGCATGACCTTCGGAGGCAGTTAGGGGGGAGACCTCTCGGGGCCAGGGGCGCCGAGGACCGGCGACGCCCTGAGCCGACGGGCATTCCTCGGCCGCGACGCAGGCCTCGGCGCCTGCTTCGCGGGCGCCCGGATGGGGACGGCACGTTGTTCCTCATCGGACTGGAGGAGCACTTCGCCACCCGCAAACTCCGGCGGCTGCAGGCCCGAGCGTCTCGACCTCGGTGCCGTCAGGATCGCCGACATGGACGAGGCCGTCGGCCGGGTTGCAACGGCGGGGGGAACTCGCATTGGTTCTCGACGTGCGTCGCCCTGGCGTGCCGGGTATGACGTCGACCGATCGTAGCGACGGTTGTCTGGGCAGCAGTATCCTCTCGGAGGTCATTGGTGTCGCGTTGGGAGAAACCCATCGCAACGGGCCAACGGAGCCGACTCCGACGCGGAGGCCTCGGACGCCATCGCATCCCGCTGTCGCCTCATTGTCGACAGCCGCAACTGCAGCTCGCGGAATTGGACCCGGGTTGTCTATGGACGTATGTGGAAGCCCCTCCCGGCGGCATCGCGATGTGCCACGTTGGCACTGTCCTGGACGCCAGGAGAGGAAAGTGTCGTCCGCCCGGGAAGCCCCGATCCTGGATGATCGTGTCCAGCGGCGTGGTGCAGGATCCCGACGCCGCGGGACACGATTGCCCGATGCCGTCTCTGACACGACAAACAGGCATCATTGGACAGCGTGGCGCACGTGCTTCGAAATCGGCATGTGCCGCCGAGGCCGGCTTGCCATCATGACTCTCGAGCGTTGTTCCGGTCCAACCTCGTTCCCTGTCGCGTCGATGATGATCAATCCGCCTTCGTTGCCGTGGCCGGAGGACCGCCGGATCACTGCGGTGGAGAGCTTAGAAGCGCATGTTGAATGTGAGGAAGAAGGTCCGGCCCCAGCCGGCTGCGGTGGGCCCGTCGACGCTGTTGGGATTGGCCGTGTCGACGGTCAGCCCGGCATCGGTGAGATTGAAGACGCCGGCGGCAAGCCGAGCGCCCGTCAGCCCCGGAGGATCCTTCCAGTCGAGGACCGCGTCGTGGCCGGTCCAGGACTCGAACTTGCCCGTGCCCGCCCGGTTGGCGAAGGAGGCACGGTAGTTGGTGGTCCACATGGCCGTCAGGTTGCCGTGGCGGGCCATGAACCGGATACGGGCCATGTCCCTGGAGATGACGTAGCGCTCCTTGTTGCCCGCAATGTAGAGTTCCGCGTCGATTACGTGCCGCCAGGCGCCACTCATTCCGATTTCACCCCAATCCGTCGGGAAGGTTGCGGCATACCGGGTCGTGATGCCGGAAACCTCGGCCTCGACGACGTTCGCATAGCTGTCATGGATCGTGATGTCGCCACCGGTGCGGGCGATGCAGTTCGAGGCAATGGCGCCCTCGCACTCGGGCAGGTTCTGCATGGCCCAATCGGCAGTGTTCTGACCCACGAGATCCGAGCGCGACTGCCGGTACCACTCCACGCTCGCGAAGTACGGATGCTTGCGGATCTCGGCGCCGACGGCCAACCTCTCGGACTCGGAGGGCCCCAGGTGCGGATTCCCTTCGGTGTACCGGGTCACCTGCCTGGCATTGGGGCTCGGACAGGTGCGCGGCGGAGGTCCGCCTCCTGGATCACACGTGACATAGGGATGATCCTGATCCTGCGTACTGTAGAGATGGGACAGTGACGGGGCTCCCTGCCCCGAGCGCAGGGAACTCCGCAGTGCAAGCATCTCGAGTGGCCGGTACTCGGCCACAAGGCCCCACGATCTCAGCCTGCCGATGTCGTCGTAATCGTCACCGCGGCCGACGACCCTGATGTCCAGAGTCTCGGCAAGCGGCACCAGCGCTTCCGCGAACACCCCAAACGCCTTGCGCTCGCCTGCAAAGCTTACCCCGCCGGAGCCGAGGACCCTGGTGACGTCGTGGGCCGCGCCATCGCCGTCCAGGAAGCGCAGAAGGGAGTGAGCTTTCGCCCGGGCCGCCTCGACTCCCGCTGTCCATGCCACCTTGCGGTCTCCGGGTGCGACCGTGCTCCCTTCCAGTGCCAGCCGGGTACCCAGGACGGTCGATCCGAAATCGAGTTCTTCGCTGAGGCTGCTGTCCGTGATGGCTTGCCGGTGCGCCGGCGCATCCGAGAACGGATTCACGAGATCGTAGCGTCCTTCCCGAATCTCCTCCCTGATCCTGTCGACATGAACGAATGTCGTGCCGGACAGCGATCCGTCGAGCCGGTAGGCGTCAACACGCGCGCTGTATCCAAGGTCTGCGGAGAATTGTCCCTCGACGCCCACGGAGACGTCGTACTCGTCATAGTCAGTGTGCCAGTCGCGGTTCCCGTGTCCGACAAATCGGTGCGCCACGGCGAGGGCATCGTCATCGTCGGCAATCGTGGCGCCGGCCGTGTTGTTGATCTCGTCGATGATGTCCTGGGTCGGGCTGAAGGAGAAGGTGCCGACCGAAGGAGCATAGCGGAAGGACCAGCCGCCCTGGCCGATGTTCGCCGTCAGGTGAAGCGTGCTCCGCTCGCCGACCGGATGCTCAAGGTCCACGATGGCCGTGTCCTGTTCAGACTGGCTCGTGTTCCACATGATGTCGCCGTACGCAAAGCCACAACCCTTGTCTCCATTGCGGATTCCCGGCGGATTGCCGAGCGGACCGGCATAGCCCGCCTCAGGGTCGCACTCGCCCAGTGCGATCGATCTGACGCCCGTGATCCCTTCCGCATCATCGCGTTGAACGACCCAGAGGGTGTTGCCGCCGACACTGACATTCCTGGACCCGCTGAACGAACCCCCACGCTGCCAGACGGAACGGCTGTGCTCACGGGCTCGTGCCGGAATCTCCTGGCGTCTGAGCGCATCCACGCCGACCGTGATGCGCCCCTCCCCGAAGGCGCCGCCCCAGAACGCGCTGCCCTGCCAGCCGTCGCCGCCTTCCCGGCTCGGCATCCTTGTGAGTGCCCGGGTCTCGAAGCCGTCCAGGGTGTTGCGCAGGACGACATTGATGGCGCCGCGCACGGCGCTGCCGCCGAGCGTGCCGAGGCCGTCGCCGCTCAGAAGCTCGATCCGTTCGATGGCCGAGAGCGGCAGGGTATCGAGATCACTGGCGGTCGTGGCGTACGGCCGCCCGTTCACCAGCACCAGCAAAGGCTCGCCTCCGGTGAAGAAGTAGCGAACGATGCCGGTATCCAGCAGTTCTTCGAGAGTCTGGGCGCCGGACCGCTCCAGGAAGTCACGGTCGCGTTCCGCGATGACGCGCGCGGAGGGGGCAAGAGACCCGGCGTTCGCCCATGACGCCGCAAGGATGACGATGACGGGAAGGAGGCGCGCCAGAATTCCCATGACTCTATCCAGACAGTGTTGACCTTGAGGAACTTACGGTTGCAACCGTTTGGGACTTATATCGATAGGTTGACAGCGTCATGCTGCCATCCTCCGATCGATTTCGCGGTTCACAGGCCCGGCAACCCGGCAACCTCCCCGCGCAGATGCCCCAGTCCCCGAGGCCAGTATGTTCGCCGCTGCATTGAGGTCGGCATGATCCGCATGGCCGCAGGCCACGCATTGAAACCTGTCCCGTGTCCTGCGTGATTGGGCGCTCGTGACGCCGCACGCTGCACAGGTCTGGCTGGTCCAGGCCGGGTTCACCGTCACGACACGGCGGGCCTTGTACTCCAGCATTCTCCGGAACGATGACCAGCCGGTCTCCAGGATGACACGGTTGAGACCCGCCTTGGAGCGCACCTTGCGTCCCGGTTCCTCCTTCGTGCCCCTGGCGCTGCGGGTCATGGTGCGGACCTTCAGATCCTCGATCACCACGGTCCCCGCCGCATCGCTGAGCCGGCGGCTGACACGGTGCTGCCAGTCATGGCGCTTCATGGCCATGTGCCGCCTGGTCTTCGCAAGGCGCCGCCGCGTCTTCTCACGGCGCTTGCTGCCACGGCGCTGCCGCGCCAGCTTCCGGGCATGGCGCCGGGCACGGGCCTCGAGACGCCGGCTTGACGGCAGGCGCAGGATCTCCCCGTCCGAGGTCGCCACCTGGCCCGCATTCATGTCCACGCCGATGGCATGGCCGTTGTCTTCCCGTTCCGCCAGCGGCACCGCGTAACACACGACCGCCTTCCAGCGTCCCTCCTCGCGCTTGAGGACCGAGCTCACCGGCTTGCCGTGAGACCAGGGGTTGCCGCCCCTGCGGCGGATGGTCAGCCAGCCCAGGCCCGGGATCCGCAGACGGTTGCCCTCGACCTTCACGCCGGAGACGACGGAAAGGCTGTTGAAGTGCCGGTGTCCCTGGAACCGGGGAAACCCGGCCCCACGCTGGCTTGCCCGCTGGAAGAAGCCCTTGAAGGCATGATCGAGGCGCTTGAGCGTCCCACGCTGGATGGCCACAGGCACTGCCGCCATGTCCGGCAAGGTCCTCCGACACACGGTCAGGGACTTCGCCTGATCGAAGTAGGTGAGTGACTTGCCGGACTTGCGGTAGCAGTCGATCCGTTCCTCAAGCGCCGCGTTGTAGAGACGGCGCTGTGCGTCGAGCATGGCCTCCAGCCGCCGCCAGGTGCTGCGCTTCTCGGGCAGCAGGCGGTAGGTGATCTGTCGATAGGTGACAGAGGACGGCATGGGGGCGTTCCGATGTTTCACATGACGATTTACCACACGAAATCATGCCGATAAAACCACATGTTGTCAACTCAATTCCGTCAACTTTTCTATATAATCCCCAACCGTTTCGGCGTCCATTGAATCCGAACACGGACAAGGAGTCTGTTCGACGGCTGCACTTGTGTCCATAGGTTGTAACTTTGCCCTGTCGTTCCCTGGAACGGTCTCGTTCCGGGCAAGCGATGGCGTGAACGCCCCTCCCGACGGCATCGCGATGTGCCCTGTTGGCAGTGTCGTAAACACCGAGAGAGAAAAGGGGCGTTCACGCCATCGCTTGCCTGCTGCACGGTCTCACCGCGCCTGTGTGCCGCATGATCGTCCGTTCCATTCGCCGTCGGGGCCTGCGCCAGTTCTACGAGATCAGCTCGGCCCGGCTGCTCAAACTGGACCTGGTGGAGCGGATGCGCGGCATCCCGGTCGCGCTCGCCATGGGATAGTCGACCGAGAACATGATCCGGTCCTCGCCCATGGTCGCGAGCGCCAACGCCAGCAGCTCGTCGCGAAAGAAGGCGCTGGTCGTGATCCACAGGTTGTCGTGGAAGTACCGCTGCACGGGTTTGTGCAGCCTTGTCTTCGCGATGCGATCGAGGTTCTCCCCCACCCGCCAGTACCAGAAGGGCAACCCCTCGCCCATGTGCCCGACCACGATTTGCAGGCCGGGGAAGCGGTCGAACGTGCCGGCGACGATCAGGCGCAGGCACTGGAGCACCACCTCCTGGTGCCATCCGTAGCCCGGGCCGCCGAGGATCCTGCTCGCCGGGGGGTCGCCCGGTCCATCGTAGTAGACCTCCATGACCCGGGGCGAAGGCCAGTTCGGGTGGATGTAGATCGGCACGCCGAGGGCTTCAGCCCTGGCAAGCAGGGACGCGAAATCGGCGTGGTCGAGAAACCTGCCCTCGATGGGGCCGTAGCTCATGCAGCCGACGAAGCCGTGCTCGCGGACCGAACGCTCGAGCTCATCGGCCGCGGCCTCGGGCTGACCGAGCGGCAGCGTAGCGAACGCGCGGAACCGGTCCGGCCAGACCGCGACGACTTCGTTGGCGATCCGATCATTGAACTCGCGGGCGAAGGTGAGGCCTTCTGCCCCGAGAAGGTTCTGCACACCCGGCGTTACCGCCGAGAGCACCTGGATGCCAACTCCCGCCTCGTCCATGTCGGCGATGCGGCCGCCGCCCGAGAAGAGCCGCTCGTCACCACCGGCCTGCAGCCGCCGGAGTTCGCGGGTGGCGAAGTGCTCCTCCAGCCCGATGAGGAACAGCGTCCCGTCCTCCCCAGGGGCGTCCGCAAGGGCGACGCCGAACGGACCAGTCGCCGCGGCGATGCCGGTGGCGCGGCCCAGGAACACGCGCCGGCTCAGCGCATCGCGAACCGCCTGGCCTACCCCCCTCCTCCACTGCCGGCCTCGATCCGGGGACTGGAACGCACCGCTGCGCATCTCGGCCACGCCGCGCTCTATGCGCTTCCCGCGCTCGTGATCGCCGCGGGCTGGGCGGAGACGAACTTCGGCGGCCATACCGTGCAGTGGTTCGGCGTCGAGATGCCAGGAATCTTCCCGGAGACCGGGGAGAAGCTTCAGGATCTCTCCGCGGACGTGCACATGTGGCTCGCCTGCACGACGCTGGCGGTGGCCACGGGCCACGTCGCGCCGGCCTGGGCGGCGGGGCCGATCGGCGCTGCCGCAGCTGGGACCGGTGCAGGATCGGATACGCCGTCGACATCGAACCGGATGCCAGACACCTTGACCCGGGCGCAACGGCCACTTTCCGGTGTGCGGGCGGCTTCCCCTCGCGGCGGTCGCCCTTGCGCGAACCGCGCAATTCCGGCATGGGAAACCCGCCGCCGGACGTTGCGGCGGCGGGTTCGGGAGTCGCTCCTTCTCATCCTACAACCACGAGACTTGATGCCATGACACAATCCACGCACACGACGGAAGCCATCCGCGCGGCAATGGATCACCTCATCGATCGCGCGACCCGGTTCGACGTCGATGCGTTGCAGACCATCTACCACAGGGACTTTCACACAACGCTGGTGATGCCGGACAGCACCGTGGTCACCTATGACAAGGATGGGTTCATCGCCCATTTCCGCAAGCAGGCTCAGGAAGGCAAGACACGGCTCAATCCGTGGGCGGACTGGCATGACTTCCACGTACTGGGTGACAGCGCGGTCTGTGTGCTGACCCGGAAACACAGCGGCATGAGCGGCGAGGAGATGACACTCCTGTGCAACATCGAGTGGCGCTTCGAGGACGGACGCTGGCAGGTGCTTCGCGAGCAGATTTTCCTTCGCCCGCTGGATGCATGACGCGGGGCGGGCCGGATTGAATCCGACACCATGCGGGTGTGGGCCCGGATTGTCGCTTTGGCACCCGGGAAACGGTTCGCTTCTTCCGGCAGGAACGCTCGACCGGCCACAACTCGCCTGGCATTCCCTCGTCCGGCACGCGTCTCGCCGTGCCGTCTTCCCGGGAAGGGGCGTCACTCCAGCGCTTCCACGCGCACCGTTATGAACTCCGTGTCGTGATACTGCTCGTGCCGGACCGAGGACGCGAGATGCCGGAGAAGCCTGAGCGAGATTTCCCGCTCCGCCGGCGTTTCCGCCATGTCGCTGCCCAGCAGGGCGATGCGATCTTCGACGTTGTCGTCGCCGGAAGCGGTGACGAATTCCAGGACCGCGCAGCCGTCCTCCTTGCGGGCTGCCAGAAGCAGGCGCTGCCGCCCTGGCGGCGCGGCGTCTCCCTGGCGGTCGACCAGGGTCAGCAGCGTTTCCTCGCAGACCGCGTCGAGCCGCTCCATCATCGGCTCACCCCAACCGCTGCGCGAGACAAACCCTGCCAGGAACCCCCTGATTTCCGGCAGCGCGGACACATCGCAGGCCGTCCGGAGACGCGGCGATCGCCTTCGCATTACTTCCGTCAGCAAGGTCAGGAGGATGGCCACCAGCCCTCCCGCCGTGACGCCGCTCCTGAGAAGCCCGCCGGCGAACTCCTGGCTGATCTCAGGAAAGATTGCGCCATACTGGAAGCCGACGCCCGCCCAGAACGCCACACCGGCGATCAGACCCTTGCGATGGTCGATCCCGCCCTGGACAACCATCTGCATGCCGAGCACGAACAATGTTGCCATCAGCACGAGAAGATAGGCAGCGACGACCGGGCCCGGTATCGCCAGCACGGCGGCAAGAACCTTGGGCAGGAATGCCATGGCGACGAACGCTGCGCCTGCAGCGATGCCGATACGCCGTGCCGCACCGCCGGTCAGTTTGGTCACCGCCACGCTGGTCGAAAGCAGCGTGTTCGGCACCGTGCCGGCAATGCCGCATACCAGGTTGCCGATGCCTGCCGTCGCGACCGTGCCCTGCACCGCCCGATAATCCACCGCTCGCGGTCGGCGCCACGAGGCGCGCTGAACCGCCACGGCGTTGCTGATCGTCTGAACACTCTCGATCAGACCGACAAGCACGAACGCGGGCAGGAGCGCCCGGAACACGGGACCGAAATCCAGGTCGAGGCCGGGCCAGTTCACGGAAGGAAAGCCGATCCATGATGCCTCCATGACGGCGTCCACGTCGTAGAGACCGTAGTGGAGGGCAGCCGCGCACCCCACCGCCACACCGATGACCGGCGACCACAGGCGCACCCGGGCGCTTCCCTTCAGAGTGGCGACAATGATCGCGATGAGTGCCACGGCAGCGCAGAGCGGGCCGGCCGAGACGGACGTATCGCTCGGTACGTCGCTCAGGAGCCCGAACGCCGACGGCATCAGGGTCGCCGGAATGAGCATGATCACCGTGCCCGAGACGGTCGGGGTGAGGACCTTGCGCAACAGCGTGAGCCGGAAGGAGAGCACCAGCGGCACCACCGATGCGATGAGAACCAGGGTGGCGAGCAGTGGCAGACCGCCTTCAGCGACCGCCGTGACACCCACGCCGACGACGGCGAGCGATGTTCCCATCACGGCAACATATCCCGAGCCGAAACGGCCCATTCTGATCGCCTGCATCGCCGTGGTGATCCCGCAGATCGCGATCGCGGCAAAGACCATCCATGCGAGGTCGGCTTCGCTGCCGCCGGCCGCGCGCACGATCACGACCGGGACCACGACGATCCTGGCGATGATGAGAATGGCGAACTGCAGACCGAGGCCGGCAGCGATGTGAACCGGGGGATTTTCGTCGGGTTGGTAGCGCACGCTTTCCAACTGGCCTACGGCGTCAGAACTCATCATCCATCTCCGATTTGTAGCGAGATCGGTTGACGTCGGCCAATCAGCCCGTGGGCGCAGCATCGCGCTTCATTCGATGCTGACGTCCTCGCCAGGTATCTCCCAACAGGCCTGTTCCCCGACAGTGTCCGATGCAACCTCAAATGTCCGCACGGTACCATTGGCCCTCTCAACACAAGCGATGGACACATCCAGGCCCCGTTCGCCCATGAGCAGGCTATCATCTGTCGCCGAGCAGTCCCGCTCATCGAATTGGGGAGCTTCATGGGCATACATTGATCCGGCAGTGAACGTCTCGAAGAGCCGACAGGCGTTGCTGCGGAACGTCCCCATCGCGGTGCCGGCCGGCAATGCTCGATGTCGTCGCGCATGCAATGAGTGCCGTCACCACGATCAATGGCGATGTGGCGCTGGGATTCCTGCGAAGCCGGTTTCACGAGACCTGGTCACTGCGGCTCGGACTCCGGCGGGGAGCCCGAGGCCCATGCCGCAGTTCTTGCGCGCCGGCACGGCGGTAGCTTCCCGCCGGACCAGCGGGCGCCTGTTCGTTTCAGCCACCGCCCGTACTCACGGAACCCTCATTTCACGCAGTCGCTCTCTGCTGCTTCGGGAGAGTTCAATGGCCACTTCATCAAACGCTGCGTGATCGGGGCCTTCGGGGCCGAGAACGTCCCCGGAACCCGGCCTCGCCTCCGATGTCATGGCCCGGCGCGACGCTCGTCAGCCGTGTCTGGCCGCGTCACATGCTCTGGTAGGCGGTGTCCGCATCGCTCGTGCTGTCCCCGTATCCGCCGATACGTCGACTGTGCGGACCGCGTCGCCGGGCCGCATCGTGTCGCGCACTCGTGCAGGAGGGCGGGCTCGGCAGCGGCCATCAGTCCGGCATCGTTCTGGTGTCCCGGCATTCGATCAGGACCGGCGAGGCGAAAACCGCCTGCGATACTCACTGGGCGAAAGCCCGACGACCTTCCGAAACAGCTTGCTGAACGTTGGAGCGTCCATGTAGCCGACCTCGGCGGCGATGGCTTCGACGCCGTTCGTTGTCAGTTCCAGGTGCTCACGGGCCTTGTTGATACGCAGGCGCTGCAGGTAGTCGGACGGGTTGTGGCCGGTTGCTGCACGAAATCGGCGCAGGAAGGTACGGTTCCCCAATCCTGCTATGGATGCCATGTCCGGAACGCTTGCAGAGGATTGATGGTTGGCTTGCACCCAGTGCTGTGCCTTCAGCACGTTGCCGTCGCCGTGACTCAGGTTCGGAACGAAAAGGTTGTAGTAGCTCTGCTCGCGCTCGCCCGGATCGATCAGGAACAGACGGGCGGTCTCGAGCATCACCGCTGTTCCGAGAAACCGCGCAATCAATCGGAGACCCAGATCGGTCCAGGCCATGAGACCGCCCGCAGTGATGATGTCCCCGTCATCTATGATCAGTTTCTCTTCGTCCACGTGCACCTCCGGAAAGGTCTTCGCGAGTTCTTCCGCCAGAGCCCAATGCGTGGTCGCGGGACGTCCGTTCAGCAAACCGGACTGCGCCAGGGGAAATGCGCCGGCGCAAATCGAACAGACGAGGGCGCCGTTGTCATGCTGTGCCTGAATCCACGCGGCAGTCCTTGTGATCTCGTCCCGGTCCGGCGGACCGTCCAGGCAGGGCGGCAGGATGACCGCTTCGAACCGGGTCGCCGTTCCGGTGGCGAAGTCACCCAGAATGGTCACCTCGATTTCTCCGGTGTCCGGTACGGCGGATGTGCGGAAGGCGTTCGCCGCCTCCAGAAGATCCTTGAGTCCGAGGACCGCCGACTGTTGAGCCCCTGCGTATGAGGCGATGGCGGCACGTGGCATGACAGAGCGCACCTCTTGTCGTATCTGCCATGGTCAATGTCATATCTGCCAATTCCATTCAACGGCTCGCGGCACCATTTTCGGCTCTGACGACATTGAGGAGACAGATATGACATCCATCACGTTGAACCGCCGCGGCGTCATGGTCGGCCTGAGCGCGGCTGCAGGCAGTGCCTTGCTGCCGAAGATCGGTTTCGCAGGCGAGCTTGCGACGCTCAACATCGGCAGTATCGAAGTGTCCGTCCTCTCCGACGGGGTGTTTCATCTCCCGCATTCATGGTTTCCGAATGCAGCTGCGGAGGCGTTGGCCGCCGCAGGCGACCCGATTGAGCTGGGAGCCAATGCCTGGCTTGTGAAGACCGCCGACAGGGTGGTGCTTGTCGACACGGGTTCCGGCCCCGCCTTCGACGGCATCGTTCCCACAGTGGGCAAGCTTGATGCGCAGCTGGCCGCCCACGGGATCGAAAAGACGGACGTCACCGACATCATCATTTCCCACATGCACGCCGATCACATCGGTGGTCTGATTGGGCCGGATGCCGGTGGTTACGCCAACGCGACAATCCACATGGCGGGTGCGGAATGGACGTTCTGGACCGATCCGGACCTCGTCAACAGGATGCCCGCCGACATGAAGGAGCTCATCGAAGGTCAACAAGCCATCGTCGCCCCGATTTCAGATCGAATCGTGGCCCGCGCAACAGATGCCGATTTGGGTGACGGCCTGCGCCTGGTGCCTCTGCCGGGCCATACGCCTGGCCACATCGGCGTGCGGATATCAGATGGCGGTCAAGAGATGCTGATCGTGGCCGACGCGATCTTGTCCTCCACGTTGCAGCTGGCGGAGCCCGGTGTGACCTATGTTCTTGATGTCGACCCTGGCCTGGCCGTCGAAACCCGGGTCGCGCTGCTCAACCAGCTGGCTGACACTGGCACGGTCTTTGCCGCAACTCATTTCAGCTATCCAGGCGTTGGTCGAGTCGAGCGCGATGGCGAGAACTTTGCCTTCAAACCCCTGAGCTGAATTCAAAGGGAATCATGCAAGAGAGTGCCGACTCCTCTTTGACATGATGCTTGTGTCCCGCCATACCGCCTCATGGCGCATACAACGATACAGGAACGGGGATACTGTTCGGCAGGCGGCTATGATCGCGTCGACGACGTACTCCGATCCCTGTGCGATCTCTACAACGCCGCCCTCGAAGAACGCATCGGATGCTACCGCACTACGGGTCGCGCAGTCACCGCCTTCGACCAGTACAAGTCGCTCACTGAGATCCGTCGCGATGACCCGCTTGGCTACGGCGCACTCGACGCCGGCGTGGCCCGCTCGCCCATAGCGCGGCTGGACAAGGCAATGAATGCCTTCTTCCGCCGTCTGCGGCAGGGCGAGACGCCCGGGTTTGCGCGCTTCAGGTCCCGCCGCCGCTATGCCTGCATCGACATTCTCATGCCCCGTAAGCGGATGCTGCGCCGATCCGGCAGCCACTGGAAGCTGATCGTCAAGGGTTTGCCACCGATCACCATCAAGCCCGGCCGCGCTCTTCCCGACGCCGTGCCGAAAGCCATCCGCATCGTGCGGCGCGTCACCGGCGTGACGGTCGATCTGGTCTACGAGGTCGACAGGGAACCGCTCGCACCCGTCGCCGCCCGCGTCGGCATCGACATGGGCGTGCGCAAGCGCATGACGCTCTCCACCGGCGAGATCATCAAGCGGGCCGACGTGGATCGGGAGGCGGTCGAGGAGCAGTCCCGGCGCCTGTCGAAGGCCCGCAAGGGTTCGGCCAGACGCACGCGCGAACGCCTGCGGCTGATCCGCATGAGACGCAGACAGGCGGTGCGCAACCGCAATGCCTGCCACCGCATCACGACCGACCTGGTGCGCCGCTTCGGCGTGATCGCGGTCGAGAAGCTGAACATTGACGCCATGACAAGGAGTGCCAGCGGCACACTTGAGGAGCCTGGTACGCAAGTCGCCGCGAAGTCGGGCCTCAACCGCTCGATCATGGAACAGACCTGGGGACTGCTGCTGTCGCAGCTTCGCTACAAGGCAGAATGGGCCGGTCGCGAAGTGGTGGAAGTCCCCGCGCGGAACACGTCGCGGGACTGCTCGCGCTGCGGGGCGAGGAACGATCCCGGCACCAGCGAGCGGTACCGATGCACGGCGTGCGGAGCGAGTGTTGACCGCGACCTGAACGCCGCGCCCAACATTCTGAGGGCCGGGAATCTCGCCCTCGCCGGTCGTGAACCGGCAGAAAGATGTGGGGAAGTGCCTCGGCACTCTCATGCATAATTCCCAATTCAAAGGCACCGGCATGGGTTGCGATCCGGACATCGGAGCGTGGGGTGACGCGAAAGCGTTGTCCCCGCTCGCATGGCGATGCCCTCACGATCGATGGAATCATCGAAGACACAGGAAACCCGCACCACTCAGGAAATTCGGCTGTGCGTGCACCTGGCTCTTGCGATGTCGCTCAGCGCCTTGGCGATTAGCGTCGCGTCGGAGGGGGCTGGCTCCATGCAGGCATCGGGATATGCGGTCACGCCCTCCGCAGCGTGAAGGTGTTCGGCCGCGTCACAGGGTGTGGTGATGGTCTTGGGCACTGCAGCCTCCTGGACGTTTTGGGCTGCGAGCGGATTCTGGACGCAAAGCCGCTTTCGTTTCCCTCTCGTCGGCCATCTCAGGCCTTCTCGCAGGCGGTGAGCGAAAGGGTAACTCTGCCACACTGCCGGTTGGTCAACGCCACGGCCCTGCCCTGGCGGTCGAACGCCCCCTGTCGCGTCAACCAATACCAACGCTCACCGATGTCCGGGGAACTTTCGCCGTCCGGCGGACAGGGGTGTCTCGTCGCCTGCCTATGTATTGATGCCACGATTTTATGCCAATATGATGTACACATTCGCGAATCACACGGTACACTTACTTGAAGGGGTTCATTCGGCGGTACTCCGTGGCATGTTGCGGTGATGAACAGGCACACGGCACGGGGTTCCGTTTCGCGCCACAACGCCGGGGGTTCGCAGTCATGGTGTCGTCGGGCGGCGGATTCGGGATCCAACGAAGAAGCCTCGAGTGTAGGGGCTGCCCGAAGGTCAAGACGGGTTTGCCATGGTGCGAACATTGAGAAGCGTGTCATGTGTCGGTGTCGGCGGCGCTTCAGGAACGCCTTGCGAGGCGCCGCTGCGCCGGGGCTCCCGCCTGTACGCCTGGCTCGTGAATTCGGTCACCGCATTGGCCCAGGCTTCGGGCGCGTGCCGTTGGCCGGCAGCCCAATGGCCAGTGCCAGCAACACGACCTGCCCGTGCGGGATCATCGTCCAGAACCAGATGCCGCGGTATTGCGAAACAGAGGCCGTCAGGCGTTGTCATTTGGCCCAACTCAATTGGAGGATACTGGAATCATGTCTATTACTGAGCAACCCGGGCTGATGGATCGCATCATCAGCGCCGGCCGTCAGAACAGGATTTCCCGTCGCGATTTCATGGCCGAGGCGACAGCCGCAGGCCTGACGATCACTGCCGCGTCTTCGCTTTGGACCCAACACGCAGCGGCTGAAACGCCGCGAAGCGGCGGAACCTTCCGACTGGGGCTTCATAACGGCAACACTAACGACACGCTCGATCCAGGAAAGTACCAGAGCGTGAGCGAGATCCAGTTGGCCCATTCCATCCGGAGCTATCTCACCGAGATCACGCCCGAGAACGAGCTTGGTGGCGATATGGCCGACGCATGGAGCGCGACGCCGGACGCCAGGGTCTGGACTTTCGAACTGGATCCGAACGCGACGTTCCACGACGGCCGCAAGTTCACGGCCAGGGACGCCGTCGCTTCCCTCAACCATCATCGCGGCGACGACACGACTTCGGCCGCCAAGCCCCTTCTCGTCAACGTCACCGACATCAAGGCCGATGGCGACCATACCGTCATCCTTGAACTGGACCAGGGATTCGCCGACTTGCCGTGGGTGATGACGGACTATCACCTGACCATGCTGCCGGCGAAGGACGACGGCACGATCGAGTGGGAAAGTGGCATCGGAGCAGGTCCCTACCGGCTTGTGGAGAACGACCCAGGCATCGGCACCAGGCTGGAACGTCATGACGGCTGGCATCGCGAAGGAGCGTACTTCGACGGTGTCGAGATGACGATTCTCAACGACCCGAACGCCCGGCAGACATCGCTGATCACGGGTGACGTGGATGCCGTTTCGTCGGCCGAGCGCAAGACGCTCGCCCTGCTCAGCCGGGACCCGAACATTGAGATCGAAAACGTGCCAAGCGGTTCGGCCATCACGCTGCCGATGTTCTGCGACCATCCGCCCTTCGACAACGTGGACGTCCGGCTTGCGCTGAAGCTCGCAATCGACCGCGAGGAGCTCGTCGAGAAGATCCTGTTCGGAACGGGCATCCCGGGCAACGACTTCCACGTTTCTCCGAACATGCCCTACTGGCCGGACATCGAGCAGCGCAAGTACGACCCGGACCAGGCCAGATACCACCTCAAGAAGGCGGGCATGGAGTCTCTCAGCGTCGAGCTTTCCGCCTCCGACGGCGTCTTTCCCGGTGCCGTCGACCTGGCCGTACTCTACAGCGAACAGGCCAGGAAGGCCGGCATCGACATCGCGCCGGTACGCGAGCCGGCCGACGGCTACTGGTCGGACGTCTGGCTGAAGAAGCCCTTCGTGTTCGTCAGGTGGGGTGCGCGTCCGACGCCCGACAACATGCTTACCCTGGCCTACAAGGATGACGCGCCCTGGAATGAGGCGCACTGGCGGAACGAGCGCTTCAACGAGCTTCTGCTGTTGGCGAAGGCCGAACTCGACGAGACGTTGCGCGCCGAGATGTACCGCGAGATGTGCCAGATCGCACGTGACGACGGCGGCACCATCATCCCGCTGTTCGTCAACTGGGTCTACGCGCGCCGCAGCAACGTACGGCGCGGTCCGAGCTTGTCTGCCGGCTGGGAATGCGACGGCGCCCGGTCGACACACCGCTGGTGGTTCGCGGACGCGACAGCCTGAAGGTTGATTGCATACAGGAACGGCAGGGCCGGGACGCGGAAGTTCCGGCCCGGCCGGTCGCCGCGACACCAATGGGTTGCGGGACTCGTCCGGTCGCCAAACAAACCGACGGATACGAACGCGGAGGCGTAGACGATGGAACAACAGTCGCTGCAACAGAAGATCGATGCGCACGGCGGCGCATGGCGAATGCTCTACGATTCTCCGGCGGAACCCTTCACGTTCCTGGTGCAGTCCGAGTATTCCAACTGGATCGATGAACAGCGCGCCTGGCGGAACTCCGCAGTCTTCCAGGACATGTCGCACCACATGGCGGACGTGACCTTCGAGGGACCGGACGTCGTCCGCTTGCTGTCGGACCTCGGGATCAACTCCTTCAAGGGCTTCCGGCCCATGCAGGCGAAACAGTATGTCGCCTGCAACTACGACGGTCAGTGTATCGGCGACGCGATTTTGACCTGTGAGGAAGAGAACAGGATCAGCATTGTCGGCATGCCGATGGCGGCCAACTGGATTTGCTTCCATGCCGAAACGGGCGGCTACGATGCCAGGGTGGAACATTATGATCCGCCGTCGGCCAACCTCGGCGACCGCCGGAGGTTCCGTTTCCAGGTCCAGGGGCCGAATGCAAACGAGCTCCTCGAGGAGCTGAACGGCGGGCCGTTGCCGGACATCCCCTTTTTCAAGATGGGCAGGTTCAAGGTGGGACCCCACGACGTGACGGCGCTCAATCACCGGATGTCCGGTGCGCCCGGATACGAATTCTGGGGACCATCGGATGTCGGAGAGGACGTCAAGGACCTGATCGCGGATGCCGGCCGCCGGCACGGGCTGACGTTCGTCGGAGGGCGAATTTACTCGGTCACGGCCGTCGTCTCGGGCTGGATCTCGTCGCCGCTGCCGGCGATCTACACCGGCGAGAAAATGCGGCCATACCGCGAGTGGCTGCCCGCCACGAGCCTCGATGCAACTCTCTCCCTGGGAGGCAGCCTCGCCACGGGAAACGTCGAGGACCATTACCTCACGCCATATGATCTCGGCTACGGCTTCATGACCAAGTTCGACCACGACTTCATCGGACGTGAGTCCCTGGAGGCGATGTCGCCCGAGCGCAAGAAGAAGAAAGTGCGCCTTGTCTGGAACGACGAAGACGTCGTCGACATCTATGCCAGCGGCCTGAGCAAGGGCGAACGCTACAAGCATCTCGAAATGCCGTCGACCAATTACGCCATTGCGCATTCGGATCGGGTTACGCTCGATGGAAAGACAGTTGGCGTCTCCTTCTATCCGGTCTACTCGGAGTTTGACCGAAGCTGGATATCGCTTGGTGCCATCCCCGCCGATCTGGCGGTGGACAGTCATGAGCTGACGGTCGTCTGGGGCGAACCCGATGGCGGGTCGAAGAAGATCACCGTGGAGCCGCACGTGCAAAAGGACGTTCGCGTCAGGGTCGACACAAGCCCGGTCAAGCGCGACTGATGCCGGCGCGGGCTCCCGACCCACTTCCTTCATCTCGCTGGATGTCGTCGGTCGGGGCGAACGGGGCCCGTTCCCACCGGACGTCGCGCCACCGTGGTGAAGACGCGGCAATGATGCGCGGCCCCCGACGCACGCCCTGGTCGGGTGGCGCCCTGTTTGCTTTCGTCTGCTTGACCTGACGGCACATGAACCCGTCGCCGAAACGGCTGATCCCTCGTCTTCAGAAGCCTCCTGCTTCAGGGGCATGATCGGGAATGTCGCGGGGATAGTACTCTGACTGATGCGACGCCGGCCGGGCGCCCCAACCGTATTCGATCATCCAGCCTGAAGGATTGCGGAAGTAGAAGGAGTACATCTCGTCGTTGGCGTGACGGCCGGGCTGCAGCTCGACCGGGATGCCGTTTGCGCGCACCAGCTCGTAGGTCAGGCCGACATCGTCCATGTTGTCGGACTCCACCATGATGTGATTGACGCGCTTGTCCCGGCTGCCCATGCCGAAGGCGATGCTGTGATCGCGCTCGTTGCAGTGCATGAAGGTGGGCGCACCATCGAAGAAGCCGGTTTTCGAGGGATACTCCGCCCCGCCACGCATGCCGAGCAACGTGTAGAACCGCCACGCGGCCTCGACATCGCCCTGGTGCAGCACGCAGTGGCCCAGGCCTGCCGCGCCGGTCCTGAAACGGCCGTGCATGGGCCTGCCCGGATGGAACGGCCGGTGACGGTGGACCTCGGGGCCGTGGAAGATCTCGACCGGCACGCCCGAGGGATCCTCGAGCTTCATGACGGCCTGAACGCGGCGTTCGGCCGCTTCCTCGGACGAACCGACACGGACGGCAAGGCCTGCTTCCTCGAGCCTTGCGCCCATGGCCTCGAACTCGGCACGGCCCGCAACGCGCAGCCCGAGATAGGCGAGGTCGTCGCTGCCGTCGGCGATCAGGCGGATGCGGTGGTGCCAGTAGTCCATGCGCAGGTAGCAGGTCCCGGCAGTTTCGCCCTCGACCAGCTCCAGGCCCACAACCTCTGTCGCCATGTGTGTCCAGGCATCGAGGTCGCTGACGCCCAGACCGAGATAACCGAGTTCCGTCACCTGAACCATGTGTACCTCCACGCCACGCCGCCGCGTCTGACACCGGCCATGACGGCCCGGGGCCTGTTTGTCATGGACGCCGTTGCTTCATCCCTGATAAGTCAGTGTCCATCCCTGTCGCGAACGCGCCGCCACGGAGTCTCCCATCATGCCCATAGTCGCGCCCACGTCCATTCGGCCAGCGCGCCATTACGTCGGTGGCCGTTTCGAGGATTCCGAGTCAGGCGCGACGCTCGATGTCGTCAATCCGGCCACGGAAGCGGTCACGGCCCGGGCGGCCCGTGGCGATGCCAGGGATGTCGAACGTGCCGTGCGCGCAGCGCGAGAGTCCTTCGAGGACGGAGCGTGGTCCCGAGGCAGGCCGTCGTTCCGGCGCGAAGTACTGTTCCGGGTGGCCGATCTGATCGAGAGACGCTCCGACGAGATCGTGACAGTCCAGACGGCCGAGATGGGCGAACCGGTGGGGCCGCCCTCGGAGGGTCCCGACTTCCACGTGGCACGGTCCGCCCAGAACTTCCGTTTCTTCGCACAAGAGCAGGAACTCGTCGGCAACCAGTCGTTCAATCGGGACGACACGCTGGTGACCTACACCATGCTCGACCCGGTTGGCGTCTACGCGCTCATCACGCCGTGGAACGGGCCCTTCATGCTCTCGACCTGGAAGATGGCGCCGTGCCTCGCCTACGGCAACTCGGCGGTCCACAAGCCCTCCGAACTGGCGCCGCTCTCGATGCCCATCCTGTGCGAGATCTTCGAGGAGGCCGGTCTTCCCGCAGGCGTCTACAACGTCGTGCACGGCTTCGGCGCCGAAGCGGGCGCTCCCCTGGTGGAACATCCGGACGTCTGCGGAGTCTCGTTCACGGGCTCCCCCGCCACCGCGCGTGACATCTCGCAACGCGTGGCGTCGTCTCTCAAGCGCACGTCCTTCGAACTCGGCGGCAAGTCGGCCAACATCATCTTCGCCGACGCCGACCTCGAGCGCGCGGTTCCCGAGGCCGCCGCCGCCATCTTCGGCACGTCGGGCCAGTCCTGCGTCGCGGGCTCGCGCATCCTGGCAGAGCGGCCGATCTACGATGAATTCCTCGAACGCTTCGAGGCGGAGGCGGCGACATGGAAGGCCGGCGACCCGTTCGACCCCGCAACGCGCCTCGGGCCTCTCGTCTCGAAGGGCCAGTATGACCGGGTCATGGGCTATCTCGATCTCGCGCGCGAGGAAGGCCGGATCCTGTTCGGCGGAGGCCGCCCGGACGGTCTCGACACCGGGTACTTCATTGCGCCCACGGCGGTCGTGGACGTCGGGAACGACGCGCGCATCTGCCGGGAGGAGATCTTCGGACCCGTTGCGGCCGTGATGCCCTTCGACGATGCGGACCACGCGCTCCGGCTTGCCAACGACTCGGTCTACGGCCTGGCGGGCTACATCTGGACCGGGAGCCAGCAGACTGCGCACGACGTGGCTCACCGCCTGGAAACGGCGATGATCTGGATCAATTCAGGCTTCTCGCGCGACCTGCGCCAACCGTTCGGCGGCATGAAGGGCAGCGGCCACGGACGCGAGGGGGGCGGCTACAGCCGCGAGTTCTACACCGAGACGCGCTTTGCCTCGTTTCCGCTCACACCGCGACGCCGGCATTGAGCCATGGCCATGAACGACGATCAGCGGCACGTGGTTCTCTCAGGCTCCTTCATCGCCGCCAGCTCCGTGGTGGCCGGCAACGCGGTTACGGCGGACTTCGGCCTGCTGGGACAGATCCAGGTGAGTTTCACCGATTGATGGCGATCAGCCCTCGATCAAGGCGATGAAGTCGCAGCAGACCCGGATGCCGCTCCTGTCATCGGGCACCACCATGGTATGGCGCGACGGGCGAGAGGCCGGTTCCGGGAAATGCTCCTCCCACGCCGCGTTGAGCGCCCCGAAGATCTCCGAGGGATCGGAGGCATAGAAGGTCATCTTCGCCACGTTGTCCCAGGCGCCTCCCGCCTCGGCGAGCATGGCGCCGACATGATGGAAGAGATTGGCGATCTGACCGCCGATGTCCGGCGGAAGCTCGCGCGTGCCCGGATTGAAGGGCGCGGTGATGCTGCAGGTCACCAGCGGACCGATACGCGTTGCCACGGGGATCGGCGTGAGATGGCTCAGGGACTCGATGTGAATCGAACGACGCGGCATGATCGTCACGCCTTCCGTTCGGCAAGCCAGGCCTCGAATTCGGCCCGGGCCTCGTCGGCAAGCGGAAAGTAGCGGTCGACCGCCGCACCCTCGGCAATGCGCTTGAGCGCGAACTCCTCCTCGATTTCCATGGTCATGGAGGCATCGGCAATCTCGTCGGCCATGGCCCGCGGGATCACCACGGCACCCTCGCCATCTCCCACCATCACGTCGCCGGGCATCACCGTCGCGCCGGCGCAGGCGATAGGAAGCTGGGAGTCGACGGCGACATGCCGGCGGCTGAGCAGCGCCGCATTGGACGAGCGGTGGTAGACGGCGAAACCCAGCGCCTCGATGGCCGGTGTGTCGCGCAGCGCGCCGTCCGTGACGACCCCGGCCCCGCCGCGCTGCTGCACGCGGGAGGCGTAGATGTCGCCGAGCGTTCCGGCGTCAGGCTCGCCGCGGGCATCGATCACCAGAACCTCGCCGGGCTCGATCGCCTCGACCGCGTCCGGTTGCGGATCGCCGTCCAGCAGGTCGTAGAGATCAGGACGGATCGGCAGGTAGCGCAGGGTCCGCGCGATGCCCACCATGCGCTGGTCGGCATGGAGTGGCTTGAGGTCATTGAGAAAACAGTTCTGCAGGCCGCGCTGTTGCAGCTGGCTCGTGATGGTGGCCGTCGATACCGCCGACAGCCGGGCCTTGAGGCCGTCACTCAGCATCCCGGGTCCTTTCGATCGTCGTGCCGCGGCGACGCCCGCTCTAGAGAAAGACCGAGAGGTTCATGGCAACGACGTTCTGGTCAAGAAGCACCAGCCGTTCCTCGATCGTGAAGCCGGCGGCGCCGGCCTGGGAAAGCGTGTCGCGGCGCTCGCAGGCGAAGACCGCGGTATCGGTCTCGTGATGGTTGAAGTAGCAGATCAGGTTGGACGCGACATTGAGCGCCTCGCCGTCGGTCTCCCGGTGCGCAATCCGCACGTTGCCGACAATGCGGCGGGTCCTCGGTG
This sequence comes from Alphaproteobacteria bacterium, assembly GCA_965221115.1. Taxonomy (GTDB): domain Bacteria; phylum Pseudomonadota; class Alphaproteobacteria; order SP197; family SP197; genus SP197. The sequence continues at coordinate 1,000,619 of CBDCRU010000001.1, read as the reverse complement.
GCGGCTGCTCGTTCCAGGCCATGCCGGTCCTCAGCCTCGCGATCCGGAAAGCAAGCCCCTGACGATCGTCATCGACATGGGCAACGCCGTCTTCGCCCGTCATTTCGAACCGTGCCATGCGTCCCATGACGTTTCGCCGGATGGGGATGCGGTAGGTTGCAGTCTCGCTGAAGAGAGCGAGCCAGTCCTCGAAACGCCGTTCGTCGAGCAGGGCGGCCTCGTCATAGAGGAAGGTCTCCACCCGGGCCTTGAGATCGGTATCGACCGGGCGACCCACGGGGAACTCCGCCGCGTTCATCGCGCCGCACTCGGGATCGCACGCTCGACGAGCAGATCGGCTGGCGGGTAGTCTTCAGAGCCTATCAGTTGCGCCCAGCGGTGCATGTAACCGCGCGAACCCATCTCCGAGACCACTCCCGTCAGTCGACCCCGACCGTTCTCCTGGGGACGCGGCTCGCCAAGTCCCATGACGTTCAGAAGCCGATTCTGGCGGATCTGGGCGCCCCGCAGGTTCTTCTGGATCGCCGACCAGATATCGCCGTCGTCCTGTTCGAAAAGCCCCGAGAGACCGAACGTCAGCACCGTGAACCTGGAAACCGCGCGCTTGACATCGTCGGGCGCGTCCGCATCGACGAAGACATGGGACTCGACCTCCATCTCTTCGGGTCCCTTCGGCTGCCAGACGCGAATCGTCGGCGTTCCCTGGTAGAGCCACGAGAAGTTCGGAAAGATCGTGCCATGGCTCTCCATCCTGGCCCGGCTCTCCCCCAGTCGGGCCGCAACGTCGCTGCGGCGGTCCAGAAAGAACTCGCGAAGCAGGCCCGGCATGATGTCGAGATCCGGGCTCTCCTCGGGCTCGGGCTCCCACCATCCGAACCCGTGACCGTGCGGGCTGCTGAACTGTCCGCCGCCCGCGGAGGACGATTGCAGTGCGCTTTCGCTTCCCGCGCCCTTGTCGCCCATCGCCTGATAGGGCGACTTGTGAGCGGTATAGACATGGTACATGTCCGTCGAGAACTGCTCGGCGCCGAGTTTCCAGTTGCAGGCCACGCGCCACTTGCTGACGCCATCCAGCAACTCGACTCCCGCCTCGCTGCGGCCGAATGAGGCCTCCAGGTAGTAGCAGGCGTCGCCCAGGTAGTCCTCCAGCGACGGAACGTCGGGCGAGAACGTGGCCCACACGAGACCGAAGACCGATTCGACGCGCGGCACCTCGACGAGCCCCAGACCGGGCTTGTCGAGACCCTCGGAGAACACCTCCTCGTGCGGCACGTGAATGAGAGTGCCGTCGAGGCCGTAGGACCAGCCGTGATAGGGGCAGGAGAAGGTCCTTGCGTTGCCGAACTCGGCGCGGCAGACCTTCATGCCGCGATGGCGACAGGCGTTGAGATAGACCCTGATCGAACCGTTGCTCTGGCGCGCTGCAATGACCGGATCGGAACCCATGTAGGTGGCGATGAAGTCTCCGGTGCGCTTGAGCTGCGCCTCGTGACACAGGAACAGCCAGGTGCGGCCGAACACGCGCTCCATCTCCAGCTCGTAGATTTCGGGATCGAAGAGGATGCGCGGTGCATAGCTGCCCGACGCGGCGTCCACCAGATGCTCTGCACTGCTGATCATGACTTGGCCTCCTGCTCGCTGATCGAATTCCTACCTGACTCGTCACCGACAACGCCCAACACGTCTCCCTCGGGCTTCCGCGCCGAATGCCAGCGTCGGACCGCCCCGTCACGACGCTTGCATGACAGGATCGTGAAAATCCGGGGCTCGTCCATCGCCGGAATTCGGACCTTCATGGCGGGTCTTCTCCCCGTTTCACCTAAAGATCGACCGCGATCATGCCGCCGGGTTCCCGGGCCCTCGAACAGCACAATGCCACCCGCTGCTGGCGCTGGGGCCCCGACAGGACGAAATCGCGGTGCTCCACGTCGCCCCGCTCGTAGCTCACGACACAGGTGCCGCACAGGCCGTCGGAGCACTTGGTCTCGACGCGCACGCCGACGGCCTCAAGAGCCTCGCACGCGGTCTGATCGATACCGACCTCGACCGTTCCACCCGATCGCATGAGTTCGATGAGGAAGGGATGATTCTCGCGGGCGGGCTGCTCGGGCAGGGAGAAGTACTCGCGGGCGAGCGCGTCGTCCGGCCAGCCCTTTGCTTCGGCCGTCGAGAGCACGTCGTTCATGTAGCGGTCGCTGCCGCAGGTGTAGAGCCGACAACCGAGACGATGCTTCGGGATCAGGTCGTTGAAATCGGCGCGGCCGCCCTCTCGCGAGAAATGGAACAGAACGCTCTCGGCCCAGGGCATGGCGCGCAGGACCGATGCGAATCCGCTCTGTTCTTCGGTCCTGGCGCTGTAATGAAAAAGGAACGGCTTGCCCAGCGCGTGAAGCCGGTGCGCCATGGCGATCAGCGGCGTCACGCCTATGCCCCCCGCCATGAGAATCGACAGCGTAGCGCTTTCGTCTAGCGGAAAGTGATTGCGTGGTGCGGAGACATAAACGCGGAGGCCCTCCTTGAAGCTCCGCCAGGCCTGCAACGATCCGCCGCGCCCGTCGGTCTCGCGCTGGATCCCGAGAACGTAGCAAGAGGCGTCGGCGGGATCGCCCGCGAGCGAGAACTGCCGCGGAAACTCCGGCGCGATCATGACGTCGATGTGGGCGCCCGCCTCGAAGGGCGGCAGGTCGGCTCCGTCAGGACCGACCAGTTCGAAGCGCACGATCTCGGGAGCCAGATCGTCGCGCCGCCGGATGACAACCGGGAAGACCGGCGGCGAGTCACAGCGGGGCGCCGCACCGGGAGCGATGGTTGTCGTGTCTCCCCTTGCAAGCCGCCGCCGGTGCTCGGCAGGCGACAGAAGCGAACGATATCGTGCGACCGCCGCGTCCCGGTCGACCGGCTGAACCACCGGCAGGGGAAGAGGCAACAGGTCGGACGTGTAGGCCGCCAGCGATTCCTCTTCAGGGCTCATTTCAAGGTTCTTCTGCAGTTCGCGGCGGTTCGTTTCGGCGGCCTCGACGTACCTTGTGCGGTCCTTGTTGAGCTCGATGTCCCACCACCATGTCTTGACCGGATTGATGACGCCCCGATCGAGGGCGTCATCGAGTCTGGCGAGCATCCCGGCCGAGCCCGGCGCATGCATCGCCAGCCACCGGAACGCGCTGTCCGAGAAAAGCCCCTCGAGATTCCACGGACAGGTCTTCATGCAACGCCCGCACATTCCGCCCGCCGCGTTGGTGATCCGGTAGCGCGTGCACTTTTCCGGATCGGAGCGCCAGATCTCGTAGCCGTTGAACATGACCTTCGGCCCGACGGTGATCGCGCCCGAGGGGCACTCGCGCGCGCACTTGTTGCACTGAGCGCAGAAGTTCTGGAGCCCGAAGTCGATCGGCCGGTCGTGGGCCATCGGCATCGACGTGGTGATCACCCCGGATTTCAGCCTTGGACCCAGATAGGGATTGAGAATGACGTCGCCGATCCGGCTTACCTCGCCGAGACCGGCCAGAAGCAGGAGCGGAGGCTGAAGGACATCGCCCTCGACTGAGGTATGGACGCGTGCCGAATAGCCCAGACGGCGGATTTGCTCGCCGACCACGCCGCCGAGAAGGGAAAACCGCAGATAGGCGCGCATGGATTGCGCCACGGATATCCAGTCGTCCCCGCTCGCCCCCTCCATCGTCTCGTGGCCCTGATCGAAAATCATGCAGACGGCGTTGTCGTGATAGGGCTCGATCTCCTCGCCCGCGCTGTCATGGGAATAGTAGACCCAGTCAGGCGCGCGGGAGAGCCCGACGGCGTCGGCCGCCAGGAAGTAGCATGCCGCCTTGATGTTGTCGGCGTTCCGGGCGGGATCGGAGACGGTCGGCGAGATCCCGCCTCTCGCCTCTCCGAACTGAAGGAGCGCGAGATTGCCGAGGGCCTCGTGGGCGCAGGCGCCGATCGGGCTCTTGTCGATGTAGTTCACGCCGATCGAGGCGTCCCGCGGGCGGCTGCCCAGATCGCCGTAGAGGGCGCGTTCGAACCAGTCGGCGCGCTTCGGCACGCGTGGCACACGTTCCTCGTCGATGAACGTGGTGGGACTCTCGACCCGTCTGATCTTCTCGAACGGATAGGGTCCCATCCGGTAGTCTCGCGAGGCATAGGGATCGAATCCCGCAGCGGTCCGCACCCCACCCCATCCCGTGGTCCATTCCGGTCGCCGCAACCAGCTGCCGCTGCGCGCCTCGCCGGGGTCGAGCGGCAGGTCAGGCGCCAGTTCAAGCGTCGTCGTGACTGCGGCGAGACCGAACCGGCTTCCGACGAACGGGTTTACCAGGTCGCCCGTGGCCGGGTCCGGGATACACAGGCCGGAGGCGACGCCGAGACGGTTGAGGTCCACCTCCGTCGCCGTCAGCGTGTGGGCGCGCGCCTCATGGCCCAACAGGCGGATGTAGCTCGCGATGAGAACTGCCGTATTGGCGTTGAGGATCGCCGCCCGTTCCTTCTGCACTCCCTGGATCCAGTCCGCTCCAGGCTCGTCGGGCCTGGGGTCGCGGGTGTGATGCACCAGGAAGACGATGGCGCTGTGATGGTGGCCGACATCGCCACGGATGCGCTCCATCGAAGCGAGAATGCGATCGTAGTGTTCGTCCCTGATCCAGACCAGTCCGGGCGGCGCGCCCCGTGCGAGTTCCTCGCGGATGCCGCCAATCTCGGAATTCGACCGGGGAACGGGAAGACAGTGCCCGGGCCCAAGCGCAGCGATGCCGACCATCGAGGCATCGAAGTAGTACGCCGCCGCTTTCAGATGATTGGCACGCTGCTGCGGATCGCGGGGAATCTCGGCCTGCTCGTGCACGACATCGCCGTCGCGCACCGTGTCCATCATCGCGAGGTAGCGGCGGATCGCCGGCCCGATGGAAAGTTCCGGGTACTCCGTCGGCAACACCTCCATCGGCAGGATCGACGCGTCGTCGCCGGCACCTTCGCTGCGGCGCAGAGTCTCAAGCGGAAATGGACCCAGATGGACCGGGCGGTTCTTGTAGGATAAGAACCTCATAAGCGTCGTCCGACGAGTTCTCCAATCAGTAACGCCAGCTTTACGAATTCGACATCAAGAGCAACAACTTTTGCCTTTGGCACCAACATTCTTTGCCATGACGTCAACATCCTCCGCGCGTTCACGCCAGCAATGCATCCTCGACAGGATGACGGATCCTCGCCTGGAGAGTTGGTTCACCGGTCCGGCATTGGCATCGTGCCTCAGTGAATCGGTGAGATCGGCCGCGTCGGCAGGACGGCGGCCGATCTCACCGGAAGAGCCCAATTCGCCACTGCGCCGCCGACCTGGAAGACGATGCGGCCTCCGTGACAATCGCGATGATCAATTTGATCCTGCGCCATTCGCACCTGCGCCTCAGATGCTCGAATTCCGCTCGCCTGTACCGCTCCATGCCTTCGCTCGGCATGGCTGGCATGCGACCGGCGGCGTTGATGCCCTTCCCCGCGACACTATCTGTTCTGAAGGGCGGCCCCAGGAGAACCCATGAAGGCATCCGACTTGTTCGTGCGCTGCCTGGAGGCGGAGGGCGTGAAACGCGTCTTCGGCGTGCCGGGAGAGGAAAATGCCGATCTCATGCTGTCGTTGATCGACAGCGACATTGACTTCGTACTGTGCCGTCACGAGCAGGCTGCCGCCTTCATGGCCGACGGCTACGGCCGCCTCACCGGCAAGGCCGGCGTCTGCCTCGCCACGCTTGGACCCGGCGCGACCAACCTGGTGACCGGACTTGCCGACGCCAACATGGATCGCGCGCCCACCGTGGCCATCATCGGCCAGGGCAGCACCAGGCGGCTTCACAAGGAGAGCCATCAAAACATGGACTCCATCGACATGCTGCGCCCGGTCAGCAAGTGGGCGTTCAGCGTGCATCGCGGCGATGCCGTGCCGGAGATGGTGCGCAAGGCCTTCAAGCTCGCCGAGCAGGAGAAACCCGGCGTCTCGGTTCTCGAGCTTCCCGAGGACGTTGCCAGGGAGGACGTCGATGCCGAACCGATTCCCGTGCACAAGACCCGTCGTGCCGCAGCCGACCACAAGGCGGTGAAGGCCGCCGCCGACGCTATCGTCAACGCCAGGAACCCCATCATCCTTTCGGGCAACGGTGCACTCCGCAAGCGTGCGGCCAGGCAGTTGCGACGACTGGCGGGCAAGACCGGCATCGGTGCGATCAACACCTTCATGGGCAAGGGTGCGATCCCTCGCGGCGACCCGCACTGCCTGTTCACCATTGGTCTGCAACAGCGAGACCACGCCAATGAGGCTCTCGATGCCGCCGACGTGGTGATCGCCGTTGGTTACGACCTCGTCGAATACGCACCGTCGCACTGGAACAGGAACAGGCGCCGCGACAAGACGATCATTCACATCGACTTCGATCCGGCCGAGGTCGACGAGGACTACAACGTCGAGATCGAGGTCGTGGCCGACATCGCGGACGCGTTGTGGCAAATCAACGAGCGCATCAACGACGACTGCGGCGACAGGCTGCCGCTGTTCGACATCGCCGATCGGGCGGACCTGCGCCAGACAATCCATGACGACCTTCACATGGAATCCGGCGACACGTCATTCCCCATGAAGCCCCAGACAATCCTCAACGAAGTCCGCGAGTTCCTCGGCCCCGAGGACATTCTCCTGTCCGACGTGGGTGCGCACAAGATGTGGGTCTCGCGCTACTACCAGTGCGACGAAGCCAACACGTGCCTCATCTCCAACGGTTTCTGCTCGATGGGTTTCGCGTTTCCGGCCAGCATGGGCGCCAAGTTCGCGTTCCCGGACCGCCGCATACTCTCGATCTGTGGCGACGCCGGATTCCTGATGAACGTGCAGGATATCGAAACGGCGGTGCGCCGGAAGCTCAACGTTGTGGTGCTGATCTGGCTCGACGGTGAGTACGGTCTTATCAAGTGGAAACAGGAGAATCAGTTCGACGGCAGACACAGCGATCTGGCCTTCGGCAATCCGGATTTTGAAATGCTGGCACGATCCTTCGGCGCATGGGGCCGGACGCTCACCGCGCCCGGCCAACTCGTGTCGGCGCTGGAGGAGGCCTTCGCCCAGGACGGGCCCGCGCTGATTGCCCTGCCCGTCGACTATGGGGAAAACAGGAAACTGACCAGGCGTCTGGGCGAACTGCAGTTCACAATCTAGCGAGGCGATGCCTCAGACCGACGAGAGATGTCTCTGGAGAGAGAGGACTCCGCCCGCTGTTCCGCTCTGCGGTGTGACCCGCCTGATACAGCCCGAGGGCTGGGTTGGCTTATGATAGCCAGGTGGGGAACCCATCGTTCGGAGTCCAGGAGATGACGATAGCACGGTCTGAGGCATCGCCTCGCTAGATACCGTGAAACGGTTGCAGGAGACGCGGGATCGGCGCCCGGAACCTGAGCCGCGCATCGGCCACCGCAAGGCAGATACAGTCCTCCTCAGGTCCTGCCACGGGGCGGTGCATCACCGAAGGGTCGGCGATCCCGACGTCGCCCCGCCGAAACCATGAGCCCCGGTCATAGAACGACCCGGCGAGAACCAGCGTCGCCTCGAACCCGCGATGGCCGTGCTCGGGAACGCCCTTTCCGGCGGGAATCGACAGGAGCCGCGCCGTGGCGCCCGCGTGGTCCGTCTTGAGCGGAAACTGCCGGATGCCGCCGCCGACCGCGCGCCATCTGAGTCCGGGAGCATCGCCACCGGCATAGCCGCGCAGCGGTTGCGGCAGCACGCAAGGGCCGACCGGCGTCGGGCGATCGGCGGCGCTGTCGCGGTCCGGGCCGTCCATGGCAGCTTCAAGCATGGTTTCATCCACCCCGGCCCCGGCCGGCTCACAGTCGATCAGCGCACCGCCGATGGACTCGGCCAGGTCGAGACCGGCCCGGCAGACCGGGCACAGCGCCAGATGCGTGGCGACAAGGAGAGACATGGCCTCGTCCAGGGTTCCCGCCCCGTAGGCGAGCAGCAGATCATCGTCCACATGGTGCCGGATCGTCATCGCAACTCCTCCCTTTGCGAGTCGAGTTCGGCGCGCAGGCGAGCGAACGCCAGGCGTGCACGCGACTTCACGGTGCCGAGCGGAATGCCCAGCCGGATCGCGATCGCCGCATAGCTCTCGCCGTCCACAAACGACAACCGCAGGACTTCGCGCTGTTCCTCGCTCAGCGCGGCGAGTGCCGCCTGGACAGCATCCACCCGCTGCCGTCCGGCGAGCGCCTGTTCGCCGTCGGGCAGGGGATCGGAGCGAAAGGCCGGGTCTTCAGGATCGAATTCGGGCCGGCGGTCGCGACGGAACGCGTCGATACGCCGGTTGCGCGCGATGGCGAATATCCAGGTGGCCGCGCTCGCCCGCCGGCTATCATAGAGCTTCGCCCTGGACCAGACCGTGGCGAAGATCTCCTGAAGCACATCGTCGACCTTGCCTTCCTCGCCTCCGCCGCGAACCAGCCAGCCCCTGATCCGCGGGCCGAAATGGCGGAACAGGGTCGCGAACGCCTCGCGATCCCCTCGCTCGGCGACAGCAACCAGCCGGGCCGACATGTCGTCGGCCGGACCAGTGGACCGCTCCTCTTCATGCACCGCATCCACTCTCGAATGCTCGGGCGCCATCGGATCTGTACCCCGGAACGGTGGGCTGCGTGGAAAGTCTATGACCTTTCGGGCTCGTGCCATGGATAACTATACGGGCCCTGCGCCGTTTCGGATCACAAAACCTGTCCCCTGCAGTGATCCAACCGGGCCATGGCTGCGTATTCCAGATCATGAAGCAAGAGCGAACAGGGCATGTGGCACCGGACGGCGCTCTGCGGCGCAGGATCGCGGTGATCGGCGCGGGAATATCGGGCCTCGGCGCGGCGTGGTTGCTGTCCCGTTCCCACGATATCGTGCTCTTCGAGGCTGCGGATCGTCCAGGCGGTCATGCGCGCACCGTCACGGTCAGGACAAGGGGCCGCGACGTGCCGGTCGATACCGGCTTCATCGTCTTCAACAGGGTCAACTATCCCCATCTCTGCCAGCTCTTCGAACGCCTCGACGTGCCGGTGCGGGAGAGCGACATGTCGTTTGCCGTCTCCGTCGACGAGGGGGCCCTGGAGTACGGTTGCCGCAACGCCACCGCGGCGCTGGCCCAGCCGTCGAATGCGGTAAAGCCGGGTTTCTGGCGCATGTTCCGCGACATTGCGGTTTTCAACCGGACTGCGCTGGCGGATGCGGACGGCGACCCGGACCTGACCCTGGGCGAACTGATCCACAAGCGGGGGCTCGGCGCCTGGTTCGAGCGCTACTACCTCCTGCCGATGAGCGGCGCGATCTGGTCGACGCCACGCTCCCGGATGCTGGACTTCCCCGCCCGCGTCCTCACGCGCTTCTTCGCCCATCACGGCCTGCTCTCCTTTACCGGTCAGCATCGCTGGTGGACGGTCGAGGGCGGGTCGCGCAGCTACGTGTCGCGGATGGCGGCCGACATGGAAGCCGAACTGAGGCTGCGAACGCCTGTCGAAGCGGTGATCCGTGGCCCGGGCGGGGTCCGCGTCAAGGCGGCCGGAGAGGAGCCGGAGCGTTTCGAAGGTGTCGTGTTCGCCTGCCATGCCGATACGGCGCTGGCCATCCTCAAGGATGCCGAACCGGAAGAACGGCGCATTCTCGCGGGGGTCCCGTTCCGGCGCAACCGCATCGTGCTCCATACCGATTCCAGGCTCATGCCGCGGCGCCGGGCCTGCTGGTCGAGCTGGGTCTACCTGGCGACGTCGCGCACCGACGAGGACCGGGCGTCGGTCACCTACTGGATGAACTCGCTCCAGGGCATCCCGCGCGCAACGCCGCTCTTCGCGACGCTCAACCCTTCGACGCCCCTCGACGACTCCCTCATCCTGGACGAACATACATTCGACCATCCGCAATACGATTTCGGAACGATCGCCGCCCAGGCGGCACTGCCGTCGATCCAGGGCCGTGCGGACACATGGTACTGCGGCGCGTGGACCGGCAACGGCTTCCACGAGGACGGCCTGGCAAGCGCGGTCCGGGTCGCCGGAAGCCTCGGGGTTTCGCCGCCATGGGCGTGACGGAATCGTCGGTCGTCAAGGCCAGGGTCAGCCACATCCGGCGCGTGCCGGTGGACAACCGATTCGTCTACGGCATCGACTGCCTGTTGCTCGACGAGACACTGCTCGCGGGAACCCGGAAGACCAGGCTCTTCTCCTACGGCCGGCCCAATCTGGTCTCCCTCCAGCCGCGCGATCACGGCATCGCCGAGTGCAACGGCATCGAGGACATTCGCCGGCTGGCGCGCGAAGAGGGGATCGACGGCGTCGACCATGTGCTCCTGCTGACCCATCCGCGCTACTGGGGCTATGCGTTCAACCCGGTCAGCTTCTGGTTCCTTGTCGGAGCCGCCGGCAATCTGCGTGCCGTGCTCGCCGAGGTCCACAACACCTTCGGCGACCGCCACGGCTATCTCTGCAGAAACGAGAACGGTTCCGACATCACGCGCGATTGCTGGACCGTGGCGGCCAAGCGCTTCCACGTCTCGCCGTTCCTTGACGTCACCGGGGAGTACCGGTTCCGGTTCCTCCTGGACGAGGCCAGCGTCGCGGTGCGCATCGTCTATGACGACGGCAGGGGCGGAGGGCTCGACACGGCGATCGCCGGCACGCGCCGCCCCTTCAGCGACCTCGAACTCGCCCGGGCCCTGCTGCGACGGCCGCCTGGCGCAGCACGGACGATGGCGCTGATTCACTGGCAGGCACTCCGGCTGTGGTGGAAGGGGGTGCCCTACCGCCGCCGCCCGAAACCGCCCGAGAAGAGCGTGACATGACGCGCGGGACTGTCTTCCTGGCACTGTTCCTGCTCGGGGCCGGAAGCGGCGCCGTCGCGGCGCCGCCGGAGCTGGCAGACCGGGTTGCGTCCGCCCGGCCTTCGGGCTGCGCCGACTACGGGTTCCTGTTCTTCGATCTCTACAGGGCGGAACTGTGGACGGACGCCGGGGCGGGCGAGAGGTTCGGGCTGTCCCTCACCTACCGCCGCGACTTCAGCCGCGACGATCTGGTCTCGAGCTCGATATCCGAGATGGCGCGCATGTCCGGCCGGCCGGAGGCAAGCTTCACCGCGGCGCGGAGGGAACTCGAGCAGGCCATGCGAAGCGTGGCCGAGGACGACCGCTACACGGCCTGGCGCGACGGACCCGGCCACGTCGAGTTCTTCCTCAACGGCAGCCCGACCGGAGCGCTCACGCAGGACGCCGATCTCTTTCTCGATATCTGGCTCGGTCCGCAAAGCCGTGACCCGCAAAAGAGGGAGGCCTTGCTCTCCGGGAGCTGTGATGACTGAGTCCCCCTCCCGCAATCCGGTGCGCCGCGATCTGGTGCCACCTGCCGTAATCGCGGCCATGCTCGCCTTTGCGGGCGTGCCGCTCTACATCCACGCGCCGCGCTACTACGCGGAAGAGATGGGGATGGGCCTTGGTGCGCTCGGCGGCGTGCTGCTGGCGGCACGGGCGGTGGACAGCCTGCAGGATCCGCTGATCGGCCGGCTCGCGGACCGCTGGCCTGGCCGCCGTGAAGCATGGGCGCTCGGCGCCGGCGTCCTGCTTGTCGGCGGCCTCGGGCTGCTCTTCGGTCCGCCGGGGTGGGGCGAGCCGTTGCCGCGCCTCGCCGTCGGCCTGCTGGCCTCCTTCACCGGCTTCAGCGCGCTGCAGATCGCGCTCTACGACCATGGCCTTGCGCAGGCGGAGGCGGCAGGCGGGGGATACACGAGGATCGCCCTCTGGCGCGAGGCCGGCGGACTCGTCGGCATCTGCCTCGCTGCCACGGCGCCGGCCCTGCTTGGATCGCTCTTCGGCGCGTCCCTGGCCTATGCCGGCTACGCCGTCGCCTTCGGCGTCTTCGCCCTTTTCGCGCTCGGCCGCATGCGCGGCCGATGGCTCGCGTCCGGCAGGTCGGTCCCGGACAGCAGCTTTGCCGAGGCCCTTCGCGTGCCCGGCGTCGCGCCGATCCTTGCCTTCGGTTTCGTCAACGCCCTGCCGACCGCGGTGACGTCGACGCTCTTCCTGTTCTTCGTTTCCGATGTCCTCGCCGCGCAAGACCATGCCGGTCCCATGCTTCTGGTCTTCTTCGCGGCCGCCGCGGCGGCGGCACCCCTCTGGGCGCGGCTCGCCGGCAGGATCGGACGCAAGGCGGCCCTCGCGACGGGCATGGTGTTGTCGGTACCGGTCTTCTTCTGGGCCTGGATGCTGGGACCCGGAGACATCGCGGCCTTCTACACGATCGCCGCCGCGTCGGGCGCGGCGCTCGGCGCCGACATGACGCTGGCGCCGGCGATGCTGGCGGCCCGGATCGAGCATGGCGCAGCACGGGTGTTTGCGCTCTGGACGTTCCTGCAGAAGACCGCTCTTGCCGTGGCGGCGGGCGCAACGCTGCCGATGCTGACGTTCGCGGGATACGAGCCGGGAACGCCCGGCCGGAACGGCCTCGAGTCGCTTGCCACGGCCTATGCGCTGGTTCCCTGCGTCCTGAAGCTGGCAGCGGTACCGGTGCTCTGGATATTCGTGCAAGACACGGGAGACGAGGGGTGAGAACGAGGCATTTTCCAGGCTCCGGTCTCTTGTTCGATCTCGGCGCGCAGGGCGTTGACGACTATGCAGCCGGAACGCCGATCCTGGACCTTCGGGACTATCTGAACGGCCCGCTGACCGCCTCCGGCGTCTTCTTCGGTCTTTCCGGCCGCGCCGAACGGCGCTTCGCGGCCGACATGACCGGTCGATGGTCCGGCGGCAAGGGCACGCTGGAGGAGCAGTTCCGCTACGACAACGGCGAGACGGGAAGGCGGTGCTGGGAACTCACCTTCGCCGACGACAGGACATTCACCGCGACCGCCCACGATGTCGAAGGCGTGGCGGCAGGCGTGCAGCGCGGCAATGCGGCTGCGATGCGCTACCGGCTGCGGCTGCCGAGGGCCAGGGGTGACATCGTCGTCGGCATGGAGGACTGGTTCTACCTCATGGACGACGGCACGCTCATCAACCGGGCGCGCATGTCCAAGTTCGGCCTCAAGGTCGGCGAGCTGTTCGTCTCCTTCCGCAAGGTCGCCGCCGGCGATGGCCCGACAGCGCCGGCGCCCTCGCCATGAACCGGCTCGCCGGCAAGCGCTTCTGGCTGGTCGGCGCCAGCGCCGGCATCGGCCGCCAGCTCGCCCTGAGGCTCGCGCAGGAAGGGTCCGCCGTCGCTGTCTCGGCCCGGGACGGCGCGGCTCTCGGCAGCCTGATCGACGAGATGGCGCCGGCGCGGACGGCCCGTGGCGGCCATGTGGCCGTGCCGTTCGACGTCACCGACAGCGCCCGTACATTCGAAGCCCTGGATCGCACCGGCGAGGTGGACGGCGTCATCTACTGTGCCGGTGCCTACGAGCCGATGTCGGCGCGCCGACCCGATGTCGGCGCGCTGGAGACGATGGTCGACGTCAATCTCGCCGGCGCACTCCGCGTCCTGGCTGCCTGCGTGCCAGCGTTCTGCCGACGCGGGACCGGGCACATCGTGCTGCTGGGCTCGCTCTCCGGGTATCGCGGGCTGCCTGACGCCTGGGGATACGGCGCGACCAAGGCGGCCCTGATTCACCTTGCCGAGAACCTGCGCTGCGATCTGCGTGGATCGGGCATCCTGGTGCAGGTCTGCAATCCCGGTTTCGTGGCCACCCGGCTGACCGCGAAGAACGAGTTCAGGATGCCGTTCATCATGACCCCCGAAGCGGCGGCCGACCGCATCGTGCGAGGTATGGCGCGCGGCCGGTTCGAGATCGCCTTTCCCTTCGCCATGACGGTTGCGATCAGGTGTCTGGCGGTCCTTCCGCGGCCGGTCTGTTTCGCGCTGCTGGCGCTTGCCGCCGGCAGGCCGGACGAGACCTCGTGACCGTGCCGGCCGACAGCCCGGGCGCGTTCCCCGGGTCGAGAGGAACCGTTACGGCGCTGCCGCGGCGGCTGCGGATCTTTCAGACGATCCTGAGGCGCATCGAATGCGGAACGATCGAGGTCGAACTGCCGCACTGCAGGCCCTTCAGGGCAGCCGGGGATGCGCCTGGCCCCCACGGCAGGATCATCGTTCTCAATCCGGGGTTTGTCGGGCGATTGCTCGCGGAAGGCGATCTCGGGTTCGGCGAGATGTTCATGGACGGCTGGTGGACGACGCCAAACCTCCAGGACCTCATGGACGTCATCATGCTGAACAACGAGAACATCGCACGGAGCTTTCCGGGCGCCGGACTGTTCCGGCTCCGGGAGCGCCTTCGCCATTGCCTCAATGTCAACAGCCGAAGGGGGTCGCGGCGCAACGTCGCGCATCACTACGATCTCGGAAACGACTTCTACGCCCTCTGGCTCGACGAGACCATGACCTACTCGTCGGCCCTGTTCTGGAGCGGCAGCGAGAGCCTCGCCGAAGCGCAGCGGAACAAGTATGCGGCAATCTGCGATCACCTGGCGCCGGCGCCGGGCGACCGGATACTCGAAATCGGCTGCGGCTGGGGCGGCTTCGCCGAATTCGCCATTCGAGAACGCCATGTGACGGTCACGGGGCTCACGGTCTCGCGCGAGCAGCAGGAGTATGCCCGCAAGCGGCTGTTCGAGGCGGGACTCGCCGATCGGGCGGAAATCCTGCTGCGCGACTACCGCGAGGAACGCGGCGTCTATGACGGCATTGCATCCATCGAGATGGTCGAGGCGGTCGGAGAGAAGTACTGGCCGGTCTATTTCAGGGCGCTCCACGACCGGCTGCGGCCAGGTGGCGTCGCGGCGCTCCAGGCGATCACCATAGCGGACCGTCTCTTTGCGCAGTACCGCACCAGGGCCGACTTCATCCAGAAACACATCTTCCCGGGCGGGATGCTGCCGAGCCTGACGGCCTTGCGCGGACAGGCCGCGGCAGCCGGCCTCGAGACGGTCGGCAAGGATGCCTTCGCCGACAGCTATTCGCGCACCCTCCGTGCCTGGCGCCGGCAGTTCAATGCCCGCTGGAACCGGATCGCCGCCCTCGGCTTCGACGAACGCTTCCGGCGCATGTGGAACTTCTACCTCGCGGCAAGCGCGGCGGGCTTCGCCGCAGGAACCACGGACGTCGTCCAGATCGCCTACCGCAGGCCATCCCCTTGAAGCCCGTCCACCCGGTGAGGCGCGGCGGGTCGGAGTATCGCGGGCGACGCTCTACACCTATTTTCCCGGGGGGAGGAGGCGAGAAGGGGCAGCGTTGAGAAAAGCCGAGATATGCGCCATTGATAATCAGCGTCAGGCGATTTCCCTCACGTACGACGGGATCGGATATGCCTTCCCATAGTCTTCACGCCAGTCCGGTGGCATGTCTGCATCGGCAACCTTGTTTGCTGCAATCGGGAAGCGCTGATCTTTGCTGGACGCTATTTCGTTGGACGACATCGCCTTGACCCTGGGTTTCATTGCCCCGGGCCTCATTGTTCTATTTGTTCGTTCACAGTTCGTGACTGGCCGGCGGCCATCCCACCCGGCATCGCTGCTGAGCTACCTCACGGTATCGGTCATTTACTATGCGCTCGTGCTTCCCTTTGTGGGGCTCGAATTGTTCATGGACATGTCGGGGACCGCCGCTGTTGTGACGTGGTTCACATTGGTGATCTTCGGCCCCGCATTGCTTGGCCTCATGCTGGGGATTGACGTGCAGAGGAACCTGTTGCGCGGCCTGCTGCAACGAGTCGGTCTCAACCCGGTCCACGTCATGCCGACTGCCTGGGACTGGAAGTTCACCGGCATGACTGAGCAGTGGGTTCTCGTCACCCTCAAGGATGGCACCCGCTTTGCTGGATTCTGCGGGAAGGAGTCGTTCATGTCCTCCGATCCCGCCGAGCGTGCTACATCTGCAAAGTCTTGGCGCATTTGACGGCGAATCCTACGACACTTGACGGTGATTCCTGGAACACTTGACGGCGATTCCTGCCGCATTTGACGGCGAATCCTGAGCACTTGACGGTCTTGGTCCGGACCTTTCCTCGCCCTGCCGGCTGGCGTGGCGAGGCGGTCACCGGGATCTCCGAGGTGCCCTGTCTCTTCCATCCCTGTCACACCGGTCCGTGTAGCGGACCGGGAAGGCAGGAGCGCGATGAAGAGAATCGGCATGATGAACATCAAGGACATTCTTCGGCACCGTCACGATCACGCCCTGTCACGGGACGAGATCGCCGCGGCGGTCGGGGTGAGCACGGGAACCGTCTCGCACGTGCTGGCCCGCAGCGAGGCGGCAGGCCTTTCCTGGCCGCTGCCAGAGGATCTCGACGACGCGGTCCTTCGGGACAGGCTCTATCCGGCGCCGGATCGTGCGAGCGACCGGATGCAGCCCGACTGGGAGGCGATCATCGAGGAACTCGAGGCGCCGCGCGAGCGTCGCCGCGCCCGCCTGACGCGCCGTCAGCTGTGGTCCGAGTACCGCGACGAGGCCCTGGCTCAAGGAGGCAAGGCCTACACCTACAGCCGCTTCTGCGGGCTCCTCAAGAAGCGCCGGCAGGCCAGGCCCGGGCAGGCGCAGGCGCGCTTCGACTACGCGCCGGGCCTCTATGGCATGTCCGACTTCTCGGGCAAGACCCTGAGCCTCAGGAGCGGCCGCGGCGAGAAGGATGTGGAGATCTTCGTGGCCGTGCTGCCGCATTCGAACATGATCCACGCCGAGGCGGTGCCCGACCAGAGCGTGAAGCACTGGACGATGGCCCACCGCCGGGCGCTGGAGGCGTTCGGCGGCTGTCCTGAGCGCTGGATCATCGACAACCTCAAGGCCGGCGTCACCAGGGCGGACCGCGAGGATCCCCAGCTCAACCCCAGCTTCCGCGAGTTCGCCAGGCACTACGGCCTTGCCGTGCTTCCGGCACGCGCCGGACGGGCCACCTACAAGGCCGACGTCGAGGCCGCCGTCGGTGTCGTCCAGACGCGCATCCTGCTCGCGCTTCGTCATCAGACCTTCTTCTCGCTGGATGCGATGAACGCCGCGATCCGGCGCCAGCTCGAGCAGCTGAACGAAGCCCCCATGGCGTGCGGCACGACCCGGCGCGCCCTCTTCGAGGCCAGCGAGCGGGCCGCTCTCAAGCCCCTGCCCCGGGACCCCTGGGAATGGGGCGAGTGGATCGAACGCAAGGTCGGGCCCAACTGTCACGTCCGCATCCGTCGCAACCACTACTCCGTGCCCGAACGCCACATCGGCGCCACCGTCCACGTCCGTGTCGGCGAACGCATGGTCGAGGTCTTCGTCGCCAGGGACGGCGAACGCATCGCCGTGCACCCTCTCAAGAGCGGAGCCAACCAGTACGCCACAAAACCCGAACACATGCCCGGCCACCTCCAGGCGGTGCGCGATATCCGCTCGCCCGACTGGGGCACTATCCTGCTCTCCCAGGCCCGGCGCATCGGACCTCATGCCTGCGCCTGGGCCGAGCGCTGCTTCGCCTCGCGCGACTTCCCCCAACAGGCCTTCGCCACCGTGCAGGGCATGATCCGTCTCGCCGACGACCACGGCGCCGACCGCCTTGAGACGCTCTGTGGCGAGGCACTCGACCTCAACCGCCTCGCCTCGGGCTTCCTCAGGGAGCGCCTCAAGAACGGCATCCGGACGCCAACGCCCCGTCGGGAAGTCCGCGAGACCATCCCCCGTCACAGCAATATCCGCGGCGGGGACTATTACCGTGACAACCAGGGAGACACCCCATGACCCTCCGTCAACCCAATGTCGAACGCCTGCTGCAACTCGGCCTCCTCGGCATGGTCGAGGCCCTCGAGGAACAGCGCGACATCGCCGACATCGACCAGCTCGACTTCGACGACCGCCTCGCCATGATGATCGAACGCGAGGCCCAGTACCGCGACCACAAGAGCTACCTCGGCCACCTCCGCCACGCCCAGCTGCGCATCCGCGCCGATCTCCAGGACGTCGACTGCCGCGCCGGCCGCGGCATCACACGCACCACGCTGACCGAACTCGCCGCCGGCGACTGGATCCGCCAGGCCTTCAACCTGATCATCGTCGGACCCACAGGATCCGGAAAGACCTTCATCGCCTGCGCTCTCGCCCATCAGGCCTGCCGGCAGAAGCAGTCCGTGCTCTACCGGCGCGTGCCCGAACTCGTCTCCGAACTCGCCCGCGCCCGCGACAGGGGAACACACCACCGCCTCATGCGGCGTCTCGCCCGAGTCTCCCTGCTGCTGCTGGACGACTGGGGGCTGCAGAACTTCTCCGCCGAGAGCCGCCGCGACCTGCTCGAGATCGTCGAGCAGCGCCACGCCCGGGCCTCGCTGCTGATCGCCAGTCAGATCCCCGTGGAGCACTGGCCCAGGGTGATCGCGGAACCAACAATCGCCGACGCCATCCTCGATCGCATCGTCCACAACGCCTACCGCATCGAGATCACCGGTGAATCCCAGCGCAAGCGCAACAGACCGCCGCCGCTGGGCGGTGCATAAGGGGGAGATCCAACCATGGCCCTCACCCCCGCCGAGAAGCAGCGCCGCCTCAAGCGAGCCCGGCCTGGCGGCCGGGTCCATCGGGCGCCTGCGGCGCCACAGGTGCCGTTCCCAGGACCGGAACGCGCGGCGGCCATGCCTCAGGAAGGGGCCAGCCGCCGCGTTCAGCCGGCTGTTGAATGAAGGAAATGGCTCGCTTACGCTCGCTCACCGCTGGCCTCCGGCCAGCAACCCAACCAACAACAGGGAGGTCTCCCGCAAACACGCGCAAGGGAACGAAGATGGCACCGCCTCAGCCGTCAAATGCGGCAGGAATCGCCGTCAAGTGTTCCAGGAGCCACCGTCAAGTACGCAGGAACTCTGCATACATCCAATGGATCTATGATATCGACGCAGACAACAACTGGTCATCGCGCACCGAGAAGGGAGCCCTCATTGCTGCAGGCGAGATTCAGTCAGTCGAGTTTTGGCGCTACTCACCAATGGAGAATACCGATGGGGAAAGCTGATACGTCGAGAACAACTCCGCGGGAGAGAGGCTATCAGCCTGGAACCGCTAACACCGGCGGCTTGTTGTGGCCACAAGGCGGGCATCGACCCGTCATCAGTGAGACTTCTCCCAGCAGCCCGCCCTCCAATCCACCAAATCAGGGCACCAGCGGAGCGAAGTGGGGCCCAACGCCCCCACCTCACCCGCCCGCCGGCGGCGACCGAGGCCCTCGAGGCGATTGATTGCAGGGATCTTCGTTTGACCCTGACGTAGCGCGTCAAGCTGGAGACACCTCGCCACACGCGTCATCACTGGCTTTTTCACACAGTCTGGACCGCTTTGTACTTGGGTTCACTGCTGTCCCAACGTTGACAGCTCGGTGTCGTGTAACTTGTTGTTTACAGGACGTCGAACGTCACATTTGGGAGTCATCGACTTGAACTCGACCTGACGTCAGGATCACCCTCAGGCCATTCGGACCTAGTGTGATGTCCCTCAAATACGTGCAGACAAGCGTTCGAGTTGAGCAAAGATCGAGTCGGCTGTTGCCGCCCAGACGAACGGGGTGGCGTTGGCGTTGTGCTGTTCGATGAAGGCTTCGATCGTCTTGACGAGTTGGGGCATGCTGTCGAACGAGCCGCGCTTGATGGCACGTTGGCTGATGAGGCCGAACCAGCGTTCCACCTGGTTGAGCCATGACGCCGAGGTGGGGGTGAAGTGGAGATGGTAGCGCGGTCGTTTGGCGAGCCAGGCGCGTACCTTGGGATGCTTGTGGGTGGCATAGTTGTCGACGACGAGATGCAGGTCGAGTTCGGCGGGCGTCTCGCGATCGATGAGGCGCAGGAAGGCGAGGAACTCCTGATGGCGATGCCGTTTGGAGCACGTGCCGAGCGCCTTGCCGGTGGCCACGTCGAGAGCGGCGAACAGCGTGGTGGTCCCGTGCCGGATGTCATCATGGGTGTAGCCTTCGACGTAGCCCAGCCCCATCGGCAGCGTGGGCTGCGTCCGGTCGAGCGCCTGGATCGGGCTTTTTTCGTCGACGCAAAGCACCATGGCGTTGTCCGGGGGGTTGAGGCCCCGTGATGTCGCGCACCTTCTCGACGCAGAACGGATCGGTCGACAGCTTGAAGGTCTCGCTGCGGTGCGGCTTGACGCCAAACAGCGAGAACCAGCGCTGCACGGTACTTTTCGAGACACCCTCGGCCTCGGCCATCAGGCGCACGCTCCAGGCGTTCGCATGGTCGGGTCTGTGCCGCAGGGCGCGGGTGATGAGCCCCGCCACCTTCTCGTCATCGTAGGTCCGGGGCCGTCCGGGGCGCAGCTCGTCGTGCAGGCCCTCGACACCGCGTTCGAGGAAGCGGCGGCGCCACTTGCTGACCGCCGCCGGCGATGCGCCCACCCGGGCCGGCAGCAGCGAGCGGCGGGGCCCGTCAACAACTCGTGGCAGGTGTGCGAATCCTCAACGGCGAACGCGGTCCAGGCGATCAGCATGACCGCCGGCGTGTGCCTCGTGGCGGTCATATCCGAAAATCACACGATACTTTTCGGGCAATACACAGTTAACTCACGATCACTCTGCTAGTAAGTCTGATCGGGCATCGTTGCCCGTCTCAATTGATCCGACCCGCTTGCGAGGAAGCCGATGCGTGATGTCGTCCCCGTTCTTGGCATCGCCCTGATGCTGAGCGCGTGCTCGGATCGAATGGATCCGGCCGGCATGGAAACCGGCGCCGATAACGGTCCGATCAGCTTCGTCAGGAACTCGGAGTTCACCGGTCCATACCTGCGGGTCTTCTTCACGCCGGACGACGGTACCGAACTGTCGGTCAACACGGCCGAGGACGCGGTGCAGACCCGCATCGCGCGCACCCCGATTCCCGGCCACCAGGCGCAGGACTGGACGTTCCTCAAGGTCAGGGACGCCGGCACATCGGTCGTCTACGCGCTGGTGAGCTGGGACTCCGATGCGTCGGACGACTATCTGATGGCAGGATGGTGGGCGGAGTTCCCGGACCAGCAGCCGCCGGAACTGACGTGGCAGGGCTCCACCCAGATCGCCATCGTCGACGGCCCGGAGATCGACCCGGCCGCTCCGTCCGGGCTACCCCTTGCGGGCGAGGCGACCTATACCGGACAGGCCGGCGGTCTCTATTCCTATCTGCGGGGCAGCGACTGGGGCGAGGACGAGGGCAGTCGCGTACTCGAGGAGTTCGAGGGGATTATCACGCTGCGCGCGGACTTTGCCGAGAGCACGATCGGCGGCTGCATCGGATGTCAGGGCGACCTGGTGACGCGCCGGGCGCATTTCGGGATATTCCTCGGCCAGGATGTCCGCGGCGACGAGACGCTCGCCGCCGGGTACGAACTGCATCTGGCAACGGCGCAGATCAGCCCGGAAGGGACCATGTCGCACCCCGGCGTGACGGTCCGCCACCCGGAAAGGGACGTCACGCACACGGAGGGGAACTGGGGCGGCACACTCTCCAACATTCCCGATCAGGACGGAAACCCGCGTCTGGCGGCAGGGTTCGCCGACGCCGGCTTCGAGGAAGGCGATGGCAGCGCCGGGGCGTTCTTCGGCGCCTACGTCGCCTTGAGCGAACCGTTTGCGCGCTCCGGTCACTGAGCGGGCCGATGAACGCGGTTCGCCGCCGCGCGGCTGAGCGTCACCGCGAGGTCAAGGCTCGTGTCCTTGCCTTCCTTGCCTACCCCTCTCCAGTTCGGGAGGCCCGCCCCTCAAGGGAGCAATCCAAGGGAACGGGCCTCCCTACCGCGTAACCAACAACTGAAGGGCCCCCCTGATTCACATGAGCCACTCAGAGGGACCTTCAGTTTGGCAGATTGATTGTGTGTTGTTTGTGTGCACATGGAAGAAAATAGTGCGGTTTTCGGATATATTCGCGGTATCCTCCACACCCGACCCTCCGTGCTCTTGGGCAATCCGGCCGCAAGCCGGACGGAACGCGTGAAGAGTCGCGACGGTCTTGCCCACCGCGAGGCAGCGTTGCCGGAAGAGCGCATTGTCATCCTGAGCGCGGTCGCGCCGTGCCGTGGCCAGCACTTCGCTCTCGCCACCGCGCTGCAGGCAGCCTCCAAGCCGCGGGCCTGTTTCCGATACGTGGTCAGTTCACCTGCAAGATCGGCAGGTCTGGCGAATGCCGGCGACTGGCGGTGCCTGTGCCCGCAATCGTCGTCGTGACGGCACGTCGACTGCACAGCGACGGATTTCTCGCGTGCGGATCCGCTTCAGAAGCTGTACCTCATCGAAAGGACGGTGATCGTTTCCTCGGTGTCGACGAGCCTCAACGCGCCGGCGGCCGCTTCGGCTCTGGAATGGTTGACGCCGAGATTCGCGGACAGGCCGCGCGCGACATCATACTGCACGCCGAGCGCGGCCGAGACCTCGTCGCTGTCCTCGACGCGGCCGTAATGACCTTCGAGCGACAGGCTCAAGGCGCCGGTCTTCCTGCGGACGCCCGCCGAGGCATACCAGCGAGTGGCATCCGGTCCGGCTGACGTGAACCGCTCGTAGCCTCCGCCTGCGTCGAAGGATGTGCTGCCGTGAATGAGTTCGCCGACCACGCTGGCGCCCGCCGTGTCGAATTGTCGTCCGGCGCCGGCGTACTCACCCGAGTACGCCCGCAGCGTCACGCGATAGTCGCTGGTGCCGTACGGTCGTTGGGACATGGCGCCGACATCGAGGTTTCCGTCTCCGTCAGTCGCGGCGGCGACCGTCCAGGGCCCGAAACGCCCCGCGTAGCCGGCTGCGACATCGTCGAGCCCGCCGAGAAAGTCATCGAAAGCGAGCGCGGCGTTGCCGGCCCCGCGCAGCCGGCGTGTCTGTTCCCTGACCACGCCGGACACGTTGCCGGCGATCGCGGTCCCCCAGACGCTCCCGAACGACAGTGCCGCATTGTCGGTATAGTCGTCGCCGGACTCCTCATCGAACACGTTGCTTGCGGCATACTGCCCGAACCAGGTTGCGCCAATGCGCCAGCGATTGGGAAGCTGCGCAAGGGCGCCGATCTGGAGGTTGCCGGTGAAACCGGCCCCGCTCGCGTCGCCGTCTTCGGCATCGTGGGTCAGGGAGTTGTCGAGAACTCCGTTCACCACCAGGGTCGCGAGGCCGACTTCGAAGGCAAGTGGTTCCTCCAGAGACGACAGGCGTTCGTAGTTGAGCGAGACATCCTGCGCCGCCGCCGTGCCGGCCATCGCGGAGAAGACAGCTCCCAGACATGACGAGAAAAGGGCCTTGATGGGGGTCATGGCCTCAGGCCCTCGAAGGAAAGGTCCGGTGGAAGGCCTGCCGGGCGATCGCCTTGCCGGCCTCCATCGCGGCACTGTGATCGACGTCCCAGTGAACGCCGCCGTAGATGCGGCTCATCCCGTTTTCGTCCGCCATCCGGCTGAGGCTGGTCCAGTGCCTCACGACCCCTCTCAACTGCGGCCACAGCACCTCGTCGGGCGAACCGCCGGAGAACGCAATGTCGTCGCGCCCGATGAGCAGCGCGAGCATCTCGGCTGCTGCCGCGCCGAAGGTGGAATGGCCCGCGGGATAGGCCGGAAACTCCGGGGTCGGGATGTAGCTCTGCCAGCCCGGCTCGCGCACCACGCAGGCATCGGGATTGCCGAATTCGGGCGCCCGCGCCCGGATCGCGCTTTCCGGGCGCAGGATGTCGTGGTGGTACTTGCTGTCCCACGCCGAGATCGATGCATCGCACTGCGTCATGCCGACCAGCGCGAAGGCGCGGGCAAGATCGATGAAGGAGAGATCCATGTTCTGCAGAAGCTGTATGGCGATGCAGAGGAAGTGTCCCGGCTGGGTGACGCCCCACGGCCCGTCCTCCCAGAACAGCGCCATCTGCGTCTGATCGGCAGTGCGGATCGTGCTGTCCGCGCCACCGAGGCGGCGGACAGTGTCGAAGGTCTCGGCGAACTCCGGGCTCGCCGGGTCGTGAAAGTCGGCGACGCGAAACTGTCCGCCGCTCTTCATAGTCCAGGGCCGGATCATCCCGTGGCCCGGAAACAGGCCGCGATCGAACGAGGCGAAGGCGGGGCCGGGGCTCGCGCCGTAGAACGGGCCGGTGGGGCGCCAGCGCAGCGCATCGGTGCGCCGCCGGTAGCGCCCGAGATAGTAGTTCGCCTTGCTCGGTTCCGAGCCGTCGCCGGTGCGCATGTCGAGGACCCTGAGCGCGGCCGCCTCGCCCCACTCGACCCCCAGGGACTTCGCGTCGTCCCCGGGAAAGCGGGCGAGGAACGACATCCGCTCGAACAGGAACGGAGTCTGGAATGCTTCCGCGGCGGCCCTTGCGAAAGCGACGCCGTAGGCCACCTCGGGGTCGGCGCCGCTCGGTCCGGCGCCAACGCCGAAGGGCTCCTCGTAGGCCTGGACAATCCCGTTCGCCGCCAGGAACCCGGCCGCCGTGGCGAGGCCCAGGTTGTAGGCGGCCCGCGGCGTCAGCACACGCTGGTCGCGCACTTGCTGAAGTGCGGCATCGATCCACAGGAACACGGCGTTCTGCCGGTCCGCTCTCAGGATCGGGCTGGTATAGGACGATGGGTGACCGTGCGGCGCGACATGCGGGCCGACGCATCCGGTCACGGCGAAGCCGGAAGCCGCGCCTACCGCGGCGCCAAGAAACTGGCGTCTGGACTGATTCATGAAACTTCCTGAGCGTTGGGGGTCCCGGCGTACGGGTCCTCGAGAAGGCCCGGTAATCGGGCAGGATGGGATGAATTCGCGGTCGGACTGCCGCCACGGCGACAGGCGAACCTACCGGCTGCGCACCTCCCGGAGGTGCCTCATGCCGGGCTCGGCGGAGAGCGCGAGCCCCGCATGGCCCCGCACGTTGCCGCCAGGCCCGGGGAGAAGGGCCTGGCGGCAACAGGGCGGTCGAACCGGAGGGAAGGGATACCGCATGTCGCCGGGAGCGGCTCGTGTGAACGAGACCCGGCGTGCAAGGCCTCAGTCCTGCTGTGGCGCGCGTCCGGCCAGGCCATGGACGGGAAGAGGGAACAGGCGGGAGCGCAGTTGCCGGCGTCAGGCCATACAGTGCCTGCCAATGTCAATGGAGCCCGCCTCTTGGCGCCAAGCATACACTGCCGTTGGCCGTTGGCCGTTGGCCGTTGGCCGTTGGCCGTTGGCCGTTGGCCGTTGGCCGTTGGCCAACTATACACGCACGGACCGGCGACCGATGTCAAGTTCCGGTCTTCCTCATACCTGCCCGAAGTTCCGTTGCCGCAAACCCCCGGCGGTGAACCGTCGCGGCTCCCATCCGTGGCGCCACCCCAAATGGCCGCCGGGAAAGCCGCGAAGATGTGCGTTGGTTTCTGACTCTGAGTTCGCATCAGTTGCCTCACAAACAGCGGTAAGCCTCGAACGGGCAGGACTGCCCGTCCGCGATTCTAGCAGGCGGTCTGTGAGTTGATTGTGCTGAAAATGACGAATATCGTGTGGTTTTCGGATATACCCTGGTGCTGTCCACACCGGGCTCGCCCCGCCCGCCGGGAGTCCGGGCGATCCGGCCGCGAACGGGGAGAGTCGATTGAAAAGCCGCGACGAACTGGCCCGCGAGGTCGAGGTCCTGGGCGAGCGCATCGCCACGCTGAGCACGGCCGTGCTGCGGCTCGGCTCCAGTCTCGACCTTGCCACCGTGCTGCAGGAGGCCGCAGACAGCGCCCGCACGCTCACCAACGCGCGCTACAGCCTCATCGTCACTGTGGATGAGACCGGCGAGGCGCGCGAGTTCGTCACCTCGGGGCTCGCCCCCGACGAGCACCGCGAGCTTGCCGAATGGCCCGACGGCCCGAGGCTGTTCGCCTACCTGCGCGACCTGCCGGGCTCGTTCCGGCTCGCCGATCTGCCCGACTGGTTCCGGGCGCGCGGCTACTCCGACGAGCTGGTGCGCGAGAAGACCCTGCAGGGCACCGCGATGCGCCACCGCGGCGTGCAGGTCGGCAACTTCTTCCTCGCAGGCAAGGAGGATGCGCCGGAGTTCAGCGCCTCCGACGAGGAGATGCTGGAGTTGTTCGCCTCGCAGGCGGCAGCGGCGATCGTCAACGCCCGTGCCCACCAGCAGGAGCAGCGTGCCCGGGCCGATCTGGAGGCGCTGATCGAGACCACGCCGGTCGGCGTCGTGGTCATTGACGCCCGCACCGGGCGACCGGTGTCGTTCAACCGGGAGGCGGACCGGATCGTCGAGCCGCTGCGCACGCCGGACACCCCTGCGAGGGCGCTGCCCGACGACGTCACGTGCCGGTTCGGGGACGAGCGCGAGATCGCCCTCAGCGAAACGACGCTGGCGGCGGAGTTGAAGGCCGCCGGGACGCTGCGCGCCGAGGAGGTCGTGCTCCAGGTGCCGGACGGACGCAGCGTCTCGATGCTGGTCAATGCGACGCCGATCCACGGCGAGGACGGGGACGTGACCTCGGTGGTGGTCGCCATGCAGGACCTGGCGCCCCTGGAGGAGATCGACCGCCTGCGCACGGAGTTCCTGAACATGGTGAGCCACGAACTGCGCACGCCGCTCGCCGCCATCAAGGGCTCGACCGCCACGGTGCTGGGCGCCCCGCCGGTGCTCGACCCGGCCGAGCTGCACCAGTTCTTCCGGGTCGTCGACGAGCAGGCTGATCACATGCGGGGCCTCATTGCCGACCTGATGGACGCGGGCCGCATCGAGGCTGGCACGCTGTCGGTCTGGCCCCTGGCCACGGAGGTGCGGGAACTGGTGGAGCAGGCGCGGAACGCGCTGCTGAACGGCGGCGCCACCCACACGGTCCTGGTCGACCTGCCGGAGGACCTGCCCCTCGTGCTGGCCGACGGCCCGCGCATCGTGCAGGTGCTGAACAACCTCCTCGCCAATGCCGCCCGGCACTCTCCCGCCTTCTCGCCCATCCGGGTCGCCGCGGTGCGCGCCGGCACGCACGTCGCGGTCACGGTCTCGGACGAGGGTCCGGGGATTCCGGCGGCGCAGCTGCCGCGCCTGTTCCGCAAGTACTCCGTCCCCGACGACGGAACCGCCGGGCAGGGGCTCAGGGAATCCGGCCTCGGCCTCGCCATCTGCAAGGGGCTGGTGGAGTCCCATGGCGGGCGCATCCGGGCCGAGAGCGCCGGGCCGGGCCAGGGCGCCCGGTTCACCTTCACGGTCCCGGTCGCCGAGGATGCCCCCCGCGCATCCGGCGCCGCCGTCAGGCGTGCCCGTTCGACAGGCCCGGACGGCGGGGCGCCGCCCGTGCTGGTGGTGGACGACGACCCGCGGATGCTGCGCTTCGTCCGGGACGCGCTTGCCAAGGCCGGCTATACCCCGCTCGCGACCGGCGACCCCGGCGAACTGCCGGGACTCGTCAGGACACTGAAGCCCTGCTTGGTCCTGCTCGACCTGATGCTCCCAGGCACCGATGGCATCGAACTCATGGGAGCCATTCCGGAACTGGCCGACATTCCGGTCATCTTCATTTCCGCCTACGGGCGCGACGAGACCGTCGCGAGGGCGCTGGAGCGGGGCGCCGCCGACTACCTCGTCAAGCCCTTCTCGGAAACGGAGTTGACGGCTCGGATCCAGGCGGCGCTTCGTAGGTGGGCCGGACCGGAGACCTTCGTTCTCGGCGCTCTCGCCGTCGACTACGAGGAGCGGCGGGTCACGGTGGCCGGACACCCGGTCCGGCTGACTGTCACCGAGTACGAGCTGCTGCGCCTGCTCACGATGAACGCGGGGCGGGTCTCGACCTACGATTCGCTGATCCGCCAGTTGTGGGACGGGCCCGAGGTGGGCGAACCGGAGCGGGTCCGTACCTTCATCAAGCAGTTGCGGCGCAAGCTCGGCGACGATCCGGCCCGGCCGGCCTGGATCCTCAACGAACGCGGCGTCGGCTACCGCGTGCCGAGACCGGAGGAGTAGCGGGAACGGTCCTGCCGTAGCCTTCGGCAAACGACGGCTCCCGGCAGGGAAGGATCGGGACCCTGGGGTGCCGCGCACCCGCATGGCCTCGCATTCGTTATGGTAGGAATGCGCATTGCTGCGCCCCCCGGTGGCGACCGCGAACACGTCGCAACGCGGCCCGCTCCCGGGTTCGGTCGGAACGTTTCCCCATCGGCATGCGCACCAGTCCGAAGTTCCCGTGTCTCGTCGTTCGGCAGTCATGCGTGAACCGGAGAGAATCGAGGGTTTTGGGACGCCGCTCGCCCCGCACCCGGCGGATCTTGCCGATTCTCACCAACCTTGGTGGGAGACCCACACGGTGTGTTGACGGCGCTCGCCGACTGGACTGCCGTGAGGATGGGAAGATGCGGGCGGGGTCATCCAGCACATGGACGCGAGCGGCAGAAAGAGTCCCATGAACTCCTCCCTGTTATGGGGGTGGCCACGGTGCTGTTGGACATCAACAGGCTCGTTCGAACCCGGCCTCATGTTCAGGTTCGACCAATTCCGAGCAGCCTCCGGGCGTTCAGGTGTGCGATCTTCTCCCTGGTCGCCCGGGAGAGGTCGACGGCATGGAGCCAGTCCGCACCCGCCTTGGCGCTCGCCATGGGATAGTCGACCGAGAACATGATCCGGTCCTCGCCCATGGTCGCGAGCGCCAACGCCAGCAGCTCATTGCGGAAGAAGGCGCTGGTCGTGATCCACAGGTTGTCGTGGAAGTACCGCTGCACGGGTTTGTGCAGCCTGTCCCTGGCGATGCGGTCCAGGTCCTCCCCGACCCGCCAGTACCAGAAG
Organism: Alphaproteobacteria bacterium; assembly: GCA_965221115.1. Lineage (GTDB taxonomy): Bacteria > Pseudomonadota > Alphaproteobacteria > SP197 > SP197 > SP197. The sequence goes on along the minus strand of CBDCRU010000001.1, from coordinate 971,940 downwards.
GGCAACCCTTCGCCCATGTGCCCGACCACGATTTGCAGGCCGGGGAAGCGGTCGAACGTACCGGCGACGATGAGGCGCAGGCAGTGGAGCGCGATCTCCTGGTGCCAGCCATAGCCGGGACCTCCGAGGATCTTGCTCACCAGCGGGTCGCCCAGCCCGTCATAGTAGACCTCCATGACCCGGGGCGAAGGCCAGTTCGGGTGGATGTAGATCGGCACGCCGAGAGCTTCAGCCCTGGCAAGCAGGGACGCGAAATCGGCGTGGTCGAGAAACCTGCCCTCGATGGGGCCGTAGCTCATGCAACCGACGAATCCGTGCTCGCGGACCGAGCGCTCGAGCTCGTCTGCTGCCGCCTGGGGTTCGCTCAGCGGCAGCGTGGCAAAGGCGCGGAATCGGTCCGGGTACACCGCAACGACTTCTTCGGCGACCCGGTCATTGAGCTTTCGTGCGAACGCCACGCCCTCGCCGCCGGGCAGGTTCTGGGCGCCTGGCGTCACGGCGGACAGCACCTGGATGTCGATGCCCGCCTCGTCCATGTCGGCGATCCGGCCGCCGCCGAGATCGAGAAGCTCCGGCCTGCGGCCGCCGCCCGAGAAGAGCCGCTCGTCACCGCCGGCCTGCAGCCGCTGGAGCTCCCGGGTGGCGAAGTGCTCCTCCAGTCCGATGAGGAACAGCCTTTCTCCGCTGTCGGGGGCTTCCGCCAGGGCGCCGCCGAACGGACTCGCCGCCGCGGCGATGCCGGTGGCGCGGCCCAGGAACACGCGCCGGCTCAGCGCACCGCGGGTCGTCAGGCGCCCGCCATTCGTATTCTTGTCGGTCATGATGCGAATCTCCGGTTCTTCGTAATCGTGCCTGTCATGGGCACCAGAAGCTGGATGTCCCCTAGCTGCCTCCGAAGGTCATGCGTCGGATGACGTCGTGGCCATCAATCCAGCGATGCTTGAAGGCCGCCGCAACGTGGCCCAGGGCCACCGCCAGCATCCCGTAGGCGAGCCACATGTGCACGTCCTCGGAGAGGTCCTGGAGCCCCTCCCCGGTCTCCGGAAAGACCTTCGGCATTTCAATGCCGAACCATTGCACGGCATGGCCGCCGAAGTTGGTCTCTGCCCAGCCCGCGGCGATCACGAGCGCGGGAAGCGCGTAGAGCGCGGCGTGGCCGAGATGCGCAGCGGTGCGTTCCAGTCCCCGGATCGAGGCCGGCAGTGGAGGAGGCGGGTAGGCCAGGCGGATCGCGATGCGTGCAAGAAGGAGGGCGAGCAGCGTCACCCCGACAGAGATGTGGAGGTCGAACAGGAACTCCTCCAGCGGGGAGTCATCCTCGACGAGGGTCGTCATCGCGTAGCCGCACCCCCACATGAAAACGAAGCCCACGGCCATGATCCAGTGAATCAGGCGCGCGGACACATGGTAGCGTTCTTCGGTCATCGAAATGGCCCTCTCGTGTCAGGTTGCGTTTCCGTGGTCTTGCCGACGCCGGGCGCGGCATCCCGGCCGACCGCCCCGGACGGGCGATGGCCGGGATGCCGACAGCACGGTGTCAGTCGTCGTCCCACCAACCGTCATCGTCGTCGTGCCGGTGGTCCCGCAGCGAGAGGCCTCCGTCACCGTCCCGGTCGAGGCGTTCGACGATTGCGGCGAGCGGACGGTCGTACTCGGCGCGGGTGATGACGGCGTCGCCGTCGGTGTCGAGCATCTGGAAGACGCGCACGGTGACGGGGTGCGTGGTCTCGTGCCAGAGCCCGGCGAACTCCCCGAGATCGAGGTTGCCGTCGCCGTCGGCGTCGTGCGCGGCGTGACGGTCGTTGCGCAGCGTGTCTATCTCGGCCTGGGTGATCTTGCCGTCGCCGTCGGCGTCGATGGCGTCGAACATCTGCATTGCCGACATTGCGAGCTGCCCCTTGTCGAGGAAGCCCATGCCGTCGCCGCGGTGGCCGGCGTGGCTTGCCCCCGCCAGCACCGTGCCACCGAGGGCAGCGGCAAGTGCGATGGCAGTCAGTGTCCTTGTCTTCGTTATCATCGTTTCTCTCCTTGCTTGATCAGTCCATCGGGTGTCGATGGATGAGCGCAACATGGGTGGGGGATGTCGCAGAACCTTGCCGGTGAAGGCACGGAAGTGTCGCTGCCCTTGTCGTGGCGGTTTTCTGACACACTTTGTTACAAACTTTTCGTGCGGCATCCGGGAAGGTGCGTAAGCTTCCGCTCATGGACAGTTCCCCGCACGTACTCGTGGTCGATGACCACCGGGAGATCCGCGAGCCGCTGGCGCGATATCTGAGGCGTCACGGACTTCGCGCAACCGTGGCCGGAGATGCCGCGGCAGCGCGCGGCACGCTCAAGGCGGCGGCGGTCGATCTCGTGGTGCTCGACATCATGATGCCGGGCGAGGACGGCCTTGCGCTCTGCCGGCACTTGCGCGAGACGACGCGCATCCCGGTCATCCTGCTGACCGCCATGGGCGAGGAGACGGACCGCATCGTGGGCCTGGAAGTGGGGGCCGACGACTACGTCGCCAAGCCGTTCAACCCCCGCGAGCTGCTCGCCCGCATCAAGGCGGTGATCCACCGCGCGCAGAGCCTGCCGCCCGATCACGAGCCCCTCCCGTCTGGGACTTACCAATTCGACCGCTGGTCGCTCGACACGGGCAAACGCGAGCTGGTGGACGAGGCGGGGGTGGTGACGCCGCTCTCGGCGGGCGAGTTCCGGCTGCTGGTAGCGCTGTTGGAGCGCCCCGGCATGGTGCTCTCGCGTGACCAGCTTCTGGACCTGACTCGGGGCCGGAGTGCCGCGCCCTTCGACCGCGCCGTCGACAACCAGGTGAGCCGGCTGCGGCGCAAGATCGAGCGCGATCCGAAGAACCCGGCACTGATCGCCACGGTGTGGGGCGGCGGCTACCGGTTCGCGGGCACGGTGGAGCGCGGATGAAGTTCGCGCCCAGGAACCTCGCCGGTCAGCTCACGCTGCTGCTGCTGCTGGCACTCGCCACAGCCCAGGGGATCGCCTTCGCGCTGTTCGCCTGGGAGCGCCTGGAGGCGCTGCGCCATGCGCACCGCGACGATGCGGTCCGGCGCACGGCCACGGTGGCGCGGTTGCTTGCCGACACGCCGCCGGCCCTGCACGAGGCTGTCATTGCGACGGCAAGCACGGAGCTTGCACGGTTCTCCCTTACCGGTGAGCCCGTCGTGGGCGCGACGGGCGCCGGAGAACACGCAGCCGCCATCGCCGAAGAACTCTCCACCGCGCTGGGCGTGTCTGCGACTCGGGTCCGGGTGGCGCCGCTGTGGTCCCGGACCATGGATGACGACGATGACTGGGATGACGATGACGACGACCGCGAACACCATCTCGACGACGATCACGACCATTGGGAGCCCGACTGGTTCACGGCGTCGGTGGCGCTGGCGGACGGGAGCTGGCTGAACGTGGCGGTGGAACCGCCGCCTGGTGCGCCCGCCTGGGGCACGGCGTTCGTCGCCGTCTTTCTGATTTCGGCGCTGGGCATTGCGGTCGTGGCGGTCGTCACGGGGCGGCGGATCGCGAAGCCGATGCAGCGCCTGGCGGCGGCGGCCGGACGTCTCGGCCGCGGCGAGAAGGTCGACGACCTGCCCGAGGCCGGACCGGCGGAGACCCGGGAGACGGTGCGCGCCTTCAACCTCATGCGCGGGCGCCTCGACCGCTACGTGCGTGACCGCACGGCCATGCTGGCGGCGGTCTCCCACGATCTGAAGACCCCGATCACGAGCCTGCGGCTCCATGCCGAGTTCGTCGGAGACGAGGAGACAAGGGGGAAGATCCTCGCCGCGCTGGACGAGATGCAGCGCATGATCGAGGACGCCCTCGCGTTCATCCGCGAGGACATGCAACGCGAAGAGACGAGGACGGTGGATCTCCATGCACTTCTCGACAGCGTGGCCACCGATCTCGCGGAACTGGGCCATGACATCGCGGTCGCCGACACCGGCCGGGTCCTCATCGCCTGCCGGGTGACCGCGCTGAGCCGGGCGTTGCGCAACCTGCTGGAGAATGCGGCCATCTACGGCGGACGGGTGGAAGCGTGGATCGAGAAAGACGATGCGGCAATCCGCATCGTCGTCGAGGACGGAGGCCCGGGCATCCCGGAGGCGGATCTGGAGCGGGTGTTCGAGCCCTTCGTGCGGCTCGAGACGTCGCGCAGCCGCGACACCGGGGGCAGCGGGTTGGGGCTCGCCATCGCGCGCGGCATTGTGCGCGGCCACGGCGGCGACATTCTCCTGGAAAACCGCGCCGAAGTCGGGTTGCGCGCGACGGTCATGCTGCCGGGAGCCGAACGACCGTGAGAAGACGGGCGAAGCTGACAGCCCGGCCGGCATGGAACGCACAGGCATGACTGCAGGACCCGCACCACGCTTCCGGTATCGGCACGTGGAAGCCGGCGCCTCGTTTTTGGAGGATCCAGACCGGCGGCCGCCGGGTTTCCGCGACGGCTGCTCGATAAAGATGCGGATCCAGTCGGGATCGGCGGGATTCGGCCCATTCCGATGCCAGCAGCCACAAGGCGGCAGAAGCGGATGGGGAGATCAGCTGCACGGCCCGGCTTCAGGGCATGGACGGCGATGACCATCCGGTCGAAGTCGCGCACGAATCCGATGAAGTCTGCCGACGCAGCCATGAGGGTGGTGGCGTCGTCCAGCGTGATGAATGGAATGGCGTCGTGGGCAATTTGCCGTGCCAGCGTCATCTTCTCCGATTGCCGGGATTGCAGACCAGAAAGTCCCTGATGTCCTAAAGGGCCTCTCGGGACCGTCGTTCGACTAGACGAACATCCACGAGGCTGTTCTTGATTGTCGACCGCTTGAAAGTGGGAGTCATGCAGGAGAGCGCCAAAGGGAATTATTGCGAATAATATATGTGAGCAACAATCATTCGGAATCGGCACTATCAGCCCGGCGGGGAAACTCTTTTCAGGTGGCTCTTTTGAATAAGGGTTATATACTTGACGGAAAATCCCTCGTGTTCGATCATCCGTCATCTTTCCTCTTTCTTGTCGTCTTTCGGCTCGTGCCGTGCGAGTGCGCGGGCCACCTGCTCGGGCGTTGCGCCCTCGTAGCGGGGATTGCGGATTACGATTTCGGTCTCGGGCGGTGCCGGCACTTGGCGCTTGTTCCTGTCGTCGGTCATACTTGCATCTCGTACTGCGCTGTTTGGTATCTCCGAACCGCTTGCAATGTCGGCGGATGCGCGATCCGCGCGCCCTCGATGATCTCATATGCAGTCAGTATCTGCACTCCATCATACTCCTTCGGCGGCATGTCCGGCCTCTGTTGATAGCGAAGCAACGGCGCGCGTTGCGCCGCCTCTTCCATCTTCGCGGTCGGCTCCACGTCAAGGATAAGAACTCCAATCTGTGCACGTTCACTGCGCATGGTCCCAATCAACTCGCGGACGTGTTCCGGCTTTCGTTGTTTCCCCGTCTTGACGGAGAAGATGACGCGCCCCCATTGGTCCTTGCCGTCTTCATCAATGCCCAGGTGGATATCCAGGTCGCCGTCTACGCCCTTGTCGCCAGACTTCTTCGGATTCGGCAGTCCATTCAGTTTCCTGATAAGCCAGTCCTGCTTGTCGAACGCGCTGAGCCGGTTGTATTCCGCCATCGTCTCCGGACTGCCCTCGAGAACATCGTAGTGCGTCTTCGGATATTGACCGTAACTGGCAAGGCATTGCTCTATTTCGTCAATGGCTAGACCGCTTATGTCAATGCCGATCCAACGCCTCTTTGTGGCATGGGCAACCTCTATTGTGGTTCCACAACCGCAGAACGCATCGAGGACCAGATCTCCCTCGTTTGTGGTGGCCTCGGTGAGTCTCTTGAGTAGGTCGTAGGGCTTCTTCGTTTGATACTTTGCCGTTCCGCCTTCGTTGTAGATGTCAACAATGACATCTTGTACTGGCATCCCTTCCGCCACTTCCAAATATCTGCGAAAGCGCGGAACCACACCCCGTTTCGGCCAATACAACATCCCCTGCATATCCAGAACGTCCAGCCGTTCTTGAACCGTCATTCTCGAATATCCATCCGGACGCTCGAACCATGATGGAAGAGAGCGGTCAGGTGGAAGCTCCCAATGGCGACCGGATGCCGTAGGGTCATGTCCCCGCCAAGGCTTTCCCGAACTACCGGTTCGTGTGCCTGGTCCGGTCAAGTCAGGGCGTGAATGCCGTCGGCCTTGTCCATCCCTGTACTTGTAGTTTTCCTCGATGTATTGCTCGTCATAGGGTTGCAAAACACGATTCCAGACTGGCGACGGAGACCCGCCGTAAAACAGTATTGTATCGTGAACAGGGCCGAATCGCTTGGCGCGATTGTGCGCGCTGGTCCGTTTCCAAATGATCTCGTTCCGAAAATTCTTGATGCCAAATATGCCGTCCATCAAGACCTTGACGTAGTGACTGGCCGTCGGATCGCAGTGCATGAAAACGGAGCCCGTAGGCTTCAGCACCTTCTTCAGCAAGACAAGTCTTTGCGTCATGTACATGAGATAGTTCAGGAGCTTCTTTTCTTCAGACGAACTCTGCTCAAGAATGTTTACCCATGCGAGGATGAATGCCTTGAACTCGTCCGCCATCTCCCATTTTTCCAGATCGTCCCTGAAATCAAGGACCAACTGGCGCATCTGGTCCGTGAAGTCCCACATGTCGTGATAGGCTTTCTGCTGTGCAGAAACGCCGTTGCGGTGGAACAGGATCGAATAGGTGCGATTGGAGTTGAAGGGCGGATCAAGATAGATCATGTCGACGCGGACGCCTTCATGAAACAGCTTGTCGATCGCCGCCTTGCAGTCGGCCCTATAGAGGCGGTTGCGCATCACGACCGCGCTCCATTGTCGAGACCGTTGGGAGCGATCAGGTCCTGATACATCAGGCCCTTCCCGACCATCCCCGCAACGGCGGCGCCCATCTGTTCGATGGTGTCCAGTTCGCGGACGTTGTGACGTCCCGCAAACTCGTGGACATGGCGATCCAGATGCTTGGCACTGATCTTGTGATAGACGCCCTTGTGCGCCCGCTTCAACATGCTCCAGAAGGATTCGATACCATTGGTGTGCGCCATGCCGCGCACGTGTTCCCCGACGCCGTGGTTGACGGCTTCATGTCCGAAGTCGCCTGACAATCCACGGTAGCCGCCGGCCTCGTCTGTGTAGACCATTGCGCCTGTTTCCGTGTTCTCCCTGACGAAACCCTGCAGGGTCTGTGCGGTGGTGTCATCAACGACTTTCGCCCGGACGCTCTGTGATCCACGATCCTTCAAGCCGACAACCACAGACTTGCCAACAGGACCACGCCCCTTCATGGCCTTGCGGGCGCCGCCCGCATGGGTCTCGTCGGCCTCGACAGGCCCCGGGAAGGCCGCGCTCCCGATCTTCCACGCCTCGCGGATGCGATGGAGCATGAACCACGCGGTCTTCTGCGTCACGCCGATGTCGCGGTGCAGCTTCATCGAAGACACACCCTTGAGACTGGTCATTTCGAGGTAGATGGCGGACACCCACTTGCGGAACGGAACCTTGGAGCGCTGGAGCGCCGTGCCGGTCCGCACCGAAAAGGTCTTGTGGCAACCCTGACAGTAGTAGGGAAGGCCCGACGTGGCCGATGCCATGATGGTCTCCGTTGAACCGCACTTCGGGCAGTGCCGACCTTCCGGCCAGATCACCGATTCAAACCATGCGGTCGCCGTGGCCTCATCCGGGAAGATGTCGGCCAACTCCATGATGGAGATACCTTCGCGGTATGCCTTGCCCGGTCCTTTACGTGCCATTTCCGATTCCGATTCGTGGTTTCTCACCAAATATGGTCGATGGCCGGTTTTCCGTCAAGTATATAATCCCTTTTTGAATCTGCCTTTCTTCCTGATATTCCCGTCAAACCACAAACAGGACACGAGACCCTCGTAGATGCCTTCCACAGTCATGATAGGGAGGCCTGATTTCAACTGCACCGTAACGCCAACTCGTATGTCCATCGTTTGTTCTCGTTTAGCAGGGCTCACATGTCGAGTGGTCTGGTTCCGCTCCTCCAGATCCGCAGTACCAGTCAACTTGCGCAAGCTCGTCCGAACCGCAGCCTTGACCGCAGGCCCAACACGCGCCGGTGCCTTCACTCTTGACCGCAGCGGCATCGTCTTGCTCAAGTTCTTGGTGAATCTGATCGGTGATGTCGGTTGTGCATGTGGTGAGAAAAACCGTCAGGATGATCACAGTTGAGAGGTCGTTCATCAATCAGCAGCCGTCCCCCTCGACGAACTCCACCACGGAAACCCCGCACTCGTCATCGACCGTGACGCGAACTCTGCAGTCACCATGGGAATACACTGAAATGTCGGCCTCAAAGAGGCCCTCATCGTTGAGGGGCAGGATGGCATCCTGCCTTTGGTCAAGTGTGTGGCTGTAGCAGTCCTGTGCAGCGGCCGGGCTGCCAGCATGATGCTCGCCAGCACGACAAAGTGCGCCCCGGCGAGGCGACGAAGCCTTCCGGGGCGCAGGTCGTGCTGACTCTTGGCAAGGAGGACACGATCAAGGCTCATTAGATGGTCTCGCCAACCTGTCGTCAAGCCGGTGCTGGATGGGGGCCTTACTCTGAGTTCCAGGGAGCAGGCACTCTCCCAGAAAGGGCCATTCGACCCCCATCCAGCATTTCCTCCCTCATCGGGACCTTGGACGCGGAGTCAGGGGCTCTTCCCCGAGAACGCCAAGCCGCATGTCGCTGACGGCCGCCCGCAGCAGCCGTTCAGGCGTCGTGTCAATGCGGATGACCTCTTCCGTCTCTGCCTTGGATGGCTAGACGAAGCCTCACGATGGGCTTGTCCTTGGGTCTCGCGCCCATCAGGTGCCTCTCTCGCCGATCCCCGACCTTCATATGCCATGCGCGGCATCATGCAACAAAGCGCGGCGCAATGGACGCGCCTTGCAACAATGTCAACATCAGTCTTGCCAGACAGCGGCAAGGGCTGCTCAAAACCTTGTCAGGTGCATACCGGCCGCCGGGACATTGACGAAGCCGTCGCTTTCGATCGGGTTCGAATTGAGCGGCCCGGTGCGAAACAGCGGATACCGGGTCAGGTGCCGCTGTGCCCGGAATCCCCTGTCTTCGCGGCAGAGCGAGGCCGGGCGTCTCGAGAGGCGCTGGATGCTGGCTTCCGGAGAGTTCGTGCCGGAGCCGGACAGGCCGCAGACGGCCCCGATTCCGTGAGACGCCGGATCCGCCTCCCCTTACAGATTCAGAGGATCTGGCTGAGAAACTCCTGGGTGCGCGGATCCCGGGCCTTCTCGAAGAACGTTGCCGGCGGGCCGTGCTCCACGATGACGCCCCCGTCGGTGAAGTAGATGTGATCGGCGATCTCCCGGGCAAACCCCATTTCGTGGGTGACCAGGATGCAGGTCATGCCCTCGGCAGCCAGTTCCTTGATGGTGACAAGGACCTCCTTGACCGTTTCGGGATCAAGCGCCGCGGTCACCTCGTCAAACAGCATGACGTTGGGGCTCATCGCCAGTGCCCGCGCGATGGCGACACGTTGCTGCTGACCGCCGGACAGTTCTCCGGGATAGCTGTCTTCCTTGCCCTCGAGGCGAACCTTCTTCATCAGCGCCCGCGCGCGATCCTCGACCTCGGACCTCCTTTGCTTGAGTACGAGGACCGGCGCCATCATCACGTTTTCCAGCGCCGTCTTGTGCGGGAAGAGGTTGTACTGCTGGAACACCATGCCGACCTTCTTTCTCAGTTCCAGCTTGTCGAGTCTGGCATCGTGAACCTCCTGGCCCTCGACGGTGATCGAACCGGCCTGGATGTCGTTCAGGGCGTTGATGCATCGAATCAGCGTGGATTTTCCCGAACCGGACGGGCCGATGATGCAGATCACCTCTCCCTTCATGACGTCGATGCTGATTCCCTTCAGCACCTCGAGGTCTCCGAACGACTTGTGCACGTCCTTCAGCGACACGATCGGCTCATCGGGAGACCAGGTCATTGTGTTCATGGCGCACTCGCTAGGTGTTGATCACGAACCGGCGTTCCATCCTCCGCGTCCACAGGGCGATCGGGTAGCTGTAGACGAAAAACCAGGACATCAGCCAGAGATACATGGGGATCAGGAACTCTCCGCGCCCCTCCGCTGCCAGGGCGTTCTGCGTCAGGGTCATGCCATCGTTGACGCCGAGGATGGAAATCAGCGGCGTCGACATGGTCAGGATACAGTACCAGTTCATCCAGGGCGGGATCATTCTCTTGATGCACTGGGGCAGAATGATCCGCCAGAGCGTCTGGTGACGGCTGAAGGCCAGGCTCTCCGCGGACTCCCACTGTCCGGTGGGGATCGAGGAGATCGCGCCGCGGACGATCTCGGAGACATTGGCCATGATCGGCAGCGAGAGCGCGAAGGCTGCCTTCGTCCACCCCGGAATCCCGATCCTCTCGTCCCCGATTTCCATGGAGTACGGCAGAAGAAGCATGAAGTAGAACAGCAGGACCAGCCATGGCGAGTTGCGAAACAGCTGGGTCGCGGTCCAGCAGACGCGGCGAATGACGGAATTGGGAGACACCTGACCGATGCCGACCCAAAGGCCTAGGAATGTTCCGAAGGCCATCGAGATGAAGCTGACGGCGATGTTCAACACGAACCCGCCGAACTCTCCGGGTGGTCCCACCAACATCAAAGGTGTCCATTTCACCAGGAATTCAAGAACCGTCTGGCTGGGGTCGCCCTGAACCTGGGCCAGGGCCGCATCGGCCAGCAGCCATGATGCGAGGACAAGAAACAGCGCCAGGCCGGTCCGGCGATGGAGGGTGAACGCCAGAACCTGACCGGCGCTCCAGCGATCCGCCCCGCCGGGGCGAAACGGCTTCATGACCGGAAGGTGGCCGGGGATGCCGGTCGGTTTCCGCCTTCGTGACGACGCCCCTGTCATTGGCCGTAGCCCGGAATCCTGATTGACGTCTCCCATCTGTGCATGAGCCAGACGAGAATTCCGACAAGGACGATGTAGACGATCCAGACGACGTTCATCATTTCGAAGACGTTGTACTCGTCCGACCAGATCTGGTTCGAGACGTAGAGTGTTTCCGGAACGGCGATCGCGTACGCGACGGTCGTTGTCTTCACGAGATTGATGAGATTGTTGTTCAGCGCCGGCAGGCAAACCCGGAAAGCGAGTGGAAGGGTGACATGGCGATAAATCTGCAGGCGTGTGTAGCCGAGCGATTCCGCAGCCTCATGTGTCGATCTCGGCACCGCCTCGACACCGGCGCGGAAGATCTCGACGTTGAACGCACCGGCAAAAAACGAAAGGGAGACGACGGCCCAGCCATAGCTTCCCATGACTCCTCCGGTGATTCCGAACACGTCCGACAGCGCGGAATCAACCGCAAAGTAGAAGAAGTAGAGCTGAATGAGCGGCGGCGTATTGCGAAAGAACTGTATGTAGCCTTCAACGATTCGGCGGACCCAGACCAGGTGGGACATCTGCAGCCACGCACCGGTTATGCCCACCGCGATGCTGAGAACAATGGCAACAAGGGAAAGATGGACCGTCGTCCAGATTCCGTTCAGGAACCGGTCCCGGTCCCACTCGTCATAGAAGATTGTAAGCTTGATACCGTGCGCGTCATAGAGCCAGCGAAACCACTCCCAGACCGGTTCCATGTGCTACCTGCATTGCCCGCTGAAGATGCCGACCGCCGGCCACGTTAGCATGGCCGGCGGTCGACGTCACGGGCGCTCACTCGCCTTCGTCGTACACGTCGTTGCAGGCGGGATCGTCCGCCATGCACTTGTCGCGCATGTCAGCCAACCACTGGGTCGGCGGAATTCCCCACTTTGCTTCGAGTTCGATGAGAAGACCGGACTTGTGCCAATCGATGATCGCCGCCGAAAGAGCCTTGCCGAGCGGCTGATCCATGTCCTCCAGGCGCACCGCGGCACCCCAGGGCACGTCATCGACCGTCGGTGTGGCGATCTCGTAGTCCATCCACTTCTCGGGCTCGTTCACCTTCCGGGGAATGAACGCACTGTCGTCGTAGATCCATCCCACGCAACGCCCGTCGAGAAGGGCCTGTTCGACTTCCGGGACGCCCTTGAAGGCCACGACCTCCGCGCCGTTCTTGAGGCCGTGATCCTTGTTGTACCACGCGCCCTGAATGCCGCAGATCGTCTTGCCTTCCAGCGAGGCCCACCCGTCAATGCCCGAGTCCTTGTGCGCAAGAACCGCGACGCCCGATGAATAGTAGTCAGGCTGAACGATGCCAACGACCTCGCGCCGGTCGGGCTTGTTGGACATGGTCGCGATGAACATGTCGATTTGCCCCTGCTCGAGAAACTGCATGCGGTTGGACGCGACCACGACGATCTTCTCGACTTCGATGGAGGTGCCGGCCGATTCGCCGAGCCGCCGCGCGAAATCGGCAATCATGTCATGTTCCATGCCCACCAGATTGCCGTCGGCGTCGCGCATGCCCCACGGGGCATAGTCGGCCTTGACACCGACCACGATCTTGCCGCGATCGATGATGTCTGCGAGCGTATCGGCCATGGCCGGAAACGCCGTTCCGCCAACAAGTGCCGCCGTTACGACGCCGGCACCCAAGAGCTTTCTCAACATCACAAGTCCTCCTTGTTGGTTGTTACCTGCACACCTGTACCCGAACGGTACTCACCGATAGCGTGGCTCGTTGACTCGACGGCGGCGATGCGATCCCTGACGCCCTCGCCGCCGTTGGCCACGATCATGCCGATCAGCGATTCGATCAGAACCAGCGTCGCCACGTGCGATGAGAAGAACTGGGGCGTCCTTGTCGACACGATGAACGAAGCGACGCAGTGAACCGGCAGCGGCGACATGACTTCGTCGGTGATGCCGATAACCCAGGCGTTCCTTTCGCAGAGAACGCGCGCCACATCGATGGAGCGACCGGCGTACGGCGCCTTGGCGATGACAACGGCTGCGTCTTCATCGTTCACGTCAACCAGGGCGGCGCCCAGAGATCCCGGTTCGACTCCGAGAACCTGCCAGTTGTCGAATGCCATGGTTGCCATGTACGCCATGTAGTCGACGAACGGTCTCGAACTCATGCTTCCCGCGAGAAACACCCTGCGGGCGCACGCAAGTCTGGACGCCGCGGCGTCCAGTGACTCAAGATCGACCGAGCCCAGAAGCAGGTTGATGTTCTCGACGGCGGCCGCACCCTGTCGAAAGATGAAGCGGTCCCTTGCCGAGCCTTCCGGGACTCGTTTCTGGAGCATGTCCGCCCCTTCAGCGAACCGCAGGCGCTGTGTCTTGATCTGGGTCCGGCAGGATTCGCGCAGTTCCTCGTAGCAGGCATACCCCAACCTGGCGGCCAGCCTGGAAAAGGTGGGCGGAGAGAGGTCCGCCATGCCCGCGAGGTATCGCAAGGACCTGGTCGCGACTTCGTCAGGGTGCCTGGTCACGAAGTCCGCCGCACGGCGCAATGACGGGCTCAGTTTCCCCGAGTGTGCGGAAATCCGGTCGTTCAACGCCCGCGCGGTCTTCATCAGAACATTCCCCTTGGCAGGATCGATCCGATGCTTCATAACAATTGAACCAGTTTTGAATATGAATTGCAACATACGTTACAAGATGCAATTCGCGACGCGTGAACACGAGGCGACCTGTCCATGTCCGCGACAACACGAAACGTCTTCATCGGCGTTTCCGTCCTTTGCCTCCCGTCAGGAGCCGGGGAGACCGATGTCCTGGTGCCGGAGCATTGCGGAATGACGTCAGGCGCGATTCGGCACCCGGCTGCTGATGTAGACGCCCGGTCAGCCCGTGCCAATCTCCTGGTACCACCGGCATCCGGCGAACGCGCGACACAGTCATCAATCTGTCGGCGAGCGGACGAGCGATCATCGGACCGATACCCGACGTACCCGGAGCTTTCGTGGCATGCGGCCGCCTCGACGGAATCGTCCGCCGCGCCGACCCTGTTCAACTCCCTCTTCGCAAGGGAAAGGGGGGTTGGTCTGACTCCCGCGGGCAGCGGGGCGATGGATCTCCCGCGTCTGCAGAAAGGGTCTCGCAGCCGGCGTGCCGACATCATCACCGGGGCGGCGCCCCGTGGTGTGGCATCGGAGCGCTTCCACTCGACATCCGGGGATTGCGCAGGGCGCTGCGTCACGGATGCCGAGAGAACGAAACCGTGCTTCGCCACGCTCGCGGCACCACCTTGTTGTGGCAGGGAACCGATTTCGGGCGGTGGCGGGCCGGTCGGTCCCGTGACGCCGGGCCGAACGGGCTGGCGGTGGACCGAATGGACCGTGACCTCCCTCTCCCCCGACGCTGCCATGAAGGTGCGAATCATGACGAAGTCTCGTGACGCGGTCGCAGGTCCCCATCCGGCCTGCGCTCCGCGCAACCTGCTGGCGAGACGTTGAGCCATGGCGAAAGTTCCTTCCTGGGCATCCGTTGTCGTCATAGGGGGTGGCGTCATGGGGTGTTCGACGCTCTATCACCTGGCCAGGAACGGCGTATCGGACGCGATCCTCCTGGAGCGCAACCAGCTGACATCGGGGACCACGTGGCATTCCGCCGCTCAGGTGCGTGCCCTGCGATCGACAAGAAACCTCACCGAGCTGATCCGCTACTCGATCGCACTCTATTCCAGGCTGGAGGACGAGACCGGCCAGCAGACCGGCTGGATCAACAAGGGTTCGCTTTCCATCGCGACCCACGGCGACAGGATGATCCACATCGAACGCCAGAAGGCGCTCGCGCATCTCTTCGGCGTTCGCGCCGAAACGCTCGACCGGGACGAGGCCAGGGAGCGTTGGCCGCTCATGAATGCCGAAGACGTGGTCGGGGCCGTCTGGTCACCGGACGACGGGCGGGTCAGTCCTTCGGATCTCTGTGCCGCGCTGGTCAAGGGAGCCAGGGCGCGGGGCGCCAGGATCTTCGAAAACACCTCAGTCACGGGAATTGTGACGAGGGGAGGCAGAGTTGCCGGCGTCGAAACGAAAGCCGGCTCCGTCAGGTGCGATGCGGTGGCCGTGTGTGCCGGACTGTGGAGCCGAGAAACAGCAGCCATGGCCGGCGTGGACGTTCCGGTGTGGCCGTGCGAGCACTTCTATCTCCTCACCGAACCCGTCGCGGGCATTTCGGATCATCTTCCGTCGCTCTCCGATCACGACCACCACCTCTACATCCGGGACGAAGGCGGCGGGTTCCTGGTCGGCTGCTTCGAACCCATGGGAAAGCCGATCGCTCCGGATGAACTGGGCACGGACTTCGCGTTCCAGTTGCTGCCCGAGGACTGGGAACACCTCGCTCCCATCATGGCACACGCGCTTCACCGACTTCCGGCGCTCCAGTCCACCGGAACCAGGATGTTGCTCAACGGCCCCGAGAGCTTCACGCCCGACGGTTCCTTCCTGCTCGGCGAGGCGGCCGAGACCCGGGGCCTCTTCCTTGGCTGCGGCATGAACTCGGTCGGTGTCGCCACCGGGGGCGGCGCCGGGATGGCCCTCGCTCACTGCATCGAGCACGGCCATACCCCGACCGACCTGCACGAGGCCGATCCGAAGCGGTTTCCCCCGGAATTCGGTTCGGTGGCGGCGCTGACCGCCAGGGCACCGGAGGTGCTGGGCAAGCACTACGAGATCACCTACCCGGGGCGGCAGTGGTCAAGCGGACGCAACCTGCGCGCCTCTCCCCTCCAGCGGTGCTGGGAGGAGGAGCGTGCCCATTTCGGACAGTTCTTCGCCTGGGAAAGACCTCTTTACTTCGGGAAGGTGGAAGAACCGCCGCTGAGTTTCGCCAGACCGCACTGGCATGAAGCCGTGAGGCGCGAAGTCCTTGCCGCCCATGAGGGAGCCGCGGTCTTCGACCAGTCCACGTTCGGCAAGGTCGATGTGAGAGGCGCCGACGCCTGCAGTTTCCTCGACCGCGTCTGCACCAATCGGATGGACAGGCCGGCAGGGACGTTGATGTTCACGCTCATGCTCAACGAGCGAGGCGGTATCGAAAGCGACCTGGTCGCGGTACGCATCGGCGAAGACCACTTTCGCCTCTACGTGGGTACGAACGCGATCCGCAGGGACGTGGCCTGGTTGAAGCGAAACCTGCGCGAATCGGAGTCGGTGACGATTGCCGATACGACGGGTCTTTATGCTGTGATCGGTCTCATGGGACCTGGCGCTGAGGCAGTCGCGTCGTCCATCGGGGCCGAAGGGCTGAATGCGATTCGGTACTTCCGGTCTGCCGAAGCAGAGATTGCCGGTCATCGCGTCCTTGCAGCGAGGCTCTCCTATGTTGGCGAGCCAGGCTGGGAGATCACCTGCCCGGTCGAAGCCGCGGAGACCGTCTATCGCGCCATCCGGGAAGGTGGAGCGCGCCCGGCAGGCTTCTACGCTCAGACGGCCATGCGAATCGAGAAACGGTTCCTCGCCTACGGTCATGAACTCGACACCGACACGTCGCCGCTGGAGGCCGGTCTCGGGTTCGCGGTGGATTGGAGCAAGAACTTCATCGGCAAGGCCGCCCTGCAGACTCAACGGGACGAAGGTGCCAGGAACCGGATCTGCTCGATCGTCCTTGACGATTCCGGTGCCGTTCCGCTGGGCAACGAACCTGTTCTCTTCCAGGGTCGGATCGCCGGAAAGACAACCTCCGCAGCCTTCGGATTCCGGATCGGCAGTCCCGTCGCTCTCGCCGATCTCGATGAACCGGAAGCACGCGAAGAAGGGGCCGTCGTCGAGATCGACGTTGCAGGAACACAGTTTTCCGGGATCGTTGCCGATGGTCCTGTCTTCGATCCCGCCGGAACCAGGATGAGAATCTGATCCCGGACCGAACTGTGTCGTCCGACGCGCCTCGCCATCGAGCCGGAACACCCGGGACCGCGCGGAGGCACCGGCTCGCCGTCCTCGAAGAGCAGGCTCAAAGCCTCGATCGCATTGGGAACGATGTCGTCGAAGCTGTCGGTCGCCGAACAGCATCCCGGCACCTCCGGACACTGGACTCCGCAGGCGCTGTCCGGGTCCTTGTCGATGACGGCGACGTGGTGCATGTGTTGCCTTCTCAGTTCCAGCCCACCCGCCTGGCCATGCTCCGGGCGGTGCCGAAGGGCAAGTCCTTCTTCGGATGCGGCACGACCACGGTGATCGCGTCCTTTCTGAACTTGTGGTGCGATCCCTTGACGCTCACCAATTCGAACCCCTCGGTCCCGAGCCGCTTGACGATGTCTCGGCTACAATCTGGGGGAACTCCGGTTCAGAGTGCGGCGCAACGTGTCGATGGCGTGAGATGCTCCAGGAATCTTTCGGGATAACCCATGCAGGGAGAACGTGATGAAACAGGCGACCATGGATATCGCGAGCAGTGCCGGTCTCGTCGCAAGAGAGCTGCTCGCGATCAAGCCGGGCGAGAACGTGGCAATTGTCTGCGACGATCACAGCGCGATGGAGATGGTCCACGCGCTCGCAAGAGTCTCCGGTGAGATCGGCGCCGAATGGGCCATCCTTCACCAGCCTTCGCGCCCGCCCGAGCGAAAGAACCAACTGAGCCCTCTCATCGCATCGGCGCTTGACGAGGCGGATGTGCTGATCGGCCTGACAGGCTCCGGCGGCGCGCCCAGCTATGCCGCAACCGTCAAGGACCTGCTCCAGGCCAGGCGGCTGCGGGCCATGTCCATGGTCATGCGCGATGTCGCGAACTTCACCACCGGTGGCGCGCTGGCGGACTATCGGCAACTCCACGCGGAGGGAACGGCGCTCGCATCGCTCTGGGCGGCGGGCCGCACGATGCGCATCACAGCGGATGCCGGTACCGACATCACGGCGCCGATCGCAGCCGACAACGTGATCGTGGAGTGCGGCTACGCGACCGAGCCGGGGATGGAGGCAGCCTTTTCCGACGGGGAGGTGTCCTCACGCCCACTGGAAGGCGAGGCCGAGGGAGTGTTCGTCATCGACGGTCCAGGCGCTGTCATCGGGCAGACGGCGACACCGGTCCGTGTGGAGGTGCGCCGCGGCAGGGTCGTCAACGTAGACGGCACGTGCCCGGAGGCTGCGCAGCTCCGTCATATCGTGGAAACGGTGCCGAACGCCGACAACATCGCCGAGTTCGGGATCGGCCTCAACGATGCGAGCTTGCGCAACGGCAGTTTTCAGGAAGAAAAGAAGGCGCGGGGCAATGTTCACATCGCGCTAGTGTTCTGTATCGTTAATTGATTGACAGTAACGTTGTATGGTTTCGAGGATCTGGTCTGCGCTCTTGGTCCAGATGAAGGGCCTGGGCTGCTCGTTGTAGACGTCGAGATATTCCTTGATGGCGGTTTCGAGGGCCTGGGTGCTGGTCCAGGACCCGCGGCGGATCTGCTGGCGCGTGATCTCGGCGAACCAGCGTTCGACCTGGTTGAGCCATGAGGCGCTGGTGGGTGTGAAGTGGAGGTGGAAGCGTTGGCGGCGGGCCAGCCAGTTGTGGATCAGTGCGGTCTTGTGTGTGCCGTAGTTGTCGAGCACGAGGTGAACATCGAGATCCCGGGGCACAGCCTTGTCGATGACGCTGAGGAACTTGCGGAACTCGACGGCGCGATGCCGGCGGTAGCAGCGGCCGATCACCTCGCCCGTGGCGATGTCGAGGGCGGCGAAGAGCGACGTGGTGCCGTGGCGCCGATAGTCGTGGGTCTGGCGCTCCGGCAGGCCCGGACGCAGGGGCAGGATCGGCTGTGTGCGCTCGAGGGCCTGGATCTGGGACTTCTCGTCGACGCACAGGACGACCGCCCGTTCGGGTGGCGCCATGTAGAGACCGACGATGTCGCGGACCTTCTCGATGAACAGGGGGTCGCGCGACAGCTTGAAGGTCTCGTGACGATGGGGCTGCAGGGCAAAGGCCCGCCAGATGCGGCTCACCGCCATCGGGCTCAGCCCGACGGCCCGGCCCATGGAGCGCGTGCTCCAGTGCGTCGCCCCGCGTGGCATCGATTCCAGGGTGGTCGTGATCACCCGCTCCACGTCCTCGTCGCTGATCCTTCTGGGTGCACCCGGACGCGGCTCGTCGAGAAGGCCGTCACAGCCCTTCTCGAGAAAGCGGTGACGCCACTTGCCCACCGTGACCCGCGTCATTCCCAGCCTCTCGGCCACCGCCGTGTCGCTCACTCCTTCGGCGCAGGCCAGCACAATGCGGGCCCGCAACGCCAGAGCCTGCGACGTCCTGGAACGCCTCAGCCATCCCTGCAGCTCCTGGAGTTCATCGTCGGACAGCTCAGGCACCCGACGTGTATGATGATTGGCCATGACACAGTCTCCTTCCTCGTGACTGTTGTGTCATGGCTCATGTTTACTGTAAAGTGTATTCTGTTACACTACACTAGGCGACAACATCTTCTTTGGCGGCACTGTCCAGAGCCCCGTGCATCTGGACATGGTTGTCCGCCGTGCGACGGTCCGGCTCGACGATCGCCTGCTGGTCGAGGATGGAGTCGTGTGCATCAACCTCTGAGGCCGACGGAGGCCTCACGCTGACCAAAGCGCTGGTCCCGAATGCGAACCGCGAGGCCGAGAGTGCGCCCTGCAACGCGGCGAGGCGCATACTCTCACAGACTGTCGAAGCCAAAACTGCCTAGCACGTTCCCGCGCATGTCGAGAGCGCGACCTTCGAGTCGGACCCCGGCGGTCGGCCTGGTCGGGACCGGTCACCGCTCTTGCACCACCAGAGCCGCGAGAGAGTCGCGCCGGGAGCGGCAAGTTCGTGACATCTTCAACGAGACCCGCTTCACGCGGTCGGAAACAGGCGCTGATCCCACCAGACCAGCGTTTCCAGCGACACCTCCATATCTGTGAACTCAGGGTGACGGCTGTTGATGATGACATTGCGTTCCATGCACGCCACATGGGAGGAAACGAAGAGGATTGCGCTGCGTTTCTCCTCTCACGACGCGTGAGCAAGCTGCGCGAAGCGCGGAAGTCCTGACTGTCCCAGCCGGCAACGCATCAGACGTTGCGACCTCGTACGAGATCCCCCGAGGAATCGTGATCTCAACGAAATGCTGATTGTCCGGGATGATGCCGTTCCAGTGCACCAGCATCTCGAGCACCGCCGTCGAACAGGCTTCGCTCGCGTTGATCGCGGCAACCCCCGTGTCATGCCGCCCCGGCGGGCGCCCTCGGGGCGCCAGACGGGAAACCGGCCGGGTGGACCGGCAGCACATCACGCCAAACCGCACCTCACAGCCAATATCACGTCTATGGACGTCCCAGTGATGCAAGCAGTTTTTGGGATAACTCGGTGCATGTGGTCAGGTGCTGACGTATGTCCGTGTTGGCGGCCTGTTAGACGCCGCTGGCCCGTATGGAGATGCGCGGATCGAGTCCATCGCGCTTCCTCACCACCACCAACACGCAACGTTCGATGAAGCGGTCAGTGTGATGGCTCAGACCGTCGAAATCCACCGGGATAGCAGCCCACGGAGGAACAGATGAGCGAACTCTCGATCATGGGTATTGAACTGGCCGGCGTGTGAACCAGTTCCGGAGCCAACGATTGTCACCGACGATCCCGTCCGCGACTGCACTCGCCGTTATTCGGTAGCCCATTATCCACCATACCCTATCGGCTCGGAGCCCTGATCTTGTGATTGCGGACAATCTTGCGATTCTCCGCGCCCGTGCCCACATCGCGAGTCTCGACACCCGAGAGCGAGCGACCACGGGAGCCAGGCGATGGGACGCAACGAAACTTCTGTTCAGCCGACGGCGGGCCGGCGCGCCGGAGGACTGGCGCGGCTTTGGTGGATGCTGGCGACCGGGCTGCTGGCGGGCTGCGCGCTGGTTGCCCCGCTGCCGGACGAGACTTCCCTCGAGCAACGCCTGTCGGCAATTCCGACGACCGGCCTGCCGATCGAGGGACGCGTGACAGTCCACTGGGACGAGCACCAGATCCCATTCATCGAGGCCGAGCGAGACGGCGATGCGGCGTTTGCGCTGGGCCTGGTGCACGCCCATCTCCGGCTCGGTCAGATGGAAGTCTATCGGCGCATCGCGCAGGGCCGGATCGCCGAGATGGCGGGTCCCCTTGCCATCGACATCGACCACGCGCTGCGGATCCTGGATTTCGGGCGCGCGGCGGAGGAGATCGAGGCGGGTCTGCCCCCGGCGACGAGAGCCTGGCTCGAGCGGTTCGTGGCCGGGATCAATCATTACCTGGAGACCGCCCCGGAGCTGCCCTACGAGTTCGGCGCGCTCGGTCTGGAACGCGAGCCGTGGTCGATCCGGGACGTGCTCACTTTCGGCCGCCTCGCCGGTACCGACGTCAACTGGCTGGAATGGCTGGACCTCCTGGGGCTGCGCGGCCGCGACGACTGGCCCGCGCTGTGGGCGCGGCTGATCGAGAGCGGATCGTCTTCGGCAACGAGCTTCGGGGCAGACGAGAGCGCCGCGCATCTGCGGACCCTGCTCGCCGGGCTGAGCCGGTCGGGCAGCAACAGCCTGGCAGTGGCGCCCGGGTTGAGCGCGACAGGGGCCGCGATCATGGCGAACGATCCGCATCTCGGCATCCGGCTTCCCAACATCTGGCTGCTGGCGGGTGTCAAGTCGCCGTCCTACCACGCGGTGGGGCTGATGATCCCGGGGATTCCCTTCATCGCCATCGGCCGCAATCCCTGGATCGCCTGGGGCGGAACCAACATGCGCGCCGCCTCAAGCGCGCTCTTCGACGCGGAGGACGCCTCGATGACCACCCGGCGCGAACGGATCGCGGTGCGCTGGTGGTTCGACCGCGAGGTCGAGATCCGCGAGACGCGCTGGGGCCCGGTCCTGTCGGATGCGCCGCAGCTCGCCGCCGCGATGGAGGCTTCGGGCTCGGGTTCCTTCGCGCTCAGTTGGACCGGCCATCTGCCGAGCGACGAGATCAGCGCGATGCTGAAGGTGAGCCGCGCACGGAACTTCGCGGAGTTCCGCGAGGCGCTGTCGGGCTTCGCGGTTCCGGGCCAGAACATGCTGTATGCAGACAATGACGGCAACATCGGCCAGGTCATGGCGGTCCGGTTGCCCGGGCTCGGCGACGCGGCGCCCGAGGACCTGGTGCTGGCTCCGGACAGGCACGCGGAACGCTGGTCCGGGATGCGGGGAACGCTTGACCTGCCGTTCAGCCTCAACCCGGAGCGCGGGTTCCTGGCGTCGGCCAACAACCGGCCGACCGCGGCGGCGGGTCGGGTCGGCTACTTCTTCTCGCTCGACGACCGTGTCCTGCGCATGACCGAACTGCTGCGCGGCGGCGGGGTCGGCATCGATGACGTCAAGGCCTTGCAGCAGGACGTCCACAAGGCTTCGGCGGCGGTGTTGCGCGACTTGTTCGTCGAGCGTATCGACGCATCGGACATCGCCGGGAACGCCAGCGGGGACGGGAAGCGCGCGCTCGCGCTGATGCGCGCCTGGGACGGGCGCTACAGCCCGGATTCGCAGGGCGCTCTCGCCTACGAGGCCTTCCGCGAGGCCTTTGTCGGGTCCTTCTACGCCGCCAGGCTGGGCGAGAGGGACGGGGACGCCTTCGCCGACGCCGGACGCATCGAACGGATGTTGGCCGCCGATGTCGAGGGCGCCGGTGCGGCCGAGCTCGACGCCGCGCTAGAGACGGCGCTCAACAGCGCCGGCGCAGTCGCGGCGAGGTTCCCGGACTGGGGCGCCATGCACCGACTCGGCCTCGATCATCCGATGTCGCTGCTGCCGCTGGTCGGCGGGCGCTACCGTTTCACCGATGTGCCCGTCGGCGGCGCCAACGACACGCTGATGAAGACCGCCCACCACACCGGCGCCGAGCGTCACTTCGTCGACTACGGTTCGAACGCGCGGCACATCTCCGACATGTCCGATCCCGACCGCAACCACTTCGTCCTGCTCGGCGGACAGGACGGGCATCTGGGCAGCACCACCTTCCTCGACCAGACCAAACTCTGGCTCGAAGGCGCCTATGTCGAGATGCCACTCAGGATCGAGACCGTGCGCGAACGTTTTCCCTACCGCAGCGAACTCCGGAACCGGGCACCCGCCGAGCTGGCGGCGGTGCCTTGAAGGCGAGCGACAGGGACGAGCTCTTGGGGATTGCAGGGGATGTCCGCCACATCGAGATTGTCGATGCTCGCGCGCAGGTGGAACTGCCGCTCGGGAACGGTGGCGCTTCGCGACCCGTCTGCCGTGCCCGCACCCTCCGCCGTTACTGCGCCCTGGCCCCAAAGGCGCCGACGATGTTCGAGTGCTCGAACACGCCCGCCGTCTCCGCGTGCACCGGCCCATGGAAGGCGCCCAGGATGCTGTCGCCCGGCTCGCCGGCCGCGAACGTTCCCTGCGCGCCGACCGCGACGTCGACGAACCTCACGACCGTCGTCGAGTGCGCGGCGTTGCGGTCGATGTTCACGATGCCGGTGAAGGCGGCGTCGAGCGCGCCGGCGTCCATGTCGTAGCTGAGGACCGCGTCGCCCAGCAGGCGGTCGTGCCGGTCCTCCCCGGTGGCGGGCCGTCCCACCATGAGGCCGCGCCAGGTCGCGCTGCCGGCCGGCCGGGCGCCGGTGAGAATGCCGCCGGCGATTCCGTTGCGGGAATCGACGACGATATCCTGGATGATCTGGCTGGCCGTCTGGACCGAAAACCCGCTGTGGTCCATCCAGGCCCCGAACGCGGTCACCTCCCGGCCCATGTGCTCGCTCGCCGTTGCCGACAGCGTGACCCCGTGCTTCGTGCCGAGGGCTTCGGTGCCGTCGTTCACCAGCTCAATGTCGGATATCCGCACCGCCTGACTCCGGCCGGTGGCCGGGTCGGTCACCGTGCACCGCGCTTCGCTGCATTCCGACAGAAGACGGAACGGGGGAATCCGGGGAGAGTCCGTCTCCGAGTAGTACGTGGAGCGGTGGACCAGGCGCTGGCGCGTCTTGCACGCGCCGGGCATCTCATGCGCATTTGCCAGGGGTGTACATGTGCCCCGTCGAGACCCGTTTCGGACGATGCGCCCCACATATCGGCAAGGCAATCGAGACGCTTCGGCCCTGCGGGGCGAGACCATCGTCCCCTGCGGCGGCTCTGCAGCGAACCGCCTGGGTCTGACTGCCCAGAATCCGGTACGGGAGGTCTATCTGACGTCCGGGCCGAACCGTCGTCTGAAGTTCGGCAAGACCGCCGTTGAACTGCGCCATGCGCCCCGCTGGCAGTTGCTGGCGTCACACCGCAAGGCGGGCAACGTCATTCGGGCCCTCGCCTGGCTCGGCCCGCAGGAGACCGACGACAGTCTGGATGCGGTGTTGCCAGCGCTTTCCCCGGAAGAACTGAACGAACTGGCGAATGCCAGAGCGGTCCTGCCGGCATGAATGGCCGAGTCCGTCAGCGCGCGTCTCGTGCATGGCTGAAACACCATATCGGTTCCTTTCGGCGAGTGACCGCCGCGATGCCCTGAGGGTCGCTCGGGAGAAGGGCGCGTATCGCACTTTCCTGCTGGAAAAGGATGTCGGGGCGGTGGCGACGCTGCGTGCCCTCTAAGACGCTCCTTTCGCAGGAGCCTCGTGTTCAGGGGCGGGGCGTCGCTGTCGAAGGCCTACGGCGTCATCCCAAGACTCTCGGAAGATGTCGACATCACTGACGACATCCGCGCCCTCGTCCCATTTCTCTGGCAGGGAAATGTCGGAAGTGTGCTGCTCGCCGTCACCGGACGCGGCTGCATCCGCGCGGACGAGTGGCCCGCTGTGCGCTCCGGCCTCGAGGCGCTGCCGATCGATATCGATCCGGTATCCGCAACCCTCGTCCGGGGTCCGGCGCTCGATGTCACCTGCGAACATGGCCTCTCCATCTGTGATGCCGAGTATCCGGGGCTCGCGCTAGGCATGCGGTTGCCTCTCGTGACCCTGGACGAGGCGCTGGCCGCTGTGGCGCAAGCCGGCAGGCTGGATGAACCTGGCCGCGCATAGCGCAATCGCCGGAGCGCGAGGATCGCCGTATCGTCCGTGTCATCGAGGAGAAGCGACTGGCTGTAAAGGTCACTGCAACGACTCCCCCTGCGGCATGCCGTCATTCACACCGCAGGCCCGGAGACATCGACGACACAGATCGAGATGCTGAGTTGCTCACTGGCGCAAAGCGTATCTCGCAGTTGGTTCTCGAGTTCAACCGCGCTCTTCGGCGGCGAGCCATGACCTGCCGTTGGCCGGCATTGTTCATGGTTCCCGAACCAGAAAACGACATAGATGACACGACCGTCCGCATCAGGATCTCCGGCATATCTGTCGATCAGCTGTCTCTTCATGGCGCTCCAGAGATCGCGATGGCAGCTTCTCTTGACTTCCACCGGAACGCTGAAGCCATCAAGGCTGACGCTCATGTCCCCGCGCTTGTCATGTGCGTATCGAACTCCAGCCTGAATGGCGGAACCATAGGGGGCCATACGAAGCTTCAGGTCGTGCAACAGGTAATCTCGGCACGCATTCTCCGACTTCGGTTGGAGTAGCCGATT
Organism: Alphaproteobacteria bacterium; assembly: GCA_965221115.1. Lineage (GTDB taxonomy): Bacteria > Pseudomonadota > Alphaproteobacteria > SP197 > SP197 > SP197. The sequence continues at coordinate 946,477 of CBDCRU010000001.1, read as the reverse complement.
GTGCGCATCAACATTCCAGTACTTCCGCCAGTCGGACGAACGACCATCGCGGATGTCGCCGGACATGGCGGATAGCAGTTCAGCGGTGAGCGCTGCCAGATCAGCGGCGTTCGCGGGACGGCGGTTGTCGAGCACGTCGGTCACTCGCTCGATATCGCAATGACGGAAGCCGGCCTCTCTTCGAATGGCGTTCTGACGAAATGCCCCTTCGGCAAGAAGCGATTGCCAGGGACGAAGGTTGTGATTGGACAGCAGTTCCTGCAGGGACCGCGCGGCAGCATGGGTCGGGTCGGATGACAATCGCGCAATGAAACCCTGAACGCGATTCGGAGAGACCGGCGACTGGGGACCGTAAGAACTGCCGATCAATCGGACCAGGACGCAGAGCGTTCGGGCATCCAGCCGTTCGATCAACGCCGCAGGGAATTCGTCTCCGCCCAAGAATGCCGCGAGATACCGCACGCGCCGTTCGCTCCGGACTACGTACGATTCGAACTGTTCCCGGTACATGTCCGGCGCGGTGAGGAATCCGGATGCGAGCCAGCAAACGCGCTGACCGACATTCATGCTTCTGCAGGCGAGCTTTCGTTCGATCAGTTCCAGGAACACTGGCCCTTCGATGTGGAGAAGGGCCGCCTGAAGGAGCATCCTCATGCCAGAGAGCTGACGTTCTGAACACCGCACGGGCAGAGTTTCCAGGAGAGGTTGAGACACCAACCGTGCGACGGTCGCATGTTCCCGAGAGAGAACCAGGTCGCGGAGGTCCTCCTGGAAGTCCTTGCCGCCTTCCATCTTCAGACGTGTGGACTGCATCAGGACGTCGGCAACAATCTCGGGTTGGGACTCCAACAGGAGAGGAAACCAGCGTGGCTGGCGGCTGGCGGCATGCGGCTCGGGCGTTGCATAGCGAACGGCCAACGCCAGCCGCATTTCCCTCTCGTCCAGGAAGATGTCGCGTGCCGTCCCGTTCCCGTCGACTTCCTCCAGCCCGGCCATGATCGGAAATGCCAGAAGGTGGATCTGACCGCGGCTACCGAGACGCAGGATCTCGGCGTCGGTGGGGATATCGGTTCGCCTGATGGATGATCGGAAGCTCTCGATGATGGCGCCGACCAGGTCATGATCGCCGCCGAGCAGGTTCTCCAGCCGTTCCGATGGTGTGTTGCCTTGCACGTCGACGAACTCGTCGAAGTACACCTCGGCCAAGCGATGAAGCAGTGCCGGATGGCATCGGTTGTCGCGCAGCGCGGCCTCGTTCGACTTTACCCGGTTCCACCAGTCCTGCTGCCGCCGCTCGGTCTCGGTTCGCCGCTCCCTTGCGAACTGCGTTTCGCGCGACCTGTACCCTTCAAGTGCGAAGAGCCGCTTCGCGAATGAAGCCTGGAGAGCGGAGTCTCCGGCGAGGCGACGCTCGACGCCCGTCCGGGAGAGCCCTTCGTTTTGGCGACGGTAATGGACCGAGCGTGCGACCCAATCGATGAACCAGGTCGCCGCGGCTCGATCCGTTGCGGCGAGGGCCTGGTCCAGGCACCAGTATCCGTAATCCGCCGGCCATGCAGCGTTGAAGAGACGACGTACGTTCATGTCCATGCAATGGCCGAAATCAGGCGAGTCCGAGCAGCGCTCGGCACCACATGCGATGATGTCTCTTATCATGGCGGGACGGTCACCCAGCCAGCGCCCCAGGAACGCGGCATCCTCTCCCGAAGTCCTCAGTTCGGGATCGGATGCCATCCCAAGCCAATCAAAGAGACGGCCCGAAGGGACGCTCTTTTGAGCACGTTCCAGAAAGCGCCTCAGCCAGATGAGCGGTATCCGGCGAAGGGGGTTGATCTGTCCTGGAGTTCCCACAAACACAGGACGAAATCGGCCAAACTGCTCCATGAGCAAATCCAGCAAAGTGACCAGCTGTTCTTGCGATGACTTCTCCGGAACCGCTCTGGCCCAGAATGCGTAGTAGCTTCCGAACAATGACGTGTTCCTGGGTGCCCGCAGGTGCTCCAGGACCATCTCTTCGCACAGGCGACCGGGATAGAGACCGGCCAGCAGGGTACCCAGCAGTTCGTCGTCCGGATCGGGGATCGATCCGGCCCGGATATCCGCCAGCAGAGCGTCCAGTTCGACGCTCGAAGAGGGGATGTGCCCTGCTTCTCGGGCGAATACGCCGAGCGCGGCGCGTCTGATGCCCTGATACCATTGCCCGTCCCTGACGATGTCCGGCATGAGCCCGACAAGGTCCGCGGACGGTTGCCCGCGTCTAAGGACTGTTATCAGGCAAAAGACATGGAATTGGTGTTCCCTTTCCCGAGAAGGGGCGGTCAGGGAGGCACGGAACGTCTCTTCCATGTCAGGTGTTGCCAGGTCCCCCAGCCGGCGAGCGGTTCTCATGGTCGCCAGAAACTGTCGATCCTTGATTGCCTGACGTCGGAGACCATCGAGAATCAGGGTTTTCTCCCGGATGGAGAAGTTCCGCGCGTCGCCGTAGAGGACCGTGCCGAGAGGATCTCTCGCGATGATCCCGGCGCGGCTGGCACCGTTCCAGGCGGCGAGCCAGGCGGCCAGGCCACGGAATTCCGAGACGATGACACCGTCGTGCCCCGTTATCAGGGCGAGGATCCGGCCGACCGGCAGTCCCCTGTCGATGCAGGCGTGGAGATACCGCCCCGCCAGGAACTCGGCGACCTGCCGGTGAACAGGCGTTGCCGGACCATGCATTGGCGCCTCAAACAGCTTGGTTCCCAGGACGTGACGGAACACCACCCGGTCGATTCCCGGTATCTGCGCGAGTCCCGGCAGGTCTTCGCCAGTCTCATCGCCGGAGAGAGCATACCCGGCACTGCCGGTCAGAAGCTGGGTTGCGCAAAGCCGACCGGCCACATCCATCAGAGTGGAGGTATCGGGTATGTCTGGCATTGCTGCCCGATGGTCCGGGTTGTGCTCCTGAATGAGCCGTCGACAAGCCATGTCGAAAGTCTGAATACGGGTGTCGGGCCAGCATTCGCCGCCCCGAAGCGCCAACGCGAGCATGTGCAGGCTTTGGGGGTTTGCGAGCAGCGCGTCGATTCCTTTCTCCCGGGCGGCAGCGATGAACGTGTCCGGGTCTTCCACGAGGAACTGATCGCACAGGATCTCTCGAACATCGTCTTCGGTCAGAGGGTCGATTCGCAGGACGGCAACCTTGCCATCACGGGAAACGGTCTTCAGATGGTCCCTGTCGTTCGCCTCGAACCAGTCTGCCTCGCGGCAGGACAGGCGAAACCGAGGCCTTCCCAGGCGGTCGATCTTCGCTCGAATGTCGTCGAAGGGCGCCCGCCCGTCGGTCCATCCTGCCCGTATCTCATCGAGTCCATCGATGTAGAGTGTCGTGTCGTGCCACTCGGGTCTGTCATCAAAGGTCCTGAAGTCACGCGCGGTGACATATTGGCCGTCTTCGTTGCGTGCTTCGTGCCTGAACGCCTCCGTCTTGCCCGAACCCGGAGAGCCGAGCAGCACATAGGTGTCGAGCTCCCGGAATTGCTCTAGCGGCAACGACCCGTCCTGCGAACCGGAGGTGGAGACTCCTTCGGCGAGTCGAGTGCAGGTCCGAGCAACGAAAACGCTCATGGGCTCTGCATCCATTCTGCAGCAGGGGTCGACAGGAATTCCTCAAGGGGAACGCCTCCTTCGCCGACAATCATGGAACGCGCGACGTCGAATCGCTGTGCGAATGCCTCGAGGCCACTTGCGGCCGAGCGCCGGGCCCCGCTCTTGACTTCAATTGTCGCCAGCCTGCGACCGAGCTGGAGAACGAAATCCACCTCATGGCTGCCTTCCCGCCAGTAATGGACGCGATGAGCGGGCGTGACCGTGTTGAACAGGTGTGCACCGACCGCACTTTCCACCAGGCGCCCCCAATGGCTTCGGTCGGCTCTCGCCTGTTCGAACGTGTATCCTGAGGGGGCGGTCATGAGTGCGGTGTTGAGCACGTTCAACTTCGGACTGGATGCCCTTCGGCGGTGGCCGGCCGCTGCGTACTTCTGGAGCCCGGTGATCAGGCCGGCGGTGGAGAGAAGGTCGAGATAGCGCGCAAGGGTTGTGGTATTGCCGGCGTCCTGCAGTTGGCCGAGCATCTTGTTGTAGGACAGGATCTGGCCTGAATACTCGGTGCCAAGCTCGAACAGCCGCTTCAGCAGCGCGGGCTTGTCCACGCGTTGCATCGCGAGGATGTCGCGCTCGATGTTGGGCTCGACCAGCGCTTCGGTGATGTATACCGACCAGCGACCTTGCTCTGCTGTGAGCGAGGCCCCACCCGGATAACCCCCGAAATATATGTAACGCGGAAGGTCGAAGTCGAATGCTGCCGACATCTCGGCAAATGACCAGTGAGTCAAGTGTATGGTCTCGTAGCGTCCCGCCAGGCTCTCACTCATTCCTCGCTGCATAAGGAGAGGAGCGGAGCCCAGAAGGATAACATGGAGAGGGCGGCGGTGCCGCCGGTCAGCATCCCACAAGCCCTTGACGGTCTCTGACCAGTTCGGGATCTTCTGGACTTCGTCGATTGCGAGAACGAAACCATGAGCCGAATCTTCGGCGTCCAGTCTGGCCTGTTCCCAATGGCGATTCAGCCATCGTGCGTCACGTGCGTCCGCAAGCGGGACAGTCGGCTGATCCGGATTATCGATCGAACTGCCACCGGGGCCGAAGACTGAAGGCAAGATGAGCGTTTCGGGCTCGTCGGCAGACAGGTATCGGTGTTTCAGGGCAATCTGCCGAAGCACCTGGCCGACGAGTGTGGTCTTGCCCGTCTGGCGTGGGCCGGTAACGACAATCAGGCGTTCCGGTGTCTCGTTCAGACGTGCGAGAAGTGTCGACTTCTGTTTCCTTTCGTAGACGATCATCGATGCAGGATACCGTATTGAGTAAATTTACTCAATAGATGTTTAGCCAAGATCGAATTGACTCCCGGACACACTGACAAGACGGTGAGCCGGTGGAACGATGGAAACTGGGTCGACTGATATGCGCTGGATCGGTCTACACCGGCTCTGACTGTTTGTGTCCACTTTCCTTTCGCCATGCCGGGAGCAGAGCGCGGGCGTCCTGTTGCGGACCATCCGCAACTCCTCGTTCCGGACCATGCAGAGACTGGAGCCGGGTTCAGGGAGAGCTCGGGGCACCAGGCAAGTGCGTTCCGGTGTGGCGAAGAAGAACGAACTGGGCGAGAACCATGTCAGGCGGATCTGCGAGGTCCGATGAGTGTGTATAAGACGCTTCGGCTGCCTGTCACCGGACGGAAAGCCCGACAGCGGGTGAAACATCCATGACCATGCGGCGGGTCGTGGCTTCCTGGCGCCGGCAGAGATCTTCGAGGCACGCGGCGGCGGCGACAAGCCGTCTTTCCCGGGCCTCATGGAGAAGGGTCCGTGCGTGATCCATCCAGGGACCGGCACGAGGGGTCGACCTGACGTCCGTCCAGGCGCGGCAGTGAGCGTCGATCCTGGCGACAAGGCGGGTGCGGGCGGCGTGCTCCCGGATGGTCTTGCGCGCTGTCTCGCCTGCTGATTCGAGCATCGCCACGGCAGGCATGGTCTCCGGGTTCGAAGGGGCATGGTTCCAGGCCCGAAGAAGGTCGTGCCCTTGGTGATGTGGCAGGAGATCTTCGCGGCTGTCGGTGAGGATGACGCATTCCTCGAAGGCGCTCGTGGCGTCACGGGCGAAGGAAGCCTGGCCGGCGGGGTCACCGGAATCGAGCACCACGATGGCGCTCTGCGTTTCATTGCAGATGTGGCTCCAGCCGGGGATGAGCAGCCTCAGCCGGCTGTCGTCCCGGTCAAGCCGATGATGGTCCCCCTCCCCTGCGTCGAGATGCACCGTGTGTCCCTCGATCGCAATGACTGTGGCCATGCCGATCCCGGGAACGCGGATGCGGTCGGATGCGTGGAGCACGAAGGGCCGCACTTCGTGGAGACGCAGGTTGCGGACGGTCGCCTTCGCGGGCCTGAACATGCGGCATTGACCGTTTGCGTCCACGTGTTCCACGGATGTCTCGTCCGTGCCGAGAACGGTGGTCAGGGAGCCGGGGGAACAGCCGTAGGCATTCCGCCTGAAGACCAGGATGTCCCCCTCTTCGTAGCTGGAGGGATCGGCGAGTTGGCGGGCGTCGAGACCACGGTCGAGCAGCCGCTCGATCATGATCGCGGTTCCCTTGTTTTTCCCTTCGCCGAAGGAATCCTGGATGTCGCCTTCGAGTTCCGGGGTGGCGGCGAGGATGACGGTGGCGCTCCGCGTGGCGGGAGTGAGCGAAAGCCACAGATGGCGGGCCTCGTCGGCGAGACGCTCGTGATCCACCTCGATGACCGGTTGGCTGGCGTCTTCGGGAATGCTTGTCGGGTGAACGAGATGCGCTGTTTCGACGAGGCCCGGATGAGGTCCGTGACGGACGCTGCGCAGGCCCGCTTCAGCCATGAAGCGCAAGGCCTGGCTCAATCGTTCACGTGCGCCCGTCACCAGAACCACGCGGGCGACGCCGAGGTGCGAGGCCTTCGTGGCAAGTCCCGCCATGTCGAGCGCCGAAATCGCCGAAGCCTCGTCGACCAGGAGCAGGCCTCCGGCGAACGATCGGGGACGGGCGGCCCCGGTCAGAAAGTCGTTCAAGGTTGAACCGCTGATGCCGATTTCGCGCCTGAAGGCCGGTGTCGTGGAAAGGGCAAGGCAGGGCCGGCCCGAAGAGATGTCGATGAGGTGGCGCAGATGAATGATGCGCTCGTCGTCCGACGTGTGGTGCAGCCGCGCCACCTGGCGGTCAGTGAAGACCAGCGCCTCCAGGGACCGCCGGCTCGCCATGTCGAGGGACGCGGCTATCGTGCTGAATCGATGGCGGGTGGCGAGGGCGTCCGTTCGGGCGGAGGTGACCCAGGCCGTGAGGACCTTCTCGGCCTCGACGATCCGTGGCGTGGTGAAGGCACGGTCGAGGCGGGGATGAACGGTCTCGAGCAGATGGCCGTCCCGGACGAGTCTGGCGATGGCATCACGTATGGTGGCTGACGTATGGCGTCCGGGCGCATGGCCAAGGGCGACGGCCTCGAGGTTCGCCGCCGACATGACGGAGAGGCGTGCCTCGAGATGTTCCAGCGCCCTCCAGACGATCTCCAGTGGGGACCGGTCCGGCCACGGCGGGTTCCAGGGCCGGTGGGATACGGCCGGGGCGCGCTTCAGCCCGAGACGCGCCACGCGTTCCCTCCACTCGTGGCGCAGATCGTCGATGTGCCGGTCTCTCTTGCGCCGTCTCGTGACGAGCGCAGCCAGAGCGGCCGCACGCGATGTCCGCGGCAACCCCAGCCGGTCGAGATGCTCCAGGATCTCTCGGCGGCGGCTGGAGAACTCATCGAGGAACGCCTGGTCGTATCCGGCAATCTCGAAACCCGGAACGCGTCCGATCATCGTCGCCACCATGACCAGGCCAAGGTCGTGAAGGCGGGCCGCCAGGACGTTGCGGTAGAAGGCGCCGATGAGATTCCTGTTGCGCCGCAGGGATGTCGGATCCACCGGACGCCACTTCGATGACGGTGTCCGGGTCATGTTGGCGATCACGCAATGAGTGTGGATCTGCGGATCGTGGTTGCGGCTCGCGACATGGCGAAAGGTGGCGGCCACCAGATGGTCGGCCCTCATCCGTGGCCGCTTGCCCGTGGCGCGATCGAACACTCTCGTTTCGAGAAATCGCTCCTCGATCCAGCCGAGTGTCTCCTTCGCGGCCTGGTCATGGGCATCCACGACATGCGCGTTGTCCTCGAAGAGCGCCTCGAGGGCCACGGATTTCGGCGCCGAGAAAACGAGATCGATACCGGGCCGATGGCGATGCTGGCCCTTGCGTATCGATCCAAGACGCAGATCGGTTCCGGGCACATGCCCCTCAAGGACCGCCTGGAAGGGTGCGGCATCCACCGGACCGTCAAGACCGAGAGCCCAGGCGCCCTTCCCGTACCAGCTGCTGGACAGACGATGTTCGCGATCGTCGTCCGGCACCTGCCCGTCCCGGGCGTAGTAGCTCACGGACGTTGCCGCCGATGTCAGCTGGGCGATACTCGCGACCATGGCTACGATACCTTGTATGTTCTCGTAATGTTCTTTTGATGTCGTATTCCATCAGGAGATGTCAAGGCGCATCAGCGGGAACTGTGCTTCATGCAGCAACCGCCTGTGCCGATCCTGACGGGATCTCCAGGACATGTGATCCCCTGAAGACGGCAACCAAACCGAAGTTCCGGCATTCGGGCCGTAGGGATGGCGCGGAGCGGTCGGACACGCGGGGTTGCGTCCGCTTGGCCCCGTCTCGAATTCAAAAGCTCAGCCGGTATCCCGCGAGCAGATTGAGGTCCGGTCCTGAGTCCTTCCGGTGGCCGGGTTCGATGCTGAGATGGCCCCGAGGCGAAGCTCGCCCCCACGTCGAGCCGCTGTCGCCACTGGGCGGAGTGATCCACCTCCCGTCCGCTCGGCACCAGGTTGCTTGCGATCCTCTCGCGCACAACCTCTCCCGTTACCGTGCGCCCCACCGGAATGGAAAACCGCGCCCGGCCCGCCGGACGCTCCGCTCGAGAAGGACAGGCTCGACGGTACCGGCGAACTGACCGGCATCGGACTCACGACCTTCGACAGGGGACACGACCGGTCAAGGCGGATACTGCTCAACTGACGAGAGACCCGTAACAGCATAGGTGAAGTGCAGTCGGCAATCAGCGCATCGCAGTCCGGGTATGACGGACTGCAAGGGTAGATCGCTGACCTGCGATCAGGGGCTGGCCGGGATTGAGATCGACATGATGGCTTCGGAGCTTATGGATGAAGGTCACAATCGAGGGTGGACTGCGACATGACGGCCAAGGCTGATGCGGATGGAGGGGACATTCGCCTCGAGAACCGCGCCGACGGCGGGTTGCGCGCGACGGTTGCACTGCCGAGGGCCGAATGATCGTAGGGCCTCTTGAAGCTGTGTTCGCCACTCAAGGGGCTCTGCACACGAACACTTTGCGACACCCTTCCTACCGGATGTCCGCCCGCGCTCCTGACCAGCCCGGGATTGACAGGCCGCCTGCAGTGGCGTCGTGGGCACGGCCCTGCTGACATCGAGTGTCCTCACCGAGCATCCCGTGGGGACTCAAACCACTCCATCCCGGCTTGCCAGAAGGGATCACGCGGTTGACGACAACGCCAGAGTCAGGGATGACGTGATGACTGAGGGCAAGGCGCCGCGCCATTGGACCGACTGCGAAAACATGAAGCACAGTGGATTTCATCGGCGAGCGGATCGGCAACGGCCGCATTGCCAGCGGGGTCCATGGACCATGCCATTGTGAAGCGATACGTCATGGATGGGCAAGAGGTGGCAGAATTCCGTGTTTCGCCGTCCGTTTCTTCGACTCGTTTGGATTCACGGCTGTCGGGAGCGACACTGCGGGCACGTTCGGTGCCGGTTCAGCGAGCGTCCACGATCCGAAGATGCGGATCCGGTCGAAGGTGCCGGGGCAAGAGCCAGCCCACGCGGCGGTCCAGCGTTGCAAGGCATCCCGACCTTGCCCGCGCAAGCAGCAGGAGGTAGGCATCGGTCACCTGACGATGCCCCGTGATCTGGATGTCACGGCAGAACGCGGCTGACACGCAGTCAACGTCATCGGACCAGAATTCGTGGCCGTCCATGGCTGTGATGTCCTGCAACATCGAAAGTGCCGCAGTCGGCGAAACCGCATCCGAAGTAAACGTGGTGTTAGAGGAAAGCCGGACAAATCCGAGTTGGGTCAGGGGGCAGGTCGCCCAACCGCCGGGCGAGGCTTCTCGTTCGAACCAGGCGTGGGCAGGATCGTGATGAACGTGCGACGGCCATGCCAGGGCAAGTAGCAGGTTGAGATCCAGGAGAAAGGTCAAAGTTCGTCTTCATACCGCTTCACGCGATCGAGAGTCAGCACCGTACCGTCGAAAGAGACATCAAACACCGGAAAGCCCTTGCGCTTTCGCGGGTTCGTCTTGTCCGGTCGTAGCCCGCGTCGCGCCAGGTCGGACAGCACCACGCCCACCGAGAGACTTCTCTCTCTTGCGATCGACTTGGCCGCCTCGAGAATCTCATCGTCAATGTTGAGCGTCGTTCTCATGCCAAAGACTGTATGCCAATGATGTCATGATGTCTAGATGCGAAGATGCGGATCAACTTCAAGTGCTATGTGCTGGGCGACAGGGGTTCTGATTCCCTAACCCGCATCGCTCACCAACCCCTTTTTGTGGAGATGGGACCGGTGATATATGTGAATGAGATCAAGCATTTACATACACCGAGGAGCCCATCCCTATGGCGACACTGTGTACACCACGACAACTGGAGTTTGAAGGCCTTGGACGGCGCCGGGTTGTGGCCAATTTCGACGGTGGCCGCATGACATCCGACGGCGGTGCGCTGCTGTTGCGGGAGGCCGACCATCTCTTCAATGTGACGCAGCGCGTTGCCGATGCCTTTGCCGATTACCGTGACCCCGGGCGCATCGAGCACGATGTGAAGACGCTGGTGGCGCAGCGCATCTTCGCTTTGGCCCTGGGTTACGAGGATCTCAACGATCATGACCGTCTGCTCAGGCGACCCTGCCCTGGCACTGGCCTGCGGGATCGATGACGTGGAGGGAGAGCGACGGGTCCGCGAGCGTGACCGTGGTCATGTGCTGGCGGCGTCGAGCACGCTGAACCGCCTGGAACTCAGCAAGCCGGGCGAGGCGAGCAGGCATCGCTACAAGAAGATCGTGGCCGACCACGAGGCACACTGGACCGTCTTCTTGTGGACCTCTTCCTGGAGAGCCATGCGGAACCTCCCGGAGAGATCGTCCTGGACCTCGATGCCACCGACGATCCGATCCATGGGGACCAGGAAGGCAAACACTTCCATGGTCGCTTTCGTGTACGCCGAGCCCCCCGAGCCGACTGATTTTTTCGAGCAATAGCTCTCAGACCCGGATCCGATCCCGGCACTTGAAATTGTCTAAAATATCATCATATATTTGGACAACAGAGGATTGCCCTATGTCCACCGCGAAGGCGGTTCGTACCGCCATACGGAAGATGCCCCGAGGTAGACCCTTCACCGGTGACCGCTTCGTGAAGCACGGCACCCGCGTCGCCGTCAGCCGGACGCTTTCCCGCCTCGTCGCGAATGGCGAAATCCAGCGTCTCGCCCACGGCGTCTTTGTTCGTCCGACGACCAACCGGTTCGTTGGGACCGTCATGCCCGACATCCACGAGGTGGTCGAGACGATCGCGCGCACCAATGGCGAGACGCTCCAGATTCACGGCGCCGAAGCCGCGAGGCGGTTCAGGCTCAGCACTCAGGTACCGACCGCGCCCGTGTTCCATACCAGCGGCTCGAGCCGCGCCATCCAGGTCGCCGGCACCACCGTCAGGATGGTTCACACCACGAACCGTCGCCGGCTGCAATTCGCGGGCGAACCGGCGGGCGCTGCGATCTCCGCGTTGTGGTATCTTGGCAAAGACAATGTAACGCCTGAGACCATCATCATCATCGAGGCCGCGCTCGGCCCGGTGGAGTTCGAGAAGCTGCGCTCCGCCGACAAGCCGGCCTGGATGCAAGAGGCGTTCGCCGGCGCCGCCGGGGAAACGGCCCGTGGTTGAGTCGTTCCTCTCGCTCAGCGCCCGCGAACGCGCCGATATCCTGCGGACTGCAGCCGCGCGCTCCCGACGCTCGACAGTCATCCTGGAGAAGGACATCTGGATCTGCTGAGTCCTCGACACCCTCTTTTCCATGTCCGACCCCCATCCGATGGCCTTCAAGGGCGGCACATCGCTCTCGAAGGTCTACGGCCTCATCGACCGGTTCTCCGAGGATGTGGACGTCACCCTGGACTACCGCGCCTTCGACGATGGTTTCGACCCCTTCGCCAAGGGTGTCAGCCGCACCGCGATCAAGCGGTTCAGCGGACGTCTCAGGAACCACGTCGCGAGCCATGTCCGCGACGCCGTCGCGCCCGCCCTCAAGGACGCCGCCCGACGACTCGCGCCGGATGGCCACTACGACATCCATGTCGGCGAAGACGGCGAGACCGTCCGCTTCGCCTATCCGTCCGCGGTCAATGCGCCTGACAGCTATGTCGCGAGCGAAGTCTTGCTGGAGTTCGGCGGCCGCAACGTCATCGATCCGAACGAACGGCACGCGATCATTCCCGATATGGTCGCGTTGACCGAAGGCCTCGCTTATCCGACCGCAACCGTTACCGTCCTTTCTCCGGCTCGCACCTTCTGGGAAAAGGCGACGCTCATCCATGTCGCATGCCACCGCCGGCAGCTTGCGAACAAGCCCGACCGTCTCTCCCGCCACTGGTTCGACCTCGCCTGCGTCGGCGCCCACCCTGTCGGTTGCACCGCGCTCACCGATCGAACCCTCCTGGCGGATGTTGTCCGGCACAAGAAGGTGTTCTTCCATGCCGGAAACGCCAACTACGACTGCTGCCTCGACGGCCACCTGCGCCTCGTCCCCGACGACGACCAGTTGTCCGCCCTGAAATCGGACTACGATGCCATGCGCAACGCCCGCATCGTCGGTGACAGCGCACCAATATTCGACACGCTCATCGAACGGATCCGGTCTCTGGAGACCGAAGCGAATCTCGCTTCCGCACCGGCTTCGCGAGCGTGATTGCAGCGTTGGCCAGCCAAACAGGTTTGCCGGAGCGCGATAGTAAACCGCGCGTTACCACGTCCGTGACAGTCTGAGCGTTGATGCAGAGCCGGTCCGGCGCCGTTCAGGGATCGGCTTCCTTCGTGAAGAGGCGGACCCGGGCTCCCGCCAGCATGTCGGCGAGGCGCGAGCGGATGAGGAAAAGGCAGACGAGCGAGGGGAGCACCATGAGGGTGGTGATGACGAAGAAGGTGCCCCAGTCGCCCTCGAGCCAGTCGACGAGCTCGCCCGACGAGGCGGCAAAGAGGGTTCGCCCGGCGGTGCCGATGGAGGCCATCAGGGCGTACTGCGTCGCCGTGTAGGTGCGATCGACGAGCATCGAGATGAAGGCGACGAACGTCACCGTGGCGAAGGCGCTCGTCAGGTCGTCCATGACCACGGCGACGGCGAAGAGGAGTTCCGAGCGCCCGGTCCAGGCCAGGAGGGCGAAGAGCAGGTTGGTCGCCGCCATGGCGAGGCCGGAGACGAACATCGCCCGGATGAGCCCGATGCGGATGGCAAGGAGCCCGCCCAGGACGGAAAACGCAAGCGTGGTGATCCAGCCCAGCCCCTTGGAATAGAGCGCGATGTCCGACTTGGTGAACCCGACTTCCTTGTAGAAGACGAGCGACATGCGCCCGAGGAAGGCCTCGCCGATCTTGAAGAGAAAGATGAAGCCGAGAACGGCGATGGCGATGGCAAGGCCGTTCTTGCGGAAGAAACTCATCAGCGGCCCGGCGACGGTGGCGCCGAGCCAGGCAAGCGGGCCCGGCAGGGAGCGTGCGACGCGCTCCTCGTCGTCGGCCTGGCGGGCCAGGCGTTCGTCGGCCGGCGCTTCACGCACGAACATCAGGGCGATGTTGCAGGCAATGACCACCGCTCCCAGCACCAGGAAGGTCATCTGCCAGTAGTTGGCGAAACCGGCATCCTGGAACCGCTGGGCCGTCTCGAGGGCGATGATCCCGCCGATCTTGTAGCCGGTCCACCAGCCCACCACGGCCGTGGCCGCTCCGGCGGCCATCGCCTCAGCCTCAGCCTGGCCGACCTGCTCGATCCTCAGCGCATCGATGGTGATGTCCTGGGTCGCCGAGGCAATGGCGATGACGAGGCCGACAGCGATCACCGCCGCAAGGTTGGCAAGCGGATCGATGAGACTCCAGACGACCAGACTGGCGAGAATGACCACCTGAAGGATGACGATCCAGGCGCGCCGGTGACCGATCAGGCCCGTGAGCCACGGTATCCGGATGCGATCGACGAGCGGCGCCCACAGGAAGTTGAAGGCATAGACACCGAAGATGAGGCCGGCCCAGCCTATGGTGCTGCGGGAAAGACCGTCCTCCTGGAGCCACAGGTTGAGGCTGCTGCCGATCAGAACCCAGGGAAACCCGCTGATGATGCCCAGGAGGAAGATGCGGGCCATGCGGGGTTCGAAGTAGTACGCGAACGTATCCGGCAGTCGTGGCACACCCTGCTCCTCAATTCCGGGGAGGTGGCCGGCATCCTAGACCCATGTGGAAACAACCGGAGCGAGGACTGTGGATGAAATTACCGCGGGAAGAATCGGGCAACGGTTGATACTCTCGCTTCTTGCGGACAACCGGACCGGGGCACCATGGCCAAGGCACGCGCAGGAGGGAAAAGGCGCTGGCGACTGTCGATGTCGCTGGTCCTGTCGGTCTGCTTCGGCACGCTTATCACCGTTTCCATGGCTGGCGTGCTGGGCATCACCGTCACGGGCGCTGTCCGCAACACCATCGATCTCCTTCGCAAGGAGTCGGAGCTCGGTGTCTCGCTCGTCACGCACGAGATCAACCTCCATTTTGCCGCCGCCAGAACCCAGACCGCCTTTGTTGCCGGCATGCTGGAGACCGGCAAGGTCGATGTCGACGACGGTGAGCGTCTGGAGTCGCTGCTGACGGGCGCCATGGCCGCCGATCCGGCCATCAGCGGTCATGGTTTCATCTTTCCAGGCGGCGATGTCGTGATTGTCGATCGCCTCGATCCCCCGGCCCGGTTCTATCGCGTCTGGGCCGGCAACGATCCGATCGTTGCGGAAGCCCTCGCGAGGGCTGCGGCCGGTGATGGCGCTTTCTGGATGCCGCCGAGTTGGAGAGCCGACTATCACAACACGATCATGACACTCATATGGCCCGTCCGGCGGAACGCGGAACTCCTCGGGGCGCTGGTCACCGCCATCAACATCGAGCAGGTTTCGGCACGCATGGGACCGGCCGTCCGGAACCTGCGCAGCCAGGTCTTCGCCCTCTACGGCCATGACCGGGTCCTTGCCCACGAGCTGATGGCCGACGGCTATCCCGGTCTTTCCGAAGCCGATCCCCTGCCGCCCCTTGAGACCTTCGCCGATCCCTATCTCGCCGGCATGTGGGACCCTCAAACCCTTGAGCGGATCGACCTGCCGGAAACGGCCAACATGCTGAGCCATACGGTGGAACTCGACGGCACGACCCTGGTCTTCGTCTACCGCCCCATCGATTCCTACACCACCGTCCCGCTACTGGTCGGCGCCTACTATCTCACGGAGGTTTTCGACGAGGAGATTGGCCGCCTGATCAACTCCGTCGTCATCGGTGTTGCCGCCATCCTGCTCTCGCTCGTCGTCGCCATGCTCATCGGACGACGTCTCGCCCGCCCCCTAGAGCGGCTGTCTGCTGCAGCCCGCCTGGTCGCCACCATGGACCTTGATCGCATCCGGACCCTGCCACCGAGCCGCGTCGTCGAGCTCGATCACCAGGCGGACGCCTTCAACTCCATGAACGGCGCTCTCGCATGGTTCCAGGCCTATGTCCCGCGGGCGCTGGTTCGCCAGATCATGCACGCCGGCGACATGGCCGGGCTCGAATCGGATCGCCGCAACGTCACCGTCATGTTCACCGACATCGCCGGCTATTCCACGGTGTCGGAGGGAATGAGCGCGGCCGGGGTCACGGCCCTGCTCAACCACCACTTCTCGATCCTGACGCAAGAGATCGAGGCCGAGGGTGGCACCGTCGACAAGTTCATTGGCGACAGTGTCATGGCTTTCTGGGGCGCACCGGAGAAGCAGAAACATCGCGCCAGGCGCGCATGCCGTGCCGCCCTCGCCATCCGCCGCCGCATCGAGGAGGACAACCGGGCACGCCAGGCCTCCGGGAATGAGGCCATACACATGCGCATCGGCATCCACTCCGGCCAGGCTACCGTGGCCAACATCGGCAGCCCGACGAGACTGAACTACACGGTGATCGGTGACACGGTGAACGTCGCCCAGCGCCTCGAGCAGCTGGGCCGGGAGATTGCACCCTTCACGGAGGTCGCCATCGCCATCAGCGCCGATACTTCCCGTGACGCCGGTAGCGGCTTTGTCGCGACACCGGCCGGCACGATCCCGGTCAAGGGGCGCGTCGCTCCGGTAGAAGTGCTGTTGCTGGAGGGATTCGCCGACGAAGACCCGTTGTCCTGACGACAAGGGTTGTCGTCGAGCATACGAAGTGATCGCCGTCGGCAAGAGCAGAAACGGATTAATCGATGCATGGCGCCGATCAATTCCTGGAGCCCACGGAGTACCACTGGTCGTCTGTGACCAGGGGGCTTTTGGCATCTGGTTAGTGCACTTTCCCGAATGTGCATTGGCACATGCTTCTTTGGAGGACGGACACGACCACAGGCTGGGGTCAGCAACTACCGGTAGGACCAGTCGTGGTTGTCCGGTGGCACTGCCTTGATGTCTCCCGAACGGATGGCGATGTAGGTCGGCGGGCAGATAGGAACTCGAACATGAGCGAACAATGAGGACACAGCTTCACAGAACGTCATCCGGTTCCCGGGCAAGGAGACCGGTCGGGCCTCCGAGAAGAAATGGGGCAAGGATGTTATGGCGCTAGGCTTCTGCATTGTGCCTTCGTTGTTGTTGCGGGCGCAGAATCGGCTGGGACTTAACCCGACGCAACTCGCGGTCTTGATGCAACTCGCCGACTTCTGGTGGGATCGCGACCGCAAGCCCTTCCCCAGCAAGGCGCTGCTGGCGGAACGACTGGGACTCAGTCCTCGCCAAGTCCAACGCCACATCGCCGATCTTGAGACTGCTGGACTTGTCGAACGGATTGAGCGACGTGCCCAACACGGCGGGAAGCTGACAAACCTTTACGATTTCAGCGGTCTGGTACAACGATTGAAGAAGCTGGAGCCGGAGTTCCGCCAGGTGGAAGACGCTGCCAGGAGAGCGCGAAGGGCGGTCTCGAAGCGTGGTTATCGCCAAGGCCGGACGGCCGGAGAACAGGTGCCGGCGTGATGGGTAGGGCCATCCAAACAAGAACCCCGGGCGCATACCGGGTGGCAGAGGCGGGTCCGGGGTGTACGCAGTGAATATGGCGAACCAGGGGGGCAGGCGTCAAGTGCCTCTCCTACACGAGCGATGTCCTGGACGAACTTGAAGCCTCGTTCTCAAGCGAGCGGCTGGCAACCTATCTCGATGCTGCAGGGGGAGACCGGGAAAGAGCAATCCGATTGCATGTCTGGAACACGGGGGTCAGTGCGGCGTTCTATGGACCGCTGCAAGGGCTGGAGGTGGCTCTTCGCAATGCGATGCACCGCAAGCTTACCGAACGGTATGGCGATGCCTGGTACGACAATGGCAACGCGGACCTCGACCGGGGCGCACTGGGCCGGATTGCCAGGGCGAGAACTGAACTGTCGCGCAATGGAGGTCAGGACGACCCACATCGGATGGTTGCGGCGCTGTCATTTGGGTTCTGGGTTTCGTTGCTGGGCTCGGGCGGGTATCGGGTTAACGGGTGTCGTGCAAACTACGAAATGTCTCTCTGGCGGCCGGCACTGCGGGGGGTGTTTGCGCATTGCTCGAACCTGACTCGGAGGCAGGCCCACGGGCCCTTGAACGCCCTGCGGACATTGCGAAACCGGATAGCCCACCACGAGCCCATTTTCGCGCGAGACCTCACGCGGGACTATGACCACATTGTGGAAGTCGTCGGGTGGATTTCTCCGGCAACCCGGGGGTGGATCGAGCATCAAAGCCGGGTTCTCGGGATGCTTGGGACGCCTCGCGACGACAGAATGACCCCATTCTGAACCATTGCCGCTCTGTCCGCCCGGGGCGGCCCTGTAGAGCATGAAGTGCACTTTGGTGTCGAATGAGAATCTGTTCCGTCTCCGTCCCCGCTCTTGGCGGACCGGGATTCTGAGCCGGTCAGCATGACTTCGGATCCGTCGTTTCCGCCGGCAGTCAAACCAGTTTGCGGTTGAGTCCTGACAGCCGTCATACTCGCGGTGTCGAGGGAGGCTGACGCATGACATATGCTGGCGTGATCCGGGAGATCCGCGATGGCGGGGTGATCGTGATCGACGGTGCCACCGGCACCGAACTGGAGCGCCGTGGGGCGCCGATGCACGCGGGCGGGGCGTGGTGCGCGCCGGCCACCGAGTCACATCCCGATGTGCTTCGCCAGATCCACGCCGACTACATTCGTGCAGGCTCGCGTGTGATCACTGCCAACACCTTCGCGACCACCCGCGAGGTGCTGGAGCCCCTTGGGTTCGGCGACAGGTTCGAACCTCTCAACCGCCTCGCGGTTGAACTGGCTGTCGAGGCGCGCGATGCCACGCCGCATCCCGACGGTTCTGTCCTCGTGGCGGGCTCGATATCCCATACGCGGCCCCCGTCCGACTCCGGATGGCCGGAACTCAGCGACGTGGAGAAGTTCGAGGCCGACTGCACGGACATGGCGGCGATCCACAAGGCTGCGGGATGCGACTTCATCATGGCAGAGATGACGGGCGACGCCGCGTACACACCGGCGGTGATGCGGGCCGCCAAGGCCAACGATCTTCCCCTCTGGGTCGGCATTTCGGCCATCAGGGCGGACGACGGCGTGCTGCGGACCTACACCGGGTCCCCGCTGGCCGATGTCCTGGAGCCGATCGTGGCAGAGGGCGGTGCAGACATCATGGGCATCATGCACAGCCTGCCGGAGGTGATTCCGGAAGCCCTGGCGATGCTCAAGCGGCACTGGTCCGGACCGCTGCTCGCCTATCCCGATTCGCTCGACCACGACGATGCCGGCGAGGAGACGCTGACCCTGGAGAAGGTCATCGCGGATGCGCCATTCGTCGCACACTGTCTGACGTGGCTGGACGATGGCGTGCAGGTGCTGGGCGGCGGCTGCGGGCTGACGGTGTCGCATATCGCAGCGCTGAGCCACTATCTGGAGCACAAGACCGCGCCGGCCTGACGGCAGCCGCCGGTCTCGCCCCTCGGTTCGATCGGGGACATCGACTGGCAGGTGAGACTTGCGGGCGTATCGCCATCAAGACCCCACGGTTGCGCAACATGCTGCCGTTCCGTTTCCTGGCGATGGAACATCGGGCATGGGGGCTTCGCAGGCTTGAACAAGGCACCGAAACGACGTACACTTCCGTTTCGGAAGGAGAGACGTCATGGCTCAGACCGGCACGGTCCGAAGCGAGCGCATCAATCTGCGGCTCAGCGGCACAGCGAAGCGGCGCATCGAGCAGGCGGCCTCCGTTGAAGGCACGACCGTCAGTGCATTCATCGTATCCAGCGCGTTGGAAAGCGCGGAAAAGACCGTTCGCCAGCACGAGACCATCGCGCTTGCCCGCGAGGATGCAATGCGGTTCTTCAAGGCGCTCTCCGACTCGCCGCTGCAGAACGAGCACCTGCGCGCGGCCCTGGAAGAGCACACGCGGCGCGTTGACTCACGTTGAGGGAGTCTCATGCGCTCGTTATCGAGCCACTTGACAAGCGGCACGACCGGACAGCGTTCTCTTGCGGCCTCCCAGAATTGGACCGCTATCTGGCACGCCAGGCCGGTCAGGATGTCCGGCGCCGGATCGCCCGTGTATTCGTCTGCACTGCCGGCGAAACCGATGCCGTTCTGGGCTATTACACGCTGAGCGCCCTCGCGATCGACCTCGCCTCACTGCCCGATCAACTATCCCGCAAACCACCACGCCATCCGGTACCCTGCGCCCTGATCGGTCGGCTGGCAGTAGACCGCTCGGCGCACGGGTGCGGACTCGGTCGCATGCTACTCGCCGATGCGGTCAAGCGGACTGTAGCCGCCAGTGAAACTGTGGCAATGCACGCCCTGATTGTGGATGCCGCGAACGACAACGCGAAACACTTCTACATCAAATTCGGCTTTGTGCCGCTCACCAACGATCCGATGCGCCTGTTCCTTCCACTCGGCCACAACACTCCGCTGAGTCCGGAGCGATAGGCGCAACCTGTCCGGGACCGCCGGTTCCAACGCAGTTCAGGCACAATGCACTGATATGAATGACATTCGACAGACTTCGGCAGTGCGCTACCGGGTGCGCCATGGCCGGACACCCGGGAGCCTGAACGCCGGCCTCTGGAGCGGCGTGGGCCGCACGGCGACCTGGAAGGGCTCGGCGCCCGGGAGGCTGGGCGCCACGGTGTTGCAGGTGATGGTGGCGAGATCATCGACAAGGGCGGAAAACCGTTCACCGGCGCACCGCTTGCCGGCCGGCCCGGCCCGGGCGCTCATTGATACCCTCGCCGGTGCCACGACGGACGGGCGCCGGGAAGCCCTAGGAAACGCAGACCCCTGAGCGGAGAACCAGGCGGGGCCGGGAAACTCCCGGCCCCATCCCGGTTCTAGATGATCAGGCGAACCACCAGCGGTGGGCGGAACGGGCGCCGTCACATTCCCAGCTGGCCGCGACACTCTCGCCATGACGCACGTTGTTGCGCCGTGCGTAGACGAAGTTCACGAAGAGCGGGATGATGGTGCCGCCGTCGTCACGGGCGATCTGGCACATCTCGCGGTACATCTCGGCCCGCAGCGTCTCGTCGAGTTCCGCCTTCGCCATCAGCAGGAGCTCATTGAAACGTGCATTCTGCCAGTGCGCCTCGTTCCACGGAGCATCGTCCTTGTAGGCGAGGGTGAACATGTTGTCCGGCGTCGGACGCGCACCCCACTTGACGAACACGAAGGGCTTCTTCAGCCACACGTCCGACCAGTAGCCATCGTTGGGCTCCCGCACGGGCACGACTTCGATGCCGGCCGCCTTGGCCTGCTCGCTGTAGAGCACGACCATGTCGACGGCGCCCGGCAACACGCTGTCGGCCGCCGAAAGGTTGACACTGAGCGAGTCCATGCCGGCCTGCTTGAGGTGGTGCTTAGCCTTGTCCGGGTCATAGACGCGCTGCTCGATGTCGGGCCAGTAGGGCATGTTCGGCGAAACGTGGAAGTCGTTGCCGGGAGTGCCGGTGCCGAACAGGATCTTCTCGACGATTTCTTCCCGGTTGATGGCGTGCTTGAGAGCCAGGCGGACATCGACGTTGTCGAAGGGCGCGTGGTCACAGAACATCGGCAGGGTGATCGCCGAACCGCTCGGGACGTTGTCGATCTCGACGTCGGGATGGCGCCCCAGCAATGTGAGCGTCTTGAGATCCACCGACGAGATGGCGTCGACGTCACCGGTGATGAGCGACGTCTGGCGGGCGTTGGGATCATTCAGAATGGTGATCTCGACCCCGTCGAACCAGGCTCCTTCGCGGTGCCACCCGTCATGACGCTCGAGACTGACACCGACACCCGGCTCATTGTCGACGATCCTGTAGGGGCCGGCTCCGATGCCGGTGTCCCACTCGATGCCGCCGTCATCGGTCGCCGGCAGCATGGTGAGGTGGTAGTCCGCCATCACCCAGGGGAGATCGGCAAATCCCTGGTCGACCTCGATGACGATCGCATGGTCGCCATCGGCCCTGATATCGGTGACGTTGGAGAGAAGCGGCTTGGCCGCCGATGTCGTGTCGTCGCCCCGGTGGTGGTTGAGCGAGGCGACTGCGTCCCTCGACGTGAAGCTGCGGCCGTCATGGAAGGTCGCGTCCGGGCTGAGTTCGAAGGTCCACACCTTCGCGTCCGGAGAGGCGCTCCATGACGTCGCCATGTCGCCGCCAAGCCCGTTGTCGGCCGTGATCTCCGTGAGGTAGCTGCGGGCCGTGTGGCCCAGCTGGATCTCGCTGACACTCTGGTACTTGCCAGGATCGAGCGTATCAGCGGTGTTCCCGTCGTGCAGGCCGAGGCGGTAGGTGCCGCCCATCTGGGGCGTTTCCGCCGCAGCGTTCGTGGTCCACAGCGTGGAAGCCGCGGTGATCGTCAGGCCGGCTGCCGAGGCCTCCGCCATGAAGTTCCGGCGTGAAATCCTGTTTTGCCTGCTCGCACGGACAATGCGTTCAAGCAGGGTGTTCTCTTCATGTGACGACATTGTCTGGTCTCCCCATCGTGAGCCGAATGAGATCTCGGTCCGGGCTCGTTCAGCATCTCTTCGTCACCCGGTTACCAGTACGATACGCGACAGGCGTTGCGCGTGGCAAGGTTGCATGGCCTCGCCGGCGATGGTGGGCGCCGACGGACGGGATGGCACGGCGTCACGAAATCGGTTAGCCTTCTTGTCCCGGGATGTGCGGGAGGGCGCATGGGAGACGTGACGCGTATCATCATCACCAGGCTGGGTCTGGGACTGTTGACCCTGCTGGTGATCTCCGTCCTCATCTTCGGAGCGGTCGAACTTCTCCCCGGCGACATCGCCCAGGCCGTTCTCGGCCAGGGCGCCACGGAAGAAAACCTGAGGGCGCTCAGGACCGAACTCGGTCTCGACCGCTCGGCGCCGGTCCGCTACTTCGACTGGCTGTCGGGTGCGATCGTGGGAGATTTCGGCGTCTCGCTTCTGACCCAGTCGTCGGTCACGGACACCATTGCGCCGCGGTTCGCCAACACCCTCTTCCTGGCAGGTTACGCCGCGGTCATCGCAGTCCCGGTGGCGATCATTCTCGGCATCGTCGTCGCCCTGCTGCGTAACACGCTGTTCGACCGCGTCGCCAATGTCGCTACCCTGACATCGATTTCCTCGCCGGAGTTCTTTCTCGGCTACATCCTGATCCTCTACTTCTCGGTCAAGACCGGCATGTTCCCGGCCATCGCCAAGCTGAGCGATGACCTGACGTTCATCGAACTCCTGGAACGGACCTTCCTGCCGGCACTCACCATGGTCCTCGTGGTCGTCGCCCACATGATGCGCATGACCCGGGCGGCCATCATCAACCTCCTGGCCTCCCCCTATATCGAGATGGCGCGCCTCAAGGGAACACCGGCCTGGAAGGTGATCGCACGGCATGCGCTCCCCAATGCGTGGGCTCCCATCATCAACGTGGTGGCCCTCAATCTCGCCTACCTCATCACCGGCGTCGTCCTCGTCGAGGTGGTCTTCGTCTATCCCGGCATCGGCCAGCTGCTCGTGGACGCCGTGACCAAGCGCGACTTCCCGGTGGTCCAGGCGTGCTGCCTGATCTTCGCCGCGACGTTCATCCTCCTCAACCTGGCTGCGGACGTGGGCTCCATTCTGACCAACCCGCGCCTGCGCCACCCGAAGTAGGAGGGGGCCATGAACTACTTTGTCATCGTCTACTACGCCCTTCTCATCGGCGGGTCGTGCCTGGCTGCCTACTTCAAGAGGCGGGAGATCTTCCTCGCCCTCTTTTCGCTGACCCTGGCGTCGTTCGTCATGGGCATCGTCGGCGGGCAGGACGCCCTGTGGGCCGTATCGATCGCCGCGGGCCTCCTGGCGCTCGCCGCCGGCACGGCCTACGCCTTCCGCGAGTTCCTCGTCATCATCAGCGGCACCGAGACCGCCAAGGCACTGCGCACGGCGCCGCTCACGGCCTCCTTCGGCATGTTCGTCATCTTTACCTATGCCGTCCTTGGAATCTTCGCTCCGGTGATTGCGCCCTTCGGCGAGGGGGAGGTGATCTCCCAGTCCTTTGCGCCGGCCGACGAGAACATGCTGCTGGGCGCGGACCAGCTGGGCCGCGACCTCTTCAGCCGCATCGTCTACGGCGCCAGGAACACCGTGGGACTGGCCCTGGTGGCGACGATGATCGCCTTCGTCATCGGCGTGCTTCTCGGCATGATCGCCGCCGTCAAGGGAGGCTGGTTCGACCAGTTGATGGGACGCATCATCGATGTCGTCATGTCCATCCCCGGACTGATCTTCGCCCTGCTGCTGCTGAGCATCTTCGGCACCAACCTCATCATCCTGGTCATCATCATCGGTCTCATCTATGCGCCGCGCGTCTTCCGCCTGACCCGTGCCGTCGCCGGCAACGTGGTGGTCATGGACTACATCGAGGCGGCGAGCCTGCGCGGAGAGGGCATGTGGTACCTCATCCGCAGGGAAATCCTGCCGAACTCGACGGCGCCGCTGATTGCCGAGTTCGGGCTGGAGTTCTGTTTCGTCTTCCTCCTCGTGGCGGGCCTCTCGTTCCTCGGCCTCGGCATCCAGCCGCCCACGGCGGACTGGGGGTCGATGGTGCGCGAGAACGCGACGCTCATCTCGTTCGGCGAGATCACGCCACTCATTCCTGCCGCGGCCATCGCTCTTTTGACCGTGGCCGTCAACTTTGTGGTCGACTGGATGCTGTTCCGTTCGTCCGGACTGAAGGAGTGACCGTCATGGCCGACGACAAGCGCGTTCTCCTCAAGATCCAGGGTCTCAGGATCGAGGGCTATGCGGACGAAAAGTGGGTCGAGATCGTCCATGGCGTCGATCTCACCCTGCATCGTGGCGAGGTCCTTGGCCTGATCGGTGAATCGGGCGCCGGCAAGTCGACGATCGGGCTCGCGGCCATGGGCTTCGCGCGGGACGGTTGCCGGATATCGGGAGGTTCGGTCGAGTTCGACGGCATGGAGCTCACCACGACGCCTGAATCCGACCGCCGCGTTCTCAGGGGCTCGCGCATCGCCTATGTCGCCCAGTCCGCGGCGGCGTCGTTCAATCCGGCCCACAAGCTGATCGATCAGCACACGGAAGCACCGGTTCACTACCGTATCCGCAAGCGCATGGAGAGCCAGGAAGACGCCATGGAACTCTACGAGCGCCTGCGCCTTCCCAATCCCAGGGACATCGGCTTCCGCTACCCGCACCAGGTGTCGGGCGGACAGCTGCAGCGGGCCATGACGGCCATGGCGATGTCCTGCCGGCCGGACCTCATCATTTTTGACGAGCCCACCACGGCGCTCGACGTCACCACGCAGATCGAGGTGCTGGCCGCCATTCGCGATATCGTCGACCAGTTCGACACCGCCGCCATCTACATCACCCACGACCTTGCCGTCGTCGCCCAGATGGCCGACACCATCAAGGTCCTGCTCAAGGGCGACGAGGTCGAGGAAGCCGATACCGTGACCATGCTCGACAGCCCGCAGGAGGACTACACCAAGACCCTGTGGGCCGTGCGCAGCTTCCAGCGGGCCCAGAAGTCACGCCCGGCGGATGGCGCCGTGCCGATCGTCACCATCGACAATGTCGATGCGGCCTATGGCCAGACCAAGGTGCTCGAGGACGTGACCTTCGACATCCACGCCGGCATGACCGTGGCGGTGGTGGGAGAGTCGGGTTCCGGAAAATCGACCACGGCGCGCTGCATCACCGGGCTGTTGCCGCCCACCAAGGGGCGCATCCTGTTTTCCGGAGAAGAACTCCCGGCCAACTTCCGGGCACGCTCGAAGGCACAGTTGCGCCAGGCGCAGATGATCTACCAGATGGCCGATACGGCGCTCAATCCCAAGGTCCGGATCAGCGACATCATCGGCCGTCCGGCCGAGTTCTACAGCGGACTGAAGGGAGCGCAGCTGAAGAACCGGGTGGACGAGCTCCTCGACCTCATCGAGCTTGAACCGTCCAAGTTCTACAGCCGCTATCCGCCCGAGCTCTCCGGCGGGCAGAAACAGCGGATCGGCATCGCCAGGGCCCTCGCGGCCGAACCCTCCTTCATCATCTGCGACGAGGTGACGAGCGCCCTTGACCAGCTGGTCGCCGAGGGAATCCTGAGGCTTCTCGACCGCCTGCAGGATGAACTCGATCTCGCCTACATGTTCATCACCCACGATCTCGCCACCGTGCGTTCCATCGCCGACGAGGTCGTCGTCATGAAGGAGGGACGCGTCGTCGAGATGGGTCCCAAGGACGTCATGTTCACGCCGCCCCATCACCCCTACACGGACCTCCTGCTCTCCTCGGTGCCCGAGATGGATCCCAACTGGCTCAACACGGTCCTCGAGGAACGCGGCGTCGACAACATCGGCGAGGCGGCCAGCACCTGACTTGCCGGTAGGCCGGCCGAGGATTGATGTCCCAGGCGTTCCTTCAGGGCGGCTGCCGAACGACATCGCGCCCGGGCACCGTGCTGTCATGGCTGGCATGCTATCTCGGGACATCGTCGGAGTTCCGGATGCACATGCAGGCTCGCTTCGACCTCGAGGTGGCCGAACGCACGGCCGTGCGACACTTCAACCTGCCGCAACAGGCTCACGACCTTCTCAATCCTCCAATGCTTCCTTGCATCGCCGACCCTCCCTTTCTCCATCACCTGAAGGTGGAGAATGCCGATGGGGAGAATCAGTCAGGCGCTGCCGAGACAGTTGCGGCAACAACGCGCACTACTGTGCAGTTCCGGACGTGGACGTTGGCCCATCCGGCTCCTGACCTGGGTGCTTGACTGCAAACCGCTCGTCCGACCAACGGGGCGGATCGGCGCAAGACGGCCACAGGATGATGGTCATGCGCGCGTGGTACTTCCAGTCGACGCAATGACGCTGAGAGCGGCAGCGGATCACTCGCATCCACAAGCGTTTCAGCCTGTAGTGGTACGTGCGAAGCCACCAACTCCACCGCTGGACCGTGCAACACCTTGACAGACCCGCCCACGAGCTACGCAATGCCTGGTGGCACCAACCCTAGCTTGACGATGAGGGAAAAGAGAGAGCATGAACGCAACCCGAAAGGGTCAGGAAGTTCATTTGTTTGTTGATGATACCGGAAGTCGTCAACCAGATCATGTGCCAGCCGAGGAACGGCATGATGGAATGGACTGCTTCGGCTTGGGCGGCGTTCTGATAGACAGGGAAGACCTGAACTTGGTCTGGGATGCCCATCGAAAGTTCTGTGACGCTTGGGGAATCAGTTATCCATTGCACTCATATGAGATTCGCGGCGGTCGCGGCAGCTTCTCATGGCTGAAGAACCCCGAACGGGCAGTGGAATTCCTACCTGAACTCGAGAGATTTCTGGTGGGTCTTCCGGTGATTGGCATTGCAGCCATCATCCACCGTCCTGGATACGTGGCACGCTATGCCTCACGGTATGAAGGACGTCCCTGGCGCATGGACAAGACAGCATTCTCGAGTCTGATCGAGCGGTCGGCCAAGTATGCGCGCTCAAAGGGGCGACGGCTCCGAGTGTTCTTCGAGCGATCGGGCAAGCAAGAGGATCAGGACATTGTTGCTTTCTTGATAAGGACTCAAATCCGAAGGCATGCCGTTCGATGGCGACAATGCGGCTGCCTATGGTGGGCTCGAAGCCCATGAGTTCAGGGAGCTCGTGCTTGGGGAGCCAAAGGGCCGCACGAAGAAAACACCCATGCTCCAGATTGCCGATCTCTATCTCTACCCTATGGCGAAGGCCGGCTACGACGCCAGCTACAAGCCTTACCTGGCCCTGATGAGGGCTGGTCGCCTGATCGACAAGGCCCTGCCACCCGAGGATCGACCATTGCTCGGGATCAAGTACAGTTGCTTTGATGGCATGGACCGCCACGAACAAACATAGGGCCCGGTTGCCCGAGCCCTATATCGGCCGGCTTGGCCGACCCCGGAGCGTGATGCTCTGATGTACGGAATATGGCGCTGGCCATTCAAGGTGTCAAGGGCGCCGGAAGCACCTCCGAGCTTGAACCGTCCAAGTTCTACAGCCGCTATCCGCCCGAGCTCTCCGGCGGGCAGAAACAGCGGATCGGCATCGCCAGGGCCCTCGCGGCCGAACCCTCCTTCATCATCTGCGACGAGGTGACGAGCGCCCTTGACCAGCTGGTCGCCGAGGGAATCCTGAGGCTTCTCGACCGCCTGCAGGATGAACTCGATCTCGCCTACATGTTCATCACCCACGATCTCGCCACCGTGCGTTCCATCGCCGACGAGGTCGTCGTCATGAAGGAGGGACGCGTCGTCGAGATGGGTCCCAAGGACGTCATGTTCACGCCGCCCCATCACCCCTACACGGACCTCCTGCTCTCCTCGGTGCCCGAGATGGATCCCAACTGGCTCAACACGGTCCTCGAGGAACGCGGCGTCGACAACATCGGCGAGGCGGCCCGAACCTGATTGGCCGGTCGACCGAGGATTGATGCTCCGGGTGAGTCTTTGGGACGATGGCAGCCTCCGGCAGAGGCCCGGTTTGATGGGTTCCTGAAGTCAACGCAACCCGGCGTCTACCGCATGGCGACGTAGCGGCACCGACTGACAAGGCGTGTCGCTACGCCATAATCGACAAAGATCCCGGTGGTTTCGGTCATGGTGTTCTCAGGGTGCCGCGGACGTTGTCGAGTCCCTCGCCGTTCAGTTCAAGGTGGCAGCCCACTCATCCCCATGATCTTGACGCGGTAAGGAATATTCCTTACAATTGCGCGGTACAGAGGGAACCCCGATGATGCCGATCATTCACGAAACTGCCACGATGACCGCGAAGGGCCAGATCACCGTACCCAAGACGGTCCGTCAGGCGCTGGGCGTCGATGTCGGCGCCAAGGTGGCTTTCGAACTCCACGAGGACGGACAAGTCGTCGTCAGCCGTGCCGACGCCGAACATGAAGACCCGGCCATTGGCGCCTTCCTTGATCTGCTCGCCGCCGACATCCGGGCCGGCCGGCATGTTCGGACGCTTCCAAAGGATCTGGCACGGGACATGCTCAAACATGCATGTGAACCGGAGCCCGACGAGGATATCGAAGGCGACGTCGATCTCTGATGCAGCGCCACGGATGGACGCTGCTGTTTCACGATTGCCTCATCGACCAGCTGCGCAAGCTCCACCACGCGACCCAACGCGCACAAAGAAACGATCCGGCGGGGTTCGCATCCAATGCGAACGTCAAGCTGTTCCGCGCCCTGAGCCGACTGATGCTGGAGGTTGTCCCGCAGGATCCGTCCCAGGACGAATATCGCCAGGGCAACACGCTCGGCCCACGCTATCGCCATTGGCGGCGTGCCAGGATCGGCAGACGGTTTCGATTGTTCTTCCGCTTTGACGGCAGGGCGAAGGTGATCGTCTACGCGTGGGTCAATGACCGGTCTACATTGCGGTCCCAGGGGAGCAGAACCGATCCCTGTACGGTCTTCGCCAGGATGCTCACGCGGGGGAATCCGCCCGACGACTGGGCCTCATTGATGTCCTCATCCAGGCAGGAGTGGCGGGCAGGGAAGTAACCACCTGCTCCTCGGTGGTTCCCAAGAGCACTTCCGGTGCGCGACACCCCTCTTCGCGCCATCTCCCTTGCAACCGACATTTTGCACGCTCCGAAGATTGCCGCCATGTCTGGCACGCCAATGACAGTGTCCAACCAGGTATCCACCTGAGCAACGCCAGCGGTGGCAATCCGACCGATGCCGGATATCGCCGGGCAAGAGACCGAAGCGGCGTTCCAGAAGGCGCGTGAGGTTTTCGGCCTTGCCTTCCGCCAATCCTCGGGCTTCGCCCTGCCTGAGCAGTGTCTCTGCAATGGTGACTCCGGATTGGGCGGGCGTGACGTCGCTCTCCAGGTCTCCGGCTTCGTATCGTCAACGCGGGGCACTTTGGCTGCTTTCGCCCGAGCACGGCCGTAGTGTGGGAATGCTGTCTGTTGGCGAGGCAGTCTGGCTGTGCACACGAACGCCGGATTGCATGGTGCCACGTGGCCTGCGCACCTTGAGATGGCGGGGGTGCCTGCCTTATGATCGCGGCGTCTTGTCGAAGAGGTGCCCGGACGTGTGGAAGAGACGCGACATTCTGGGGCTGATGGCGGGATCGTTGGTGGTGGCGCCGTTCATCCGGTCCGGGGCGCGGGCGGAGGAAGGCGACATGATCCTCGGCGATCCCGCGGCTCCCATCGAGATCATCGAATATGCCTCGATGACCTGTGGCGCTTGCGCCGCCTTCCATGCCAACACGCTTCCCGATCTCAAGGTCAACTGGATCGAGACGGGACGCGCCAGGCTGGTGTTCCGCGAATACCCCCTGGACGGCCTGGCCTTGAGGGTGTCGGCGCTGGCCCGCTGTGCCGGTGGCGACAACTTCTTCGGCTTCATCGACGTCCTCTTCCGCACCAGGGAGCGCTGGATCGGTGCGGATGATCCGGTGGCGGAATTGAGGACCATCGTCGCTTCGGGTGGCCGCGATCCCGCCATCGTCGATCAGTGCATCAGCGATCGCGTGGTGATGCAGCAGATCCTCGAGGGTCTGGAGAAGGCACGCGCGGACCATGCTGTCAGGGTGACGCCGACGCTCGTCCTCAACGGACAGGTGGTCTCCGGCGATCCGGGCTACGCAGCGCTCGATCAAATGCTCCTGGACATCGAGGCCGCCTTGTGAGCGGAGTGTGCCAGTAGACCGGCATGCAGTTTTCCCGTCTGCGCCTCGTCGGTTTCAAGTCCTTCGTCGACCCCGCCGACCTTCTGATCGAACCCGGCCTGACCGGTGTCGTCGGTCCCAACGGGTGCGGAAAGTCGAACCTGCTCGAGGCCCTGCGCTGGATCATGGGAGAGGCCTCGCCTTCAAGGGTGCGCGGCGGCGGCATGGAGGACGTCATCTTCTCCGGCACCAG
The DNA here is from genome assembly GCA_965221115.1 of Alphaproteobacteria bacterium. Lineage (GTDB taxonomy): Bacteria > Pseudomonadota > Alphaproteobacteria > SP197 > SP197 > SP197. Next base: position 916,100 of record CBDCRU010000001.1, on the reverse strand, counting down.
CCTCAGGCCGTCGCGCAACCTCGCGGAAGTGACGCTCTCCCTCGCCAACCCCGGCCGCGATGCCCCGGGGCGGTGGAATGACAGCGACGAGATCGAGATCACGCGGAGAATCGAGCGTGGCAGCGGCTCGGCCTACGCCATCAACGGCCAGGACATGCGCGCGCGGGACGTGCGCCATTTCTTTGCCGACATTTCTTCGGGCACGTCGAGTTCCGCCCTGGTGAACCAGGGCCAGATCTCGAACATCATCAACCGCAAGCCGGCAAGCCGCCGCCATCTCCTCGAGGAGGCGGCGGGAATCGCCGGTCTGCAGGCGCGCCGCCACGAGGCCGAACTGCGTCTCCAGGGAGCGGAGAGGAACCTCGACCAGCTGATCGTCGTCATCGAGAACCTGGAAGCCCACCATGCAGGCCTGCGCCGCCAGGAACGCGCGGCGCAGCGCTACCGCAATCTCGCAAAGCGCATCAGGGATGCCGAAATGCGCTGGCGCCTGCGCCTGTGGCAGGACGCCGGCGAGGCCCTCATCGCAGCCGGCGAGGCCTTCTCCGCCATCGAATCCGAGGTCGCCGAACTCACGGCCGAAGTGGCGGCGGCCACCTCCGCGCGCGAGGATGCTGCAGCAACGGTGCCACCGGCACGCCAGGCACTCGCCGAAGCCGACCGGGCGCTCCACGAACTCGACGTGGCGCGCGGCGTTCTCGAGACCGAAGGTGGGCGGATCGACGCCGCCCTCAAGGAGGCGCGGACCGCCCTCGCCCAACTCGCCGACGACCGCGAACGGGAACGGGCGCTGGAAGCCGAGAGCCACGAGGCCCTCGCCCGCCTCGATGCGGAACACGAAGGTCTTGCGAGCGAGAGTGACGGGCCGCGCATCGCTGATGCCGAGGAAGCCCTGCACGCGGCGCTCGATGAGGTCCAGGAGATCGAGGCCCAGGTGATCGAGGCGACGAGAAGGACCGCATCGCTCGCCGCCGAACGCCAGGCGCTCATCCGGGAGATCGCCGAGGGCGAGTCCCGCCTTGCCTCCCTTGACGAGGACGACCGGGGCGATGACGACACCGCGGCGATCGACACGGCCCGGACCGAGCTCGTCCGGTGGCAGCGGGAGGAAGGCGAGGCGCGCGAAGCGCGCGAGGGCGCTCGCCAGGACCTCTTGCGTCATGAAGAAGCCCACGTGGCGGCGCGGCGTGCGGAAGAGGAGACGCGCCTCGCCCTGCGCGCGGCCGAACAGCGTGTCGAAAAGCTCGAGAGCACGGCCGAGGCCCTCGAGGCCCAGGCCTGGAGCCACGAACCGGGAGACATGAAGCCGCTGCTCGACTCGGTCGAGGTGGAAGCCGGATTCGAGAACGCCCTTGGCGCCGCCCTGGGAGACGACCTCGAGGCTCCGCCGGGCGAGGGGCACGAGCGGGGCTGGCAACTCGTTCGATCGCCGGCCGCACCCCCGTCCCTGCCTGAAGGCGCCGAGCCCCTTTCTGATCATGTGACCGGTCCGCCGGAACTCACCCGCCGCCTCCAGCACACCGGGGTTGTCGATGCCCTCTCCGGCCGCGAACTGGCGGCGGCTCTCGGACCTGGCGAACGACTCGTCAGCCGCGACGGCGACATGTGGCGCTGGGACGGCTACTACGTCACCGGATCCCGTTCGGGCGCCGCCATCCGCCTCGCCCAGAGGGCCCGCCTCGAGGCCTTGCGCCAGGATCTCGACGAGGCCCGACCCGCCCGGCAACGGGCGGGCGAGGCGCATGCGGCCGCCGTGGAGACCGAGGCCGCGGCGCGCCTTGCCGAGGACGAGGCAAGGCGCGCGTCCGCCCGTCTCGGCGACCATCACGCGATGTGTGTCAATGAGGCGGCCGCCGCGGCACGGACGCTCGCGGACCTCGAAGAACGCCAGGAGCGGCGTGCCGTCGAGGCGAGACGCATGGCGGCCGAACGGGTTTCTCTCGAAGAGACCCTCGCCCGCTGCCGCAGCGATCTCGCCGGTCTTCCGGAAGCGGACGACGACAGCGTCCTCGACGCCCAGCGCCATCGGCTCGACCTCCTGCGCCAGGAGTCCCTGGAACGCCAGCGTGTCTGCGACAGGCTCCATCAGGAGCGCGACACCCGCCTCGCTCGTATCGATACCATCGCCCGCGAGCGGGACTCCTGGCGATCGCGAGCCGCCGAGGCGCGTCGCCGCATTGCCGACCTGGAAGAGCGCATTGCGTCACGACAGGCCACGTGCGCGGAGCTCGAGAGCGCGCCGGAGCGCATTGCCCGCCAGCAGCGCGACCTTGGCAATCGGATCAGCGCCGCCCGGGAACGGCGCAAGGCGGCCGACGATCAGCTTGCCACGGCCGAAACACGGCTGGCCGAACGCGAGCGCACGCTGCGCCAACAGGAACAGGCGCTCTATGCGACGCGCGAGGAACGGGCACGTCGCGAGGGAGCCCTTGGCCAGGCGAATGAGCGCTCCAGGGACATTGCCGGCCAGATCCGCCACCACCTCTCTCTTTCGACTGAGGACCTGGAAGACCAGGTGCCGGATGCCAACGCTCTCGCCGAGGCAGGAGAACTGGAACAACGCTATGCGAGGGCCGTGCGCGAACGCGACAACATGGGCCCGGTCAACCTGACGGCCGGAGCGGAGATGGCGGAGATCGCCGAACAGATCTCCGTCATGGAGAGCGACCGCAGGGATCTCGAGGAGGCCATCCAGCGGCTGCGCCGCGGCATCAGCGAACTCAACCGGGAAGGCCGCGAGCGCCTGCTTGCCGCCTTCAACGACATCGATCGCCATTTCCAGGACCTGCACCGCCGTCTGACAGGCGGCGAGGCGCGCCTCTCACTCGTGGACTCCGATGACCCCCTCGAGGCCGGCCTCGAGGTCGACGCCAATCCCTCAGGCAAGCAACTCCAGGCGCTGTCTCTCCTTTCCGGTGGCGAACAGGCGATAACCGCCCTCGCCCTCATCTTCGCCCTCTTCCTCACCAACCCCTCGCCGGTCTGCGTTCTCGACGAGGTGGACGCCCACCTTGACGATGCCAACGTGGCGCGCTTTTGCGACCTTCTCGACGAGTTCGCCGCCACCGACACCACCCGGTTTCTGGTGATCACCCATCATCACGTCACAATGGCCCGCATGCACCGCCTGTTCGGGGTCACCATGAGCGAACCTGGTGTCTCTCAGCTCGTCTCCGTCGACCTCGATGCGGCCGAAAGACTGAGCGACGCCGAGGCGGCCGGTTGACACCCGCCGGGGACGGGAGTCCCCGGTGCGGGGACCATCACCGGGACTGCCCTGGAGATCTGGCGAAACAATGCGGTCATTGTGTCGTTTTTGCGACAACGGAAGTCGCGAAGAGACTACACTCGGGGATATGATGGTCATACGTGTGCCCTTGGAGATCGACTGAGGGGAGCAGGCTGATGGCCGACGTCGACGACGATCTTGATCTCACAACCCTTGAGAACGATGAACTCGTGCAGCAGATGCACGAGGATCTCTATGACGGTCTCGCCGACGAGATTGTCGAGGGCACCAACATCCTGCTCGAGCGTGGATGGGCGCCCTACAAGGTGCTCACGGAAGCCCTTGTCGAGGGCATGAGGATCGTCGGCATCGATTTCCGCGATGGCATCCTCTTTGTTCCGGAAGTGCTGCTGGCCGCCAACTCCATGAAGGCGGGCATGGCCATCCTTCGTCCGCTTCTGGCGGAGACCGGCGCGCCCAAGCTCGGTTCCATCGTCATCGGCACGGTCAAGGGGGACATCCACGATATCGGCAAGAACCTCGTCGGCATGATGCTCGAGGGCGCCGGTTTCGACGTGTTCGACATCGGCATCAACAACGATGCCGATTCCTACCTCAGCGCCCTCGACGAGCACCGGCCGGACTTCCTCGGCATGTCGGCCCTTCTCACCACCACCATGCCCTACATGAAGGTGGTGATCGATACGCTCAAGGAACGCGGACTGCGCAACGACTACATGGTGCTGGTGGGTGGCGCACCGCTGAACGAGGCCTTCGCGAAGAGCGTCGGCGCCGACGCCTACTGCCGCGATGCGGCGGTGGCCGTGGAAACCGCCAAGGCCATGGTCGACGAACTCCGCCAGCAAGCCGGGGCGGCAGCCTGAACGGGAACGAACACGGGCGCAGCCTCGTCATCGCCTGCGGTGCGCTGGCCCATGACATCATGACTCTCGTGCGCGCCCACGGCTGGGACGCGATCGAGGTCCAGTGCCTGCCGGCCGAGTGGCACAACCGGCCTTCGCTGATTCCGGACGGCGTGCGCCGCAAGATCCGCAAGGCGCGGGGCGCCTTCGAGAACATCTTTGTCGCCTACGCCGATTGCGGGACCGGCGGCGCCCTCGACGAGGTGCTGGAAGACGAGGGCGTGATGAGGATCGACGGACCCCACTGCTACCAGTTCTTCGCCGGACGGGAAGCCTTCGAGGCCCTCCACGAGGAGGAACCCGGCACCTTCTATCTCACCGACTACCTGGTGCGTCACTTCAACACCCTGATCATCAAGGGACTGGGCATCGACCGCCACCCGGAGCTCGAAGCCCTTTACTTCGGCAACTACCGCCGGCTGGTGTGGCTGGCCCAGGCGCCGGATCTCGAACTCGAGGCGAAGGCGCGGGCCGCGGCGGCACGCCTGGGCCTGGACTTCGCCATGCGCCATGCAGGATACGGCGCCCTGGAGACCCTGCTGGCTGAAGCGCAGCAGGCGGCGGGAGGGCGTTGATGGCCGATTGCGGCGCTCGCCCGGGAGTGCAGCACATGGCCGGAGACTATTGATGGCGGCGACCCTCACCATCGTCTACTGGCGTGACATCCCCGCCCAGGTGATCGCGAAGGCCGGCCGCCGGTCCGAGAGACGCATACTCCCGACCCGCTTCGAGAAGGCGATCGACCAGGCGGCCATGCATGCCGGCCTCCACGGGTCGGATGCCTATCTCGAGCACTGGCGCCGCTCCACACCGGTTGCCTGCGACGACGATCTCGCGGCGGCGGCCGATGAAGCGGTGGCGCGCATCGAAGCGACATTCACACCAGACGTGCTGGCGGCCCATGTCCGGGCCGGCGGCCGCGAACCCTGAAAGACGGTGCCCATCATGGAATCAACCGGACAGCTCGAAGCGCGCCTCGCCGCAGGCAACTTCGTCATCACCGCCGAAACCACGCCACCCGATGCCGCCACCAGCGATGCGGTGATGGAGCGGACAGGCTGTCTCAAGGGTCTCGTCGATGCCGTCAACGTGACCGACGGCGCCGGGGCGAGGACTCACATGTCCGCTCTCCCCTGCGCCGCGATCCTGGCCGCGAACGGTATCGAGCCAGTGCTGCAGTTCACGGTGCGCGACCGCAACCGCCTCGCCATCCAGGGAGACATGATCGGTGCGGCAGCGCTGGGCATTCCGTCGATTCTGTGTCTCCACGGCGACAGCATCACCAAGGGCGATCAGCCTGATGCGAAGGCGGTGGAGGACACCGACAGCCGTGGTCTCATCTCCATGGCGCGCCAGATGCGCGACGAGGGATGCCTGCCGTCCGGCCGCACCATCGATCCGCCTCCCGGCCTGCTGATCGGTGCTGCCGACACCCCGCGCGATCCCGGCGCCGGATTCAACACCGACGGCCTCGATGCCAAGATCGCCGCCGGCGTGGATTTCTTCCAGACCCAGTTTGCCTATGACATCGACGTCCTGAAGCGCTACATGGCGGCACTCGACGATCACGGAATCACCCGCAAGGCATGGTTCATCGTCGGCGTCGGGCCGATCATGTCGGCCCGCTCGGCCCGCTGGATGGACGCGAACCTCTTTGGCGTTCACGTGCCCGAACATGTCATCCGCCGGATCGAGGGCGCAGCGGACGAGAAGGCGGAAGGGCGCAGGGTCTGCGCCGAGCTCATCGAGCAGTTCAGGGAGATTCCGGGCATCGCCGGCGCCCACATGATGGCGCCAAGGGGCGAGAAGGCGATCGCCCGGACCCTGACCGACTACCGGATCCGCGGCTGATCCGAAGGCAGGCGGGAGGAGTCCCTCCATGTGGTCCATGAGAGACTGGTCGGTCCGTCATGCGCATGGCCTTGCCCGCCTCTATGTCGTCTTTGAGCACCTCCTGGTCGTCGTCGGACCCCTGGTGCGCCTCATCGGTCACGAACGCCTCGAACGGCCGGTCGCCGCCGTCGAGCGAACGATCAAGGGAACCCTCTTCGACTGTCGCATGTGCGGCGCCTGCGTGCTCTCCTCCACCGGCATGTCCTGTCCCCGCAACTGCCCGAAGAACCTGCTGAACGGACCCTGCGGCGGCGTGCGCGCCGACGGCACCTGCGAGATCCTGCCCGACATGACCTGCGTCTGGGTTAAGGCCGTCGAAGGGGACCGGAACATGGGAGGCGGCACCATCGGGCTCCTTCCCGCAGGCGATCATCGCCTCATCAGGCGATCGTCCTGGCTGCGCATCCTGCGCCTGCGTTCGGCGGGCAGCGCACGGTGACCGGCCTCGACCGCCCGGGCACCGGTCCGCTCAACGAGGGACCGGCATTCCCCGCCATGAAGTCCCCGGGACCCATCGACCCGGGCGCGCCCCTTGAACGGCTGCCGGGACACAGTTCACGCGGCCGTCTCGAACGGGTGCTGAGGGCCGGCGAATTCGCCGTCACGGCGGAACTCTCGCCGCCCGATTCCGCCGACCCCATGGATGTCTTCGACCGGGCGGCGATCTTCGACGGCTGGGTCGATGCCATCAATGCGACCGATGGCTCCGGCGCCAACTGTCACATGTCCAGTCTTGGCGTGTGCGCCCTTCTCACCCGCGTCGGCTACGCGACGGTGATGCAGATCTCGGCCCGCGACCGCAACCGGATCGCCATCCAGGGGGATGTGCTGTCGGCGGCGGCGATGGGGGTCACCAACATCCTGTGCCTCACCGGCGACGGTGTCGAATGCGGAGATCACCCGCAGGCGCAACCCGTCTTCGATCTCGACTGCATGACGACACTCGACGTGCTCACCACCATGCGCGACGAGGGCACCTTCGCATCGGGCCGCCGTCTCGACCGCGCGCCCGAACTCTTCCTCGGGGCCGCCGCCAATCCCTTTGCCCCGCCCTTCGACTACCGGCCACTGCGGCTGCAACGCAAGATCGAGGCAGGGGCGCAGTTCGTGCAGACCCAGTACTGCTTCGACATCCCCCGCCTCCAGCGCTACATGGAGCGTGTGCGCGATCTGGGGCTTCACGAGAGATGCTTCATCCTGGTGGGGGTCGGGCCACTGGCCTCGGCCCGGGCGGCGCGATGGATCCGCACCCACGTGCCAGGTGTCCACATTCCCGACGCCGTCATCGACAGGCTGGCGGGTGCGGCGGACGCCCGGGAGGAAGGAAAGCGGCTCTGTGTTGAACTCGTCCAGCAGATACGCGACATCGAAGGCATTTCCGGGATACACCTGATGGCCTATCGTCAGGAGGAGAGCGTTGCCTGGATCATTGCGGAGTCGGACGCGCTCAAGGGACGCACTCCGCATGCCGTTCATCCCGTTATTCCCGACTACATGCGAAGGAAGGCATTGGCCAAGGCATGACCGAGACCGTGATCAGTTCGGCGACGAAGACCGTCGTCATCGGCTTTGACCGCCCGTTTACCGTCATCGGTGAACGGATCAACCCGACGGGCCGCAAGCGCCTCGCCGCCGAAATGGCCGATGGCGACTACTCACGCGTTGAGTCCGATACCGTGGCCCAGGTGGCCGCAGGGGCCCACATGCTCGACGTCAACGCAGGCGTTCCGCTCGCCGACGAACCACAGATCCTCCATGACTGCATCAAGCTCGTGCAATCCCTGACCGATGCGCCGCTGTCGATCGACAGCTCCATCGTCGCCGCCCTTGAAAGCGGCCTTGACGCCTATGTCGGCAAGCCCCTGGTCAACTCCGTCACCGGCGAGGAGGAACGGCTCGAATCCGTGCTGCCCCTGGTGGCCAAGCACGGCGCCGCGGTGGTCGCCATCTCCAACGACGAGACGGGAATCTCGGAGGATCCCGACGAGCGCTTCAATGTCGCCCGCAAGATCGTCGAACGCGCAGCCGATTACGGCATCCCTTCCGCCGATGTCGTCGTCGACCCGCTGGTCATGCCCATCGGCGCCATCGGCGAGGCCGGCCGCACCAGTTTCCGCATCATCCGGCGCCTGCGCGAGGAACTGAAGGTCAACACCACCTGCGGCGCTTCCAACATCTCCTTCGGGTTGCCGGCCCGGCCGGCGCTGAATGCCGCATTCCTCACCATGGCCATGGCCAGCGGGATGACGTCGGCGATCACCAATCCGCTGGAGAGCGAAATCATGACGGCGATCCGCGCCGGCGACGTGATGATGGGCGTGGACCGCAACTGCCGGAGCTGGATTGCCCTCAACTCGAGCGCCGGTGCGGCAGGCGACGCCATCTCCCAGGCGCGGGCGCGACGGCGCGAAGGCCGCAGGCGCCGTGGCTGACGACCCCCTCGTTGTCTTTACGCCCTCCGGCCTGAGGAAGCGGTTCCGCCGCGGCACCGGTCTCCTGGAGGCGGCGCGCGATCTCGGCGTCGATCTCGATTCGGTGTGTGGCGGACGCGGCATCTGCACACGCTGCCAGGTGAGGATCGCCGAGGGCGACTTCGCCAAGCACGGCATCGTCTCCTCCAGCGAACACCTCACACCGCTCGGCGACGCCGAGCACCGCCAGAGGGCCAGCGGACTGCTGAAGCAGAACCGCCGGCTGTCGTGCCAGGCGCGGATCGGCGGCGACCTCGTGGTGGACGTGCCGGCGGAGAGCCAGGTGCACCGCCAGATCGTCCGCAAGCGCGCCGATGCCCGCACCGTCGAGGTCGATCCGGTGGTGAAGGCCATGTATGTGGAAATCGCCGAACCCGACATGCATGAGCCGGCGTCGCACCTGCGCCGGCTCGAGACGGCGCTGAAGGAGACCTGGAACGTCACCGTCGCCGGGGTCGACGCCCATGTCCTGAGGAAACTCCACGCCACCCTCGAGGAAGGCGGCTACCGGGCCACGGTTCTGGTGCGCCGCGGCAAACGTCTTGTCGACATCCGCCCCGGCTTTCATGACCGGCTCTTTGGCCTTGCCATCGATGTCGGCTCGACCACCATCGCCGCTCATCTGTGCGATCTTCAGACAGGCGACGTTCTCGCCTCGGCGGGGTGCATGAACCCGCAGATCCGCTTCGGCGAGGACCTGATGAGCCGTGTGTCCTACGCGATGATGAACGAGGACGGCGCGGCGGCCATGACCGCTGTCGTGCGCACGGCGCTGAATGAACTCGCCGGCGAGACGGCAAGGGAAGCGGGTGTCGATCTCCATGACATTCTCGAGGTCACCATCGCCGGCAATCCGGTGATGCACCACCTCGTCCTGGGCCTCGATCCCACGCCGCTGGGATTCGCCCCCTTTGCGCTCGCCACCGACGATGCGACGATCATGCTGACCAGCGACATCGGTCTGGAGCTCAATCCGGGAAGCCGCATCTACGTGCTCCCCTGCATCGCCGGCCATGTCGGCGCCGACGCCGCCGGCGTCCTGCTGGCCGAGATGCCCTACCGCAACGACGACATGACGCTCATCGTCGATGTCGGCACCAACGCGGAGATCATCCTTGGCAACCGCGAGCGGCTGCTTGCCGCCTCCTCTCCCACCGGGCCCGCCTTCGAGGGAGCCCAGATCAGTTCCGGACAACGCGCCGCGCCGGGCGCCATCGAGCGGGTGCGGATCGATGCCGAAACCCTGGAACCGGTGTTCAGGGTGATCGGCGACCAATACTGGTCGAACGAGGCGGGCTTCGCCGGCGAGCCGACAGGAATCTGCGGATCGGGGATCATCGAGCTTCTGGCCGAGATGTATCTCGCCGGACTGCTCACTGAAGACGGGGTCATTGACGGCGCAATGGCCAGCCGCACGCCGCGCATCGTCCCGCAGGACCGCACCTTCGCCTATGTCCTCCACGAGGGGCCGTCACCCATCATCGTCACCCAGAACGACATCCGGCAGATCCAGCTCGCCAAGGGTGCGCTCTATGCCGGCGCCCGGCTGCTGATGGATCACATGGGCGTGGACTCCGTCGATCGCGTCACCCTGGCCGGCGCCTTCGGGAGCCATATCGACACCCGCCATGCGATGGTCCTCGGCCTGATTCCGGATTGCCCCCTCGAGCGTACCGGCTCGGCCGGCAATGCGGCCGGAACCGGTGCGCGCCTCGCCCTCCTGAATGGCGCCCTCAGGAAGGAACTCGAACGCGAAGTGCGGCGTATCGAGAAGATCGAGACGGCAGTGGAACCGAAGTTCCAGGAGCACTTTGTCGATGCCATGGCGATCCCCCACAAGACCGCCGACTATCCCTGCCTCAGGCAGGTGGTCTCCCTGCCCCGGCGCAAGACGGCGACGGAAGAGGACCGCACGGGGCGGCGTCGACGGAGAGCGCGGGCATGATTCCCCGATACACCCGCCCGGAGATGGCCGCCCTGTGGGAGCCGGAGAACCGCTTCCACATCATGCTCGAGATCGAGATTCTCGCAGCCGAGGCGATGGAGGCCGCCGGCACCGTTCCGGCAGGGGTGGCACAGGCCACGCGGGAGCGTGCCCGCATCGATGTCGGGCGCATCGACGACATCGAGCGCGAGACACGCCACGACGTCATCGCGTTTCTCACGAGCATCACCGAACAGGTGGGCGGGGAAGCCCGCTGGCTGCACCAGGGCATGACCTCGTCCGATGTGCTCGATACCGCCCTGGCGGTACAGCTGAAGGATGCCGCCACCCTCCTCATCGAGGGGACGGACCACCTGCTCGACGTTCTCGAACGGCGGGCCCGCGAACACGCCGCGACACTGTGCGCCGGACGCAGCCACGGCATTCACGCGGAACCCACCACATTCGGTCTCAAGCTTGCCGGCCACCATGCGGAGTTTGTCCGCGCGAAGCGGCGCCTCGAGACGGCACGCGACGAGATCGCGGTGTGCGCCATCTCCGGGCCTGTGGGAACATTCGCCACCGTGGATCCCGCCATCGAGGCCCACGTCGCCAAGCGACTCGGTCTGAAGGTGGAAACGGTCTCCTCCCAGGTGATCCCGCGGGACCGCCATGCCGCCTTCTTCGCCGCTCTCGCGGTGGTGGCGACCTCCGTCGAACGCCTCGCCGTCGAGATCCGCCACCTGCAGCGCACCGAGGTGCGCGAGGTCGAGGAGGCCTTCGCCGCCGGACAGAAGGGCAGTTCGGCCATGCCGCACAAGAAGAACCCCGTGCTCTCGGAAAACCTGACGGGTCTCGCCCGCCTCGTGCGCTCATCCGTGGTGCCTGCTCTGGAGAACGTCGCCCTGTGGCACGAACGCGACATCTCCCATTCCGCGGTGGAACGCAACATTGGCCCCGACGCCACGATCGCCCTCGACTTTGCCCTCCACCGCCTCGCCGGCGTCATCGACGGCCTCGTGGTCCATGCCATGCGCATGCGCGACAATCTCGAGGCGACGCGCGGTCTCGTCTTTAGTCAGCGGGTGCTTCTGGCCCTCGTCGACAAGGGCATTGGCCGCGAGGAGGCCTACGCCATGGTGCAGCGCCACGCCCTCTCCGCCTGGGAGGGGAGCCACGACTTCAGGACCAGACTGGAGGGCGATCCGGCCGTCACGGACGTTCTCGGATCACGCGACCTCGACGGTCTCTTCGACTACCGCTTCTTCACGCGGCACGCCCATGCCATCATCGAACGGGCGCTGACGCCTTGACATGACCGGGGGCCCTTTCGAGCCTATTCGGACCGGATCTGGGCTTCCGCTTCGCGTCCGAGTGCCTTGAGGCGTGCCCTCACCTTGTGCTCGTCGATGTCGAGGCCCGCTTCGCGGATGTCTGCCATCACCTTTTCGACCACGTCGTCGTCACCGGGACGCTCGAAATCCGCCTCGATGACCTCCCGGGCATAGGATTCGGCACTCTCGCCGCTACGGCCGAGTTCGCCGGCAAGCCACAGTCCGAACAACCTGTTGCGCCGTGCCGTTACCCTGAACTTGAAGTCCTGGTCACGGGCGAACTTGCGTTCCTCGCCCTTTTCGCGATCGTCAAACAGTGCCATGGCAACCTTCCTTACCGAACTATGCGTGGTGTGGAGCCGGGACTATAAGCATATTCGGGGCTCCCTGTCTTGTCCGCAGGAACGCTTCCCTTCCCGGCGCGAGGTCAGCACCATGGATTTCCACCGGATTGCATCAGGATGTGACGGGTGATCCCTCCTGTGGACACATCCCATTGTGTTGAAGAAGCAGCGCCTATAGGGTAGGAAGCGGTTCGTCACGGCACACATCAGGTACGGGAACCATCACATGGCTCGTCGCAGGTGTGTTTACGAAGGCAGGGAAAAGGACCTCTTCGAAGGACCGGGCCCGGGCCTCCTCGTCCAGCACTTCAAGGATGCCGCCTGGGTCCGCCGACCCAGGAAGGTCGGTGTGATCGACGGCAAGGGAGTCATCAACAACCGCATCAGCGCGTACCTGATGACCCGTCTGACGGAGATCCGCGTACCGACGAATTTCGTGCGCTGCCTCAACATGAGGGAGCAGCTCATCCACGAGGTCGAGGTGCTGCCTGTCGAGGTAGTGGTGCGCAACATCGCCGCTGGAGAATTCGCCGAGAAGTTCTCGCTCACGGAAGGGACCGTACTGCCGCGTTCCATCATCGAGTTCTATCTTCGATCCGATGACATCGCGGACCCCCTGGTGAGCGAGGAGCACATGACAGCCTTCGGCTGGGCCTCCACCCACGACATCGACGACATGGTACACCTCTCCATGCGGGTCAACGATTTCATGACCGGGCTCTTCACCGGCGTCGGTATCCGGCTCGTCGATTTCAGCCTGACTTTCGGTCGCCTCTACCACGAGGACGACATGCGCCTCGTGGTCGCCGACGAAATCAGTCCGGACCGGTGCCGTCTGTGGGACGCACGGACCAACGAACCGATGGACAAGGACCGCTTCGCCCGTGATCTCGACAATGTGGTCGAGGGCTACCGCGAGGTGGCGACACGCCTGGGGATTCTCTCCGAACTCAACAATCTCTCCGAGGCGCCGGGACGTTGAAGGCCCGCGTACACGTCACCCTCAAGGACGGTGTTCTCGATCCCCAGGGCAAGGCCATCCACCGCGCCCTGGAAACCCTGGGATTTGCCGGCGTCAGGGACGCCCGCCAGGGCAAGGTCATCGATCTCGAACTCGATGGCGCCGACGAGTCCGACGCCAGACAGCAGGTGGACCGCATGTGCCGGCAGCTTCTCGCCAATACGGTGATCGAAGACTACACCATTGAGTTCGTCTGACGTGATCATGGCGCAGGCGGGCCATCACAGGGGGCACCGCCTCTGGTCTGGCGCGGGAACGGACCTGTGAAGGCCGCTGTCGTCCTGTTTCCAGGCACCAATCGCGAAACCGACATGGCTGATGCGCTGCGCCGCGCCGGCGCCGACGTCGTCATCGCCTGGCATCGCGACCCAGAGCTTCCCGCCGCCGATCTCGTCGTGCTCCCGGGGGGCTTTTCCCACGGTGACTACCTTCGCTGCGGCGCCATGGCGGCGCGCGCGCCCGTCATGGCTGCCGTCGTCCGGAGTGCCGGAAGGGGCGTTCCGGTTCTCGGCGTGTGCAACGGGTTCCAGATTCTCATCGAAGCGGGGCTCCTGCCCGGTGCGCTGTTGAGGAATGCCGGACTGCAATTCGTGTGCCGGACCGTTCACCTGCGCCTCGAAAGGCGCTGTCGCCTGAGCGGACACCTCGAAGCAGGCGACATCATCCGTGTTCCGGTAGCCCACGGAGACGGCAACTACTTTGCCGACCGGGATCTCGCCGGCAGGCTCGAGGATGAGGACCGCGTCGTCTTCCGCTATGTCCCGGACGACCGCGGGGACGGCAACCCCAACGGAAGCACCGGCGACATAGCCGGGATCATCAACCAGGCCGGCAACGTCCTGGGCATGATGCCGCACCCCGAGGATGCCACCGGTCCCCGCCAGCAGAGCCGGGACGCCCTGCCCTTCTTCCAGGGCATTGTCGACAGCCTGTCATGAACGCGGTTCTTCCGGACATCGCGGCACGGCACGGATTCACGGCAGAAGAATACGCGAAGGTCCTGGACCACATGGGGCGCGAGCCCAATCTGACGGAACTCGGCATCTTCTCGGCCATGTGGAGCGAGCACTGTTCCTACAAGTCGAGCCGGCACTGGCTCAAGGCCCTCGCCTCGAATGCGCCATGGGTGATCTGCGGGCCCGGCGAGAATGCCGGGGTCGTCGACATCGGTGACGGTCTCGCCGCCGTCTTCAAGATGGAAAGCCACAATCACCCGAGCTTCATCGAACCCTTCCAGGGCGCGGCGACCGGTGTCGGCGGCATCATGCGCGACGTCTTCACCATGGGCGCCAGGCCGGTTGCCCTTCTCGACGTGCTGCGCTTCGGTAGTCCGTCGCATCCGCGCACCCGCCACCTCGTGTCGGGTGTGGTGAACGGAATCGGCAGTTACGGCAACTGCACGGGCGTGCCCACGGTGGGCGGCCAGACCACATTCCATGCCAGCTGCAACGGCAACAATCTCGTCAATGCAATGTGTGTGGGCATCGCTCCGGCGGACCGCATCTTCTACGCCGCGGCCAGCAAGCCCGGCGCTCCCGTCCTCTATGTCGGTTCAAAGACCGGGCGCGACGGCATCCACGGCGCCAGCATGGCGTCGACCGGGTTCGACGAGGAGGCCGAGGCGAAGAGGCCGACCGTCCAGGTCGGCGATCCCTTCACCGAAAAACTCCTCCTCGAGGCGTGCCTCGAACTCATGGAATCGGAGTCGATCATCGCCATCCAGGACATGGGGGCTGCCGGACTGACATCGTCTGCCGTGGAAATGGCTGCCCGGGGCGGGACAGGCATCGACCTCGATCTCGACGCTGTGCCACAGCGCGAGACCGGCATGACGGCCTACGAGATGATGCTCTCGGAGAGCCAGGAGCGCATGCTGATGGTGATCCACGAGCATGCCCTGGAGCATGCCCATGCGATTTTCGCGAAGTGGGACCTCGACTGCGTGTCGATCGGCCACATCACCACGACCGGACGCCTCGTGGTCACCATGAACGGCCGCACCGAGGCCGATATCGCCATCGGCCCCCTGGCCCATGAGGCGCCGGTCTACGAGCGTCCCTGGGCCCTTCCCGAACCGCGCCAACCACTCGATGTTCCCGTCTCCCCGATGACCGTGGAGGCGGCGCTCCTCGCTCTTGCCGGGTGCCCGGACCTCGCATCGAGGCGCTGGATCTGGGAACAGTACGATCATCTGGTCATGGGCCGGACCGTTGCCCCGCCCGGTGGCGATGCCGCGGTCATCGAACTCCCCGGGGACCGGGGCCTGGCGATGACCGCCGATGCCACGCCCCGCTATTGTGAAGCCGATCCCGTGGCAGGTGGCCGCCAGGCGGTGGCCGAGGCGTGGCGCAACCTCGTCGCCGTCGGCGCCCGGCCGCTTGCCGTGACTGACTGCCTCAATTTCGGCAACCCGGAATCCCCGGCTGTCATGGGAACGTTCGTCGGATCGGTCAACGGCATCGCCGAGGCGAGCCGGGCACTCGCCATGCCGGTCGTCTCCGGCAATGTCTCGTTCTACAACGAGACCCGGGGCCAGGCGGTCCAGCCGGCGCCGACCATCGGCGCCATCGGTCTCATCGATGATCTCGACCGCATGGCCTCCCTTGCCTTCGGCGGCGCGGACGAGACCATCATGTCGCTCGGCGCCACATCGGGCCACCTGGGCGCCAGCCTGTGGCTGCGGGAAATCACCGGGACGGAGGACGGCCCCCCGCCGCCTGTCGACCTCGACGCCGAACGGCGCACCGGCGAACTCGTTCTCGGCCTCATCCGCAACCTTGGCCTCGCCTCGTGCCACGATGTCTCGGACGGCGGTCTTCTCGTCGCCCTCGTGGAGATGGCCCTGACCTCGGGCATCGGCTTCGAGGTGAGGCGACCCGACGAATGCCTTGCCGCGCACGCCTTCTGGTTCGGCGAGGATCAGGGACGCTTTGTCGTCTCCTCGCCCTCGAACCAGGAAGAGATCGCTCAGGCAGCGCGCGACGCCGGCGTCGCATGCACGGTTCTGGGGCAGACCGGCGGGGACGTGTTGACAGTGGATGACGGCCAGCCCATATCGATCGAGAGTGTCCGAACGGTCCACGAGCGCTGGTTGCCGGACACCATGGCCGGCGCGGGGGAGACATCCTGATGGCCATGAGCGCTGCGGAAATCGAACACCTCATTCTGGAGGCCTTTCCCGATGCCTCGATCGAAATCGAGGATCTGCGTGGCGACGGTGACCACTACGCCGCCACCGTCATCAGCGGCGCCTTTGCCGGCAAGACACGGGTGCAGCAGCACCAGCTGGTCTACCGGGCGCTGAAGGGAAAGATGGGTGGTGAGCTGCACGCCCTCGCACTCACCACGCGCACGCCGGACTAGCGGTCCCTCACCTGTGGCCTTCGGCGCGCGGGTTGCCTATGCTTGCCGTCGAGCACGGCACGAGACGATGTTTCGAAGGAGACCGACACCATGGCACTGAACGAACACACAAAGCAGCAGATCGACCAGGAACTCGGAGGGAACGACGTGGTTCTCTTCATGAAGGGAACGCCGGTGTTCCCGATGTGCGGCTTCTCGGCGGCATCCGTCCAGATCCTTTCCCACCTCGGGGTGCGCTTCAAGGGGATCAACGTCCTCGAGGCGCCGGAGATCCGCGAGGGAATCAAGGCCTACAGCGACTGGCCGACCATTCCGCAACTCTACGTCAAGGGTGAGTTCGTGGGCGGATGCGACATCATGAAGGAGATGTACGTCAGCGGCGAACTGCAGAGCCACCTCGCCGAAATGGGAATCGAGACCGACCCTCATCGATGACCTTCGCCGACCCGGGTGACATCACGGTCTGGCATGCCCATGTCAGCTATGACCCTGCAACCCGCGACCAGGCCCTCCTGCTGCGCGAGGCGATCGGTGAAACGTTCGATGTCCGTCTCGGACGCATGAGGGACGAACCGGTCGGCCCCCACCCCAGGCCCATGTTCATGGCGGAGTTTCCCGCCGGCGAGTTCGCCCGCCTTGTCCCCTGGCTCAGCCTCAATCACCAGGGACTCTCCATCCTCATCCACCCGGAGACCGGCAACTTCATCGCCGATCACCGCGACAACGCCCTGTGGATCAACGAGCGCCTCGAGCTCAACCTCTCCTGACACCCTCGCCCACACCGGGAAAGAGGCCAGGACTAGTCATTCAACGAGACAAGGCTATCAACGTATCTGCGTGTGTTGGGCTCCAGGACTTCGGCGCTATTTCCGCCTGTCATGGCCTCCCGCAAATCTTCCAGATCTCGCAGGATGTCCTCGGCCACTTCCTCCACCTCCTTCGCCACCCGGGGTTCCTCGCCAAGCGACTTCTCCAGCGCCGCGGTCAGCGGCAGCAGCAAGTCGGCTGCAGGTGACGCCTGGATCAGATCTCGCATTTTCACGGCCCCAAGAGCCACTGTGATCCTGGACAAGCCGTCCAGTACTCCTTTGGGAAGAGTGTTGAGCCGCGGCAGGGCTGCTAACATGGCCTCGACGTCCACTGTACTTGCCGCAACACCGCCTTCGGCCAGGCGTGCTTCGGCACGATACATGTATGCTGCCCAGTCGATTTCCGGCGATCCTGCGCCCTTCTTCTGGAACATCCGGTCAACTGCGGCGATCACCGGCGCGGTTCGACCCTTGACTGATTCTATGGCCGCCTGCCCCACCAGTGCGATCTTCACCGAGTCTTGCATCCTGGGCGTCTCACCCGTTTCGAATCGCCTCTCGACCTCGCTCCAGACTTCCAGCGCTTCCTCGCCCCGGTGCAACCCGAGGAGCGCCGTACCCTTGTTGACGAGAACTCCCGCGACGGCGTCCAGGATTTCCGGCGCATCGTTCCCCTCGAAGCGCCTCACGGCCTCGGTCGAGGCATCCAATGCCTCTTCAAACCGGTCCAATCCGACGAGCGCTTCGGTCTTGCCTTCGAGTGCCCTGGCGAGCTGTATGACAATCTCCGGCTCCTCGCATTGCCCGAAGCGATCCACCAGGCGGTTCGACGCTGTCAGGGCCTCCTCGAACCGCTTGAGCTGAAACAGCGCGCTACATTTCCAGCCCATTGCCAGAGCCACTACGTGGACATATGGGCGGGCATCGCTCTCTTCGTATCGATGAATGGCACCTTCCAGAATTGCAAGTGCCTCCTCCGGGCGGTGCAACAGTGCGAGAGTGCCTCCTACTTTGCCGAGGAGTGCCGTGGCCACGACCAGGGGAAACACCCCGGAATTTTTGGTGCCGAAATGATCCATGGCCTCGTACCATGCATCGACTGCATGCTCCAACCGGCCTTGCGCCGCCAATGTCCACGCCTTCCTGACAAGATTCTCAGCGACGGATGAAGATGCCGGATCGATGACGAAGTCGCCCGCCTGATCGGTAAACGTAGTAGGCGCAATCGAGAGCAATTCCTGGCGATGTGCTTTCAGCGCCGGCAGCCGGACGAGTTGTAGAAACGCCATCCGGTAGAGCCCCAGGGACCGGTCGTCGAGATCCGTTGCCTCGTGAGCGATCGTGGCGCCGAACTGCTTCAGTTCGTCGACCGAATACCACCCCTCCATGAAGCGGATCAGGGCTTCGATCAGGGGTGCCTGACCGCGTGCCCGGCGCAACAGGTAGTAGATGTTGTAGAGGCGCTCGGCGACATAATAGAGCTTGCGGCGGACGGTGCCGCCGGCCACCTCAACGACGCCCCGCTCGGTCAGGCGTTTGAGATGTGCGCTGCACTGGTTTGTATCCAGCCTGGCACGGTGGGCGATTTCCCTGGCAGTGGCCGGTTTCCACAGATGTGCGAGAGCAAGATAGACCTTCCGCTCCTGCGCCGGCAGCGAGTCGAGGTGGCTCTTGAAGTATTCGGTGTGATCATCGACCAGATCGAGAAGGTCTGCCATCAGTTCGCGAAACGAGAGGTCCGCCCCGAAACGGGCGACGAGGGCGAGCAGCCGCGGGCTGCCGCCGGTGAGGATCCGCAACGCCTGTATCGTTTCCGGCGCCCGACACCGACCCGACACCGCTTGCCACAGGGTCGCGCAGTCGTCCTTGTCGAGGGGACGTAACGGAAGCACCCTGAACAGTTCGAAGAATGCCTTGTCCGGATTGTCGATCTCTTCGAAACGGCTGGTTGCGCTTGCCAGCAGGAGGATTCGAGGTTCGGTCTGGAACGTCTGGCGCAGACGCCAGGCCGCATCGTCTTCGCCGATATCTTTGAGCAACATGTTCAGGTTCTCGACGAAAAGAACGAGGCGCTTGCCTTCGCTGTCGGCGAAGTCCTGTAGCGCACCGAGACAGCGGTCCCCGAGCGTCCGGTCATCGCGTATCTGACTGAGGTCCTCGAATGCCCGATGCAATTCCAGGCCATACTTCTCGTATGGCGCCTGATCGACCAGCCGGGACAGGCACTCGAGCCAGAACTCGCCAACGGTGGAGACCTCGTAGCTCTCTTCCGCAAAAACGATCGGGAAGAAGCGCCTGGACAGGCTCTCGTCCCGGCGTATCTCCACCGCGACGCGCAGCAGCAGGCTCGTCTTGCCACTGCCGCGAGGACCGATAACGATCTGATGCGTGTTCGCGCTTCCCGTGCATTCGCGCAGAGCCTCGATCATGGACTCGAACTCGTCCGTCCGCACGCAGAAGGACGCCGCGAGCTCGTCGTCGGTGAGGAACCCCGGATTGTACTTTCGGGCAGTGACGGTCATCGGCCCGTGCCCCGTTCGGGCTCGATGGCAGGTTCGAAATTTGCGCCGTAGCGGCCCCGCCACCAGTCTTCGAGCAGTCCGGAAGCGAAGCGGCAGCCGCCGTCCTCGCGCTCCAGATAGCCGTCATGTTCGAGCACATGCAGAACGTCTTCGACCGAGGGAGCGCCATCATCTTCCCGCGCCGCAAAGTGCACGCGGTACAATTCGAGAGTGTCGCGGTCGAGGCGGCCTACGACGGCAGTTGCCGTCAGTATCTCCAGGGCGACCGGATAGCCGGACTTTCCGAGAACCGTCTGAAGTCGGCCTTCATAATGCTGCAGGTCTGCCTGCCCCCGGACGCTCAGCATCTCGTGCAGATACACCCGCTCCCCATCATCCGTTGTGGCGTTGCGCCGGCCCGCGTGCCGCAAGTGTTCGTGCAGCTTGTCGAAGAACATCTGGACGTGGTGCGGGATGCAGCAGCGCAGGCGCCGGCACATGTCCTCGCCGACCTCCGGGGGAAGACCGATTCCGTAGGTTCCGGCGAGTTCCGCCAGACAGGCCGCGGCGGTTTCCTCGCTCCACGGCTTCAGGTCATAGGCGGCATAGATGTTGGCGTGAGCGCTGAGCCCGGCCTGTTCCAGGAGCGGTTCGAGACCCACGCTTCCGGACAGGATCATGGTGACCTGTCTGCGATGGGTCTGGCCGTTTCTGCGCAGCCAGCTGAGGAATTCGTCCGCGGACCGCTTGCCCTGCGCTGTCACGATTCCGGTGTCGTCCTTGAGCAGCCGATTGACGAGGATAGGAAGTTCGTCGAGCGCCAGTACGACAGGCTTGTCGTCCGACGCCAGCGCCGCGAAGACCGCGTCGCCTCTCTGCGGCCAGTTTCCGGCATCAATTCCCGCCCGAAGCCTAACCCTCATGTCCGCGACTGCAAGCTCCTCCAAGCGGCTGCCGGCCTCCCGCAGGGCATTCGCGAAGCTGCCCTTGATCCGGTCCCAGGCACCGCTCAGCGGCCTCGCCTGCACGCCGATTTCCGCGATCGCGTCGGCCGGGTCCATCGCGGCCTCCAGATCGACGAACACCGCGTCGAACTCGCCGGCCTCCGCCAGCCGGCGGAGCAACTCCCGCACGAGGCTCGTCTTGCCCATGCGGCGCTGCGCCGTCAGCAGCGTGTGGGTTCCCTCCCGAATGCGTTCCCCGAGCGCTTCGAGTTCGACCTCCCGATCGAAGAACCGGTCTCCGTCGACCCAGTTGCTTCCGCCTTTTCTGAGCACTGCGCACTTCCCAACAAATCAGTTGGCAACAGTATCGTTGGCAATTGATTTGTTGTCAACAGTGTTTCATCTGCCGGCGATTTTTAGCCTGCGCGGCCATGGGCACTCGGGTCCGCGCAGGGGCGCCTAAGTGTACCTCTTAGCCAAGGCCTTTGAGATGGCAAGGAAGGGTCGACTTGGACGGTCAGCGGCTTCCCGTGGAACAATGGAGTCTTGCGAATGCTCTCCAGGATTTGGGCCGATAGTTCATGAACGCTTCAGTTGTCGCGGATTACCCCGGATCTCAATGTCACTAACCTCTTCCATAGGAGGATTTCCCGATGGCAGACAGCGATCTGGTTGCCAGTCCCGACCAGGCGATCGAGAACATTCTTCGCTACCAGGTGGCGCTCGAAGACGAGCAGCGAGGCGTGAAGCTGAGAAGTCTGATGTCACGTGTACACGCTTGGTATGCGGCCCGGCCGGATGGCGAGCAATGGCTCTTTGCTCCCTCGAAGTTCGTGGGATACGTGGACAACACTGCGGCGGCTTACTTTCTGGAGAGAGGTTCAAGAGACGGACGGAAGACCGAAGACATTCTCCAGCAGTGGTTCCATCCCATTGAACCCGGCTCGCGCCAGGCCGAAACGCTGGGCCAGGCTCTGCGAGATTTCCTTCGGAGCCATGGACATTCGGGCCCGCGCAGGGGTGCCAGAATCTCCCTCCTGGCCGAGGTTTTCGACCACATCGCCAGTATCCCCGGGACCTCGGGCCGAGTCGTCATCGATCCCTCGGTCTGCGCTGGGCGGCCGCATATCCGGAACAGCCGTGTCCGAGTGTCCGACATCCTGCAGCTCATGGCGTCCGGCGTGTCCCCGGAGAAGATCCTTGACGACTATCCCTATCTCGATGACGCGGACCTCAGAGCGGCCCTGGTGTGGGCTGCGGACGCGGTCGACCATCGTGTGATGTTTGCGGACTGATCCGTGCGCTGTCTGATCGACACGCAGCTGCCGCCGTGTTGGTGGTCGGCCCGCGGCACGGGGACTGACGGCCTGACAGGCGAGGACGGAGATGCAGGGGTGGCATGAAACACGGTACTGTTCCGCCAGACGGGCACGTTCCGTGACAACCAGAGAGTCGCTGACAGGACGCTTGATTCGAGCGATCTCGGGCGTGAGCGCGGCATCACCATTCTCGCCAGCCGCACCTTGGCGGTCTGGCAAGGAACAACGATCAACACAGTCGACATGCCGAGGTGCGCGAGCCAACCGACGACAACGCCGGGTTCCAATGACTCTCTGTCAGGATGAGGCCCTCGAGGCGTGCGAAACGCGGGCAGATGTCTACAATGCCCGTGGACGGTCACGAGCAGGAACACGTTGCGCGTCCTGACAGTCTTTTGCCACCCCGAAAGGGAGTCCTTCACCGGAGCGCTTCTCGATGCGTTCCTCGCGGGACTCGAGGATGCCCGTCACGCGTGGGAGCTGGCCGACCTTCACAGGGAAGGGTTCGATCCACGGTTCCGTCCAGACGATTTTGCCCAGTTCACGAAGGGGCCGGCGGCCATGCCGCCGGACGTTCTGTGCGAGCAGGAGCGCATCATGCGCGCCGAGGCCATCGCCTTCGTCTTTCCTGTCTGGTGGTGGTCGTTTCCGGCCATGCTGAAGGGCTGGATCGACCGGGTGTGGTGCCAGGGATGGGCCTACGACTTCACGATCCGGCAATCCCGCGGCCTCCTGGCACTGGAGCGGGCCGTTCTTCTCTGCCCCGCCGGGTCGTCCGCCGCCACCTATCGGCGCTACGGCTACCAGGAAGCGATGCGCCGCTCGATCGACGTCGGCGTCCTGGGCTACTGTGGTATCGACGACGTTGCGATGCACGTCTTTCCGGGAGTGGACGACGACAGTGACGTGCGTCCGGCCTGCCTCGCAATGGCCCGGCAGATCGGGCGGGACATGACCGCCGAACCACCGGCGTCCGCCATGTCGTACCGTTCACTGCCCGGCCTGTGACACCGGGAGATTCTGCCATGCGTATCGCCACACCCGAGACCTGGTATGAGACAACCTCCCTCGATGACGACGTGACACATATTCACGAGCCCTTCATCAAGGCCTTTTTCCGCTGCAACATCTGGCACGTGCGAGGCCGCGACCGCGACATGCTGGTAGACAGCGGCATGGGTGTCGTGAGTCTCGTCGAACAGGTGGCGCTGGTCACCGAACGTCCCTGCCTGGCGGTGGCGAGTCACACCCACTTCGATCACATCGGCTGCCACCACGAATTCACAGAACGTCTGTGTCATCGTCACGAGGCCGGACTGATGGCGCGGCCCACCCGCGCCAATACCCTTGCGGACCCCTATGTCACCGACGACATCTTCACGCGGCGTCCTCCAGGGTCCTACAGTTCGCAAAGCTACGAAGTAAGGTCCGCACCGGCCACGCAGCTCATCGACGATGGCGACCGCGTCGATCTGGGCGACCGGAGTTTCGAGGTGATGCACACACCCGGACACTCCCCCGGCAGCATCATGCTTTGGGAAGCGGCCACGGGGATCCTGTTCTCCGGTGACACGGTCTATGACGGACCGCTCATCGACGATGCCTATCATTCCGACAGGGACGCCTATGCCGTCACCATGAAACGCATTCACGATCTTCCGGTCCGTGTCGTCCATGGCGGCCACTTTCCGAGTTTCGACGGCAGGCGCTACCGCGCGCTCATCGCCACCTGGCTCAGGCAAGGGACATGAATGTGCCGTGCAGCACATCGTTCGACCGGCCTTCGTTGCCGGTTCCGTTCCCTCGGGAAACAGGCCTTGTATCGATAGATTGACAGCGTCACGCTGCCATCCTCCGATCGATTTCGCGGTTCACGGGCCCGACAGCTCGGCAACCTCCCCGCGCAGGTGCCCCAGAGCCAGTATGTTCGCCGCTGCATTGAGGTCGGCATCATCCGCATGGCCGCAGGCCACGCAGTGAAATCTGTCCCGCGGCTCGCGTGATTGGGTACTCGTGAGCCTGCACAGGGCCTCATAAAAGGTCAATCCATATCAGCCAGAGCTTCCTCCGTTCCAGGGCTTAGCCTGGCGCAGCCGAACCAGAGCCAGTAGACCAGCGCGAGGACTGCAGTGCCGATCAGGAACCGCGTCAACGCAGCGACTCCTGCCAAATGTTGATCTTGCGGATCAGCCCGCACTCGCAATCCGCATTTGTCCACCCTCGAATGTCGACCCTCTCAAGACTGGCGGCCCGCTTGCACCCAACGTGCTGCAGGGCCCGTCCAGTTCATCCGATGGCTTGTCGCCGCGATTGGGGTAGACGTGACCGACCCATGTGTTGCCGCTTGCTCGCGAACGCCATCGGTCCGCATCGGAGAATTGCCTATGCGCTCCGGCCGCGCTAGCCTTCTGCTCATGGGGACGGGCACACGCATGCGTTCACATTCGCTGACATCGGCGGCTACCGGCGCCGGATTATCGTTTCTCAGCGCGAATGCACCCTTGCCCAAGATCAAGATCTGACAACGCTAGGACTTCAACATGGCAATTCGCATGATTCTCGCAATCCTGCTGTGCGTCGTGGGTGTGCAGGCGACTGCACAGGATGATCGCTACGGTTCGATCGCCTTCTCCAAGAATCAGGATGGATCGTATGCATGGGGCATCGCATGGAGCTACGATTCGGGCGGTGCAGCCACGACGCGCGCGCTCGATGAGTGTATCGATCAAGGGGGCATGCACTGCGCCGAGTCCGGTTGGTTCCGCAATGCCTGCGGCGCGCTCGCGGTCGGTGACGACGCCGCTCACGGTATCGGTTGGGGCGAGAGCACGGCCTCGGCCGCCGACATGGCCATGGAGAACTGCGGCGTGCTCTACCAGGGTGAGAATTGCAGGGTCGTGGCAGCCAGGTGCGCGCATGCTGCACCGGCAGAGGAACCGCAATGCTACTGGGTCGCCTATGCCGAGTTGCAATGCATAGAGGCATTGGGGAACAGGTATCCATCCGGCACTGCCGAGACGGAATCGATGGCCGTTTCCAATGCCAGGAGCCTGTGTTCCGATCTTGAGGACGGTGACCTGTGCAACTGCACCAGCGCCGTGACCACCTGTTGTGTCAGTCCTCAACCAGGTCAGTCGTGGCTGGAAGTCCTCGAGTACGCTGCTCCATGCCATCCGGCTCCTGGCCGTTAGCGGGCTGCCGAAGAACGTGCTGGTCCGATTCCGGTCGGGTAGGCCACCGGCGCGCGCATTCTTAGGTGGAGGCTTTATCCAGTCCCGCTCTTTCGATTGCAGGTGGGTTCGCAATTCTACCATAGACCGCGTTTCCAACAGCCCCTGAACTTCCGTACGTCCGGTTTTCCCCGGGTACGGCTCCAGCATCAGGCACCCCACAAAGGAGTTCGGTGCGGCGCCTTCCGCCGGACACGCCACGGTCAAGGCTGACCCAACCATACCCTCGGCACCATCCGGCGTTTGCCCCGTCCTTCGACCTCGCAGCCCCATCGGTCGGTGCCGGTTTCTGCGCGCCGGCGTGACCTGCCGCAAGGCCACCTGAGCCCGGAGGTTCTCGCCCGGGACGGGTTGTGTTGTCCCGCCCGTCATCACTTGATCGACCTCATCCGCCAGTCAGGAGAACTCCGCATCCCTTCCCGTTTCCCGGTTATGGACACGATCCTTGGCATTCAAGGGTCACTTCGTCCTGTCCGTTCTCTTCACCTTCCGGTCTTTCACCACTGAATCTCCCCGAAATGCCACTGTCTCTGCGTGGGCGACTCGGTACGCGCTCACCTCGGTTGTTCCGCGCCGATACTGGCCATCGGGTGGAGACCAGGCCCTTGGCGTCCCCATTGGTCACCGACATCGCAGAGAACCTTCAACCCGTCCCGCCACCAACCATTCGGAACGATTTCACTGAGAAGCAACGGTACCGGCTCCGGTCGCCGGCGGAGTTCATTGCAAAGACGACGTTGCGACAGTCCGGACGCACGTTCCTGCGGCGCGCGGAGCTGCCGTCGATTCATGCGACGTCTTCTGCATCGTTCGCCACTTGTCATGAACGTTCAGCAGCAGGGCATGCGGGAAACCGGGTGCGGTGGCTGCGCCTGCCTTGCGGACACTGGTGAAGAAGCCGCACGGGCGATAGTATCGTGACAGGAGAAACGGGAGGGGGAGGATGACGGACCGGGCGGCAGGATTCCATGTGAGCAGGGCGTCGGATGCTTCGTGGACAGCCGATGACGGGGACTCGCCCTTCGTTAGCCGGGACCTCGGACTCGAGATGGCAACGGGGGGCAGATTCGCGGCTGATGTCAGCCGGGCGACAGGGCACGGAAAACTCGAGGATCTTCATTCCCACATGCTCGACTTCCAGATCGTCTACGTGCTCGAGGGGACCGCGACGTTCTGGTACGAGGGCGAAGGCGAGGTGACGTTCGCAAAGGGCGACTTCGTGCACCAGCCGCCGGGAATTGCGCATCGCGTTGTCACCGTCTCGCCTGACTGCGAACTTCTCCAGGTCACAGCTCCAGCAGACTACGAGACTGTCGACGCCGGCGCTTCCTGATACGATCATGATCGCCGGACACCGCGTCAGCGACGACCCTCTGGCCTCACCGGTCCTCGCTCCCCGCTACTACACGGATCCAGCGGTGTTCGAGGCGGAAAGGACGAGCGTCTTCCACGCTTCCTGGATCTACATGTGCCATGCCGGCGAAGTGCCGGAACCGGGCTCCATGCTGCCCCGGACCATCCATGGCGAGCCGCTGGTCGTCGTGCGCAATCGCGAGGGGGAGTTGCGCGCCTTCCACAATGTCTGTCAGCACCGCGCCATGCAGGTCGTGAAGGAGCGGTGCCGCCGCAACGTGCTGCAATGCCCCTATCACGGATGGGTCTACGATCTCGACGGGCGTCTCGTCAGCGCCAGGCGCACGGCGCATCTCGAGGCCTTCGACAGAACCTCGTTCGGCCTTCTTCCGGTGCGGTTCGCGGAAATCGACTCGTTCGTCTTCATCAACATCGATGGCACGGCGCCCCCTGCCGAAGAAGTTTTCGGGCCGGTCTTCGCGGATGCCCGCGCCTGCGGCGTGGAGCCGGCAGGTCTGCTCAAGGCGCGCCATATCGACTACGAGATCCGCGCCAACTAGAAGGTGGTGATCGACAATTTCGTCGAGTCCTACCATACCGAAGTCGCCCATCCCGGCTATTGCGAATACGCGGATTTCGACCGCGCATTCGTCGAGGACGGGCCCTGGCATACCCTGATGGGAGGTCCGCCGGCCCGGCACGTGCTGGAATCCTGCCGCCGGGACGGAACTCCCGGTGTGACGGCGAACCGCTACAACTGGGCATGGCCGACAACGATGGTGCTGTTCTCTCCCGGTCCCGCCAACCTCTTCATCTGGGAAGCGATCCCCCATTCATGGGAACGGACCGTATTCCGTCACACGTTCTTCTTCGACCGGCCCGAGGACGACCTGCTGCCCGAGCAGCAGGCGCACATCTCGATGGACGGCGCGCTGCAGGCAGAGGACACGGTGCTTGTCGAAGGAGTCTGGCAGGGGCTGAAGTCCCTCGCGGCGCCGCGGGTTGGCCGCTACGTCGTCAACGACGGGGAAACGCAGCACAGCGAACGGGCCGTATGGCGGTTCCACCACCGCCTCCAGGGCCTCTACGATTCGGCAGGAAAGGCCGTGGCCCAGCATCCATCAACATCACCAGGGAGAACAGTTTCATGACATTCTGGACGAGAACATTCGGCATTGCCGCCGTGTTCATTGCAGGAATCGCACCCCTTCACGCGGCAGACGACGAACTCAACGCGCTGGTCTGGTGCGACCATTCTGATCGGGCGCTTCTCGATCCCTTCGAGGAAGAGCACGGCGTCACGGTCAACATCAAGGAGTACGAAGGAACGGGCACCGCGCTGGCGCTTCTCGAGCAATCGCAGCCCGGCGACTGGGATGTCTTCGTCGTCGACGGGGTTGACGTTCCACGGATCGTGGAAGCCGGCTATCTCGCGCCGCTCGACCGGGAGGGCCTGCCACTCGACGATATCTTTCCCGGCATTCGCGATTCCGAGATTCACGAGATCGGCGGGGAACTCTACGCCGTACCCGAGAAGTTCGGCTACAACACGATCTCCTACAATGCTTCGAAGGTGAATGCCGACGACATGCGCGACATCGCCGTTCTCTGGAGCGATGCCTACAGCGGCCGCATTGCGATCTACGACTATTACATTCCGCTCATCAACCTGGTAGCGATCGGTCTTGGTCTTCGCGAGGACGGCATTACCGCGGACGAGTTGCCGGCAATCCGCGAGCACCTGCTCAAGATGAAGGAGCGCTCCGCGATGGCAGGCGACGTCGTCTCCGTGCAGACTGCTCTTGCGACCGGCGACGTCGACATTATCGCCGGCGGCGGCGAATGGGCGACGGCGGTGTTGATGGCCGAGGATCCCAACATGGAATGGGTGAACCCGGATCAGGGCGGCGTGCGCTGGTCCCAGTCGATCGGCGTCTTCAGCGACGCCGGCAATCCGGAACTGGCCCGCAAGTTCGTCGAGTATGTCCTCAGCCCCGAAGGCCAGGCGCGCCTGGCGACCTCGTCGTGCTACTGGGCCATGCCCTCGAACAGCAAGGCCGCGCTCACCGACGAGGAGAAGGCGATGCTGCGCTGGGATGAACAGGAGACATTCATTGCCAATTCCTGGCCCTATTTTATCCCGGATTCCGAGCTCGATGCCATGTTCCTCGATATCTGGACGGAAATGCTGCAGCACTGATCCTGCGCACTTACTTCGCGGACCGCAGACGTCCCGGCCCGAACGGCAGCGGGCCGGGACGGGAGTGACGGGATGAACCGGCGAGGACTGGCGGGCTGGATCTTGCTGGCGCCGGCACTCCTGTGGCTTGCCGCGTTCTTCGTCGTGCCCTTCGCCGTCATGGCGCTCTACAGCGTCTGGAGAAGGGACGGCACGCAACTGGTGCGCGAGCCTTCGCTCGCGAACTACGAGGCCTTCCTGGGCAAGAGTTACTTTCTCGATGCCCTCTTCAACTCTCTCGAAATCACGGCCATCACGGTGGTCCTCTCGGTGCTCTTCGCTTATCCGCTGGCCTATATCCTGGCCTTCCTCGTGCCCCGACGCTGGCAGCGACTTGGTCTCGTTCTCGCCATCCTGCCGTTCTGGACTTCATATCTGGTGCGTTCCTACAGTTGGCTCCTGGTGCTGTCGGAGAATGGTGTCATCTCGCAGACACTCGTCACCGTGGGCCTGCTCTCCGAAACCATGTCGTTTGCCAACAGCAACGGAGCCACCGTCCTGGGCTTCGTCCACTTCTTCACGATGCTCCTGACGCTGACGATCTACGCCAATCTGGTCCAGATATCACCGAACTACCGCAGGGCCGCCGAGGACCTCGGGGCATCCAGGCTCCAGAGCTTGATTCATGTCGTCCTTCCACTGAGCCTGCCAGGTGTGATGATCGGTGCGTTCATCACCTTCGTACTGGCGATCGGCGACTACATCACACCGCAGATCCTGGGTGGCAACCGCGAGCTGGTCATGCCGCAGGCCATTCTTCTGCAGGTCCAGCGCCGGGCGGACTTTCCCATGGCGTCCACCATGTCTCTCGTTCTCATGCTCGTCGTCTCCGCCGTCTTCCTGGCGAGCGCGCGTTGGCTGAAGATGAATCGGGTCTGAGATGCCTCGGGTGCTCGCCGTCTTTCCTGCCGCAGTCTACGTGCTGGCGGTCTACGCCTTCATCTACCTTCCTGTGGTCGTCCTTGTGATCTTCTCTGTTCAGGACGGAAGGCTCCCGGTTCCTCCTTTCAAGGGCGTGTCGTTGCGCTGGTATCACGAGGTCTTTTCGGACTCCGATCTCATGGAGGCGCTCGTCAATTCCGTCATGGTGGGAGTCGTTTCGGCGGCACTGGCGACCGTCATGGGCTTTCTTGCGGCCCATGCCCTGGCGCGCCACCGCATACCCGGCGCCGTTTTCTTCCAGTGGCTCTTCATGGCCCCGCTTTCGGTCTCCTACCTCATCATCGGCATCGGGCTTCTCATCACCTTCACGGCAACCGGCATGCCGAAGTCGCTGCTGTCCGTTGTCATCGGCCATGTCGTGATCAACCTGCCGCTGGCCTTCGGCATTTGCTACTCGCAACTGGGTGGCCATCAGGTCAGCGCAGAGCGCGCCGCGAGGGATCTGGGCGCGCGGGAATGGCAAGTCCTGGCGCTTGTCAGCGTGCCCATGATGTGGCCGGCGATCGCGGCGGCGTTCTTCCTGTCTTTCACCCTGTCATGGGACGAGTTCATCGTCGCCTGGCTCGTGACGCGTTTCGACGTCACCCTTCCGGTCGAGATATGGAGTCTGCTGAGAAGCGGTCTCGATCCCACGACGAACGCGGTCGGGACCGTGGTGTTCGCGATCTCCATGGCTCTCGTGATCGTCATGGAACTCTTCGTGTTCCGCAGGAAAAAGGCCCGCGCATGACCCGACCGCTCGTCAGCCTGGAAGGCGTCACGAAACTGTTCGGCGAGACCGTTGCGGTCAGGGATGTCTCCCTGGAAATCCGCGAAGGTGAATTCGTGGTGCTTCTCGGTCCTTCGGGTAGCGGCAAGACGACCCTGCTCAACATTCTTGCCGGTTTTGTCGAACCGACGCGCGGCCGGGTACTGATCTCCGGCATGAACATGAACCGCGTGCCTCCCGCGAGAAGGCCTACCACGACGGTGTTTCAGGACTATGCCCTGTTTCCCCACATGAATGTCGCCCGGAACGTCGCTTTCGGCCTGGCAATGCGCGGCGTGCCGGCGCCGCAGAGGCGGCAACGAAGCGAGGCAGCTTTGGATCTCGTAGGCCTGTCGGGCGCGGGCGACCGGCGTGTACACGAACTGTCGGGCGGCCAGCGGCAGAGAGTCGCCCTGGCTCGGGCCATCGTCGTCGATCCCCAGGTCCTTCTTCTGGACGAACCCTTAGGCGCGCTCGATCTCAATTTGAGGCGGCAGATGCAGGAGGAACTGCTCCATCTGCAGCGGCACCTGGGAACCACCTTCGTCCACGTAACGCACGATCAGGACGAAGCCATGAACATGGCGGACACGATCGTGGTCCTCAACGAAGGCAAGGTCGAGGACCAGGGACCTCCCGCCCGGATCTACCTGAAACCCGCTACAAGGTTCGTCGCCACGTTCATGGGCGACAGCAATCTGGTCGAGGGCATGGTCACGCGAAGAGACGACCATGGCGTCACCGTCGCCACCGCGTTCGGCGCACTGGAGCTTCCGGTCAGCGACCTTCCTGAGGGGCGTGTGATCCTCTCCCTCAGGCCCGAACAGATCGTGCCGGTGCCCGACGACGGATTCGCGGCGCTCGGCGAGGGCGTGGTCAGGGAGTGCCACTTCAGCGGTACGCATGTCCGCTGCCGCCTGATGGCGGGGCGTGACGGCGACCAGGAATTTCAGGTGCACCTGCCGGCGCGCACGGCCGTGCAACCCGGCGATCGCCTGAGCCTCTATGTCGACCCGGCTGATGTGGTGGCGCTTGCCGGATGAATCCGCTCCAGAACAACGTTGAGTACCGAAGGGCCGCGTGCCGTGGCGTACAGGCCATCGTTCTCGCTGGCGTGTCCGGTGCCTGTCATCCGGCAAACAAATGGTTGCTGTGCAGCGGCGTTTCGCCGCCTTCGTTGGGCTCATGAAAATCTGACGTGAAGCACGGATGCCGCTCCGCTGGCGGCCATGTGTCCTTGCATCCAGGCTCTCCGGCGTTATGGTGCCGTGCACCCTGCGGGTGCCCCCTTCCAGCCTCACATCCTCATGATGAACCTGCGCAACATTGCGATAATCGCCCATGTCGATCACGGAAAGACGACGCTGGTGGACGTTCTGTTCCGCCAGTCCGGCACGTTCCGTGACAACCAGAGAGTCGCCGACAGGGCGCTTGATTCGAACGATCTCGAGCGTGAGCGGGGCATTACCATTCTCGCCAAGTGCACCTCGGTGGTCTGGGAAGGGACGACGATCAACATAGTCGACACGCCCGGACACGCCGACTTCGGAGGCGAGGTAGAACGTGTCCTCGGCATGGTTGATGGCGTTCTCGTGCTGGTGGACGCCACGGAAGGCCCGATGCCCCAGACCAGGTTCGTGCTCTCCAAGGCGCTGGCGCTGGGGCTGAGGCCGATGTGTGTCGTCAACAAGGTCGACCGGCCGGATCAGCGGGCGCGTGAGGTCGAAGAGGAAATGTTCGACCTCTTCGCATCCCTCGATGCCAGCGACGAACAGCTCGACTTCCCGACGCTCTTCGCCTCGGCCAGGGAAGGCTGGGCATCGTTGACATCACAGCGCGGCGCAAACGACATGATTGCCCTGTTCCGGGCGATTCTCGACCACGTTCCACCCCCGAGCATCGACGCCTCGACGGACTTTCGCATGCTGGCCACGATCCTCGAGGCCGATCCCTGGCTCGGCAGGATCGTGACCGGTCGCATCGCCTCGGGGTGCGTGCGCCCCAACATGACGGTCCACGCCCTCTCCCGTGACGGCGACCTGATCGAAACCACCAGGATCACCAAGGTTCTTGCCCGCCGCGGATTGGAGAGCGTGGCGCTGGAGGAGGCCCATGCCGGAGACATTGTCTCGCTTGCAGGTCTGGATGTGGCGACGGTCGCCGATACGGTGGCCGGCCCCGGCGTGAGCGAACCACTGCCCGCAACGCCGATCGATCCCTCGACGATCGCCATCACCTTCTCGATCAACGATGCGCCCCTGGCGGGACTCGATGGCAGCAAGGTGACATCGCGCGTGCTTCGCGACCGCCTGTTCAGGGAAGCGGAGGGCAATGTCGCCATCGAGGTCTCCCCGGTGCCGGACGACGACGCACTCGAGGTATCGGGACGCGGTGAGCTCCAGCTGGCGGTCCTGATCGAACAGATGCGCCGGGAAGGCTACGAGATGTCGATCAGCCGACCACGCGTACTGCTGCGCGACAATCCGGAAGACGGCACGCTCGAGGAACCAATCGAGGAGGTCGTGGTGGATGTCGATTCCGAACATGCCGGCGCCGTGGTGGAAACCCTCTCCCGTCGCCGGGGCGAACTCAGGGACATGAAGACGCTTTCCGGCGGCAAGCAGCGTCTCGTCTTCCAGTGCCCGTCGCGGGGACTGATCGGCTACCACGGCGAGTTTCTCGGACGCACTCGGGGGACTGGTGTCATGCACCGCGTCTTCCACGCATACGGGCCGCATCGCGGGCCGCTGCCGACACGGCGCCAGGGTGTCCTCGTGTCGCTGGAGCGAGGAAGGGCGTCGGGCTATGCCCTCTTCGGTCTCGAAGACCGGGGTCGCCTGATGGTCGGTCCGGGCGAAGATGTCTATCCCGGCATGATCATCGGCGAACACAGCCGCGGCACCGATCTCGACGTCAACCCTCTCAAGTCCAAACAGCTCACCAACTTTCGGGCTGCCGGCAAGGATGACGCCCTCGACCTCTCTCCACCGATGCGTCTCACCCTCGAACAGGCCATCGCCTGGATCGACGATGACGAACTTGTCGAAGTCACGCCCGCATCAATTCGCCTGCGCAAGCGCCATCTCGATGTCCACGAACGCCGCCGCCACGCCCGCGCGAGAGGCTGAGACCGCAGTTCGAGTGCAACTCACTGAAATGAACGGCACTCGATACCCTTCGGCAGTGCGCCGCCAGGCCTTGGAATGCCTTCTTCCGGTGCAGCGTGCTCGTCTGCGACACACTCTATGTCCTGCCCCTGATCAGCGCTGGCACTTGGCGGCCGTGTTCAAACACCGACCCCGTCACCGTCCTTCTCGAGGCGCGTAACAATCCGTCCGGAAAATCCCTGCTCGAACGCATCGTGGGACGGGAGCTTGATGGATCTACAGCAGCCACTCCCTGCGAACTCCTCGACATTCCCTTCACCGTCTTCCATTTTGTCGGCGACTATGGCTTGCCTGATCGAACCAAGCGTTCACGAAACCACTCCGCGAGGTCCTCGCAACCGGTATCGCTGCGGGCAACGCTGACAACCATGTCCGCGATCACGTCATCGTCTTCGACAAACTCATAGCCGCTCCTCTGGACCAGCAATTCGACCAGGTAGAGCGATGTCCGCTTGTTGCCGTCCGCAAACCCGTGGTTGCAGACAATGGCGTGACACCAGTGCCGCCGCCTTTTGATGAATATACCGGTGATAACCGTGGTAAGGGCGAGCAATCGCTGCCTGAATCGCGTGCTCGTTCACGATCCCGGGGCTCCGCCATACTGAAGCGCTTCCTCATGGCCACGGACCGCATCCTGCCAGGTAACGCGGTAGTGTCGCCTACCGATTTGCCAGCACCTTCATGGCTGATCGACGCTTCACGGAAGTCTCCGTGATGATCCGTTCGGATGTCCGCGTCACAGTCTTTGCCGAACTGGACTTGTGAAGGGCGCGCGTCCCTGAGCCGGAACGTGTCGTCTCGACGACCTGGTTCAAAGTCCTGTTCGCTGGCCGCGACGTCTTCTGCTTCTTCGTCATCACGCAATCCTTCGGGATCAGCCCGTTGGACATTGACGCATATCATATCAAACCGACCGAATACATGCCGGCGTTCCTAATCTGTCACCCCCGGAAGGAAACCAATGGTCCACGCGACTAACCCCGGCGCTTCCCCGGTTCCTCTTCCCTCACCGACAACACAGCATCCGGGGTCTTGAGGCCATCCAGCCCGGCACTAGCCGAACCCCGTGCTGCAGGACTTGGTAGCTGGCGCGCCAATGGAAAATGTCGCCGTGGGAGAACGGCCGGGCCCGGCGAAGTTCGGGGAGGCGGATTGTGCGTCAGCCCGAAGCGAGGGCGTCGAACGTCTCCACGTCGACGGCGGGCGAGGTCAGGAACCCGATGCCGGTCATGCGCGTCAACTTGAGTGAAACCTGCATCGCGGTTTCGACATCCGGCAAGTCAACGAAGAGGATGAGGTCGAAGGCTCCGAGCAGCGCGTACATGCCGATCACCTCGCCGCCGCGCTCCCGGACCACCTCTCCCGCCTGGTCGGTGCGCGACGCGCTGATCCCTTCCATCGACCCCTGCGTGTACTTTCCGAGCATGACGAACTTGGCCATGATGCCCCCTTCGGTGCGAATTCAGTGTTCCTCGAACCGTGCCCGATGCAGACGGGCAACGCAAGCTGGAGGCTGGCATCGCCGAGTGCAGACCAACCGCGCTCTTGTTGTCACGGCAACAAGGGTGTATTGTTTCCTTACTTCGCTTTCATCGTTTGGAAATCGATCATGCTTGCCAAGCTGACCTCCAAGAACCAGTTGACCCTGCCCAAGTCAGTGATCGCAGCGGTGGAGACGACCGACTACTTCGATGTCACCGCGGAGGACGGCCGTATCGTTCTGACGCCGGTGCGGGTCAACCGTGCTGACGGCGTGCGAGCGAAGCTCGCCAGACTCGGGCTCTCGGATTCCGACGTGAAGGATGCGGTGGCATGGGCGCGGTCTGGCGATTGAGGCCAGTCCGTTCTGTCCTTGATACAAATGTCCTCGTCTCGTCCCTGCTGTTTCCCACAGGCGAGGTCTCGTGGCTGCGCGGCGCCTGGAGGCAAGGCCGCATCCGCCCACTCGTCAGCTGTGAGACCACTGCGGAGTTGATCCGGGTTCTCGCTTACCCCAAGTTTGCGCTGAGTGCCGACGATCAGCGCGAACTGCTCGACGATTACCTCCCCTATTGCGAAAGTGTCGATGCCCCCGCCACGCCGGCCGCAATACCGGAATGCCGCGATCCGTTCGATCGGTTCTTCCTCTACCTTGCACTGGCCGGTGAGGCGGACGTACTTGTCACCGGCGATGCCGACATCCTGGCGCTCACAGGCACTTTCACCGTGCCGATACTCTCCCCCGGCTCGTTTCGGCGAAAGCTATCGGATGAGGAAGAAGCGGACGACTGACCGTGTCCTTGCAGTGGACTCCTGGTGCCTGCTGCGACAGGGCGTCGAAGTGCGCAGTGCGATGTCATCACGCTGACTCACCCGAAGTGTGGTCGATCAGCGACTTGACACTCGGACCGTGTCACGGTCCGGAACGCCGGATGCCGCATCGGACGCCAGGTTCTTGCGGCGCCGCGGGACACGATCACCGGGCGTGATGAGATTTCCGCAACGGCGCTGGAAGACTCAAGGCCCGTTCTGCCTCGGCGTGTTCAAAGGCTTCCGCATAGCCGCGAATGTCGTCGCCCGACGATCCCTCGTCGCGAAGGACCCGCTTCCAGTTGCCAGCGATGATCCTCGCCATCTTGAGCGCCTGCTCTCTGGCGGCAGCCGACCCGACATCGAAGAACTCGCACGCCTCAAGGGCCAGATCGATCGACGCTTCGAATGATCCGCCCTGGATGGCGCCTGTCTCGAGAACGCGATGCCGTGATGGAGACGGATTGATGTCGAAAGCCGCCACCGGTCATTCCCGGCGTAGATGAACCCATGGTTCTTCAACTGATCGTCTCTGTTCGAAACAAGCATGGTGAAGTCGATCCGGCGCCACAGTTCATGCAGATCGTCGGCCGGTTTGCTGGAGGTCTGCCGGATCACCTCCGCAATGCCCGTGTAGTACCCCCCTTCATCACGTTGCCGGTCCAGAGCACTGCGCGCAGACATGTAGGGAACGCGCGCTTCGCCACGCCGATCGAAACGCCTCACGAGAGCGATGGGCCTCTCACTGTCACGAAGCTCCTGTCGTGCTTCGGCCGCGCGCGAACCACACATCTGAGCAAGCTTCTGGACCGCCACTTCTGCTCGCTCAACGGGATTGGTGTCATGCGCTGCGGTGAGCTTCGCGATCCACAAGTGGCCGTCGCCTCGACGCTGGCCTTGGGGCGTGCGCCACCGAGAGACCCCGCCACGCCGGCAAGATCACGCACCTCCTGCGATGCGCCGTCCGGATCCCTCTCGAACCGTTGTGCCAGAGCCCGCAAGTGTGCGAGTTCCACGAAGCGGAGGATGGGCGGACCAGGGCCGCAAAGCGGTTCCATGTCCTCCCCTCAGGAACCGCAGGGCGCCTTGCCTCGTGCGGTCATCTGACCGCACGAGATAATCGTATTCGCTGAGCCCGCCGCCCAAAGCCTTCGTCATCAAGGCGCAGCCCCAGGCATCGGGAGCGGCATCGGAAAAGCACCCTGGAATGGCCAGACGCCTGGAGTCCCTTCCCGAGCTGTAGTGACTTCCCCGGCGCAGAGGCAATCCGGGAGAGAGCGCGAAGCGATCCCGTGCGGCGAGCCATTCGTCTGCGTATTCGAATTGCGAATGCTGGCGGCGGCGATCGGTTTCGAAACGCAACCGGCCGAGAACCCGCTTCCGGCTTCCCAAGGCCACAATCGCTTCCGGCTTCAGAATCCAACGCCCTCGTCATCGTCGTTGCCGGACTGCGCCGGATTGCGGTCTGCCGCACGAGAAGACGCCACCGGTCGTCGTGTCGTGCCGATGCGCCTTGGAAGCCTCTCCCTCTCCAGGAGCAATCCGGTGTCATCGCTTCCGGCATCGAGAAAACCGGAGACGCGATCCAGTTCCCCCAATACCATGTACGCCATCGCCAGGGTTCCGATGCCAACCCCGCCATCTCGCTTCTCAAGGCGCGCGACAGTTCGCTCGGATACCCCACTCGGTAAACTCCTTCACCGGAATTCGCCGCTTCAGGCGGGCCACCTTGAGGTCCGCGCCCAGCGACTGCAAGGCGCAGCGGGCACTTGGAGAAATCGTTCTAGCTGCCATAATTGGCCTTCTATGCCCTTAAATCGGTCAAATACGGCAGTTGACATCTTCCTTGGGAGCTTTCAATGGGCACGCGAAATCCGGTGTGCCAATTCCACGAAACGCAATCGCAACAGGGCTGCCGAAACAATCATGAGAGGGCCGAATGTTGCTGGCGCATGAAGGGACCCTTGAGGCGCGGTGTGAAGAGACCGGGCAAGCACTCGCTTTCCTGCACGGACGAGGATTGGGAGAGGATCAGGGCCCATGCATGGCAAGCCGGCATGACGGTCTCGGCCTTCATCGTTCAGTAAGCGTCGTTCCGCCAAGCCGTGGAGCCGACCAATCGACGGCGGCGCCCGGAATCCTGACGTGACGGGCTCTGCGGATGTGCACCGTAGGCATCGATCGCTTGCCATGCCACGCTGCGCCTGATTGCGCCTCGGCCGAGTTGGGTTCGCTTGCAGCTTGCCCAATCTCTGGCGCAGGCGCCCCGGGAGTTGCCGGTCGTCGACATCACGCCAGCGCACCGGCGTCCACCCCCGGGTCGGTTTGTACTACGGATGCCCAGTTGGTGCGGTAGAGTTCGCGCACGATGAACCCGGCTTCGACCGCCGGCCTCGCGAAGCCCTCCACCCGGGACACCAGGGGCTCGATGAGCACATCGTGGCGCGGGATGGCGAAGTAGGGGAAGCTGTGGCGCTCGGCGCCGACCGGGCTCGTCACCCGGTGCGGGGTGGAGACGAACCGCCCGCCGCTCCACAGCTCCATCATGTTGCCGACGTTGACCACGAGCGCGCCCTCCATCGGGGCGATGCCGACCCAGCGCCCCGCCCGGGTCAGGACCTCGAGCCCCGGCACGTTGCCGGGATACACCACGGTGAACGCGTCGATGTCGCGATGAGGATGGATGCCCGAGGCGGTGCGGCGCCGTTCGACCGGCGGGTAGCGCAGCAGCGTCATGTTGGTGAGCGCATCGTCGAAGTACGGCAGGAGGCGGCGCTCGTCGAGGCCCAGCGCAAGGGCGAAGAGCCGCAGGAGTTCCACGCAGAGCCCATCCATCGCGCGCCAGTAGTTGAGCACCGCCCGCCGGAATCCCCGTAACTGCGGCGGCCAGCGGTTCGGACCGTGGAGATCGCACGCGGCGAGGATCGGATCGTCGGGCGCCACTTCGCGATGGAGCTTGAAGCCTTCGTAGCGATCGGCCTCGGCGGCACAGGCGTTGTTGCCGAAAGCGGCGAAGGGAATGTAGCCGCGATAGTCGCCGGGGCGGACGCACAACGCATGCTTGGCGGCATCGGGGAGTCGGAACAGCTCGGCCGTGGCCTGCTGCATCGCCGTGATGACGCCGTGATCGACGCGGTGGCCGACGACGTGGAAGAAGCCGATGTCGCGGCAGGCTCTCCCAAGCGCCGTCGCCATCGACATCTTCGCCTGCCGCCCGCCGGTGGCAAAGCGGGCCATGTCAATCGCAGGGACGGACATCATCGGTACTTCGCGGGCGGAGCGGACCAGGCCGTGCGTCCGGACATTGCGAATGGGGAGGACATGCCACGCATCGGGTCTGGACAACCTGCCTCACCTCCCGCTTCATCGCCGGCAGCGCGACGATACAGACGTTCCGTCAGTCCGTGGGGGACAAGTCGTGGATTCTCGCCGTGATCGATGTGGTCTTCGTCCATTGCAGCCATTCCGTTGGTCCCTCCAGGATGAGATTGAATCGGGCAGGCATATCACCGAGCGGATGACCTTCCCCACGGACCGACGGAACGTTTACATCGTTCGGGCCGCCCTGGCGATCGGTCCTTCCCGGCCCGCATGGACCCAGGCCTCGCCGTCAGGCAGACGCCGGCGGTCTGTGGGTGCACGGCTTTGGCACCCTCATCGACGATCTGGCTGGTGTCGTCTTCAACGCCATCCCCCGGCAAGGACTCACGACCATCGTCATGCGGTGAACCAGACTGCGGGGCCGCCCCTTGGTAGTCCTGAAGCTCAACGTCCCGCTTCGCCCTTCCTCAGATTCGAGCCTGCGGAGCGCCGGCCAGGGACTGCACCAGCCGCACCAACTCCCCTTGTCGCGAGAGCCCGTGCTTGGCAAACATGTTCTTCACGTGCGAACGGATGGTGCTCTCCTTGCGCCCCGTAGCGGCTGCGATCTGCTTCACGCTCATGCCATGGGTCAGCAGCACTGCCACCCGGCTCTCCATCCTCGTGAGGCCCAGAGTTGCAGCAACCACGCCATCATCGAGATCAGATCCGCTCACCGGGTCG
Organism: Alphaproteobacteria bacterium; assembly: GCA_965221115.1. Classification (GTDB taxonomy): domain Bacteria; phylum Pseudomonadota; class Alphaproteobacteria; order SP197; family SP197; genus SP197. The sequence goes on along the minus strand of CBDCRU010000001.1, from coordinate 876,013 downwards.
ACGACCAGGACCAGCGCCGCAACCGGCCATGCCGGGTAGTTTGCTTCCCGCCGACCCACCGGAATCACATGCAGCACCAGGGGCGGCAACTCTCCCGGGCGTTCCACCATCGTCGAGCCTCCGGCGACCTCGATCCCGAACGGTGGCAGGGCACGGCCCACAAGATTCTGGAGACAGACATTGTCCGGTCGCGTGTGGGCGAAAAGGAATCCGCCCTTGTCGGACAGGCCATCGTTGCCCCGCAGCAGGCTCCGGGCCCGGTCGTTCACCTCCACGATCTGTCCGCGCGCGTCGAGCTGCACGATGCCCAAATCAGTGGTGTCCAGCAATTGCGTCATCGTCGAGCCCAGGGCGTTGGCGCCGGACAGCGCCTGACGGACGTGTACGGTCTGGCGAATGTGGGGCAGGAGACGCTGGATCATGTCGCGTTGCACGCTCGACCAGCCCTCACCGTCAACCGGGTCGTTGACCTGCCACAAGATGCGCGAGCCGCCCGGCCCGTCCAGGCGCACATTGATCCCGTTTCCGGCATGAGCAAGGGTCCGCAGCATGTTGTATGCCGCAGACGTCTTCATTTCCTCATCGGTGTAGAGACTGGTGACGTGGAACAACCTGTTGTAGGGGAGACGCCGCACCCGGGGGGTCCCTTCATCAAGGGAATAGTAGGTCTCGAACCAGAGGTTCTCCAGGTCCCGGCGCCGTTCCCCGCGAAGGCAGGTCCACATAAAGTAGAATCGATAGTTCCTTTCCGAATCCCCGTCGCCGCTCGCGAGGGTGTTGCCGTGCGTTCCGAGGGCCTCGTCGATCCGCGCGGCGGCGCTCGGCCAGCGGGCATCGTCGAGCGCCGCCTCGTGCAACGAAGCCAGGATGCACTCGAACGCATTCGGTTTCATTGTGACCAGGGCTTCATGGGCGGATGCTCCGAACTTCCGATGACCCTTGCCTCGCGAAAAACGCTATGCATCGTTGCCGACGATCCCGGCCACGAGCTTGCCTGTCCACGTCGGCGCAGCCGTTTGCGGCTGCACCTCTTTCGCCAGGAATGGCCAGGCCGCTCGCATGCCTTCGCACACCCAAGAGTTGGGGAGAATAACCGCAGTGTGCACGTCCATGCCTCCCCAATACTGGGGAGGTGCGTCGAGATCGTGGCTTGTCCGCGAGAAGGCGAACGTTTCCGTCAACGTGGCCTCTCAGCCTGCGTCGGCGGTGAACTCCATGTCATCGAACCCGAACGCGGAGGACTTACCGTCTGCCAGGCGAGGTTGGCCCTGATGGCAGGACCACGGCCCATGATGAACACGCCCCACGGGCGCTCCGGGGGACGCCGGCATCGGGCCCGGTGCACGAGCCTCGATGGCGTCGCCGGCGAGGTCACCCGAACGGCCGACAAGGCGCGAGCCGTCGACAACCAGACCGAGGGTCAACACCTTTGAATGACTCCGCAGCGCCCTGGGTTGCCCCGGAGTTTGGCCGTCGCAGAAGATGGTGGTGAGATCATGGAGGATGATCGCGGGCTTCAGGCCGAGGAGGCTCTCCACCGTGCCGAAGACATGGAACTCTGCCGGCTCGCATCTCACCTGGAACGGATCGTTCGGGAATGGAGACGACCGGTTGGCCTGCCCCGGTACGCGAGCCATGCACGATGGGAGAAAGGTGGTGGTTCGGAACGCCCCGCGGGGCCCGGGGATCAGGCCTTGGAGTAGAACTCCACCACCAGGTTGGGCTCCATCCTGACCGGATAGGGCACCTCGGCGAAGGACGGGGTCCGGTGGAAGACACCCCGCATGCGGTCGATGTCCACTTCCAGGTATTCCGGCACGTCGCGGTCGCCGGACACCACGGCCTCGAGCACGAGGGGCAGCTCGCGCGAGGCCTCCTTGATCTCGATCACGTCCTCGGGCTTCACCCGGTAGCTCGGAATGTTGACCTTGCGTCCGTTGACGCGGATGTGGCCGTGATTGACGAACTGCCGGGCGGAAAAGACCGTCGGCACGAACTTCATGCGGTAGATCACGATATCAAGCCGACGCTCGAGAAGGCCGATCATGTTCTCGATGGTATCGCCGCGGTGCCGGTAGGCTTCCTCGTAGACACGGCGGAACTGGCGTTCCGTGATGTTGCCGTAGTAGCCCTTGAGTTTCTGCTTGGCGGCAAGCTGGACACCGTAGTCGGTCGGCCGGCGGCGTCTCGACTGGCCGTGTTCACCAGGCGCATAGAGCCGGTTTGTCAGGAATCTCTTGGGTCGGCCCCAGAGATTCTCGCCGTTGCGGCGGCAGATCTTGTACTTCGACGACAGGCGCTTGGTCATCCGGCCTTCACAGTTCTCTTGCCCACGTTCACATCAATGTCCCTGGCGGTAGTGCCGGCGCCTTGTAGTCAAGCGCTTCCGTCTTGTCAAACCGAATCCCCGTCGGGACGTCCCGCAAGGGCGCTCACAACGCCCCTCAGGGTCCGCACCTCCCTTCCGGAGAGACCGGCGCGCTGGAACATGGTGCGCAGGTTGCGCACCGTCACCGGTCTCTGTTCCCGATTGCGCAGGAACCCCGAGGAATCGAGGGCGCCGACGAGCTGATCGAAGAACCCGTCAAACTCCGCCATGGTCGCCGGTGCCTCGTCGGTGCGCCATTCCGCGACCGCCTCGCTGGAACCGGAGCACTCCCAGGCCAGCACGAGGACGGCCTGGGCGAGATTGAGCGACTGCTGCCGACCCGGGGTGGGGATGCGCACGAGGGCATCGGCAAGAACCACCTCGTCGTTGGCAAGACCGGTGCTCTCGGGCCCGAAGAGAATGCCGGTCCGCAGATCCCCGGAACGGCAGGCCTGTGCCACCTCACCGGGAGTGAGCACGGGTTTGGCCATGTCGCGATGCCGCGCCGTGGTGGCCCACAGGCGGTGGAGGTCGCCGACGGCTTCACGCGCGGTGGCATGAATCCTGGCGCGCTCGAGAATGTCGCCGGCTCCCGTCGCCATCGCCCGGGCGTCCGCACTGGGCCAGCCGTCACGCGGCGCCACGATGCGCAGATCGTCCAGTCCGAAGTTCGCCATGGCGCGGGCCGCGGCGCCGATGTTCCACCCCAGCTGGGGACGCACCAGAATGATGGCTGGTGGAGCCATCACGCCGGCGCATTCTCGCGCAGCAGCTTGTAGGTGATGGAATCGACCAGCGCCTGGAACGAGGCGTCGATGATGTTGGCGGAAACCCCGACGGTGCTCCACGGCATGTCGCTGTCGTCGGTGCTTTCGATGACCACGCGTGTCACCGCCCCGGTGCCGGCCTTGGGCGACAGGATCCTCACCTTGTAGTCCACCAGGCGCCAGCCGCCGAGATAACCGGCATACTTGCCGAGATCCTTTGCGAGGGCATGGTTGAGAGCATCGACAGGACCGTTGCCCTCGGCCACCGAGAGCAGGCGTTCGCCGCCGACGATGAGCTTGACCGTCGCCTCCGAACTCGTCACGAGTCTGCCAAGGGCGTTGTGACGCCGCTCCACGAGAACCCTGAAACTCTCGACCTCGAAGTAGGTGGGAACCGTCCCCAGAAGCCGCCTGGCCAGCAGTTCGAAACTCGCCCCGGCGCCGTCATAGGAAAACCCCTCGAATTCCCGGGCCTTGACCTCCTCGACAAGGCTGTCAAGGCGCGGATGGCCGGCGTCGACCTCAATTCCCGCCTCGGCGAGGCGGGCCAGGATGTTGGATCGCCCCGACTGCCCGGAGACCACGATATGACGGCGGTTGCCGACACGTGCCGGCGGCACGTGTTCATAGGTCCTCGGATCTTTCATCACCGCCGAGACATGCAGGCCGCCCTTGTGAGCAAAGGCAGCATTGCCGACATAGGGCGCGTGGTGATCGGACGGATTGTTGAGCATCTCGTCGAGCATGCGGGAAACTCGCGTCAACTGCTCCAGATCGTCATCGCCAACCCCGGTCTCGAAGTCGGTCTTGAGCATGAGTGTCGGAATGACCGACACCAGGTTGGCATTGCCGCAGCGCTCTCCCAGGCCATTGAGCGTTCCCTGCACCTGGCGGACTCCTGCCTCCACAGCCACCAGGGAGTTGGCAACGGCGTTTCCGGTGTCATCGTGGGCATGGATGCCCAGGCGCTCGCCGCCCAGGCGCGCCGAAACGGCGCCGACGATCTCTCCCACCTCCCCCGGAAGGGTCCCGCCGTTGGTGTCACACAGCACCGCCCATCGCGCTCCCGCCTCGAGGGCCGCCTCGATGCAGGCGAGCGCAAAGCCGCTGTCGGCCTTGTAACCGTCGAAGAAGTGCTCCGCATCGAACAGGGCCTCGGCGCCGCTGGCCACGATGTGCGCCATGGAATCGGCGATCATGGCGATGTTCTCGTCCCTGGTGATCCCTAGGGCCAGATCAACGTGGAAATCCCAGGCCTTGCCGACAAGGCAGACAGCGGGCGTTCCGGGGGCCATGACACCGCTGAGACCCGGATCGTTGGCGGCGCTGCGCCCGGCGCGGCGCGTCATGCCAAAGGCGGTAAAGCGCGCCCTGGAGAATGACGGCGGCGAGGCGAAGAAGGCGTCGTCCACGGGATTTGCTCCCGGAAATCCGCCCTCGATATAGTCGACGCCCAGGCGATCGAGGGCCTCGGAGACCTGGATCTTGTCGGCAAGGGAAAACGACACGCCATGAGTCTGGGCGCCGTCCCGCAGGGTGGTGTCGAACAGGTAAACACGCTCTCCCATCAGATCCGCCTCCAGGTCGTTCCCCCGGGTCCGTCCATGAGTTCGATTCCCTCGTCCCTGAGTTCGTCGCGGATGCGATCCGCTACGGCGAAGTCCCTACTGGCACGGGCCTCGTCGCGCCTGGCAATCGCCTCGGCGACGGCATCATCCACCGTCCCCTGGAACCAGGAGTCGGCCGGCTCCTGGAGAATGCCCAGAAGGCCCCCTGCCCCACGCAACGCGCCACCGGCCCCCCTTTCGCCCTTGCGGGCCCGACTCTCGAGACCATGCATCACGGCAAGCGCCCGCGGCGTGTTGAGATCATCGCCGAGTGCCTCGATCACCTCGTCGGGAGGGGATGCGGCCGGGGGGTCCCCAGCCTCCTGGAGGACGCGGTAGAAGCGCGTGACCTGGGATCCGGCCTGCTTGAGGAGATCGAAACCGAAGTCGAGGGGCTTGCGGTAGTGGGTGCCGAGAAGCGCCAGGCGCAGGACTTCGCCGGGCCAGTCCTTCAGAAGGTCGCGCACGGTGTGGAAGTTGCCCAGCGACTTGGCCATCTTCTCGTCGTCGACGGTCACAAAGCCGTTGTGCATCCAGATCCGGGCAAAACCGGCGTCGGGATGCGCCGCGCAGGTCTGGGCAATCTCGTTCTCGTGGTGGGGAAAGACAAGGTCGTTGCCGCCGCCGTGAATGTCGAAATCCAGCCCGAGATGGCAGGCGCTCATGGCCGAACATTCGAGGTGCCAGCCCGGGCGCCCGTAACCCCAGGGGCTCTCCCATCCGGGAAGATCGCCGGAGGACGGCTTCCAGAGAACGAAGTCGGCATCATTCCTTTTGTAGGGGGCGACATCGGAACGGGCCCCAGCGATGATATCCTCCATCGTGTTGCCGGAGAGCCGGCCGTAGGCGGGCCAGGACGGCACATCGAAGAGAACATGGCCTTCGGCCTCGTAGGCATGGCCCTTGGCGATGAGTTGGCCGATGAGCGTGATCATCTCCTCCACGTGATCCGTGGCACGGGGTTCGACCGACGGTTCAAGACATCCAAGGGCGCGGACATCGCGGTGAAAGGCGACAATGGTGTCGGCCGTGAAGTCCCTGATGCGGATGCCCCGTTCCATGGCCGCGGCGTTGATCTTGTCGTCGATGTCCGTGATGTTGCGCACGTAGGTGACGTGAGCCTCACCGAAGTGGTGGCGCAGCAGACGGAAGAGAACGTCGAAGACCACCAGCGGCCGGGCATTGCCGAGATGAATGAGGTCATAGACGGTTGGTCCGCACACGTAGAGTCCGGCCTTTCCCGCTTCGACAGGAACCAGAGTCTCCTTGCGCCGAGACAGCGTGTTGTGGAACGAAAGCGTCATGAAGCAGATCCCCGTGACAAGGGGCTCCGTTCCCCTCGTCAACCCGGCATTTCAATAGCCGCCACCACGATGGATGGCAAACCCACCCTCAGCAGGCGGACGTGACCATGCCCATCATCTGCGGAACCGGTTGGTCACGGGATAGCGACGGTCGCGGCCAAAGGCCCGCGGTGTGATCCTGACTCCCGGCGGCGCCTGGCGGCGCTTGTATTCCGCCCGCATCAGCATGGTCCAGATATCTTCGACCAGGGCACGGTCATGGCCCCCGGCGGCGATCTCGTCGAAGGTCATCTCCTGTTCCACGAGGCGCTCGAGAATGTCGTCAAGAACCTCGTAGGCCGGCAGGCTGTCCTCGTCCTTCTGGTTCGCCCGGAGCTCCGCGGTCGGCGCCCTGGTGATGATGGAGATGGGAATGACAGGTCCCGCCGGCCCCAGGAAACCGTCACCGGAATGGGCAGAGCGCCAGCGCGCGAGGCGGTAGACATCGGTCTTGTAGACATCCTTCAGCACGGAGAACCCGCCGCACATGTCGCCGTAGAGGGTCGCGTAACCGACCGACATTTCGGACTTGTTCCCGGTCGAGAGCACCATGTGACCGAACTTGTTGGAGAGCGCCATCAGAATCATGCCCCTGCTGCGCGCCTGGATGTTCTCTTCCGCCTCGTTGGGTTCGCGGCCGGCAAAGTGGCTTGCGAGCATGTCGTCCAGGGCCTTGACGGCGCCATGGATGGGAACCGTGTCAAGACGCGTCCCGAGTAGCCTGGCACAGGCCGTCGCATCCTCGAGACTCTCCTCGCTCGTGTAACGCGACGGCATCATGACGCACCACACCCTGTCAGACCCGAGAGCATCGGTGGCAATGGCTGCCGAGAGCGCGGAATCGATCCCTCCTGAGAGTCCGATGAGAACCCCGGCGAAACCGTTCTTGGACACATAGTCGGCGAGTCCCGTGACAAGCGCCCTGTACATGGACTCCAGGCGTTCCGGCTCTGCCGCAATCAGGTCCTTCCCGCAACTCCACCCGGTCTCCAGGCGGTGCCAGGCGGTGGTGACCACCGACGGTGACCACGAGGGAAGCTGGGCGCGCAGTTCCCATGAGGCGTCCAGCACGAAGGAGGCGCCATCAAACACGAGCTCATCCTGACCACCGACCTGGTTGACGTAGATGAGAGGCAGGTGGCACTCGGTGACGCGGGCCACGGCCTGACTCATGCGTCGGGCCACATTCTCCACGTCGAATGGAGAACCGTTGAGCACGACCATGATCTCGGCGCCGTTCTCCTCGAGGCACTCGGTGACCTCGCCGCTCCACATGTCCTCGCAGACCATGATGCCGAGCAGGGTGTCGCGGAACGGTACCGGACCAGGCAGGGGGCCGGGACAGAAAACGCGCTTCTCGTCGAAGACGCCGTAGTTCGGCAGGTCGTGCTTGAGGCGCGTGTGGCGCACCGTTCCACGGTCGATGAAGTGGGCGGCGTTGTAGAGCCTGCCATCCTCGACATGGCTGGCGCCCAGCACCACTGCCGGTCCGCCATCCGCGGTCTCTCGGGCGACTGCGGCCACCCCTTCCCGGACATCGTCCTGAAAGGCCGGGCGGAGCACAAGGTCCTCGGGCGGGTAGCCGTCGATCACGAGTTCCGATGCGATCATGAGATCGGCTCCGGTCTCCGCCGCCTCGCGGCGCGCCGCCAGCACCTTCGCCACATTGCCATCGACATCACCCACAGCCGGATTGAGCTGGGCAAGCGCGATTCTCAGGGTGTCAGTCATCCGCTTGGAGACCGCCCGGATGACGCAACAGGAACTCGCGGCCGACCTTGACCCGGGGGGTGCCGTTGTACGCCACGATGTCGGCGGTGGCGTAGGTCTCGCTCCACCGTTCGGGCAGGTAGCTTCCGGTGCCGATGACGTCCACCGGCGCGGCGGCGACGGCCATGACCTTGCACTTGGCGGGATCGAAGCCCGAGGATGCGACGATCCTGACCTTCGGGAAGCCGGTTTCGTCGAGCCGTTCACGCAGGTGCCAGATGGCGGCGGCCGAAACGCCTGTGCCGATCAGGTAGCGCAGTTCGGTCTCGGAACGGTATCCGCGAATAGCATCGGGTCGGTTGCGCTCCAGAACGGCGTAGCTGCGTGGCGGATCGAGACCCTCGACGAAACGGCCGCCGCCGGTGTCGATGCGCAAGGCGAGGTCTCCGGACGCCGCCATATCCGGGAAACGCCGGCAGACTGCAATGGAGTCGCTGATTTCCCGGCCGAAGTAGTCGACCAGGACGGTCATGGGAAGTTCGGGATGGACCTCGTGGAACATCTCCGCCGCCGCCACCGTGCTGCCCGCATAGCCGATCAGGGAATGCGGCATGGTGCCAAACCCGCGCTCGTTGCCAAAGTAATGGCTCGTGGCATCGGTCGCGTTGCCGACAAAGCCCCGGGCCCCGACCTTGCGCCGTGCCCGCATCGACCCGACGCCGGCGGCGTAGGCCATGATTTCCGCCATCTCCGTGCCCGCACAGTGGCGGGCATCCATGGCGAGGAAGTCGGTTCGCGGCATGTCGACACACATGGTGTAGGCGTTGTACGCGGCCACGCAGGCCGGACCGAGTTTTTGCAGGAACAGGGTCTCGAGATCCACGAGATGCTCGAAGGAACCGGTGATGTAGGCAATGGGTTCACCGGCGCCGATCCAGCGGCCCTCCTCGTACTCCAGGTCAATGCCGATCGTTACACCGCGTGTGCGGGCGATCGAGTGCAGCCAGTCGGTCATCAGGCGGGGCGCCGACACCACGGGCCGGCGCATGAAGACGGCATAGGTCACCTGGCAGTCACCGAAGGAGGCGACGGCCTTCCTCGTGCGGTTGAGATAGGTGTCCGTCCACCGGCTCACCTCTCCGTCCCGGGGCCACTGCAGGCATCCCTGGTCGATGGCCGGCATCACGGCAGTCCTTCCGGTGGACGAGGCCTCAGGCGGCCGCCGTACGGACGATCACTCCGCCGCCACCGCCCTGACTGTCTGTTCACGCTCAGTTCTCAGCTGTTCGGCGATGAGAAACGCGAGTTCGAGGGCCTGGCTGGCATTGAGGCGCGGATCGCAATGCGTGTGATAGCGATCCGAGAGATCGTCATCCGAGATCGCCTGGGCGCCGCCGATACACTCCGTGACATCACGTCCCGTCATCTCGAAGTGCACGCCACCGGCATGGGTACCCTCGGACCTGTGAATGGCGAACACCTCGCGAACTTCCGCCAGGATCCTGTCAAAGGGCCGGGTCTTGTATCCGTTGGCCGCCTTGATCGTGTTGCCATGCATGGGATCGCAGGACCAGATGACAATCCTTCCCTCTCTCTCAACCTGGCGAATCAGGCCTGGCAGATGGTTTCCCGCCTGACCTGCGCCCATCCGGGTGATCAGCGTGATGCGGCCGGCCTCGTTGTCGGGGTTGAGGATATCGAGCAGACGCAGCAGGTCGTCCGCCTCCAGTGACGGACCGCACTTGATGCCGAGCGGGTTGTTGACGCCGCGCAGGAACTCGACGTGCGCATGGTCGCTCTGGCGCGTACGGTCACCAACCCAGAGCATGTGGGCCGAGGTGTCGTACCACCCTCCGGTCGTCGAATCGATGCGCGTCATGGACTCCTCATAAGGAAGCAGCAGCGCTTCGTGGGAGGTGTAGAAGTCGGTTTCGCGCATCTGCGGCACATTCTCAGGCGTCAGGCCACAGGCGTTCATGAAGGAGAGCGCCTCCTGAATGCGCTCGGCCATCTCGGCATAGCGATGGCCCTGGGGACTGTCCGCAACGAAGTCGTTGTTCCAGCTCGACACCCGCTGCAGATCGGCAAAGCCTCCCTGGGCGAAGGCGCGCAGCAGATTGAGGGTCGAGGCCGCCTGATGATAGGCCCGGAGCATGCGCTGGGGATCGGGCCGGCGGTCGTCCTCGGAGAACCCGATGGCGTTGATGATGTCGCCCCGGTAGCTCGGCAGTTCGACATCACCCTGGACCTCGACGGGCGCCGAGCGCGGCTTGGCGAACTGGCCAGCCATGCGACCGACCTTGACGATCGGCAACGACGCTCCGAACGTCAGGACCACGGCCATCTGCAACAACACCCTGAAGGTGTCGCGGATCGTGTCGGGATGGAATTCGGCGAAGCTCTCGGCACAGTCGCCACCCTGGAGAAGAAAGGCCTCGCCCCGCGCCGTCCTCGCCAGAGCCTGTTTCAGAGAACGTGCCTCACCGGCGAACACCAGGGGCGGACACGTGTGCAGGCGATCCTCCACGTCCTTCAATTCGTCCCGGTCGGGATAGTCCGGCATCTGCCGGACAGGGAAATTGCGCCAGCCTGACGGTGTCCAGTGAGCAGTCATGACGTCCTCGCAAGCCATCCGGGGACGGCTTCTTTGTGCCGGTGGCGTGTCTATACGTTGCCGCGGCGGCGATTTCCAGTCCCGCCGGCGTCCGGCGAGGCCTCATCGGCGGCCGGTGACACCTTGAATGCCTGGTCAATGGTGCGCTGTACGAGGTTCCTGACATACCAGGACGACAGCGCCTCATTGGCCGGTCCGGCAGGCTCGTAGACGGAACGGCCTGTCTCAACCATCGCCCGCGCCGCCTTCAGTGCTCCGCCACCTTGCTCTGCGGCATGACGAAGATCTGGCCGGGATAGATGAGATCGGGATCGGCAATCTGGTTCCTGTTGGCTTCGTAGATGAGGGTGTAGAGGATACCGCGGCCGAAAGACCGGCGGGCGATACGCCACAGGCTGTTGCCGGGCTGGATCACGATCAGCTGGTCCGAGGCATCCGGCATGATGAAGGTGGCGCGCACGAACGGCGTCTCGAGACGGGCGACGACATCACCTTCCTCGTTGACCTCGTCAATTCTGAGCGAATGGGTGCCCTCCTCGACCGATTCGTCGAGTGCCACCGTCCATTCTCCGTCCTCGACGTCAGCAACCCCGGCGACGCGGTCGTCGACGTAGACGACCACCGTGTCACCCGCAGTCGCCTGGCCGCCCATGGAGACGTTGCCTTCCTCGTCATAGGTGACGCTCTCGAGAGCCAGGTCGCCACCGCCGGAGATGCCGATCCCGTCCTCTCCTCCCTGGATGACCTCGACGTCGCCGCCATCCTCATCATTCATCATCACGGTCAGGACATCGTCGGCCTCCGGTTCCTGCGGCACCGAGACCACGACGACCGTGTCGGATTGCTTCGTCTCGCCATCTCCGTTCACCGACGTGAGCTCCAGTTCATGGGCTCCGGGATCCAGGGGCTCCTCGGTCACGATCACCCAGTCACCGGCGTCATCGGCCACGGTCTCGCCGACCACGTCATCGCCCGATGTCACGACGATGGTCGCTCCGGGCTCTCCCACGCCTGCCATCACCGCATCTCCGGTGACCTCGACCCTCACCACATCGAACTCCGGATCGGCCGCCTCTTCCAGAACCAGATCATCGCCAGAAGCCCCGGCTCCATCGTCCAGCGCATCCTGCGTGCCTGCGTCCGCCGCCGCATCGTCGCCACTGACCGAGACGCCACCATCGCTCGCCGTAACGGCTGCGACGTCGCCGATGGCGTCGTCCTCGCCCACCGCAGCAAGGGTGCCATCATCCCCGGTGGCGACATCCGTGTCGGTCAACACCACATCGTCTTCACTGACCGTGGCGTCGTCCTCGATCACGGCAACGGCTGTGCCGTCCTCCTCGGTGGCCGCGTCAGCATCGGTCTCCAGCGCATCGTCGTCAGCGACCGCGTCCTCTTCCTCGACCACGGCAACGGCTGTGCCGTCCTCCTCGGTGGCCGCGTCAGCATCGGTCTCCAGCGCATCGTCGTCAGCGACCGCGTCCTCTTCCTCGACCACGGCAACGGCTGCGCCGTCCTCCTCGGTGGCCGCGTCGGCATCGGTCTCCAGCGCATCGTCATCGGCGACCGCGTCCTCTTCCTCGACCACGGCAACGGCTGTGCCGTCCTCCTCGGTGGCCGCGTCGGCATCGGTCTCCAGCGCATCGTCATCGGCGACCGCGTCCTCTTCCTCGACCACGGCAACGGCTGTGCCGTCCTCCTCGGTGGCCGCGTCGGCATCGGTCTCCAGCGCATCGTCATCGGCGACCGCGTCCTCTTCCTCGATCACGGCAACGGCTGTGCCGTCCTCCTCGGTGGCTGCGTCGGCATCGGCCTCCATCGCATCGTCGTCAGTGACCGCGTCCTCTTCCTCGATCACGGCAACGGCTGCGCCGTCCTCCTCGGTGGCTGCGTCGGCATCGGTCTCCATCGCATCGTCATCGGCGACCGCGTCCTCTTCCTCGATCACGGCAACGGCCGTGTCGTCGTCTTCGGTGGCGGCGTCCGTGTCGGAGATCGCGGTCTCCGACTCGACCTCTGCGGGTTCCGTGGTGACGGCGTCAGAGGGGTCTTGGTCGTCGCGCGTCACGAGCCACAGGGCAAGGAGCAGGGCGACCAGCATGACGATCGCGGCGATCACGGCGCTGTGTTTTTTCATGACGGAGTTCCCGGACAATCAGGAGTGCTTCCTTCGACAGGACAGGAGGCGGACGGTGGCGGCAGGGATGCGATCCTCAAGACAGATAAACCGGGGGCGCGGTGGCGGCAAGACTACCATCGACCCGTCAAATGTGCGAGGCCGCTCATTCCGGTTGTCCGGTCACGCGAATTCACTATGTTGCGCCGCAGCATGAGGCGGAGGCACGGGACATGGCAAGAATTCCAGTCAAGAACCCGGTGGTCGAACTCGACGGCGACGAGATGACCCGAATCATCTGGGGGTTCATCAGGGACCGGCTGATTCTTCCCTGGCTTGATATCGAACTTCTGTACCACGACCTGGGGATCACATCACGCGATGCGTCGGACGACCGCATCACCGTCGAGGCTGCCGAAGCCATCAAGCGGCACGGTGTCGGCGTCAAGTGCGCCACCATCACGCCCGACGAGGCTCGGGTCCAGGAGTTCGGGCTGAAGAAGATGTGGCTGTCGCCCAATGGCACGATCCGCAACATCCTCGGTGGCACGGTCTTCCGCCAGCCCATCATCTGTTCCAACGTCCCCCGTCTCGTACCCGGCTGGACCAAACCCATCGTCATCGGCCGTCATGCCTTCGGCGATCAGTATCGGGCGACGGATTTCGTGGTGCCGGGACCCGGAACGCTCACTGTCACGTACACGCCCGCCAACGGCGGCGAGTCCATCGAACGGACGGTCCACGACTTCCCGGGCGGTGGTGTGGCCCTTGCCATGTACAATCTCGACGAGTCGATCCGCGGTTTTGCGAGGGCCTGCATGAACTATGGCCTCAGCCTCGGCTGGCCCGTCTACCTGTCGACCAAGAACACCATACTCAAGGCCTATGACGGACGCTTCAAGGACCTCTTCCAGGAGGTCTTCGACAACGAGTTCGCCGAGAGTTTCGCTGCCCGGGGCATCGTCTATGAACACCGTCTCATCGATGACATGGTGGCTGCGGCCCTGAAGTGGGAGGGCGGTTTCGTGTGGGCCTGCAAGAACTATGACGGTGACGTGCAGTCGGACACCGTCGCCCAGGGCTTCGGTTCCCTCGGACTGATGACGTCGGTGCTGATGACGCCCGACGGCTCGGCGGTGGAGGCCGAGGCGGCCCACGGCACGGTGACGCGGCATTTTCGCCAGCACCAGCAGGGCCATGAGACCTCGACCAACCCCATTGCCTCGATCTTCGCCTGGACGCGCGGTCTCAAGACAAGGGGCGAATTCGACGGGACGCCGGATGTCACCGGGTTTGCCGAGACCCTGGAGGAGGTCTGCGTTTCCACCGTCGAACAGGGTCACATGACGAAGGACCTCGCTCTCCTGATCGATCCCGACCACCCATGGCTCACCACGAATGCCTTCCTCCTCAAACTGGAGGAGGGCTTGAGGGCGCGCCTGGAGGGCGGTTGAGCCATCCGGGGCGTCCCGTCCAATGTCCGCGACGCCCGCATCTTCCCTTGAAAGGGCGAGGACGATCATGGAACATGGGCCAACAGTTGACCTGTGTGTCCCACAACATTCATGACAGGGAGATCATCACCCATGACACAACTCGACCCGACCCGGTTGGACATCAACCGGATCACCGACGGCATCCGCGACGGCAAGTACGACCGCCGCCAGATGAACGCCATTCTTGGAGCCTTCGGCATCTCCACCGTCATGGTGCCGCTGGCCTCCTCGGCACAGGACGAGGTTCCGGCGCAGAGTTGCGGTGGCAGCGACACGCCGCTGACCTTCACGTGGTCCGGCTACGACGTGGTCCAGTTCCACCAGCAGTACATCGACAAGTACGGCTGTGCCTCGAACTTTGCCTTCTGGGGTGACGAGGAAGAGGCCTTCGCCAAGATGCGGGCCGGCTTCTCGCCCGACGTCATGGCGCCCTGCACCTACAAGCTGCGCCAGTGGTACGACGCCGGACTCCTGGGCAACATTGACACCAGCCTGCTCAGCAACTGGGATGACATCCTGCCGTCGCTGAAGAACGTCGATGACGCCGTCATCGATGGCAAGCGCATCTTCGTCCCGATGGACTGGGGCCAGACATCGGTCACCTTCCGCACCGACCTGGCGCCGGAGTACGTCGACGAGGAGAACCACTCCTTGGGCATTCTCTGGGATCCGAAGTATGCCGGCCGACTGTCGATGATCGACAGCCTGATCGACGGTGTCGCCGTTGCCGGGATCTACGCCAGGCTCGAGAATCCCTACGATCTCTCGGATCCTGCCGACATGGAAACCGTCGCCAACCTGCTTCGCGAACAGTTGCCGCTGCTGCGCTACTACTCGAACAGCATGACGGACGTCGAGAACTCCCTGGCTTCGGGCGAACTCGTCGCCGCCGCCACCTGGAACAGTTCCATCGTGGCACTGAGCAATCAGGGCCTCCCTGTCGCCTTCATGAATCCCAAGGAAGGCGCCATGACCTGGGTGTGCGGTCTGTCGCGCAGCACGATGAACGACGAGCAAGGCGACGAGATGATTCTCAAGGCGCACGAGGTCATCGACTCCTACCTCTCGGCCGAAGCGGGCGCCTTCGAGATCGTGTCCTACGGATACGGCCATGCCAACGCGAAGGCCTACGATAGCGTGTCGGAACAGGAGCTTGCCGAGCGCGGCCTTTCGAAGAATCCGGAAGAGCTTCTGTCGACCGGCATCTTCCAGATTGCGATGACGCCGGAAGACCAGATCCAGATCATGTTCGAGGACGTCAAGGCCGGGCTGTGACCCCTTTGACAACCTGAACACCGGATCGGCAGGGACCGGGAGAACCTCTCCCGGTCCCTGTTGCTTTGAGGGCTCAGCACCACTCCAGGGCGGCTCCATGTGTGAGAACACGTTGCGCCTGGAGCGAGTAGCGCCCGTCACCACCATGCAGCACCAGGCCAGGCAGGAGTCTGAGCGGCCTCGCTGACCCCTTCGTGGCCCTCACCAGAACCCGCCTCGCCGGTGATCCGTCCTCGCGGGGCCACAGCGGCATGACGTCGACGGCGCCTGTCACCTTCGCCAGGACGCCAAGGATGTCGCCCAGTCTCTCGGCCCGGTGCACGAGAATGATCGACCCCTTGTGAGCGAGACATTTCAGGCAATGGCCGATCCAGTCCTCCAGCGGCATCGTCTCGACCATGGCGCCGGCGCGGCGCGGATCCTGCGGCGCCCTGGCACGGTGCGCATCAAGATGGGGCGGATTGGTCATCACGACATCGAACCGTTCACCGAGGTGGTGGGCATCTGCAATGTCTCCTTCATGAACGGTGACACGTGCCGCAACATCGTTCAGCGCGATGTTGCGCCTCGCCAGGTCCGCGAGAACGGGATCGCGTTCCAGTCCGGTGATGTGTGCCGACGGCAGGCGCCTTGCGAGGCACAGCATCGCGCCACCGGCGCCACATCCGGCATCCAGAACACGGGCCCCGTCCCGCGCCGTGACCGCCGCCGCCAGCATGACGGTGTCGGTCGTCGTCTTCAGGCCATGCTCCTGGCCGGCCATGCGCACCCTGCCGCCCAGCAGTGTTTCGACAGGCTCAGTCTCCCCGGACATCGATCCCGGCGTCGCGCAGCAGACCACGGGCGAAATCTTCATCGTCGTCGCCCACCAGCAGGCGTTTCTCGATGGCAAGAATGCTGCCCTGCAGCGAGCTGGTGTGCTGATCGAACACATGGTGGGGAACGTCTGCATCCTTGAGGACGGCGCTGGCCCAGGAGAGCGTTACCACATCGTTGGTCCGCAGAACTTCCTTCATGGGCGCCGGTCCCCCTGCCATGCCGGTTGACCATAGCCTGTCGCGATGCCTGATGACACGAGCACCTTTATCATGGACGCCCATGCTGATAGGATTTCATCCATCGGCGGACCGCATCCGGCGATCGTGCCGCAGTCCGGAGCGTCCCTTGTCCGTTGCACGCCCCCACCCCGATCCTGTCGGGCATTCCATTGAGCCCCTCAGACGACTCGTTGCTGACGATCTCGCAGCCGTCGACCGCGTCATTATCGGACTCCTCGACAATCCTGTGGCGATGATTCCGAAGATCGCCGGGCATATTGTCTCGTCCGGTGGCAAGCGTATCCGCCCCACGCTCACCCTGCTGGTGGCCCGGATGTTCGGTTACCACGGCACCCGTCACATCAACCTTGCAGCCTGCATCGAGTTCATTCACACGGCGACACTGCTGCACGATGATGTGGTCGACGACAGCACGCTGAGACGTGGCGTGGCAACGGCCAATGCCCTGTGGGGCAACAAGCCTCCCATCCTGGTCGGCGACTTCTTGTTGAGCCGCGCCTTCCGGCTGATGGTGAGGGACGGCTCCCTTGAGATTCTTGGCATTCTCACCGAAGCCTCGGCTGTCATCGCCGAGGGTGAAATCAGGCAACTTGCCATTGCGAACGACCTCAGCGTCTCGCCTGACGCCTGCATGGACGTGCTCCAGGCCAAGACGGCGACGCTCTTTGCCACGGCGAGCGAGATCGGTGCCGTGGTCGCCGGAGAGGAAGGACATGCCCGGCAGGCCATGCGTGACTATGGCCTTTCTCTCGGGACCGCGTTCCAGCTCGTTGACGACGTTCTGGACTATTCGGCGGTGCAAAACGACCTTGGCAAGAAGGTCGGTGATGACTTCCGTGAAGGAAAGATCACCATGCCGGTCCTGCTGGCATTCGAGCGCGGCGCGCCGGAGGAACGGCGGTTCTGGGAGCGCACTTTTGCCCGGGTGGACCAGCGCGAAGGCGACCTCGAGCACGCGATGGCCCTTCTCGCCCGCCACAACACGCTGCAGGCCACCCTGGAAGAGGCGCAGCATCACGCCATGATGGCGCGCGACGCCCTCGCGGACCTCGCAGGGAACGCCTACCGCGATGCACTGCTGGATCTCGTCGGGTTCTGCATCGACCGGAAGTTCTGATCCGGACGGCGCCTTCGCCAGGCAATGACGCATGGAGGGAACACCGCACGGTAACGAGTCCGCTGACGTGTACCGCATCGCTGTCGACATAGGAGGAACGTTCACCGATCTCGTGTTGCAGCAGGACGATGGCGCATTGCTGATTGCCAAGACCCTGTCAACACCAGGTGACGTCACGCAGGGCGTCATGCGGGCCCTTGACCTCGTTGCCGGATGCCTTGGCCTCGAGACCGAACGCGTGTTCGCGCGCTGCGGCATGTTCGTGCACGGATCGACCATCGCCACCAACACCATGCTGGAACACTCCGGCGCCCGCGTCGGCCTCCTTGTCACCGAGGGATTTCGCGACTCCCTGGTCATCCGGCGCGGCGTGCGCGAGGACATGTGGGACCACCGCACCCCCTTCGCACCGGTCCTGGTACCGCGTTACCTGCGCATCGGCATTCCCGAACGCATCGATCGCGACGGCAGGGTCGTCGCCGACCTGGACCGTGAGGCAGTCCGGGAGGCAGCGCTCTTCATGAAGGCCGAAGGCGTGGAAGCCGTGGCCGTGTGCTTTCTCAACAGTTTCGTGGAGCCATGTCACGAACAGGAGGCGGCAGGGATCCTGGAGGAAACATTCGACGCCGATGCCGTCAGCCTCTCCTCAGGGGTCGCACCCATCATCGGCGAGTATGAACGCAGTTCAACGACGGTCATCAACGCTGCCCTGGCACCGAAGGTGGTTCCCCACCTCCTGCGTCTGGACAGGACCCTGCACGAAGGCGGACTCGGCCGGCCGCTCCACCTGGTCCAGAGCAACGGCGGTACGGCATCCGTCGCCCAGATGCGCGAGCGGCCGGTCAGCCTGCTGCTCTCCGGGCCGGCCGCCTGCGTCGGCGCCCTCGATCTCGTAGCCCGACAGACAGGCCACGACCACCTCATCTCCATGGAAATCGGCGGCACGAGCTGCGACGTGGCCATGATGCACGCCGGCGAGGTGGCGCTCACCGACGATCTGATGATCGCCGGTTACCATGTCGCGGTTCCCGCGGTCGACGTCCACACGGTGGGCGCCGGCGGTGGAACGATCGCATCCGTGGATGCCGGAGGGATGATCAGGCTGGGGCCACGGGGCGCCGGCGCGTACCCCGGACCCGCCTGCTATGGCCAGGGCGGCACCCGGCCCACCGTCACCGACGCCCTCGTGGTGCTCGGACGCCTGAGTGCCGAGGCCTTTGCCAGGGGCGAGATCACGCTCGTCCCGGAGCGCGCCGCCACGGCGCTGTCACGGGACGTGGCCGAGCCTCTCGCCATCACGACCCGGGAAGCTGCCGCCGGTGTCGTCACTCTCCTCGAGCAGAACCTCCTCCATGCGGTGGAGCGGATCAGCATCGAGCGGGGCTACGATCCGGCCGCCTCGATCCTGGTGGCCGGTGGCGGCGCCGGACCGATGCATGGCGCGGCAATCGCCCGTCTCATCGGGTGCCGTAGCGTCTACGTACCGCGCCAGGCAGGCGCCCTGTGCGCCCTTGGCATGCTCAACACCGATGTCCGGCACGACTTTCTGCGCGTGCTCTTCGGCGAACTTGATCACATCGAGGAAGCGGACGTCGCACGCACCTACACCGATCTCGAGGCCGAGGCGGCCGGCGTCCTCACCGACGAGGGCTTTGCCGGGGACGACGTCTCGATCACCCGTTCCATGAGCCTCAGGTACAAGGGTCAGCAGTGGTCGGTGAGGATTCACGCGCCCTGCTTCGAAAGGGATCAACTGCGCGCCGCCTTCGAGGAAGCGCACCAGCGGATGTACGGTCACATCCAGCCCGGGGGCACCCTGGAAATCACCTCCCTTCATGTCACCGGACGGGGCGTGGTGCCGCGCATCGTCGTCGCCGACGATTGGCGGCAGGAGTCAAGACCGGCCCCCGTCACACGCCGGCTTGTCTTCGCCGATTCGGACCACGGCGTTCTTGATACTCCCGTCTATCAGGCTGATTCTCTGGCGCCGGGAATGACGCTCGACGGACCGCTTCTCATCGAGGAGGCGACGACGACGATTCACGCCGGTCCCCGGGACCATGTCACCATCGACCGCTACGGAAACTACCTGATCGCCCTGGAGGCCTGATGCCTGCCCCCGACCCCGTTCGCCTGACTCTCGTACAGAACCGCCTGGATCACATCTCCCGTCAGATGGGCCGGGTCATGACACGCACGGCACGCAGCCCGATCTTCAGTCAGAGCCACGATTTCTCGTGTTTTCTGGGCAATGCCGACGGTGTCCTCATCAGCCAGGCCGACGGCATCCCCATCCACACGGGCGGCGGCGGGCTGGCGCTGAGAACCCTGATCGAGACCTTCCCCGACGCCATCGACGACGAGGACGTGTTCCTGCTGAATGACCCCTATGTCGCCGGAGGCAACCACCTGCCGGATTGGGTTATTGCACGGCCGGTTTTTCACAATGGAGAGCGCATCGCCTTCGCCTGCAACCGGGCGCACCAGTCGGACATCGGTGGTGGCGCCGCCGGAACCTACAATCCCCTGGCGACGGAGATCTTCCACGAGGGACTGCGCATACCGCCCCTGAAGCTCATCGAGGCAGGAGTGACGCGACAGGACGTCTGGAATCTGCTGCTCCTCAATTCGCGTACCCCGGACCTTCTCGACGGCGACCTGCGAGCCATGCTGGGCTCGACCCGGATCGGCATGGAACGCCTCCAGGCGCTGGTCAGGGACGCCGGACGCGATGAGGCCCTCGCCTGCTTCGCGGGAATCCTCGATCATGGTGACCGGATGTTGCGCACGTGCATCGACAGCCTGCCTGACGGCACCTGGCACGGCAGTGACGCGACGGACAACGACTGCTTCGAAGACAGGCGGACCGAAATCGAGGTGGCGCTGGTCATTCGTGGCGACCACATCACGGTCGATTTCTCGGGCTGCGGACCGCAGATCCGGGGTTTCAAGAACAGTTCGGTTGCCAACACCATGTCGGCAACCTACATGGCGCTGGGATCGTTCTTTCCCGTGGACCTGCCGCGAAACGAGGGCACCTTCCGATCGGTTGACCTGGTGATGCCCGAGGGATCGATCGTCAATCCCCGGCCACCGGCGCCGATGACCATGAATACGGTCTTCATCGCCCATCACATCGTCCATGCCATCTGGCGCGCCCTTGGCGAGGCAAGACCGGACCTCGCCTGCGCCGGCTGGGGGAGGAGCGTTCACCCGATCGCGGCGGGGCACGATCATGCCCGGGAGCACGGTTTCATCATGTATCACTGGCATGCGATGCCCGGCGGTGGCGCCGTCGAGGGCCGTGATGGTTTCGAGCAGATCGGTCACCTGATTTCCCTGGGCGGTCTCACAATTCCCAACCTCGAGGACTACGAACAGCTCTACCCCGTCCGTTACATCAGGCACGAACTGCGCCGCGACGGCGGCGGGCCCGGCACCTGGAGGGGTGGATGCGGCGTGGACTACCTCGTCGAGGTGCACGACTCCTCGACCTTCCACTTCCGCAGCGAGGGCCTCGGACGGCCCAGCGGCCATGGCACCGCAGGAGGCATGGACGGAGCCGGCGGCGCCATGACGGTCACGGAACGTGATGGCGTTGAGCACCTTCCCGCCGCCTATGGCAGTCATGCCTACGGTCCCTGCTCCTACCACGCCCTTTCCCCAGGCGGTGGCGGCTGGGGTGACCCCTTCCGGCGTCGTGCCCTGGAGGTCGCCCATGATGTCCGGGACGGCCTCGTCAGCATCGAGGCGGCCCGCCGGTCCTACGGCGTGGTCGTCGACGGCGATGGCGTCATCGACCGGCCGGCTACCGACGCACTGAGAAACGGCGCCGCAGTTGCGGGCTGACAGGGCAGCCGGTATAAGGCCGGCTCTGCGGATAACTCATGTCGGCGGAGTGTAGCTCAGCCTGGTAGAGCACTGTCTTCGGGAGGCAGGGGCCGGAGGTTCAAATCCTCCCACTCCGACCACATTAGACTACGCACTGCGCGGTACTTCGTTGGCTCCGAATGAAGCCGGTAGCTGTATCCCTGTGCACAAACATCATGGTGGCAGACCGGTCTAGCGCGGCCCAACTCTCCGTGGTGTGGCCCCGGCACTGACAGAAACAGTGGCAACGGTCGAGGACGAAGTGCTTAGCTTGATGTCGGGCTCCGTCCGATGCTGCTCGCGCCCAAAAGGCGAGTTGGCACCCTAATGCCCTTTGCCGGCATAGCTAATCGACAAGCGCCGTTCGTAGCAGTAGGAGACGCTCCTAAACGGGAAGCGTATGGAGGGGGACTGGTCTCCCGACCCATGGCTTCCAAGGGTGATGGATAAGAAACCCGCGGACCCGGCGCGGTCCTCGACAACCACACTTCACCTGACAGGCGACCTGGATGGTAGGGCTTCCGACAGGACAGGAATGACCAGAGTTACGCACGGATATCCAGGGTATCGATGACGGGCCGGTCATCGTCAGTCCTGTTCCATTGACCCGGAGTACGGCCTTTAGCCCCGATACTCAAAAGGTGGAAGTATGCGATTTCTACTCCGAAACGATAAAGGACTATGGCGTTGATGTCCCACTCCTTGACCGCTTCACGAGCGACCTCCACGCGAAGATGGAGAGTGCCATCGTGGCATTGACCTTCGCCGTCGTGTCAAATCACATGTCCAACAAAGCGGCCGCGAATTCTCTATCGAGCCTGTTGTTGTCTCGCACATTGATTGACCGCGAGTTTCCCGGATTGTTTCGTGCGACTGGCGGGTAGATTTCCCGGATTGGCGGACCGTTTCGATGACGTTCCGGCGGGGTGTCGGACGACCTCCCGAGCGGGCGCATCCATGGCGGCAAGCGGAGCTTTTGGTGATGGGCCGATCGCCAGGCGATCGGCTGGGGGCGGTTCCCGAAGGCGGTTCCGCCTCGAACCCCCAGGGGCGAGCGGCGGGAACCGGGAACCGCTGCGGCGTCGGGCGCGGTTTATTCGGGATGGCGTGCGACGAGGCTGTAGCGGCCCTCGGCGTCGTGCCGGACGCATCCCTGCCGGACGAGCTTGTGGAGGACGGCGCCGACGGTCTTGTGGCGGGTTGCGGCATGCTGTCGGATCTGGCGCTGGGAGAGCGCTGCATCGGCCTGGGCGAGGGCCTGGAGGATGCGCCGTTCGGGGGTTTGGGGCTGCGGGTCTTCGCCGGCCGGAGGCGGCTGACGCAGGCGCAAGAAGGGTTCTGGCGTATCGGTGACGAGTTCGATCTCGATGTCGTCGAGGCCGCGTGCGGCGCGATGCTCGACGGTCATGAGGGTCTGCCGGTCGCGTCGGCGAAGGTAGAGATTGCTGTCGCCCCAGGCGTGCAGTTCGCTGCTTCCCCGCAGGGCCTGGCCGGGGCGTGTGGCCCCGCTCTTGCGGGCGTGGTGGACGACGAGCACGGCGGTGTGGAAGCGTCTCTGGATGTCGCGCAGGACGCCGAGGATGGGGGCGACGTCGGCGGCGGCGTTCTCGTCGACGCCGTGCAGGCGGACCAGGGGATCGAGGATAAGGAGGCGTGGTTGGATGCGCTGCACGGTCTTGCGCAGGCGGCGCCGGTCGCCCGCCTCGTCGAGGCGCAGGGTGTCGACGTCGATGACGGCGATGTCGAGGGTCTCGAAGGGTGTGCCGGCGGCGCGGGAGATTCCCTCGAGCCGGCGCCGCACGAGGTGGGCTGCGTCCTCGGCACAGAACAGCAGGACGGGGCCGGAGCGGACCGTGGCGAAGTGGCGCAGGCAGGGGACGCCGGCGGCGACGGCGACGGCGAGATCGAGGGCCAGCAGGGACTTGCCACACTTGGGCTCGCCACCGACGATGCCGACGGCCTCGTCGCCCCACAGGGTGTCGATGAGCCACTGCAGCTGGCGCGGCCGCTCCTCGAGTTCGACCGGGGTGCGGGTCGGGAAGCCGTTCATGGCTGCAGCTCGTCGAGGGCGTTCTGCAGGTGTTCGGCGGTGACCGTCTTCGCCTTGTCGAGGGCGGCGGCCGACAGGGCGTAGTGGGCGATGCGGTTGATCTGTCTCGGCAGGCCGCGGGTGCTCTGGAACAGGGCCTCGACGGCGGCGGCCTCGAACAGCGGCAGCTCGCATCCGGCGAGGCGCAGGCGGTGGGTGACATAGGCCTCGACCTCGTCGCGGTCGAGGCCGGCGAGATGGTGTCTGACGACGAGGCGCTGGGCGAGGGATTCGTGCATGGCCATGGCGAGGCGGCGTCTGAGTTCGGTGAGGCCGACCAGGATGAGACACAGGCGCTGCTCGGCGTCCATGGTGAAGTTGGTCAAGAGGCGGAGGTCCTCGAGCACGTCGTTGCGCAGATGATGGGCCTCGTCGATGATCAGCACCGGCAGCTGTTTGGCTTCCGTCACCAGACGGGAGATCTCGTTGCGGATGGCCTGGCGTGCGGTGGCGCGGGAGCGCTCGATGGGCAGGCCGAGTTCCCATGCGATCTCCTTGTAGATGTCGAGCACGTTGCCGGTGGTCAGCGAGACGTAGTGGACGCGATAGAGGCCGGGGTGGAGGCCTGCGGTGAGGTGTCGGCAGACGGTGGTCTTGCCGGATCCCACCTCGCCGGTGAGCAAGCCGATGCCGCGCAGGTCGACGAGATGGCCGAGGCGGGCCTCGGCCTCGCGGCGTGCCGCGGAGTCGAAGAGCTCGTCGGTCTCGGCCGGGGTCTCGAAGGGCAGGCGTGTGAAGGCGAAGTGCTTGCGGTACATCACTCGTCCTCCTTCCTGTCCGTGAGGTTGCGCAGGGTGAGCGGCGAGGGCGGCGGCTCCGGCGGCGGCTGGTCGGCCTGGATCTCCTTGGTCGCCCAGGTGCGCCTGACGGCGGTGTTGGCGTAGGCGTCGAGGCGTGTTGCCTTGCCGGCGGGCTTGCCGTCGTGGACCACGTCGAGGGGCCTCCCGGGCGGCGCCTCGGGATCGTAGCGCAGGGTGACCTTGTGGCCGACGAGCAGGGCATCGACCTCGTAGACGCGTCCGTTGAGGCTGACGGTGCGGTCCTTGTGGACGCGGCGTCTGGCCTCGAAGAGGAAGATGTCGTCGAGATCCAGGGTGGCGTCGGGGTAGCGGACGCCGGCCGAGACCAGGGCCCACTGTTCGAGGGGCGTGCGGCCCTCCAGGCCGCGGTGCGGGGTGTGGTGATACTCGCCCTCGATCCACGCCCACAGGCTGCGGTTCAGGCTCTCCAGGGTGTCCTGATCGGCGGCGTCGACGCGGCTGAGCCAGGCGGCGCGTACTGTCCTGAAGAAGCGTTCTATCTTGCCCTTGCCCGCAGGCTGGAAGGGTCTGGCGTGGATCAGCGCCACGCCCAGCCTGGCGCAGATGACGGCGAGATGGCGCGACCGGTAGGCGGCGCCATTGTCGACGTAGAGTCGCTGCACCAGACCACGCCGGATCAGAGCGTTCCTGAACACCGGCAGGAAGGCCGCGGCGTTCTCGGCCATGGCGAAGGCGGCGAAGGGGACGACGCGCGTGGCGTCGTCGATGAAGGCGATGAGGTAGGTCTTGCGCCGGGTCCGGCCGAGGCGGACCTTGGGGCCGTGCATGACGTCGGACATCCACAGCTCGCCGGCCTCGCGGAAGGCGAAGCGGCGGCGGTCGGCGCCGTCGTGCGGCGGCATCCTGTCGAACAGCCCCTCGGCGGAGAGAAGCCGGTGCACGGTCGACGGCGCCAGGGGATGGTCGATGCCTTCGGCGCGCGCCGTCTTGATGATGAGGCGCACCGACCAGTGCGGATGATCATTCTTCAGCGCGATAAGACGCTCGGCGACCTCGCCAGGCAGGCGCCGGGGCTTGCCGCGGTCGCCGCGCGGCTTCGGGTGAAGCGCCTCGAAGCCGCCGCGCCGGTAGTCCTTGATCCAGCCGCGCATGGTCTCGGCGGCCACCCGGGTCCGCATGCTTCCCGGAATGACGTAGCTCCGGGCGGCCTTGGCGCGCAGCAGGACGCCGGTGCCCGGCGTGCCCACCGGTAGGTGCACCAGGTCGGCGATCACGCCGTATCGGAAGAGTGCGACCGCCTGGCGGAGATCATCAGTGGGTTCTGTCATGTCACGGTCCTCGCCTTGCAGGGCTCTTTGCCCCTCGGACCCTGACGCTATGCCGCCGCACCAGGGGGATCAGGCCCCATCGAGTGTTGGAACGCGGGCTTGTGATCAGCCACCTCGATTCCACCGGCCTGGAAGCCCAACGGAGCGGGCAGTGTCCGCAGCTGCGCCGAGACCAGTGCGCGCAGCCTCTTCAGGGCGCAGTCGCCCCCGAGACGCTCGCGAACCGCCACCATGGTCGCCGCACAGCCCGCCAGCCGGTCGGGGATCAGGCCGATGACCCGTGACAGAGTGTCGTGAACGAGACGCACCCGGCGGCGCACCCAGCGCAGCGCCCCGGGAAGCTCGATGGCGTCCGGGCGCACCACGTTCGCCGCCTCTTCCAGACTGCGCGCGCCCTCGGCCGCCACCACAACCGCTTCCAGATCGTCCAGCGTCCCCGGCAGCCGCGCCGCCAGGCAGTCCGGCAGAAGGCTGAACGTCGTGTGACTCTCCGGGCAATACCAGCGAGCAACCTTCGCACCGCGCGGACTCTTGCGCGCGTAGGTGCCGTGGCGTGCCAGGGAACATCCGCCATGCGGGTGGTTCGGGCAGCGATCAAGCCTTGCATCGCGCCACGCCTCGGCCCTAACGTAGTCCTCGCCGGTGAGCCCCGTCGCGTAACGAAGCTGCACTGGCCACAGGCCCGGCGGGGGTGTCGTCCCGCGCGGGCCTCCTCTCTATGGAAAGACCAACACTAAAGGCCCGGGCCCACGCTGCAACAGCCGCCCTTCCCGCGCTCGACCACCATCCCGGCCAATCCACCACTCGCCCAATGTGGGAAAAATCCACGGGCTCCTATCGAACTAAACAGGGACCCAACACCTGTTCAGGGACACAGCAGTGTCCGTCGTCGTGCAACATGACGGCTTCAGGTCTTTGATGTTCTTCGGCGAAGACGGGGAAGCGTCTCAACGAAAGATGCGACCCCTACAACGCCGTCTGGCAGGCGCGGTTGTTGGTAAGTATGCGGACATTTTGCGACGTCCTTGACGTCGGGTGTCCCGCATCGCTGACCAGCCTGTGATTGTCAGGCCGCCTTCGGTTCCTTCGCGAGCACGGGCTTGCTGACGTCGGATGTCATCGGGTTGTCGGCGAAGTGGTCCGCCCACAGGCGCGGCGTCAGCCGGGCCACTTCCCGGGCGGGATGGGTCGAGACCCGCTGCAGGACATCGACGAGCCACGTGTAGGGGTCGATGCCGTGCAGGCGGCATGTCGACACCAGGCTCTGGAGGATCCCGACGGATTCTGCTCCCATCTCGCTCCAGGCGAACAGCCAGTTGCGGCGGCCCAGCGCAACGGGACGGATCGCCCTTTCAAGATGATTTGTATCTATGGGCACGTCGGGGTCCTGGAGACAGACCTCGAGGCCGCTTCTGTGATTGCGGGCGTAGCCGACGGCCTTCAGCAGGGGATCCTTCGGCGGACGCGTCATGTCCGCGACCATGTCATCGCACCATCGCCAGAAGGCTTCGACAATCGGCCGGGAGCGGTCCCGCCGCCAGGCCAGCTTCTCCCGGCCACCGAGCTTCTTCTTCCGGATCGCCTCCTCCTCGGCATAGAGACCGCCGATGAGGTCAAGGGCCTCGTCGCAGCGCACCGGGTCGAGATCCCGGATCTTCGCAAACTCTCGACGAGCATGGGACCAGCAGCTCGCGTGGACCACCGTGTCCCCGCGGGCCTTCGCCCAGGCGTCGTAGCCCTGGTAGCCGTCGCTGAGAAGGGTGCCCGAGAAGTCCCCGAGGAACGCCTCGACATGGCGGTGTTCCCGCGACGGCGCATAGTGAAAGACGACTTCGTTGCGGTCTCCGAAGATCGGCCAGAACCAGGCCTGGCGCATCTTCCCCGGACCGATCCTGCCCGCCTTGATCGAGGTCTCGTCCATCGCCAGCACGTCGCTCTCCAGAACCGACCGGCACTGCGCCTCGAAGACCGGCTTGAGCAGCGCCGACGTCCGCAGCAGCCACGAGGTCAGACTGGCGCGGCTCAGCGTCACGCCCGCAGCCTGCAGACGCTGGTGCTGGCGGTGGAGCGGCAGGTGCCAGACAAGCTTGTCGACGATCATCCCAGCCAGGAAGCTCACATCCGCACAGCTGCGCTCGAGGACAGACGCCGGCGCCGATGCCGACACCATCTCGCCCGTGTCACGGCGCTTGAAGGTCTCGGCAACGTAGCGCAGCACCACCCAGGAACCCGGCTCCTGGGCCAAACGGTGGGTGACCTTCTCGCCCACCTTCACCCGTTCACCCTCGGGGATCGCCTCGGCGGCGGGGTTGGCAACATGGATCGTCTTCACCGGCACCGTGTCGTCGAACCGCAGGCCTTCCTCGTTGACGCAGCCCTCGCGGTTCTTCCGCCGCCGCTTCTTCGTCACCACCTCTTCGACCACTGCCTCTTCCCCGGCCGCGGCAGCCTCGCCGAAGAGGTTCCCCATCTCCGAGGGGTCCGCCACCAGACGCCTCTCCGAGGTCGAACCGAAGATCTGGTTCCTGAACCAGGCAAGCGTCTGCCTGAGCGACGCGACCTCCTCGCGGAGCTCGACAATCTCCTGTTCCAGGGCTGCGATCGTGTGAGAGGCAGCTGTCATCGAGGACCGCATGTCCTTGTAGAGACCTTGGATGATCCCTACCGTCAGATGTGGTCCGTGTCAAGGAGAACCGTGTGGAGTCACGAGCCTCTTGGCTCTCCGATCCAGCGCCGGCGCCGCCCCGTCACACGGATCTCAAGGCCATCCACAAGAGCGTGGAACTCCGCCCGCGACAGCACCCGCTTGCCCGATCTGTCGCAGCTCACAGATGCAAACAGGCCCTTCTCCAGACGCTTGGCCCAGATGCAGAACCCGCCCGCCTCGAAGCACAGAACCTTGACCATCGTCCGCCTGCGGTTCACAAAAACGAACCAGCGTCCCGAGAGGGGATCGTCCCCGAGGTGCTGTCTCACCAGGGCCTGCAGCCCATCGAAGGACTTGCGCATGTCGGCGGGATCACGGGCAAGCCACACGCCGCCCCGAGGCCAGCCTCCCAGCATCAGGGCTTCCGCAGGCGCAAGACCGTGCCGTCGCCAAAGGCCAGTTCGACGTCCCAGGTGGAGACACTCTCCGGAGCCGCCACCTCAACGAAGGAGGTCTCCCGCTTCAGCCGCCAGTAGCGCAGAGAACTGCCGGAGATGCCATGCAGGCGGCAGAACTCGACCTGGGTGCCGATGAACCGGTCATACTCCTCACAAATCTCGCGCCACCGGGCCGCACCCTTCCTCGGCGACCGAGAACGAACAACGCCGGAACTTGACATGGCAATCTCCCTTCGCGTGTGACAACACGCCAAGGGACACCGGGACGCTCAGACGCTCAAGAACGTCCCGGAATGACCGGTTACGTTGGTAACGCGTGGAGGCGAGTGATGGCACTGGTCATCTAAAGGCCGGAGGAAGAGACCGGATCAGGCTGTCACGAACTTCATGAAGTAGTGATGTCATGTATGATTTCTATTCTACCATTCAGCTTGGGAGCTCAATTGCCAATGGTTACAGCAAGGCAAACACTAGGGGAGTTTGGTGAGTTGCAGGTGGTCCGTGACTGCGGATGCCCCTCGTGTAAACGCACACGTACGCTCGTCAGGTTACCCACAAATTTCAAGTGCGCCGACGTGATCTGTGATTTCTGCGGATATCTGGCACAGGTAAAGACGCTCACTAAAGAAGATGTTTCCAGCATTCCCTACAGTGTGCTGGGTGCCGCCTGGCGCCCACAGGAAGAGAGAATGAAAGCGGGAAAGTACTTTCCCATGTATTTGGTTCTGACCCCAAAGGACCGTCACCATTATGCTATCTACTATCTTTCTGCTGACTTGCAGCGTCCGAAAATGTTTGAACCTCGCAAACCACTGTCGGCCAAAGCCCAGAAAAAGGGTTGGCAGGGATTTAGGTATCGTTTTGAAGAGTGCGATCGAGCTTCTTTCGTGCGCTTGGTGTGATGGCGGACCGTACCTTTGACTGCCTGTCCTGCTTGACAGCCACGCAAGACCGTCGTGTGGGCCAACCCTGCACGGCCCTACCTTGCAGCCACGTTTCTTCCGGGATGAGTTCGCCTACAACCTTCGGTCTGCAGGCAAGTGCGGGAGGCATTCCAGTGAGTCACCCGAGTGTGCCGTCACGCCAATGGATGACAACCTAGGCAGTCGGGCTGTACTCGTGCAAGGTACCTCATAGCAAGCCCGGATCGAACACCGACTGTATGCAGCGCGCATCCGGCTCATTGGGTTCGTTCTTAGGCAGGCTCATGGTCTAGCAGCCATGCTGGTCACGGCCGACAAGACAGCGCAAGGATGGTCACGCTGCCGCTGACCGCTTTTCTTTCTGCACTAGAGTTCTTAGGAATGAGCCCCATGAACACTGTCATCGACGCACCAACCTTCAGCCATGCACGCCTTGACAGAAAGACTCGATCTTCTCACGCACCCCTGCAGCACTCGCACTCCACGCACGAGAAGACCCGGCAGCCACGACAACTCTTGCTATGGCTGAGATCACCCCCCTACTCAGAAGAAGCCGCAATAGCGGTGACGGAAGTTACCGACTTTATCAACTGTCCCACATGACGTTGTCTGAATGGGGAACATCGGAGTAGTGAATGACAAACCATAAAGACATAAAGGACTATCATGTACTGAAATGGAGAAGCTGCATATCTCTATCTGTAGATCACTTCAGCACCCTTCTCGAGGACTCATCACTCAGCTCCAGCTTTAACACAGAATATGTAGTTCGTATCGGTGACAGAACTCGGGAATTGCGCCGGCTAGAGTTCCGTCTCCTACTTTTGACACTTCCTTTCTTCTTTCTTTTGGCAGCATTTGACTCCGAGTTTGTCAATGAACTAAGTGTCTTTGGCGTTTCCTTATCCAAAGACAATGCCGCATTTTGCATGCTGCTCTTGATTTCATCTCTATTGTTCCTAGCCTCCGATGCGTATTCGATCGTAGCTGACTACTATGTTTGTTTGATAAAAGCAGTTATCGGGTCGCGCCATGATGAGAGAGTATCCAACTTCTATGTTCATCAATTTACTTGGGAGATTGTGAGTCTTTTCGACGCGATGAAAAGCAACAGTCTCAACATCAAGTATAACCCCTTCACCTTCGCGATTGTTGCCATTTGGTTCGTTTCTCTAATGTGTGTGGCAGTATTGGTTCAAATTCTCATGTTGCTGATTTTGTTTGGAGCAGTCATTTCACTGCTAGATGTTTCTGATCTGCCCGGCTTTGTTATGGTTCCCACCGTCATCATTGCGATATGCGCGCTCGTGTTCAACATTACCTGCTTTTTATTGAAGTGCCCCCTTCCTTTCACGGACATTTCAAATGTCGAGAAACTCAAGAAATTAGAAGAATCAGATCCGGCATTAGCCAATGAAATACGAATGAACATTGCTAGAAGGGGAATGGAAAGAGATCGACGAAACTCCTTAGCGCTGCAAATTGTCGCCCTAACTGCCTCTATTGTTGGCCCGACATGGCTCGACATCGGCAGAGAGTTATTTGCAAATTATGCCGTTGTTTTTCAGATTCTCTTGGCTTTAGTCGTTCTACTTGTTGCCGCCACCCCTCTAGTAGACAAGATAGAAGGCGCTGTGATGAAGCGAGTGTTTCAAATTGAAGATAAGAAATTGAGTCTTGATCGATACATAAGTAGCAAAAAATTGCTGTGGGGTTGCCGCTTAGTGTTGGCGGTGACAATTGGGTTTAGTGTATTCTTGTATTTTCGCCAATGAATACTTGGGCCAGCACCATGTTGACTTCAACAGGTGACTCTGATCAAAGGCTCGCGGTGATTGTTTCTCATATAACGGCTATGGGCACAGATCGCACAGGACAGTCGGATTCTCGGAGACAGACTGTGTAGCCCCGCTCAATGTAGAGCCGGGCCTCAAGCCCCAAGATCTGGATAACCTTGGGAGCCTATGCGAAAGCACCATGCTGCCTTGAGGGAGGAGCAGAGTCGCCGTCTTCCGGACGATCGTCGAGTGGGGTTGGGATGATCTAGTCGATAGGTATTGAATGGATGGAGCCTCTCCGCACTTGACCGACCCACACAGGCTGCACACGACGTAACCGGTCATTCCGGGACGTTCTTGAGCGTCTGAGCGTCCCGGTGTCCCTTGGCGTGTTGTCACACGCGAAGGGAGATTGCCATGTCAAGTTCCGGCGTTGTTCGTTCTCGGTCGCCGAGGAAGGGTGCGGCCCGGTGGCGCGAGATTTGTGAGGAGTATGACCGGTTCATCGGCACCCAGGTCGAGTTCTGCCGCCTGCATGGCATCTCCGGCAGTTCTCTGCGCTACTGGCGGCTGAAGCGGGAGACCTCCTTCGTTGAGGTGGCGGCTCCGGAGAGTGTCTCCACCTGGGACGTCGAACTGGCCTTTGGCGACGGCACGGTCTTGCGCCTGCGGAAGCCCTGATGCTGGGAGGCTGGCCTCGGGGCGGCGTGTGGCTTGCCCGTGATCCCGCCGACATGCGCAAGTCCTTCGATGGGCTGCAGGCCCTGGTGAGACAGCACCTCGGGGACGATCCCCTCTCGGGACGCTGGTTCGTTTTTGTGAACCGCAGGCGGACGATGGTCAAGGTTCTGTGCTTCGAGGCGGGCGGGTTCTGCATCTGGGCCAAGCGTCTGGAGAAGGGCCTGTTTGCATCTGTGAGCTGCGACAGATCGGGCAAGCGGGTGCTGTCGCGGGCGGAGTTCCACGCTCTTGTGGATGGCCTTGAGATCCGTGTGACGGGGCGGCGCCGGCGCTGGATCGGAGAGCCAAGAGGCTCGTGACTCCACACGGTTCTCCTTGACACGGACCACATCTGACGGTAGGGATCATCCAAGGTCTCTACAAGGACATGCGGTCCTCGATGACAGCTGCCTCTCACACGATCGCAGCCCTGGAACAGGAGATTGTCGAGCTCCGCGAGGAGGTCGCGTCGCTCAGGCAGACGCTTGCCTGGTTCAGGAACCAGATCTTCGGTTCGACCTCGGAGAGGCGTCTGGTGGCGGACCCCTCGGAGATGGGGAACCTCTTCGGCGAGGCTGCCGCGGCCGGGGAAGAGGCAGTGGTCGAAGAGGTGGTGACGAAGAAGCGGCGGCGGAAGAACCGCGAGGGCTGCGTCAACGAGGAAGGCCTGCGGTTCGACGACACGGTGCCGGTGAAGACGATCCATGTTGCCAACCCCGCCGCCGAGGCGATCCCCGAGGGTGAACGGGTGAAGGTGGGCGAGAAGGTCACCCACCGTTTGGCCCAGGAGCCGGGTTCCTGGGTGGTGCTGCGCTACGTTGCCGAGACCTTCAAGCGCCGTGACACGGGCGAGATGGTGTCGGCATCGGCGCCGGCGTCTGTCCTCGAGCGCAGCTGTGCGGATGTGAGCTTCCTGGCTGGGATGATCGTCGACAAGCTTGTCTGGCACCTGCCGCTCCACCGCCAGCACCAGCGTCTGCAGGCTGCGGGCGTGACGCTGAGCCGCGCCAGTCTGACCTCGTGGCTGCTGCGGACGTCGGCGCTGCTCAAGCCGGTCTTCGAGGCGCAGTGCCGGTCGGTTCTGGAGAGCGACGTGCTGGCGATGGACGAGACCTCGATCAAGGCGGGCAGGATCGGTCCGGGGAAGATGCGCCAGGCCTGGTTCTGGCCGATCTTCGGAGACCGCAACGAAGTCGTCTTTCACTATGCGCCGTCGCGGGAACACCGCCATGTCGAGGCGTTCCTCGGGGACTTCTCGGGCACCCTTCTCAGCGACGGCTACCAGGGCTACGACGCCTGGGCGAAGGCCCGCGGGGACACGGTGGTCCACGCGAGCTGCTGGTCCCATGCTCGTCGAGAGTTTGCGAAGATCCGGGATCTCGACCCGGTGCGCTGCGACGAGGCCCTTGACCTCATCGGCGGTCTCTATGCCGAGGAGGAGGCGATCCGGAAGAAGAAGCTCGGTGGCCGGGAGAAGCTGGCCTGGCGGCGGGACCGCTCCCGGCCGATTGTCGAAGCCTTCTGGCGATGGTGCGATGACATGGTCGCGGACATGACGCGTCCGCCGAAGGATCCCCTGCTGAAGGCCGTCGGCTACGCCCGCAATCACAGAAGCGGCCTCGAGGTCTGTCTCCAGGACCCCGACGTGCCCATAGATACAAATCATCTTGAAAGGGCGATCCGTCCCGTTGCGCTGGGCCGCCGCAACTGGCTGTTCGCCTGGAGCGAGATGGGAGCAGAATCCGTCGGGATCCTCCAGAGCCTGGTGTCGACATGCCGCCTGCACGGCATCGACCCCTACACGTGGCTCGTCGATGTCCTGCAGCGGGTCTCGACCCATCCCGCCCGGGAAGTGGCCCGGCTGACGCCGCGCCTGTGGGCGGACCACTTCGCCGACAACCCGATGACATCCGACGTCAGCAAGCCCGTGCTCGCGAAGGAACCGAAGGCGGCCTGACAATCACAGGCTGGTCAGCGATGCGGGACACCCGACGTCAAGGACGTCGCAAAATGTCCGCATACCACACGACAACGCAGCTGCTGTGAACCAATCTTTGACCAAGATCAAAGGAGACAGCAGGTGCTGAGCACCCGCATTCGAAGAAGTGCGGTCGGATGGTAGGAGTCGGCTTTCCTGACATGCCAACGGACGAAACCTGTGCCAAATTGGACGATCTTAAGATGGGCATGACTAGCTTGGAGCGGCAGCCCCGTATTGCCCAGATGTCCTTTGACCAAGAGGAGTCCGAACGTGAGGAAGTATCCCAGTGCGGCAGAACCGGACAAGGAAACTTGCGAGCAATTCGAACTTCAGAACAAGGCCGACTCGGGGAAGCACCTGATCGCCGCTGTGCTTGGGCACATGCTGGACGAACCTGGGGCGAAACTGTGAGCCGTCGCCGGGGTGACAGGGATCCCCATCCAATTGTGAAACGAATCCGCGGCCGAGCATCGAGCCGACCTGGATGGTAGCGAAGTCCGCGACGTAGCGTCCGGGTTGGGCGCCGTCAGCGTGAACCTAGACCCGAATCGCTTGGCTATCTTCGCCAACATCACGGCAATCTTTCTCGGTAACGACAGGCCGCACGCCGCCTTGAGAAACCACGCGATTGTAACCATCAGCCCTCATGAGCCGGGGATGCGCTTGAACGCAGTGTCCGCCCGCTGTATCGACGGCGGCACAGTCAGCGGACGGCCGGACATGATCAGCGATCCCCTCTCAACGCTCCCCAGGATTGCATCCGGACGGGGCATTCACGTCTGGGACCGGGACGGCAAGCGCTACATCGATGCATCGGGCGGACCGGCTGCCTTCAGCATTGGTCACGGCAACCGCGAGGTCAACGACGCGATCAAGAGGCAGCTCGACGACATCGCCTTCGGCTATCGCTTCCACTTTCGAAGCGACGCAGCGGAGGAACTGACGGAGATCATCACCCGCCGGGCGGGAGGCGACCTCGGTCACGTCATCTTCACCACCGGCGGTTCGGAGGCTGTCGAGAGTTGTCTCAAGCTGGCTCTGCAGTACCACCAGGCCCGGGGCGAAACCTCGCGGGTTCGCTTCATCAGCCGTGAACGTTCATGGCACGGCAACACCCTGGGGGCGCTCTCAGTTTCGGGGTTTCACCAGCGCCAGCGTCCCTACCGGGGCTCGCTCATCGAGACAAGCCGTCTTTCGCCGGTGAACACCTACAGGCCGCCGGCGGGCGTCGCTGCCAGCGACGTTGCCGAACACTGCGCCGGAGAACTCGAGAACGAGATCGCCCGGCTCGGGGCGGAGAATGTCGCCGCCTTCATCTTCGAACCGGTGGTTGGTGCAGCCGGGGGCGCCGTTCCCGCGCCCGACGGGTACGCGCGCCGCATCCGCGAGATCTGTGACAGGACAGGAGTGCTGATGATCGCCGACGAGGTGATGTGCGGAGTCGGGCGCTGCGGCACATGGCGTGCACTGGAACACGATGGCGTGGAACCCGATATCATGTCCATCGCCAAGGGGCTGAGCGGAGGTTACCTCCCCCTGGGCGCCGCCGTCTTCTCCGGCAAGGTCGCCGAACCCATCTACACCGTGGACGGGATGCCGATCACCGGCCATACCTTCACCGCCCACACCACCTGCTGTGCGGCCGCCGTTGCCGTACAGAAGATCATCGAGCGCGATGATCTCGTGGCCAGGGTCGCCGCCAACGGAGACCTGCTGAGAGCGGGTCTTGAGGAAAGCCTCGGCCAGCACCCCCACGTCGGGGACATCCGCGGCCGTGGTTTCTTCCAGGGCGTCGAGATTGTCGAGGACCGGGAAACGGCCGAACCGTTCAGCCCCGATGCCCGCATGTTCCAACGAATCATGCGGACGGGATTCGACAACGGCCTCATCGTCTATCCGACCGGCGGCAACGTGGACGGCATCAGGGGCGACCAGATCATCATCGCACCCCCCTACAATGCGACGACGGACGAACTCGACACCATTGTCGATCTCCTTCGACGCACCATCGATGAGGCCATTGCCTCCTACACGCCGGGAACCAACTTCCCGGCATCGTCCGCATGACCGAAGACATCATCCGGTCGAGCGACACCCGATGCCATCGTCCGTCTGAAGGAATGCCGCGATACGCGCTCTGATCAAGGCGACCGGAATCGTCTGCAGAAACACCAACGTCGGCATCCGAATGACGCGGCGGGAGCTGTATGGGCCACGCCGCCGATTCACGAGAGTCGTGCGCGTGCCCTGCGTTCTCTGTAGATCGCCTCGACCCGCGGACCGTAGACGAACGCGTTCCCCCGTTCGCTCGCAACGCAGTCGGGCTTCTCGTCGTAGGTCAGAACAGCGGTGATCCGGGGCGTGGATCCCTTGACGGCCGTGACCGCATGGAGCGCGTTGCGGCCTCGGAACAGGGTGAGTGTGCCAGCTGATCGTTCTGTCGTGTGAATGAAGGATTCGTCACCCTCGAAGAGTCTCTCCATGCGGACGAAGTCGACATCGCGTCCGAAGCGCATCTCGGGAATGAAGACGAATTCGCCGCCTGCTTCGCTCGCCTGGAGCAGCAGCGTGACGGTGAAGTTGTTGACGTCGAAGTGCCAGGGCAGGCCGTTGCCCGTTTCGTGCGCGATGATGTTCAACGCCTGGAACTCGTCGGCCATGCGGTAGAGCCGTTCGCAGCCTTCGACGGCGGCGATGAAATCGGTCAATGGCTGCCACTCGTAGATACGGCGGATCAGGGTATCGCCGATCTGGTCGTTGGCGATCTGGAGTGAATTCTCGCGAAAAAGGCGGTTGGCCGGGTGATCGGAGGATTTCGACGGATCGCCCTGATTGAACAGCGCCGTCCTCAGATGGGATTTCCGGTAGGCGTACCTTTCGAGGAGCATCGAAGCTTCCCTGGCGAAAGCAGCAAGCGCATCGGCCTTCACGAAACCGGGGAGGTTGACGCAGCCGCTCTCCCGGTGCGCCGCGCGGCACCGTTCGACCAGCGCCAGCCACTCCTGGCTGCCGGTCCGATCGAGCGGGTAGCGTTCGAGGTCGATCAGATCGCCGATCTCTTCCATGACGGGCTCCGACGACGTCGACACATGGTAGCGGGTTTCAACCGTCGCAAGAAGAGACGCCGCGGGGCTGCGAGGTCCACTCCCCCCACCTTCGGGCTGCACCGAGGCTGCGGTTCTGGCGCGTTCGGCAACGCGTCGCAGGATTGCCAGCGGTTGTCCCGGATGACGAGGCCGGCCGGTCACCTTGTTGTCAACCGACCTCTGTGATATTCTTGGAAGAATTCCAATTTAACGATAATTGGGAGGAAACCATGACAACTAGAGACCCTATCGACATGCTGCTGTCGGGCCGTATGGGCCGGCGTGAGTTCAGCCAGACACTCGCCTCGTTGGGGCTGGGTGTCGCGACCGTTCCTTTGGTGACACGCAACGCCTCGGCCCAGGACGCGGAGGCGCACTACTTGACCTGGGCGGGCTACGAGCTGCCCGAGTTCCATCAGAGCTACATTGACAAGCACGGCGTATCGCCGGACATCGGGTACTTCGCCAGTGTGAACGAGGCTATGCAGAAACTCCGTGCGGGCTACCGCGCCGACGTTTCCCATCCCTGTTCGGACAACGTCACCCCGTGGTTCGAAGCCGGACTCCTCGCACCGATCGACACCGGCCGGCTGAAGCACTGGGACGACTACTTCGAGGTGTTCGCGCAAATCGACGAAACCCTCACCGCCGACGGCGAGAACCTGTTCATTCCCTTTGAATGGGGCAACTCGTCGATCCTCTACCGCACCGATATTGTCGAGATCGAGGAAGAGTCCTGGGGCCTGCTGTTTGACGAGCGCTATGAAGGCAAGCTCGCGACCTACAACGCGCCCTACCCCGGCGTGCAGGTCCCTGCCATGATACTGGGCTACGAGAATCTCGAAACGCTGACCGACGCGCAGCTCGAAGAGATCAGGAAACTCCTTGTGAAGCAGCGCGGGTTGCTCCGGTTCTACTGGGACAGCCAGTCGGAGGCCGGTCAGGCCATGGCTGCCGGCGAGATTGTCGCGACCTACGCCTGGAACAGTCTTGTCAAGCCGATGAGAGACGAAGGTCTTGAGGTCAAGTTCATGACCCCCAAGGAAGGTGCGCGCACCTGGGTGTGCGGCCTCGTCCTCACCGTTCCGGAACTCCGGGTTAGCAGCGACGAACGTGTCTATGACTTTCTCGATGCCATGATGTCGCCCGAGGCCGGCGCCTTCCTGATCAGCGAGTACGGTTATGGTCACGGCAACTCCAAGGCCTTCGATCTGGTTCCGCAAGAGCGTCTCGAGGAAGTCGGCTTGCCCGATCCCAACAAGTTCCTGGAGATCGGCAACTTCCTGAAGCCGATACCGAAGGAGTTCGACGAAAAGTACGTGAGGCTCTGGGAAGAGGTCACGCTCGGCATGTGAGCTGACAAGGTCGCCGGGTACACCGTACGATTCGCTCGGCGACCTTGCCCGGGCAGCCAGGGGACGGCTGCCTCCTCTGCGAAGACAGCCGCGCCCAAGGAGGCCGCCCGCAATGATGACGCCCCCTCATGACCGACCTCGATGCGGGCGACTGCGCAGCGGCTGTCTCATCGACCGGGAGCACCGGGCCATTTGCGGCCTTCTCGAGGATCTGCGCGCATTGCCCGGGCCGGACTGCGCGACATCATGATCTGCGGCAACGGGATCGTGCGTGATACGCGACCGCTGGGCCGGCTTCGTGCCCGGGCCCTGATGCTCGCGGCAGTCCTGGTGTTCGCCCTGGCGCCATCGGCGCCCGCCAACGAGGACCTTTGGCGCTACGAATGGCCGAAGACGGACTTCTCGCGGCACGCAGTCGATCTCGCGGACATCATCTCCGGCGGACCGCCAAAAGATGGCATTCCGGCCATCGACGATCCCCGCACCGTTCCCGTGGCCGGCCATGACGGTCTTCTCGGCGTCGAACCGGTGATCTCCGTCGTTGTCGCCGGCGAAGCGCGGGCCTATCCCCTGCGCATCCTGGTCTGGCACGAGATCGTCAACGATGACATCAACGGCATCCCTCTGGCGGTGACCTACTGCCCGCTCTGCAACACGGGGATCGTGTTCGAGAGAGTCGTCGACGGAACCGTGCTGGACTTTGGCGTGACCGGGATGCTGCGCCACTCCGACCTTGTCATGTACGACCGCCAGACCGAGAGCTGGTGGCAGCAGTTCACCGGCCGCGCCATCGTCGGCGCGATGACCGGAACGAGGCTCGAGGCCTGGCCTTCGCGGCTTGAGTCCTTCGAGCGTTTCCGCCAGCGCCATCCCGATGGCACCGTGCTGGTGCCGGGAAACACCGACCTGCGCCCCTACGGATCCACGCCCTACGCCGGCTACGACAGCCGGACGGAGCCCTACGGCCTCTACCAGGGCGACCTGCCCCCGGACATCGCGCCGTTGGCACGGGTGGTGCGCGTGGACGACACGGCATGGTCCCTTGATCTTCTCCGCGAGGAGGGACAGATCGTGGACGGCGACCTCGTCATCACCTGGGAAGCCGGCCAGGCGTCGGCGCTCGACACCCGCGATATCGCGTCAGGTCTCGATGTCGGCAATGTGACCGTTCAGCGCATGACGCAGTCAGGCCCGGTCGATGTCGTCTACATGGTCGACTTCGCCTTCGCCTGGCACGCGTTTTTCCCCGACTCTCCCGTCCGCACGACCCTGGACGAGTGATAGAGGTCAATCGTCCCTGAACAGGGTGAGGACCCCGGTATAGGCGTAGAGACGGTCAAGCGAGATTTCGCCGTTGGAGAAGAATCCGGCCACCGGCACATCGCCCAGGACATCGTGGACGATCTCCATCTCCCGATTGACGGCGCCGAACATGTTGGGCCCGCGGGCAAGGCAGCTGAAATAGAGTCCACCGAGCGGACGGCTGACCCGGGATTTGAGGGATTGCAGCATGCGCCTCAGGTCCGCCTCGGCAGCTTCATCGTCACGCACACAGAACATCAGCACGTCACCGCGGCTGACGTGATCTCCCAACAGCATGGCGCGCTGGTGCGGATCGATGCCGAGGATGTTGCGGACCACGAACGCGCCGTCATCCGATCCCGCTATGGGCAAGGCCACGTGGAGCGACGCCGGGTCGACCGGCTGCTCGGCCCCCCGGGCGCCGGTGAATCTCTCCCCGAGCACGTCGAACACCGGTCGGCCATCCAGCTCGAGAACCGCGTTGCCGTCGGCCCTCGTGACTTCGTGGGACCCTTCGAGAAGTGAACATCCCTGGGTCAGCGCCGTGGCGACCCGGGCTCCGCTCAGCAGCACGCCCGACAGACCGTCGCCGGCCCCGCTGCCGGCGTGGGTAGGAGACCGGGTCCGCGACGAGGCGAGACCACCCACCAGATAGCTTCCCGTCTCGCGGGCGAGGCGGGTCAGGCCGCCGAGGACATCCGCATCACGCGGATCACCATGGACGACGCCGAACCCTGCCGTGTCGCCGGAATCCGTCTGCCGCCACCCCTCGACCGCCTCGCCGACGCTGCGAAAGACATGCGCCGTGGCTCCAGGCAGGCGGCACGCAAGAGCGACGATCGCCGGCTCGTCGAAGGATTCGATCCGATTGGAACACACGCCGATGCCGACGGTTCCGCACCATTGATCGAGCCCGGTCGACGCGGCAAGAAAACTGACGACATCGTGGAGATGTCCGGCGACGTGATCCGTGACATAGACAAAGCCGATGTCGTCGTCATCGAGGTCGCCAAGCTGTGCGGCCACCGATCGCACCGCTTCCTGCCAGTCCGATGCGACCGCATGGCCGCTGGCGAAAACTTCCGGCATCCCTGGCGACAATCCCCTGAACCGGGACCAGCATAGAGACCGCCACCGACGGTGCCCATGAAAGAGTGACCCCTGACGGCCGAATTGCTGTTGAAGAAGCCGTGGCCATGCCGCAGACTTCGCGCTCAAAGTGCCTTGGGGGAGCTTCTGCGCGCGCGCGGATGCCGACGAGGGAATGACTGCGAACAGCCGTGGCGCCATGCGGAAACGAGGTCGTTGGAAGTTTCTTTCCTGGCTGTTGCCTCACAGCATCCTTGTGGTGTTCAGCGCAGTCATCCTGCTTCCCCTTCTGTGGCTGCTCCGGGTCGCCCTGACGGACAAGAAGACGGCCTACAAGATTCCGCCCGAGTGGGGTCAGGCGAATCTTGACAACTTCATCGAGATCTTCACCGGCCACCCCTTCTTCAGCTACTTTCTCAACAGCGCCACGGTCGCCCTGGGCGCCACGATCGTTGCCCTGCCGCTGGCGGTGGGCCTAGCTTACGCCTTTGCCCGCTACAATACCGGAGGCCTGCCGCTGCGCCTGTTCGTCCTGTCGAGCCAGATGTTGCCGCCGGTCATCCTTGTCCTGCCGCTCTTCACCCTCTTCCTCAAGGCGTCGCTCATCAACACGCTTCCCGGCCTCATCCTGGCGCACATGACACTCAGCCTGCCCTTTCTTGCATGGCTCCTTGTCGCCTTCTTCGACGGTGAGGTGGCGACACTCGAGCAGGCCGCACGTACCGATGGCGCCAGCCGCTTTCAGGCGCTGGTGCGCATCACGTTGCCTGTGGCGGCCCCTGGAATACTGGCGGCAGGACTGCTCGCATTCCTGCTCAGCTGGAACGAGTTTCTCTATGCCCTCATCCTGAGCGGCCCGCACACGAACACGTTGCCGGTGGGCCTGTCGTCGTTCCAGACCCACCGGGGTGTCGATATCGCGCTGCTGTCGGCAGCGACGATCTGTGCCATCCTGCCGGCCATGGTGCTGCTGCCCTTCCTGCGCCGCTACCTCATCAAGGGCCTGTCGCTGGGGGCGCTGAAGTAGGCGTCAGTCGATGAATGGAGTCTTCATTTCGTCGTTATTGTCCAACAACAAGGGGAGATAGATCATGAGGTTGTTTCTTTCTGTCG
Source organism: Alphaproteobacteria bacterium (assembly GCA_965221115.1). Classification (GTDB taxonomy): domain Bacteria; phylum Pseudomonadota; class Alphaproteobacteria; order SP197; family SP197; genus SP197. Next base: position 834,042 of record CBDCRU010000001.1, on the reverse strand, counting down.
TGGCTGCGTTGGCGCTTGCTGTCAGCGCTGCCCAGGCACAGACCATCCGTATCCTTATGGAGACGGTTCCCGACACCCGCTACATCCAGGAGCTGCTGCCTCAGTTCGAGGAGGAAACCGGCATCAATGTCGAAATCGAGGCCATCAGCTACATCGACATGCACTCGAAACTGGTGCCGCAGCTCATCGCCCCGGAGGGCAGCTACGATCTCATCGTGGTCGATTTCTACTGGGTCGGCGAGTTCACCAAGGCCGGCTGGCTGATGCCGCTTGACGACCTTGTCGAGCGCGACGGCGTGGATGTCGACGTCTACGTGCCGAAGCTCATGGATCTCGTGGGCAGGGTCAACGGCGTCCTCTACATGCTGCCCTTCTACAATTACTCCATGGCGCTCATCTATCGCCAGGACCTGATTGACGATCCCGACGAACAGGCAGCTTTCCAGGAAGCCTACGGCATGGAACTCAGGGTGCCGCAGACCTGGGACGAGTACTGGAAGCAGGTCGAGTTCTTCACCCGCGACACCGACGGGGACGGCAACAGGGACTTCTACGGCACGGTCATCCAGGGCCAGCGCGGTGACTGCATTTCGATGCAGTGGGCCAACTACCTCTATTCGCAGGGTGGCCTCTACCACGACGAGAACTGGAACCCGCTGCTCGATTCTCCGGAAGCCATCCGGGCGATGGAGTACTATCGGGAGGCCGTCGAGAACTACAGCCCGGCCGGTTCCGAGGCATACTGCTTTGACGAGGCCTTCAACGTGATGGCGCAGGGCCGGGCCTACAGCTTCGTCACCTTCAACATCCTCTATGCCGGATTCGAGGATCCTGAGTCCTCCGAGGTCGCCGGCAAGGTCGGCATCACACCCAATCCGGGTGGCGGCCTGAATGGTGGATGGGGCTGGGCCATTCCCAACTCCAGCCCGAACAAGGAAGCCGCATGGACCTTCATGAAGTGGGCCGAATCAGCGGCAGTGGCCAAGGAACGGGCCATGCTGGGCGGTGCGCCGACCCAGGCCCAGATCTTCACCGATTCCGATGTCGTGACGGCACGGCCCTATTATCCGATATTGGGCGAGATCCTCGCCGGAACGAAGGACTTCCCGGTGTTCACGTACACCACGGAGTTCGTCGAACAGGTGGGGCTGGAACTCAATCTTGCAGCCACCGGCGAGAAGCCGGTCGCCGAGGCGATGGCCGCAGCCCAGGAGAAGCTGCACGCGCTGCTCGTCAAGGACGGCAAGATCGAGGAATAGGTACAAGATCAAAGAATCATGTCCGTGGCCACGGCTGACGGACTGACACTTGCCGGGAGAGACCGGCGCTTCGGGCTTCTGCTCACGGCGCCGGGCCTCCTGTCCCTTCTCATTGTCATCACGTTTCCGCTGTTCTTCACGCTTTACACAAGCGTCCACGACTACACGCTGCTCACTCCCAACTACGACACCTTCGTCGGTATGGAGAACTACCAGGAGGCGCTCGACGAGGAGTACCTGCCAGGCTCGCTCTGGGTGACGACAAAGTTCGTCCTGGCGTCCGTCGTCATCGAATTCATCATCGGCTTTGCGGTGGCCCTTTCACTCCATGCCACCCGGCGCTTCGGATCGATCTACTACCTCATCCTGCTCGCCCCCCTTCTCATCAATCCTGTCGTCGTCGGTCTTCTCTGGCGCATGCTGCTCCATTCGGAACTCGGCATCGTCAACTACGCCATAGGCCTCGTCGGAATCTCGCCGGTGAGCTGGCTCGGCGATGCCGATGTCGCATTCTGGACCGTGGTGCTGACCGATATCTGGCACCAGGTCTCCTTCATGGCCATCCTGCTGGTCGCCGGTCTGGCTGCACTGCCGCGGGAACCCTACGAAGCGGCACGCATGGATGGCGCTTCGACCATCAGATGCTTCATCCACATCACCCTGCCGCTGATGCGACCGGTGATCGCGGTGGCGATCCTGCTGCGGCTGATCTTCGCCATCAAGACCTTCGATATCATCTTCATCATGACCAAGGGTGGACCGGGTACGGCCACCGATCTCATCAGCTACTACATCTACCGTGCCGCGTTCTTCGGGCTCGATGTCGGCCGTGCCTCCGCCATGGCAGCCGGTCTCCTGGTGATCATCCTGGCCCTGACGGTTTATCTCTACCGGTACATGAATTCGTTGAAATAGGGGGACCTGCGCGTGGCCAACATCGTTCTTGAAGGTGTGACCAAGGTCTACGGTCAGGACATTCTCGCGGTCGACAACATCGACCTCGAAATCCGTGAAGGCGAGTTCATGGTCCTGCTGGGCCCTTCGGGCTGCGGCAAGTCAACCACGCTGAGGATGATTGCCGGCCTCGAGGAAGTAACTTCGGGGAACCTGAAGATCAATGGCGAGATCGTCAACGACGTCGATCCGGCAGACCGCGACCTTGCGGTGGTGTTCCAGAACTACGCGCTCTATCCGCACATGACGGTGGAACGCAATCTTGCCTTCGGCCTGAAGCTTCGCAAGACGCCGCAGGAGGTCATCGACAGGCGCATCCGCGACACCACGACCATGCTCGGCATCGACGACCTGTTGGACCGTCGCCCCGGTGAACTCAGCGGCGGTCAGCAACAGCGGGTAGCACTGGGCAGGGCGCTGGTCCGTGATCCCGAGGCATTCCTTCTCGACGAGCCCTTGTCCAACCTCGACGCCAAGCTGCGCGCAGCCATGCGCACCGAACTCATCAAGATTCACCGCATGCTCGGCAAGACCGTCGTGCACGTCACCCATGACCAGGTCGAGGCCATGACCATGGGAGAGCGTATCTGCATCATGCGGGAAGGCCGGATCATTCAGGTCGGCCCGCCTCTCGATGTCTATCGCCACCCGGCGGATTCGTTCGTCGCCGGATTTCTTGCCAGCCCGCCGATGAATCTTCTCAAGGGGAAGCTGGCCGGCCATCACGGCGTCAATGAGGTCGACCTTTCGGCAATCAGCCTGCCCATCCCGCGCCACCGTCGGGCGCCCCTGAGACGGCATGCCGGTTCCGAGGTCGTCGTCGGCATCCGTCCCGAAGACGTCCACATGGAGGAGCCTGCGGAGGGTGTCCATCACAGGGTCGATATCACCGTGGTTGCTGTCGAGGTCCTTGGACCGGAGGTCATCCTCGTTGCCGACCTTGGCAGTGGACAGGAGATCTCCGTGAGGCAGGGCCCAACCTTCCACGCGGTCGCCGGCGCCCGCATTCCCCTCTACATCGATCTTGAGCAAATTCACTTCTTTGAGGCCGAGAGTGGTCTTGCCATTCTCCACGGCGGCGCCAGCGGTCCGGTTCGCCCGGAACTCGGCAGTTATCTGAAGGAAGGCGGATCGGAGGCACCCGCGTGACACATCGCAGGCATCCTCCGCCCGCCCTGCCTGACGTTCGCCCCATGACGGCGCACATTGGCGCTGAAATCGCCGGAGTCGACCTCTCCCTGCCGTTGCCGGACGACGTGGTGACGGCGATCCGCGAAGCGCTTGTTGAGTGGAAGGTGATCTTCTTCAGGAACCAGTCACTGGACCACGAGCAACACAGCCGCTTTGCCCGGCAGTTCGGTGAGTTGACACCGGCCCACGTGGTATTCGGCACGAAGGACGGTCTGCCCCCGGAAATCTATCCCATCACGAAGTTTCGCGTGGCCATTACCAGGGGAGGCGAGAAACCGCGCCGCGCCTGGAGGGGCTGGCATGCCGACGTCACGCCGGCGGTCAATCCGCCGTTCGCCACGATCCTGAGGGGCGACGTCATCCCTCCCCACGGCGGCGACACCCTGTGGCTCGACATGACCCGGGCCTACGAGACCCTGTCCCCTGTTCTCCGCGGGTTCATCGACCACTTGAGTTGCATCCACCGGTTCGAGCCGCCCTCGGGCGCCGACCGCAGCCGCGAATATGATCAGCGGGTGGACAGTGCCGCACTGATGGCCGAACACCCCATGGTGGTGGTTCATCCGGAGTCCGGCAGACGCGTCCTCTATGTCAATCCGGAGTTCGTCCGGAATGTGGTCGGGCTGTCGGCCTTCGAGAGCGAGCGACTCCTCGAGTTGCTCTACGAACACGCCCTCAGACCCGAGTTCATGGTGCGTTTCAGGTGGGAACCGGGCAGCGTGGCCTTCTGGGACAACCGGTCCTGTCTGCATTTCGCGACACCCGATATCTTTGATCTCGATTTCGACAGGCGGCTTTACCGCGTCACACTGATGGGTGAGCCACGACGCGGTATCGACGGCACCCTCTCCAGGCTTCTCTCGGGTTCTCCGATTGCCGCCCTCGGTGCCGACTGAACGGTGCCATGGTGTCAGGCCGCCGGAAGCCTGCCGACCCGGGGGTAGAGGGACTTCAGGCGTTCGTAAAGCTCCCTGTAGAGGTCATAAGCCTCGCGGTAGACGGATGACGTGGCACCATCCGGTTCGAAGACACGATCCGTCCCGACATAGGCGTTGATGTCCGCCCAGTCGTCAATGACGCCGACGCCCATACCGGCGACAAAGGCGGCGCCGAGACACGATCCCGGGTGATCGAGCAGCCTTTCGATGGGCCGCTCGAGAACATCGGCTGTGATCTGGACCCACAGATCGCTTGCCGCTCCGCCATCGCAGGCGACAACCCTGGTGATCTCCAGACCCATGTCGTCGAACACATCGGCATGGTGCCGGAAGCCGAAAGCCACCGATTCCAGGGCTGCACGCCATACATGCTCGAGTCCGTGGTGCAGGCCAAGACCGGTCAGGGTGCCCCGCGCGTGGGGATCGTTGAGAGGTGTCTTCTCACCAAGAAAGTAGGGAAGCAGGAGAACGCCGCCTGCCCCCGGCGGCAGGTCCGCCGCCATGGCGTCAAGGAAGGCATGGACGGAACGTCCCTCCTGCTCCGCCTGCCCTGCCTCGGCCTTCGCCAGGTGGGTGGCGATCCAGTTCAGCACGCTGCCACTGGCAGCCATGCAGCCATTCGAGAAGTGGAGACCGGGGACAATGTGGTAATCGATGAACATGCGGGGGTCGGTCACCGGAGTGGTGCACGACAGCAGGATGTCCCCTGCTCCGCCGTACTTGACGACCAGGTCGCCGTCCCGTGACGCACCCGCCACGAAGGCGGAGGCGATGTGATCGGCACACCCGGCCACAACGGGCGTGCCGGCGGCAAGTCCCGTCTGCGACGCGGCATGGGATGTCACCTCACCAACAACGTCGTGGGAGGCGTGAAGTGGCGGGAGACTGCCCGGTGCGAGGCCGGCGTGGGCGAGCAGACCGTCATCAAGGGCTCCGGAGGCAAGATCCATGAATCCCGCTTCCAGGGCCCAGTTCCGCTCGATGGTGAGAGTTCCGCACAGTCTGGCGGTGATATAGCTGTAGGAGCCCGTGATGGTGTGCGCACGATTCCTGTTGCCGGGTTCATGACGTTCCAGCCAGCGCAGCTTGGGCGCAATGATCTGCTGGTTGATGCTGCCTCCGGTCAGGGCAAGGAACGCGTCGGCATCCACGTTCCGCGCCATCTCCCCGATCTCCTCGATCGCCCGGGCATCGTTCTGCTGGATCGAATGACGTATCGCCAGGCCATCGTCATCGAGCAGGATGAGGGTGGGAACCATGCCCGTGACCCCGACACCCGCGATATCGTCCGCGCCTATGCCGCCGGTGCTGATCAGCTCCGGCACGATGGCACAGACATTGGCCCACCACAGGTCCGGGTCCTCCTCGGCCCAATTGGGGTGGCGCGACAGGAGTTCACTGGGCCTTGAGGCGATCGCCTGGACGCCGCCCCTGCAGTCGACAAGGATGCCGATGGTTGACGTGGTGCCGATGTCGAGGCCGAGCAGAAAGCTCATCGGGAACGGTTCCGGGAAACGATCTCCATGAAGCGGGCCACCCGGTCGCGATCGACAGGATTCCAGGTATCGCCCCCGACCTTGAAATGCGTGCCGACAATACAGCCGTCGGCCACGGACAGGATGTCGGCGATGTTCGCTGCCGTGCAGCCCGTGTTGGCAAGGACCGGCGTTTCTCCCACAGCATCCTTGACCCGCGAGAGTTCGGATGCGTCGACAGGCTGTCCGGTCATGGGACCCGAGACCAGGACAGCGTCGGCCAGAGATGAAAAGACGGCGCTCTCGGCCCGTAACTCGATCGATCTGGCGCCCACCGGTGACGCGAATTCCGCATTGATGTTGAAGAGGAGCTTCAGGTCGTCCCGCCCCAGGTCGTGACGCATTCTGAGCGCCCGGGCGGCATCCGGTTGCCACAGGCCCATGTCGGAATCGTAGACGCCGGTAAAGATTTCCCTGGCGAAAACGGCGTCCGTGGCCACGGCAATGGCCACGGTTGCCACCGGATCCCACAGGTAGTCGACCCCGAAGGGGACGGTGATGCAGTCCTTGACGGCCGCCACGGCGGCGGTCATGGCGGCGAGCGATTCCGGCGAGGCTTCAAGCAGGTATGGCCTGTCGCCCTCGTTGCCGAACATGATGCAGTCGACACCTCCCGCCTGAAGCGATTCGATGTCCTGCGACACATGATCGATGATAGCGCCCATGCCTCCCGCGGCATCATGCAATGGTGATCCCGGCAACGCCGGAAGATGCGCCATGGCGATCACCGGTTTCCTGTTTCCCAGGTGCTTCGCAAGCCATTTCATACCCTTCTCTCCCGGAGAGGTTCAGTCCATCAGTACGCCGCCGCTGGCGTTGATCGATTCCCCGGTGAGGAACCGGGAAAGGTCACTCGCCAGGAAGACGGCAATCGAGGCGACATCGTCAGGCTCCTCGAGACGGCCCAGCGGCGTGGCGGCAATGTACTCGTCGAGCACGGCCTCGGGCGCCATGTCGCGCAGCCTGCCTTCCCATTCAATCTCCCGCTCCTGCATCGACGTCCTGACGTAACCGGGGCACACGGCGTTGACACGGATGCCACAGGCAGAGACCTCCCTCGCCAACGATTGCGTGAAACCGACGACGGCAAACTTGCTGGCGGCGTAGTGGGCGAGGTAGGGCGCGCCGATCTTGGCGGCGAGCGAGGCGGTATTGACGATGACTCCCTCGGTGTCCGTAGCGAGAAAGTGCCGGACAGCCTCCCGGTTGGTGAGGAAAACGCCTTTGGCGTTGACGGCCATGTTGGCGTCCCATTCCTCTTCCGTCAGGTCCCTGACGGCTTTCATGGTGGAGATGCCGGCATTCGCGGCAACGAGATCGAGGCCACCCAGCCACTGCGCCGCCTCGTTGAAGACCCGTTCGGTTTCCCCGGCATCGGTGACATCGAGAGCATAGCCGCGAGCCCGCGATCCGAGATCCGCGGCCATGGTGACGGCGGCCCCTCCTTCGATGTCACTCAAAGCCACCTGCGCTCCCTCCTCATGGAAGGCACTGGCGATGGCAAGACCGATTCCCCTGGCCGCACCGGTCACGAGAGCCCGTCTTCCGGCCAGCAGACCCCTGTTCGACATGTCTCCTCCTGTCTCCGGCTTCATTGTCCGCCACTATAGTATCTGGCGGACGGCCCGACAGTGTTTTACCCGGTACCGAATGGATGCAAGAATGACGGCAACGCAGGGAAAGCCGATCGTCATGATGCTCCATGATGTGGTCATTTCAGCCGATGCCCACGTAGGTGAACCCGACGCCATGCGGGCGAGGCTTCCGGAGCACTACCGTGATCTGTTGCCGCGCCTCGAGAGCGATGTGAACGGCGATTTCAAGGTGACGCTGGCCGGCGAGGATCTGAGGAACTCCACCGCCACATCACTTGGTGAGATCGATCTCATGAAGGAGTTTCGCACCGATCCTTCGCAGGGAACGGACATCGACAGGCGCCTGCGCGACATGGCTCTGGAGGGTGTCGACGCCGCCGTGATGTTCCCCAACATCGGCCTTTCCCTCTCCGGCGGCAGGGGGCCCACTGCATTCCACCATGCCTGGGCCAGAGCCTGGAACGACTTCGTGCGGGACACGTTCGGTCCCTGGCAGCACCGCCTCAAACCCGTCGCCATGATCGCCGTCGACGATATCGACGAGATGATGAAGGAAGCCGAACGCGCCATCAGACTCGGATTCTGCACGCTCTTCCTGCCGGCCAATGTTCCCTGGCGGCCCTATCGCATGCCCGACTACGAACCCCTGTGGTCACTGGCCGAGGAGTCAGGCATTCCGCTCAACTTCCATGTTTTCAGCGGCAACCTCGCCCTGCACGCGGATTTTGCCGACTTGGGCGCCATGGATGCGGACCGTTTCGCTGCCTATTCGGGTGTCGTGGAACGACAACGCGACTGGCCGGAAATGCTCAATTCCACGGTGCTGGGCATGGCCGCCGGCATGGCGCCGATCGTCGAGTTGACGGGTGCCGGCGTCCTCGAGAATCACCCTGACCTCAGGATTGTCGTCACGGAGGCGGAGTGCGGCTGGCTGGCATGGGTTCTCCACGCCATGGACCAGATGCAGCGACAGCGTCACCTTGGCATGAAGAAACTGGACCTGCGTCCCAGCGAGTACTTCCTGCGCCAGGGCGCCATCACCATCACCGACGATCCCGTGGCTCTCAACAACGTGAGGTTCACGGGCAGCAACATCCTGATGTGGGGCAACGACTATCCCCACGACGAGGGGTCCTGGCCGAAGAGTCGGCCCTTCATCAACCGGATCCGTGAGGAACTCGATCCCGAATCGGCACACCGGGTGCTCTGCGCCAACGCCGCGGAACTCTTCGGTTTCGACCTCGACCAACTCCAGAGGACCCGCGACGAGGTCATGCGCCACGCCGCCTGACCAACGGCACGAGTGTTCTCGCGAACGGTCGGGACGTGCTTGCGGAGTCGGTCAAGCGTCAGGACACGACGACCAACTCGATGAATGGAGACGCCGGCGACCGTGGCCGGCGTCTCCATTCGTGATCCTCAGAAACCGGCTTTGATCTCGTCGAACTTGACGATCATCTTTTCGCGGATATCTGCAGGGATCTCGTCGTAGAAGTTGCCCTGGGCCATGAGTGCCACGGGATCGACGATACCCAGAGCTTCGAGCACATCCTGGGACACCACATCGTAGGTGTGCTTGTTCGAGTGACCATAGCCATACTCTTCGATGAGGTACTTGCCGACACGCGGTTCCATGGTGGCATTGAGATAGTCGTAGATGAGGTCATCTGCCGCCTCGCCGCTCGACATGACCGTGAATCCGCAGATCCAGGTCATGATCCCCTCCTTGGGATTCATGAAGACGACCTCGATGCCCTGGTTCTTCATCTCGATGATCGAGCTGTTCCAGGACCATGCCGCCAACACTTCCCCGGCGGCCATGGATTGTTCGAACTCCGTGGGAGAGGACCAGTAGAACCGCATGTTGTGGTGAAGCTCACGGACGACTTCGGCGGCGGCTTCGATTTCTTCGTCGGTCATCGCGAAGATGTTCTCGGCGCCGGTCAGGAGACCACCGACTGCAAAGGTCGAATCGACCGAGTCGAACATCGCGATCTTGCCCTGCAACTCCGGTCTGAGCAGGATATCGTAGGACTGCTCATCCTCACCGAGCGGAAGCAGGTCGGGCCTGTAGAGAATGGAACTGTTGCCCCAGTCCCAGGGCAGGAAATAGTACTCGTCCCCGAACTTGACACCTCGGATGTCCTTGGTGGTCGGAAATATGTCGTCCCAGGCCTCGACGCGACTGACATCAAGCGGGCGCAATGTGCCCGCATCCCTCCAACGCGCCACCGAACCACTGCACGGATGCGAAATGTCCGACGGGAATCCGGAGCGCAGCTTCTGGAGGGCCTCCTCCTCTTCGGCGAAGAGCGCGAATGTCGGAGGCACACCGTGCTTTTCGGTGTATCCCGGATAGAACTCGGGCAGTTCGTATCCCGCCCACTCGAAGACATTGAGTGCCGCGGGGTCGGTGTTGGCTGCCGCACCCGACAACGGCAGGGTGGTCCCCGCGAGGCCGATGCCTGTGGCAGCGAGCGTGCGGTGAAAGTCCCGCCTGGAAACTTCACCGCCAACAAGGTCGTCCACGAGGCGTGTGGCTTTGGATTTACGATACATGGTGATTTTCTCCTTTGAATTCAATCTGTAAACGTCATTGGACATTGAGTATGAAGGGGAGCAGCGGAAGGCACGCTCATGAACCGCTGCCGTCATCCATGGCACGAAGCGGCAGTCCGCGTTCAATCCAGCCTGGTCGGTGTCCGTTTCCCATCATGCCTTCGGCGATATCGTAGACCTCCACAAATCCGTGGCGTTGCAGGATATCGGCTGCCCGCGCCGAACGCACGCCGGAGGCGCATATCATCGCCACGGGACGGGACCGGTCGCCATCAACCGCTTCAAGCACCGCATCGACAAAGGAGGTCACTCCCCCACGGGAAAGGCTGATACCGACCGCCTTGTCCGGCAGGCCGGTGGACCGCCATTCGCTGCCGGTTCTCACGTCGATGACGAGAAGGGAATCGCGGCTCATCAGAGCCCAGGCACTGTCGGCCGCCAATGTCCCGTCTCCGGCGCGGCCCAGTGCCAGGAAGAGAACAAGAACAGCAAGGGCCAGGCCGGCTGCGATGCCGATCCGGCCCCTGCCAGGGCGCAGTGCGTTGCTGCGACGAACGAGTCGTCTGTCGTCCCGCACGGTACGCTGGACGATCAGGACACCAACAGCGTGTAACGCCAGTTGCCGCTGTCCAAAGCGGTCTCGTCCGGAACGAACCGGGAGCCAGGATCCGTGGCGCCCGTGCCAATCGCACCGATGCCCTCATCGACCAGGCCGGCAACAGGCTCCACGACTCCTTCGAACATGGCAGGCACGTCGCCCTGGGGCAGCAGTCCGGTGACATAGGCAGCGCTCGGCTCGCCCGTCAGGACATTCCAGGCAACCCCGGTTCCATCATCCGGCTGCCAAAGGCTGGCGCCGCACGGATCCTCGCACACCGCGCATGGATTGCATGGATCTTCCTCGCACTCGGCCGCGCAGGGGTTGCACGCCCCGCAGCCCGCTCCGCACGCTCCACAACCGCCACAGGCTCCACAGCCACCGCATGCGCCACAGGCATCGCAGCCGGCCGCCAGGCCCGTTGCCGTCTCAAGGCTGGCGCCGCACGGATCCTCGCACACCGCACACGGATTGCATGGATCTTCCTCGCACTCGGCCGCGCAGGGGTTGCACGCCCCACAGCCCGCTCCGCACGCTCCGCAGCCGCCACAGCCGCCGCATGCGCCACAGGCACCGCAGCCGGCCGCCAGGCCCGTTGCCGTCTCAAGGCTGGCGCCGCACGGATCCTCGCACACCGCACATGGATTGCATGGATCTTCCTCGCACTCGGCCGCGCAGGGATTGCAAGCCCCACAGCCCGCTCCGCACGCTCCGCAGCCGCCACAGGCTCCACAGCCACCGCATGCGCCACAGGCATCGCAGCCGGCCGCCAATCCCGTCGCGGGATCAGCCACGGCTTCGGGGTTCTCGAGGGCCATGGTGTAGGCCTTGGCGGCTGCCTTGCGCTGGCACATGCAGGCCGACGCATCGAATGCCATGACGCTCCCGAGACCGACGACCGCCGGTATCATGGTGGTCGTCAAAAGTTTCCTTCTCAGTTTGCCCATGGTGTCTGGATCCTCCGGTTTCGAGATCTCGAACCGGGTGCGCTCATGGAGCACACCGCACGTAATCTGTCATGATAGCCGGACCCCGGCAGAATGGGAAACCGGAAATGACGCTACGGCGCTCTCATGGTATGCGGTGCACTATGGGTGTTGTGGGGAAGGCTCCTGGTCCATTGCGCACGTTCCTCTGCGGCACGCTCCTTGTCCTTTCGCCGTACGCCTCATCCATGGCAGGCGACGCGCCTCACCCCGAGGTCATCATGATCGACGGGGGACCATTCATCGCCGGGTCCGACACGGATGAAAGGGAGCTGGCCTATCGTCTCGACGAGGAGGCCTACGGTCACTCGCGAACCAGGCAATGGGGATGGTACGACGATGACATGGACCGACACGTCGTCGAGCTCGGCACCTTCTTCATCATGAAGAATCTTGTCACCCAGGCCGACTATGCCCGGTTTGTCGAGTCCACGGGACACGCCGTGCCCGATGTCGACAGGCAAACCTGGGACGGCTACGGACTGATTCACCCCTACCCTCGCACGCGGCCCTACGCCTGGACCGGTGGAACGCCGCCGGCTGACAGGCTCGACCATCCGGTGGTTCTCGTGAGCCATGCCGACGCGATGGCCTATGCCCGCTGGATGTCCGGGGAGACCGGACGCCTGTGGCGCCTGCCGACGGCACTCGAGTGGGAGAAGGCCGCACGTGGCACGGATGGGCGGATGTTCCCCTGGGGCAACGAGTGGGACGCCACAAAACTCAACACCCATGACCTTGGCCCCTTCTCGACGATGCCCGTGGGCTCGTTTCCGGAGGGGGGAAGTCCCTTCGGCATGCTGGATGTTGCCGGGCAGGTGTTCGAGTGGACCGCCGATGAACAGCGCCCGGGGCGATACTGGGTCAAGGGCGGTTCCTGGGATGATCGCGGTTGCGGAGTGTGCCGTCCGGCTGACCGGCATGGCCGGCCCGAGGACATCCGCCACATCCTCATCGGCTTCAGACTCGTCGTGGAAGACGGATGACCCCGGCCAGTACATTCATCACCGAGGGCTCGCCATGACGACGGATCGCACCCGCCTTGAGGATCTCCCGGGCGACGAACTCGAGGCGATGATCGAGGCAGGCAACGACGTTCTCGAATGCCATCGCGTCCTGCGCCAGACCAATGACAACATCGTTGGCGAACTTCTGCGGGATGCCGGCACGTTCTACCAGTGGCGGCACTATCCCAAGGGCGACGTCTTCGACCGGGCGAGCCACAGCCAGTACTACTACCATGCCCATCCCAAGGCACAGAGGCCCGGGGAACACGGTCACTTTCACACCTTCATGCGCTCCAAGGGCATGAAGCAAGGCGTTGTTCCCGTGGAGTACGACGGCGAGGCGGAGTGGCCGACGGGCAACGATGCGCTCAGTCACCTCATCGCCATCTCGATGGACTCCAAGGGATTCGCCATCGGCCTCTTCACCGTCAATCGGTGGGTCACGGGAGAGGCCTGGTATGCGGCCGACGATGTCTGCGACATGGTGGATGACTTCGTGATCGACCACGCCCGGCCATCCTGGCCCGTCAACCGCTGGGTCACCGGCATGCTGCGCCTGTTCCGACCACTCGTGAAGGATCTGGTGCGCGAACGCGACAGGACCGTCGATGAGTGGCGCCAGTCACACACGGGAGACACCTTCCAGGACAAGAAACTGGAAATCACCTCGCAGGAAGGGATCTCGGTCGAACGCCAGATCGCCCGCCTGCGTGCCATTGCGGGATGACTCCCACCACTCGCACGCCAGTGTTTCCACAACTGATGCGCATATGGTGATGTCCCAGTCGTGATCAGGCGCACTCCCCGGTCGCACAACTCGGGAGTCTCCGTCAGGTAGAGTGGAGCTCCATCCTGACGCACCGGAAAGTCCTTGCTTCGTGGGCATGACGCTTGGTCCAGAGGAATCGGCGACATCGCCCGACGGCGGATCACATCTTGCCAACCTACGGCGAGCGCGATGATCATCGCGTTGCCGAAGTCAACGGTTCAAACGATGAGGCGGGTGCGAGCCCATTCCACGTGAACCGGAAGCGTTGCCCGATTTGGGACCGGTTTCACTCGAATGGATCCCGAAGTTCGGCTAATATGGAATGCGATACCAGAATTGCCGAGATCATGTACCTTCAACGCACCCTGTCCCGAACCATTCCCCGCATCTCCGATGCCTTTCCGGTCCTCTTGCTCACCGGTCCCCGGCAGGTGGGAAAGACCACGCTTCTCGAGCACTGCGGCGGCGACAGCCGCCGCTATGTGACGCTTGACGATCTGGAACAACGCGAAATCGCCCGCAGTGATCCAGCCCTGTTCCTGCAAATGCACCCCGCGCCGGCCACCATCGATGAAGTGCAACACGCACCCCAACTGTTCAGCCATCTGAAGCTCGCCGTGGACAAGGCCAGACGGCCCGGCATGTACTGGCTGACCGGGTCGCAGAAATTCCAGTTGATGCACGGCATCACCGAAACGCTTGCCGGGCGCGTGGCGATCATCGACCTGCTGGGCTTTTCCCAGGCGGAACTGGACGGGCGGGCCCTTTCCTCCCGAGCGTTTGTGCCGACTGAGGAGTGGCTGACCGACGACAAGGCCGGCAAGAGGCCGCCCACGGGACTGATGGACATCTATCGCCGCATCTGGCTCGGATCCTTTCCCGGCCTGGTTCTCGGTAACGAAGACCTGCGAGATATCTTCTATAGTTCGTACATCCAGACATACATCCAACGGGATGTGCGGGCGCTCTCCCGTGTCGGCGACGAACTGGCCTTCTACCGAATGCTGCGCGCCGCAGCCGCCCGCACGGGCCAGATGGTCAACTTCGCCGACATGGCCAGGGACGTTGAAGTCGATCAGAAAACTGCAAAGGCGTGGCTTTCGATACTGGAGACGGCAGGTCTCGTGTACCTGCTGCGCCCCTGGCACAGCAATCTCACCAAGCGGCTGACAAAGACCCCAAAACTCTACTTCCTGGACACCGGCCTTTGTGCCTATCTGACCGGATGGTCTTCGCCACAAACGCTGGAAGCCGGTGCGATGTCCGGCGCAATCCTGGAGTCCTGGATGTTCGCCGAGATTCTCAAGAGCTACTGGCATAACGGATTGCAGGCCGCCGTCCACTTCTACCGGGATCGGGACAACCGGGAAGTGGATCTCCTGATAGAGCGTGACAACCGAGTTCATCCCATTGAATTCAAGAAGACGGCATCCCCAGGACTCGCCGCTGCGAGGAACCTCTCAACCCTGACGAGGCTGGGCAGGCCACTCGGAACGGGAGCGGTGGTTTGCCTGAAGGAAACCTGGACCAGACTGACTCGAGATGTCTTCGCCATCCCGGCCGGCCGGCTCTGATACTCCTGGGAAGGCTCAGAGGAATCGACTGGATCGACACACCGTCACCGGCAGACGCGAGCCGGCGGTCGCGCTGCGAGGTCACGACGCGGAGCTTGGGCCCGATGCAATGACACACGCCACCAGGCACACACGGAAAGGAATCAGACAGCCGCAACACAATACACCTATCCCAGTCAGATCATCCGTGAACAAGGACCGTGGGATTGGCCTGTGGGTAGGGGGGTCAGGCCTTGACATCATGTGACCGGTCATAAAGACTAGTCATATGACAAAAATCAATGCATCCGACTTCAAGGCGCGTTGCCTCGCAATCCTTGACCACGTCCATCAGACTGGCGAACGGGTGGTGATCCTGAAACGCGGACGTCCCGTTGCCGAACTGTCACGAACGACAGGCGATGGCGGACGCTACCCCCAGGATGATCTCGCAGGAACGGTTGTCGTTGTCGGCGATATCGTGGGACCGGTGCTTCCGGAGGATCACTGGGAGAGTCTCGAGCAATGAAGGCGTTGCTCGATACGCACATTCTGATCTGGTGGCACGCAGACCGTGGTCAGTTGTCGCAGAACCAGTTGAAAGTCATTGAGGCGGCCGACGCGAAGGCACCACTGCAGGTTTCCGACATCTCGCTCTGGGAGATTGCCACCCTGCATGACCTGGGCCGCCTTCGCCTGACGATTCCGCTTCGGGAATGGCTCGAGAAGGCAGTCGCACCGCCATTGGTTAGACGCCACGGCATTACGCCTGCGATGGCTGCTGAATTGGCGGCCTTTCCGAAGTCATTCCATCGTGACCCGGCGGACCGAATTCTGGTCGCGACTGCCCGAGTGCTTGGTGCAACGTTGCTGACACGAGACCGGAGAATCGCCGAAGCGGGCCTTGTTGACACGCTGGGGTGACGTCACTCAAACGTGCAGAGCCACCACCGAACTGCCTTGCTCCGACACGCCGGCTGTCCGACCCGTTTCATGACCCGGCAATCCGGGTCCGGTGCATGGGCGTGACGGACCCAACCGGACCTAGACGGAAGTTCCCCCTGATTTCAGCATGAGAATCACGCCAAGCAGGTGATCTTGCTGGCAAAATGGCGCGGTGACGGCGTGATCATGTTCCCATGTAATGATGAAATTTTCTGTTGACAGGACGGGTGTGAACGCTTATATGTGTTGCCATGTACATAGACATCGTCCCCAACCGCAACTCTCCACCCGCCGTCCTCCTGCGCGAAGGATGGCGCGAGAACGGCAAGATCAGAAAGCGCACCGTCGCCAACCTCTCCTCATGGCCCATGGAGAAGGTCCGGACCCTGCGGCGCCTTTTGAAGAACGAACCCCTCGTCGGGCGCGACGAGGCCTTCGACATCGTCCGCTCCCTGCCCCACGGCCATGTCGCCGCAGTGCTGGGCACCCTCAGGAAGCTGGGGCTGGACAGGCTGATCGACCCGAAGTCGTCGCCGAGACGCAACCAGGTGCTGGCCATGATCGCAGCGAGGATCCTGGAGCCCGCCTCGAAGCTCGCCACGTCACGGGGGCTGGCCGAGGCCACGGCGGTGAGCACCCTGGGCGAGACCCTCGATGATGAGCTGGACGAGGATGACCTCTACGGCGCCATGGACTGGCTCCTGGAGCGCCAGGAGAGGATCGAGCGGTCTCTGGCGAAGCGGCACCTCGAGGAGGGTTGCCTGGTTCTCTATGACCTGACCTCGGTGTGGCTGGAGGGGAGGACGTGTCCCCTGGCCAGGCGCGGTCATTCCCGGGACGGCAAGAAGGGCAAGCTGCAGATCGAGTTCGGCCTCCTGTGCGACCGGGACGGATGTCCGGTGTCGGTGCAGGTGTTCCCCGGCAACACGGCGGATCCGGCCACGCTTGCCTCGCAGGTCGCCACGCTGCGGGAGCGCTTTGGTCTCTCGAGGGTGGTTCTGGTGGGAGACCGGGGGATGCTGACCGAGGCGCGGATCCGCGAGGAGGTGAAGCCTGCGGGACTGGACTGGATCAGCGCCCTGAGGGGTCCGGCCATCCGTTCACTGGTGGAGGCCGGCGACGTGGAGATGTCGCTCTTCGACGAGAGGGACCTGGTGGAGATCACCAGCGACGCGTATCCCGGAGAGCGTCTCATGGTGTGCCGCAATCCGCTGCTGGCCGAGGACCGGGCCCGCAAGCGCCGGGAACTGCTCGAGGCCACCGAGGCCCTGCTCGAACCCATTGCCGCGGCGACACGGCGCGACAAACGCCGTCTCAAGGGAAGGGAGAAGATCGGGGAGCGGGTCGGCAAGGTCATCGGCAGATACAAGGTGGCCAAGCACTTCACGTGGGCCATCGACGATGACGGTGTCTTCAGCTTCCGCCGCGATGACGCCTCCATCGCCGCCGAAGCCAGGCTCGACGGCCTCTACGTGATCCGCACCAGCCTGCCGGAGAGCGATCTCGACGGTCCCGGCACGGTGTGCGCCTACAAGCGGCTGAGCTCGGTGGAACGGGCCTTCCGCAGCCTGAAGACCGTGGATCTCAAGGTGCGCCCCGTCTACCACCGCAGCGAACCCCGGGTCCGCGCCCACGTCTTCCTGTGCATGCTCGCCTGGTACGTCGAGTGGCACATGCGTCAGAGACTGAAGCCTCTGCTGTTCGACGACGAGGATACCGAAGGCGCCGAGGCCCGTCGGACGTCCGTCGTGGCGCCGGCGCAGGTGTCGGCGAGCGCCCGGGCCAAGGCGGCCAGCAAGCGGAACGCCGATGGCGACCCGGTGCACAGCTTCCGCACCCTCATCGGCGATCTCGCCACCATCACCCGCAACACCGTGGCGCCCCGCCTTGCGGGCGCCGAGCCCTTCCAGGTCACCACGCGGCCCACGCCGCTCCAGAAGAAGGCCCTGGACCATCTCGGCGTGCGCCTGTAGCGTTCCCAGTAGCGACACACGCGATTCTCTCGAAGGTCAATACATTCAGCGCCTTACGCCTTGGCAAGGCCGGAACTTCGGCCTAGAGGCGGCTGCGGACCATGGTCATGAAATTGTCGTAGACGACGCGGGCGCTGGCGTTGAACTCCGTCATCGCGGCGGCGGCATCGGCCTCGAGCCGCGGCAGGGCTCCGGCGCCGAGATTGCCCTCGAGGGCACGCTTGTAGGCCGGCACTCTGGCCCACTGGCTCACCGTCTCAGAGGTAATCTCGATGTGGTACTGGATACTGAAGGCATGCTCGTCATATCCGAGCGCCTGCGTCGCACAGGCGCCGGACTTCGCCAGCACCCGGGTCTGAGGCGGGACACCGCGGACTTCCGCGCCATGCCACTGCAGGGTGCGGTGAACCGCCGGGAGGCCCCTGAAAAGGGGGCTCGCGAGACCGGCCGGTTCAAGCTCCACCTCGAGGATGCCGATTTCCGGCTCGTCTGCCGGTCCGACCTCGCCGCCGAGCGCCTGGGCAAGGAGCTGATGACCCAGGCAGAACCCCAGGAACGGCATCCTGCGCGACACGACGGCCTCGCGAATGGCCTGTCTCTCGGGTTCGAGCCATGGGTGGAGATCGTCCTGCCAGACATCCATGGGACCACCCATGACCCACAGCACGTCGAAGTCCGCAAGGTCCGGAATCGCCTCCCCCTCGTCGAGTTCCACCGCGGTCCACGCAATGTCATCCTCCGCGAGGAAGTCCCGGAACACGCCGGGATGCTCGATGGCGATGTGCTGGAAAACGAGGACGCGGGGTGTTGTCACGGCAACCACCTTGCCTGGCCGTCGATCAGAGGTCGTTCCACGGGGAATTCGACTTGCGCGAGTAATTCGCGTCGCCATCGAGAATCTGCTGTTCCACCTCGACCCAGGTCTCGCGACCCTCGGCCACACCTTCCTCGATGCCATTGTCGACCCATTTCTTGCGGACCTTGGCATTCCAGTTGAGGAACAGCTGGTTGTCGTGGACGGTCCAGGCCTGTTCGGGATCGACCTCGGCCGCGTACTCGCCTTGCGTCAGGGCATAGGCGCACCAGCCGCCGAACTGCGGGGCGTAGGCTTCGGGATCGCCGGCAAAAAGATCGCGGTTGGCGGCCGATGCAAAGTGCCAGGTGGCCCCCTGCCAGTCGTGGGAAAACTCCGCCGATCCCATGACGGCAGTGTTCTCCGTGAAGTAGGCAACGGTGTCCCAACCACCGATGGCCACCCCCCCAGGCGTGATGTTGACCGACGTCTGCATCTCCGCCTGTGCGTGACCGCCCACAGCGAGGCTGAACACGACCAGAATGGCACTCAGGCTCTTGCGACGTGTCATGACCATCTCCCGTTTGTCAGGTCCGTGGAGTGTAGCAGACCTTGCAAGGGGTCTTGTCAATGCCGAGTTGCCACATAACCGCCCCGGACAACGGCGTGAAGCGGATTGAATCCCACCTGATAGGCAAGGACATTGGGGTGGTTGATGTCCCAGATGGCCAGGTCTGCCCGTTTGCCGACACTGAGCGTGCCACGGTCATCCAGAAGTCCCAGCGCCCGTGCAGCCTGTCTCGTCACACCGGCGAGAGCCTCTTCGGGTGTCAGAAAAAAGAGGGTCGACGCCATGTTGAGCATGAGCAGCAGCGACGTCACCGGAGAACTACCCGGATTGCAGTCGGTTGCGACCGCCAGGGCAAGGTTGTGGCGGCGCATGAGATCGACCGGTGGCATGGTGTCGGCGCGCAGCACATAGGCCGCGCCGGGAAGCAGCACGGCAACGGTTCCGGCCTGCGCCATGGCCTGCGCTCCCTCCGGCGAGAGAAACTCGAGATGATCGCACGAGAGTGCGCCATGGCGCGCGGCGACCTCGGCGGCGCCACACTCCGAGAGCTGTCCGGCGTGAAGCTTCACCGACAGACCGAGATGGCGGGCCCTGGCAAGGATGCGATCCGTTTCCCCGGGGGTGAAGGCAATGTGCTCGCAGAAGACATCGACAGCATCCGCCAGCCCGCAGGCGACGATCTCCGGCATCACTCTCGCGCAGACAAACTGCACGTAGTCATCCCTCCTGCCGTCGTACTCGGGCGGCAGGGCATGCGCTCCCAGGAACGTGGTCACGACACTGACCGGGCGTATCGTCGCGATGTGTCGTGCCGCCCGCAGCATGGTGCATTCCGTGTCGAGATCGAGACCGTATCCCGACTTGATCTCGACCGTGGTGACACCTTCGGCCAGCAACGCATCGAGCCGCGGCAGGGCCGCATTGACAAGTGCCTCGCAACCGGCCGCGCGAGTGGCGCGGACCGTGGAGAGAATGCCGTGTCCGGCCTTGAGCAGATCCTCGTAGGACGCGCCCTGGAGACGGGCCTCGAATTCGTCGGCCCGGTCACCTCCGTAGACCAGATGGGTGTGGCAGTCGATGAGTCCCGGTGTCATCCATCGTCCGTCGAGGCGGTACACATCACGGGCGAGCGCCCCGGCGTGACCCGGCAGGGAGTCGCGTCTGCCGCAGAACACGATGCGCCCGTCGCTGACACCGAGCGCACCGTCATCGATCACACCGTAGGCACCACGGTCTTCCTCCATGGTGGCGAGGCGAACGTCCAGCCAGAGTGAATCCCACATGAATGTCACCTTGGCACCTTCAGTGCCGAACGGAAAGTCAACGCTGAGTTGAAGAGGCTCTTCATGATCGCCGCTTGGTGTCCGATACGGCAAAGGTCATGACGTTGAGCTGAGTGTTGTCTCCATCCGGCCCTGGAATGAGCCGTTCTGCGAAGGCTCCGCCCGAATAGGCATCGATGACCCGACGCCAGAAGAGCACGGCAGGCTTGTTTGAGGGTACTGCACGACCTGCCAGCGGCCCATGAAGAGATTGAAGGCGGATTCGGCGGCGCGGCGCCCCACACCGCGTCCTGCCCAGGGGCCCGACACGTAAAACTGGCTCATGTTCCAGTCGACGCCGGGTACCAGGCAGTAGCGATCGATCAGGCAGAAACCCGCGACGTTGCCGTCAACCTCAATGCGAAACGGATGGTTGCCTTCGTTCCACGCATACGAGAGATCCATGCGCTCGTGCCGCCACGCGGCGTTTGCAACCCAGTCCTCGTGGGGACCGATCTGGCGCGCGATGTCGTAGAGGTAGAAGCGCGCCAGGTCCTCAACGAGGGGAATGTCGTCGCGTGTCGCTTCGACGAGTTCGACCTTGCCGGTGCGGGTTGTGTCCATCACGAGTGCTCGACTGCTTCCGATGCTCTATACGGCATTTCGATGCGATCAAGTCCCTGCCCTTGGGAATTGCCCCGCGAGAATGGGTCGTGGTCAGGAATTCTGGCTTCGCAGGCAGCGGCGGGTAGGTCGCCCGTCGCAGCGACCGCCAGGGTTGGGCGGCGGGAGACAAGACTTGCGCACGTCCGAGTGTGCCGACTATTGCTGTTCCCTGGTGTTCGCGGAGTGACCGACATGTCCCACACCGTCTGTCACGCGCCGTCGGCGATGCTTGTCGACGGCTGGGCCGATGATGTCCTGATCACCATTGACGACGAAGGGATGATCGAGTCCGTGGAGACCCGCACACCCGCGCCGCGCGGATCGATTCGCCTTGCGGGCCCGGCCCTTCCCGGGATGGCCAATCTCCACAGCCATGCCTTCCAGCGGGCCATGGCGGGACTGGGGGAAAGGGCGGGAACGGGAACGACGGACAGTTTCTGGAGCTGGCGCGAGGTGATGTATCTCTTCCTCTCGCGTCTCGGACCCGACGAGATCGGCGCCATCGCTGCCCTGCTCTACCTCGAGATGCTCAAGGCCGGCTACACGGCAGTTGGCGAGTTTCATTACCTGCACCACCAGCAGGACGGCACGCCCTACGACGATCGCGCCGAAATTGCCTGGCGCCTCGTCGACGCCGCGCAACACACCGGTATCGCGCTGACACTGCTCCCGGTCCTCTACTCCTTCGGCGGGTTCGGTGAAGCACCTGCGGAACCGGGCCAGCGCCGGTTCGTCAATGACAGCGACGCCTACCTGCGGCTCATGCAGGCGCTCGGCCAGGCCCGCGACAGCGGGGTCAGGCTGGGAATTGCTCCCCATTCCCTGCGCGCTGTCGGCCTCGCCGGCCTGACGGAGGCGCTTGCCTTCGCTGACGACAGCGCGCCCGTCCACATCCACGTCGCCGAACAGCGACGTGAAGTGGAGGAATGCCTCGCCTGGTCAGGGCTGCGTCCGGTCGACTGGCTTCTCGAGCATGTCCCTGTCGACGGGCGATGGTGCCTCGTCCATGCAACCCACGTGACAGCGGGCGAGGTCGCCCGGATGGCGGCGAGCGGCGCCGTGGTAGGCCTGTGTCCGACGACCGAGGCGAACCTGGGCGACGGCATGTTCCCCCTGGGGGCGTACCTGAAGCGGCACGGTGTCTTCGGAATAGGTTCCGACAGCCACGTGTCTACAAGTCCGGTCGAGGAGCTGCGCTGGCTGGAGTATGTCCAGCGACTGCGCCGCAGGCGTCGCTGCGTGGTCACCACCTGTGACGTCCCTCACACAGGCGAAGCCCTGTGGCGGTCGGGCCTTGCCGGCGGCGCCCGGGCGCTCGGACAGGGAACCGCCGGATTGCAACCCGGCGCGCCGGCGGATGTCGTTGTCCTGGATGCCAGTCACCCGTCGCTTGTAGCCCGCAGGCATGGCCAGCTTCTCGACAGCTTCATCCTGTCCGGCAACGGCAATCCGGTTCGGGACGTGTTCGTCCGCGGCCGACACGTCATCAACCGGGGCCACCATGCCATGGAAGACCGGATCACCCATGAGTACGCGGCAGTGATGCGTTCGATGGCAGGGTGAGAACTCCGGTTTGCCCGCAGCCGTCACTTGGCCTATGAACACAAGGCAGCGATGGGGCCTAAATCCATGGCACGACTGTCACGAAGGGGCCGTCAGCGCCGCACGAGGGGCGCCCGTCATCAGCCGGCTTGGCGTCAGCCGGTCAACCCCTTCGTGCCCCTTGAGGCAGTGTCCCCGGACGAGATCGCCTTCATCCAGGACCGGTCCCTTGCCGTTCTCGAGGAGATCGGCATCGAGTTCCTGCACGAGCGGGCGCTTGCGGTGTTCCATGACGCGGGCGCCGACGTGGATCGTGGCACGTCCAGAGTGCGCCTGCCCCGGCAGCTCGTCGCGCATGCCATGGCCTCCGCACCGCGCACCTTCACGCTCCATGCCCGGAACCCGCAGCGCTCGCTCACCATCGGAGGCAACCGGATTGCCTTCACGCCGGTTGCCAGCCCGCCCTTCGCTCACGATCTCGAGCGCGGGCGCCGCGAAGGCAACTTCAGGGACTACTGCGATTTCCTGCGTCTGGCCCAAGGGCTCACCTGCCTGCATTTCTTCGGCGGCTACCCGGTTGAGCCGACCGACCTTCCGGCCGCCACCAGGCACCTCGACTGCCTCGCCGCCTTTGTCACGCTGACCGACCGGGCCTGGCATGCCTATTCGCTCGGCGCGGAACGTATCGATGATGCCCTCTCCATCATCTGCATCGCCAGAAACCTGTCGCGCCAGGAACTGAAGGAACAGCCCAGCATCGTCACCGTGGTCAATGCAAACTCGCCGCTGAGATTCGACACGCCGATGCTCGATGGCATGATGACCATGGCCGAACACAACCAGCCCGTCATCGTCACCCCCTTCACGCTGGCCGGCGCGATGGCTCCAGCCAGCGTGGCCGGAGCCGTCACCCAGCAGAACGCCGAGGCCCTCGCCGGCATGACACTGGTGCAGCTCGTCAACCCGGGGGCCCCGGTGGTCTACGGCGGTTTCACCAGCAATGTCGACATGAAGACGGGCGCCCCCGCATTCGGCACCCCCGAATATGCCCGGGCGACGATGATCGGTGGCCAGCTCGCCCGTCACAATGGCGTTCCCTATCGTTCGAGCAACGCCAACGCTTCCACGTCAGTCGATGCCCAGGCCGCCTACGAGAGCCAGGTCTCCCTGTGGAGTGCCGTGATGAGCCACGCCAACATCGTGCTGCACGGAGCCGGATGGCTTGAAGGTGGACTGGTGGCAAGCTTCGAGAAGATGGTGATCGACGCCGATACCATTGAGATGATCAGCCGGGTTCTGGAGCCTGTGGAGGTGACCGACGAGGAAATCGGCATGACAGCCATGGCGGAGGTCGGTCCCGGAGGACACTTCTTCGGCGCCGACCACACCCTGGAGCGCTACGAGACAGTCTTCCACGAACCAATGGTGTCGGACTGGAGGAATTTCGAAAGCTGGAAAGATGCCGGCGGCATCGACGCGACCGGACGCGCCTCGCGCCTTGCACGCGAGCTTATCGATTCCTGGGAAGCACCTGCGCTTTCCGCCGACACAGCAACGGAGCTCGACGCCTTCGTCACCCGCCGCAAGACCGAGATTCTGGGGAGGTGACTGACGCTGCGGATGCCTTGTCACAAGGTGGGACCTGCTTCCATAGTGGAGACTTGAGGACCTGCCCCTGAAGGGAGCGATTCATGGCACGCCGTACCCGGTCTCGCCGCAGGGGCAGTGAGAGGTCACGCTCGGCCGCCCCTCGCCAGCTTCCCTGGCGCGAGGTGCACAATCCCTTCCCGCCGCTCGACATTCTCTCGATAGACCAGATCGAACATGTCCACAGCGCCTCCCTCGACGTTCTCGAGCAACTCGGCATGGAGATTCTGGGCGGGGATGCGCGGCAGCTCTACCGTAAGGCCGGCGCCGACGTCGACGACAGCACCATGCGTGTGCGGTTCGACCGCGGTCTCATCGAGGAGGCGATGGCGAAGGTCCCTCCGGAGTTCACCCTCCACAGCAGGGTCGCGGACCGCTCCATCACGCTCGGAGGCAACCGCATCGTCACCACGGCGGTGTCGAGCCCGCCTAACGTCTCCGATCTCGACAATGGGCGGCGTCCCGGCAGCTTTGAGGATTTCCGCAATCTGGTGAGGGTGGCCGCAAGCCTCAACACCGTACACTTCTTCGCCGGCTATCCCGTCGAGCCCATCGATCTGCCGGTGCCCACCAGACACCTCGACTGCTACATGACCTTCATCACCGATACCGACCGTGTCTGGCGGACCTATGCCCTGGGCGCCGAACGCAGCCGCGACGGCATCGAGATGAACCGCATCGCGCGGGGCATCGACATGGAAGAGATGATCGCCCGACCGGGTCTCATCACGCTGATCAACACCAATTCGCCGCTGCGCCTCGACGAACCCATGAGTCAGGGCCTCATCGAGATGGCCCGCGCCGGTCAGGCGGTCGCCATCACACCGTTCACGCTTCAGGGCGCCATGGCGCCCTCCACCCTTGCCGGGTCCCTCGTGCAGCAGAACGCCGAGGCCCTCGCCGCGCTGGCGCTGATCCAGATCGTCAGACCCGGCGCGCCATCCGTCTATGGCGGATTCACCAGCAACGTCGACATGAAGTCAGGCGCACCGGCCTTCGGCACCCCGGAATATGTCAGGGCGACCCTCGCCAGCGGACAACTGGCGCGCCACTACAACATTCCCTTCAGGACAAGCAATGTCAGCGCCTCCAACGCGGTCGACGCCCAGGCAGCCTACGAGACCGGCATGTCCCTGTGGGCGGCCTTCCTCGCCCACGGCAACCTCATCCATCACGGGGCCGGATGGATGGAGGGTGGCCTGGTGGCCAGTTTCGAGAAGATGATCGTCGATGCCGAGATGATCCAGGGCATGTTCGAGATCATGGAGCCGATCGTCGTCAATGACGCCGAAATCGGCATGGAGGCGATGGCGGACGTCGGTCCGGGCGGACACTTCTTCGGCACCGGCCACACCCTGGAGCGCTACGAGACAGCCTTCTATGCGCCGCTTCTCTCGGACTGGCGCAACTTCGAGACCTGGGTCGAGGCGGGAAGCCCCGACGCCAGCCGACGCGCCAACGGCATCTGGAAGCAGCTTCTGGCGGACTTCCAGGAGCCGCCTCTCGATCCGGCGATCCGCGAGGGACTCGAGGACTTTGTCGCTCGCCGCAAGGCCGAGGGCGGCGTCCACGATAACTGATCCTTCACTTCACGTGCTGCCGCGTCGATCCGTCGCCCGGCATGTGGCCAGATCTTCGAGGCGTGGTGTCCCTGCCTGCATCATCGCCTGCCTCAGGTCCGCCTTGATGATGTGCATGGCGTGGTCGACCCCGGCCTCTCCCCCAACCGCGACCGCGTAGGCGAATGCCCGCGCCATGAGAACGAAGTCGGCGCCGCAGGCGATCATGCGAGCGACGTCAATCCCCGAGCGCACACCGCCATCGGCGAGCAGCGGGTAGTCGGCGCCAACCGCCCTGCGGATGGCCGGCAGCACCTCGACCGGAGCCGGGGCTGCATCGAACTGGCGGCCGCCGTGGTTGGAGACGGCCACGGCATCAACGCCCATGTCACGCATCCTCACGGCATCATCGGGATCGAGGAGTCCCTTGACGATCATGGCGCCCTTCCAGCGTTCCCGCAGACGTTCGATCTTTCCGACAGTCACCCGGCCGTCCGTCATGCTCGCCAGATGCTCCCCCATTGCTGACAGAGGCAGACGCTTCGGCAGGTAACGCTCGAGCGTCCGCAACCGAGGGATGCCGGCGCGCATCATGGCCAGGGCCCAGGCAGGGCGGGCGACGATGTCCATGAGCGTCGTGCGATCGAACCGCGGGGGCACGGAAAGCCCGCTGGCAATGTCGCGTTCGCGCCGGGTGCGGGTGGGGACATCGACCGTCACGATGAGCACCGAGGCGCCGACGGCTTCGGCCCGGTCCACGATATCGTTCTCGATGGCGGGATCCACGGTGCAGTAGAGCTGGAACCAGAGACTGCTCCCGGCGATGGCGCCGATCTCCTCGACGGACATGGTGGCAAAACTGCTCAGGCATACAGGCAGGCCATGACCGATGGCGGCGCGTGCAATGAGCGCCGGAGCGTTCGGCCAGATCAGCCCCGTCAGCCCCATCGGGGCGGGAGCAACGGGAAGCGGCCAGGTGCGGCCGAACAGGGTGACGGAGAGGTCCGGTTCGAAGGCCTCGTCGAAAATCGCCCGGGGTGCGAGGACAACCCTGCGCAGGGCATCGATGTTGGCCGCAAGGCAGACTTCCCTGTCGATTCCTCCTTCCATGTAGCCAAAGGCAAAGCGCGGCACGCGTCGGGCCGCACATTCCTGCATCGCATGAATAGAGGGGAACCGCCGGTTGAGTGTCATGGGACGTTACGCTCTCCAGTGATGAGATCACTTGCCTTTTCGCCAATCATGATGGCCGGGGCGTGGGTGTTGCCGTTCGTCACGCAGGGCATGATCGAGTTGTCGGCTATACGAAGACCGTCGAGACCCAGCAACCTGAGATCGGGACCGACGACGGAACGCGGATCACCAGGCGCACCCATGCGGCAGGTGCCGGCGAGATGGTGTGTGATCCCGATGCTCCCGCTGACCCACCTGTCGATGTCGGCCGGAGACGTCACGCTGGCGCCAGGGTCGATCTCGCGCCCCCGCAAGCCATCGAATGCCGGCTGCGACACAATGTCCCGGATCATGTCGGTGCCAGTGCGGAACGTGGCGCGGTCGCGCTCTTCGGCGAGAAAGTTGAAGCTGAACCGGGGGAGGGCCCGGGGATCCGCCGAACGCAACCTCACGTTTCCACGACTCTTGATGCCGACGAGTTCCGTGTAGACCCCGAAACCGTCGGCCAGCGCGTCTGCATAGGTCATGCCCACCAGCATGGGCGTGAAGGTCATCTGGATGTCGGGCCAGGAGGCATCGTTGTCGGAGCGGAGGAAGCAGCCGACGTCCATGTGGTTGGTCGAGGCCACACCCTTGCGGTCGACAAGCCAGCGTACGCCCGCCAGCCACTTCTTCGGCGGCCGTGTCCACGACGCCAGCCTTTCCGCTTTCCGGGCGGTGTAACCGCAGCGGATGGTCGGGTGGGTGTGGAGATTGGCGCCGACACCCGGGAGCTCGTGGCGCACCTCGATTCCGTGTGGCACAAGCGCGCCGGGATCGCCGATGCCCGACAGCATGAGCAGCTGCGGTGAACCGATGGCGCCGGCGCAAAGCAGGACTTCCCCGGTCGCGTGAATGGTCTCGTGGCGCCCGCCGGCCCTGACCATGACACCAGTGACCCGGCCCGCTTCAACGATGAGACGATCGACAGGAGTGTCGCATCGGATGACGAGATTGGGACGACCGAGGCAGGGCTTGAGGTATTCGGTCCACACATCGCTCCTCTCGCCGCCGCGCGTATTGCGGTGCAGGACGGTAATCCCCTCCTGATCCGGTCCGTTGTAGTTGCCGTTGAAAGCGAGGCCGGCCTCGACCCCTGCCTCGAGAAAGGCCTCGTTGAACATCGAGGACCCCGGATTGCCGCGCGCGACGGCGATGGGACCCGATTGCCCCATCTGGGGATCCGCCGCATCGTCGAAGCTCTCAATGCGCCGGAACAGGGGCTCGACGTCCCGCCATGACCAGCCGACCGCACCGCCCTCTGCCCAGCCGTCGAAGACACCGGGAGCTCCCCTCACCCACAGCAAGGCGTTGATCGAGGACGATCCTCCAAGACCCTTGCCCATCTTGTAGGCATAGGCTCTGCCGGCGGCCAGCGCTTCCGGTTCGGACATGTAGTCCCAGTGATAGCGACCTGACTGGTAGAGCGACAGGACACCTGCCGGGATGCGGTGCATCAGGGACCTGCGGCCGGTGCCGGCCTCGAGCATGAGAACGCGCACTGCCGGATCTTCCGTCAGGCGTGCCGCGAGCACCGAGCCGGCCGTGCCGCCCCCGGCGATGATGTAATCGAACGCCGGCATCAACCTTCTACGGGGTCATCCGCAAAGTGCTTCTCTTCGGAACTGATGACCTCGATCAGCGCCGGTCTGTCGTTCAGTGCCAGCGCCCGTTCGAGAGCCGGCACGAAGTCCGCCGGCGCGCTCACCCGTTCGGCGTGGGCGCCGAGAGCCGCCGCCACGTCCGCATAGTCCCCTCCGAGTTCATGAATGCCATAGTCGCGTGCCGCCACGGGATGGTGGTCGACGTAGCCACCCATGACTGCATTCTTCAGAACGATCGTGATCGTGGCGAGGCGGTTGCGCACGGACGTCTCGAGATCCATCCCCACCATGCCGATTGCCGCATCGCCCATGATGTTGATGCAGTGATGATGGGGTCGCGCCAGCCGCGCGCCCTGGACAAGACCGAGACCGAGACCGAGCTGTGTCGTCTTGCCCCAGCCGATGTACCCGTGGGGCACGAGCGTCTCGTAGAAGGCCGTCATCTGGTCGCGCGGCGAACCTGCATCATGGGTGACGATGGTGGTTTCTCGATCGACCGTCCTCATGAGATCGCCGATGATGCGGTAGGGACTGATGGGGACCTCGGTGGATTGCAACTGCGGCTCCCAGAGATCCATGAAGGCCTTGCGGCGGCTGGCCACTTCGTCGGCAACCGCATCGCGACGCGCGCCGGGATCTTTGCCTAGAATCTCCACCATCCGCTCCAGGGTCGCGCGGGCGTCGCCGATGATTCCGATGTCGACCGGGTAGTCCTTGGACACATCGCCTTCCCAGTTCGTCAGCTGGATGAAGCAGCGATCCCTGGTCGGAAACGGCGTGATGTACTCCGATCGGGTGAAGCTCGTGCCGAGACCGAGGACGAGGTCGCAGCCTCTGAGAAAATGCGCTGCCTCGCCGCGCCTCGTGCGGCCGGCGCATCCCAGGGAGAGCGGGTGGTTCTCAGGAAAGGCGCTCTTTCCGTTCAGGGTCGTCAGAACCGGAATGCCCGTGCTGTCGGCGAACTCTGTCAACGCCTCTGATGCTCCCGAATAGAGAATGCCCTGACCCGCCACGATGACAGGCGACGAAGCCTTTCGCAGACAGGCAAGGACTTCGCGGATCTCGGCATCGGCAGCGACCGGTCGCGACGCCTTCTGGGGGCGGTAGCTGTCCTCGAGGCCGGGGTTGGCAGGGCTGTTGGCCACATCCTTGGGCACCTCGAGCACCACCGGCCCGGGACGGCCATTGCGCAGCATGGCAAAGGCGTTCTGCATCATCTGCGGAATACGCTCCACATCCGGCACCATGGCGCACCACTTGGAGACGTGCTGCATGCTCTGGCTGGCCTGGAAGTGGGCATCGAGCGGCTGTCTCATGCGGTCGTAGCCGAAGGGAATGTGGAGTATCGGCACGTTGTCGGCATGGCACTGGGCCACGGCGCCGAAGGCATTCTCCGACCCGGGCCCGTACTGCACGGTGGTGCAGGCGATCCTGCGGCCTCCCGTCACGCGGGCATAGCCGTCCGCGATGTGAAGGGCCTGGCGCTCCTGGCGCACGATGACGGGACGGATGCCCGCCTTGGCCGCGGAATCGATGAGATCGCTGTGCGGAAAGGCGGGAAGAATATCGACACCTTCCCTGGCAAGGATTCGGGCAATGAGATCGGCACCATTCATCGTGACACACTCCCGGACGAGACCGTCGTCGACCCTACGGGTGTTGCAATGGGGCCGCAATGCGGTTGAGGTCATCATTGACCCTCGCCGGCACTTCGCATAAACATCGGGTCACACCTGATCCGCGATAGCTCAGTTGGTAGAGCAAGTGGCTGTTAACCACTGGGTCGCAGGTTCGAGTCCTGCTCGCGGAGCCACGATTCGGGGGGCCGTCTGCCGGCGACCGGTATGTCGCAAGGCGACGGCCCTTCCGGCATTCACCCCGCTGCAGCCACCGAGCATGCCTCCCGCACGAAAACTCATCGTCTTCGAAGGGACCCTCCGAACCGAACCTGTGGGAAGGGACCACGTTGCGCAATGGCCGTGGCGACCGACGTCGCGCCGTCGAGGCCGACGTGAAAGGTCAATTCATGATGTCCGGGCCGATCCGCACGTCGCAGATCGAATCACGCCACGTAGCATCGAAGCGGCATCACGCTGTCCGGATCGTTGGCCATCTCCCTCCTGGCAAAGTCGATGAGGACGTTTTCGTGAAGGGTCAACCTCTGCAGCCTGGCGAGATCATCCTCGGGCGCCATCCTTTCCAGCGCATGGAAGTTGTCGAGATAGGCGGGATACTCATCCCTGATCTGCGTCATCAACTGGCGCCAGCTGAAATGCCGGTGAGGCTCTGTGAAGTCCACGCCGATTGCCTTGAGCGTGGTCTCTTCCCGGGGCACGAGACCGTATTTGTCGACCAGGGGACGCACCGTGTCGGCCGCGCGGCGTTCGACAGCGGCGAGAAGGTTGAGTTTCTCGCGCTCGGCCGCGTCGTCGAAACAGTCGGCCATAGCGAAGAAGTACGCCTCTCCCATGATTTCCGCCTCGTAGTGGTAGAGGAGAGCCTTCAGATAGGCCGTGTCGTCTGTCCCTGTCATGCCATCGTCCCCAATTCTCCCGCGAGCAGCAGTGTAAACGCGGTTCACACCGAAGATCGATGAATCTTGTCCTGCGGCGGCCTTCCACCATGGCCAGCCATGCCGGGGTACGATGAAACGCGTCCAATGGTTGCAGGTTTGGTCGCTGGTGACGTTGCCGCTGACACAGGCACAAGTGGTGAGGGCTTCGTTACCATCGATCAGCCAGAATCGATTGGTCCAAGGAAAATCCTTGTTCGCGTTCAGCTCCATGGCTAGGCCAGCCAGCCGGCGGAAGCGCCGTCCACTGGTGTCGCCTCTGGATCAGCCGGTCTGCGCTGGTCAACAGGATAGGCGATCGTGTTCAATTGCCCTTGTCAGTGATCAGGGAGGAGTCAAGGAGTGGAGGAGATATCGCAAGTCTTGCGCCAACTCGACGAGTGGAGGCACCTGCCCGCCTACCAGTTGGAACGACGGGTTGATGTGCTGTTCGGGATGTTCCTGCCGACCGTCATTGGATCGGTGTATGGGGTGAGCCCTGACAGCTGCCAGGTGATTCCGGAGTTCCCGTTGCACAAGGGGAAACTCGAGAAGTCCACCAACAACCAGTCCGTGAATGTCGACTTTGCCGTCTTCTTTGAACAACGGGCTGAGAAGCACTTGTGCCTGGTGGAACTGAAGACCGATCAACAATCCATCAGCGTACCGCAGATCGAGACAATGGGGCTCGCAGCAGAGGTGGGGGCGAAGAAACTGCTCGTTGGGGTGCTGGAAGCCGCACGCGCCAGCCCGCGGCCGCGCAAGTACGCGCACCTGATCTGGAGACTTCACGAAATCGGGTGCATCGAACTTCCCGACGCCAGCGGCTTCAGGCAAATGCGGATGGACTCGAAGCGGCCCGGTCTCTTGGGAGAGAAAGGCCGATTTCGCCGTCTGGGGGCAGCCAACGTCACCGTGGCGTGGGGCGATGCACGGGTCGACCTAATCGAGATCGTGCCGTACCCGCCAGCCAAGAAAGAGAGAATTGAAGCTCTCGCTGGCGAAGGGTTTTGTACGATCTCGTTTCGGAAGCTTGCGAAGATCATCAGGGAGGCACGTGTACAGCCATTCGGAAGAGAATTCGCTGAGACGTTCTCGTTTTATCTGGACCGCTGGGCTGACGTGCCGACCGGGAAGAAACCTTTGAGCGAATGACCGTTCCCAGTCGGTGAGCATCGATTGAACGGCGCGCCAATGTCGTCGCCCAACTCGTCCTGCCTCCGTAGGGACATGTATCGGGGAAGCAGGTCACGCTATCCCGCAATCCTCGCCTGCCCGAACCTCGAACCACCGGCCACCAACGGGCATACACCGTCCTCTCGGACCGCACCTGCACCAACCCGGCTGGAAATCCGGCCGCGTACGCCAAGAGCGTACGCAAATCCGTTCTCGCGACCGCTTACGCGGGATCGCGCAGCATCTTGCCGCCCGCGATAGCGCGTCGGTATTCCTGCCATTGCCTCTTCAGTTCTGCCACGAGGGCTTCGACAACTGGTCGACTGCCGATCCGAAGTGGGAAGCCGCCCTGCTTGCGGCCCAGGAGGTAATGAGTAGCAGAGCCGTAGCCACGTTCAAGAAGCGTATCACTGAAGCAATCGTGAGTCGCAACGAGCGGACCGATGTGGACCTCTGTTG
This sequence comes from Alphaproteobacteria bacterium, assembly GCA_965221115.1. Lineage (GTDB taxonomy): Bacteria > Pseudomonadota > Alphaproteobacteria > SP197 > SP197 > SP197. The sequence continues at coordinate 801,138 of CBDCRU010000001.1, read as the reverse complement.
GCCGCCTACCAAGATAGGTGCGACCGGAACGTTCACACCACAGCAGTCCGGTGTGGAAGCTGAATCCCATTATGCATCCGCCGTTCTCGGTTTCGACATCGTAAGGAAAACGCACGACGCGGACGATGTAACCGTCTGACGGATCTGACCATAAGTCGTCTTCGAGTGCGATCGTCATCTGTGCTTCTTTTCCCCAATGCCTGTTCGGGATAGACATCATGGCCATCGTGTGGCTGTTCGCCAAGGCATGGCATGTGCGCGACAGCCAGGGAATGTTGGACTCGCTCAGTGTCACCGAGACCACCAGGCCTTAAGTCCGCACTGGTGCGCGGTGCCTTGTTGCCCGCAATGAACCTGTGAGGATGCCGGAGTGGGCCAATCGCTCAACCCTGTCTCGGGTGGCTGGTGCCAAAAGCCAACCTGCTACGAGCAGGCTGCGACCAGGCGCGGCACTGAGATTCTCGCCAACGTGGTGTCGATGGGAAGTGCCGGCCCCATGGATGAGTGGCCAATCGATTGTTCCCGAAGTGTAAGCACAGACTTCCAGGGCGCTGCAGTGCTTCAAGCCGCCAAAGGACGATGGCTAGTGGAGAACGACATCACCCTGGAGGAGCATGATGCGCTCGCCAAGGAGTGGCATGGCGTCTTCGGCGAGGAGATGCCGTGGGGCTTTGGGATCAGTCCCAACGAGGTGCCCGTGCTGCGTCAGTGTATTGCCAGCCAGAGCAAAGAGCCTCTGAGCACCTAACTACACCCGCGTAGCGCAAGAGGAAGGCGCAGTATTCTAGATGACATCCCTGCCTCTATACGGCTGTGAACGGTTCTGACCCCCGCTGCCGTAGGTGACGCCTGAGGCTATCGCTCAGCGAGGCGGCGCGAGAAGAGATCGAGCATTCCCTCCCAGCACGCTTCGGCCGCCTCCTCGACATAGACGTCGCGTTCGGGGAAGGAATAGCCGTGGCGTGTTCCGGGATAGGTCTCGATGCGATGGGCGATCGCGTGCCGGGTGAAGGTGTCACGCAACGTGGGAATGACATTGTCGGGAACCAGGGGGTCGTCGGAGGCGAAACCCAGGAACATCTCGGCGCGGATCGCCGCCGCCCCGAGATGCGGTGAATCGGGCTCGTCCGTCACCATGCGCACCCCGTGAAACGCCGCGACCGCCGCGACCCGTTCCGGGAACCGGCATGCCGCGGCGAGCACGTACTGGCCACTCATGCAGTACCCGACGAGGCCTCTCGGCCCCGCCGCCACGCGGTCGTCGCCATCGAGACAATCCAGAATGGCGCGGCAGTCGCCCGCCACCCTCTCGTGATCGAGGCTCGCCATGGCTGCACCGAAGGCCGCCGTCATCCGGTCGTCGCGGCGGGAGAGATCGAAGCGCAGGGTGCCGAGCCTGTGGTACATGTCGGGAAGCACGCAGACAAAGCCGGCGGATGCGACGCGCCTGGCGAATCGATGGAGTTCCTCGCGGATCCCCGGTGCATCCATGAGCATGATCACGGCGGGGGCCGGCCCATCGCCTTCGGGCAGGGCGAGGAAGGCCGGGATCGGACCGTCGGGTGACGGGATCGAGAGAGTGTCGTCCATGGTTGTGCGCCGTACCGCCTTCTTGAGGCGTTGAGGGTAGGCCGGACGGACTCCCGGGACAATGGCCGCCGAGGAGACGTGAGTTGACGCGGCTGCCATATCCCTGGCGCCGATGATGCAGGCAGCGGATTGCGCTAGGCTGACGGCCTCGTCGGGGGAGAACGTCTGGTGGCAGGTGATCGGAGGGGACCGGCAGGTCCGGGAGAGAAACGCACGTTCGACGAGCCGTGGCAGGCGCGCATCTTCGCCATGGTCAATGCGATGCACGGCGACGGCCACTATGAGTGGCGCGCCTTCCAGGAACTGCTGATCGACGAGATCGCGAGCCACGGGGCGGCGGATGGCCACGACTACTACGAGCGCTGGCTTGCGGCTGCGGAACGGCTCATCGTCGCCCGGGGCTTCGGCGAGAGGAAGGAGCTCGCCATGATCCGCCGGCATCTGGAAGACCACCCGCCACCGCCGTCGACTTCGACGGCCGCGCCCCTTGCCGTGGAACCGGCGCGGCGCCGGCGGTGACATGAGGAGTGTCTGGCTGACACAGGCGATGGCGGCGGAAACCGCTGCCGCCATCACGCCGCTCGAAGGCGACCTTGCGGTCGACGTCGCCATCGTCGGCGGCGGCTACACCGGCCTCTGGACCGCCATCGAGCTGAAACGGCGTGATCCGTCGCTCGATGTCGCCGTCATCGAACGCGACGTGTGCGGCGCCGGCGGGAGTGGCGCCAATGCCGGATTTGCCCTGCCCATGTGGTTTCAGGTTCCGGCACTTGAACGTGCCGGCGGAACTGATGCCGCCCTCCATGTCGGCAAGGCTTCCATCGATGCCATCGACGATATCCGCGCCCTCGCCAGCAAGCCCGGCAACGACATTGCCATGAGTTCCTCGCCGACGGTCTGGGCGGCGACCTGCCAGAAGCAGTCAGGCCACTGGGACGACATGCTGGACCAGATGGAATCCCGGCAGATCCACAGCTTCCGCCTTCTCGAAGGCGACGACATCCAATCGCTGACGGGCAGTGACGCACTCGTTGCCGGTGTCGTCGACACCGCGAGCGCCACCCTCCACCCCGGCCATCTGGTCCGTGCACTAAGACGCGAAGCCCTCTCCCTGGAGGTTCGCGTTCTCGAGAAGACGGCGATGACACGTCTGCGGCGCGCGAGCCCACCCGGCGTCGTCACCCCTCGCGGCACTCTCACCGCACGCAAGGTCGTGCTGGCCATCTACGGGTGGTCGCTCTCCTTGCCGGAGATCAGGCCGGCTCTCATGGTGATGATGACTGATGCGGCGATGACCGTGCCCGTGCCGGGCCTCCTCGACTCCCTCGGTGTTGCCGGTGCGCCGGGATTCACCGATTCGCGCACCTTCATCGAATCCTGTCGGCCGACGGCGGACGGACGCATGGTCGTCACCAAGTCCGGCGGCGCCCTTCCCTTCGGAGACCGGGTCGATGCCTCCCTCAAGCGCACGCGTCGCAGCACCAGGGAGCTGCGCGCCATCATGGCCGCCTATCACCCGGCGCTTGCCGACGTCGCCATCGAGGGGACCTGGTGCGGTCCCATCGACAGGTCCCGTGACGGTCTTCCCATGTTCGGGCACCTCGGATCGTCGCCCGACATCGTCTTCGGTTGCGGATACTCCGGCGCCGGTATCGTGCCGTCACGGGTCGGAAGCCACATCCTCGCCTCGCTGGTCCAGGAAAGGGACGACGCGTGGAGCCGCTCGCCCCTGGTGAGGCATCCGGAACGGGCCTTTCCCCGGGAGCCCTTCCGCTGGATCGGCGGCCACGCGGTGCGCGCCGCCATCGAACGCAAGGACCGTCTCGACCACGAGGGCCTGGAACCGGGGCCGCTGACCCGCTTCTGGCTCCGCTTCAAGCCGGTGAGCTACAAGCCTGCCTGAGCCAGGTCTCGAGTTCCTGGCGCGTCGTCTCCTCGGCTATGGCGACGAGAACCGGTGACGTTACGTTCCCGGGCCATGCCTCCAGCACCCGCGGCCGGTGAAAGAGGTGCTGCACGCCGTCAATCGCCACCGGACCGGCCGCGCCCTCGACATCGAGCAGACCCTTGAGCCGCAGCAGGCGGTCGCCATGGCGCCCCACCAGGGATCCGACGGCACTTTCCACCTCAGGCCATGTCAGCGGCCGGATGTTCTTCCACGTCACCGAGACGATCGACCCGTGGCCGTCCCCGCACGGCATGGCGTGGAGGTTCATGGCAACTGGCTGACCCAGAATGTTCCGGGGATCCGCCCTCCCCATCCGCGCCTCGACAATCCGGGCACTTCTGTTGCGGTGTCTCGCCTGATCCATGGCGTCGCTGGAGGACGCCAGATCACCCTTGGTGATGACGATGGTATCGGCGAGCGCCAGCTGACGACCGGCATTGCGGTGGCGGTCCATGGAGACCGAACCGTTCACGGCATCGAGGCAGGTCACCACACCCCCGGGCTCGAAGAGGGAGAGTCTCAGGGGATCGGAGATGAAGGTCTGCAGCAGCGGCACCGGATCGGCCAGGCCCGAGGTCTCGACGACGACCCGCCGGAAGTCCGGCACCTCGCCCCTCTCGCGCCGGGAGAGGAGATCGAGGAGGGTGGAGACGAGATCGCTTCTCAGGCCACAGCACAGACAGCCGTTCTCGAGCAGGAGGATGCTGTCCTCGCTCGTCTCGACGAGCACGTGGTCGAGACCGGTCTCGCCGAATTCGTTGATGATCACCGCCGTGTCTGCGAATTCCGGAGCGCGCAGCATATGCCGCAGCAGTGTGGTCTTGCCGCTTCCAAGAAACCCCGTCACCACGATCACCGGCAACTTCCTGGCATGGGGCACGATGACGGTCACGGGTCGACCCGGTCACACCCCAACCAGGTGCCGTCCCAGAAGGTTTCGGGGCGCGTCGTCATCACCTCGAAGCCGCCGCAGCGCGGTTCGGTGATGACGTACCCCTCGGCCCTGCGGGCCCGCTCCCGCTTCGCGGCATCGATCTGGCCCGGTTCTTCAAGCAGGTCGATCGCTGCCATGGTGATCGACTGGCCGGCAAAGGACGCACCCCTGAACTGGCTGGCGTGACCCGACGCCGAGGTCATCGCCCAATTGTGAAGCAGGACTCCCTGGGGACATGACCAGTTGGCCCGCGCCAGGGGGATGGACCAGCTCGCTTCGCCATCGTCCTGGCCGTAGGGGTCGCAGCCTTCCGTGTGAAGGGCAATGTCGCGGTCCCAGGCGAAGTCGGCCTCCGGACTGCAGGCCGCGGCGAGGGTCTGCATGTAGGCGGTGTCGCCGTCATCCCATGCCGGCGGTCCGATTTCCTGCATGTGGCGGAACAGGACCTCGCCCAGCGTATGGTTCGCCAGGTAGCCCCTGGACGCCGATATCAGCATGTCAACGACCCGGGTGTGCGTGTGGCGGGCGCAGTCACCGGCCAGGGGAATGAGTTGGCAAGCAACATCCCGGGCTCTCTCGAAGGATTCGTGCCGCACGGTGATCCACAGGCGTGCCTCGTCGGGCGTGATCGACGGCATGAAGCCCGCAAACCGCAGGACATGGCCGATCACGACGTCGCCGAACTGGTGGGCGCGCAGACGCTCCATCGACTGTACGAAGAGTTCCGCACCGTCGAGCGCATTGCCCGAACGCCGTGCTCCGCCATGGGAAGCCCTGCCCTCGAACAGGAGTTCGAACGACACGCAGGATAGGCAGGGTCTGGAGACGGCGCCGTTCTGATAGTCGGCATGGTTGGCAAACAGCATGTCGATGCCTTCGAAGGCGCCGCGGCGCAGCATCGCGATCTTGCCCCACAGGATTTCCTCGGCCGGCGTGCCGAGGCAGACGATGGTGCCTTCGAGTCCGCGCTCTTCCATGGCATGGCGCGCGGCGATGGCGCTGCCGGCGCCGGTTCCGGCGATCAGGTTGTGGCCGCAGGCATGGCCTGCACGCTTGCCGTCAGGTGCTCTGAGAGGTTCGAGTCGGTTGCCCTGCCCGGGAAGCGCGTCGTACTCCGCCAGAAATCCCAGTCGCGGCCCGTCACCGGATGACCATACCGCACGGAAGGCCGTGGGCATGCCGCATACGCCACGCTCGACGCTGAATCCGTGATCGGTGAGCCAGGCCGAGAGCCATGCTTCGGCGTTGTACTCCATCATGCCGAGTTCCGGCTCGCCCCAGATGCGGCGGTACATGGACCACACCTCGGGCTCGACCGTCACCCAGGCATCAACTGCTGCCTGCTGGGCCCCTGTCATCATCCTGCCGTGTAGCCACCGTCCACGACCATCTCCGCTCCGGTCACGAACGACGATTCGTCGCTGGCGAGGTAGACCACCATGCCGGCAACGTCGTCCGCAACGCCCATGCGGCCGACCACGTGCTTGTCGACGAGGCGCTGGAACTCCTCGTCACCCAGGGACTCCCTCACCGAGAGTCCAAGGGGCGTGGCGATGTAGCCCGGGCATATGGCATTGCAGCGGATGTTGTACCCCTGGCGACCGCAATGGACGGCAATCGACTTTGTCAGAAGACGCACAGCGCCCTTGCTGGCACAGTAGGAGAGAGCATCGGCCGAGCCTCTGAGACCGAGGACCGACGAGATGTTGATGAGGGAGCCGCCCCCCGCCTGTCTCATGCAGGCGATTGCCTGCTGGCATCCCATGAACGTGCCATGAAGATTGACGGCCATGAGCCGGTCCCAGCCCTCCTCCTCGAGTGCCGCGATGTTGTCGTTCCGGACACCGATTCCGGCGCAGTTGACCAGAATCTGCAGCTTGCCGAATCGCTCCAGAGCCATGGCAATGGCGGCGCGCCAGGACTCTTCTTGCGTGACATCGTGGTGGAGACTGAAGCCGCGCCCGGCCATCAGGGCGAGGGTCCCGGCCAGGCCTTCGTCATCGATGTCGGTGATGCACACCAGCGCTCCTTCCTCGGCCATGCGGATGGCGCTCTGGCGCCCGATCCCGGAGGCGGCTCCGGTGACAAGCGCCGTCTTGTGGCGGAGTCGCCCGGTCACTCCACCGTCCCCCCGCCATCGATGACGAGTTCCGCACCGTCGACAAGCCGGGATTCGTCACTCGCCAGGAAGACGATGAGATGGCCGACGTCGTCGGGATGCCCCGTCACGCCCGGTGGCGTGTAACTGTCCCACAGGGCGCGTTCGGCCACCGGATCATCGGATTCGGCGATGTAGTTCGCCACCATGGGCGTTTCGATGACACCCGGGTGGACGGAGTTGCAGCGGATGCCGAGGCCATGGCGGGTCGCGTGGTCCGCGATCGCCTTGGTCAGCAGCCTGACACCCCCCTTGCTGGCATCGTAGGCGCACAGGTCCTGATCGCCGACGATGCCGGAGACCGAAGAGAGATTGACGATGACGCCTCCGGTGCCCTGCATGTGGCGTACCGCTTCCCTGGCGCCAAGCCATGTGCCCCGGAGATTGACGTCCAGCACCTCATGCCATGTTGCCAGGGTGGTCGTCTCGATGGTGCCCCGGCGCAGGATTCCTGCACAGTTCACCAGCACATCCCAGCCGCCGAGGCGCGCGACTGTGGCGGCGACGGCAGCGGACCAGGAGTCGGCCCGGCAGACGTCCAGACAGGTCGATGAAGCAGCCTCGCCGATTGCACCGGCCACGCGCGCGGCGCCGGCTTCGTCGATATCCGCCAGCATGACCCTGGCGCCTTCACCGGCGAGAAGACGGGCTGTTGCCGCACCGATGCCCGACGCGGCACCGGTGACGAGCGCCCGCTTTCCGTCACAACGTCCCATCGGCCGGCCTCCTGCCCCTGGCCGCGGCCCGTTGGGGTACGGTGGTTTCGGGTCGTTGCGGAACGGTTCGCCGGTCCTTCTTCAGGGTTGCCTCCCGGTGCAGCATGTAGAGACCGCTGGCCACGACCAGCGTTGATCCGGAAATGATCCAGATGTCCGGCACCGTGTCAAAGACCAGGTATCCGGTGAGCACGGCCCACACCATGCTCGTGTACTTGAACGGTGCGACAAGGCCGATCTCGGCGAGGCGCACGGCCTCGATCATCGAATACTGGGCACCGGCCAGCAGAACGCCGGCGACGGCGAGCATGGCGACATGCCCCACCTCCATGGGCTGCCATGCGGCCGCCGTCCAGCCCAGCAGCGGATCCGCCAGGGACGAGGCAAGGGAGGCCCCCATGACCGCCAGGGTCGTGAACATGAGGATCGAGGACGATGAGTCCGAAACACTGAGCCGGCGAGTCAGGATGTCGCGCAAAGCGAGAGTGATCGCGCTGCCAAGGGGCAGCAACGCCACGACGGCGATACCCTCTCCTGTCGGCCTGAGAACCAGGATGACACCGGCAAGGCCGACGACGACCGCCGACCAGCGGCGCCACCCGACCCGTTCACCGAGAAGGGGAACGGCCAGCGCCGTGGCCATCAGGGGCGCGGCGAAGGTGATGGCGAGGGCATCGGCAATCGGCATCATGGTGATGGCCGTCAGAAACAGGAACATGCCCGTCACCACGATCACCGAGCGCAGGGCCTGACCCTTGAAGTTGTGCACCCGGAGATTGGCGAGCCTTCCTTCGTGGAGAGCGAAGAGCAGTACCGGCGGGATGACGAACAGCGAGCGCACGAACATCGCCTGACCCACCGGGTACTGTTCGGTCAGCAGCTTGACGATGACATCGTTGAAGACGATGAGGGCACAACCCGCCACCATGAAGAGAATGCCTCGAACACCGGCGCTCATGAGGATTCCTTCCATCGCGGGGGCGGGGTCCGCTCACCCTCGATACTGCACATATCCGTCGCCGATGGAACCGTGGCTGATCAGGCATTGACAGAACCAGGACAAGCGGCAAAGAAGACACGGACACTGACAATGGGTGCCCCTTGGTCGATCGCGCTCTCCGCACGGGCCGGTTTGAAACGGATCTCGATGCCAATCCGGCCAACCACGAACCGTTGACCCCGGTCGACTTTCTGGTGCGTTCCGCAACCGCACATCCCCTGCGGACTGCCTGGATATACGGTTCGCGGCATGTCACCTACGCCACCATGCACGAGCGGTGCCGGCGTCTGGCAAGCGCGCTTCGCCGTCACGGCGTCGAACCGGGGGAAAGCGTCGCCGTCATGGCGCAGAACGGCCCTGCGATCCTCGAGGCCCATTTTGCCGTGCCCATGGCGGGTGCCGTCCTCAACGCCCTCAACTTCCGCCTCGATGCGCCATCCATCGCCTTCATGCTGGGCCATGCCGGGACCAGGGTTCTCATCGCGGACCGCGAGTTCCGGGACGTCATCGCCCAGGCTCTCGCCCGCCACTCCGGCAAGGTTCACGTTATCGCCATCGACGATCCCGACACTGACAATGACCCCGCCTTCGGCGATGTCACGTACGAGGAGTTCCTGCTCCAGGGCAGTGCCGACGATGAGCCGCTGCTTCCTGCTGACGAGTGGAATGCCATCTCGCTGAACTACACCTCGGGCACCACGGGCAACCCCAAGGGTGTGGTCTACCACCACCGCGGCGCCTACCTGAACGCCATCGCCAACGGCATGGCGCTCGGTTTCTCCGGGAGCACCGTCAACCTGTGGACCCTGCCCCTGTTCCACTGCAACGGATGGTGCCACGCCTGGGGCGTGACTGCCTGGGCAGGCACCCACGTCCTGCTGCGCCGGATCGACACCCGGGAGATCTTCCGTCTCATCGCCGAGCATGGCGTCACCCACATGTCCGGCGCGCCTATCGTCCTCAACATGATCCTCAATGCGCCTTCGGACCACCGGCGCACCTTCCCCTCCAAGGTCACCATCGCCACCGGCGGCGCCGCTCCGCCGAGCGCGGTCATCGCCGGCATGGAGGCGCTCGGCTTCCATGTCATCCATCTCTACGGTCTCACGGAAACCTATGGACCGGCTCTCGTCTCGCCCTACCAGGACGACTGGATGGCGATGCCGGTCGAGGACCGGGCGGCCGCCATGTCGCGCCAGGGCCTGCGCCACTCCATGCTGGCCGGCTACATGGTCGCCGACCCCCAGACCTGTGCGCCGGTGCCCGCCGACGGCGAGACGATCGGCGAGATCATGTTGCGTGGCAACACGGTGATGAAGGGGTACCTCGACAATCCGCAGCAAACCGCCCGTGACCTTGCCGGCGGCTGGTTCCACAGCGGCGACCTCGGTGTCATGCATGGCGACGGCTACATCGAGGTCAAGGACCGTTCCAAGGACATCATCATCTCGGGCGGAGAGAACATCAGTTCCATCGAGGTGGAGAACGCCCTCTATCGTCACCCTTGTGTGCTGGAAGCGGCGGTCGTGGCGAAGCAGGACGAGACCTGGGGCGAATCACCCTGTGCCTTTGTCACTCTCAAGGACGATGCGGCGCAATCCGTGACGGAGGCCGACATCATCGCCTTTTGCCGTGACAACCTCGCCCACTTCAAGGTACCGCGAACCGTGATCTTCGGGCCCCTGCCCAAGACGGCAACCGGCAAGATCCAGAAATTCGCCCTGCGCGAGAAGGCCGATGCCTTCGCCGTCGCCAGCAGCAAGGGAGTCGATACACCTTGAGATTCAATCGCCCCGATCCCGCGGATGTCAGGCGTGTCGCCTGTATCGGCGGAGGCCTCATCGGCTCCGGCTGGGCCGCGAGTTTCCTGGCGGCCGGATATGACGTCATTGTCCACGATCCCGATCCCGGGGCCGAAAGGACGCTGCACCGCGCTATCGAGACGGCCTGGCCCAGTCTCGTGGCCATGGGCGCCGATGCCGCGCCAGCCATGGAACCGCGCTTCACAACGAATCTCGAAGAGGCGGTGGCGGATGCGGACTTTGTCCAGGAAAGCGCGCCCGAGCGACTCGACATCAAGCAGGACCTCTATCATCGCCTCGATTCGGCGATGGCGAATGACGTCGTCATAGCGTCCTCTACATCCGGTCTGCTCATGAGCGACATCCAGGCCGGGACCGGTAACGCCGCACGCATGGTGCTGGGACATCCCTTCAATCCGCCCTACCTCATGCCGCTGGTCGAAGTGGTAGGCGGCCGGCAGACCGCCCCCGAGACCGTCGACTGGGCCTGTGCATTTTACCAGGCCGCGGACAAGCACCCGCTCAAGCTGGATCGCGAAGTTCCGGGCCATGTCGCTGACAGGCTGCAACAGGCAGTCTGGAACGAGATTCTCCACATGATTGCCGCCGGCGAGGCCACGCCCGAGCAGATCGATGCCTCGATCGTTCACGGATTTGGCCCGCGACTTGCCATCATGGGCTATTGCCTGCTCTTTCACATGGCCGGCGGCGAAGGCGGCATGCGGCATTTCCTGGAGCACTTCGACCCGGCCGTGGCGGACGCCTGGACACGCCTGCCCTCCCCGCCCATCACACCGGAACTGACCGAGGCGATGGTTGCCGGATGCGCCAGGCTGCAGGGAGAGCGCACCATGGAGGATCTCGCGACACTGCGCGACAAGGCTCTCGTAGGCTTTCTCACGCACTATCGTGCGGTCACCGGAACCACGTCCTGATCACTGGTCAGACAAACGCGAGGCATCTCGAACATGACGTCCATCAACCGCGCCCTCGTCCTCGAGGACTACCCTTCGGGCGCTCCCGAAGCCCGTCACTTCAGGCTTATTGAATCTCCAGTGCCGGAACCCGCACCAGGCGAAGTGCTGGTGCGCTCCATCTATCTTTCGGTGGATCCCTACATGCGCGGCCGGTTGCGCCCCGGCCCTTCCTACGCCGAACCCCAGAAGATCGGCGAGGTCATGATCGGCGAGGTCGTGGGCGAGATCGTCGCTTCGCGCCACCATCGATGCGCGGCCGGCGACCTTGTCACGGCCGACGTCGGCTGGCAGACCCATGGCGCGGTCAGGGGCGACGGACTGCGGAAACTCGATCCCGGCGGCGCCCCCATCTCGACCGCGCTCGGTGTCCTCGGCATGCCGGGACTGACGGCCTATTTCGGCACCCTCGAGGTGCTGCAGCCTAGGCCGGGCGACACGCTGGTGGTCAATGCCGCTTCCGGCGCCGTTGGAGCCGTGGTCGGGCAGATCGCCAGGATCGGCGGGTGCCGGGTGGTCGGAATCGCCGGGTCCGATGACAAGTGCGCCTACATCACGACCGAGCTCGGCTTCGACCGTGCGATCAACCATCGCACGACCAACGACATGAGCGGTGCGCTGGCCGACGCCTGTCCCCATGGCATCGACTGTTACTTCGACAATGTCGGTGGACCCATCACGGATGCCGCCATCGAGAACCTGGCCCTGGGAGCACGCGTCGCAATCTGCGGCCAGATCGCGCAGTACAACGACACGGAAGTGGCCACCGGCCCACGCAACCTGCGCCACTTTCTCGTCAAGCGCGCCTCCCTGAAGGGCCTTCTCGTCTTCGACTGGCGGGATCGCTACCAGGAGGGACTGGCGCGCCTGCAGCGCTGGGTGCGGTCGGGAGAGATCAGGTACCGCGAGGACATCGTCGATGGCCTGGAGAAGGCGCCCGATGCCTTTGCCGGCCTCATGGAGGGACGCAACTTCGGTAAGCAGCTCGTCAGGGTCTCCGACGACCCGACGCGCTGAGTCGGTCTGATTCCATGAAAATCGCTGGAGTGCGGGCAACACCGGTCAACATTCCCTTCACCGCCCCATATGTCTTCAGCCACGGGTCGGTGAGGTCACTCACCAAGACCGTCGTCGAGGTGATGACCGACGCCGGAGTCACCGGACTGGGCGAAGTCGCCGACGGTGACCGGGCCCGCGATGTCGAGGCCATGGGCGAGGCTCTCACCGGCGTCGATGTCCGCGAGACGGGAACCGCCGAACGCCTCTGCCTGCCCGGCTTTCGCTATTCACCCTGGGGAGATGTCCAGGGGCAGACCCGCGCCTTCGGCGGGATCGAGATGGCGATGTGGGATGCCCGGGCGCGGGGCGAGAACGTGCCTCTTCATGTGCTCCTCGGCGGCGCCTCGAGATCTCGGATCGAACTCTCCGAGTACTTCGGCTTTCGCCTTCCCGGCGTCAGCGAGCAGGGCGAGCAGACTCCCGAAGAGGTCGCCGCCTACTGCGCACGCATGATCGACGACCACGGCGCCACGAACTTCGAAGGCAAGGTGGCGACGGTAGGTCTCGATGAGGAGGTGAGAATGGTGCGCCTCATACGCGAGGCCATCGGCGACCGTCCGCTCAAGCTCGACGCCAACGGCGGCTGGACCGTCCAGACGGCCCGCGAGGCGATGCGGCGATTCGACGAGCATGTCATCCACTACTACGAGGATCCTGTCGAGACCTACCGGGAAATGGCGCAGCTGCGTCCCGTTACCCGGGCCAGCTTCTCGACACACGTTCTCGACCTGCCGCGGGCTGTCGAACTGGGCGCACCGGACACGCTTGTCACCAACCTCGTCGAACTCGGCGGGATCGCCCGCACGATCGGATTCATCCGTGCCTGCGAGCAATTCGACATCGGCTTTCGTTTCCACAGCGGTGAAACCGGTGTGGCAAGCGCCGCATACCTGCAGGTCTCGGCGGCCATGGAGCATGTCCGGGAACCCAGTCAGACCCTGTTCCGCTGGTATGCCGACGATGTCACCCAGGAAGGCACGCCGGTGCCCAAGGATGGCTTCGTTCCGGTACCCGAGGGGCCGGGACTCGGGGTGACGCTCGATGCCAAGGCCCTGCAACGCTGCCATGAGCGCTACCTCGAGGAAGGTTCCTTCCCGAAGAGCGGCAGTGGTCCCCGCGCCTATCGCACCCGCTTTCATCGCGCCTGAAGTGCCCATCCACAGGGCTGCCATTTCCGTCCGTCGCCCCTGTTGGTAATGATGGTAAGAGACCAATCGCGGACATCGGTGATGACGACGGAACAGTTCGCACGAATGGAACATGCGCCGGGTTTCCTGGCGGCTCTCGACCAGAGCGGTGGCAGCACGCCCAAGGCCCTGCGGCTCTACGGCATCGGGGAGGATGCCTGGGAGAGCGACGAGGACATGTTCTCGATCATCCACGCCATGCGCGAGAGAATCGTCACCAGTCCCTCATTCGACGGCTCCCGCATCCTCGGCGCCATTCTCTTCGAGAACACCATGGACCGGACGATCGGAGGGCGCCCCTCGGCCCGCTATCTCTGGGAGGTCAAGGAAGTCGTGCCCTTCCTCAAGGTCGACAAGGGTCTCGAGGCCGAGTTTCGTGGCGTCCAGCGCATGAAACCGATTCCCGGCCTCGGCCCGCTCCTCGCCCGGGCCCGGACCAATGGGGTCTTCGGCACCAAGATGCGCTCCGTTATCAGGCTTGCCGATGATGAAGGTGTGGCCTCGGTGGTGTCGCAGCAGTTCAGAATTGCCGAAGAGATCCTGGCCGGCGGACTCGTGCCGATCATCGAACCGGAGGTCGCCATCGACAGCCCGCAGAAGGCGGACGCCGAAGCCCTCCTGAAGGACGCTCTCCTCGCCGGCCTCGAGCGCCTCGGCGGCAGCGACAAGGTGATGTTCAAGCTCACGCTTCCCGAGGAGCCCGGTTTCTACCGCGTTCTCGTCGATCATCCAGGAGTCCTCAAGGTGGTGGCGCTCTCGGGCGGTTACTCCCGCGAGGAAGCCAACCGGCGCCTGGCGCTGAACGCCGGTGTGGTCGCGAGCTTCTCCCGCGCCCTCACCGAAGGCCTCAGTGCCTCCCAGAGCGCCGGCGAGTTCGATGCCATGCTCGATTCCTCGATCGCCAGCATCTATCAAGCCTCCATGACCTGACCGCCTTCGACGTGTTCAGGAACTCGCGCCGTTGATAAAGGCGCAAGGCTTCAATGGGCCTCGTTGATCCGGACGCACTCTGTAGTGTTGCTACCGATACAGTCTCGTTGTCCGGCCCCGGATGTGCTGTGAAACCGGAAAGAGTCGAAGATACCAACCCAGGTCGGCCTTCACCGCCCGGAATTGGCTTTCTGTCATGTCCTGCGAGATTGTCGAGGTCCGTTCGCAAATCGTCGATGCCGCGGACCCCTTTGCAACGCACACTCTCGGGAAGGTGTGGGGGAGGCTCGCGGCGGTTACAGCTTGAACTTTCTCATGCCGCGGCGCAGTCCCCGGTGCGCGGCGCGGCGTACGCCGTAGCGGGCGATGCCGGCGGGTCCCTTGCCGGCCGCGCTGACGAGCGCGAGCAGACGCATCATGGCTGCCATCATTCTGAACATGGGATCGCCTCCAGAGCCTTGTTCTTCCATTCAGTCATGGTCATCCGAGGTAGCGGTTCTCGTTGTGCCAAACAAGGGCGCTACGTTCGGGCCGCTTTCGGGCGTCCACGGGGACGCGAATCTTCTTTCCTTGAAGCATGTAGTACGCGCGGCCGTTCTCGTAGTCGTCCCTGATGCGGTGGCTCACCTCGAAACGCAGGTCCGGCGACACGGTCGCGTAGCCGTCGTCAAACAGCTTGTGGAGATCGCGTCTCAGCAATAGCCCGTTGCTGACGCTGTGCGGACCACCTTCGCTGTAGGGATGGATATGAGCCGCATCGAGCACCGGAAGCGTGCGTTCTCCCGTCACCGCACAGCGGCGCTGATAGGCATCGGTGACGACAAGGCGGAAAGCGCCCTGGCCTAGGCGCGGTTGGATGATTTGCGGCTTGCCGAAGCGCACGGCCTCATCCGGTGTGGCGAATCCGGTAAACCAGTTCATGCGCTGGCTCACCTGATGCCACAGAGCACGCCCCTCGGCATCATCGGTATCGAATGACTTGAACGTGACGATATTGGGCGAAAAACTCGCGGGCGGCGGCATCCACTGCCATGTCTCGAAGAAGAAGGGACGAGTGAGGATGCGGCAGCCGATGCGAAAATCACCCGTCGTTTCCGGGCCGGCCTTGCGATTGCCGAGGATGTTGGCCCGTGCTTCCTTCAGTGAGCCGGCACCGTTCGCTTCTCCGAACGCTTCCCAGGCGAGGGACAGGGGCATGGTGCTGGAGTGGGTATAGATGCCTCCTCCGGCAATCATGTTGACCGGCGCCTTCAGCTTGAAAAGAAAGAGTTCGCCAGGTTGAAGCGCCTTGAAACCTCTCGCAGAGGGACTCCAGAAGTTGACTTCGCCGAGGTCGGGACGCCGGCGCAGGAAGTCGAACCAGTGGCCATCCGTGACAGCGACGACGATCCTGATGCCCATGCTTTTCACATTCCCGTTGCGGGGGCCGTGGCATTGAAGTCTATGGATGAGGGCCGAGCCCTGCAATGCGGGAACCTTGACCGGAGAGGCCGGGGAAGGGTTAATGCCGGGCGAACGGCGTGACGGATGGCGATGGCGCGTTGCGAGATCAAGGCGGAGGAGTTGACGCCGGAAGGCTTTGCTCAATTCGGTGACGTGATCAAACGCAATTCTGGCGCTTCGGTGGCCATCAACGATGGCGATGTGCTGCGCCACCACGATCTCGCGAAGGTGGACGTGACGGCAGAGGGCGGCAGGCCCGTCATCAGCATCTTCCAGGTGATGAAGCCGGCCACGCTCCCGTTCCGTCTGCGTCTCATGGAGCGACATCGCCTGTCTAGTCAGGCCTTCGTGCCGCTTGCCGGTTCAACCTATCTCGTCGCCGTGGCGCCACCGGGTCCGGAGCCCGGAATCGACGCCGTGCGCTGCTTCGTGGCGCGCGACGGCACAGGAATCAACCTTCATCCGGGGGTCTGGCACCACCCTCTCATTGCCCTCGAGACCAGCGATTTCCTGGTGATCGACAGGGGCACCACATTCGACGAGGACTGCGAGACCATGTCACTCTCCGATAACGACATTCTGGTGACCTGAAGTGATGAACGACGACTTCGCCTCTTGTTGGCCGAACCTGGCGGACAGCCGCCTTGGCGCCGTGGCGCTTCACGCCAGCGACGCATGGTTCGCGCCCGCAGAACGCATGCTGCAGGCGACACCTGCCGAATTTCATGCCGGTCGATACGACGATCACGGCAAGTGGATGGACGGCTGGGAAACACGGCGCAAGAGGACGACTGGTCACGATTTCTGCATCGTCAGGCTTGCCGGGTGCGGACGCATCAGGGGTGTCGATATCGACACCAGCCACTTCACCGGGAACTATCCGCCGTCGGCCTCCATCGATGCCTGCCGGAGCGATGGTGATCCCGATGAGGCGACCGAGTGGCGCGAAATCCTTCCGCCGGTGCCGCTCACGGGGGATTCCCACCATCTCCACGCCGTTGCGCATGACGGCCCGTGGACCCACGTCCGCCTCAACATCTACCCCGACGGCGGCATCGCGCGGTTGCGCGTCTATGGTTCCTTTACCCGTGACTGGCAGGCGGGCGCCGAGGCCGATCTCGCCGCCATCGAGAATGGTGGCTGGCTGGTGGCCTGCAGCGACCGGCACTACGGCTCGCCCGCCAACATTCTCTACCCGGGAACGGGCGCCAACATGGCGGAGGGCTGGGAAACCAGCCGGAGGCGGGTGCCCGGCAACGAATGGGCACTCTTCCGTCTCGCCTGTCCCGGTGTCATCTCGCGGGTCGTGGTCGACACCACCCATTTCAAGGGCAACTTCCCTGACCGTTGTTCCATCCAGGCGGCCCTGCACGAAGCAGACGATTCGTCCGCCGTCGCCTCATCCCTCTACTGGAGCGATCTCCTCGGGGAACAGAAACTGGCCATGGATCAGGTTCATGTCTTCGAAAGCGAGGTGATGGATCTTGGAGTCGTCAGCCACGTGCGCTTCAACATGATTCCTGACGGTGGTGTGAACAGACTGCGTCTCTTCGGCCGACCCAGGCCCTGATTGACTGCAGGGCCATGAAGCCCCTCTCCTACTGGCTCGACACGGCGCCTGCGTTCGGCCGCGCCGAGACCGGAAGCTTGCCGGCACGATGCGAGACGGCGGTGGTCGGTGGAGGGTTCACCGGACTGTCGGCCGCGCTCGCCATGGCCCGCGCGGGGATCGATGTCGTGGTTCTCGAAGCCGGACGCGTAGCGGGCGCCGCGTCCGGACGCAATGGCGGACACTGCAACAACGGTCTCGTCAGACAGGCCGCAACCGTTGCCGGTGCGTTCGGCCTGGAAAGGGCGCGGACTTTCTACCAGACCTTCGATCAGGCGGTGGAGACCGTCGAAAGGCTGATCCTGCGCGAGGGCATTGACTGCGACTTCCGGCGCAGCGGGAAGATTCAGTTGGCGGCAAAGCCGTCCCACTTCGACTCGCTCATCCGAACCCACGCGCTCCTCGCATCCGGGATCGATCCGCACACCAGCCTGGTTGGGCCCGGAGATCTTTCCGGGGAGATCGGTTCGACACGGTTTCACGGCGGCCTGGTCTACCACCAAAGCGCGATGCTCCACCCTGGACGCCTTGGCAGCGGGCTCGCCCGGGCCGCGCACCGCCACGGCGCCAGGATCTGGGAAAATACCGAAGTCACCCGCTGGCGGCGTTTGGGCAAGGGCGGCCACGAACTCGAAACGGCCATGGGCACGCTTGAAGCGGGAAACGTCCTCGTGGCCACCGGGGCCGGAACCGGTCCCGCCTTTCCCCATCTTCATCGCCGAATCCTTGCCGTCGGCAGTTTCATCATCGCCACCGAGCCTTTGGCGCAGCACGTGGTCGATGCGATCATGCCGACACGTCGCACAGCAGTCACCACCCGGCATATCGGAAACTACTTCCGCATGGCTCCGGACAACCGGCTGATATTCGGTGGCCGCGCCCGCTTCGCCCGTTCAGACCCGGGCTCGGACATGAAGAGCGGGCGCATCCTTGCCCGCTCCCTGAAACAGATCTTCCCCATCCTCGGCGACGTCCGTGTCGACTACTGCTGGGGCGGGATGCTTGACATGACCATGGATCGCCTGCCCCGGGCCGGCGTCATCGAAGGCTGTCACCACGCCATGGGCTACAGTGGCCACGGTGTCCAGATGGCCGTCCACATGGGCGAGGTCATGGCGAAGGTGATAGCGGGAGACGTCGAGGCCAATCCCTGGCGCGATCTCGCGTGGCCGGCGCTGCCGGGACACGCCACCCGGGCCGCCCTGCTCCCCCTGGCGGGCGCATGGTTCCGCCTGCGCGATATCGTGAGTTGACCACCTCAACGCTCCGCCATGCCGGCAAGGGTCGTCCGTGCCTCTTCAAGCAGCCATCCCCTGAATGCCTGTATCGCCGTTTCATCCGACCTCTTGCGATGATTGACGACATAGGTCTGCGTCCCGGTGGGCAGATGAAGATCGAAGGGTTTCACGAGCAGCCCCGACCGCAGATCGGCATCGACCAGCAAAGGTGTCGTCAGAACCACCCCCTGGGCCTCCACGGCGGCCTGGAGGGCATGGCTGTGAACCGTGAAGCGCAGGCCCCGTGTGGTGTCGACACTCTTGACGTCGGCCGCGTCGAACCACTCGTCCCAGGTCGGCCAATACCCCTTGCCGGTGGGCCAATCGAGGTGAATCAGCGTGTGATGAACGAGATTCCGGGGTTCAGTGATGGGATGCGCACCGTGAAGCAGGGAATGATGGCAGACCGCAAAGGCCTCCTCATCGTCGAAGAGCTTTTCGGCGGCCAGCCCGGGATAGTCACCGCCACCCCACCTGATGCCGATGTCAAAATCCTCCCGATCGAAGTCGACGAGGCGGTCAGAGGCGTCGATGAGGACATCGAGATGCGGGCAGCGCTCACGGAAGCGTGCCAGCCGCGGCACCAGCCAGTTGCCGGCAAAGGTGGTCTCGGACGTAACCCGCAGAAGCGGCTCGGTCCGCGTGTCGCGCATGCGGCGGACGGCTTCCGCCACGTGGTCGAATCCCCGGCGCAGCTCCGCCATGCCGGCCAGCGCAGCCGGTGTCGGCCTGATCCCGCGCCCCTCGCGCTCGAGAAGGGCGACACCGAGATCCCTTTCGAGAAGGCGGATCTGGTGACTGACCGCTGCCGGCGTCACGTTGAGTTCAACAGCGGCGCGGGTGAGGCTCAGGTGTCTGCCGGCGGCGTCGAGCGCGCGCAGGGCATTGAGCGAGGGCAAGCGTTCATTCATTGAGATTTTCTTGAAGATCAGCGCAACACATCTCGATTGAATGTGACCTATTCCGACACAAAATCAAGTTCACAAACCAAACCGGAGATCAAGAAATGTTTGATCGCATCCGCAAGTCCCTCGTGCGGCGCCGGGCCATCGACGAGATCGGGCGTCTCGATCCCCACCTGCTTCGGGATATCGGTCTCGACGGTCACGCCGGCTCACCCGAACGGGTCCTTCTGATGACACGTGGTCCCTTCGACCGCTACACTCGGTGACATGACCGTCGCCACTGGCCAGGCATCGACGCCTCTTCGACGCATCGACAGGGTGTGGGCGGCATCCGCCCTCATCCTGCTCGCTGTCCTTGCCCTAGACAGGGACCTGTTCCTTGTCTCGCTCGAGTTCCTTGCCACCAGCTGGCTCTGGACCCTGCCCTTCGTCCTCGTCTCTGCGGTGCTGGCGGCATCGATTGCCGCTACGGCCCTGGATCGCCCACTTGGCGAATCCCTGCGTCGGCGCGCCGTGCAAGCGGTGCTCATCGCCGGTGTTCTGGGTGCCCTGTCACCTTTCTGCTCTGTCAGCGTGGTGCCGCTGGTGGCCGGGCTGCTCGCGGCGGGCGTGCCACTGGCCCCCGTCATGGCCTTCTGGGTGGGTTCGCCGCTGATCGATCCGGAGATGTTCGTTCTCACCGCCGGGATCATCGACCTCCCGTTCGCGCTCGTGCGCACAGGCACGGCGATCGTCTCCGGACTCCTCGCCGGCTTTGCGACGCTGGCACTCGCCCGCCTTGCCTGGGTCAAATCCCCTCTGAAGCCCCACGTCCCCTTCGCGGATCCGGGCACGGTCTACGGCACGGGTTGCGATCTCGACACCGCCAGACCCGTCATGCTGGCCTTCTGGCGGGACCCTGAGCGGTGGAGCCGTTTCGTCGGTCAGTCCCGCGCCATCGGCCTCTTCATGGTGAAGTGGCTCACCCTCGCTTTCATCATCGAAAGCCTGCTTCTCGCCTGGGTGCCGCCCGAGACCGCTGCCGACGTTCTCGGATCAGGCGCCTGGTGGACGGTGCCGGCAGCGGCGTTCATAGGCATGCCCACGTACCTCCACGGTTATGCTGCGGTCCCGGTCATCGACGGACTGTTGCAGCTGGGCATGGAACAGGGAGCGGCGATCGCCTTTCTCATCGGCGGCGAGATCACCAGCATTCCCACGGCCATGGCCGTCTACGTCGTCGTCCGCCGCAAGGTATTCTCGCTCTACCTCGGTCTGGGACTTGGCGCGGCCGTCCTCATGGGCTGGTGCGTTCAGGCCCTGGCCGGCCTCGTCTGACAATCAGAAACGACGGCGCAGGAAGAAGGCGTCGATCGACAGTGGACCCGCACCCTTGGTCAGGGGAATGAGAAGCAGCAGAATCCACAGGGCGCGCTGATCGAGTATCTTCGCGTCGGGAACATTGTCGAACCAGGCCCCGATGGTCGTCGCCCCGGCACCGTGCCCGACCACATCCACGATGCTCATGACGACAATGAACCCGATCATGGCGAGAGCCGCGGAGCGCGTGAAGAGGCCAATGATGATGAGCAGGGGCAGCACGAACTCCGCCCACGTGCCCGCCATCACAACGAGCCAGGAGATCACCCCGAGCTGCGAGGCGTCATAGCCAACGGCCTCGATCTGGACTGGAAGAATCTGGGCGTAGGCCCCGGTCGACGGTGAGACGAAGCCCAGGACACCCTCGCCGAGCTTGGTCGTAGCCGACGTCCAGAAGAAGACCGCCAGCGTGGCGAGGAAGACCAGACGCGCCAGGGTTGTGAGAACGGCGCCGCCGAGCAGGTCGCCCACCGGCCCCATGATGCGGTTTTCCAGGGAATGCAGAGGGTTCATGACGTTGTCCCCCGTTGCCTTGGCGTGGTGACGATACTACGTGATTCTGCGGGCGGTGCACCACCACATGCTGCCTCCTGTATCCGGCGCCGTTCAGCCTGCCGAACCGGGCGGAGGAGGAACGATCTCGCGGACGGCGCGGGCATCGAGGATGACGGTGAGACTGGCGGCAAGATCGACGCCATCGCACTTGCGGGCGGCGTCTCCCAGGGAATCGCCTCTCATGAGGTGCTCCAGGAAGCCGGCGCTTCCAGGCTGCAGCCTGTGGAGAAGAACGCGGTCGGCGGGACGTGACACCAGGACGTCCCCGGAGCGGACCGTGATTGGTGACGTATCATCCTCCGTGTTGTGGCGCCAGATCGACCACAGGGGGTGAGACGAACGCACGATGGCCGTCGATGCCCTGAAATCCAAGCGGGTTCCAGGCAGTGTTTCCTCATCCAGGCCGGCGAGACAGCCGGGATCGGCAATGTCGTCATCGGCTGCGTGAAAGGACCGCCGGCGCGCCACCTCGAGGCGCGCGACATCACCCAGGTAGGGCAGCCCGCCGGCAGGTTGGAAGCCGTCGATGAAATCGGGAAAGCAGCCACCATAGTCGACCACACAGGGCGTTTGCGGCGGATGGGCGCGGACAAACTCCCCCGCCATGGCGCGAAAGAAAGCCCGGCCGACAATGGTGTGTGTGACGCCGAAGGAATCAGTCAGAACATCGATGAGGGAAGCGACGACATTGTTGCGGTAGATATCGAAGCGCCGTGCTGCCGGTGCACCGTCGGGACGAAGCAGGCCTTCCGGAACCTGTGCCGAGGGAGTGAGCAGCGCCCTGGCGAACGCACCCTGACCGTCAGGCATGTCGACGCGCCGCCTTGAGGATGGCGCTGGCACGGCCGGCTTCGGCGACCAGCGTGGACCATGGCGGAACATCGCTGTCCCACTCGATGAGCGTCGGCAGGGGACCGGCACGCGCGCAGACATCGCCATAGAGTGCCAGAACGTCGTCCGTCACTGCCGCACCATGTGAATCGATGAGCAGCCGGGAACCGTCGTCATCCCGGTCTTCATGGTGACCCGCAAGGTGGATCTCCGCGGTGGCGGATAACGGAAAGGACTCGAGCCAGTCACGCGCATCGAAGCGCAGGTTGACGGCCGAGACATGGACATTGTTGAGATCCAGGAGCAGGCCGCACCCGGTGCGCTTCGCCAGTTCTCCGAGGAACGCGGTCTCCGCCAGGGTGCTGCAGGCAAAGGTGAGATAGTTCGCCGGATTCTCGATGAGGATTCTCCGGCCGAGACATTCCTGCACCTCGTCGACGTGGTCACACACCCGGCTGAGAGTGGCCTCGTCGTAGGCCACGGGAAGAAGGTCGTTGAAACAGTGGGAACCATGTCGCGACCAGGCCAGATGCTCCGACACCATGGCCGGTGTGAACTGCTTCACGAGACGGGCTAGGCGGTCGAGATGCTCGCGGTCGAGCCGTTCCTCGGAGCCGATGGAAAGGCCTACCCCATGGCAGGAGAGTGCGAACCGTTCGGCAATGCGCCGCAACGCGGCCATCCTCGGGCCGCCATCGACCATGTAGTTTTCCGCGTGGATCTCCAGCCACGTCACCGGTCCGGGCGCCGCCAGAACGTCCTCCAGGTGCCGAAGCTTGAAGCCGACGCCGACGTCCGGCGGAAGGGCCGTCATTGCCGGTGGTATCCGCGAGTCGACCCCGGCCGCCTGGCCGGGGTCGTCGCCGAACTTAGCCGGGCAGGTCGCGATCGAGTGCTTCGAGGGACCCGTTGCGGTCGCCGGGAAGTTCCATGGTCAGGCAGGTTCCCTCGGGAACCAGCGACCAGGCATTGCCCTGGTAGTCGACCGTGGAGGTGCCTGCACAGGTCGTGCCTTCACCTGCCGCACAGTCGTTCTCGCCGGCCAGGGCCACGCCGTAGCACTTCTCCTCCGCAGCCTGCACGGTCCCGGTGGTATGGGCCGAGAGTGCCGCGGCAACGGCGCCCGCCACGGCAAGGCCTATGATCTTGCTTTGTGCCATGTCTGAATCCTCAAGGTCTGGACTGCGACAAGGATAGGCAATCGGCAGGCGCCTGTCAGCCGGGCCTTTGCCCGCCTACTCCGCGGCCTGTTCGACCGGAACGGCCTCCCTCGCCTGGAAGATGCAGAAGATCTTGCGCACGGTTCCGGTGCTGTCCCACTGGTAGATGGCGCCCTTTGGAACCATGAACGTGTCGCCCGCAGAATAGGTCTCGGCATGGCCGGAACCGTCGGTGATCGTCACCTCTCCTTCCAGGATGTGCATGAGCTCGTTTCTCGGAAACGGAGCCGGCTTCGTGTGCATCTCGCTGGTCTGCCAGACGCCGCAGATCATCTGGCGGGTGGCATCCTCGAACAGAATGCGGATTCCCTGTTCCGGCACGCCACCGACGTAGCGCGACGTATCCTGTTCTCCGACCGGCTCGAGGGCCGTGCCGGGATCAATGCGTCGCGCCACCAGTTCGGCAGCGTCGAGTTCCTCGCCTGAATTGTCCTCGAAGATGACCCAGTACTTGAGGACGTCCCCGGTCTGCTTCCAGGAGAGCGGCGTCCCCTTGGGGATGACAAAGCCCTCCCCGACATTGAATGTCTCTTCGTCCCCGTTCGCGTATTCGAGGGTGATGGCGCCATCGAGGACCAGCATGAACTCGTTGACATCGTAGGGACCCGGCTTCGCCACCATGGGCGTGCAATGCCAGACTCCGGAGGTCAACTGGCCCGTGTCGTCGCTGTGGTAGACATGGCCGGACTGCACGGGGTCTCCGGAAATGAGGGACTCCTTGGGAATCGGGTCCCACAACTGGAGTCCGGAGCCTTCAGGGCCCTGGTTGCTGTAACGGATGGATTTCAAATCACTCATGGTCGGTGTCCTCCTTCAAGTGCGGTGACGGTTACGGGACGAAATGACAGCAGTCCGTCCCTTTCAATCTGTGCCGGAAGTCCTTTCTCCCAGGCAATGTACCCGCGCTTTGCGCCGTCGGGGTCATCGAGAATTCCGAACGGCGCCTCGCCCTGATCGTCCATGGCGCACAACGCTCTCTCGTGACCGGACGCCACCGGCAGTCCGGCGGCGATCCAGGCCTGGATTCCGCCCTCCATCACCCGGGCCTCGACGCCGAGACCGGCAAGATCCGCCACGGCGAGGGCTGCAAGGTGACCTCCCTCGTCATCGAGTACGGCGAGGCCACGATCCGTCGCCGGTGCACACCCCGCCAGCCTGGATCGCAAGGCCCAGAAAGCCCCCACCGGATGGCATGAAATGTACTGCAGCGATGACGAAAGGTCGAGAAGCGTCCATCCGTCAGCCGCCGCTTCGCCCGGAAGGACCATCGGTGCATCCGGTGGGCTCGACGGGACCGCCAACACATGGTCGGTGTCCAGCACGTGAACGTCGCAATAGCCCATCTGTTTCAGCCAGTGACCGGCAAACCTCGAACGGGTGCCACAGTCGTCACCGAGTACGATGCGTGCGTCGCGTACCGCGATCCAGGAGTCGGTCCCCTGGACCAGCTGTGTTCCCTCGATGGCGGTCATGCCGGCAAGGACCCCCCGCGCGTGCTCCTCGGGCGAGCGGACGTCGAACCGGTAGAGAGTTCTCGAATCGTCCTTGAGCCAGTCATCGAGTGTCGCATCGTCGATCTCGCCCAGCCCGGTCGCCGATGCCATGCTCCGGCATGCCTCGATCCCCCAGGCGCGAGATGACTCCGACACGCCGCCCGGGCGCCGGCTGGCGCCGTATTCGAGGGAGTGACCGGCCCACTCCCAGCCGATGGTGCCGTTTTCGAGGGCGTGGACCGGATTGGCAAGTCCCGCGTTCCTCAGGGTCTGGGCCCCGATGATCGAGCGGGTTCTTCCCGCGCAGTTGACGACAACCGTGGTCGACGGCGAGGGCGCGAGATCCGCGATGTGACGGACCAGTTCGCTGTTGGAACAGCTGAGCGCACCCGGGATGGCGAAGTCGCCGTACTCGCTGAAGGGACGGCCATCGAGAACGATGATGTCATCGCCGGCGGCGATCCGGCGATGGACCTCGGCGGCATCCAGCGCCGGGGTGGCGCACGCGCTTTCGACGCATTCGCCGAACGCCTTGGATGGAACGTTGGTGCCTTCGAAAACCTCGCCACCGGCCGCCCGCCAGGCCTCGATCCCGCCCTCGTGGACCGCGATGTCGCCGTAACCCATGGTCTGCAGCACGCCCGCGGCGCGTTGCGCCAGGCCGTCACCGCCATCCGTCAGCGCAATTGAGGTGGCCTTGCGCGGGAGAAGGGCGGTGACGTCGAGTTCGAGACGCGACAGTGGAAGATTGCAGGCGGTGAGAATATGGCCACGGGAGAACGGACCGGACTCGCGCACATCGATCGGCGCGAATTCGCCACCGGCGATGATCCGTTCGCGAAGCTCGCGGCTGTCGATGGATGCCGCCACGGTCGTTTCAGTCGAAACTGCGATAGGAGCCCGATTCCTGATCGAACATGAGCCGGCCCTTGAGATGGGCAAATCCCAGTCCGTAGAGATGAAGGTGCATGTTGTGCACCCCCTCCTCCATGTGAATCGAGTGGAAGTCGTTCGGCATGAGACAGACGCCGGTGCCGTTGCGGACCTCGACCTCGCGGGCGAGCCTGAGCGGCGCCTCGCCTGTCGGCCCGCCGTCTCCCTCCCAGATCCTGTTGAGTTCCACACCCTGGATGCCGACCACCACGGCCCATGTCGTGTGGTTGTGTGGAGGAGTCCAGACATGCTTGTTGGCGACCTCGATGTAGAGCTCGTGGCGCCCGTCATCGTCACGCGACAGAATGTCAAAGGCCTCGCCGCTACCATCCGCCGGAATGGGGAAGTCCTCTTCCGGAAACAGTTCACGACGCTGCGCCAGGGCGATCATGTGATCGCGGATGTTCGCCAGCGACTGGCGCGTGTCACCGTCCTCGGCGCGCACCTTGTCGAGTGTTTCGGCGATCGCCCGATCGCGTTCTTCCTTTCGGGACATGGGACCTTTCGCTTCTCAAGAGATGGAGACAGTATTCACCTGCTACCTCCCGTTTGGCAACGCCTCCGAGTACCTGAAACCGTTCCCCGGCACCGCTCCACAAAGCCCGGCGGGTCGAAACCTGTGACCGTGCCACCGGCTTGAAGAACCAGGTCGCGCCTCCGCAACCGCCTCGTCAGGCGCCGCGCCGGCTCCATCGAGCTGCGAGGAGACCTGAGGAGGACTCTGCTCTTTCAGGGACTATGGCCGGGCGGATGACGGGATCACTGTCGCCCGTTTGCCGCGTCAACAGGTGGATACGGAAGGCCGACGGGAGCCACCTCGCGGCAACCTTGCGTGACTTGGGACACTCCCACGCCGGATTGAGAAGAAAGGCCCGTGTCAGGGCCAGACGCGGTGCTCCTGGCGCAGCCTGGCGTCGGCCACGAGATCGGCGGTGAGGTCGTGGACGAGGTCGGCCCAGTGTGCTGCATGGTCAGGATTTGAGACGAGATCCTGGCGCACCTCGAACTGGAGATGGGCAAGGCCCCGGCGCATCGCGTGCTCGGGCACCGTGTAGTCCTCTCCGATGTCGAGACCGTAGGGCTCATTGTCCCCGACGACGAATTCGCCCTGGGCGCGCAGGCGTTCCAGGAGCGGAATTGCCAGGCGCCCGTCCTGGCTCCAGCACACGGTGAACGCCTCGGGGCGCGGCTCCTTGCCACGCATGCACCGTGTCATCGTGTGGACCGAGATGAAGGCGGGGGGCACAGCGCGGTCTGCGAGAGCCGCCTCGATGGCGTCGTGATAGGGATGCCAGACCGCCTCGAGGCGCCGCTCGCGGTCCTCCTCGCCAAGGCCACGGTTGCCGTTGACCGGGATAGTATCGCTCACCTCGGTGAAAGCGGCCGGGTCGCAGGGGTAGCGATTGCAGTCGGCCACCAGGCGCGAATAGCCGGCCAGCAGCAGCGGTGCATCGAAGCGCCGGGCCAGTCTCTGCGCTATCCACGCGGCGCCGATGTCCCAGGCGATGTGTTGTCCGAGGTGATCCACGTCGAGGCCGAGGTTCTCAAGAGCGTGGGGGATGGTGTTGGAGGCATGATCACAGACGATGAGGCATGGAGCCCGGCCCTCCCGGTTGAACCAGGAGAAGGGAGCCGGATCCGACGCCTGGAGCATGCTCACCAGCCGGCAAACGCCGCGATCTCGTCGTCGGTGACACGACCGGCTGCGACGTCCCCTATGGCCTCATCGAGCACGGCGAGAGCCTCGTCGGCCTCGTCGGCGGTGAGGGTCAGCGGCGGGGTCAGTTCCGGGACGTTGGACGCCATGCCGACATAGGTGATGAAGACACCGAGCTGATAGCAGCGCAGCGCCACCTTCGCCGCGTCGGTGGTCGCCGGCTCCTTCGTCCGGCGGTTCGTCACCAGTTCGATGCCGATGGCAAGGCCCCTCCCCCGGACATCGCCGATCAGTTCGTGGCGCCCCTGCATGGTAATGAGCCCCTCCATGAGCTGGCGTCCGCGGGCGGCCGCATTGTCGATGAGTCCGTCGTCGCGGATGTGCCGGAGAACGGCGCGTCCGACACTTGTCGAGACGGAGTTTCCGGTGGTGGTGATGAGGGCGAAGGCCTCACTCACGTCCATCACGCTACGCGGGGCGACGATGGCCGAGACGGGAATGCCGCTCCCCAGACCCTTGCCGAAGGTCACGATGTCGGGCCGGAACCCTTCCGCCTGATAGCAGTGCCAGCACCCCGGTCGGCCAAGACCCACCTTGACCTCGTCGCTGACCACGAGAATGCCCTCGGACCGGCACCGCTCGGCAAGAGCGGAGAAGAAGCCCGGAGGCGGCACCAGCATGCCACCGTCGGATTGCAGGGGCTCGATGAAGAGCGCGGCGACATCGTTCGCAGGGATGGCGGTGGAAAACAGGAAATCGACATGATCGAGCACGTGGCGCGCCGCATCGCCATCGCCCAGGGGCCGGTAGGGGTTGGGAAAAGGGATCTGCACAAGGCCGGCCCGGGGCAGCGCATGCTGCTGCGACGGGTGGCCGGACACGGACATGGAGCCCGAGATGCCGCCATGATAGGCGCCATGAAAGCTCATGAACCGGCGGCGTCCCGTTGCTGCGGTCACGGCCCGCATGACCGTATCGTTGGCATCCGATCCGCTGTGACCGAACCAGACCTTGTGGTCATCGGCCTCGGGCACGAGGGCGAGAAGGTCCTCGGCCAGGGCCACGGCCGATTCGGATGCGCCGAACATGGACGACGCACCGGCGCACTCCTCGAGGCCGCGGCGGGTTGCCTCGACAACTCCTGGATGCCCGTATCCCAGGAGTGCCGCGCCGGCGGTGGCGGACATGTCCAGCACCTCGCGGCCGTCCTCCTCGATCAGCCGGTTGCCACGGGCATGGCAAATGGTGAGCGGCGATGTTCTGAGCTTGCCGATTCCGGCGAGGGCCCGCCTGTCCCGTTCCAGCAGCGAATTGCTCACCGCATGCCTCCTATCTCACGTTCTCGCGCCGGCCGATCAGGCCCTCGGGCCTCACCAGAAGCAGGACGATGACCAGGGTCAGTGTGATCGATTCGCGAAATGGCAACCAGCCGTCGGGAAGGAAGGCGCGCAGGAAGACCTCGATGAAGGCAAGGGCGAACCCGCCCACCACCGCGCCCGCAAGGCTGCCAAGACCGCCCAGCACCACCGCGATGAACGCCTTGAGAACAGGCAGGAAGCCCATCAGGGGATCGACCGATCCGCGTTGCGCCAGCCACAGCACTCCGGCGACACCGGCCAGCAGCCCGGAGAGGCCGAAAGCCGTGGCCACGACCGCATTGGCGTTGATTCCCATGAGCCGGGTGACAGGAAAGTCGAGAGCCGCCGCGCGCATGGCGATTCCCAGAATGGAACGGCGCAGGAAGATCGAAAGGGCAATCAGCAGCAGTGCCGTGGCGGTGATCGACATCAGCTGGATCACGCCGATCGCCAGGCCACCGACATCGACGGCGCCGATCATCCAGGACGGTACCGGGATGGCCCGGGGCCGGGCCGAGATCAGGTTCTGGAACAGCATGTGGAGGATGGTGCTGACCGCCAGGCTGGTCAGCAGCATGGTCGCCGTGTTGGCGTCGCGCACTGGACGGAACGCCACCCGTTCCATCGCCACCGCCGCCAGGATGGCACAGGCAATGCCGAGAACGATCGCCAGCGGCAGGCCAAGACCGGCGCCGATGGCAAAGAACATGGCATAGCCCGTCAGCGTCATGAGGTCGCCGTGGGCAAAGTTGATCAGTCCCAGGACGCTGAACACCATCGCCAGGCCAAGCGCCAGCAGCGCGTAGGTGCCTCCCAGGGAGAGGGCGTTGACGAACTGCTGGATGAGGATATCCATCAACCGCCGCCCGGTATCTGCCTAAGGGTGCAGCGCCTGATCGCCTGGCGCTCCGGATCATCCATCAGCCGCGCCCCATGTAGGCGCGTTCGACCTCGCCGGAAGCCTGCAGTTCGGGTGCCGCCCCGGAGAGCGCCACCCGGCCGGAGGCAAGAACGTAGCCCCTGTCGGCAATGTCCAGCGCCAGGTCGACATTCTGCTCCACCAGCAGAATGGTGGCCCCGTGATGCTGAAGGGCGACAATCATCTCGAAGATGGTGTCGACGATACGCGGTGCCAGGCCCAGCGACGGCTCGTCGAGCAGAACGATCCGGGGAGCGGACATCATGGCCCGGGCAATCGCCAGCATCTGCTGTTCACCTCCCGAGAGGGTGCCGGCCAACTGGTCATGGCGTTCCGCGAGAACCGGGAAACGGTCCAGCATGTCGGCGAGTATGGTCGCGGCATCACCGGCACGGCGGCGCGTCGCACCGCCGATGGCGAGGTTCTCGCGTACGGTGAGGTTGGCGAAGACGCGCCGTCCTTCCGGACACAGGGTCATGCCACGCCGCACGACGGCTTCCGGCGTTTCGCCCGTGATGTCCTCGCCTTCGAGGACAACCCGGCCGGCGGCCAGCGGTACCAGTCCCATGACGGCGTTGAGAAAGGAACTCTTCCCGGCGCCGTTGGCGCCGAGAAGAGTCACGATTTCACCCTTGCAGACCTCGAGGCCTGCGCCCCTGATGGCCTCTATGGCGCCGTAGCGGACCTCAAGCCCTGCGACGTCGAGGAGGTGTTCGGGGCCACTGCTCACGGAGCCGGGATCATCGAGGGGTCAGGCGAGAAATCGCCGACATGGACCCGCTCGCCGCCCGAGACCTGGTTGAGCGCGACGACACGCACCGGCACCCGGTTCTGATCCTTGTAGGTGATCGATCCCGTGGCGACCTGGACATTCTCCAGATTGTCCCAGGCATCCCGGATTGCCGGACCGTCCGTGGAACCGGCCGCCTGGATGGCCGCGGCGATGACCATCATCAGGTCATAGCCGGTCGCCGTGAAGACGGTGTCGTTCGGCATGCCGTACTTCTCCTCATAGGCCATCTCGAAGGCTTCGAGCGCACTGCCCGGAGAGGCAAATCCGGCATTGGAGAAGACCACGCCCTCGGCCACGTCACCGAGAGCGAAGGTCGTCGGAGAATCGATGCCGTCGCTGCCGAGCACCGGCGTGTCGATGCCTGCGGCACGCAACTGCTTGATGAAGGCCGGGAAGTCGGGCTCGTAGGCCGACGTCTGGATGACGTCCGGACTGGGATCGAGACCGCCGATGTTGGTGACCTCCGCCGAGAAGTCCTGCTGACCCATGGTGTATTCGCCGACCGCGACCACCGTGCCGCCCATGGCCTCGAACGCCTCGCCGAAATACTCCGGCAACTTCTCGGTGTAGGGCGTGTCACGCGACAGAAGGATGTAGGCATTCTCGTAACCCTGGCCGCGGGCGTACTCTGCGAGGACGGCACCCTGCAGATTGTCCGCCGTGTAGTTCGAGAACATGTAGGGTCCGACCGCCGCCGGCAGGGAGGGCGTCGAAGCACACGAACTCGCTGACGGGATCTCGGCCGCCTGGGCCATGACGCCGGACGCCACGGCAGGATCGACGTCACACGACACGATCATCGCCACCACGCCCTCGTCAATGAGTTCCTGGGCGACGACGGCGGCCTGTGCGGTATCCGAGCGCGTGTCCTTGACCACGAGTTCGACCGGCATGCCCATGATGCCGCCGGCCTCATTGATCTGATCGAGAGCCAGCTGCACCCCGTTCAGGGACGGCTGGTCGTAGGGCGCGAGATAGCCGGTAAATCCGCCGGCATAGCCGATCGTGATCCCGTGGGAATCGCCCTGGGCCACGCCTCCGGCAACCACGAGTCCGGCGGCCACGGCGGCAATGCGCGTTGTTGATGCATGTAACACGGTGTCCTACTCCCTTTCTGTTGACAACTTGGTGGCCCGCTCGGCCGTACGCCGGCGACCCAGGTATGCCTCGATCACGACCGCATCGGACTGGACTTCCTCCGGTGTTCCTTCGGCAATGACCTCGCCCTTGTTTAGCACGATCACCCGGTCGCACAATCTCATGATGAGACTGAGATCGTGATCGACGACCAGCAGGCCCGGGCCCCGGACTTCTCGCAGCCGGGCCAGAATGGCCAGCAGTTCGTCGGATTCGCTCTCATTCATGCCGGCGGCCGGCTCGTCGAGCAGCAGATAGCGGGGTTCCAGGGCGAGCGCCCGGGCGATTTCCAGGCGCCGCTGGAGGCCGTAGGCGAGGGTTCCGGCGCGCCGCGAGGCATAGTCGGCAATGCCGAGTTCCCCGAGAAGGGCACGGCATCGCTCCGTCATGCCCGCCGGTCTCGAGCCGGAGGATCCGGCCGCAAGGGCCGTCTTGACGTTCTCCTGGCAAGAGAGATTGGAAAACAGCCTGACGTTCTGGAAGGTGCGGCCAACGCCACGCCGGGCAATCAGGTGACTGGGCATGCCGGTGATGTCGGCGCCGTCGAGCACGACGGTGCCGCCGTCACAGCCGAGGGCACCGGAAATGCAGCCCAGCAGCGTGGTCTTTCCTGAACCGTTGGGTCCGATGAGGCCGACAATCTCACCCGGCTTCAACGAGAGGCTGGCGCCGTCCACGGCGCGCAGGCCACCGAACAACCTGGTGACATCACGGACCTCGAGTGCCCCTTCCTCAACCACCCGCACGGGCGCGGCAGGGACAGGGGCGGCGGAGGCCTGGCGGGAACGCAGGACGATGTCCTCGATCTCGCGGTACTCGAACAGTCCGTTGCGGCGCCAGAAGAGCACGCCGAGGATGGCGAGCGACAGGCCGATGTCCGTCAGACCGAAGACCGTCGGCTCGTCGAACCAGACGGTGTTGATGGACTCCTCCACCGATCGCAGGACCTCGATGAGGATGGTGACGACAACCGCACCCGCCACGGCGCCCGATACACTTGTCATGCCGCCCACGATCAGCATGACGAGGACTGCAAAGGTGATCTGGAAGTAGAATTCCCTGGGCGAATAGACCCCGAGTTCATGAGCAAGCAGCACCCCGGCGACCGCGGCGATGCCTGCGCTGAGCGTCCAGGCAAGAAGACGGCGACGGTGGACATCGACACCCACGGCCCGCGCCGCCGCTTCGTCTTCGCGTGCCGCCCGCAATTCGAGGCCGGGCAGGGAATCGCGGAAGACGCGGCACACCATGAGGGCCACTACGACAAACAGCAGGGCCAGG
This sequence comes from Alphaproteobacteria bacterium, assembly GCA_965221115.1. Classification (GTDB taxonomy): domain Bacteria; phylum Pseudomonadota; class Alphaproteobacteria; order SP197; family SP197; genus SP197. The sequence goes on along the minus strand of CBDCRU010000001.1, from coordinate 768,070 downwards.
GGGATGTCGACGGTTCGCGGTACGCCGATCAGCGCCTGGCTGCCGCGGGTGAAGTCACGAGCACCCACGAGGACGCCATAGACGATGATGAGCAGCCCCAGGGTGGCAATCGCCGCCGAGGCGCCGCCAAGACGGCAGATCGGTATGCCGACGAGAAAACCGACGATCGTCACGAGAACCACGGCGATCGCGCCGGCCAGGAGAAAATGGAGTTCGAGACCGGCAAGCCACAGCGGCAGGTCGGGCAGGAAGATGGCCTTCTGTGCCACGGGTATGGTGAGAACACCGGTGACATGCGCCGCCAGGCCCATGAAGGCCGCATGACCGAAGCTCAGGATCCCGGAATTGCCGGTAAATGCACTGAAGGCCAGCACGGCGACCGTGAGCACGAGATAGTGCGTCACGGTCCCCTGGAGTGCCGCACCGGCCGTTTGCCACACCAGCAGGGACACGACGGCAATGGGAACCAGCATGAGCAGGCTGCCGGCAAGGGGCGGCCATGACGCAAGACGGGCACTCATGTCAACGTGTTCACCGATGTCGCATTACCTGAGGGAGCCGGCGACATTGGAAGACCCCGCCAATGTCGTCAAGCGGCGTTGCAACGGTGGCCGCCAGCATGTGACCGACGCAAGATGTGATACTGCACAAGACCTGAAACAACCATACCTGCATGATCGACAGGCACAACAACGCCCATCCACCTATACTGTTGTAATGACGCACAAATGCAGAAACGTCCAGTCCCCATTGACCGGTCCCCGCGCCTGCATGCTTGTGTAGCGAATTGGCCGAACAGGAGGGGCGCAGCAACGCCCCTGCCTGCCCGGTTGCCGAACTTGCTACCTAACGTTCCTGCTGGACGCTCATGGCTCAGGCAAACCACCAGCGCTCAAGGAACTTGAAGCCGTCCATCTCCCAGTTGCCCGCCACCTGATCAGGTACGGCAATCTTCGTCGACTGCGCGCTGATGTGGCTCGCAAAGAGCGGGATGACCGAACCGCCTTCGTCGCGACAGATAAGCTGCATCTCCGCATACATTTCACGCCGCCTGGCCTCGTCGAGCTCCGCCCGTGCCGCCTTGAGCAACACGTTGAAGCGCTCATGCTGCCAGTATGTCTCGTTCCAGTTCGACTCGGCGGAATAGCCCTGCGTGAACATCCAGTCCTCGGTTGGACGGCCGCTCCAGAACGAAGCGCTCCAAGGGTGCTTGAGCCAGACGTCGGACCAGTAACCGTCCGAGGGCATGCGATTGGGAACAATCTCGATGCCTGCCCTCGCGGCATGCTCCGTGTAGAGCAGGATCATGTCGATGCAACCGGCGTAGAGGCCTTCCGAGCCGCTGAGTTCGTGCCTGAAACCTTCCATCCCGGCCTTCTTGAGGTGGAACCTTGCCTTCTCCGGATCATAGGCACGTTGCGGAATGTCCGGAGCGTAGAAGCGGTTGGCGGGCGAGATCGGATGGTCATTTCCGAGCGCGCCATAGCCGCGCAGGACCGTATTGAGTGCGTCCTCCCGGTCGAAAGCGTACTTCAGGGCGAGACGCAGATCGTTGTTGTCCTTGAAGGGCTCCATGTCGAGGCGCATGGGGAAGGTGTAGTGCAGGGTTCCGGGAACGTTCAGCACATCGATCCCCTCTTGCTCGCCCAGCAGCTCCGCGGTTTTCGGTGGCACATGATCGATGATGTCGAACTCGTCGCTGATCAAACCGCTCTGCCGGCTTGTCGCGTCGGGAACGACCGTAATCTCGACCGAATCGAAGAAGGCGCGATCATCCTTGAAGTAGTTCGGGTGACGCTCCAGGTAGCCCCGAATTCCGGGCTCCCAGTCCTCCAGCGAGTATCCCCCGGTGCCAATGCCGGGCTGCACCTCGCCATCCACGACCGGGAGGATGTAGAAATTCTGGGCGGAGAGCGAAACAGGAAAATCCGCATTGCCCTCCTGCAGTGTGAAGATGACGCGATTGGGCCCGTCCTTGCGCAGATCCGTGATCGTCTCGGCAATGGACTTGGTCGCCGATTGCGAGTCTTCGCCGCGGTGGCGGGCGATTGACATGATCACATCGTCAGCATCCATGGTCTTGCCGTTGTGAAACTCGACACCTTGGCGAAGATTGAACGTCCACTCGGTTGCGTCGGCGTTTGGCTCGAAGGACTCGGCGAGTTCCGGGCCCAACTGCCCGTCCGACTTGATCTCGGTAAGCTGGCTGCCGATGGTGTAGAACAGCATGCCGGTGAACGTGCTCGTCAAGTGAACGGGATCGAGCGAGTCGATGGTCGCGCCGCCGTGCCATCCGACGCGGGCGTGGCCTCCGAACTTGGGAGTCGACGCTTCAACCGAAGACGACAACGTCGCAGCCGGCGCACCTGCCGCTACGCCTGCCGCTGCCGCATACTGCATGAACTCGCGACGACGCAGGTTCGCCACCGACGTCTGTCCCCGCATGCGTTCTTTACCAATCTGTCCCATTGAATCCTCCAACCTCTCTCTTGATTGCTCAGGGCAAATGCACCGGAAGATCGAAACACACTGTCTTCCACGACCCAACGAGAGTCTCATCGACCGTCAATATTCGCATGGAAAAACGCGCCGCAAACCGGTTCTCGGGACGGCACGGGCAATCAATCCTTCAGCAATCTGCACCTCGTTTTGGTGGCGCTTCGCACGCCACCGCCTTTGACGGCCGGCATGCTAACGTCAAATCGCTGCAGGGCAAATGGTCACAGACAAATCCTCAGAATCCTGAGGATTCGCGAGCCATGCAGGGCTGTTTGACCGGAGTTGTCCTGTACCGACCCTGGATCGCATGCACGGATCCGAGCATCGAATCACACTGGCCGATCGCCGCCAATCGTCACCCGGTGCATCACCCGGCGGTACCTGTCGACCTCTCCGAAGAAGTCGGGCACGGCTCGATGCAGGCTTACCCGGTTGTCCCATACCGCTACCGCACCCGGAGACCATCGGAAGCGGCAGGAGAACTCAGGCCGCAACGCGTGACCGCAAAGGAAATCGAGGAGCGGTCGGCTCTCTTCGTCGGTCATGCCCTCGAAGCGCCGGGTGAATCCCGGACTCACGAAAAGGGCCTTGCGACCGGTGGCGGGGTGGGTGCGCACCACCGGGTGTGAAGCCTCCATGGCTTCGCCCTGCTTTCCTGTCATCGCACCCGGGGTGGCATAGTTGGCAGGAGAACCCGAATGATTGATGGCCCGCAGATCGGACAGCAACTTCTTCATTCCGTCCGAGAGTGTTTCATAGGCAAGGTACATGTTTACGAACATGGTATCGCCGCCATACGGGGGAACCTCGACCGCATAGAGGCTGGCGCCCATTGGCGGTTCCTCGAGGAACATGAGGTCCGAATGAAACTTGCTGTCCCAGCTGTAGGCCTCGCCCGGCGATCGAATGATCTCGATGATTTCGGGCCACTCGTCGAGACCCTTGGTGAAAGGATGCTCGATCTGGGGACCGAAGTTGCCGGCGAAGGCGTGGTGCTGCGCGCACGTAAGTTCTTGATCCCGGATAAAGATGACCAGGTGCTGATGGAGGGCGTCGAGCATTTCCTCGCGCACTTCCGGGGGAAGAGTCTGCGAGAGGTTCACGCCGCTCAGTTCCGCCCCAAGGGCTCCGGCAAGAGGATTGACATTCAACTGCCTGTACTCCCGTGCAACGCCAGGCCCGATGCTTGGCGGACATTTTCGTCGACTATGATTCCTCGGAGTAACCGAGTCAATTGCAAGGGAAGTTCGCATTTGCCCACGCGACGAGGTCTGCAGGAACCGCCGTGCGTTCGGCAGTTTCGTGCCGCCGGCTGTGCCGACTGTCGCATCGGGTGAGGCGGACCGCACTCACCGGGCCTGCGTGTGCATGCGGCAGTAGCAGGACGACTCGATCGTCACATCGGCGCGGGCGAGAGCAAGGTCGAGACGCGGCGCGATCATGCGCGCCTCGTGTTCCTTTCCCTGGCGGATCAGGGATTCGTGGAGCCCGTGCAGGGCCCAGACGTTCTCGGGATGCCGGCGTGCCCGAATCACCTCGGGATCGAAACCAAGGTCGCTGCGGTAGACGGCCTCAGCCTGCTCCGCCTCACCCTGCTCGAGCAGCAGCGCGCCGAGGGCATGGCGTGTCGGCTGCATCCAGCCCCAGGGCTCGTCGTAGGGCAGGTTGTCCTCCAGGGCGACCGCATTGCGCAGGTGGTCGAACGCGGTCGCGTGGTTGCCCTTGCGGTAGTCGATCTCTCCGCAGACCATCTCCGAGGCGATCGCCAGAACGTCCCGGCACGTGTTGTTGAAGAGAAGGCGCGATTGAGGCACGCGCTCGCGTGCGGCTTCGAAGTGCTCGCGGTGTTCTTCCGCGGCGGGGATGTCCCCTGTCGCAGCGTACGCGACCGCCTTGGCATAGAGCCCGAGCGCGACGGTCACGCAGTAGAGCCCGGTGTCCGTTGGCAGCCGTTCCTCGATGATCTCCCGCCACTTCCCGAAGCGAATGAGAGCGTGCATTTTCATGCCGACGTAGCCCTCGAGGATGTCGGCCATCGGCGGGCTCTCGATGCGCAGTAAGGCTTCCGGGAGGGATGCGACGATTTCGTCGGCCGCTTCCATGGAGGTGCGGGACTGGCCCAGAAACATGGCCCCGTAGAGCATGAAGTGCGCGTTGTGGACGCGCGAGTAGGCGTAGAGATTGAGCCCTCCCTCGCGCGCGACATGCTTGCGGTCGGCTACAAGTGCCGAAGCGTTGCGGAACACGACGTTGTGGTAGTGGCCGCACTGGAAATCTATGTGCGTCGGCATGTGATGGAGGTGGCCTGCGTCCGGCATCAGGCCGTAGAGCTGGTCGCCTGCCCGCAGGGCCTTTTCCGGGAACGGCGACATCTCGAGAAGGTGGATGTAGAAGTGAAGCAGACCGGGATGCGGCGGCGCGCCGTCCTTCTCGACCTGGCGCAGCGCGCTCTCGAGCACGGCCTGCGCCTCCAGCGTGCCGGCGCCTTCCGCCGGCAATCCGGTGCGAAGGTTCCACAGCTTCCACGGCGTCCGGGTCATGACGGCATCGGCAAAGAACGTTGCAACATCGAGGTCGTGGGGCCAGGCATGGTAAGCCTCGCGCATGGCACACGCGTAGTCCTCGATCCAGTCCTGGAAGTCCGCGGGACGCGACGGCGACGGGCTGCGCCGCGCCATCGCGTCGATCAGCGCCCGCTCCGGACCGCTCACACCATCCCGCAGCCCAAGCGCCGTCCGGGCAGCATCGTAACTGCCGCGAAGCGCCGGCCCCAGCGCCGTCGCGTCGAACTTTTCCCACGGCCAGTTGTAATAGGGACCGATTGAGTAGGCGAGGCCCCACCAGCCCATCGCGCACCCGGGGTCGGCGTCCACAGCGTTCCGGAAGCAGACCTCCGCGTCTTCCTGGTTGAAGGCATAGAGCCAGTTGAGGCCGCGATCGAACCAGGTTTGCGCTGCAGCGGACCGGGTGGACACCTTCCTGCTGTACGACCCGAGATCATAGTAGTCGTCCATGAAACATCGCCGTAATCGTTCTGTGGAAGGTCACCTGAGCACCAACGCGACCCAGAGAGCCCGAATACCTGGCCGGACCGGCGGCAAGGATGCACACGCCGGCCCCGGGCGTCGAGCGGAAAATCGTCGCGACGCTCGCCGTTTCTGGCGCGAATGCGGACCGATGCCGATGCCGGCGTGATGTGCCGGGACATGATGGCTTGGGAAGACCTGCATGCGGAGCTGCTGCTCAAGCCGTTCGGGGCGCATACCGGGGGCAACCGATGGACAGGTGACGCACGATGCCGGGTCGCTTATCCGGATTGTGGCCCATGACGACAGCACAGCAGGTACGCTGCAGGCCCCGTGCTCCGACTGGCCCTGATCAGCTGTCGCCCAGAATCCCGCGCAGACGGTCCCTGATCTTGTCCTGCATCGTGCGCGAGCCGCCGGTCTGCCAGGCGGCGGAATCGGAACGTTCAGACATCGGCGGGAACCAGTTTTCGGTCATGTACCGCGCCGTGGTGTGCTCGTCGGTCAGGAACGTGTTGTCCTTGGCTGCGCGCTTCACGACCTCGACGCCGATCGCATCCTCGTTGACCTCGATGCCGTTGGCGAAGCGGCTCGCCCAGCCCGCAAGCTCGTCGCACAGGACCAGCATCTCCAGCGAGCCCGTGCGGCCCGAGGAAAGGAAGCCCAGGTTGTGGACGAAGGCCGTGCCGGCAAGCCCCGCGAGAGCCATGTTCGCACCAACCTCCGAGGCCGCCTGGGCGTCGACGGCGTGGGAGTCCGAGCAGCCCGCGCCGATCCAGCTCGGCACACCGATCGCGTTGTAGTAGTCGGTACCGGCGAGGTTGGCGAGCATGTACTCGGGGCCGCCATAGGCGATTGTCGCGGTTTTCATGTCCATCGGCAGGACAGACGAGCCGGCCATCACTGGCGCGCCGGGATTGGCGATCTGGTGGACCACGATGCCGGCCAGCGATTCGGCGGCAGACTGCGCCAGCACCCCGGCCAGCGTGATCGGACCGGCCATGCCCGGAAAGATCGCGGGATAGCACACGATCGGAAAACGCCCTCGCGCGGCGAGCTGCAGCCTGCGGCAAAGTTCGTCACCCAGCCGGAGCGGCGAGACCGGTCCCGTCAGATCAAGGCCGCAGGGCTTGTCGCCCAGAACCTGCCAGCCGCCGACGCGGTCGGCCATCGTCTGCCAGATGGCCTCGGCCTTGATCTCGTCGTGTGCTGTGAACGCGATGGGCTTGACGGTGTTGTCCATCATCGCGGTGACCGAGCTCACGGCCTCGTCCTCGGCTTCGACGTCGGTCGGGTAACCCAGCGAACAGGCGACGTCGAGATGGGGCAGCGCTTCGCATACCCGCGCCGTGTTGGCGAGATCGTTCAGTACGCCGGGCCGGAGCTCGCCGGTGCTGTGATCCAGGATGTTGACGCAGTTGTGCCCGGCGCAGTAGGCGGGGCGGTCGGCGGCCGTATCGACCACTCGCTCGCCCTTGCGGTTGTAGAGTTCGACCCTGCGGGGCACCGTTCGCAGCGCTGCCTCGACCCGTGCTGGCGGAATGCGCACGTAGCCATCTTCGTCCTGCCGGCAGCCCCTGTGCTCCAGAAGGTCTCTGCGGGTTTCATCGTCGTCGACGATCACCCCGACCTCATCGAGGATGCGCAGGGCGCCATCGTGGATCGCCATGGCGTCCACCCGCTCCAGGACCGGGAGTCGGAGGTTTTGTGCGCGCCGCAGGTCCTGCGCTGGCCGGGCCTCACGCGCGAGAGCCGTGCTGCGCCCGCCGCGTCGCCGGCCGCGGCGGCTCACGGTCCGTCACCGTACATGCCGACCGGCTCGCCTTCGGCCGTCACGCCCAGCCCGTTGAGCATGCGCGCCCAGTAGGCGAAGTTGGCGACGATCTGGTTGACCTCGAAGATCTCGGCATCGCCCAGACCCGCCTCGCGCAGCGCCGCGACGTCCGTCTTGTCCATCGTGGCGGGTTCGAGGGTGAGCTTGCGCGTGTAGGCGAGGATCGCCGCAAGGTGCGCGTCGGTGTCTGCCGGAATGTCGCCCGCCTCGAGCGCCTCCAGAATGGCCTGTCCCCGGTCCGGATCGCCCAGCAGGCTCGTCATGTTTGCGCCGTGGTTGTCCTTCGCATAGCGACAACCGCAGAGGATCGCGACCCAGGTTGCGATCAGTTCCTGCACCCAGGCCTCCAGTCTACGCCGCGGGCTGTGCAGCAGCGCACGGTAGAACCGGTCCGCCAGGACCAGAAGGTCGGGCCTCGTCGCGAACGCCTGGTACATGTTGTGGACGCTGCCGTCGCCGCGGCAGACCTCGTCGTAAGCGCTGGCCAGCTCGGGACCCGCTTCTTCGCGATCGACGGCTTCGATCCAGCAAAACGGCTTCGTCACACGCCTCATCCTGTCCGTGAACAGCACGCCATACGATCTTCCCGTCGTGTATCGCCGAGTCGTCCCTGACGGCTGACGGAGGGATTCTAGCCGGAACGTCATCGGGTCTCAAGTGAGCTAACTCTCTGCATCGAAGCGCTATCTGTGTGTTTCAGCGTGTGAATGCCGGCGGGACGTTCCTATGTTGGCAGGAGCGAATGCAGCGGGTCTTGAAAGTGCTGACAGGCGATGAGTGGGGATCGAGTGTCTGAATCGGTCGTGTTCTCATGATGGTTGCCTCATGGCCTTCACCCTCGATTGCATCCCCAATCATGTTGGCAAGCCTGCCGTGCCGCTGAGAATGGTCTGGCGCGAAGTATCCAGAATCCGCAAGGGAGACCGTCGCCAGCCTCTTCGTGCTCCCTGATCATGTCGTCGAAGGCTTCCGCACGGTGTTCCAGGACGGTGTCGCCGTCGGCGATCTCATGACCGTCGAGCGCTCGTTGGCACACGGCCATGCTCGACACCCAGGACTTCTCCGCCGGCGTCGTGCAGCGGTTTTGAGACATGGTATTCTTCCCGGTTCCTGTTGCACCGGGCGTGTGGAGACGACTAAGATCGGCTCGTTCGGCGAAAGTCCTTGAGAGAGAAAACATTTTGATTCATTGCATTACTGTTGAGTTCAGCACCGAAGGCGTGCGCGAGGTGTCATGACGAAAGGTGAACTGGTCCTGCTGGTGTGGAACGACCTCGTGGGGCTGTCGCGCACCAGAGGCGTTCCCCTGGATCAGTACGAGCGCCGACGGCAGCACGGGCTGGGATGGGCACTTGCGGGCCAGTCCCTGACACCCTTCGAGGACATCGCCCCCAATCCCTGGGGACCCATGGACGAGGTGCGCCAGGTGCCGGACGAGGCAACCCGCCGGCGCATTGTGCTCAAGCAGGATTACCCTGCGTTCCATGTTGCCCTGTGCAACAGCCTCCATGCCGACGGCACTCCCTGGGAGTGCTGCACGCGGAGTTTTCTTGCCAGCGCCCTCGACGACCTGAAAAATCAGACCGGTCTCGAGGTCGCCATCGCCTACGAGAACGAGTTTCTGCTCATCGATCCCTCCCTCGAGTGGGCGGCGCCGTTTTCCGTCGACTCCATACGCCGGGCCGCACCCTTTGCCGATCTCTGTACCCGTGCGCTGATTGATGCCGGCGTCGACCTCGAGACCTTCGAACCCGAGTACGGAGTCGGGCAGTACGAGGTGAGTTGCGGACCGGCAACCGGACTGGCCGGCGCCGATCGCGTCGTCATCACAAGAGAGACGGTGCGCGAGGCGGCACGTCAGTGCTCGGTCACAGCGAGTTTCTCGCCCAAACCGGCGCCGGATGCGGTCGGCAACGGCTGCCATCTTCACCTGAGCCTGTGGGACGGTACCGGCAATCCGGTGACGGCCGACCCCTCCGGTCCGGGCGGACTGAGCGCCGCCGCCGGACGCTTCGTCGCCGGTATCCACCGCCACCTGCGGGCTCTGGTCGCCATCACGGCGCCGAGTCCCGTCTCCTACATGCGCCTGGGACCACACCACTGGAGCTGCGGCTTCGATGCCGTCGGGGTGCAGAACCGCGAAGCGGCGATCCGGATCTGCCCTGCCCCCGATGGAAATGCCGCGGCCTTCAACATCGAAATCCGCTCGACCGATGCGACAGCGAGTCCCTACCTTGCCATCGGGGCCATTATCCGCGCCGGGCTTGAAGGGATCCGCGCCGACATGACTCCCCCTGCCATGGTGAACCTGGATCCGGCCTCGTTGAGCGATGCCGAACGCAGGGATCAGGGTATCCGCACCCTGCCGGGGTCTCTGGACGAGGCCCTCGACACCTTCCTGGCAGACGACAGTGTCGCTCAGTGGTTTGGCCCCGTGATGATCGAGGCCTATGGCGCCCTCAAGCGTCTCGAGGCAGCGAATGCGACAGCGATGAGCGATTCCGAACTCTGCCAGAGATACCGCGGGGCCTACTGAGACGATGCCCGCTGCATCAACGGACGGCGTCACGTGTGATCTGCCCCTGATCGATCATCACTGCCACGGCGTGATGCCGGGTGACCTCGATCTGCAGGCCTTCGAGGCGCTGATGAGCGAGAGTTACCGGCCGCCTCCGGCGGGAACCTCGCAGTTCGACAAGCCCCTCGGTCTCATGGTCCGCAGTCACTGTGCGCCTCTTCTCGACCTCGATCCCTTCACGCAGGGCGGCGACTACGTGGAACGCCGCCGCAAGATCGGCGCAGCCGAGGTCAACCGGCGCCTGCTCGGCGCCTGCGGCCTTGAACGGCTGATCGTCGACACCGGCCACCGAAGCGACTCGATTGCCGATGTGACGGAGATGGCGGCGATTTCGGGCCGACCTGCCCACGAGGTCGTCCGCATCGAGGCCGTCGCCGAGGAGGTGGCGCGGTCAGGCGTCGACGCCGCCCGTTTCCCTGAAGCGTTCGGCGAAACCCTGGCGGCGCGGACACATGACGCGGTGGGCCTGAAGTCCATCGTCGCCTACCGCACGACTTTCGCCATCGACCAGAGCCCGCCATCGGCTGCCGAGGTAAGGGTGGCGACGGATGCCTGGTTCCGCGCCATCGACGCCACGGGTACGGTGCGCCTCGAGTCGGTCGATATTGTCCGCTCGGGCCTGTGGACGGGGGCCGAACTCGCCCGCCACCATGGACTTCCGCTGCAGTTCCACGTCGGCTTCGGCGACCCCGACATCACCATGCATGCCTGTGACCCGACACATTTCACGGAGTTCCTGCGTGCCATGGAGAGCTGGGACGTCACCTGCACGCTGCTCCACAACTATCCCTTTCACCGCGAAGCGGCCTGGCTCGCCGAGATCTTCCGCAACGTCTATTACGATGTCGGCGTGGTCCTCAATTTTACCGGACCCCAGGCCGCGACGATCATGGGGGAAGCCCTGGAGATGGGCCCCTTTTTCAAGCAGCTCTACAGTTCGGATGCCTTCGGACTGGCCGAACTCCACTATCTGGGTCAGGTCCAGTTTCGCCGCACGCTGTGCCAACATCTCGACCGCTGGATCACCGACGGTATGCTGAACCTGGCGGAGGCCGACCGCATCGTCGCCATGATCGCCACCGGCAACGCCTCTCGGATCTACCGGCGCCTTCGAGATCCTCAGGCCACAGGGTCCTTCGGAACGTAGGGAACGGCGCGGCGGATCGCGAATCCCGTGAGGATGGCGGCCAGTCCTGCGACAAGGACGATGATGGCGACGCGCTGCCACGAACGTTCGGTCTGCGTCACCTCCCTGCGGATCTCGTCAAACGACACCGAGACGCCCTCGTCGTAGGGATCGTGCTCGATCACGCCCCACATCCTGACGGTTTCTCCGCCGGAGGCCAGGGCGGTCTGGTCGACAAGGAACTCGGCATCGCGGTAGATGCCGAAGCGGTCGCGCACCGAGACATAGTGTGGATAGATGGAATGGTACGTGTAGAGGGTCTCGTCGTCCCGCAACCGCATGTTGACGATGTGCATACCGTCAAGGTCGTAGTCCAGAATGATGCCGACCAGGAATCCACGCTTCCAGACGAGGTCATCCTCGTCGGGGATGTCCGGGATGTTGGATGCCCAGATGATGGCGCCGCCGAGTGTGGCCACCAGTCCCAGAGCATAGAGCCAGCCTGCAAACAGTCTCATTGCGACCTCAATCGGGTGGAATGCAGAAGAACTCGAGGTGCCCCATGTGCTGGCGCAGCGCCGTCCATTCCGCCGAACCGAAGGTCAGCATGGCCAGTGCGGATGTCGGAAACTTGCGGTCGAGCCGGTCCATGGCATCGCCCGTCGCCGTCGCCGCCAGGTACTGTGCCGTCATCTGCAGGACTGGATCGTGTCCCACCACCATGACCCGTTCCATGGTGGAGGGCGTACGCCGCAACAGGGAGACGAGATGGCGCGCGTCACCATGGTAGAGGCCCTCTTCGTAGCGGACTTCCGCGTCGCCGAGGACGGGAAGCAGGATCTCCAGGGTCTGGCGGGTGCGAAGCGCGGTCGAGCACAACACGAGATCGCACCCCAGCGAGCGTTCCTCGAGCCAGGCAGCAAGGCCGGCGGCTCGGCGCCTCCCGCGGTTGCGCAAGGGACGGTCATGATCGTCGACCGTGATGTCCGCCCAACTGGATTTGGCATGGCGAACGAGATAGAGTGCGATAGTCATCACGCATCCTCTCCTGCGATGGTCGCGGGTGTCTCGCCCAACCCGTTTCCCGATCCAAGGCTAGCACAGAATGGTCAGTCAGGAACTCGATACTGTCACATCTGTCGCGCCCGTTCCTCTCGAAGCGCCGACCGAGCGGTACATCAACCGCGAACTGAGCTGGCTGGCGTTCAACGAGCGTGTGCTTGAGGAGGCGCGCAACAGCCGCCATCCGCTCCTCGAGCGGTTGCGGTTCCTGTCGATCTCGGCCAGCAATCTCGACGAATTCCAGATGGTGAGAGTGGCCGGCCTCAAGGCCCAGGTCGATGCCGGTGTCACCACGCCGGGTATCGATGGCCTGTCTCCGGCGCGTCAGTTGAGGGCTATCAAGGACCGCTCGAAGACACTGATCGACGGCCAGTATGTCGTCTGGCGCACCCTGCGGGGACTGCTGTCACGGGAAGGGATCTCGGTGGTCGGCGAGGGTCATCTCGACGGCGATGAACGCGCGTGGCTTGCCGGTCACTTCGAACGCGAAATCCTGCCCCTGTTGACACCAATGGCGATTGATCCGGCCCATCCCTTCCCCTTCATCCCCAATTTCGGGTTCGGCATCGCCCTCAAGCTCATCGGCGAGGGTGGCGATGAGCCGGTCCATGCCATCATCAGGCTGCCGCAGCAGACCGATCGCTTCATTCGCCTGCCCGGTGACGAGGGATCGCGATTCCTGCCCCTCGAACAGGCCGTGCGCATGCATCTCAAGGACCTGTTTCCGGGGTTCAGATTGCTTGAGACCGGATTCTTCCGCGTGGTGCGCGACAGTGAAATCGAGATCGACGAGGAGTCACAGGATCTGGTGCGCCACTTCGAGAGTGCTCTCAAACGGCGGCGGCGCGGCAGCGTGATCGATCTCGTGGTCGATGCCGCCATGCCTGGAGAACTTCTCAATCTCCTGACCGACCGCCTCGATGTCGTACCCGGCGATGTCACCGTGGTCGAGGGTGAACTCGGTCTGAGTGATCTTTCCCGGCTGATCGTCGACCACCGCCCCGATCTGCTGTTCGATCCCTATTCAGCGCGTTTTCCCGAACGCATACGCGACTTCGGCGGCAACTGCTTCGACGCCATCCGCGCCAAGGACATCATCGTCCATCACCCCTATGAAAGTTTCGATGTCGTGGTCCAGTTCCTGCAGCAGGCGGCACGCGACCCCGCTGTGGTGGCGATCAAGCAGACACTCTACCGGACGAGCGAGGGATCGCCGATCGTCAAGGCTCTCATCGAGGCAGCGGAGGCGGGCAAGTCGGTGACGGCGGTCGTTGAGCTCAAGGCGCGCTTCGACGAAGAGGCGAACATCCGCTGGGCCCGCGGTCTCGAACATGCCGGCGCCCAGATCGTCTACGGCATACCGGATTTCAAGACCCACACGAAGATTTCGCTCATCGTGCGCCGCGAACAAGGCGCCCTGGTGGCCTACGTTCACTTCGGAACCGGCAACTATCACCCCGTCACCGCGAAGATCTACACTGATCTCTCCCTGTTCACCACCGCACCGGCGCTCACCCGGGACGCCAACCGGATCTTCAACTTTCTGACCGGATACATCAGGCCTCACACCCTCGAGGCGGTTGCCATGTCACCTGACACGCTCCGCCAGCGCCTTCACGAACTGATCGGCCGCGAAATCGACAACGCCAGAGCCGGCAAGCCGGCCGCCATCTGGGCTAAGATGAATTCCCTCGTCGATTCGGAGATCATCGACCTGCTCTATCGGGCGTCCGGCTGTGGTGTGGAGATCGATCTCGTGGTGCGCGGCATTTGCTGCCTGCGTCCCGGTGTGGAGGGCCTGTCCGAGAGAATCCGGGTGAAGAGCCTCATTGGCCGATTTCTCGAACACAGCCGCATCTTCTGCTTTGCCAACGGCGGCGAGATTCCGTCGTCCGATACCCTTGTCTTCGTGTCATCGGCGGACTGGATGACCCGCAATTTCGATTACCGGGTGGAGACCATGGTCCCGATTCTCAATCCGACGGTTCACCGGCAGATTCTCGACCAGATCATGGTGGCCAACCTGCGTGATACGGAGCAGTCCTGGATCCTGACCAGCGATGGCGCCTACACGAGGCTCACCAACACGGACAACGCCTTTTCTGCGCACCGCTTCTTCATGACCAACCCCAGCCTGTCGGGCCGGGGCAGTGCACTGCAACGGCAGATCCAGCGGGGCAATGCGACACCCACGCCGACGGAATGAACGGAGCCGTTGAGGCACTCCCCCCCACCCGGGTGGGAGTGATCGACATCGGCTCGAACTCGATTCGCCTCGTCATCTTCGACGGCCTTGGCCGGGCACCCCTGCCGATCATCAACCATAAGGCGGTCATCGGTCTCGGTGTCGACGTTGAACGTCACGGCTGGCTCGGCGAAGAAGCCTTCCGGAGGGGTATCGAGGCGGTCGATATCCTGGTGCGCCTTGCCGACAGCGTTCCCTGTGCGAATCTCACCCTCTACGCCACGGCCGCCATTCGCCAGGCTGTCAATGGCAGCGACTTCTGCCGGTCCGTCGAGGCAAGGACGGGACATGCCGTGACGGTGCTGACCGGTGCCGGTGAGGCACGGTTGTCGGCAGCCGGCGTGATCTCGGCACTGCCCGGACTGTCCGGCGTCATCGGAGACCTCGGCGGCGGCAGTCTGGAGCTTGTCGCCGTTGAAAACGGCACCGTCAGGGAGCAGGCGACGCGCGACATCGGACCCTTGCGTCTGAAGGAACGATGGGGAGGGAATCCGGCACACGCCTCGGCAGCGATTCGCGAGGCCGTTTGCAGCGTGACCTGGCTTGACGCCTGGAAACACCGGAATTTTCACGCGGTGGGTGGTTCGTGGCGGGCCATCGCCCGCCTCCACATGGCGCAACATCGCTATCCGCTGACCATCGTGCATGGCTACACCATGGCGCCGGCAGAGACACGGACCTTCACCGGCATGCTGGAGAAACTGAGCAGCGAGACGACATCGCGTATTCGCGGAATCTCCAGGCGGAGGGCCGCCATCCTGCCCTGGGGCGCCATGGTGCTCGACCACCTGATGGATGCCCTTGAGCCACAAGACGTCGTGTTTTCGGCCCAGGGTCTGAGAGAAGGACATCACTTCCGGATGCTCGATGCCACCACCCGCGAGAGCGACCCGCTGCTTGCCGCGTGCCATCAACTTGCTCTCTGGCATCGCCGGTTCGCTGATTGCTCGGCCGCTCTCGAACGCTGGGTCGCCCCCGTCATCCGTGGTCATGCCGACGCTCGCCTTGTGCGCGCCGCCTGCATCCTCGCCGACACCGGCTGGAGGGAACACCCCGAGTACCGTGCCCGGCGTTCCCTCTCCAGGGTTCTCCACATGCCCTGGTCGGTGCTCGATCACCAGGAAAGGGCCTGGCTCGCCCTCGCCCTCTTCGTGCGCTATGGCGACGTCGAAACGGCCGAAGAGGCTGAGCCGTGCCGCCGCCTGCTGAAGCCGGACACGGTCGACGGGGCGGTGCTGCTCGGCAGGATGCTGCGTCTCGCCCTCGTCTTGAGTGCCGGACGCGGACCCATCCTCGATTCCACCCCCCTCGTCACCACTGCAGACGGGTTCACCCTGGAAATCCCGCGGGATGCCGCCGTCGCCTCGCCTGAACGCATCGAGCGCCTGGCCGCGGCAATCGGCCAGGCGCTCAATGTGTCCTTCACCGTCTCTCGTCAGGTTCCGGAACGGAACCCGGCGGCGGCGACGGCGGCCCGATAGCGGCCGCTCGAACCTGCCGACGAGGGCGTGGCGTCAGTCGCGGCCGGACCAGGAACCGTCGCGCACCAGATCGTCCGCCACCTCCCTGATGGCCCGTTCCATGATCGAGACCATGTCGTCGACCTGGGAGCGCGTGATGATGATGGGCGGCGAGAAAACGCACAGGTGCCACATGGGTCGCAGGATCAACCCGTACTGCTGGCATTTCTCGTCGATCTTCTTGCCGACATTCAGGCTCTCGTCGAAGGCCTTCCGGGTCGTCTTGTTCTCGACACACTCGATGCATCCCATGAGTCCGACACCCCGGACGTCACCCACCATGGGAAGGTCTGCCAGGGAGCGCAGCCGCTCCTGGAAGTAGTCACCGGTGCTGCGAGCGTGACCCATGATGTCGTCGCGTTCCATGATCTCGATGTTCTTGAGCGCCGCGGCCATGGCGACCGGGTGTCCCGAATAGGTAAAGCCCATGGAAAACGTCGGAGAATCGCCACCCTTGTCGATGATGTCCTGGTGCATTCTCTCGGAAATGGCCGTGAGGCCGGCAGGGATGTACCCGGAGGTAAATCCCTTCGCCGCGGTAATGATGTCCGGCACAATGTCGAAGACGGGCTCCGAGGAAAAGAAGTGCCCCATGCGCCCGAATCCTGTCACCACCTCGTCGGAGATGTAGAGGATGCCGTATTTGCGGCAAGTCTCGAGACACGCCTTCTGGTAGCCCTTCGGCGGCACGATGACACCACCGGACGCCAGCACCGGCTCCGCGATGAAGGCCGCCACGTTCTCCGGCCCGATCGCCTTGATCCGGTCCTCCATCTCGGTGATCAGGTGGTCGAGGAACGCACCGTCGTCCATGCCCTCGGGCTTGCGGTAGCAATTGGGGGACGAAAGATGCTCGATCCATTCCGTCACCCGCTCCATGCGCGTGTCGTTGCCAGGCTTGCCGCACAGCGAGTCGGCAAGATAGGTGCTGCCGTGGTAGGCATCGTCGCGCGTGAGAATGGTCTTGCGGGACGGCTCGCCTATGACATTCCAGTAATAGTGGGCGAAGCGGACCGCGGCGTCATTCGCCGTCGAACCGCCGGTGGAATAGAAGAACCGGTTGAGATCGCCCGGTGTCAGCGTCGCCAGTTTGGCGGAAAGTTCGGCATGAGGCGGGGTCGCCATCGACCAGGGCGAATAGTAGACCATGCTGCGCACCTGGTCCGAGATGGCCGTCGCCATCTCCTCGTTGCCGTAGCCGAGCTGCACTGCCCACATGCCGCCGATACCGTCGATGTAGCGGTTGCCCTCGCCGTCGTAGACATAGATCCCCTCCGAATCCGCCAGGATCATGTGTTCCTCGCGGCCGAACTCGTGCCAGGGGTGCATGGCGTGGGCCTTGTCCTTGGCCATCAGGCCTTCGACATCGTACTGGAAATTGCGTCTCATGGTCTGGCGCTCCTGCGTTTGCCTGCCTGCCGCGGCCATCGTCCGGGCGAGCCGCGGCGTCGAACCGCAGGATACACATCCTCGGCAGCATCGGACAAGGAGGCGATCTGACTCCCTCGCGGGATCAGGGCCGGTCTCGCCTCTGTCTGCAGGCCCGTCGCCTTTCCACACGCCTGGACCTGAATCTTCGCATCAAACCCTCGATCCTGGCTGCCAGGCCGCAGTGTCGCCAACGGACGCCACAGGGCGGCCGGCTGATCGTCAGGCAATTGGCTTTCCGCCTCGTCGCAGCCAGGCATCGGCATGACCCGCCGTCGTCACTGCGCAACGACGTGGATCGTTCACTGGAGGGACGTTCAGCACCCGCCTGGCGGCATGTTCAACGATGGATCCCGTCACACGACCGTGGCAACGAAATGGTTCACGTCAGTCGATCGGCGATCCACATCTTGATCAGCGCCTGACGGGTGATGCCGAGTTTTCGGGCCTGCCGGTCCAGCCCTGACACAACCCAGACCGGGAAATCCACATTGACCCGTCTGGTTTCAACGTTGAGCCGACGCGCCCTGGACCAGTCGACCTCCGCAGACATGTCTTCACCCGCATCGAACTTCCTGTCGAATTCAGTCGCCTTCATAATGGTCGATCTCCTGCTCGCGGGCACGGCGCACAGAAATGATCCGCATCCGCTCGCTCCGGTAGGTGTAAACAGCCGTCCAGTGCCTCGCGCCGATCATGCCGACAGCCAGAAAGCACTGCTCATCTGTCACGTTTGCCGGCGCTTCGATGAGATATGGGTCATCCCAGAGGACTTGGACCTCTTCAAAGTCGATGCCGTGTTTCTCCCGGTTTGCAACGCTCTTGACGGTGTCATACTCGAACTTCATAAGGCAGATGATTGTAGTTGAAATGGTATAATTACTATACTTTTTTGCTTACTTACAATCCCTACTGAGAAGTGAATCTCAAGAATCACTACCCAGTAACCAGAAAACCCTGTTGGAAGAATGGGAACACGCTCACTTGCACTGATGGGGCGAAACACCTGGGCGCGTGTCGCCGGACAGGGGTGCGGCGCCAGTTACCATCCAGCAAGGAGCCGGGTTGTCCATCCCCGATCACGCCCGTCGACCCATGTCCACGTGCGAATTGACAAGTGACGAGGCAGGTGCCCCGTTTCGCGGTCTCAAGCAGCGCAACGAAGGAAGAACCTTGGCAACCGGGACCCTTGCGTGGAGGAATTCGCAACGGCATGAACGGCGATCGGGAACGCCCGCGCTTGACGAGGCTGCGCGGCATCGCTCAGGGGTGATGTGCGGAAGCGACCCGGACTGTCCTGAGCGAAGTGGTGCGGAGTCCGCTGTCCTTGATCGCCATGCCCTGCTTTCCTAGAGTGCGGCGGTTCCAGGAGCCGGAGGGCCCGGGAGCCTGCCATCCATGTCACGGATTGCCACATGACAACCCATAAGAGCCTTGTTTCCCTGGTCGGCGACACCCCCCTGCTGCGCCTTGAGGGTCCCTCGGACAAGACGGGGTGCGAGATTCTCGCCAAGTGCGAGTTCCTCAATCCCGGGCAGTCGGTCAAGGACCGGGCGGCGCTGTGGATCATCAGGGAAGCGGAAAGAAGTGGCGAACTGAAGCCAGGGGGCACCATCGTCGAAGGCACCGCCGGCAACACGGGCATTGGCCTGTGCACCGTCGGCAACGCCCTGGGCTACCGCTCGGTGATCGTCATGCCCGAGACCCAGAGCAAGGAAAAGAAGGACGCCCTCCGGTCACTGGGCGCCGACCTTCACCTCACACCGGCCAAACCCTATCGCGATCCCGCCAACTACATTCGCACGTCCGAGAGAATCGCCCGCGAGAAGGCGGCGAGCGAACCCCGCGGCGCCGTGTGGGCCAACCAGTTCGACAATGTTGCCAACCGGCAGGCCCACATCGAGAGCACCGGACCCGAGATATGGGAGCAGACCTCGGGCAAGGTGGACGCCTTTGCATCGGCCATCGGCACGGGAGGCACCATTGCCGGAGTCGGCATCTTCCTCAAGGAACGCAACCCCGACATCGTCATCGGCCTGACCGATCCCTTTGGCTCATGCATGCACAACTGGGTCACGAAAGGAGAACTCACGTCCGAGGGAAGTTCGATCTCGGAAGGCATCGGACAGGGCCGCGTGACACGGAACCTCGAGGGTGCGCCGATCGACATGTCCGTCCAGGTGAGCGATGTCGAGATGCTCGAGGTCATCTACGACCTGTTGATCCATGAGGGCCTGTGTCTGGGCGGTTCCACGGGTATCAACGTTGCCGGCGCCATGAAGATCGCCCGGGAACTCGGACCCGGCCATACCATCGTCACCCTGCTCTGCGACTACGGCGCCCGCTACCAGAGCAAGATCTTCAATCCCGAGTTCCTGAGGGAGCGCAACCTGCCTCCCCCACCCTGGATGACATGACATGGAGTGCCTCTACCTCAACGATGCCTATTGCGCGTCCTGCCCGGCGACGGTGACGTCGACCGATGGTGGCCGTCTTCGCCTCGACAGGACGGTCTTCTACCCTAACGGCGGCGGACAGCCCGGAGACAGCGGCCACCTTGAGCTTGACGACGGCTCCCTGGTCCCCATTGCCGATACGGTGAAGGGACAGGCCTTGGACGATGTCGTCCACATTCCCGAGGCCGGTCATCCGCTGCCGGCGGCCGGCACGCCGGTGACCGCTCGCATCGACTGGGACCGGCGATACCGCCACATGCGCATGCACACCACACTCCACCTGTTGTGTGCCATCGTCGATGCGGAAATCACCGGCGCCTCTGTCGGCGCCGCGAAAAGCCGGATCGATCTCAACTGGCCGCAGCCGGACATGACAAAGGACGAAATCACAGCGCGGTTGGCGGAGCTGGCCGCCGCCGATCTGCCGGTCACACCGCGCTGGATCAGCGAGGAAGAGCTCGACCGCAGGCCCGAACTCATCCGCACCATGTCCATCAGGCCACCGCGTGGCGCCGGCATGGTCAGGCTCCTGGAGATCGAGGGTGTCGACCTTCAGCCCTGCGGCGGCACCCATGTCGCGCGGACCGGTGAACTTGCCGGCATGGCCGTCTCGAAGATCGAGAACAAGGGCCGCCACAACCGCCGCATCAACGTCGTCTTCGACGCCTGAAGGGAACGGCAATGCGCGATCGCTGGCTAGTTGACACCGACACCCTCTCCCGCCTGCTTGACGCACCGGACGTGCGCGTCGTCGACGCTTCCTGGTATCTCCCCGTGGAAAACCGCGATGCCCTTTCGGACTACCACGAGAGGCACATTCCGGGCGCCGTGTTCTTCGACATCGACGACATCAGCGATGAGTCGACCGACCTTCCCCACATGCTGCCCCGGCCGGAGAAGTTCTCCAGCCGCGTGCGGTCCCTGGGCCTGGGCGACGGAGTCCGGATCGTGGTCTACGACGGCGGCAACATGATGGCGGCGTCACGGGTGTGGTGGATGTTCCGGGTCTTCGGTCACGATGACATCCAGGTGCTCGACGGCGGTCTCTCGAAGTGGATGGCCGAAGGCCGGCCGGTCGACGACGAACCGGTGATTCCCCGCGAACGCCACTTCACGTCACGGCACAACACGTTTCTGGTGCGCGATATCGACCAGATCAAGGCCAATCTCGCAAGCCGCCGCGCCCAGGTGGTCGACGCCCGTGGCCGTGGCCGCTTCACCGGAGAGGAAGCGGAGTTTCGTCCCGGGCTCAGGAGCGGACACATTCCGGGAAGCCGCAATCTTCCCTACACCTCGCTCCTCCACGAGGACGGCACGATCGTCGACAATGAGGCCATTACCGCCGCCTTCCGGGACGCCGGTGTCGACCCGGCCCGACCCGTGGTCACCACGTGCGGTTCGGGCATTTCCGCGTGTTTCCTCGCTCTCGCCCTCGATCTTGCCGGATTTCCGGATGCCGCCGTCTATGACGGCTCCTGGACCGAGTGGGGCGGTGCTGCCGACACACCCGTGGCGACGGGGGCCCCGTGACCACGGCCTTCCGGGCGGACGCGCTGCGCACGCTCGCCACGACGATCATCTACCTCGAGATGGCGGAAAGACCGACGCGACCGCGGCGTCCGGCACCGGCCGGAAAGCTGGCGATGCTGCGGGCGGAACGTCCGCCGCGGTCCTTCTACCTGTGGCTCTATCGCAGCGTCGGGCGTGACTGGAACTGGACCGACCGCCTGGTGTGGACACAAGATCAACTCATGGACGTGATCCACCACCCTGCCGTCGAGATCATCGTCTTCCATGCCGGCGGCGTGCCGGCAGGCTTTGCGGAACTGGACTTTCGCCAGCCAGGCGTGAGCGAACTGGCGCTCTTCGGATTCCTGCCGGAGTACCAGGGCAGGGGTTACGGCAGCTATTTTCTCGACCACGTCATCGATGCCATGTGGCGGCCGGGCATCAACCGGGCGCTGGTGGACACCAACGCGCGGGATCATCCCCGGGCTCTGGTCATGTACCAGAAGGCCGGGTTCAGGGTCGTCCGGCGCGAGGAGGCCTGGCTCATTCCCGACAGTCGGTTCCAGGGCTTCTTCGACCTGCCGGGACCGGACGAGGAGAATCCGGCATGAACGACGACACCAGAGTGGTGACCGCCGGGCGCGATCCGCACGGCAATCTCGGCATCGTCAATCCGCCGGTCTACCATGCCTCCACCGTTCTCTTCGAAACCCTCGAAGCACTGCAGCAAGCCCGCGGCAAGGATCCCCGCCAAGTGGTCTACGGACGCAACGGCACGCCGACCACCCATTCCCTCCAGGATGCCTATGCCGCCCTCGAAGGCGCCGACATGGCGGTGGCCACCGGTTCCGGCAAGGCGGCGATCGTGACGGCGCTGCTGGCCTGCCTGGAGGCGGGAGACCACCTGCTCGTCGTCGATTCCGCTTATCTTCCCACCCGGAGCTTCGCCTGCGGCATCCTCCACTCGTTCGGAGTCGAGACGAGTTTCTACGATCCTGTGGCCGGCGAGGACATTGCAGGGCTGATGCGCCCCAACACCAAGGCCATCTATACAGAGAGTCCGGGGTCACTCACCTTCGAGGTCCAGGACCTTCCGGCCATTGCCGGCGTGGCCCATGACAGGGGTGCGGTGGTCATCGCCGACAACACGTGGTCGGGGGGCTATTTCCTCAAGCCCTTCGAACTGGGTGTCGACATCGTCGTGCAGGCAGGCACCAAGTACATCGTCGGGCATTCCGACGCCATGTGCGGTCTCGTCGCCGCGCGGGGGCCCTGGTGCGAACGCGTCTGGGACACCTTCCTGGCGCTCGGCAACTGCATCGGTCCCGATGACGCCTACCTCGCCCAGCGCGGCATCCGTACCATGGCCGTACGACTGCAGCGCCATCACGACACCGGACTTCACCTGGCGCGCTGGCTCAGTCGTCACGGCGACGTGTTGCGCGTGCTTCACCCCGGTCTCGTCTCCGATCCCGGTCACGCACTGTGGCAACGCGATTTTACCGGGGCCAGCGGTCTCTTTGGCGTTCTCATCAAACCCACCAGCCACGACGCTCTCGCCGCCATGGTGAATGGCCTGACACTCTTTGGCATGGGATGGTCCTGGGGCGGCTACGAGAGCCTCCTGGTCCCGGTCGACCCCTCGGCGTTCCGCACCGCCGTTCCCTGGGAAGAGGATGGTCAGCTGCTGCGGATCCACGCCGGTCTGGAGGATGCCGAGGACCTCGTCGCCGACCTTGATGCGGCGTTCAGGCGGCGCAGCGAAGCCACCTGACACCAGGAGGCACGTTCACTCCCCGAGGGTGGTCCCGGCCCCCTTCACGCGTGTCTGGCGCATGTAGCGCCGGAAGCGGTCGGCGTCGTATCCCGCACCCCGGTGAAGCAGGCAGCGGTTGTCCCAGATCACGAGATCGCCGGGTTGCCAGCGGTGGCTGAGGACATGGTCGTCGGCCGTGGCCTCTTCGAGCAGGCCGTCCAGCAGTTCCCTGCTCTTCTCGTATGTCCACCCCTCCACCTCGCGGGCATGGGAACCGATGAAGAGATTCCCGGCGCCGGTCGCCGGATTTCGGCGTACCAGGCGCTGGCGCACGGGCGGTAGGGAGACAGCGTGGGCCGTGGTCACGGCATCGGGATGGACCTTGGACCGCGAGAACACGTAATCGTGGATGGTAATGAGCGGTTCGAGCCGTTCCTGTTCTGCCGCATCGAGACGCTCGAAGGCGCTGCGCTGACTGGCGAACAGGGTTTCGCCGCCTTCGTCGGGGGTTTCGTAGGCACAGGTGATGGACACGAAGGAAGGCACGGCGCGGAAGGACGAATCCGAGTGCCACATGTTGTTGCCGGTCTGGTAGAGGGTCTCGCGGTGGCGGTTGCGACGCACGACGCCGTCCTCACGCACGTTGCCGACCGTGCCGAACCACGCGACCTGTCCTTCCCGCCCCAGGCGGACATGTTCCTCCTCGGGTTCACCCAGACTGCGGGTCAACTCGAGATGAGGTCCATCCCCGCACGCCACGCCTGGCACATGAATGAACGAGTATCGGTCGACCAGCCGCCGCAACTCTGCAATCTCAAGCGCCCCCATCGAGGCACACTCGAGTCTCACGCCGAATTCGGCGTGAAGCGGTGTCAGGTTCTTCATGTTACCTCCGAAGCCACGCCAGACCCGTGAGCGGTCAGGATGTCCAGGTCTCATCCATGGGGTAGGTATCCAGGCGTTCGTATCCGGTCTCGGTGACGAGCAGCTGCTGTTCGAGCTTGACCGATTCGCGCCCGCCCTCGGTGCCGACCAGTGATTCGACGCAGAGCACCATGCCCGGGTGAATGATTCCGTCATAGCCACGTTCGGCGAAGTCCTCCCCGTGGGCAATGGCCGGATACTCGTCGACCAGACCGACGCCGTGGGCAATGATGCCATAGCGGCTGGCCAGGAACTCATCGGGGATGGGCCATGCCTTCTCGGCCCACTCCCGGAACGACAGCCCCGGTTTCAGCAGCTCCCTGTTGTGCTCGAGCTGTTCCATGGCGGCCATGTAGAGGCGCTGCTGCTCGTTGGTGGGACGGGCATCGCAGATCCACGCCCGTGAGATGTCCGAACAGTAGCCGTAGGGGCCCACGAGATCCGTGTCGAAGCTCACCATATCGCCCTTCTCGATCACCCTCATGGAGCACTCCTGCATCCAGGGGTTGGTGCGCGGTCCCGACGACAAGAGGCGGGTCTCGATCCATTCGCCGCCTTCGGCAATGTTGGCCTCGTGGAGCTTTGCCCACAGGGCGTTTTCGGTGATGCCGGGCCGCAGATTCTCGCGCATCGCCCGGATGCCCTTCTCGGACGCCTCGATGGCGCAGCGCATCAGGACGATCTCCTCGGGCGTCTTGATTTTGCGTGCCTCCTCCATCAACGCAAACCCGTCATGGATGTCGAGATTCTCGTTCACCAGGGCGTGATAGAGGTCGGCGCCCATGCGGTCGATGCCGATTCGCCGGTTGCCGGCCCCGTGCTCACGCACCACGTCGGCGATCTGCCGGGCGAACTCCCGGGCATGTTCGTCTACCCGGTTGCCGGATGTAAAATACGTGGCCGCCCGTGCCGGCCGCCGCTCGCTGATTCCCGGATACCCGCGGGTGAGATGGTCGCTATGGCCGAATTCGAAGAGAATGACCGGACCGTCCGTCGCCACGAAGCAGTAGCGGACCTCGTTGTGGAGGCACCACACCTGCATGTTGGTCGCATCGATGGCATAGCGCACGTTGAGCTGATCAAAGAGCAGGATTCCGGCGAGGTCACTGCGGGAGAGCTGGCGATGAACGTTGGCAAGGCGGTCGCGACGGACCTTGTCGAGATCGACTGGCGCTTCGCTGCCTTCCATGGCGCCGCGCTGCACGGCCTCGGCCGCCGAAATGCGAGTAGAGGTCATGATGTCCGGTCTCCCGTGCTGCCCTCGACGAGCAGATGTGGCGCGCCCTCCAGGATTCGAACCTGGGACCTACGGCTTAGAAGGCCGTTGCTCTATCCACTGAGCTAAGGGCGCCTGTGATGGCGGTGGGCCTTTCCCAAAAGCCCGCACGTAACGCTGACCGTTTGCATTGCCGGGCCGTCAGCCGCCCGGTCTCTCCCAGCGGAAGTTGTCGGCATAGGACTTCGGCTTGATCTTCCTACTGCGTCGTTCGATTACGCTGTACCTGATGCCATGGCGTTCCGCATAGGCCACAGCCGCATCGCGGCTCTCGAACCACAGCCTGATCTCGTCGGCCATCATGTCGGACGATCCTGTCCAGCCGGTAAGGGAGTCGACCGGCTTCGCTGCAGACGGGACGTACTCGAGAAGCCAGCGGCGTATTCCGGCCCGCCCGGACTGCATGGCCGTCTTGGCCGGACAGTAGATTCTGGCGGTCATCGCGCCTCCTCCGAAAAGGCGGTCATGAGGTGGTCGGGGCGGCTGGATTTGAACCAGCGGCCCCCTGCTCCCAAAGCAGGTGCGCTACCAGACTGCGCCACGCCCCGTACAACGCCTTCTTGGCCTTGACCGGCAGCAACGTCAAGTACCAGCCAATGTCTGTTCCAGGAGATCCCTGACCACCGCCGTGAGAGCCGCCTCGCCCCCGACGTCGCCGCCGGCCTCGTGGAAGACCGATCGCTGGCATTCCGCCGACGTTCCCCTGGCGGCGATCGTGCGGGTGTGTTCAACCTCGGCCCGGCAACCGAGGGCATCGGCATCTTCGCCCACCAGTCCGATCAGTTCATCGAGGAGTTCTCCGTAGGGAACCAGCTGTCGCTTGCCGAAATCCACCAGTTCGCTGCGCACGCCAAAACGCTGTGCCAGCCAGCGGTTCTCCTCGACCAGGATGTTGGAGTACTCACGCCACGCCTGGTTCGCCAGGCGCAGGCGGAAGAGCATGCGCAGAATGCACTGGAAAAGTGCGGCCACAGCGAGAGCGTCCTCGATATCGGGACAGACGTCGCAGATGCGCATCTCCAGTGTCGGGAACCGCGCGCTGGGACGCAGGTCCCACCAGATCTTGGTGCCGTCTTCAAGGAGTCCGGAACTCGTCATGTGCCGGACCAGACGCTCGTACTCGGACCAGCTCTGCAGCCTGTCGGGCAGACCTGTGCGGGGCAGGCTGTCGAACACGGTGAGGCGGTAGGAACTGAGACCTGTATCGCGGCCCTGCCAGAAGGGCGACGACGTGGTGAGGCACAGAAGGTGTGGCAGGAAGTACTTTGCCTGGTTCATCAGGTCGATGCGGGTCTCCGCGTCATCGATTCCGATGTGAACATGCATGCCACAAATCAGCAGCCTGCGCGCCACCGCCTGGTGGTCCCGCGCCAGGCCCTCGTAGCGCTCCTTGTGGGTATAGTCCTGTTCGCGCCAGTCGCCGAAAGGGTGCGTCGAACAGGCAACGGGAGCCAGACCATGACGCCCCGCGATACGCGCCACTCCGCTTCTCAGGCGCTTGAGTTCCTCGCGCGCGTCACCGATGTGACGGCAGACCTTGGTGCCGATCTCCACCTGCGCACGCAGGAATTCCGTCGTCACCTGCTCGCCGAGTTCATCGACACATTCGCCGATCAATGTCTCCGGCACATCGCCGGCGAGTGCGCCACTGGAAACATCGACGAGGTGGTACTCCTCCTCGACGCCTATGGTGAAATCCGGGTCGGCGATCATCGGGCTCCCTCAGTAGCCGAGTTCGGGCCGCACGACGTTGCGAAGCCCTTCGCCGGCCATGAACCGGCGCATGTTGTCGAAGAAGATGGAGAGTGTCGTCTCGACATAGGTCTCGCCATCGTCGGCGGAGATGTGGGGCATCACCAACAGGTTGGATGTCGTCCAGAGCGGAGAGTCCGCCGGCAGGGGTTCCGGGTCGAAGACATCGAGAATGGCGCCTGAGAGATGGCCACTCTCCAGCAGTTCGACGACCGCATCATAGTCCACCGTGGCGGCGCGGCCGATGTTGATGAGGCCGGCGCCCGGTTTCAGGGCCCGAAGACGGTTGCGGTCGATGAGTCCGACGGTCTCGGGCGTGACAGGAACGCACACCAGCACATGGTCAGCCTCGGGAAGGAAGGTGTCGAGATCTCCTGGCGTTCCCATCCTTTCCACCGAGGGACGGGGTTTTCCGTGACGGCTGATTCCGAGAACCCTCAATCCGGCCCCATGCAGGCGGTCGGCGGCCCCACCCCCGAGGCTGCCAACGCCGACGATGAGCACCGTCGTCCCCTCCACCGGTGTCGCATAGAGCGAGTTCCAGACCTTGTGGCGCTGGTTGGTGACGATGGCCGGGATGCGGGAGTGCAGCATGAGAACGGCCATGAGGGCAAAATCCCCCGCCTTCCTTGCCTGGGCTCCCTTGTTGTTGGTGACCACCACGCCTTCCGGAACCCAGTCCATGGGGCAGAGATGCTCCACGCCGGCACCGATGATGTGGATCCACTTGAGGTTGGGCGCCACAGCCGCGAGGTTCTCCGTCGGCAGGTCCCAGCACATCAGGACCTCGGCTGTCCTCATCGCCTCGGCGAAGTTCTCGGTATCCCAGTCAATCGTGGTCAAGAGCCTGTGTTTCAGGTCAGGCCACGACTCCAGCACCGCATCATAGCGCTCTCTTGTCGTGGTGAAGACCGGTTCCGCCTCAGGCGTTGGCGGAAAGGTATCGGGATGGGCGTGGTTGTTCTTGACGTGAACCCGGATCGTCATGCCGGCAGCCCGTTCGCTTCCAGGTCCTTCAGGGCGGCGATGACATGAGCGTCCCGCTCGTCGGGCGCCAGCGGTTCGGCGGCGAACTGGAGTTCCATTACCGCCATGCCGGCACGCCGCAGGAACGCCTGGTCGTCGCCGTTGGCCGGGAGGCGGAGAACCGTGTCTCCGCCGTAGGTGGGCACCGTTGAGGGCCACATGGAGGTGACATGCATCGGCTCGTCGCCCTCCTGGAGGGCGGCGATGATGTTGCGCATGCGGCGGCGACACAGGGTGATGCCACGGTCGCTGGGAACAAGGTTTTCACGGTCATGTTCGGTGATCGCGCCCATGCCCTCGGTGGCCTCGGCATCCGCCGGAAAACGCTGGCGTTCCTCGTACGGCCTGTCAAACAACTCTCCCTGTTCGATGAGTTCCGGCCCCCCGGGCTCATTGTAGCTTTCCGGATCGCCGCGCTCGCCGAAGATCGCCCAGGCAAGGCAGGTGGTTTCGTGGTCATCCACCGGCACCACCCAGCGTGCGAAGGACGTGCGGCCGAAATAGCGTCGGCGTGTGCCGTCGGCGGCGAACGCTGCTCCGGCCTGGGTGAAGTTCGGCAGGACGAGCTCATTGACTCGGACCCAGACATTGTCATCGACCCGCCTCGTCGCCGTCCCGAGAAATGCGCAAGGCCTCTCGTAGAACTTCATCTCGCCAATTTCGCCGAAGCCCTGGCTGAACTGCTCGCGGCTCATGCGGGAATGAAGGAAGGCGGTGTGGAGCGGGTCGAGAATGGCGTCGAGAACCTGCAGCCAGTTGCAGCGGAAGGGCGCCCGGTAGGGCACCATGACGTGTCCCGGCATTTCCAGGGTGTCGTAGACGGGAAAGTCCGGCATGTGTTCGGGAGGGCCGAGATAGGCGAAGACCAGCCCCTTGTACTCCCTCACCGGATAGGCGCCGAGCCGGGTCGAGGACCGGATCCGCTCTTCCACGCCGTCCGGCTGGCCAGGCACCTCCAGGACGGTCCCGTCGATATCGAAGAGCCAGCCGTGGTAGCAGCACCGGATGCCGCGATCCTCGCAGACGCCGAACTCCAGGGAGGCCCGGCGATGCGGGCAGTTCCGGTGGACCAGCCCGTAACGTCCGCTCCTGTCGCGAAAGACCACCAGGTCCTCGCCGAGAACGCGTATGCGTCCGGGCAACCGCCCGATCTCCTCGGCCATGGCCACAGGGTGCCAGTAGCGGCGCAGGTATTCGCCGGCCGGCGTTCCCGGACCAACACGGACCAGCAGCTCGTCATGGCCTCCCGGTCCGGTGCGCCGGTATCCATCGAAGGGCACAGAAGTCTTCATGCAGAGGCCGACATTGACGTGTTCGGGCCACCGATGATTCACCACGCCATCATGGAATACAACCTACCCGGGAACGTTGACAGGGTAATGGCCCCGATCTAGGTTGCGCTCACTGGGTCCCCATCGTCTAGCGGCCTAGGACATCGGCCTCTCACGCCGAAAACGGGGGTTCGAGTCCCCCTGGGGACGCCATATAACTGCTCGTTATAGAGCGTTTTTCTGCCAAATGCCACCGATGTTCCTGACAGCGTCACCGATGCCGGCGCCGTTCTCGATCTGGTCTGGCCGCCTCCCGTCATACGTCCGTCGCTCCCCGGATCTCGGGGGTCGCATCGCCCAACTCCCTCCCCGGTGTCGAAGCGGCACGCGCTCGCGGTAGCTGCGAGTATGCGCACCTTCGCCCGGTTGCCGGGGAGTGGCCGGCAGGTGACTGGCCGAAAATCGTGAACATCCTGAACCTTGCGCGGTCGGCCTTCCTGTGGCCATTTGGCGGGCGGCGCGGGCACCCCAAACCACATGCGCATCATCCCTTGCGAACGCTCGCAAGTCGACCAGGCGCCAGGGTTGCAGATGGAATGCACCATCCTGCCGGGCAGGAGCAGTGCTCTTGCCCGGCAGGATGGTTCAGTTGGTCTCAACCGCCAACCACACCACCGTCGTCGCGTGTGACGGCCACGACCGAAGGCCGCGGCGGCATGGCGTCATCGAAGTCCGGCCAGCGGGTCGTCAGAGTGTCGTAGCTCTCCGAATCCTCGCCCGGATGCTGAACGGCGATGAACAACGTCCTGCCGTCAGGCGTGAAACTCGGTCCGGTGCATTCGGCGCCCATCGGACAGGCATAGAAGGCCTGCGCCTTGCCACGAGCGGGTCCGTCCAGATCCACGGCAAACAGGCCGTCTGCCAGACCGAGGCTGTTCATGCCGTCGGTCCCGATCCACAACCGCCCCTGCGGGTCGAAGGCGATGTTGTCTGGTGTCGAGAACCAACCGTTGCTCGAGGTTTCGGGATGGAATCTGGCCCCCTGTTCCGGCTTTGACGGGTCGCCACACAACACCAGAATGTCCCATTCAAAGCGGTCGGCAGCATGGTCGACATTCGAGCCATCGCCCGAGCCCGGCGGAATCAGTTCCACGAGGTGACCCTGGCGATTTTCCTCGCGGGTATTGACAACATTCAGGTTGTCAGCACGGCGCTTCTTGTTCTTGGTCAACACGACGTAGACGCGACCGGTTGCCGGGTTGACTTCGAAATCTTCCGGTCGATCCATCGTGGTGGCGCCGAGCGCATCAGCGGCAAACCGGGCGTTGACGAGCACCTCGCCCTGGTCGGCAAAACCGTTTTCGGGCGTCAGCGGTCCTTCTCCGTGAACCAATGGCAGCCAGGACATTGTGCCGTCCTCGTCAAACCTTGCCACCGAAAGAACGCCGTGATCGAGCAAGTCCTTGTTCGCGGCCCGGTCGTTCATGTCGACCTTGTCGCGCGAGACGAAACGGAAGAGGTACTCGAATCGGTCGTCATCACCCGAATACACGACGAGACGCCCGTCGGAACTGACCGCCGTCTGCGCCCCTTCGTGGCCGAATCGGCCGAGGGCGGTGCGTTTGACGGGAACCGACTGAGGGTCATAGGGATCGAACTCGACCACCCAGTGGAAGCGGTTCATCTCGTTCGGTTCCTGTTCGACGTCGAATCGAGAGTAATAGCGAGCCAGGCTCAATCCGTCATGACCATCGGCTCCGATACGCGTCAGACTCTCTTCCTGATCCGTCTTTGCGGGGTCTCCCCCAAAATCGTAGTAGGCCCACTCCTCGCAGGTGAGAATAGTTCCCCAAGGCGTGACGCCTCCGCTGCAGTTGGTATGGGTCCCAACAGGCTTTGTGCCGGCGGGATCCTGTGAGGTCTTGACGAGGTCGTGTCCAGCAGCGGGACCGGTCATGACCATCTCGGTGAACAGGTCGAGCCGGCGATTGTACTCGGAATCGGCCACGACCTGCCATTCGCCGTCAATCTTCTTGATTTCAACAACCGAATGCCCCGTCGCGGCCATCAGGGTATCGACCTGCTCCGCGGTCAAATCGGGACTCGATGCCCAGGCCTCACCGGCCCATCCGGGAATCGAGATATGAGGGTCCGGATACTCGTTGTTGACACACAGGAGGCCGTGTTCGGAATTGTCGGAACCGAAGGGCAGTGGCATGAAGGCGGTGAAATCGCAATTGTACCCGAACTGTCCGGACTGCGTTTGCCTGCTCTGGTTGTCGGGATCAAAATCCGATGCCCCGGCCATAATGGGGTCGCCCCAGCGCAACAGGATGCTCGCACTGTATCCGTTGGCGACATGGTGTGTCTCATCGTAGATTCGTTCGACCTCATCGAAGTCGAACGCGCTACCGGCACCGGCGGACGCCGGCGGGCTGAAGACGGAACCCGTCGCCCCCATGGCGACAACCGCCGACGTTCCGGCTGCACCGTGAAGAACGGCGCGCCGCGAGAGGCGCGCTTTCAGGATCCTGGCAAAATCGGGCTGAGACGTGTGATCGTTCAAACCCTGTCTGCTGGATTTTGTGCGATTAGTCATGGCAAAAACTCCCTGCTTGCGAGTGATTGGTTCTTGACCGGGTTCAGACTTGGCGCTTGATTTCGATTCTTGTGTCAGTTCGCCCGATTCAGATGTCTGTCCCGCATTTGCAACTGATGTCAGAGTACAGTAGCCCCCCCCAACAGCTACACATTCCGTTCTTCGCTTCTCGCCGGCCGCGAAGTCGAGCTGGCGGAGGAGCGCGTAAACCGGGTCATCGCCGAGATCATGAGCGTGCGGGAGACATACCCAGCCTTCGAGACGGCGGCATGACGTCGTGTCCCCGGAGGTGGCGCAGGAAATCCGGTTCCGAAGGTGCATGGGCCCGGCAGGCTCGATCGCACACTCCAGCAAGCAAGTGCACTTCTCGTCCGTCTTCGACACCTGTGACCGCATTGGCGGGCCGCTGCTGTTCGGGGAATGCGGTATCGGCTGGGCCAGGGAGAGGTGATGGTCGAGCTGTTGAAAGGCCTTGGCGGCGACCGGGCGGCATTCGTGAGCGTGCCGCGCCGCCTGTTCGCCTCGGGTTCTGATCGCTCGTGCGAGAAGTGGATGTCGCCTTCGTCTGCCGAATTCGTCTCATTGCCTTGTGCTCCCTGCCGACACCGAGATCGCTCGTCGCCAGATAACCAGCCCCTGCCTCCCAGAAGCTTCCTCTGCAAGGCCTTCGCAAGTCCTGGCACCGTCGTGCAGTCCGGTCTGTTCCTCCAGGATCAGCGCCAGCAGGTGATCTACAGGTCCGTCGGCTTGCGCCAGATCGGGCACGTGATGCGAGATTCTCTTGCCCGCGACTTTCGCCGTCCAGAAATCATGACCGGCTTGGCGGGCGTGCAGGACACGCTCCTCTGGCGCCGCCCGTCCATTGCTGTCCGGCTTCATCCTCGTTCTCCGAGAGAGTTCTTCTCACACGCCCGGAACACGAGCCGAACTGCGGTTTCAAGGACCGTTCCGACAGATCCTTGTGCCACATCCGAGGTCAACTGCGGAGCCATTGTTTGCCCCACTCTCGGTCAGGCGCATATGGATCGTCCGTGTCGGCGAAATTCTGCCCGGCCATGGGTATACTACCGAGCCGGTGGGAGTCCCGGTTATCGCAGTCACGCGCCACAGCGGAGGATGGTCTCGATGATTCGCGGGCTCTGCCACGATGCCTTTCCCCGGACACGTTCGATCGCGATGGTGCTGGTTGCAGCAGCCATGTTGCTGACCGGGACAGCTGCGGCGCCAAACGGCGCCAGCGCGGACCAGGCCACCGCGCTCAAGATCGGGTTGCTGATGGACCTCGGCAGCGGTTCGGCCGAGGTCCTGAGAGACAGGCAGAGGGCGTTCGAACTCGCGATCAAGCATGTCAACGAAGGCGGAGGCGTGTTCGGCTTGCCCGTCGCCACCGTGGTCGACGACACCACGGCGGACCCGGAGAAGGCGGTCGCGGCGGCGCGGCGTCTCGTCGAGACCGAGGGCGTGCATGCCATCGTCGGCCCCAATGCCAGCGCCAATGCACTGCCGATAGCCGAACGGGTGATCGGCCCGGCCGGCGTCCCCACCATCAGTTTCTCGGCCACGTCGCCGGAGCTGACCGCCGTCGCCGACAGGGATTTCCTGTTTCGAACCGCGCTTTCCGACATTGCCCAGGGACCGGTCCTGGCCCGCATCGCCCGCGAGCGGGGCTTCGACAATGTTGGCCTCATCTATGTCGACGACGCCTGGGGGAGAGGTCTCGCCGGCGCTTTCGAAGCGGCCTGGGACGGTGCCATCAAGGCCGTCCCGGTAGACCGCAGCCAGACAGGCTTTCTGCCCGCGATCCACGAATCCGCGGATCGCGGCGCGCAGGCGCTGGTGGTCATCGCTTTCGAGTCGGCGGCCCTCGACATGGTCCGCGAGGCGATCGACCACGGACTTTATGAGAGCTTCGTTTTCGGCGATGCCGCCAAGCGCCCGAGCCTGGTCCGAACCCTGGGCGGGGACCGCCTCGGCGACATGTACGGTACCGGGCCCGCGTCGGCGCCGGCCAGCGCCGCAGCCGCGGCATGGGAGGCATCGTACATTGCCGAACATGGAGCGCTCCCCGTGCTCGCTTACGTCAAGCAAACCTATGACGCCACCATCGCCCTTGCGCTTGCAGCGCAGGCCGCGGGCCAGTCGGATGGCGCCGCAATCCGCGACCGGCTGCGACAGATCGGAAGTTCGCCGGGCAGGGTCGTCAATGCCGGCCCGCAGGGCGTCGCCGCTGCGCTTCGCATCCTCGCCGAAGGCGGCGAGATCGACTACCAGGGCGTCTCGGGGAGCATGGACTGGGATGCGAACGGCGATTTGCGCAGCGGCCACATCGGCATCTGGCGCTTCACCATGGACGAACAGATCGAGGAGGTTGGCTCGGTGGCGTTCGAGAGATAGGTCTGCCGCTTGCGACGTCGCCGGGCCGACCGCGCGGCCGCAGCGCCCGAGTCTTCGTTCGTAGAGCCGATGACGGTGGCGGTCAGATTGCCGGGCTCACCGTCGGGCGTTGTTTTCGTGCCGGCCTCGGCCCCGGCGCCCGTCGACAGCGCGCTGACGCGACGATGGGGGGTGCCGCATCTTCGTCGTCGAACAGCCTGGGCCTTCGGTCTCCGGTGCATCTGCCTCTTCACGCAGCAGGCGACTGCACACCGGATGAAGCGGGCACGAACCGGAGGTCCGTGCGGTGGCAGAAATGTCTGATCCCCGGATTCACGGTCTCGAGGCTGCGGAAGGCCCGTTCCTCGGAACTGGGCCGCTTGCAGGCGCGCGCCGTTCCGGGGCCAACGAGTCCGCTCTCCGGCTGACTGGTGCGAATCACATGTCATCGGCAATGTCTTCCGCCCAGAGTTCGGGGCGTTCTTCGATGAACCGGGTCATGAGCGAGATGCAGTCCTGATCGTCGGCGACAATCACTTCGACGCCGCGTTCGCGCAGAAACCCCTCATTGCCTCCGAATGTCGTGTTCTCGGCGATGACGACACGCGGTATGCCGAACTGGACGATGGTTCCCGAGCACATCATGCAGGGGGAGAGAGACGTGTAGAGAGTCGTGTCGCGATAGGTCCGCTGGCGGCCCGCCCTGCGGAGCGTGTCCATCTCTCCGTGCGCGGTGGGATCACCCTGCTGCACGCGCCGGTTCCGGCCTTGCGCGACCACCCTGTCGCCGCGTGCGAGCACGGCACCGATAGGACAACCGCCCTCTTCGAACCCTGCCCTGGCTTCCTCGTAGGCGATGCGCAGCATCCGGCGGTCGGTGTCGGTCAGGTTCATTTCTGCGGTCCTCGATAGCAGGAATGTGGTTCGGTGCGGGTCTCGTATTGTCGCGTGGAGAGGGCATACAGGGCGACCCGAGCCAAGCGGCCCGGACTTCGCAAGGTGCCAGAGATCTTCGCATACCGCACCATCTCCGGCACCTGGAGTACCAGGACGAAGGCCGTGAAAAGGGCGACCTGGCTTCCCCACCACCATGACCGAGGCCGCGAGGCCGGGCATGGCACCTGATCAGCATCCGCGACCGGTCCCTGAGTTCGAACGCCTCTTTCACATGACAGATCCTTCACCAGAAAGAAGATCATCGCGATCACGAAGAACAGGGGCCTGGAGTCTTCATGGCGGTCATACTTCCTTCGAACCGGCTCTGGCGCCCGCACGTGGCAATCCGTTGTCAGACGCCGTCGACGCCCGACTCGATGTTGGGAGTTTCTGCCGCCAGATCCTCCGGTCCCGTTCCGGAAACGCGGGGCGACTGATGGGAAGTCAGTAACAGTCAACGAGGTAGCTTGCGCACCCGACAAGAGCCGCAAGATCGTCTTCGATTACCGAGACGCCGAAGCTCTTCATGAAGCCACTGAAACGACCCTTGTCACGGAATGCCTCGACAAATCCAAGATCCTTGAGATAGGGAGCGATGGCGCGAGACACTCCGCCGACGAGGTAGATTCCGCCGTATGGCAGCGTTGTGAGCGCGAGATTGCCGGCGGACATCCCGAGCAGGCGAACGAAGACACGCAGTGTCGCTTCGGCGCGCGGGTCGCAACTGACAAGTGCCTGCACGATGTCGGTAACGCACATCCTCGAGGGTGCATCCTCCTGGTGCCACAGCCAGGCGTGAATGTTCTCGACCCCGCGTCCCGACAAGACGCCCTCGACATCGGCAAATCCGTTGCTGGCCTCGATGTACTGTGCAAGGCGATGATCCGCGTCATTGCCGACAGGCATGTTGGCGTGACCGGCTTCGGCTGGAGTCACATAGCGTCCCGAAGCAATGCGATGAACCACTGCGGCGTTGAAGCCGGTGCCGACGCCGATCACAAGTTGCGGCGCATCGCTGCCAGCACCGGGCGGCGCCATGATCTCGCGCAGGTGCGAAGGAGCGATATGACCCAGCGCGTGGCCCTTGGCCTGCAGGTCGTTCAGGAGCGCGACGGTTCCTGTTCCGGTGGCCCGGACAATCCCCGGGGTGTCGATGTGCCAATCGATATTGGTGAGTTCGGCGACGCCGTCCTGTACCGGGCCGGCCACGGCGATACAGGCCATGCTGCATGCAACCCTGCCTTGGGCTGTCAGGTAGTGCCCCAGCAACGATGCAAGGTCGGGATGATCAGCATTCCGGTACCTGCGGACCGATTCTGGAAGCACGGATGATCCCCGGGCGAGTGCGACCCGCGTGTTCGTGCCGCCGACATCGGCGACAAGCGAAGGCATTTCAGAAGGACGGGGCGACGGTGTCACGGTTCGAACGGCCGTGGCGGTTCACGAGGCGCGATAGGGTCAGCCCTGCGGCAAGCGATGGCATTCGGACACCGGCCGGAAATGCTGCCAATGTGTGGGGCGCCGAAACCGAAGGCCGTCAAGCCGGCTCCGCTCTTTCCGAACGGCATCACGCGTGATGGTGTCATGCTTACCCGGTGTGCCGGTTCGTCCTGCTGACAGGCCGCCGCCACGACAAGCGCAATGGCGCCGCGACCTGTCAACTGCATTCGCTCCCCGGATGATCGCGTCGCGACCATGCGCCCGAAGAGCCTTGCATCCCGTTTTCCGGCACACGCCGCCTGCGATGTCGGTGTCATTCGCCGGGGGCAACCTGCAGGTTGCCGGCGACATTCAACGCCCGTCTGGTGCCAATATCGTGCAGGGCCTCCAGCACGGCACCGGCAAGGTGCGGATGGCGATGCGCGCATCGTCCCAGATGCACGATCACATCGTCATCCCAAATGGCTGTGATCGCCTCGATGACCTCCGGAGACGGAGAACGCGAAAGTTCCCGGAACAGGGTCTGGCGTGCTTGCGGATCGCCGCGAAGACCGAGCGCGATGCCGGCCAGGCGGCGAATCCCGTCAGCCGGATCCTGCAGACCCTCCCGGAGACCGTCGATGGAAACGGCAGATCGAAGAGCGAGGGAGAACGCCGCATTGCGCACCGTGGTCTCGTCGTGGACAAGGAGCGGCTCGATGAACACGGCGGGCAGGGCGAGCCCCGCATGGATCGCCCCCTGCAACGCCACGGGCAGCAGGGAAATGGGCAGTGTCCTCGAGAGCACGATCCGCCGCAGGGCCGCCTTCGATGTCGGGCCGTCGAGTTGCGCAAGGGTGTCGATGACTGCCAGCTGCTGGCGATGCGGCCTGTTGGGGCCGAATCCGGTGAAGTTCTGCCATAGTGCTTCAAGTGCCGGAACCGCCGCCAGGAGGGAGCGCTCGACAACTTCGGAGCACAGGGCATCGACGTTCGACAAGCCCGCCCTCGGGAGCGCTTCAAGCAGGTCGTCGTCCGTGTAGTCCTCCTGGGTCGTCACACCCGGCGTCACCGGCGTTTCCGGAGCGTGACCGGACACGTCGTCATCGCGTGCGTCAAAGAGGTCCGGTTGAAAGGCCGGCGCATTCGGATCCGGAAATCGGGAAACGGAGGGCGACGAAGTCATCGTCGCGTCGACCTCAGGTGAGGGAACCGGACTCCTGAAGACATTCCCTGCCGGCGGTGATCAAGAGAGCCGTGCGTCATCCCGTCACCAGAATGGCGCCTGCCCGGCGACACAACGATCATCACGGACACCCCGAATGAACTCCCGCATTGAGGCACAGCACGCATCAAGGGGTGTGAAGGCAGAAGGTCGCGATTCGCATGAAACATCATGTTCCGGCTCTCAACACAGAAGGTCGGGATCAACCTGCCGGTCACCTTGCGAACGCTGACGCCGGCAGTGCGCAGCGTGCG
This sequence comes from Alphaproteobacteria bacterium, assembly GCA_965221115.1. Lineage (GTDB taxonomy): Bacteria > Pseudomonadota > Alphaproteobacteria > SP197 > SP197 > SP197. The sequence continues at coordinate 729,976 of CBDCRU010000001.1, read as the reverse complement.
ATGGCTTCGGGTACGCTCGAGAGCGTCGGCGCAACCGACCAGCGGCTGGAAGATGGGTGTTTCCAGCACTATCTGCGCGATGCAGAATTGGCGATTGTCGCGAAAGCCCGGCGGGACCTCGACCATCACGAGGTTTCCGACGACAACTCCTTCCTTGTCGGGAATGCCGTCCGGAAGAGCCGCCGATGCAGACCGGACAATCAACGGCAATCACCAGTCCCTCCGCATGCCGTCGAGGGAGTCTTCCCAGTGGAGCTGGCCACGCAACGCGCGTATTCGGCCCTGCTCCTTTACCTGTATCAACAGGCGCAGGCCTTCTTCGAAAGCTGTCTTCCTGGTCCTGAATTCGCCCGATTCCATGACTTGCGCCATCAGATCGTCGTCGATGTCGATACGCATTGTCGCCCTGGCCCGTGACACATTCCAGACCGTACACATTGCCGCAACACTCACAAGCACTGTTCCGGCGCACCACCCGCATTCGGCCTTGAGCGAAGGCGCGGGACCGAAGACGCATGCGATGTACCGGCGAGTGGAGCGTTGGAGGCGCGGGGGCGTTCAGTTATCGCCGGACGTCGGCCTCCGGGCTTGAGGGTCCCGGCAGATTGCTGCACAAGTCCGCCACAAGCCAGGAGGACGCAACGGATGACCGGTTCCGCGCTCGAGGCCCACTGCGCTCGGGTCGCCAGGGATGCTGCCGCCTGGGAAAGCGCCAGGCGCTATCCCCTCGACGCCATGCGCGAAGCGGGCAGATCGGGGCTGGCGGGCATGCTGACGCCAAGGGAATCAGGGGGTCTCGGACTGACTCTGGGCGATGCCTGCGAGATCGTATCGCGAATCGCTGCGGAGGACTTCGGCCATGCCTTCGCTCTCAAGGTCCACGCCAACATGACGGCCAGTCTTGCCCGGTCCGGGAGGGAAGAACTCATCTCGCGCCATCTCGACGACCTCCTCCATGCAAGGCGAATTGGCGCCTTCCTCCTCACCGAGCCCGGCGCCGGCAGCGATGCCGCGGCCATCACCGCATCGGCGCGTCCTGACGGCGACCACTGGGTGCTCGACGGCGAAAAGGCCTGGGTCACCAATGGCGTGGCCGCGGGGGTCCTGCTGGTCTTCCTGCAGACCGATCCGTCCCAGGGGTGGCGCGGCATCGCCGGTTTCCTCGTCGACGCCGACACCCCGGGCATTGCACGAACCGATCCCTACACGCTTCTCGGCGGCCATTCCGCGGGCGTGTGCGGATTGAGCTTCTCGTCGGTACGGGTAGACCACGCGTCGATGATCCTCGCACCCGGCGATGCCTTCCGGACCGCGATGCGCGGCATCAATGCCGCCCGGTCCGGAGTGGCCGCGATGTGCTGCGGCATGGTGGAGGCGGCGCTCGACCAGGCGCTCGATGCCGTGGCCTCCCGGGGTGCATTCGGCTGCACGATCGGCGACTTTCAGGGAGTGCAGTGGATGCTGGCCGATGTGGCAACGGACCTCAGGGCAGCACGATTGCTGACCCGTGACGCCACCGCTGCCTTCGAGAGCGGCGAGGATGTCCAGGCGGCGTGTGCCCATGCCAAGAAGTTCGCCACACGGATGGCCTGGAAAGCGATCAGCGACTGCATGCAGGTCATGGGAGCCCGGGGATTCCGTGGAGATGACGGTCATTCCCTTGCACGCCATCTTGCCTGTGCACGGATGGCCCAGTGGCTCGACGGCGCCACAGAGATCCAGAACGTTGTGATCGCTCGCAGTCTTGTGCGCTGACAAGAGCCGGCACGTCAACCGGTGGCCCTTGTCTTTCTCACGGTCTCGCGAGTCAGCAGTGCCATGGCCACCAGCAATACGGCAGCGGCGCCCCAGACCGACATGTCGTGGCGTTCACCGAAGATGACGATGCCCCAGGCGATTCCGGCAAAGAGGGCGGCGAACACGCAGAAATTGACCAGCACTCCACCGGTCCTGTTGATAAGCCAGAAATAGAGAACGATCTCGACAAGACCGATCAGGGAAAAGAGCACGATACCGATCTCGGCCGAGGTCCATGCAAGACCCGGCCATGGTTCACCGAACACGATGACCAGCGGCGCCACGAGAATCATGGCGGCGGCAGCCTCGCCGAACCCGACCTGCCAGATGTCGAAACCCTCCGGCCAGCGCCTGTCGACATAGATCGATTCGACGCCGTAGCAGAGCGGCACGACGCCAACGAGCAGCATCCACTCCATGATCCCCAGTCCCGGCAGGGAAAGCTGCGGCGCCAGCACCATGACAGCAGCGGTCATGCCCAGCGCCACCGCTACAAGCCTGGTTCGCGACACCCGTTCTGTCCGGGCGACAAGGGCCACGACGATGGAGATCATTGGCGTGAAACAGATAATCAGCGTGATGACGCCGGCTGGCAGGTGCGGTGCGGCATAGAGCACGGCCGCCAATGGCAGGGCATAGCCGAGAAACCCGGTAATGGCGAAGAACTCCAGGGACTTCGCCGTCAGGCGAAACGGAGCACGGCGCACCAGGAGAATCACGAAGTAGCAAGAGCTGACGAGAAACATGGCGATGACCAGCACCGTCAACTCGCCATAGCCTCCCTCGGCGGCAAGTTTCAGCATCGTGAACTGGGCGCCCCAGGCGGTGCCCTGAACGATGACGGCGATGACATAGACAAGCTGTTGCATGGACCTGTGGCTGCCGGGGTCTCGATAACGGGCATGTGCTTGCCATGACGGGGCGGGCATGGCCATTCTGCCGTTTGTGTTGTCGCACCTGAGGCGCCAACACTCAACACCGGGGAACGGTCACTCACCCGATGACCGTGGACCGGATCGCCGGTGACCCTGACCTGGAAGCAAGAGGAGGCTGAAACAGCGTGGAGAGCGTTGAAGCGGTCGTCGCTGGCGCCGGTATCATCGGTCTTGCGATAGCACGCGAGCTTGCCCGTAGTGGGCGCGAGGTCATGGTGCTTGACGCCGCCGATGCCATGGGAACCGGCATCTCGTCGCGCAACAGCGAAGTCATCCATGCCGGCATCTACTATCCGCCGGGAAGCCTGAAAGCCCGCCTGTGTGTCACCGGCAGGGCCATGCTCTACGACTACTGCCGGTCGCGCCATGTGGCGTTCCGCAACTGCGGCAAGCTGATCGTTGCCGTCACTGATGACGATCATGATGTCCTCTCGAAGCTCAAACGGCGGGCCACCGCCAACGGCGTTGACGACCTCGCGATCCTGGAAGCGGCGGAGGTGGTCTCCCTGGAACCCGAACTGGAGACGCGCGGCGCCCTCCTGTCGCCATCAACCGGCATCATCGACAGTCACGGCCTGATGCTGGCCTTGCTGGGAGAGGCTGAGGCAGCCGGCGCGTGGCTGGCCCTGGGCTCGCCCGTCCACAGCATTGTGGCGGAGGAGAATGCCCTGACTGTCACGGTCGGCGGCAGGGAGACCATGATGCTGGAGGCGCGGGAACTGGTGAATGCCGCCGGTCTCGGGGCACAACACCTCGCATCGGTGACCACCGGGCTCGATCACCGTCATGTTCCCGCACTCCATCTCGCCAGGGGCAGCTACTTCACCCTGTCAGGCCCTTCCCCCTTCTCCCGTCTCGTCTATCCGACACCGGTCGCCGGTGGACTGGGTGTTCACGCCACCCTCGATCTTGCCGGCCGCTGCCGGTTCGGGCCGGACGTGGAATGGGTGCGCGATATCTCCTACGACGTCGACCCGACCCGTGCACACGCCTTCCGTGACGCCGTGCGCCGCTACTGGCCCGGCCTTCCCGATGATGCCCTGACTCCCGACTACAGCGGCATTCGCCCCAAGCTGCGGACATCGGGGGACTCGGATTTCCGGATCGACGGCCCCGCGGAACACGGAACAGGCGGTCTCGTGAATCTCTTCGGAATCGAATCACCGGGATTGACAGCATCCCTGGCTATAGCAAGGCTTGTGGTGCACAAGCTGGACGCTTGGAAGCATAGATGATCGACCTCTACACATGGCCGACGCCCAACGGACACAAGGTCCACATCATGCTGGAGGAGACCGGCCTCGCCTACCGTGTCATTCCCGTGGACATCGGCCGTGGCGATCAGTTCGATCCCGCATTCCTTGCCATCAGCCCCAACAACAGGATGCCGGCCATTGTCGACCATGACGGGCCTGACGGGGAAGCGATCAGCATCTTCGAATCAGGCGCCATCCTGGTTTATCTCGCCGGAAAGACCGGGCGTTTCATGCCCGATGATACCCGCGGCCGCACTCTCGTCATGCAATGGCTGATGTTCCAGATGGGAGGCATCGGACCCATGTTCGGCCAGTGCCACCACTTCCGAAACTACGCGCCCGAACCGATCGCCTACGCAATCGATCGCTACACGAACGAGACCGGGCGTCTCTACGGCGTCCTGGACAAGAGGCTGGGCGAAGCCGACTACGTGGCGGAAGACTACTCGATTGCCGATATGGCGACCTACCCCTGGACACGCTCCATTGAACGCCAGGGGGTCGATCCGGCAGATTTCCCGAACGTGGTCCGCTGGCAGCAGCGCCTGGAAGCGCGCCCTGCGGTCGCTCGGGGGTGTGCTATTCTGAGTGACCGTCAGCGCTCGGCAGAAATGACGGATGAGGAGCGCGACATCCTGTTCGGCAACGCACAGTACGAACGGAGGTGACCTGCGCGAGAGTCTTCGCTCTGATGACGGTTCTCTCTGGAGAACGGCAGCCGGACCAACTCCCTTGACGCAGTTGGCGGAAAGGCAGGATTTCGGCCGTTGCAACCTGCGCTCCCGGACGGTCCGGGAGCCGACCACAGGCGGATAGTGTGATGCCACAGGAATCGACGACCCCGACCAGTCCCGCGAAACGGCGGCGATGGATGGGCCTTGCCCAGATTGCCGCGATTGTTGCGGCGGTCGCCGTTGCGCTGTATCTGGCCCAGGCGCCGGAACGTGTGGAACAAGGCTCGACCGCGGCCTCCACGCAGGCAACTCCGGTCGTCAGTGTCGTCAATCCGGCCACCACGACACATGTTCTCACGGTGCGTGTGACCGGGACGGTGAGAGCCCAGAGGCGCACCAGGGTGCGGGCCGAAGTCGATGGACGTGTCGTCTGGGTATCTCCCGACTTCAACGAAGGCGGAATGATCCCTGCGAACATTCCATTCATCAGGATCGATCCACGCACCTTTGAAATCGATGTCGAGATGGCAAGGATGGCCGTCGCCGAAGCCGAGGCGGAACGTGCCATTGTCGAGGCCGAAGTCGAGGAGAGCGTTCGCTTGTTTGTCCGTGACAATCCAGGCGCAGACATTCCCGACGCACTCCGCCGTGCACCATGGGTCGAACGGGCACAGGCGAGACTCGGACAGGCGCAGGCAGCGCTCGAGCTGGCCGAATTGCAGCTTGCGCGCACTGCCATTTCGCTCCCCTTTGACGCCCAGGTGATTGCAACGGATGTCGAAGTCGGTGAAATGGCGGGGCCGGCTGCTACGGCAGGTCGTTCATCGAAGCTGGGGCTCGTCTATCGCCGCAACGCTCTGCAGATCCGTGCGCCGATCGACCCGGCGGACCTTTCAATGCTCGCACCGGTTGTCGGGCGGTCCGCCCGGGTCCACACGGCATTGGGCTCGTACGAAGCCCGGGTGATCCGCGCGTCGTCGGTGGTCGCCCCGGAATCACGTCTCACGGCTGTGTTCCTCGAGTTTGCGGAGCCCGGTTCACCGACGCAGTGGCCCCTGCCCGGCACCTTTGCCCGGGTCGACATCACAGGACCCGAACAACCCGGTGTCTACCTGTTGCCTGAATCCGCGGCCAGGGACCAGAACACGGTCTGGGTGGTGAGAAACGGCGTTCTCAACATGGAATCACCTGAAACCGTGACCCGGACTGCCGCCGGATGGGTGGTAAGGGAATTCGATGCCGGCGACGGCGTGGTCGTTGGCGCCCTGGCTGGCGCCAGCGAAGGCATGAAGGTCGTGCCGACCCCGGTATCGACGGAGAACTAGTGTAGTGTAACAGAATACACTTTACAGTAAACATGAGCCATGACACAACAGTCACGAGGAAGGAGACTGTGTCATGGCCAATCATCATACACGTCGGGTGCCTGAGCTGTCCGACGATGAACTCCAGGAGCTGCAGGGATGGCTGAGGCGTTCCAGGACGTCGCAGGCTCTGGCGTTGCGGGCCCGCATTGTGCTGGCCTGCGCCGAAGGAGTGAGCGACACGGCGGTGGCCGAGAGGCTGGGAATGACGCGGGTCACGGTGGGCAAGTGGCGTCACCGCTTTCTCGAGAAGGGCTGTGACGGCCTTCTCGACGAGCCGCGTCCGGGTGCACCCAGAAGGATCAGCGACGAGGACGTGGAGCGGGTGATCACGACCACCCTGGAATCGATGCCACGCGGGGCGACGCACTGGAGCACGCGCTCCATGGGCCGGGCCGTCGGGCTGAGCCCGATGGCGGTGAGCCGCATCTGGCGGGCCTTTGCCCTGCAGCCCCATCGTCACGAGACCTTCAAGCTGTCGCGCGACCCCCTGTTCATCGAGAAGGTCCGCGACATCGTCGGTCTCTACATGGCGCCACCCGAACGGGCGGTCGTCCTGTGCGTCGACGAGAAGTCCCAGATCCAGGCCCTCGAGCGCACACAGCCGATCCTGCCCCTGCGTCCGGGCCTGCCGGAGCGCCAGACCCACGACTATCGGCGCCACGGCACCACGTCGCTCTTCGCCGCCCTCGACATCGCCACGGGCGAGGTGATCGGCCGCTGCTACCGCCGGCATCGCGCCGTCGAGTTCCGCAAGTTCCTCAGCGTCATCGACAAGGCTGTGCCCCGGGATCTCGATGTTCACCTCGTGCTCGACAACTACGGCACACACAAGACCGCACTGATCCACAACTGGCTGGCCCGCCGCCAACGCTTCCACCTCCACTTCACACCCACCAGCGCCTCATGGCTCAACCAGGTCGAACGCTGGTTCGCCGAGATCACGCGCCAGCAGATCCGCCGCGGGTCCTGGACCAGCACCCAGGCCCTCGAAACCGCCATCAAGGAATATCTCGACGTCTACAACGAGCAGCCCAGGCCCTTCATCTGGACCAAGAGCGCAGACCAGATCCTCGAAACCATACAACGTTACTGTCAATCAATTAACGATACAGAACACTAGAGGGCTGCGAAGGGCCGTGCAGACACGCAAAACGGGCGATACGGCGCATTCGCCGGGGCGGGGGGCATCGTGAAGAGAGGATTGATAGCCTACTTCGCCGGGAATCCAATCGCTGGCCACCTTCTGATGGCGTTGCTGATCGTGGGGGGGATCATCGCCGGTCTCAACCTCAACATCCGGTCGCTTCCGGAACTCGATCTGCGGACCATTTCCATCACCATGGCTTCGCCCGGCTCCTCTCCCGGAGAAATCGAGGAGGACATAATCCGGCGTATCGAGGAAAGCGTGGTCGGTCTTCCGGGGGTCGCCAGAGTCGTCAGCACGGCATCGTCGGGTATCGCCAGGGTCGAGGTCGAACTCGAGACCTTCGCCAACGAGGATGCCGTGCTTGCGGATGTCAAGAACGCCGTCGACAGCATCGAGAGATTTCCACCGGCTTCTGCGGAACACCAGACAATAGAAATCAAGAAGATCTCCGGCGAAGTCATGACGTTGTCGGTATCGTCATCAGTCCTGTCCGAGCACGCCCTGCGCCAGGTGGCCGAAGGCATCCGCGATGAGCTGCTCGCGCTGCCTGCTGTCTCCGTGGTCCGGCTGAATGGAACACGTGCGAGGGAAATCTCCATTCAGATTAACGAGGAGGAGCTGCGCCACTACAACCTGACCATGTCCCGTGTGGCGACAGAGCTTCGCCGGGCCTCGGTCAATCTGACGCTCGGCGAATTGCGAACCGGCTCGGGCGGTGTGGTTCTCCACTCCTTCGGCAAGAAGGAAAATGCCGAGGATTTCGAGAACATTCCCCTGATCACCCGTGATGATGGCACCATCGTGAGACTGGGCGATGTGGCGACCCTTACCGACGGCTTTGTCGGGGACGACATCCTTTCCGAAGTCGACGGGAAGCCAACGGTCTTCGTGAGAGTCGAGGCATCCCGGAATCAGTCGCTCGTTGACATCGCGGAGGGTGTCGAGGGTTGGCTTGCCGACTACCAGCCGCCCCTTGGTACGGAGGTCGCTGTCTGGAGCAACAGGGTCGAGCCGGTCTTCGACCGCTTCTCCGAGATCATCCGTAATGGCGCCATCGGGGCGATCCTGGTGTTGGTGTGCCTGATCCTGTTCTTCGATCTTCGCATTGCATTCTGGGTGACGATCGGAATTCCGCTATCCTTTGTCGGTTCGCTCGTGTTTTTTGACAGTGCGGACCTGACTCTCAACATGGGAACGCTGTTCGCGTTCTTCCTGCTGATAGGCATTGTCGTCGACGATGCCGTCGTGGTGGGGGAGAGTGTCGCGGCGGAACGCGAGAAGGGCAAACGCGGCCCGGATGCGGCGCTTGCCGGCGTACGGGCTGTCGCCGGTCCGATTGCGGTCGGCGTCCTGACAACCGTGATCGCTTTCGTGCCGTTCCTCTTCGTCACGGCAGGAAACTACCAACTGGTCCAGGTCTTCCCGTATGTCGCCATGTTCGTTCTCTTCGTCTCCCTCATCGAGGCATTTCTCATCCTGCCATCCCATCTCTCCCATGACCGGCCATGGAGCCTTGAACCCCTTCGTGACATTCAGGAATGGTTCCGGCAACGATTCAGCGAGTTCCGGGATGCTGTCGTGTTACCCGCTGTTTCGTGGTCCATCCGTCATGTCTTCCTGACATTCGCTCTTGGATTCGTCTTCATACTCGCTGCTCTCTGGCTCGTGAGGTCAGAGAACGTTCCGGTAATCATCTTCGACAAGATGGCCCTGTTCGGAAACACGATTCAGGCCGACATCGCATTGCCGGTGGGTGCGCCCTTCGGGGATACGGTCGCGACAGCGCGCCGCTTTGCCGAGGCCGCCAGTGAGATCAATGGACAGTTCGAAGGAACGGCGATCAAGTCTATCAGCATCATTGCAGGAAATCCCGGCAATCTTGGCTCATCCCGGACCGGCGAGGACGTCTCCATCCGCAGCCATCTTGCGTCGGTCCGGCTGCAACTCCATGAACGGCCCTTCAGAAAGGCGTCTCCGGACGAGATCGAACAGCTGTGGCGCCAGGCAGTCGGCACCATGCCGAACCTTGACTCGGTCACGTTCCTGACCACGCGTTTCCGGGCCAAACCCTCTGTCGCCTACGCTCTCATTCATGACGACCCTCAGACACTGGCCGCGGCGGCGGGCGAACTCAGGGAATACATGTCGGCCATTCCCGGCCTCTACGACCTGTCAGACAGCCTGTCGCCCGGCAAACGCCATCTGGGTTTCGCACTGACACCGGAAGGCGAAGCCGCCGGATTGACACCGTTGATGGTCGGCAAACAGCTGCGGAGCCATTTCCACGGACTCGAGGTCCAGAGGATCCAGCGCGGCCGCGACGAGATCAGGGTTGTGGTCCGCTATCCCGCTGACCAACGAAGAAGCGTGGCGAATCTGGCGGACGAAAGGATCGTGCTGCCGAATGGACGCGAAATTCCGCTCGCCACCGTGGCGGACATCACGGAAACGCGCGAACTCGCGGCACGCATCCGTATCGACGGCAAGCAGGCGGCGCTGGTCAGCGCATACACCGAATTCGGCACGATCACGCCGATTCAGGCCAGACGGACAATCGCGAACGAATTCCTTCCCGGGTTGGTATCGAAGCATCCGGGCCTGACGATCTCGCGGGATGCCGGAGCGCGCGACGAGCAGGACATGCTGGAGACGCTCGGGACTCTCGTCCCGATTGTTCTCATTGTCATGTACGGATTGATGGCGTCCTTCCTCCGCAGCTACTGGAAGCCGCTCGTCGCGGTTATCGGCATCCCTATGGCATTCGCAGGCGCAGTGTTCGGACACTGGCTGCTCGGCTGGCATCTGACGGCGATTTCCCTGTTCGGAATGATTGGGGTGGCTGGAGTCATCGTGAACGACATGGCACTGCTTCTCCACCGCTACAACGTGATCCGCAGGGAGAATGCGGCCCTCCCGGCAATCGCTGCCGCTTCTGCAGCCACGCGCGACCGCTTTCGCGCCGTGTTCCTGACCACCCTGACAACCGTGCTGGGTCTGTCGCCATTGCTCTATGAGCGCAGCGATGAACTCCTGTTCCTCGTTCCCTTCGTTGTCAGCATGCTGGGAGGACTCATTGCGGCTGGCATCTTCACCCTGTTCGTGTTGCCGGCGCTGGTCATGCTTGTCGAAGGTCGACGGGAAGCCTGACAACACCAGTGACTCCGGATCGCCGCCGGGCATAGCGCCGAGAGAATGCGGCCCCGGAGAAGTGGGCGGAGTACCGAGCATTCCCCAGCGTCAATTGAGCATCCCTGTCTGCACAGCCGAACGGACGTTGGTCCGTTTCCGTCAATCGTCGAGGAGGTTCCGCACGCCAAGACCAGGGTAGATCGAGAAGCCTCGGTCGAGAGTTACCCATTCGCAACCGTGCTCCATCGCGAGCGCGGCATGATAGGCATCCGGCAGCCTGTTTCCCGTCAGCCGGAGTTTCGCCGCAAGGTCGCGAAATATACGCCAGTGCCCCCCGCCTGGACGCAGCCTTTCCGCCGCCGGCTGCAAAAGCAAGCTATCGACAAAGTCCAGCGCCCGGTCGCACGGCGTCGGCGGATGGAAAATCCGGGGATGCGTCAGCACCCGGAGCGCGCCGCTCAGCACAAGTTCGGAAAGGCCGAGCCGCTCCCGACCCGCCGACGCCTCGATCAGCCACCTGCGGCAGAGTGCATGATGCTCGGAGTCCGTGCGGAAGGCGGACACGAGGACGTTGACGTCAGGGCTCTGCATCCATGATGTCCTGAAGCGTCGCACTGTCCGCCAAGTCCACGCCCGGCTGCACGCCCTGCCCGCCGAACACCGGGATCGGCGGCGCATCTGCAACGGCGGCGGCGGGCCCGGCAAGAAGGCCCCGAAGCGCCCGCTCGAACGCGGCCTTCAGCGTCATGCGCTCACCAGCGGCATAGACCTTGACGGCGCGCAACAACTCGTCATTGACATCTATGGTCGTTCTCATGTGTGAATATGTATCAAATAATGTGCTTTTACACAACTGTTCTCTGGCATTGCGTTGCCGAACCCGTCCGGCGCGGTCAGCCGCCAGGCACGGAACGACGACAGGAAGCCATACTGCTTGGCGGGCCGGAATCACAAGTCGCACGGCGGTGCCGCTTCCTGACCACCGTGCCAGGGCTGTCACCGTTGCTCCATGAGCGATCCGTTCGGCGTCGGCATGCCGGGTCGACTGATTGCCGCGGACATCTTCATCCTGTTCGTCGTGACTGTGCCGGCCGTGCTTGTCGAGGACCGCCCGGAAGCGTGACGGGACCGGTGCTTTCCGGATCGGAGCGTGGCACTGTTCATTGTCGGTACACAGGATGGAGCACGGGATCATGAAGATCGCCGCCGTCAGGGTTTACCAGATGGATCTGCCGTATGTCGGCGGCCGCTATGCCTGGGGACCGGGGTGTGTTCTCGATGTCGCAAGGACGACTGTGGTGGTCCTCGAAACCGACTGCGGGCTCCTGGGATGCGGCGAATCGTGCCCGCTCGGCCCCACGTACCTTGCCGCCCATGCGCCGGGCATTCTCGCCGCTGCGCCGACTCTTGCCCGCGCGGTCATCGGTCTTGATCCCTTGCAGACAGGCGCCGTGGAAGAGGCCATGGACATGGCTCTCAAGGGGCACGGGTACGCCAAGTCCGCCTTCGATGCCGCGTGCTGGGACATCCTTGGCAAGGCTGTCGGACTGCCGGTATCAACACTCCTGGGAGGCCGGCTCACGGACGGTGCCCCCATGTACCGGGTGGTGCCCCAAAAGCCGCTCGAGGCAACGGTCGAGGAGATGGAGGGTCACCGTCGGACGGGCTACCGTCAGTTCCAGATCAAGATCGGTCAGGACCCCGACAGCGACATCGAGCGGATTCGCACCGTTGCCGGCCTGCTCCGGCCGGGGGAGATGGCCTTTGCGGACGCCAACACCGCGTACTCGGTTCACGACGCGGTGCGCGTGGTCCGGGCCATCCGTGATGTTGACGTCATCATCGAACAGCCGTGCCTGACCTATGACGAATGCCTGCAGGTTCGCAGCCGTTGCGATCACCCCATGAAACTCGACGAATGCGTCACCGGTCTTGACGTTGCTGGGCGTATTGTCGCTGATCGCTCGGCCGAAGTCGTGTGCCTGAAGATCTCCAACCTTGGCGGCCTCACCAAGGCCCGCCGGGCACGTGACTTCCTCGTGGCGCACGGAATTGACGTCGTCTGCGAGGACACATGGGGTGGCGAGATCTGCACAGCCACCTGCGCCCACTTCGCAACCTCGACCCCGGCCGCCTTTCAGCTGAGCACGACAGATCTGCACAACTACAACACGTTGGCCTGCGGTACGCCCCCGCCCCGGGTCGCCGAAGGCCGGCTCTTCGCCTCCGATGCTCCGGGGCTTGGCGTCGAACCCGATTACAACAACCTCGGTCGTCCCGTTGCCGTCTTCCCCTGATCAGGAACGCATGCGGCCGCCATTGGCATCCCAGAGACACCGCCCGAGGATCCGGGCCGGATAGCGCTCACCGTTGATCTCGACCTCCAGCGCCGTATCGCCTGCGGCGAGTTCCGTTGGCACGTAGCCCATGGCCACCGATGTATTCGAGTTGTGGGCGAACCCCCCGGACGATACGTATCCGATGGCCTCGCCATCCTGCAGGATGGCTTCATCCGCCGAGACGTCGATGTCATCGGTCTCGACCCTCATCGTGACGAGCTTCCTGGAGGGACCCTCTTCCCTCATCTTCAACGCCGCCTCCTTGCCGACGAAATCCTTCGTCCAGTCAATGAAGACATCAAGACCGCTCTCGGCAGCCGTGAAGTCAGGCCGGTAATCGAGACCCCATACCCCCCATGATTTCTCGAGGCGCAGACTCATCAGGGTCCGGGCGCCATACCAGCGCAGGCCATGGTCGACCCCTGCCCTTTCAACCTCTTCGGCAAGCCGCAGCAGGTACGGCGGCGGCGTGTAGATCTCGTAGCCGAGTTCGCCGGAAAACGAGATGCGGTTGAGCAGGACGGGCACGCCGCCCACGACCGTTTCACGGCAATCGCGGAACCTGAGCGCCCCGGCCGACACATCATCACGGGTGAGCGCCGCCAGCAGGTCTCTCGACGACGGCCCCGACAACGCGATGCCGTGAAGGTCCGCCGAGATGTTGCGATAGCTGACGCCGGTTTCCGGAAGCGCCGCCTCGAACCGGCGGCGATGGGCGTTCTGCATCACTCCTGACCCGATGACGACGAACCGGTCGTCCGCCAGGCAGGCCACCGTGAGGTCGCCGCCGAGCCTGCCCCTCGGTGTCAGCATCGGTGTCAGGGTCAGCCGGCCCGGGCCCGGCACGCGTCCGGCCAGCAGATGGTCGAGCATGGATCTCGCGTCCGGACCTCGAAACTCGTGCTTGGCGAAGTTGGCGACTTCAAGGGCTCCCACCTTCGTGCGCACCGCATCGACTTCCCTGGCGACGTAGTGATGGGCCCGTGAACGGCGGAAAGTGGGGTCTTCGAAAGCGTCATCGGCGCCGTCGGCAAACCACAGCGCATGCTCGAGGCCGAACGCCTGGTCCCAGACGGCGCCCTTCACGGTGAGCCTGTCATAGAGCGCCGTCGTCATCTGGCGGCGCCCCTTGGGCAGTGTTTCGTTGGGGAAGGTCATGACGAACCGGCGTTCGTAGTTCTCGGCGCTCTTGGTGGTTCCCCAGTCCGGTGTCGCGAAGTCGCCGAAGCGTGCGATATCCATGGCCCAGACATCAATCGAGGGTTCTCCTGCGATCATCCACTCGGCCATGCACAGGCCCACGCCGCCTGCCTGACAGAATCCGGCCATCACTCCGACGGCCACCCAGTAGTTTCTCATGCCCGGAACAGGACCGATCATCGGATTGCCATCGGGACCGAAGGTAAAGGGACCGTTGATGATGTTCCTGATACCGGCCTCGCGTAGTGCTGGAATGCGCTCAAATCCGAGTTCCAGCCTTTCGGCAATGTTGTCGAGCTGCGGTTGCAGGAGTTCGTGGCCGAAGTCCACCGGAGTTCCGTCAACGGACCAGGGCGTGGCATGCGGTTCATAGGTTCCGAGCAACATGCCGTTTCGCTCCTGGCGGAAGTACATGTTGCCCTCGTAGTCGATCCCGGCCGGCAGACGCTCCTCCCGCTCGACGATCTCCGGGATGTCCTCGGTGATGAGGTAGTGGTGTTCCATGGGCTGGACAGGCAGGTGGATGCCGGCCATCCGTCCCACCTCGCGCGCCCACAGCCCGGCTGCATTGACCACGTGTTCGGCGTGAACTGTTCCCGTCTCCGTCACCACGTCCCACGTGCCGTCGGCGCGCTGGCTGGTCTCCACAACCGGGGTGTGCGTGCGAAAGTCCGCGCCAAGGACGCGCGCCGCCCGCGCGTAGGCATGGGTCACGCCGGACGGGTCAATGTCGCCGTCCAGCGGATCCCACAGGGCAGCAATGTAGCGGGAAGGATCGATCAGCGGATGGCGCCTGGCCGCTTCCTCGACACTGATGAACTCCTGGTCCAGACCCATGTACCGCGCCTTGGACCGTTCCCGCTTGAGATAGTCGTGCCAGGCGTCGTTGGAGGCGAGATAGAAGCCTCCGGTGTTGTGGAGCCCCACGGACTGACCGGACAACTCCTCGAGTTCGGCGTAGAGATTGATCGTGTATCCTTGGAGTCTCGAGATGTTGGGATCCGAGGAAATGGTGTGAATCTGACCCGCAGCGTGCCAGGACGATCCCGATGTCAGTTCGCTTCTCTCCAGAAGCAGGGTCTCCTTCCACCCGTGCCGGGCAAGGTGGAAGAGGATGGAGCAACCGACCACCCCGCCGCCGATGATGACAACCCTGACATGGTCCTGCACGTCAATCTCCCGTCATGGGTGGTTCAGAAACGCCGGTCCGGACGTCATGAAGACCAGGATCGGAACTCGTCCTCGGTCCGGTGTCCCCCGTCAAGGTGCCGGACCGGCGGAGTTTCGCGATCGCAGGTGCCAGCTATGGCAAGGGGACAGCGTGAGTGGAACGGGCACCCGACCTCGGTCATCTCGACTTAAGTGACACAGTACATTGCGTGCCCACCATGGCGGTATCCTCAGTGGAGTCCAGTATAGGGATACAACCATCATCATCCAATGCGGCCCCGCGTCGTCGGCACTGTTTCCCGCTGTCGCGATCAGTGCTATGGCAGGCTCCTCATCCTACTTGATTTCCCGGTCTTCCCCTTGGTTGAGATCATCGAAGAACGGCCCCGCGACAGGCTCGCTGTCGAGACGATCGCCCGCATGTCGCTGGGCCACCGGCTTGTCGACAGTCCGGCGGCGCGGCTGCGTCAGGGCTCCCGCAAGATAGCGAAACTGAGCCTTGTGGCTCTGGAAGAGGGGCACGTCATCGCCACCATCCGGTGTTGGCCGGTGCTGATCGGCGCCGGAACCCGTGCGATTCAGATGGGTCCCGTCGCCGTCGATCCCGACCACAGGGGTCGCGGCATCAGCCGGGTGCTGATCAACACGACCCTGGAACGGGCGCGCACTCTTGGACACCGAATCGTGGTGCTCATTGGTGACGGCGAACTCTACAGCCGCTACGGTTTCGAACCCGCGCTGCCACGGAGCATCACGCTGGCCGAGACACGTGACCGGGAACGGCTGCACGTTCTCGCCCTGGTGCCTGACGCCCTTGCCGGTCTCTCGGGCGTGGTGCGTCCCGACACCATTCCCGCACTTTGACAGCGGATCCACTGTCCATCGCGCAGTGCGTCCATGCGCCCTACGACAGAGCCCGGAGCGGGTGCCGGCATACCTCTTCGCTCTTGGCGCCGCCGGGTTGCCGATGCATCGGCGATGAACATCCATCCGACCATTAGGATGACGAGACGACCCGGTCGTCGCAAGCCATCGGAGCAAGCCGGGAGCCGCCCACCATCACGAAACCGGAGCCTTGACACTGTCTGCCTGTGATGGGCCGGAACATGACAGGTGAGACCGCTTCTGCTAACTGTGCGGCAGCCTGCGCATCCGTCGCCAGTCGACCTCGTGCCCACGGACAATCACGCCGATCTTGAGGAGGCCATAGAGTGCCAACGTCCGAACAGGCCGCAATGCGTCCCAGCAAGACGGCTGAGCTTGTCGCAGCCGCCCGCGCACTGCACGTGCGCCGCGCTTCATCGCCGGTGTTCGACGACGATCTTGCGCTCGCCATGTGTGGGCCATTCTGGCGAAGTGTGGTCTCCAGCAAGCTCCTGTCCTGGCTGGTCGTTGACGGCATCCTGCGGCACATCAAGCCCATCATGCCGGCCGTTTACCTGCGTGCGCGCTATGGCGAGGACCGTCTGGAAGCCGCCTTGAATCAGGGGATCGATCAGTACGTCATCGTTGGCGCCGGTTACGAGACCCTTGCAGGACGACGCAAGGACCTGATGGCCCGGCTGACGTTGTACGAGCTGGACCAGGCGGCAACGCAGGAGATGAAGTGGCGACGGATGCGAAAGGCCGGCATCGCGATACCCGAGGGCGTACGCTACGTCGCAGTCGACCTCAACACCGAGACCGTGCACGATGCGCTCGGCCGTACCGATTTCGACACCGCCCGGCCCGCGCTCTTCTCCTGGTTCGGTGTCACCTACTATCTCGATAGGGACGCAATAAGGCGGACTCTGGAGAGCATCGCCCGGATGACGGCACCGGGCTCGGCGGTGATGTTCGACTATCTGGCGGACGAGGCATCGACGCCGGCCGACGTGCGCGACCTGCGGCAGCGGTGTGCCGGGTTCGTTGCACGGCGCGGCGAGCCGTGGGTATCAAGCTTCGAGCCGGCCGAGATACCTGGATTCCTCGCCGACATCGGCTACGCAACCGTTGAGAACATTGAACCGGAAGCAGTTGGCTCCCGATACCGGTCCCGTGATCCGGAACTCGTCTATCCACCCGTTATCGGCTTCTGTCACGCAGCCACAGATGCAGCTTGATCGCTGCAGGGCGTTCGCGGCTCCTCAGGTGCCGGAAAGTTCCCGGCGCATGGTCGACACACGTTCGGGAAGCGAGGTGAGACGATCGCGCCGGTGACGTTCGGCGACGAGAATGGATTTCAGGGCGGCAAGACTGTCATCGACATCGTGGTTGACGATGACATAGTCGAAGGCCTCCCAGCTGGCGAGTTCACCCACGGCATCGCGCATGCGGCGCTCCATGTCCTGTGCGGTTCCGGTGCCTCGCAGTGCGAGCCGGCGCTTGAGTTCCGCTGCTGAAGGCGGCAGCACAAAAACCAGGACAACATCGTCCCCGAGAGACCGGCGAAGCTGCGCCGCACCCTGGCAGTCGATGTCCGACACCACGTCGCGGCCCTGGTCCAGCGCCGTCTCGACCGGTGCTCTCGGGGTTCCGTAGAGATTGCCAAAGACCGTCGCGTGTTCGAGGAGTTCGCCCCGGTCAATCATCTCCCGGAAGCGCCCGTGATCGACAAAGTGAAGGTCGCGGCCGGCCTCTTCTCCCGGTCGGGGGGGGCGTGTGGTGACCGAGACCGAGAACGCGATGGTGCCGTCTTCGTCAACCAGCCGGCGCACCAGCGTCGACTTGCCGGCAGCCGACGGTGCCGACAGCACCAGCATGAAACCCCGCCGGGCGTTCTCCGGCACCGGACTACCCCCCACCCCATGTCCGCCCGCGCAGGCGCCCGGCAGAAGCCTTCAGGTACACAATCGCAGGCAGCATGGCAGCCTACTCCACATTCTGGGCCTGCTCGCGCAGGCGATCGATAGCCACCTTGAGGTTGAGCGCGGCATTGGTCAAAGGCACGGACTGGGACTTGGATGACAGCGTGTTGGCCTCGCGCAACAATTCCTGACAGAAGAATCCCAATTGGCGTCCGGGACTCGCCTGTCCGAGCAGGTCGCGCACCGCTGCGGTATGGGCTGCCAGGCGGTCGATCTCCTCACGGACATCGGAACGCGACACGAGGAGGGCAACTTCCTGGGCAAGTCTCGTGTCATCGATCGATGCATCGTCGACAAGATCGCGCACCCGTTCATCGAGGGCACGGCGAATCCGTTCGGGCTCACCACTGGCTTCGTCTTCTGCCAGTGCAACGAGGTCATCTACGTTGTCCAGCAGGCCACCGATGACTCCGGCAAGGCGGGCGCCCTCCCCGAGGCGGGATTCGACCAGGCGGTCGAGCACCGCGTCGAGACCCGAGGTGACTTCACCGGCCATGGCGGCGGTATCCCTCGTTCCATCCACGGTGACGACTCCCCGGACCGCCAGCAGTCCGGCGAGAGCTGCCGGCGACGGTGGACCCGCCCGTTTCTCCACGATGTGAACAAGGTCATCGAGAACGGCGTGGTTCACCACCACACCCGTCTCTTCGTCGGACTCCAGTTCCAGGGACAGCGAGATGCTGCCCCGCGTCATCAGCCGCCCGGCCCGTTCCCGTACGGCGGGCTCAAGCCACTCAAGGCCGCCCGGAATCCGGCAACGAACATCGAGTCCCCTGCCGTTGACACTTCGCGCATTCCATGTCCAGCCGCGACCGGCCACACTGGCAACACCCGTCATGCCCTGAAATGCCACAAACCGCCTCCGACTGCACAAGGGTGACGGGTGATATCATGGGCACTTCGCCTGTGTCACTCTCGCCACGAACGCCATGACCCGACCTCCGACCTCCATCCTCATCACTGGCGCATCGAGTGGCATCGGAGCCGCCCTTGCCCGGGTCTATGCCGCGCCGGACACCACGCTCTTTCTCGGCGGGCGTGATGAACCGCGTCTGGCGGCGGTAGCGGACGACTGTAGCAGCACCGGCGCCTGCTGCATCACGGGAACAGTCGACGTGACCGATCAGGATGCCATGGCCGACTGGGTGGCGGGCTGCAACAGCACCCGCGCCCTCGACCTCGTGATCGCCAATGCCGGCGTCTCGGCCGGTTCCGGCTATACCGGCGAAACCGCAGACCAGGTGCGCCACCTGTTCCGCGTCAACGTGGATGGCGTCTTCAACACGGTCCTTCCTGCGATGCAGCTGATGGTGAATCGGGGCCAGGGACAGATCGCTGTGATGTCATCCCTCGCCAGTTTCAGGGGATTTCCGGGTGCACCGGCATACTGCGCCAGCAAGGCGGCCCTGCGTCTGTGGGGTGAAGGTCAGCGGGTCTGGCTGAGGCACCGTGGTGTACGACTCTCGGTCATCTGTCCCGGATTCGTGGAGACCCCGATGAGTCGGGACAATCCCTACTCCATGCCGTTTCTCATGGACGCAGGCAGGGCCGCACGCCTCATCAGAAGGGGGCTGGAGCGCGACCGCGGGCGCATTGCCTTTCCATGGCAGACGTCCTGGCTCGTCCAGCTTCTTGCCAACCTGCCGCCGGCACTCACGGACAGGCTGCTCGCCCGCATGCCGTCCAAGCCTGCGGTTCCGGAAGACCACCAGCCGGAGTGAGGTGCGGAAGGCGCCGGTCAGTGGCCGGAACTCTGGCGGCGCCAGCGAGCCACGTTGCGGTTGTGTTCCTCGAGAGTGGCCGCAAAGGCATGGCCACCTGAACCATCGGCAACAAAGTAGAGGTCCGGAGTGTCGAGGGGATCGAGAGCCGCGGCGATGGCCTCGCGTCCCGGATTGGCTATGGGTCCGGGAGGCAGCCCCTTGTGACGGTAGGTGTTGTAGGGATCATCAATCTGCCAGTCCGAGCGCAGAAGTTCCCGGCCAAGCGGTTCGACGCCTCTGGTCAGGGCATAGATGACCGTCGGATCCGATTGCAGGCGCATGCCGCGCTCGAGACGGTTGACGAGGACACCGGCAACGTGCCGACGTTCGTCCGCCCTGCCCGTCTCCTTCTCGACGATCGAGGCGAGGATCACCGCTTCCTCCGGCGAGTTGAGAGGCAACTCCCCGGCCCGGCTCACCCACAGTTCAGCGACAGCGGTCTCCATGGCCTGCATCATGCGTCCGACAATCTCCTGACGCGTCGTGCCGCGTTCGAAATGATAGGTTTCCGGCAACAGCGAGCCCTCGCGGGGAATGGCGGCGACCGTTCCATCGAGGGCAGGGTGGGTTTCGATGATGGCAAGCGCTGCGGTGCTGCTCAGTCCCTCGGGAAGGGTGAGGGCGTGGACCACAGTGTCGCCACTGACCAGCCTCGTGATGACGCTGCCGAGGGACTCGCCGGAGGCGAAGGCATACTCGCCGGCCTTCAGAAGGTGATGATCGCCTTGCAGAAGTGTGTGCAGCCGGAAGAGCGTGGTACTGGCGATGACGTTTCCAGCGTGGAGTTTCTCCGCGATCCCGGCCGCACTGGTTCCCTCGAGGATGATCAGGGTGGCCGGAGCCTCCAGGGGGCCTCGCCTCTCAAGTGCCGCCTGGAACCACAGGAATGCGGTGGCCAGGACAATGACGACGGTGCCGAGGAGACTGGCGACAATCCCCGCTTTCCGGCCCACCGCGGAGTCTCAGTGGCACTTGCCGATGATCAGCGTGGCGTTGGTACCGCCAAAACCGAACGAGTTCGACAACGCCCGCCGGACCGGACGCTCCCTTGCTTCGTGAGGAACGAGATCGAGTCCCTGGCAGACCTCCTCGGGATCTTCGAGATTGAGAGTCGGCGGAACCAGGTTGTTCTGGACCGCGAGGATGGTGTAGATCGCCTCCACGCTGCCGGCGGCACCGAGCAGATGTCCGATCGATGACTTCGTCGAGGACATGCTGATGCTCGAGACGGCATCGCCAAACAGGCGCCTGACGGCGCCAATCTCGATTTCATCCCCCATCGGTGTCGAGGTCCCGTGGGCGTTGATGTAGTCGATGTCCTCCGGGATCAACCCGGCATCCTCGATGGCGGCTTTCATCGACCGGTATCCGCCATCTCCGTCAGGCGGCGGAGCAGTGATGTGATGGGCATCGCCCGACAGGCCATAACCCAGGATCTCTGCATGGATCCGGGCTCCACGCCGCCGCGCGTGGTCGTATTCCTCAAGAACGACGACGCCGGCGCCCTCGCCCATGACGAACCCGTCCCTGCCCTTGTCCCATGGCCGGGAAGCCCGTTCCGGTTCGTCGTTGTAACTCGTGGAAAGCGCCCGCGATGCCGCAAATCCGGCGATCCCCAGCTGGCAGACAGCGGCCTCGGCGCCTCCGGCCACCATGACGTCCGCGTTGCCGCACGCGATCAGGCGGGCGGCATCGCCGATGGCGTGGGCGCCGGTGGAGCAGGCCGTCACCACCGAATGGTTGGGGCCGCGATAGCCGAAGCGGATGGAAACATGGCCCGAGGCGAGATTGATGAGAGCCGACGGAATGAAGAAGGGGCTGATCCGGCGCGGTCCCTTGTCCCGCAGAATCAGGGAACCGTCCTGGATGGTCTTCAAACCGCCAATGCCGGAGCCGATCAGGACACCTGTGCGCCGCTGTTCCTCCACGTCATCGATGATCCAGTCGGCATCCTCGACCGCCTGCTGGGCTGCGGCGATGGCATAGATGATGAAATCATCCATGCGCCGCTGCTCCTTCGGCTCCACGTACCTTGCTGCATCGAACGCGCCGTCACCGCTGCCGCATGGCGGCTGCCCGGCAATCTTGGCCGGCAGATCGTCAACGGGAAAGTTCTCGATCCGGCGGATGCCCGAGGCACCCGAGACAATCTGGGACCAGTTGTGGACAACGCTCGCTCCGAGCGGCGTCACCATGCCGAGTCCGGTCACCACGACCCGGCGGGGCCGGCTTGCGGCTGACATCATGGCAGGGAGGAGGCGGAGATACCGGTCACTGCCTCAGATGTGCTCTTCAATGTAGTCGATCGCATCCTTGACAGTGACGATCTTCTCGCCGGCATCGTCGGGTATGGCGATACTGAAGGCATCCTCGAATGCCATCACGAGTTCGACCGTGTCGAGGCTGTCGGCCCCGAGGTCATCGATAAAACTGGCACCATCGACAACCTTGGATTCATCGACTCCAAGATGCTCTATGACGATTGATCGTACACGTTCAGCTGTATCGCTCATGTTCGAGCCGCCTCCGGTCCTGAATGGGTCTGGGGTGTCACGTTCCTTGTGCCGCCTCGACGGATGCTCTCCGGGGAACGCCTGTCTCTACCATAAACCCGGCACAGGGCGATAGGTCAAGACAGCGCCACGGCAGGAAAGATCAACAGGCGACTCACGGCATCGCCATACCACCGTTCACGTGGATCGTCTGTCCCGTGACATAGGCGGCGGCGTCACTGGCAAGCCAGGCTACGGCTGCCGCCACCTCGTCGGCCGTTCCGAGGCGGCCTGCCGGAATCCGGTCGAGAATGGAGTCGCGAAGCGATTCCGGCAGTTGGTCTGTCATCGCCGTATCAATGAAACCGGGCGCCACGCAGTTCACCGTGATGCCACGCTGCGCCACCTCCAGGGCCAGCGACCTCGTCATCCCCGCAAGGCCGGCCTTGGCTGCCGCATAATTGGCCTGCCCCGGATTGCCGGTGTGGCCCACCACCGACGTGATGTTGATGATGCGGCCATGACGCCGCCTGATCATGCCACGCAGCAGAGGCTGAATGATGTGGAAGGCCGACGACAGATTGAGGTCGATGACCTGTTGCCACTGATCGTCACCAAGGCGAAGGGCGAGGGAGTCGTCGACGACTCCGGCATTGTTGACAAGGATGTCGATATCCCCGGCAGCCTTGGCGAGGGCCCGCGCCGCCTCGGCGGTCCCCAGTTCGGCCACCACGACCGTCGCCGCTTCGCCCAGGTCCGCAGCCAGGGAATCGAGGGCCTCGCGGCGGCGTCCGGAGAGCACGACCGCCGCACCCCGGGCGCAGAGCCGCCTGGCGATCGCAGCACCGATGCCGCCCGAGGCTCCGGTGACAAGGGCCGTCCGTTCCGTCAGATCGTCATGCATGGTGTCATCCCCAATTGTGTAGCCCGTACAGGAAGCATGCGCCGTCGAAGCAGGCTATCCGCCCGGCGCGAATCGTCAAAGGGCGTTGAGGAATGCTTCGACATCTCGCGGGGTCTCCACCGGCACAGCCTTGATGTCCCGGTCGATCTTGCGCATCAGCCCGCACAACGTCTTGCCGGTACCGAGTTCGGCCACCGACCCGATTCCATGTCCCGCGAGTCCGCTCATGCTCTCACGCCAGCGCACCCGGGCTGTGACTTGCTCGACAAGGAGACGGCGTATGTCTGCCGGCGCCGTTTCCGGCCTTGCGGTTACATTGCTCACCACAGGAACAGCGGGAGTGGCGAACGTCACCGCCGCCAGGGCCTCTTCCATGCGCCGGGCAGCGGGCTCCATGAGAGGCGAATGAAAGGGTGCGCTCACCTGGAGTGGCACGACACGACCGGCGCCGCGCTGCGATGCCAGATCCGATGCCGCCTCGACCGCCTCCTTCTTTCCCGACACCACGACCTGCGATGGCGCGTTGTCGTTGCCGACGACACAGATGCCGGCGTGTGACGCTTCGGCAGCGATGCCGGTGACGTCGTCGATCTCCAGCCCGAGCACTGCCGCCATCGCGCCTTCACCGGCTGGCACCGCTTCCTGCATTGCCCTGCCGCGCAAGTCGAGCAGGCGTGCCGTATCTGCAAGGCCCAGCACCCCGGAAGCCACCAGAGCTGAGTACTCGCCAAGGGAATGACCCGCCGCCAGCCGGCACAGCGCCTGAACCGGTTGTCCGCTCTCGGACACGATGACTCGCAGCACCGCCACGGAAACCGCCATAAGGGCCGGCTGGGCATTGCTGGTGAGCGTCAGGTCGTCGGCATCGCCCTCGCGCATCAGCCGCGAAAGGTGGCGTTCGAGGGCATCGTCGACTTCCTCGAACACTTCACGCGACACCGCAAAGGCATCGGCGAGTTCGGCCCCCATGCCGGGGCGCTGGCTGCCTTGTCCCGGAAACACGAACATGCGAGTCATGGCGATTGAAACCTGCCGTGGTTGTCCGACGGGCACTCAACGAAGGGCAGCCACCGGTTGTCAAGGCCCCGGCAAATGCCGGGCGGCAAAATCGCTTGCATCCCCCCGTGCAGTCCCTATAGTGCGCCACCCTTGCGACCGGGTGGCGAGCCGGTCGCAAGCAGGCTGTCGTGCCCGCACCATGCCCGGCGCGAGTCTGATGTTCCGGATCAACGATGTGAGCTGAAAGTTCGATGCCGTTCTACGAGAGTGTCTTTATCGTCCGCCCGGACTCCTCTCCGCAACAGGTCGAGGCCCTTGCCGGAAAGATGGAAGCCCTGGTCCAGGAGGGCGGAGGCGATGTTCCCAAGACCGAAATCTGGGGACTGAAGTCCCTGGCATACCGCATCAAGAAGAACCGCAAGGGCCACTACGTCTTCATGAATGTCGATGCGTCGGTCGAGACGCTCGGTGAACTCGAGCGCAACCTGCGTTTCAACGAGGACGTGCTTCGCTTCATGTCGGTGCGCGTCGACCGCCTCGATTCAGAGGTCTCGCCCATGATGCGCAACAAGTCGAGCCGCGACGATCGTTCAATCCGGCGCAATACCGGTGAGGAGAAGCCGCAGGCCTCGGAAACCTCGGAGACCACGGACGCCGAAGCGAAGGAAGGAGAATCGTGATGGCTGCTCCTGCCCGCAGACCTTACTGGCGTCGTCGCAAGTCCTGTCCGTTTTCCGGACCCAATGCGCCAGTGATCGACTACAAGGACGTCAAGCTGCTGCAGAGATACATATCCGAGCGGGGGAAGATCGTCCCGTCACGCATTACCGCCGTCTCGGCCAAGAAACAGCGCGAACTCGCAAAGGCGATCAAGCGCGCCCGCTATCTCGCGCTGTTGCCCTACGTCGCACAGTAGGCGCACGTCGTCCTTGCCCGTGAAGAACAGGGCAACCCCTCTCAACCCGTTCGTTCCCCTGGTGGCGATGGTCGCGGCCTTTGCCAGCGCGCTGCTCTTCGGGTTCGGAATGGCATCGTCGTTCTGGGGCCTGTTCCTGGTCATCGCCTCGCCGCTGCCGATCTACGTGGCAGGTCTGGGTTGGGGATCCCTTGCGTCGGGATTCGCCGGCGTTCTCGCCGTCGCCTGCCTGCTGATGTTCTTCGATCCGGTGATGACCAGCGTCTACAGCCTGGGGTTCGTGGTTCCCGCTTTCATTCTCACGCATCTCGCCATCCAGCCTGTGTCGGGGACCGACGAGGCACCGCGCTGGCTGGCGTCCTCCGCTCTCGCAAGAGTGTTCCTTGTTGTCGGTCTCGTCGAGATCACCCTCCTCACCATCGTTCTCACGATGACCGAGGCAGGGCTCGCAGGCACGGTGCGCGGCAATCTCCACGAAGTTGCAAGCTGGTTCGAGCAATCGGACGAGGAGTCACGACAGGCGATGGCGGATCTTGTCGACTTCTGGGATTCCCTGGTGCCGGGCACTCTGGTGGGCGGAATCATGATCAGTCATGCGGTCATGGGGGCACTGGCTCAGGGACTGCTGGTCAGCTTCGCTACTCCGATGCGTCCCTCGCCCGTGTTCTGGCAACTGCGCCTTCCGGTTTGGCCCTCCATCGCTGCCCTCGTCGCCGCTGCGGTGGCGCTGGGTGTCGACACGCTGGCTGGATCGACTGGCGGAATGGCGGCCTTTGTGGTTTACCTTGCGACGGGATTTGTTCTGGTCCTGGGCACGGGTTTTCTGCTACAGGGCCTGGCGGTTCTGCACGCACTCACCCGTGGCATGGGGATGCAGCCCTTGTTCCTCATGGCAGCTTACGTGGTCGTGCTCGTCTTCCAGCCATTCGGCGCCCTGGCCTTCGCGGCCGTCGGGTTTGCCGATTGCTGGGCGGGATTTCGTGAACGGTTCGGCGTCGCTGACGGCGCCTGAGTATGGAGACCCACAATGGATATCGTTCTCCTTGAACGCATCGAAAAGCTCGGGAACATGGGCGACGTGGTCGCGGTGCGTCCCGGCTACGCACGCAACTTCCTGCTGCCCCAGGGCAAGGCACTGCGGGCGACGCGGGACAACATCGCCCGCTTTGAAGCCGAGCGGGCCGAGCGCGAGGAACTCAACCTCGAGCAGCGCGGCTCGGCGGGGTCCCTCAAGGAAAGGATCGAGGGCGTCCACGTCACGCTCATCCGCCAGGCAGCCGACAACCTGCAGCTCTATGGTTCCGTCAAGGCGCGCGACATTGCCGACGGACTTGCAGCCATGGGCTTTCCGGTAGACCGCCGCACCGTCGTGCTCGATCGCCCGATCAAGACCCTGGGTCTCTTCGAGGTCACCACCCTCCTCCACCCGGAGGTGTCGGCGACGGTGATCGCCAATGTGGCCCGCACGGCTGACGAAGCCATGATCCAGGAGGCCACCGGACGCGCCTTCCACCGCGCCGACGAGGAAGAGGAAGAAGCCGAGGAAGCCGAGAACGTGGATGACGGAGCGATCGACGACGAGTCGGTGGATGAGACCGCCGGAGAGGACGTTGACGACACGCCACTCCAGGAGTGACGATATCCGTGTCGGAATAGCGATCGGGAGGAGGCATGCTTATCTCCGGGCTTCTCAGGCGGTTCGTGTCGATCGGCCATCTGCGGATCATCGATGCCCGGAACCGTGTTCATGACTTTGGCACTGTCGGCGAGACACCGTCTGTTGCCGTGCGGTTCCACGATCCGGGACTGGTCCGCAAGATTGCCCTCAATCCCCGCCTGGCAGTCGGTGAGGCCTACATGGACGGCACGCTCACCATCGAGGACGGGACAATTGTCGACTTCTGGGAGGTGATCGGCCGCAACTACCGCAATCTCGAGCGCCAAGATTCAATGGGCCGCATCGCCACCTGGCTGCGCCGCTACCTGCTTGGGCCGATGCAGCAGTACAATCCCGTCGGCAGGGCCCGGCGCAATGTCGCCCATCATTATGATCTCTCGGACGAACTGTTCGATCTCTTTCTTGATTCGGACCGCCAGTATTCCTGCGCCTACTTCGCCACACCCAACAGCACGCTGGATCAGGCCCAGGCGGACAAGAAACGGCACATTGCCGCCAAGCTTCTCCTGGAACCAGGCATGAAGGTACTCGACATCGGTTCCGGCTGGGGCGGCATGGGTCTCTACCTGGCGCAGGTTGCCGATGTCGACGTCACCGGTGTGACCCTGTCAAGGGAGCAGCACGAGGTCTCCACCAGGCGGGTGCGCGAGCACGGCCTCGAGGATCGGGTCAGGTTCTGGCTGAAGGACTACCGCGAACTCGACGAGACCTTCGACCGCGTCGTCTCCGTCGGCATGTTCGAACACGTCGGTTCACGCCACTATCCCGAGTTCTTCAACAAGATCCGTGGCCTGCTAAGGCACAACGGAGTCATGCTGCTGCACTCGATCGGCTGGACGGGGGAACCGAGCAACACCAACCCCTGGATCCGCAAGTACATCTTCCCCGGCGGTTACACACCGTCCCTCTCCGAGGTCCTGGCGCCCCTGGAACGCTCCGGGTTGATCGCCACCGACATCGAGATCCTGAAGACGCACTACGCGGAAACCCTGAGACACTGGTACCGGAGATTCGCCGAGAACCGGGACAGGATCCGCGACCGGTACGATGAGCGTTTCTGCCGCATGTGGGAGTTCTACCTCCTGGGGAGCGAATCATCCTTCCGCCACAGCGAACACGTGGTGTTCCAGCTGCAACTCTCCAGGGAACGTCTCGCGACTCCGGAGATTCGCGACTACATGGTAGACTGGGAACGGGCGCACCGCTGAAGAGGTCACCCCAGACCCCCTGATTCCCACAGACGATCCCCGGCAATTTCTCCCGTACGGATCCACTCCGGCGGTGGTTTCGTGCCATACTGCGGCGGATGAAACGTCCACACACGCCATGACGCAAACCGGTCTCGATGAACTCAAGCCCCACGGGGAGGCCGGGTATCGTCCGCTGCCCTACAACGAACAGGCGGAGCAGTCACTGCTCGGCGCCCTCCTGGTGAAAAGCGACATCCTCGACGACATAGAGCGCATCCTGCAGCCCGAGTCCTTTTTCATTCCGGTGCATCGAAGGATCTACACGGCGATCCGCCACGTCGTCGACAAGGGTCAGATCGCGACCCCCATCACCCTTGGCGCCTACTTTGCCGACGACGAGGCTCTTTCCGGCGTCGGCGGCACCGGCTATCTCGCCAAGCTTGCCGCATCGGCGGCCATGATCATCAATGCCGACGACTTTGCCCGCCAGATCCAGGAACATCATCTGCGCCGGCAACTCGTCGACATCGGCGAGACCATGGTGAGCGATGCCTACGAGTTCACCATCGAACACGACGCGATGGCGCAGATCGAGGAGGCCGAAAAGTCGCTCTTCGACCTTGCCGAACACGGCGAGATGAAGCGGGCCTTCCGGTCCTTTCAGGAAGTCACGGTTCCGACCCTGGAGATGATGGAAGCCACGTTCCGCGACAGCAGCGGACTGGCAGGACAGTCCACGGGACTGAAAAATCTGGACGACCAGATTGGCGGCCTGTCGCGGACCGATCTTCTGGTTCTGGCCGCCCGCCCGGGCATGGGAAAGACGTCGCTCGCCACCACGCTCGCTCTCCACGTCGCCAGACGCAATCTCGAGGACGCCGGCTCCAGCAGCGACCCACCTGGCCGGGTTGGCATCTTTTCCCTCGAGATGTCCGCCGAACAGTTGGTCGCGCGGATGCTTGCCGAAGAAACCGGCATCCCCTCGCAATTGATCCGCAACGGTCTCATCAAGCTGGCCGACTTCGAGGACCTGGTGACCACGGCCCAGCGCCTCTCGGCCCTGCCGCTGCATATCGACGACACCCCTGCCATCAGCATTGCCCAATTGCGCGGCCGTGCCCGCCGCCTCAAGCGCCAGTCGGGCGGGCTCTCCCTCATCATCGTCGACTACCTGCAACTGGTCGTTTCCGCGCACCGCCCGGGCGGCGATAGAAACAGGGTGCAGGAAGTGTCCGAGATCACCCAGGGTCTCAAGGCACTGGCCAAGGAGCTCGATGTTCCGGTGATTGCCTGTTCGCAACTCTCCCGGGCCGTCGAGCAGCGCGAGGACAAGCGGCCGCTGCTGTCGGATCTTCGCGAATCGGGGTCCATCGAACAGGATGCCGACATCGTCATGTTCCTGTTCCGCCAGGAGTACTACCACGAACGCAGGAAACCGCAGCCCAAGGACGACGAGGACGAGAACGACCCGGGCTACCGCCGCCGCCTCGAACGGTGGGAAGAGGAAATGCAGGATCTGCGCGGCGTCTCGGAGATCATCGTTGCCAAGAACCGGCACGGACCAACCGGGGAGGCAAAGCTGCATTTCGACTCCTCGACCACCAGGTTCATGGATCTGGACAGTCGCTACACCACCCATGACGGATCCTATTGACGCGCCGGTCTCCCGGCTTGTCATCGATCTCGATGCGCTCACACGCAACTGGCAGGCCCTTGCCCGCATGGTCCGGCCAGCGGAGTGTGCCGGGATCGTCAAGGCAGACGCCTACGGCCTGGGTGCGGCGCAGGTGGCGCAGTCCCTTGCGGACGCCGGATGCCGGCGCTTCTTTGTCGCCAATCCGGAGGGTGCTGCGGCGCTCCGGCCCGTTCTCGGCGATGCGGCAACGATCTACGTACTCAACGGCCTCATCGCCGAAACCGGTGACCTTTCAGCCCTCGACCTGGTTCCGATTCTCAACGATCTCGGGCAGATCGTCCGATGGGCCGACGAGGCGCGGCGCCTGGAACGGCGCCTGGGTGCCGTCGTTCACATCGACACCGGCATGTCGCGGCTGGGGCTGCCTCCGGCGGAAACAGCGAGACTGGCCGCCTCTCCCGAACTCCTGGCGCCACTCGATCTTCACTTCGTCATGAGCCATCTCTCGTGTGCCAGTGAACCCGAGCGAGCCGAGAATCAGCGCCAGCTTGAACTGTTCCGGGATGCCATGCGGATCTTCCCGGGGGTCCGCGCCAGCCTTGCCAATTCTTCGGGCATTTTTCTCGGCAAGGCCTGGCACCATGATCTCGTGCGTCCGGGCTATGCTGTCTACGGCGGCAACCCGACACCTTCCGGAGCCAATCCCATGGAACCGGTCATCCGGCTGAAGGCCCAGATCATCCAGGTGCGCGAGGTGCCGGCCGGCACGCGTGTCGGTTACAGTGGAACCTACACGACAGAACGTGCAACGCGCCTTGCCACCCTGCCGGTCGGCTATGCAGACGGCTACCCACGGACACTTGGCAACCTTGCGCATGCCTGGATTGGTGACAGTGCCGTCCCCGTGGTCGGACACGTTTCCATGGACCTGATGACACTGGACATAGGCGATTTGCCGGAGGACAGGGCCCATGTGGGAACCTGGGTCGACCTGATCAGGGGGCGCACCATGCTGGACGAACTGGCCGCAAGGGCCGGCACCATCGGCTACGAGTTGCTGACATCACTTGGCGCCCGCTACGCGCGCCATTGGCTCGGCGGGACGTGTGGATGACCACAGCGTCCTTGCCCGCGGGTCGACGCCGCAGGCGGCTGGCCGGATGAACCCGCTGGCTTCAATCGGCGCGACGTTCCTCGCCTTTCTCGCAGGAACCGGGCGGATTGTTCTCTTTGCCGCTCTCGGTCTTGCCAGTTGTGTCACGCCACCCTGGGACGTGCGCAACATCGGCCGCCAGATTATCGACATCGGCTACTATTCGCTCCCAGTGGTCGGCCTGACGGCGATCTTCACCGGAATGGTCCTGGCCCTGCAGAGCTACACCGGTTTCTCGCGCTTCGAGGCGGAAGACGCCATAGCCGGTATCGTCGTTCTGTCCGTCACCCGTGAACTTGGACCGGTTCTCGCCGGTCTCATGGTCGCCGGGCGAGTTGGCGCGGCGATGGCGGCCGAGATCGGCACCATGCGTGTCACTGAACAGATCGATGCCCTGACGACGCTCCAGGCATCTCCACGTCGCTATCTCGTCGCGCCGCGCCTGATCGCCGCGACACTGACCCTTCCCGTGCTCGTTCTGGTGGCGGATGTCATCGGCGTCTTGGGGGGCTATCTCGTGTCGGTCCACAAGCTGGGTTTCAACCCGTCGGTCTATCTCGCCAGCACCATCGATATCCTCGAACCGATCGACGTGATCTCGGGTCTCGTCAAGGCCGCCGTGTTCGGCTTCCTCGTGGCTCTCACGGGGTGCTATCACGGCTGGCACTCGAGGCGGGGAGCCCAGGGCGTGGGACAGGCGACGACTCTTGCCGTGGTGTCGGGATCCATCCTCATCCTGACCTTCAACTACATCGTCACGGAGATCTTCTTTTCGCGATGAACCAGCCCATGATTCGCGTTCGCGACCTGCGGAAGAGCTTCCCGGCACGGCGTGTGCTGGACGGCGTGAGTTTCGACGTCGCGCAAGGCGAGGCATTCGTCATCATCGGTGGTTCCGGGTCCGGCAAGTCCGTCACTCTCAAGTGTATCCTCGGCCTCATCAGGCCCGATGCAGGAGAGATCATGATCGACGGGACGGTCATCCGGCCAGCGGATACCGGTGTCATGGCGCGGTTCGGCATGCTGTTCCAGGGTGGGGCGCTGTTCGACAGTCTTGCGGTATGGGAAAATGTCGCCTTCCGGCAGATCCATACCGGCGCCATGAATCGCACGCACGCGAGGGACTCCGCCTGTGAAACCCTCGGCCTGGTCGGGCTCGGAGAGGATGTCGCCGATCTCTTTCCCGCCGAACTGTCAGGAGGCATGATGAAACGGGTCGCCCTGGCCCGCGCCATCTCGTCCCGGCCCGACATCGTCTTCCTCGACGAGCCGACAACCGGCCTTGATCCGATCATGGCCGATGCCATCAACGATCTCATCGTCCAGGTGAGCCGCCGTCTTGGCATCACCACCATCTCGATAACCCATGACATGGCGAGCGCACGCAAGATCGCAGACCGGATTGCAATGCTGCATGACGGGCGTCTGGTCTGGCAGGGCAGCGCCGCCGACATCGACCGGAGCGGCAGCGCCCATGTCGACCAGTTCGTCAACGGCCGCGCCGACGGCCCCATCTCCATGAGTGTGCTGCGTCCGTGAGTCCTCGGGGCAGCGCAAGGCCGGTGCGGGTCCGGATTCTGGACACAGTGCCACCTGTCATGCAAAGAGGACGGACCGGCGGTGGCCATGATGGCGCGGTTCTGCGGTATGGGAACGCCGGTGGCAGAGGGCAAACGGCATGAACGACCTGCCGGTCACCGTCACGGACCTCGTCGTTCTCGGGGTCATCTTCATCTCCGGGTTCCTCGCCTACTATCGCGGGGCCATGCGCGAGTTCCTCTTCCTCGCCACCTGGGGAGGGGCCGCCCTCGCGACGGTCTACCTCTACGACCATTCCTGGCCCATCCTGGCCAGCTGGATCGGCAATGATCCGCTGATCGTGGCGATTGCCAATGCGGCAGGCCTGTTCGTCGTCGCACTCGCCTGCCTCAGTTTGGTGTCCTCACTGGTGGTGCGGCGGACCCGGGCAGCCGGGCTTGACATGCTCGACAGATCCGTCGGGTTCGTGTTCGGCCTTGTCCGCGGCGCGCTTGTGGTCTGCCTCGTCTTCCTGGTCTACGGCCTGCTCGCCCCCGCCGGTGAACGGCCGGACTGGATCGAGGAAGCGCGACTCACTCCGGTCATTGACCAGGGATCCCTGCTGCTCATCGAACTGGCGCCCGAGGAATGGGATCTCGACAGCGACGATTTCCTGATCCGGACGAGGAACGCGGCGGCTGAAGAGGCCCTGCGGTCCTACAGCGACCTGATTGATCCCCAGGCGCCGGCCAGTGATGCTGACGCCGAGAGTGAGGAGGGGTACAATGAGGAGGACCGATCGGCGCTCGAATCCATCATCGCTGGCGACGAATGAACAAGGGCCGACAGATGTGACCCGATTCCTGCCGCGGCACCCCTTCGATGACGACAGGTTGCACGAGGAGTGTGGTGTCTTCGGTATCTTCGGAGCCGAGGATGCAGCGGCGCACACGGTGCTCGGTCTGCATGCCCTTCAACATCGTGGGCAGGAATCCGCCGGCATCGTCTCCTTCGACGGTTCCCAGTTTCATGTCCACCGCAACCTTGGCCTGGTATCGGAAATCTTCTCGAACAGCGCCAATGTCGGCGCACTGACGGGCCGTTCCGCCATCGGGCACAACCGCTATGCGACCACTGGCGGAACACTGCTCCGCAACGTGCAGCCCATCTTCGTCGAGACCGACCAGGGCGGCCTGGCGGTTGCCCACAACGGCAATCTGACCAACGCGAACCAGGTGCGCGACAGACTGGTGCGCAAGGGAGCCATTTTCCAGTCGACGTCCGACACGGAGACCATCGTCCATCTTGTGGCGCTGTCGACACACGCCACCATTCCGGACCGGCTGATCGATGCCCTGAAACAGGTTGTTGGCGCCTATTCTCTGGTGGCGCTCACCAACGAGGCCATGATCGGAGTGAGGGATGCCCTCGGTGTGCGCCCTCTCGTGCTTGGCCGCCTGGGAGACGCCTTCGTCCTCGCTTCCGAAACCTGTGCCCTCGATATCATGGGGGCCACATTCGTACGGGACGTGGAACCCGGTGAACTCATCGTCATCGATGCGGCGGGCCTGACCTCGTACCACCCCTTTCCGCCCCGCCGAAGCCGGTTCTGCATCTTCGAGTACATCTATTTCTCGCGGCCCGACAGCCGGGTCGAGGGCCATTCAGCCTACACGATCCGGCGGCGAACCGGCGCCGAACTGGCGAAGGAAAGTCCGGCTGACGTCGATGTCGTGGTGCCGGTCCCCGATTCCGGCACGCCGGCGGCACTGGGATTCGCCGAACAGTCCGGCCTGCCGCTGACCTTCGGCATCATTCGCAACCACTATGTCGGCCGTACCTTCATTGAACCCGGCCAGAACATCCGCCATTTCGGTGTCAAGCTGAAGCACAATGCCAACCGCGTGGAACTTTCGGGCAAGCGCGTTGTCCTCATTGACGATTCCATCGTCCGCGGCACGACTTCGACGAAGATCGTCTCCATGGTCCGGGACTGCGGCGCCCGCGAGGTTCACATGCGCATCGCCAGCCCACCGAACACTCATTCGTGTTTCTACGGTGTCGACACACCTTCGCGTGATGAACTGCTGGCTTCGCGGTTCAGTGTCGACGAGATTGCGGCATTCCTCGGCGTGGACAGCCTCGCCTTCATCACGGCCGACGGCCTCTACCGGGCAACCGGACACAAGGAGGGACGCGATGCCGCAAAACCCCAGTACTGCGATGCCTGCCTGACCGGTCACTATCCCATTCCCCTGATTGACCGGGACGGCGGTTACGAGGCGAATCAGCTCTCGTTCCACTACGAATCCCTGTGACATGACCGAACCTGCGGGCGGACGACTCGACGGACGCATTGCCCTGGTGACCGGCGCCTCTCGAGGCCTTGGCGCAGCCGTGGCGAGAGGCTTTGCCGCAGAGGGCGCACGCCTGGTCCTCGTAGCACGCACGACTGGCGGTCTCGAGGAGGTCGACGACGCGATCCGCGCCGGTGGCGGCCTCACCCCGGTCCTGGTGCCTCTCGACCTTGCCGATGGAGAGGCCGTCGACCGCCTGGGCGGAGCGCTTTTCGAGCGATATGGCAGACTTGACGTCCTCGTCGGCAACGCGGCCCTCCTCACTGCTCTCTCTCCGGCCCACCACATCGCGCCGCAGGACTGGCAGCGCTCCCTGGATGTCAACCTGACGGCCAACTGGCGTCTGATCCGCGCCATGGATCCGCTTCTCAGGCAGTCGCCGTCAGGCCGTGCCATCTTCGTGACGTCCGGGGTCACGGCCTCACTTCCGCCCTACTGGGCCGCCTACGCGGCCACCAAGGCAGCTCTCGAAGCCCTGGTGACATGCTGGGCGGGAGAACTGGCGAAGACGGAGCTTAAGGCCAACCTCGTCGATCCGGGAGTGCTGCGCACAGCCATGCGGGCCCGCGCCTTTCCGGGCGAGAACCCGGAGTCTCTCGACGAGCCGTCGTGCGTCGTCGAGACCTTCATCTCCATGGCCATGCCCGACTGGACACTGAACGGCGCTCGGATCGTCGCTGCCCACACACGGGGGGCAGGCTCGTCCGGCACCTTGTAGTTGGAGAACGTCGCTTTCCTGGGCGGAAACTGAGGTCATGGTTCACTGGCAAGCGTCGAGACGTCTGCTGCCGCTGGGCCATGTCGAAACTGGCACAAGAGAGTTGCGAACCGTCGATCTCCTGGCAACCCGACCGCACACGGAACCACGCCATCGCGCAGGTGCGGTGCGATCGATGGCGTGTCAGTCTGGCGGCCCATGCAATCGGGTGATACTACGGCGACCACAGGTTAGCCGTTTGATTGACGCATGATCGTGACCTTGCACTCCCTGGACGACGTGACGCTCGACACGGCTTGGGAGGTAGGCTTCAGGAACGCCGGGATCGCCCTGTCGGATCGCGCCAGGGCGCGCATGGGAGAGTGCAGGGCAGCGTTCGAGCGGCTCCTGGCGAGCGACAGTGCCGGGTTCGTGTACGGATCCACGGCAGCACCGGGCACACGAGCCAAGACGCCGCTCTCCCAAGCGGATCAGAAGGCGCTGGCGAGTTCGCAGAGACTGTGGGCTCCACGGAAGTTCGGAAATGGCAATCGATGGGTGCCCGAGCACGCGGTCCGTCTGGTGCTGCTCGCTCGCGTGGCGAGCTACATCGAAGGTCACGGCAGAGTTCGCGTCGCAACCGCCGAGTGGGTCGCTGGACTGCTCTCTCAACCGGCGCCCTCGATACCTCTCGACGGTGCCACCGGACCCGGTGAAGTCATGCCGTTGAGCTGGCTCTATCCGGAACTTGACGATGTCGAGCTTGCCACCGGCGAGTTGATGTCGCTCTACAACGGATCGCCCTGCGCCACGGCATTCGTGACCGACGCCGCACTCACAGCGGCAAGACGGCTTCGCCTGGCGGAGCGGATCCTTGCTCTCGCCATCGAGGCCGTGGCCGCGCCGCTCGATATGTACGACCCCAGCCTGCAGGGCCTCACCGCCGATCCGGATCACCGCGACGTGTTGCAGCGATTGAACGCGCACCTCACCGATGTCCCGGAGTCGGGAAGGCTTCCGCACCAGGCGCCCGTGAGCTGGAGGATCGTTCCCACCGTCCTGGCGACGGCCGCGCGCACGATTCGGGGCGCACAGGAAACGGCCGGGCACTCGCTCCGGTCAATCGCGCACAATCCGGTCTATCTGCCGCCCGAGCCCGGATATCCGCACGGCCGCGCGATTTCGACGGGTGGCTTTCACAATCATCAGGCCAGCCGCGCCATCGACATGCTGAACGTCGCCGGAGCTGACATCTGCGCGCTCGCGGCGAAGCAGACCTGGCGGCTGCTCGATGGCGTGCCATTCGGTCTGCCGAAGTTGCTGGTGCCTGCCGATTCCGGGGTGATCAACACCGAGTTCATCGCCTGGTCGCAGACGAGCCACGCGGAGAGAGCACGGCAGGCTGCGGTGCCGGCGGTACTCCCGACCGGTCTGGAGGATCCCGGTGGAGGACAATCGGATGTCGCTGCTCCGGTCTTCCTGGCCTTCGAACGGTACCTCGATGTCGCCGATGCCGCGGATGCCTCGCTGGCAACACTCTCCATCGCCGTCATACAGGCCTTTCGTCTCTCGCAACGCCTCCCGCCGCCGCGCCTCGCCGGGCTCTACGAAGCGCTCGATACGATTGTCCCGCAATTCGATCAACACGGCGTTGGCGAACTCGGCGAGGCCATCAGGCGGCTAAAAGCAAGCTACTCCGAGGCAGCCATCGGCCGCGGCCAGATGGCGGCGCTGATTTGAGCGACCGTCACATGAAGGCGTCGAGTCGAACAACGCGGCCGATGGAAACCAATCGGGGGACTTCCCGAGGCTTTCTCCACGAAGCCCCGAGGTGCTGTGCGCAGGGCCAGTGGCCCTGCAGGACGCTCCTTCGAGATGCGGGCTGGGCATCTCCATGCAAACGTGGCTACGTTGTGTGCAGACCCATTCCTGTCGGATGCATGACATGATCGATCTCAGTCCTCCCTCCTATCCCGACCTGACCTTCCGCCCTCTGGCGAACCTCGCATGGCCGGGCGGTGCCGACTGCGGCGTGATCATCGCGTGGCACGTCGACGGCGAGGCGGGGCCGATGGCCTCGGATCGCAGCGTCGTCAACCATGTCGCGGCGATATCCGAGGCGGCCTACGGGTTGACGACGGCAATGCCGCGCATCCTGGACCTGCACCGCGATCTCGGGATTCCCGGGACCTTCTTCGTTCCGGCCCACGTGGCCGAGCGTCATCCAGGAGTGATGGAGGCAATCGTCGGCGACGGACACGAGATTGCCCACCATGGCTACATGCACGAAAACGTCTACGGCTTGAAAGAGGCCGACGAACGCGCCCTCTTCGGGCATGCAACGGCAGTCCTGCAGCGCATCACGGGCCGACAACCCAGGGGTTGGAGCGCTCCGGGCTGGGGGGTGACGGAGCAGACCCTGTCGATCATGGCCTCCATGGGCATGGCCTACGACGCCAGCCTGATGGAGCGAGATGTGCCCCACATGGTGGAAACCGCGGCCGGCACGCTCGTCGAACTGCCGATCTCCATGGTGCTCGACGACTGGGCGCTGTTCGGTTCCTCGCTCCACGGCGGCGGCACCAGCAGCCTTGCACGCGCAGCCGAGGCCGAAGCCATCTGGCGCGAGGAATTCGACGGTCTGCGAAGATTTGGCGGCCTTTTTCAGACCACATTTCATCCCAACCTGATGGGGCGTCCGGGACGCCTCGTCATGCTTGAACGCTTGTTGCGTGGCATGCAGGCATGCAACGGCGTTTGGTGGGGCACCTGCGAACAGGCGGCGGATCACGTGCGAAGGCTTCATGACGAAGAGCGGAACGGCGCATGATGTCGCCCGACGCGACGCTCGTCCTGGCGGTGGAACCGCATCTGATGCACGGCGGGCAGGCGTCAGGCGCCACGGCTGGATGAACAAAATGTCCCGAATGTTGCGAGGCGAACCGTGAACGACCTGATCGATTTCCTTGTGGTGGCCAGGCGCGAGACCTACGCGATCCCGGACGGCACCGACGTCGGCGACGGAACCTGGCACATGCTCTTTGACTCTGGAAACTGGCGATACCGCGACCGCTACGCAGGAGGCAACCCCTACGGCGGCCACGAGATCGTGTGGCGCGACGGCTCGGTCGTCTGGATGCAGAACTACATGGCCGAGATCGTGTCCGACCTGCGGCCCATGGAAGAAATCTATGATTTCCAGCGCGAGGTGCTGGGCCAGCCCGACCGCAATCACCTGATGCGCGGCCCCGCTCAATTCGACCGCGGTTCGTACTGCTACGTCAACAGCGTCGAGGGCACCCTCGCCCGTTTCAGCGGAATCGAAACCATCTCCTATGCCGAAACGCCCGTCTACCGCATGATCTTCCATGGCGGAATCGTTGGCTGACGGACTCTGCATGAAGTTCTTCAAGCGGAAGCCCTGATCGCGCCCGACAGGAATTGTTCTTGTCGGACGGCGGGCGATCATGATGCGAACATCCCGGGCAGGCGGGCGTCATGTCACCCCGCAAGGGAACAGGTCCGCCCGCAAGACTCCAGGTTCAATCGGAAGATCGACGCCCCTGCCGCAGTCCGCGATGCCGATCGAAAGCGATCGATCCGGCGGCGATGGATGGGAGGGGCTCAACCGGCAGTATAGGGATTGCGAGTCGACCTGAAGCGCACCCTGAGCGGGATTCCGGGCAGATCGAAGTCCTGGCGCAGCCGGTTGACGAGGTAGCGCCTGTAGGAGTCCGGGAGGCCAGCCAGTCTGCTGCCGAAGACGGCCAGGGTCGGCGGTCGTGATCCGATCTGGGTCACGTAGCGCAACCGGGCCCTTCCGCCCCTCACCACGGGCGGGGGGTGTCGCTCCACCGTCGCGGCAAGCCATTTGTTGAGGTCCGCCGTGGCGAGGCGCCGTGTCCAGCGATCCTGGACACCCACCACCGCCGGCATGAGCTGATCCACGCCCCTGCCATCGGCGGCGCTCATGGTGAGCATCGGAGCGCCGCGCACCTGAGGCAGGAGTTCCGCAAGCCGCAGACCCAGTTCAGGCTTGAGCGTTCGCGGCTCGTCGGCAAGGTCCCACTTGTTGATGACGACAACGAGACCGCGTCCCTCGCGCTCGACATAATCGACAATGGCGAGATCCTGGTGATCGAACGCCTGAAGCACCTCCAGCACGACGACCACGATGTGCGCCTTGCGGATCGCCGCAAAACTGTCGGCCACCGAGAGTTTCTCGACTCGTTCCGTCCTCCGCGACCGGCGCCTGATACCAGCGGTGTCGATGAGTTCGATCTCGCGTCCGCAGGAGGTCCAGCGGGCGGCGATGGCATCACGTGTCAGCCCCGGTTCGGGCCCGGTGATCACGCGCTCGCTGCCAAGGAGGCAGTTGACGAGGGTCGACTTGCCGACATTGGGGCGGCCGACGATGGCCAGGCGCAGGCGGTGCCCGTCGTCATCGGTGCCTTCCCCGTCAGCGGCCGGGGCATAGTGGGCAAGGGCGTCATGAAGGGCAGCCATGCCG
This sequence comes from Alphaproteobacteria bacterium, assembly GCA_965221115.1. GTDB lineage: Bacteria > Pseudomonadota > Alphaproteobacteria > SP197 > SP197 > SP197. The sequence continues at coordinate 690,303 of CBDCRU010000001.1, read as the reverse complement.
TCGCCGTGTTCGGCGGAAACGGCGACGGGGTCACCAAATCCCAGCGAGAACGCATCCCAGACCCCGGCCATCGCCGAACGGGCCTCGGCCTTGTTGGCCACCAGGATCACGGGTGCTTCCGCCTTGCGCAATTCGCTGGCGAACTGCCTGTCGCGCGCTGTCACGCCCTGCCGCGCATCAATGACGAAGAGCAGGACGTCAGCCTCGTGGAGAGCCTCGTCGGTCTGCGCGCGCATGCGTCCGGCCATGGTTCCGGACACCGCGTCCTCGAGTCCCGCCGTATCGACGAGGCGAAAGGTCAAGGGCCCGATCCTGCCCTCACCCTCCCGGCGGTCGCGCGTGACGCCCGGCTGCGGGTCGACCAGAGCCGCACGCCGACCGGTCAGACGATTGAAGAGCGTGGACTTGCCGACGTTGGGCCGGCCGACGATGGCGACCGTGAATGGCACTCGACTAGTCGAGGACAGTCACGGTGCCCGAGTCGCCAACGAAGTAGATTCTCGCGTTGGCGACAACAGGCGGCAGGGGCAATCCACGGTCCACCGACAGCGTGTCGATGATGTCGCCCGTGTAGGGTGAAAGAGTGACAGCATCCCCGTGGCTTCCCGCCACGATCAGTCTTTCGCCCGCCAGCACCGGCCCCGACCACAGAATGGCGCCTTCCTTGTCCTCGGGATCCTCGTACAACGGCAGCCGGGTGATCCAACGCACCCGGCCGTCTGCCTTCACGAAGCAGATGAGTTCCGCGTCACTGGTCACGACCCAGAGATAGTCACCGGCCACCCACGGGGTTTGCGTGATCGAGAGACTCTGTTCCCAGACCCTGATTCCCCGCGTGACATCGATAGCAGCGAGTCGACCGCCGTAACTGGCGGCGAACACGAGATCCTGATCGATGACGGCACTGCCATTGATATCATCGAGGCCCGCCACGACTCCGGCCTGCCCGCCCTGTGCAAGGATATCGCTCCACACCACGCGGCCGTTCTCCGCCCTCAGGGCCACCACCTCACCGGTCGTGTAGGTGGCCACGACGAAGGACCCGGAAATGCTCGGCGCGCCGCCTCCCATGAGCGAGGCCGCTCCGAGCAGTCCGCGGTGGATCCACAGGGAATCACCGGTTGCCGCATCCAGGGTCAGGAGCGTGTTGTCCGCGGTAACGACATGCACACGCCCCTGGCTTGCGGCCGGCGGGGTACGGATCGGCGGGCCGGCATCGACGCGCCACAGCGGAACGCCGTTGGCCGGATCGAGAGCCATGATCTCGCCATTGCCGGTCGTGACGAATAGCCGGCCGTCATCGAAGGCCAGGCCACCCCCCCAGCCGTCATCTTCCTCGGCGGCGGTGATGTCGGTACTCCATAAGGGCGTTCCGGTAGCCGCATCAAGGGCCGACACCCTGGTATCGGAATCGATCGTGAACATCATGCCCTCGGCGATGACGGGCGTTCCCACCAACCGGCGCGAAGCACTTTGTCCGTCGCCGATAGTGCGCGACCAGATCCGCTCCCAGGATCCGCCATGGGCCAGATGGTGCATGGCCTTGTTAAGACTGCCGCCATACTGGGGCCACTCCGGATTGAGGCGCGCTGGTGGCAATTCGACCGGTACGTCGGCGTACTCCGGGTCGCTTGCCAGCCCCGAACCGAGTTCCAGAATGGCAATGCGCTCACCCTCGAGCGGTGGTGGTGGCGGATCACCGAACCAGTCGCTTTCGCAGGCGCCCAGTGAAAGGCATGCCATGGCCAGGGCAATCCAGCGCACGGTCAATATCCCCCGGTCGTCACCGACAGCAGTTCACGTGCCCGCAGTACGGCCGAAGGCGGCGCATCAGCGTCACCGGCAAGCGCCTCAAAACTCGCCACTGCGGACTCCGTGTCTCCTGTCCGCAGATGCAGAAGACCCCTGAGTTCGAGGGCAAGGGGGCGCCAGGCACCATCGAGCAACGGCGCCAGCCGCGCATCGACTTCGTCGGGGTCGGCATGATCCACCATCAGCATGACCGCATAGAGGGCCGCCAGCTCCCGCCAGACGGGACGGACATCGTCCATGGCGGCAAGGTCGTCATAGCGCTGCAATGCCAGATCCCGTTCGCCTGCTTCGGCGAGAAGCTGTGCCTCGCGCATGCCGGCAAGCCAGGGATATCCGCCATGTCCGTCCACATGGAGAGCGCCGAACGTGGCCATCGCCTCATCGATGTCGCCGGCATCAGCCTGGCGCTCCGCGAGCCAGTATCGATAACCGTCGTCGCCGAGTCGGGACTCACGGTACTCGATCCATCCGGTGTACCCGGCGATTGCAAGCACCACCACGGCGACGGCGCCAAGCGCCTGGCGGCCATAGGCCCGCCACAGCCGAAGCCATCGTTCCCGCTGGAGGTCTTCCTCGACCTCGCGAATCAACTGGTCGCCGGCATTGGCCACGGGCACCGCTCCGGAAGTCGCATGGGCCGGGCAATCTAGCCACCACCGGGCCCTCCCGCAACCTTGCCAATGTTGTCCTGGCGCTCCATCTTTCCTTCATGGAGAGACCCGGCACCTATACCGAGTTCTGGCCCTTCTACGTGCGTGAGCATTTGAGGCCGGCGACCCGCCGGCTTCACTTCACCGGGACGGCGGGTGTTTTCGGCATTGCCGCAGCGACTCTCATCAGCGGCAACGCATGGCTGCTGCTGGCGATGCCGGTGTGCGGCTACGGATTCGCGTGGACGGCGCATGCCTTTGTCGAGCGAAACCGTCCGGCGACCTTCACCCATCCCGTCTGGAGTCTGGTCGGCGACTTCCACATGTTCTTCCTGATGCTCACCGGACGCATGTCGGGGGAGGTGGAGCGCCACGCAAGGGGGCCAACCCTCGCCAGCATCACGAATCGTTGAAGACGGCCGGCTTTCCCGCCGCAGGCATGGCGCTGATGATCCTCGCCATGTGCCTGATGGCCACCATGGACGCAACGGCCAAATGGCTCGTTGAGGACTATTCCATTGCGCAGATTCTGCTGATCCGGTTCGTCGTCTTCTTCGGTGTCGCTGTCGCCCTCGCCTGGCGGCGGGGATGGCTGGCGACCGTCCGGTCCCGGCAGCCCGGTCTGCAGGCTCTTCGCAGCCTTGTCATGCTGGCCGAGATCGGCATCTTCCTGTGGGCTTTCAGCCTGTTGCCACTGGCCGATGTCCACGCGATCGCCGCAGTCTCGCCCCTGATCGCGGTGGCACTGGCCGCACTGCTGCTCGGAGAGCGTGTCGGCTGGCGCCGCTGGCTGGCGGTTGCCGCCGGCTGTGCCGGCGTGCTGGTGATCATGCGTCCGGGATCGGGTGTCATGGGACCGGCAGCCCTGATCGCTCTCCTGGCGGCGTTCCTCTGGGCGTTGCTTCAGGTTCTCATCCGCCGGGTCGGTCTGGATGACAGCATCGAGACCACGGCGCTTTGGTCCGCCGTCATTGCGGTCCTCGTTCTGGCCTTTCTTGCCCCCTTCGACTGGCGTCCGGTGGCCGCCGGCGACTGGTTTCTGTTCGTTCTGGTCGGCTGTCTCGGAGCGGCTGCCCACCTGGTCCTGTTCCGTGCCCTGCAAGTCGCGCCCGCCTCGATGCTCCAGCCCTTTGCCTACACCCTCGTGGTCTGGGCCACGCTCATGGGTTACGCGCTGTTCGGGGATTTTCCCGACGTCTGGACCATCGTCGGCATCGTCATCGTCATCGCTGGCGGCCTCTATGCCTTCAGCCGCGAGCGCGCATCCCGGTCAGCGCATTGGCAAGAACAGCACCGATGACGATGGTCCCGCCGATGAAACCCGCCAGTGTCGGGCTTTCACCGATGATGAGCCACACCCACAACGGTCCGAGGATGACCTCGGTGAGCGCAAGCACCATGAGTTCGGCCGCCGGGACGTACTTCGCACCCGCGGCGAACAGGACCAGGGCCAGTGCGACCTGGAAGCATCCCATGTAGACACACAGCACGAAATCGTGGGTGCTGATGCGGAAACTGTCGACAAAGACGACGGCGACGGTGCTGATCACGCATGACGCGATCACCACGCCCAGCACCATGTCGCCTTCCCGGCCACCACGCAGGGCAACACCGAAGGCGGCGAAGGTGACCGCCGCACCGAGAGCCAGCAAATTGCCGAAAAGCCGTCCCTCGCCGACGCCTTCCCACATCATGATCGCCACCCCCGCCATGGCGGCACTCATGGCGAACCAGGTGATCCGCCTCACCGGTTCCCGCAGCACGACCCAGGCAATCAGCGCCGTAAAGAAGGGCTGGGAACTGATGATGAAGAAGACGCTGGCGGCACGCGTGTGAAAGAAGGCGGAGATGTAGAGAAGATTGCTGACGGCAAGAAAGAACCCGGTCGCCAGGGCGGCCTTCCAGCTCGAACGCACCATTGCCGGGAGATTCCGGCGATGACGCATGGCAAGGAGGCCGAACAGCACGAGGACAGCCACCACGGAACGGAAGAACTGGACCTGCCAGAATCCCGCCTCTTCCATCGAGCCGATGATGACGCCCGACTGGCTGATGAAAACACCGCCGGCGATGACCAGGAAGACACCCTTGAGATAGCGGGGATGTCTTTGCGATGAACGATGGCCTGACCTCACGCCTTGGTGCCGGCCTGCAGGAACGACATCATTCCCATTCGATGGTTCCGGGTGGCTTCGAGGTCATGTCGTAAGCGACCCGGTTGATGCCCCTGACCTCGTTGACAATCCGACTCGCCACGTGTCCGAGGAAGGCATGGTCGAACGCGAAGACGTCGGCCGTCATGCCGTCTGTCGACGTGACGGCCCGAAGGGCACAGACATGCTCGTAGGTCCTCTCGTCTCCCATGACGCCGACAGTGCGCACCGGGAGCAGAACGGCGAAGGCCTGCCATATCTCATCATGGAGACCCGCGCTCTTCAGTTCGTCGATGAAGATGGCATCGGCCTTCTGCAGGAGCGCCACCCGTTCCGGCGTGACCTCGCCCGGGATGCGGATGGCGAGACCCGGACCGGGGAATGGATGGCGGTTGAGCAGGGCATCCGGAAGCCCGAGTTCGCGGCCAAGTTCGCGCACCTCGTCCTTGAACAGTTCCCTCAACGGCTCGACCAGTTCCAGCTTCATGCGTTCGGGGAGGCCGCCGACATTGTGATGGGACTTGATGGTGGACGACGGTCCACCGTGAAACGACACCGATTCGATGACATCCGGATAGAGGGTGCCCTGGCCCAGGAAGTCCGCTCCGCCGATGGCGCCCGCCGCCTCCTCGAAGACATCGATGAACGTCGAGCCGATGATCCGGCGCTTGTCCTCGGGCGCGGTGATTCCCGCAAGACGTTCCAGGAAGAGGTCCGGGACATGGCGAACGACAAGGGGAATGGCATAGTGGCTGCGGAAGAGGTGCTCGACGTCACGTGCCTCATCGAGGCGCATGAGTCCGTGATCGACGAGGACACATGTCAACCGGGCTCCGATCGCCTCGTGAAGCAGGAGAGCCGTCACCGAGCTGTCGACACCACCCGAGAGTCCCATGACGACGCGCCCCGTGCCCACCCGGGCCCGGATACTCTCGACGGCCCGTGTGCGAAAGGTGGCCATCGACCAGTCGCTTCCGATACCCGCAACCTTGTGCACGAAGGAATCGATAAGCCGGGCGCCATCGGGCGTGTGGACGACCTCAGGGTGGAACTGGACACCGTAGATGCGCCGCGCATCGTCGGCGATGGCGGCGAAGGGTGAACCCGCAGATGTGGCAACAACCCGGAATCCTTCAGGAATGGCCGTGATCCGGTCACCGTGCGACATCCATACCTGGTGACGTTCTCCGGGCGACCAGACATCGTTGAACAGCCGGCAGGATTCTGTGACGTCGACAAACGCACGTCCGAATTCCCGCTCGTTCGCTGGTTCGACGGCGCCACCCAACTGGGAGCAGATCGTCTGCTCGCCATAGCAGATACCCAGCACCGGCACGCCTTCGTCGAACACCGCTTGCGGCGCCTGTGGCGCCTCGTCCCTTGTCACCGAATCCGGTCCGCCTGAGAGAATGATGGCGGCTGGGGCGAAGGACCGGATCGTGTGTCCGGCCACACTGAACGGCATGATCTCCGAATAGACGCCGGCCTCGCGGACCCGCCGGGCTATCAACTGGGTCACCTGTGAACCGAAGTCGAGAATCAGGACCCTGCCTGGGTCGGACACCGCCAACTACCTCTCGGTCTGGTAGTTGGGTGCATCGCGCATGGGCGCAACATCGTGGACATGGCTTTCACGCACGCCGGCGCTCGTGACCCTGACGAACTGGCAACGGGTTCGCATCGCCTGAATGTCGGGATTTCCGGTGTAGCCCATGGAGGAGCGCAAGCCCCCGGCAAGCTGGTGCACGATGTGATGCAGCGGACCCTTGTAGGGTACGCGCCCCTCGATGCCTTCGGGCACCAGCTTGACGATGTCGTTGATGCCTTCCTGGAAGTAACGGTCAGCGGAGCCTCGGGCCATGGCGCCGAGAGAACCCATGCCGCGATACTGCTTGTAGGAACGACCGTTGACGAGAAGCACCTCGCCCGGACTCTCGTCCGTGCCGGCAAGGAGTGATCCGATCATCACCGCATCCGCCCCGGCAGCGATCGCCTTTGCCAGGTCTCCGGAGTACCGGATACCTCCGTCGGCGATCACCGGCGTTCCGGTCCCGGCTGCCTCCTCGACGACATCCTGAATGGCCGTCAACTGGGGTACGCCGACACCGGCCACCACGCGCGTGGTGCAGATCGACCCTGGACCGATGCCCACCTTGATGGCATCGGCTCCATGGTCGATGAGCATGCGCGCACCCTCGGCCGTCGCCACGTTCCCGGCAATCACCTGCGTATAGTTCGACCGCTTCTTGATCATGTCCACGGCGTCGATGACACCGCTTGAGTGACCGTGTGCGGTGTCAACGACCACCACGTCGACACCGGCATCGATCAGGGCCTCGGCCCGTTCCCATCCGTCCCGTCCGGCGCCTGTCGCCGCGCCGCAGCGCAACCGCCCCTGCTCGTCCTTGCAGGCATCGGGGTGGGTCGCGGCCTTGTTGATGTCCTTGACCGTGATGAGGCCTTTCAGGTGCCTGTGCCGGTCGACGACGAGAAGCTTCTCGATCCGGTGACGATGCAGCAGGCGCTTTGCCTCGTCAGCCGTGACATCCTCGGTGACGGTGACGAGATTGTCAGCGGTCATCAGTTCGCGCACCGGCTGGTCCATGTCACTGGCAAATCGGACATCGCGATTGGTCAGGATTCCAACGACATGGCTGCTGGCGCCATCCACCACCGGAACACCCGAGATGTCGTTGTTCGCCATGAGATCGAGTGCCGTCCGCAGCGACTCCCCGGGGCCAATAGTGAGGGGATTGACGACCATGCCCGATTCGAACTTCTTGACCCGGCGCACCTCGTTGGCCTGCTCGGCCACGGACATGTTCTTGTGGATGATGCCGATGCCGCCGTTCTGGGCCATGGCGATGGCCATGGCCGATTCCGTCACGGTGTCCATGGCGGCAGACAGCAGTGGAATACCGAGTTCGATGGACTGCGTCAGCCGGGTCGCCGTCGCCACCGAGGCCGGCAGCACCTGCGAGAAGGCCGGCACCAGGGAAACATCATCGAACGTGAGAGCTTCCCGTATTGTCATGCGCCACCCACCAGAAGTGGCACGGACAGGTATCACGAAGGGATGCAGCGGCCAAGCGGAGAGCCGTCAGCCTTGTGCACAAAACCGTGGCGGGCGAGCACGTCACCCGCCACGGCATGACGTGGTGTCAGAATCCGGCCTTGACTTCCTCGTACATGGCCTGAAGTTCCGGCTCGTTCTGGATCGTCGCCTGGAAGATGCCAGACGCGATGTAGCCCTCGACATCCTCGGGAGGCAGACCGCGCATCGTCAGTTCGTCAGACGAGAAGGCCTCGTAGGTCTTGGTGTTCGAATGACCCATGCCGTAGGACCGCACCCAGAAGTCACCCGTCGACGGAGCAAGGAAGGCGTCGATGAGATCATAGGCGCGGTCGATCTTGGCCTCGTCTGCGAAGGACATCAGCGTGATGCCGCACGTCCACGTCATCGGTCCTTCCTTGGGATTCATGAACGCCACCGGAACGTCTTCCTGAAGAAGGTTGAGCGGTGTCGAGTTCCACGAGGCGGCCGCCACCAGCTCGCCGGAGGCAAGCGCCTGCTCCCAGCTCGTGGTGTCGTTCGTGTAGTAACGCAACAGGGGCCGCTGCTCGACCATGAGTTGCTTGGTGACCTCGACTTCCTCCGGAGTCATGTTGAAGGGATCGGGAGCCCCGGAATAGATCGCCGCCACCATGACGCCGTCGATGAGACTGTCGATCATCGACAGTCTGCCGGCGTACTTGGGATCCCACAGAATCCCCCAGGTGTGGGTGTCCGGATCGATGTACTCGGGTGCGAGATCGGTCCTGAAGGTGACGGAGGTGAGACCCCACCAGGCGCAGACCATGAGCTGCTGGCCACCGATCATCATGTCCGGCACGTTCCTGAGGACGGGGATGACATTGTCCCAGTGAGCGAGCCGGCTGGTGTCGATCGGCTGCAGGAACCCGAAGTCATTCCACTTCTGCACCTTGTAGGAGCACGGCATGGCGACATCCGGCCGGAAGCCGGCAATCATCTTGGCTTCCGCTTCCTCCTCGTCACCCCACAGGGTGAAGTTCGGCGACGCGCCGTGCTTGTCGATGTATTCCTGGTGCATTTCCGGCACTTCGTAGCCCGCCCACGTAAAGCAGTTGGGGTGCTCGTCGCCCTGGGCGAGGGCCGGGTGTCCGGAAAGCGGCGCGACAGTCATGCCGAGACCCACCGACGCCAGTCCCGCCTTGAACTCGCGTCGCGAGAGATTGCCCATCTTCATGCGGTCAACGAACCGTTCCACGTCTTGTCTGGATTCCATTTGACCCTGTTCTCCAATTCCCTGTTGTGTTGCCGGGATCTCCCGTGCACTCACGACAGAATAGTGGCCCGTGCCGAGACAGACAACGCCACCAGCGGCGGCCGGTTATGACCACATGTGACGGGCTTCCTGCCAGAGCAGTTCCGCGGTCGACTGTCCGGACAGAATCGGAGGTCCTCACCGTCGCCATGGATTTTGTCCAACCTTCAGGGGCGTATCTGTGTACGCCGGCCAGCACGAACACCTGGACACCCCGGTTCGCGGCCACGCATCGACAACCGCGAACCACCATCTGGCGCTTCTTGCCCGGTCCGGACGGGCACGACGAATGGCCCCACTCTCTTGACTCTTCCTCAAAGACACCACCGCCCGACACCAAGTCGGCGAGACGGACAAACTCAGGCGATGCGCCACCTCCTTCATCATTCGGTGTTGGTCCAGCAGTTTGTAATCGGTCGGAAAGGGCCTGATGACCTGGAAACCGTGTATCCTCCTGCGGAAATCCCGCATGACAGGCTCAAGCTGCCAGTCACGGTCTGTCGGCACGTGCCGAGCGAGTTATGGCAATCAATCCGATAGGATCGCGGCTGGAGGAATCTAGCGAACAGGCTCTGCAGCGCAGTATTCCGGTCGACGGACTTCGACCCGCTCATAATCACCGAGGCCGGACAACCGGTCCTTTTGCCCGATTCTCAACGCAACCTGTTTGGTTGACGAACGTGTGCCAACCGTTCTTTGCTATCGAGCCGGCTCAACCAGCGTGAGAGTATGACTGAAGAGAATCCCGCTGCCGCGATCTCCTGCCGAGGCCTTTGGAAGGTGTTTGGCCCCGGCGAAGCCGACGCCCGCCGGACAGGTTGCAATGGCAACCACATCAATGAAGCGCTCTTTGGTCGGGACGACATCATTGCGGTACGCGACGTGTCCTTCGACGTCCGGCGCGGCGAGACCTTTGTCGTGATGGGCCTCTCGGGCAGCGGTAAGTCGACGCTTGTTCGCTGCGTCTCGCGCCTGATCGAGCCGAGTTTCGGATCCGTATTGATCGACGGTGACGACCTTACGGCCATGAGCAAGCAAGAGTTGATCGAGCTTCGCCGTCACAAGCTCGCCATGGTGTTCCAGCACTTCGGGCTCCTTCCCCACCGTAACGTGATCGACAACGTCTCGTTCGGTCTGGAAATCCAGGGAACCGAACGGCGTACCCGGATCGAGAGAGCACACGAAGTCATAGAACTTGTCGGGCTGGCTGGGTGGGACGAGAGGTTTCCCCACGAGCTCTCCGGCGGCATGCAGCAGCGCGTGGGTCTCGCGCGCGCATTGGCTGTCGATCCGGAGATACTCCTGTTCGACGAACCATTCAGTGCGCTTGATCCTTTGATACGACGCGAAATGCAGGACGAACTGCTTCGGCTCCAGGCTCTGCTGCACAAGACCATGATTTTCATCACACATGATTTTCCCGAGGCCGTGAAGATGGGTGACCGCGTAGCGATCATGCGCGACGGTGGCTTCGTTCAGAGCGGCACCGCTGAGGAACTGGTGTGTCAACCCACGGATGGCTACGTCCGCGAGTTCACTGAGGACGTTCCCCGCTCGCAGGTCCTGACGGCCGCCTCGGTTATGCGACCGGCCAGCGTACCGTCGCCCCGGGCGCAGGCCGACGCAGTGACCTCGGATACGCCGTTGCGTGAGCTGATTCATCTCGCCGCGCTGGACGATCGGCCCGTTGCCGTGACGGACCACCAGGGCCGCATCGCCGGGTATGTCGATCGTGCTGCGATCCTGGAAGCGCTCGACGCAGGGCGCTGAGAGCGTGGCCACCAGCAATCTGCCGGTCGTACCTCGCCTTAGGGGAGCGCGAATCTCAACAACAGCCGCGCTGACAACGCTCGTTGTCCTCCTCCTTGCCTACAAGGCGGCAGGCATCGAGAGCGCCTTTCCCGCGGCCCTGACCATCGACATTGCGACACCGGTCGACCGCTTCGCCGACTGGGTCTCGGCCTCCTTCCGCTTCCTTCTCAAACCACTGAGCGACGGAATAAAGAAAACTCTGAGAGACTTCGATCATTTCGTCCTCGCCCTTCCCTGGCTTGTCAGTCTCGCGATCATCGCCCTGATCGCGGCGGCTACCGCAGGATGGCGCCTTGGCGTTCTCGCTATCGCTGTCCTCGTCGCCGCCGGTCTTCTCGGCCTGTGGGATGCCACGCTCAAGACCCTCAACATCATGGCGCTGTCAGTCGCCATAACGGTGGCTCTTGGCATTCCGGCCGGCATCTGGGCGGCCGGCAGCGACCGGGTGGATTCATGCATGCGTCCGGTGCTTGACGCCATGCAAACCATGCCGACATTCGTCTACCTGATTCCCGTAATGCTGCTGTTCGGCATCGGCAGCACGTCAGCGGTTATCGCCACGGTGGTCTACGCTGCTCCACCGGTGATCCGGCTCACCAACCTGGGTCTGCGCCAGGTGCCGGTCGAGACCATCGAGGCGGCCCGGTCATTCGGCTCCACTTCCTGGCAGGAACTCTTCAAGGTCCGCCTTCCGCTCGCCAGACCCTCGATCATGATGGGCATCAACCAGACGATCATGATGGCTCTGGGCATGGTGATCTTCGTGGCGCTCATCGGTGCCGAAGGCCTCGGCAAGGAGATCTGGTCGGCGATGCGTCGTCTCAAGATTGGCGCCGCACTCGAGGCTGGCCTGGTCGTGGTCCTCATCGCGATCCTCCTGGATCGCTTCGGTTACGCTCTGGCGCGCCGCATGGAAGCAGGCCACAAGCGCACTGCGAGCCCGAGCGGGCGCCCGGTCGTTGGTCCCGCCGCGATGGCGCTGATCGCACTTCAACGGTTGCGGGACGCCTCGGTCGCCGCCGTTGCCAGCCTGGTCGTGGTCGCTTCCAGTGCTGTGGTGGGCCGCTCCCGTGCTGCGCAATTCGGGGCACACCTTGAACATCACCCAGTTGTCCTTCTGGGAATCCCTCTCATCGCTGTACTGCTGCTTGTCGACACCTTGGTGCTTGATGTGGGGGGCTTTCCTCGCGGCCTTCGTATCGATGTCACGAGGCCGGTGGATGAAGCCGTACGTTGGATGAACATCAACCTCGCGATGCTGACCGATCCGGCGCGAGAAGCCATCTACATCTACGGCCTGGGACCGACCAAGGCGGTGCTCTCGTGGTTGCCCTGGCCCGTAATCGTTGCCGCAACATGCCTCGTTGCCTGGAAGGCCGGGCGCTGGGCGGTCACGGCCGTGACAATGGCCGGGTTCGCCTTCATCGGGGTGTCAGGGATGTGGCTCGACACCCTCGTCACCGTAAGCCAGGTCATGGTGGCGCTCGTGATGTCGCTGCTGCTTGCCGTTCCGTTGGGAATCATGGCCTCGAAGTCCGACCGGTTCGACACGGTGCTGCGCCCCGTGCTCGACACCATGCAGACGCTGCCAGCCTTTGTTTACTTTCCGCTCGTCGTGATGCTCTTCAAGGTTGGCGACCTCGCGGGGATCATCGCCACGGTCATTTACGCCATGCCTCCGGCGGTGCGCCTGACGAATTTGGGCATCCGGCAGGTCGCGCCCGCGGTATGCGAAGCGGCGCGTTCGTTTGGATCAACACCTCGCCAGACACTGGGCAAGGTCGAGCTGCCGCTGGCGCTGCCCTCCATCATGATGGGTATCAACCAGACCACCATCCTCGCCTTGGCGATGGTCGTCTACGCCGCGCTGATCGGAGCCAAGGGACTCGGCGCGGAGGTCCTGGTATCGATCGGACGCTTTGATGTTGGCGGCGGGTTTGTATCCGGCATGAGCATCGTGCTGCTGGCCGTGATTCTTGATCGCATCACACAGGGATTCGCGCGATCCTACCGTCGCAAGGCAGGACAGAAGAACTGACTTGCCACTGCGTCCTGCTGGCTCCTGACGCGAACCCGACGAATCCGAGGCAGGAACTTTGCCGGTAAACGAAACCGGACCGTTACTGCAGCCAACTCATCCAGGTGTTCTCGTTCGCCTCCATCCACATTGCCACAGCGCCCTCAACGCTGTGGCCCTCGATGTCAACGAGGACCAGCATTTCCTGTTGGGCCTCGGTGGCGAGGTGCATGGCCTGCAGGATCTCGAAGGCGCGCGGGTTCTCGTCACGGAAGCCGACGCGGGCGACATTGTAAGTCACGTCGGACGGCCAGTCGCAGGCAAATGTCCCGGGCTCATCGGTGCCGACCCCGTAGCACGCATCGGTGTAAGGCGGCAGCGTGATTTCGGTGAGATCGTAGACGGCCATGACCCAATGCGGCTGCCACATGTCGCAAATGAACAGTGGTTCTCCCTTGGCGTAGGCGGACTCGATCTCGGCGACCAGAGCGCCCTCGGTACCAGCATAGACGTTGACGAGATTGACCCCCAGGTTGGCGAGGCGCTCCTCGTTATGAATCTCCCAACTCTGTACGGCGTCGATGCAAAACCCCTTGTCGCCAGATTCAGGCCGAGCGAAGAGGTCGGCGTAGCGGTTGACGTCCTCCCATGTCCTCAGATCAGGCGCCATCGGCTCGATGCCGCGCTCGGCATCGCCCTCAATGACGTACGTCGGCACGTACCAGCCGGACTTGCCGACAACACCGAGATCGCCAATGACTTCCACCGCTTGCTTCTCGTCGATCCATTCCTCGTGCGCGGCAACACTGAACGATGGCCAGATCTCCATGGCCACATCAAGGTCTCCGGCAGCAAGCCCAGCCCACTGCGCCGTGTAATCGGCAAAGACCAACTCGACCTCGTAACCCTCGTGCTCAAGAACCTTCTTCGCCAGGTTGATGGTCACGAGATTGCCGGTCCAGTCGTTCTCCGCGATGCGGATGGGTTCATTGGCCTGCGCGCCAATCCCGACATGGCCGGTCAGAATGGCGAAAACCGCGACAAGAACACTGCGGCCAACAAACGTTCGGGTCTCTTGATTCATGCGATTTCTCCTGAAATGTGCCCTCAAGCTGGCTACTCCATGACACAGGGTGCCCTAGCGCCTGTCAAGCCGGTGTGGATTTCACGACATCGCCCGCCTTCACCACGAGGCCGACGTTCTCGAGCACAGCGGGGTCGACAAGTGGGTTGTCGGTGACACTCACAAAGTCAGCGTGGGCGCCCGGTGCCAGAGTGCCCAACTCGCCGGCCTTGCCGAGAAGGCGGGCGGCATCACACGTTGCTGCCTGAATCGCGGCCTCCGGTGTCATACCACCGTCGCGCACCATACGACCGATCTCCTGGGCATTGTCGCCATGATGAACTCCAGGCGCGCCCGCATCGGTTCCCATGGCAATCGGCACACCCCGCTCGAAGGCCTTGGCCACGACGCGGTTGTGGCGGGGCTTGATCTCTTCGAAGCGCCTGACAATCGACGACGGTGCCCTCGCGCGCAGGCCCGGGTCATCGAGATATCCCGACATGACCATGCAGGTGGGCACCAGAAACACACCCGTCCCGGCCATGGCGTCGAGGGCGGCCTCGTCGGCAAAGGTCCCGTGCTCGAGGCTGTCGGCACCGGCCGCAACAACGTTGCGAATCCCCTCCAGACCTTCGGCGTGGCAGGCAACCTTCATGGCGTGCTCTCGTGCGAAGTCAACGATCGTTCCGAGTTCGTCGACCGAAAAGAAGCAGGCATGCGGATCCTCGTCCTCATCGGAGAGCGTCATGCCGGTTGCCATAACCTTGATGAAATCGGCACCGCGATCGAGCTGGCGCGCGCAAGCTGTTCGCAAACCGCCAGGACCGGAGGGCATTTCGGCGCTTTCCGGATAATCGCGAGCGCCCGGCGACTCGCGCCAGATCAGCTTGCCCGAAAGAAACATGCGCGGACCGATGCAATGTCCCGCTGCGATGTCCTCGCGCACAGCCATCTCAATGTAGTCCCAGCCTCCGCAATCGCGCACCGTGGTGACGCCGCCCAGAAGCGTGGCGCGAGCCGCGAGCATCGTTTCCCGGCGAATCTCGCTTGGTGTTCGGGCGCGAAACTCCTCGGGCATGATCGCATCGGGATTGAGCGTGAGGTGCACGTGACAGTCGATCAGTCCGGGGAGGACAAAGGCGCCCCGAAGGTCGACGATACCGCCCGGTTCATCCTCTCGCGGTGCTCTCTCGAAAGCGACGATTCGGCCGTTACGAACAAGAAGCGCACCGTCTTGCCAAGCAAGCTGCTCGACCTCCAGGAAACGACCGTTGGCAAACCACGGCATGGCTCCCTCCCTGTTGCCGGTCCGCATGCACGATGCAACGCCCGGTGACCGCCCAATTCTGTCACATCGAAGGATCTGGATGAACGCCGGTGTTGCTCAGGCGTCCTCGTCTCCGGCATCGACCATGGCGACCCATTCCTCCTCGGTGATGGGCCCCAGACGGTCGGCCTCGGCGCGTTCGTCTTCGTTCAGCACCGGCGAGACCGTATCGATCCGCTTCCAGCCGGCGAACGGCGTGTCGCCGTCTCGTCGCGGAACATGGCGTGACGCCCTGACCTTCCGGTATCGATGGACGTATCGAGGGCAATTGACCCAGAGACCCGTCACCGAAACGCGAATCGCGAGCTGCGCCTCCTTCCAGAGTCCGGTGAGCGCCGGATCGTCGCTCATCGTCGCCATGCCCTGAAGCCGCAACCGTCGCGGCACCTCGAAGTCGATGAACAGCATGCCGACCTGACCCTGCCCGCCGATGTTGCCCATGGAGAGGTACATGCCGTTCCCGTCGTAGCTCGGGAAGAGGACTGTCCCGGGATCGGGCACCTTGAGAAATCCGGGATCACCGCCCTTGTAGGACACGGTCGGCCGGCGCTCATGATCCAGCGTCGCAAGAAACACCATGTCGCGCTCCTCGATGAAGCGCTTCGAGGCGTCGTCGATCGTCTCCCGGAAGTCGCTTGCCTCGAGGTAATCCGCCATGGCACGGGTTCCGAAGAGGTCCTGCAGTTTTCGGTGATCCTCGGAATACATGCGGCTCATCTCTGGGGCTCCTGCGATGGATCAAGGACCGTGCGGGAGACGATAGTGCCGCAACTGTCGGGCCTGAACCAGCGCAATGGGCGCCTGGCGGCAACGACCGGCCTCACCGACTTCCGGTCAAGCTGGTGCGGTCGACAGCTGCGGCCTGACGGGTTGAGCGGCGCGCGATCGCCAACGCACCCCGCTGATTGCCGGCGCCAGCCAGTCCTTCGCCGCAGGAGAAACCGGAGCAGGGTCGTCAAGGTGGTCCGATCCGCCAACGCGCCCGTAACGGCTTGTCAGACTCCGCCGATCCGATGGCCGACAATCCTGCCGTCGCGGCGCCTCACGCAGTTCCGGGGGCGATTATCTGCGCTGTGGCTCAACGGCGCCGTTGCCGTGCTCCGCTCGTCCTGTGTAGGGTGAACATCGACGGGCGGGGAAGTGACGGTGAAGACGACCCATCCTGCCATGGAGCGGCCGATGTGATCCGGGAACTGGCATCGGAACTCCGGGCGGATGCCCTGTCGGCCAAGGCCGTGCCGGCGTTGGCGGCAGGTTTCACCTCGGGCCTCGGATTGCTGGTGGCCCAGATCGCCTTTGGAGTTTTCATCTTCTCGGGCGCCCTCGCCCCCTGGTCTTCCCAGGGCGTCGCCCTTGTGTTGTTCGGAAACTTTGCCGCCTGCATGATCATCGCCCTGACGGGCGGGTTTCGCGGGGCGATTTCGGGCCTCTCTCCGGCGCTGGTGATCGTGATGGCTCTCATCGGATCGACGATGGAGGCCACCGGTGAAGCGCGGTTCGTGACCATTGTCGTCGCGCTGGTGATCGCCGCGCTTGTCACCGGTTCCTGCTGCCTGACGATCGGACGCTTCCGGCTCGCGGGCCTGATGCGCTTCATCCCCTATCCCGTGGCGGGCGGGTTCGTGGCAGGCATCGGCGGAGCCGTGTGTCTGGCGGCCTTGTCCCTGATGGGCGCCGAACCGGACTGGCGATCGCTTCCGGCGCTGGTGGAGTCATCCACGCTGTGGAAATGGATCCCGGGCACTCTGTTCGGGATCCTGCTCTACCTTTCCATGAGGCGCTGGGGTCATGCGCTGATACTGCCGGTCAGCGTCGCACTTGCGGTGGGTTCCTACCACGCCGCCCTCTCCGCCCTTGGCATCTCCGGCGACGAGGCGCGGACCACCGGCCTGCTGTTCACGAGCACAGCGGACGGCGTCCTGTGGCCGGTACTGCTTCCCGGGGACCTGGCGCACGTGGACTGGGGCGCGATGGCGAGGCAGATCCCCAACATCTTGACGCTGGTCATCGTAGCGCTTGTCTGCGTGGTCATGAACATCGCGGGACTCGAACTCGCCGCGGGCGAAGAGCTCGACTGGAACCGGGAATTCCGGGCAATGGGTCTGGCGAGCCTGGTCGCCGGAGCGGGCGGAGGAACGGTGGCGACCCTGATCGTGCCCGCATCGTTGCGGAGCAAGCTGTTTGGCGCCGCCACGCGACTGACGGGCATGGTGGCCGCCCTCGTCATCGCGGGCGCACTCTTTGCAGGCGATCAGTTGCTGGAACTGGTGCCGGTACCGCTCGTGGGAGGCATCCTGGTCTTCGCCGGCCTCGGCATGCTGGACGGAAGCCTCGTGCGCAGCTACAGGCGGCTCCCCTGGCCGGAGTTCGCCATCATCGTTCTGATTTTTCTCACAATCATCGCCTTCGGGCTGCTGGAAGGTATCGGAGTCGGGATCGTGGCCGCGCTCCTCTTCTTTGCGGTGCGTCTCAGCGGAGTGGACCCCGTCGAGGCCCGTCTCACTCTCAACGATGTCCGGAGCCACAGGGCCCGTCCCGTTCCCGATCGTGCCATCCTGGTGGAGGAGGCAAGCCGTGTCCGGATCTATCGCCTGCACGGTTACCTCTTCTTCGGCAGCATCTATCCCCTGGTCGACAATCTCAGGCAGGTGCTGGACGAAACGCCGCGGCCGGTGTGCCTGATGCTGGATTTCACCCGGGTTTCCGGTCTGGACTACTCGGCAGTGAATGCGTTGGGTCGGACCCTGGAGACCACTCGTGCCCTCGGGGTCGAGGTCGTGTTGAGCGCACCCTCCGCGAAGCTGATGCTCGGATTCGAACGCAACCTTCCGCCGGCCGGTTACGCCGCGTTGCAGTCGGTAGCGACGCTGAACGGCGGCGTCGAACGGTGCGAGGATCTCACCATTGCGGCATGGAAGGCGGAGGCCGCCGACGGGGACAAGCGGCGTGCCTCGCTGCTGGGACGGACCGCAGACGAGTTGGAACGCCACCTCGAACGCCAGATTCGACACGAGGATCTGATAGCGGCCCTCGGAGCATGGCTGACGCCGCGCGAGTACGCCGCCGGTGAGGTGCTCGCCGGACCGGGGGGATCCCGGATTGGTCTTCAGTTGCTGCAGGCGGGCCACGCCACGGTGTACGACGCCTCGGGATCGCGCCTCCGCCAGCGTGGTCCCGGGGATCCTGTCTGGCCCGGTGACCGGGCGTTGACTGTCGTGGCGGATGAACCCTGTCGGACGATGGAATTGACACAGGCCGCCCTCCACTGGCTCGAGGAAAACGAGGAGCGGCTTGCCCTTGACCTTTACCGCTATCTTCTCGCCGGATGGATCGAACAGGGACCGGATGCGGAGCAGTAGCGAACGCATCCTTGCAGGATCACGAAGCGTTCCTGCGAAATCCTTTCGCCACGACGTAAATCTCTGAAGATTGCCGGCGGCTGGCCTCCGGCTTGACGTGATGAACCCGCACGAAGTCTCGCTGCAGGGCGGAGAGCAGGGTCGTCCCGGCGCCGCCGCGCAGGACCTTCACGACAAGGCAACCTCCAGGAGCAAGCACCGCTGTTGCGAAGGCCGCAGCCTCCTCGGCAAGGGCCTGGGTTCGCAGATGATCCGTTGAACGGTGCCCTGTCGACGGTGCAGCCATGTCCGAGAGGACGAGGTTCGCCTCGCCATCGAGTGCCTCGAGTACGGCGTCGCGGGTCTGCCTGTCACGGATATCGCCGGCAACGATCGTCACACCATCGAGACTTTCCATCTCCAGGACGTCCACCGCGATTACGGGCGCTCCTGCAACCCGGCTGGCGGCCACCTGGGACCAGCCGCCGGGTGCGGCGCCAAGGTCGACCACCCGGGTTCCGGAGCCCAGGAGAGAGAATCGCTCGTCAAGCTGAATGAGCTTGTATGCCGCCCGCGACCGCCATCCCTCGCGCCGGGCGCCCTCGGTCCAGATATCGTTGACCTGGCGTTCCAGCCACCGGATCGACGACGGACTGCGCCCGGCGCTCTTCTTCAGTCTCTGCTTCAGGCGGCGTCCTTGCGGGCGCGTCACCTTCCTGCGGCCCAATGTCACCCCCGGCTGACGCGATGGCGGGAGTCTCCTGGAGCGTCGTTGATGTTGACACTCCCGGCTCGCCTCATCTAGCGTCGCGACATCCCCTGCTGGGGGATAGTTTAACGGTAGAACCTTCGGCTCTGACCCGAATAGTCCTGGTTCGAATCCAGGTCCCCCAGCCACACTCAGCCATCACGCCGACCCGCCGGTCAGTGTTCGACCCCGGCCCAGATCTTCCTCTTCCAGACGTAGTAGAGCCCGGTCACCACGAGAAGGAAGAGGACAACCTTCAGTCCCATTCTCTTGCGATCCTCGAGAGTAGGCTCCGCGGTCCAGGCAAGAAAGGCGGTGATGTCCTTGGCGAGTTCGTCGACCGGCATGTCGTTGCCTTCCGCGTCGACGAGTAGACCCTCATAGAGCGGCGGCGCCATGGCAATGCTGCCACCGGCGAAGTAGGGATTGTGATAAAGCCCGTCGGCATCCGGATCGCCCTGATTATAGTCGGGATCCGTGAGCAGGGAGGCGATGTAGTTGGCGCCGTCGACACGCGCCTTCACCATCAGTGACAGATCGGGGGGCAGAGCGCCGTTGTTGAGCGCCCGCGCCTCGGTGTCGTTGCGGTAGGGTGCGGGAATCGTATCCGACAGCGCCGCACTTACTGTGGTGGCGTCACCCCACTCGTCGGGCGGGCCTGCGACCTCGTAGTCGGCGGCGAGCGCACCGGCCTCGTCCTCGCTGAGGCCAATGGCCACGAGATCGCGAAAGCGAATGTACTTGAGGCTGTGGCAGCTGTGGCACTGCGTAGTGAAGACCTCCAGCCCCCGCCGCAGTTGCTCACGGTCATAGGTTCCGAATACGCCTTCCCAGGACCATGTGAATTGCTGTGGCGACAAGGCTGGCGAAGCCGCCCACGCCGGCATGGCGAAGACGAGCAGGCCGATCACGGGAATGATGCGTCTCATCATCGCGCTCCCCGCCCCGCGGATGTCGGTTCGTTCCCGTCGAGGACCGCTCTGGCAATGCTGGCAGGCAATGGGCGGGGCCTCTCGAACCAGCCGATCAGGGGCAGCAGGATCAGGAAATGCAGGAAGTACCATGCGGTCGCGATCTGGCCGATCACGATCCACGCCCCTTCAGGCGGATTGGCGCCAACGACACCCAGCACGATAATGTCGATCACCAGGATCCAGAAGAACCACCTGAACACGGGACGAAAAGTCGCCGAACGCACTCTGGACGTGTCGAGCCAGGGCAGGAGGAACAGGATGCCGATCGACAGCCCCATGGCAATGGCGCCGCCCAACTTGGAGGGAATGGCGCGCAGGATCGCGTAGAACGGCAGGAAATACCATTCCGGAACGATGTGCGGCGGTGTCTTGAGGGGATCGGCGGGGATGTAGTTGTCCGGATGCCCGAGGTAGTTCGGGGCATAGAACAGGAAGACGGCGAAGACGAGCAGGAACATCCCTGCGCCGAAGGCATCCTTGATCGTGTAGTAGGGGTGAAAACGGATGAAGTCCTGTGGTCCGGTTGTGTCGATGCCAAGCGGGTTGCCGGACTTGGTGTGATGCAGCGCCCACAGGTGGAGACCCACCAGACCGACGATGACGAAAGGCAGCAGGAAGTGAAGGGCGTAGAAGCGCACGAGAGTCGGGTTGTCCACCGAGAAGCCGCCCCACACCCAGCCGACAAGGGCTTCCCCGACGACCGGAAGGGCCGACAGCAGGTTGGTGATCACGGTCGCCGCCCAGTAGCTCATCTGCCCCCAGGGCAACACGTATCCCATGAAGGCGGTGGCCATCATGGTCAGGAGAATCACCAGGCCGATCCACCACAGGACCTCGCGAGGGGCCTTGTAGGAGCCATAGTAGAGCCCCCTGAAGACATGGAGATAGACGACGATGAAGAAGAACGAGGCGCCGTTGGCGTGGGCATAGCGCATCAGCCAGCCGTACTCGACGTCGCGCATGATCCTCTCGACACTGTCGAAGGCCGTGTCCACATGCGGCGTGTAGTGCATCGCCAGCACGATTCCGGTGACGATCTGGATCACCAGTGCAATTCCGGCCAGTGACCCGAAATTCCACATGTAGTTCAGATTGCGCGGCGCCGGGTAGTCGATGAGGTTGTGGTTGGTCCAGCTCAGTATCGGCAGCCGGCGGTCGAACCAGCGCACAACTCCGATGTTCATGAAATCGGCCATAGTCCCTCGCCCCGGTCAGCCGATGACAACAGTCGTGTCGTCGGTGAAGACGTAGTCCGGAATTCCGAGATTCTCCGGCGCCGGTCCCTTCCTGATGCGACCCGAGGTGTCGTAGTGCGAGCCGTGACAGGGGCAGAACCAGCCGTGGAATTCACCCTGGTTGCCCAGGGGAACGCACCCGAGGTGAGTACACACTCCCACCATGATGAGCCACTCGGGGCGAAGGACCCGTTCACTGTCGGGCTGCGGATCCTTGAGATCGTCCATGGCGACATCGCGTGCGGCGGCAATCTCGTCGGCCGTGCGATGACGGATGAACACGGGTTTGCCCCGCCAGTTCACCGTGATCTGCTGGCCCTCGGCCACCGGAGACAGGTCAACCTCGATCGAGGCCAGGGCCAGAACATCCGCAGCCGGGTTCCACTGCGCGATCAGCGGCCAGGCGGCGAAACCGGCGCCTACAGCCGTCACGCCGATGGTCGCCACACTGAGAAAATCGCGCCGGCCCACCTCGTGCGCGTCGGGAGTGTGCTCCGCCATCACCAAGAAATCCCTTACGTCTTGTTCCGGCGCCTCTTCCGGGCGGGCCATGAATATACCGCCCGCCATGGTCACGCAAGACAGTGAATGTGGAAGGGGCTTGCAGCCGCCGACTGTCTGCGACATGAGTGCAGGGAACAACCGCCTGGAATGGCCTCCCATGACAACAGACCGGCCGGACCTCGCCGGATCGCAGCAGGAACGCGACGCTGCTTGCCGCTGGTTCCGCAGCCTGCGTGATCGCATCACCACCGTCTTCGAGTCCATCGAGGATGCGTACGACGGACCGGGAGAAGATTACCCCCCGGGGAGATTTGAACGCCGTGAGTGGACGAGGGACGGCGGTGGTGGCGGAGTCATGGCGATCATGCGCGGCAGGGTGTTCGAGAAGGTGGGGGTCAACGTCTCCACTGTCTGGGGCGACTTCGACCAGAAGTTTGCCGGGGAAATCCCGGGCACCGCGCCGGACAACGCCGGCTTCTGGGCAACCGGCATTTCGCTTGTCGCTCACATGCGCTCGCCACACGTGCCGGGCGTTCACATGAACACGCGCCACATCACCACCGCAGGCAATGCGTGGTTCGGCGGTGGCACCGATCTCAACCCACCCCTGCCTCGCGAGGAGGACACGGAGGACTTTCACGCCGCACTCGCCCTTTGCTGCGGTCGCCACCCGTGTGCCGACTACGCTGCCTTCAGCCGTTGGGCCGATGACTACTTCACCATTCCCCATCGCGGCGTCAGACGCGGCGTCGGCGGCATCTTCTTTGACGACCTCCACGCCGACGAGGCGTCATTCGCCTTCACCCGCGATGTCGGGGAGACATTCCTTGCCATCTATCCGCGCCTGATTGACCGGCACATGCACGAGACCTGGACAGAAGCAGAACGCTCACGCCAGCTTCAGTGGCGCGGCCACTATGCGGAGTTCAATCTCGTCTACGACCGCGGCACCCGCTTCGGGCTGATGACCGGAGCGAATCCCGAGGCCGTCCTGATGTCCCTGCCACCGGTGGCGACCTGGCCCTGACAACCCGTCAACCGCGGCCATCGAGATCTCTCATCCATCCTCGACGAGCCGTGTGAGCTTTTCCACCGCCTCGTCGAACGACGCCGTCAAGGTGATGGCATCGAAGAACCTGCCCTCGGCGTCCATGAGATAGATGGCGGCCGTGTGATCCATGGTGTAGCTGCCGTCGTCAAGGTCGATGCGGGCGTAGTAGAGTCGGTAGGAGTCCGCCATCTGCCGGAGTTCGTCGGCAGTGCCGACGAGACCGGTGATGCGGTCGGAAAAATAGGTGACGTAGTCCGCCATGCGCTCGACAGTGTCGCGTTCCGGGTCGACCGTGACGAAATAGGCGTCGATCAGGCGGCCCTCGTCTTCCATGGCCTCAAGCCATGCCGCTACCTGGAGGAGGGTGGTCGGGCAGATATCCGGACAGTAGGTGAAACCGAAGAACACCAGGGACCTGCGGCCGTTGAGATCGCCGTGCGTCACCCGGGTGCCGTCGTGCGCCAGCATGGAAAATGGCCCGCCGATCACGACCTCCACGTCGTCCACCTGGCGCCGGTGGAGTTCAAGGGCGCCGACCACCATCACCACGACAAGCAAACCTGCCAGAATGCCCTGGACGAGGTGACGTTTCCTCATTCTTCCAGGCCTGCTGCAGACCGTGCCATCACCGGGAAGACGACATCCAATGTTCCTGCCTTCTCGAACACCAGGGTCACGGGAATGCCGTCGCCAGCCCGCGGGCGTTCCTCAAGTCCTATGATCATGATGTGAAGGCCGCCTGGCTCAAGCACGAGGGGGGAACCGGGACGAATGTCGATACCGTCGTCGAGCCGGCGCATGGCGACGACACCGTCATCGCCTGTCGTGGTGGCATGAAGTTCACTCATCATCGCTCCGCCGACATCCACGGAGACCAGGCGATCGGAGGTGATGCAATGGCAGGTGATGACGCCATAGGCTGCAGCAACAGGGACACCGGGAGGCGGTTCCGTGACCCAGTGCTGCTCGATGCCGATAACGTGCGGAACCGTCGCCAAGGCCGACGTCGCGAGCAGGATGGACGACAGTGCAAGCCGTCCGGCAGCCGTCACGTCGTCTCCCCGGTCATTGCAGCAAGCCTTTCGAGGCAGGACACGCGATCCGGTCTGAAATCCTCCCGGCGCCACCATTCCTCGATGTCCCTGAGAATGGCCTTGACTTCGGGCCCGGGCCGCTTGCCGGCTCCGAGAACGTCCCGGCCGCGCAAGGGAAAGCGCGGACTCTCCCAACGCGCCACGGTATCGAGCATCGCTCTCCAGCGAGATGCCCTCCAGGAGCGGTCCGCTGACCAGGCAAGGAGAACAAGGTCGCGGAAGGTGTCCGCCCCGAGATCATAGAGTGCCTGGCGCTGATCCGGAACCGGCCAGTTCGGATCCAGCGCCAGTGCTGGCGGCGACAGCCGGGAAAGTCGCCGACGAACAGCCTTCGAACAGCGAAGTCTGGTGGCGACAGCTTCCCCCGCTGTCGGGATCAGGGCGGCAAGCCGACGGACGGGGTCACGGTCATCGATGCCGGTCAGGGCACCAAGGACGGTCAAATCGCCGGCCTCCGGCAGCACGTGTTCGAGAACACCGCTGGAGACCATGTGATCGAGTGCAGACATGGGATGTGGCGCGCCCAGAAGCCCGAAGAGCTCGGACTGGATACGTTCGGCTGCCAGGCATCCAAGCGATGCTCTGGCCGAAGAACAGGCCGCCATGGCCTGCCGGTCCGGCGTTCCTTGGCCATAGTGGGCCAGAAAGCGGAAGAAGCGCAGCACCCGCAACCGATCCTCGGCAATGCGTCCGGTCGCATCGCCGACGAATCTGACACGCCCATCGGCGAGGTCGCGGCGCCCCCCGAAGTAATCGAACAGGTCGCCTGACGGTCTGAGACTCATCGCGTTGATGGTGAAGTCGCGGCGTGCCGCGTCGGCCTGCCAGTCGCTGGTGAAGGCGACTTCCGCATGGCGGCCATCGGTCGTCACATCGACCCTCAGCGTGGTGACCTCGATTCCCTCGCCCCCGACCACCGCTGTCACCGTGCCGTGGGAGAGGCCGGTAGGCACCACCTTGATTCCGCGGTCTTCCAGCAGGCCTGTCACGTCTTCGGGGGGATCCGGCGTGGCGACGTCGACATCAGCGATGTCGCGGTCCGCCAGCAGGTCTCGTACGCATCCGCCGACGAAGCGCACGTCCCCGCCCCTGCAGCACAGCGCCTCCACCACGCTGGCGACACCGGGCGCCGCCAGGAGTGGCGCCGCATCGATGGTGGCTACGGGATGGTCAGTGCCGGTCCTGGCGCGAGAATCGCATGCGACGTGATCGTGATCGCCTGATCCGGCGGCCCCTTTGCGCCCTGGCTCAGTCGGTGACATAGCCTGGAACCACCACGCCGTCCTCGAGACGTGCCGGCACATAGTCCCCCGACGGGTCGGGACCGACAAAGCCGAAGACCGCGAGCGTGATGATCATGAGGCCCAGCGTTCCAAGGACGATGAGCCCCCAGGGCGCCTCGCGCCAGCCAGGCAATGTACCTTCCTCGAGGCGCCGCGCCTTCTCGACTGCCAGGCGGTACCACACGATGTAGGAAATGAGGGGGACCGTAATCAGGATAACCGGCAACAGGTAGCGCATCATCTCTCACCCCTCAGCACCTCTACGAGATTGACCACGATCGTTGCCGTCGCGCCCCAGATGGTTCGCGAACCGTACTCGAACAGACTGTACCAACGCCTCTCGCCGCGCCAGACCATGCTCGTCCGCTGATGGTTCCCGGGGTCGAGCAGGAATCCCAGCGGCACTTCGAAGGCACCAACGATCTCGACGCCATCGGGCTGCAGCACGACAGGAGGCGTGACGAGTCCGACAAGAGGTGCGATGGAATAGCCCGAACCGGCGCGTTGCGTGTCGAGTCGGCAGAGCACCTGCACCCTGGAAGGATCGAGCCCGACCTCCTCCCTGGCCTCGCGCAGGGCCGCAGTGGCCTCGTCCTCGCCAGCCTCGATTCGGCCACCGGGGAAGCTGACTTCGCCTGCATGGTGGGCGAGCGTCGGCGAGCGCTGGCCGAATATCACGGTCATGGAATCCTGCTGGCGGTCAACCAGGGGAATGAGAACGGCAGCCGCCCTCTGCACCGGACCCTCGGCCCAGGCCGGTTGCGGTGGCTCGATCTCAGCCTGCGGCATCCTGCGGAAGGCGGTGAGCACCTCAACCGGCGTCATCGGACGTTTCGCCCAGGACAAAGAAACAGCCGCATGAATCAATCCCCAGAACCTCGCGGCCATCCTGCCATGCAACCCGGCCCCTGTTCACAAGGTCATAGTAGACCGGGCGGGCAATCAGGGCCTCGAGCCTGTCACGAACGAGTACATAGGGTGACGGCGCCCCCGTTCCGGAATCCATTACGACCCGCACCGGGTGATCGGCGTCAGCCGTGACGTGATCATCGACATTGGTGCGAAAATGCACCTTGCACCGTGGACCTTCGCCCTCAATGGTCGACTCGACAGCCACGAATGGTGCATCATCCACGCGTATGCGGCGCTTTTCCAGCGGAGTCCTGAGGTAGAATTCACCATCGCCTTCACATCGCAGGATACCGGCAAACAGCTTCACCAGTGCCATTCTGCGAATGGGCCGGCCTTCATGATACCAGGTGCCGTCGCGGGCGATCCTGATGTCAATGTCCCCGATCAACAGCTGCCGGGCATGGTCGCGGTCCGCGGGGGCACCGGCGGCAGCATCATCGCGGATCCGTCCTGGGAGCATTTCGGGGGTCCTCGGGATTGCACCCTGATTCAATGTCGTCATTCTAGACCACCACACCGTTCCCGGGGAGAGACAGCGCCGTGAACCACGAACCCTGTATCAGTGAGGCAAGGGAACTTGCTGCCGAAATCGACCGCACGGGAGCCCGGCTGGCCGAGGTGCGCGCCGCGATCGGCCGTGTCATCTTTGGTCAGGACACGGTAATCGACCAGTTTCTCATCACGTTGCTCGCCGGTGGACACGCGCTGCTGATCGGCGTCCCCGGCCTTGGCAAGACCCGGCTGGTCGAGACCATCGGCACGGTGACGGGCCTCGATACCAAGCGCGTCCAGTGCACACCGGATCTGATGCCCGCCGACATTCTCGGCTCGGAGGTCCTGGAGGAATCGGAAAGCGGTCTGCGCGAGTTCAGGTTCATTCCCGGTCCCGTGTTCTGCAGTTTCCTGATGGCCGACGAGATCAACCGGGCCAGCCCGCGCACCCAGTCGGCACTCCTCCAGGCGATGCAGGAACACACCGTGACCGTCGCCGGCACCAGGCGCGACCTGCCGCAGCCCTTCCATGTGTTCGCCACCCAGAATCCCCTGGAACTCGAGGGCACCTATCCGCTTCCCGAGGCCCAGCTCGACCGCTTCCTCATGGAAATCGACATCGACTATCCCGGTCGTGACGCCGAACGCGAGATGCTGGTGGTGACCACCGGCCCCGACGAAGAGAACCCGGCGGGGGTGCTGAACAGCACCGAACTGATGGCGGCGCAGAGACTGGTGCGTCGCATTCCTGTGGGCGAAAGCGTCGTCGAGGCGATCCTCGACCTCGTGCGCTCCGGCCGCCCGGACTCATCCGATGGAAGTTCCGGCATTCTCTGGGGACCGGGACCCAGGGCCAGCCAGTCCCTGATGCTGGCGGTGAGAGCCCGCGCCCTGCTCGACCAACGCCTGGCGCCCTCGGTTGACGATGTCCTGGACCTGGCCGGTCCGGTACTGCGCCATCGCATGCAGCTTACGTTTGCGGCACGCGCCGACGGGGTGACGCTCGACGAGGTCATCGACCGCCTCAAGGCGCCGCTCGGCTGAGCATGGTCGGCCGGACATGAGTGTCGAAACGGTCAGCGGGTTTCGCCGGCGCGCCGAACAGCTTGTCGCGCACCTGCCACCCCTGCTGGTCGAGGCACGGCAGGTGGCTGCCGTCGTCGCCCAGGGCGTTCACGGCCGCCGCCGCGTCGGGCCCGGCGAGACCTTCTGGCAGTTTCGCCGATATGCCCAGGGCGATGCCGCCACGATGATCGACTGGCGGGCATCAGCGAAGTCGCCACGACTCTACGTCAGGGAGACCGAGTGGGAGGCGGCCGAAAGCGTGTGGCTGTGGGCTGACACGTCACCATCGATGCACTTTGCATCCTCCCCGGAACTTGCAAGCAAGCACGAACGGGCACGGCTCATCGTCATGGCCCTTGCGGTCCTCCTGGTCCGCGGCGGCGAGAGCATTGCTCTTCTGGGCGTCGACAGACGGCCTGGAACGGGCAGCGCCGCACTGACCCGCATGGCGACCCGCCTTCACCGGGGTGAGGGCGATGACGCCCCCAGCCTGCCGCCGGCGGCGACCCTTCCATCCCATGCGCGGCTGGTGCTCGTCAGCGACTTTCTTGAGCCGGTAGAGCCGGTCACAGCCAGGATCCGCCACTTCGCCGGACAGGGCGTCGACGGACACCTTGTGCGAATCGTTGATCCGGCCGAAGAGAGCTTCCCCTATGCCGGCCGGGTTCTGTTCGACGGCACCGAAAGGGAGGGAACAATTCTGGCCCACCGCAGCGAGGCGCTGCGCAACGACTACCAGGAGCGTCTCGTGACTCACAACGAAGCCATCGCCCTGGCGGCGCGCGGCGCCGGTTGGAGTACCACGGTTCACCGGACCGACGGTTCCCCCCATGCGGCGCTGCTGCCGCTCTACATCGATCTGGGCGGCCACGTGACCTGACCATGGCGAGTCTCGGGCCGCTTGCCTTTGCCGTTCCCTGGGCGCTCGTAGCCCTTGTCGTACTGCCGCTGCTGTGGTGGTTGCTGAGGGCTGTGCCGCCACGGCCGCGACGGGTGTCGCTGCCGACTGTCCGCTTTCTCTTCGGACTGAAGACCGACCGCCGGACGGCCGAAACGACGCCGTTGTGGCTGATCCTGCTCAGGATGGCCCTGGTCTCCCTGCTCATTCTCGCCGTTGCCCACCCGATCATCACATGGAGTGGACGATCCCTGGACAGCGGCGACATGCTTGTGGTCATCGACGACGGCTGGGCTGCCGGAAGGAAGTGGCCGGCAAGACTTGCTGCCCTGGAAGATCTCGTTGACCTGGCCGACCGCGAGGACCGCCTGGTTGTCCTGATGACCACGGCGCCCGCGGCGGACAGCGCACCCTTCCAGCACTCGGGCCTGATGACCCCGGACGAAGCTTCCGGCCGGGTCCTTGATCTCACTCCCCGGCCCTGGCCAACCGACAGGCAGGGGGCGGCGGAGGCCCTCGTCGATCTCGAGTCCATCGGTCATGTCTTCTGGCTGGCGGACGATATCGCAGACCCCGGTGACGGCGCCCTGGTCGCGGCTCTCGAGGCCCTTGGCGATCTCACGGTGATGACCGGGGCAGCCCGGCCCGCCCTCCTTCTGCCCGAACCCGAGGTCGAGGATGGTGAACTGGTGGTGGAGGCGCTGCGCAGCGACACGCCGGGAAACACGACGGCGTGGGTGGTAGCCGAGGATTCCGAAGGCCGCCTGCTGGCCCGTCTCGAACTTGACTTCGCCTCCGGATCAAGAACGGCCAGAACGACCCTGGCGCTGCCACTGGAGGTACGCAACAGCATCTCCCGCCTTGCCATCGAGAACGAGACAACCGCGGCAGCCGTGGCACTGCTCGATCAGCGCTGGAAGCGTCCGTCTGTCGGTCTCGTCGCCGGAGGCGACATCGAGGTGCAGCATTCACTCCTGTCGCCGACCTACTTCCTGGCCCGGGCCCTGGAACGGGAAGCCGACATTCGCCAGGACACGCTCGGCCGGCTGCTTGACAGGCCTCCGGCTGTGATTGTTCTGGCGGACATCGGCACTGTCGCTGCAACCGTGCGGCCCCGTCTTGAGGACTGGCTCGACACGGGCGGCGTGCTGGTGAGGTTTGCCGGCCCGGCATTCTCCAGGGAAAGCGACGATCTCCTGCCGGTCGCCCTGCGGGCTCGCCAGAGGGCTCTGGGCGGAGCCATGAGCTGGAGCCGTCCCCAGAGAATTGCAGAGTTCGACGCCGCCTCGCCCTTCTTCGGGCTGGTGACACCCCCGGACATTCTGGTCGACCGCCAGGTCCTTGCCGAGCCGACGGTCGATCTCTCATCGAAGACCTGGGCAAGGCTGGAGGATGGCACGCCACTCGTGACCGCCGGCGGGCGTGGCGATGGCTGGATCGTGCTGATCCACACCACCGCCAACACGCAATGGACCAACCTGCCGCTGTCCGGTCTCTTCGCCGGCATGATCAGGCGTCTTGCCTTGCTCGCCGAGGGGTCGAACGCCGGTCTCGATGACGTCGTGCTTCCCGCGCTCGTGACACTCGATGGCTTCGGCAACCCTACCGTGCCGGAGCCGCACGTATCGGCCATCGCGGCCACAGACATCACGGGCATCGTTCCCGGGCCCCGCCATCCGCCAGGCATCTACGGCACCAACGACCTCGCACGCGCCGTGAACCTCGGTTCCCGCCTGGAACCCCCTGCCGCCCTGACACTTCCCGACAGCGTCACGGTGACCGGCCTCACTGGAGAAGGGGACGTCGATCTGCGACCCTTCCTCCTCGGTCTCGTTCTCCTGGTGGCATTCATCGAAATTGCATCGAGCATGGTGCTGCGCGGAATCATTCCGCCGGTCGGACGCCAGGCGGCAGCGGCCGTCGTCCTCACGATCATCGCCACCAGCGGCTCCGTTACCATGGCCGACGACATCCCTGCCGGAGTCCCGGGCGCTGTTCTCGATGTCCGTTTCGGTTACGTCAGGACGGGAGATCCCGGGGTCGACCGGACGTCAAGAGCCGGGCTTTCCGGGTTGGGGGCGATTCTGACGGCGCGCACCTCCATCGAACCCGGCGTCCCTGTCGCTCTTTCCCTCGAGACCGACAATCTTGTTCTCCACCCGTTGATCTACTGGCCCATCACCACCGAGCAACCGGTGCCGTCGGCCACTGCACGGGCGAAGCTCGATACCTACCTGGCCACGGGCGGTATCCTCGTGGTCGACACGCGCGATGCCGACCGCAACCTCGCCGGTCTGTCGGGGGTCGGACCTAACGCGGCACGGCTTCCCGACATGCTGAGAGGGCTCAACATCCCGGCACTCATGCGGGTGGCGCCCGGTCACGTCCTCACCCAGTCATACTACCTGTTGCAGGATTTTCCGGGGCGCTGGACAGGCGGTGCGACATGGGTGGAACAGCACCCCGGAGGTCTCAACGACGGAGTGTCATCCATCGTCATCGGCAGCAACGACTGGGCCGGGGCCTGGGCTCTCAACAACCAGCTTCAGCCTCTTCACCCGGCGGTTCCTGGCGGTGAGCGCCAGCGCGAAATGGCCTTCCGCTTCGGTGTCAACCTGGCGATGTACGCGTTGACCGGCAACTACAAGGCCGATGCCGTCCACGTTCCCATCATCCTCGAACGCCTGGGTCAGTGACCATGGGAACAGTCACCGACATCACATGGGCGCCGCTCCTTCCGGTGCCTCTCGTCGCTCTGGCGGGAATCCTGATCGCGGGACTCCTGATATTCGGCCTGATGCGCGGCATGCCGGGCATACCGTGGCGCGCAATCGCAGTCGCCGTGACGCTCCTGGCCCTTCTCAACCCGTCACTCGTCGAGGAACAAAGGGAGCCTCTGGCTGATCTGGCAGTCGTCCTCGTCGACCGTTCGGCAAGCATGACCCTTGGCGGACGTCCGGCCCTGACCGACAGCGCGGTCACGGGGCTCGGCGAGCGCCTGGCACGCCTCGACAATCTCGAGGTGCGCGTTGTCGAGGCTCTTCCCGACGCCGTCGAAGGCCCTGCCGATTCGGGCACGCGTCTCATGGGCGCCCTTACCCGGGCCCTCGCTGATGTTCCGGGTGAATCGGTGTCCGCCGTCATCATGATCACCGATGGCGCGGTCCACGACGCTCCCGATTCCCTCGCCGGCCTGAGGTGGTCGGCGCCGCTCCACGTCCTGGTCAGTGGCCATTCAAACGCCTTCGACAGGAGACTCGAGATCGTTGAGGCGCCCCGCTATGGGGTCGTTGACGAGGCGATTCCCATCGTCTTCCGGGTGTTCGATCAGGCTTCTGCCGGAACACCGGTTCTCGTCACCGTCACCACGCCGGACGGAACCACAATTCCCCGCCGGGTCACAGTGGGAGAACGACACGAAGTGCGTGTCGCCCTCTCTCACGCAGGACTTTCCGTCGTGCGTCTCGAGGTCGAGGAAAACCCGGGGGAGATCACCACCGTCAACAACCAGGCGGTGCTGCCGATCAACGGGGTTCGCGAGGATCTGAAGGTCCTGCTTGTCTCCGGGGAGGCCCACACCGGCGAACGCATCTGGCGCAATACCCTGAAGTCGGATCCGGCCGTCGAACTGGTGCACTTCACCATCCTGCGTCCCCCGGAAAAGCAGGATTCCACTCCCATTCGCGAACTGGCGCTGATCGCCTTCCCGGTCCGGGAACTGTTCGAGGGGCAAATCTACAATTTTGACCTCATCATCTTCGACCGCTACCGCAAGAGGGGGGTCATCCCCGAGATTCACCTGCAGAACATTGCCGACTACGTCATGGACGGCGGAGCGATGATGGTTGCGGCCGGACCGGACTTCGCCACCGCGCTCGGCCTCCATGCAACCGTCCTTGGCGAGCTCATGCCTGCCCGTCCCACTGGCACGGTCCACGTCGAACCCTTCCGTCCCGGCGCCACGGCAGCCGGTCGTCGTCATCCGGTCACCTCCACCCTTGCCGGTATCGGGGAGGACGTGCCGTCCTGGGGACGCTGGTTCCGTCACGTCGAGACCACGGTGACCACCGGCGACGTCCTGCTCGATGGCGCCGGCGGCGCACCCCTGCTTGTGATTTCCCGTGCCGGAGAGGGCCGTGTGGCCCAGTTGCTCTCCGATCACCTGTGGTTGTGGTCACGCGGCTACGACGGTGGCGGACCGGGCACCGAACTGCTGCGCCGCGTCGCGCACTGGCTCATGCAGGAACCGGATCTGGAGGAGAATGCGCTGACGGCCTCCGAGAAGGACGGCCACATCACCGTGGTGCGGCGCAGCATGGACGATGACGATGCCGAGGTCGTCGTCACGGCACCCTCGGGCGAGGTGACGACACTTGAACTCGAGACGCTCTCTCCCGGCCGCGCCAGGGGAGACTTCGTGGCCGTCGAAACCGGCCTTCATCACATCTCGGACGGAGACATGGCGACCTGGATCGGCGTCGGCAGTCACAATCCCCTGGAATGGCGCGACCCGCGACCCACGAGCGCGCACCTGCAACCCCTGGTCGAGGAATCGGGAGGACACCTGTCATGGATCGCCCATGACCCCCTGCCCACGGTCCGCCGGGTGACAGCCGGGCACGACATGAGCGGCCCCGGGTGGATCGGCCTCGTTGACCACAACCGCCATGTGGTGCGTGGCATCGACCTGCTGGCCCTCATGCCGGCGTGGATTGTTCTCCTTGCCTTCATTGCCGGACTGGCCGCCGCATGGCGCGCCGAGGGACGCTGATCCGGCCACAGACTCAGGAAGGGAAAGACATCATGCAGGCCACCTTTGATCTTTCCGGTCGACGCGCCCTCGTGACGGGAGGCGCCTCGGGCATCGGTCTTGGCGCCGTGCGGGCCCTTGCCCGCTGCGGCGCCCGTGTCGCGGTCAACGACCTTGCCGGCACGGACAGACTCGACACCGTGGTGGCCGGACTCGCAGCCGAGGGTCTGGAAGTCGTCGCCGCACCCGGCAATGTCGGGGACAACGTCGACGGTCCACGCATGGTGCGCCAGGCCATCGCCGACCTCGGCGGCCTCGACTATCTCGTGAACAATGCCGGCACACCGGGAACGGCGCGACCCATTCCGCCCGAAGACTTCGACCGTCAGGATGATGCCTTCTGGGACCTGCTGTTGAACGTCAATCTCATCGGACCCTGGCGCTGTACCCGGGAAGCCGCCCCGGCACTGAGGCAGGCCGGAGGCGCCATCGTCAACACGGCCTCGATCTCGGCGCATGGCGGCGGGGGCTCGAGTTCGGTCTACTGCGCCACCAAGGCAGGCCTGGTCAGTCTCACCCGTGAATGGGCGCGGGCGCTCGCCCCCGGAGTCCGCGTCAATGCCATTGCGCCCGGCGTGGTCAACTCCGACTGGATGTGCCGTTTCGACTACGACACGGCGCAAGTGCCTCTCGGCCGGGCCGGCGAACCGGAGGATTACGGCGATGTCATCCTCTACCTTGCCGCCGGCGCCGACTACGTCACCGGCCAGACACTCAATGTCGACGGCGGCTGGACCACCTGACCCGCACCACGGCCCCGCGTGAGGCTGTCCGGCGCGACCACATCGTTTGCTGTCAGTGCTGTCATCGGTACAATATGACAGCAAAGTGGAAGTCAGATATGGCCACACTGACCGTGCGCAATGTATCCGACGAGGTTCATCGCGCCCTGCGCGTGCGGGCAGCCCTTCGCGGCCGCAGCACCGAAGCAGAGGTTCGAACCATCCTGGAGGAGGCGGTCCTTCCGGAAGGACGGGCAAATCTCGGGACGCTGCTGTCCGATATCGGCCGACGCGCCGGCTTGACTGACGAAGACGTCGCACTCTTCGCGCAGCGGGACACGACTCCGGCACGGCCGGTCGATCCTGAATGATCCTGGTCGATACCAGTGTGATTTCGGAACCGATGCGCCCGGCTCCGGACCCTCGCGTCATCGAATGGCTTGGCGCCCAGGCGCTGGAAACGCTGTATCTCAACACCATCGTCGTGGCCGAACTTCGTTTCGGTGCCTGGTCGCTGCCCCGGGGCCGTCGACGGAACCGTCTGCTCGACGACATCGAACGCCAGGTCTTGCCCATGTTCGCCGGTCGCGTCCTTGTGTTCGACATGGCGGCGTCACAGGCCTATGCGCAACTGATGGCAAGGGCACGAATGTCCGGGCGGGCGATTTCGGTAACCGACGGGTACATCGCAGCGATTGCGGTGGCCAACGGCATGAAGATGGCGACACGGGACACGGCACCCTTCGAAGCTTCCGGACTGGAGGTTGTCGACCCCTGGGCGGCATAGGAAACCGCCGGGTAGAACGCGGCGTCCTCGAAGCCGGCCGGCATGCGCAGAACCGGCGCCGGCTCCTGGTGGCCGGGCAACCGGCTGCTCCCGGCTTCGTTTCCGACCGGCACGCAGCGAAACCCGGAAGTGCCGGTGGGGTAGCGAACCCAGGCGGCAACTCCGCGAATCTCCTCCCGGATGCGTCCGCCTGGTCCGGGAACTTGACAATCGCCATCGTGTGTACTATATACGACACATGACGCATTTTGGACGAACCATCCGCGAAGTCCGCGAACGCCTGCGCGAGGACGACCGGCGCTATTCGGTGCGCCAGGTGGCCAGGCGGGTCGGCATCGAGCCGGCCTACCTGAGCAAGATCGAGCGCGGTGAGGTGGCGCCGCCGTCGGAGGCGACGGCAGTCAGGCTGGCGAGGGAACTCGGCGAGGATCCGGATGTCATGCTGGCGCTCGCAGGCAAGGTGTCCACCGACCTGCAGGCCATCATCCGCAAACGTCCGCGCCTGTTCGCGGACCTGATCCGTCAGTTGAAGGAAGCGCCCGACGAGGCGGTGCTCCGGGTGGTGCGCGAGGTGCGAGACGGCACATGGTAAGGAGAAACACCCATGATCGTGCTTGAAGACAACAGTCTGGAATTCAGCTTTCCGGAGATCCACGCTGCGGCGCGCTGCAGCATCGGGTTCCAGCGTACCCTGCGCATCCCGGACGACGGCCGCAACTACCCGTTGCCGCCGGGCCTCGGCGCCTTCCCGCTGCGCCATCTGGACGACTACGCCTCGCGGCTGCCGGAGTCATGGCGTGTGCGGGGTGGCGTGATCGCTCCGGTGCACCAGGCCGAGGCGCTGTGGATCGCCTTCCGTTCGGACTATCCCTTCGCCGTGAAGGTGGCGACCGGCAAGATCTGCGCGATCACGGGCGATTCCTGGGTCAACCGGCTGAACCGCGACCCGCAGGACTACGCGGTTTTGCCCGAGCAGCCCTGGCTCGATGGCTATTGCATCGAGGAAGGTGTCATCCGCCAGTTCGTCGCCATGCCGCTCGGCGAAGGCTACACGGTCGAGGAGCAGCTGACCGGGGCGGCGGTCCACGGCGGGATTCAGCTGATGGTCTACCCCATGAAAGCCGAACGCTACGAGGCGCTCAGAGCGGATCGGGTCAGGTTCCACGACGATGTGTTGCTTTCGGCAGCGCCTGTCCTGATGCAAGCCGCGGGCCTTGCGCCGGGCGGACGGATGAAGCAGGAGATCTACGATGACCCCTACGGGCTGGACGCCTGGGACCAGCGGCACGGCAGCCGCTGTTTCGTCTCGCTGCTCAACTCCGCCCAGTGGATGGCAGTGATCGGAGAACGGCCGCCGAGCGAGCCTCCAACAGCGCAGGATTACGCTGCGTTCGGCCTTCCCTGGTTCGACTGGTATGGCGGAGATGCGCGAGCCGTTGCCGGCAGTGACACGCTGCGGGGACTCAAGAGCGTCGCCCAGAAATCTGCAGAGTCGGGAGAAGGGCCGCTTGCGGACAACGAGACGATTGCGGACCCCCATGTGATCGGTCTTGGGAAAACACGTCAGGTGCGGGAAGGCGTCGGCGACTGGACCTGAAGGACTGGGACCCGTTTCGGTCAATGAAGGTCGGCATGGCGACAGAACGCATGTCGTCGGCGCAACACCGGTCGGAACCCGTAGCTGAAGCCAAGCAAGGCTGGGTAGACGAGGTCGCAACCGAGCCGCCTGACACACCGGCCCCGAGCGCACGCGATTGACGCACTCGGGGGTTGCGGTTGACAAGGACGATGTCCTTGCTAAAGCAAGGGGATGAGCAAGGTGACCAGCAAACTCCAGGTAACGGTGCCAAAGGCGCTCGCGGAGCGTTACGGGATCCGGCCCGGCGACGACATCCGTTTCGAGGAGGCGGGCGAAATCATGCGCGTGGTGCCCGCCAGCGCCGGCGCACCGCGCGAGGGGCTTGATGTCGAAACGCGCCTTCGTCTGTTCGACGCCGCCACCGAGAGGCAACGTGAACGCGAAGGGCAGCGACGGGCGGACCTCGCAAGCACGCGTGGTTGGACCCGCGAGGAACTCTACGAGCGTGGCCACGCGGACGCTGATTGATACCAACATCCTGGTGTATCGCCACGACGGCCGGTTCCCGGATAAGCAGCGGATCGCGACTGAGGTTCTTCGCGACGGCATCGCCTCCGGGAGCACGCGCATCGCGCACCAATCGATCGTCGAATTCGTCGCGGCGACGACCCGGGGCGGACCGGAGAGCCGACTGCCCGCTGCCGCGCGCCGTGAAGCCGAGGAATTCATGGCGCAGTTCCCGATTCTCTACCCCGATGCCTCCGTGTTGCGAACGGCATTGCGCGGCGCGGCGGCATATGGCCTGTCCTGGTTCGATGCGCATCTCTGGGCCTATGCCGAGGTCCACGGAGTCGCGGAACTGCTGTCCGAGGACTTCCAGCATGGCCGCATGTACGGCACGGTGGTGATACGAAAGGGAATTATATAGGAAAGTCACCATGATCGCCTTGACATTCGGGCGTTCACGAGGGATGATGCGCGTGTGGTTTGGGGTCGCCTGCCCCGCCCCACCAAACGGCCAATGGAGGGCCGACCGCGCGTGGCTCAGGATACTCACGAGTATCGGCAAGTCATCTACCGGTTGCTCCCCGGCAGCCGGGCGAAGGCGCGCAAGCTTGCGGCCACCGCCGGCGCGTGCCGCTTCGTCTGGAACACGATTCTCGATCAGCAGGAGCAGCTTGTTGCGGCGGCGAGACTGGCGGGAGCGGACCGGCTGCCAGGCGTGTCGTTCTTCACGCTCGGCAAGACCTTCACGCAACTTCGACGTGTCACGCCGTGGCTGCAGGAGATGCCGTTCGCGCCGGTACGTTACACTCAAGTACCAGGCGGATGCCTGGCAGGCGTTCTTCTCCGGGCACGCCGGACGGCCCCGTTTCAAGCGTCGGGGCCAGGACTCGGTGACGCTCCCGGACGACATCCGCATTCGCGACGGCATGCTGCATGTGCCGAAGATCGGGCCGATGCGGCTTCGCCGCCGGGGAGGGAACCCTCACTCCGAAGGCGAGCCGGTGCAGGCGGTGATCAGGCAGCACTGCGGCACGTGGTACGCCACGGTCTGTTACCGCGTGGCGACGGTCGAGCGGCCTGACGACGGTACGGTGACCGGCCTCGACATGAACACAAGCCAGGTGGCGGACAGCAACGGGCATATTCACCATGCACCGAAGACGCGCCGCCTCGAAGCCCGCAGGCGGCGCTGTCAGAAGAAGCTGGCGAGACAGGTGCGCGGCTCCCGGCGCCGCAAGAAGACGCGGCGCCAGCTTGCCCGGACGCAACGCCGGATCGCCATGCGCCGCCGCAACTGGCAGCACCATGTTTCCCGGGCCCTGGCGGGCGGAACCGTCGTCATCGAGGATCTCAACACAAAGGCCATGACACGGAGCGCGAAGGGAACGGTCGAGCACCCCGGGACGAACGTGAAGGCGAAGGCCGGGCTGAACCGTGAAATCCTCGCCACCGGCTGGGGCGAGTTGCGTGCCATGCTCGACTACAAGGCCCCGCGCGTCGTGGTTGTCAATCCGGCCTTTACGAGCCAATCCTGTGCGGCGTGCGGTACGGTTGACGCCGCTTCGCGCCGGGGCAGGACATTCGAATGCGTGGCCTGCGGCCATGCGGACCATGCGGACCTGAACGCGGCCCGCACCATACGGCGTCGGGGACAGGCGCTGCTGCACGGGGAGGTTGCCGCATCGCCCGGGCCTGCGAACCGTGAAACGGATCGGTGGGCCGCATGAATGTGACTCTCCTATATATGCCCCATACGAAACCCCTTCCTGTCTGTTTCGCCAACCACATGAGGCACCGTCGCGGGGACAACCGTCGTTGCCGTCGCGGTGCCCTGCTTATCGGAAGTTGGCGGCAACCAGCACTGACAGCGACACTCACGAAGTTCTCGGCCAGTGTGCCAACCCGGCGTTTGATCGCGATCTCCCGGATGCTGGCCGCCGAAAGGCAGAGGTTCCCCCGGCCAATTGCGCTGACCTGCGCGGATCGTCCGACAAGGCCCGGAGCAGAACACGGGGATCGAGAAGGAGTTTCACTCAGGCCTCGCGGGAACCGAACATCTCCCTGATCTCGGCATCCCCTTCGAAGATGTCATCAGGCGCCGTGAATTGTCCCTTCAGTGCGCCGATCAGTGGCCGCACGGGCACACGTTCGGCCGCGACGATACGCGCCACGGGCCTGCCATGGCCGGTCAGTTCAATCGCCTCACCAGCTTCGGCACGGCGAATCAACTCGGCGAAGCAAGCTTTGGCTTCTGCGACCGCAATCTGCATGAGACGAACCCCACCGAGAGTGACCGTCATGTTGGACGTACGTCGACGGCATTCAAAGGGTGGCCGACCTGTCCATGATTGTCTTCTGAACGTCAAGACCTATTCCGGCGCCGCACTCCTGATCCACCCTACGGTGCCGGTGGCGGCCAGCTTCCTCAACCACGTGGCCTGACCAACGACACTCTTGGTCAAAGCGTCGTTCAATCATATTCTCACCGCGCAACTCCTCAGGGGGACACGGTCCATGAAACTTGTGCGTTTCGGTGATCCGGGCCGGGAACGGCCGGGACTGATCGATGGCGAGGGCCGGCTCAGGGACCTCGCCGGTCACATCGATGCCGTCGATGCGGCGGCACTGGCCGGGCTGCGTGATATCGACAGCAGTTCCCTCCCCGTCGTGGACGGCAACGTGCGCTTCGGTGTGCCGGTGAGCGGCATCGGCAAGATTGTCTGCATCGGCCTCAACTATGCGGACCATGCTGCCGAGGCGGGTCTCGAGAGGCCCGTGGAGCCCATCGTCTTCTTCAAGCCCACGACGTCGCTGAACGGTCCGGATGATCCGATCCGCATGCTGCGCGACAGCCGCCATTGCGACTGGGAGGTGGAGCTGGCTGTCGTCATCGGCAGGCATTGTCATCAGGTGCCCGAGGCCGCAGCGCTTGATCACGTCGCCGGATACTGCATCGCCAACGATGTCTCAGAACGCAAGTTCCAGGCCAAGGGCAGCGGCCAGTGGGTGCTCGGCAAGTCCGGCGACACCTGGTGTCCCCTTGGGCCCTGGCTTGTCACCGCCGACGAGATCGCCGATCCGCAGGACCTGCGCCTGACGCTCGACGTGAACGGCAAGCGCATGCAGGACGGAACAACCGCCGACATGATCTTTCCCGTGGCGCACCTGGTGCACTTCGTGAGCCGTTTCATGTCCCTGGAACCTGGCGATGTCATGTTGACCGGAACACCGGCAGGCGTCGGCTTCGGATACCGGCCACCGGTCTACCTGCAGACAGGCGATCGGCTGCGCCTGGAGATCGAGGGGCTGGGCTCGCAGAACAGCGAGGTCATCGGCCCCCTGTGAGGACCCTTCCGTCATCCGTCGTGGTGGTCGGACCCTGACGTACGAGGCAGTCTGTCCAGCCGTTCGGTCACGCGGTGATGCGCTTGGTCGGACTGCCGATCGAGAGTACGTTTCCGGTTCTTGCACGGGGACTCAGCGTGATGTCCTTGTCTGGCAGGTTGCGTCTCCTCCTGGACATGGTAGCGCCCGTGCCACTGAGTGGTGCCGCTAGGGTTTGCGCCCGATCGCCTCGCCCCAGGCGAAGGCGGCGAAGGCGCCGGGCTCCGTCATCCACCGATCGAGCCCGTCACGCCACCCATCGAACGCATCCTGCGTCGCAAGGCCGAGCCTGATTGCGGCGCCCATGGTCTCCGGTGCGAAGAACCAGCCGATGATCAGGCCGCGAAGAAAGGCGAGATCCTCGGCCGAGGCGAAGGTTTCGAAGGAGGCCGTCGCATGGATGTCCACGAACCCGGCTTCGGCGAACGCGCTCTTGAGCTCCTTGCCCATCTGCGGATGGCCGCCGTTGGCGGCAAGGAGTTTCAGGAATGTCCCCCATGCGCCGTCGGCCGCGCCGTCGACGGGATCGAGATAGTGTCCGGGCTCGACGAACGAGGAGTCGCCGAACATCTCGCGGGCGGCGATCAGGCCTCCGGGCTTCAGTACCCGCCTGGCCTCGGCCAGCACGGCCTGGGTGTCGGGCGCATGGTTGAGCAGTGCGTGGCAGTGCACCACGTCGAACAAAGCGGCCTCGAAGGGAAGGTCGGTCGCGTCGCCCGCCCGGAAGGACGCGTTCTCGTGCCCGCCTGCGCGCGCCGCCGCGCGCGCCATCTCGATCTGGGATTCCTCCATGTCGATGCCGTGCAGCTCTCCTGGAGCCACCGCCTCCGCCAGGCCCACCGAAATCGTGCCCGGGCCACAGCCGAGATCGAGGAGACGCATGCCGTGCTCAAGCCGAGGCAGCAGATGAGCGGCGGTTACGGCCGCATTCCTGCGCTCCAGGAGCTTCCGGAATTCCGGGCCGTAGCCCATGGTATAGGTGGGCGTCGATGCCTCCGGGGTCGTGTCGCGATCCATCCCATTTCTCCCTGTCTCATTTGCCCGTACGTTGCGGTGCACCAGGCCGCATCCTGCGGCTGCATGTCCCCGCCTTGCAACCACCGAAGGCCGACATTTTCCGATAATCCCGATACGAGTCTGTCGCAGCCTTCTGTCCTGGCGGAAGGTTTCGCGGCGGTACGGCAACATGATGTCCGCAAACCGTCAGGCCTCCCAACGAGACTGAGCGGGTCAGCGCACTGACGCTGCCGAAACTGGCCGTCTCGGGACCACCCGCCCAGGCCGGCACATGTCGCCACAGTGGATGAAGTCCTGGCCAGTCCGGACAAGAGCGGTGCGACCGATGAACTGCATTGGCACGTTCGGCGGGCATGCGCGGAGCTTTGTGCAACACTGCCCCGCTGTGAAACTTGTCACTCCACAGAAAACTTCGCAGAGAAAGCAGAATCCGAGAGATCCAGCCACGAAAACCCTATCGAACTCGAGCCGTACTTGCTCAACCCTGTGGTGAACTTATGATTTGCAGCGTGCGGACTTGTAGATGTCAATCGAGATCGCTCCATGTCTATTCCTGCTTCTCGTCAAGAACTCCTCAACGCCATCGAGACAAACTTCGATCATCTTTACAGGGACCTTAAAGCCGTTCCGGTCTCGCGGTGCAACGAGACGACCCTTGAGGGGCATGCCAAGGGGACGGTCATGAGTGTGCACAACCTGGTCAGTTACCTTCTTGGATGGAACAAGCTGGTGTTGAAGTGGATCGAAAAGGATGCCGAAGGCGAATCGATTGATTTTCCGGAAACGGACTTCAAATGGAACCAGCTTGGCGCTCTTGCGCAGAAATTCTATTCCGACTTCGAGACTGTTCCCTTTGATCAGCTCATGAAAGAACTCGAGATCGCAAAGCAGAAGATTGTCGCCTTCATCTCGAAGCAGACCGATGAGCAACTCTACGGATCAACATGGTATGGAAAACACACAATGGGCCGCATGATCCAGTTCAACACCTCATCGCCCTACACCAACGCCCGCACGAGATTGCGACATTGGAAGCGACAGAACGACATCACCTGATGGAGATCATGAGCGACCCGCTCATGGAACGCGTGTCCAGGCACCATTTGGACCAAGACCTGGCTGCCGAATCCAACCTTGCCCGCATTGTTGCACCGTGCTTCGCGCTGGGGCCGGCCGGCCAATGCCGACATCGTGGATGGGCGTCTCGCGATGGCGCCGGACTTCGCCTTCCATACGATGGCGATCAGGGGACGACAGCGAACGTGTCAATACTCTTTGCTGTCATGCACGGATCGTCATGCCATTCCCGCCGCCGACACCAGTTGCCCGAGATGGGTCTTTTGCCCTTCGGGACTCCGGGGCCAGGGACCTGTGATCAGGCGCGGAGCCGTTCGTTTTCCGGATCGAAGGGCGATTCCTCGCAGACGGTGGCTCGGAAGGTGCGGCCGAGGATGTCAATGGTCAGTTCGGTTCCCGGTTCACCGGCATCGGGATGGACCATGGCCAGCGCCAGGGACTGTCCGAGCCGGAATCCGTAGCCACCCGACGTGGCCCGGCCCACCAGTTCACCATCGCGGCGCACCGGATTGTTGCCAAGGGCATCGGCATCGTCGACATCGTGCACCACCATGGTGACGAAACGGTTGGCAAACCCGCGTTCCTGCCATGCCACCAGCCCGGCGCGCCCCTTGAAATCGTTCTTGTCGAGACGCACGAAACGATCGAGGCCGCTTTCCAGGGCGGCATACTCGATGGAAAGCTCCTGGCCCACCATGCGGTACGACTTCTCGATCCGCATCGCCTCCATTGCCCGGATGCCGAAGGGCCTCAGGCCGAGATCGCCGCCCGCGGTCATGAGGGCATCGAAGATGTGGTTCTGGTACTCGATCGGGTGATGCAGTTCCCATCCCAGTTCACCGACGAAGTTCATGCGCAGGGCGAGCGCCGGCGCCAGTCCGACATCGATCCAGCGTCCGGAGAGCCAGCGAAAGCTCTCGTTCGAGAGATCGTCCCGGGTGAGACCCGAGAGCAGATCCCGCGAACACGGGCCGGCCACCACCAGGACCCCCATCTGGTTGGTGATGTTGGTGAAGGTGACGGACCCGTCGGACGGCATGTGCCTGGTGAGCCAGTCGTGGTCAAGGCGCTGCAGGGCGCCGGCGGAAACGACGTAGAAACTCTCCCGTGACTCCCGGAACACCGTGAATTCGGAGTGGACCCCGCCGCGCTCGGTGAGCGCATGGACGAGACCCACCCTGCCAATGCTCCGGGGCAACCGGTTGGCAATCATGCCCTCAAGGAACTCTTCTGCCCCCGGACCGGCGATCCGGCACTTGGCGAAGGCCGTCATGTCGAGGACGCCCACGTTGTTGTGGACATTCTCAACCTCGTTGCCAACCGGTTCGAACCAGCGCGAGCGACGGAACGACCAGTGGTCCTCCTGCGCCATGCCGGAGGGAGCAAACCAGTTGGCCCGTTCCCAGCCGAACTTCTGGCCGAACACGGCGCCAAGCTCCTTCAGACGGTCGTAGGAGGGCGCCTGGCGCAGCGGACGGGCCGCCGGCCGTTCCTCATCCGGGTAGTGGATGGTGAACACGTTGGCATAGGCTTCCTCGTTCTTCGCCACCAGGTAGGACTGTGTGGCGTAATCGCCAAAGCGGCGCGGGTCGACGCCCAGCATGTCGATGGTGGGTTCGCCGTCGACGATCCACTCGGCGAGCTGCCAGCCTGCTCCGCCAGCAGCCGTGATGCCGAAGCTGTGACCCTCGTTGAGCCAGAAGTTCTCGACGCCCCAGGCCGGTCCGATGATCGGAGAGCCGTCGGGCGTGTAGCAGATGGCGCCGTTGTAAACCTGCTTGACTCCGACCTCGCCAAAGGCCGGCA
Organism: Alphaproteobacteria bacterium; assembly: GCA_965221115.1. Classification (GTDB taxonomy): domain Bacteria; phylum Pseudomonadota; class Alphaproteobacteria; order SP197; family SP197; genus SP197. The sequence goes on along the minus strand of CBDCRU010000001.1, from coordinate 645,840 downwards.
CCCGGTTGATCGCCGACTCGATGTGCGGCGCCAGGCGATCAAGATCCTCCTGGAAGAGTTCGTACTCCATGTCATCGGCCGGACCGTCGACATAGCACGCCGGAGCCCCGATCTCGTAGGGTCCGAGAATAAGTCCCGCTCTCTCCTCGCGCATGTACCAGGAGCCATCCGATTCCCGCAACACGCCCAGTTCGGGCAGACCGTCGGCCTGGCGTTGCTGGAGAGCCTCATGGGGTTCGGTGACGATGTACTGGTGCTCCACCGGAATGACCGGCACATCAAGACCGGCCATGGCGCCCACCTGGCGTGCGAAACTGCCCGAGGCACTGACCACGTGTTCGCACGTGATGGACCCTTGGTCCGTGGTGACGCACCACTCTCCGGACCGGTTCCGTTCCAGGGCCGTCACCGCGCAGTTGCGATGGATATCGGCGCCACGGTTGCGTGCTCCGCTCGCCAGCGCCTGGGTGAGATCGGCGGGCTGGATGTAGCCATCCTCCGGATGCTGGATGGCGCCGACAAGACCCTCGATGTTGCACAGCGGCCAGATTTCCCCGACCTCCTGGGGGGACAGGAACTTCACCTCGACACCGATGGTCTCGGCCACACCGGCGTACTGGTGATACTCATCCATGCGGTCCCGGTTCATGGCGAGGCGGATGTTGGACACCTTGCGAAAACCGACATCCATCCCGGTCTCTTCCTGCAGCTCCTGGTAGAAGCGGACCGAGTACTTGTGCACCTGACCAACCGAGTAACTCATGTTGAAGAGCGGCAGCAGGCCCGCGGCATGCCAGGTCGAACCCGAGGTCAGTTCGCGGCGCTCGACGAGCACAACGTCGCTCCAGCCCTTCCTTGCGAGGTGATAGAGCGTGGCGGCACCGACGACACCGCCGCCGATCACGACCACACGAGCGTGGGATTTCATCGTCCTCATTTCCTCCGATGCAGCCGGTCAGCTCTCGGGCGCCATGCCCTTGGCGGCGAGTTCGGCCACGGCGCCTTCTGTCTTCTCGAGATGGCCGAGACCCATGCCCTTCAGCACGTGATCGGCCTTGGTGAACTGGATGTTCGTGTAGGTGGTGAGTTCCACCCGGTTTCCCCAGGGGTCGAGAAAGTCGGTGAAACGGCCGGGCAACAGCTCCACGCCCATGTCCTCGAGCCTGGCGATGGCCGCCTGCTTGTCATCGACGGCGATGCCGAAATGCCTCCCCTCATCGGGTCCCTGGCGCCGGGGCGTCATGAAATTGATGAACTGGTCGCCAAAATAGACAAAGGCGGCGTTGGAAGACTGCCGGGCAATCTCGAAATCAAGGAAGCCCTTGTAGAAGGCCATCGCCTCGGCGATGTCGCCGACTTCAAGGGCGATGTGGTTGATGCCGACTGGACGGGCGCGCTGCTTCATCTTCTGATCACTCCGGGTCGTGACAACCCTATTACGCACTGAGCCCTCGCCGCCGCAAGAACATTCCCTGCCCTTGATCGGTTCGGTCGCCTGTGCGACAGATGCATGCCCCTTCCCAGGGCGCAATCCACACGCTCCAACGAGGCATCCATGAGCGGGAACCGGCGACGCGGCGGGCGTCGCGAACGAGGCGGCAGCGGTGCCCGTCGGGCACTGCGCAGCCGGCGTTTCGACACAACACCGCTCCCCTACATTCAGCGCAACGTCCCGGTCTTCGACGTGCTCTCGGACGAGGGCCTCGAGATCATCGAAGACAATGCCGAGGTGATCATGGAAGAGGTGGGGATCGCCATCAAGGACGATCCCGACACGGTCGCCTTGTGGCGCGCTGCCGGCGCCGATGTCGCCGATGACGGCGAAACACTTCACTTTCCCAGAGGCCTGGCCCGCAGCTTGCTTGCCACCGCGCCCTCCTCATTCGTGCAGCGCGCGCGCAACCCGCAGCGGAACGTCAAGATCGGCGACGGCGCAACGGTGTTCGCCCCGGTTTATGGTCCACCCTTCATTCACAATCTCGATGACGGACGCCGCTATGCGACCATCGAGGACTTCCGCAACTTCGTGAAGCTTGCCTACATGACGCCGGCCATGCACCACTCGGGTGGAACGGTGTGCGAACCGGTCGACGTCCCTGTCAGCAAGCGCCACCTCGACATGGTGCATGCCCACCTCACGTACTCCGACAAGCCTTTCATGGGATCGGTCACCGCACCCGATCGCGCAGCTGACACGGTCGAACTGGCGCGTATCGCTCTCGGCGGCGAGACGGTCGACAACCACTGCTGCATCATCAATCTCATCAACGCCAACTCGCCGATGACCTTCGACGGCACGATGCTGGGCGCCCTCAAGGTCTATGCCGGGGCGGGACAGGCCTGTGTCGTGTCACCCTTCATCCTGTCGGGCGCCATGAGTCCCGTGACAGTCGCCGGGACGGTTGCGCAGATTCTGGCAGAGGCTCTCGTCGGCATGGCCACGACCCAACTGGTGCGCAAGGGTGCCCCGGTGGTGTTCGGCACGTTCGGCAGCTCGATCTCGATGCAGTCGGGAGCCCCGACCTTCGGCACACCGGAACCGGCACTCGTGCTGTTCGCCTCGGCACAACTCGCCAGGCGCCTGGGGGTCCCCTTCCGGTCAGGCGGCTCACTGTGCGGGTCAAAGGTTCCTGACGCCCAGGCAGCCTACGAAAGCGCTCAAACCCTCCTTCCCACACTTCTGGGGGGTGTGAACTTCGTGCTGCATGCCGCCGGCTGGCTGGAGGGTGGTCTGGCTTCGGGATACGAGAAGTTCGTCATGGACGCCGACCAGATCGGCATGATGCAGGTGCTGGGCGGAGGGGTCGATCTTTCAGAGAACGGACAGGCAATGGACGCCATCCGTGAGGTCGGTCCGGGCAGTCATTTCCTGGGGTGTGATCATACCCAGAACAACTTCCAGTCCGCCTTTTACCGTTCGACCATCGCTGACAACAACAGTTTCGAACAGTGGCAGGCCGACGGGTCGCTCGATGCCGCAAGGCGCGCCAACCAGCTGTGGAAGGACATGCTTGCCGACTACGAGGCTCCGGACATGGATCCTGCAGTGGCCGAGGAACTCGATGACTGGATCGCCCGCCGGAAAGTCTCCCTGCCGGACTCCTTTGCCTGAACGGGGAACGGGAGTCCCCTTCGGCGTGGCATCAGGCAGGCTGTCCCGGGTCTACGGGACGCGCTTCAGGCGGTGCATCAGGCTGGACGTGTCCCAGCGGCTGCCACCAAGGCGCTGGATCTCGGCGTAGAACTGGTCCACCAGAGCAGCCACCGGCAGTGAAGCGCCATTGCGCGATGCTTCGGCCTTCGCAATGCGCATGTCCTTGCGCATCCAGTCCACCGCAAAGCCGAAGTCGTACTCGTCCCGCAACATGGTGCTGCCACGATTGACCATCTGCCAGGAACCGGCGGCGCCCTTGGAGATGACGTCGATCACCTGCTCTCCGTCCAGTCCGGCACGCTGGGCGAAGTTGAGGCCCTCGGCCAGGCCCTGGACGAGACCGGCGATGCAGATCTGGTTGGCCATCTTGCAGAGCTGGCCGGCACCGACGCCTCCCATCAGCGTCACGGCCTTGCCGTAGCACTCCATCACCGGACGGGCGCGGTCGAAATGCTCAGGGTTGCCTCCGGCCATGATCGTCAGCTGGCCGTTCTCCGCCCCGGCCTGGCCGCCCGAAACCGGCGCATCGACGAAGCCGATGCCTTGGCCGGCGAGCACGGCCTCCATGTCCCTCGCGACATCCGCCGAAGCGGTTGTGTGGTCAACGAAGAGCGCGCCTTCGTCCATGCCGCTGGCGGCGCCATCGGCACCGCAGATCACGTCGCGCACACTGTCATCGTCACCGACACAGGCGAAGACAATCTCCGCGCCTGCCGCTGCTTCGGCCGGGTTGGGTGCGCTGCTGCCGCCATGCTCATTCACCCAGCGTTGCGCCTTGGCCGGCGTGCGATTGCAGACAGTCACCTCGTAACCATGGGCCGCCAGATGCCCGGCCATCGGATAGCCCATCACTCCCAGACCCAAGAAAGCGACCTTCACGGCCCGTCTCCTTCATCCTGAACCAGAGGTGGACCTTGTATCCGGTCCTGCATCTGCCTGCCAGTCGCCATCGGCCGATCCGGCGAAAAGACACTCGACAGCCGGTCGACAATACATATTCTTGCGATGATCCCCTCCCTTCACAGGAGCAAGGTCCATGTACTGGACGATCGCTATCTCCGTCGTCTTCAGCCTGCTCTCCCTTCTGGGCCTGGTGGCTGCCGCCGTGTCCGAAAGTGAGGCAACCCGATACATGGGCTTTGGTCTAGTTGGCCTGAGCTGGTTCATCATGCTTCGCTACTATGGCCACTTAGCCGAACGCCGCGCCCAACGCACCGGCAGGCACTGAGCCAAGCCGGGCATGAAGCGGACCCTCATGGCGGTGACGGCAGCGTGGTGCCTCGCCACGCCTGCGGCGGCAAACGATGGTCTTGTGCCCGAAGCGTCAGAGGCTTTGCGGGGTCTGCTGACGCTGCTTGAGGGCATCATCGAATCCGTTCCCCAGTATGAACTGCCGGAAGTCCTCGAGAACGGCGACATCATCATCCGACGCGTTCCCGAGGAGCCCGAAGAAGCGCCCGGGGAAGAGGAAACGACAGAGCAGGCCGAGGACATCTGAGGCGCCGGAGGTCATGCGAAGCGCGTGAAATCGATCTCCCGGTTGATGTCGAGTTCCTGAACCACCGGTGCCATCGGATACTTGAGACCACTGGCGCAATTGAAGAGAACGACGCGCTCATCATCACCGACCAGCCCGTTCTCCAGAGCCTGCCTCCAGGCGGCAACCGTCGCCGCCCCTTCCGGTGCGAGGAGCAGACCGTCCTCGATCGCGACCCTGTCCCGCTCCCGGAGAATCGATTCGTCATCGACCGCCATGGCGAAACCGCCGGACGCGCGGACGGCATCGAGAATGAGGAAGTCGCCGATGGCAGCCGGCACCCGGATGCCCGCCGCCACGGTATGGGCGTCCTGCCATGGCACGGCGTGTGTGCTCCCGGCCTCGAAGGCATGCACGATGGGAGCACACCCCGCTGCCTGCACGGCCACCATGCGCGGCAGGCCGCCGGTGATCCAGCCAAGTTGGCGAAGCTCATGGAAGGCCTTCCACATCCCTATGAGGCCGGTGCCGCCTCCGGTGGGATAGAAGATGACATCCGGCAGGGACCAGTTCATCTGCCAGGCAAGCTCGAGTCCCATCGTCTTCTTGCCCTCGATGCGATAGGGCTCCTTCAGGGTGGAGACATCGAACCAGCCGGCGGCTCGGGCCCCCTCACCGACGATCTTGCCGCAATCGTTGATGAGGCCGTTGACCTTCCAGACATCGGCACCGTACTGGCGGATCTCGCGCAGATTGATGTCGGGGGTGTCCGACGGACAAAGAACCGTGGCCTTCATCCCGGCTCGCCCGGCGTAGGCGGCAAGAGCCGCACCCGCATTGCCATTCGTCGGGATGGCGAGGTGGCGGAGGCCGAGTTGCCGTGCCATCGACACCGCCAGGGCCAGCCCCCTCGCCTTGAATGAACCGGTGGGCAAGCGGCCCTCGTCCTTCACCATGACGTGCGGCGGCCCTTCGCCAGCAGAACGCGCCAGGGGAATGAGCGGTGTCGTCACCTCACCGAGCGAGATCCTGTCCTCATCCCGCGTCACGGGAAGGAAAGGCGCCCAACGCCAGAATCCGGCGACGGGTGTTGCGGCAATGGATTCCCGGGTGATCGCATCGCCGAGACGATCCAGGTCGTAACGCACCAGCAATGGCCAGCCGTCACGCGAAAGGCCGTGAATCTCACCGGCCTCATGTCGCTCACCGGTTGCGGAACACTCAAGATGACTGACGTAGCTCACGTCGGGTTTCTCCCTGCCGTCCCCACCTCATACTCCGTTCGGCCTTCAGTTGCATTGTCGAGAGGCTGACGGCGCGAGGGCCTGCAATCCGGAGTGGGTCAGCTGCCGGACACAAGGTGGCGGCGTGTCCCCGGCGCGTTGCAACACAGTTTCGAGATGGCGAGTCAACGCCCACGACCGATAACGCATCGACGCTAGCACCGCAGCGCTCCGGGTCGCGGAGCACGTCGAAATCGTGCATCAATCCGGTGCGACCGTGTCGCCCGTGTAAAAGGCCGCCGTGCGCTGCGCCGCTTCGCGCGCAACAGCGGCGTCCGTTCCCGCTGCCTCGGCCGCCCGGCCCCACGCCGCACTGCTTCCGACGATGAGCGCCTTTCCGTCATGAGTCGTGTGGAACGTTGCCCCGTCCAGCTTGGGTTCGTTCGGCCACGCAAGATGCAGTTCCATCCCCAGCAAACCCATCTCCCAACCTACGCCGACCGCGCCGGGGCCGAACGTGTGCCAGTGGTCGGACACCGGCACGGAATGCGCAATCGCAAGGCGCGAGCGGCCGGTACCATCGTTGCACAGACGTGCCTCCACCCAGCTCACGTCACCGCCGAACTCCCACGTAACCTCAAGATACGAGGGAGGCTCGCAGTGCCTGATCGTGCCGCCTGCGTTTCCCTCCAGTTGGTAGCGACCGCCGAGTTCGAGACGGCCGCTGACCGGCAGGAACCAGCGCGGGATTCGTTCCGCGCTCGTCACGGCGTCCCAGAGGTCCTCCACTGTCGTCGCGTAGCTGCGGGCCAGGGTGACCGCGCGAACAGCTTGTCCGTCACGCTCCAGGGACGACACTGTGCGCTCCACGGCACCGAGGAGACGTTCGACATCCAGGTCCATGGCTTCTCCGTTTCGTCAGGCAGGCGATTGTTCGAGTACATGCCGCCGCGTACAGCAAATCAAGCCGCGTGGACGATGACTCGGGCCGTCCACAAGGTCGCAGACCGTCCGACAACAGCGAGTCGGAAGCCCGCTCAATGGCGACATGCCGCGACGAGCATGAGTGCCGGCAGATGGTCCGACACTTCGCGCCCGGAACAACGAGTCCGGCGGCTGTCATGCTGTCCCGCATTGTCTTGTTGCCTCGGCCTTCCTGAACTGTCGCCCGGAAGCCGCTCGATGTTTCGGGAGTCCGTGACGGTGGTCGTCCGACTCTCAGGTGGCTATGGTACCTTTCAGGGAACGAGTTCTGCCTGCACGACTTGATCCTGTCTGGTCGCTGGAGGAGTCTGACTGACATGTCTGTTCTGGACATCCATCGCCTGGGCGCCACCTTTGCCGCGGAAGTTCGCGGTGTTGACCTCTCTTGCGCTCTCGATGCCACGACTCTCGAAGCACTGGCTCGGGCCTTTGTGGCACACAAGGTCCTGCTCTTTCGAGACCAGGATCTGGCCCCGGACGACTTCGCCCGGTTTGCCCTTGCCTGGGGAACGCCGCGTGTCGACGGTTTCCAGGAGCGCAATGTTCCCGGGTACGACTTCATGTCGACGGTCGGCAATGTCGGTGGCGTCAACGAGCGCGAGGAGTACCGCAACGGCGCCTCGTTCTGGCATACCGATTGCGCCGCCGAAGCCGATGCGGATGCCACCACCATGCTGTGGTGCCTGGAGGCGCCGGCGGAGGGAGGCGAAACCCTGATCGCCGACATGGGGGCGGCCTGGCGCGGGCTTGATCCGGAGACACAACGCACGATCGAGCCTCTGACAGCGCTCCACATGTATTCCGGCACAGGCGAGATTCTCGGTGGACGCGAGGACTTCGAGCATCCCCTGCAACCCGTGACCGACGAGACTGCCGAATTCCTGCCGCCGCCGGCCCGCCGCCCGGTCGCAAGGCCGCACACCCTCACCGGAGAGAAGGCGCTCTATTCCCCCGCCGGCTCCATGGTGGCCATCGACGGCATGGAACCCCGTGCAGCGTCGGACCTCATGCGCCGCCTCAAGCTCCACGCCATCTCCGGATGCTTCACCTGGGCCCATCGTTACCGCCCGGGCGATCTCCTGATGTGGGACAATACCGTGACACTGCATTGCGCCCAGACCATCGGCGCACCGGAAACCCCGCGCCATCATAGGCTGCTCTACCGTATCGTGCCCCTGGGCCTCCCCCGGCCGCTCAGACAGCCAATCCACTGACCGGGGCGAGCCGGTCCCGGGTGCGAGCCTTGCGAGTTCGCCCTGTTTGCCGTCACCGGTAACGGGCCACCATACCTGCGAGGCAGACGTCGCCTTCCCTGCGGCTCTCTCGTCAACGATATGGTAAGCCTTGGGGCCCGCGTCACGGTAATCGCTTGCCGGATTGCCGCGTCATCGTGCGGGAGTGACGCGCGGCGTCCCGGCGTGGTATCAGCCGGCCATGCTCACACTCTCTGGAATCACCGTGAGGCTCGGTGGCCACACGATCCTTGATGGCGCTTCGGCGACGCTGGTACCGGGAAGCCGCGTCGGCCTGATCGGCCGCAACGGTGCAGGCAAGTCAACGCTGATGAAGGTCATCGCCGGAGAGATCGAGTCCGATGCCGGCACGGTCGACATGCGGCGCGGCGCCAGCCTCGGCTATCTCGCCCAGGACGTCCCATCCGGCAGCGACACGCCTCTCGAGAGGGTCCTTGCCGCCGATGAGGAGCGAACCCGCCTTCTGGAAGAGGAAGCCACCGCTGCAACGAGCCAGCGCATCGGCGACATTCACGAGCGGCTCCAGGCGATCGATGCCTACAGCGCACCGGCGAGAGCCGCCCGGATTCTCGCCGGACTGGGATTCGACGAGGTTGCCCAGGGACAGACGGTCGACAGTTTCTCCGGCGGCTGGCGCATGCGCATCGCCCTGGCGGCACTGCTGTTCTCCCGTCCCGACATCCTGTTGCTGGATGAACCGAGCAACTACCTCGATCTCGAAGCGGCCCTGTGGCTGGAGTCCTTTCTCAGGTCTTACCAGGGAACGCTGCTCGTCATCAGCCACGAACGGGATCTCCTCAACAGTGTCTGTGACCACATCCTGCATCTCCAGGGTGGCGCGGTGACGCTCTACCGGGGCAACTACGACTCGTGGGAAAGGCAGTTGAGCGAGAGGCTTGGACAGATCGAGGCCATGCGCGCCAGGCAGGAGAGGCAAAGGGCCAAGCTCATGGCCTACGTGGACCGCTGGCGTTACAAGGCCCACACGGCACGCCAGGCGCAGAGCCGGCTGAAGGCTCTGGAACGCATGGAGCCTGTGGCCGCCGCCATCGAGGACAGCACTCTCCAGTTCGACTTTCCGGATCCCGACACCCTGCGGCCACCGATGATCCTTCTCGATGACGCATCGGTAGGGTACGCGGCCGGCCAGCCGGTGCTCGCCGGGCTGCAACTCCGCATCGACCCCGACGAGCGCATCGCCTTCCTGGGCCGCAACGGCAACGGGAAGACGACGCTGGCCCGCCTGCTTTCAGGCAGGCTCGATGTCATGAGCGGCTCGATGACATCGGCCTCGCGATTGCGTGTCGGATACTTCGCCCAGCACCAGGTCGAGGAACTCGATCCCGACGAGACACCGCTCGTTCACATGACGCGCCTGATGCCGGACGCGGCACCGCGCTTCGTGCGGGCCCAGCTCGGCCGCTTCGGTTTCTCGGGCGACAAGGCCGCCCTTCCGGTCCGCCAGCTTTCAGGCGGCGAACGGGCTCGCCTGGCCCTGGCGCTCATCACCCGCGATGCTCCGCACCTCATCATTCTCGACGAGCCGACCAACCATCTCGACATCGAGGCCCGGGAATCCCTGGTCCAGGCACTTAGCGGATACGGCGGAGCGGTGATCATGATCAGCCACGACCGCCACCTCGTCGAACTCTCGGCGGATCGACTCGTTCTCGTCGCCGACGGCAAGGCAACCGACTTTGCGGGCAATCTCGACGATTACCGCAACCTGGTGCTCGGCCGTGACTCCGGATCGACGGCGCCGCGTTCAAGGAGAAAGGACGAGCGGCGCCGTGCCGCGGCCGAACGGGAACGCACACGGGAGCTGAGAAAAGCGGTCGACAAGGCCGAAAGCGAGGTCAACGAGCTCACCCGCTCGCGCAACGAGATCGACCGCATCCTGTTTGATCCCTCCACCCACGAGGGGACAACCGTGACCGAGCTGATGACCAGGAGAAGGAAAATCGAAAGGGCGCTCGAGAAGGCCGAGACGCGCTGGATCGAGGCAAGTACGACGCTGGAAACAGCCACCCGTTCCTGAAAGACGGCCCGCAGCGCAAGACGGCTGCGACTGTTGAGCCCGCGAAGGTCGTGCCGTGGTTTCCCTGGGTTCCGGAACCGGCAGGCGCGCCCGCCACGCATGACGGGTCGGTCCTGTCGCCAGAATCTGCGGGATGACGGTCGTAGCCGAAGAACCTGTCCGTCGACTCCAGAATTTTTACCCTGGGTGACGCAACAGGAAGGGAGCGGGATCTGACATTGCCGTATCGCGGATGGCCATCGCGGGAGTCGAGTTGTCGCCGTACCTCGCCAGCGCCGTCGCCAAACCGTCCCGCATGTCGCGAAGCGTCCCTCCATGGGTGGCACTTTGCGCCAGATTGTTCATCTCGGCAGGGTCGCATGCGAGGTCATACAACTCGGTGAATCCGTCCTCCTGCACGACGAGCTTCCAGTGCCCCTGGTGGAACGCGCGCTGCCAGAGCGGTGTCATCAGACCATAGTGTTCTGTCATCAGTCCGTCGCGGGACAAGGGTCCGATGCGCCGGAGCAGGGGACAAAGGCTGGTTCCGTCCATCCCATGCGCGGTGATTCCGCACAGGTCGAGCAGTGTCGGCGCCAGATCGATGTTGCAGACCAGACTGTCGTCGGGACCTGAGGCAATGCCTGGTCCGGAGATCAGCATGGGGATACGCAACGTCTCTTCCACCATGAGTCCGCCCTTGTTCACCATTCCGCCGTTCGAGGCCACCGCGTCCCCGTGATCGGCCGTAAAGACGATGATCGTGTCATCGGTCCGCCCGCTTTCTTCCAGCACGTCCAGAAGCCGCACCAGTGCCGTCTCGCAAAGAGCGGCCGATTGCAGGGCGCGCCGCGAAAGAAGCGCAAAGTCTCGGGCACTTTCGGCAAGAACGTCCTGCCAGTAGTCGCGATAGGCCGCGTGGTGAGCCGGGCGCGCCTTGAGGTCCAGGACGAGATTGGGCGAGGCCGCACTCTTCAGATCGGCGAACATGCCGGCAAAGGGCGCGCCGACCAGATAGGGGGGATGCGGTCCCCAAGTGTCCACACGTACGAAGAAGGGGTCGTCTCCTGCACTGCGAAACCAGCGTTCGGCGAGTTCAGCGACAAAGAAGGCTTCATGCGTTTCGGCTGGTCCTTCGAGGATCGCGCTGCCCGCCTCGAAATCGAACCAGTCTTCGGATCGGCTCAAGGCGACCGGTGTGCCTGGCGGCGTACCGCTTTCCCCCGACAACTCGATTCGGGCAATCGGATGAGGCAGCGCGTGGCGTTCGAGATAGGCGCCATACTCCGCACTGGCATAGGGATAGGCATAATCCGCCGGAGCGTATCCCTCGAAACCGAAAGCGCGCGCGTCCAGCTTGCGATGTAGATGCCATTTGCCAAACCAGGCGCAACGGTACCCTGCCGCGCGAAGCGGGCCTGTCACAAGGGAGTCGGACGGTTCCAGACCGGCTCGCCCTCCGAACCGTCCGTCGTTTTCAGTCACACCGTGATTGTGCGGATAGCGGCCCGTCAGCATCGAGGCGCGCGACGGCGAACAGACGGGGAGTGCCGTGTAGGCCCGCCTGAAGTCCATGCCCCGCGCAGCCAGTTTGCGTTGCAGGGGCAGTTCGCGCGCCACTCCGGGCCTGTTGGCGATCATCTGCTGGTCGGTGTTCAGCCAGAGGATGTTGCGGGGTTGGCTCATCCCGTCCCTGCCCCGTGCGAATCATGGGCATGGTGGTCGGCATGCGCCTCGCCCCAGATGCGGATCGCCGTCTCCGCCGACGTCATGGCGCCAGGCTCGGTGGCATAGCTCACAAGCAGGCTGCGTCGGTCGCCGCCTTCCGGGGAGGTCACCCGGTGCAACGAGTGTCCGCCGCGAAAGAGCTGCAGGTCGCCCGGCACCAGCCTGAGCGACCGCACGTTCGATCGATCGCCATCCAGAACCTGCTTCACGCCCTCGAAGTTCTCGTCGGTGTCGCTGCGCAGATCGGGCACGTACTCGAAGACTCCGCCCTCGGCGGGTTGCTTCAGCCCGAAGGAGACGGTGAAATCGTTGTTGTCGAAGTGCCAGGCAAACTCGCGGCCTTCGGGCTGGACGTTGACATTCACGTTGCCGAACGGGTCGTCGTAGGTATAGAGCGTCTCGTAGCCCAGTGCGGTCGCCACGAAATGGCACAGGTCGGCATTCCGGAAGATCGTCCAGATCGCACCCTCCCGATCGAACCTGTCGGCCCGAATCATCCCGTGCCGGCGCGGCGAGAAGCGGTTGAGGGGATGGTCCTCGGGCAAGTCTTCGGGCGGTTGCGAGAAATAGGGATTGAGGCTGACAGCGTGGAACACGGCTTCGGCCGCGAGGCGTTCGGCCTCTTCCTGCATCTCGGCCAGCGTGCTGCGCCGGACAAGTGCTTCCAGTTGCGCACAATTCGTCCCTGCCAGTCCGACGCGTGTCTGCGTGACCAGGGCATCGAACTCCGCGCTGCCTGGGCGATCTATTGGATAGCGGTCGGTGTCGAAGAGCTGCGAGGTGGTCATTCCGGCCATCGACTTGCTCGCTTCAGCCCTCAGCCGCCACACATTCACTCCATGGAGCAACGCCATCGGCACTGTAGCTCGGAATCTTGCCGGAGACTCGAGCAATCACAAGTCCGCATACCGAACGTTCATCAGGACCCACGGCGCGAATGAGGCGCAGCATGGACTGCCACGCGCAACTATCCTCTGCGTCGATGGCGCGCGAGGCCGGCCGTCAAGTGGACGGCAAGGAAGCATGGGAGACATCACGGGAACGGGGATCCGCGGCAATGCGGTGCGGAGCGACCCCCAAGAGCGCCGACTGACCCTGGGTGAAGGCGGGCGGAAGTCGGCCAAGACCGTTCAGCCGGGAGGCCGTTTCGCCGTATGCCGGTTCGAACCGGCATACGGCGCCTTGTTAAGCGTACTTGAATAAGGCGCGCCGCTATTAAGAGTTGGCGCTTGGATTTGAATCACACTGATCCCAAGTCGCTGTCAACCAACCGGTTGCGGCGGCGCTCAAACTGTCGACCTGCACCATGCCCACCCGCTTCGTCTTGCGGGAGCCGCATGCGATTCTCGAGTGGCGAGACAATCTTGAATAGGGGAATCTACCACCAGCGCACGCGGGCGTCGGTGAGGAGTTCGCAGCCGTCCCTCGTGACGACGACGGTTTCCTCGAAATCGCCGACATAGCCCATGTGACGGACGCTGCGTTCAACGCACAACACCATGTTCTCCTCGATGGGAGTGTGATCGCTTTCCACCAGCCAAGGTGAATCCCAGCCCAGACCGATACCGTGACCGAATCCCTTGAAGGAGCCTTCGAGCTCGAATCCCAGGCTCTCGAGTTTCTCGCGCCCGGCGCGGGCGATGTCGGCGGCCGTCACGCCGGGACGGATGACTGCCATCGCCTCCCTGACGGCAAGGAGCGGCGCCTCGAAGACGCGGACCTGTTCGGCGGTGGCGTGACCGACCGGTTTCGAGCGGGCATGATCGAAGTAGTAGCCGTCAACGGCGCCCGAAATCCCGACATGAAACCAGTCGCCGTCCTCCAGCACGTCGTCGGATCCCCAGGTCGGGAAACTGCTCGCCACGGTGACCGGATCGTTGCCGCCCTTCCCGGACGACATGAACGAGTTGTAGAGAATGCCCCCGGCGGTCACGAGAACCTCCATCCCTGCGGCCACCACCTCGCCGTGGGTGGCCCCGGGCACCGCCCTCTCCAGCATCGCCTCGGTGGCCCGGCTGCCAACCTGCGAAGCACGACGCAGCATCGCGACCTCGCCCGGGGACTTCACCATGCGCAGACGACCCAGAATGTCGTCCGCGGGCACCCACGCGACCTCCGGCAGGGCCTCGGCCAGGGCATTGTGGAGGCTCCACGGCAGGGTGTCGGACCCGGCAACGCCGACCCGCCCTTTGGCAAGTCCGGCCTTCTGCATGGCGGCAATCACCGACCCCGTCACATCACCGGTCACGGAGATCTCGCCGATCGCAAGGTCCGAGTCGCGTTCCGGCCGGTCATCGGCCACGAGGACAGGCTCGCCATCGGCCGGCAGGACGACGAACGCATGGGCCCTCCCCGTCCACTCGCCTGGCACATCCGGGATGTAGGGAAACCGCGTGTAGAAGTTGGTGAGGTACTTGACGTCGGCGTAGCGGTCGGTGGTGCCGCCGCCACGCGAACAGACGAGAAGGCCGGCAAGGCCCGCCTTCCGCACCGCGTGCCGGGCCCGGTCCCGGCGTCCGGCAAACTCTGACGAGGAAATCATCGGCGATTGTCCCGGTTGTGGTTCTCATGTTCCCTTCCGTGGCCACGACAGGCGGTCGCGGAAGCATTCCTGATCGCCTGCCATACCTTGAGCGGCGTGGCCGGCATGTCGACGTGATCGATGCCCAGGGGCGCCAGCGCGTCCACCAGCGCGTTGATGACGGCCGGGGGACCGCCGATCGCCCCGGTTTCGCCGACACCCTTGACGCCGAGAACATTGCGTGTTGTCGGCACCTCGATGCGATCGGTTTCGATCATGACGAGATCGCTTGCCCTTGGAAGCTGGTAGTCGAGGAAGGAACCCGTGAGCAGCTGCCCTGACCCGGGATCATAGAGCGCCTCCTCGGCCAGGGCCTGACCGATACCCTGGGCCACGCCGCCGTGCATCTGGCCGTCAACAAGAAGGGGATTGATGACGACTCCGGCGTCGTCCACCGCGACATAGCGCTTGAGTTCCGTCACCCCGGTTTCAGGGTCGACCTCAAGTTCGCAGATGTGGGTGCCATTGGGGAAGGCCGGTCCGTCCGGAGCCTTGTAGGTACCGCTCACCCGCCAGCCCGGTTCCTCTCCTTCGGCCACGCCGGCGGGATCACCGGACGCCGCCGCCACCTCCTCGAAAGTCAGTGTCCGGTCGGTGCCGTCGATGCGAAAGACACCGTCATCGAAGACGACATCCTCCACTGCCGTCTCCAGAAGATGCGCCGTGATGCTCCGCCCCTTGTCGATGGCGTGGCCGACGGCGATGAGGCAGGCGCTGCCGGCAATGGCGATGAAGTTGGAACCACCGTTGCCGGAGCCGAAGGGCACCAGTTCGTTGTCTCCCTGGAGAATGCGAATGCGTGACGGATCGACCTTGAGTCGATCGGCGATGATCTGCGTGTAGACCGTCTCGTGGCCCTGCCCGTTTGTCTGCGTTCCCACCCTGGCAACGACATGCCCCTCGCTGTCGATGTCGAGATCCACCATGTCCGGCCCCATGCCGCCGCAGCGGTCGAAGACGCCCGTGACACCGAGACCGCGCAACATGCCGCGGCGGGCTGCCTCCTCGCGGCGTGCCGGGAAACCGGCGACATCGGCATGGTCGAGTGCCCGGTCAAGATGGCGGGCGAATTCGCCGCAGTCATAGATGACACCGACACCGGTGTCCCAGGGAAAGTCCTCCATGCGCACGTGATTGAGACGGCGGATGGCGCTCCCGGAGAGTCCGAAACGGCGCGAAGCAAGGTCGAGCAGACGTTCGACCATGAACCCGGTTTCCGGGCGCCCCGCCCCCCGGTAGGCGTCGATCGGCACGGTATTGGTCATCACCCCGCGCACCCGGGTGTGAATGGCCGGAATCCTGTAGGCCATGGACTGGATTGCGGTGGCAGCCCGGGTCGCCACGAATGGCATGAACTGCGAAACGTAGGCGCCGAAGTTGGCAATGACGTCGACCTCCAGGGCGACGATCCGGCAGCAGCTGTCGAAGGCCATCCGCCCCTTCATGACACGGTCGCGGCCCTGCAGGTCACTGACGAAGCTCTCGCTGCGATCTGCCGTCCACTTCACCGGGCGCTGCAGTCGCCGTGCGGCGACCAGCACGAGGACATATTCGTGAAAGAGGAAATTCTTCATGCCGAAGGCGCCGCCGACATCTCCCGTCAAGACGCGAAGTCGGTCTCCCGGCACCTTGAGAACGTCCCGGGCCAGGGGAGCGGCGAGCTTGTGGGCCCCCTGGGAACAGGCATGGAGGATGAAGCGTCCGCTCTCGGGTTCGTAGTCGCCGATCGCGGCACGCGGCTCCAGGGGTGCGACGACCACGCGGTTGTTGACCACTTCGAGTTCCACCACACGATCGGCCGTAGCGAAGCCGCTGCGGACCGCCGCAGCATCACCCACCTCCCAGTCAAGCACCACGTTTCCCGGGGCTTCCTCCCACAGTTGCGGCGCATCCTCTCCAAGGGCCCCGGCGGTGCCGGTCACGGCATCGAGCGGATCGTAGTCGATCTGGACCGCTTCACACGCATCACGGGCCGCTTCGCGTGACTCCGCCACCACGAAAACCACCGGTTCGCCGACATGGCGTACCCTGCCGGTCGCCAGAACCGGGTGTGGAATGGCCGCGATGGGAGATCCGTCCCGGTTGGTGACGGCGCCAGCGAACGGCAGGGAACCGATTCCCTCGCCCTCCAGGTCAGCGGCGGTGAGGACAAGGCGCACACCGGGTGTTGAGCGGGCGTCACGGCAGTCGATGCTGGCGATGGAAGCGTGCGCATGGGGTGAACGGAGCACCGCACCCCACAACTGACCATCGAGATTCACGTCGTCGGCATAGCGTCCACCGCCCGTCACCAGGCGAGGATCCTCGGTTCTGGGGTTGGGCTGGCCCATGGCGAACTGCATGCTGCATCCTCTCCCGGTTCACGTCCGCCGCAGGAGCCAGCCGAACAGCAGGACGGCGGCAATGGCGCCGGCACACTGCGCCGCGATGAACGCCGGCGCGTGGGCCGGAAGGATTCCGGAAAAGGTGTCCGTCAGGCTGCGGGCAATGGTGACGGCCGGATTGGCGAAAGAGGTCGATGAGGTGTACCAGTATCCGCCGGCGATCGCGAGGCCAACCGCCCAGGGCACGGCATCGGGTCGCCACTTCAGACAGCCGAGAATGGCGGCCACCAGGGAGAACGTGGCCACCAGTTCCCCTGTCCACTGGCCCACGCCCGTGCGCACCTGCTGCGAGGCAAAGAGAAGCGGCTGGTCGAACATGACATGGGCGAGCATGGCGCCGGCCAGGGCGCCGGCCACCTGGACGACGACATAGGCCGCCGCCTCGCCCACCGTGAAGTCCCGCCTGAGGGTGAAGGCCAGTGTCACCGCCGGATTGAAGTGGGCCCCCGAAACGGGTCCATAGATCAGGATGAGGACGACCAGCATGGCCGCCGTTGCCAGCGTGTTTCCGGCAAGCGCCACGCCGACGTTGTCCGGTGACAGCGTCTCTGCCATGATGCCCGAACCGACGACGGTCGCCAGAAGGAAGGCCGTGCCGATGAATTCGGCGACAAGGCGGCGCGCGGGATCCTTCACCAGTCTCGTCCGTGTGCGGCCCGTGGTTTCGTGGCGACATTTCCATTCCGGATTATCCACCCATGACCGACACCGACCTCTGCTTTCTTGACGCCAGGGAGGCCTTGCGCCTGTTCAGGTCCCGAGAACTCTCTCCCGTGGATGTTCTCGAGGCACAGATTGCCCGTGCCGGCGAGGTCGAGGGCCGTGTCAATGCCCTTGCCTTCACCTTCTTCGACGAAGCCCTGGAAGCGGCACGGCGTTCGGAAGCGCGCTATACCGGAAAGGATGGCGGTCCCGGACGGCTTGAGGGCCTGACGCTGGCGGTCAAGGAAGATACGGCTGTCTTCGGCAAGCCCCGGACCTTTGGATCTCTCATCTTCGCCGACAACCTGGCGGATCATACCAATCCCACCGTTGCCGGCCTTGTCGATGAGGGCGCGATCATCCATGCCCTCACCACGTGCCCGGAATTCGTCTGGCCCTGGACCTGCACGTCGCGTCTGCACGGGGTGACGCGCAATCCATGGAACACGGCGATCACGTGCGGCGCCTCGTCCGGCGGCGCTGCCGCCGCCGTCGCTTCCGGAACAACGACGCTTGCCACCGGTTCCGACAGCGCCGGGAGCATCAGGATGCCGGCTGCGATGTGCGGCATCACCGGCTACAAGCCACCTTACGGCCGCAACCCCGGAAGTCCCGAGGTGGCGATGGATCCCTTCTTTCACATCGGCCCCATGACCCGTACCAGCGGCGACGCCGCTCTCGTGCAGAACGCTATCGCCAACAGCCCCCATGGGGCAAGGGACCCGGCACATGTTCCGGGTGCCCCGCTCCTGCCCGAGTGTCCGGCGGGCGTGGAGGGGCTGAAAGTGGCCTTCTCGGAGGATCTCGGAGGCCACACCGTCTCGCACGCGGTGAGGAGGAACACCCGACAGATCGTTGAAACGGCCCTTGGAGAAGCCAGCACGGAAGAGATCGCAACCCCGTGGGCCGAGGATCTGCTGGACGCCTTCCCGGCCTGGGGAGGCATGATCTATGCCGATGAATTCAGCGATGCCGCGGATCGCCATCCCGACCTCGTCTGCGACTACACGGTGACCTTCGCACGGCACAATGAACGCTATACGCCCCGCATGTTCCACGACTGCATGAAGGCGATCGGCAACGCCTGGCTGAAGTTCATGCCCGACCTGGCGCGTCACGACGTCTTCATCTGCCCGACGGTGGGAACCACAGCGATTCCGGCAGACCTGAGGGACTGGGAACAGCCCGTCAACGTCGATGGCGTCGACCATGACATCCACAGTGTCATCATGACCCCGGCGTTCAACGCGTTCAGCCGCCTGCCGGTGCTGTCCGTTCCCTCGGGGCTTGACACCAACGGCGTTCCAACCGGCATTCAGATCGTCGGCAATCCCTTCGACGAACAGACCGTGTTCCGGGTGGCCCATGCGATCGAATCTGCCATGCCGCTCTACGGCGATACCGCAACGAGGCCGCCGCTCGACGGATAGGAAGGGATCAGGCCCCGCCCTGTGCCGCGAGAAGGGTCGCCTCGTCGTGCTGGCACATGACGATATGCCCCTGTCCCATCTCCCTTGCCGGTGCCGGTTCCGTGTCGCAGGCTCCGGGAACGACAAGGGGGCAGCGCATGCGAAAGGGACACGGGCGGTCGTGCAGCATGACATTGGAACGCATGCCCGCTTCCGCCTCGCGGCTGGTGATGACCTCCTCGAGCCATCCCTGGCGCAGCGCCGGAACGGAACTGATGAGAAGTTGCGTGTAGGGATGATGCGGTGGCGCGAACACATCGTTGGTGTAACCGGCATCGACGATCCTGCCGGCATACATGACCGCCACCCGATCGGCGATCGATGCGACGGTCGAGAGATCGTGGCTGATGAAGACGTAGGCCACCTGGTGGGATTCCCGCAGTTCCTTCATCAGTTCGAGTACCCGGGCAGCCACGACGGTATCAAGGGCGGACAGGACCTCGTCGCACAGGATGACATCCGGCTCGGCGGCAAAGGCCCGCGCAATGGAGACACGCTGACGTTCACCTCCCGACAGTTCGGCGGGAAAGCGCCCGGCATAGTCGGGGTCGAGTCCGACCATCTCGAGGAGATCGGCAATCCGATCGTACTTCTCGGACCCCGACATGCCGAAATAGAGCTCGAGGGGCCTGCCGATGGCGTCGTCGACACGCCGTTCCGGATTCAGTGACTGGTCCGGGCTCTGGAAAATGATCTGGATGCGGCGAAGCTGATCGCGTGTCCTGCGCCTCGCCCGGCCGGCAAGGAGTTTGCCGTCAAGCGTGATCCTGGCGCCGGGAAGGGGCGGATGAAGACCGGCCATGACCCTGGCGAGCGTGGACTTCCCGCTTCCCGATTCGCCGACCACGGCCAGCACTTCGCGGGGCCAGACATCAAGCGCAATGTCATGGAGAACGTACTGCTCCCGTTCGATGGTGCCGAACAGGGTCTGGCGGGCATAGCTGGCAGAGGTATGCGTGACCGAGACCACCGGCTCGCTGTCGCTGGTCACGGAACGGTCGACCACCGTTCTCTCAGGCGAGGGCGGCGGCTTCACCGCGCCCAGCAGGGTCCGTGTGTAGTCCTCTCTCGCATCGTCGAGAATGCGCGAGGTCTCTCCATGTTCCACGACATGTCCCTGGTTCATGACCAGAATCCTGTCGGCCACCTGGGCGACGACAGCAAGATCATGGCTGACGTAGATCGATGCGGTACCGAGGTCGCGGTTGACCGACTTGATCGCCTTGAGCACCTCGATCTGCGTTGTCACGTCGAGGGCCGTCGTCGGCTCGTCGAGCACCAGCAGCCGGGGCCGGCAGGCCAACGCCATGGCCATCATGATGCGCTGCTGCTGGCCGCCCGATGTCTGGTGCGGATAGCGCCGGGCAATCATCTCGGGATGGGGTATGTCGAGCAGATCGAGCAGTTCGATCGTCCGCCGCGTAGCGTCGGCGCCTTCGGCAACCTGGTGCAGGTGCAGGCTCTCGGCAATCTGTTCGCCCACGGGAATGGAGGGGTTGAGCGAAGCCTGCGCACTCTGCGCCACGTAAGCGACATCGCGGCCACGCAGGTCGCGCTTCTCTGCGATCGACATGGCAAGGACATCGCGGTCCTCGAGGAAGACCCGGCCGTTCCGGAACCGGGTTCCCGGCCGCGCATAGCCCAGCGCCGCCAGCGCCACCGTCGTCTTTCCGGCACCCGACTCGCCGATCAGCGCCACGACCTCGCCTGGATGCACGTCAACGCTGCAATGATGCACCGTCTCCACCCAGATTCCTGAAGGCGGTCGCCCCTCGACGACGAGGTCCTCAATTCTGAGAAAGGCGGTCATCCGGTGAGCTCTTCGGAAATCGACCGGCCCGACTGCGCCCCAAGCCAGTCAACGATGAGATTGACCCCGACCGTCAGGATGGCGATGGAGAAAGCCGGAAGCAGGACGGCAAGATAGGTTCCCGTCTGCAGGGCGTTCAGGTTCTCCCTCACCATGGAGCCCCAGTCGGCGTCCGGCGGCTGGATGCCGAGCCCGAGGAAACTCAGGCTCGACAGGAAGAGGATCGAGTAGGTCAGGCGCAGTCCGAACTCGACGGCCAGGGGACGGATCGTCGAGGGCCAGATCTCGCGCACCAGGATGGACACCAGGCTCTCTCCCCTCGCCCGGGCCACCTCGACGAACTCCAGGGCGGCGATGTTCATGGCCACCGCACGGCTGACACGGGCGACGCGGGAGGCGTGGAGGACAGCGATCGTGCAGATGAGGACCGGCAGACTCGAGGAGAGGGAGGCGATGATGATCAGGGCCAGCAACAGCGGTGGAAAGGACAGCATCATGTCCGCCAGCCACAGCATGAAGTCGTCGTAGCGACCCTTGATCTCCGCTGCCGAGAACCCGGCGGCCATGCCGATGAGGAAGCCGAGAACGGTGGCGGCCAGCGCCACACCCACCGTCATGCGGGCGCCATAGAGAAGACGCGACAGGATATCGCGGCCCAGCATGTCGGTCCCCAGGAACGTGTTGATGCCGGGCGCCTCGAAGTGGGACTCCGAGATGATGGCGCCGACCTCGTGGGGCGCCACCAACGGCCCGACGACCGCGAGAAGGAGGCCGGCGGCGACAGTGACGATACCCGCCCAGGCCCACCCGTCGGGGCGCGGCCGGGCCCGCTTCGAACGGGTGCGACCCGCGAACCGGGTCACTTGGCGAACCTCAGGCGAGGGTTGGCCATGATGGCGGTGACATCGGCCGTGATGTTGAGGGCGACATAGAAACCGCAGAACACCAGCGCCGCCACCTGGATGAGCGGCAGGTCACGGAAGATGACGGAATCCACCATGAGGCGGCCCAGCCCGGGGTAGGTGAAGATGACTTCGACGATCACCACGCCGCTCACCAGGTAGGCGAGATTGAGAGCCACCACATTGACGATCGGTCCCAGAGCGTTGGGAATGGCGTGACGGATGATGATGCGCGACTTGGGGGCTCCCTTGAGCAGGGCCATCTCGATGTAGGGCTGCTTGAGGACGTCAAGGACCGCGGCCCGCGTCATGCGGATGATGTGGGCAAGGATGGAAAGGACGAGGGTCAGCATGGGCAGGAAGGTCTGGCCCAGGGCCACCGGTACATCGCCCCATCTCGGCCGGTGCACGACGGAGGGGAACCAGCCCAGCTCACGGGCAAAGATGATGATGAGCACGATGGCGATGACGAAGTCCGGGATCGAGATGAAGAACACCGTGGTCGACGAGGTCAAGCGATCGAACGTCCCTTCCGGCCAGGCCGCCGACAGCAGCCCGAGAAGGAGTGACAGGGGCAGTGCAATGACCGTCGCGTAAAGGGCGAGATTGATCGTGTTGACAATTCTCTGGCCGACGATCCGGTCAACGGGGATGCCGTTGGCAAGCGAGTTGCCGAGATCACCGGCAAGAATGTTGGCCAGCCAGGTGAAGTAGCGTTCCCAGGGCGGTGCATTGAGACCGAGCTTCTCGCGCAGGGCGGCCACGGTCTCCGGCGTCGCCGACTGCCCGAGGATCGCCTGGGCGACATCCCCGGGGAGGATTTCCGTACCGAGAAAGACCAGGACGGTGATGGCGAGAAGCGTCAGAAGACCAAGAAACAGACGTCTGATGATCAACTTGAACATGTCTCTCAGTCAACGCGCCGCCAGGGCGTGGTGCGTGGCCAGGCGCGCAGCACCGCCTGCACGACCGTGGCCAGCGGGATGGCAAAGAAGACGCCCCACAGCCCCCACAGCCCGCCGAAGATGAGGATGGCGACAATGATGGCGACGGGATGGAGGTTCACGACCTCGCTGAACAGCAACGGGGCAAGGATGTTGCCGTCGAGGGCCTGGATGATCCCGTAGGCGATCACCACGTATCCGAAGTTCCATGTCATGCCGTACTGAAGGAAGGCGATGACGGCGACGGGAACCGTCACCGCGGCGGCCCCCACGTAGGGGATCAACACCGAAAGACCGGTGATGACGGCAAGCAGGATCGAAAACTCGACGCCGAGGAGCGCGAACACGACGTAGGTCACCACGCCGACGATGAGAATCTCCCAGACCTTGCCGCGCATGTAGTTGTAGACCTGCGCCGTGATCTCGCTCCACACGGTGCTTGTCAGTTCCCGGTCGCGGGGCAGGAATGTCACCAGCCACGCGACGATCGCCCGCTTGTCCTTGATCATGAAGAAGACCAGCACGAGGACGAGGATGAGGTAGACGATCGCGGTCAGCAGTCCGACCACGGAAGCACCGGCGAACGAAGGCAGGGATGAGACCGTCGCGACAATGGCAGAGCCGATCTCCGTGATGAAACCGCTGACCTGGTCCTCGGAGATCATGTCCGGATAGCGCTGCGGCAACGCCACAAGGTGGCTCTGGAGTTCCTGTGTCATCTCCGGAACACGGGCCACAAACTGGCCCATCTGGCGGAACAGCACCGGCAGCAGTCCCAGAAGAAAGAGCAGCGAGGCCACAAAGAAGCCGACAAACACGATGTTGACCGCGGCAATGTGGTTGACGTTCCTGCGGGTCAGCCAGCGTACCGGCCCATCAAGCATGAAGGCGATGATGAAGGCGGCAATCAATGGCGCCACCATATCCGCGATGAACATGATTCCCGCCACGGCGATCAAGAGAATGACCGTGAGAATCAGGACCTGACGATCCGAAAACGTCTCGTGGAACCAGTCGCGAATGAGCTTCATGAGCGTCCTAACATCAAGCGGGGCGCCTTGGCGACAATAGGCCGAGGCCCTTCGCGGGACAAGCAACGCCTCTCCCGGATCCATCCGTTCCCGAAAGGCGGCATTGTCATTTCGGGTCCCGCTCCTCTAGACTCCGGCCGGTTGTCACCACTCAAAAAGGGAGGATGGTCCAGTGACAGGGAAGGATGTCCTGATCAGGGAGTTTCAGAAAGGCAAGGTGTCGCGGCGCGACTTCCAGAACGGCCTCATGGGCTTCGGCCTGTCGGCTGCCGCGGCAACCGCACTCGTTGATTCCACGATCCGCGAGGCAAAGGCGGAAGAGCCCGTTACCGGCGGCCGGCTGTCGGCGGCCTTCACCTCGAGCAGTGCCGGCGACACTCTCGATCCGACGTTGATCGTCGGTGGCGCCGACATCGGTCGTTCCGGCCTGCTCTACAATCGTCTGATCGACTACATCCCCGGCGAGGGGCTTGTCGGCAACCTCGCGACAAGCTGGGAACCGAACGGCGACGCCACCCAGTGGACCATGGAGATCATGCAGGGTGTCGAATTCCACAACGGCAAGACGCTGACCGCTGCGGACGTCGCCTATTCCTTCAACCGGCACCTCGATCCCGCAGGCGGATCCCCGGCCAATGCCTATCTCGGCGATGTCGAGTCCATCACGGCAGACGGCCCCGGTCACGTCGTCTTCAACATGAAGGCGCCCAACGCGGACGTTCCCTATCTCCTGACGGAGTACCACTTCACGGCCCAGCCGGAAGGCGCCGACAGCGAGAGCTACGTTCAAGGCGAGGCCATCGGTACCGGTCCCTGGAAGGTGAAGGAGTTCGACCCGGGGATTGTCGCCGTCTTCGAGCGCCATCCCAACTACCACCGCACCGGACTGCCCTACATCGACGAGATCGAGAGCTTCGGCATTCCCGACATCTCGACGCGGGTCAGTGCCCTGCTGTCCGGAGAGGCTGACATCATCATCGGCCTCGATCCGCAGCTGGTCGGGACTGTCGACGAGGCCGACAACGCCGAGGTGCTGAACCAGCCCGGCGGTGCCCATCCGACCTACCCGATGCGGGCCGACACGCCGCCCTACACCGACAACAACGTGCGCCTGGCGCTCAAGCACGCCATTGACCGCGAACGCATGCTGCAGCTCGGATGGGGCGGACTCGGGACCGTCGGCCGCGACCATCCGATTCCTCAGCACGATCCCTTCTTTGCCCCCGACGTCGAGGCCCTGGAAAGGGATCCCGACAAGGCGGCCTGGTATCTGAAGGAAGCCGGCATGGAGAATGCCACCTTCGAACTCCATGCCTCTGATTCGAATTTCGGCGGCGCCAACGCGAGTGTCGTGATGGCAGAGCTGATGAACGAGGCGGGGGTCAACGTGAGCGTGAAGAAGGTGCCGTCGGACGGTTACTGGAGTGCCGTGTGGATGAACGTGCCCTGGTGCGGTTCGAGCTGGTACGGACGGCCGACCGCCGACCTGATGCTCGCCATCGCCTACATCTCGGGCGG
This sequence comes from Alphaproteobacteria bacterium, assembly GCA_965221115.1. Taxonomy (GTDB): domain Bacteria; phylum Pseudomonadota; class Alphaproteobacteria; order SP197; family SP197; genus SP197. Next base: position 620,663 of record CBDCRU010000001.1, on the reverse strand, counting down.
CTCGTGGAACGAGAGTTTCTGGTCCCACGAGAGGTTCGACAGCCTGGTTCTCGAAGCCCGCAAGACGGTGGACGAGGCCCTGCGCCAAGAACTTTACCGCGAATGCCAGCTGATCATGCGCGATGAGGGCTCGACAATCACGCCGGTCTTCACCAACTGGCTCGATGCCTACGGTTCGCGGGTGAAGAACCTCAAGGGTCACCCCCACGGATTTGGCGGCTGGATGTACTGGGAGGAGGTCTGGCTCGACGACGCCACGGCCTGACCAGGCGAGGGCCGGCAGGCAATCCGGCCCGCTGTCCTTTGAAGGGGCGCATGACGTGTTCATGCGCCCCTTTTCATGCCGGGTCATGTTGACGGCGGCGTCCAAACGTCCACCATGGCAAGGAAGGTGCGGAAGCTCCGCGCCACAGCACCACCGGGGAGACTGGGGATGGAAAAGAAGGATGTCCTGATTCGCGAGTTCCTTGGAGGCAGGGTCTCGCGCCGTGATTTTCACAATGGCCTCGTTGCCATGGGATTCACAGCCACGGCTGCGGGCGCCCTTGTCGCAGGCACATGCCGCGATGCCCGGGCCGCAACGCCGAAGAGCGGCGGCAGGCTGCGCGCCGGATTCACCACCAGCAGCGCCGGCGACACCCTTGACCCGACGAAGATCGTCGCCAGCAGCGACATCGGTCGTTCCGGCCTGCTCTACAACCGTCTGATCGACTACATCCCCGGCGAGGGGCTCGTCGGCAACCTCGCGACAAGCTGGGAACCGAACGGCGACGCCACCCAGTGGACCATGGAGATCATGCAGGGCGTCGAGTTCCACAACGGCAAGACGCTGACCGCCGCCGATGTCGCCTATTCCTTCAACCGGCACCTCGATCCCGAAGGCGGGTCACCGGCCAATGCCTATCTCGGCGATGTCGAGTCCATCACGGCCGACGGCCCCGGTCACGTCGTCTTCAACATGAAGGCGCCCAACGCGGACGTTCCCTATCTCCTGACGGAGTACCACTTCACGGCGCAGCCGGAGGGCGCGGACGACGACAGCTACGCCCGTGGTGAGGCCGTCGGCACCGGTCCCTGGATGGTGAAGGAGTTCGACCCGGGGATCGTCGCCGTCTTCGAGCGCCATCCCAACTACCATCGCACCGGGCGTCCCTATGTTGACGAGATCGAGAGCTTCGGCATTCCGGACAACTCGGCCCGGGTGAACGCGCTGCTGTCGGACGAGATCGACATCATGATCGGGCTCGATCCCCAGCTCATCTCCTCCGTTGACGAGGCCGACAACGCCGAGGTGCTGAACCAGCCCGGCGGTGCCCATCCGACCTACCCGATGCGGGCCGACACGCCGCCCTACACCGACAACAACGTGCGCCTGGCGCTCAAGCACGCCATTGACCGCGAACGCATGCTGCAACTCGGATGGAGCGGGCTCGGGACGGTCGGCCGCGACCATCCGATCCCGCAGCACGACCCCTTCTTTGCTCCCGACGTCGAGGCCCTGGAAAGGGATCCCGACAAGGTGGCCTGGTATCTGAAGGAAGCCGGTATGGAGAATGCCACCTTCGAACTCCATGCCTCGGACGACAATTTTGGTGGCGCGAATGCCAGCATCGTCATGGCCGAACTGATGAACGAGGCGGGCGCCAACGTGACCGTCAAGAAGGTGCCGGCAGACGGTTACTGGAGTGCCGTGTGGATGAAGGTTCCGTGGTGCGGTTCAAGCTGGTACGGACGGCCGACTGCCGACCTGATGCTGGCCATCGCCTACATCTCGGGCGGTTCGTGGAACGAGAGTTTCTGGTCCCACGAGAGGTTCGACAGCCTTGTCCTCGAAGCCCGCAAGACGGTGGACGAGGCCCTGCGCCGCGAACTCTACCGTGAAATCCAGATCATCATGCGCGACGAGGGTGCAACCGTCACGCCGGTCTTTACCAACTGGCTCGACGCCTACGCCTCGCGGGTCAAGGACCTGAAGGGCCACCCCCACGGGTTCGGCGGCTGGATGTACTGGGAGGATGTCTGGCTGGACGACGCCACGACCTGACGCTGTTTCGTCCTATTGGGGGCCGCCGGCGGCGGCCTCCGATTCCCTCAAAGATTATCCCTCGGGATGGTCTTCTCGAGGCACCTGGAGAACACGATGTCGTTGCCTTCCCGGGCGGTGATCTCCGCCGTGACGAGGAAGGTCGCGGCGTCGCAGGTCAGTGTCGTGACAGCATCGACGGAGGTCTGCCAGTCGCCTCTCGACAGCCCCAGTTTCCAGCGCACCTCGCCGCGGCTTGAGAGCGGTTCACCCTCCATGATCGACTGGTGCTCCGTGCCGGCCTGTTCGATCACGAGGCCATGGCTGTTGATCCGGTAGGCCCCGTCGTCCTTTTCCAGTACCAGGGTCGTCGTATCGGTTTCGACGTCGGTGACGAACCTGCGCGACCGGCTGAACGATCGCAGCCAGTCAAGGTCGGGCCGGGGAGCGATTTCCGCCGCCTCGAGGTCCGCCAGCGCGGCACTCTCCTCCTTGCCGCCGGTCAATGGCAGAACGAGGGCACTGGCGCTGCAGTCGATCGTCAATCGGGTCAATTCGGGCGCCGGCCACAGCAGGGGCCAGTTGCCGCACGAGAGGGCCAGCCGCAGCCGCCAGTCCGCCGGTACGACCTGGGCGATGGCATTCATGGTCACGACGACATCGGTGAAGACACCAGGCTCCATGGGCTCGGGGTTCTCGTGTCCGCTCCGGTGGGCAAGATTGAGACACCCCCATGTGATGAGAGCCGATGATCCATCGCCGGCCACACCCACCAGGCGGGCGACGACGGTACCTGTCGGCCTGTTGGAGGCCAGGCGCAGCCGGAGGCACGGGCGCCCGACGATCGCCAGGTCCTCGCCGGCGCCCGGTGCCAGGAACACCCGGGAACGGGCATCGTCACTGCGCTGGTCGCCGGGAAGTTCCGGGCCGATGCCGTGGGGATTCCACTCCCCTGTCATCATGCCGGTGACAAGCGGCGTCGCCACCTCCACCAGTCCGGTGCCGGGCTCGCTCACCAGACACCCCCCGGCATCGAGCCACCAGGTCCGTTCATCGCCCACTGCCGGCGGCCAGTTTGCCATGCCGATCCAGCGTCCGGGTCGCCTGGACATGTGCGTTGCCGGTGGCGCCGGATCCTGGAGCCACAGGCGCACCGCAGGCTCGCGGTCGATGCCGTTGTCGATCCCCTTGAGCCAGCGGTCCCACCAGTTGAGGCAGTCCTGGAGGAAGCCGATCGCAGGACCGGGAACTCCCAGGTTCGGGTAGGCGTGCGCCCAGGGTCCGATGAGGCAGCGGCGGGGCACGTCGAGCCCGGCCATGAGTTTCAGCACGGTGTTGGTGTAGCCGTCGGCCCACCCGGAAACAGCGTAGACCGGACAACGGATGGCGCTGAAGTCCTCGGCCACGGACCCGTGTTTCCAGTAGGCGTCGCGCCGCTGGTGCGACAGCCACTCGGCGGTATAGAAGGGCAGGTTGTCGAGACGTTCCTGCCACATGGATTTCCAGGCGTCGCCGACGACGTCGGGATCGGGAGGACGGGCCGCATAGGCGAACGCCTGACCGCCCCAGGCGAGGTTGTTGCGCAGCAGACAGCCGGACATGTAGTGAACATCATCAGCATAGCGATCATCCGTCGAACACAGCGTGATGATGGCGCCGAGTTCGGGCGGCCCGCGGAAGGCCGTCTGCAGGGCGCTGAACCCGCCCCAGGAAATCCCGATCATGCCGCACGTGCCGCTGCACCAGTCCTGCGCGGCGATCCAGGCAAGGGCCTCGAGCATGTCGTCCTGTTCGCGGGCCACGTACTCATCCATGGGCTGCCCTTCGGAGTTTCCCGACCCGCGGATGTCGAGGCGGATGGCGGCGTAGCCGTGTCCGGCAAACCATGGGTGGATCATCTCGTCGCGCGGCAGCGTGAAGTCGCGATGGCGATAGGGGATGTACTCGATGATCGCCGGCACGGGACTGCGCTCGGCATCGTCCGGGAGCCATATCCGGGCAGCCAGCCTCGTCCCGTCGGAGAGCGGAATCCACTGGTGATCGATCACCCGGATGCGGTGCGGGAACGACTGGCGAACAACCAGTCCTTCAGCCTCGGCAACGAGATTGACCATGCCTCAACACTCCTCTGATGCGGCCACCGGACATCCCATCATGCGCCTCCCGCCGACGCCCGTCACTCTCGTGCGCTAGCGACGTTCCTGCCTGCGTTTGATGTCCCTGAATCGTTCGTGATCGGGGACATGTCTCGTATGGCGCCGGATCACCTCGGCCGAGAGTTCGTCAAGGTGCCGCTCCACCAGAGCCACCGCGGTGTCCGGATGTGTCTTTGCCATGTCACTGACGACCCAGCCGATCCCGGTCTGGATGAACCGCTCCCGTTCCTCCACCAGCGCCGCGATGACCTCCGCGATCAGCGGGTGGTACGACGGATCGTCCACCACCGCCCTGAAGGGCACGATGGAACCGCGGCGCTGCCAGAGATCGTTCGCGGTGCGCCAGCCGGCTATCCGTTGGGCCACCCCGCTCCCGCCGCGACGGATCAGCGGAGCGAGCACGCGCGCGCTGAAGCCGTCGCTTGTCGCCCAGTTGCAGAATGCGCCCTTCGCGAACAGGTCCTCGGCCGCCTCCAGAATCCGGTCAGCGGGCACATGCCGCACCAGGTACTTCTGGATGTAGACGATCCCGGCGAACTTGTCCTCGGCAAGGGCGCAACCGATGAGCGAGACGGCGAGATCGAGTTGATCGTCCTTCGCAAGACCATCGAGACCGCACTCCTTTCGCCATGCGGCGACGGTGCGCACGACCTCGGGCATCGGCACCCCGCGATAACCGATCACATGCTTGAGATAGGCCTCGAACCATTCCTTCCTGGCAACATCCGCCGCTGCGTCAAGGCGCTTCTGAAGGTCGCCGATCACGGCTTCAGACATGATGTGTCCCTCCCGGATACCGCGGCACCCGGCGCCTCCGCAGACCGTCCGGTCTCCCACCCCATGAGACGGTGGAGACGGGTACCCGGCGCTCTTCCTGAAACACCTTGCCGGAGAAGACAATCAGCCGCACCGAGTCGACCTCCCGGCAATCCGGGATTCGACGGGCACGCCTTCAGGGAGCAGACGACTCGACACGGGATGGACGCTTGCCGGAAGGGGCGGAATTCGGTTTCCGCCTTCTCCGTAGCGCCCGCCGTGTCGGTTATCTGGTGCAGCGAATCGAGATGGATGGCCCGGATCAGATCATGTGTCGTCACAGCCAGTCAACATGGCTCCACTCTCTGCGGCGCGATGGCGAACTGGTTGAGGAAACGCACGATCGCCGGCCGCTGCTGGCCCCGGACCCGCACATGGCGCGCCAGGTCCTCGACCCGTACCCCGCAGCACGTCACGAGAATCGCGCACTCGTGTGGCTGGATAGTCGAGAGCATCCACGAGACCGCCCTGCTGTCCACGCAGTTCGCGTCCGGCGGGCGGGAAAGAGCCGCAAGGATGCCGGTGCCCGTCGGACGTGGCCCCGCCATGCCCGAGCAATGCTTGCGTGCGATCCGGCGTACAATGGCTTCCCCTTCCGGCAGAGGCGCAGCGAAGCAATGGCTGTAGAGGCGCGTATGTTCGGCGAACGCGTCCGGCGCATGCAGCGCCACACGCTCGAGATGCCCGTGGCGACGCCTCATGGCACCGGGCCACTGTTGCCGCTGCCGTCCTCCGGCAGCGACATGTCCCGCGAGGCCGGCGGAACGCTGAGTGCCTCGAGTACGGCTTCCTTCAACGCCTCCCCGGTCCACTGCAGACACGGCTCGATGACGGGCTTGACCCCGTCATCGATCAACCGTCCTGCTGGAATCGTCCGGACAATCTCCCGAACAACATGGACCTCCCGGGGATCGATGTTGCCGAGGGCACGCTGAAGCGCCGATAGATCGAACCGTCTGGCGCAGGCGAGATCGTAGGCGTCGCGCGCGACAATTTCGCCTCCGGCATACATTCGTCTCGAAATCTTGGCATGCAGGATCTGGGCACTGGACTGCAGTGCAAGTCGGGTCCCGGCCAGTCTGGTCGGCCGGACAGACTCGATCACGGTGGTCCTGGGCAACAGCGTTGCCTCAAGGCCATCGATCTCGGCATAGGTTGCAATGGAATCGCACCAGGTGGGTTCCTCCGCGCAACCCGGCATTGTCTTGATCGCTGCCTCCAAGCGCTCCCTGCCCGCCGGTCCCAGTCCGTCGTAGGCATGCGGCTCGCAGAACAGGTCCACGTCCAGAGAACGACGGTGGCGCCACCGGGCGGCCAGAACCGTACCGCCTCCGAACGACAGGAACTCAGGTGCGATGAACTCCGAAAGCACCCCGAACAGCCGCGCGGCAACGCGCCCCTGCGGACCGGGCACCTCCTCTTGCGCTCTGCTGTCCATGGTCGGAGAGAATCGTGTCCTGAGAACACCAGTAACATGGCGTTCCGGTGTTCATGTTTCAACACGGGGACTCCAGGGGAGCAACGGGCTCCGCTACCCGGTTATCAGCGGCCGTCCTGCCCTGCCGATGCGTGTCTTGACTTGCAGGAAGACCGATGGAAGCATCACGTACCAGTTGTTTTCGGCAAGACAGGTGCGGAATGGTCAGCCTTCCGGATAGTTCGCCGGCGACAGGGTCTCGGCGACGCGAGATTCCGTGGGCAGAGCGTTCCGTCAACATACTTGGCCCGTTGGTCATGATCATGGCGCTTTGTCTGATCATGGTTTTTGCCGATCCGCGCTTCTTCCGTTTGCAGAACCTGATGATCATCCTGCAGGACGCGTCCATCTTCATGGTCCTGGCCATGGGCATGACGCTGGTGATCACCGGCCGCGGCATCGATCTGTCAGTCGGCTCGGTTGCGGCGCTCTCCGCGGTCATCATGGCCATGCTGATCAAGGACGCCGGGTTTAACGTCTTCCTCGGCATGGCCGTCGCCATCCTCGTAGGAATCACGTGTGGCCTGGTAAATGGCTTCGTCGTTACCAAGTTGCGGGTGCCCGATCTGATCGCGACGCTGTCGACCGATCTTGTCTTTCGCGGGTTGGCGCTTGTCCTTGCTGCGGGTGTCGTGCTGTCGCGTTTTCCCGACCCGCTGACATGGATCGGCCGGGGACGCATCTTCGAGTTGATCCCGATCGCCGCTGTCATCGGGGTGATCGCGATCGCTGCCGGCTTTGTTCTCTACCGGTACACGCCCCTGGGCCGCTACGCCGTGGCGATCGGCGGCAACACCGAAGCCGCGATCCTCACAGGCATCGATGTCCACCGGCACAAGATCTACCAGTACATGCTTCTGGGCGGCCTTGCCGGTCTGGCGGGCATACTGCTCACCGGCCGTCTCAACGCGATCCAGGCCACCGCTGGCATGGGTTTGACCCTTCACACGATTGCCGCCGTCGTCGTTGGCGGAACGTCGCTGTTCGGCGGCCGCGGGTCCATGATGGGCACGCTGGTCGGGGTTCTTCTTCTCTCCATGGTGGTCAACGCGCTGGTCATGCTGCGGCTGGATTTCTTCTGGCAGCAGGTTGCAGCCGGCCTGATCATCATCACATCCGTTGCCTTCTATGCAGCCCTTCAGGACCCGGGAAGGGGAGGTCTTTCAGGGCTGCTCAGACGCGCACGCGGCGGGCGCCCCTGACCGCTGCATCTTCAACCAACACTAGACTGAGCATTGATAAGGGAGGAACATCATGCAATCGAAAACCCTTCTCGCAGGCGTTGCGGGACTGGCCCTTTGCGCCGGTTTCACCGTGGCCACCGAAGCACGCGAGATTCCGGCGCTGGCTGACCTTGAAGGTTCCGGCGAGGACGGATTCTGGGAGTACTACGAAGTCACGGACGAGGACAATCTGGCCGCATTCCAGGCCATCGTCGGTGAGCCCGGCGAGGCGATGGCCGACCCGCCAAGCGAACCGGTCAAGATCGCCTTCATCTATCCAAGCCAGGACGTGTCGGACTTCTGGCTGCGCAACTATCAGGCGATGATGAAACGCCTCGAGGAGATCGGCCTTCCCGCCGTCGACACGCAGTATGCGTCGGATGTCGGCGATCACGTGATCCAGGCGACCTACACGGATCAGGTCGAGCAGGAGGACTTCGACTACGTCGTCTTCGGCCCGACCGAACTGCGGGTACAGCAGGACAACATCAAGCGGCTCATCGACAAGCCGGACACCGAGGTGATCGTCTGGAACTTCACGGTGGTGCCGCAGGAATGGGGCAGCTCACAGCCGCTGGCCTACCTCAGTTTCTCGCACCTCGCCGGCGCCCTGATCATGTGCGACTACGTCCTTGAGAATCTTGGCACCGAGGGCACGATGGCTCTGGTGCGCGGCATTCCCGGCGCGATCGACGATCAGCGTTCGGGCGGGTTTAAGGAATGCGTCACCAGCCAGAGCAACTGGGAAGTCGCCTACGAGCACTACGGCGATTTCGAGCGTGAGCGCGGCTATACCGGCACACAGCAGATCCTGCAGGCCTATCCGGAAGTCGAACTCATCCACAATGCCAACACCGCCATGGCGATGGGCTCGATCTCCGCGGTGCAGGAGGCCGGCAGCGACGTCAAGGTGACGGCTTGGGGTGGCACGGGCGACGAGCTCGAGGCACTGCGCCATGGTGAGCTCTGGGCGACGCCGATGCGGATGAGCGACGACGTGGGCGTTGCGACCGCGGAGGTGGTGCGTGCGCATGTGGAAGGCCGCACCGACGACATCCCGCTGGTCATTCTCGGCCGGATCACCATCGTGAGCGGCGAGACGGGCGCCGATGTCGTGGATGCGATGGAGCGCGAAGCGTTCCGGTATACCGGTATCGGTACTCTGGAGCGGTGAGGCGCTTCGAACGATGAACCAGCCGTCCCCTTCCATTCGGAGTGACGCGCCTTTGCTGGAAATGCACTCGATCTCGAAGCATTTCGGCGGTGTCATGGCGGTTGCCGATGTCAGTCTGCACCTCAATGCAGGCGAGGCGCTTGCCATCGTCGGCGACAACGGCGCCGGGAAGTCGACCCTCATCAAGGTCCTGACCGGAGTCCATGAGCTGGACACGGGCGAAATCCGAATGGAAGGGCGGCCGGTTTCGATCACGAACAAGCGACAATCGCGGCAGATCGGCATCGAGGCCGTCTACCAGGATCTGGGCCTGGTCGACAGCCTCGATGCCGCGGGCAACGTGTTCCTGGGTCACGAGCTCAAGCGTCGGTTCCTCGGTCTCACCTTTCTCGACAACGCTCGCATGGCCACGGAGGCGGCTCGCGTGCTCAAGCAACAGGTGGGCATCGAACTGGAAGACATTCACGTCGCCACCCATCACCTGTCCGGTGGCCAGCGCCAGGCGGTGGCAATCGCCCGGGCGATCTATGCCACCGATCTCAAGATTCTCGTCATGGACGAGCCGACCGCAGCGCTGGGCGCCGAAGAGACCCGCAACACCCTCATGCTGATGCAAAACCTCAAGCAGCAGGGGATCGCGCTCATCGTCATCAGCCACAATCTCGATCACGTTTTCAGGATCGCCGACCGGATCATGGTGATGCGCGCCGGTCGTGCTGTCGCCACCCTGGACCGCAGCTCGGCGACCAAGCAGGACGTCCTCGCCTATATCGTCGACGCAGTGGACACGGAGGCCGCCTGACGACCCCGCGTGCGCGATGGAACACACGCCCCGTGTCCGCATGGCGCAGACTTTCGCAGTCCGGCCCAGGCGGCTGAGACACTCTTCGCAGGCGCGTTCGCAAAGCAAAGACAGAACCTGCAGGGATTGACGGTGACTGCGTGCAGAGGCAGACCCTCGCCGATGGTGACGATCTGCCCGCCAGCATCATGATTGGCGAAGAGCCGTACTCCTGAAGGGCAAACTGGTGGTCGTCTCTGTGGACCCTGCGCGCACGCGTGTCTCGGAGACGGGGTGGTGCGGAGTGCCGCTCCTGCCCGGTGAGGACGGCGCGTCGCAGGATCGAATGGCTGGTATATTGCCTCGAGGACCGAAAGACCGGACCGGGATCACCGATGCCTGCCGCCACGGAGCTTCCAGCGCGTACAGACGTTGTCGTCATCGGAGCCGGAATCACCGGTCTCAGCGCCGCGCTCCACCTCGCCCGCGCCGGACGCGAGGTCGTCGTCCTGGACCGCGGCGATGCCTGGGGCGAGGCCTCGGGTGCCAACGCCGGCACACTCTCCCTGCAGGTCAAGCATCCGCAAGTCATGGAACTCATGCAGATGTCGCTCGACCTGTGGGAACAGGAAGCCGCCGTCTTCGAGCGGGAGGTCACGCTGTCCGGTGGACTGCGCGTCGCACTCTCGAGCCGGGAGGTGGCGATGCTGCGATCGTCGGTCGCACTGCAGCGGCATCGCGGATTCGATGTCGAGTTTCTGGAGGGACAGGCGCTGGTCGACTGCGCGCCATGGCTTGGCGGCGAAGTGCGTGCGGCGTCCGTCTGCCCGCGGGATGCCTACTCGATGCCGCTGTCGGCTGGCCCCGGCCTGATGAAGGCGACAACGGCCGCCGGGGCGCGTCTTGTCGACCGTGCCGGGGTGAGGGCCATCGACTCGGCCGACGGCTGTTGCCTTGCCACCCCTGCCGGGACCATCCGCTGCGACTTCCTGGTGATCGCTGCTGGCGCGTGGTCGGGCGAGATCGCAACCATGCTGGGAGTCGAGTTGCCGCTCATGGTGGACGTCAACATGCTGACGATCACCGAACCTGCCCCACCCGTCCTTGACCGGGTGGTGACCCACATGGGAGGGGTCCTGTCACTCAAGCAGTATGCCAACGGGACCTGCATGATCGGCGGCGGATGGCAGGGACGGGGCAGCCTGGCGAGCGGCGAGAAGGACATCGATCACGTGCGCCTGCTTCACAACCTCGCGATCGCGGCACAGGTGGTGCCGGCACTGCGGAATCTCGGCATCCAGCGCTGCTGGTCGGGATTCGAAAGTGTCGCCCCCGATGCCCTGCCCGTGCTCGGCAGGCTCCCTGGCCACCGGAACGTCTTCATCGCGACCGGTGCCCGTGGTGGGTATTCTCTGGGCCCGGCATTGGGAAAGGTGGTGGCGGAACTCGCCACCACGGGCATCGCGTCGGTGCCTGCAGAGTCCTTCGACCCGGCCCGTCTTCTGTCATGACGGCCGGTTCGCGACGGTTGCCGGCCGGCAGGGTCGGGAGCGAACGGTTCACCTTCCTCGCAGACGGTGTTCCGGTGCCGGCCTGGCCGGGAGAAAGCATCGCTGCGGCACTCCTGGCAGCGGGCCGGTCACCGGCCTATTTCTGCGGAATGGGTGTCTGCCGGGAGTGCACTGTCGTGGTCGATGGCGAAGCAGGTGTGCGCGCCTGCATGACTCCGGCCGCGCCCGGCATGAAGGTCCACGCCCTGCCTCGTCGCAGGCCGCAGGCGTGAAATCCGCCGACATTGCCATCGTCGGCGCGGGGCCCGCGGGTCTGGCCGCCGCCGGCGAGGCGGTGGACCACGGTCTTTCCGTCGTGTTGATGGACGACAACAGTCAGCCTGGCGGGCAGTACTTTCGCCAGCTTCCGCGCCAGTTCTCCGACGTCAACCGGGCGAGGCCGCTGTTACTTTCGCCAGCTTCCGCGCCAGTTCTCCGACGTCAACCGGGCGAGGCCGCTGTTCGAGGTCCTCGATCATCCCCGCCTTCACTATCTGCCGGATTGCGTGGTCTGGAATGCGCCCGATCCGGGCGTGCTGGCCTATGCTGCCGGGAACGATTCGGGCCGGATTCGGGCCGACGCCATCGTCATCGCCGCCGGCGCCACCGACCGCCCCCTGCCCTTCCCGGGATGGACCCTGCACGGTGTCATCACCGCGGGCGGCAGCCAGAACTTGATCAAGGGGCAGGCCGTGAGACCGGGCGAAAGCGTGGTGGTCGCCGGCAACGGGCCATTGCTGCTGGTCGCCGCCATGACCCTCCTCAGCGCCGGCGCAACGGTTCGCGCCGTGGTCGAGGCGACCCCGTTCCAAAAGAGGGCCTGGTCACGTCTCGCATCCCTTTCGCGGTCCCCGCACCTCCTGGCGCAAGCGCTCTCATGGCGTCTGCGGCTTGCCGCCGCCGGGGTCCCCCCTCCTCACCGGTCAGACGGGGCGGCACTCGATCGAGGCCCACGGGGCACCGGCACTCGAGGCGGTGTCGATCGCCCCCATCGATCGCCATGGCGGAATCGACCATGCATCCGCGACGACCCTGGACGCAGACTGCCTAGTGGTGGGGAACGGCCTGGCGCCGGCGGTGGAACTGACCCGTCTCGCCGGATGCGCCCATCACCACGATCCCCTGCTCGGCGGATGGACGCCCCGACGCTCGGCAGACCTGGAAACCACGGTTCCGGGCCTCTATGCCGTAGGTGACGGGGCCGCCATCGGCGGGGTGCAGCTGGCCCTCGCGGAGGGACGCGCTGCCGTGCTGGCCGCGCTGCTGCAGCGGTCTCCCTCGGCGCATCTCCGGAGGCGCCGGCGCGGACTGGCACGGCGCCTCGATCGCCTCAATCGCTTTCGCGTCGCCGTGGCGGACATCTTCGCGCCGCCGGAGACGTTTCTGGAGCTGATCACACCCGACACACCCGTCTGCCGCTGCGAGAACGTGACCCTTGCCGAGATCGAGACGTGTGCAGCAGATGGCGCGACCGGCATGGTTCAGCTGAAGTCCACCACCCGGCTCTCCATGGGCCGCTGCCAGGGACGCTTTTGTCTTGCCACCCTGGCTAACCTGGTGGCGGTGCGCAGGGGCATCAGGGTGGCGGATCTCGACTGGCCAAGGATCCGGCCGCCGGCACGACCGGTGCGTCTGGGCGATCTGTTGCAGGAGACCGTCCCGCCAACCGCGCTTCCCGACGACCCCCACCTGCCTCGCGGTTCCTGACCCGCCATCCGCATGGCGGCGCCGCTTGGAAGTTCAGGGCGCCGATGGATCCGGATAGCCATTCCTGAGCGCTGCGACGGCGTTGCCGGCGGCCCAGGTCATCAGACGGTATTCGCTGAGGATGGTGATGAAGCGATAGCCGAGCTCCATCATCCTGAGTCCGTAGGCGACCGAACCGACGTGAATTCCGGCCGGGACAGCATGCCGATTCGCCACCTCGGCGATCCGGGCGATGGCTTCCAGCACGTCAGGCGAGTCGGGATCGAAGCCGGCGGCGTGACCCATGCTGACCGACAAATCCGACGGACCGACGTAGATTCCGTCCAGGCCCGGGGTCTCCAGGATGGCATCGAGGTTGGCCACGGCGCGCCTTGTCTCGATCATGGCGATGGCAAGCACCGTATCGTTGGCATGACTCACGTAGTCGGCGCCACCATAGAGGGCCGCACGGAGCGGACCCACGCTGCGGTATCCTGCAGGGGCATAGCGGCAGGCACCGACGAAAGCGCCCGCCTGCTCGCCATCGTCGATCATCGGGCAGATGATGCCGTAGGCCCCGGCGTCGAGGAGTTTCATGATGATGCCGGGCTCGTTCCACGGAACCCGCGCCAATGGAACCACCGCCGTGGTGGAGATAGCCCTCAGCTGGTGAACTGCCGACGGGTAGTCGATCAGTCCGTGCTGCAGGTCGAGGGTGATGCTGTCCCAGCCCTGGTGCGCCATTCCCTCCGCGGCAGCGGCACAGGGCGTCGCCAACCAGCCGTTGACCACAGTGCGCCCTTCACTCCATATCCGCCGGATCGCATTTTCCCGCACGGCCCGTCCTCCATGGTTTTTGGGGTACGACAGTCAACCCGAATCCGGTTCACGACAACAGGGATTCCGGCAGTTCGAGGTCGACAGCCTGGTGAGCAAGGCAATCTCCCGGTTCGACACGGCCGATGGCCCTCAGGCAGATGACCAGGCCCGGCGCCCGAAATCGGACACGCTGTGGCTCGCGCTCCGGATGTTCGAGGTTGTGGATCGTGCCGACAGGGTCACCTGAATCAACCTCATCCCCCAGCCTCACCTCGGGCACGAACACGCCGTAATCGGGTGCGAAGGCATAGAGATCCGGCGGATTGCTCGTCATCAGCCGCATGTCAGGCGTCGTTTCACCATCGTGAGCGGGCAAGACCCCGATCGCGGCGAGCAGGTTGCGGATCCCGCGCTCCACCAGGCGCAGGTGATCCGGATCGACCACCCCCGACCCTCCGAACTCGCCGCCGATGTCGATGCACCCATGGCGGACGGCAGCGCCCGACGCGGTCCGCGATCCCTCCCCGGCATGCCAGATCTGACCATAGGGTCCACCGAAGGCGCGCATCAACCGCAATGCCCTCCGGTCCGTCTCCGCATCACCGCAGAGGGACGTGGCGACGAAGGGCAGGTACGCGAGCGACGATCCTCCGGAATGAAGATCAACAAACACGTCAGCCATCGGCATCAGGACATCCTCGAGATAGGCAGCGATCTCGTGGGTGGGTCCAAGCTCGGGCCTGGGGGGGAAAGTCCTGTTGAGGTTGGCGCCGTCGAGGGGCGAGACCCTGACCCCGCTGCGGGCGGCCGGCAGGTTGACCGAAGGAAGAACGATGAGGCGTCCCCTGACCTCACCGGCATCGAGGGTCCGGATCAGGTTGCCGAGCGCAATCTGTCCTTCGTACTCGTCACCGTGATTGCCCGCCATGAGCAGGACCGTCGGGCCCTCGCCACCGGCGATCACGGCAACCGGAACCGGAATGACGCCATAGGCCGATCGCGTGACCGAGTGAGGCAAGTGAAGGCGCCCCGTCTGCTTGCCGGGACGGGCAAGGTCGACGTCGGTTGTGATACCGGTTGCGTAAACGGACATGGCATCTCCGCGGATGATCGCCTGCAGGCGGAAGTCTATGGCCCCTGCGCTTTCCACGCCACACAGGCACCGGCGGTTCTTTGACAGACGGGGACGGCTGCACCATCTTGTGACGGGGACGGCGCCGCGCCGGACTGCCGTTGATCGCGACGCCGGCGCATGCTCCACGTATCATCGTCGGGCATCGTTGTCGGAACGCTATTGATGGCATCTTCTTCTTCCCGGGTGTCGCTGGGACCACCGCCACAGAGCGTTGCCGACCATGTCGTGCGCACCCTGAAACTCGGGGTGCCGGTGATCATCATGCGTTGCGGCATGCTGCTCATGATGACGGCGGACACCATCATGACGGGGCGCGCCGGCGGCAACGAACTTGCCTACCTCGCCATCGGGTTTGCCCCGCACATCACCATGATGGTGATTGGATTCGGTTTGCTGGCCGGGTGCGTCATTCTGGTCGCCCAGGCAGACGGCGCGGGACGCCGGGAGGACTGCGGCAACATCCTGTGGACCGCCATGCTCAACGGGGTGACGCTGGGACTCATATGGGCTGTCTTCCTCTTCAACGGGGAAGCCATCCTGTGGCTCTTCGGTCAGGAGCCCGACCTGGCACGGGGCGGCGGCGAGGTCATGGCGATGTACGCCTGGGGCATGCCCGGCGTGTTCCTCTTCACCTCGTGCTCCATGTTTCTCGAGGGAATCGGCCGCACCAAGCCGGGCATGATCGTCATGATCATCGCCAACGGCGTCAACATCCTCCTCAACTGGGTGCTGATCTACGGCAACCTCGGTTTCGAGGCAGGCGGTGCATCCGGCGCGGTTCTGGCCACAAGTCTCACCCGCTGGCTGATGTTCGGCTGCATCCTCATTTACATCCTGCTGATGGCCGACAAGCATGCCTACGGTCTCTTCCGTCCACTGAGGCGCTTTGGCCAACTGGAGCGGCGGTTCCTGCGCCTCGGCACGCCCATGGGTCTTTCCTACGCCTTCGAGACCTCCGCCTTCATGTTTGTCACCATGATGGCTGGCCATCTCGGCGCCCCCCAGGTGGCGGCCTTCCAGGCAGCCATGAATGTCAACGCCTTCTGTTTCATGGTGGCCATCGGCATGTCGACTGCCACGGCGGTCCGCGTCGGCAATGCCGTGGGCCGGCGCGACAGGGCCGCCATGGCGACAGCCGGATGGGTGGGAACCGGCCTGATCTTCCTTCTCATGCTGCCACTGGCAGCCATCGTTGCCCTCATCCCCGAATCCCTGGCGGCAATCTACACGGAAGATCCCGTCATCATCGCGATCATTGTCACCGGCCTCTTCGTTGCTGCCTTTCTGATCGCCTTCGATGGCCTGCAGGCCGTGCTTGTCGGCGCCTTGAGAGGCGCTGCCGACGTCTGGCCGGCCACCTGGGTGGGACTGATGTCGTTCTGGGGAGTCATGCTTCCGCTGGCATGGTTCCTCGGCCATCACCTCGAATTGGGTGTTCCGGGACTCATGTGGGGGATCGTGGGAGGCATCGCGCTCGCCACACTCGTCCTTGCCTGGCGCTTTCGCGTCGTGTCACTGCGCGACGTCAGGCCCTTCGCCTGATCGGCCATGGACATCCAGCTCCTTGTCACCGGCATGGTCGTGGGATTCCTCGTCGCCGCGCCCGTCGGACCGGTGGCTGTCCTGTGCATCCAGAGAACCCTGCTCGACGGCCGGCTCACCGGTTACGCCACCGGGCTCGGGGCGACGCTGGCTGACACCGTGTTCGGCGCTCTCGCCGTCCTCTCGGTCGGTGCCGTCGACGCATTCCTGTCCGAGAATCGCATGATCATCCAGGGTCTGGGCGGCGGCATTCTGGTGGTGCTGGGCTGCCACGCCGTGTGGAAGTCGAAAACCCTCTCGCAGACGACGGTTTCACAGATTCGCACGACCGATCACGAGACACTGCTGCACGCCTTTGCCACCGCCTTTGCGGTGACCCTCTTCAATCCGATCACCTTCATCGCCTTCGTTTCCCTGTTCGCCGCCATCCACGTGCTGGAGGCCATCGACGGTCTCGTCGATTCCTGGGTGGTCATCACCGGCATCCTGGCCGGTGCTGCGGCCTGGTGGTTCACGCTGGCCACGATCAGTGCATGGATGCGGTCCAGTTTCACCGGCAAGGGCCTGGCCTGGCTCAATGCCGGTTCAGGTCTGATCGTCCTTGGCTTTGGGTTCTACGCTCTGGGCAATCTCCTGTCCTGAGACCGCGTCAGGGGAGCGAGGCATGAACTCATGGGCCTTATGCTCCCTGTCGCTGCACGACGAAGCACCCCGATGCCACAGCGAACTGCGACAGAGAGCCTGCAGCAGGCGCCTGAGGTGGCGAAGGGGATGCGAGCAGACGCATTGGGAGCAAGAGTGATCGACCTCCAGGCGCTGACCGGGACCATCGAAGTCCGATGGCGGAGGCGCTTGCCGATCTGACTCTTCCAGTATTGTATTCAGGTACAACTCGGGGGACACCGATGCACACCACAAACCTGCGCAAGGTCGGCGGTTCGGTGATGCTCGCCGTGCCCCCGGCGCTGCTCGATGTCCTGAACCTTGGGGTGGACGCCAGGGTGGATATCGGCGTCGAGGATGGCCGCCTCATTGTTGCGCCCCGGGCTCGTCCAAGTTACTCGCTTGAAGAGCTTCTCGCGCAATGCGACGACACCGCCCCGGATGACGAGGGAGATCGCGCGTGGCTCGACGCCGCGCCTGTCGGTAACGAACTTCTGTAATGCTGCAGGGCGAAATCTGGCTGGTCAATCTCGATCCCACAGCGGGTCACGAACAACGGGGAACCCGGCCGGTTGTCATCGTATCTCAGGCTCCATTCAACGAGCTGGCCCCGACGCCGGTCGTACCTCCGATCACGACCGGTGGGAGCTTCGCCCGCCGACGCGGCTTCGCCATTTCGCTCAGCGGAGCGGGCACCCGAATGGGCGGCGTGATCCGTCGCAACAAGCCGCCCGCGCTCCGCTCCCGGCATGTCGAAAGGAAGGGTGGTTGGAAACAGCCAGAGCCGGTGTAGACAGGTCGATACATATCAGCCGGTAACGGCAAGGATTCCCGCATGCCATGCAGCACGTTTCGTCGAATATACCCTGCTCTCGCCAGGGACGTTCACGCAGTGCTCGCCGGTCATGGCGTTTGCCGGGTTGCTGCCCGGTCAGATGTAGGTGGCGAGGGGCTTGCCGAGCACCTCAAGCTGCGGCGTTACGCCGAGACCCGGCCGATTGCACGTTGCCATCTCGCCTTGCACGGACTCGGGAAGACCATCCGCCGTTGTTCGGTCCACGAAAAGACGAAGATCGACCACGGAGTGCAGGATTTCCGGAGGAGTTGCTCGCGCCAGGTTCAGCACTCCTGCCGTCGCGATGTCGCTGCCTCCGGTGTCCTGGACTGAGACGGGAAGTCCAGCCAGGACACAGAGATCTCTGATCCTGCGCGCCTTTGTCAGTCCGCCAACACGACCAATCTTGATGACGAGGCCCTCACAACAGCCGTCCGATATTGCACGCAGGGCATCGTCGGGGGTCGCTATGACCTCGTCGAGGCGGATCGCATGGCGGATCGAGCCGTGGAGGTTCAGGCACTCCCCATAGGTTCGGCAGGGTTGCTCGATCAACAGGTGCGGGCTTTCGACGCTGTGTGAAAACGCCAACGCGCCGGCGACGCTCAGCGCGCCATTGAAGTCGGCGGTGTACTGTTCGCCGGAACGACGATCCGCCAGGAGAAAGTTGATCCGTTCGGCGTCGGCAGCGGGATCATCACCGTGGAGTTTGCAGGAAAACACCCTCACTCCCGTCGCCCTCAGAGCGGAAACCTGTTCGCGCATGTCTTCGGGTGAGCCCGACATGACCGGTCGGTTCAGGCGCAGCGGACTATCGAACTGTCCCCCCAGGAAATCGCACGCAGGTCGTTTGGCTGCCTTGCCTACGATGTCCCAGCATGCGAGATCGATCGCGGATTTGACGTACCAGTGCCCCATCAACGCGCGATCCAAACCATGGGTCAGCTGGTCGATCTGGAGCGGGTCCCGTCCCAGAATTGTTGGGGCGAGAAGGGCGAGTCCGGCGCGAACACCATCGGCAAACTCCGCGCCGTATGTCGGCGACCACGGACAGCCTTCTCCCCAACCGGTCACACCATCGTCCGTAACGAGCCTGACGATCGTGCTGTCGTAGGAGTGAAAATGTCGTTGTCGCGAGAGTTTGATCGGTACCGTGAGATTCAGACTGACACCGTAGAGTTCGATGCGTTCGATCTTCACGCCAGCCAGCCCTTCTTCACTACCAGAGCATACCTTAATGCCGCCGACCGTCGAGAATGTCCATCGAGATGACGCGGTCCTAACCAGTCGGCACAGCGGTAGTCGATTTACATCCGCAGGTTGTGCACATTGAACATGCCATGTCTTGACGTCTTGCATCGGGAAATCTGTGCACCGTTACAGCGACATACTACCGAACCGGACGATCGAGCACTTGCACGTCCTTCTGGAGCGCAATACCGCGACCGACCTCGCCTATGCCGAGACGGCCCAGACCCTGCGTGACATGCGGGACGAGCCCAATTGCGAGGACATTGGTGCGATCGAGTGGATAGAGAAGCGTTCCGCTGTCACGGGGACCTAGACTTCGGTGTCCTTCAACGCCTTCGACACGGTTTTGACCTTGGGCAGACGTGCGCGATCTTCGATAACTTGCCAAAACTCGGTTTCCGGTCTTATGTATCGAGCGAGGGGATCGCTGGGCACCGCGTAGTCCCAGATCGGCGGTTTGCCGACTCTGTGAGCGTGGCAGACAAGCATCCGTGCACGTTGAGATTTGAGGACGGCGGATTTCAGTGACTGGATATCCCAGCGCTCCTCGAGCTGAGCCTCGAATCTTGCCAGGGTATCTTGATGATCGGAATCTCCAGCGAGGTTCAGCAGCTCGTTTGGGTCGGCATTGAGATCAAAGAGCATCGGGGGGTTGCCATGACTGTACCAGTACTTCCATTGGTCCTCCCGAATCATAATGTTTGGTCCGGTGACGCCGTCGCAGAGCAGTTCTGAGACAACTCGATTGTCAGCCTCGAAAGGCTTGCCAGCCAACAGGGACGAAAGATCGCGACCGTCGGGCGTTTCCACGAAGTTGTCTGTCCCGCCGCCCGCAATTGAGAAGAGCGTAGGCAACAGATCCAACTGGGACACATGTGCGCCAATCCGGCCTGGTGCAGCCTCGCCAAGGGGACCGGAAAACAAGAGTGGAACCCGCGCCGATGGCTCAAAGAAGTTTCGTTTGTACCATTGTCCCCGTTCGCCCAGCATCTCACCATGGTCAGAGGTCAGGACGATCAAGGTATTGTCGAGTTGACCTGTACGCTGCAGTGCTCCGACAAGCTCGCCAATCCTGGCATCGACATCACTAATCATACCGTAGTAGGCACGACGCGCAGCGACAATCTCCGCTTCAGTGACAGTTCCTCTGCTCCAGAATCCGGTGAACTCCAGCAGGGATTTCTCGATCGGGTGCATGGCCTCATCGTCGGGCCTCGGTATGGTGGGCAGGCCGACCTCATTGTCACTGTACAGATCCCAATACTCTTGGGCGCAAGTGAACGGATCGTGGGGTTGCGTAAACGAGACGGTCAGAAAGAACGGTCGCTGGTCATCGTCGCGTGCAAAGTCGTAGATCTGGCGCTCCGCGTGGAACTGAACTTCGTCGTCATAGTCGATCTGGAGGCTGCGTTCGCACGGGCCGGCGTTGACCACTGCTCCGACGGCACCACCCCAGTCGAGAGGAAAGCCCAGTTGCGTAGCCAACTGGGCATTCTCCGGCCAAATCGGCAGCGCAAGTTCCAGTCCGGCCGAGTAGATTTCGGTCGTAAGCCGGGTTTCGTAGCCGTGGAGTTGGTCGGGTCCTATGAAATGCATCTTGCCCGACAAGCAAGTTCGATACCCCAGGAACCGGAGATAGTGAGCAAGGGTCGGTACGGTAGCCGGCAATTCCGAGGCATTGTCGTACGCGCCGATACGCGAGCAAATCTGGCCCGTGAGCAGGGAAAAGCGCGACGGAGCACAGAGGGGGGACACGCAGTAGGCGCTGTCGAACGTGCAGCCCTCGGCGGCCAAGTGCTCCATGTTCGGAGCCCTTACGACAGTATTGCCATACATTGGCAAGGCAAGTGCGGCCATTTGGTCAGCGACAATCAGGAGAATGTTCGGTCGACGCGCATTGGCCGAGTTCGATGACTCGCATGCCTGCGAATGCGTCATGCTCGCCCCCTTTCAGGCATTGGAACCCACCAGAGTCGAGACGAATCCTTCCCGAATGATCACCGGTTCACAAGCCTCGTGTGCAAACGCTTTGGACACCATCGGCTCAAGTTGCTCTACGGAGAGCGTGTTGCATTATGGACGAAGGAGTTCAGGTGCAAGACGTTCACAATATTCCAGACAGACCCCAGGGCCGGGATGATTGAGATACCTGTTGCGCACGTCGTGTTCCCTTCCGTGGTGGTGCACATGGTAGAGAAGCCGCAACACTCTGTTGTTTTCGACGATTTCCGCCGTCACTGACGAAACGCCGTTGTGGGAACTCCTGCGGGTCCTGGTCTTGCCGACCGCGACTTTGGCAATCTCCATGGCCGCCTACACGATGCGCATGCTGCGCGACAATCTGATCGAGATTCTTGATGCCGATTTCGTCCGCATGGCCGAACTCAAGGGCATGCCACGCCGGCGTGTCCTGTGGCGTCATGCGCTACCAAACGCACTGGGTCCGAGCCTCAACATCACCGCACTCAATGTCGCGTTTCTCGTAAGCGGCGTGGTGGTCGTGGAGAAGGTATTCGCCTACCCCGGATTCGGCCGCCAAATGGTCGACGCGCTGCTCATCGAGGATCAGCCGGTGGTCCAGGCGACAGTGCTGCTCGCTTCCGGCGTTTACATCGCGGCCAACCTGTTGGCCGATCTTGGTCAGATACTGCTCAATCCCAGGCTCCGGGAGAGCTGACGGATGACGACAGGAGCATCGCTCGGGATCGCATTCTTCTCGCGGGCGACGGTGATTCGTTTCTGGCGACAGGCGCCTGCGAGTTTCCGCATCGGTGGCGCAATTCTCGCGTTCCACATCGCGGTGGCCATCACCGGACCGCTTTGGGCCCCGTATGGCCAGGCCGAGTTGTTTGTCGGCCCAGCCCTTGCCGCACCCGGCTGGGATCACCCGTTCGGCACCGACGTCCTGGGGCGCGATGTCTTCAGTCGCGTGGTGCACGGCGCGCATCTCGTCATCGTGCTCTCGGTCCTGGGAACGCTCATTGGCGTGGTCGTCGGCACCACAGTTGGCCTGTTGAGTGCTTATCTCCGCGGCTGGTTCGACACGTTGGTGATGCGCCTGATCGAGACCTTGATCAGCATTCCCTATCTTGTCCTCGCGTTGCTTGCCGTGGCTGCAGCGGGCCCGGAGTACGCGGGTGATCCGGTGCTCCTGGTTCTGGTGGTCGGATTCGTCTTCTCGCCTCGCGTCGCGCGAATTGCCCGGGCCTCGGGGCTGGACTTGGTGACACGCGATTTCGTGACCATCGCGCGCCTGCGCGGAGAGAGTCCATGGTCTGTGGTCGTCCGGGAACTGCTTCCCAATGCTACAGGAACACTGCTCGTCGAGTTCGCGCTTCGCACAGGTTACGCGCCGGTCCTCATCGGCACGCTCGGCTTTCTCGGCTTCGGACTGCGCCCCCCAAGTCCTGAGTGGGGGCTCATGATCAGCGAGTACCGCAATCTGCTCCTTGCTTCGCCGATCGTGGTGCTCATGCCAGGGCTGATGCTCGCCTCGCTCATCATCGGCTTCAACATGTGGACGGAGGGCCTCGCCCGTATCCTGGGGCGAAGCGTACGATTCGACGAATGAGCTCGTCTTCCGAGCCTGTCGCACGTCTCGATGGGATATGCCTTGACTATCGACATCGCGATGGCTGGCTGCGGGTGCTTCACGAGGTTTCGCTCGATATCTCCCCGGGAGAGGTGGTTGGCCTGGTCGGAGAGTCGGGATGCGGCAAATCGACCTTGAGCGCCCTGCTCCTTGGTTACCGGCACCCAAGTGCACGCGTGACGAATGGCCGGGTGCTGTTCGAGGGAACGGACCTCCTCAAGCTTGATCGCGAGACGCTTGACAGGATTCGCGGTCGACGCGTCGCGCTCATTCCCCAGAATCCGACGACATCGCTCAATCCCTCGATGCGGGTGGGAGACCAGATCGAGGAGGTGCTGAGGCTTCATGGTGTGACGCCGGGCGGCGAGGTGACGACCAATCGCGTGCACGAAGTGCTGGAGAGTGTGAGTCTTCCCGACCCGTCTCGTACAGCACGACGATTTCCTCATCAGCTCTCCGGCGGGCAGCAGCAGCGCGTCACCATTGCCATGGCACTCGCCTGCAATCCGTCTCTGCTGGTCCTCGACGAGCCGACCACCGGGTTGGATGTCACCACCCAAGATCAGATTCTGCGGTTGCTCGCAAGACTGCGTGCGCTGCACGGCATGGCGATGCTCTATGTCACCCACGACCTGGGAGTCGTGGCCCAGATCGCCGACAGAGTATGCGTGATGTACGCCGGTCACGTGGTCGAGATCGCGCCCAAGACTGTTGTTTTCGACCGTCCCCGCCATCCCTATACGCAAGGTTTGATCGCCTCCATTCCTCGTATCGCAGATGGCGGAGCGCGCACCGGGCTTCCCCTGAAAGGTCTCTTGAGGCGCTCGGAGTTGCCACCGGGCTGTCCTTTTTTCCCGCGATGTGACTTCTCTAGACCCTTGTGCGGTGATACCCCCCAACACCTCGAGACGATCGGCGACGGTCATCAGGTCGCTTGTCAGCGGTGGAACGATATCAAGCCGGTTGTTGACGCCGCACGCGTGACTCCGCAAATCCGGCCCGGTGGCGAGCCGAACGAAACACTGCTGTCGCTCGAGCGCATCTCTTTGCGCTACGGCCGACGTGGGGCTTTCGACAGGTTGCTCGGCATGGCCACCCCGACTGTAGTTCACGACCTCTCCCTGACGATCGGACGTGGCGAGGTTTTTGCCCTGGTTGGCGAATCGGGCAGCGGAAAGTCAACGGTCGCGAAAGCGATCAGCGGCCTCCTTTCGCCCCACACGGGAGAGCTACGTTTTGGTGACGATGTTCTGCCCGGAACTGTCGAAGAGCGCTCTGCGAACCTGAAGCGCCGCATCCAGTACATCTTCCAGAATCCCGATGCTTCCCTTAATCCAAGGGCGCGGGTGCGGAATTCCCTTGCCCGACCCATAGTCAAGTTTCTTTCCATTACCGGTTCGGAGGTTGGTGCCCGGATTGCCGCTGTGCTCGGCGAGGTTCGAATACCGGAGAGTTACACGGTCCGCTATCCTGACCAGCTCTCCGGTGGCGAGCGTCAACGCGTCGCTCTCGCCCGGGCGCTCGTAGCGCGGCCCGATCTGTTGCTTTGCGACGAGGTACTTTCGTCGCTCGATGTCTCGGTGCAGGCCAGTATTCTTGGACTGCTCGAAGCGCTGAAACGCGATACTGCTGTCACGATGTTGTTCATTTCCCATGATCTGGCGGTCGTGCGCTCGTTGGCCGACCGGGTCGCGGTGCTCTTCCAGGGACACCTTTGTGAAGTAGGTGACAAGGATCTGATTTTTGCTCCGCCCTTTCATCCCTACACTCACTCCCTGCTCCAGGCCGTCCCGGATGTCAGCAAGCGAGCACGTTCGATCGACTCACCGGAAGTCGCGACACCCCCGCAAGCGGGAGCGGCATGCGCATTCGTTGGCCGATGTCCCTGGCAGCTTGGAAACCGCTGTGTCGAGCAGTCACCGCCGTGGCGCACATTCCGCGCAGGTCTCCGTATTCGCTGCCATCACGAAATGAAGCATCTTGAGCGTCTTGCGAGAGGCGAGTAGTTCGATCGGACGCGCACGACTGGATCTCCGCCTGAACGGAAGCGCAGAAACGGCGACTAGGTCGACACCGGCCTGCCGGTAACGAACTTCTGTAATGGTGCGAGGCGAAGCCTGGCTGGTCAGCCTCGATCCCGCGGCGGGTCACGAACAACGGAGAATCCGGCTGATCTTCATCGAATCTCAGGCTCCATTCAACGAGCTGACCCGGACACCGGTCGTACCTCCGATCACGACCGGTGGAAGCTTCGCCCGCCGACGCGGCTTCGCCGTTTCGCTCAGCGGAGCAGGCACCCTCTTCTCCCCGATACAGCCCGGCAGGGGGATCAGGGTCCGGTCAATGCGGCTGTCCGCCGGCGGAGTTCGGGAAGGACATCCCTGGCAAACCAGGGATGGCGCCTCAACCAGGCCGTGTTGCGCCATGAAGGATGAGGCAGGGGAAGAATGGACGGCAGGTGGTCGCGCCACGCCGCCACGGTTTCGGTCATGGTCATTCGTTTCGCCGCCGGCAGGTAGTGCACCTGGGCGTAGCGTCCTATCAGCAGGGTGAGTTCGATTGCCGGCAGGTGCTCGAGGACCCGTGCATGCCACAAAGGTGCGCATTCCGGGCGCGGCGGCCGGTCGCCACCATTCCTGTCCCTGCCGGGATAGCAGAACCCCATTGGCATGATGGCAACGTGCCGGGTGTCGTAGAAGACGGTCCGGTCGACGGCCATCCACGTCCTCAGACGGTCACCACTGGCATCGTCCCAGGGAATGCCGCTGGCATGGACACGGGAGCCCGGGGCCTGTCCGATGATCAGCAACCGCGCACCCCGCTCGGCCCTGATGACGGGCCGCGGGCCGCAGGGAAGGGCCCCGGCACACACCTGACAGGCGCGGATTTCCTCCAGCAGGGTGACAAGGCTGTCGGCCATGACCGGCAGTCTTGCCAGTCGCAGCGCCCGGCGGCAAGGTGCGCTGTCATGACAGATCCGGAGATCGCCCGTGCCATCGAACATCTCGGTCACGATCCGCGCGATCTGCGGATCACGCACATGTATCACGGAAGCGCGAACCGGGCCGTGCGTCTCCTTGTCGCGGGAGACGACGTCGTCCTGCGACTTGCCGGAAGCAGGACCGCGGACCTCATCGACCGTTCCCGGGAATGGGAGCACATGAGGGTGGCGTCATCCCTTGGCGTTGCGCCGCAGGTACTGGCGGCCGATCCCGACAGGGGACTGATTCTCTATCGTTTCGCGGACGGCCAGTCGCTGGACACCATGGAGCGCCCCTTCGCAACGCCCGTCCTGCAGAGGTTGGGCCGCGCCTTCCGGCAGCTGAGACAGGCCACCGGGTTTGCCAGCGTGATGGATCCCTGGGAGAAGCTGGAGACCTATCTCGACGAGGCTGGATGCACCTCGCCTGAAGCACCGGACGCATTCGGCGCCGGTTGGGCCGTCGTGGACGCCCTGAGGCATGTCTGTCATCCCGCGGACGCCACGCCGGTCGCTTCCCATGTCGATCCCGTGGCGGCGAACATCATCGATGACGGAAAGAACATCACCTTCCTGGACTGGGAGTATGCGGCTCTCTGCCACCCGCTGTGGGATCCCGCCTACTTCGCGTCGGAGACCGGACTCGACGAGGAAGAATGCCGGGTTCTCCTTGCTGCGACGGGCATGGAGGGCGAGACGAAGGCCCTGGCGGACTGGGTTCGCCTCGCTCTCGCTGTGTCCCTTGCCTGGTGCCTGGTGCGCCGCCAGCGTGCCTGTGAAGAGGCATTGTGGAATCGCGAGATCGCGTGGAGGCGCCACCGGCTGGCGGCATCATGATGGGCGGAGCACCCGCGATCAGGGGCCTTCTCTTCGACAAGGACGGAACTCTCGTCGCCTTCAACGAGACCTGGATTCCGGCGTTCTGCGAAGCCGCCTCGCGTGTCGCCAGGGCAGCCGGACAGCCTGACATCGCCGATCACCTGCTCCGTGAAGCCGGATATGACCGGTCCCTCGGCATCTTCGAAGTCGATTCCATGTTGGCCAGCGGCACCAATCGGGACATCGTGCGCTGCTGGAACGCCATCCTCGCAGAGACGGCGCCTGCCGACATGGAAGGCCTGCTCCTCGAAGTCTTCCGCGAGACCTCGCTGGAAGGCCTGGTCGCGACGGCGGACATGCCCGCCCTCTTCCACCAGCTCGCTGGCGCCGGCTACCGCCTCGGCATTGCCACGAACGATGACACGGAACTCGCGGAACTGGCCGCGCAGCAGCTGGGAATCCGTGACCATCTCACCTTCGTGTGTGGCTCCGACGGAGGATTCGGCGGCAAGCCCGGCCCCGGCATGGGCGAGGCATTCTGCCGGCACACCGGGCTCGATCCCAGCGAGGTGGCGATGATCGGCGATGCCGCGGCCGATGCCGGAATGGCCCGGGCCGCCGGCTTCGGCGTCGCCATCGGAGTGTTGACCGGAAGCGCCACCCGCGAACAGCTCGAGCCCTGGTTCGACGTCATCATCGACAGCGTGGCGGATCTGCCGGATGTTCTCGCCGAATAGGGCAAGAGGGGCGCTCTTCATGGAATCCACGTCTTGAATTGTCCCCGGCGCCCCGCCACCATGACCCGGTTCAAAGACACCGGGAGGATGCCATGAAGACCCGCGCTGCCGTTGCCCACAAGGCGGGTGCGCCGCTCACCATCGAGGAAGTGGATCTCGAAGGGCCCCGTGAAGGCGAGGTTCTTGTCGAGGTCAAGGCAACCGGCATCTGCCATACCGACGCCTTCACGTTGTCGGGCGACGATCCCGAAGGCGTCTTTCCGGCCATACTCGGTCACGAGGGAGCCGGTGTTGTCGTCGATGTCGGCCCGGGAGTCTCGGGCCTCAGAAAGGGCGATCATGTCATTCCTCTCTATACGCCGGAATGCAGGCAGTGCGACTACTGCACCTCGGGCAAGACGAACCTCTGCCAGGCCATCAGGGTGACGCAGGGACAGGGCGTCATGCCGGATGGCACCAGCCGGTTCTCGATCGGCGGGGAGAAGCTCTTCCACTACATGGGCACCTCGACGTTCTCGAACCACACGGTGGTTCCCGAGATCGCCCTCGCCAAGGTCCGCGAGGACGCCCCCTTCGACAAGATCTGCTACATCGGCTGCGGCGTGACCACAGGCATCGGCGCCGTCATCAACACCGCCAGGGTGGAGCCGGGCAGCAACTGCGTGGTGTTCGGTCTCGGCGGCATCGGCCTCAACGTCATCCAGGGCCTGCGTCTCGTCGGCGCCGACATGATCGTTGGCGTTGACATCAACCCGGCACGTGAAGAACTCGGCCAGAAATTCGGCATGACCCACTTCGTCAACCCGAAGGAGGTCGAGGGTGATCTCGTTCCCTGGCTCGTGAACCTGACCAAGGGTGGAGCCGACTACAGTTTCGAGTGCATCGGCAATGTCGCCACCATGCGTCAGGCGCTGGAATGCGCCCACAAGGGATGGGGTGAGTCCATCATCATCGGTGTGGCGCCCGCCGGGGCCGAAATCTCCACCCGTCCTTTCCAGCTGGTGACCGGCCGGGTCTGGCGGGGTACGGCCTTCGGCGGCGCCAAGGGACGCACGGATGTGCCGAGAATTGTCGACTGGTACATGGACGGGAAGATCAATATCGACGACATGATCACCCACACCATGCCACTCGAGGACATCAACGATGCCTTCCACCTGATGCACGAGGGCAAGTCGATCCGCAGCGTCGTGATCTACTGAACCATGGTGGAAACAGTTTCGCTCAGCCGGTGTCACGGCGGCACGCAGGGGTTCTACCGGCACACCTCGCGTGAAATCGGCCTTCCCATGGGATTGTCCGTGTTCACGCCTGCGGCAGCGTCACAGGAAAGGGTGCCGATCCTCCTGTGGCTTTCGGGCCTGACCTGCACGGAAGAGAACTTCACCATCAAGGCCGGCGCCCAGCGCCTGGCGGCGGATGCCGGGTTTCTCGTGGTCGCCCCCGATACCAGCCCGCGCAACACCGGTATCGACGGCGAAGACGACGACTGGGCCTTCGGAACGGGGGCGGGATTCTACCTTGATGCGACCGTCGAACCCTGGGCCCGGCACTACCGCATGGAGAGCTACATCATCAGTGAGCTTCCCGGTGTCATCGCCGATGCCTTTCCCGGCGATCCGCAGAGGATGAGCATCTTCGGGCATTCCATGGGCGGCCACGGGGCGCTGTCCCTCGCCCTCAAGAACCCGGGCATGTTCCGTTCGGTTTCGGCACTGGCGCCGATGAATTCCCTGATGGGATGCCAGATGGGTGTCGACGCATTGCAGCGTTACCTCGGCGATGACCGGGAGGCCTGGCGGCGCTACGATGTCATCGATTTGATCCGCTCCGGTCACCGCACGACGCCGATCCTCGCCGACCAGGGGAGCGAGGACGAATTCCTTCCCAACCTGCTTCCCGATGCCCTGGCCGCCGTCTGCAGGGACGCCGGACAGCCGCTGACGCTCAACATGCGCGAGGGCTATGACCACAGCTACTGGTTCATCCAGAGCTTTCTCGCCGATCATTTCGAGCACCATGCCCGTGCCCTCGGGGCCTGAACGCTTGCCATCGATGAACGACGCCCTTTCGCGGCTGCGCGAGGCGGGCAAGCGTATCGGTCATGTCGTCATTCCCGATCTCGATGGCAGCCTGCGGGGCCGACGCCTCAGGCTTGAGGATATCGCGACGACGTTCGCCGCATCCGGCACCTTCGTCAACGTACTCCACAAGTGGGATACCGCCGAAGAGGTGACCGGTTCACCACCGTTCGTAGGCGAGCCTGTCACCCTCGACTGGACGAGCGCGCGGAATTGGCCGTTCGAGAAGGACTCGTTCATCGTTTTCGCCGACTATGGCGGCCCGTCGCGCGCCTTGAGTCCGCGTCAGGCGCTCGCCGATCAGATCGCCCGCGCGGCGGATGCGGGATACGCCGTTCGCACCGCCATGGAGTTCGAGTTCCACGTGCTGACGGAGACCGCGGAATCCCTGCGCGCGAACGGCTTCGGCGAAGGAATCGGACTCTTCGCAGCCGACAACCGTTGCTGGGGCAGCCAGTCGGCTGCCATCCACAGCGACTACGTGACATCCCTCGAAGCGCTGGTCTGCGAGGCGGGCATCGATCTCTTCAGCCTCGGTCTCGAACTCGGTCCCGGCTGTTTCGAGGCGACTCTCGAAGCAGGCGACCCCCTCAAGGCCGCTGACGATGCCGTTCTCTTCAAGACCCTGACCAAGGCCCATGCACGGCGCCAGGGCATGACAGCGAGCTTCATGGCCCAGCTCGGCGCCTCCCATCCCGGACTCTCAGGTCATGTTCATCTCTCGCTCGCCGATCATGCCACCGGCCGGCCCCTGTTCCACGACGCCGGAGCAGCGGATTCCATGAGCACGACCATGCGCCAGGCCGTCGCCGGCGTGGTGGGCCTTACCGGCGACTTCACCGCCATGGTGGCCCATACCGTCAATGCCTACCGCCGCCTGTCGCCGGGAAACTGGGCGCCGAAGACGGCAACCTGGGCTGTCGAAAACTATGCCGCGGCGGTGCGGGCCGTGCCTGCACCGGAAAATCAGGCGCGCATCGAGTTCCGTCTTCCGGGCGCCGACACCAACCCCTACCTTGCCATTGCGGCGACCCTTGGTGCGGCGCTTCACGGCATCGAGGGGGCCATGGACCTGCCGGCGCCCATCACGGGTGGCGGACCCGACGACACACCACCTGGCGTCCCGCGTCTTGCGCGCAGCCTTGCCGAGGCTGCGGAGCGTCTCGATGCGAGCCAGGCGGCGCGCGCCCTCTTCGGCGACACCTTCATCGATCATTTCGTGGCGACGCGTTTCCACGAGGATGCGAGAATGCGCCGCCATGTCAGTGCAGGCGAGCGGGAACGCTACCTCGAAGTCGTGTAGCCTCAACCCGCGCCTGCGGGAGGAACGCGGTCGCAAGCGCGAGGGCCTGCTGGAGGCCACCGAGGAGGTGCTGGAGGCGATCGCCGCATCGGTCCGCGCCGGAACCCTGAAAGGGGGCCGCGAGAATCGGCCGCGACGCCAACCGCCGCAAGGTCGAAAGCACATTGACGTCAGCGACACCTCCTTCTTCTGGAGCCGCCGTCAGGAGAGGATCGACCGGGAGGCCCGTTTCGACGGGATCCATGTCATCCGCACCAGCCTTGAGGACATCGCGCCTGATGCTGCGGTCGAGGCCTGCAAGAATCTTGCCGCCGTGGAGCGCGCCTTCCGCGTCACCAGGAGTGATCTGAAGATCCGGCCGGTTTACGTCTGCACCGAAGACCATGTCCGCGGTCACGTGTTCCTGTGCATGCCGGCCTGGTACGTGGAATGGCACATGCGTCAGCGCCTCGCACCGCTGCTCTTCGAGGACGATGACCGCGAGGCGGCCCGCCTCCGGCGCACGACACCGGTGGAGAAGGCTCACACGTCGCCGCCGGCCAGGCGCAAGGCGCAGGCAAGGGTCACCCCTGACGGTCTGCCGGTGCACAGCTTCCGCACCCTCATCGACGATCTGGCCAGCGTAGTCGTCAACGTCATCCGCCTCGGCCAGGAACGCACGACCATCGTCACGCGGCGGACCCGTCTGCAGAACCACGCCTTCGAACTCCTGGAGGTCAACCCCGACCGCACCGTTCCCATAAACATGACAGGTTGAAACCAGGGCTCTCAGCCCAACAATGACGTCAAATCAGGATGTTGGGAGACACTCGGCCACTTGTGAGCCGATGAAGTTCCGGCTAAAAGGGGGAGATTCTGTCGGAGGCTCTGCTGCGATGATGTCGAGAACCGGCATCGATTGCCGCCAGAACCGGAGGAGAGACCATGCACGCTGCCATTGCTGACAGGAAACAAGAACTGGCGGAACTTTGCCGCAGCCATGGTGTGATCCGGCTTGAGGTGTTCGGCTCGGCGGCGCGGGGAGCAGACTTCGATCCGGATTCCAGCGATGTGGACTTTCTGGTGGAGTTCGATATCAGGAGCGCCCCGGCGACTCTCGACCGTTACTTCGATTTCAGGGATGCCTTGCGTGGCGCGCTCGGCCGACCCGTCGATCTGGTCGAGACCGAGGCGGTCCGCAACCCGTATCTACGCGCTGCCATCGACCGGTCACGCGAACTGATCTATGCATCGTGACCCTCGCGTGTTGCTGGCCGACATCGAACAGGCCGGCGCGGATATCGCGCGCTTCACAGAAGGCGTGACTCGCGAAGACTACCTGCGGGACGGTCTGATCCAGGCTGCGGTCGAACGCAAGTTCGAGATTATCGGCGAGGCGCTGAAACGCCTGCACGGAGACCATGGTGAGATTGCCCAACGCATTCCGCGGCTACGCCGAATCGTCGATTTCCGAAACCTCTTGAGCCACGGCTATGATCGGGTGATCCCGGAGCGCGTATGGTCCTACGCCAACCACGATCTGCCGGAATTCCTCCGGACCGTGCACGCACTGCTTGCCGAATTGGGGCCTCCTGACGCATGAATTGACAGCGCCTGCTCTCACTCTGCGACCGGGCATCCGGCGCGCCGGATGCCGTCAATTTCCTGCTCCGCTTCATCCTCGACATTGCCGTGCAAGGGAGGCTGGTCGAGCAGGACCCGACGCATGAGACTGCGGCGAAGTTGCTGAAACGACTTGCAGCAGAAAAGGCACGTCTGGCGAAGTCGGGTAAGCTCGAGGTGCGGAAGCACTTCAACGTTGCTCCTCCGTCCACCTGAGCATGATGATCTTGCTCTTGCGGCCTGCCAGGAGAAGCAGTTTCACGGGAGCGGCATGCAACGGATGCCTCGATTGTTGGCGCGCCAGAACAGCTGCAAGACTGCGGTACTCGTCCAGCAGGAGGAACCGTTCGCGTCCGGTCTCGCGGCAGCGGACAGGAGTTGCTGTTCTCCGGCCCGCAGCCCCATGAGTGGGCCTTCTGCATGATGACGGAAAGGATCGGCGCAGATCGTTTTGCCGCCGCGGCATTGCATGGCGGGAGCCGAACCAGGCTGCGACGTCCTGCCGGGTGATGGCGCTGATCATGCGGGGCGCGAAGCAGGGCAGCATCTGCCTCTCAAGATGGATTCGGTTGGCCTTGAGTGCGCCAGGCTTCCAGAGCCGTTCGTAGTGGACGAAGACTTCCTGTGCGACAGTCTCGAAGAGTGCGTCCCATTCCATACCGGGATCCGCAGAGTCTCCGTTCCTGTACGCTGCCAGAATCGCGCGGGCCCGTTGACGCACCTGCCACCACGGTCACGATGCCGGGTCGGCCCTCGTTCTGAGAGTGGATGAGGCAGCGTCTGGCGCCCGGGGACATGATGAGGATGCCAAGGCCCTTCAGTTCGGTATCGCGCACATCGAGGATGACCTGCCTCGCCTTGAGCCCATCGATCCGGTGTAGCGTGGCCATGATTGTTTCTTCCGGTGTTCTGTGACATCTGGGGGAGCAAAGGCATCGCCTCTCCGTCCAAAGTTGCAGAAACGAGAGAAAATAATTATGTTATGTCAGTTTCTTAGCACCAGAGGTGCGGGAGGTCGTGTAACCGGCCGTCACAGTGATGGGAGACGATGGGGATGACGACGGACATTGAACGCCATGTCGGAGCCCCCGGACGCGATGAGCGAATCCGGGAGGTCCGGGCAAAGATCGACGAGACGGGTGTGCGCTTCATCTACTACCAGTACATCTCGATCACCGGACGCATCATGGGCAAGGCCGTGCCGGCACCGCACTGGGAATCCATGGCCGCCAGGGGAATCCAGACGTGGTACGGCGGCCTCACCAATGTCCTTCCCGACCGCTCGGGAAACCTTCTCGGATTTCCCGCCAATGCCCATGAACTGGTGGCGATCCCCGATCCCGAGACGTTCTGTCAGCTGCCCTGGAACAGGGAGGCTGCGCGAGTCTACTGCACGGTCTTCCATGCCCGCGAGGAGGGAACCAACCCGGGCGCTTTCATGGAGGAGGACTGCCGCGGCAACCTGCGGCGCGTCCACCAGCAGTTCATGGCCGACCATGACGGACTCCACCTTCGGCATGGCTGCGAACCGGAAATGGCCTGGCTCAGGCGCGGTGAAGACGGCCGGCCCGACGGCGGGCCGACCAAGCCGCTCGCCTACCACATCGACCAGTTCGAGGAACTGTCGCGCGTCTACTCCAGGGTCGTCTCGTATGGTCAGGCGATGGGTCTCGACATGATTCAGGGTGATCACGAGGACGCGCCGGGCCAGCTCGAGATCAACTTCATGTTTGACGACGCCTTGAGAACCTGTGACCGGCTGACCACCTACCGGCAGATCTGCGCACAGGTCGCCCGCGAGGAAGGCCTCATCGCCTGTTTCATGTCAAAGCCGTTCATGGGTCTGTCGGGGAACGGTTGCCATCACAACATGTCCCTGTGGAAAGACGGCGACGACTCCATGGTCTGCCATGTCGACGATCCGCGGCCTGGTGTCGACGACGTCTACATGCACCGCAAGGGCGGCACCAATGTCTTCATCCATGATCCGGATGACTGGATGCCGGGACCCCTTGGCCTCCATGCCATAGGCGGCGTCATGGAACACCTTCCCGCGCTCACCGCCATCGGCTCCTCCACCGTCAACTCGTACCGGCGCATGCTCGATCTAGGTCTGTGGGCGCCCATCTATGCCGACTGGGGCTATCAGAACCGGACAACGGCGCTCAGGGTGTCGGCTCCGGGCCGGTTCGAGTACAGGGCTGTCGATTCCATGGTCAACCCCTATCTCATGGCTGCGGCTCTCCTGAAGGCGATGGATGATGGCATCGTCCGCCAGCTCGATCCGGGCGAGCCCGAGCAGCGCAACATCTACGAAGCCATGGAGGCCGGAAAGATCGTCCGGCGCCTGCCGCGCTATTTCGGCGAAGCCCTGGATGCGCTCGCGGCCGATGACGTGGTGCGCTCCGCTCTTCCCGGACGGCTCTACGAGATCTATAATGAATACAAGCGTGACGAGTGGGATCGGTTCAATGCCGAGGTCAGCGATTGGGACATGAACACCTACCTGGACTGTCTGCCATGAGCACGTTCGAACTGACGGATCGTGAAATCGAGACCTTCCATCGCGACGGTTTTGTCTTCGTCGACAACCTGATTGACGATGAAACCGCCGAGAGGATCAAGGCGCGCTACGAGAGGATGTTTCGCGGCGAATTCGAGACCGGCATCCGTCCCGACGAGGTCAACTGGCAGGAAGGTGTCAGCGACCCGAGCCTGACCCGCCAGATCTGCAACGGCTGGAAGGGTGACAGGACAGTCGCCGAAACGGTTTTGAGGGAGGATATCGGCCGGGCCTGTGCGACGCTGGGAGGATGGCCCGGAGCCCGTATCAAGGTCGACAACGTGCTGTGGAAGCCCGTCGGCACCCGTCCGCTGGGCATGCATCAGGATTGTGCCTACCTCGACTGGATCGACCCCAACGAGATGATCAGCTGCTGGATCGCTCTCGATGACACTTCGGCCGAAGCCGGAACCATGGAACTGGTCAGGGGTTCCCACAGGTGGTCGCGCGCAGCGCCCATCGAGCAGTTTCACGGGCCTGAAGACTACACCAAGGAGATGCGGGAGGCGGCAGCCGCCCAGGGCATAGGCGAGCCGGACGTGGTTCCCGTCGTCGTCAAGAAGGGTGGCGGGTCCTTTCATCACGGCAACACCTGGCACGGTTCCAATGCCAATCAAGGCAGCAGCGCCAGGCGTTCCCTTGTCGTCCACTGCCTGTCGTCCAAGGCCTGTTTCGTTCCCCGCAACATCGCGCACGGCACCGGCCCGATGTACGGCCGCTACATGCGTCATGACGACAATCCCGTCATGGACGACAACTACTTTCCGATCCTCTGGACCGCGGACGGAGCCCGTTCGCCGTGGATCGACTCCTACCTGGCATCCGGCTGAGGCGCACGCCGCCAGCGTTCGTGCTGCCGGCTGCAGCCCTTGACTTGGCCCGGTAGCCGTCTGCATCGAGGCAGCTTCGAACTTCCCGGACGGCCGCACGTTGGCCGTCGAGGCCATGACGAACCGGTACGGCGTCGCCTGAAGTCAGGCGTCCCGGCCTCCCGGCAGTCCCAGGGCGTCAAGTAACCACCTCCGCCGGGTCGATGCCGCAGGCAGTCGGACCGTGAAGCATGCCCCCTCGGGGCAGTCGGGGTCATCACCGACATTGCGGGCGAAGATCTCGCCGCCGAAGGCATGAACGATCTGGCGCGAGATCGTCAGGCCGATGCCCGAGTGGTCGTCACCCGTAGCCGGATCCCGGCGCTGCTCCAGCCAGGCGAAGATCGTCTCTTCGGTACCTGCTGGAACGCCTGTACCCTGGTCGGTGACGGAAAGAGTGACCCACCCTCTTTTCCGGCAGCAGTCCACCGTAATGACACCACCTGGCGGGCTGAACGAAACGGCGTTGGTGAGCAGGTTGAGCACCACCTGGACCAGGCGGTCTTCGAGGCCGTCCACCAGGCAGCATCGTCCTTTCGTCGCCCTGGCAAGCCCCGGTCCGTGCCTCACGATCACGCCGTGACGCTCCAGCCACACGTCGGGGTCCGCGTGCCTGGCGAGCAGGCGGGCGACATCGACAAGTGTCGTCGGGGTCCGCACCAGCAGGTCATCGAGCTTGGAGAGATCCAACATGTCATCAGACAGCCGTTCGAGGCGCCCTGCCTCCGCCAGTGCCAGTTCGACCATCTTCTCCTTCGGCGCCGCGTCATTGTTCCCCAGAATCATCAGCGCGCCGCCCATTCCGGTCACGGCATTGCGAATTTCATGGGCGGAGTTGCGTGCAATCTCCTTTCCGTCCTCGACCCGCCGTTCGAGCGATCCCGTCATCATGATGAGTGCCTCCGCCAGCCTGCCGATCTCGTCGCCACTGGCGCGGTGATCGGGAATGTCCCGTGACCCCTTGCGGCCCCGGCGCACGTCCGTGGCCGCATCGGCGAGTTCCACCAGGGGCCGGGTGATGACGCGGGCAAGCCAGACGGACAGTCCGGCCGTCAGCGCGAATGCGACAAGCGCCATCAGCATGATCACTTCCTGACGGCGCAGCAGGTCGAGTTCGTCCTCACTGGGCTTCGCGGAAAGAACGAGAACACCCACGACGGTCCGGTAGAGCTTCTTTCTCACCGGAACGGCGACCACGAACCTCATGTCGTTCGTGCCCCTTCCGACAACCATCCAGGAGGCAGCGCCACGCGCCGCTTCGCCAACGAGGCCTTCCGGCCCTTCCACCGCCACATCGGACTGCTCCCCTGAGAACACGAACCAGTCATCGACGATGGCGCGCCATGACGGCATCTGCCATGCCCCGTCATCCGCCATGGCTTCGATCTCGACCGAATCCCGGGAATCGCCGACGAGATCCTCTCCTGTCAGGGGGTCGACAAGCCGGATGCCGAGATTCGATTCAGGTGAGAGGGTGCCGAGATGACCCGTCCAGCTGCGGACCAGCCGCTTCCTTGCCTCAAGGGGTGACAGGCCGGCCGGAGGCCATGCGTAACCCAACTGGGGTGCGGGAAAGAGTCCCACCCGGTCGGGAATGTCGAGCCGCGCCGGATTGATGGTTTCAAGATCCTCCATGACGGCGGAGTTCTCTATGGAAAGGGCAATCAGGCGGCCGCGAGCCGTGAGAGACTCCACCTTCGTCATGACGAGGTTGGGCCTGATGTCGTGAATCAGATAGAGCGCCACCAGGAAGAGAGCGAGCGGCACGAGATTGATGGCAAGGATCTTCCGGACGAGCATCCCGGGGAAACCTCTTCGTTCCCTGATCTCATGGGCTGGCGGAACGCCAGGAATAGCCGGCGCCACTGTGGGTCCTGATTCCGGCGAACGCGGCATCGACACCGCGGAGTTTTCGACGAATGCGCTTGATGTGGCTGTCCGCCGCCCGCTCGGTGGCCGCATCCTCCTCGTTCCCCGCTGCCGCAAGAAGCGTGTCACGGGATTTCACGCGGCCAGGTGATCCGGCCATCTCCTGGAGAATGCGGAATTCCGAAACCGTGAGCGGAACGTCCCGGCCCTTCCAGGAACACGACAGGCACAACGCGTCGAGGATGAGGTCGCCCGTCGTGATTCTCCCGTCGCTGGATTCCGGTACCGCAGTTCCCCCCCGGTCCGAAAGCTCCCGGCGGACCCGTGCAAGCAGGATCCGGGGATCGCTGCCCTTCCTGATGTAGTCGGCGGCCCCCGCCTCCAGTCCGCGCGCCTCGTCTGCATCGTCAAGAGCGACAGCCGTCATGAAGATGACGCGCAACCCGGGGTGTTCACGGGCCAGAAGATCCTGCACCTGCCAGCCGGCAAGACCACGGCCCAGATCGATGTCGAGGAGGACGAGGTCGACTTCGAGCGTCGCCAGCCGGTTGATCAGATCCACTCCGCTGGAAAAGCAATGGACGTTATAGCCCTCGTTGCGAAACAGCTCGCCATACGCCGCAAGGATGCTCTTCCGGTCATCCACGATAGCGATCGTCTTTGCGTCCATGATCCCGTTCTCCGGATCTCTACAAGGGCACAATCATGCCACAAATGACGTGGCACATTCGTGTCATTCGTGCGGCCACGCTGTTCACAGGTATTTCACCGGCAACTCTTGCCAGGCAACGCGGCCTCGGCATTGAATGGACGGGCGAGACAAGCGAACGGTGGATGAATCGACGGGCGGGCGCCATCAGCGCCGATCACACGTTGCTCCGGACCCGGAACAATGCCGGAACCGCAGAACTCTACGAGCGTGCCATTGCCGGGGGCGAAGCATCGGTCGCCGAAGGCGGCGCCCTCGTGGTGCGGACGGGAGCCCACACGGGGCGCTCAGCCCGGGACAAGTTCATTGTCAAGGACGATGAGACCCGTGACACGGTCAACTGGGGTTCCTTCAACGCACCGCTGTCACGTGCCCGGTTCGGGATTCTGAGGCAGCGCATTCTCGACTACCTCCGCACCCGGCAGACGTTCGTGCAGGATCTTCACGCCGGCGCCGACCCCGACTACCGCCTCAACGTTCGCGTGGTGACGGAACACGCATGGCACAGCCTGTTTTCCCGCCACATGCTGATTAACCCGCCCCCGGCATCCCTCCACCACTTTGAACCGCAGTTCACCGTCATTCAGGCTCCCGGCTTCCAGGCTGACCCGCGGATCGACGGATGCCGTTCGGCAACGGCGATCGCCATCGACTTTGCGGCAAGAGTGGTGCTCATCGCGGGAACGGCCTATGCGGGAGAGATCAAGAAGTCCGTCTTCACCGTCCTCAACTACCTTCTGCCGCCTGAAGGCGTGCTTCCCATGCACTGCTCCGTCAATGTGGGCCGCAACGGGGATGCGGCAGTCTTCTTCGGTCTTTCGGGAACCGGCAAGACCACGCTTTCCGCGGATCCGGAACGCCATCTCGTGGGCGATGACGAACACGGCTGGAGTGACAGCGGCCTCTTCAACTTCGAGGGCGGATGCTATGCCAAGACGATCCGCCTGTCCCGGGAGACGGAACCCGAGATCCACGCTGCCGCAAGACGGTTCGGCACCGTGCTCGAGAACGTCGTCATGGACGACACCACCCGCCAGATCGACTTCGACGACGGCCGCCTGACGGAGAATACGCGTGCCTCCTACCCCCTGGATTTCATCGAGGGCGCCTCGACGACCGGACAGGCCGGTCATCCGTCCAACATCATCCTGCTGACCGCCGATGCATTCGGTGTCATGCCGCCCGTGGCCAGGCTGACAGCTGAACAGGCCACCTATCATTTCCTGTGCGGCTACACATCGAAGATCGCGGGAACCGAACAGGACGTCGGCAAGGATCCCGAAGCAACATTCTCGCCCTGCTTCGGAGCGCCCTTCATGCCCCGCCAACCCGAGGTCTACGCCCGTCTTCTCGCCGACAGGATCCGTCGGCAAGACGTCAACTGCTGGCTGATCAACACCGGCTGGACAGGCGGCCGCTTCGGCACCGGGCGTCGCATCCCGCTCGTTCACACGCGGGCCATGCTGAATGCCGCGCTCGACGGCTCCTTGCTGCGGGCCGCCTTCCGCCAAGATCCCCACTTCGGTTTCTCGGTGCCGGTCACCTGCCCGGGGGTCCCGGAAAGTCTGCTCGATCCCCGGCAGACCTGGGAGGACAAGGAGGCCCACGATTGCACCGTCAGGGAACTCTGCGACCGCTTCACGCGGCAGTTCAGCGCATTCGCCGGTTCCGTCGACGCAGCAGTCCGCCACGCCGGACCGCAACGGTGCGGAGATCCGGGACCATCATCCCATCGATGACAACCGGGTCGCGATGGAGACACCGGAGACTGCCTGAAGACCACCGACTGCGCCTGAAGGCGCATGGTCCAAGCGTGTCTGTCGACCTCGTTACAGGCCGGAACCGGCTCGGTGCACGTTCACGAATGCACCTGCGATGTGCCGGCGACATCGGTTTGCGGCAGTCATTCGATTCGTCACCATCGAACGCGAAAGCCTAACTGACGAGGATCACGGTTTCCGGCTATAAGGCAGGCATGAGCGCATTCGACACCAGCGACGGCGTTGCAATCACCGGGTACGGCCATCGCATGCCGGGTGGCATTCACTCCGATTCCGACTTCTGGCGTCTGCTTTGTGATCGCCAAATCGTGCAGGAGCC
Organism: Alphaproteobacteria bacterium; assembly: GCA_965221115.1. Classification (GTDB taxonomy): domain Bacteria; phylum Pseudomonadota; class Alphaproteobacteria; order SP197; family SP197; genus SP197. Next base: position 580,308 of record CBDCRU010000001.1, on the reverse strand, counting down.
GATCACGGATCGTTACGGAAGAGGTCACTTGCCCATTGGGGAGTTTTCGGGTCCGGGACGTCTCGCAAGCCCCTACGAAGGCCTGATCCGCGACGACGAGGAATTGCTTTTCGACCGCGCGTTCTTTGGCATGTCCTACAACGAACTGAGGCAAACCGAACCGCAAGTCAGGCTGCTCCTGAACTGCGCATGGGAGACTCTCGAACACGCGGGCTGGGACCTTCATGCGTTACGCAACAGCCCCACCGGGGTCTTCGTCGGAGCGCAGGTCCCGGCCGTCGCCAACTGGCGGCCACAACATGGGGTCACGGAGTACTCCGTTTCCGGCATCAGCCTTGCCATGCTGGCCAACCGGGTCTCCTATCACTTTAACCTCATGGGGTCCTCCGCCACCTACTGCACGGCCTGCTCCGCCGGCCTGAGCGCCCTGCACGCAGCGATGAATGCGCTGAAGTGCGGCGATTGCGACCAGGCGCTTGTCGGCGCCGTGACCTACCTGGGAAGCGGCCGAATGAGCAGCAGTTTCAACCTCATGGGGGTCATCAGCCCGGACGGCAAGTGTCATTCCTTCGATGCCGGGGCCAACGGATACATGCGTTCCGAAGGTGCGTTCGTCTTTGCCATCAAGCCCCTTGCGGCAGCCGAGCGGGACGGGGACCCAATCTACGCCGTGATCGAATCCACAGCAGTCAACTCGTCCGGGACGGCCGACGGGACACTCGGTCTCGCGCCAGGTCGCTTCATCAGCGCACCCACCCAACACGGCCAGGTCCAACTGATGCGAGAAGCCGCAGCTCGCGCCGGCCGCAGCCCTGTCGATTTCGACTACATCGAGGCCCACGCAACCGGGACCGCGGTAGGCGACCCCATCGAAGGAAACGCTATCGCGGAAGCGTTCGGTGACTGCGAACGCGAGATTCCGCTGCGAGTGTCCAGCGTGAAGAGCAACGTCGGACATATGGAGGCCGCTGCCTTCCACTGCGCCCTGCTGAAGGTCGTTCTGATGATGCAGCGGCGCACCTTCGCACCGACATCGAACAACTTTCAGGTACCCAATCCGGAAATCGACTTCGACAGCTGCCCCATGCAGGTCCAGACAACGTGCGAACCCTTTCCGGATCACCCTGTGGTTGTCGGGGTCAATTCGTTCGGATTTGGAGGCGCGAACGGACACTGCGTGGTGCGCGAATATCGACCGGCACAGCCCAGGCTCTGGTCGGTGCCGCTGGCGTCGGAGGCGGGTTTCATGATCCCGCTCTCGGCGCGCACCCCCAGGGCATTGACCGAAAGTGCGCGTCGTCTGCATCATCTGCTCGGCAAGCAGACGGTGGATCTCTATGCGCTCGCCGGCAACCTCAGCCGCCGCCGCACCCACTTTGCTGCACGGACGGCATTCGCCACGCACAGTCTGTCTGATCTGGCCGAGGCGCTTCATGACTTCGCGGAGAATGAGACCCCCGTCAACACAGTGAACGAGGGCGAGCGCCGATTGGTCATGGTGTTTGCCGGACAGGGGACACAGTGGGCTGGTTGCGGCCGCGACCTCTACGAGGCCCATCCCGTTTTCCGTCGTGTCATCGACGCCGTGGACGCGCACTGGAACGAGCATGCACAAACCTCGCTGCGAGACGCCTGTTTCGAAGCCCCACAAGAAGCGCTTGACGAGTGTGCCCTGGCCCAGCCCGCGATCTTCACGCTCCAGTGCGCCCTGGTGGAGCTCTTCAGGACCTGGGGCGTCTATCCCGACTGCGTGCTGGGCCACAGTTCCGGCGAGGTGGCCGCGGCCTATGCGTGTGGGGCTCTTTCGCTCGCCGATGCGACGCGCCTTGTCTATCACCGCGCCACCCTGCAGCAGCGCGTGGCGGGATCCGGCCGCATGCTGGCTATCGGCCTCGACCGGTCGGGTGTGGAGGAGCTTCTGGACGGATTGGGCAAGGCTTTTCGTTCCGACGGCAACCGGGTGCCCGACGTCGAGATTGCCTGCGAGAACGCTCCGGCCAGCACTGTCATCTGCGGCCGCGAAGACAGCCTGCAACCCGTGATGGAGGAGTTGGACCGGCGCAATCTTCAGAACCGGTTGCTCCCGGGGAACATTGCCTTTCACTCCCGGGCCATGGACGCCATCAAGAACGACGCGCTCGAGGCGTTCACCTTCCTCGACGATTGCACCTTCGACGCGGACGTGCCTTTCATCTCCTCGGTCACAGGCGCCGAGACGGCACGGCTGGATGGAGCCTACTGGTGGTCAAACATCCGCCAGCCGGTTCTCTTCGCCAAAGCAATGGAGACCATCAAGCGCGATTTCCGGCCCGATGTCGTGCTGGAGATCGCACCCCACTCGGCCCTGCAATCAATCGTCGCGCAATGTGTGGAAGACGTTGTGCCACCGCCAGTCACCATTCCGACACTGATGCGGGACACCGATACCTGCCTCGGTTTCCATGAGGCGCTGGGCAACCTGTTCACCTCAGGCGTGTCTCTGGACTTCGCAGCGCAGTACCCGCGCCCGCAACCCATCGTGCCGTCGCTGCCGGGACACCCGCGAGAGGAACAGAAGACAGTCGACAACACGCTTGACGACGAGTTCCTGCAGCGGCGGAGCGAGTACTCGCACGGACCCCTGGTTGGCCACCAGGTGCCCTGCGATCATTTGCTGCTTGAAGGACGCCTCTCCGAAGCGGCCTTTCCGTGGCTCGTGGAACACCGCGTTCATCATGCGCCGATCATGCCGGCCGCGGGATTCATTGAACTTGCCTTGCAGGCGCTCGAAGGCGCACCCGTTTACATCGAGATGCTGGAGTTCCTCCAGCCGTGTCCGATTCCCAGAATCCCGGTACGGCTGCAGACGGCCCTGCGGCCGGTTCCCAATTCTCCGGACGAATACTCTCTCACGATCTCGACTCAACCTTACGACACCGAGGCGAAGTGGGAACTGCATGGTCGAGGACAGGTCCGCCGCATCGGATTCGACCATGTGCCGGATGTACCCAACCATGTATCGGAGATTGACGTCACGCGATACGAGCCGCTGGCATATGCGGCAGATGACGAGTTGTACGAACGCTTCGAAGCGGTCCTTGGCGAGACGTTCCAGTACGGTCCGCATTTTCGAAACATGCGGCGACTCAGGCGTGACGTCTCCACCGATCACCTGCTTTTCGATGTCGAACTGGATGAGTCGCTCTGGCGGGACGCTCAGGATGAAGGCTACATCCTGTTTCCTGCCCTGCTTGACGGTGGACTGCAATCATACCTCTATGACCTCATGCTCGGTGCCGACCTCTTTGCCATTCCGCGCCGGGCTGAGAACGTGACGTTCCTGCGTCCGCTCACGGTGTCGCGGATGACCTGCCGCGTCACGTATCCCGGGAACATCCGTTACGAAGTCGATGACAAGGGACAGTACTCGGTACCGACCGGCGAATGGGTCTCCGGCAGCCTTGCCTGTTACGACGGCGGGACCGGTGACCTCGTCCTTCACGTCGAGAAGTACATCTCCTTCATCTCGAACCCCCGACGGGTCGATCTGCCGCACAGCAAGCACCGCGTGGTCTGGCAACCGAAGGACGTGACGAATGGCCGTGCGATTGTGGAGCAACTGTCCGACGACGACATCAATCCGTCGGCCCTGCTTGCCGCCCTGGAGCGCCAGGACGGCACCGGAGGCGACTTGCCGGTCTGCCACGCGCTGGAGTTCGCGGGCGTCAGGGAGCCGGAACAGACAGTGCTTCATGATTGCATTGATCATCTCGCGCGCGACGAGACGCAGAGCGAGTACTGGCTTGTGGCCGACAATGAAGACTGCGCCCGGACACTCTACGACGCCTTTCACGGGCACGCCGCCGCGTTGCGATTCGACTGCCTCGATCCCGCCGCGAGGCAGGAGTTCGCCTTCGATTCGGGTCTGCTGCGCCGGGCGTCGGCGGAGATCCTGTTTCTCCACCAGGACGAAGCTGCATTCACAGTCGACGACTGGCGGTTCTGGCAGGAAGCAGCCGTTGCGGGTGGTCTGGCAATGGTCATTCACGATGAAGGCGCCATCGTTGAGCCTGGCATGGGCTGGACGGTCCTCCGCGCCAGCCGGCGGACAACGTTGTTGCAGGCGCCGCAACCGCTCACGAGTGATGCCGGCAGGACGGCAGTACCCGGACCACGCTGGGTGATGGGGACCTCCGAAAGTCTTGCGGAGGCCTGGATCTCGCTCGTCAGCAACCCGGACGTCCATCGAATCCCGCACGACACTCTCAACTCCGGCGATATCTTCGGGCCCGAAGCCTGGCCACGGGCAGCAGACCTTCAGGCGATAGACATCTTCTTTGACTGGGATCCGGAGGATCCGACAGGCGAGAAGGCAGTCTCCCGATTCGTTGCGCTCATCCAGTCTCTGGTTCCCTACCGCATCGATCAGGCCAGCTGTCGATGTTGCGTGACCGTGGCGACGCGCAAGGCCGTGTTCGAGGCGGAGGATGCGAGCGGGAGCGCGCTCTGGGGCGCAGTGAGGAGCATGGCGGTCGAGATCGGCGAAGAAGCAAGGCTCGATTTCCGCCTCGTGGATCTGGGCGCAGATTGCGATCTCGAGATGCTGGCGTGGCTCGCACGGCATGATCCGCGCGAGCGCGAACTTGCAGTGCGCGAAGGCCGTCTGTGGGTGCCACGCGTCCTGAGCTATCGCGAACAGTATCCGCGTGTCCCTGCCGGGGAAAACCCTCCCTACAGACTGTTTCTGGACAACGCAGGGCAAATAGGCGGCCTCAGAATGAAGACCTATGAGCTGCCAACACTGACTCCACACGCCGTGGAGATCGACGTCGTCGCGGCGGCGCTCAACTTCCGCGATGTCATGGTGACGCTCGGGCTGCTGCCTGCACTGGCTTATGAACGTTCAGCGCTCGGTCGCGAGGTCGGCATGGAAGCGAGTGGCGTGGTGCGCCGCACGGGCGCGGCGGTGAAAGGACTCGATCCCGGCGATGAGGTGATTCTTGTCGACGGCGGCTGCATCGCCAATCGTGTGGTCGTGGGCCAGCACCGCGTGTTCCCCAAGCCTTCCGGCCTCACGATGGAGGAGGCCGCATCGTCGCTCACGGTCTACGTCACCGCCTACTACTCCCTGATGCACCTCGCCCGAATTCGCAAAGGGCAGCGCGTACTCATCCACTCGGCCATGGGCGGCATCGGGCAGGCCGCGATTGCGCTCGCCAACAGCGTAGGCGCGGAGATCTACGCCACGGCAGGAAGCGAGAGCAAACGCGAACAGTTGCTGGCTCTCGGCGTTCGGGCGGCCTTCGATTCCCACAGCGAGGACTGGTATGACGAACTGATGAAGGCGACCCGCGGCCAGGGAGTCGATGTCGTTCTGAACTCGCTCGCCGGCCGCCATGTGCTGCTCTGCCTGCAGGCTCTGAGGGCCGGGGGCTGGCATTGCGAGATCGGCAAAGTCGACATCTACGCCGACAGCGCCCTCGGCCTCCGCGTCTTCCGAAAGAACCTGCGATTCGCAGCCATCGATCTCGACCGGCTGATGGTGGATGATCCAATGCTCTCTCGCGAGCTCTCGGAGATCTGCCTCGGCCTTCTCGACCGCGGCGTGGTGCCGCCGCTGCCTACCACCGTATTCTCGTACACTGACTACCCGGCCGCACTGCGCCTGATGACCACCGGTCAACATCAGGGGAAACTGGTGCTCAGGGCACCGCCGGCATCCGCCGATCCGGAACCAGACTTCCCGATCGACGACCGGCGACAGCTGCTGGACCCTGAAGCGACCTATCTCGTGACCGGTGGCCTCGGCGGCTTCGGACAGAGACTCCTGCCCTACCTCGTGACGGCCGGCGCACGACACCTGACGCTCATGGACCGTGACCCCGAACGCCGCCGCAGCGAATACTGGCTGCGCCAGTCTACGACGCTCTCGTCGTTGGACGACGGAATCGAGATCGATCTGGTTCAAGGCGACGTTTCCGTCGAAGCCGATGTGCGCCGATGCGTCGCCGGAGTGAAGAGGCAACTCAAGGGTGTGTTCCACCTCGCCGGCATGCTGGATGACCGCCTGCTGGACGACTTGACGGCTGATTCCATCGCCCGCGTGTTCGCTCCCAAGGCCAGTGGTGCGCTCCACCTCCACCGCGCTACAGAGGCTCTTGCGCTCGATCACTTCGTCCTGGTGTCGTCACTGTCGTCGGCGTTTGGCAATCCGGGACAGATCAACTACAGCGCCGCCAACGCGTTCATGGACGGCCTCGCCGCCTGCCGCCGTCGCAAGGGACTTCCGGCCCTGTCCTACAACCTGGCGGCCGTCGCTGATGCGGGCATGGCCGCACGCAACCTCGGTGTCCTGCGCCTGATGCGGGCTGCCGGCATGCCGCCGGTCAGCAGCTACTTCGCAATCGCCAACCTCGACTATGCGCTCAGAACAATGCGTGAGAACGACCATCTGATCACCGCGCTCTTCAAGCGCGTGCTCTGGAATGTCGACGCGCCCGATTACATGCGGGCCGGTCGCCTGATGAGCAATCAGGACGCGTTCGAGGTTGGTTCCGACGAGTCGTTGACGGTCGATGGCGTCATGGCGCGGATCGCCGTCAAGGTTGCCGAACTCTGTGGCCATGACGAGAGCGGTCTGGAAGAGCCGCTTTCCAGCTTTGGCCTCAACTCCATCTCGGTCGCCGAACTGGGGGCGTTCATTCAGAGCGAGTTCAACTTCCAGGCGAGCGCGCTTGAGTTGATGACCACGGCGTCATGCCACTCGCTGGCCAACGCTATCGTTTTCGGCGCGAGCAGCGCGGACGAGGCGGACTCCCTGGAGGACGGCGACGGGGCGGAGGATGCGCCCCTCTCCACACAGCGCTGCGTTCGACGCCGACCTTCGGTGTTTGCCAGTTCGCCTGAAGACCACTTCGCGCCAGTGTCTTGTTCCGGAGAGAACACCGTTGGTGAGCCCTCATCTCCCGGCAGCGAAAACCAGCGGCCGAAGCATGGCGCCTGGCAGGACTCGAGCTAGGCATGGTCAAGGCCCATGTTGCCGAGCACGCCGTGCCGCGGCTTGTCGGCCGGCTGCCACCCCAGTGTCAGAGAGACGTGGAAGGGTTGCAACGCGTGGTTCATGCGTCGCTCGCACGGCAGACTCCGTCCGAGGCCGTGTCGCCAGACGACTTTCGAGAGGTCTTGCTGACAGGAGCGACCGGATTCGCGGGGCGCTTTTTCCTGCACGAACTCCTGCGGCAGAACCAACGGTTGATTGTGCACTGTCTGATTCGGGCCGAAAGCCCGGAACACGGGTTCAAACGCGTGCGCGATGCCCTGGAGCAGGCGGAAATCTGGGAGGAGGCGTGGGCCACGCGGCTGCGCGTGGTGCCCGGCGACGCTTCCCGGGAGCGCTTCGGTCTGAACGACTCCGTATTCGACGAGCTAGGCAGGCGAATTGACGCGGTCTATCACCTTGCCGCCAACGTAGGTCTTTCCCTCTCCTATGCCGACATACGCGATCCGAACGTGGTTGGCCTGCGCCCGGTGCTGGAACTCTGCCTGCAGACCCGCTTCAAGCATCTCTTCTACGTCTCGACCATGGGCGTTTTCCCCGAATATCTTTGCGACTTTTCACTGGAGTACAGTCAGAGCCGAATCAGCGATCAGGCGCCACCTGATCTCGCCGTCATGAAGAGAGCCATTCCTCTTGGCGCCATCGGGTACCCGTGGAGCAAACTGGTGGCTGAACAAGGCGTACTGGCCGCCAAGGCGGCAGGTGCGCCAGTCGCCATCTTTCGCCTGCCCCAGATGGGTTTTTCCAGTACAGGATACACACAGGCAAGCGACTTGCCGACCCGGATCTTCGCCGCCGCCACGCAACTGGGAAAGGTGCCGGCGGGGTTTTCGATCCAGCGCAATCCGGAGCCGGTCAATACCGTCAGCGAGATATGCACGGCGATCTCGCTGAATCCGAATCGGCGCTTCACGGTCTACCACTGTTGCGATACGTCACCTCCCTACGACGACCTCGAACTGGCTGATTTCGGGTTCTATTGGCAAACTGTCTCGTACCAGTCCTTCAGACGCTCCTGCCAGAACCTCGGCGACGGTTCCCCGCTCCACGGGCAGTGGGCCATTGTCGATCACTTCGCCCCCTACTGGTTCAGCGAAGACAAGGGCTATCGCGTACGACCCATTAGCGACCGCGCCATCCGCGAGGACTGCCCGCATCCCGTTGCATGGCCCGCAATGCTGATACGCCATGCGCGCTCCTATGACTGGATCAGGCGTCATCGCGACGAGTGGCCCTACCCTGTCCCGCAAGGCTGCCTGGACTTCGATGGTCTCGTCACTCAGGCCGGCAGGTACGCCGAGCGCATGGGCATTGCGTTCGAGCGGACCTATCCCGCGTGGATGCGCGCCGGCCTCCGCAAACTGGTGGAGGCGCTCAACTCACCGGATGCCGGACTGGAGGGACGACGGCTCAGTCTCGTCATCTACGGCTTGACCCGCTCGCTCCGCAACACCGCGGCGCTTGCCCGGGAAGCACAACAGCACCCCGAGATCGGGCATGAGCAGATCACGCGCCCGGTCTTCATCGTAGGCATCAACCGGACCGGAACCACCTTCCTGCACCGCCTTCTCTCGCGCGATCCCCAGTTCTGGGCGCTGCGGCGATACGAGTTGACGGAGTCGGTGCTGGCTGCAGGTGACTATGCCGCCGTCGCGGGCACGGCCAGGGATCCCCGTCGGGCCTACTCCGAGGAGATGATGGCCGCAACCAGTATCGTGGATACACTTTCCGGGCTTCACTACTTCGACGTGGACGAGCCCGACGAAGATTTCATGCTTCTCCAGCACGCCTTTGCGACCTGGGTCATCCTCGTCGCCTACCACGTACCCATGTATGGCCGATGGCTTGCGGAGACCGGTTCACGCAACGCCTATGCGCATCACCGGCGTATCATGCAGCACTTCAATTGGCAGCGACGGCAGCGGGCGCCACAGCAGCAGCGGCGTTGGCTACTCAAGATGCCCTTCCATCTCATGGAGCTGGAGGTGCTTCTCGAGACCTATCCCGATGCCGTCTTCATCCAGACGCATCGTGACCCCAAACAGTTCATGGCGTCCTGGAACAGTCTGGTGGAGCGCCTTCGTTCCTTCACCTCGGTGCCACGCCCACCGCACGAGACAGGTACCGAACAACTGGCGTTCATGAGCGGCATGCTCAACCAGGCGATGCAGTTTCGGGCATCGCGTCCCGCCCTCGACAGTCGCTGGGCCGACGTGCGCTATGTCGATCTTGTCAGTGATCCGATGGCCGTCGTCAACGACGTCTGCAAACGCTTCGGATGGCATCAGGAGCCGGGCACCTTCGACACCATGCGGGAGTGGCTCACGCTGCAGGCAGAACAACGCCGGCAAGGACCGCGACACGAGTACAGGCTGGAGGACTACGGTCTTACGCCGGAGGCCGTTGACGAGGCTTTCGCACCGTACAGGGACTTTGTCGCTGCACGCGGAATTGACCTGTCGTAAGGGACTTGCTTCCGACGTTCCCGGCGATCATCACCCGCGCCGGCAACCCGAACAGGGCCGTCCCACCCGTCAGCACCCGTTCGGTCAGCACGGGCTGAATTCGGCCTGATCTGTCTCGTGCGTTCGCGACCCGTTCAATGCTCTCGCCACACGCTGGGATTCTGCCTTGACGACCGGGGGCGGTTCCGGGACGACATCGCCGCATACGACGAGGTCGTGACACCACGAGGAATGCACCGTCAACAGCGTGGCGGCGGATGCCCATTCGCATGGGCGACATCGTCGATGAGCATGAATTCCGGGTAGGCGACGATGCCAAGCTCGACGAGATCCTGACCTGCCTGCTCGACATGAGGCGGATTTCTCACGCCCAGCAGCACATCGATGACCCACCACACCAGCAACGAAGTTGCAAACACGAAGCCGCCGACCGCCGCGACGCCGGCCAGTTGCGCCAGCAGATCACTGTCATGTGTGAAGCTGACCGCGAGGGTTCCCCACACACCCGCTCCCATGTGAGCCGAAATCGCCCCCACCTCATCGTCAATCTTCAGGATCAGCAGGAGTTTCATGCTCGAGGTGCAGACAACGGCGCCGATTGCACCGATGAAGAGGGCCCATGTGTGATCGGCGAAATCCGGACCGGCGGCGATTGCCACCAGGCCGGCGATGGCGCCGTTGGCGGATGCCTGGAAATCCACGTGACCCAACAAGCGCCGGGAAATGGCCAGTGCCGTCAACATACCGGCCGCCGCCGCGAGGTTGGTATTGACCAGAACGTGGGCCACCGCGACCGCATCGAAGGCGCTGCCGAAGGCCAACTGCGAGGCACCGTTGAAGCCCAGAAATCCCAGCCAGATGAAGAAGACACCGAGCGTCACGGCCGGAACGTTCGCCGGCGGCGTCGACCTGACCGCACCATCGTCGCGGAACTTGCCGGTCCGGGCGCCGACGATCAGCACCCCTGCCAGCGCCGCCCAGCCACCCGTCCCGTGCACCACCGTCGCGCCGGCGTAATCGTGGAATCCCAGTTCCGCGAGCCAGCCCCCGCCCCATGTCCAGGCGCCTGCGACGGGATAGATGATGCCGGTGAGGATCACGATGAAGGCAAAGAACGGCCACAGCTTCACCCGTTCGGCGAGCGTGCCCGAGACGATCGATGCCGACGAGGCAACGAAGACCATGCCGAACAGCCACCTGGACATCGAGGCATGACCTGATGCCACCACCGTGTCCAGCGCCTCCTCGTTGCCCTGCAACAACTGGCGCTCGGCAGCGGTCGAACCCTGAAACAGGTCCAGCTCGCCAATCCAGCCGCCGGGCGTGACGTCAACGAACATGAGATTGAAGCCCACCAGGTAGTAGGTCAGCACGGCGATGGAACACAGGCCGATGTTCTTGAGGCAGGTTACCGACGCGTTCCGGGTACGAACCGACCCGGCTTCGATCATCGTAAAGCCCGCACACATCCACATGACCAGCCCTCCCCAGACGAGGAAGGACAGCGTGTTGATGAGGAAACCGGTTTCGCTGTGCATCATCTGGCGGTCCGGCCCCCGTGCGTCACCGCGGGACCGGCCCGGCCCTCAGTGTGCGGCGTTCCAGTTGGTGCCCATGCCGACATCCACCGTCAGGGGCACATCGAGGTGAGCGGCGTCCTCCATGATTTTGCGGACGCATTGCGCCGTCTCCTCGGCCTCGTCCTCGGGCACCTCGAAGAGCAGCTCGTCGTGCACCTGCAGGAGCATGCGCCCCTTGAGGCCCTCTGCTTCCAGCGCGCCTGGAATGTGCAACATGGCGCGCTTGATGACGTCGGCAGCCGACCCCTGGAGTGGCGCATTGATCGCTGCCCGTTCGTTGTAGGCGCGGATGTAGCCCTTGGAACTCCTGATGTCGGGAAGATGGCATTTTCTGCCAAACAGCGTCGTGACGTGGCCCAACTCGCGGGCTTCGGCGACGGTGCGGTCCATGTAACCGCGGATGCCGGGAAAGCGCTCGAAGTAGGCGTCAATGTAGTCCCGGGCCTCATCGCGGCCGATGGAGAGCTGGCGAGCCAGCCCGAAGGCGCTGATACCGTAGATGATGCCGAAATTGATGGCCTTGGCATTGCGCCTGGTGAGCGGGTCCATCGTCTCCAGTGGAACATGGAACACTTCGCTTGCGGTCATGGCGTGGATGTCGATGCCGTCGTGGAAGGCCTGCTTGAGCGATGCGATGTCTGCGATATGGGCAAGCAGGCGCAACTCGATCTGGGAATAGTCCGCCGACATCAGGAGATGATCCGGTTCACAGACAAAGGTGCTGCGGATGCGGCGCCCCTCCTCCGTGCGAATCGGAATGTTCTGGAGATTGGGATCCGTGGAGGCGAGACGTCCGGTGGGGGCGGACGTCATTGAAAACGATGTGTGGACCCGCTCGGTGGCGGGATTGATCTGCTCGACGAGGGTATCGGTGTAGGTGCTCTTGAGTTTCGACAACTGGCGCCACTCGAGTACCCGGGCAGGCAGTTCGTGACCCTGGGCGGCAAGGTTCTCGAGAACGTCAGCACCCGTGGAACGTTTCCTGCCATCATCCAGGCCCATCTCGTCGAACAGGACCTCCCCAAGCTGTTTCGGCGAACCAATGGTGAATGGCCTCCCGGCAAGGGTGTGGATGCCCTCCTCCAGGTCCCGGATGCGCCGTCCGAATTCTCCCGAGAGACGTTCCAGTTGCTCCTTGTCCACCTTGATCCCGGCGCGCTCCATGGCGGCGAGGACGGGAATCAGCGGTCGCTCGATGGTCTCGTAGACCCTCGTGATGCGTTCCGGAACGAGGCGCGGCTTGAGCCGATGCCACAGGTCCAGCGTCACATCCGCATCCTCCGCCGCATAGTCGCGGGCCCGGTCAAGGGGAACCAGATCGAAAGTCACCTGGGACTTTCCCCGGCCGGCCACCTCCTTGAAGGAGATCACCTGGCGGCCGAGATGCTCCGAAGCGAGGGCGTCGATGGAATGGCGCCACCTGCCGGCGTCCAGGCACCATGACAGGAGCATGGTGTCGTCCACTGGATGGACCGGCATGCCGGCACGGGCAAGCATGTGACAGTCGTACTTGATGTTGTGGCCGACCTTGAGCACCGCAGGGTCCGCAAGCAACGGCGCCAGCAACTCGCGCACCGTTCCGGGAGCCAGTTGCCGCGGTGTCTCGAGCATCAGTTCGGAGGATCTGTGGGCCAGCGGAATGTAGCAGCCGGCGCCAGGACGCGTGGAGAGGGAGATTCCGACGAGATCGGCGGTCATGGCATCGAGACCCGTGGTTTCCGTATCGATGGCCACAAGACCGTGGCGCGTCGCTTCGGCCACCCAGCGCTCGAGATCCTCCACGTCCTGAACAAGTTCATAGGCAATGGTGTCCGGTGCCACCGATACGCCGCTGTCGGCTCTCCGGCCCACCCAGGCCTCGGCCCTGCCGACGAGTGTCCGGAAGTCCTGGGAATGCAGAAACGCCATGAGGCTGTCGGCATCAGGCTCCTGCCGGGCGAGCTCCTCGAGAGGCATCAGATCGGGTACGTGGCGATCGAGTGTCACGAGTCTGAGGGACATCCGCGCATCGTCGGCGTGCTCCAGCAGATTCTCGCGCCGCTTGGGCTGCCTGATTTCGTGAGCCCGCCCCAGAAGGGTCTCCAGGTCGCCGTACTCGTTGATGAGCAAGGCGGCAGTCTTGACTCCGATCCCGGGCACGCCCGGCACGTTGTCCGTCGAATCGCCGGCCAGCGCCTGAACGTCGACCACCTTGTCAGGAGGCACACCGAACTTCTCCACGACCTCATCTGCGCCGATGATCCGGTCCTTCATCCCGTCCTGCATGGTCACCTGGTCCGACACCAGCTGCATGAGGTCCTTGTCCGACGACACGATGGTGGTGCTGGCGTCGGCCTCGCTGGCCATGCGTGCGTAGGTGGCGATGATGTCGTCGGCCTCGTAGCCTTCCATCTCCACCACCTGAAGATTGAAGGCCCTTGCTGCCTCCCTGATCAGCGGAAACTGGGGCACGAGATCTTCGGGTGTCTCCGGGCGATGGGCCTTGTAGAGATCGTAGATGTCGTTGCGAAAACTCCGGGAACTGTGATCGAAGACACAGGCGATGTGATCGGCGTCGGTTTCGCCGATCACCTTCATGATCATGTTGCAGAAACCCCTGACCGCGTTGACCGGCGTTCCGTCCGACCGGTGCATGGGCGGCAGGGCATGGTAAGCGCGGAAAATGAATCCCGAAGCATCGATCAGGAACACGTGCCGGCACGGCGCCATGGCGATTACCCCGTATCCCTGCTGCGGCGCGGCGTCATTCGGAAGGCCCGGAGCGCCCCTCCGCGCCCTTGAAACCCAGCCAGACGAACCGCCTGTCGCAATAGCCGCAGACGACGGCCCCGTGGGCGCTGAGGTCATAGTAGACACGGGGGTGGCCCAGAACACCGCCGCCATCGCACCAGACCTTCGGACTGTCGGTCTCGACGACTTCAGGTGGTTCGACGCTCATGGTGATCCCCGATCTGACCCATCGACAGGTATCCTATTACGCCCCCTCATTCCAGAGGTGTTCGCGCCCTGAATTCCTCCACAACGGACCTGTCGTCCGGCCGGGCCGCGGTGTGTAGGATGGGCATTTCCCGGAGTCCTGAAGGTGGCAACCATATCCGAACCCCATATGACTGAACTGGCGAGCCCGATCGGGCCCATCGGCATGGTGATCGTCGGCGAAGTTCTGGAAGTCCTCGACTTCATGGATGATGAAGGCCGGTTCGATGACCTGGTTGCCAGGCGATACCCGGAGGGGATTCGACGCTCGGCATCGGAGCCTTCAGGCATCACCAGCAGGATCACCGCGTATCTTGGCGGGCAACTCGATGCCATCGAGGACATTCCCACAAGGCCTTCGGGAACCGCCTTCCAGCAGTCCGTCTGGCAATGCCTGCGCACGATTCCCTGTGGCGCGACGATCAGCTACGCCGAACTGGCGAGGAGAGTCGGCAATCCAAGGGCCATTCGGGCTGTGGGTCAGGCCAACGGTCGTAACCCGATTGCCATCGTCCATCCCTGCCATCGCGTGATCGGCGCGGACGGCACGCTGACCGGTTACGGCGGCGGCCTGGGCCGCAAGGAGTGGCTGCTGCGCCACGAGGGCTCCTTCTTGGGCGTTTGAGCGGAATCGGGCGACGTCAGACGGGTTCGCCCTCGACCTTGTCGACGAGATCCTCCACCCGCTCCCTGACCGCCGGCATGTGGGGATTCTGCTTCAGGGCCTCCCGGTACCAGTAGAGCGCGACTTCAGGCTTGCCGAGCGCAATATGGATCAGTCCGAGCCCGGAGAGGGCGCCGAAGTGCCGGGGCTCGAGTTCGAGAACCCGCATGCAGTCTGCGATGGAGTCATCGAAACGTCCCATGAAATAAAGGACGGTCGCCCGCTTGTTCCATGCTTCGGCAAAGTCCGGCGCCAACTCGATCAACCGAGTGAACACGGTGACCGCTCCGGCATGATCGCCGCGCTGCATGAGCACCCTGCCGCCCCGCATCAGGGCTTCGAGCTCCGGGTCGTCCGAGTGCAGCCATACCCTCCAGATTTCCTGCTGGAGGTGCAGTGCCAGGCGATCGTCATGAGTCGCGTGAAGCTGCCGGAACAGCGTATCGAGTCGCGGATCATCCTGAGCCGCGCCGAGCGGCGCGGCCTGAAGACAATGTGCGGCAACGATGAGGCCGAATACCAGTCGCATCATGGTCTTGAGGCCCGTCATGGCAGGGGCGGCCCGCCGGTGGCCCAGTCGAGAAGTTCCACCGTGTGCAGCACCGGCAACGGTGTGCCTCGGGCAATCTGCACCATGCAGCCGATGTTTCCGGTAGCCACGACATCGGCGTCCGTGGCGGCAATGTGACCGCACTTTCGCTCCAGGAGACGGCGCGACAGACCGTCCTGCAGCAGGTTGTAGGTACCGGCCGATCCGCAACAGATGTGCCCCTCGGCGATGTCCTTCACGACGAAACCGCAGCGCTTCAGCAATCGGGCAGGAAGGTCGCCGAGTTTCTGGCTGTGCTGAAGGGTACAGGGAACATGACAGGCGATCCCGGGTGCCTGCGATGGCGGCTGCGAAGGCTCGAGCAGTGGCTCGATGACTTCCGTGACATCGACAACCCTGGAGGCCACGGCACGGGCGCGTTCGGCCCATTCCGGATCCTCGGCCAGAAGACCGCCATAATCCTTGAGCTGGCTGCCGCAACCCGAGGCATTGCTCACCACGGCATCGAGTGGACCTGACGATTCCCATGCGGCGATGTTGCGCCGCGCCGCTGTCCTTGCATCCTCGAGGTGGCCCAGGTGGTGGCCGAGCGCACCGCAGCAACCGGCCCCGGGCGACACCACCACTTCGCAACCCAGACGGGTGAGCAGCCGGATCGTCGCCTCGTTGACGTGCGGCGCCAGGACCTGCTGCGCGCACCCTGTGTGGAGGGCGACCCTCATCCGGCGTTCGCCGAGGGCGCGATGGACTGCCGGAACATCGCTCCACGAGGGCGAGGGCAGTGAGCCAGGCGCCATTCTCACCATGCCACGAACCATCGAGGGCAACATCCATGCCACCGGCCGTGCGAGAAGGGCGCCAACGAGCGCCAGCCGGAACCGCCACGGAGACGGAAGAACCCACGTCAGCAGGCGCCGCAACCACCTGTCCAGAGGCCTGCGGCGATGGGTCGACTCGATGTGGCTGCGTGCATGGTCCACAAGGTGCCTGTAGTTCACCCCCGACGGACACGTCGTCATGCAGGAAAGACATGTCAGGCAGCGGTCGATGTGACGGACCGTGGTGTCTTGCGGAGGCTTCACGCTCTCCAGCATGCCCTTGATGAGATAGATGCGGCCTCGCGGACTGTCACGCTCGTCACCCAGCAGGAGATAGGTCGGGCAGGTTGCCAGACACATCCCGCAATGCACGCAGGTCTTGAGAATGCGCTCCGCCTCCCTCACCTGCGGGTCCGCCAGGGCCGCGAGATCAATCGCCGTGTGCATAACTTCAGTCCACCATGGCCATGCGGCCGGGATTGAGGATACCGCATGGATCAAACCCTTCGCGGATTCGCAGCGTCAGGTTACGCCGTTCGGCCGGCTGGGGATGAAAGACGGGCACCACGGCCTTGAGTTCCTCGTCCGCCCGTATCAGCATCGCGTGACCGTCAAGGTCTGTCGCAATGTTCCTGATGGCCGTGGCGGTCTCCGGCGATGGCGTGAACGCGCACCAGACGAGCCCGCCACCCCAGTCGAGAAAGGCCTCACCGCCCGATGCCTTGATGCGGTCGCAGGCCACGTCTCCCGAGGCCGGCGGCAACGACAGGCGCATGACGGCTGCCTCGGGTGACACAAAGGTTGCCACGTCACGCACTTCCTTCCAGAACTCGCCGGAATTGCGGCCATGAAGTTCCTCCACCGGACCATGAGCGGCAAGCATGGATCGCAGATTGTCATGGCGGGCAAGCACCGAGGCGGAAGGTCCCTCGATCCGCACCGCAGTGACCGTGGTGCCGGACGACGACACGTAACCGACGGCTGACCTCGACGCCATGACGGCCGGCAGCCAGGCGGCCGCGGATGCGCCATGTGGTGAGGCGAGAATCTCGCCCATGACCCGACAGCCGGCCGAAGGTGCGAGACCCGTGACGAGGAGGGTGCGTGTCTTCTCGGGCGCCGGCAGCACCTTGAGCGAGAGGCGAGTCATGACCGCCAGCGTACCCCAGGATCCACATAGCAATCTGGTGAGGTCATAGCCGGTCACGTTCTTCACCACGCGGCCTCCGGCCCGGATCACCTCCCCCCGGCCGGTCACCGCCTCCGCGCCCAGCGCGTGGTCGCGTGCCGCTCCGGCGCTGACGCGCCGCGGCCCGGAGAGGTTGCCAGCCATGGTTCCGCCGATGGTCGCCGTGGCAGCCGGCTGGCCCAGCAGGGGACCGTAGTCCGGAGGTTCGAAGGCCATCTGCTGGTTCGCCTCCCCGAGACGTGTCTCGATTGCGGCGAGTGTCGTTCCGGCTTCGACTGTGAGCACCAGCTCGGCCGGCTCGTAGTCGACGATCCCGGTGCGCTGCGACATGTCGATCACGTGTTCAGCGGCGATGGCGTGACCCAATTCCCGCTTGCTCCCGTTGCCGATGATCTCCAGGGGCACGCCGTCGGCGGCTGCCCAGGCCACGAGGCCGGCGAGTTCTTTCTCGTCCACCGGGCGAAAGGTCTTCCCGGTCATGCAGGTCAGAACCGGGGAAGATCGGGAAAGGGCACCTGGCCCCTGTGGACATGCATGTGTCCGAGTTCGGCGCACCGGTGGAGAACGGGAAACACCTTTCCCGGATTGAGCAGACCTTCGGGATCAAAGGCGCACTTCACCCTCTGCTGCTGCTTCAGTTCCTCGTCGGAGAACATAATCCCCATGAGATCCCGCTTCTCGACCCCGATCCCGTGCTCTCCACTCAGGACGCCACCGACCTCGACACACAGGGTGAGGATGTCGCGGGCGAGAGCTTCCGCCTTCTCCAGATCGCCCGGCTTGTCGATGTCGTACATGATCAGGGGATGAAGGTTGCCGTCGCCGGCGTGAAAGACATTGACCACTCCCAGGCCATGGCGCTCGGACAGACCCTCCATGCGTGTCAGGACCTCCGCCAGACGCCCCCTCGGGATCGTGCCGTCAATGCAGTAGTAGTCGGGTGACATCCGGCCCACCGCCGGAAAGGCGGATTTGCGGCCCAGCCAGAAGCGCTCCCTCTCTTCCTCGCTGGCTGCCCTCCTGATGGTGCGCGCCCCGAGATCCGCTGCGATCTTCTCGACCCTGCCTGTGAGTTCGCCGACTTCCGGTCCGGGACCGTCGAGTTCGCAGATCAGCAAGGCCTCGACGTCAAGGGGATACCCTGCCTTGCAGAACTCCTCGGTCGCGTGAACCGCGGCCCTGTCCATCATCTCGAGGCCTGCCGGAATGATGCCCGATGCGATGATACGGGCCACGCAGTCCCCTGCCGCAGCAAGATCGTCGAAACCGATCAGAAGGGTACTCACCGAGGCGGGCTTGGGGAGGATGCGCACGGTCACCTCAGTGATGACGCCAAGCAACCCTTCCGATCCGGTGACGATGCCGAGCAGATCGTATCCGTCACTGTCCATGTACTTGCCACCAATCCTGACGATCTCACCGGACATCAGCACGATTTCGAGGCCAAGGAGATTGTTGGTCGTCACGCCGTACTTGAGGCAATGCACGCCGCCGGAGTTCTCGGCGACATTGCCGCCGATCGAGCAGGCGAGCTGACTCGACGGATCAGGAGCGTAGTAAAACCCGCGATGGTCCACTGCCTGCGAAATGGCGAGATTGGTCACACCCGGCTGCACGGTCACGCAGCGATTGGCGTAGTCGATATCGAGAATGCGGTTGAACTTGCCGAGTCCCAGGAGGACTCCGTCCTTCAGCGGCAGGGCGCCGCCGGAAAGACCCGTTCCCGAACCCCGGGGCACCACCTTGACGCGGTGTCGCTGGCACAGATCGAGAATGCGCGCCACTTCACCGGTGGTCTCCGGCAGAACGACGGCGAGGGGAAGCTCCCGGTAGGCGGACAGACCATCGCACTCGTAGGTCTTCAGACCGGCTTCATCGGTCACCAGGTTGTGAGGAGGAACGATGGCTCCGAGTTCGCCAATCAGCCTGTCGCGGGCCGCAAGAACCCCCGTGTCGGGCTGCGGCATGGCGATCGTCATGTCAGGTGTCCGTGGACTCCGGCAACCACACGGCTGTGGTACTTCAACCCTGGCGTGCCTTGAACCTGGGGTTCTGCTTGTTGATGACGTAGACACGCCCCTTGCGTCGCACGGTGCGACACTTCGCGTGGCGCTTCTTCATCGAGCGCAGGGAATTGACGATCTTCATGGGTCGGCCCCCCAAGCTGAGGGGTCCCGCCCCTCCGTGCACGTCGCTGGCAGACTAGCCTAGGTCGCTCCGGCCCGTCAATCGTGTCGTGGAGCGTGCTATCGCAGTTCCGCAGGGAGTCCTTTCTTCCTACTATGGAAATCCATGTCCGATGCGGCGGGGTCCTTGATCGGGCCGGCGCCCGACATCAAGGAGTTCGAGGTCAGCCGGGAGTTTCCAGATGAGAATCGTCAACGTGACACCCTTTCTGGTCGGTCCCAGGCCGAGTTCGGATGGCTGGTCCGAGGGCCAGACCATGGTGTTCGTGAAACTGGAGACGGACCAGGGCCTCACCGGCTGGGGCGAAGCCTATGCCCTCACCTACCGGGAACCCGCAACGTGCGAGATCATCATCGCCCTTGGCGAGGCTCTGAAACAGATGCCGCACGCCAGTCCGCGCGCCTTCCTGCGTCACGTCGTGGAACCGATGTCCTACAAGCATCCCGGGATCGACTATGCATCGGCAACGAGCGCGATCGAGGTCGCGCTCTGGGACCTCGCCGGTCAATCGGCGCAGTTGCCCGTGCACGCGATGCTCGGCGGCGCCATCATCGACCGGGTGCCGATTTACGCGAACGCCTGGGACGGGCCGGTCCAGACGCCTCAGGCCATTGCGGAGCGATGCGCGATGATGCGTTCCCAAGGCTACGGCGCCGTCAAGATCTACCCCCTGCGCCAGGCCACCCTGGAGGATGCCGAAGCCTGCGTCCGTCTGACCCGGGAAGCAGTCGGCTGGGATGTCGACATCATGCTCGACTTCGCCGTCCAGAAGGATCGTCGCCACGCGCTTCGCGCCGCCCGACTGTTCGAGCCCTACGCACCCTTCTGGATCGAGGAACCGCTCGCCGGGGACGACCTTGATGGTCTGGCCGAGTTCCGCGCCGGCACGACATCGCGCATCACCACCGGCGAGCGCCAGTCGGGAGTGCGCCATTACCGCAACCTCCTCGACAGGAGGGCAGCCGACGTCCTCAATCCCGACATCGTCGGGGCCGGCGGCATCGTGACGATGCTCGAGATCGGCGCCATGGCGGACGCCCATTCGGTGCTCATTTCGCCCCATTGCTGGAACAGCACGACCGTGGCCTTTGTCGCCATGCTGCATACCTGCGCCGTGATGCCGAATGCCATTCATGGCGAACTCTACTACGACTACCTGGAACTCGGCGCCGAGTTCGCTACCTGCGACTATGTCATCAAGGACGGCATGGCCAGCCTGCCCCAGGCGCCGGGACTTGGCGTGACGATCAACGAGGACGTCCTGCGCTCCCTCGCTCCCTGAACATATCGTGCTCGGGACCCGGCTGGTGGTGGGCATGCGAGGCGAGACCGACCGAAACAACCGTTCCGGATCCTTCGCCGGAACGGGTTGCATGGGAGATTCCCAAAGTTCTCGTCGTGCGCCAGACTTCTTGCACCAGGCCGGAAAGGAACGTCCATGACCATCAGACGTGCGTACGCGAGTGCCGATCCCAATCGCTTCTACCAAGCCAGGGACAAGCGTCAGTTGACCGAGCGCTACGATGAAGCCGCCGAGGTCTACGACGAAGCCATGAGTGATGACGTCGGCTGGAGTGGCCACATCGAACTGGCCAGGGCTGTCGTTCGCCATGTCTCGCCTGGCGTTCTTCTTTGTGATGCCGGCGCCGGCACCGGGATGCTGGGTGAGCGTCTCGCTGCTCACGGCTTCAACAGGATGGTGGCGAACGATCTCTCGCCGGGCATGCTGGAGGTTGCCCGTCGGAAGGGCATCTACGAGGACTGCCAGGTGATGGACCTCGGCAAGCAGCTCCCATATGCGTCCGACACCTTCGATGCCGTGACGGCATGCGGCGTGTTCACACCCAACCACGCACCGGCATCGGCGCTTGAAGAATTGGTCCGCATCACGCGGCCGAATGGCCTCGTTCTCTACACTTTGCGATCGGATGTCGAACCGGACGACTTTGCGGCACGCCAGGGGATTCTTGCCGACTCAGGCTTGTGGATTCTGGTTGAGGCAGGCGAGCCCTTTGCCTCCATTGCGTCGGAGCCTCACATCCGCCACCGCTGCTGGATCTGGCGAAGCCTCTAGACCGGACCACTCGTCAATCCCTGAATCATGGGGTGGTGTCTGTGATGAGCCGGATACTTGGCGGCACAGGCAGACCGGGACAACCGTTGGCGACGTGGCGCTGAAGAATGCACTGGACCGCGGTCATCGGATGGACAAGGATTTGACTCTCGGAAACCAATCCCGTGTTCCGGGATCCAGTATTCGATAGGCGAGGGAGGAACCTCAGATGAAGTACAGCGACTATTCTGTCGACGACATGATCGAAAAGGCATCGCGTGGCAAGCTGTCGCGTCGCCAGTTTGGCGAACTCCTCGGCATCACGGGCGTGTCGCTCATGACAGTGCCCGTCATCTCCCGGCCGGCCGCGGCCGATGGCGAGGAGGCCTTCTATTTCACCTGGGGCGGCTACGACATTCCGGAGCTGTTGGGGGAGTACCACGAAAAGCACGGCGCATACCCGGACATGGCTCCCTATGCCAGCAGCAACGATGGCCTCGCCAAGGTGCGCTCCGGTTTCGTTGTCGATGTCCTGCACCCCTGCAACGCGAACGCGCCTCTGTGGGTGCAGGCCGGGGTCGTCCAGCCGCTCGACACGTCGAAGCTGTCGCACTGGGATGACCTCATCCCCTCCCTGAAGACCATCGCTGCAGTCGGCGACGAGGCCTACTTCGCACCGATGGACTGGGGCCAGACCTCGGTCACCTACCGGACCGACATTGTCGAGATCCCGGAAGGCGAGGAGGAATCGTGGGGCATCCTCTGGGACGAGCGCTATAAGGACAAGATCGCCATCATCGGCAACGAAGGCGACAGCTGGTGGTGTGCGGCCATCTATGCCGGCATACCCTTCGAGGAGCTCGAGACCGAAGAGAACATCGAGAAGGTCGCCAGTCTGCTGCGCGAACAGCTGCCTCTGGTCCGGATGTACACCGATGACATGACAAGCGTCGAGCAGGCTCTTGCCGCTGGTGAACTGGTTGCCGCCATGACCTGGAACAGCTCAGCCGTCGCCCTCAAGGCAGAAGGCGTGCCGGTCAGGTTTGCGGCGCCGAAGGAAGGTGCCCTGACATGGGTCTGCGGTGCCATGATCTTTGTCGATGCGCCCCGCGTGGACAAGGCGCACGATGTGGTCGATTCCCTGCTCAGCCCGGAATCCGGTCGCTTCCTGATCAACGATTACGGCTATGGCCATTCCAACCGGAAGTCCTTCGACCTTGTGAGCGAGGATCGGCTTGCCGAACTGGGGCTCAGTCGCAACCCGGAAGACGTGCTGGGTGCGGGCAAGTACCAGATTCCGACATCGGATGAATTCTCAAGCCGGATCGCCGAGCTCTTCTCGGAGATCAAGGCAGGATACTGAGGCCATCTGTCGGTCGTCCTCCCTGACGAGGTATCCGGACCCATCCGGATCAAGGGTTCCAAGCGGGTGACCTGGCGCTCCGGCGTCCGGTCACCCGCCTGCGAACCAGAACACATCCTGTTCCCACGGCTTTGCCCCGGGAGGGGCCGGGAGGCACCCCATGACGACACAACAGGACGCTGTTGTCATCGGCGCAGGCGCGGCAGGGCTTGCGGCCGCGAAGGAACTGGCACGGCAAGGAGTTTCCTGCACGGTAATCGAGGCGTCGCATCGCATCGGCGGGCGCGCCTACTCCGAGGAGATCATGCCGGACGTGTGGTTCGACCTGGGCTGCGCCTGGCTTGGCACCGGGGTCGGCAACCCCTTCGCCGAAATCGGCGATGATCTGGGTGTCGAACTCGGCAGGTTCGCCGCCGACGCGTACAAGCCGGAAAACCACAGATTCGTGCAAGACGGCACAGCGCTCACTCCCGATGAGTGGGCCGACTGCCGCCGTTACTTTGTCGATTGTCACAACGCCATAGCAGCCGCTGCCGGAGGCGATCGGGATGTCGCGATCAGCGACGTGATCGACCTCGAGAACATCTACGCGGCGCCCTTCCTGGAGAACGTCGCAACAGCGTGGGGCCTGGATGCCGACGAGGTGTCCGTCGCAGACTTTGCCAGTTCCACCGGAGAGTTGGGCTATCCGGCCGTGCGCGGTTACGGCAACCTGGTCGCCGCGTGGGGAGCCGATGTCGAGGTCATCCTCAACGCCCGGGCGGAGCGCATCGACTGGTCGGGAGCCGGTGTTTCAGTTGAAACGTCGAAGGGAACCGTGACGGGGCGCCGCGCCCTCTGCACGGTTTCGACGGGCATTCTGGGTTCAGGCGAACTCAGTTTCTCGCCGCCACTGCCCGACTGGAAGCAGGAAGCAGTCCATGGCCTGCCCATGGGCACCGAGAACAAGATGGGGGTCGCCTTCGACACGGACGTGTTCGGTGACGCGGGCCGTGGCCACTACACCGTCTGGAATCGCGACGGTGAGACGGCAAAGATCGACGCAAGCGCCATGGGTCTCGACGTCGCCGCAGTCTTTGTCGGCGGCCGACGCGCGATCTGGCTCGAAAGGCAGGGTCCACAGGCCTGCCACGACTTCGCCGTCGACAGGGTGGCCGAGGTATTCGGAAACGACGTACGCAAACACGTCGTGCGGTCCATCACGACCGCCTGGAGCACGGACCCCTGGACGCGGGGCTCGTGGGCCTGCGCACGGCCGGGTCAGGCCCGCCAGCGTGAACACTTGGCACGCACCATCGGCGATCGCCTCTTCTTCGCCGGCGAGGCCACCATGGTGGGTGGACAGGGAACCTGTCACGGCGCCTATTTCTCCGGCATCCGGGCCGCAAGGGAGATTGCCGACCGGCAGCATCGGGACTAGCGGCTGCCTGTCCACTTCGGGTGTAGCAGGGCAGCGCCGGACCAGACTGACCTTGTCTCAGTGGCCGCGCAGGAAGAGTGCAGTTCTTGACCGTCGACGGAAGTTTCAGCCGCCGCCCTGCACGATGTCCGCGTCCAGCCGGACGCGCTTGCGGTTCATGGGAGCCCAGCTTGCCACCTTGAGTTTGTTCGTGCGCTCCTCGCGTCTCTGGAGCGCTGCAGGACCCAGGTCGCCCGGACCATCGCCCGCAGTGCCGTTGAGCACCTCGTTGGGGTGCTTGTGGTCGACGAAGCCAAGGTTCACGGCACCGAGGTCGTAGCCGATCAGCTCCTGGAGCCGCTGCGGGAAGGTCCGGGCCAGTTCAGGGGGACAGGCCATGTACTGGTTCTCCTCCTGGCGCAGCCAGGCGAGCGAGAACTGGATGGCGCATCCGGTGCGCGCCGCGTTCGAGCGGTTCGCGCCGCCGCCGTGAAACACTGCGCCGTTGTAGAGCAGCAGCGAGCCCGCGGGCATCTCGGCCTGCACGACCTCGCTCTCGACCGGCGTCCGGCCCTCGTCCCAGAGATGGCTTCCGGGCACGAGCCAAGTCGCACCGTTGTCGCGTGTGAAGTCCGTCACGGCCCACATGGTCGCACAGATGAGCGGCGGGGCCGGATTCTGGAACGGATAGAGACCCGCGTCCCGGTGGAGGATCTGAGCGGTCTCGCCCGCAAGGAGATGCATCACGCCCGTGTAGTTGATCTGGATCCGGACGCAGAAAGGGCCGAGGACGCCTTCGACGACTTCCAGCAGCATCGGGTCGAGCGCCATGGCGCGCGCCTCTTCGCAGCGCGCCAGCAGGCGACCGAACCGGACGGTCCTCATGCCCATGAAGGCCTCGTGGCCGGCCGGTGTCGCGGCGATCAGCGGTTCGAGTTCGCCGCGCAGGCGGGCGAGGCTGTCAGCGTCGAGCATGTCGCGGATGATGGCATAGCCCTCGTCGGCGATCGCTTCGGCCACGGCGGCAGGAGCGGCGGATCTCTCGAAAGTTCTGAGCGCGGCCATGCGAACTCCCCCTGTCGCTCTACCGACTATAATGCGGGCCGCGGTCGGTCGCGACTCCGTCAACAGGAGACGGGAGTTTCGCGTCATGGGGATGTGCAACTCAGGGAGTCCGGTTGACAGTGGGAAGGGACCATTGAGAGTGTGCCGACACCTTCCCAGGAACGGTCTCATCGGCAACCTTGCGATTCGGGACGTTGCGACAGGTTTCGGGACAGCCTCTGGCCGGAGGAGCGAAGCATCCCGAAGACCGTGGATTGCGTGATGCAAGAAAACGACAGCACGCGGCTACCCGCACAACTCAGGGCGATCGAGGAGGCAACCACTGGGCTGGATTTTGACATGGCGTCCGAGCGTGACACCGGGGCATTGTTGCGCGTTCTGGCCGCCGGCAAGCCGGCAGGCCGGTTTCTCGAGATCGGAACCGGCACGGGGCTTGCCACAGCCTGGTTGCTGGACGGCATGGACAGCGCCTCGTTGCTCCATACGGTCGACATTGAACGCAATGTGGCGGCCGTTGCTCAGCGCTTTCTGGGCCAGGATCCGAGAGTGCGGTTTGTCGTCGCAGACGCCATCGGCTGGTTGGAGGCTAACAGAGATCTGTCATTCGACCTGATTTTCGCTGACGCCATTCCGGGCAAGTATGAGCATTTCGCGACCGTTTGGGATCGATTGAAGCCCGGAGGCATCTACGTCATTGACGACATGCAGCCGCAAGGGAACTGGCCCGATGGCCATGGCGCGAGGGTCGTCGGGTTGCTGACCTCTCTGCAGCAGCGGTCGGACTGCATGGTGGTCGAGATGGACTGGAGTACCGGTTTGGCGATTGCCGCCAAGTCCGCACACTGACCGAGCATTCCGGTACCGGGAGGAGAGATGCGCTCCCCTCCTGGTTCAGCACCACGTGCGCCGGACGCATGCCCTTCGCGCTTTCGACGTTCAGCCCCGGCACTTGCACCCCATCTGCGTGCATCCGGGACACCCACCTTGATGTCTGCCGATGCAGCGCTTTGTGAGCTCTGGCTCAGTGAGTCTCAGCCAGAATCGACTGAACGTGGTGCCGGCCCGCTGTACGGATGGTGCAGTGGAACACCCGACAAGGCAGAAGACCGGCGCGGGTCAGCTACACGAAGCTGATGGCGGTGATCTCGAGTTCAAGGTCGCCCGCAGGACGCCGCCAGATGACGATGTCGCCCACTTCGGCGCCGATGAGCGCGCGGGCCAGGGGTGAGACCCAACTCACCATGCCCTTGTCGATGTCGGCCTGGTTCTCGCCGACGATGCGCCAGGAGTGGTGCTCTCCGTTTTCGTCCAGCACGTCGACCCGGGCGCCGAACGCCACCGTGCCGGCGGGCTGTCCGGCCGGATCCACCACCACGGCATGGTCGATCCGTCCTTCCACATAGCGAAGATCGCGCCGGACGTGGGCCATCTGGTTGCGCCCGATCATGCTGGTCTGGTCGGCCTCCAGCGTATCGCGTTCGCGGCGCAGCCGGTCAAGCCAGGCCTCAAGCATGGCCATGCCTTCCGGCGTGACATAGTTGGGAACCGGCTCCTGGGGAAGTTCAGGCAGGACGTCGACGACGCTGTCGGCGTCGGGCTCCCGAACAAAGGCGCGGCTCATGACACCCGATCTCCACCCATTACCTGTTGAAACGATCCGGCCTGAACGCGCCAAGGTCAAGGCCGGGATCGCGGCCCGCAACGAGATTCGCCATCACCTCGCCGCTGCGCGCCGCCAGGGTCAGGCCAAGGTGCTGGTGCCCGAAGTTGAACCACGTGTTCTCCAGGCCAACGACCTTGCCGAGTGCCGGAAGGTAGTCGGGCAGGGTCGGCCGTCGACCCATCCATCGCGTGGTCTTCGCCGAAGGTTCAGGCTTGAAGTTGCGCAGCAGACTGCGTCCCCTTTCGGCCAGAATGTCGGCGCGCGCGTAGTCGGCGGGTGCATCGATGCCGGCCATCTCGACACTTCCGGCAATGCGAAGCCCCTCGTCCATCTGGTTCATGCCGAAACCCTGTTCTCCATGAATAAGCGGCAGGCGCAGCCCGCTGTCGGTGCCATGAAAAACCGTATGGTATCCCCGCTCGGTATCGAGCAGGACACGGATGCCGAGCATCTTCGCCAGACGTCCCGACCACGCCCCTGCGGACACCACCAGGCGGTCCACCTTCCTGTCTCCTGCCGTCGTTCGCAGTGTCCGCACCCGACCGTCGCTCACGTCGATTCCCGTCACCGTCGCTGTCTCGACCACTCCTCCGGCGGCAACCACGCTGTCGGCAACCGCCCGCGTGAGCCGGTAGGGATTGACCGTGTGATTGACCCCGGGAAGGAAGGTTGCGGCCGCCACGGCATCGGAGAGCTGCGGCTCGCTCTGGCGCACTTCGGCACCATTGAGTTCAGTGAGTTCGGCACCGAGCTCGCGCAGGATGGCGCGATCAGCAGCAGCCGAGACAAAGCCGCCTTCCGTTTCGTAGACGATGGCGAGCCCGCGCTTGCGGATCAGCGCCGCTCCGTGCGTTCCATCGACAAGCCGTTGCCACGATTCAACGGCGCCGTCGAGCAAGGCATGGAAGGCACGGGCATTGTGGAGCCGCTGCCTGGCCCTGGCATTCTTCGCGAACACGAGGAGCCAAGGCATCAGCGCCGGCAGATAACTCCACCGGATGTGAAGGCTGCTCTTGCGATCCATCAGCATCCGCGGCAGGTCCCGGACGACCTTGGATGACGGCAGGGGCATTGCCGAACTGGTATCGCAGATCATGCCGGCGTTGCCGAAGGAACAGTTCTCGCCTGGTCCGTCGCGATCGATCACAGTCACGTCAAAACCGTCACGGACAAGGCAAAGAGCCGTCGCCACGCCCACAACACCGGCCCCGATGACCGTCACATGACCGCGTTCACCCATGGAATCCTCCCCGGCACGCCGATGGCGCCCACTCACGCGAGGCGGCCGGCGGCGTGAGGATGCACGCCGTCTCCGTCCTGTCACAGTCCACGATAGCAGGTGGCGGCATTCCCGAGAAACACGCCGGTTGCACCGTCTGAGGCGTCCCGGCGCGATCATGGTAGGGTGAGCGGCAAAGCGGAGTCGTTCTTCTTGGCGCTCGATGTCATCGATCAGGCGGTCATCAGCCAGGGCATCATCGCGGCAGCGCGCGAAATGGGCTCGAAGCTCGTGCGCTCGGCCTTTTCCACGGTCGTTCGCGAGGCGGCCGATGCCTCTGCCGCGCTGCTCGACCCCACGGGACGAATCGTCGCCCAGGCGGAAATGATTCCCATGCACCTCGGCTCGATGGCGGAGACATTCAAGGCCTGCGCCAGGCACCATCCTCCCGAAGACCTCCGCGACGGCGATTTCTACCTGTCGAACGATCCCTACGAAGGTGGCCAGCATCTGCCCGACGTCTACATCTTCTCGCCCGTCTTTCTCTCCGGACGTCTCATCGGTTTTGCCGCGTCGGTGGCACATCACCTCGAAATGGGCGGCGCGGCGGCGGGCATCGTGGCGAACGCCACCGACATCTACCAGGAAGGGCTTCGCCTGCCGCCCTCATGCTGGAATCTGCGGCGCCACTGGCATGGCGGGCCGCTGCAGCGTCTTGTCGCCGCCAACATCCGCGTGCCCCGGCTCACCATCGGAGACTTCAATGCGCAGTTCGCTGCCAATGCTCTGGGAGCAGAACGCCTGGTGAACCTCGCCACCCGATACGGGGTGGACCGGATCGGCGAAGCGATGACAGAGCTCATCGCCTATTCCGAGCGCCGCATGCGAAGGGAGATCGCGGCCCTTCCTGACGGCACATGGCACGGGGCGGACGCGGTCGATGACGACGGCGTCCACGACCGGCCGCTGCCCGTGCGCGTGGCCATCACCATCGACGGAGACAGAATCGAGGCCGACTTTGCCGGTACGTCGGGTGAAGTGGCCCGCAACCTCAACAGCCCCCTTTCCTCGACCGCATCGGCCACCTATGCAGCGATCAAGGCGACACTCACCAGCCCCGATATCCCCTTCAACCATGGCATGACTGAGCCCGTGACTCTCCGCGTGCCCTACCCCAGCCTGCTCAACCCGCAACCGCCGGCGCCTGTGCATGCCCGCATGGAAGCCTGCTACAGAGTGTTCAATGCCGTCATGAAGGCCCTTTCCGGCGCCGTTCCGGAGCGGGTCACCGCCTGCGGCTACGACACCACCACGGCGCTCACCATGACGCGCTTCGACGGCGAGCACTATCAGGTTGTCACGGAGGTTCTCGGCGGCGGCTATGGCGCCTCGGCGAACAGCGACGGTGAGAGCGCACTCGCCAGCCCGCTGGCCAACTGCACCAACACGCCGGTCGAGGCCCTGGATCTCGACTACTCCTTCTTCCGCCTGCACGCCTGGACCCTGCGAGCCGACAGCGGCGGGGCGGGGCGCCACCGGGGCGGGCTGGGATACGACCGGGTGTACGAGGTTCTCGAACCGGGCTGCACCCTGACACTCTACGCCGACAGGTTCCGTCTGGCGCCCGACGGCCTCTTCGGTGGCCATGAAGGAATGCGGGCATCATGCAGCGTCGAACGCAACGGCAGGATCATCGACGTGGCGAGCAAGGGAATGATGTCGCTCGAGGTCGGCGACGTCGTGACCATGCGCACCGGTGGCGGCGCCGGATACGGCGCTCCGGGTGAACGGAATCAGGCCCTGATCGACGACGATGTCGCAGAAGGGTATGTCAGTGCCCACCGTGCATGGCGCCATCACGCCTCGCCTGGTGCGGCAGTGGAAGGGAGATGAAAGTCATGTCACTCGATCCCGTGGACTATGCAGTCATCAGCCAGGGCATCATCGCGGCGGCCAGGGAAATGGGCGCCAAGCTCATCCGCAGCGCCTATTCGACGATCGTCAGGGAAGCGCAGGACGCCTCGGCCGCGCTGCTCGACCGCGACGGAAACGTCGTCGCCCAGGCCGAACTCATCCCGATGCAACTCGGTCCGATGAAGATGACCTTCGTTCCCTGCGCCGAGACACACCCGGTCGATTCCCTCGAGCCGGGCGACTTCTACATCACCAATGATCCCTTCAACGGCGGTCAGCACCTTCCCGATGTCTTCATCTTTTCGCCCATCTTCTTCGAAGGCCGGATCATCGGCTTCGGTGCCTCGGTGGCGCATCATCTCGATCTTGGCGGTGGCGCCCCGGGACTGAACGCCGATGCCTCCGACATCTATCAGGAGGGCCTGCAGATCCCTCCCTCGTGCTACAACATGGAACGCGACTGGAACGGTGGCCGCTTCGAGCGCCTTGTGGCGGCGAACATTCGCGTGCCCCAGCTCACCATCGGCGATTTCAATGCACAGTTTGCCGCCAATGCCATTGGTGGCCTGCGCCTGAAGGAGCTGGCCACGAAGTTCGGCCCGGAGGCGGTCACCCAGGCCATGGCAGAACTGCTTGACTACTCGGAGCGCCGGGTCAGGGCATCGATCGCCACCATCCCCGACGGCATCTACGAGGGCGAGGATGCGGTGGATGACGACGGCATCGACGACCGGCCGTTGCCTGTCAGGGCCCAAGTGACCATCGAGGGCGATCGCCTCGACATCTCCTTTGAAGGCACGGCGCCCCAGGTGGCGCGCAATCTCAACTGCCCCTTCTCCTCCACGGTCTCGGCCGCACTTGCTTGCGTCAAGTCGGTGCTGACAAGCGCCGACGTTCCTTTCAACGAAGGAGTGAAGCGGCCCTTCAACATCACCGCTCCCTACGGATCCCTGCTCAATCCGAAGCCTCCCGCACCCGTGAGAGCGCGCATGGAACCGGCCTATCGCGTCTTCAATGCGGTGATGAAGGCCCTGGCCACGGCCGCCCCCGACCGCGTGATCGCCTGCGGATTCGACACCACCGCCGTCTTCGCTCTCTCCCACCTCACGAACAGCGGTTACAGGGTGTACGTGGAGATCTTCGGCGGCGGTTACGGAGCGTCTTTGGAGGCGGACGGCTGCGACGCCATCGACAGCCCCCTGTCGAACTGTTCCAACACGCCCGTCGAGGCCTTGGATATGGAGTACGACTACTTCCGGGTCATCGACTATACGCTGCTTTCCGACTCGGCAGGCGCCGGCCGCTGCCGGGGCGGGCTGGGATTCACCCGCGCCTACGAGATCACCCGCGACGACGTGATCTTTGCCATCTATGCCGACCGGTTCCGCATCGCTCCCGCCGGGCTCTTCGGTGGCGGGGACGGTGTTCCCGGCTCGTGCCACGTGCTGCGCGACGGAGAGGTCATACCGGTCAACTCCAAGGCCGGAATGACCTTGCGCAAGGGGGATGTTCTCGCCATTCGCACCGGCGGAGGCGGCGGCTACGGCAAGCCCGGCGACCGTCCCATCGAAGCGATCAGGCATGACCTTGCCGAAGGGCTGACCACCCCGGAACGGGTCGCAGTGGACTATCCCCATGCTCAGGCCAGCCCCCGATAACAGGTGAATCCGGCATCATGATCGAGCGCTGGCTCTTCCTTGCCGAAGCGCGCCACAAGACCTCCCGCCACGTCCGGCCGGACCCTGAGTAACCCGGCAGAGGCCCCCAGACACCAAGGCTGACCGCCCGGTCTCTCGCAGGAAAAGGCCGGCATCCTGTTTCCGTCAATCCCCGGCGTGATAGCATGCCGCTCGAGAAATCAGGAGGGAGGAAACACGCGATGGACAACAGTCGGCTTTTTGATCTCGTCACCGCCTCGAAAGAGGACCGCCGGACCTTCATGAGGCACCTGGCATCGCTGGGACTGGTACCGGTCGCCGTGCCTTTCGTGTCGGGCGCGGCATCGGCCTCGGAAGGCATGACCTACTTCACATGGGCCGGGTACGAGATCCCGGAACTGCATCCGAGCTATGTGGAGAAGTACGGCCAGTCGCCCGATGTCGCGTTCTTCGCCGACGAGGAGGAAGCGCTCCAGAAACTGCGCAACGACTTCGCGGTGGACGTCGTGCATCCCTGCAACACGGTGGTGAGACGCTGGTACGATGCGGGTGTCATCAAGCCGCTCGATCCGTCGCGCCTGAGTCACTGGGACGATCTCATCCCGGCACTGCGCGATGTGCCGGGGTCTACTGTCGACGACGCACCGATCTTTGTCGCCAACGACTGGGGCAGCCACTCCATCGCCTATCGCAGCGATCTCGTTGATCCTTCGGAAGCGGAGGAGAAGTCGTGGTGGCTGCTTCTCGACGAGAACCACGCTGGACGCCTTTCCATGTGGGATTCCGTCGATGCCGCGATCGCCTTCGCTGCCGTCATCCTGGGCATTCGCGATACCGTCAACGTGACCGACGATGACATCGCGCGGATGAAGGAGGTGCTGCTCAAACAGAAGAGGCTGTTGCGCAACTACTGGACGGTGGAGACCGATGGCGAGGCGATGCTGGCGTCAGGCGAGGTCGTGGCCACCTACTTCTGGAGTGGGCCCGTCTACCGCATGCAGCAGGACGGCATTCCGGTCGAGTACCTGCTGGATCCGAAGGGCGGCCTGATTTCCTGGGTCTGTGGCCTGGTGATGTCGGCGACCGGCGAGGGTGACGAGGCGGCGGCCTACGACTTCATCAATGCCTGGAATTCGCCCGAGGCCGGCAAGTTCCTGGTCGAGGTCTACGGCTACGGCCATGCCAACCGGCGGACCTGGGAGATCGTCGATCCCGCCGTGTCGGCATCGATGGGCCTTGACGGCGACGTCAGCGCCTTCCTCGCAAAGGCGACTCCCTGGCAGTCGTGGCCTCCCAACGTTCTCGAGCGCTACGTCTCCATGTACAACGACGTCAAGCTCGCCGAATGACGCTAAAGGACGCCGGTTTGCCCCGGCGTCCTCACGGCTCAGCGAAGGCTCCTTCGCGACGTATCGCGTGTGCGACCTGGCGGTGGAAGTGGACCGTCCCGCGGTCCCAGTGGGGCGCCAGACGACCGCCGTCATAGGCCGTGCACGCGCGCCCCTCCTGGAGGCGCAGGCAGATATCCTTGTCCTCGTTGTTGAGCTCCACCCATTCCCGGTAGAGAGCGTCTCTCGATTCGGCGTGTTCGGCCGCAAAGGCGGCATCTCCGACGTAGTAGAACCACATGCGCATGATGGTCCGGTCGGCCGCCAGCGGTTCGAAGAGAACGGCCTGGATGCTGCCCGGATAGACATTGACCGCGAAGTTCGGGAAGAGCACGGCATAGCGGGTGCTCAATTCGAGATCCGCGTCAATTCCTTCCTGTGACGGCAGGCCGGGGCCCGAATCGTCGACCGCGATACCCCTGCCGCTGGCGGTGAAGGCATAGCCGTTCAGCAGGTGGCAGCCGCTCTCGCGCATGGACTGGCGTGTTTGCGGGCTCATCATCTGGTCGAGGGCCGGGTGGACGGAGAACACATGGTAGAAGTCGCAGTAGTTCTCCACCGCAAGCTTCCAGTTGCAGGCGAACTCCACGGCCATGGTCTGGTCCGAACGGCGGAACTGCGTGATGTCATAGCCGGTGAAGTGTTCCTCCACCGGTGCCATGAAGCTCTCGAATTCGGGGGCCTTGCCGTCGATGTTGACGAACACCCAGTCATGCCACTGCCGGCACGGGACGGCGAAGAGACGGACATCCTCATCCGCCATGTCGCAGGCCGTCTGGTGGCGGCCATGGCCATGATAGTGGGGGCGCCCCTTGAGGACGCCATCGAGACCATAGGACCAGGCATGGTAAGGGCACGTGAGAACGGTCCTCGAACACCGCGATTCCGTCACCAGCCTGGCGCCGCGATGCGGGCAGACATTGTGGAAGGCGCGCACCTCGTGATCGTGTCCGCGCACCAGGATCAGCGGATGGCCGGCGATCTCCACCGACAGGATGTCGCCGGGGTCGCCGAGCGTGCTCGCCGGCGCCGCAAAGGACCAGGTTCTCGAAAACAGGCGGGCCTTCTCGAGTTCGTGAAACGCGCCATCGGTAAAGGCGGCGTTGGGAAGTCCTCTCGCCAGTGACGTCGTCCGCCCGAGCTGCTCCAGAACCTGATCGGAGACCGATTGCCACACACTGCCGGTTTCCGGAAACGCGACGACATTCATGATTCCCGCTCCATCGGTTCCTCCAACCCGACAATGGTAGAGGGAACACCTCATGAGAGAAAGTCCGGCGGGCACCCAACACACGCCCGGCAGAGCCGTTGTGTCCATGGTCTGCGGGACGATCGCGAGTTCGAGCCCATGATTCTGCCCTTCGCAGTGACAGGGATTCGACACGGTCAAGGGCCTGAACCTCGCTCTTCACGACGAAGAAATGCTGCCTCGAAGGCCCGGGGGCTGGTGGCGCAGGCCATGATCCAATCTGATCACAGAGCCATCGGGGCGAGATTTAGGACTATGCCTCTGATGGCGCAACCGGTACCGTAACGATGGAAACAGGGTCATGCAGGATTGTCCGCCGGAAGGATCTCCAGAGTGAAGACCGGATGGGTGATTCACCTGTGATCCGTTCGGGAATGACCAAATCAATGAGGGAGAATTTCATGAAACCGCAAGAATTCACCAGGGCTCTGCGCGAAGGTGCGCTGACACGCCGTGAGGCGGCAGGGGTGCTGGCATCAGTGGGACTCGTGACCGTGCCGTTGATTCCCGGCAAGGCGCGGGCCGAGGTTGATCTCAGCCTCCTGGAGTGGAACGGCTACGAGTACGAATCGTTCCACCCCGAATACAATGCCAAGTACGGCGGACAGCCTGAGGTGACGTTCTTTTCCGAAACCGAGGACGCCTTTCAGAAGATGCGCGCCGGTTTCAGGGTGGACCTGGTGCATCCCTGTACCGCCTCGGTGAAAAAGTTCCGCGACGCAGGTCTCATCAAGGCCCTTGAAACTGACCGCATTCCGAGGTGGCCGGAGATCATCCCGGATCTTCTTGAGGTCAAGGGCGTTCGCATCGAAGGCGAGTACTTCTTCTGCCCGTGGGATTGGGGCTTCTCAACCGTCGCCTACAATCCCGAGGTGATCCAGGTCGACAACCCGACCTTCGATCTCTTCGTCGACCCGCGATTCGAGGGCAAGACCTCCCTGACATCACAGATGGGGGTCAACATTCTGGTGGCCGGCGTCATCGGTCGCTGGGCCAATCCCCTCGATCCGACTGAGGAAGAGATGGCCATGGCCCCGGAGATCTTCAGGAAGATGCTGGACAATGCCCGCTTTGTGTGGACCGACAGCACACAGCTCGAACAGGCCTGGGTCGCCGGCGACGTCGGCATTTCCTACATCTACGGCAGTGCGTCCCGGCGCATGAAGGAAGAGGGAATTCCGGTCGTCATCGTCGACCCGGTGATGCCCTGGATGTGCGGACTGTGCCTGAGCAGCGATGGCGAGGGTTCGGAAGAGCAGGCCTACGAGTACATCAACGCCATGCTCGATCCGGTCGGAGGGCTCTCCCTGTTCGAGACCTACGGCTACGGTCACGCCAACATCAACACCTTCGATCTGATCGACCCGGACGTCCTGCGCGACAAGGGGCTCGATGATCCCGTCGCCCTTCTCTCCAAGGGGGTCTTCTTCGATGAGGTTCCCCCGGAGAAGGATGCGCGCCTCATCGAGATGTGGCACGAAGCCCAAGCCGGAATGTAGCGATCACCTGACATGCGCCCCTTGCCGGTGGTTTCCGGCAAGGGGCGCATCGTTGTGTCGATCGTTCGTCAACAATGTCCGTCGGGGAGCGACGCCATCATGACCGACATCAGGATGGAAGCCGACATCATCTTCGAATCCCATGTTCCCGACGCCCTCAGGCGCGCCCTCGAACATGCAGGTGATGACGGTTTTGTCGCCTCCATGCCGCAACTCCTGCATGCCCGTGCCCACGCACCCTATGACAACATCATCTGGAACACCTGGTTCACCTCGAATTCCGAGGAGAGCGTGATGACGACGCCGGCGGGCAACCGGGTGGTCGTCGGCGTGCACGGAGGCGGCATCTTTGCGTCGCCCGAACGATTTGAAAGGGTCTACAGGTCCAGTACCGCCCGCAGCAATACGGAAGGGTTCACCGGTCAGTACGCCGCCAAGATCTCCAGCCGTGAAGTACGGGACATCCTCGAAGGCCGGCTCCCCGACGGCACCGAGATTCCGGTCTATCCCTTCCGGGAGTTCAAGGCGGGCATCCCCGATCTGCCCATGCGGTACGGTGTCATATCGGACTTCGAGATGATGCGGCAGTCGAAACGGGGTTACGAGACGTTCGAGCGCCTGCGTGAAGAACCGAACCTAGTGGTGAGGGCCGGAGGAGTCGAACCGCTCGGCCGTTATCTCGACGCGGCACAGAAGCGCCACGGTACGACCGTCATGGGAAACTGGCATCCCTTCAACAGGATCAATCCGGAGCAGGCGCAGACTCGCATCCTGTTCCTTGCCGGCAATCTCGCAGGCCAGGGCACGGAAGACGACGACGATCATCTCTATGGCTACGACGCGGAGTACGGCATGGGCGGAGATGCGTCCATGCACAACATGGCGCGTTATGTCGCTGTTGCTCCGCGCGACGTGTCGTCGAGCCTTCGCTACCTGCCCTTCCAGTCAGGTTGAGAGCACCCTTCATGGCGGCAACCGAGCAGAATCATGCCCCGGGCTGGTATGCCATCCTGCCACCACCGGCACCCGCGCGGCGCCTGACGGGTGACGAGGTTGCGGACTGGGTTGTCGTCGGCGGTGGAGTCACGGGACTTGCGGCGGCCCGCCGGCTTGGCGAACTTCTTCCCGACAAGCGTATTGTCCTGATCGAGGAGTTTCGCATCGGCTATGGTTCATCCGGCCGCAACGCCGGCTTCATCATCGATACGCCGCACCTTACGGAACAGTTCGACCATGCCACGAACCTGCGGATATCCCGCCTGGTCCTGGCGGGGCTGGCCGAACTGGAACTCCAGGTAAGGGAGAACGAAATTGACTGCGAATGGACCCCCCACGGTCACCTGACAGCAGTGGTCGATGCATCGCGGGTCGGTGGTCTCCACGCAACCGTGGCCATGCTGGAGAGTCTTGGCGAGACATACGAATGGCTGGAAGGCGACGCGCTTGCCGACGTGATCGGCACACGTCACTACCATGCGGCCGTTCTCACGCCCCGCACCGTGACGATCAATCCGGCGGCCATGTGCCGGGGGCTCGGCCAGTCCCTGCCAGAGAACGTCGATGTCTTCGAGGAAACGTGCGTGCGGCGCATCACCTCCGGCAGGTCCCGGTCAGTGGTCTGTGATGATGGTCGCATCGACACACCCAACGTGCTCCTGACGACAAACGCCTTCATTGCACGGCTCGGCCTCCTGAAAGGTGAGGTGTTTCCCATGATCGCCTGTGCCAGCCTGTCGCGTCCTCTCAACGAAGAGGAGGATGCGGCCATGACCGGGCATCGCGACTGGGGGATCACCGGGACCGCAACCATGCGCCGCACCCGGTCCAACCGCATTCTTGCGCGTTTCGGCACTTACTATGCCGGAGATTTCCGTCTTGGGGCCAGGCGTCGCCAGTCTCTCCTGGCAACGCACAGGAAGGGGGTCACCGATCGTTTTCCCGTGCTCGCAAATCTCGACTTCGAGCACACCTGGGCCGGGGTCTTCTGCATGACCCGGGACTGGGCGACCCATTTCGGCCGCCTGGAACCAGGCCTCTTCGTTTCCCTGGGTTACTGCGGCGTGGGCCTGGCGAGGGGCACGATTTCCGGCAAGCTCGTCGCCGAGCATGCCCTTGGCGGCGAATCGTCCCTTATCGATGACGCGGCGGCGCTCAGCGGTCCCGCCAGGCTGCCCGCCCAACCGTTTCTGGCACTGGGCGTTGAGGCCCGCCTTGCCAGTTACCGCTGGCAAAGCCGGCGCGAGTGGTAGGGTGATACTCCGGTGGCCATGACGTCACGTGATTCGACCGCGGGATGGGTCGCCTGGACAAGGGCCAGTTTCCTGCGATTCGAATGGTTGCGCGGCTACACGCTGCTGTCCCCTGCCATTCTCACCATGTTCTGCCTGCTGGCATTGCCGATCTTCACGCTCGTGACCTACAGTTTCTGGTCACAGACCTACGTCTACATCGACCAGTCCTTCACGCTGAAGAACTACGAAACGTTCTTCGACAAGTGGATCTACGGAAAGCTGCTCCTGCGATCAATCAGGATGTCCGCCACCGTGACGGTCATCACCATCCTGCTTGCCTACCCGGTGGCCTACTTCCTCGCCTTCAGGGTGACGCGGAACAAGATGACCTGGCTCATCCTGATCAACATTCCGTTCGTCACAAGCTACCTGCTGCGCGTTCTCGCCTGGAAGATCATGCTGGGCAACAATGGCGTGATCAACGGTACCCTGGAGGGACTTGGCTTCATCGAGGAGCCCCTGGAGTACCTTCTCTACAGCCGCTTTGCCGTGGTGCTCACCCTGGCCCATGCGTGGGCGGCCTTCGCCATTCTGCCCATTTACGTGTCGCTGCAGAAGATTGACCGGTCGCTTCTTGAGGCGGCTGCCGACCTGGGTGACGGACCCGTAAAGCGCTTCCTGCGCATCACCCTGCCGCTTTCCATGCCTGGAGTGATTGCCGCGGCTGTCATCGAGTTCATCCCCACGGTCGGAGACTACATCACGCCCGTCATGGTGGGCGGACCCAAGGGTGTCATGATCGGCCAGATTGTCGCCGCCCAGTTCGGTGCCGCCAACAACTGGCCCCTGGGAGCGGCGCTGACGATCATCATCATGATCTCGATCACGGCCATCGTCTGCACCTTCATCTGGTTCGCCCGTCTGGGCACGGTCAAGGCGCGGGACATGGAAATCACGACGACGGCACCCCGGCCTATCGACCGCACCAGGCGCGGGATCGACTGGCTGCTGCTCTACGTCATCCTTTACCTGGCGTTTCTCTACATCCCCTCCGTGATGCTGCCGGTCTTTTCCTTCAATGACAGCATCCAGATGGTGCTGCCGCTCAAGGACTTCACGTTCAAGTGGTATGCCGCGCTGGCCGATCATGCCGGCCTGCAGAGCGCCCTCTTCAACAGCCTGAAAGTCGCCCTGCCGGTCGCCACCACGACGACCGTCCTGGCGATCTTTGCCGGCAAGGCGCTGACCCGCTACCGGATGCCCGGCAGGGGGTTGGCCATCGGCTTCATCCTCATTCCGATGGTGATGCCCGGCATCATCCTGGCGGTCGGTCTCCTGGTTCTTGCCCTTGCCGTGGGGATGCCTCTTTCGTTGTGGGCGGTCGGGGTCGCCCATGTCGTGACCACGCTCCCCTTTGCCACCCTTGTCGTGATGGCACGTCTCGAGGGCTTCTCCAAGAACATCGAGGAAGCGTCACGAGATCTCGGTGTCGGCGGTTTCATGACCTTCTGGCGTGTCACGTTCCCGCTCATCCTGCCGGCCGTCGTTGCCTCGTTCCTGCTCACCTTCACCGCATCTTTCGACGAGTTTCTCTTCGCCTTCTTCCTGGGAGGCAACCAGGTCACCCTGCCTGTCTTCATATGGACGCAGGTTCGTTTCCCGCAGACGCTGCCAAGTGTTCTGGCCCTGGGCGCCCTCATCTTCATGGTGTCCATCATTCTCATCGTCACCGCCGAGTTCTTCAGGCGGTCGGGAGACAGACACGTCGTGACACCGGCGGACAGATTCCGATGATGACGGGATCCGGCCACCATGACGGGCACTCCGGGAGCTTTGCCTGATGGACGATACCTCCTTCATTTCCATACAGAATGTCTCCAAGAGATTCGGCAGCGTCCTGGCCGTGGACCAGGTCAGCATCGACATCCGCAGGGGCGAGTTCTTTTCCCTGCTCGGTCCGTCGGGGTGCGGGAAGAGTACGCTGCTGCGCATTCTCGCCGGCTTCGAGTTCCCGACATCCGGGGAAGTCCACATCGACGGGCAGGCGATGGCAGCGGTTGCGCCCAACCACCGACCCGTCAACATCGTGTTCCAGAACTACGCCATCTTCCCTCACCTGACGGTGAAGAAGAACATCGCCTATGGCCTTCTCGAGGCACGACTGCCCCGGGCCCGGGTCAACGAACGCGTCGAGGAGATGCTCGACCTCATCAAGCTTCCCGGATACCAGAACCGTGCCTCGCACGAACTGTCGGGCGGCGAAAGACAGCGTGTCGCCCTGGCACGGGCGCTGATCCGGCAACCCAAGGTTCTCCTGCTCGACGAGCCGCTCGGCGCCCTCGACAAGAAGCTGCGGGAAAGCATGCAGCTGGAACTGAGGGACCTCCAGCGCTCGGTCGGCATCACATTCGTGTTCGTGACCCATGACCAGGAGGAAGCGCTCACCATGTCGGATCGCGTCGCCGTCATGTCGAGGGGGCGACACCTGCAGATCGACTCCCCCGCCAGGCTCTACGAGGCGCCGCAGAGTCGCGAGGTCGCTGAGTTCATCGGCACCATGAACTTCCTCGATGCCCGGGTGCTCGACGTCCATGACGACACGGTCGAGATTGATGCCGGGGCGGTCGGACTCATCAAGGCCCACAAGCGGGATCCTCACCCCGGATCCGGCGCGCGGTGCACTGTGGCCCTGCGTCCGGAGAAGATCTCGCTTCACACGACCAGACCTGACACCGGCAACACCGTCAGGGGCGTCATCAACTCCACGGCCTACCTCGGCGACCGCAGTCATCACTTCGTGAAGGTTGAGGGCATTGAGGCACCACTCATCGTTTCTGAGCCCAACCTGGACAGCGACGCCGTCGAGGGCCGCCCACGCGACGGAGAGGTGTGGCTGAACTGGTCGAGGCGTTCCGTCGTTCTCCTCTCCTGAAGGAGTGACCTTCGCTCCACGGCCTTGACAAATCCGGATCCGGGACCGGAATGGACGAGGCAATGCAGGCGTCAGACGACATGGCAACCATCGACTACCTGCCTCCCCTGCGGCATGAAGGCCAGGAGACGGACGACTACACATCCTTCGACGTGACCCCGATCAGCGGTGCGCTCGGTGCGGAAGTCCACGGAATCGACCTTGCCACCGGCCTCGATCGGCAACAGTTCACGGATCTGCGCCGCGCACTTCTCAATCACATGGTTCTCGTCCTGCGCGACCAGGATCTCGACGCCGGCGGGCTGGTCGCCCTGGGGCGCTGCTTCGGTCCGCTCCACGTCAACCCCTTCGTTTCCGGCGTGGCCGGGCATCCGGAAGTGATGGAAGTCCGTTCCGAGGAGAACGCGACCGCGCGCTTTGCGGGACGTTGGCACAGCGACATCACCTGGGCCGAACGTCCCTCTCTCGCCTCCCTTCTCCATGCCCGCATCGTTCCGCCCTTCGGCGGCGACACGCTGTTTGCCAACATGGCCCTTGCCTGGGAGGCGCTGTCGCCCGTCATGCGCCGCATGCTCGACGATCTCAGGGCCGAACACACAGCCTTCCAGGGACATGACCGGGAAGCCAGCCTTGCCGAGGCGCCGGAAGCGGTCAGCCACCCCCTGGCACGCACCCATCCCGAGACGGGAAGAAAGGCGCTCTTCGTCAACGAGTACTTCACCCGCGCCATCGAGGGCATGACGCCGGACGAGAGCCGCGCAATCCTCGATTTCCTGTTCCGCCACCTCGTCCGTCCCGACTTCACCTGCCGGGTACGCTGGCAACCTAACACCCTGGTCATCTGGGACAATCGCTGCACACAGCACTACGCGACGAACGACTATCCCGGCGCCAGGCGCCTGATGTGGCGCGTCACCGTCGAAGGCGACCGGCCCGCATAGGCTCCAGACGATACACCGGGTTGATCAGGCGGCAACGCCGATTATGGTGACGCCGCTGACACCACCATCAGGAGGACACATGAGCGATTCGAGCACGCCAGGCTTCCAGAGGGATCTCGATCGACGCCGGTTCATGAAGGCCGCCATGGCAACAGGCATGACCGCTGCCGCGGCATCGGCGCTGTGGACGCGAACCGCCCGTGCGGCGCCCACTCATGGCGGGCATGTGACCATCGGTACGGACGGAGGCGCATCCGTCGACACCCTTGATCCGATCAAGGCGATCGGAACCGATCATGTGACCATGGCGGCCCTGTGCTGCTTCGACGCCCTGACGGAACTTGCAGCCGACGGGACGCCGATGGGCAGTCTCGCCGAGAGCTGGGACACCTCGCCGGACGGTCGGACATGGACCTTCAGGCTGCGCGAAGCGGAGTTTCACAACGGCAAGACGGTGACAGCCGATGACGTGGTCTGGTCGCTCAAGCGCCACCTCAGCGATGACAACACCTACGCGGAAGGCAAGCAGATCGTCGGCTCCCTTGAGGAACTGAAGTCCGACGGGCCTGACACCGTCGTCATGGTGCAAAAGGAGGTCAATTTCGATCTGCCCGTGCACCTGTCGGCCTTCGGCCTGCTGATCGGCCCCGAGGGCACGACCGACTGGGAACAGGGCGTTGGCTCCGGGCCATACGTTCTCGAGGAATTCGTCCCCGGCGTGCGCTTTGCCGGAAGCAAGTACGCGAACTTCTACCGGGACGACCAGGGCTTCTTCGGCTCGGTGGAGTTGCTCAACATCGAGGATGCCTCGTCCCGGGCCAGCGCACTCCTGAGCAGATCGGCCGACGTCATATCGCAGCCGGATGCGCGCACCGCCGGCCTCCTGGGGAACACCGACGGCGTGAGCCTGCTGGAGGCTCCCGGAACGCAGCACTACACCACCGCCATGCGTACCGATGTCGATCCCTTCACCGACAATCACATCCGCCTCGCCGTCAAGTACGGCATCAGGCGCCAGGAAATCGTCGACAAGGTGTTCGGCGGATTCGGCTATGTCGGCAACGACCATCCGATCGGCCGCAACCAGCAGTTCTTCAACACGGACCTGCCGCAGCGTGAGTACGATCCGGACATGGCCGCATGGCACCTGAAGCAGGCCGGCCTGGACAGAATCGTCCTCGAACTGAAGGCCAGCGACGGCGCCTTCGGCGGCTCGGTCGACATGGGCGTGCTCATGGCCGAATCGATGTCGCCGGCAGGTATCGATGTCACCGTCGACCGGGTGCCGGGCGACGGATACTGGTCCGAGGTCTGGCTGGTGGCGCCCTGGTGCTGCGTCTACTGGAACGGCCGCCCGACCATCGACTGGATGCTGACGTCGTCCTACATCTCGACA
Source organism: Alphaproteobacteria bacterium (assembly GCA_965221115.1). Lineage (GTDB taxonomy): Bacteria > Pseudomonadota > Alphaproteobacteria > SP197 > SP197 > SP197. Next base: position 536,873 of record CBDCRU010000001.1, on the reverse strand, counting down.
TCGTCCTGGAACGACACCTATTTCAGCAACGAACGCTTCGATTCTCTCCTCGTCGCCGCCAGGAGCGAACCCGATCAGGCCCTGCGCCGGGACATGTACTTCGAACTCCAGGAGATTCTCAACGTGGAGGGTGGCACCACCGTCGTCGCCTTCGCCAGTTCGCTCATCGGCGCCTCGGACGCCCTGGGTCATGGTGAAGTTAGTGGCAACCGCCGCATGGATGACGGCAGGCTGGCCCGGCGCTGGTGGTTCGCAACCTGACCGGCATCTCTCACGGGACTTGAGGAGCGGGGTCTGGCCACCCGCGAGACGGAGCACCTGTGGATCGGCATGGCCGATGGCGTGCGCCTGGCCGCACGGCTGTGGCTGCCATCGGCTGCCGATCACGCTCCGGTCCCCGCTCTCCTCGAATTCATCCCCTATCGAAAGCGTGATCTGACGCGGCTGCGCGACGAGTGCAACCACGCGGCATTTGCCGAAGCGGGCTACGCGTCGATTCGTGTCGACATGCGTGGATCGGGTGATTCCGAAGGCCACATGGCCGACATGTTCACCGACGACGAACTCGACGATGCCATACGCTTGATCGAGTGGATCGCCGCACAGCCCTGGTGCGATGGCCAGGTGGGCATGTTCGGACAGTCCTGGGGTGGCACGGCATGCCTGCTCGCGGCATGCCGGGCTCCGCCGGCGCTGAAGGCGATCATCGCCTGTTGCGCCACCCACAACCGGTTCGACGACGACATTCACCACATGGGCGGCTGTCTGCTGTCGGACACTGTCGAGTGGGGCGCCCAGTTGCCTGCCATCCTTGCCTCGCCACCCGATCCGCAAACGGTGGGCGAGGAATGGCAGGACCAGTGGCTGACGCGTCTGGAGAGGCTGACCTTCCCTCTGGAAACGTGGATCAGCCATGAGTGGCGCGACGACTACTGGCGACGGAGTTCCGTCAACGAGAGGATGCACGCGATCTCCTGTCCGGTGCTGGCCGTCGGCGGCTGGGCGGACCGCTACAGCAATGCGGTCATGTCACTCGTCGCCGGGACCGCTGGCGACTGCTGGGGCATTGTCGGCCCCTGGGGTCATCACTACCCCTTTGCCGGAGAGCCGGGACCGGCAATGGGATTCCAGCAGGAAGCAGTGAGGTGGTGGGACCGCTGGCTGAAAGGCATTGACAACGGAATTGACCGCGCACCGCGCCTACGCCTCTGGCGCATGGAGTACCAGCCCCCCGCCGACCGGATAACAGAGCGCCGGGGCACATGGATCGCCGAGGATTCCTGGCCCTCTTCCCGAGTCACACCGCTGATCTTCTCCCTGGCCAAAGGCCGGCTGACGGACTCGCCAGGCAGTGACCGTCAACCCGTTGCCATACCCCACGACGAAAGGGTTGGACTGGCCAGCGGCGACACCGGGTACTTCGGGCGAACGGGCGGCCTCCCCCTTGACCAGAGCGCCGCCGATGCGCTCTCCCTCGTCTTCGAGAGCGACAGGCTTGATTCTCCCCTCGACCTCCTCGGTGAGGCGGTCGTCGACCTTGATGTCGAGTGTGACGCGCCCGTCGCCACCCTTGCCCTGCGTCTCAACGATGTTTCGCCTGAAGGCGGCGTTGCGCGGGTATGCTATGCCGTTCGCAATCTGGCGCTCGACGACAATGGCGGCCCCCGTGAAACACCGGAAAGGCGCCGTCTCTGCCGGATCGTCTTTCCCGCAACGGCCTATCGTTTCGGTGCCGGGCACCGTGTCCGCCTCGCCCTTTCCACCTCGCTGTGGCCGCAGATCTGGCCGGCGCCGAATTCCGAACCTGTGACGATCGGCGCCAGTGAGGCACGCCTCACCCTGCCGCGGCGCACCGGTGACCGGGAAGCCGATGCGTCGGTCTCCTTCCCGCCACCCCTGGAACCGTCGGCCGAGAGCGCGACAGCTCTCACCGCTCCCTCCATCTCCAGAAACACCGGGAATGATGCAGCCTCGGGCCGCCTCACGTCACAGTGGGTCAACACACCGGCACGGGTGCGTTTCCATGCCACCGGCGTCACGTTCGGATCCAGGACCTCTTGTGAACATTCCGTCGTTCCCGGGGACGGCAACAGCGGCCGCAGCCGCGTGGAACATCGCCTCACCTTTGACCGCGGCGACTGGTCCGTGACGGTCACCTCGATCGCCGAACTCACGGCCACGCCCACCATGTTCCAGCCGCGGGGCCGCCTCGAGGTCACCCTGAATGACGAGACGGTCCTCGCACGCACATGGTCGCCGGACATCCCGCGCACCTGTTCGTAGAACGGTCCATGGGCAGGTGGCGGCGCCAATCTTGAAACCGGTGCGACGCGACCGGCACTCATCGAGTACACTCCCCGGCCGGCAGCCAGGGATTGAGCCATGCGTGTGGGAGTAGAGGTCGGGGGAACCTTCACGGACCTCGTGGCAATTGACGATGACGGCGCCATCACCATTGCCAAGGTTCCTTCGGTGCCTGAAAACCCGGACGAGGGCGCCTTCAATGCCATCGTCGAATCGACGGTGCCGGTATCGGGGATCGACGACCTGGTGCATGGCTCGACGATTGCCACCAACGCGGTGCTCGAGCGCAAGGGTGCGCGCATCGCCTTCGTAACGACCAGCGGCTTTCGCGACATCCTCATCATGCAGCGGCACAACCGCTCACGCGTCTACGATCTCACCTACCGCAAACCGCAACCGGTGGTCCGCCGGCAGGATTCATACGAAGTGATCGAACGGATTCTCGCGGACGGCAGCGTGCTGGTGCCGCTCGATGCCGGGGCCGTCGAACGCGACCTCATCCCCCGTCTTCGCGAAGGAAGCTACGAGGCAGTCGCCATCTGCCTCCTGAACGGCTACGCCAATCCCGCCCACGAGGAGGAGCTGCAGTCGATCATCGCCCGCAACTGCCAGGACCTCGAGATCGCCTGCTCATCTACTGTCACCCGGGAATTTCGGGAGTACGAGCGGGCATCGACAACGACGCTGTCGGCCTATGTCCAGCCAGTCATCAACCGCTACCTCGAACGCTTCGAGAAGCGCCTTTCGCAAGACGGATTTGCCGGACGCTTTTCGGTCATGCAGTCGAACGGTGGTCGCCTGCCGGCAGAAGGCATGAGACGCAACGCGATCACTTCCCTGCTCTCGGGGCCGGCCGCCGGTGTCACCGGCGCCATCCGACAGGCCGGCAGGTCCGGATACCGGGATCTCGTCACCCTGGACATGGGAGGAACCTCCACCGACGTCTGTCTCGTGACCGAAGGGGAACCCGAACTCACCGCAGAGTTCTCCCTTGACGGTCTTCCGGTGCGCACCCCGATCATCGACATCAACACCATTGGCGCGGGCGGCGGATCGATCATCTGGATCGACGACGGGGGCATGCTGCGCGCCGGCCCGGTCAGTGCCGGGGCAGATCCTGGCCCGGCCTGCTATGGCCGTGGCGGAACCCGGCCGACGGTCACCGATGCCCATGTGATTCGCGGCACGCTGAAACCCGAGTCCTTTCTGGGCGGGCGCATGGCGATCGATGAGGAAGCCTCGCGCGAGGCCTTCCAGCCCCTGGCAGACTCCCTCGCCATGAGCCTCGAGGACATCTCCGATGCCGCCATCCGGGTCGCCAACGCGTCCATCGTGCGCGCCATGCAGATTGTATCCACCGAACGCGGCAAGGATCCGAGAGACCATGCTCTTGTCGCCTTCGGCGGCGCCGGTCCCCTTCATGCGGCGCATGTTGCCGCGGACCTCGGCATGAGCACCGTGATCGTGCCGCCCCATGCCGGCGTGCTGTCGGCCTACGGTCTCATCGCGTCCGATTACCAGCAATTCTCCACGGTCACCCGCAAGATGCTGCTCGATGACGCGGCGCCCGGCGCCATAGCCGAGATCTATGGCGACATGAGGAAGCGCGCGATCGAACGCTTTGTCCTGATGGGTCTCGGATCCCGGCCACGTATCTCCTTCTTTGCGGACATGAGATTTGTCGGCCAGGCATTCGAGGTCGCAGTCCCCATCGACCCGCCGTCAGGCCTGACAGCCAGCGACCTCAGGACACTCTTTGCCGATGAGCATCACAGGGTCTTCATGCATGGCGGTGATGCCTCCAGTCCCATCGAGATCGTTGCCTTCCGTCTCGGCGTGTCGGCCCCGCTCGAGGAGGTGCCGGCGCTGAAGGAGGAACCGGGCGACGAGGAGACCCCCTTCACGTCCTGGCGCTATCATGATCAGGGAGGATGGCGTGACGGCGTCATCGGTCGCCGGGACGCCATGGCCCCCGGTACGGCACTCGCCGGGCCGGCCCTGATCGAGGGCGATACGTCCACCATTGTGGTTCCGCAAGGCTGGTCAGCCGCCCGAGACCGGCATCACAATCTCGTGCTCACCCGGGCCGGGTGATCGCAACCGCTCCTCATTCTGCCTGCCATGATGGGACAACCCTGGTTTGCGTGACGAGATTCATGTCTTCGGTGGTGGCATGCAGGCAGTAGAGCGGCCGCGCGCCGATGGCGGAATCGACCCCCTTTCGCAGATCGACCGCCACACTCGGCATGGCTGTGGCGACGATGCCGCCCCAGGTTTCCCGGTGAAAGCAATGGACATGACCGCACAGCAGCCTGGCGACTTGCGGATGACGCGCGACCAGCGCTTCGAGTTCTGCTGCCTCGTTCGAATGCCTGTAGCCCCCGACATAATGCGGTGGGATATCGAAGGGTGGATGATGAATGAACAGGATCGTGGGTCTGTCAGGCTCGCCGCCCAGAGTTTCCTCCAGCCACCGGCGCCGGCGTTCACAGAAGACCCCTTTTCGTTCGCCGTCCACAACCGAGTCGAGCGCAATCAGGCGCATGGGAAACGCGTCGATCGCGTAATGGAGAAAATCGCCAGGCGGGGGCAGCGAGGCGAGATGTTCGAAAGCGTTGCACAGTTCATCCCGCTGGTCGCGGTTGCCGGGAACGATGAACAGGGGCGCGCGCAGGTCGTCCAGGATTTCGCGCAAGTGAGCATAGGCCCCGCGATCGCCCCGATGGACACAGTCGCCCGTGTGGACGACGACATCGACATCCTGCTGATTGATATCGGCGACACACTGCCTCAGGTTGAGCGCCCGATCGACTCCGGCTGGCTCTGCTGACGATGTCGCCTCGATGTGGGTATCGCTGATCTGGGCGATGATCATCAGGTTCCACCCTGCGCCGGAACCGATCCTTGCCGAGACCGCGCCGGTGATAACACCCTGTCAGGGAAGGCTGTCGTAGTAGGCCTGCAGTACATCGATCACCTCGCGCCGACTGAACTCTTCGGGAATGGGTTCGTGATTGGCGAACATCGCGCGCAACCGGGTTCCGGATATCGCCAGCCGGTCCTCCTCCCCGTGCGGGCAGGTCTTGCCGGTCGCCATGCCGCACTTGTAGCAGAAGAACGTGATGTCGATCTTGAGTGGCTGGATTTCCATGCTGCCGGCCGGCAGGGCATCGAAGATGTTGTGGGCATCGAACGGACCATAGAAATCTCCCACACCGGCATGATCGCGGCCGACCACGAGATGCGTGCATCCGAAGTTCTGGCGAAAGACTGCGTGCAACAATGCCTCGCGCGGGCCGCCATAGCGCATCTCGATGGGATAACCAGCCTGGATGACCGTTCCGGGCACGAAGTAGTTCTCCACCAGCGCGTTGATCGCGTCGACCCGCACGTCTGCCGGAATGTCACCGGGCTTGAGAGCGCCGAGCACCTGATGAATGAGAAGCCCGTCACAGATCTCGACGGCAATCTTGGCCAGGTGTTCATGGCTCCGATGCATCGGGTTGCGGGTCTGGAAGGCCGCGACCCTGGACCATCCATTGGCCTCGAACATGGCCCTCGTTTGCGAGGGCCGGAAGTAGAGCCCCGCGTAGGTGCGGGGGAAATGACCCTCGGAGAGCGCCGCGATCGGACCGCCCAGGTTGATCGCGGGTTGCTCCAGGACTTTCCTGACGCCGGGGTGGGCGTCGTTCGTCGTGCGAAAGACCTCTCGGCACTCCAGGTCCCGGTCGATGGTGTACTTTTCGTTGACCGTCTGGATCGCCAGGATCTCCCCGGTTTCGCCATCCACCAGTGCGACCTCGTCGCCGATACTGATGCCCTTGGCGTGATCTTCGTCGCAGGAAACGGTGATCGGAACCGGCCAGAAGATGTCGTCGGATGTCTTCATGTCGACGCAACAGCCGTACCAGTCCTCTCTCCCCATGAAACCCGCCAGCGGGGTGTAGGCGCCCATTGCCAGCATGAAGAGATCCGATATCTCCCGGCTGGTCAACGGAACCTTGACCAGCCGACGGGCACGTTCGATCTCGTCCGCGATCTCCGCCGCAGAGAGCAGCAGGGGCTGCAGTGCGCCGCCGCCATGCGGGGGGACCAGGTTCGGCATGGTGGGCTGCCCCTCGACAGGTGGCTATGCGGTCAGATATCCGGTCCGGACCCTTTGTGCAATGCCGCGACAGCTTCCGTAGAAGGAAGAGGGGGATGCCGGACAGCTGAGCGCTGAAAGGCTGATCCGGCGCACGCCCCATGTTGATAAGCCGGAAGAAAGGAGGCACAGTGGCACCACCGCTTCCCTTCGGCCCGGCCGGCAGGGTTCATCAATACGAAAAGAGCATGGAAGGGTGGCTTCATGCCGGCTGATCCGACTTCAGGCGACCGCGACAGCCGCACGCACCCGATGGCGAAACGGGCCCGTGACGAGCGTCCAGGACCGATGCCGCCGACCTTCGCTTTCGGTCAAACCAGGGACGAATGATGTTCTCCAGCAATCCCTTTGCAGTGCTTGCCGTGGCGCCTGCAGTCACGCAGACCTTTGTCGTCATCATGATCCTGCTGGTCGTGGGAGGGACCCTGTTCGATGTGCTCCACAAGAGGAGCGCCCGGTACTTCTTTGACAACTGGCGTCACGCAAGAAACCGGGGCAACCGGCCGGTCAGCGGCGCCCACATGGTGTCCCTCGCAGTCCAGGCCTCCGCAGTCGACGCGCTGGCTTCAGGTGAATTCTGCAACCTGCGGCGCAGGATCGCGCACCTGCTGACCATGTACGGATTCGTGGCTTACCTTGCCGCCACCCTCGTCATGGTCTTCGGCTACCCGACTTCGGCCACGCCGACTCCCGCCATCTGGCCGCTGCTCTGGTATGTCGGCATCGTGATGGTCTGCGGCGGCGGGTACTGGTTCTGGTTCTTCATCCGGGTCGACGTGGCCGCTGAAGGCCATCCGCCCTGGCGAATCGTGCGCGCGGACCTCTTCATCCTTTCGCTCCTGGTCAGCACGACGATGGCGTTCATCTGGGGACTCCTCCAGACGGCGCAAGGCCCGGCAGCCGATGTCTTCCTCGGCCTTTATGTCGTCTCCACCACGGTGCTCTTTGGATCGGTACCCTGGTCCAAGTTTTCTCACATGTTCTACAAGCCTGCCATCGCATTCCAGAAACGCGTGGCGGAAGCGGACGGATCGCGAAGCAATCTTCCGGCGCCGGCCGACAAGCCCGAAGTTCTCGGTCGCGTCACCGAGCTGCCACGCCATTACTGAACTCACCGGCCCGTGTGGAACGGGTTTTCGATTTGGGAGTTGACCTGACACCATGCCAACCTTTGTCTACATGAGCCATTGCGACGGTTGCGGACACTGCGTCGATATCTGTCCGTCCGACATCATGCACATCGACACGACCTATCGCCGCGCCTTCAACATCGAGCCGAACATGTGCTGGGAATGCTATTCGTGCGTGAAGGCGTGTCCGCAGAACGCCATCGACGTGCGCGGGTATGCGGACTTTGCACCGCTCGGTCACAGCGTGCGGGTACGCCGCGAAGAAGACAAGGGCACCGTTTCCTGGAAGATCAAGTTCAGAAACGGCGAAGAGAAGAACTTCGTCTCGCCCATTCGAACCACGAAATGGGGATCGATCAAGTCATCCGCCGAGTACGACAGGCCGGAGGCTTCCCGTTTCAGTTCCCAGGAACTCGCCCACGAACCCGACCTCCTCAACATTGACGGCGGGCTGCCGGTCCTGGATCCCAAGTGCCTCAAGCCGGGAGCGGTCTGATGGGCCTCTTCAAGCGCCGAAAGACAATCAAGGTCGCTTGCGACATTCTCGTCGTCGGCGGCGGCATGGCCGGATGCGGTGCTGTCTACGAAGCCCGCTACTGGGGGCGTGATCTCAAGGTCGTCTGCGTCGAGAAGGCCAACATCGAGCGCAGTGGCGCCGTCGCACAGGGTCTTTACGCCATCAACTGCTACATGGGCATGCAGTGGGGCGAGAATCAGCCCGAGGACTTTGTCCGCTATGCGAGCAATGACCTGATGGGACTGGTTCGCGAGGATCTGGCCTACGATATCGGCCGGCATGTGGATTCAACTGTCCACATGTTCGAGGACTGGGGTCTTCCCATGATGCGGGATCCGGAGACCGGCCGCTATCAGCGCGAGGGCAAGTGGCAGATCATGATCCACGGCGAAAGCTACAAGCCCATCGTCGCCGAGGCGGCCCGAAAGGCCGCGACCGAGGTCTATAACCGGATTATGGTGACCCACCTTCTCGTCGACAAGCGGGATCCCAACCGGGCCGCGGGCGCCGTGGGTTTCAACGTCCGCACGGGCGACTTCTACGTCTTCAGGGCGAAGGCCGTGATCGTTGCGGCGGGCGGTGCCTCGCACATCTTCAAGCCGCGATCCGTCGGCGAAGGTATGGGCAGGACATGGTATGCGCCCTGGAGCAGCGCATCGGCCTACGGCCTGCCCATTCAGATCGGCACCAAGATGACGCAGATGGAGAACCGTATCGTCCTGACCCGGTTCAAGGACGGCTACGGTCCCGTCGGCGCCTATTTCCTGCATCTCAAGACCTACACGCAGAACGCCTACGGCGAAGAATATGAATCCAGATGGTACGAAGACACCAGGAAACTGGTCGGTGACTATGTCGACCGTCACCCGGTCCCGACGTGCCTGCGCAACCATGCCCTGCTGAAGGAACTCGCCCATGGCGGAGGACCGATCCGCATGGTGACCACGGAAGCCTTTCAGGATCCGCACAAGGAGACCGTGGGCTGGGAGAACTTCCTGGGCATGACCATTGGCCAGGCCGTGGTCTGGGCTTCGCAGAACATCGATCCCAAGCACACCAACCCGGAACTGACAACGTCGGAACCCTATGTCATGGGCTCTCACGCCACCTGTTCCGGCGCCTGGGCAAGCGGTCCGGAAGACTATGCGCCGGGCGAGTACCGATGGGGCTACAACCGCATGACGACCACCAGTGGCCTGTTCGGTGCCGGCGACGCCAGCGGCGGCACCCCGCACAAGTTCTCGTCAGGGTCGTTCACGGAAGGCCGGATCGCCGCCAAGGCCGCGGTGAACTACATCAACGATGTCGGCGACGAACCCCTGGTCGACGAGACGGAAATCGGTCGCCTCCAGGCGGAGATCTTCACGCCGCTCGACAACTACGCCATCGGCCGCAACGAAATCGTGGCCGGAACGGTTTCGCCGAGCTACATCCTGCCTCTCCATGCCCTGCAGCGCCTCGAAAAGCTCATGGACGAGTACTGCGGCGGCATCACGGTCAACTACATGACCAACGAACCGTTGCTCAATCGTGGCCTGGAACTGATGGAGATGCTGAAGGACGATGCCCGGCACATCGGCGCCGAGGATCTTCACCAGCTGCAGCGGACATGGGAGTTCCGGCATCGGCTCTTGGCGTCGGAAAGCGTCATGCAGCACACGCTCTTCCGCAAGGAGACACGCTGGCCCGGGTACTACTACCGGGGCGACCACATGATGCTCGACGACGACAACTGGCACTGTTTCACGCTGTCCCGGTACGACGCCGAGTCTGACACCTGGTCCATGGAGAAGGCGCCGGTCTACCACATCGTCGATTGATCTCCATTCTTCGGACCGGTGGCGCAGCCGGCGACCTGGCCGCATCGGCCCATCAAGCACCGGCGCCGGCAGGCCGAGACAACCGGAATGCGCGGGTGTGGGGGACGGAGCAGGATGAGGAAGCCTCGCATGAGGCCTTCCGGCCCTCGGCAGACTCCCTCGCCATGAGTCTCGAGGACATCGCCGATGCCGCCATCCGGGTCGCCAACGCCTCCGGCGACAGCCGTGACCTGTGGACGGTATCCGGCGGATCGTGTGCTACGACGGGCGGCTGGCAGGCGCGGCGAACGCCGGCAACTGGACTGTCGTGTCGCCCGATTGACGGATCGGACAAGGGCGTCGTCTCGGAACTCGGGATTGCGATGTATCGGCTGCCGGCACGGCCGCTGCCAACAACACCTCACGACGCACCGGCGGTGCGGGTGTGGGGACGGAGCGGTCAGGCTCTCCGGGCAAAGGCGCGCAGGGCGTCGAGTCTGGTCTGATCGGCAATCACGCGCGGCACCTTGTGCTGGCCGCCAAGCTTGCCCTGGGCCGCCATCCAGGCGGCAAATCCGCCAGGGGGCATGATCTCGATGCGTGGAGGATCCATGCCCCAGTCGCCGGCGCGGTGAGCCGCATAGTCCGCGTTGACGGATTGCAGGATGTCGTCGAGTGAGGTGGCGAACGATTCCAGGAGCCGTTCGTCGACGAGGGGTGCGGAAAACTCCACGACGTGGAGGTGGCCACCCCGTTCCCCGGCGCGCGAGGAAAAGATGCTGCCGACGGCAAAGTCGCTGACCGTGGCGCCGATGGCCCGCGCCGCGCCGGAGACCGCCTGTTCGAGTTCGGCGACGATCACGTGTTCACCGAAGGCAGACAGCATGTGGGCCGTGCGTCCGGTGAAGAGGACGCGTGGCGGGTCGAGCGTGGTGAAGGTGACGGTGTCACCGACGAGATAGCGCCACAAGCCGGCCGCCGTGCTCACCACGAGAGCGTAGTTGACGCCTTCCTCGACATCCCCGATCCATCGGCACGCATCCGTCCTGACCTGCTGTCCTTCGACCGGGGCGAACTCGAAGAACATCGCGTTGTCGAGCTGCAGGCGCATGCCGGCATCCGCGTCCCTGTCCGCCATGGCAAAGAAACCCTCGCTGGCGGCGTAAACCTCGCGGGTTTCCGCATGACTGCCCTCGAGGAGGGCGGCGAACCGCTCCCTGTAGGGCGCCCAGGAGACGCCTCCGTGAACAAGCAGTTCGAACCCTGGATAGACCGAGGCGATGCGTCCGTCCCCTGTGCGCGCCATCTCCAGAAGATGATCGAAGTAGATCAGCAGCCAGCTCGGAACGCCGCAGGCGGCATGAATGGGCTGACCGAGGGAGGCCCGGGCGAAGCGGTCGATCTTGACGTTCCAGTCGCTGATGGCTTCGAGGCGCCGGGGTGGAAAGCTCCGCAGCCGGGCCCACCACGGCATGACGGAAGCCGTGATCCCGCTCAGATCGCCGCTCGTCACGCCAGGCGCGCGGCGTTGAAGTCCGGTCGATCCTCCGAGAACGAAGACGCGTCCGGCCAGAATCCTGCTTCGCGGCCGGTTGGCGACATGCCAGACGAGGAGGTCGCTGGCCGCGCGCCGGTTGGAGCGGTTCATCTCACGGGTGAAGGGAATGAAGCGAGTGATGCCCCGCGTCGTCCCCGACGTTTCGGCAAACCAGGGGACAAGTCCAGGCCAGGTGCAGTTCACGAGACGCGGGAAGTCGCGGCTCCAGTATTCGTCCCAGAACTCGTCATGACTGCGCACAGGCACACGGGCGCGGTAGTCATCGAGAGTGCGGACGCCGGCAAGGTCATGGTCCTGCGCAAAGCGGGTCCTGGCTGCCCTCCTAATGAGGGAATGCAGAATGCCGTTCTGGAGACGCCGCGCGTCTCCTGCCTCGAGGCGGCGGAGCCGCCGGCGCGCATGGGCCCGCAGCAGCCATGTCGCATCATGCATGTCCGCCACGACGCGGGTTCAGTTGCCGATGACCGTCACATGGGAAAACGACGCCCGTACACCTTCGGGAGTGAGCGGCATGCGCACGTACCCGCCCGACTGCCAAAGGGGCCACTGGTCGAGCATGGTCGAGCTGTTGAGCCAGCCGTCCTGCCCGCCCAGCAGTACGAAGTAGTTCTCATCCATGTCGGTCATGTCGGAAACATGCCGGGCATTGGCGCCGTAACGCACCGTATGGCGCGTGGCGCTGGCGTCATGGGCCGTCTTCATGATGGTCTCGGAACTGCCGCCCACGCCGTGGTCACCGAAGTGGTAGCGGTCACCGATGACGGGAAGCATGGAGAGCGGATGGGCGAGCGACAGGCGGTGCATGTCCGACCAGTCGGTGAATGCATCGAGTCCCTCCCCTGCCGCCTCGAGACCGGCCGCCAGGGCAGCGTCGAGCACGTCCCGGGATGCGCGTTCCATGTCGCGGGCCAGCACTCCGCGGCGCGCCATGACGGCGCCGTGCTCCTCTCCAAGGAGCCGGGCGTAGAACGCGTGGAGAAATCCGGCGCGGAACTGTTCAAAGCTGACGGCACCGACGGAGCCGGCGTGGTAGTGACCATCCCAGCCCCGGATGCGGGCGATCGCTTCAACTGCCTCGGGCCCGGCCGACGACGCCAGCCCGGCGGCGTCCAGGCCCTCGATGAAGGCGTCGCGCAGCCTTGCCGACGACGGCATGTAGACGTCCCGCTGGATCGCCTTTACCGCGGCGACATCAAGCCGGTCACCGCCGCCTGCGAGGCTCGCCAGGCGCGACACCCTGTCATCGGAGGAAAAGAAGTAACCGACCGGAGTGGCCGTCCGGGTCGGCCGGTTGTTGGCCGACACCAGATAGCCCTCTCGGGGATTGTAGCTCCAGGGAAAGTCCCCGGACGACTTCATCGTGGCCCAGTCCCTTCTCACCTCTTCGGCATCGGCGACGATGTCACTCGGAGTTCCATTCCTCTGCGGCAGGGTGACAGCCATGACCTGGCCGATATTGCCGTCATGGTCGGCGTAGACCATGTTCTGCCCGGGCACCGCGAAGGTATCGAATGCGGCGCGGAATCCAGTGAAGTCCCGGGCCCGGCTGACCGCCAGCATGGCGCCGATCTCATCGCTTGCGTCATGACCGGTCCACCGGAGTGCGAGATCCGGAAGATCGCTGTCGGCCAACAGCGGCGCATCGCTGATCACCGGACCCAGCGGGGTTTGCCTGATGGTGACGGTCGAATCGAACCACCAGCGCACGGAAATCATCTCGTCGCGTGTCTCGATGGCATCGGGATCAAGGTCACTGACATCGACGAGATCGCTGGAAGCGGCTCTCATGTTGGTGCCGCCCCAGGCGATCGACGGATTGCGGCCGATGGCAAAGACCGGCAGCCCCGGACCCATCAGACCGACGACGTGATAGGAGGGTGACTTCAGGCCGGCGATCAGCCACACGTTGGGAACGAGAATCCCGAGGTGCGGGTCATTGGCGATGATGGCGCCCCCCGTCGTCGTGCGGTCCGGTCCGACCACCATGCTGTTGGACCCTGTCCGGCCGATGCCCGCCAGGATCCCGTTCACATCGTCGGCAGCGAAACTCGGCAACGACGCACTCCCGCTCTCCACCAGACGCGCCCACAGCTGCGGCCAGTCCGGCCGCTGCCTCAAGGGCAGCAGACCGCTCCATATCAGCCAGTTCACATCCGTGCCCACCAGCCGGCCGATAGTAAGGACATCGGTGATGGTCCACGGTTCACGGTCCATGCCGAGAACGCGGAATTCCTGCGGCAGATCCTCGAGCATCGCCTGATAGTGGTTGATTCCGTCGACGAATCGCTGTGTCCAGCGCCGTGCGCCGGGGTCCATCGCCGCCTCGATGTTCCGGGCCGCGTGTCCGAAGGAGAGAATGCGCAGACCGTGGTCGATGTCACTGGCGAGGGGGCCTGCCACTTCCGCCAGGCGACCGCGGGCCGCCATGCGCACCAGGCTCATCTGGGCAAGGCGCAGATGAGCGTGCACCATGCCCAGCGCAAAGGCTGCGTCATCGTCGCTCACGGCCTCGATGAATGGAATCTGGTGGTCGTTCCAGTAGATCGTCACCCGGCCGTCGAGGTCCACCCCATGGTCGGGAAAGATGGCCAGGCGATCCGCCAGCCCGCGGGGTTCGGGAAGCGGCGCCAGGAGGGCGCACGCAGCCAGGGAACCACCCGCAACGAGAAGGCCGGCGGCACGGATCAGGTGGCGACCGGTGTCGCGACTCATGGACGGCGGTGCTCCGGACCGCCCGGTCCCAACCTGACGCCGTCACGCAGGAAGCGATACTCGAGGTGATCCAGACGGCACGGGTGTTCGCCCGGCGCCTCGACGATGAGGGTCCTCGCCGCAATCGGGTCGTAATCGGCCCGGAAATGCACCGTGCTCTTGACCACGAGGATGTGCTGGTCCGTCGGTTCGACACCGATATGGCGGAAACACGCCTGGTCCAGATTCTGGAAGCGGACACTCGAGACGATCACCCTGACGTCGCAGTCGGCATCGGCGACCGCGAGCAGGGCCAGCGGACCGAGGTTGGTGACGACACCGCGATACATCTCGCCGTGGCATTCAAAGATCCCGTTGCCGAGACGCTCAACCCTGAAACGACCGCGAAAGGGTGACTGTCCCGGTCGGCCGGACTTGCCGCCGAGAGGCGCATCGAACGTGCTCCCCTCCCCCCGGGCATGGGCTTCCCGCGCCACCTCGGGATCCCACAGCAGGGCGAGAGCCGCTCCGGTCGCGTGATTCCGCACGAGGGCCTCGAGAACACCCACCGTGTCGGAGGTGCCTCCCGCGCCGGGATTGTCCTGGGCGTCGGCGAGAACCACCGGACCGGCCGGCTCGACCATGGCGGTTCTCACCGCCTCATCGGCGTCAAGCAGCGCGTTGTCGAAGACATCCTCGGCGCCGATGAAACCCGCCATGATCTCACGGGCGGTCTCACGGGCAAGATCGCATCGGCATCGTAGGCAAGGGCGGCCGGTCCGCACTCGGCGATGTCGGCAGGCGGGAATCCAAGAGCCAGGTCCGCGCTCGTGACACCGGCGTGTTCGCGTCGTCTGACGTCATCGTAGAAACCGTCGTTGGGTGGTGCACCGGTCCACTGGGCGGAAAGCGGCACCAGGAAAGGCGACCTGGCGAATCCCTTTGCCAGAGACTCTCCCGCGAGCAGACGCATCGCCAGGCGATAGCAACGGCGTCCCGTCTCGTCCATGTCGATGTGCGGATAGGTCCGGTAGATCGTCATCGCCGAGGACATCGCCACCATGCGTTCCGTGATGTTCGCATGGAGATCGAGGCTGTTGACGACGGGGATGGAATGGCCGACGACACCGCGGACGCGTTCCAGGGTTTCGCCTTCGCCATCCTCGCAGTGGGCGGTGACCATGGCCCCGTGGAGATCGAGGAAGACGGCATCAAGGGGACCGAGGCGCGCCAGGTCATCGGTCATCATGCCGACGATCCTCTCGAATGCGTCCTCCGTGACATGGGACGATGGCTCGGCGGAGGCCCACAGTAGCGGCACGAGTTCATGGCCGTCCTCAGTCGCCTGGCGAATGAACGATTCCAGGGCGAGGTTGAGACCGGCGACAGCGTCGAAGAGTTCCGGACCGCGTGTCAGGCCTGGCCAGGCATCATGGAGTTCGAAGTCATGAAAGTCCGCGTTGGTCGACGCGAATGTGTTCGTTTCGTGCTGGAATCCACCCACGGCAATACGTGCCATGATTCACTCTCCTGACCTGGGCGGCAGCGATTCTGTCACGCTGTCCGGAGCCGGCGCAACCGCGGCGCGCCTCCCGAAGCAGGGTCGCAGGCAAGACGCCAGGTGACAAGGTAACCTCATGAAAAAGCGTTATTCCGGAGAGTCAAAGTCTCACGATTGACAACACCTGGCCTCCGGCGCGCCCACCCCTGGCAAGAACTCTCCCGATCGCGGCACCCCCTTCAAGGGCAAGACAGCCGCAATCACGCCGCCGTGGAGATCGCACCTGCGTCGTTGTCGACGATCACCGGCGATTCGAAGTACTCGATCGAAGGCTCGACACCCAGGCGCTCTCGGATGCCGGCCCGCCAGGCCGCATCATAGAGACGCTCGGCATCCTCGCGCGAGTTGAAGAGATAGACACCACCTCCGGTCCGGCCATCCTCGGACAAGAGATAATACTTTCGGATCAGACCCTCGACGCCCCGGTAGAGCGGTGCGGACGCTTCGAATGCGGCCTTTGCCGCCTCTCGCGTCTTGTCCTCGGGCAACGTGAAACGAACGATTGCGGTTACCGCCATGGATCAGCCTCCTCGGTCCATCGTTCGGGGCCCAGAATACCGCCGGGACCACGCCGGGTCACCAAGTGCGGCGCAGCCAGAACTCCTGCCTCATCTCCTGTGACACGGCCTCAACCTTCGCGTCAGGTGACGATTTCGAAGTGGGCCTCGGTCGGCTTCCTGTTCAGCCCGTTGACCGGCAGCACGTCCTGCGGGCAGGCCGACATGGCCACCACACAGTCCATGAGGGCGCGCAGCAGGACATGGTCACCGGGAGCCGACAGCGGAGTCTCGAATTCGAGCCCGCCGTCTTCCTCCCAGGGAATGTTCATGAAGAGGTTGAGAGGAGACGGCGTGTGCGTCTCCTGCAATCCGAGTTCATTCATCGCCCGCGAGAGATTGTCGGAACAGTTGTCGTGGTACTCCCTGACACCCAGCAGCGCGTAGCGCCAGCGGTCGCAGGCCGCCATCAGGGTGTCGTGGCGGCCAGGCGACGTGTCCTCTTCGAGGGCGAGAATCGGGCGCCGGCGATTGGTGACAAGATGGTCGCCGACACATGGGGTGAGGCGCTGGTTGAAAACGCGCGTGGCATCCATCGCCATGTATTCCGAGACATCGTCAGCGTTGAACGCCCAGGTGTCGACAACCTGCGAGCCATGGGTGTTGATGATGCGGATAGCTGCGCCGCGTGCCACGCGCACGGCCTTGCCGCCACGCGCCGGAATGATAGATGACATGATTCTCTCTTTGCGGAATTCAGACTGGTTGCACAGTATCTTCCGGCGTCCGACGATCGTGCGCAAGCAGCTGGACGGATCGAGGCACCGTGATGATCGCTACCCAGGCGGATCTTGAAGAGGGAATCGAGGCGCTTATCGGTCTGGAGCCCCGGTTCGGACCGGTCGTGGAGCGACTCGGGACCATTCCCCTGAGGAAGGAGCCGGAAGGCCTGGCATCGCTGCTCGCCATCATCACCGAGCAGTCGGTTTCGCTCAAGGCTGCCGCCAGCATCCGCAAGCGTCTTGACGCGGCGTTCGATGCCCACGACGCGGATGCCGTTCTCGAGGTCCCGGTAGAACACCTGCGGGATCTCGGACTCACCCGTTCCAAGGGTCGCGCCTTCCATGCCGCAGCAGGGGCGGCGCGGGACGGTCTGCTGGAGTCCCTCGCGACCCTAGGAGACGACGACGCGAAGAGGGCGCTCACCGCGCTTCACGGCGTCGGAGAGTGGACCGCCCAGACCTACCTCTTGTCGTGCCTTGGGCGATCCGATGCCTGGCCAGCGGGTGACGTGGCATTGCAGGCGGCTGTCGCCGGACTGTTCTCCATCGATCCGCGTCCCGACATGCGGCGGATGGTGGCGCTCGCCGAACCCTGGCGGCCCTGGCGCGCGGTGGCGGCGCGCATCCTCTGGACCTGGTATCGGTCCTGATCAGGAATCGGCGCCAACGGCCTCCGCCAGACTCCCCAGGCCGTCCGCGGACAGGTGCTCCTCAAGACCATCGAGAATGCTCCCGACAACGGCGAGGCCGTGCCAGACCAGAGCGGTGTAGATCTGGATCAGCGAAGCGCCCGCCCGGATCTTCAGGTAGGCGTCCTGCGCCGACATGATGCCTCCTGTTCCGATGATGGGCAGGGCGCCGTTTCCCGCACGATGAAGTGTGCGCACCATGCTGGTGGAAAGGTCGAAGAGCGGTGAGCCGGAAAGACCGCCGGCCTCGCCGGCATGGCGGTGGCGCAGTCCGGCAGGACGGCTGATCGTCGTGTTGGACACCACAAGACCGGCGACACCGTGATCGGCCGCCACGCGGGCCGCGTCCCCTGCATCCTCGGACGCCAGATCGGGAGCAAGCTTGAGCAGCAGGGCCACGTCCGGGGCCTCGGGACGCACGCCCTGAAGCGACTCCAGGAGTCTCGCGAGTTGGCGCACGGCCTGGAGATCCCGCAGGCCCGGCGTGTTGGGCGACGACACGTTGATCACGACGTAGTCGGCGAGAGGAGCAAGCCGGAGGAAGGCATCGCGGTAGTCACCGGCCGCATCGGCGCTGTCACGGTTCATGCCGATGTTGATGCCGACGATGCCGGCCTCCGGACGGCGCATTTCAAGACGTTCTGCCACCTGGTCCATGCCTTCGTTGTTGAAACCAAGGCGATTGATCACGGCCCTGTCTGTCGGCAACCGGAAGATTCGCGGCCGTGGATTGCCGGCCTGGGGTCGGGGTGTCACGGTGCCGGCCTCGACGAATCCGAATCCCGCCGCCAGCATCGGCGCCGTCACCCTTGCGTTCTTGTCGAACCCTGCCGCCAGTCCCAGGGGATTGGGAAAGTCGAGCCCGAAGAGGGTGATCGCCAGTCCGGGGCGCTCCCTCGGCGTTCGACGCCCCGCCACACCGGATTCCAGGGCCCTGAGGGCCAGGTCATGGGCGCGCTCGGGCTCGATGAGGCCCAACACGGGACCGAGCAGGCGCCAGGTGTCGAACATCCGGTGACATCCTCCTTGAGACCGTGCACATGCGGACCGGACCGTGCTAGAAGTGCGTGGCTCTGGTGAAGGACAGCCTATCAGCGATGGAACAGCTTACCTATTTCGACGGCGCCTTCCATGAAGGCAACCCCATGGTCATGGGGCCGCTGGACCAGTCGTTCTGGTTCGCCACGCAGGTCTTTGACGGCGCGCGCGCCTTCGACGGCGTCATGCCGGACATCGATCGTCACTGCGAACGGTGCCTGAAATCCGCGAGGGTCATGGGCATGGAGCCGCAGCAGTCGGTCGACGACCTGGTCGAACTCGCAAGCGACATGGCGCGCCGCTTCCCGGCGGATGCCCAGCTCTACGTCCGGCCGACCTTCTGGAGCGGCGTCAGCGATTCACTGTGGGCGGTCCCCGAACTCACCAGGTTCCTGATGGTCCTGGAGGTGGCGCCCATGGCCGAGCCGAAGGGGTTTTCGGCATGCCTTTCCGAACTGCGGCGTCCGGCCCCCGACATGGCACCCACCCTCGCCAAGGCTTCATGCCTCTACCCGGTGACCGGCGATGCGGTGCGCCGCGCCAATGCGCGGGGGTTCGACAACCCGGTGATGCTGGACCATGAGGGCCATGTCGCCGAGTTCGCCACGGCCAACATCTTCATTGTCAGGGACGGTCAGGTGCACACGCCCGTCGAGAACGGAACCTTCCTTGCCGGCATCACGCGCCGCCGGGTGATGTCACTCCTGCGTGACGCCGGCTGGGAGGTCCTCGAGCGTTCCATGACCTGGGAAGAGGTCCAGACCGCCGACGAAGTGTTCTCGACCGGCAACTACAACAAGGTCATGCCGGCCACCCGCATTGACGGCCGCGACCTCCAGCCCGGGCCAGCCTACCGCGAGGCCCGCGAACTCTATTTCGCCTACGCTCGCGACAACGGGCATCGCCTGTAACCCTCAACGCAGAACCCCGACGCCGACACACAACCAAGGCGTCGTGTCGGCGGACTTCAGCACATGCCGGTGGTGAACATGGACAAGAATCATGCGGTCAATCGCGAATGGTGGGACGAGGTCACGCCCGTTCACGAGGCCAGCGACTTCTACGACGTCGCCGGCTTCCTCGACGGCCGCAACACCCTGGGGACGATCGAGCGCCAGGCTGTCGGGGACGTCGCCGGCAGGAAACTCCTCCACCTTCAGTGCCATTTCGGCCTCGACACCCTGTCCTGGGCGAGGCTCGGGGCCGACGTCGTCGGCGTCGACTTTTCGCCTGCCGCCCTCGCCACGGCAGAGCGCCTGATCACAGAATGCGGCCTGGAGTCACGAGCCCGCTTCATCGAGGCCGACGTCACGGCCGCCGGCCGACTCGCCGGCGCGCCTTTCGACATCGTCTTCACCTCACTTGGCGTCCTCGTGTGGATCAGCGATCTCCACGGCTGGGCGGCCACCATCGACGCCAATCTGGCGGACGACGGGTTCTTCTACATCCTTGAAGCTCACCCTTTTTCGTGGGTCTTCGATGAATCTTCGCCGATCCCCGTCGTGCACTATGACTACTTCCAGGGCACGACACCGATTCACGAACCGGCCGGCGGTCCCGACTATGCCGATCCCTCCTACCGGATCAGGTCCCAGTCACGCTCGTTCACATGGCCGTTGTCCGATATCTTCGCCGCCCTCGAGAACCGGGGACTCCGGGTCTGCGAGGTGCGGGAGTACCCCTTCAGCGCATGGCCGCAGTTTCCCGACATGAAGCGGGGAGACGACGGCTACTGGCACCGTACTGCAGATGTTCCCCCGATGCCGCTGCTACTCGGGTTCAAGGCACGACGTCAGCGGGTTCCGGGAGCTGGGTGAAGGTCATTCCCGGGCGGTATCCTGGCCGACGCGCTGCGCCAGGGCCGCATGGATGAAGCCGTCGAGGTCGCCGTCGAGAACGGCATCGGTGTTGCTGGTTTCGTGCCCGGTCCGCAGATCCTTGACCATGCGGTAAGGCTGCAGCACATAGGAGCGGATCTGGTGGCCCCAGCCGATATCGCTCTTTTCGGCATGAAGCGCCTGGGCCTCTTCCTCGCGCCGGCGCAACTCCTGGTCATAGAGCCTCGATTTGAGGACGGCCATCGCCTCGGCCCGATTGCGATGCTGGGAGCGGTTGTTCTGGCACTGCACGACGATTCCTGTAGGGAGGTGTGTCAGGCGCACGGCGCTGTCGGTCTTGTTGACGTGCTGGCCGCCGGCGCCGGAGGCACGGTAGGTGTCGACGCGCAAGTCGCTGTCGTCGATGGTGATCTCGATACTGTCATCGACGACCGGCGACACGGAGACACTGGCAAAGCTGGTGTGGCGGCGCATCTGTGAATCGAAGGGTGATATCCGCACCAGGCGATGGACACCCGATTCCGTCTTGGCCCAGCCGTAGGCGCCGTCACCGACAAACTTCAGGGTCGCCGACTTGATGCCGGCCTCCTCGCCGGGGGTCTCGCCGAGGTCCTCGATACGATAGTCCCTGCGTTGCGCCCAACGCCGGTACATGCGCACCAGCATGTCGGCCCAGTCCTGGCTTTCCGTACCGCCAGCGCCGGCATGAACCTCGATGTAGCAGTCGTTGCCATCCGCTTCACCGGAAAGGAGGCTGGCAATGCGCAGTTTTCCGGCGCGCCGGGAGAGCGCCTCGAGTGCCTCGACGCACTGTCCGACAAGCTCCTCCTCGCCTTCGGCCTCGGCCAGTTCGGCGAATTCCAGGTGTTCGGCAAGCTCGTCCTGAAGGGTACGCACATTGTCGATGGCGGTGGCCAGCCGCGTACGCTCACGCAGCAGCGCCTGGGCGTTCGCTGAATCGTTCCAGAGCTCCGGATCCTGGGTCAGGTGCTCGAGTTCGTCGAGTCGGGCGTTGGCACGGTCCCAGTCAAAGATGCCTCCGCACGAGGTCAAGACCGGATTCGATGCTGTCCTTCAGTTCGGCAATGGCGGGGCGCATGGTGTCCTCATCTCCTCCGGCCATCACTCGAGGGAGTCAGTAGACGCCCGATGACCTGTCCTGGCCCAGCGATAGCACGACATGCCGGTCCGCCTCAACAGTCGGTTCGCTACCCGGCCTGAAGGCTTCGGTGATGATCCGGGTGGTGACTTCGCCCGGCAACAGACCGTGGTCGGCATCGATGCGCACGAGACGGACCCCCGGTGGGATTCGGAACGGGATGACGGGTTCGCCGGCAAGTGCTTCAGCCATGAAGAGTTGCCACACAGGCACCGCCACCGACGATCCGGTCTCGCGGTCACCGAGCGTTCCCGGCTGGTCGAAACCGACATAGACGCCAACGGCGAGATCCGGCGAGAACCCGAGAAACCAGGCATCACGATTGTCGTTGGTGGTGCCGGTCTTGCCGGCAAGCGGCCTTTCGAGTGCACGCAGCCGGACGCCGGTCCCCCGGTCCACCACGCCCTCGAGCATGTGCACCATCTGGTAAGCGGTCACCGGATCAACGAGTCTGGGCCTGACGTCCGGAAGTGCAGGAACCGTAAGGTGAGAATCCCACCCCATGGTCCGGCATTCATCACATTCCCTCGTGTCACGCCGCCAGATGGTCCTGCCGTGGCGGTCCTGGATGCGCTCGATCAGTTCGGGACCCACCTCTCTGCCGCCGTTGACGATTGCGGCATAGGCTGCCGTGAGGCGCATCAGGGTGGTCTCGGCGGAACCCAGGGCGACCGGCAGGTAGTAGGGCTGGGAATCCGTGAGAATGCCGAACTTGCGAACATAACCCTCGATGACATCGGGGCCCAGCGTATTGGCCAGGCGCACGGTCATCAGGTTGCGGGACTTTTCGATGCCCACCCGCAGCGGAACCAGGCCGTAAAACTCCTGGGTGTAGTTGGCTGGACGCCAGAGATCCTGTCCGGCGCCGGGATCGTAGACGAAGGGTGCATCCTCGATCAGCGCCGCAGGGGTATAGCCGTGGTCGAGGGCAGCCATGTAGATGAAGGGCTTGAAGGCGGAACCGGGCTGGCGCAGGGCCTGTGTCACGCGGTTGAACTCGCTCATGGCGTAGCTGAACCCGCCTTGCATGGCGAGCACGCGGCCGGTATGGGGATCCATGGCGACAAGGCCACCGGACACCTGGGGAATCTGGCGCAGGGCATGGAAACCGCTGCCGTCCGGGTCATCCTTCGGGAGTCTCTCCACCACAATGACGTCACCATGAGCCAGTACGTCACCGGGCCGGCGGGGAACAGGACCGAGCCTGCCGCTGTCGAGCCGTCGTCTCGCCCATGACATGTCTTCGAGGAGGACAAGGCCGTGACTGCCGTCGGCGAACCCGACAACGGCCGCCGTTTCGTTCATGCCGAGGACGACTGCAGTCTGCCATGGGGCAACGTCCATCGAACCGGCAATGGTCTCGAGGGTATCGGTCCAGGAGTCATCGAGGTTCACATTGGTCACCGGTCCACGCCAGCCGTGCCGGCGGTCATAGAGTCCAAGTCCGTTGCGCAGGGCACGGCTGGCGGCCTCCTGGAGTGCCGGATCGATGGTCGACCTGACATAGAGTCCACCGGTGTAGAGCGCATCGGATCCGTACCGGCTGGCAATGGTGCGACGGATCTCCTCGACGGCATATGCGGCGTTGACGAGGGCCCGGGACGCGGACCTGCTGACACCCAGGGGCTGGCGTCGAGCCAGCACAGCCTGGCGGTGTGTGATGTGGCCATCCTCCGCCATGCGTGCGATGACCCAGTTGCGTCTGGCGACAGCCTCCTTGCGCCGGCGCTCCGGGTGATAGTTGTTGGGGGCCTTGGGCAGCGCCGCCAGATAGGCGGCTTCGGCAATCGAAAGGGAATCGAGTGACTTGTCGAAGTAGTTGAGCGCAGCCGCTGCCACGCCGTAACTCCCCAGTCCGAGGTAGATCTCATTGAGATAGAGTTCGAGAATTCTCTCCTTCGTCAGGGCCTCCTCGATGCGGAATGCGAGGATCGCCTCCCTGATCTTGCGGCGGTAGGACATCTCGTTTGTCAGCAGGAAGTTCTTGGCAACCTGCTGGGTGATTGTCGACGCGCCCTGCAGCCTGCGGCCCTCGATGGTCGCTTCGACATTGGCAATCATGGCGCGCACGATGCCGAGGGGATCGATGCCTGGATGCGTGAAGAACGTCTTGTCCTCCGCGGAAATGAAGGCCTGCCTCACCCTCAAGGGAATCGCCTGGAGCGGCACGAAGACCCGGTTCTCCACGGCGAACTGCGCCATCAGGCTGCCATCTCCGGCATAGACACGGGTGGCCACCGGGGGTTCGTAATCTGCAAGCATGCGGTGATCCGGCAGGCCCTGGCTGAAATTGGTCCAGGCGGCCATCGCCAGAATGCCGGCAGCAATCAACATGACGACGAGCAACGACACGAACGCAGTGAGCCATCGCAGCCAGCGTCCTTGCCTTCGCACCGATCTCATCTTGTGCGTTGCGGTCATGCCGCTCTCTTCGCTCGCTCCGGTCAACCCACGCTCACAAGTCCATGTGTCACGCCGGTGGCAACGGTCACGGCCGGCGCGACGACATGAAGGTGTCGATGGCCCTGACGACGCCGGCGAGGAACGTGCGCCGCCAGGAGCGATCTCTCATCAGGCGTTCCTCGACCGGGTTGGACATGAACCCCATTTCTATCAGAACCGAAGGGATGTCGGGCGCCTTCAACACCCGAAATCCGGCGAACCTGTGGACGTTCCTGCGCAACTCGGTCACCCGGGTGAGCGCGTCGGCCAGAATTCCGGCGAATTCCGACGAAGCGTTCTTGGTTTCCCTCTGTGCCAGGTCGATCAGGATGTTGGTGGTGACCGGATCGTAGTCGATGCTGATGAAATCGACTCCCTCGATGAGGTCGGACCGGTTCTCCTTCCTCGCGAGGGCTTCGGCCTCCTTGTCCGAGGCGGTTTCCGACAGCGTGTAGACACCGGTGCCCCTGACGCTCGGGTTGTCGATCGAATCGGCGTGAATGGAGATGAAGAGGTCCGCGCCCGCCGCACGGGCGAACAGGACGCGGTCGGCAAGACGCAGGATCCAGTCGCCATCACGGGTCATGACAACGTGGTAGCGGCCGGTTTCCTCCAGCATGGCCTTCAGCTCGCGTGCGGCGGCCAGGACAATGTCCTTCTCGTGGGCACCGCTGGCGCCAACGGCGCCTGGGTCCGGACCGCCATGACCGGGGTCGAGAACGATGATCGGCACCGGCGGGGGAGGCTTGATGCCGGGCTTGAGGAAACCGTCATCCTCCACCGCTTCGTCGGACGGCACGGGCACGGCACGTGGCGCGATATCGAGCACGATCCGGTGGCCGTAGTCACCCTCCGGTTCCAGGACCAGGGTGTCCTGCACCACCCCGGGTTCGACAAGGTCAAGCACGACGCGCGTCATGTCGACGGCAGGCGTGCCGAAGCGGGCGCGCACGATGAGACCCGTGTCGATACCGCGTTCCCTCTCGGACATCGTCCGCGACACCTGCGGGAGATCAACGACGATTCTCGCAGGATCGTCGAGCGTGAAGGTGTGGAAGTCCGCCGGTCCATCGAGGTCCATGACAAATCGTGTCAACTCCCCCGAAACACCAGCCCTCACGTTGACGAGAACTGTATCGCCGGCAAGGGCGGGGCCATGCCTCCCCGACACCATCAGGGTCAGCATGATCACGGTCATGACCGCCTTGATGTATCCGGGGCTTGTCGGACGCATGTGACATGTTGTAGGATATTGATGTTGCCTGGTCACTGCCAAAGGATGGCAGGAGGAGGTTGCGGACGATCCGCGACCTCAAGACAGCGCAACGGGAGGTGCCGTTTCCGGCACCGGAACTGGAACAACCGTGACCCTTGCACCAGATCATACCCGTGGCATGAACCGAATCCCGATTTCGGTCCTGCAAGCCGTGCACGCTGCCCGTGCCGCGGATGACTCATGGTGGAGACGTCACCCAACCGAGACGGCAGTGCGGCGGCGATATTCCAGCGTCACGGCACCTGCCGACAGGATCATCTGGACCATCCATGACCACACGCATGCTCATCGACGCGGGCCACCCCGAAGAAACCCGCGTTGTCGTTTCCGACGGACATGAACTGCAGGAATTCGACGTCGAATCATCTGTCAAGACACAGATCAAGGCCAACATCTATCTCGCCAAGGTCGTCCGCATCGAGCCTTCGCTGCAGTCCGCCTTTGTCGAGTACGGAGGCAACCGCCACGGGTTCCTGCCATTCAGCGAGATTCACACAGACTACTTTCAGGTTCCCGTATCCGACCGCGACGAGATCACCGCGGAACAGGCGAGACTTGTCGAGGAAGCAAGCCTCGACGACATCAACGAGGACGAAGCGGGAGACCCGGCAGAGGGCGAGTCCGTTCCCGCCGAGTCAGGTGCCTCTTCGGCACGGGGAGGACGCCGCCGCCAGCCTGATGATCGCGAAGATCATCCCGAAGCAATCCTTCATGCGGCCATCCTCCAGCGCGGTTACCGCATCCAGGAGGTGATCAGGAAGAACCAGATCCTGCTGGTTCAGGTCACCAAGGAGGAACGCGGCACCAAGGGCGCCGCACTCAGTACCTATCTGTCGATTGCCGGACGCTACTGCGTGCTGATGCCCAACACGCCCCGTGGTGGTGGCATCTCGCGCAAGATCACGGACCAGGCACAACGCCGCCGCCTCAAGGAAGTTGCTGCGGGCCTCGACATTCCCGAAGGCATGGGACTCATCATCCGCACCGCGGGTCAGAACCGCTCGCGCCCGGAAATCCGCCGCGACTACAACAGCCTCCTCAAGCAATGGGAAGAACTCCGGGACAAGACGTTGAAGAGCACGGCCCCCTGCCTCATCAGGGAAGAGGCCAGCATCATCAAGCGGGCGATCCGCGACCTCTACACCAAGAGCGTGGACGAGGTGCTCGTGGAAGGTGCCGAAGGCTACCGCACCGCGAAGGCGTACATGAAGTTCCTCATGCCGAGCCATGCCTCGAGGGTGAAACTTCACCGGGAACCGGTTTCCCTTTTCCACACCTTCGACGTGGAAAAGGAAATCGATGCCATGCACAGCCCCGTGGTGCCGCTCGCCTCAGGTGGATCCCTCGTCATCAATCCGACCGAGGCGCTCGTGGTCATCGACGTCAACTCCGGGCGTTCCACACGCGAACGTTCCATCGAGGAAACGGCCCTGAAGACCAATCTCGAGGCGACCCGTGAAATCGCTCGCCAGATGCGGTTGCGGGATCTTGCCGGCCTTGTCGTCATCGACTTCATCGACATGGACGACCGCCGCAACGACGCCACCGTGGAACGCCGCATGAAGGAGGCGGTGAAGAGCGATCGCGCCCGCATTCAGGTCGGCCGCATCAGCCACTTCGGCCTCATGGAACTCTCCCGCCAGCGCCTGCGTCCCAGTCTCGAGGAAGCCATCTCGGCGCCGTGTCCGACGTGCAACGGTTCGGGATACATGCGGTCGACCGAGTCGACTGCGCTGCACGTGTTGCGCGGTATCGAAAGTGCGGCGGCGGCCAGGTCCGGCGGCCCACTCCTTGTCACCGCTCCGACGGCCATCGCATTCCAGCTGCTCAACCACAAGCGGCTCATGCTGACGGGAATCGAGAATCGCTACGAGGTCACGGTGACGATCGAGGCCGATGACCGGCTGCTGGCGCCCGATTTCCGCATCGAGACCGGAGAGACCGGAGCGACCGCCCACTCTCCCCGGGACGACGCGGCACAATCTCCCGACGAGCCCTCACCTCCACGACGCCGTAAGCGTTCGCGACGCCGGCGCCGCGACGCCGGCAGCGAGGCGGATCCGGATCCGGTGAAAGCCGACGGTCAGGAAAGCGAGGACGAGGCCGCCGAACAGGGAGAGCGCAAGCGCCGGCGGCGGGGCAGACGCGGTGGTCGGCGGCGCAAGGCCAACGGGGAAAACGTCCAGCAGACCGCCGGCGAGGACCGCCAGGGGCAACAGGACGATGCCGGACAGGCACAGGCCGAGAAGTCCGTTCCCGCGGATGGCGGAGCGGAAGCCACGGCCGGATAAGGGATCAGCGGCGTATGCCGATGCCCCGTCCGGAGAGCGACGGGCGTCCGAGACTGTCGTGGGCGGCCTGCACGGCGGCGAGGCGACGGACAATGGACTCCGGAAATCGGCACGGACGGCGGGTCTCACGATCCATGAGGATCTCGATCAGTTCGAAGGACGCAGCGACATAGTTCTGCCGCTCCTGGATCATGGTCAGGAAGCTCACGATCTTGTTGTGGTCGTGATCGACAAGCTGGGCGGTGATGAGGAGCGGATCATCGAGCAGGACCTCCCGAATGTACCAGGAGGTGTCCTGGAGGGCAAAAACGGTGGCGCCATGCCCAGCGAGGGCCTCCCGCGACAATCCGAGGGCGGCATAGAACGGTCCGGTGGCCCGGTCGAAGAGCGACGTGTACGAGCGAATGCCCATGTGACCGTTGTGATCGACGAGATCATGGGTCACGGCAAGGCGCAATGCCTCGAAGGGAGCCCCGATCACCACCGGCATGCCGTCAGTCGGGTACCCGCGGATCGGTGACCGCCACACAGCTATTCGGGGCATTGCGCAGACCGTCGGGACAGTGAATGGCGAGCACGCGGCCGATTTCGGCGACCGCCTCCACCGCATGTCCGCGCTGCGCGAGCGCCTCCCCGGCTTCGCCTTCGGCGAAGACCACATGAGGGAGGCCGGGGTGATGCACCCGCACGCGACGGACGGCATCATCCAGCGATACGCCTTCGTCGAGAACGTCGGTCAGGGCCTGCGCCATGATGACGGGCGATGCAGATCCTCCTGTCGCCGTGCCGGCAAGGACCACCGAACGCAACACGTCGTTGACCACGATCACGGGGAGAAGGGATTCATCGGGCCCGGACGACGCCGGGATGACGATGCCGGTCCCGGGCAGCACGGACCCGTCACCGAAGAGGCCATTCAAGGTGAAGACACAGGCCACCGCATTACCCATGCGGTCGGCGGTGACAACGCCCGTGGCATGGGGCGATTCGACGAGCGGCACCGGTGATCCCGGCAGCGCCGCCGAATCCGTGGCCCGGGTAGCGCTGTAACTCTCCATCAGGTGCCCCGCGGTGCCGGAACCGCGTGCCACGGCCAGGCGTAGGGCCACCTCGGCAAGCAGGTGGTGCCTCCCCGCATCGCGGTCCACCGATCCGGCGTCGTCCAGCAGAGCGAGAGCTGTCAGTGCCGAGGCTCCCGCATCGATGGTCACGCCCGGCACCTGCACGATCAGATCGGAGGCCAGCAGTCCACGCTCGAGAGCGAATGTTGCCGGATCCGACCACACCACCGCATAGGCGCCAAGTTCTTCAGGCGTGATCGTGCGTCCCGCTTCATGGGCCGCTTCCATGATGCTCCGGGCCGTCCCGCCACGATAGAAATCGGTGGCTCCCCGGGTCCTGATCCCAGACAGCATGTCCGACAGTTCGAACTGAACCAGAGTGTCGCCGACAACCGGTATGCCGCCTTCCGGAGACGCAAAGAATCGCCTGGCTTGCGCGTCGCCGAGAAGGGTGCCGGAGGCGTCCTCGAGATCGCGTGCAAGAGCTGGCGACACCCGCACGCCGAACCGTGCTGCTCGTTCGGCAGGAACCAGCAGATCATGCCATGCGAGATTGCCATGAACGGCCTGCAGGGCCGACATGCCGCGCACGGCTCCCGGGACCGGTAGACCGGTTCCCTTCGTGGCGGCCGGGCGGCTGCGGAAATCCAGAAGCCTTGTCTGGTTTTCCGCTTCCTCGTATGACAGGCACAAGCCTCCGGAAGCGAGCGAAACCCGTGAGGGATAACTGACCGCCGCCATGAAGAAGTATGCCACCGCCGCATCCGCGGCAGTTCCTTCCCGTGCCAGCACCTCCATGGCAACCCGGCGTGACAGCGGGTCCTCGCCCGCCACCAGGCCGGTCTCTCCGCTGCCCACGACGCGGCCTACGGGCGGTCCATCCTCATCCATGGTCCCGCAGGCGACGGTCGTGAGGGCCAAAGTCAGAACCAGTGCACGCAATACGGGACTGTCTGTTCGCGCAATTGTGTTCAGCATGAGTGTCCTTGCGGCCCTGTGCTGCGGAGCAGACGGCACCCGGGCCCAGTCGGGTCAGACCCTGTCGCTTTTCCGTGACGCCGAGATCGAGAATATCATCGCCGGCTATGCCGAACCACTGTTCCGGGTCAACGGTCTCGACTTCGACAGGTTCTCCATCCATCTCGTGGCCGATGACAGTCTCAATGCCTTCGTTGCCAACGGCAAGCACTTGTTCCTGTTCAGCGGTCTGCTGCGGCACAGCGACGATCCGGGCATGGTGATCGGCGTCATTGCCCACGAAGTCGGCCATCTGGCCGCAGGTCACCTGACGATGGTCCGGGGCGCCCTCGAGGACGCCTCGGCAATGGTCATTCTCTCGACACTGCTCGGAGTCGGTGTCGGCCTCCTGGGAGGCGGCGAGGCGGGCATCGCTGTCGCCGCGGCGGGACAGCAGTTGGGGACCCGCACGTTCACCCGTTTCAGCCGCATTCAGGAGTCGGCCGCAGA
Organism: Alphaproteobacteria bacterium; assembly: GCA_965221115.1. Lineage (GTDB taxonomy): Bacteria > Pseudomonadota > Alphaproteobacteria > SP197 > SP197 > SP197. The sequence goes on along the minus strand of CBDCRU010000001.1, from coordinate 506,629 downwards.
CCAGGCAGCCCTGAGGTCTCTCGAACTGACCGGTCAGTCGGCGGAAGGGCTTCGCGACCTGATGAGTGACCTTGCGGAATCGGAGCTCTTGCTGTCCTCGTCCTCCGAGATTCCGTGGTTCCTGACTCACCCCCTCAGCACGGAACGCATGCACACGATGAATGCTCATATCGAGCGTTCCGCCTTCAGTGGCGTCGCCTTCGACCCGGACAAGATCGACCGCCACAGGCGCATGATCGCCAAGATCACCGGATTTCTTCTCGATCCCGGAGCCACATACCGTACCTATCCGGATCCTCAGGAGTCGGTCTATTCCCGCTATGCCTGGTCCATCGCCCACTACAGGGAACGCCTGATGGACGAGGCGCTGGCCCTCATCGACGGCCTGATCGCGGATGAACCGGAGAACCCCTGGTTTCACGAGCTGCGCGGTCAGATGCTCTACGAGACCGGTAACATTGCCGCCTCTGTTCCTTCCTACGCACAGTCGGTGAAGCTGGCCCCAGGGGAACCGCTGCTGCGGATCAACCTGGCACGCAGCCTGCTGCAACTCGACGAGACGGCCGGCTGGCGCGAGGCGGTTCGCCATCTCGACGAGGCTCGTGTCCATGAGAGCGACATGCCGGTGACATGGAGCCTGCTTGGCCATGCCTTCGAAAAGCTGGGCGATGCGGCACGGTCCCGGGTTGCCCGTGCCGAGATGCACTATCTGAGAGGCGAACTCCGTCGCGCCCGCGTCCTTGCACGGGACGCGATCGATGGCCTCGAGACAGGGACCACCGACTGGTTTCGTGCCACCGACATCCTGGCCGCTACGGACTTCCTGCAAGGGGGGTGACCGCCGGCAGCAGTTGCACCGGCCGGCAGGGCAGTGTGAAATGGGTCGTCGTTCCATGCCGGGAGGAGGTGCCCGGGCGAGGGCGGCTGCGGCTTCTTGGGGATGACATGCCCGGTGATATCCGAATCCTGATTCTCAATGGACCCAATCTCAACCTTCTCGGCACAAGGGAACCGGGGGTCTACGGTCTGCAGACACTGTCCGACATCGAGGATGCCGTGCGCCGGCGGGCTGGTGAGCTTTCCATGGTGGTGGACTTCCTGCAGAGCAACCACGAAGGCGAACTGATCGATGCCATCCAGAGCGCCGGTGACCAGACGAACGCCGTGGTCATCAATGCCGGCGGACTGACTCACACGTCTGTGGCTCTCGCGGACGCCCTGAGAGCTTTCGACGGTGTCATTGTCGAGGTCCATCTCTCCAACATTCACGCCAGGGAACCCTTCCGGCACCATTCGCATGTGGCTGCTGTCGCCGAAGGGTCGATTTGCGGATTCGGTGGCCACGGCTACATACTGGCCTTAGAGGCCATTCACACCATTGTCGGATCTCCTTCACCATGAGCCATGAACCCTTTCCGCTCGACGCGGAGGCGATCCGGGAACTGGCGCGCCTGCTCGAGGAAACCGGTCTTGTTGAAATCGAGGTGGAAGACGCCGGACGCAAGCTGCGCGTTGTACGCGGACAAGACTCCGTTTCCGCCTTCCCCTTGCCCCAGGCCGCCGTGCATCCGCCGGAAACGGCTCACGCCGCCCACCCTTCGGAAACTCCCCAGGAAACCGTTGGCGAGGGTGCCGTCCGCTCACCGATGGTCGGCACCGCCTATCTGGCGGCCGAACCCGGTGCGACCTCCTTCGTGACGGTGGGGGACGAAGTCGCGGAGGGCGACACCTTGCTGATCGTCGAGGCCATGAAGGTCATGAATCCGATCCTCGCACCCCACGGCGGCACCGTGACCCAGATTCTCGTCTCCGACGGCAGGCCGGTCGAATACGGCCAGGTTCTCATGGTCATCGACCCGGCGCATGTTTGACAAGGTTCTCATTGCCAATCGAGGGGAAGTAGCCCTTCGCATTCATCGAGCCTGCCGGGAAATGGGTATCCGCACCGTTGCTGTCCATTCCGAGGTGGATACCAACGCGATGCATGTCCGCCTTGCCGATGAGAGTGTGTGCATCGGACCGGCGCCGGCACGTGACAGTTATCTCAATGTTCCGGCCATCCTTGCGGCCGCCGAGGTCACCGGCGCCGATGCCATCCATCCCGGATACGGCTTCCTGTCCGAGAACAGCCGGTTTGCCGAGATCGTCGAGGAACATGGCATCACGTTCATCGGGCCGGGTAGCGAACATATCCGCCTGATGGGCGACAAGATGGCGGCGCGCAACAAGGCCCGGGACCTCGGGATCCCGGTTCTGCCAGGGTCCGACGGCGTGGTGCGAGACGCGGTCGAAGCTGCCACGATCGCTCAGGAGATTGGCTATCCGGTCCTCCTCAAGGCGGCATCCGGCGGAGGCGGCCGCGGTATCTCCCTGGTGGAGGACGACTCCCGCATGGAAGCGATCTTTGCCCGGTCGAGGCGCGAGTCGGAGGCTGCATTCGGCGACGGATCCCTCTACGTCGAGAAGTTCCTGACCAATCCACGCCATATCGAGATCCAGGTCGCCGGTGACCTCGAAGGACGTGTCGTTCACCTCGGCGAACGCGACTGCTCGGTGCAGCGCCGTCATCAGAAGATCGTCGAGGAGGCGCCGAGTCCGGCGCTTAATGCCGGCCAGAGGCTCGCCATTGGCGAACTCGTCGTCGATGCGATGGCCAGGCTTGGTTACCGGAATCTCGGGACGGTGGAATTCCTCTATGAGGACGGTGCGTTTCACTTCATCGAGATGAACACCCGGTTGCAGGTCGAGCACCCCGTCACGGAAATGGTGACCGGCATCGACCTCGTGCGCGAACAGATCCGCCTTTCCTCCGGCGCACCGCTCAGCTTCCGCCAGGATGACGTGACGATGACCGGTCATGCGATCGAATGCCGGATCAATGCTGAGAGTCCTTTCTCCTTCATGCCCTCGCCAGGCCAGGTGACCACCTACCACGCGCCGGGAGGCATGAGTGTTCGGATCGATTCGGCGCTCTACTCCGGCTATACGGTACCGCCGACCTACGACAACCTGATCGCCAAGCTGGTGGTGTGCGGACGCAATCGCAATGAAAGCATGATGCGATTGAGACGGGCACTCGAGGAATTCGCCATCGACGGCATCGAGACTACCATCCCGCTCCACCAGGCGCTTCTCGGCAACCAGGACTTCGCCAATGGTCACTACGACGTGACGTGGCTGGAACGCTTCCTTGCCTCCGCAACCTGAACCGGACGAAGCGGCTGGACTGACCACACCGATGCTCCTGTCTGCCTATGCCAGGGGTCTCTTCCCCATGGCGAGCCACCGGTTCGACAGAAATCCGGAATGGGTGTTCCCATACCGTCGCGGCATCATCCCCCTGAACCGCTTTCACGTGCCGCGCAGTCTCGGAAAGGTGTTGAGACGAGGTGGTTTCGAGATCACCGTCAACCGGGCTTTCGCCAGGGTGATTGCCGCCTGTGCCAGGCCGACTCCCGGGCGGGAGAACACCTGGATCAGCGTCGGCATCGAGAGGGCCTATACCAGATTGCACCAAGAGGGCCACGCCCACAGTGTCGAGTGCTGGATGAACGGCGTGCTGGCCGGCGGTCTCTACGGTGTCCAGCTGCGCGGAGCCTTCTTCGGTGAAAGCATGTTTTCCGACATCACCAATGCCAGCAAGATGGCGCTGGTCCACCTTGTCGGACGTCTCGTCAAGGGTGGCTTCATCCTTCTCGACATCCAGTTCGTCACCGATCATCTGCGCATGTTCGGCGCCATCGAGATTACCGGAGCGGACTATCTGGAGCGCCTCGACAGGGCGCTCTCGATCGAGAGCGCCGACTTCTACTGCCTTCCCCGGTCGATACAGTCCAGAACCCAGATATCGTAGACCGGGTGCTCGAGCGCCGACACGCCCGGAGTTCCGGCAAACATCCAGCCGCTGAAGACCTCTGCCGAATCACCCGAACGCCCGTCCCGGATCTCGAGGAAGGAAGCGCTCTCGGGCGTCTGCCAGGGCGGTGTCTTGCGGCACGCCCTGACGGTCACCTGCAACGTACCGAAGGACCCCGTTTCGCCCACGCCGATGGCGAAGGCAAAGGCATGGCCGGTCACCTTCTCCATTCCGCCAAGGACGACCGTATCGTGGTCCTCGAACACCTGCTCGGCCTCGGCATCGCCGCCAGTGACCACAGCCAGGAAGATGCAGGCAATCAGGCGAAGGGCTTGTCCAGCGTTGCCACCAGATCCGCGAGCACCTTCCGCATCTGCTGTTCGTCGCATCCCATCACCACCGCATCTTCGAGCGCGTCCTGTGCCATGTCACGAAGCTCGTCAAGATTGTCCTTCAGCACGGCGAGCTTGTCGTGGCAGCCAACAGGCTCACCGTCGGGCGAGAGCCATGTTTCGGGCAGCCAGACCGGTCGCTGATCCATGAACCCGGCGCCTTCGCTATTCTTCGAGGCCGCCGAACATCGACCGCGATACAGCATCAATCAAATTGATCGCCCCCTGGGTGTCGGTGAAGAGATGACCGTCACCAGCAACCTCGCCCGTACCCGGGTGGAGAGACACGTAGTGACCACCGAGCAGGCCTGCCGAGGCGATTGCAACGAAGGTGTCGCGTGGCAGACTGACACCGGGTTCAACGGTCATGGCGACTCTTGCCAGGTACCAATCGGGATCGAGATCCAGTCCCGTCACCTGGCCGACCCTGATACCGGCAATACGCACATCGTCACCGGCCTGCAGACTGCCGATGTTCTCGAACTCCGCGTGAAAGACCGTGCCGTCCCCGTCGGAAATGTCCACCCTGTCATAGACGAAGACCACGAAAGCCACCGCAACAAAGATGACGGCGGCGCCGACAAGGGTTTCGAGTGCCCGCCCGCCCATCTCAGGGAGTTCCTGATTCCTCTTCCGGGCGCCATGCCTCGTAGTCGCCGCTCGCCGGTGCTCGCCTGCCGCCGCGCAGAAGGTGTCCCTTCGGCAGCCAGGCCTGACCGGTCCCGGTGAGATTGGGCTGGTGTTCCCTTTCCCATGTCCTGGTCTCCAGAGGCGCACGGCTCGGCGGTTCGGCGATCGTGCGATGCAGCCAGGCATTCCAGCCGGGCGGCACCCTGGAGGCCTCGGCTGCGCCCCGGTACATCACCCAGCGGCGCCGCCACCGGCCCTCAGCCACACCCCGTTCCTGGTAGTAGCGGTTGCCGAACTCGTCCTCGCCCACGGGCTCGCCCTTCCAGGTTGTGAAAAGCCACGTGCCGATCCTCGACATGCACAACTCCCGTCCGAATCAGGTGGGCGCCATCATGCGCTCCCGGCTGCCGAGAATCCAGAGAGTTGACGCACGAACGACAGGTTGCAAGGTACAGACTGCCTGGGTTAGGTTTCACCGGCCATCGACGAGATCCGGGACGACAACACATGATTATCTCCTCTGACAGCCAGAACGGCGTGACCATCGTTTCGATCAACGGTCGCGTGGATGGGGCATCCGCCCCTGAGCTGGAAGGTGAGCTCTCCTCCAGGATTCGCGATGGATCCGTTCGTATCCTGCTGGACTGCAACGAGATGAACTACATTTCCAGTGCCGGGCTGCGTGTCTTTCTCCTGGCGGCCAAACGGTGCAAGCAGGCTGGAGGTCTGCTGTCCATTGCGGCTCTGCAGCCATCCTGCAGGTCGGTCATTGAAATGGGCGGATTCCACACGATCATCGACTGCTACGACTCCCGCGACGAGGCACTCGCGGCCAACGCCTGAGCCATATCAAAGATGCTGACTTTCATCGAGGAAATCCTCCTTCTGACACTGGATGACGAGAACGGTTCATTCCTTCCCATCCGTGACAACACGATGGACTATGTGCTGGCCGGCGCTGCGCTGCTGGACCTCGCGTTCATCTACCGCATCGACACGGATCCCGAGCGTCTCATGCTCATCGACAGGACGCCGCCTGGCATCCCGATGCTTGATCGTGTCCTGGAACGCATTGCCGGTTCCGCCGAGGACAAGAACACGCGCGACTGGGTCGAGACACTGGCCCGTGAAGAAGCCGAAAACCTGCGCGAAGCCGCACTCGCCAGGCTGGTGGACCAGGGTATTCTGGAAACCCAGGACAAGAAGTTCCTGTGGGTCTTCCGTGCGCGCCGCTATCCGGCCATCGACGGAACTGTCCAGCGTGAAGTGAAACACCGCATCGCCGACGTCCTGCTGTCCGACCAGGTGCCCGATCCCCGGGATGTCGCGATCATCTCCCTCGCCGACTCCTGCGCCATCCTGCGCAGCATTTTCTCGGACCACGGCATGGATTCGCTGCGACCGCGTATCGACCAGGTCCGCAAGCTCGACCTCATCGGCCGGGAGGTGTCCGACACCATCGAGGAAATCGAACGCACCATGGCGATGGCCATGGCCCGTATTCCGCACTAGAACAGTCAGCCTGGCGGTCTGCCAATTCGTGCGGTGCCACGAGTCCTCCGGGACCCGGGAGAGATCATGTTGTTGAATGCCCTGCCGGATGCTAGAGATTCTTCAGCCTGGCAAACGGAGCCAATGAGCCAATCCACACGTGTCGAGGGAGCAGGTGATGAGCGATGACGTCAAGAAGTGGGGTGACGAGGAATTCTGGGGAATCGGCTACGAGTACGACCCGCAGTTCTTCCTGACCGAACGGCAGCAGGAGATCCAGAGGGAACTCATCGAGCTGTGCCGGACCACACTCAGGGTGAACGCCGTCGAATCGGATCGAGGCTTCATCTTCCCGCGCAAGAATTTCGAGGCCCTCGCGTCCAAGGGTCTTCTCGGCCTTTTCGTTCCCGAGGAGCTGGGCGGCATGGGCGAAAACCACGTCGCCATGTGCATGGTCGTGGAAACCGTGGCCCGCTACGGCTGTCCGTCGACAGCGATGTGCCTCACCATGCACTATGGCGCCTGTTCGGCCGCCCTTTTCCGCTACCACGAAAACGACGCTCTCAGGGACATTATGTCGCGTCTCGACCGTGACGTGCTGGTCGGAACCCTGTCCTATTCCGATCCCGAGACAGGCTCGCATTTCTGGTACCCGGTCTCCTCGGGCGCCGAGGCGACCGAGGACGGCTGGAAGGTCACTAAGAAGGCTTCCTGGACGACGTCCGGCGGCTTTGCCGACTGGTACATCGTGCAGACCACGTCGCCGGATTTCGGCGGCGACTATTCGGATCTCTCCGTGTGGCTGATCCTGGCCGACGAGGTCGAGGCCGATGTCGCCGGCTGGGACGGCATGGGCATGCGCGGCAACCAGTCGGGGGCACTCCTGGTGGACGGCGTCACCATCCCGAAGAACCGCCTCGTGGGTCCAAAGGGCGATGGCGCGGTCTCCAATGACGAGACGGTGGATCCGTTCTTCCTTCTCAACTCTTCGTGCTCCTGGAACGGCATTGCCATGGGCATGATCGATATCGCCAAGAGGCATACGACGCGCAAACGGCATGTCGACGTTGGCTTGCGGGTGTGCGACTACCCCACCATCCAGGACTACGTCGGGGAAGCGATCATCGGCACCAATGCCAGCCGGATGATGACGTTCGGCCTTGCCAAGGCCCTCGATGAACTCACCGGAAACTGTGACTGGTCGATTCACCGCGATCTCGAGGCCGTGCCCCGCGCCGACCTGCTCAACCAGCTCTGGCAGGTCAAGTTCCAGGCGGCCAAGAACGTGCACGAGGTCTCGGACAAGATGCTCCACGCCTGTGGCGGCACCGCCTACAAGGCGGGCCTTGGCATGGAACGCCTCCTGCGCGACGCCAAGGCCGGCTGGGTCATGGGTCCGACCAACGAGGTTCTCCGCCAGTTTGTCGGCAAGCACGCGCTTCTCGGCTTCGATTCCCTCGATTACTGGAACACGTCCATCAATCACCGTTCCATCGACAACGAGGTGAAGAAGATGTCCGCCGAGGAAAAGAAGGCCCTGGCGGATCGCCTGCTCGAGGAAGCCGGCGCCGCTGCCGAGTAGTTCCTCCCCGCATGTCGTCGACGCAAGCGCGCCTTGTGTCGACGACGTCCTCCGCCGGTACGATGCCGGAGCGAAGCTGCGTGGTTGCCGCCCTCTCGATGGCGGCAGTTCCACCACCATGTCGCTGCTCGAGATCGTCCGCTCGGACGGCCGTCCGGTACGCCTCGTCCTGCGCCGGTGCGGGAGGGCCAATCTGCGCGCCAATCCCGATTCCGCCGACGCGGAGTTCCGCCTTCTGACGCATCTGGCGGCCCTTGAATATCCGGTGCCACGGGCGCTGTTTCACGAATCATCCTTGACGGCGTCATGGCTGCTACTTGAATACATCGAAGGTGAACCGGCTTGGCATCCGCCCGAGGGGCATGCCCTGGCAATGGCCGGGTTCCTCGTGAGTCTGCACACGATTGCACCCGGCAACGCATTCCCCTTCGTGCCACGCCAGACCATGCCTGATACTCCGGCATCCACCCTTCTCGATCTGCCGGCGGATCTCGACTGGCCGCCCGGCGCACCGGACACGCGCCGGCTGCTCCACGGCGACTTCTGGACCGGCAACGTCTTGTGGTGCGATGGCGGACTTGCGGCGGTGATCGACTGGGAGGATGCCATGATCGGCGATCCCCTTGCCGATCTCGCGATTGCCCGCTCGAACCTCGTGTGGACCCACGGCACCGGGGCCTGCCGCGCCTTCACGGCGCACTACGGCGACGCCATGGGTCTCGACCCGCATCGCCTGTGGCTGTGGGACATCCATGCTGCCGTCATCATGGCGCCACACGCCGGAGACTATGCCTCCGACTGGCAGGATCTCGGCCGCAGGGACATCAACGAAGCGGTGATTCTCGAGCGTCTCCAGGAGCTCGTCGACGGTACCGTGATGCCGTGATCAGGACCGCGGGCGTTCCTTCTTCGGATCATAGAAGGGGAAGGGCACCACGGTGGCAGGAATGCGCTTCTGGTGCCCGTCCATCTTGCCCACCTCGACCTCGTCACCGATCGACGCATGGTTCACATCCATGCGAGCCAGCGCGATGTTGCGGTCGAGCAACGGCGAGCGCATGCCGCTCGTGACGACACCCACCTGCGCCCGACCCACACGTACGCAGTCACCGTGGGCCGCTGCCTCGTTGCCCTCGAGTTCCAGCCCGACAAGCTTGCGCTGAGGGTGGGCCTTGCGGCGTTCGAGAGCCTGGCGGCCGACGAAGTCCTCCTCCGTCGTCTTCAGCCCCACCGTGAACCCGATTCCGGCCTCGAAAGGATCCGTCTGGTCGTCGAATTCCTGACCGGCGAACACCAGTCCCGCCTCGATGCGCAGGAGATCGAGACCCTCGAGACCCAGAGGCAGGATACCGTGGGGCTCACCGGCCTCGAACACGGCATCCCAGACCTCTTCGGCGTGCCGGGGATGGCACCACACCTCGTAACCCAGCTCACCGGTGTATCCCGTCCGCGACACGACCACAGGCACACCGTTGTGGTCACCGATGCGACCGACGGTGAACCTGAACCAGTTGATCTCGTCGACACGCGGGTTTGCCGGCGCCGTCCAGACGATGTCGCCCAGCAGATCGCGGCTGCGCGGCCCCTGGACGGCGAGATTGTGAAGCTGATCGGTGGAACTGCGCACCAGCGCCCGCAACCCCCACTCCTTCGCCTTGGCACGCAGCCATTCACCGCCGAAATCCGTGCCGCCGATCCAGCGATAGCCGGTCTCCGACAGACGGAACAGCGTCCCGTCGTCAATCATGCCGCCGTGTTCGTAGCACATCGCCGAGTAGACGACATGGTGATCAGCCATGCGCCTGACATTGCGTGTCAGGGTTCTTTGCATGAGTTCACCGGCATCGGGCCCGGTGACTTCGAACTTGCGCAAGGGAGACAGATCCATGGCGGTGACACGCTCCCGGCAAGCCAGGTACTCGTCGATCGCGCCATGGTTGGTGTAGTGAGTGGGCAGCCAGAAGCCGTTATACTCGGTGTAGTTGCGGGTCCGCTCTGCCGTGCGTCCCTGGAACCCTGTCTCGCGGGTCATCTGGGGGTCGGAATCGGGCATGGGTCTGTTGGCGATCGCCTTCCTGAAGAGTTTGTCCCCGGGATAGATACGGATCAGCATATCCGTGGGATTCCACCCGTTGGCGGGATCGATGGCATCCGGACACGAGGTGTTCACGCACACGGAGTCCTGAAGCACACGGCACAGCACGTAGTCGCCGGGGCGTGACCACGGCTCGTCGAGATAGATCTGATTGCTGTCGTCGAGCAGCGAGTTGTAGAAGAAATTCATCGCCTGCCAGCCCTTGCGCGGGCGCACATCGTAAGGCTCGAGCGCGGCGTTGATATTGTCGGTGCAGTTCACGTGGCCGGGATAGCCGACGTCGTCGTAGTACTTCGCCGTGCAGGCGAAATTGAAGCTGTCGTGACGGCCCACCGTGTCCTGGATGATCTCGATCGAGGGCTGGAGGTCTCCATCGAAAAGCTTGGAGAAGAGTCCCGGAGCGGGATAGGCCGCGCCATTGAGAACACGGGTGGCGGTAGCATCGATTTCACGTTCCAGTCCCCGGTCGAGCGCGGCAAGCGAAAGGGTCTGGAAGTCGGAACACTGGCGTCCCTCGACATCGAGAACCTGGATGTATTCGCCTTCTCTCACCTCGTAGGCATGGGCGGTCCCGGCCGCAATGCGAAACTCCGCACGCGGTTCCGCAAGGGGGTCGGGCAGGCTCCGCTCCGCCGCCACGGCGGCATCCTTTCGGTTGACGAAGAGTTCGAGAGGCGTCGTCGGCCACTGCGCCGAGACCTCCATGGGCTCTCCAGGCGCGGCGACGATGACGAATCCGTCCTCTTCCACGGTCATCACCTCATCCGCTCCGGCAGGTGTACCGGGGCCAAAGAGGCACACTGCGTGATCAAAGCGTGACGTCCAGCCCTTGCGCGCGAGCGTGTCGAGCAGTGACCGGGCGGCTTCGCCACTCTCGGTCAACATGGCCGCGAGACCGGACGCCGGGCCGGAATCGGGACGGCCGAGAATGCCGGGAACCTGTCGTGCCTCGTTGTCGAACGCGACGATTTCACAAGTCTGGCCGCCTTCGGTGTTGACAATCCTCAGGGTGTCACCGGCAAGGACCGTGACCACCACGGAGCCGGCAGCCGGCACCACGTAACGTTCGACTCCTGGCGGCAACCTCCTGATGCCGGGAATCAGAATGCGTGGACGTTCAACCGTTTCGGCCACCATCAGCGCCATGGTCAACTCCGTCATGCAGCATGACTCATAACGATAGCAACCGGACTTTGTCACCGCAACTCTCCGCCGCCCCCCTTTTCATTGTCGTCGTGTTTCTCTACATCGTGACGGTGCTGCGGTCGACCGGACCTGGATGAACGAACTTTCCCTCTCCCACGGGTTTGCCTTTTGCGACCTCTACAGTCGTGACGGGCTCGTGCGCCTCGACGACGCCTTCTGCGAGGCGCTGCAGCGCCACGACGTGCCTCTCTTCAACCGGCTGATGAGCGCCCGGACAGCGCCCGGAGATCTCTCCGAGAAGGAACACTCCGAGCTCCTCGTCGACCTTGGGCCCTTTGTGGAGGAATTCATCGGCGAACTCTTCCGGGTGGCCGGCGAACTTGACGGCCAACGCACGGCGAGCCGGGACCTTGATCCGGTCTATCAGTGCAAGCTTGTCTTCGTGCGCCGGCGCGCCGCACGCGTCCGGCTCGAAGAAGACATCGATTCCATCGATGGCGAGGCCCTCACGCGTAACGTCGAGGCCCTGATCGGCGGGGACTTCGACGAGCTTTCCTTCTCGAGGGCCGTTCTCGACTGGCTCGAGGACGAATCGCGCCACGAGGAAGAGATCGCCTGTGCGGAACGATTCGCGGCATGGGCCACACGTTCGCGTGCCGGAATGTTGCGGTATCGCAAGAGTGCCCTCTTCCGCCTGCCCCAACGAACGGATCCCGACAGCCTGGTGCCGGTGGTCACCGAGGTCAGGAACGGCGTCACCATGCTGGCCGCCCCGCTCGAGGACCTGCGTACCAGGGAAGGCTTCGCGCTGACCGACCAGGGAATGGATCTCACACAGGCGATGGCGCACGCCAACTACTGCATCTTCTGTCACAACCAAGGCAAGGACAGCTGTTCGAAGGGTCTGCTGGAGAAGCAGGGCACGTCCTTCCGCACCTCGGCCCATCGCATCCCCCTGGCGGGATGTCCTCTCGACGAGAAGATCAGCGAAATGAACCTGCTGAAGGCCCGCGGACACGGTCTTGCCGCCCTCGCGGTCGTCATGATCGACAACCCGCTCGCCGCCGCCACGGGTCATCGCATCTGCAACGACTGCATGAAGGCCTGCATCTACCAGAAGCAGGAACCTGTCGACATTCCGCAGGTCGAGACCCGTACGCTGAAAGACGTCCTGGCCCTGCCCTGGGGGTTCGAGATCTACAGCCTGCTGTCCCGGTGGAACCCCCTCAACCTGACGCACCCCGTGCCGCGCCCGCCGTCCGGGCGCCGCGTGCTGGTGGTGGGCACCGGCCCCGCCGGCTTCAGCCTCGCCCATCACCTTCAGAATGACGGCCACACGGTCGTGGCCATCGACGGGCTCAAGATCGAACCCCTCGATCCGGAAGTCTCCGGCATCGACATCTTCGGCAACCGGAGGGCATTCCGGCCCATCCGCGACATCGCCGAACTCCACGAATCCCTCGACGACAGGGTGATGGCGGGATTCGGCGGCGTGGCCGAGTACGGCATCACGGTGCGCTGGGACAAGAATTTCCTCAAGCTGATACGCCTGCAACTGGAACGCCGTTCGTCGTTCCGGATGTACGGCGGTGTTCGTTTCGGTGGCACGGTGACCATCGAAAGCGCCTTCGCCATGGGCTTTGACCACATCGCTCACTGTGCCGGAGCTGGACGCCCGCAACTCATCGACATGCCCAACGCTCTCGCCCGGGGTGTCCGCATGGCGTCCGACTTTCTCATGGCGCTGCAGTTGACCGGCGCCGCAAGACAGGTGTCGATCGCCAATCTCCAGCTTCGCCTTCCTGCCGTCGTCATCGGCGGTGGGCTGACGGCGATCGACACGGCGACCGAGGCCCTTGCCTACTACCCGCGTCAGGTCGAACGGTTCCTCGAACGCTACCGGATCCTTGTTTCCGAACTCGGTGAAGAGCATGTCCGGGCTTCGTGGAGCGAGGAAGAGGCTCTTGTCGCCGACACCTTCATGGATCATGCGAGGGCGCTCGCCCGTGAGCACGAGGAAGCAGCCAGGGACAACCGCGAGCCGGATGTTCTGCGCCTTCTCGATTCGTGGGGCGGGGTCACCATCGCCTACCGTCGCGACCTGACCGAGGCGCCGAGCTACCGTCTCAACCACGAGGAGGTGGCACTCGCCCTCCAGGAAGGAATCCGACTGGCGCCGGGGCTGGTTCCGGTTGCGGTCGAGGTCGACCGGCACCGCCATGTCAACGGGGTCCGCTTTTCGGACGGCGATGGCAGCGAACACGTACTCGAGGCCCGCGCCCTCCTGGTGGCCGCCGGAACCCGCCCGAACACCGTCCTGGCGCGGGAATCGGACATCGTGTCGATGGACGGCCGCTTCTTTCAGGCGCTCGACGGCGCAGGCAGGCCCGTCACGCCCGAAGCGAGCGTCAAGCCGAACCAGACCCACGTCCTGATGTACCTGGACGAGGAAGCCCGAGGGGTGAGCTACCACGGCGACCTCCACCCGAGCTTTGCCGGGAACGTCGTCAAGGCGCTCGGTGGCGCCAAGCGTGCGTGGCCGGTGATCTCGGACATGCTGGGTCGGCTGGACCGTCTCCCGCAACAGGACAGCGACGTCTTCTTCCGAGATCTCGATTCCCGGTTCATCGCCCGCGTCACCAGGGTGACGAGGCTGACGCCCACCATCGTCGAGGTCGAGGTCGCGGCGCCCGAGGCCGCCAGGGCCTTCCGCCCGGGCCAGTTCTACCGCCTGCAGAACTTCGAGGCCTGCGCCCCACGGGGTCGGGACGGCACGCTGCTGGCCATGGAACCCTTGGCCATGACGGGTGCTGGCATCTCGGCGGATGCGACCCGGATCAGCATCATCGGTCTCGAGATGGGCGGATCTTCCGACCTGATGGGGCATCTCGAACCGGGCGAGCCGGTCATCCTGATGGGCCCCACCGGCAGTCCGACAGAGATCCCGTCATCCGGGACCGTTCTCCTGGTGGGCGGGGGGCTCGGCAACGCCGTTCTCTTTTCCATCGGCCAGGCGATGCAACGGGCCGGCTCACGGGTGCTCTATTGTGCCGGTTACCGCAAGGTCATCGACCGCTACAAGACCGAAGAGATCGAGGCTGCGGCGGATGCCGTGATCTGGGCCTGCGAGGAGGCGCCTGGATACCGCCCGGCGCGGCCTCAGGATCGCAGCTTTGTCGGCAACGTCGTCGAGGCCCTCCTTGCCTACCAGGAAGGACGGCTCGGTGAACCGCCCGTCGATCTTGGCGACGTCGACCGCATCATCTCCATCGGCTCGGATCGCATGATGGCCGCCGTCAAGGCGGCGCGTTCAGGGGCTCTCAAGCCGTGGCTGAAACGTGATCATGTCGCCATCGCCTCCATCAACAGCCCCATGCAGTGCATGATGAAGGAAGTCTGCGCACAGTGCCTGCAGCCACACGTCGATCCGCGGACTGGCGAGCAGCGCCCGCCCGTGTTCTCTTGCTTCAATCAGGACCAGCCGATGGATTGCGTCGACTTCGGCGGCTTGAATGAACGCCTCCTGCAGAACGGTGTTCAGGAGAAACTCACCCGCCTGTGGGTCGACCGCACCCTTGCAGATCTCTCCCTTTCCATACCCGGGGAGCATTCATGAAGGTTCTCATCGTCCTAGCTCATCCCCGAAGGGATTCCCTGACCGGCCAGGTCGCCGATTCAGTCGCCGCCGGCCTCGATGAGGCCGGACACCAGACCGAAGTCGCCGATCTCTATCGCGAGGGCTTCGACCCTCTGCTGATGCCGGAAGATGAACCGGACTTGGGACGCGAGGACAAGGTCTACAGCGATGCCGTGCGCCGGGAAATGGCGCGACTGGATCGCAACGAGGCCATCATCCTCGTGTTTCCCATCTGGTGGTGGTCGTTTCCAGCCATGTTGAAGGGCTGGGTCGATCGCGTCTGGAACAAGGACTATGCCTATGGCTCCAAGACGCTCGGCCATCGCAAGGCGCTCGCCATCGGCCTCTCTGCCTCCGACACGGAGACCTATGCGAACACCGGACAGGACGTGGCCATCGAGACGGAGGTCGTGAAAGGGCTCTTCCAGTACTGCGGTATCGACGATGCCGGCTTCATCTTCCTCCACCATTCGACCGACGGCGGCAGCCGGGCCGCAGGCATGATCCGCGAGGCCCGCGACATCGGCCGCACCTTCGCCTGAGATCCTCGATACATGAGCGGCGCCGGACGTCAGCCTAGTCCTGCGTGAGGAGATCTCCGCGTTCGGCGTCAGGCTCCCGAACCCGTGACAGGACCTTCAGCGGCGAGAGTGTTGCTGCAAAAGGGACGGCGCCGACAGGCTGCTAGAGGATGAAGCGCCCGAGATCGGTGTTCCTCGCCAGATCGCCCACTCTCTCCTCGACGAACGCGGCATCGATGACGACGGTGTCGCCGCTGCGGTCGGGAGCGGTGAAGCTGATATCTTCCAGGAGCTTTTCCATGACGGTGTGCAGACGGCGGGCGCCGATGTTCTCCACGGTCTCGTTGATCTTGGCGGCAAGGTCGGCAAGAGCGTCGATCGCCACCTCGTGAAAGTCGAGCACGATGTCCTCGGTCGCGAGGAGCGCGGTGTACTGGATGATGAGGCTGTTCTCGGGCTCGGTCAGGATGCGCCGGAAGTCGTGCCGGTCGAGGGCCTGGAGTTCGACGCGATTCGGCAGCCGCCCCTGCAGTTCCGGCAACAGGTCCGACGGCTTGGCGAGATGGAAGGCGCCCGAACAGATAAACAGGATATGGTCGGTCTTCACGGATCCGTGCTTGGTGGCGACCGTCGTACCCTCGATGAGAGGCAGCAGGTCGCGCTGCACGCCCTCGCGGGAGACATCGGCGCCAACCCGCTCGTTGCGGGCAGTGATCTTGTCGATCTCGTCGATGAAGACGATCCCGTTCTGCTCCACGGCCTCGATCGCCGCGCGGATCACCATCTCCTCGTCAAGCAGCTTGTCGGACTCTTCGGCAATCAGGACATCATAGCTTTCGGCAACCTTCATCTTGCGCCGGCGTGTCTGGTTGCCCAGCACCTTGCCGAAGACATCGTTGAGATTGAGCATTCCCATCTGGGCGCCCGGCATGCCGGGAATGTCGAAGGTGGGCAGTGTACTGCCACCGGCATCCTGAAGATCCAGCTCCACTTCCTTGTCATCAAGGTCCCCGTTGCGCAGCCGGTCACGCATCTTGTTGCGGGTCTCCTGGCTTGCCTTGTCACCGACCAGGGCGTCAATGACCCGTTCCTCGGCGGCCAGTTCCGCTCGCGCCTCGACCTCCTTGCGCATGTCCTCGCGGGTGCTGGTGATTGCGGTCTCCACAAGATCGCGGACGATCTGCTCGACGTCGCGTCCCACATAGCCGACTTCGGTGAACTTGGTCGCCTCGACCTTGAGAAAGGGCGCATTGGACAGCCGGGCAAGGCGGCGCGCGATTTCGGTCTTGCCGACACCGGTGGGGCCGATCATCAGGATGTTCTTGGGCAGCACCTCTTCCTTGAGATCATCCGGCAGCTGCTGGCGGCGCCAGCGATTGCGCAGGGCGATCGCCACCGCCCGTTTGGCATCGGTCTGGCCGATGATGAACCGGTCGAGTTCGGAGACGATCTCGCGGGGAGAGAACGATGTCATCGCGGCCTCCCTACAGTCCTCGCAGGAGACTGACAAGGAACGTCACTCTGCATCCAGCACCTCCAGGGTGACGTGGCGGTTGGTGTAGATGCAGATTTCGGCTGCGATCTCCAGACTCCGGCGGGCGACCTCTTCGGCCGAAATGCCATCAACCGCAAGGAGTGCGCGTGCCGCCGCCAGGGCGTAGTTGCCGCCCGAACCGATTCCGATCAGGCCGTCCTCGGGCTCCAGAACATCGCCGGTGCCCGACACGATGAGGGAGACCGACCGGTCGGCGACCGCCATCAGGGCCTCCAGGCGCCTGAGATAGCGGTCGGTGCGCCAGTCCTTGGCGAGTTCGACGCAGGATCTCGCCAATTGGCCGGGATGGCGTTCGAGCTTTTCCTCGAGCCTTTCGAACAGGGTGAAGGCATCGGCGGTCGCGCCTGCGAATCCGGCCAGTATGGAGCCGGACCCCAGTCGCCGGACCTTGACGGCGTTGGCCTTGACCACGGTGTCGCCCATGGATACCTGGCCGTCACCGGCCACGACGACACGGTCGTCGCGACGCACCGAAAGGATGGTGGTGCCGTGCCAGGGAGAGTTCGCCATCAGGATTCCAGTCCGGTTGTCATGGGTTGCTATGTGGCACCCGATCACCAAGGATCAAGGGAGGCGTTCCGATTCCGCCTCCTCCGGCATGTCCGCAGCGGGGATGTCGAACCGGACACCCGGTCTGTGCTACATGATCTGCCGACACGGACACATGACACGATCCATGCATGAGCTGTCTGTGGCACCGATGATGAACTGCACGGACCGTCACAGCCGCGCCTTTCTGAGGTGTGTCACGAAACATACCCGCCTCTACACGGAGATGATCGTTGCCGACGCTGTGGTGCGCGGGGACCGCCGACGCCTGCTCGCTTTCGACGAGACGGAACACCCCGTGGCCTTGCAGATCGGCGGCTGCGATCCGGCAACGCTGGCCAGTGCGGCGCGGATTGGTGAGGACTTCGGCTACGACGAGATCAATCTCAACGTCGGCTGCCCCTCCAGCAGGGTTCGGTCCGGTCGGTTCGGCGCCGCGCTGATGGCCCGAGCCGACCTCGTGGCTGACTGCGTGGCGGCCATGCGCAATGCAGTCAGGGTGCCGGTCACGGTCAAATGCCGCATCGGTATCGACGCCATGGACGAAGAAGCGACACTCGCCGCCTTCATGACCACGGTCGCGCAAAGCGGATGCACCACCTTCATCGTGCATGCCCGCAAGGCCTACCTCGATGGCCTGTCACCCAAGGCAAATCGCGAGGTGCCGCCGCTGCGTCACGATGTCGTCCACGACACCAAGCGCCGGTTTCCCGACTTCGACATCATCATCAACGGTGGAATCCGGGATCTCGCCTCGGCATCGCGCCATCTCGCGCATGTCGACGGCGTGATGATCGGTCGTGCTGCCTACCGGACACCCTACATGCTGGCCGAGGCCGACCGACTGATCTTCGGCATCGATGAACCACCCATGGAACGCTGCGGAATCGTGCTCTCTTGGCTGCCCTATCTCGAGGAACATCTGGCCGAGGGCGTGCCGCTGGCCCGCATGAGCCGTCACATGACCGGTCTCTATCACGGAGAACCCGGTGCAAGGATCTGGCGCCGCCTGCTCACTGAGTGGGCCTCGAGGCCGTCAGCGGGCGTGACCACGATCAGAGAAGTCCTGGAACGCGTTGAGGAGGACCGTCAGGCACCGGCTGAACGCCAATTGCGATGGAGTGCCGCCGCAGCCGCGTGATCAGCCTGCCACGTTCAGGCCGGGGCATGGCAACAGGCCTGAAGCTTGTTGCCGTCAAGATCGCGCAGGTAGGCACCGTAGTAATGCTCGTGGTAGTGGGGCCGCGGGCCCGGCGCGCCTTCGTCCGTGGCCCCAAGCGCGAGTCCGCATGCATGGAAGGCGTCGACCGCCTCCCTTGAAGACGCCAGGAGGGCCACGTGAGTGCCGTTCCCTGCCGTGGCTTCCTTTTCATTGAACGGCAGGCAGACAAAGAGCCCGGGCCTCTCGCCGGGATGCCCGTAGGCGGCGAATCCGTGTTCGGGTGACGACAGCAACCGGACGATGCCCAACGGCTCCAGTATGGCGTCGTAGAACTGCAAGGCGCCTTCCAGGTCATTGGTGCCGAGCGTGATGTGACTGAACATTGTGTCACCTCCCGAGTTCGTTCATCGCCTGATCCATCGCCGCGATCAGCGCATCGGCGTGGCTGCGCTGGAAGACCATGGGCGGCCGAATCTTGAAGACATTGCCGAAACGTCCCTCCCTGCCGACGAGCACACCGAGTTCCCGCATCCGGTTCTGCACCGCCACCATGCCTTCCGGGTCCGGTTCCCGGGTGTCGCGGTCCCTTACGATCTCGACTCCCGTGATGAAGCCGTGGCCACGCACGTCCCCGAGCATGGGATGACGGTCTTTCAGAGCCTGGAGACCCGCCTTGAGGTAACCGCCGGTCGTACGGGCGTTCTCCAGCAGTTCCTCGCGTTCGAGAACATCGAGTACGGCGATGCCGGCGGCACAGGCGACCGGATTGCCGCCGAATGTCGAGAAGAGGCCCGATGCCCGGGAAAACTCCTCGAGAATTTCAGCGGTGGTCACGACCACACCGAGAGGAAAGCCATCGCCCACCGGTTTGCCCAGGGTGACGATGTCCGGCCTCATCCCGTGGTAATCGAACCCCCACATGTGTGTGCCTGGCCGGCCGAAGCCGTACTGCACCTCGTCCGCGACAATCATGCCGCCAGCGGAGCGCACCCGCGCCGCAACGTCCTGCAGGTATCCGGCGGGCACGTCGGGAATACCGTTGGAGCAGAAGGAGGTATCGATCATGAAACAGGCGGTTCCGAACCCCGCGTCATCGAGTTCCCGGATGGCCCGGTCGGCATCGCCGGCATAGAAGGCAGCGGGATCGCTGTCTCCCTCAACCCGGTTGCGGTAGGGATCCGGTGACACCAGCGTGCGCACGTGCGGCGCCACCGCTTCGGGCTGTTCCGGCGAAAGATGGCTGATCGCCTCTGTGATCCCGTGATAGGCGTCCTCCATGACAATGCCACCGCGCCTGCCGGTGAGCAGGGTGGCGATACGCCAGGCTATATCGTTGGCCTCGCTTCCCGAGTTCACCATGATCGAGCAGGTGAGATGGTCCGGCATGGTCGCCTGCAGCCTTTCGGCATAGTCGGCGAGGATACGGTAGACGTAGCGCGTGTTGGTGCCGAGTGCCGCCACCTGGCGGGATATGGCGTTGACCACGTGTGGATGGCAGTGGCCGACACTGGCGACGTTGTTGTAGGCGTCGATGAAGGCGCGGCCGTTGGCGTCGTAGAGAATGGCGCCTTCGCCCCTCTCGACATGCAGGGGCCTCTTGTAGAAGAGGGTCAGATGCCGGCCGAGCCATCGGTGACGCCGTTCAAGTTCGCCGTCGAGCGCATCCGACTCCTGCGTCGTCACCGTACCTTTCGGGCAGCGATGCGGCATGCGCAGGGCATCGCGGAATGTCGCCGTGGCGGCGTCGGGGCCAGTCTGGAACATGATGTCGAGGGCTGCAAAGACGTCAAGATCATATCCGGGCATGTAGGGTGGAGAGCCAAGGCGCGCCACGGCCCTTCGCGCCACGATGACGGCGCCGATGGCGAGGCGGGCAGCCACCATGTCGAAGAGGACATCGACCTCCTCTTCACGCAAGGCGAGAACCGAATCGAACCCGATCGCCACATCGATGATGTCTTCCAGGGGCTGCGCCGAACCAAGGGCATAGTTGTCGCAGGCCAGGGCAAGCTCCGTGGCGATGGGACCATGCATCATGTCGCCGAAATCAATCACGCCGTTGGGTTCGTCCGGTGCGTCCTCACGGGCCACGACATTGTTCCGGTTGGCATCGTTGTGAATCACCTGGCTGCGGAAGTGGTTCCAGCGTGGCAGGACGTTCTCCATGAAGCGGTCGAGCGCGGTCTCCACGAGTTCGCGCGAGGAACGTTGTGCGATGTCGCCGGTATGGACACGCAGCTTTGGCGCCTGCCGGATATCCCACAGCAGGGTATGCCGGGCGGCCGGATGGAAGAATCCCTCCAGCGCACGATCGAGGCGCGCCACCAGGGCCCCCAGACCGTGACGCTGCCGCCGTGTTGAGGGAAAAGAATCAACACTCGATCCCGGAACCCAGGTCAGCAGACGCACGATACTCTCGCGGCCGTCGGGCGCAGTGGCCCTGGCAAAGGGCTCGCCGGAAAGGGTGGGCACCACCTCCGGCACGAGGATGTCCGGGGCCGTGACGGCGATGTGGCGAAGCGCGGCGTTCTGGAAATCGACGACGGACGCCTCTTCCTCCGGGTGGTGAAATTTCAGGATCCAGCGGTCATCGCCGCTTGTGAGAAGAAAATTCTGATCCCGGTCCGAGTCGACCGGGCGGTACTCACCCTCGACGCCGAAGAGCCGTCTGGTGATGCCGGCAAGTTCGGAGTCGGGAAACCCTGGAAGGTCGGT
Source organism: Alphaproteobacteria bacterium (assembly GCA_965221115.1). GTDB lineage: Bacteria > Pseudomonadota > Alphaproteobacteria > SP197 > SP197 > SP197. The sequence continues at coordinate 485,298 of CBDCRU010000001.1, read as the reverse complement.
GACAAGGTACTTGATGTTCTCTTCGCGTCCGCTCATCGATTCTCGTGCCCTGTTGCCGGCCCGCCGGAGTGTGTCGCGATGCACCGGGGCGATCAAGACATGGCGGCTTGCGACGTCACGCTCTTCGCGCCTAGGTTGGTCAGACATTCGGGGAGTATCGCGGCATGTGTCCGGACCACAATCAACCCGTCGATGCGTCCGTCGTCCCGCGATTCGGCGATATCCCGACATTCATGCGCCTGCCCCACACGCGCCATGCGGACGGTCTCGACATCGCCCTCGTCGGTGTTCCCTGGGACGGAGGCACGACCAACCGTGCCGGCGCCCGCCACGGACCACGCGAAATCCGCAACCAGTCGAGCCTGATGCGCAAGGTCCATCACGTCTCCCGCCTCGCGCCCTATGACCTTGCCCAGGTGGCGGATCTCGGCGACTGTCCGGTCAATCCCATCGATCTCATGGACTCCCTCGAACGTATCGAGCGGTTCTATCGGACGATCCACCAGGCAGGCGCCCTGCCACTGTCTGCCGGCGGCGACCACCTGATCACCCTGCCGATCATGCGTGCGATCGCCAGCGACCGGCCCGTCGGCATGGTGCACTTCGATGCCCACAGCGACACCAACGACCGTTACTTCGGTGACAACCCCTACACCCATGGCACACCCTTCAGACGAGCCGTCGAGGAAGGCCTTCTCGATCCTCGACGCACCGTTCAGATCGGTATCCGAGGGTCGATCTACGGCGCCGGTGACATGGCCTTCGCGGAAGAGAGCGGCATGCGTGTCATCTACATGGAAGAGTTCACCGCCAGAGGTCCGGAACAGGTCATCCGGGAAGCGCGCCGCGTGGTCGGCGATGGTCCAACCTACATCAGCTTCGACGTTGACGGGCTTGATCCGGCGTTTGCGCCGGGAACCGGCACGCCCGAGATCGGCGGCATGACGACGCGCGAGGCCCAGGAAGTGGTGCGGGGGCTTCAGGGTCTCGATCTCGTGGGTGGCGACGTGGTCGAGGTAGCTCCTCCTTTCGATCCCAGCGGAAGCACGGCGCTGGTCGGGGCCACCTTCATGTTCGAGATTCTGTGCCTCCTCGCCGACCGGGTGGCGCGGCGGGGTGACTGAATCCGGCGCGACGGCGGACCGGTGGTGGAGTCCCTGGTGCTCGGTGGAAGGCACGACCATCCTCCACGTGGATCTCGCACCCTCCCCGGAACGCGGGGAGCGAGCTGTCGCCCTGCTCGACGACGCCGAAAGAGCGCGGTGGAATGGTTCGCTCTCAGGAGAGGCCCGGCACGCGTTCGCCCTGTGCCGGGCGGCCCTGCGCGTCAGCCTTGCCGAGCATGCCGGTTGTGACGTGGATGAACTCTCATTCGGTCACCTGGACCACGGCAAGCCCTTCGCCATCGCAGGCGGCAGGCGCTCCTCTATTGGCTTCAATGTCTCACACAGCGGTGGTCACGGCCTGATCGCCATCGGCGGACATGGTGATCTCGGCGTCGACGTGGAAGAACGCTCCCCGCACCGTGACTTCGCGGAACTCACCGGCCGGGTCTACGGACCGCTGGAACGCCAGCGGCTCGCCCGCGTCTCCGGCACGGCACGTCTCCATCTCTTCTATCGCCTGTGGACCATGAAGGAGGCACTGCTCAAGGCCATCGGCACCGGCCTGTCGCTGGGTCCCGCCCGGTTCGAGATCCCCGAAACGATGCTCGACGGCGCCCGCGCGTGCCTCTTCCGGTTTCCGCACGATCCCTCATCACCCCTCCACCTCGTCGACCTCGGAGAAGAACGATTCGCCGCCGCCTTCGCCTGCAGGCCCGGCACTCCCTTGACCTGACCCTCCGGGAACTTCCGGGTCCGGCGTCCGACCTCGATCCCTGCAAAGATCGCAATAGGGTCCCTCCACCGGCGAAGCCAGGATCGAAGAGTGCTTTGCTGCGCCGGGGGGACTTCCCTTGAGGCCCGACGCAGATTAGGCTTGAAGTTCGTATGTGTGCCCATTCGGGTACGCCAATGAACAAGAACTGATGAGGGAAAGCGCCAACATGAGCAAACAACAACTCGACTGGATGATTGACGAGATCAGGGCCGGTCGCCTTGACCGCCGGGAATTCATCGGTCGCGCCGGTCAACTCGGCGTCGGAGTGGCTGCAGCAACGACCATGTTGAGCAGCGCCGGCATCGCCGAAACGCCGATGAAAGGTGGTGAGGTCCGCGTCAGCCCGGAATACACCGGTGCCGAGGAGACCTATGATCCCACCAAGATGACCAACAGCACGGACATTCAGCGTGCCTACCAGGTCTACAACCGGCTGACCAACCTTGACCGCGACATGAACGTCGTTCCCAACCTGGCGGCCGAATGGGAAGCCACCAACCAAGCGTCGGAATGGACGTTCAAGCTGCGCGAGGGAGTCGAATTCCACGACGGAAAGACCCTGACCGCAGACGACATCATCTACTCCCTTGGCGAACACATCAAGGAAGGCTCCGAATCACCTTCCAAGCCCCTGCTTTCACCCATCGTGGACATGCGGGCCGATGGACCCAACGTCGTCAAGATCACGCTCGATTCGGGGAACGCTGACTTCCCGGTCACCTTGGGGCACGACTACCACACGTCGATCGTCAAGGAAGGCTGGAAGGACGGTGACCCTGTTGTCGGTACCGGGCCCTACAAGGTTGTGGAGTTCACTCCGGGACTGGCCTCGATTGCCGAGAAGAACGAGAACTACTGGAATCCGGATGCCGGACACGTGTCGACATTCATCACCCAGGGAATTCCTGACAACGCGGCACGTTCGAGCGCCCTGCAGGCCGGTGACGTCGACCTCGACCTCGATGTCGAGCCCCGTATCACCTCGCTTCTGGGTCAGAATCCCGGTGTCAAGGTCTATTCGACCCCGTCGGGTTCCTGGTTTGCCTGGGTCATGGCGACCGACAGGGCACCCACGGACGATCTCAACCTGCGCCTGGCGCTGAAGCACGCCGTCGACCGGAATGTCGTCGTCGATACGGTGATGGTGGGGCATGGCCGGATCGGCAACGATTTCCCGGTCAATCCCGGGCTGCCGACGTACTGTGATGCCATCCCGCAGCACAACTACGATCCGGAAAAGGCCAAGTGGCACTGGGACAAGACCGGTCTCTCGTCGATCGAGCTTGCCGTTGCGAACGCGGCGCATTCCAATGCCATCGACGCCAGCACCATTCTCCAGGAACATGCGCGCGAGGCGGGCATTTCCATCGAGCTCAACCGTGTGCCCGATGACGGCTACTGGAGCCACACCTGGATGCAGGTGCCGTTCTGCGCGACCGGCTGGAATTCCCGCCCGACCGCCGATGCCATCCTGACGATCGCCCATGCCTGCGGCGGTTCCTGGAACGAGACGTTCTGGTGCAACGAGCGGTTCGACGAGCTGCTCGTCATGGGTCGCCTGGAGACGGACGATGCAAAGCGCCTGGAAATCTACTGCGAGGCGTGCACCCTGCTGCACGACGACGGTGGACTGTTCCTGCCGTTCTTCATGAACTACATCGAGGCGACCACGTCGCGCATTCAGAACTACCACGGCAGTCCCGCATTCTCGGGCGGCGCCGGATGGCCCTACGAGGAGATCTGGATCGACGAAAGCAAGGCCTGATCGATCAGGTCGCCTGACGATCCGGACAAGCGCCGGCGGCTGTTGCCGCCGGCGCTTTTCCTTTTGAAGGCCGGAGGAGCGCGATGCGGCGATCACGGCGGCAGGCCGCCGGCAGAAGGAAGGATCGGGGGGAATCCCGGAAAGTTCCGCAGCTGCCGTGGACCGTTGTGCGCAATCCCTACCCGGCGATGGACATCGCCGGTGTCGACGATGTCGAGGCCATACATGACGCCTCGATGCGCGTTCTCGAGGAAACGGGGATCAACATCCTTCTCGAAGAGGCGCGCGACATCCTCCGCGACGCCGGTGTCGCCGTCACACCGGGCGAGACCCGGGTGCGGTTCGAACGCGGCTTCATCGAGGAAGCCGTTGCCCGGGCGCCGCGTCAATGGACTCTCCATGCCCGCAATCCGGCGCGAAGCCGGGTCATGGGGGGCAACCACATCAACTTCTTCCCCGTGGCCGGCAATCCGAATGTCTCCGATCTCGAAGGCGGTCGACGGACGGGCAATCTGGAGGACTATCGCAACCTGCTGCGTCTCGCACAGGTCATCAATGCGGTGCATGGCTGCACGCCCATGCTGGAACCCGTCGAGGTCGACCCCAACATCCGCTATCTCGACATCGTTGGCGAACAGCTCTTCCTGACCGACAAGATCGCCTTCGGCTACTCGCTCGGCCGCCGCAAGATCAGGGATGCCATCGACATGGTCCGCATCGCCCGTGGCGTCAGCGAGGCGGCGCTCCTCGAGGAGCCCAGCATCTGGACGGTCGTCAACTGCAACTCTCCGCTGCAGCTGGACGTTCCCATGCTGCTTGGCATGATCGAGATGGCGAGGCGCAACCAGGTCATTGTCGTCACACCGTTCACGCTCGCGGGCGCCATGGCGCCTGTCACCATTGCCGGCGCACTGACCCAGCAGAACGCCGAGGCGCTTGCCGCCATCGCCTTCTGCCAGACCGTCCGTCCCGGCACTCCGGTGGTCTACGGCGGCTTCACCAGCAACGTCGACATGAAATCCGGCTCTCCGGCCTTTGGCACGCCCGAATACGTCAAGGCAGTTCTCCTTGGTGGCCAGATGGCGCGTCACTACGCCCTTCCCTACCGCTCCTCCATCGTCAACGCCGCCAACTGGCCGGATGCCCAGGCGACATACGAGAGCGCCATGTCGCTGTGGGCAACCGTGCAGGGTCATACCAACATGGTGATGCACAGCTTCGGCTGGATGGAGGGGGGACTCAGCGCCTCGTTCGAGAAGATCGCCATCGATCTCGAAATGGTCCAGACCATGATCAAGGCCCTGGAGCCCGTCGACTTCTCGGAGCCCGAACTCGCCGTTGACGCCATTGCCGACGTCGGTCCGGGAGGACACTTCTTCGGCACACGCCATACTCTCGAGCGCTACGAAACCGCCTTCTACGAGCCGGTTCTCTCGGATTGGCGCAACTTCGAAACCTGGAAGAGCGACGGCGCCATCGATGCCACCCGGCGGGCTGCCAAGGTTTGGCGCCAGCTTCTCGACGAGTACGAGACACCCGACATGGACCCCGGCATTGCCGAGGAACTGTCCGCTTTCATCCGCCGACGCAAGGACGAAGGCGGCGCCACGGCGGAAGACTGACCCCTGAGAGGGATCTGTTCCACCAGTCACCTTCGGACTGTCACGGGTGCAGGAGTATCGCGCCTGACGTCTGCAACGACCGGAAGCATTGCCCGCTCCGCGGGATGATGGTATCTCTCAGGTATCCGTCGGGGTGCTCACAGAGAGCTGAGAGATCCGGAGCGATCGACCCGTGGAACCTGACCCGGATCATACCGGCGTAGGAAACGGAAAGAGCCCCCGGGTTTTCATCCTCCTCATGCCGCCCGATCCGGATGACACGCGGAGGACACGATGTGGCCACGATTCCCGTCGCGTTGACCATCGCTGGCTCCGACAGCGGCGCGGGCGCCGGAATCCAGGCTGACCTCAAGGCGATGGCCTCCTTCGGAGTCTACGGCACCAGCGTCATCACGGCTGTCACCGCACAGAACACCGTGTCCGTCACCGCCGTGGCGGAACTCGACCCCGGCGTCGTTGCCGCGCAGATGCGGGCGGTGTTCGGCGACTTCCAGGTCGGAGCGATCAAGATCGGCATGCTTTCATCGCCCGGAATCATCCGGGCCGTCGCCCGCGAGCTCGCCGGATCGACCGCACCGGTGGTCCTCGACCCGGTCATGGTAGCCAAGTCGGGAGATGCGCTGCTTCGCGACGAGGCCGTTTCGGCGCTCGTGGATGAGCTCATTCCCCTTGCCGCCGTGTTGACGCCGAACCTTCCCGAGGCTGCGCGCCTCCTCGAGACTTCCGCCGCCATGACCCTGGACGGGATGCGCGAGCAGGGCGAAGCACTGCTCGATCTTGGGCCATCGGCGATCCTCATGAAGGGCGGACACGCACCCGGCGCCGAATGCCGCGACGTCCTCGTCACCCGAGACGGTGGACCGAGGGTCTTTTCCGCCCCGCGCATCGTCACGCGAAACACGCACGGGACGGGATGCACGCTCTCCGCGGCAATCGCTGCGGGGCTCGCCAGGGGCAGGGCAATGCCGGAGGCGGCGGCCGAGGCGCATGCCTACCTCAACCGTGCCCTCCATGCGGCGGACCAGCTCGACCTCGGGTCCGGACACGGGCCCGTTCATCATTTCTACTGGACATCGGGTCATGACGGTTGATGTCCGGATCCACGGCGCGGGCGTGGCCGGACTCTGCGTAGCCACCGCCATCGTCGAAAGAGGTGGCCGCGTGGCGCTCCGGGACAGGCATCCGGAGCCCGGAGCGCATGCCTGCTCATGGTGGGCCGGCGGCATGCTGGCGCCGGACTGCGAGGGCGAGACGGCAGATGAGGCGGTGGTCAGGTTCGGGCGGGAGGCCGCCGCTTGGTGGCAGGAGCGGACCGACGCCGTGACCTCCAACGGGACCCTTGTCCTGGCGCTGACGCGGGACGCGGGCGAGTTGCAGCGGTTTGCGCGCCGGACACGCAATCACCAGGCTCTCGACGGCGACGCGATCGGCGCGCTCGAGCCCGACCTCGCCGGCAGATTCCGGCGCGGCCTGTTCTTCCCGGACGAAGCCCATCTCGCACCCCGCGCGGCGCTTCGTGCCCTGGCGCGTCGCCTGCGCGATCGCGGAGTGGTGGTGGAACCGTCAGACGACGTCCCGCCGTGGCCGGCATCGGACGGGGTCACGTCGATCGACTGTCGAGGACTGGCGGCGCGCGACGTTCTGGGTGAGCTTCGCGGGGTCAAGGGCGAGATGCTTCTGCTTCGCTGCGCGGACATTCGTCTCCGCCGGCCGGTCCGCCTGCTGCATCCCCGCATTCCCCTCTACGTGGTGCCCCACGGCGACGATGTCTACATGCTCGGCGCCACCATGATCGAGGCGAGCGAGAGGGAACGCGTCACGGCTCGCTCGCTCCTCGAACTGCTGTCCGCCGCCTACGCGCTCCACCCGGCGTTCGGGGAGGCCGAGGTGCTGGAAATCGGTGTCGACGCGCGCCCCGCGTTTCCCGACAATTGTCCGCGCATCCTGCGTGACGGCCACGCTCTCTACGTAAACGGGCTCTTCCGGCACGGATTCCTGATGGCGCCGGCCCTGTCGCGCATGGTGGCGGATATGGTGTTCAAAGGCGATGTTCCGGAGCTGATGGATGCGACTGTATCTCAACGGTGAGGCCGTGGAGGTCAAGGCCGGCACCCTCGCCGCCCTCCTCGAGGAACGCGGCCTCGGCGGTCGCGTGGTCGGTACCGCTGTCAACGAGGTCTTCGTGGCGGCGGCGAGCCGGGATACGAGGGAACTCAAGGACGGCGACCGTGTCGAGGTGGTCGCGCCGATGCAGGGGGGATGATGAAAAAGGACTTCTATGGCACCGAACTCGCCACGCCTCTCATGCTGGGGACGGCGCAGTATCCCTCTCCTGCGGTGCTCGCGGACGCGTTTCGCGAATCGGGCGCATCTGTCGCCACAGTGTCCCTGCGCCGCGAGAGCGGCGGCGGGGCGGGCGGGGCTTTCTGGGACCTCATCCGCAGCCTCGGCGTCCATGTGCTTCCCAACACCGCAGGCTGCCACACGGTGAAGGAGGCGGTGACGACGGCGCACATGGCCCGGGAAGTCTTTGCGACACCCTGGATCAAGCTCGAGGTCGTCGGACACACCGACACGCTGCAACCGGACCTCTTCGCCCTCGTCGAGGCGGCACGGATCCTCGCCGACGACGGATTCGAGGTCTTCCCCTACACGACCGAGGACCTGGTGACGGCCGAGCGACTCGTGGAAGCGGGCTGCAGAGTCCTGATGCCCTGGGCGGCGCCCATCGGTTCCGGTCTGGGACCGATCAACGAATACGGCCTTCGCAGCCTGCGTGCCCACTTTCCCGATACGGCCCTCGTCGTGGACGCAGGCCTGGGGCTGCCGTCACACGCCACCAGGGTGATGGAGATGGGCTATGACGCCGTTCTCATCAATTCCGCGGTGGCCCGGGCCGGGGATCCTGCGGCGATGGCGGGCGCCTTCGCGAAGTCAGTCGAGGCCGGGGCGGCCGCAGCGGCGGCCGATCCCATGAGCGCGCGGGACATGGCCGCACCGTCGACGCCGGTCATCGGCAGGGCCTTCCTGGCATGACTCTCGACAGGTTCTACCCGATCTTCGACGACGCGGACTGGCTCGGACGCACGCTGCCGCTGGGCGTGAAGCTGGTCCAGCTCAGGATCAAGGAACGGCCCGCCGACGAGATACGCCGGCAGATCGTCCGGTCGAAGGAACTCTGCGCCCGGCACGGCGCGGTTCTCGTCGTCAACGACTACTGGCAGGCGGCCATCGATGCCGGCTGCGACTTCGTCCATCTCGGACAGGAGGACCTTGATACGGCGGACGTCGCGGCAATCCGCAAGGCGGGTCTCAGGCTCGGCGTCAGCACCCACGACCATGCCGAACTCGAGCGCGGTCTAGCGCTCGATCCCGACTATGTGGCGCTGGGCCCGGTGTATCCGACGATCCTCAAGGTCATGAAATGGAAGGAACAGGGGCTCGAGAGGGTGACTGAGTGGAAGCGGCGGATCGGTGCCCGTCCGCTCGTGGCAATCGGTGGCATGACGGTCGAACGCGCGGGCGGTGTCTTCGCGGCCGGCGCCGACATCATCTCGGTAGTGACCGACATCACTCTCGATGCGGACCCCGAATCCCGGGTGACGGCATGGCTGGACGTGACCCGCTGCAAGGAAAGGACGACATCATGACGACAGCTGCGACACCGCTCCCTCTCACGATCGACACGGAACTCCACGCTGCCGACTGGAGCGCGCCATGACCGCTCCGGATTACGGCAAGACCTTCGGTCTGTGGCGGGACCGCACAGGGGACGCATGGTCCGCCTATGTCCGCCATCCGTTCGTCGAGAGCCTGGGAGACGGCTCCCTGCCCCGCCGGGCGTTCCTCAACTACCTCAAGCAGGACTACCTTTTCCTGGTGAACTTCGCCCGGGCCTGGGCACTTGCGGTGGTGAAGTCACAGGGCATGCGTGAAATGAGGGCGGCCGCGGCAGCCGTGGACGGGTTGGTGAACCGCGAGATGACGCTCCATGTCGAGACGTGTGCCGCGGAGGGCATTTCCGAGGACGATCTCCTCACCTTGCGCGAGGCTCCACAGAACCTGGCCTACACGAGGTTCGTTCTCGAGAAGGGATACTCCGGCGACTATCTCGACCTCATGGCAGCCCTTGCGCCCTGCGGCATGGGCTACGGTGAGATCGGTCGGCGCCTTGCGGCGGAGGCCACCTCGCCCGTCTACCGGGAGTGGATTGATACCTACGGAAACCAGGCCTATCAGGCCGGATGCCGCGAGTCCGGCGCGCTGATCGACGAGGCGCTCGAGAGCCGTCTGGGTCCCCACTATGCCGAGACCCCGCGCTGGAACGAACTCTGTCACGTCTTCGAGATGGCGACCCGTCTCGAGGCGGGGTTCTGGGAAACCGGCTCGGCAGACTGAGCCTGAGGCGCCGAGGATCACCGCAAGCCGACCTCTTCGCAATCCCACGCTCGAGGATCTGCCAGGAAGGGTTGTAGGAGAGCAGGGCCGGTTCCCGTGGCCTGCACCGGCGACCGGCGGGCGCTACTTGATGACGAGGTCGCCGAGTTCCGCCTCAATGATGCCATCGGTGTCGTCGCTGTCCGCCGAGATGCCGAGACCAAGAAGGATACCGGGTGGTGAGCCAAAGGCCCGGCGAAAGTCGGTGTCGAGGTCGACCGATTCGGCGAATGTGCCGTTCCCGGTTCCCCTGAGAGGAACAAGAACGCCGCGCGGCTCCAGGTAGGGGCTGACGACGATCGTGCCGGGCTCGTGGTTGCCGCCCCTGACATAGACAAGGATGCGCACCGCCTCGTGCTGGAAGACCCGACCGGGGGAAGCGTCCTCCAGATCGTCTGCCAGCTCCCGGGGTGCGAACAGGAAGTAGAGGGCGATGTTGCGGTCGTCACCACCCTTGAGCGAGAGATCCGTGGGCGCCACGCCCTGATCCACCGTCCAGTACCAACTCGCCCGGCGGGCATGGCGAACGTCATGCGGAGCGGGGCGCCAGAGAATGGACACGCTGTCGTCGGACAGAATCCTCAACCGGGTGCCTTCCTGGATGTAGTCGTTGGCGGACTGAAACAGAAAGGACTCGTCCTGCCAGCTTCCGTCGAACATGACGGTGCGGGCCGAAGCCCGCTCCGGCGCGAGGAGAAGGAAGACAAGAGCAACGATGAGCCTCATGACCCGGCCTGACGGAACACATAGACCGGGCTCGACCAGGCCCGGTGACCGTCCTCGGTCGTGACCCTGATCCACAGCGGGTTGTCGCCGTCGTCATGGAGGGCGACGTCAAGGGTTTCGGTCATCCGCGTCATTGTCAGCTCCTCGGGCAGACGCGTCAGGGACACATGGCGTTCCAGCCCCCCGGCGTCCGCGATGAGAGGTTCTTCGCCGATGTCCTGCAAGGGCACAGTAATGTCGACATGGCCGGCATCGAGTGCAAGACGCCCCGACCAGGACTCGAGGCCTGCATCGAAGCCGACGAAGTTGCCGGTGGTGAGCACGTCGAAGACCACTTCTCTCTCACCGTGGCGATGGAGGGGGCGCTCGTGGTTCCAGGCGCAGACGGTGGCGAAGCTCCGGATGCCGGTTCCGTCGAAACGGGCCCTGCCCCGCCATCGGGTCTGCCGGCCCCGGCCGCGATACTCGGCGCCGTGGAAGAGCACCCTCAACCTCGTGTCGGTGATCCGAGAGCGGTATCCCGGCAGGGACGCGACCACGCCGGCGCCATTCAGGATGTCGATGCGCAGGATCGGTGAGTGCGTGGCCACGTCGAGATGGAGACGGGCGGCCCTCCGGGCGGTCGAGGCGATATCACCCATGAGGAGTGTCGTGGCAGGGCAAGATTCCGCAGGGCCCAGCCGGGGGTCCGTGTCGAAACGGGCGGCCGGCTCGTCGAACGTCACACGCATGTCCATGTGGAGACGACACCCGGTGGTCCCGTAATGATGCCTGCGGCGAAGCGACCGGAAGATCCCGTCCCGGGTCAGGTGATCGGCAAGAAAGCAGGTCAGACCACCGTAGGCGCCGAATTCAGAGGCCCCGGGATGGGACGCTCCCGGACGGCCCTTGTGCACATCACTGTTGCAGACGAGGCCGTGACGATATCCCAGAGCAAAACTCTCGGCCATCAGCCACTCGAAGGTACCCCAGTTCGAGTGGATCTCCACCGCCGTGCGCAGGGCGCCGCCGTCGGCCGCCGCGATATCGGCGGGACGTCCGCCAATATGGGCAAAGACCACGCAATCCTCTCCGGCAAGCGCTTCGAAGAGTTCGCCCGAGGTGTTGACGTCATTGGCAAGTCCGCTTTTTTCGTGAAGCAGCGCATGGGACGAGCGGCGGATGGCCCGTCCCTCGTGCCTGAAGAAGACGTTGTGGTCACCTCCCATGGAGGTGTTGCCGGACCACTCGTAACCCGGAAAGGCCACGAACCGTCCGTCATCGTTGAAGGAGGCGGCAACATCGTTGATGCGCTGCCAGAACAGGTCATTGATCTGGAAATCGTTGGCCTGGTGGCTAGTGACGTCAAGAAAGGCGCGGTCTCGGGCGAACGTGAAGTACTCCTCGATCGTGTTGATCCCGACGGATTCGCCGCTCTGTCCGTGGAGATCCCCCCAGAATGTCTCCGGAACGCCCGCCTCCACCACCAGAGGGTTCGACGTGGCGAGAGTCCGGCCGTCCACGGACAAGAGCTTCACCGCCACGTCGCCTTCGGCCGGACAGGAAAGGCCTTCGATGCGCAGGAACTCCTCGCCAGGAGGCCAGTCGATGACGGACGGGAGACCGGTGATCGTTCCGGTGGCCACAAGGTGGAATGGACCCTCCACCTTGCCGGTGGGATTGCTCCACGCATCCTCCGCCCGGATCGAGAGTGCGAAGGAAGATCCGGGACGCCTCCTTGTCGGCAGAACGGCATGCCAGGAAACGGCCACGCTGGGAACCACGCTGACGAAGGGGCGATCGTCTACGGGCAGGAAGTGACCCGTGGCACAGGCATCGACAAGCACCCGGAACTCGTGGGCGCTCTCGGTAAAGGTCTGCATGCGCAGCCCGGGTGATCCGCCCGAACGATCGCCGAACACCACCTCGATCCGGTCACCACAGGTCATGGACCCGTGTGTGACGATAATCCTGAGCGAGCGGTTCCAGGGTCTCTGGTGTCCATCCGGCTCCACCCGGGTCACCAGGCGACAGCCGTTGCTGGCCCTGGCGGTGCAATAGTTCATGGCTTCCGGATCGTCGATCTGCCAGCGTCCTCCATCGTTTGCAAAGCGCTGGACGATCTTGATGCCGCCGGTGTCGTCGAGGCCGAAGCGTCCGACCGTGTAGGTGAGGACAATGGTCTGAAAGGAGCGGATCTCCACCGGTTCCTGGCATCCCAGCGCCGCCGTCCCCCGATCACCGGGATCGGCGCCCGGCTCGGCAGCGGGCCACACCTCACCCATCAACTCCATTGCGATCGGTCCGGACATGACGTCCTCCTTCACGAGGGAACAAGCCCGAGTGGACACCGCCCCATCCCGACAATCAAGACGGGCGCGATCACGGTGCGATACTCCTCGCTCGGGTGCTATGGTGACAGCGAGATTCCAACGAGGAGGAAAGCGCCATGCCTGACAATCCGCGACAGGCGGCGGAACGGCTCTTTCGTGATGCCATCATCTGGGATGATCACGCAGGTTTTGGTCCCGACCCCGGTGTCGATCTGGGCAAGCTGCGGATCTGGAAGGAAGCCGGCGTTCACTATCTCAGCGTCAATGTCGGCTACGATGTCATGGACTGGCGCGATTCGATCAAGTCGCTGGCGGCCTTCCGGCGCTGGATTCTCGCCAGTGACGGCTATGAGCTCGTCTCCTCGGTCGACGGAGTCCGTGCTGCAAGGAAGGCCGGCAATCTCGCGGTGAGCTTTGATCTTGAAGGGATGAATGCCCTCGATGGATCTCTGGACATGGTCGAGATGTACCATCACCTGGGCGTTCGCCAGATGCTCGTCGCCTACAACAGGAACAACCTCGCCGGCGGTGGCTGCCACGACGAGGACATCGGCCTGACAGCGTTCGGCAGGGCCGTGATCGGCGAGATGAACAGGCTTGGCATGATCGTCGACTGCTCGCACACCAGTTACTCATCCACCATGGAGGCGATGGAGATTTCCACGGCGCCATGCATCTTCTCGCACTCCAACGCCCGGGCGCTGCGTAATCACGAGCGCAACATCCGCGACGACCAGGCAAAGGCCTGCGCGGCAACAGGCGGCGTGGTGGGCATTGTCGGAATCGGCATCTTTCTCGGCGACAACGACATCCGCACGACGACCATGGCCGACCATGTCGACCACTACGTCAATCTCCTCGGGCCCGAGCATGTCGGAATCGGCCTCGACTATGCCTTCGAGAGCGACGACGACGAAGGTGAAGGCCTGGGAAGCGTCCTCGAGCGCAACACGGACTACTGGCCGAAGGCCCAGTACGACTGCCCGGACATCACCTGTGCTGCGCCAGGCCAGATTCTTGAACTTGCCGAGGAACTGTTCCGGCGCCAGTACTCCGAGCGGGATGTCCGCGCCATCATGGGCGGCAACTTCATGCGGGTCGCCGAAGCTGTCTGGAAGTAGGGAAGCCGGCAATCACGAGAGCCTGTTGCCGCTACGCTGACCCGGAAGCGACCGGATCAGGCGAAGTCGCCACCGCCGTGGTTACAACGCCAGGCCATGTGGTGTGCCGTGTCCTTCCCTGAGACAGTCAGCCGAGATCAAGCTCCTTCTTGCGCCGTTCCGCCCAGGTACGGATGATCTGGTCGACGGCAAGACCGATAAAGGCGACGCACAGGCCAAGCGTGAGACCGATGCCGGTTCCCCGGGGATCGGATATGGCCCCGAGAATGAGCTGGCCGAGATCGGTGGTGCCGATGAAGGCGCCGATGATCACCATGAAGAGGCCGAAGATCACCGTCTGGTTCAATCCCAGCATGATGTGCGGGAAGGCGAGCGGAAACTCGATCTGGACCAGCCTCTGCATGCGCGAGACACCCGACATCGTGCCCGCTTCCTGAATCACCTCGGGCACGCTGCGCAGCCCCTCCACCGTGTAGCGGGTGGCCGGTACCATGGCATAGACCACGGAAGCGATGATCACCGACGTGTCGGTGATGCCGAACAGCATGATCACCGGAATGAGGTAGATGAAGGAAGGGAATGTCTGCAGGAAGTCGCAAACGAGAAGCGCCGCCCTCGTCGCCAGGCGGTTCTGCGCGCACAGCGTGCCGAGCACGAGCCCGACCACGGCTGCCACCATGACGGAGAAGGATGCCATGTAGGCCGTGATGAGAGCCCTGTCCCAGTACTCCGAGAAGGCGATGAAGAGCAGGAAAACGCCGACGATGAGTGCGGACTTCACACCGTCGAGAAGGAAGGCAGTCCCCATCATCAGGACAAAGGTGGCGATCACCGGCATGCCGAGATAGAGATCCCGCATCGGGAAGAGCACCTGGGTGATCAGGAACTCGTTGAAACCCTTCAGGGTGAAAAAGAAGGTATCCCACGTCCAGTCGACCGCTGCCTGCCAGAAGGGGGCCGTCGTGATGCCCTTGTTGTGCGGCACGATGTAGAGGTAGTTTCGGCCCTCCTCGAAGATGAACGATCCCGCCCAGGCCAGCAGACACCCGGCCACCAGGATGGCAACCAGCATGATCACCAGGCGGTGGCGCTCGAAGAAGGAAAGATCCGCAAAGTAGTCCGTCTGCTTGTGAGCCCAGGCCAGCGACATCCTGTCGAGAATCACCGCGATCAGCACGATGCACAGGCCGATCTCGATGCCGGTGCCGACCTTGAGGGAGTTCAGGGCGATCATCAGGTTCGATCCCAGGCCCTGGGCGCCGATGAAGGATGCGATCACGGTCATCGCCAAGCACTGCATCACCACCTGGTTGACGCCGATGAGAACATCGCGCTTGGCGGTCGGCACGAGAACCCGGAACAGCAGCTGGAACCTGCCGCACCCGTTCATGATGCCGGCTTCGACGACATCCGCGGGAACGTTCTTCAGACCGAGCAGCGTGAGGCGCACCATTGGCGGAGTGGCAAAGATGATGGTGGCGATGGCTGCCGCGTGATCCCCGACCCCGAAGAGGACGATGACCGGAACAAGGTAGGAATAGTGCGGCATGGTCTGGGCGACATTGAGTAGCGGATTGAGAGCCGCCTCGACGGCCCTGTTCCTGAAGGCCCAGATGCCCAGGCCCAGTCCGAGAACCACGGATACCGGTGCCGCCACCAGCACGAACGAGAGCGTCTGCATCGACGGTTCCCACTGTCCGAAGACGGAGACGTAGACCATTGAGAAGGCTGCAAGGACCGCCAGCCCGGTTCCCTGAAGCCTGTAGCCCAGAACGATGGCCCAGCCCGTGATCACCGTCCATGGCAGGGCGGGCCAGCGCAGCCACGGATTCTCGTTGATGAAGTTCCAGTCCGTGAAGGCGACGAACGTCTTGACGCCGCCAAGCATGACCTCGCGAACAGCGTCAATGATGAAGAGAAGAGTACTCGAGATCGCCCGGGTCACCTCGCGGAACAGGGGTTTGGTCTCGTAGTCGTCGATCGTCGGATCGTAGACCTCGATCGGCATCCACTCGAAGAGCAGGTTCTGGACCGTGTCGTTGATGATGAACGGCAGGTCCTTCAGCAGCGGCGGCAACCGCCACAGCCAGTTGGCGTCCGACGGATTGACCAGCAGGCACAGCAGCAGGAAGACGGCGAAGAGGACGCCGAACCCGATGGTCTTGCGGGATATCCGTGGTGCCGCCATGGATGCCCGATCAATCCCCCTGCCTGGTGCCGAAGAGAACGTTGATCACGTGGGAAGCGTGGAGACTGCCAACGAGCCGGTCGTCGGCATCGATCACACCGACCGGCCGAGGCTGGTTCAGGATGGATTCGGCAACCGTCTCGATGATCAGATCCTTGGAGACCCTGAGATCGGAGAGCTCTTCCGTCTCGTCGACCGGATCCATGACGTCCTCGATCCTCAGGACCTTTTCCCGTGGCACGTCCTGGGTGAATCTGCGGACGTACTCAGTGGCCGGCTGGAGAATGATGTTGGCCGGGGTATCGAGTTGCTCGATGACGCCCTCCTTCATGATGGCGATACGGTCGGCCAGTCGCAGCGCCTCGTCGAAATCATGGGTGACGAAGAGAATGGTCTTGTTGAGGACTTCCTGGAGTCTCAGGAACTCGTCCTGCATTTCCTTGCGGATGAGCGGATCAAGGGCCGAGAACGGTTCATCGAGGAACCAGATATCGGGTTCGACAGCCAGCGAACGGGCGATTCCGACCCGTTGCTGCTGTCCGCCGGAGAGTTCTCTCGGAAAGTAGTTTTCCCGTCCCTGGAGACCGACGAGTTCCGCCATGTCCCGCGCCCTCGAGACACTCTCGCGGGTCTTCATTCCCTTCATCTGGAGCGGGAAGGCGATGTTCTCCAGCACTGTCTTGTGGGGAAGGAGGCCGAAGTTCTGGAACACCATGCCCATCCTGGAGCGCCGCATATCCAGCAATTGCCGGCCATTCATGGCCAGGAGATCCTGCCCCTCGATGAAGATCTTGCCCGCGGTCGCCTCGGTCAGTCTGGAGATGCACCGAAGCAGGGTCGACTTGCCCGAACCGGACAGTCCCATGATGACCAGGAGTTCGCCGGCGTGAACCTCGAAGGAGGCGTTGTTGACTCCGACAATGCAGCCAGCCTCCTTGGCGGCATCGGCGTCGATGAACCCTTCGGCACCGTCGAGCAGGCTCTTCGCATGACGCCCGAAGATCTTGTAGACGGACCGGCACTCGATGACCGGCTTCTCCTCGCCAGCCGCCCGTCCTCGAGAAGGCATGAACTCTCCCCCGTTTCCCGACCCGCGGGATGCGACTCCTGATTCTTTGCTGTTGGCGCGGCCGGGTCAATGTCTGATGCAATCGGGCCCTCCGTCACCGGAGAGCCCGACAGAAGCATCATGCAAGGCAGGATTGCCTTGCCAAGGAGTCAAGCTCAGTTGCTTTCGCCAAGAACCGATTCGGTCCAGGGCTTCCAGACATCCTCGTTGTCGGCCAGCCACTTGGCCGCAGCATCCTCATGGGTCATCTTGTCGAGATCGACCAGAGCCGCCATGGAACCGATCTGCGGCGTGTTGAAGGTGAGTTTCGAGAACACCGTGTAGGCCTGGGGATGGGTCTTCGGGAGCTTGTAGTGTGCTCCCTTCTTCAGCCAGCCCGTGGGCGAACCGCAACCCGTCGTGCTGAGATCACCGCCATCGACGATACGGCAACCGTCAAAGTAGGGCGGAAACTCGATAAAGGTGAACCCTTCGGCATCCGTGAAGTTCGGCGTCCAGTTGAAGATGACCGTGCCGCGTCCTTCCTTCTTGGCCGCCTCGAGTTCGGCCCACAGGGCATCCGCGGCGCCGGCGAACTTGACGACCCACGTGTCGTCGAGTCCCAGACCCTTGATGCGATTGGGCATGATGTCGCCATGCCAGCTCTGGGGACCTTCGAGCCAGCGGCCCTTGCCGCCGGAATCCGGGGTGGCAAAGTTGGCGTAGCAGTCTTTGAGCGCCTCCCAGGACGGCAGGCCGGGGCACAGGCCCTGGTCGACCACCCAGTTCGGCACACCCATTTCCTCGAGTGTCTCGGCGTCATGGGTGCCGGCATCGATCAGGCCGCCCTTTTCCATGGCGCTGTAGTAGGCGTTCTGCATGGTCGACTGCCACACCTCGTGCAGGATGTGGATGTCGCCGACACGCACGGCCTCGAAGCTCGCCTGGTTGTCGACAGGCACGTATTCGACGGTGGCGCCGATGCTCTCGAAGATGCCACCGATGACGTGGGCCATGACGATCTGGCTCGACCAGTTCTTGATCGGAATCCTGATCGGTTCGTTGCTGTCCGCACCCGCTGTTCCGGCAATCGCCAGAACGGCCGCCGACATGATTCCGGCGATTCCTCCCTTTATACTTCGATTCACAACGTTACTCCCTTTGTCTATGAACGTTGGGAATTGATTGACGAACATTTGCGGGCGGTTTGTCAATCCCCAAGCATAGGGAGGAAGACAAACCGTGGCACAAGTGACGCTGTTCGTGGAGTTCCTGGGCGCAACCGTGGGCAGGGCTTGCGGCCCGCGACGCTAGGGGGCAGCCTTGCCCTCGCAAGACAACGAATCTCCGGAGGCGCGTCATGACTCTACTTGAGGCTCGCCCGCCCGAGACCATGGGCGCGGTGGCGGCCTTCGTTCCGGAATCCCTGGGATGCGCGGGACCAACGGCCACCGAAGCCTACGGGCACGACGGGGTGATCTGTCTGCGTGGCGCCATGGGAGAGGACTGGCTCTGCGTCATTGAGGACGCGATCGAACTGTTCCAGACCGAGCAGGCCGAGGGTGACGACCACAACGTTGTCGTCCGGCGCGAAGGCGACGACGGCGCCTTCCAGTACTCCTCGATGATGTGGAAGCACAACCCGCTGTTTCGCAAGGTGATCTTCGAATCACACGCGGCCGATCTCTTCGGCAGCGTGCTCGGAACGCGCCAGCTCAACTTCTTCTACGACTTCCTCCTCATCAAGCACCCGGGCTGCCGCAGCGCCTCGACGCCCTGGCATCAGGACATGTCCTACTACGCACTTCACGGCACGCAGATCATCAACTGCTGGATCGCGCTCGACGACATTCCCGTCGAGACCGCCCTGCGCTTCATCCGGGGTTCACACAGGTCGGGCGAAATCTTCCGGTCTGTCCACTTTGATCCTGACATGACCTATGGCGGCCCGATGGAGGAGCGCCCCCTGCCGCCCGACTTCGACCGGGACTGCGAGGCCGACATCGTGACCGTCGCCATGAACAGGGGCGACGCGCTGGTTTGGAACGCCCGGACGTTCCATTCCGCGCCGGGCAATCATCTCGCCCGCCGCCGCGCGGCGCTCTCGCTCAACTTTGCAGGCGACGACGTGACCTACTTCGACATGCCGGGCGAATCGGATCCTCCGGACCGGGGCGAGAACCTGGTCGAGGGAGGGCCCATCACCTGTGCGACCTTCCCCGTATTGCGCCCCGGGTAGGCCAATTCGCGGCTGCCGGCCATCAGCACGGTCTCCCGTGCGCAACGAAGACGATCCGAACCCTGCCCTTACCCGTAGTAGCCGGCACGAACGGTCGCGCCGATGAAGTTGCAGATCAGCCGTTCGGCATGGGTCATGGTGATGTTGCCGACATCGCGACCGGGTGCAATCTCCACCAGGTCCATGCCCAGAACGCGTCCCTTGCCTGCGAGGCCGTGGATCAGCTTGCGGGTCTGCATCCAATCGAGTCCGCCGGGCGTCTGGGCCATCACGGCCGGCATGATGGTGGGATCGAGTCCGTCGGCATCAACCGTGAGGTAATAGGGTCCGCCATCGGGGATGCGGTCAAGCACGGCCTCCATGCCGATGTCGTGCATCTCGTAGGCAGTGATGATATCAGCGCCGTAAGCGCGGGCGGCTTCGACTTCACCGCGGCGAGCGCTCCCGATCCCGCGGATGCCGATCTGCGTGATGTGGCCGAACCACGCCATCTCGGAGGCGCGCCGGATCGGGCTTGAGTAGCCTTCCGGCTCGCCGTTGACGTTGTCACGCCAGTCGAGATGGGCATCGACGTGGACCAGCGTGATTTCCTCTTCCCGTTCCAGGGCCCGCATGACCGGAATCGGGATGCCGTGATCGCCGCCGAGTGTGACCAGCACCGCCCCTGACGCGAGAATCTTGCGGGCGGCTGCCTCGGCACGCCGGTAGTGCTCGGCATGATCACCCATGTCGGCGGTCACGTTGCCGCAATCGACCACCCGGACGGGCCGGTCGTCGAGCAGGGGTCCACCGAGATCCCAGTCGAAGTGGTTGCGCGTGTAGTCGCTCATGTGGGAGCACTGGCGTATGGCGTCGGGCGCGCGACTCTGGTCATTCGCCATTTCGTCGGGTCTGTAGGGCATGCCGTAGGGAATGCCGAGGATGGCGATGTCCGCTTCGAGACGGTCGAGATCAAGCGCCAGCGGAAAATCCAGAAAGGTCGCCGGCGGCATGCCGGGCGGTGCGGTCAGGTCATGGCTCATGGCACTCTCTCCTCGAACATGGCCCGATGGTAGTGCAGGTACCCCGGCGTCGGCCACCGCGACTGTTGCTCCGGCAGCCTGATTGCTGCAGCGTGCCACGTCAGCGCCATGCCGATGACCATGGCGCGCATGTCGGGGCTTCCCCTCCGTCGATTGGCTCACGTGCTGAACTGGGGGTCGGCCCGCTCCCGGAACTGCCACTCGACATCGAGATGACTCGAGCGATGATAGGGTCGGACGGCTGTTGTCCGGTATCGGAATCTCGTCGTCAGGCAGGATCAACAGTTCAGTGCTCCGGTTGGCGTCCGGACCATGCACCGCGCGAGGCCGGGTTCACACGGCGGCGGGTCCACTGTCTTGACGGGGCGCGAGTGCGGACTCCAAGCTCCGGGGGACCTTGGGAGACATCGTCATGACGGACGGACTGGCGACGGTACGCGCGGCGCTCCGGCGTGCACTGGCGAGCAGCCACCACGAGGCCCGGGCCATGCCGGCGGCGTTCTACACCGATCCGGACCTTGCGGCCCTTGAGGTGGAACATCTGTTCAGGAAGGAGTGGCACTGCGTCGGTCGCGTTGAGGAGGTCGCCGAGCCGGGCCGGGTCATGCCCTACCGCCTGGCGAACGAGCCCCTCGCTATCGTGCACGGCCGCGACGGGACGATCCGGGCGCTGTCGAATGTCTGCCGTCACCGCGGCACCCTGATCGTCCGCAAGAAGGGCCAGGGTCACCGGCTGGTGTGCCCCTACCACCATTGGTCCTATGAGCTCGACGGCCGTCTCGCCGCTGCACCGATGATCCCGGAACGCCACGACTTCCGAATCGCCGATTGCCGCCTTCCGGAGTTCCCCTGCGAGGTCTGGATGGGCTTCATCTACGTCAACCTTGATCCCGCAGCCGCGCCGCTTGCGCCGCAGCTTGCCGACCTCGATGAACTGGTCGCACCCTACCACATGGAGGAGATGTGGCTGGGCTGGCTCGGCGAGGAGGTCTGGGAGACCAACTGGAAGGCCATGGTGGAGAACTACATGGAGGGCTACCACCTCACGCCGCTCCACATGAACACGCTCAACAACCTCAATCCCACCAGTCTCACCCGGTACATTCCCGCGGGCGAGCACTGGTTCGCCTACGAGGCCGGCTTTCCCGAGGATCTGCCGCGTGTGACGGCGGGTCATCCCAACCTGACGAAGCAGCAGTCCGACACCTGCATCATGGCGATGGTACAGCCGGGCAGCGGCATCGGTCTTGCTGCAGACTACAGTTCATTCCTGTGCCTTCAGCCCGAGGGCGCGGACAGGGTGCGTTACAAGGCGGGCATTCTCTTTTGGGGAGACGCATGGACGCAGAGCGCGGTCGACCGTGCCGTCGAGCTGTTCCACAAGACCATGGCCGAGGACCGCTCAGTGCTGGAGCCGCTGATGCAGGGCTACCGCAGCGCCCACCACGAGAGCGGCCCACTCGCGCCACCCTCGCTGGAAGGCCCGATTCTCGATCTCGCCAGGTATGTCGGTCGACGCCTGCTGCCAGCGATGGACGAGGCCGCGTAGTCCCCGGCGACAGGCTGTGCCTGGACGTGTTCCGGATGGCATCCAGTCCATCCTCGAAGATGTCCCGTCAACGCCTCCAGGGATCGTGCTTTGATCATGGCGTCACCGCGCGGTCTGGCTGATGTGATCGGCCGTGCGGCGGATGGCAGGGACACGCTCGTCCTGTGCCGGGTGGGTCGACAGCCAGGACGGGACGTCACTCGCGTGGGAGAAATGCTCGAAGAGATGCACCAGCGCCACGGGATCATATCCGGCATCGAAGGCAAGGCCGATGCCGATGCGATCCGCTTCCAGTTCCTGGTCCCTGGAACGGGCAAGTGACAGCAGCAGGGCACCTTCCAGCAGCATGTCCTCGACGATCGGTCCAACGTCGCCGGCGATGAGCGCCACCAGCAGGAAGGTTCCTATGCTGCGGTAGACCCGTTTCAGTCCGTGCTGTTCGGTGACGTGGGCGATTTCGTGGCCCAGGACTCCGGCGATCACGTCGGTATCGGGAAAGGTCCGGACAAGCGCATCGGTGACGATGATCGTCCCTCCCGGCAGGGCAAAGGCATTGGGCCCCACTCCCGTGATGTCGCGAAAGAGAAGTGTGTAGGGACCGAACGGCGGCTCCGGAGCGACGGAAACAATGTTCCGGAAAACGAGCCGCACCCTCTCCTTTTGCCCGTCGTCCAGAGCGGATGGAACAGCCATCACCTGATCGATGAATGCGACATGACCATCATCGATCGTTTCCGCCAGGCCGGCGGGAGTGAGGGCCACTGCCAGGGCAACGAGCAGATCGAGACCCCAGCGCCATATCAGGACACCACCGGCGACGATGGGGATCATCGCCAGAACGAGCCGGGAATGCCATGCCTCCCACCGATGCAGCAGATTTCGACGATCCGCACCGACAAGCCTGTCGATGGCGTCATGGTCATCGCTGTGGAACTGCCAGCCCGAGGGAAAGGTAAGGCATGAAGGAAGCTTGCCCAACCGCGTTTCGCGGCGCAGCGAAGGGGGCCGCGCCCGCGCCAGCACCCGTCCGTCATCGGCCGCAACGAGGTTGACGAACCTTCCCTGCGGCGACATCACCATGAGGGCCGCCAGGCGTTGCGACGTCCCGGGCACCCAGGCATCTCCCCTGGCAGGCGGATGGTCAGACGGCGGCGCCGACATCGATGCCGTCCAGATCCATCCACGCATCGCCCACGGCAGTTTCCCGGCCGCGGGCCTCGTCGATGATGTCATCAAGCGAACCGGCGGGAACGAGCCAGGTCCGGGAGCACAGGTAACGCAGCATGCGGATACGGGCCCAGGGAAGCAGCATGCCAAGTGAGCAGGCAACTGCGACAGCATTGCTGACGGTGATCCACACATAGCGTGCCGGCGAGATGGCGGAATGGAAGCGGTGGTCGTTCTCCAGGGTTGTTCCGGCATAGATGGCATTGCGCAGGAACGCGCTTGTATGAGGACCCCTGCTGTCAAGTGTCGTTCGCAGAGCCATCTACAACATGGTTACGTCTCCTTCGGAGGAGCGGATCGGCGTCTGGTCATGCCGGATCGGAACGCGCTTGCACCGGTCGCGCCTTGAGGCGCGTACCCAACTTGTATCCGGGCGGTCGCCGGCGGCATTGCCGGTCCTTCCCTCGATCCCGCTTGCTGCGGGCGCCACGTTCCGGGGGTGGGACCCATCTATACTCCGGCGTCTTTCAGCCCAACGCATTCTCGGTCACGCACCACCCGGCCCAGCGCCGGCCGCGTCCGGCCGGTCCGGGAACTCGAGGTCCCGTGCTCAGGCGACGCGGGCGCCTGTCGGCACGAGACCGGTGGCGGCATATCGCCACAGCGCGATCAGGAGCTTGCGGGCCAGCGCCACGATCATGACCCGTCGGATCCGCCCCCGGGCGCCGGCAGTGCGCGCCTGGAACCACCGGGTGAGCGCACTGTCGGGCTGGTAGCGGACCCAGCGCCAGGCCATCTGCAGGAGCTGGGCGCGGATCCAGCCGGGCCCGTCGCGGCCGATCCCCTGGTCGCGCTGGACGTCACCGCTGGCCCACGGGGTCGGCGTCAGACCGGCCCAGCTCGCGAGCTCGCGGCGGTTGCGGAACTGGCGGTAGAAGACCTCGTGTGTGAGCAGGGTTGCGTCGTTCGTGCCGATCCCCTTGAGCCGGCTGAGCGTTGCGATCGACGCGTCGGCCCTGGCCCTGCTGCCCGCCGCCGCACGGCGGTCGGCCTCCGCACGACGCACGGCCGCATCGCGTTCGGCCTCGACCGCCTCGATCTGCCGCATGACCAGACCCAGCCGTTCGGCGAGCCGCTCGATCTCCTGGCGCGCCTGCGGCGGGAACGGATCGCCGTAGGCGGTGGTCACAGCCGCGAATGCCGCATCGAATGCGGCCGCGCGCGGCTCCAGGTCGAAGATGCCGTGCAGCTTGAGGAGCCCCTTGATCGCATTCGTCAGGGCCGTCCGCTCCTTCACCAGGCGCTGGCGCTCCCGCAGCAGGCGCTTGCGATCCTCCTCCTCGACGCTCGGCACCCGCACCCGGCTCAGCACGGCTGCATCGCCCCGGTCATGCGCCAGCAGCGCACGGACCATCTTCGTCGCGTCGATCCGGTCAGTCTTGCGCTGCTTAGCCTTCCGGTTCACCAGCAGGCTCGCCGGATCCAGCACCACCGTCTCCAGACCCATCGTCCACTCCAGCCAGCGCGCCAGCCAGAACCCCTCGTAGCCGGCCTCGTAGCACACCCGCACCGCCACCGCCTGATCCAGCGTCCGCTCCGCCCGGCCGCGGCGCTCCTCGATCAGGCTCTTGAGGCCCGCGACATCCGCCGCGGCGAGCGTGTGCAGCCCGATCTTCTCGCCCTGCGGGCTCTTGATTCCGACAACCCAACTCTTCCGGCTAATCTCGATCGCAACGTACAACGTGGTAGCCTCGGCACCGGTCGGCGCCGCGGGTTCGTTCCTTGTGTGGGGGGACATCGCGAGGTCTCCTCGTCAAGAGTGAAAGCACGGCACCGTAGCGCCGACTCCCCAACGGGGCCTCATAGGATCTATAGAAGACCGAAAAGGGAAACAGTATGAACAGTGCGAGGAGATAGCCAATGGCCATCGCGATCGCGTCAGCCGGGAGAGTCTCCATCTGATCGGCGAAGACCGCGCTCCCCGCCACTGCTATCGCGACGACGACGAGAATTCCGGCCACGATGCAGGCAACAACCTGGAAAAACGCCAGCCAGAATGGGCCCAATCCGCTTGAGAATGTGAAGTTCGACGTGCCAAGCCTGTGGCCACCGATCGTGTAGCGCTTCATCGCCCGCGTGGCATAGGGAAGGAAGAGACCCAGACTCATGATCGAGAGAAACGGATAGACCACGAAGACGAGCAGGCTCGGCCAGTAGGATCCCCGGAAGTCGAAGCGGACCGTGGACCAGCTGGTCATGACAGCATTGAACCTGAGGCCGCGGTTGATCAGCGAGGGTATCACGAGGAGGAACAGCAACCAGAGAACGCCACCGACGCCGGGCGAGACCGCCGAGACGAGATAGATGCCGGCGAGGACGGCAAGCACGATCAGGCGCCCGAGGAGAATCTGAAGCCCCCTGGCATGGTAACCGAAAGGCCGCCCATCAATGCTCGTGTTGCCGAGAAGGTAAGCCCTGTTTCGCACCTTGGCCCAGGCCGACCAGATACCCAGTGTGGCGATCGACAGCATCAGGTTGACGATCCAGATCCCGAAGTACTCGCCGGCCGTTCCGGTGAACGTCACGGCAACCGCACCGTCAGGCGTCTTCATCGCGAGGCTCCCTGTCCATCACCGACTGCCGTCCACCGCCAGCACCACCACGCAGTGGGGTCATGGCCTGTCACGGGTTCTTTTCTTTAGGGGAGGTCTTGGGTTCAAAGGGACAGGTGCGAGCAATGACACACTGCCAGCATTTCGGGCGACGGGCCGTGCAGGTGTAGCGCCCGTGGAGAATGAGCCAGTGATGGGCGCCCTTCTTCCACTTCTCGGGCACATCGCGTTCAAGGGCCCGTTCGACAGCTTCGGCGGTCTTGCCTCGCGCCAGGCCGGTACGGTTGGCCACCCGGAAAACATGGGTATCGACCGCGATGGTCGGCGCGCCGAACGCCTCGTTCATGACGACGCTGGCGGTCTTGCGGCCGACTCCCGGAAGCTCCTGCAGGGCTTCCCGGCTTGCCGGGACCCTGGAGTCGTGCCTGTCAATCAGCATTTGTGACAGTCTGACGACATTCTTCGCCTTGGAGTTGAAGAGGCCGATCGTCCTGATTTTCTCGCGCACGCCATCCTCGCCAAGGGCGACCATCTTCTCCGGCGTATCGGCGACGGCGAAGAGCGCCGGTGTCGCCTCGTTGACGCTCTTGTCCGTTGCCTGAGCCGAGAGAACGACCGAGACCAGCAACGTGAAGTGATTGCCGTAGTCGAGCTCTGTCCGTGGCTCGGGGATCTCCCGTGCCAGAGAGGTGAACAGCCGGTCGATGTCCCGGGCCTTCACGAAGCAACCCGGTCGTTCGGTTCGAAGACCAACGCGACGGCGCGCACCGGGCACCCGGTGCCGTCCCTCATGGCGAGGGGAAGGCAGACAAAGAGGAATTCCTCACCCTCCAGTGCCTCGAGATTGCACAGCTGCTGGACCATGCACACACCCTGGGTATTCCATACCGCGTGAGTCGGCCACCACCATTCGGATGGGTCGTCCATGCCGATGAGGTCGGTGCAGAAGAGCCTGATACCGCGGTCCACCAGCCACTGGGCCGCGTCGACCGGGACAAAGGGCCGGTTCATGGCAAAGTCGTCCTTGCCCCAGTCCTTCGAGGTCCCCGTCCACACGACGCAGGCAGCATCCGGGCCGATTGTGCGGGAGGTCTTGCGTTCCGCTTCCTCGAGATCGGCTATGGTGATGGCCTCACCGTTCTGCCGGTGCCGCAGGTCAAGCAGATGGCCGGGCAGCACCAGTTGTTCCAGGGGGACCTGATCAACACTCATGCCGTCCGCGTCGCTGTGTCTCGGCACGTCCAGATGGGTGCCGCAGTGCTCGGGCATGAGGATCATGCGGCTCTCCATCGCCATCTTGCCGCCCGTGATCTGCGAAAGGTAGGCGTGATCGTCTAGCGGGAAGAACGTCACCTGTCCGCCGATGTTCGGCATGTTGGAATACATCGGGTGACTGAGATCGACGATCCTTGAAACGGTTGGCAGCATGACACTCTCCATCTTGGCGTTGACGGTTCCATCACGGGAACACGTACCGCAATAGACAGTCACGAGCGCCCTGTCTATGCGGCGAACCCTCCCTTGCGGAGCCAGTCCAGAACATCTTCCGCAGTGGCCGCCACCGGGCCCTCCGGAACGGCGGGACGGCGGATCATGACCACCGGAAGGCTGAGGTCGCGGGCGGCCGCGATCTTGGCTTCGGTCGCTCCGCCACCGCTCGCCCGTGTCACCAGAGCACCGACGCCGCAATCCGTCATCAGTGCCCTCTCCCCTTCCACGTCAAACGGCCCCCGCTGCAGCAGGACCTCCATGGCCGGGTTCGGCAAGGGTTCTTTCGGGGGAGCGATCATGCGGAAGATGAGCCGCATGCCATCGATGCAGCGGAAGGAATCCATGGCGCGGCTTCCCAGTGTGATCAGGACCACCGCCGGGGCAAGCGTCTTCAGGGTGCCGACCGCAGCATCGATGTCGTTGACCACGATCCAGCGGTCACCGGGCATCCTGTTCCACATTGGTCGCACAAGTTTGATTCGGGGCACCCCCGACCGGCAGGCCGCCAAAGAGGCCGTGGCTGCCATGGTGCGGGCGAAGGGGTGGGTTGCATCGACGAGGGCATCGATGCGTTCATCGGCGAGATAGCGGATGAGGCCGTCGGTGCCCCCGAACCCTCCGCGCCGCAGTCGCCCGGGAAGATCCGGTGTATCGTCAAGAAGACCGGCCAGCGACGTCACGACATCAACCCCTGGCGCCTGTGCGGCGATTCCATGCGCCAACGCCACGGCCTCCGTGGTCCCGCCGAGGATGAGAATGCGGGTCACAGACCCGCCTGACCGACGATGGCGCCCGAACGATCGATGACGATCACGTCCACTGCCACTCCGCCAGCCAGTGTGGCCAGTGCCGTTTGCCGGGCGCCACCAGCCACGTGATCGGCCAGGGGCAACCCGGCTTCGCGTACCAGTCCAAGGACCTCCCCGGCGCTCGTCGAATCGGCCACGTGTCGCGCCAGTCCGGCATCGGCGCCGGCTTCCTTCGCCAGGGTGGCAAGCAGGTCGAAGTCGACCTGACTCCTCGCTGAATGGAGGTCGAGGGCTCCCTGCGCCAGCTTCGTCATCTTGGCGAATCCCCCGGCAAGCGACACCCTGGGAACCGGATGGCGGCGCAAGTACTTCAGCATGCCTCCGGCAAAGTCGCCCATGTCAATGAGGCTGGCCTCGGGCAATGAATGGTAATTCTGGACGGCCTTCTCCGAGGTTCTGCCGGTGGCCCCGGCGAGGTGCTCGAGGCCTTCGGCGCGGGCAACGTCGATACCCCGGTGGATGGCATGGATCCAGGCGGAGCAGGAATAGGGGATGACGACTCCCGTGGTCCCGAGAATGGACAACCCGCCCTTGATGCCGAGTCGTGGATTCCATGTCTTCAGGGCCAGAGCCTCGCCGTCGACGACGCCGATGGTGAGAACGACATCCGCGCTTCCTCCGTAGCGCCACGCAAGTGTGCGGATGGCCTCGGTCATGATGTCACGAGGGCGCGGATTGATCGCAGGCTCGCCAGGTGCAATGGGCAGTCCCACCTTGGTCACGGTGCCGACACCCTCTCCGGCACGAAAAACCACGCCGCTTCCCGCTTCACCGGCCGTCACGGTGACGACGATTTCCGCACCATGGGTGACGTCGGGGTCATCTCCCGCATCCTTGATCACCGAAGCCCGCGCCTCGCCATCACCAAGATGGTGCGATGCCAGTGGAAACCCTGCTTCCCGGCCGCCTGGCAGAGTGATCCTGACCGGATCCGGAAACGTGCCCGTGGTCAGCGCCTCGTAGGCCGCCGCAGCCGCCGCGGCGGCACAGGCTCCGGTGGTCCATCCCTTGCGCAAGGCATTCTTGGCCATGTCTCCTGCCGCACCGGACATCCGTAGTGGCGGACATTGTGTCGCTCGATGATGAATTCGCAAGAGAATGCGGTTATGGATCGTCTGTCACACCAGTGTCGCGAGGGGTGACCGATGCCGCATTCCCCGCTGCCGCCCATGCCTGCATTCGAGGCCGGATGGGTATGGCTCGCCGGCGCCGGACCGGGCGACCCCGGCCTTCTCACCCTTCTGGCCCACCATGCCCTGGGCGAGGCCGACTGCATCGTCCACGATGCCCTCGTTGACGATGGCGTCCTGAAGCTGGCGCGTCCCGGGGCAGAGCTCATCCATGCCGGAAAACGCGGCGGCAGACCGTCCCCCGGACAACCCGACATCTCTCGCCGACTCATTGAACTCGCGCGGTCCAGAAAGCGGGTCCTGCGGCTCAAGGGCGGCGATCCTTTCGTCTTCGGACGGGGTGGCGAGGAAGCTCTCGCCCTTGTTGCTGCCGGCATCCCATTCCGGGTCGTCCCGGGCGTCACGGCGGGTATCGGCGGATTGTCCATGGCCGGCATTCCGGCAACGGATCGCCACACCAACCATGCCATCACTTTCATCACCGGGCGCCTGGCAGGCGGAGACGTTCCCGACGGCCTCGACTGGTCTGCCCTGGCCGCCCCCGGTCACGCACTCGTCATCTACATGGCTCTGGCGCGACTCGCGTCCATCGCCGAGCGCCTGATCGGGGCGGGCCTCGCCAGCGACACGCCCGTGGCCGTCATCAGCCGCGCCACCACCCCTCACCAGAAAGTGATCGAGACAACCCTTGCAAGGGCCGGCGTCGATTCACGGGACCTCAAGGCTCCGGCGATCGTCGCCATCGGTGCGTTCGTCCGGCTGCGCGCCGGCCTCGACTGGATGGGTGCCATCGAGGGACGCATCCTCGACGCAGACCCTCTCGGCACGGACACCTCCAGGGAAGCCGTCTGATGGCGGCGCGTGGCCTCATCATCTCGGCAACCGGAAGCGGCACCGGCAAGACCATCATCACGTCAGCCCTCATCCGGGTGCTCGCCAGGCGAGGATGCGCGGTGTCCTCCTTCAAGGTCGGACCGGACTACATCGACGGCGGCTACCATGTCGCTGCATCCGGTCGCGCCAGCCACAACATCGACCTGTGGGCCATGAGACCGGCCACGGCGCGTGCGGCGATCCGGCGCTGCAGCGAGGGAGCGGATCTCGTCATCGGTGAAGGCGTGATGGGCCTCTTCGATGCCAGTCTCTCGGGCGAGGGGTCCACGGCCGACGTCGCGCGGTTCCTTGATTTGCCAGTCATTCTCGTCATCGACGTCAGCGGCCAGGCACAATCGGTGGCAGCCACCGTCGCCGGGTTCCGCGATCACCGCCCCGATATCGATGTTGCCGGGGTGATCTTGAACCGGACAGCGGGTGACACCCACCAGACGATGCTGACACACGCTCTCGAGGGAGTTGCAACCGTCTTCGGTCATGTCAAGAGGGATGACCGGCTCGTCGTGGCGCATCGGCATCTCGGCCTCGTCCAGGCCCATGACGGTGATCCCGGCATCATCGACGAGGCAGCCACGCTGATCGCCGCCGGCGTGGACGTGGACAGCATGATCGCATTGGCACGACCCATCGCAGTGACCAACGAACGGGATGCCGTGACCATGGTGCCCCCGGGCCAGAGGATCGCGGTGGCCTGCGACAGCGCCTTTTCCTTCCTCTACGCATCGCTGGCAGAGGCGTGGCGGAATGCGGGGGCCGAAATCCTGTGGTTTTCCCCACTGGAGGACGAACCTCCCGACGCGACAGCCGATGCCGTCTACCTGCCGGGCGGCTATCCTGAACTCCACGCCGGCAGACTGGCCGCCAGTCAGACCTTTCTGTCTGGGCTGAGAGGCGCAGCGGACAGGGGTTGCGTGATCTACGGCGAGTGTGGCGGCTACATGGTGCTGGGCCGTCATCTCACGGACATGGAAGGTCATACCCATGCCATGGCCGGTCTGCTGCCGGTCACCGTCTCCATGCATGCGCCACGCCGGCAACTGGGGTACCGGCGCATGGTCCTCGCGTCCAACGGGCCGCTGGGAAAAGCCGGAAGCACCTGGCGCGGCCACGAGTTCCACTACGCCAGCGAGACCTCCCCGGCAGCGCCTCCCCTCTTCTTGGCCAGCGACGCGAACGGCCGCGATCTTGGCGCGTGCGGGGCCGTCAACGGCAAGGTCGCCGCTTCGTTCATGCACCTCATCGACCGCGAGGAAGGGCCGGCGTCATGACCGTGCCGGCACGGGCTGATGTCGTCGTGATCGGCGGGGGCAACGCCGCCCATTGCGCTGCACTCGGCGCCTGCGATGCCGGTAGCGACGTCCTGATGCTCGAACGCGCCCCGGCGGAGGAAGCCGGCGGCAACAGCCGATTCACGGCTGGCGCCATGCGGACGGTCTATGACGGGATCGAAGACCTGAGGACGCTCATGCCCGACCTTTCCGACGAGGAGGTGGCCAGGTCGGACTTCGGCGCTTACGGCAGGGAGGCCTTCCTCGACGACATGGGCCGCGTGACCCGCTACCGCTGCGATCCCGACCTGGCCGAGTTCCTCGTGACGAGAAGCCGCGAGACCCTCCTGTGGATGCGGTCCAAGGGCATCCGGTTCCAACCGATGTGGGGACGACAGGCGTTCGAAGTCGACGGCCGTTTCCGGTTCTGGGGAGGACTTTCCGTCGAAGTGGCCGGTGGTGGCGAGGCTCTGGTGGCCGGCCTTTCACGGGCCGCCCGGAAGGCGGGAATCCGTCTCATCCACGAAGCGA
The DNA here is from genome assembly GCA_965221115.1 of Alphaproteobacteria bacterium. Lineage (GTDB taxonomy): Bacteria > Pseudomonadota > Alphaproteobacteria > SP197 > SP197 > SP197. The sequence continues at coordinate 453,486 of CBDCRU010000001.1, read as the reverse complement.
GGGCCGTCGAACTCGTGAGGAAGGACACCAGAGTCACCGGCGTGAGAGTGTTGCATGACGGTGCGTTCCATACCGTCGCCGCGGGAGCGGTGGTGCTGGCCTGCGGCGGCTTCGAGGCGAACCACGAATGGCGTGCCCGTTACCTCGGTCCGGGCTGGGATCTGGCACGGGTGCGCGGCAGCCGTTTCAACACCGGAGACGGCATCCGCATGGCTCTCGACATCGGCGCCGCATCCTTTGGACACTGGTCGGGCTGCCACGCCGTCGCCTGGGATCTCAATGCCCCGGAGTTTGGCGACCTTTCCGTCGGCGACGGCTTCCAGAAGCACTCCTATCCCTTCTCCGTCATGATCAACGCGAGAGGAGAGAGATTCCTCGATGAAGGCGCCGATTTCCGGAACTACACCTACGCGAAGTACGGCGCCGAGATCCTGGGCCAGCCCGAACAGATCGCCTGGCAGGTCTTCGATGCCAAGGTGTCCGGACTGCTGCGTGACGAGTACCGCATACGCCAGGTGACACGGGTTCGCGCCCCGACCCTGAAGGAACTCGTCCGACGCATGGAGGGTGTCGACGGTGCAACGGCGCTGGCTACGATTAGGTCCTTCAATGACGCCGTCCGGCAGGACATCGCCTTCGACCCCACTGTCAGGGACGGACGGTCCACCGAAGGACTGGCCATTCCCAAGTCGAACTGGGCCAACACCATCGACGAGCCTCCCTTCGAGGCCTATGCCGTCACCTGCGGTGTCACGTTCACGTTCGGCGGCCTGCGCATCGACACGACCGCCAACGTTCTCGACAGCGATCTCAATCCAATCCACGGCCTCCTTGCAGCCGGTGAACTCGTCGGCGGTCTCTTCTACTTCAACTATCCCGGAGGCACCGGACTCACGTCGGGCGCGGTCTTCGGACGCCTGGCCGGCCGGTCGGCAGCTGCCTGCGCTTCCTGACACGATCTACCACCGGAACGGCTATACGCGCAGGTCTTCACTGCCGGGCCGGTTTCAGTGCCATAGTCGCCTTCCTCCGGAGTCACCCGGTGGCGCCGGACGGGTTCCTCGTGCCTCGACGCCGTCAGGACCCGGGTGCTGCCCTCAACGGAAGGCAGAGGTCGGTCAGCAGGTCGGCGGGTGAAACGTCGGGCAGCGCGTTGAGGTAGATTTCCATGTGCGGTCGATTGTCGATGTCCTCGCCACTTTGCGGCAACCATCGCGAGAAGAGGAGCTGGTAGGATTCCGCAATGCCGTCATAGGGACCGCGGTGGGTGTAGATGGCGTAGCGTCCCGCCTCGATTGTGTCGAGCGTGATGCCGGGCGGCGGCGAAGCGTCGGTACGCATCTCGAGGCAGGCGTCCGAACGCAGGTTCTCAGCCCTGACGTCATCGGGGTCGTCGTAGGAGAGGGTGAGGACGCGGCCGATTTCGGCACCGATACTGGCCGCCCACCCGAACAGGCGCTCGAATGACGGCCCCACTTCGTTGTAGGGACCGACATGACGGATGCGGGCAATCTCGATTGCTGCGAGGGTGTTGATACGGACTTCCATGTGGATGTCTCCTTTTGGCAGATCAAACTCCAGACGTCCCTCACCGGGGTCGTACTTGACCCGTGCGGCCGGGCCGGCGAACTGTGGAAGCGGCCATGCGGTGCGGTACCGGCTGGGGCTCATCCCGCAGCCGCGACGGAACGCCCTCGAGAAGGCTTCCGGCGAGTTGTAGCCCGCATCCAAGGCGACCTCGATGACGTCGACCGGTTCGTGACGAAGGCGCCAGGCGGCACGCTCCAGGCGCAACCGCCGTATCAGACCGGCAATCGTCTCCCCGGTCATGGCCCGGAACACGCGATGGCAGTGGAAGCGCGAGAACCTCGTTTCCGCGGCCACCTCCTCGACCGTCCAGGGATGATCGAGACGGCCAGCCACGGCTTCGAGTGCCCGGACCAGACGACAGTAGCAGGACTCTGCAGTGACGGGACGCATGAACCCATCATTGCATGGCGGACGGTGCCTTGCCTGACAGGAAGTGCCTTTCCTCACCGACGTCTCGTGACTTGTGCCGGAAACAACAGCGGGCATTTCGCTGCGAAGCGCCGGAACATCAGCGCTTCGTGAAGAGGTCCTTCCTCAGGCTCTGGATGGCATCGGGATCGACATCGACATGGATGACGGCCGGCTTCCCCGTGCCAAGTGCGCTTGCGAGAGCCTTGCCCGTCTCCCCTGGCTGGCTGACACGCCAGCCTCCGGCGCCAAGCAGCCGGGCGTAGTCGGCAAAGGGCGGATTGAGGAGATCGGCTCCCACGTAGCGCCCGTCGAAGAAGTCCCGCTGGTAGGCCTTCTCGGCACCCCAGGCGCGGTTGTCGAGAACGACGGCGATGACCGGAAGATTGTGCTGCACGGCTGTCGTCAACTCGATCATGGTGAGACCGAATCCACCATCGCCCATGATCGCGATCACCGGGGACCCGGGCGCTGCCGCCTGTGCTCCCAGGGCGGCGGCATAGCCGAAACCGACGAGGCCGAAGTCCAGCGGCGTCACGAGACCTGGGCAACGACCGAACTTGAGGCGATCGGCGGCCTGCAGGCAGACGGCGCCCGTATCGAGGGTGACGATCGCATTCCGGGGAAGCGCCTCGCGAATCTCCCCCAGGACCCTCGCCGGCGAAAGCGGCACGTCCGTCTGCCGAGCCTCGCTCTTGCGCTCGGCCTCGATGAGGCGTCGTTCGTCATGAAAGGCTTTTGTCCAGGATCGCCAGCGCGCTGCCGCCGGTACAGCGGCCAGGAAGGCACGGGCAGCCTCCCCGGCATCGGCGATAATGCCCAGTGTCACCGGAAAATGGCGCCCGATCGCGATGGCATCGATATCCACCTGCACGATGGCCGCCTGCGGGTTGACGTAGTCAGAACTGTGAAAGGTCGAATTGAATCCGAGGCGGGTCCCGAGCGCCAGGATGAAATCGGCTTCGCGTGTGAGCCTGGAGGCAAGACGGTTGCCGCGAGGCCCTGCCTGACCGGCCAGCAAGGGATGATCAGTCGCCAGCACATCGTGGTGTCCGGTCGCGGCGACGACGGGGATGTCGAGTGCGCGGGCAAGGCGATCGAGGTCAGCCGATCCCCTCGCCCACTTCAATCCGCCACCGGCCACGATCACCGGCCGCTCGGAAACGGCAAGCAACTCCTTCACCTGTTCAATGTGCCGGTCCGCCGGCGCCCCTGCCGCGATGGGTCCGGAAGGTCGCGGCAGGCCTCCGGAAACCGACGACGCGAAGATGTCCCGCGGCACGTGGAGAACAACGGGCCCGCGCCTGCCGCTCATGGCGACACGCAATGCCTCGTTCAGGAGTTCGCAGAGCCGGTCGGCGTGCGGCACCCGGATCGAGCGCTTGGTGACCGGCGCCAGGAGTGCTTCCTGGTCAATCTCCTGGAATGTGTCGCGCCCTGACTGACTGCGCGAAATGGCCCCGGCGATGGCCACCACGGGAGAATAGGCGAGGTGGGCTTCCGCAAGGGCCGTCGCCATGTTGGCAACGCCAGGGCCGGCCTGGGCGCCGAGCACCACACCCGGTCCGCCGGTCAGGCGTGCCGCGGCATCCGCCATGTGTCCGGCGGCGCGCTCGTCGCGGGCGCCTATGTAGGAGATGGGCGAATCGTGGAGCGCATCGAGGAATTCGAGCATCGAACCGCCGATGACCCCGAAAACCGTGCCGACACCGGCGCCTTCAAGAACACGCGCCACGGCATCACCGGCGCCCATGCGTGAAGAAGCCGGCATCACAGCCTCCAGGCGGCCTCGAAGCCCTCGAGAACCGCCTCTTCGGCGCTTCTCGGGGCGAGGCAGTCGCCGACGCGCATGAAAGTCCGACCGGCGGCCTCGAGGGCAAGGCCAAGATCGTCGTGTGGCTCATGACCCTGCGACAGCACCAGGGAATCCATATCCTCGAGGATGATCGCCTCACCCGTCAGCGTGTCCTGAAAGTAGGCCACGTCGTCGTCGGCGCCGAAGAGGCGTGCATGGGTGATGATGTCGACGCCCAGCCTGCGAACCCGCCCGACATGGTGGTTGCGGACATAGAGCTGGAGGAGTTCGCCCGCCATGGCGCCATTGACCACGAGACGCACCCTGTGGCCCGCCTCGGCCAGTCTCTCCGCCAGCCCCAGGCCGGTCCAGTCGGCGCGCCCGTCGGCGATCACGACGGAGTGCCCGACGTTGGCCCCGTCAAGCAGTGCCATGGCCTCCACGACGTGAGCCTCACCCTCGATCACGGGCGTCCACGGCCGGGCGCCGGTAGCCACGATGATGGCATCGGGTTCGCATTCCTCGACAAGCCGAGGAGTCACTGTCGATCCGGTGAGAATCTCCGCGCCGGCGCTGCGGGCTTCGTGTTCGAGATTCTGCACCAGACCGCCGAACTCCTGGCGTCCGGGAAGCATGGAGGCGTGACGCGCCTGTCCTCCCGTCATATCTCCTGCCTCGTGCAACGTGACCCGGTGCCCTCGCGCCGCGGCAATCGCCGCCGCCTTGAGCCCGGCCGGGCCGCCGCCAGCCACCATGACGGACCGGGCGACAGGGGACTGGGAAAGCGTGTCGTAACGGCGTTCGCGCCCGGAGACGGGATTCTGGATGCAGGAGATGGCGATTCCCTTGTGCGAATGCCCGATGCAGGCCTGGTTGCAGGCGATGCAGGCGCGGATGTCGTCAAGGCGTTGCTCACGCGCCTTCAGCGCCATGGCGGGATCCGAGATCATCGCCCGGGTCATGCCGCACAGATCCGCATCTCCTGACGCCAGGATGCCTTCGGCGATCTGCGGCTGGTTGATGCGTCCGGTGGCGATCACCGGTAGTCCGCAGGCCTCTTTCACCCGCCTGGCAAACGGAGCGATGTAGCCAGCCGGAACACCCATGGGCGCGGCGATGTGGATCGAGGCGCCGAGACTCGACGACATGCCGGCAACGACGCTGATGTAGTCGAGGCGGTGTGCCAGGGCTCTTGCGATGGCTTCGACATCATCGCCAGTGAGGCCCTGGGCCGGGTCGAGTTCGTCGCCGGAGATCCGCATGCCGAGTGCCGCATCACCGATTGCAGCCCGCATCGCAGACAGTGTCTCCTCGACAAACCGAAGGCGCTTCTCGAAGGTCCCGCCCCATGCGTCACTTCTGCGATTGAGCCGGGGATTGAGGAACTGCGCTGGCAGGTAGCCGTGACTGGCGACCAGCTCCACACCGTCGAGACCGGCCTCGGCAAGATGCCCGGCTCCCCGGGCAAACCCCTCGATCACCTCCTCGATGAGAGCTCCGGACATGGCCCGTGGCATGATGTGAAAGCGTTCGTTTGGAACCGGGGACGGAGCGACGGCGGTGGCCATGAGACCATCGGTACGGACCTGGATTTCCCGGCCTGGATGGAACAGCTGGCCGAACAGCCGCACTCCGTGCCGTTGCACCGCGCCGGCGAGGCGGCGGTATCCCGGAATGCAGTCCGCAGAGCGGGCATCGAGGCAGTTGGCAGCAAAGACCCCGGTGTCGTGAACGGTGGCGATCTCCACGACGATGAGACCGGCGCCGCCCGCTGCCCGTGCTTCGTGGTACGCCACCAGATCATCGCTCACCGAACCGTCGGCAAGATGGGTGTGATGACCGGTGAAGACGATCCGGTTGCGGATCTCCGTCTTTCCGATCATCACGGATGAAAACAGGTGGGGCAGCATCATTGCGGGTGAAGGGCCTCCAGCGGCAGGTGGATGGGGAAGCACTCTCGCAGGCGCCGGTCGAGCGCCCGGGAGAAATGGCCGGTCCGGTGATCCCGGAGGATTCGCCGGGCTTCCCGCCGTGCCTTCTCCCGGATGTCGAGTGCACCGGCTTCCTCCCATGCACCGGGCGGTTGCCGATCCGCCAGCCGGGGGTAGAGGTAGTCCCGGGTCATGGCGCCGAGCGTTTGCGAGTGGCCCAGATAATGGCCCTCTCCGGTCACCACCTCGTTGACGGTATCGACCGACAGCGTGTCGTCATTGACCTCGATGCCTCGGACCGTCCGCATGATGGCGCCGAGCATGTCGTTGTCGATGATATAGCTTTCCGGGGCGGCGCCGAGCAGGCTTGCGTGCATGCCGCAACTCTGGGTGATCATCGAACAGCCCGCCTGGGCAGCCAGGGTGACGGCACAGGCCTTCTCGTAGCCGGACTGGGCATCGGGAACCTTGGCATCCGTGATGCCGGCCATGACGCTGCACGGCAGACCGTAGTGACGCGCCATCTGGGTCGCCGCGGCAGCAGCGACCGCCTGTTCCCCGCTGCCGCCGCACATGGCACCGGTGCGCAAATCCGAGACCAGGGGCTTGGGCCCGATGATGGCCACGCAGTCGGGATCGATGAGGTGGCAGTAGACCAGGCCGGCAAGCGCTTCGGCAACCGCCTGGGCTACCGCGCCCGCCAGGGTCGCCGGAGCCGTGGCGCCGGCCTGTCCGGCGGAAACCAGCATCACCGGCATGCCGAGAGGAATGGCTCGTTCGAGAACCCACAAGGCCTCCTCGGCAAAGCGTAGCGGCGGAACCACGTGGCACGAAAGCAGCATGGCGAAGGGCCGTTGACGATAGCGGCCCTCACCGCCGGCGATGGCATCGAACAGTCCGACGACCGCCTCGACGTTGCGGGCTTCGGTGATGCTGGTTCCCACATGCTTGGCGGTGCCGGCGAGGATGGCGTAAGCCGTGTTGATGTCGAAGGCGAGAGGGTCCTCAATGTCACAGGCAACGAGCGAACGGTCGTAGAAGTGGATGTTGTCGAGGGTATCGACGATGCGGGCGACGTCGTGGAGATCCCGCACCGTGGCGCTCCGGTAACGCCCCGTCTCCAGATCGACGATGTTGGGCGATGCACCCCCGGATCCGAAATGGACCCGGCCGTCGGCGATGTCGAGATCATGTTCGCGGGTCTGCCCCCAGGCCACGAAGGAGCGTCGGCTGTGACGCATCACCTCTTCGACGAGAGTGGCCGGAAAGTGGAGCCGCCCGTTGCCACAGACCCTGCCGCCCCGTTGGGTGACGCGCTCGACCATCGGAGGAATGGCGCCCGAGAAGCCGACTTCCTCCATCAGGCGCATGACACACCGATGGATCGCCGTCACATCGCTGTCTGAGAGCGGTCTGTAGCAACCTCCCGGACAACCGGGCGACACCGCGGCAGCCGGCGCCTGACGGCGCTCTTCCCTGCGGCGGTCCCGACCGCGTCGCCGGGTCATGCGGCGCCGCACTCCCGGGCAAAAGCACCAGCGCACTGGTCCTGAAGCAGAACGCGATTCACGCGCAGCTCCGTCAATGGCGAATCCAAGTATCGCCGCGGCACCGGACGATGCAATGTCCGCTCACATCTTGCCGTGGATAGAGTTCGCCGCCACCATCCACGGTGCGAACCTGGAGACTGCCATGACCGGCCCTTCCATCAACTGCCACCTGACAGGAGAGAGCCGGTGGCGTCTGGCGACACCGGTCCTGGTGCTGGATCTCGATGCCCTCGAGCACAACATCAGCGCCCTGGCCGCCCACTTCAGCCGGTCGCAGGCCGGCTGGCGACCCCACGCCAAGACCCACAAGTGTGCGGAGATCGCACGACGCCAGCTCGATGCCGGAGCGACGGGAATCTGTGTTGCCAAGCTCGGCGAGGCCGACGCCCTCATCCGCGAGGGCATCGGCCGCATCCTCATCACCTCGCCGATCGTCACGGCCGACAAGCTCGAACGGGTGTTGGCGCTCAATGACACGGCTGAAGAACTGATGCTCGTGGTCGACAACACCACGGTCGTCGACCGCCTCGCGACCCTTGCTGCCGCTAGCCAGAGACCCATGAAGGTCCTCATCGATCTCGGCATCGGTCTCAACCGTACCGGAGTCTCCTCGATTCCGGATGCCGTCACCCTGGCCAGGGAGATCGTCCGCCGACCCTCGCTCGTCCTCGCCGGCTTGCAGTGCTATGCCGGCGAAATCCAGCACATTGCCGACTGTGCCGAGCGCGAGAGGGAAGCCGCCGGGGTGGCTGCCCATGTCGACGAGGCACGGCGCGCCATCGCCCCGGTCGCCGGTCCTCCCGGGATCGTGACCGGTGGCGGCACAGGTACCTATGACCATGATTCCGGCTGCGGCGTCTTTACTGACATCCAGGTGGGCTCGGCGATCTTCATGGACGTGGAATACAATGCCATGGTGCGCCGGGACGGCACCCCGGGCCCCTTCCGGACTTCCCTCTTCGTGCAGTCGACGGTGATCTCGGCCAATGTGGCCGGCGCCGCCACCATCGATGCGGGCATCAAGGCCCTGGCAACGGATGGGCCGGTACCGGACATCGCCTGCGGCGCCCCGGAAGGATCCCTCTACGAATTCATGGGTGACGAACACGGCAGAATCGTCGTCAGGCCGGGAGCCAACGGCCCCGCCGTCGGTGACGTCGTGACATGCGTCACGCCCCACTGCGATCCCACGGTCAATCTCCACGATGTCTATCACTGCATCCGCGGCGACCGCCTCGTCGACATCTGGCCCATCGAGGGCCGCGGCCGTGGCTGGTAGCCAACCTCCACTGCGGTGGCTCCGTCCCGGCCGCACCCCGACGGGTTGGATCCCCATTCACTTGCGATTCAACTGAGTTGAGGTCAGACCAAAGTCCTGCGCGAAGTCCCTTTCGCCGTCAGAGGCATTGGCTCCGTCCGCGCCGTCGATCCGCACGAACGACACACCGGCAGTAACAAGAGCGGAGTAGAGCCGCCATAGTGCTTTACGGAAAGCGTAAAGCGAGCTACGTTTGGCCCGAATGATTCGGAGCTTCAAGGGTCGGGAAACGCGCCGCTTCTTCGAGGGGCAGCGAGTCGCGGCGTTTCAAGGCTTTGCCAATCAGGCGGTGCGCCGACTGGTCCTGCTGGACAACGCGGAGACGCTCGGAGACCTGGCCGCGTTGCCGAGCAACCGGCTGGAAGCGTTGCGGGGCGACCGCGCCGGTCAGCACAGCGTTCGAATCAATATGCAATGGCGCATCTGCTTCCGCTGGACCGACGACGGGCCGTGCGATGTCGAGATTGTGGATTATCACTGAAGGAGTTTGACATGAACGCAAGGAACGGAATGAAGCCGGTGCATCCCGGCGAAGTCCTGCGCGGCGAACTCGATGTGCTCGGGCTGTCTGCCAGTGCGCTGTCGAAGGCGCTGGCCGTACCGGTGAACCGGGTGACGATGATCCTGAACGGCCAGCGTGGGGTGAGCGCGGACACCGCGCTTCGGCTTGCGCGTTATTTTGGGACGACACCGCAACTCTGGCTGAACCTGCAAAAGACCTGGGAGCTTCGTCGGGCGGAGATCGCGGCGGGCCGCGAGATCGCGGAGTGCGTGACGCCGCGGCAGTCGGCGGCGGGTGCATCGGCCGATGTCCGTCCCTGATTGCCGTTCGCTGATGCTCTCCGTCCTCGGGTCTTTGTCGGACGGGAGCAGTGTTCAGGTCGCGGAAGTATGCACGCGCGTCGCCGCCGACCGCCGGGGAGTCGCCCAACTGCGATCCCACGTTCAACCTCAACACACGATGCAGCAACCAGAACGCATCCCTGAGTCGATCCGCAACTTCCATGCAAAGATCACCAGGCACCCCGCGTGAGCACTGCCGGACATCACTGACCCGGCGTCAGGTGTCCTTCACACGCCCCCTTCCGGATCCTGAACAGTCACCGAGGGAGCGGCGCTTCCCGGCGATCAGCAGTCGATGAGATCGCGGATCGCCTGGTCGAGGAAGTCGTGGAAGGCCGGAACGGCATGGCCGCTGGCCACGCAGTGTCCCCAGTCCGTCTGATAGACCCTGAGTTCGGCATTGGGCATGCCCTTGACCTCGATCTCGCTGTCCTCGGGCGGGAAGTAAAGGTCGCTTGAAGCGGGCATGACGATGGCGCGTGGCGTGATGGCGGCGAGTGCGTGGGCGAAATCGCCGCCATGGAGATGATTGGCGCTGATGTCGCCCTTTTGCCAGGTCCAGAGCTTGTGGAGCAGGTTGTTCGCGTCCCAGTTGTCGACATGATCGGCTTCCCAGTCAGCCAGGACATCCTCGATGCTGTCGAAACCGAGCTCACGGTAACCGGCCTCGCGGTACCATGTCTGCGAGTAGGCCCAGCCGGCATAGACCCGGCCGAAGGCCTTGAGACCGGTGATCGGCGGTTCCGTGTAATCGCCACCCGACCACGTTGCATCGGCGGTGAGCGCGGCCTTGACGCCTTCAAGGAAAACGATGTTGTGGGGCGATGTGCGCGCCGATCCGCAGAACGGCAGGATGGCATCGACCATGTCGGGATACTGGGCGCCCCACTGGAAGGACTGACAGCCTCCCATGGACCAGCCGGTAACGAGGCGCAGGCGGGAGATCCCCAGCGCTTCCGTCAACAGGCGGCGCTGGCAGGCGACGTTGTCGAAGAGCGTCGTCCGAGGAAATCGCGGACCATCCTGGGGAGCAGGATGATTGTCCGGTGAAGACGACAGCCCGTTGCCGAAGAGGTCGATCGAGACGATGAAATGCCGTGCCGGATCGAGGGCGCGCCCGGGACCGAAATAGGCCTCGTTGTTGCGATGGGTGCCGGTGTAGTAGGTGGGAATGAGAACCGCATTGTCACCGGCCCCGTTCAGCGCGCCCCAGGTGCGGTAGGCGAGACGGGCGTCCCGGAGAACCTCTCCCGACTGCAGCGTGACGTCGCCAAGGGACCGCGTCTCGAAGGAGGCGGCCATCAGTAGAGCCTCAGGTACTCGCGCACCTCCCAGTCCGTCACTTCCTGATGGTAACGCTCCCATTCGTCGAACTTGTAGGCGAGGAACGAGGCGTGCATCTGTTCGCCGATGACCTCTCTGACGAAGGCATCGTCCCGCAGGATTTCAGCCGCCTCGAAGAGATTGCGTGGCAGGCGCTGGGCGCCCGAACGGGCGAGTTCCTCTTCGCTGAGGCTGTAGAGATCCTCGTTCAGCGGCGGTCCGGGATCGATGGCCGAAACGATGCCCTCGGTCATGCAGGCCGCGGTCACGCCCAGGGCCAGATAGGGGTTCATGCACATGTCAGCCGCACGGTTCTCGATGCAGTAGCGGTTCTGCGGCATGCGCAACATGGCCGAGCGGTTGTTGTAGCCATAGGTCATGTGAGTCGGCGCCCAGGTGACCGTGCCGCCTTCGAAGCCGCCGACCCGGGGAACCAGGCCATTGTAGGAGTTGACGGTCGGACAGGCGATGGCCGTCAGGGCCCCGCCATGCTGCAAGAGTCCGCCAATGGCATGGCTGACCTCCGGCGACCAGCCGTCCGGTGATTCGAAGAGATTGGCGTCCGGCGACGAGGTACGGCGCATGGAGGTGTTCATGTGCGCGCCCGAACGCCAGTCACCTGTCGTCGGCTTCGGCATGAAGGTGATGAACATGTCGTGCTTCTTGGCGATTTCCTTGAGCAGGATTCGCAGGAAGACAAGGCGGTCTGCCATGGCGAGCGCGTCGGTGTAACCGAAGTCAAGCTCGAACTGGCTGTAGGCCCCTTCACAGACCACGTCGTGCAGGTCCCAGCCGAGCTCGCCGTCGAGTATGTCGATCAGCTCGCCCAGAAACCCCATCGAATTGATGGAGTACTCCACATCGTAGCCAAAGGCCTGACGGCGCGGACGCAGGCCCTCCCCCGCTTCCAGATCGTCATCGAACGCCTTGACGGGCCTCCCGTCCTTCCAGCGCATGGCGATGAACTCGGGTTCGACACCGGCATAGACCAAGTGGCCCTTGTCCTCGCAGTCGGCGAGGATTCTCTTCATCGCTCCCCTCGGGCACAGATTGTAGGGCTTGTCGGACCACCAGAGGTCGGCAAAGACCCAGGCCGTGGTCCTGTCCCAAGGGCACAGTGTCAGGGAATCGAGATCGGGAACCATGATCTGGTCCGGATCCGCCGGACCAAGCTCGGGAACGAACGACACCGAATGCACGGCAAACTGAGGACCCATGCCCCGGGCGAGCCGCTCCCAGTCGCTGAGTGGCACCGGTTTGGTCTTGGGCTGACCCAGAAGATCGATCCAGCAACACAGAATGTACTTGACGTTGTGACCCGCCAGCCACTCGCCGGTCTCGCGGATGCGCTCATCCGACGGCAGTGCCTCGTTCATCGATTGCGGGAGTGGTGCCATGATCAGGTGTCCTCCGGTCGGCGGCGCTGACATTACCGCAAGCCCGTTCAGGATCAATCCACCACCGGTGGACGCCCAACGACCGGCGGTCTAGTGTGCGCCGGTTTCCCTTGAGAATGAGCAGCGCCCATGGCCGGTCCCGGACACCCGCGTTTCGATACCCTTGCCCTTCATGGTGGACAGAAACCCGATCCGGTGACAGGAGCGCGTGCCGTCCCCGTCTACCAGTCAACCTCCTTTGTCTTCCCGTCGACCGACCATGCCGCCTCGCTTTTCAACCTCGAGCGCGCCGGTCACATCTATTCGCGCATCTCCAATCCGACCGTCTCCGTCCTCGAGGAACGGATTGCCGGTCTCGAGGGAGGTGTCGGCGCGGTGGCCACCGCAAGTGGCCAGGCGGCGCTCCACCTCGCGGTGGCCACACTCATGGGCAACGGCGATCACATCGTTGCGTCCGGTTCGATCTACGGTGGCAGTCACAACATGTTCAACTACACGCTGCCGCGCTTCGGTATCACGACGACCTTCGTCAACCCCCGGAATCCTGATGCCTTCCGCCAGGCCATCGGCCCCGGCACGCGGCTTCTCTTCGGCGAGACCCTTGGCAATCCCGGTCTCGAGGTCCTCGACATCCCCGCCGTCGCCGAAATCGCCCACGAGGCCGGCCTGCCGCTGATGATCGACAACACCTTCGCCTCACCCTTCCTGTCATGCCCGTTCGACCACGGCGCCGATCTCGTCATGCATTCGGCCACCAAGTTCCTCGGCGGACACGGAATTGCGATCGGCGGCGTGCTCGTCGACCGGGGCGCCTTCGACTGGGAGGCAAGCGGGCTCTTTCCCACCCTTACCGAACCCTATGCCGGCTATCACGGCCTCGACTTTGCCGAGGAGTTCGGACCAGGCGCCTTCATCATGCGGGCCCGGGCCGAGGGTCTGCGCGACTTTGGCGCCTGCATGAGTCCGGCCAACGCCTTCTACCTGCTCCAGGGCGTGGAAACCCTGCCGCTGCGCATGACGCGCCATGTCGAGAACACCCGTGCCGTCGTCGCCTTCCTTGACGGACACGATGCCGTCGACAGCGTCCTGTGGCCCGAACTGCCGTCCCATCCCGACCACGAACTCTCGAAACGTCTGCTGCCGAAGGGAGCCGGCGCGATCTTCAGTTTCGAACTGAAGGGGGGCCGCGAGGCGGGCGTGAAGTTCATCGAGGCATTGCAACTCTTTTCTCATCTCGCCAATGTCGGAGACGCCAAGTCGCTGGTCATCCATCCTGCCTCGACGACCCACCAGCAGATGGATGCGGCCGCCCTCGAGGCAGCCGGCATTTCCGAAGGACTCGTGCGCCTCTCGATCGGGCTCGAGGACCCGGACGATCTCATCGCAGATCTCAAGCGCGGCCTTGCCGCCGCTTCCAGGGTCTGACGCGATGTCGCTGGAACTCACCGTCGACGACCGCGCCGTCTTCGCAGCCACCGGTGGCAGGACATTCGATGCGGCGCTGCCGGTCGTCCTCTTCGTCCACGGCGCCTCCATGAACCGCACGGTCTGGTCGGCCCAGGCCCGCTGGTTTGCCCATCATGGCCACGCCGTGCTCGCCGTTGACCTGCCCGGACACGGCCGCTCGGAGGGGCCGCCCCTGCCATCGATCGGCGCTGTCGCCGACTGGCTCATCGGCGTTCTCGACGCCGCCGGCGTGGCCACGGCCTCCTTCGTCGGTCATTCCATGGGCTCGCTTCCCGTCCTCGAGGCCGCTTCCCGCTACCCGTCGCGATGTGCACGCATCGCACTGCTGGGTACCAGCGTGCCCATGCCCGTGGCCGATGCCCTTCTGAACAACGCCAAAGTCAACAGCCATGCCGCCTATGACATGGTGACGGTCTGGGGACACAGCCGCGCCGCCCAGATGGGAGGCTCGGACGTCCCGGGACTGTGGATCACCGGGGGCGGCATGCGCCTTCTCGAACGCGGCGGAGACGGGGTCCTCTACAATGACATGAAGGCCTGCAACGACTACACGAGCGGGCTCGAGGCGGCTGCCAGGGTGAATTGCCCGGCGACGCTCATTCTCGGCAACCGGGACATGATGACGCCGCCGCGCAATGCCCGGGCCCTTCTCGATGCGCTGCCCGATGGCCGCATGATCGTCCTTGAGGGATGCGGCCACATGATGATGGCGGAACGCCCCAACCGGACTCTCGACGCGCTCATCGAGGCACTGACATAGATTGTTCCGCCGGATTCGCACCTCGCTCATAGCCTGAAGGTCGCAGGTTCAAATCCTGCCTTCGCTACCACCGAGACCGACATTCCCAATCCTGGAGTGCCGGTCGTTTCCTTCGCCCTGCCGTTTCCTGCCCAATCGAGGATGGTGCCGAGGTCGCCATGGAGCGCGGCGTCCATCATGCCCCGCGCATAGCCACCCTCCTCGATCACCGCGATCATGGTGGCGGTCTTCTTCTCGATGTCCGCCAACTCCTTGCGGTCCGTCGCGCCTGATGCGCAGCGCTCGCGGTTGAGCCGGTTGGGCTCCACGGTATGCACCTTCATCGCCTCGGGCTCCATCGGCTTCTCCCTGAGCCCCACAACGACACGCTCCTCGATTTCGACGCGCCGGATGATCCGGCTGTTGGTGCACGACACCAACATGACGTGGTTGGAGCAGTCGTGAACTGGCCATGCGGCCCGCTGCTAGTCGGACCAATGGCGGGCATAGGGCGCACAGCGAAGCGTCATGGTCTCGGGTCTCCTATCGGTCGTGCGCCTCCTTCTCCGGTGGCGCGTTGTCGTTGGCGGCTTCGGACTGCTGGAAATGCTCGCGCGCGATCTGGCGCCCGGGAAGCCGAGCGAGTCGCATCACGGCAGCGTCGATTCGCGCTTCCTGTCTTCCTTCTGCCCGGGCTTGCGAGCCGGGACTGTCGTTTGCGGTCGGACCGTGCAATCGCTCCCGATTTCGGCTGTTCCCGTCTCTCCGCATCGCCTCCGTCTTACCGGATTCGGTGACTCCGGAATGGAGATTTGAACCTGCGGACGAGCTTTGTCCAACGATCAAGCCAAGATATTTCCTGCATGGACTCAACGCCTTGTCCCCAGTTTCCCCTTCCTGTCGGGACCTAGAGGGGCAGGAGGCGCCTGGAGGATGATCGAAAAAACTTCCTGATCATCTCGTTTCCGCGTAATCGGCCAACGTCATCACGGACTCGCCATGCTCGGTCGGTGCAACGGCCGTCGCGAGTCGGCAGTCCGCCGTCACCACCGTCGCGCCGATACGATGCGCCAGCGCGAGATACACGCAGTCGTAAACCGGGTGGTCGAGGGCCAGCGCCAGACGAACCGCGTCCGCGCCGACGGTCTCGTCGTCGTTCCAGCGCACCGGCATGTCGGTCAGCAAGGCCATGGCGGCGCTGGCTTCGGCGTACTCGATCTGACCCACCCGCGCCTTGCGCCACAGAACGTTGGCAGCCTCGGAAGCCATCAGGCGCGGCGCGTGAAGCTCCTGCCCGCTCGCCGCCAGTCGGTCCGCAACATCCGTGTCTTCCTCGGCGACCAGCCATTTGACCGCCACGCTCGCATCGACGACGAAGCGCATCAGAAGTCGTCGCGATGGCCGCGGTCGCGGTCCTCGCGGACTAGAACTTCCGCCGGGGTGTGCTTGCGGCCCTTGGTCTTCTCCCGCAGTCGGCGCGAGGCCTCCAGGAACCTGGCGCGTTTCGCCGCCATGTCGTCATCGGCGGCACATTGCAGAATGTGGCGCGCCTCGCCCTCCAGCGATCGGTTGTTCTGCGCGGCACGTTGCTTGAGACGGTCCACCACGTCATCGTCGAGCCGCCGCACGTTGATCGTCACCATGAGCTCGCCTCCAGCTATCGGTTAGCAAATTGTTATCACGCGCTCATACCGGAGGAAAGCGCCGACGCGCGGAAAATCCCGGTCGGGAAGGACATTCGACGACTCTCACGGCCATGCGCGGCCAGCACCTTTTGGGCATTTCTTCTATGGCCCGCAAGCGCATATCTGGCCAGTATGAACCGGCAAAGTGTCATAAATACGTCCCTGCCGGAGCACCCCGGCGATGATGGCGCCCATCGGCAAGATCGCCTCACCAGCGCAAGGCGCAGGCTACTTCGAGAAGGACGGCTGTTACGCGAAGAACGACGGGGCGCACCGCGAGGCGAGCACCTGGGCGGGAGAGAGCGCGGCGACGCTCGGCTGCGGCATCGAAAAGACCCATGCCGACGGCCGCTTCGAGATCGAGGCGGCGCGTGCGAAGCGATCGACGTATTCTCGACGCGCCGGGCGGAGGTCGAGGCGGCGATGGAAGCGCGGCGCAAGGGCGAGTCGAAGTACAATCCCTATCTGGCGGCGCAGGCGGCGAAGCGCGACATCGACCGGGGCGCGCTGGAGCGAAGCCGGAAGCACCAGGCGAAGACGCTCGGCTTCTCGCCGGCCAGGGTCCGCGCCCAAGCCTGCAAGGCCGAGCGCGGTCTGCCCGGGCTGGACCTGCTCGCCGGTCCGGACTATGCGGGTGTCGGCACCGGGAGCGTCAGTCGGAGCGTGGGGAACTGTCCGTGGCCAGATGATTCGGCACTATGGAGCCGCCTCGGACTGCGCGCTTTCGATCGGAACCTATAGTCTGGGATCAAACTCGCGCACGTTCCCACATGCCTGCGGGACTTGGAGCCGTCTTGCCGCCAGTCCGACGCCTCCACGAGGTTGAAGGTCTTCGGGAGCACCCCCAGGGGCCGGTTTGCCTGGCAGGGTGTGTCCCGCAGTCGGTGATACAAGGCGGCGATATCCTGCGCTGAACCTCCGAGACCCGCATCTCCCCGATCGCCGGGTCGATGAAGCTCTTCACCGAGCGGCCGTATTCCTGCTGGATGCTCGGCTTGCCGTGCTCGGGCACATGTTCCTTGAGGAACCGCGCGGTCAGAAGGTGCACCATCTCTCTTCGATCCGATGACGCGCAATGTTGAAGGGCGGGCGTCCCGGGGGCTTGCCAGAGCCAAGTCACTGATCTGCGTTCGATGCTTCCCACAATGAAGACGGCCGCTCCACCAGCCGCGCCTCGAATTCCATCATTCTGTGCCTCAAGACCATCCCGCTCTTGACCGCTGGCGTCTGCCAGAAGTCGGAGTGGACAGATCCATTCAGTCCCATGTGCCGTTCGACACGTCACCAACGCGTATGGGCGTGATGGCCATGCTGCGGGCCATCAGTTCATCGCCGCCGGTACGGTCCATGTCGCGCGGCAGGTCGGGATCCGCGACCGTCAGCGGGTGTCCTTCCTCGACGAAGCCGAGGTAGGGACCGGCGAAATCGTAGCCGATCAGCCGCAGTACGTCATGGGGGATGTCGCGTGCCTTCTCGGGTGGAATCGAGAGGTACTGGTTCTCTTCCTGGCGCAGCCAGCCGAGATTGTAGTGCAGCGCCATGGCGCGGCGGTTGCCGTTGGATCGGTTGGCGCCGCTGCCGTGATAGAGATTGCTGGTGTAGATCAGCACCGAACCCGCCGGCATCGTGGCATTGATGACCTCGTCTGACTCGGGCTCACGATCATGAGCCCAGCGGTGGCTGCCGGGCGCGATCTGCGTGCCGCCGTTCTCTTCGGTGAAGTCCTCGCATGCCCAGATTGTCGGCAATGTAACCGGGATTGACGGAAACCGGATGGGATAGATCTGGCCGTCGCGGTGGATCACCTGGGCGGCCTCGCCCGGCTGAAGCTCGATAACCCCGGTCACATGGAGATGATAGCGCGCGCAATGCGGCAGCAGGACACGGTCGCACACGCCCATGATCGTGGGGTGAATGGCGAGTTCCTGACAGGCGGTCGACTTGGCAATCAGGTTGTTGATGCGCTTGGTGCTGTGGCCGGCGAAGTCGGTCTCACCCAGCTTCACGGCGTTGAGATAGGGATCGAAGTCGGCGTTGAGCCGCTCCAGTGTCTCGTCATCCGCCAACCGCTCGACGATGGCATAGCCGTGCTCGTCGAGGCTCGCTGTGATGTCGTCGGGACTGGCATCGCACCCGAACCGTGGGCCGCTCATGGCATATTCTCCGTCGTTGGATCTCTTGACATTTCACCACCGTGGCGAAGCCATTGAAAGCGGAATGCAGGGGGGCATTGCGCTTCAGTGTGGGAACGGAGGGTCGGTCTGTCCGACCAATCCCTGTTCGGCTTGCTGCACGGTCTCCGGGCCTCGCATCCTGCTGATCGCGCCACAGTTCACACGACAACCAGGTTCGCGGCAGGCTGGAGAGAACCTCCAGACCGCTATCGGCCACCAGCAGGGTCTCAATGCAGGCGACGCCGCTTGCGCCCGGGCATAGCCGATGTCCTGAAGAGACCCTGTCAGAACTACTCGGTCACAACACGAAACGACCCCGGCTTTATCAGACCGGTGACATGCGGTGACCATGCATGTCATGTCATGATCCAAATGTCACAAGGGCGCGAGACCCAACATACCATCTCGGAGAGCTTTGGTTCCGGCTGTGCCGGGCCGGGCTTCTGGGAACTGTCTTATCGGGAGTCCTCATGCCGAATTGCGACGTCGTCATCGTTGGGGCCGGAGCGATCGGCAACTCCATCGCCTACCACCTCGGCAAGCACGGCGTGGACTCCGTCGTTGTGGAGCGCGAGTCCATCGGAACGCGGGCCTCCGGCAAGGCCTGGGCGGTGATCCCCTATCCGCAGAAATCCATGGCTCAGGCGATATCACGCTATCTGTCCGACCAGGACGCTGGTACCGCCGGAACGCCGGAAGGTCCCAGCGCGAGCAGCTGGCACGATCTCGTCGCATCGTCCTACGACCGCATGCCAGGCCTGGCTCTCGAAATCGCCGAGCGTGGCGGCGTCGACATCGAGTACGGCGAATCGCTCCACACATCGCTCCTGACCGAAGCTGAGGTCGACGGAAAAGGCCGGGACGGGTGGCTGGCCCCGTACCATCAGGCCGGAGCCATCGAGACCGGCTGGCTCGACGCTCGCCAGCTGAGGGAGGTCTTTCCTTCACTCCACCCGAAGTGGGTCGCGGGCATCACCAGCCCGCAAGGTCAGGTCGAGCCCTACAAGTACACCCTGGGCCTGGCGCAGTCGGCCGAACACCTGGGTGCTCGCGTGAAGCAGGGGGAGGCCGTGGGCTTCACCACGCAAGGCGATCGGATCACCGGGTTGCAGCTCGCCTCCGGCGAGCACCTCGAGGCCGACAATTTCGTGATTGCCGCCGGCCCATGGTCGCGGGCTCTTGCGTCGTATCTCGACGTCGATGTTCCCATGCTCACGCTCATGGCCGAGTGCACCCGGGTCCAGTTACCCTCAGGCCTGCCCTTTCAGACACTCGAGGCCGGCGACTACTGGATCATCCCCAAAGTGAACGGCGAGGTGATCCTGAGCGCCTATGAGGGAAGTGCCAGCAGACGCGACGACTTCAATGAGTCGCTCACCGAAGAGCTGAAGCTCAAAACGGTGTCGGAATGCCTTGAGATCCTGCCCGCCCTCGAAGAGGCCAAGCTGGTGGAGCACCGGGGCGACCTGCTCGCCTTATCTCCGGCGTCGCTGGAAAGGCCCACGCTCGGACGCCTGCCGACGTGGAAGAATGGTTATCTTGCAACGCACTTCGGCGGAACGGGGATCATGATGAGCCCGGCAGCGGGCGAGCTCTTGGCGGAACTCATCGTGACCGGCCGGCCGCCGTTGCGCGCGGCGCAGATGCTCGCCGCGCTGGCACCTCCAGGCTGAAGACGAACACGCTGCGCCGGTCGGTGGGGCCTCGCAGGTCTGCCGCGCAGAACAACTTTCGCAGGTTCAATTCCTGCCCCCGCAACCACCGAGACGGACATCTCCGGCATTCCTCCGCGCCTCTGGCAACACTACGCTTCCGGGAGTCGATTGGGCCACGCCATCTGGCGGTATCAAATGGAACGGGCAGGGGATTTCCTGCATGGAAGCAGGACCTTGCGTAGCCAAGGGAGCGCAAGAGGGGGATACGCCGCGCCCAAGGTATGATCAAGAGATTTACATCTCGCGGGACTCATGGCTCTTCCCGGTCGAAAAGCGGAATATCCATGGCGCGGGCGACATCGTTCATGCGCTGGTCGTAGCTCGCAAGTTCCACGTCCTGGTTCTGATCGGCCAGATACGCGCACGATGCCAAATGCAGGGCGTCCAGGGCCTGCCCCAGAACCCGCGGGCACAGTCCAGCAGCGCGATCCGTCCAACGACTGCGCGCGCCGCCTCGCCGTGCGAGTCCGCAAGCCCGCGCGCGTGCAGCGCCGTTCATATCTCGTATTCGAGGCGCCTGCTGGAGACCAGTGTTCCGCCCCAGAGGGAAGCCGGGGGCCGGCGGTCCCCGGTCAGCAGCCAGGCCTGCGCGATGGACGTATCGAGATAGATCACCGGTCGCGCCGGCTCTCGTCGAGATCCGCCAGAACCTCATCTAGGCTGGCGACCGGTGCGGGCCTGGGCGGTGCTCCCGATCCCGCCAGTGCAGGCGGCGCGAGCACGCCCGACCGCACTGCCTCGGTAAGGAAGGCATCGGCGGGGACGGGGCTCCGGCTCTCTCGCAACGGGCCCAACTCCGCCACCACGCGGTCACGGTCGGTCACCAGTATGGTCTCGCCCGAGGCCGCGAGCCGGACATACTCGCTCAAACGGTTGTTCAGCGCCTTGATCCCGATCGATCTCATGCGCCAAAAGTAGCTGCCACGCCCTACCTCATCAACCAGCGTCCCGGCCCTACCCGCCGGATACTGCGATGGACGCCAGGCTCTTGCACCACGCCACGGGGCATGATCGAGTGGATGGACGCGGAGCATGTTTCATGTGGAGGCGCGTCGCGGAATTGTATGAGGCCGAATGACCATCTGGTCAGCTGTTGACTTCCAGTATCCCGCGCAGATAGTCGACATGGT
Source organism: Alphaproteobacteria bacterium (assembly GCA_965221115.1). Taxonomy (GTDB): domain Bacteria; phylum Pseudomonadota; class Alphaproteobacteria; order SP197; family SP197; genus SP197. Next base: position 432,421 of record CBDCRU010000001.1, on the reverse strand, counting down.
CCTGGAAGGCGCGCCGTCCTGTCCTGGTGATGCCGGCGCGGGTCCGTGGCTTCTTGCCGGCGAAATCCTTGACGATCCTCACATAGCCCGCTTTCTCCAGGGTGTTCAGATGCCCGCCGAGGTTGCCGTCGGTCGTGCCGGTGACCGTCTTGAGTCGCACGAATTCCAGCATTTCCCGGCGCGGCAGGGCGTTCAGTGCGGACAAGATCCGCAGGCGCGTCGTCTGGTGGACGATCTCGTCGGGCCCGTTCATGTCCGTTCCGCTCATGCCGTTACCGTTCACCGGGTCTGCCGCATCCACAGGCCGGCCAGAATGAGCGCACCGCCGCCCAGGAACGGCACGATGTAGGCGGCGTGGGCCGGCGCATGGTCGAAGGCGCCGACGGCGAGGCCGGCGAGCGCCGCCCCGACGACCGCAAAGCGCAGCCCGAACCAGCACCCGACGAGCCCGTAGGCGGTCGCAACCAGCAGGACGATGAAAGTCTGGACTTCGACGCCGGAAACCGGTGCGAAGGTCATGAGCGTCAGCGTAATGAAGACCGCCAGGACTGCGGCGGTGCCAAGAAAGCGGTACGTCCCCGTCCGGCCGCCGTCCCTGCCGAAACGGCGGGACTGGACGAAGACAAGGCCGGCGGTGCCGATCAGTCCGACGGCGTCGACGGCGGCCCAGCCGAGGCCGGCATTCTCCGGCGAGAGCGTCCAGACCACGCCGGCGACGATCCACAGCGGACCCCAGAGCAGCAGATAGGGGCTGCCCGCCGAATACTGAAATAGCGTGAGGCTTCGGCGTTCCGCCTTGTCGATATCGCGCAGCGTCGATGCGGCGGCGTCCCTGGTCACGGTCATGATGTCCCCGCTCCTCCAGATGTGCGTTACCGGTGATATACGGTCAGAGTACTCTGTTGTCAAGAGTACTCGGAATCACGTTCCTGCGGTGGAAAACTGGGCTGGTGAGAACACCACGCCGCGGGGCATGATCGAGTGAATGGACGCGGAGCATGTTTCATGTGCAGGTGCGTCGCGGAATTGTATGAGGCCGAATGACCATCTGGCCTGCGACCACCTCACGGTTTCTGTGATACGGTTTCTGATTGCGAAGGTCATTTTCCGCCGGTTCGAGGGGCAGGACATGGACCAGGACGCGCTGCGCTATCACGCGGCAGGCAGGCCGGGGAAACTGGCGATCCGCCCGACCAAGCCGCTGGCCAACCAGCGCGATCTCGCGCTGGCCTATTCCCCGGGTGTCGCCGAGGCCAGCAGCGCGATCGCCGAACGGCCGGAAGACGCGGCGCGCTACACGGCGCGGGCGAACCTGGTCGCGGTCGTCACCAACGGCTCGGCCGTGCTCGGCCTCGGCAATATCGGGGCGCTGGCGGCGAAACCGGTCATGGAAGGCAAAGCTGTCCTGTTCAAGAGATTCGCCGACATCGACGTCTTCGACATCGAGATCGAAGAGAGCGATCCGGACGCGCTGGCCGACACGATCAGGCGGCTCGAGCCGGCTTTCGGCGCCATCAACCTGGAGGACATCAAGGCGCCCGACTGCTTCCGGGTCGAGAACCGGCTGAAGGCGGAGATGAACATCCCCGTCTTCCACGACGACCAGCACGGCACCGCCATCGTCGTCGCCGCCGCCATCGTCAACGGCATGCATCTTCTGGGCAAGGACCTCAGCCGGATGAAGCTGGTCTCGACCGGCGGAGGCGCAGCCGGCATCGCCTGCCTGAACCTGCTTCTGGACCTCGGCCTGAAGCGCGAGAATGTCTGGCTGGTCGACATCGACGGGCTCGTCCACAAGGCGCGCAGCGCGGAGCCGCACAAGGCCGCCTTCGCCCAGGACACCGACGCCCGAACGCTCGACGACGCGATCGACGGCGCAGAGATCTTTCTCGGTCTTTCCGGGCCGAACGTGCTGAGCCCCGAACAGTGCCGGCGCATGGGACCGGAACCGATGGTCATGGCGCTGGCCAACCCGGTGCCGGAGATCATGCCCGAGGAAGTCTCCGCCGTGCGCCCGGACGCCATCGTCTGCACCGGGCGGACCGACTATCCGAACCAGGTCAACAACGTCCTGTGCTTTCCATTCATTTTTCGCGGCGCGCTCGATGTCGGCGCGACGGCCATCAACAGGGAAATGGAGCTTGCCTGCGTCACCGCGCTGGCCGAACTGGCGCGCGCAGGCATCACCGACGAGGTCGCCCGCGCCTATGGCGAACAGCGGCTGAAGTTCGGCCGCGACTACCTGTTGCCCCGGCCTTTCGATCCGCGGCTTCTCGGCGCGATCGCACCGGCCGTCGCCGAGGCGGCGATGGCAAGTGGCGTCGCGGCGCGGCCACTCGAGAATCTCGACGCCTACCGCACCCGGCTCTCCAGTTTCGTTTACCGAACCAGCTTCCTGATGCAGCCTATCTTCGACAGCGCCCGGGCGGCACCGCGCAAGGTGATCTTTGCCGAGGGCGAGGACCGGCGGGTGCTCCGGGCAATCCAGGACATCCTCGATGAGGGAATCGCGACGCCCGTCGCCACCGGCCGGGCAGGCCGGATCGCCGCCCTGTGCGCCGAGATGGGCCTGCGCGTAGCGCCCGACAGGGATTTCGAAGTGTTCGACCACGATGCCGAAGAGCTGATCGAGCGCTACGGCGCCAAGCTCCACAGTCTGCGCGCCCGCGACGGGATCGGCCCGGAGGCTGCCCGCAAGCTGTTCCGGACCAGTGACACGCTGGCCGCGGCGATGCATGTCCGCGAGGGTGGAGCGGCCTGCCTGATCTGCGGCACCACGGGCCACTATTCAACCCATCTGGAACGGGTCGACCAGATATTGGGAACCCAGGCGGAAACCGTTTCGGCCCTGGTGCCGCTGATCATGGATACCGGCACCGTCTTCATCGCCGACGGCTATGTGAACTACGAACCGGATGCGGGGGAAATTGCCGGGATCTGCCGCGCGGCGGCGGCGCAGGTCCGTGCCTTCGGCCAGGTCCCGCGGGTCGCGCTGATCAGCCATGCCAATTTCGGCGCCCATTCCAGCCCAAGCGCGGCCCGGATGCGCCGTGCGACCGAAATCCTTGCCGAGACGCAAGCCGATTTCGAGTTCGAAGGCGAGATGCAGCTCAACCTGGCCTTCGACAAGGCGGCGCGCGACCGCTTCCTGCCCGAAGCGCGGCTCACCGACCGCGCCAACATCCTGGTCTTTCCGGGGATGGACGCGGCCAATGCGGCGATCCACGCGCTGTCGGCCCTTGGCAACGCCCAGCCGATCGGTCCAATCCTGCTCGGCTATGGCGGTGCGGCCCATATCGTCACGCCGAACGCCACCGTGCGCGGCCTGCTCAACGTCGCCGCCATCGCCAGCGCCGGAAGGGTCTGAGAGACAGACCGGGGCGAATTGCGGCGTTGCAGCGCCGCCTCTGCAAAGCGCAGGACTTGAACCAGCCCGTGATCGCTCAACCCAGACTGGCCCGCCAGAACGCCAAATTCGAACCGTCACCGACCGCCAAATTCACCGAGCCGGTCGTCGAAGACTCTCGCCGGATCACGGACAAGCCAATCCGCGCCGTGATCTGCTCCCATGCCCATCCAGAGCATATCGGCGGCGTCAGGACTTTCGTGACCGAGGAGCAGGTCCGTTCCGGCGGCGTCAAGATCGTCGCGCTTGCCGAGCCGTACGGCCACCTGGCGCGGACAGCGGGCTGCTCGCGGCGGTGCAGGCGCACCGAGCCATGTCTACTGTCTATGGATGCGCCTGGTAGCCGGAATCCTCAGCAGGTTCGGCCCGTGTCTTCGGCTCCTCTCCGGCGTAGGCGTCTAACTCGATGACGTTGCGATCGGGATCGCGAATGAAGACCGCCCGCAGGTCCTTGAACGAGAACTGGCCGCTGAGCGGAATGTCGCTCTCCGCAAGGAACGCCTTCGCGGACTCAAGCGATGCCACCTTGAACGCCACGTGGGTGATGCCCGGATACTTCTCGTCCACGTCCATCAGGATGTTTGTGCCGTTCATGGCATTTGACGGGCCGAGCAGGTTGAGCACGACACCCGAGGGATGCTGCATGATGATGGGGTGGCCCTTCTCGAAGCCCGCGTCGGCGAGAGTCTTGAAGCCGAGGCGTTCGTAGAACGCGATGGACACGATCCTGTCGCTGACCCGGATGCCGATGTGGTCCACCTTTTCGATGTCGAGCATTTCAACACACTCCCGTGGCGCCGGCCCGTGCGGCCGGCATGGTAGAGTTCCGGTGTTGCGGCCATAAGATCCGACGCTGCGGGCGCGGTTCGAAGAGAAAGGGTGAGTCACATGGCGTTTCTCGAACAGGTTGCCATCTTTCTCGCCGCGGCCGTGATCGTCGTCCCGCTAGCCAAGCGGGCCGGAATGGGTTCGGTTCTCGGCTACATGCTGGCGGGCCTGATCGTCGGCCCCTGGGCGCTGGATCTTGTCGACGACGAGCAGGAGATCCTTCATTTCGCCGAACTCGGCGTCGTCCTGCTGCTGTTCGTCATCGGCCTCGAACTGCAGCCGCTGCGTCTTTGGGCCATGCGCCGGGCGGTGTTCGGGTTGGGCGGAGGGCAGTTCGCGCTGACCGCTGTAGCGCTCGCCGGTCTTGCTTTCGCGTTGGGACTGCCGCTCGAGACCGCCGTGGTTGCCGGACTCGCCCTATCGCTGTCCTCAACCGCCTTCGCGCTGCAGGCGCTCGCCGAGCGCAACGAACTCACGACCCGCCACGGCCGCCTGTCGTTTTCAATCCTGCTGTTCCAGGACCTCGCGGTGATCCCCATTCTGGCCCTCCTGCCCTTTCTGGCGCCCGCGTCCGCCAGCGCCGCGGAGGGAGCTCTCTGGCTCGATATCGTCAAGGCGGTCGGCATGATCGCTCTGATGGTGCTCGGTGGCCGCTACCTCCTGCGCCATGCGCTGCGGCTCGTGGCGCGGTTCGGTACGCACGAGGTGTTCACAGCCACGGCCCTGCTCACGGTCGTGGGCGTGGCCCTGCTGATGGAGCTTGTCGGCCTCTCGATGGCCCTCGGCGCATTTCTGGCCGGCGTGCTGCTCGCCGATTCCGAATACCGGCACGAGCTGGAAGCCGATATCGAGCCCTTCAAGGGGCTGCTTCTCGGCCTGTTCTTCATGGCAGTCGGGATGACTGTCAACATCGGTCTGGTGATTGAAACGCCGCTCGCTGTGCTGGGCCTCGCACTCGGTCTGATGTTGGTCAAGATGCTCTGCCTGATCGCTGTCGTGCGTTCCGAAACGGCGAACTGGCGCACGATTCGCGGTACCGCCGTGGCGCTCTCGCAGGGAGGCGAGTTCGCCTTCGTTATCCTCGCTCTTGGCGTGTCTTCCGCGCTGATGGACGGGCACACCGCCGACATGCTGATCGTCGCGGTGACACTCTCGATGGCGGCGACACCGCTGGCCTTCAGGGTGGGCGACCGTTTGAACGCCCAACTGGAACCGAAGGAGGAACCGGCGTATGTGCAGCGCATCGATGAAGAGAACCGGGTCATAATCGCCGGCTTCGGCCGGGTCGGCCAGATCGTGGGCCGCATCCTGGGCATGCGCCGTATCGGCTTTACCGCGCTCGAGACGAGCGCGGACCAGGTCAACTTCGTGCGCCGCTTCGGCAACAAGGTCTACTACGGAGACGCGAGCCGCGTCGAACTGTTGCGCGCGGCGAATGCCGACAAGGCGGTTCTCTTCGTGCTTGCGATCGAGGATGTCGAGCAATCGCTCGTGACGGCGCACGCCGTGCGCAGACACTTTCCGCACCTCACGATCTTCGCGCGTGCGCGCAACCGCCAGCACGCCCATGCGTTGATGGACCTCGGTATCACGCACATCGTGCGCGACACCTTTCATTCGAGCCTCGAGCTTGCCCACGGGATCCTGACGGAACTGGGACTCGACGACTTCGAAAGCCGGCGCACCGTCAACACCTTCCGCGACCACGACACCGAACGCCTGCTCCGCCAGCACGCGATCGCGCACGACACCGACCGCATGGCCGAAGAGGCGAAGCACTGGACCCGAGAGCTCGAAGAGATGTTCGCCGAGGATGAACGAAACGCCGCCGAGGAAGGCCTCCAGGACCCCGTCCGCGGGTCGCGGTGATTCTTTCGGACGGCGGGTGGCGCCTGTCCTGTTCCCGGTTGCGGATCGTCTCGTGTGACACGTCGATGCGCATGACCAGGCAGCGGATCGCCGAAGTCGTTGCGTCGCAGTTCTCGGAATGATCCGGCGCTTCAGCAAGGCACGGCACGCACGTGGTGGCGAATCGAACGGTCGTTCAGGGCATCGCCGCACGATCCGCGCAATTCGGCGCCTGAACGACGATGCCGCCCGATCCCGATGGCGGGAAGTCTCAGGCGAGGGTGGATTCAAGCTCCGCGATGAGTTTCCTCTTGCCTTCAGGGTCGAGCTTGCCGATTTCGGCGTTGAGCAGGCCAACGTTCGGTCGTTGATTCCACCAGTCAACGGCCTCGCCGCCGTGCAGCGCCCAGCGTCCCACCATGCCGCGGGTCACCTCGTTGCTCGGTCCCATGACCCAGCCAGCCTTGGAGTCCCGCAAAAGGCGCTCGATCTCGAGGTTGCGACTGAACCCTGACCCGCCGAACAGCCGGAACATGCGCTCGGTGACCTCGCTGGCGGCGCGGGCCGCCACTTCCTTCACCTTCAAACCCCACAGAATGTAGGGAGAACGGGGTCGCGCATCGGGATCGCCCTCGTAGAGGGTCCAATCGCCGTTGTTGGTGGCCCGGTCCAGTTGTTGGCAGAAGCTGAAGAGGAACATTCGCGCGGCCTGGGCATCCACCAGGCTGGTTCCGTAGACATCGTGCGTGGTCGGATAATCTGCGACGCACTGACCGAAGTTGGCGTGGCGGCGCCGGGTTGTATAGCGCTTGGCGATGTCCAGGGCCCCCATGGCAACCCCGCAGTAGAGCGAGCCGTACATGATCATCCCCACCGCGTTGACGGCCTCGTCGTTGGACGCGGCGCCGTCGCCCGGCGGACCGACCATACGGTCCTCGGGCAGCACCACGTCGAAATCGACAGGACCGGAACTGGTAGCCCGCATGCCCATGACATCCCACAGACCCGGGTTGGGCTTCATTTCGTCCTCGTAGACGAGGAAGACGGAGAGGTCGGAATAGTCTCCGTCAAAGCCGGGGCTTGTCGTCTGGGTCGTCATCCAGCGGGCCTCGCCGCAGGAGGTGGTGAACGCGGAACGCTTCTTGACATGCCAGCCGCCGTCGACCCTCTCAACGCCGGAGACCTTCGGATACCAGAAGTGGCCACCCGTTTCCGGATCGGTGTAGGAGGCCGAACCGATCATGACGTCGGTGTCGATGCGGGCAAGGAGTTCCTGTATGGCCCGATTGTCACCGGCCCGGAACAGAAGCGCCGCGAGACCGGCCATGTGCATCATGAAGATCACCCCGGTCGATGGACAGCCGTAACGGGTGATGGTCTCTCCGATCATCGCGAGGCCCGTGTGATTCTCGCCACGTCCACCCCACTTCTCGGGCACGATGCAGCCGAGCAGCCGCAGCTCGGCCAGAGCCTTCACGCTCTCCCAGGGGTAAGTGCCCGACTCGTCGCACCTGGCCGCGTTGGGACGAAGGACATCGTGGCACACCTCGATGAGTTGGCGTTGGAGCTTCTTCTGCTCATCGGTGAGGAACCACTGGGGGTCGAACTCGTAATCCAGACCATAGTAGGGCTCTCCGCCCCAGAGCTTCGTGTTGTCCACCTTTCCCTCCAGCGTTGGTCGATTTCCTTGTTGCGCCCTACCCGGACTTCATCGTTTCTGGACGTGATTCGCGGCAAGCAGCGAGGCAGACCCGGCACCGACGTCCCCCAGAACACGATTGGGCAGACGGGACCGCCGACGCGCTGCCGTTCACGCCTCTTCAACTCGCGTGACGGGAACCTCGCCGGCCGCCGGGGAACACGTGGACCCTGTCTCCCAGACCGGCATTGTGCCGCGTTGCGCACACTCGGCGCGCTGCGGGTGTCCCACCTGGAGTCCGCCCGCGATCCTCATCGGGCTTTGCGATCAACGGATGAAGTTGTGCACGAAATCGCCGCCCAGACCCACCTTTTCGAAGTGACTCCGGCACATCTCGATCAGCCCGATGTTGTCCTCGATCGAGAGGATGTTCTCGTCGTCGTCCATGTAGATCAGTGACCCGCCGACATAGAAGAACGTGATCATTTCCTTGCAGTCAGCATCGACGGTCAGCGTGTGCACCTCGCCCGGAGCCTCATAGATGTAGGAGCCCTGCTTCGCTCTCCAGGTGTGCTCCTTGTAGTGCCACTCGCCCTTGATCACGAAGCCGTGCACGGCCGCGGTGTGGCGATGCCGGCCCAGGGTCGCGGGCCCGTGGATCTTGAGAAGTTCGCTGTGGGCGCCGGTCACCATGTCAAACATCAACGGGCGGAAGAAGATGTTCGGCTCAATTTCGACCCACATCCTCTCGTCGCTGGTGTCCCAGACCACCATCTCGGGCTTCTGCCCGAGATGGGCCAGCACCGGCTCGTCGAAGCCGATGAACGCTTTGGGATCCGTCACGATTGCATCCATCATTCTGCCTCCTCGTGTGTATCGTGCAGCATGCCGTTCACGATCTCTTGGGTCCAGTTGTCCTCGCACTCTGTTTCGGGACCAGCGATGCCGATGTTGGCGGACAAATTGAGTTCCGCGTCGAGATCGAGCAGGTTGTCTCGATCTCGACCTGTCCTTGCGGGGTCGGAATGGCGGAGCCTCGAGGGTGGAGAGAGGCGGAGATTTTGGTCTGTTCTCTTCGGGTCAGCATCCTCGAGACCGGCACGGCCCCGTCCACGGCAGCCATACAGGTCATTAGGAAGGAGACATCATGCTTGGCCACGAAACAGTAGCGGTTCGGATCGATGTCCTGCGGACCTACATGCAACGTCTCCTGGAAGCCGTGGGGTTCGACCGGGAGGCTGCGGCCGTGGTGGCGGACGTGCACCTTGAATCCGATCTGAGAGGTGTGGGTGTGCAGGGCTTCAATCACCTGATCAACAGCCACCTGCAGTACTACCGGAAGGGCGAGGCCGACCCGACCGCAAAACCTGTCATCGTCAGGGAAAAGGCCTGCTTTGCGCTGATCGACGGAAACTCGGGCCCGGGTCCGCTGGCTGCCCTTCTGGCGGCCGATGTCGCATCCACCAAGGCGAAAGACGCCGGGTGCGCGGTCATCGGCGTCAGAAACAGCCATGACCTGTTTCATGCGGGCTTGTACGCGGAGCGCATGGCGAACCGGGATGTCATTGGCATGGTGTTCAGCGACGACGTCGTACCGGTCGTCCACCCGATCGGCGGCGTCGAGCCCATCATCGGAAGCAACCCGATGGCGTTTTCGGTGCCGACCGGGAGCACGCCGTTCCTGTCCGATTTTACGCCCTGCGCGACGCTTCCCACCTACGTGCGCTATTCCCGGCGCTACCAAGGCAAGCTCCCCGAAGGGGTGGCTCACGACAGGGACGGGCATTCCACGCGCGACCCCGATCTGGTGTGTGACGGCCTCAACCACACCCGTGACATCGGTGCCATAGACCCGGGCGGACACAAGGGTTACGGACTGCTGCTGCTGATCGACTTCCTTTCGGGCGCCCTGGTCGGTTGTGACATGGGTGTGGATCACGTGGAAAAGGAGGGGGCCCTCAAGGGTCACTTGTTCATCGCGATCGACCCGGAGATCTTTGGCAGCATCGAGGATTTCAAGCACTCCGTGGGTGGGCGCATCGAAGCAGTCAAGAACTCCAGGAAGGCTCCCGGTGTGAAGGAGATCAGGTATCCCGGCGAAGGCAGCGCCGCTCGCCGGAGACGAGCGCTCGGAGAGGGCGAGGTGCGGATCGATCGCCACTGCTGGGAGGACGGTCTGGAGATTGGCAGGCAACTCGGCGTAACGCCTCCGTAGGCTCGCCGGTCAATCCGGGACCAGGATCCGGGATGGCGCCGCGAATCGTTTTCCGGGCTTGATCTTGCCATGCCAGGAACCCCATTGGTCCCGTCAGTCCGTCGTACCACCGAGAATGGGAGGAGAAACCCGTGAGCAGATTCGACACCATCATTCGTGGAGGGTTCGTGGCGACGTCAGCCGCCGTCGTCAGATGTGACATCGGTATTCGCGAAGGTCGCATCGCGGCGCTGGCAGATTCATTGGAAGGTGCCGATCATGTGATCGACGCCGAGGGGCGAACGGTGACTCCCGGCGGTGTTGACAGCCACTGTCACATCGATCAGCCCAGCAGGAATGGATCGGTATGCGCCGACGACTTTCTTACCGGCACCCGCTCGGCGCTTGCTGGCGGCACGACCACGGTGATTCCCTTTGCCCTGCAGTTTAAGGGCCAGAGTCTCAGGGAGGCCGTGAACGAATACCGCGGGCGTGCCGAGAACCGTGCGGTGACTGACTACGCAATTCACATGATCGTCGTTGATCCCAACGAGCACGTCTTGGGTCAGGAAATGCCGGGATTGATACGAGACGGCTACACCTCGTTCAAGATCTACATGACTTACGACGGCCTCATGTTGAATGACCGCGAGATTCTGGACGTGCTGGCGCTGGCGCGCCGCGAAAGGGCCTTCGTGATGGTGCATGCCGAGAATGGCGATTGCATCAGCTGGCTGACCGATCGGCTGGAGCAATCGGGCAAGGTTGCGCCGAAGTACCATGCCCATTCGCGACCGGGGCCCGTCGAGCGCGAAGGCACGCACCGGGCCATCACCCTGGCCGAACTCCTGGATGTGCCGATACTGCTGGTGCACGTTTCCGCTCGTGAAGTGGTGGACGAAATCCACAGAGCCCGGGCCCGGGGTCTCAAACTGTTTGCGGAAACCTGTCCTCAGTACCTGTTCCTCACCGAGGATGACCTCGACAAACCCGGCTTCGAGGGCGCCAAGTGCGTTTGCAGCCCACCTCCTCGAGACAAGGCCAACCAGCAGGTGATCTGGGATGGACTTCGCAACGGAACCTTCGACGTGTTTTCTTCCGATCATGCCCCGACGCGATTCGAGGGTCCCGGCGGAAAGAAGATGCACGGTGAAGACGCCTCGTTTCGCTGGATCCCGAACGGTGTACCGGGCGTCGAGACTCGCATGCCGCTTCTCTTCTCGGAGGGAGTCGGCAAGAACATCATCGACCTCGAACGATTTGTGGAACTGACAGCCACGACACCCGCCAAGCTATACGGGCTGTATCCCCAAAAGGGCACGATAGCAGTCGGTTGCGACGCCGACATCGTCATCTGGGATGATTCGCGAGAGGTGACGATCAGCAACGAGATGCTTCACCACAACGTCGACTACACGCCTTACGAGGGAATGAACATCACGGGATGGCCGGCGATCACGCTGTCGCGCGGGGAAGTGGTCTGGGCGGACGGCGAGATACTTGCCGAGCCGGGACGGGGCGAGTTTCTGCCCTGTGGGTTCCCGGAGTCCGCTGTGCCGCTCGGCCGCCCCGTCGCTCGGATCTGACGGGTAGAACTTCGCATCCAACCCGAGATGTCCCCTGACCCGGGGTCCGCTGCGGGCACTCGCCACTCCGTCGCGCAAGAGAGGTTTCGCTGACGACACCAGGGCCAGTGTGACTCGCCGACGTCCTCGTCCGCATCGCGGAGACGCCGCAGAACCGCCTCGACGAACTCCTGCACTGGAATACGGTGAAGTATGGTTCCAGGTGGACTTGATGAAGGCTGCGGCCTGTCTCCTCTTCAGCGCCTGGCAAGCCTCTTGACAGCTTTGGGATGTCGCTCCATCTTTCGGGGCACCCACTGGCGATAGGGTTATATCAGGGCCGCGGTTCCGTCTTCACGGAGGAACGCATGGCCCGTGTTGCTCTTGCCCTTCCTGGCGATGCTGGCATTGGCCAACGTGCTGCAGGCGCGAGTCGTGCCGGACAAGGGCAGTGCGACCGAACCTGTTTCGGCCAGGACCGGTCTCGGGGCGCTCGATCCAGCCGTGCAGCAGCGACTGTCCGGCATGACATTTTGCCGTCGCTAAAGCCACTCACGGTCCCGTATCGACCCGGACCTGGCCAAACCGGACCTCTTACCCTGTGGCCGGGGGCGCGGTGTCGTGCAAGCACCGAGGCGGTCCATGTTGCTTCGCATGCCCTTGCAGTGAGCGACATGGACGAGGACGAGGGCCAGACGCTCATTGACGGTCTGAATGAACGCCTGACCGGGCCGAGCCACATCCATGACCATCACTGGCGTCCGGGCAATGTGCTGGTTTGGGATAAGCGCGGCGCAACGCACCGTGGCGCGCCCTGGCCCTCCGATCAGGCACGGAGGCTGGTGAGCTGCTGCACCTCACACGGTGATGCCGACGGCCTGTCCGAGACGCGCCCATGAGGCAGCATATCCTGCAGCAGTTGTTGTCGGTGCGGACGGGCGAGCCCTTTGCCCTGCGCAACCTGCGCCTCCCCCAGGGAACGGTGACGACAACCAGCCTGCCGCAGGTTGGGGATGGCCTGCTAGGCGCCGACATGGTGATTGCCGATGGTCGCATCGACTGGCTCGGTCCACCGGCAAGCCGCGACGACCTGCCGAACGGCATCGACAGGGCCAGAGCCCTGGCCTGGCCAGGACCGGTCGATTGCCACACCCACCTGGACAAGGCGCTGGTGTGGCAGCGCTCGCCGAATGCAGACGGCACCTTCGACGGCGCCTCGTCCAGCGCCAGTCGAGATGCGGCCGTCTATCACTCTACGGACGATATCCGGCAGAGGGTCGACTTTGCACTCAGCACGGCCTTTGCCCATGGCACCACAGCAATCCGAAGCCATGTGGATTCCGGCCGTTCCTCGTTCGACCTTGCCTTTGCCACCTTGTGCGAACTGGCCGACGACTGGCGCGATCGGATCACGCTCCAGGTCTGCCCCTTCGTGGGCCTAGATGAAGACCTTGACTGGATCCGCGAAGTGGCAGAACGGGCGTGCCATGACCATGCAGGCATCCTGAGCGTCTTCGTGCCTGCGAATCCCGAGCTCGATCGTGCGCTCGATGACGTCATGGCGATCGCCGGGCGATACGGATTGCGGCTCGATTTTCATGCCGATGAGATTCTCGATCCGGCATCCAGGGGTCTTGACGCCATCGCCCGTGCGGTGTTGCGCAACGGGTTCGATCGACCGGTGCTGGTGGGGCATTGCTGCGCCCTGTCGGTGCAACCGCCACCGACGCTTGAACGCACGCTCGAGCGTGTGGCAAGGGCCGGAATCGGCGTTGTCTCCCTCCCGCTCTGCAATGCTTATCTCATGGATCGCCGAGCCGGCGAAACGCCGCGCTATCGCGGCTGTGCTCCGGTACACGAAATGCGCAAGCACGGCATTCCGGTGGCTATCGCGTCGGACAACGTACGTGATGCATTCTACGCTTACGGCGATCTCGATGTCCCGGAGCTCTTTCGTGACGCCGTGCGCATGATGCAACTCGATCATCCGCTCGGCGACTGGGCGATGGCCGTGACGACGACTGCGGCAGACCTCATGGGGCTGGCCGGTCGAGGTATGCTGGAACCAGGCGCGCCGGCCGATCTCATCCTCTTCACTGCACGCAACTGGAGCGAGTTCATTTCCCGTCCGCTTTCGGATCGCATCGTCTTGCGCGACGGGCACCCGATCGATGCAACCCCGCCGGACTTTCGACACCTGGACGACATGGAGGGAATGCGGATATGAACCGCATCGAGGCGCTCGCAGAGAGAATCGGCGACATCCCGATCACCACGCGTGTCAACGTAGTCCGCGGGAAGAGCCGAGATTCATTCTGGTACTCGCCAGTTCTCAAGAAAAAACTCAAGGACGTCACGGCAGAAGCCGTCGTCTCCCCGCGCAGCGAGGAGGATCTCCTGCGGGTTCTGGCGGCATGCTGGGCGCTGGACATTCCCGTCACGCCACGAGGCGGTGGCACCGGAAACTACGCTCAGGCCGTGCCGCTTGCAGGCGGCGTCGTGCTGGACATGAAGCCGATGAACCGAATCAAGTCGATCAGCGAAGGCGTTCTCGTTGTCGAACCGGGAGCCGTGTTGAGCAGGATCGAAGTGGAAACGCGCGAACACGGCGGGCAAGAGCTGCGCATGCATCCATCGACGCGTGAAACCGCGACCATCGGCGGCTTCGTTGCCGGTGGGTCGGGCGGCGTCGGATCGATCCACTGGGGCATGCTGCGCGAGCCCGGCAACATCTTGCGCCTGCGCCTGGCGACCCTTGAGGAATGCCCCCGCCTGATCGACCTGACCGGCGACGAGATTGCGATCGTCCATCATTCCTACGGCGTGAACGGCATCATCACCGAGGTCGAACTGCCCCTGGCCCCCGTTCAAGACTGGGTCGAGCTGCTGGTCGCCTTCGACGACTGGATGACCACGGTGCGCGCGGGCTGGGCGGTCGCCCACCATGAAGGCCTGTGGCTGAAACAGCTCGCGGCCATTCAGGCACCGGCTCCGCACACGTACTTCTCGCGCCATCGCAAGTTCCTTCGGGAGGGCGACAACGTTCTGTGCATCCTCGCCGCACCCAACGCCGTGCAACCACTGCTCGACCTGCTGCAGAAGGACGGCGGCCGTGTCGCCTTTCACTCTGGCAGGGCAAGCGACGAGGACAGGAAGGGCCTGCCGCATCTCTATCACCTGACCTGGAACCACACGACTCTGCTGGCGTTGAAGAACGACCCCGCAATGACCTACCTGCAGGTCGGCACGCCAGAGGAGGATCCGCTCGGCGCGGTGGAGGAAATCGCACAGCGCTTTCCAGGAGAAATCATCGGTCACGTCGAATACATACGGGCCGCGGGCCGTCTCTATGCGAGTCTTCTTCCGCTTTACCGCTACAGCGACGAGACGCGCCTGACGAAGGTCATTGAGGACCTCGAGGCCATGGGCTGCGCCTGCTACAACCCGCATGTCTATACCTATGAGGAAGGCAATCACTGCGGTGCGGACCAGGCACGGCTCGACCTGAAGAGACGCACCGATCCGAAGGGACTCCTGAACCCCGGCAAGATGATTGGTTGGGAAAATCCTGACTATTCCTATGATCCGACCGGCATGTATGAATTCGCCGGCCTGCGCAAGGCTGCGCCATGAGAAGCCTGACTCCCGCGGGAATCCGGCCGCCCTTTGCGGCCTACGCCCACGGCGTCGAGGCCAGGGTCCGACGTTTGGTGGTCACCTCCGGCCAGCTCGGTATCGGACATGACGGGACCATCCCCGAAACGGCCGAAGCACAGGCCAGACTCTGCTTCGAGAACATCGACGCGATACTGGCCGAGGCTGGCGTCGCCCGCGAACACATCCTTCGGCTCAACGCCTACGTGACCGACCGCGCTCATATGGCCGGCTACATGGCGGCCCGTGACGCCTATCTGGCAAACAGGCCGGACAAGCCGGCCTCCACGCTCATGATCGTCTCGGGATTCAGCAGGCCGGAGTTTCTTGTCGAAGTCGAAGCCATTGCCGCCAAGGAGGACTAGGGTGCCGAGCAAGCGATTCTGGCGTGAGATGCCAACCACCGAATTCGACGGCGATACCTCTGAATGGATTGCCATCCTGCCGATTGCCGCGATCGAGCAACATGGGCCGCATCTGCCGGTTGGCGTCGATGCCCTTATCGCCGAAGGCATGGTCGAACGCTGCGCCGCCGCCTTGCCGCCGGACAGTCCCGTGACGTTCCTGCCACTGCAGGAGATCTGCAAATCCAACGAGCACCTTGGATTTGCCGGGACGCTGACTCTGGACTGGGACACGACGATCCACAGCTGGCTCGAAATCGGCGAGTCTGTCGCGCGGGCCGGCGTCAGGAAGTTCGTCCTGGTGACCAGCCATGGAGGCAACGTCCCCCCAATGGAGATTGTCGCGCGCGAACTGCGTGTCAGACATGGCATGCTCGTTGTCACCACGAGCTGGGGGCGCCTCGGCAAGTGGCAAGAGATCTACGACTATGGCTCGGTCTTCACGGACATCCATGGCGGCAACAGCGAAACCTCGGTGATGCTGGCGCTGCGCCCCGATTTGGTTGACATGTCCAGGGCCAGAGACTTCGCCAGCACGCAGTCCGACATGAAGGCACGCTACTGCCGGATTGGCTATCACGGATCCGATGCGAACATTGCCTGGATGTCGGAAGACCTGAATTCCGAAGGCGTCGTGGGGGACGCCTCAGCCGCAAGCGCCGACAAGGGCGAACGGGACGCCGCGTCCATGGTTGCCGGCTTCTGCGAACTGATGAAGGAGATCGAGGCGACCGCACCACCCAGACCGGGAACCTGAATTGATGTTTTGAGCCGGGGAATCGACATGGAAACGATGATCGCTCTCGCGCAAACCTGCCTGACCGCCTATCTGGGCGCCTGGCTGCTGCTCGGCGTCCGCGATAACATCGTACATCCCTCGATGAACGCTGCGGGCACGACGGAGGTGCTGGAACTCAAGCGACTGAAGGAGGCCTATCCCGAAGACTATGCGCTGATCGAGGGCCGGCGTGTCACCAGACCAACGCTGCAGCGGGCGGCCTTCGTCTTCATCGTCTGCTGCGAGGTGCTGGTTTGTCTTGTGTTGTGGGGCGCCACCGTCTGGATGGTGCTCGCCGTGTGCGGACTTGCCGATCTCGAGCAGGCCAGAATTGCTGCTCTGGCCGGCGCGCTCGGCTTTACCTCCATCTGGTCCGGGTTCCTGATCGTGGGCAATCACTTTGCCTACTGGTATTGCCATCAGTGGGCCCAGAACACGCACTTTCAGATGGTGCTGTGGGGCATCGGTACCATGGTACTGCTTGCCGTTCCCTGATGGAGCAGGAGCGTCTTCTGGCTTGCAGACAAAGTCAGGCGGCTTGCTGTTTCATGAATTCCGGACCGAGTACGGTGGTTGGCGCGTGGCGAGCCTCCAGACTTGTTGCCGGAACGTGACGGCAGCGCTGGCACCAGCCGGTGCGTTGGAGTGTCCCGATCCCACCTGATCGAAGCGAAGAACCGGCACTTACCTTCGCTTATCAATTCGAGGGCAAGAATCGGGCTGCATGGCAATGCTGAACACATCAGAGTGACTCATCGCAGCTCCCGACCAACAGGGACAGCCTGCGACAAGATGACCTGTGGAGCAGATATCATGTCCGATGCACAAACGATGCAAACGTCGATAGCAAGGCAATTCAGTAGCGACGACGAACGCTGGGCGGCGGTCGTGAACCGCAATCATGCCGCCGTTGGAGAGTTCGTCTATTGCGTCACGACGACCGGGGTCTATTGTCTTCCGGGTTGTGCGGCCCGGCATCCGCGGCGCGAGAACGTGCGTTTCCACACTTCCTGCGAGGAAGCCGAGAATGCCGGCTTTCGGCCATGCAGGCGTTGCCGCCCGAACGAGCCGTCCCTTGCCGAACGGCACGCGCGGTCGGTGGCGGCCGCGTGCCGCCTCGTCGAGACGGCGGAGGAACCGCCGGATCTCGATGAGCTGGCAAAGGTAGCTGGAATGAGCCGGTTCCACTTTCACCGGGTCTTCAAGGCCATAACCGGTTTCACGCCGCGCGCCTACACCGCCGCCCACCGCGCGGATCGGACCCGCGAGGCCCTTCGGACGTCGCGAACGGTTACCGAAGCCATCTACGACTCCGGCTTCAACTCGAGCGGTCGCTTCTACGCCGCGTCGCCGGAGATGTTCGGGATGGCTCCCGCGACATTTCGGGGCGGTGGCAACGGCGAAACGATTCGCTTTGCCGTCGGCGAGTGTTCGCTGGGCTCGATCCTGGTGGCGGCGACGGCCAAAGGGGTTTGCGCGATCCTCCTCGGCGACGATCCAGCAGCATTGACACACGAACTGGAGGACCGTTTTCCACGAGCTGAACTGGTCGGGGGAGACGGGGAATTCGAGTCCCTGGTGGCACGAATTGTCGGTCTTGTCGAAACTCCTTCGCTCAGCCTCGACTTGCCGCTCGACATCCGCGGGACGACGTTCCAGCGGCGGATCTGGCTGGCGCTTCGCGACGTTCCGGCGGGTACGACGGCCAGCTACAGCGAGATCGCAGATCGTGTCGGCTCACCGAAGGCTGCAAGAGCGGTCGCGCGCGCGTGTGCCGCCAACCCGCTCGCCGTTGCGATCCCCTGCCACCGCGTGGTCCGGAACGACCGCACGCTCGGCGGCTACCGCTGGGGCGTGGAACGCAAGCGGACCCTGCTTGCCCGCGAGAACTCGTCCTGAGCCCTGCTGCCGGTCGGTCGGACGTTACGCACGAGGCAGAACACCCTCTCGACGGCGCGAGCAGCCAGCGCGCCGAGACGCCGGATCCTCGCGTCCTCCCCGGCGAGACCGATGCCGGCATAGGACGTCAAAGTGGCCGCCCGCACCGTTGTTCCGGACGGGCGGGAGCGAAACGTCCCGGGGCACCGGGCGAGAGAAGATGCGGGCCCGACGCAGTCCAGTCGCCGTCAGGCTCCATACCGAGTGCGCAAAGGCCGCCTTGAGCCTGACGGCGACCAATTTTTTTCGTGCAATCCCGTGTTTGCGATCATGCCGACTGCCTCGCCGCATTCGAGCTGCGAGTACCTGCACATCGGTGCTTCAGCTGTTTGACAACTCATTGAATTCGAGAGATATGCGGCGCACATGCAGCATATGGGAGATTTCCGTGCCGAGTGTTCTGGTTGACCGCGTGAATGAGCTCCAGCGGCGAATGGCTGACGAAGGAATTGACCTGTTCGTCGTCACAGACGCTGACTCCGTCTACTACTTGTCCGGCTTCTGGGGCTATCTCGGAATGGAATTCGACCGAGCGACAATCGTCGTCGTTCCCTGTGCAGGCGGCCCCACTCTGATTACCCCGGCGATGGAGGCCGAAATGGGCCGTGCCATGAGCTGGATTGCCGAGGTGCGCGAGTGGACTGACGGCATAGACGGTGAGTGGATGCGTCACCTCGCTGACCTGGCAGGCCATCCCGCGAGCCGCGTCATTGCTGTGGAGGCCGACAAGACCCACCCGCGTGTTCTCGAGGTGTTGAGGCAGGAAGCGAAGGAAGCGTCGATCAAGGACGGCACGGCGATTCTCTCCGATATGCGCATGATCAAGAGCCCTGAGGAGATCGCTGTCATGCGTCAGGCCGGCAAGGTCGCGGTCGCGATGTGCCAGGCTGGCAGAGAGGCAATTGCCGTGGGCGTACCCGAGTACGAGGTGGCGCTCGCCGTGATTGCCGGCGGAACGCGCAAGGCGGCGGAGTTTCTCGATGACAAGGGACCGGATCAGCTTGTTTCACCGACGATCTACAACCTGCAGATCATGCAGTCCGGTCAGCACACCTGCATGGTCCACCGCCGTTCTACGGTCAAGAAACTCGAGAAGGGCGATCCCATCTATTTTTGTTTCTGCGGAGTTGCCAATTTCAAGCAGTTCAAACTCGGTTTCGATCGTGAGTTCTTCCTGGGGTCTGTCACAGACAGCCATGCGCGGGTCTACGAGACCGCTGTAAAGGCGCAGCAAGCGGCGCTGTCGATGATACGACCAGGCGCGATCGCGCAAGACGTCCACGCTTCTGCCGAGGAGGTCTATCGATCAGCCGGATTCGAGCCCGGGTACCGAACCGGGCGGGGTATCGGCTACTCCTTCCTCGAACAGCCTCAGCTCAAGCGGAACGACAAGACCCGCATTCAGGCAGGCATGACCTTCGCAGTGGATGGCGGTATCACCGTGCCAGGCGACTTCGGAGGTCGGATTGGCGACTCGATCGTCGTGACTGACCATGGCTTCGAGTACCTCACAGAGTACCCACGCGATCTGACCATCGTGTAAGCCAACGGAACGACAGCACGAAACTCGAGGAGTCCATTCAGCAGGGAAACCCCGCGCCGCGCCGTGGCACTCGGCGGGCTCATACCACACAGCGAGTGCTGCGACGCGGTGACGAACTGATACATCTGGTGCCGCAATCACCACTGGCCCGAGGCCGGTCGATCGCACAGACCAAATGAGTGTCCCGTCAGTACGCCTTGGTCGGTCACTTGGCGACGTTCCTGACCTCAGGTGTCACTCAGTCCTTTCTTCACATTTTCGACTCCGTCGCAGCCATGCGATGCCCCACACCAATCGCAATTGGAGAAAATTGGGCGCCTCTTGCGTCCGAAACAAATGGCCACCGGGAATGGACAGCGTGACTCCGGCAATTTAGAGGGCAAACAGACATGCACCCCACCAGGTTGACTGCCTTAAGGCGTCCAGTTCGAGAGACCTGCCCGAGGAACGTTCCATTCTTGTGTTTTCTTCCAAATGTTAGTCATAGTAATCCTCTGCCGCCCGAAAGGTCATCTATTGCGAAAGGTCATGGCCACATATCACCATTGCACCAGATTTTTCTATCCGCATGATGTCGGTGCAGGACTTCTCATGCAAATCTTGGTTCCAAGTGTTCTTTGGAATGATCTCCCGATCCAGATGTTCTCGGAGAGCGGCCGCGTCGGATACCAGAAGATACTCGCCGCTGCTGGGCAGGCATGCAAGCGCGCCGGACAGACCTGGCGTATGCCCGGGGAGCGGCAGGAGCACGATGCGGCCATCATCGAACAGATCCACTTCACCAGTGATCTCAATCATTGACATCGGATGTTCCCAATCGGCGCTGAAGTATCCCATTTGCCCCATGTCCGGACGCCGCGCATGCTCCAGTTCATCCCGGTGGACATAGATTGTCGCATTGGGAAAGAACTCGTTGCATCCACAGTGATCGCAATGCAAATGGGAATTCACGACAACATCTATGTCAGCGGGCGTCAGGTTTATCCGCGAAAGCTCGCTCATGACATTTTTCTCGCTTTCCATGATCGGAACGACTGACCGCGCGAGAGTCCCCCATCTCTCTTCAGGTTTTTCGGCAACCATTGGGTGACAACCGGTATCGAACAGCACATTGCCCTGTGGATGTCGAAACAGGAAACAGGCTACCGGCAGCTCTATGGTTTCCTCTGGCGCCGCATCAGGCAAATGGATGTGCCTCAGCATCCGCAATCGGTCTTCGGCCAGGATATACATCCTCATCTGATCAACTCAATCCTACAACTATATGTCTTTGCGGCGATACTGTTCTGCACAGGGATGTCCTTTGCACCGTCGAGAAAGCTCAGAGCCTCTTTGACGCCTGGGCGCGTCGCAATAGCACGATCCTCCCATAAGGCTACCTGGAACATCGGCCACCAGGCTTGCCGGCAAACCCGTAATGCACCGACACACGACCTGCCGACAGAGTGATCGTGAGACATGAACCGGAGGGATTTCAACCTTGGGGGTCACATCTGCAGCAAGACACCTGCTTTGTCAGACAGTGCCGTCACCGTCCATCTCTTGTATTGCCCGTCTCACTGTTTTCATCCCGACCTGTTCCTGGAAAATGAGAGAATGCCAGGAGCAATCTTCGCCCATGGCACTTCTGACACAGTCCAAATCTGATACTTGGGATCAACAATACTGGGGTCATCGAATGAGCCCGCCTTCACATGAATTACATCGTCATTGCTGGATGAACTCGTGAAGACAGGTGATCCACAAGCCGAGCAGAAATATCGCGTGATCTCACCTCCACTTTCTCCCGTCATTGTGAACCCGGAGAGTGTACGACCTTCACATCTGAACGTTGATTTCTCTACACGTACACCAACATTGAACGCACTGCCATTTGCGCGTCGACAATCTCTACAGTGACAGTAGTTCGCTTCACCAATGTTTCCCTCGATGCTGTATCGGATGTTTCCGCAAAGACACCCACCAGAAATGGTTTCAACCGGTTTCATGTGACTCTCCAATCATGTCACTCGGCTGGAGAATTGCCCTTTGTCCGCTGCTTCTCCTCTATGGTCACCTTCTTCAATTGTACCTGAAAAGCGGGTCAATGGTCACCAGCTGAACACGCCGCTCTGCAACGCATGCTCTCCGCAGCCATTCGGAGCATTTTGGTGACCAGAAAGGCGTTGCTGCATCAATCTCGACCGGACTCGTCAGGTGCCGGGGAAATCGATCCGGCGTTCCAGCTTCGCTCGATATGTTGTTGCGAGAATCGCCAGGGCCACGCCAAGCCCCGCAATCACCAAGAACGTTGCGCTGCCACCAGCGAGACTCAGCGAGAGTCCGATCCACAGCGCGGCCAGCATTCCCGCCCCCTTGTCAAGCAGGGCGGAGGCGCTCACGACGCGCGCCACCAGGCGGTCGGGCGTGTGAGACGCCCTGGCCGAGAGATAGAGCACAAGCAGGAATCCTTCTCCGGCTCCGATGACGAAGGCGCCGGACACAAGGAAGGAGAGCCCTCCCTGGGAAACCAGAATCGCGCCGGCCGAAAAGACAATGAGGCAGCAGGCCGGCATGCTCCCGCTCCGCAACCTGAGATAGCCGGCACAAAATGTTCCGAGGACTGAACCAGCTGCATAGGACGAGACGGCAAAGGACGCCACAATGGCGCCGCTGGCATCGCCACCGGAACCCACGTAGACGAGCCCCATGACCACGCCGTATCCGACAGCACCGTAGGCGGTCCAGATCAACTGCATGGAGCGCAGGCGCGCATGACGCCAGAAAAACGTCAGGCCTTCGCGGATGTCGAGCAGAAGGGTGCGCTTGCGCGAGGGTGCGCGGGCCATGGGGTCAATCCTGACGAAGAGGATGGCGAGGGCGAACGCGGCGAGAAAGGCGGATACGAGCGACAGCGCCTCAACGGTGCCTATCGTCGCCACAGTGAAGCCGGCAACGGCGGGACCGGCGATCCAGGCAGCCGACTCGGTGGCCTCCGTCCATCCGTAAGCGCCTTCAAGTTCGGGCTTCCCGACGAGCTGCGGCACGATCGCCGATCGCGCCGCGTCCGAGATTGACGACAGGGTTCCAAACGGTATGGCGACTGCAAACAGGGCAACCAGAACGGGTCCATCCAGGAAGTGGACGCCGACGACAAGGAGAAGAAGAAGGGCTCGGCCGAGGTCGGCCAGGATCATCAGTTGCTTGCGATCGCGCCGGTCGAGGAGAGCGCCAAAGGGAAGATGGAACACGAAGTAAGGCACCATCTCCAGGACGATGACGAACGACACCAAGGCTGCAGACCCGGTGAGGTCAAGAACGACCAGAGGAATGATGACATTGCTGGCTGCCTCCGCAACGTTCAGTACGCACTGCGCAAGCACGAAGACCCGGAAACGGATGTTTCTCCTGATGAGTTGAAACATTGGTGAGGATGGCGGCAACGGACTTCGTCTCGATCGCAGGCATGCTCGCGAGAGGAGGACGCATACAGTAAACCGGCAGTGAGGCGCAACTATCGGGGCTGGCTTGTTGGAAGCGGTACGCCGACGCCTGCCTCTCGTCTGGGTCGCATGCAGGAACCGCAAGTCCAAGGGAATTCTCCGTCGGAAACCAGGGCTGGGTGAATGCTCTGGGTTCTGCTTCCAGGCGCGGTTCCCTTGTCGACTGCAAGTTCCGTGATGCCGCTGGATTTCTGCAACTCTGCGTCTCCACCGGGTCGGGAGGATATCCCGGAGCGATCTTGCTGCCCGGCCGAGTGGGCGTTCGTCCAAGACCCGCCATAGCCCGCCCGAGGGGAAGCGACCGTGTCGTTACGTTACGCAGTCACCCTTGTTACGCTGCACCGCCGAGGACAGGCCGACGCTACCCTCGGCACGATCGTACGAAGCGCGCCGCAGCACCCACGTACCACGGAATCCGGCTGCCCCTCCCATGAAAGCCCACGTGACCGCCGCCACGCGTGACGACGACGTGAAGCGACGGGCTCTCGACGACCGATGGCGGTGGTACCCAGGGATCGTCGGAGGCGTGAATGATCAGTGTCGGAACGGAAAGCCCGTTCATGCCGCGACTGGGCGAACACGAAGCGTAGTAGTCCGCTGCGTCACGAAATCCGGCCTCCTTCGCGGTGAATGCACCGTCGAAGTCCCGGATATGCCGCGCAGCCTGAACCGCCTCGCGCACGGTTGCTGGCCTATTGCGCCAGAGCGGCGCTGTCTCCTGCCTGAGCCGCCGGAGCAGCCAGCGTTCATAGAAGCGGTTCCTGGGACGGGCGATCCGCTCAGACGTCGCCGTGAGATCCAGAGGCGCGGACACCGCGACCACGGCCTTGACGATTTCGGGAGGCGATGGCGTCTGGGCCAAGCGGAGGGCAAGCGCGCCACCGAGCGAGAATCCCACGACAACAACACCTTGGCGCCGGATACCGGGGTTGAGGTCACCCACCGCGATACAGGCATCGGCGAGGTCGCGCACCCGGTCCATGTGGTAGTGATCCTTGGCGAGCGAGCGACCAGGCGGCGAGCCCCGGAGGTTGAGCCGCACTACCGGCGCGCCATCCGCCACCCATGCGCCTGCCGCTTGCAACACATGTCGGCTTGTCTCGCAGCCCGTGAGCCCCGGCACCAGGATCACGGTTGGGACCGGCGCGAGCCCGGGATGGTAGCGGGCAACGAGCCGGTCGCCGCTTCCATCACTGAGAGGGATCTCGAATCGTTGGCCGGAATCTACCGGAACGCCTGCCAATCGTCCCGGCAGGTTGTTCCGTATGGTCTGAAGGTCGGCGGTGACCCACGGCCACCGACTGCGAAACTCTGTTGACGGCGTCATCCGTCGCCTAACCGACTGCGCTGCCTGCCGTCAGCGACTGCGCTGGCCCGTCATTGCGCCTCGTCATGCGTTCTCCCTCCCTTTTGCCCGAACCTTGCCTCACAGCGCCTGCGGGCGCGTCCTCGGCGTGGACGTGCCGTCCTATGCTCAGGCGGCCTTGAGCATAGAGTACTTCACCACTCGCCCGAACCATCCGTCGAAACCACTTCAAGACGTGACCCACACCCAAAGGCCCACCAACGACGCGAGCGGGCACGTCGCACCGTGTTTCGGCGCCCGGCGACGCACGAGGACGCGAGCGGCCTCGCTAGAGAAGCACTCCTCGGGAACCACTCAGGTGCCAGGCAGGTTGACTTTGCGGCGCGGCGCCGCCGCTCATCGACGACAAACTACCCGTGAAGACGATGGAGAACGGAGGACCTGCGGGCCATCATGCAAGCAAGAAGGTCAAGGGCCGCAAACGTCATGCTATGGTTGATGTTGAAGGAATCCAGCTTGCGATCCGGGTTCACGCGGCCGGCGTACAGGATCGGGACGGAGTGCTGGAGGTGATCCTTGCCATGCTGGAGAAGGCGCCAACCGTGACCAGACTGTGAGCCGATGGTGGATATCAAAGTTCGAAGCTTGCGAGGCACTGGCGGACCCGGGCCTCGCCGATCTGCTTGAGATTGTGCAAAAGCCCAAGGATCTCACGTCATTCATCCTGCTGTATCGTCGCTGGGTGGTTGAGCGGGCCTTTGCCGAGATGTCACGGTGCCGGCGACTGGCCAAGGACTTCGAGAGGAGCCTTTCGAGTTGCTGGCGTGGATACACCTGGCGGCCTGCCGGTTCCTGATGCATCGGGTGGCACGAGGGACAACTGCTTGAAATAACATATAAAACAATAACAATGACTTATGTTTGAGATTCTTCGGGAATCAGCACCCCCGTCTCCCTGACACGCAACTCTTGACGTTACCGGTCCGTTTTGTACGTTGATCGCGCGCTGAGTGGCACGAGAGGTTGTCGATCTCTCACGCTCCCCGGTCTGCATTGCACACCCGACAGCGGACAAGGAGCGCGAGGCATACATGCATCGGACCGGCAACACGCGATTCTGGACGGCACTCCTGCCTCTCCTTGTGGTGGCGTGGATACTGGCGGTCCATGGGCGGATCGCCGCTGCCGAAGAAGACCCCCACGGAGCCGGGACTGCTCTCCCCGCAGCGGGGGCGAATGCCGCCTTGAACGTCCTCTACCTGAGCGCAGGCGTAGCCATGATCAGTTCGCAGGACGCCCGGTTCGCCGACGGCGCCGACGCCGGCCATGCCGCGCTCTACGGAGACCGGCGACTCTTCGACGCCGGAGCCCTCGACGACGGTCTGCAGTTTCATCTGGCGGCGGGTGTCCGCTTGCCATACCGGCTGCGCGCGCAACTGGAATTCGGCTGGGCGCGTGGCCTCGACTGGCGGGGAAACACGAACTACCGGGCGTCGGGCGGGCGTCAGCCGTCGGAGGCAACCCTGGACACCCGGCAGGTCCTCCTCGCCGGGTTCCACGATTTCCCGGGATGGGAAATCGCTCCGGGCCGTCGGGCGCAGCCCTTTCTGGGCGCCGGGCTCGGCATCACCGACTATCGCCTTGGCGGCTACGTCCAGCGCTTCCCCGAACCGGACAATCCGCAGGGCTCCCTGCGCCGGGGTCCGGGCGGCGAGATCCCCTTCACCGCCCTCCCGGGGGGAAGCGGGCGTAACTTGACCTGGATGCTGACCGCCGGGATCGCGATCGCGGTCAGCGGCAGCATCCACTTCGACTTGAGTTACCGATTTACCGATGTGGGGGAAATCCGGACTGATGTCGGCGACATCACCATTGTGCGCTACCGCGAGGACGGCACCCGGAGGGAGATCCCGATTCGGATCAACGAGACCTCCACCGACTACCAAACCCATTCGTTGCTCGCGGCGCTCCGGTTCGAATTCTAGACATCGCCGCCTCCTTTCCAGAGCTTGGCCTGGCGCAACCAAATTCGACTTGATGACCCGCTCCGCGTTCATCGCTCAGCCTCCGCGGAGCCGGAGCGACCGGCAATCCATCCGGACACCTGGAAGATCGGGGAAACCGCCGAGTCCTTGCGATCCGCCGTGAGACCGAAAGCGGCAACCACCCCGGCTTTGGGACCGGGACAATGGAGCAACGGCGCAACTCGGTCGGGGCGGTCAGGGGCGTGATCTGCATTTGTAGGCAATGACCCGTCCTTCGTGTACCATCGGCACCCATGGAAACGGTCGCCGTCGTCTTCATCACCCTCGGCATCATGATCGTCGGATTCGGGCTGCTGTCGCTCGCCAACATCCTCAACATGAGCTTTACGGAACACCAGCGCGAGCATGCGGATATCACAAACCCGGCCTTCAGGCAGTCGATGGCGAAGTTCATGGTCCTGGGGTTCGTGATCATCGCCATCGGCGTTGTATTCGCACTGCTTGTCTGACGCTGCTCTCAGTTGTCCAGGCGGCCACTGCCTCTTTCGTGACGGACCAGTGCATCATCGGTATCGAACCATGCAAGGGCTGCCTCGCGCCAGACATGGCGAGCGGGTGGCAGGGAATCGGGATCGTCACAGGTCCCCGTGTAGAAGTGGATTTCACCGGGGACCTCATCGGATTCATAGGTCAACGGCGTCCCGCAGGAAGCACAGAACCCGCGCCTGACACCGGGTGAGGATTCATGGATGGCCCGATTGCCGGAGGTGAAGGTCACGGATGAGGCGGCTGCCCCGACAAAGGCCGCAACGGGAGCACCGGTGGCGCGCCGGCAGCTCCGGCAATGACAGTAGGCGGTCCACAGCGGCGGTGCATCGATACGATAGCGCACGGCGCCACACAGACACCCTCCGCTGACCGGTGCCATCGATCAGGCGGCCCGTGACAGGATTTTCGGCAAACCGCGCACGCTGATCCGCCAGAGAAGGCGGGCGTTCTCCGGCAACGTGGCAAAGCCGATGGGGCTCGCCGCATGCATCGTCTGCAGGGTATCCCAGACGACGAGATCGCCCGGGCGATAGTGGTGGCGGTAGATGTGTTCCTCGCGCAGGGCATGGGCCTTGAGCGAATCGAGCAGCGTCCCGGCCTCGCCGGACGCCATGTTCCTGATGGCGTAGGCTCCGTGCCCGATGGCGTAGAGTGCCTTCCTGCCGGTGACCGGATGACGCATCACCAGGGGGTGATGGACCGGTGGCACCCGGCGGTCCTGGTCGTCGTTGATGATCGGGTTGACTTCGACTTCGCCCGCAATGCGGCGGCCACGTCCGTACTTGTGTGCCACTTCGAGGGAATCGATCCTCTCCCTGGTGGGGGCATCAAGCGAATCATAGGCTCCCGCCATGTCGCAGAACTGGGTCTCGCCCCCTTCCCGGGGCGCCAGGATCGAATAGAGCATGGTCGCACTCGCCGGCACCTTCTCGTAGGACTGGTCGGTGTGCCACAGGGCGGCACCATTGCGAATCTTCGCGTCCCTGTCCCGCTCTTCCGTGTTGCCCACCGTCATGAGCTCGGGATAGCCCTCCATGCGCATGTGATCGAGGACATGGGGGATGGGGTCGCCCCACTGCCTGCCGAATCGGAGAAACCGGTCCTTGTCGAGGTCCTGGTCCCTGATAACGATGACACGATTGGCATGAAGCGCCTCCACGAGGGTGCGCATGTCCCGGTCGGCGATATCGTCGGCAAGCCGGACTCCGTGAATCTCCGCTCCGAAGGCCGCATCAAGCGGCGTCAACGTCACCATGGAAGCCTCCAGGACGAAACGCTACCGTGAAGCGATGCCGGCGACAACGTCACGCCGTTTCAAGTGCCTCGATGACATCGCCGCTCTTTGCCAGAGTTCCGAAGACGCCGCCGGACGAGCGGATGAGGTCGATGGCGGCGTCGTGTCGCCGCTGGCTCGCGGCCGCCGTGCAGTCTTCGACGACCACGCATTCGATGCCGCGGTCCAGGGCTTCGCGCAGCGTCGACGTGACACAGCAGTCCGTGGTGAGCCCGACAAGGATCGCCGCCCGAATGTCCCGCGCCCGAATGTCGGCACCGATCCCGGTTGTCGCGAAGACCCCGTAGCTCGCCTTGTCGAACACGTCTTCGGCGGGCAACGGAGCGAGTTCGTCAATGATGTTCCATCCCTCTTCGCCACGAACAAGCGCCCGCCCCAGGGGCCCGGTGCTGCCGATCGCCTCGTTGGTGGCACCGCCAACCTTCCAGCGTTGCAGGTCCGAGAGATCCGGCGCATAGCCTTCGCGCGTGTGGAAGACCGCAAGGCCACAGCGGCGCGCTGCGGCGAGGACGCGGCGGATGGGCTCGACAGGTTGCCTCAGGCGCGCCAGATCGACTCCGAGACGGTGCATGTAGCCATTCTCTGCACAGAAATCGCGCTGCATGTCGATGACAAGAAGCACCGTGTGCGAGGGATCGAGTCCGTCCTGCTGGGGAAAGGGCAGCGGGTCGCCGGCAATGACCACCATGGTCACGACCGGCAGGCGGGCGCCGGAAAGAAGCTGGCCGGCGTCATGAGCCGGTTCTCCTGGCTCACCAGAGCTCCGAGTTCAGCGCTCCGGGCCAGGAATTCCTGCCAGTCCGGGTCCGCCTGCATCGCCTGCCTGCGTGCCTCGCGGTCACCGGCATTCTCGTAGACCCAGATATGGATGAACTGGTTGGGATTGCCGGTCTCTGTGACCAGCCATGCCAGGGGCTGTCCAAGATGCCTCGTCTGCGGCGCCTTGCCAAAGGTCTCATAGACCTCCAGGTGTTTCTTCAGCATGCCGGGACGGCAGGTGTAGGTTCGCACATCAAGCAGCATCATGGGTCTCCTTGCTCTGACTTCGCCGGTGTTGTTCCAGCAGGCTCTCGATGATCGGGACGAAGTGCGGGAATCCGGGTGTCTTCATGCCAGACCGTTTTCCAGCGTCATCCAGAAGCCGTACGGCGATAATCTCATCGAGATGCGGGTGTCGCGCAAACTGCTTGACCTCGTGTGCCCCCATCGGCCCGCTCTGGAGGAAGAGCGAATGGCGCGACGCGTCACTCAACCGGTCAAGGTAACCACGCCTGGTGGCCGAGAGATAACGCTTGGCCGCCACGTGGTGGCGTATGCAGTCGGTCACGACGGCGGGAAAGAACCGCTCCACCAGTCGGGCGCCGGCCAACTCGTGGTGGCGGTCCTCGGTGTCTGTCATGGAGAACATTCCGGAGGCGCCTGCGACATGGCCGATATCGTGGAGCAGCGCACCAACGATGACACTGTCCTTTCTGCGGCCTCTCTCGGCAAGAGTAGCGCTCTGCAGCATGTGTTCGGCAATCGTCACGTCCTCGCCAAGGTATTCGACAGCCGCCACGTCTTCGAAGATGGCAGTCAGGCAATCGATGATGGCATGGCCCATCAGACCGGTACCCGGGATGTTGCTTGCATCATCGCCTCGTGGGTCGAGCGCAACCCGTCCATATCCGCATAACAGCCCTGGAGCCAGCGGTTGCCGACGCCTGTCCACGCCGTACGGCCGTGAAGAACGCGGGTATTGTCAACGACAAAGCACTCGCCCGGCTCCAGGCGGAACGAGACCGCCATCATCGGGTCGTCGATGATGTCGCCAAGGTGCCGGTAGGCGGCATACCACAAGGCCATGCGCTCGAACGGCACGTCCCTTACGGCTGCCAGAGACCGGTTGTTGAACCGCACGCACAGGAGTTCCCCATCGGGCGCAAGTTCGATCAGCGGACGGCGGGCAGCGAGACAGACACCATCCTCGCCGTCAAAGGCAAAGCGTGCGCAATGATCGGCGAGTACGTCGAAGTGTTCCGGGTTTTCTTCGCGCAAACGGCAGACAGCGGCAAATCCGTCAATGACCATGCTGTCGCCGCCGGCCTGGGAACTCTCGAGGCAGTAGAGCACCTGAACCGTCGGCACCGGATCCCGGTAGGGATTGTCGGTATGGGCCTGAAGGGCGCGTCCGGTGTAGGCAAGATTCACCGGCTTCACCTGGTTGCGGACGTCGAAGTGCCGGCCGTAGTTGGTCTCCCTCACGTGACCGAAGAGATCGACAACGCGAAAGAGCGCGCCGGGCACCGCTGGTCCGTTGATCACCCGCGCCACGCCGTAACGCCTGACGTGGCCCAGCCAGTCGCGCAGTCGAGCACCGCGCGTCTCCAGGGCCTCGAGGTCCGCAGTCGGCACCTCGCCCAGCAGCGAGCCTCGCCACGTGGTGATCATCGGATCCGTCCAGCCACGCGCGTCAACCCCCGACCGGTCGTACGCATTCCGGGCGAGCCAGGACAACTCGAAGGCGATCGTTCTCATCTCCGGCGCGAAATCGACCATGAGCATATCGTTGCTGACGGCCGCCGAGGCGATGCGGAGATCGGACGGGATGGCGCCTGGTGCAATCAGTCGCTGACCATTGCGGGGGTCGCGGGTCTCGGGATCCGCCGAATTGTCACGCAGCCAGATGGCGTGGAAGCGCCTGGACCCCAGGGTCAGGAACGCCCCGGAGGGATCGACGCTGACATCCGTCACGGCAGGAGACCGGCGACACAGTCCCGGGCGAGGCGGCTGATGGCGTCGTCCATTGCGGCAATAGTCCGGGTGATGTCGTCGTCGCTGATAGCCGTGGAGACATAGATCTTGGAGTCCGCCTTCAGAACGCCATTCTCGCCGAGGAGAGCATTGAATCGCTTCAGCATTGCGGTGTTGCCAGTCAGCATGTCGCGGTGATTGCTGACGGTGCCTTGCGCGAAGACGACATCGAAGAGAGGGGGTTCGCCGACCACCCGGCCTTCGACCCCGTTGGCAGAAAGGATGTCCTCGAGGGCCGTCATCAGCCGCCTGCCGGTGTCGAAGAGGCGCTCGAAGGTGCCGGGACGCGACAGGACGTCGAGTGTTGCAAGACCGGCAACGGCCGCCACGGGATTGCCGGAGAGTGTGCCGACCTGCGGCACGAACCGCCCGGTGCCGGCCTGGTCGCTGTCAAAGGCGGCCATGATGTCCTCACGTCCGGCAATGGCTGCAAGCGGGAAGCCGCCACCGATCACCTTGCCGAGCGTGCACAGGTCGGGAACGACACCGTAGTATTCCTGGGCGCCGCCCATACCCAGCCGGAATCCCGTGACCACCTCGTCAAACACAAGGAGCACATCGTGCTCGCGGGTCAGTTCCCGCAGGGCGGCAAGGAAGCCGGGCTGCGGCGGGATCAGACGCTGCATCGGCTCAAGGAAGACCGCTGCAATCTCGGACCGGTACTCCTTCAAGAGACTCTCCACCGCGCCTGCATCGTTGAACGGCGCCACGAGGATCGTGTCCCTCACCGTGTCGGGAATACCTGCCGAATCGGGAATCGGGCGAGGCGAGTTGCCGGATGTCTTCGGCGCGAGGCTCATCAAGGCGTAGTCGCTGTAGCCGTGGTAACCGCCCTCGAACTTGAGGATCTTCGGACGTCCCGTATGGGCGCGGGCAAGGCGCATGGCAAAGGCGTCCGCCTCGGAACCCGTGCTCGTGAAACGAACCTTTTCGGCGACCGGTACGGCTTCGATGATGCCCTCCGCCAGGGCGATGCCCTCGGGATTGCTGGCAAAGAACGTTGTCCCCGCCTCAAGCTGGCTGCGCACGGCGCTCGTGACCTCGGGATGGGCATGCCCGATGATCATGGGGCCCGATCCGATGAGATAGTCGATGTATTCGCGGCCTTCGTCGTCCCACACGCGGCTGCCGCTGCCCCGGGCAATGACGAGATCCCCGGAGACGTTGCCGAACGTGCCACCGGGAAGAACCCTCGCGGCTCTCTGGCGGATAGACGAGTGCGCCCCTTGTGTCATGCCTGCCACCGCGATCGTGCCCGACTCCGGAAGGCACGATATCGGCCAATCCGTGCTAAACAAGAGGGAAGACGAGTCCAGGTTCCTCTATGACGTCCCTCCCCCTTGCTCTCTACGATGCCTTCAGCGACACCCCCTTCGGGGGTAGCCAGGCCGCTGTCGTCTCGGGCGCCGGATCCCTGGATGAGGCCACCATGGCGCGGATCGCCGGTGAACTCGGGTATCCCGCCGTCTGTTTTGTCGGCGCCACAGGAGAGGAACGCGTCGAGGCACGATTCCGCTCGACGGTCATGGAACTCCCGATGTGCGGTCATGGCACCATCGCCCTCATGACACGCATGGTCGAGCAGGGCCACGTTATCATGCCCTCCAGGGTGGGCCTTCACCTTCCCCGCTCTCAGGCACAGGTCACCGTTTCGGCAGGTGCGGGAGGCAGGCCGCTGGTCATGCTCAAGGTCACGCCGCCCGCGTTCCGCCACGATGATGTCGACAGGGACCGCCTCGCCCGCCTCCTGGGTCTCGAGCCGGACATCATTGGCCGGGACCATCCCCTGGAAACCGCCTGCGGCGACTTCGTGCATCTCGTCGTGCCGCTTCCAGATCTCGACGCCACGCAGCGCGTCAATCCCGACTTTCCGGGAATCGTCGCCCTGTGCCACGACCACTCAATCGAGACCGTGGTGCTCTTCACCACCGAAACCCTGGACCCGGAGATGACACTCCACGTCCGGGACTTCTGTCCCGCCGTCGGGGTGGCCGAGTCTGCTGCCGCCGGGACCACCAATGCGGCCCTTGCCAGCTACCTGATACGCCATCGCATCGTGTCGGCGGACTCGGGCGGCCGTGTCCATGTCAGGGCCGAACAGGGTGTAGAGATCGGCCGGGCGAGCAGGATTGTCTCGCGTGCCGTCATCGAGGACGATACCATCGCCAGTCTTGAGGTCGGTGGCATGGCCACCAGGACCGTCGATGGCCTGCTTCATCTGCCGCCATGACCGACAGCAATCTTTCCGCATCCAGGGTCTTTGCCGCCGCTTTCGCCCGCCATGGGGTGGACACCATCTTCGGCCAGTCGATCCCCTCGGCCTTCTTTCTGGCCACTCCTGAGTTCGGCATCCGGCAGATGACCTATCGCACCGAGAACGCCGGCGCCGTAATGGCCGATGCCTATGCTCGGATTTCCCGCAAGACCGGTGTCGTCGCCGCCCAGAACGGACCGGCGGCCACACTGCTGGTCGCCGGCCTGGCCGAAGCCTTGACGGCCTCCTCCCCTGTGGTGGCCCTGGTCCAGGACACCCCGCCCCTGTGGCGGGATCGCAACGCCTTCCAGGAGCTCGATCATCCCGAACTCTTCAAGGGCTGCGCCAAGTGGGTGCGCAGGATCGAGGACACCCGGCGCATCGACGACTACGTCGACATGGCCTTCCGTCAGGCGACCGGCGGGCGTCCCGGGCCTGCCGTTCTTCTGGCGCCCGTCAATGTCATGGAAGCGCCCCGGGCGACGAGTTCCGGGCGCCAGCAGTCTCTCGGCCAGGTGCCCCTCGACCGACCCGTCGCCAACCGGAATGCGATCGCCCGGGCAGCGCGGCTCATCGCCGACGCCGAGAGGCCGGTCATCTGGGCCGGGGGCGGTGTGCATCTTTCCGGGGCCGCCGAGGTCCTCGCCACGCTCCAGGAAAAGGCCCATCTTCCGGTGGCCACCACGACCATGGGAAAGGGGGCGGTGGATGACGCACACCCCCTCACGATCGGCGTGGTCGGGTACTACATGGGCAAGGGTTCCGCGACCCACCGGCTCGCCCCACTGATCAGCGAGGCGGATGTCGTCGTGGCCGTCGGCAACCGCACCAACCAGAACGGTACGGATTCCTGGCAGCTGCTGTCACCCGACACGACGCTCATTCACATCGACATCGATCCTCAGGAAATCGGTCGCACCTATGAGGCGGTGCGACTCGTCGGTGACGCCCGCGAGACTCTGGCTGCCCTCTGTGCTGACCTGCTTGCCGGCGACCTCGCCCGAAGGGCCCACAGCCGGCATGCTCTCGAAGCCCGGATCGCCGAGGCGCGGCGCAGTCATCGCGAGGAAACCACGTCCCTTGCCACCTCGGCGGCACGGCCGGTGAGGCCGGAGCGCCTGATGGCCGAGATCGACCGGCAACTGTCGGAGGAACACATCCTGGTCGCGGATGCGAGCTATGCCTCGATCTGGCTGTGCAACAACCTTGCCAGCCGGCAGCCAGGTCAGCGCTTCCTCACGCCGCGGGGCATGGCAGGTCTGGGCTGGGGTCTGCCCATGGCGATTGGCGCCAGACTGGCCAGGCCCTCCGCACCGGTGTTCGCCCTCGTTGGCGACGGCGGATTCGCCCACGTCTGGGCCGAACTCGAAACGGCACGACGGCTTGGCGCCCATGTTGTCGTCACCGTGCTCAACAACGAGGTCCTAGGCTACCAGAAGCACGCCGAACTCCATCGCTACAAGGCCCACACGGACGCTGTTGCCTTCACCAGCGTCGATCACGCCGCCATCGCCGACGCCACAGGTTGCCGGGGTGTGCGCATCACCGATCCCGCGGACTATGGACCGGCCCTGGCAGAAGCCTTCGCCCTGACGGACCAGGTGACGACGGTGATCGATGTTCTCACCGAGCCCGAAGCCTTCCCGCCCATCACGGCATTCGGAGAAGGACCATTCACCTGACCGCGCGAAGGGATTCCGCACGGTTCCGGCGGCGCTTGCGGGCGACATGACAACCTCCCTATTCTCAACATCAGGCCATGGGATCATCCAGGCACATGCGGCTCCGTTCCCCCGGCGACGGAACGATTGACCCGGGCGGTGGTTACCGGAACGCACCCGTCACCGCGATCGGTCTGTGGCTGTTCGCCACAGTTCTTTTCATGGCACAGATGGCGGCCCTGAAGTGGCTTGCCGCGGACTACCACTTCTCGCAGATCCTGTTCTTGCGCTCGGTGGTCGTGGTGGCCGGCACCACCCTCCTGCTGTTGCGCGGTCCGGGCCTCCGGGCTCCGTTCCGAACCCGGCGCTGGCGTATGCATGTCGTGAGATTCCTCTGCTTTTTCGCCGCTCTCAGTTGCTTCATCGAGGCGGTGCGCCACATCTCGCTTCCGGACGCCACGGCGGTCGCCTTCGCCTCGCCCCTGCTGATGACGGCGCTCAGCGTGCCGCTGCTCGGGGAGCGGGTCGGGCCGCGCCGCTGGGCCGCGGTGGGCATCGGTCTCTGCGGTGTCCTCGTCATCGTCAATCCCTCCACCGGCATTTTCCAGATCGCGGCGTTGTGGGCGCTCTGTTCGGCTCTCGCCTATGCCCTTGCCATCATCGTGACGAGGATCGTGAGCCGCACCGAAGAGGCGACCACCACGGTCTTCCTGCTGAACGGCATCTATGTGCTGACCATGCCCGTGTTCGCTCCCTTCGAATGGGTCATGCCCTCGGTCGAGGCCCTTGGCATCATGGTCGCATGCGGAGTCACGGTCATGGTCGCCCAGATCACCGCGGTCCGGGCCTGTGCCCTGGCGCCGCCCCAGGTCCTGGCGCCCTTCGACTACACGGCGATGATCTGGGCCATCGTGTTCGGCTATCTGATCTGGGGCGACCTGCCGGACTGGACCGTGGTCATCGGCGCCGCGGTCCTGGTGATGAGCGGCCTTTACGTGTTGTGGCGCGAGGCCCAGGTCCAGAAAGCAGGGCCTGTCATGAACTCCGCCAAGGGACTAGGTTCTGCGGACAGGCAAGATGGAAGGTTGCCATGACAAGGAGTGTTCACACGCGGATTGACGGTCACATCCTGGAGATCACCCTCGACAAGCCGAAGGCCAACGCCATCGGGGCGGCGACCAGCCGGGAAATGAACGATGCCTTCGAGATGTTCCACGAGGACGAGAACCTGCGCGTCGCCATCCTGACCGGGGCAGGCGATCGGTTCTTCTGCACCGGGTGGGACCTCAACGAGGGCGCCGAGGACGAACCCGACAGGGATTACGGACGCTGGGGTTTCGGAGGGCTGTCACGCAATTTCGATCTCGAGAAGCCCGTCATCATGGCCATCAACGGCTACTGCGTGGCCGGCGGATTCGAACTTGCCTTGGCCGGTGACATTCTGGTGGCATCCCGGAATGCCGTCTTCTTCCTCTCGGAGGTCAATGTCGGACTGACCACCGGCGCATCGAGCGTGCCGCGCCTGCTCTCCAGGCTGCCGCGCAGTGTCGCCCTCGAGATGCTCTATACAGGAAGGCGGATGGACGCTCAGGAAGCCTTCGACCTGCGCCTGGTGAGCCAGGTGACTCCGGAAGGCAAGGCCATGGATGCGGCGCGCGACATCGCCCGCGACATCGCCGCCGCCGCACCGCTGTCGGTGCGCGCGGAAAAGCAGATGGTCAATATGGCCGGCGATCTGCCACCGCAGGAAGCAGCACGGCTCGACTCGCAAGGCTGCTTCACGATGATTTCCCGGGTTCTTGAATCGGAGGATTCGAAGGAAGGGGCGCGCGCCTTCGTCGAAAAGCGCCCGCCCGTGTGGAAGGGTCGTTGAGGCGGGATTTGCCGACAGCTTCAAGGCGGACTAAACAGGGATCGGTTCAGGGGAGGAAGAAGATGCTCGTCGTCGTGTCGCCTGCCAAGGCCCTCAACTTCGAAGACCCCGATCCAGGGATTGCCTGGACGAAGCCATTGATGATGGCCCAGACCCGCGAACTGATGAAGACCACGCGTACGCTCAGCGCCGTCGACCTTGCGGGCCTCATGGGACTCTCGGAGAAACTCGCGGATCTCAACCGTGACCGCTACCGCGCTTTCCGCCTCGAGCACACACCGGAGAATGCGAAACAGGCTGTTCTCGCCTTCGCCGGCGACACCTACCGCGGCCTCGATGCCACGAGCCTGTCACCCGAGGACCTCGACCACGCGCAGACGCATCTGCGCATCATTTCGGGGCTCTACGGCGTCCTGCGGCCACTTGACCTCATTCAGCCCTATCGCCTGGAAATGGGAACACGGCTCACCACACCCCGAGGTCACAGTCTCTACGACTTCTGGGGCGACAGGATTGCCCGCGCTCTCAACCGCGACCTCAAGCAGCTGGATTCGCGGGTTGTCCTCAATGCGGCCTCGAAGGAGTACTTCAGCGCCATTCCTTCGGACCGGCTGAAGGCATCCGTCGTCACGCCGGTGTTCAAGGAGATGAGGAACGGCGTGGCGCGCA
This sequence comes from Alphaproteobacteria bacterium, assembly GCA_965221115.1. Classification (GTDB taxonomy): domain Bacteria; phylum Pseudomonadota; class Alphaproteobacteria; order SP197; family SP197; genus SP197. The sequence continues at coordinate 394,758 of CBDCRU010000001.1, read as the reverse complement.
CCCTGGGATTCACCGCCAAGGTGTCGCGCGGCATGATGGCGCGCTACGTCATCCGCAACCGGATCGACAGCGTCGAGGATCTCAAGTCCTTCGACGCCGACGGCTATCGCTTCGATCCCGATTCGTCGTCGCCATCGACCTTCGTCTTCATCCGGCAACCCCGCTTGCACTGACGCGAAGTTGCGGGCGTCACTCCCCCGGAGCGCCCATCATTTTCGTGGCGACAGCGAGGAGGCCTGGCCAGTTCTCGGCCCAGCAGCATCCGTGATCGTAACCGGGCACCTCGATCACACGACTTGGCGACGTCGCAGACATTCGGGTGAGGTAGCTCGCGATGACGTCCCGCCCCACGGTCGTGTCGCGTTCCCCAAGGAAGTGGACCTGGGGAATGTGCCGAACCACACTCGCCACGTCGGCTGCGTTGAGGGAACCGGTGAGTGCGGACACGCCTTGTGAGGCCGTCCAGCGCCTGTGATCGAGATTGCCGGCGATGGTGATGATGCCGGCGACGTCGTTTCGTCGTGCTGCGGTCAGGACGGCAAGCTGTGCGCCTCCCGAGAATCCGACCAGGCGAAGCCTTATCGCACCGGCCCGGCGCTTGAGGATATCAAGGGCGGCATCGATGGCTTCGACGACTTCCTCCCCGTAGCGCGCCAGAGACCAGTACCGTCGATGGCAACCAGCGAGTTCGGTGGCATCGAGATAGTGGCAGGGACGCGCCAGATAGGCCGCATCGCCGGGGTCCCTCAGCGCCATCTTCAAAACCCGTCCGTTGCGCGGCGTGGGATCGGCTGCGAGCTCCGTGCGCGAGATCCACGACCGGCCGTCTCCCTCGATGTAGACGGTCAGATCACCTGTGCCGCGCCACGCGGATGGCGCGTAGGTCAGGAGGCTGAAGCGTCCCGCCTCCAGCCAGGAACCGATCCAGCCATGGGGACGTGCCAGTGAATCCACCGCTGCCTTCATAGCCGACTCTCCCGCCGTCGCACCTCCGCAAACAAGGAGGGAAAGGACGGCCGGGATGGCGAGCACCGCCGCCCTCATGTGCCCAGCGGCGGCACCACTCCTGTGGTCTCGACAATCAAGCGGTAGTGTTCGGTGCGGCGGTGGGCGGCAAAATTGAAGACATTGGCCTTGATGTAGGCACCGGCGTCGAGATCACAGTCGGCCACGATCAGTTCGTCATCGAGAGTGCTGGCCTGGGCGGCGATTTCGCCGTTGGGGGTGACGATGGCGCTCGAACCCATCATGTGGACTCCATCCTCGAGGCCAGCCTTCGCCACGCCGACCACCCATGTGCCGTTCTGGTAGGCGCCGGCCTGCATGGTCAGGAGATTGTGATGGATGCGCAGGTGTGGCGGCTCGAAGGTCTGGCCATTGAGTGTCGGCGTGTTGTAGCCGATGAGGACCAGTTCGACTCCCTGGAGGCCCAGCACCCGGAAGGCCTCGGGCCAGCGCCGGTCGTTGCAGATCAGCATGCCGATCCGCCCGCCCATGGTGTCCCATACCCTGAACCCGAGGTTGCCGACATCGAAGTAGCGCTTCTCGAGATGCTGGAACTCGCGCGCGTGATCGTTCTCCGCATGGCCTGGAAGGTGGATCTTGCGGTACCTGGCGACAATCCTGCCGTCCGGATCCACCAGGATCGCCGTGTTGAAGCGGCCATCCTCGGCGATCTCGGCATAGCCCAGGTGGAAGCCGATACCGAGTTCGCGCGCCGTCTCGAAGAGCGGCATGGTCTCGGGACCCGGCATGGATGCCTCGTAGAACTCCGCCAGTTCCTCCTCGTCCTCGATCAGCCAGCGCGGAAAGAACGTCGTCAGCGCCAGTTCCGGAAAGACCACCAGTTGGCACCCTCGCGCATGGGCCTGGCGCATGAGATCCACCATGCGCGCCACGGTCCTCGACCGGGGATCCGAGCGTGGCACCGGCCCCATCTGGGCGCCGCCGACCGTCATGATTCGCGTGCTCAAGATCCTTCTCCTTCCTGCTCGGCCCGGGACCCGGTTGTCGCAAGGGCGTTGAGCGCCAGCGCCGTCGCTGCCTTCGTCGGCTCAATGACCGGCAGGCCAAGCCCTGCCTCGAGACGGGCGTGGTAGCGGGCCATGCCGGCACAGCCCATGATGACCACGCCAGCTCCGTGATCGTCCTTCAGTGACAAACCGGCCCGGACCATGCGTTCAAGAACCAGGTCCTCTTGCGATAGTTCCGTCACGGCAAGGTCGATGGCGATGTCGCCCGCCAGATGGCTGGAAAGCCCCAGGGAGGCGACATGGCGTCGGTGCCGGGGAAGGGCTACCGGCAGGATCGAGATGATGCCGAACCGTTCACCTGTTGCCAGGGCCGCCGCATAGGCTGAACCACCGATGCCGAACACCGGCCGGCGACGCACCTCCCGGGCGGCATGGAGGCCGGGATCACTGAAGCAGGCAATGACGTAGGCGTCCGCCTCGTCATCTTCGATGGCACGCACGACGAGGCCCGAGACCTCGGCGATATGGCGGTCGGTCTCGACGCCGGGCGGGCCATCGTCGAGGGTGATGCAGTCGATGACGGGCCCACCGGTGAAACGGAAGCGGTCGAGAGCCTGTGACATCGCCTCGGTGACGTCGCGGCTGCTGTTGGGGTTGATGACGAGAATGCGAGGTGCCATGGCTCAGACCGGCCTGACGAACCTGCCGTCCCCGGGACGGGAAAGGACATTCCGGCCATCGAAGACCTTGTAGCCACGCAACCAGGCCTCACAGACCCGTCCCGAGAGTTCCATGCCGTGATAGGGCGTCCAGGGAGCCAGTTCGCAGTGAAGCGTGGCGTCATCGTGGCGGTGACCACCGCGTTCGACAACGGCAAAATCAGCATCGGCCCCCTCACGGATGGCGCCCTTTGCCGGCCACAGGCCGAAGTGCCGCGCCGGCCCCTCGCACAGCATGGCAGCGACAAGACCGGGACCGTGGCCGCGTTTTTCCGCCTCGCTCAACATGACGACAAGGAGGCACTCGACCCCAGGGGCGCCCGGCGCCGCGGCAAAGATGTCGTCATCGGACTTGCGCTCGAGAGGCCATGAACAGTGGTCGGAGGAGACGAAGGCAGCGTCGCCTGCCGCCACGCGCATCCAGATTGCCTCTTTCTCGTCGGGCCTGATGGGCGGGTTCACCTTGCCCCTGGCACCCATGGCGAGCATGTCCGCCTCGGTGAACGCCAGATAGTGGATACAGGTCTCCGCCGTCGCCTCGTAACCCTGATCCCTGTAGAGGCGCGCCATGTCGAACCCCCGGGCCAGAGAGGAATGGACGATGTGGGCCCGGGCCCCGGTTGCCGCCCCGAGTTCCAGGATGATGGCGTTGGCGAGGAGTTCGGCGAGTGGCGGCCGGCTCGGATGATGGCAACCGGCGTCCCGGCGCTGCTCGTCCCGGAACACCCCGATGGCGTGATCGACCACTTCCTGGTCTTCGTTGTGAACCGCCACCGTGAGGCCGGTGTCGGCAATGGCCGCGAAGGCCCGCGCCATCTGGTCGTGGGGGATCCGTGGAAACCGGTGGGGATTGGATTCATAGGTCGACATCTTGAAGGCACACACGCCGCCTTCGGCCAGGCGTGCGATCTCGGCGGTCTCCACCACCTTCTTCACGGAACCGTAGAGCGCCACGTCGACATGGGACACGCGGTTGGCGGTGGCAATCTTGGCGTCGAGCAGATCGCGGCTCCACACCGGATCGGGCTCGTCGAAGGGCATGTCGACGATGGTCGTCACGCCACCCGCCGCGGCGCTCCTGGTCAGATCCTCGAGTCCATCGAATCCGGCGATCGAACCGGCATGGGTCTGGCCGTCTACGACCCCTGGGAACACCAGTTTCCCCGTATGGTCCTCACTCTGCCGGGCAGGAGGCGGCTCGTTCGAACCGGTCGCGGCGATGACACCGTCGACGACACCGACCCAGCCGTTCTCCACGACTCCCGCCTGCGTCACGAGATCGCCCTTGATGACGAGGTCCATCGTCACCGGTCCCCCCTCCCCTCTGCCTGTTCGCATATGCGATGGACGTGCCACGGCCTCGACATGAAGCAGACGCACATGTCAGTCACGACCGGCTCGAGGGCCTTCACCGCCTCGCGCCTTTCACCCGTTACCGCGTTAAGGCGTTCCATGGCGCAGTTTATTCGTGCTGCGAGGTCATCGATGTCAATGGTCGTGAAACGTCGGTCTTCATAGACCATGTGTCCGTTGATCATCACATGGTCGACTGCCCCGCCATCGTCTGCATAGACCAACTGGTTGAGCGGATCGTTGAGGGGCAGCCAGGCGAGATCGCCCAGGTCGATGAAGACGAGATCCGCCAGATATCCCGGCGCGATCCGTCCGATTCTACCGTCGAGGCCCATGGCACGGGCACCACCCAGGGTGGTCATCCGGAAGGCTTCCTCGGCCGACACCCACCGGGAGAGATCGTGTGTCATGACCCGCGACACATAGGCGGAAAGGCGCATGGCCTCGAACATGTTCTGGTTGTCGGAGGAGTTGGAACCGTCCGAACCCACAGCAACGTTGAGTCCGACCTCGAGCATGCGGCGCACCGCGGCAAGGCCCGATCCAAGGCGCAGATTGCTGCCTGGATTGTGGACCACCGAGGCACCCCGATCGGCGAGGAGACGCATCTCGTCGTCATCGAGCCAGACACCGTGTGCCGCGGTGAACCGCTCGTCCACCAGTCCGATCCTGTCGACATGGCGGGTAAGCGACATGCCATAGGTCTCGTGACCGAGCATGGACTGGAACTTCGACTCCGCCATGTGCATGTGCACAGGCAAGGAATGCTCCCTGGCGAGGTCCCGGCAGGCCTTGAGGAAGTCATCCGTGCAGTGCATCGGTATGGTCGGGGCGAGGCCGGGGCGCACCAGGTGCCTCGCAGGGGACCAGTTCCGGACGATGTCGCGGCAGGCATCGAGCGCCACCTGCCAGGGTTCGGGTTTCCATGACTTCACGGTCTCCCGCAGCCCGGACTCCATGGCCTCGCCAAGGCCCGGCACAAGGTCGTGAAAGCCGATGTCCGCGACCATGGGTGCGACGATGGCCCGCATGCCGGCATCCTCGTAGGCCCTGGCCACCTGGCGGATGCCGGCGGGACTGGGGTGCGGCAACTCGAGGGTGAGATCATAGGTGGCCGTGCATCCCCGACGGATCATCTCAGCAGAATTGAGAAGCGTGGCAAGGTACATGTCCTCGGCTGTGCGCTGGCCGCTGATCCAAACCCCGGCATTGAGCAACAGTTCAAGGGACCAGCGGTCGCCGCGGCCCTTGCCGAAACTGCCGTGACCGTGGGTGTGACCGTTGACGAGTCCGGGAATGACGAGATGGCCGGAAACATCCCTCACGGGAACACCCTCGGGGCCGTCGTTTCCGGGCGGCATCACATCAACGATGGTGCCGTCCCTGACGAGTATGTCGCGATACGGCGCATCCCGGGTGTCGGCATCGAGGATGCGCCCTCCCCTGAGGATCATGGTCATGGCGATTTTCCGGCGGAGTCGATGACACGGGCAAGGTGGTCGGCCCAGCAATCCTCGGGTTGCCACCCCAGGATCTCCCTGGCCGGACGCAGGTCGAAGGCGCTGGCCCGCGGATGTCGCCGATAGAGATCCGCATCGGCAATCATCGGCCGATGACCGCATGACCGCTTGATGGCCTCGGCGGTCTCCAGGGCCGAACAGGTGTCCGGGCCGGTGACATAGAAGCTGCCGCACCGGATGTCGCGCACGTCAAGGGCCGCGCGGAAGGCCCTGGCTGCGTCGTCGGGGGAGACGAATGCCCTGGTGATGGCCAGCGGTTCGCGCAGGATCCGCCATCCCGCTCCGCTGGCGGCGGGCGGCGGCTCGGTGCCATCGGCGTCGCTGGCCGTCTGCGCCATGGACCATGTGATGTCCGGCTGGGCGACAAGGCTGGGTCTGAGCGAGATCACCTCGAGGCGGCCCCTGTCGACAAAGGCCCGGGCGAACTGCTCCACCACCTTCTTCGTCATGCCGTAGGCCTGGCGGGGCCGGAGCTCGGTCTCCACCGGCAACGGCAGCACGCCCGGTGGATTGTAGGCGCCAATACCGAGGGCGGCCACGCTCGAGGCCAGCACCACGCGCTCGATGCCGAGTTTCTCGGATGCCTGCAGGACGTTCCAGGTGCCGCGCAGGTTGACGTCGATGTAGGCCTCTTCCTCCTCGACAATACCGTCATCCAGGGCCGCCAGGTGCGCCACCGCCTCGCATCCCTGCAGCGCTCCCCGCACGGCATCGATGTCGCGCACGTCGCACAGGGTGACATCGCGATCACTGGCCTCGATATCGATTACGGTGACATCGCAGATCGATTCCAGATGCTTCACCACGTAGCGGCCAAGGCGGCCGCTGCCTCCCGTGACCGCCACGCGGGAATAGGGAAAACCGCTCAACGTAGGGCCTCTCGCTTCAAGCACCACGCCTATCCTGTACGTCCTTCCGCAGACGTGTCAAAGGTGGCCCCATGGCCCGACGGGCAACCACCGGCTGATATCTCAGAAAAAATGGGTCTCGCTTCGTTGCGATGAACCTCGCCTCCATGAACAGTCCCGCGGCCGGCACAACGCCGGAGTTCACGCAGCGACTGAGGCCGATCGTGCAGGATCCCGGTGACACTGGCACCGGGCACCTGAAGCGATGGCGCGCTCTGCCTTGTCTGGCGCATCATCGGGCGTGATGGTAAGCCTCATCGCACTGGCACTCGCGCACCAGAGGGAATGATGACTATGCCGACAATGATCAACCCCGGACCGTGTTCACGGGCTGCCTCGCGAACTGGCGCCGAACCTTCGTGGAAGGAGTCGCGACGGCGGCCGCTGTCTTCGGCCGGCTGTTCGACCTCGGCAAGCCGGTCGAGGCGGGAGTAGGTCATGTCCATCTATCGTGCCGCCCACGACCGTTTCCGGGACATCGTCGTCGAGGATGCCGTCTTCGAAACACTGGCCGAGGGGTTCAGGTTCACGGAAGGTCCGTCATGGCATCCGGCGGAACGCCACGTGACGTTCACCGACATTCCATCGAACCGCATTCACCGCTGGCACGCCTCGTCCGGTTTGATCGAGGTCCTGCGCGAGCCCAGCAACATGACCAACGGCACCTGCTATGACGCACAAGGCCGGCTGCTGATGTGCGAGCACGCCTCCAGCCGGGTCAGCCGCCTCGAGCACGACGGCGAGGTCACGGTACTGGCGGACTCCTGGCAGGGCCGCGAGCTGAACAGCCCCAACGACATCGTTGTCGACGACCGCGGCGGGATCTGGTTCACCGATCCGCTCTACGGCCGGGAGAGCCACACCGGCGTGACGCGCGAGCCGGACCTGCCATTCCGTGGCGTCTTCCGGATCGACGCTTCCGGCACTCTTCACCTCGTCGACGACGACTACGAAGGACCGAACGGTCTCTGCTTCTCCCCCGACAAGTCACGCCTTTACGTCAACGACAGCGAGCGCCAGCACATCAGGGTCTACGAGATCGATGCCGAGGGCGGCGCCTCCGGTGGTCTGCTCTTCGCCGAGACGCGGGACGATGACGGCACGCTTGGAGACGGCTCGCCGGACGGCATGAAAGTCGATGCCTCAGGCAACGTGTGGACCGGCGGGCCGGGCGGAATCCATGTCTTCGACGCGGACGCCGCCCTGCTCGGCGTCATCCTGACGCCCCGGTTTCCAGCCAACTTCTGCTTCGGGGGCGACGACATGCGCGATCTCTTCATCACCGCGGAAACGACTCTCTTGCGCCTGCGTGTCGGACATCCCGGACACCCGACGTTCCGGCCATGATGTGATGAGTGGACGGACGTCGTGTCCGGCCATGGCATTCACGCCGTCGGGAACCGCCGATCAGACGAGGGGATTCGTCCAGCGCAACCCGCGAAACCGGGCCATGTCCGCATCGGTTGAGTGAAGTTCCGCCTGATGCTCGATCGCAAGGGCGGCGAGATGCGCGTCCGTTGTCAGGTTGCCAGCCGATCCGATGTCCTCAAGGAATTCGAACAGGATGTTGGCATGCCTGTCCCCAGGGTGGATGAGCGTTGTCTGGGGACGGGCGAGCCACGCCAGGACGCGGGAGCAGGCGCTGCTCACAGGCAGCGGGCTGTCGAGTATCCCGGGATGGGTCGCAATGCGGATGAATCCCAGGATCACAACCCAGGAAAGGCCCACTGTGCCGCGGCCATTCATCAATTGTTCCCACCACGTCCTTGCCGCTTCGTGCTGGCGGGACTGCGAGTTGTAGGCATACACCAGCAGATTGACGTCGGGAACGATCATCGAGCCTGCTTTCGAGCGAACTCATCCGCCTCCATCTCGTCAACCAACTGATTGAGTCGGTCGGTATCGGTTCCGGGCTTGAAGCCGAAAGCATGGGATTCCACCTTGAATGGAGGCACCCGGGGCGATTTGCTCCGCATCCCGAGGCCGATGCGCAACGCATCGTTGACGACAGCCTTCATGCTTCTGTTTGTGCGCCGCATCTCCCGTTGCAGGAGTTGTTCGACATCCGGGTCGACGGTCAGTGTAGTTCGCATGGAAGGCATCATGATGACCCCCAGATTGATGTCAAGATGTCATTCCGCCCGGCGTCCGGGAGCCCTGTCGTCGCCCGTGATCAGCTGTGCAAATCGGGCCGTTCTGGACGGCTTCGCCCGTCGGGTGCCGGTCCAACCCGTGCATTCCGCCGCCAGGGTATCTATCGGTGGGCCTGCCCCGCGACCGTGTTTCTCTCAAGCGTGTTCTGTCGCCGATGGGCGGCTGTAGCGTCGCAACCTTCTGGCACCCGGCTTGCTTCCCCGGCTTGACCGGGTGACGGGGTTGCTGCTCGTGGGCCTTGATGGGGCTCCGGGCACACGTGCAAAGGCTCTGCAGAGCAGTTGTATGGCGGTACCACATCCGAACGCCGATGACATTTCGTCATGCCCTCGTCAGGCTTCCGGCGACAGGGTGTCGACGGTTCCGAGGATCAGGGATGGGCCTGCGGGAGGATGAGTGCGTCGACCGCCAGGCAACCCTGCGGGTGGACGATGAGGGGGTTGATGTCGAGTTCGGCAAGGCGGTCGCCCAGGGTCGTGGCGATGACGGATAGCCTGGCAACGGTGTCGATCAGGGCATCCACGTTCACGGCTTCGCCGCCTCTCACTCCATCGAGGAGCGGCCGGCAGGCGAGTTGATCGACCGCCCGGCGCACGCTTGCCCGTCCGGCAGGAGGAAGAAGGAACCTGCGGTCGGCGTGTGTCTCGATCAGGATCCCTCCTGCGGCAATCATGACGAGTGGCCCGAACTGTTCGTCGATGACGATGCCGGCCGCCATTTCCATGCCCTGGGGAGCCATCGCCTCCACCAGCACCCTCGGCCCCAGTCTCCCCGCGAGGTCGTGCCAACCCCGCACGACATCGTCTTCGTTGCCGACTGCAAGGATGACGCCGGAGGCTTCGGTCTTGTGCAGGAGACCGCTGGCGGCTGTCTTGAGAACCACGGGCCAGCCGATGACGGCAGCTGCTGCGACGCACTCGTCTGCTGAGGCCGTCATCCGCCTCGCCGGCGCGGCGATGCCGAAGCTCTCCAGGAGGGTGAGGCCCTCGTCCTCATCGAGCGTCTCAGGTCGGACAAGTCGTTGGCGCCAGCGCTCGATCACTGGTTCTCCGGGGACGGGCGCCATGTCGCCGGGGGAATCATCCACCCGATCGCGGCGCTGCATGGCAAGGCGGACTGCCGAAAGGAAGGTCTCGGTGCCGTCAATGACGAGAACCGGACTCGCCGCCGTTCTCCTCGCCATATCCGGATCCATGGCCCGACTCCAGTGCTGGCAGAAGAAGACCGGCTTCGCCGTCTCCCGCTCGATCTTCTCGCAAAGTTCGAGGTAGACGGAGCCGCCGGTTTCAAGGCCCCCGAGATCCGCGAAGATTCCCGTCATGGCCGATGCGGGGTCGTCGGCCAGCGCCTTCATGGAGCCCGTGTAGACATCCTGCCACTCCCGGCCCGAGCCCCACACATCTGTCGGGTTCACCGGCTCGAGGCCGTATTCCAGGAGACCGGTGAGAGTTTTCACCGTGTCGTCGCCGATATCGGCGAAGGGAACGCCCATCCTCGCTGCAAGATCGAGCAGCATGCCGCGGGCCCCGCCCGAATCCATGATGCCAGCAAGGCCTCCCGGAGCGATCTCCTTGTGGTGGGCAAAGAGGCGGCTGGCCGCGGCGAGTTCATTCCAGGTGTCGACCCGCAGCACACCGTAGTGGTCGAAGACCGCCTCGTATGCGGCGTCGTTTCCGGCGAGAGCACCGGAATGACTGCGCGCCAGCTCCGCACTCCGGCCAGTCCGGCCCACCTTGATCGCCACCACCGGAACGTCGGCCCTGGCCGCCCTGTCGAGGGCCGCCCGGAAGGCATCGGGATCGCGCACCGTCTCGAGGAAGAGAGCAATGACCCGTGTACTCTCCTTGTCGAGCGCATAGTCGATGTAGTCGGCCGCCGTCACCGTGAGCTCCTGACCTGCCGAGATACACAGGTTATGGCGATGTCTCGGGTCGACGAACTGCAGGGTCAGAAAACAGGTGCCCGAATGAGTGATGAGGGAGATGTGGCCGGGGTCGAACCACCCGTCTTCCGGCACGTTCATCCACGTGACCCGGGCGCCGACTGAGTAGTTCACGTATCCCATGCAGTTCGCACCGATGACGAGGAGTCCCGCCTCCCTCGCAATCCCCTGCAGGCGATCCTTGAGATTCGATCCGGCTGTGTCCCCCTCGAGATAGGCGCTTCCGAAGATGGTCACCGAACGAACGCCTGCCTCGACTGCATCGACGAGGGCTGCCTCGATGCGGGCATTTGCGACCGAGAGAACGGCATGCTCGACACCTCCCGGGACGTCGCCAAGCGAGGGATGGCAGTCGATGTCGTCGATCCTGTCGTAGCGGGGATTGACCGCGTGAATCCTGCCCCGGTAGTGCGGGCTGGCGAGATTGCGCAAGGTGGCGTAGCCGAATGAATCGGGACGTGCCGAGGCGCCCACCAGGGCGATGGAGCGGGGTTCGAGAAGGGGTCGAAGGCGATGTTCCGTCATGGCGGCGACCGTATCCTGCATCGTCTTGTCAAACCAGTTAGCATGACGCCGTTCAAACCCCCGGAGGATAGCGGCGATGGTGGATGCCACCGGACGCCCGCCGAGCGTGGACACGATCCTGGGAATGCCGGCCATGGCCGGCATTCAGGATCTCTTCGGGCGGCGCCTGGTGAAGGAGGGCGTACGCGACATCATCCGCCATCATTCGGGCATCGACTGGGCGACCGGCAAGGGGCCGACTCTTGTCGAGGCTTTCTGCAGGGCACGCATGGAGTCGGGTCCACGCCGGGTCTTCAATCTCACCGGCACGGTGCTTCACACCAATCTCGGACGCGCACCTCTGGCCGCCCCCGCCATCGAGGCCATGATGCGGGCCGCTTCGGGTCCCTCGGCCCTGGAGTACGATCTGACGAGCGGCAGACGGGGGAACCGTGGGGGCGACGTCGCACTCCGACTTCAACGCCTCACTGGCGCCGAAAGTGCGCTTGTCGTCAACAACAATGCGGCCGCCGTCATGCTGCTTCTCAACACCCTGGCACTCAGACGTCAGGTTCCCGTCTCCCGGGGAGAACTGGTGGAGATCGGCGGCGCCTTTCGCATGCCGGCCATCATGGCAAGGGCCGGCGCCCGCCTGGTCGAGGTGGGGACCACGAACCGGACACACCTTGCCGACTATGAGGAGGCGCTCGGTCCGCGGACCGGCCTGCTGCTCAAGGTCCACACGAGCAACTACGTGATCCAGGGGTTTGCATCGACGGTGGAGGAAGCTGAACTCGTGCGTCTCGCCAGGGCCCATGGCGTGCCCTTCGCGGTCGATCTCGGCAGCGGAGCATTGGTCGATTTCAGCCGCTGGGGTCTGCCGAGAGAACCGGTGGTGGCCGAGATCGTGGCAGACGGGGTGGATCTCGTGACCTTCAGCGGTGACAAGCTTCTCGGAGGACCCCAGGCCGGAATCGTTGTCGGACGCGCCGACCTCGTCGCCCGCATGGCAACCAACCCGATGATGCGTGCGATGCGTCCCGACAAGATGACACTGGCGGCACTCGACGCGACACTGGCTCTCTACGAGGACCCCAACAGCCTGCCCCGTACACTCCCGGCCTTGAGCCTGCTGACGCGATCCGCCGCGGACATCATGTGCGAAGCTAGGGACCTCGAGAGCGATCTCGCCGGTGCCCTCACACCCGCCTTCACGGTCGAGGTCGTTCCCCTGGAAAGCCAGATAGGAAGCGGGGCGCAGCCCGTCACCACCCTCGCCAGTGCGGGCTTCGCCATCTGTCCGGCAGACCCCGGACGCGGTTCGGACCGGCGTCTTCGTCGACTCGCCGCCGCCTTCAGACACCTGCCGCGACCCGTCATCGGATCCTTGAGGAGCCGTGTTCTCTTCCTTGACCTGCGCTGCCTTGACGACAGGGACACGTTCCGCGCCGGACTGCGGGATCTGGAACTTCCATGATCATTGCCACGGCCGGTCACGTGGACCACGGCAAGACGTCGCTGGTGGCCGCGTTGACAGGTGTGGACACCGACCGGCTGGCGGAAGAAAAGCGGCGCGGCCTCACCATCGATCTTGGATATGCGTGGCTCGATCTGCCGTCAGGGCAGCGCGTCGGCTTCATCGACGTACCGGGCCACGAACGGTTCGTGCGGAACATGGTGGCCGGACTCTCCCGGGTCGACCTCGGACTTCTCACCGTCGCGGCCGATGACGGCGTCATGCCGCAGACAATCGAGCACGTGGCCGTGCTTTCCCTTCTCGGCATCCGGCAGGTGGTGATCGCCATCACCAAGGCCGATCGCGCCACCGGCGAGAGCATCCCGCGCACCGCCGCTGCGGCCGAAGGATTGGCGCTCTCTCACGGCATCCATGTCAGGGCCGTGATCGCCACGTCCGTCGCCGACCAGCGAGGCTTGCCCACGCTGCGCCGTCACCTCGAAAAGGCGGCACAGGACGTGGCCGCACCACCACCGGAAGGAGGCTTCCGGCTTGCTGTCGACCGGTCCTTCATCATGAAGGGTGCCGGGCTGGTGGTGACCGGGACTGTCTGCGCCGGGGAGGTCTCTACCGGTGACTCGCTCACCGTGCTTCCTGCTGGACTCGAGACGCGGGCACGGGCGCTTCACGGCCACGCCCGCCCGGCAGAACGAGCCGTCACCGGCGAACGGGCTGCCATCAACCTCGCCGGGCTCGGCCGCAATGATGTCCGTCGCGGGGACTGGGTCGTGACGCCGCAGATCCTGGTGCCGTCGCGCCGGATCGACGCCATGGTGACGATCCTGGAAAGCGAACGCCGTGCCTTCAAGCACTGGCAGGCCGTTCACGTTCACCATGGGACCGGTCATGTGACCGGGCGCGTCGCCCTTCTCGAGGATCCTGAGATTGCCCCCGGTGAAAGCGGGCTGGCGCAATTGCGCCTTGACGGACCGCTGGTGCCGGCCTGGAACGACTATCTGCTGCTGCGCGACATTTCGGCACGCCGGACGGTCGGCGGGGCGCGGGTACTCGATGCCGCTGGGCCGGCACGGGGACGAGCCCGCCCAGAACGCCTGGCACGCCTGAGAGCCGTCGACCGCAACGATCACGAAGAGGCGCTGGGCGCCCTTGTCGACATTGCGGCGACCGGTCTCGATCCGGTCGCCTTCTTCTCATCGCGCAATCTGGCGGCCGATGCCTGTCCGCTTCCCGGACACGTACGCCGGTTCAGCCGGGACGGACGCGAACACGTGATTCACAAACGTCACTGGAACGCTCTCGCCGGCCACGTCCTCAATGCAATAGACGGCGATCACGCATGCCGGCAGGACCGGCTCGGGCCTGCGGCCGGGGAACTCCACTTGCTGGTTCCAGGATCTGCCGATTCTGTTCTCGTCGGTGCGGTCATCGACGATCTCTGCCGCAAGGACACACTGGCGCGGCGCGGGGTGGTGGTTCACCGTCCGGGACGCAAGGTAGAACCGGCAGCCAAGGACCGGTCCCTGTGGGCCAGGACCGAAGCGGCCATCGAGGTGACGTCGGGCTCACCGCCATCGCTTCATCCCCTCGCCGCCACCCTGGACATGGCGCCGGATGACCTGCGCCGATTTCTGGAACGGATGGCCGCCTTTGGCCTCGTGGTGAGAATTGCGCGCAACCGCTATCTCACGCCGCGGCAGATCGCCAAGGCCGAGGCGGCCGTGCGCCGCCTTTTCCGGGAGCATCCCGATGGCATTGGCGTGGGCGAGGTGCGTGACGCCCTGGGTATCGGGCGCAATCACGCAGTGGACCTTCTGGAGTTCCTGGATCACACGGGCGTCACATGGCGCCGCGGCATGCTGAGGTTTGCACCGGAACTCAAGACCGATCCGGGACGGATCTCCAGAATGGTTCAAGTTCCGTGAACGCCCGCCAACTGGCCCCCGCGGCGCTTTCGAGGTGTTCCTCCCTTGCCGCCCACCAGCCGGCAACGAGGCCCGCGGCGCGGGCAAGTTGGCGCTTGCCGGGCGCCGACCTGGTGCAGCACCTGATGAGGTCGCCGGCCACGGCGGCATCGTTGGCCGCACCCAGCGCGTCCTGCAGGTCCGACAGCGCCTGGAGCCAGGGGCCCGTGCCCCGATAGGCCGGTCCGACAAACTGGATGGCATAGCGCAGGCGCTTGATGCGCAGACGGAGTTGATGACGCGCGACCGCGTTCAGGGCCGCAAAACCCTCCCCGCGGGACAGCACCTCAGCGTAAGCCTCGCTCAAGGCCCCGCCGACATGGGATCGTGCCGGGCCGTCCAGGGCCGGATCGCCCGCAGACCAGCCACGCTCAACGATCCACTGTCCCAGTGAGAGGACAGCACTGGTATAGCGAGGTGAACCAACGGCCAGCACAAGCCGGCGGCAGGCCGCCTGCCTGCGGGTTCCTACGCACTCATCGAGACGCGCGAGGTCTTCGTCACCGGGAAAGGCCGCGCGCAGTGGCGCCAGGGTGACATGGCTGAGAACATCGAGGTCGCGAACTGCTGCAAGACTGGCAGCAATCCACTTCACATCCGCGACAAAGCGCACCTGGCTGCCATCATCGAGCCAGGGCGCGAACAGCGCCAGAGCCGCCCTCAGCCGGCGCAGGGCCACACGCATCTGATGGACGCCTTCGATATCACGGCCATCAAGGGCCGCCGCCTGGTTGTTCATCCAGTGGTCGTAGCAGCGCCCCAATGTCAGGGCGATGGCATCATCGAGACTCGTGTCGGGGTCAAGGACGAAGGCGCCGGCCTTGCTCCAGGCCGGCGGTAGACCACCTCCGAGCGCATGGCCGCGCTGGGATTTCGTGAAGGCCTCAATGGCCAGCGGCGTCTGACGATGCATCCCGAGCGCCAGGCTGTAGAGATCGCCAATTCCGCCTTCCATGAGTTCGAGCTCGATTTCGCTCAGTGGTTCCCTGGCGCCAGACGCTTCCACGAAGCCGTTGTCGATGGCCACCTCGACTCGCGAGCCCTTGCCCTGATCCTCCAGCATGAGCACCCGGCGGTTGATCATGGTGCGGAAGGCCGGAACGAGATCACCATCGGCGATATCCGCATACCCTGAACCGGCGGCCTGGCGCAGCAGGGCGGCGCATGGCTGTGGTCCGGCGACCGGATCTTCCCGTTCAAGACGAAAGGCGGTGTGTCCGGCCGGATCGAACATCTTGGCTGTCTGCACGAAGGAATCGCCGTGGCGCCGCACGCGCAGTGCAATGCCGTCCCGTTGCAGACGGCGCCCCTTGGTGTCGAAGTAACGTGAATCGATACAGCGTTCACCGAGATCCCGCGCCCTCAACAGTGGCGGCAGGTGGAGAAGCGACCCTGCGGCTTCCGGCGAGACGGTGAACTTGAGCTCGATCTCCGGGGCCCAGCGGTTTCTCGTTGCGGCCTTCACGGAGGCATCTCGTCGTGACGGGGAAGGTGATCGGCGAAGTCGTACCAGGGTGCCCTGGAACCAACGAAGACATGATCATCGGCCGACCGCCCGGGATCGCTGTCAAGAGAACCGAAGGGAATCACCGCAACCATGCGTCCGCGGTCATGGCGGGGCATGACGGAACCGCAACGGGAGCAGAACGATTGGGCGAAATACCGCGCCCCCGGAAGATGCCAGAGCTTCAGGTGGTCTTCGCCGCGGGTGAACCGGAGGTCGTCGATATCGAGAAAGCCATTGGTCGTGTGGGCAGCAGCGCGTGCCTTGCGGCACCGCGAGCAGTGGCAGTTGTGTACCCGCTTGAAACGCGATGGCACCTCGTAGGCGATGGCGTTGCACAGGCAGCTGCCGTGAAGGATATCTTCATCCGGCGCGGCCCGTGTCGGCATGTCGATGACCGGGCCCTCCATCTCTTCACCCCAGACGTCGTGACGCGGCAGATCGTCGGCGATGATGTGCCACGGCGCCTGGAAGGCCGCGAAGATATGCGCCTCGGGCCTGGCGCCGGGATCACCATCGAGACCACCCACCGGCGTCTCCGGTTCACCGGGGACCGGCACCACCGACCCGCACCGGGAGCAAAAGGCGCGCACAGCCCCGGGGGATGATTCATAGAACGTCGTATGGTCCTTGCCGGAAAGGAAGGTCACGGTCTCCGGATTCACCACGGCATAGGTGGCAAACGGCGCCCCATGGATCTTTCGGCACATGGTGCAATGGCAATGGGTCATTCCCGTGAGCAGGCCATCGACGCGCCAGCGCACCGCTCCGCACAGGCAACTCCCCGTGACCATGACCGTCTCTCCCTCCCGTTCCGTCAGGCGTCCTCGATGATCCTGCGCGCATCGCTCACGACGCGACCGTAGCCATCGAGAAGGGCTGCGACATCGTCCAAAAGCGCGGCGAAGGTGAGGCCGATGTCACGCGATGCCTCCATGTCCTCGATCGTGTAGACGTTCATGCCGAAGACCTTGCCTGCCTTGCGGCACGTTTCGGCGACGTGGCTCCGGTCCTGAGCGTCGGCGGCACCGAACTCGCCCTTGCGGCCCCGCGCCATGTTGAGATCCGCCGGCCCGAGAAAGATGCCGTCCACGCAATCGAGTGCCAGAATGGCCTCGACATCCTCGAGGGCGCCAACGGTCTCCACCATGGGATAGCAGCGTACGCGGACATTTTCGGCAGCAAAGAAGGCCTCGTCACTGCCACCGTACCCGAAGGTCCGGCCACCCCCGACGCTGCGGTCACCCATGGGAGGATACTTGGCATAGGCCGTCAACTCGCGTGCATGATCAAGGCTGTCGACATGAGGGATGATGACTCCGGTCGCTCCGGAATCGAGCGGGTGCTGGACCGCGATGCGCGTCGGTTCGGCCACCCGGACGAAGGACTGAAGGCCCGATTCGCGGGCCAGCAGGATCAGCCGGTCTACATCGCTGCGATCGAAGACGCCGTGTTCCATGTCGATGGTGATGCCTTGACACCCGTGGATGCTGGCCGCTTCGACAGCGGCCGCATTGGCGCTGGCAAGCCACAACGTATAGGTGACCGGAGAACGGTTCATGATGTCCTTCCCGATGATCCCCTTCGAGGAATCGCAACCTTGAACGGTTTTCGTCATAGTGGCGCAAGATGCCCGGGCAATTCAATGGAGCAAACGCCATGACATCCGCCGCCCTGGAAGACGATCGCCCGATCCTCACTGACGGGGGCATGGGGGAAGCGCTTGCCGGCATGGGTTTGCGTCAGCCCGGTTCACCCTTCTGGTCGGGGCGCGCACTCATCGAGGCACCCGATGCCGTCCTTGGGCTGCACCGCGACTTCATCCGTGCCGGAGCCGATCTCATCATCACCAACACCTACGGCGTCGTGCGGTCCTTCATGGCCGATCTCGGCATCGAGGACCGGTTCCGCGAACTTAATCTCAAGGCTCTCGAACTCGCCCGCCGGGCCGTCGACGCCGAGAAACGCGACATTCTGATCGCCGGCTCGCTGCCGCCGCTTTCGGACAGCTACCTTCCCGACGAGGTTGAATCCGAGGACATCCTGGCGGAACGCTACGCCGAACAGGCCGGCATCCTGGCCGACGGTGTCGATCTCTTCATCTGTGAGACACTCACCACGGTCGCCGAGACCCGTACTGCTGCCGCAGCGGCGGCGGGCACCGGCAAGCCCGTGTGGATCGGCTGGACGCTCCACGAAGAGAAGGAGGCCTCGCTCAAGGACGGCACCAGCGTTGCAGAGGCTGCCCGCAGTGTCGCCGACCAGCCGGTCAGCGCCTTCATTGCCAACTGCTGCACACCGGAGGCCGTGACGCGGGCACTGCCCGAACTGCTGGCCACCGGCCTCCCCACCGGAGGTTACGCCAACACCTTCGTTCCGATTCAGCCCGGCGACAAGTCGATCGGCCACCGCCATGATCTCGATCCCGAATCCTACCGCGACCATGTCGCCCGGTGGCTTGCCGGTGGCGCCCGCATCGTCGGCGGATGCTGCGGCACCCTGCCCCGCCATATCGCGTTGCTGAGATCGCTGATCGACGACGGTCCACCCCGGTAGGACCGTCTCACTCCCCTACTGCAAGGTCACGTCAGGCATGGGCGTGTAGGCGTGTTCGCCGTCTGCCATGGCCGCCTCGCGACCACCGAGCGCAGCGATCTTTCGCGCCTGGTCGGAGAAACAGCGCCGGTTGACCGCTTCGCAGTCCACAATGGCGCCAAGGCGTACCGCGCAGGCCGCCCGCGTGGCCTCATGGGCCGGATGCCGGCCGAGATCCGCGGATTCGACAGGATCGTCGTCCATGTCGAAGAGCTGCGGCGAGTATCCCGGATAGGCAATGTACTTCCAGTTCCGCCAGCGCATCATGAACATGCCGGTGACGGCTCCGCGTTCGTGGTACTCCGAGAGGACTGCCCGGTCATGGTGACCGCCGGTCGCGAGATCCTGCAAGGCGATGCCGTCGAGACCATCGGCGTTCTCGAGTCCGTGGGCCTTCAGGATGGTGGGCTGAAGATCGATGTGGGAGGCCGGTGAGGCACAGCGACGCCCCGACGGCATGCCGGGTCCGGCGGCAACGAGAGGAACGGCCGACGATTCCTCGTACATGTTCATCTTCGCCCACATGCCGTGGTTGCCCAGCATTTCGCCGTGATCGGACACATAGATCACGAGGGTGTTGTCCGCCTCGCCGGACGCCTCGAGGGCGGCGAGCACGCGCCCGACATTGTCATCGAGGAAGGAGACATAGCCGTAGTAGGCATGCCGCGCCTCGATGACGTGGTCATCGTCCCGGAAATGCCGGTCGTAGTCCCAGATCGTCTGGCAGACGTCGAGAACCGGATGGTCCGGCCGTTCTCCCGGAGCACGCAGGCGCGGCAGGTCGATCTCTCGCCTGTCGTAGAGGTCGTGGAACGTGTCGGGGGCGACGATGGGATGGTGCGGCGCCACGAATGAACAAAAGAGCGTCCACGGCTGGTCGGTTCCCGGAGCGACATCGCCAAGCCATGCACAGGCAAGCTCGGTGACCTTGCGGTCGTAGCGCGTGTAGCGCGATTCGCCGCGACCGATATCGAGGGCAAAGTCCGCGTTGCTGGCATAGGGCTCAAGGCCGTCCCGCACCATGGACGAGGTGAAGCCGGTCCCGTTCAGGATGTGGACCGGAATGACCTCCTCGGCGAAGCCGTTGTCGTCGTCGCTCGACCGGAAGTGAAGCTTGCCGATGGACACCACCTGTCGCCTCTCCTCCTGGAGCCGGTGACCCCAGCCTCTGGGCGAACCGTCGTAGGGTTCGGCACTTGACCACGTGCCAAGCTGGTGGACCCAGCGGCCGGTCTGCATGGCGGCGCGGGCGGAGACGCAGATGGGCGCCGCCGAATAGGCGACGTCGAAGACGGTGCCACGGCGGGCAAGAGCGTCGATGTGGGGCGTGAGGACCAGCGGATGCCCGTAGCAACCCGCAGCGTCGCGCCAGTGCTGGTCCGAACAGATGACAAGAACGTTGCTGGCCATGGTCCCGCTCCCAGGTTGTCCCGTTTCAGCTTGCACGACATTGTGATCAGATGACCGCTACCACAGGCCCTCCGACTCTTGAAGACGCTTCCCGCCAACCTGCAGTTCCAGCGCACGACCCCTGTCTTCACCGAAGAGACGGTGCCATCGGGCCTGCGGAAGGCGCACCGGACGAAGGCGGGAACCTGGGGCAGGGTCATTGTCCTGGAAGGACGCCTCCTCTACCGGATCCACACCTCCCCCGCCGAGGAACACGTCCTTGACCCGGACACCCCCGGCATCGTCGAACCCGAAGTGGATCACGAGATCGCACCCCTGGGACAATCACGGTTCCGCGTCGAGTTCTTCCGCTGACTTCCCGATCGACTGTTGTTCAACATGACGTCAGCACAGCACGTCTCGGAATTCAGGGGGGCGCGCTGTTTGCCTCAGGAGACCGGTTCCGGGGGCCATTCGGTCAGGGTGCCACCAGGCCACGGCTGGCGAAGTCGCGAAAGGCGGAGATGGTGTGGTGGATGCCGTCCTCGAGGGAGACAGCGGGCCAGCCGCCCACGAGGGCGCGCAGGGCTCTGTCGTCCTGGTCGACGGGGAGATCGATCCGGGTGTCAGCGACCGTGATCCGGGCTCCGGGGACGGACCGGTTTATGATGGCGGCTATCTCCGGCGTCGAGGCCTTCACGCCACCGAGATTGCAGACGTGGTGACCGGAGACGGTGGCGTCCGCGCAGGCGATGAACGCATCGGCCACCTCGTGGACGTGCTGCATCATCATCGTCGTGTCGTAGGCGATGCAGTAGGGCTGACCACGGGCTGCCGCCAGCATCGCCTTCGTCGGCGACGAGGTCATGCCCTGATCGCGTCCCGGGCCATAAACCGTGTGCGGCCTGACACCGATGCTGGCGACCTGCCAGTCCTGCCAGTAGATCGCCGCCACGCCCTCGTTGGCGCGCTTGTAGACTCCATAGAGCGTGTTGGGTGCCGGCCTTTCCGCCGCCGGCAGGGACGCAACCGAGCTGGCATAGACCACATGGCGGACGCCGGCGTTGCGGGCCGCCTCGAAGAGAGCGACATGCCCTGCCACGTTGACATTGGCGCCGGCCACCGGATCCGCTGCACAGAACGGTATCTGCAGGGCGGCAAGGTGAATGATCACCCGAGGCCGCAGACGCGTGACGACATCGCCAAGAGCGGTCGTGTTGGTGATGTCGACCGCTTCCCAGGGAAGAGCGCGGGCCGCGTCGTCGTCCATCGCCAGAGAGAGGCGGCGCCGGTCATCGGCGAGGTCGAGGGCGACAACCTCCCGGCCCGCCTGCCTGAGACGCGCCACGATCCAGGCGCCGATACACCCGGCGGCACCCGTAACAAGAAGGGGTCCCTCTTCCATCGGTCAGGCAGACAGCGCCACAGCGGTCTCCAGCCCCTCGAGAACCGCCTCTTCGGCCGTCCGTGGCGAGAGGGCGTCGCCGATGATGTGAAGACCACGCTGCCCCTCGTTCTCGAGTTGCTCGTGGAGAGTGGCCACGCGACGGTGTCCCTGGGCCAGGACCAGGGTGTCGACATCACCAGCAATGAGCGGTTCGCCATTGGTCATGTGCTGGAAGTATACCGTATCCCCGTCAGCGCCAAACAGCCGGGCGTAGGCGCGGGTTTCGACACCGAGCCCATCCAGAACTCCGATCCAGTGGTCCCTGAGATAGGACTGGAGATTCTGTCCGGGCTGCGTGCCCTGGCAGTAGAGACGGACATGGCAGCCATTGCGCGCCAGCATCTCGGCGACACCCAACCCGGTCCAGTCGCAGCGCCAGTCGGCAATGACGACCCGTGAACCGACGTTGGCCTCGCCTTTGATCACCGACCATGCATCCACTCCGTGCATGTCCCCTTCGAGTGCGGGCAAGTAGGGGGCTGCGCCCGTCGCCACGATCACGGCGTCAGGTGCCAGGCGCCTGATGGAGCCTGCGCTTGCGGCCCTTCCCTTGACCACCCTGACGCCGGCCTCCGTCACCTCGCGGGAGAGATTGGTGATGATGCCGCCGAACTCGGCGCGGCCCGGAAGCATCTGCGCAAGGCAGGCCTGGCCGCCCAGTTCGCTTTCCTTCTCGACGAGTGTCACGTCGTGCCCGCACTCGGCCGCCGTGGCGGCCGCCTTCATGCCTGCGGGCCCTCCTCCGGCCACGACAACCTTCAGTGCTTGAGCCGCCGGTTTCCTGACATGGGGGAACCGGCGCTCGCGACCTGTCTCGGGATGCTGGATGCACGAGACGACGGCACCCATGTGGCGGTGACCGATGCAGGCCTGGTTGCAGGCGATGCAGGCGCGGATCGAGTCCGCCCTGCCCGTTGCGGCCTTCCGGGCGAAATCGGGGTCGGCGATGAGGGCCCTGACCAGGCAGACCATGTCTGCCGCGCCCGAGGCGATCACCTGCTCGGCCGCATGGGGCTGGTTGATGCGCCCGCCCAGCATGGTCGGCACGCCCAGATCCCGCCGCAGCTCTCCGGCCGCCCTGGAGAGATAGGCAGGCTCCACGGCCATAGGCGGCACGATGTGGATGGCGCCGCCAACGGAAGCGCCCGATCCGCCGATCACGTTGACGTAGTCGACCAAACCCTCGTCTGCCAGGCTCCGCGCCACCTGACGTGATTCCTCGGGTGACAAGCCACCGTGGTCGAGTTCGTCAACCGATATGCGCATGCCCACCACCCGGTCGCCGCCGACAGCCTCGCGGATGGCTCCGAGCGACTCGTTCAGGAAACGCATGCGGTTCACGAAACTGCCACCGTAGTCGTCATTGCGCCGGTTGGTGCGAGGATTGGCGAACTGGGCCGGCAGATAGCCCATGGAGACCACGTACTCGACACCATCGAGACCGGCTTCCGCCATGCGCCGGGCGCCCTCGCCATAGGCCTTCACGATGTCGCGGATGAGGGCGAGGGACATCGGCGCGGGCATGACGTGATGGCGTTCGTCTGGCACTTCCGACGGTGCCCAGGCAGCCAGCAGCGCCCCGTTCTTCCGGTTGGCGACCGCGCGGCCAGGGTGGAAGAGCTGGCCGAACATCCGGGCGCCGTAACGGTGTGCGGCACCGGCCATCATCTTCAAGTCGGGAATGGCGTCGTCGTCGCTCACGGCCAGCAGGTTGTGGCGCACCTCGTAGCTTTCGTGGACAGTGTGGGCCTCGGTGATGATGAGGCCGACTCCTCCCCGGGCGCGGGCCTCGTGATAGGCGACGAGGTCCGCCATGGTCCCCGGCTGGCGGCCCTGGCTTGTGCCATGGGGACCGAAGACCACACGGTTGGAGATTTCCAGGCCGCCCAGTTCGATAGGCCGGAAAAGGTTGGGGAACGACACCCCGGTTCAGACCCCGGACCCCGCCTGGAGTCCTTCCAGGACGGCCTCTTCGGCTGTTCTGGGAGCCAGCGCGTCACCAATGAGGTGGCACTCCATGTCGTTCTCCACCAACTCTTCCCACAACCCTGCCTCGCGCCTGTGGGGAGTGGCGAGCACGAGGGTTTCGACATCGTCACAGATGATCGGCTGGCCGCTCGTGACATGCTGCATGAAGACGCTCTCCTCGTCGCACCCGTAGAGGCGGGCATAGGTGATGACGTCGACGCCCAGTTTGTGAAGCTCGCCCATCCAGCCGTCCCGCACCATCATCGGCAGGTGCTCGCCTGCCATGGGCCCGTTGACCGCAAGGCGCACGGAGCAGCCGTCACGCGCCAGCTTTTCCGCCACACCGAGCCCGATCCAGTTGGCATGCCAGTCGTAGACCACGACCCTGGTTCCGACGTTGGCAGTTCCGGCCGCCACCGCCCAGGCCCCGACGACATGTGCCTGGTCCATGCCCTCGAGCTCGGGGCGCTCCTCGACCGCGCCGGTGGCGCAGATCACCACGTCCGGATTGAGGGACATCAGCGTTTCGGCGGTCGCCCTGACGCCTGTCCTGACGTCGACTCCGTGGATCGCGCACTCGCGCAGGAGGTTTGTGACGATTCCGCCGAACTCGGCCCTGCCCGGCAAGGCCTGGGCGAGCAGCGCCTGACCTCCCGCCTGGCGCGCCGCCTCGAGGAGGATGACCTCGTGACCGCGCTCGGCCGCCACCGCCGCGGCCTTGAGACCCGCCGGCCCGCCGCCGGCGACGATGACCCTGCGTTGTCGAGTCGCCGCCTGCCTGGTGCCGTAGGTCAGTTCCCGCCCGGTCTCGGGGAACTGGATGCAGGAGATGGCGAAGCCTCTCAGGCGATGCCCGATGCAGGCCTGATCGCAACCGATACAGGCGCGGATGTCCTCCACCCGGTTCTCGAAAGCCTTGTTCACGAAGTCCGGATCGGCAATGTGACCCCGCACGATGCCCACCATGTCGGCTCCGCCCCTTGCCAGAATGTCCTCGGCGATCTGCGGCTGGTTGATGCGTCCGGCCACCAGCACCGGCATGCGTGTCACCACTTCCTTCAGCGCGGCCGACTTCTCTCCCGGATAGCCCGCCTGGAAGTGCATGTGGGGAATGATGTGCTGCCATCCCGTATAGGTCGCTGTCGAACCCAGCACGACATTGAGGTAGTCGAGAACACCGTCCGCATCGAGGGCGGCCGCGGCTTCGCGGGTCTCCGCGATGGTCAACCCTTCCTCGTCCATTTCGTCGGCCGAGATCCTCAGACCGACGATGAGGTCATCCCCGACCTGGGAACGGATGGCGGCGGCGACCTCGCGCACGAACCGCATGCGGTTGGCGAAACTGCCGCCATAGTCGTCGTCACGCCGGTTGAGCCGTGGATTGAGAAACTGGCTGGCGAGATATCCCATCGACGAAATGATCTCGATTCCGTCGAGCCCCGCTTCGGCCATGCGCGCCGCACCGGCACCGTGAGCCGTGATGATCTCGCGGATCAGGTCGCGCGTAAGAGGCGCCGGGACGGTCTTGTACATCTCGTCGGGCACTGCCGAGGGCGCCCACGCCGTCATCTTCGTGCCGTCGATGGAGGCCGCCGCAACCCTGCCGGGGTGGAACACCTGGCCGATCACGCGCACGCCATGATCGCGTCCCAGGCGAGCCAGCCGGGAGAGACCCGGCAGGCAGTCGTCACTCGTCGCCCAGGCGCGGCCCAGCGGCATGTAGGTTTCGTGGACACAGTGGACCTCGGTCATGACCATGCCGACACCACCCTTCATGCGCGCTTCGTGATAGGCGAGCATGGCATCGCCGATGCGGCCACCCTCCGAAAGTGCCGTGTTGTGGCCCGGCACGAAGACCCTGTTCCTGATTTCCCGACCCCTCAGCTCCATGGGTGCAAAGAGATGCGGGAAAACGGGATGGGTCATGTCATGGTCTCCACCACGAGTCGTGCGAAATGCTGGTGCGAGGAATCCCAGCATGGCGCCAGCACGCCTCCCTCGAAGGCTGGCGACTGGCGCCCCTTCTGCATCCACTCGATGGCGTTGACGTCCTCCCGGTTGAGCTCATCCCACATGTCGTAGACTCCCTGACGCGCCTCCTCCCATTCGGGATCGCAAGCCGCATCGCCGATGAGGAAGACGTGCAGGTGCTCGATCGTGTGGTCCGGCGCCAGGGGAAACACCTGGAAGACCGTCAACTGGTCGGGCCATATCTGATAGCAGCAGCTCGGGAAGAGATGGTAGGCCGCCTCGAGGCGTTCGAGTCCGGGCGCCAGATCGGGATAGTACGGCAGACCCACGCCACGTCCGGGCTCCGGCTGATCGAACGTGCTCTCCATATGGATGAGCTTCTTCTCCCAACCGAATCCCTTGCGTCCCTCGGACGGGGCAAAGGCATCGAGACGCGGGTGAATGGCGAAGACATGGTAGGTGTCGAAGTAGTTCTCGAAGACGAGCTTCCAGTTGGCCCTGAACTCCCAGGTCAGGGTCCTGGCCAGGCGCAGCGCGTCGAGATCGTGACCGGCGAGGCGGCGCGCCAGGGGCGCGATATAGTCTCCGAACGACTCGGCCTGGCCGTCCAGATTGATGAAGATCGCCCGGTGAAAGCGCGCCAGGCGGATCTCCACCAGTCCCGGTCCCGCGGCAGGCCGGTCGTGCCGCCCGGCTCCGTCATAGTGCGGGCGCTGCACCAGGGTGCCGTCGAGCCCGTATGACCAGGCATGGTAGCGGCAGGTCATGTGCCTGCGGCGCCGGCACGGTTGTTCCACCAGGATGGCGCCCCGGTGGCGGCAGACATTGTGAAAGGCCCTGATCGTGCCATCGTGGCCATGCGCCAGGACCACCGGGCGGTTCCCCACCGTGGTCGGAAAGATGTCGCCGGCTTCGGGGATGTTGTCGAGCGAGCCTGCATACATCCAGGAGCGGGCGAAGAGACGCTCGTTTTCCAGTTCCAGCCACGCTGGATCGGTGTAGCAGGCGTTGGGAAGGCAGGACCCTCCCTCACCAGGCGGTCGGCGGAGATTGTCGGCAACCTCCTGCGTGATGTAGTGGTCGAGCATTACGCCACACTCCCGTTGCCGTTCATCATCAGTTCGACGACCTTGCTGGAGAACATGTGGGTGGCGGGATCCCAGAAGGAGGAAAGCGAGCCGCCGTCGAATCCGGGCGAGACGCGTCCCCGCTGCATCGACTCGAGGACGCCGATGTCCTCCAGATTGAGGGCATCCCAAGTCTCGAACACCCGGTCTCGCACCGTGGTGCGGTCCTCCGCCATGGCATCGGGATCGAAGAGAAAGTGGATGGTCTCCCGGGTCCTCCCCGGGGCTTCCGGCTCCGCCACCAGAACGGCGATGTGATCGGGCCACAGGTTGATGTTGCAGGTCGGTATCACGGTAAAGGAGCGGCCCTCCCTGTGAAGGGCGTCCGGCAGGCCGCGCAACCGTGGCAGCCCCACACCCCGGCCTTCCTCCGGGCGCGCAATCACGTGCCAGGTCATCGCCAGATGGGGAGCGATGAAGGTCATCGGGTTGCTGGTTTCCAGGGGTGCGAAGGCGCACAGCGCCGGGTGGATGGCGAACTTGTGATAGACGTCGATGAAGTTCTCGTGAACGTGCTTCCAGTTTGCGGCGATATCGAAGACCAGGCTGCCGCCCCATGCCAGGACGGAATGCTGCCAGCCCGCCAGGTGCTCGTCGATCGGCGCCATGTGGCGGTCGAGCGGACCGGCATGGCCATCGATGTTGACGAACAGCATGCCCCGCCAGCTCTCGCAGTGCACGCTGGCAAGACTGGCGCGGTGGTCCGGCGCCGTGTCGTGGCGTCCGCCGCCGTGGAAGTGGGGACGGGTGCGGATCCTGCCATCGAGACCATAGCTCCAGCCATGGTAGGGACAGGTCAGGGCTCCCAGCCTCCGGCGGCATTCCGTGACGATGACCGCGCCCCGGTGCCGGCAGACATTGTGGAAGGCAGCGATGACGCCGTCGTGGCCCCGCACCAGCACGATCGGACATCCGGCAACACGCACTGGCAGGCAATCGCCTGTCTCGGGAATCTGGCTCTCGAATCCCGCCAGCATCCACATCGACCACATCAGGCGCGTGCGTTCAAGCTCGAGCCATTCCCCGCTCGTGTACGCCACGTTGGGAAGCGCACTCCCGGCATGCAGGCGCTCCAGAGCCTCTTCCCCCAGCATGTCGACTATGAGGTCCCGGGACTCACCCCGCATTACGGCCCCCCGCTTCACGGGCAAACTTGCCAGATTCGGCCGATGTCTGCC
Organism: Alphaproteobacteria bacterium; assembly: GCA_965221115.1. Classification (GTDB taxonomy): domain Bacteria; phylum Pseudomonadota; class Alphaproteobacteria; order SP197; family SP197; genus SP197. The sequence continues at coordinate 367,068 of CBDCRU010000001.1, read as the reverse complement.
ATATCTCCATCAAGACGACTTACGTCGTGCTCCGCCTCGATACCTCACGCCGGTCCGACCGTCATCCTGCCGTCTTGCACGTCCCGTCTCCTTGCCGATTGCGCGTGTCGCGTTGTAGTTTCGCCGCCGTTGAGAGGTGCAGGGATTCACCGGCGACAAAAGAACTGTGGCAATGGCTGTCCGGCGTGCCTCAGGACCGTCCCATGTCAACGAATGAGGAGGATGCCCGATGATGATTCTTCGCGTGATGGCGATCCTGACGGTGTTTGCCGGCAGCGCCATGGCAGCAGGCAGTGGCACAACCGGCAACACGGCAACGTTGTCTGACGCCATTGACCTTGTCGAGGCGAGCGACTACGCCGAAGCGCTCGTTCTCCTGGACGAACTCAATCGCAGGGAGTCCGGCAATCCGGATACCCTGAACATGCTGGGGTACGCATCACGCAAGATGGGCAGATTTGACGACGCCTTCACATGGTACGAGATGGCTCTGGCCATCGATCCACTGCATCGAGGGGCCAATGAGTACCTGGGAGAACTCCTGCTCGAGACCGGTGACGTCGCAAAGGCAAGGGAGCGCCTTGCGGCCCTCGAGATCGCATGCCCGGCTGGCTGCGAGGAACTTGACGAACTCGCCGAGGCGATTGCTACCGCCACCCAATAGGATCCGGGACGTCAGAGTTATCCCGCCCCCTGGGAATCCGCGCGATTCAGACCGTGCCCAATTGCGTCTCCGGAGCAGGTCCACACGACCTGGCCAATCACTCCCCATCAGCGCCTTGCACTGAGTGGCTTCCGGGCGCTAGGCGGAAGTTCCCCCTGATTTCAGCATGAGAATCACGCCAAGCAGGTGATCTTGCTGGCAAAATGGCGCGGTGACGGCGTGATCATGTTCCCATGTAATGATGAAATTTTCTGTTGACAGGACGGGTGTGAACGCTTATATGTGTTGCCATGTACATAGACATCGTCCCCAACCGCAACTCTCCACCCGCCGTCCTCCTGCGCGAAGGATGGCGCGAGAACGGCAAGATCAGAAAGCGCACCGTCGCCAACCTCTCCTCATGGCCCATGGAGAAGGTCCGGACCCTGCGGCGCCTTTTGAAGAACGAACCCCTCGTCGGGCGCGACGAGGCCTTCGACATCGTCCGCTCCCTGCCCCACGGCCATGTCGCCGCAGTGCTGGGCACCCTCAGGAAGCTGGGGCTGGACAGGCTGATCGACCCGAAGTCGTCGCCGAGACGCAACCAGGTGCTGGCCATGATCGCAGCGAGGATCCTGGAGCCCGCCTCGAAGCTCGCCACGTCACGGGGGCTGGCCGAGGCCACGGCGGTGAGCACCCTGGGCGAGACCCTCGATGATGAGCTGGACGAGGATGACCTCTACGGCGCCATGGACTGGCTCCTGGAGCGCCAGGAGAGGATCGAGCGGTCTCTGGCGAAGCGGCACCTCGAGGAGGGTTGCCTGGTTCTCTATGACCTGACCTCGGTGTGGCTGGAGGGGAGGACGTGTCCCCTGGCCAGGCGCGGTCATTCCCGGGACGGCAAGAAGGGCAAGCTGCAGATCGAGTTCGGCCTCCTGTGCGACCGGGACGGATGTCCGGTGTCGGTGCAGGTGTTCCCCGGCAACACGGCGGATCCGGCCACGCTTGCCTCGCAGGTCGCCACGCTGCGGGAGCGCTTTGGTCTCTCGAGGGTGGTTCTGGTGGGAGACCGGGGGATGCTGACCGAGGCGCGGATCCGCGAGGAGGTGAAGCCTGCGGGACTGGACTGGATCAGCGCCCTGAGGGGTCCGGCCATCCGTTCACTGGTGGAGGCCGGCGACGTGGAGATGTCGCTCTTCGACGAGAGGGACCTGGTGGAGATCACCAGCGACGCGTATCCCGGAGAGCGTCTCATGGTGTGCCGCAATCCGCTGCTGGCCGAGGACCGGGCCCGCAAGCGCCGGGAACTGCTCGAGGCCACCGAGGCCCTGCTCGAACCCATTGCCGCGGCGACACGGCGCGACAAACGCCGTCTCAAGGGAAGGGAGAAGATCGGGGAGCGGGTCGGCAAGGTCATCGGCAGATACAAGGTGGCCAAGCACTTCACGTGGGCCATCGACGATGACGGTGTCTTCAGCTTCCGCCGCGATGACGCCTCCATCGCCGCCGAAGCCAGGCTCGACGGCCTCTACGTGATCCGCACCAGCCTGCCGGAGAGCGATCTCGACGGTCCCGGCACGGTGTGCGCCTACAAGCGGCTGAGCTCGGTGGAACGGGCCTTCCGCAGCCTGAAGACCGTGGATCTCAAGGTGCGCCCCGTCTACCACCGCAGCGAACCCCGGGTCCGCGCCCACGTCTTCCTGTGCATGCTCGCCTGGTACGTCGAGTGGCACATGCGTCAGAGACTGAAGCCTCTGCTGTTCGACGACGAGGATACCGAAGGCGCCGAGGCCCGTCGGACGTCCGTCGTGGCGCCGGCGCAGGTGTCGGCGAGCGCCCGGGCCAAGGCGGCCAGCAAGCGGAACGCCGATGGCGACCCGGTGCACAGCTTCCGCACCCTCATCGGCGATCTCGCCACCATCACCCGCAACACCGTGGCGCCCCGCCTTGCGGGCGCCGAGCCCTTCCAGGTCACCACGCGGCCCACGCCGCTCCAGAAGAAGGCCCTGGACCATCTCGGCGTGCGCCTGTAGCGTTCCCAGTAGCGACACACGCGATTCTCTCGAAGGTCAATACATTCAGCGCCTTACGCCTTGGCAAGGCCGGAACTTCGGGCTAGGGGGACCCTTGGTCTGGTCGTCTGCGATCCCATCCCGGGCGGGCCGCGCTGCTCCGGCGCCTTGCCCTGAAACAGTTCAGAACGCCGTCACGGGAACGGCTGCGCCAGACACGATCGTTCTTGCCACTTGCGCACTACCGCATCGTGTCGCATAGAATGTAGCCGGGACACCCGGCAAGGGTGCTTCTGAACGTCAACTGGGGAGACACACACAATGGACCTGACAAGGAAATTCCTGTCGGCCGTCACTGCCGGCGCGATGCTTGCCGGCGTTGCAGCAACAGCCGGCGCCCAGTCAATTCCCGAAACGGATGAGCCGATCAAGCTCGCCATGAACGAGTGGACGGGCCAGCATGTTTCGACGGTCGTTGCCGGCGAAGCGCTGAAGCGGATGGGCTACAACGTCGAATACGTCACCGCCGGATACTATCCACAGGTCTCGGCCGTCGCCGACGGCGACCTTCACGCGACCCTGGAAATCTGGAGTTCCAACATCGGCGATGGCTGGGACGAGCATTTCGATTCCGGTGCGGTCGAGATCGTCGCGCTCTCCGGGCTCAAGCCGCAGGAAGCCTGGTTTGTTCCGGGATACGTCGTCGACATGTGTCCGGGCCTGCCGAGCTGGGAGGTGCTCAACGACTGCTCCGACATGTTCGCGACGCCTGAGACGATGCCTTCGGGCCGATTCCTGGACTACCCGGCCGAATGGGGTGACAAGAATTCGCCCCGCATTGCCGCGCTCGGGCTCGACTTCGTGAACATCCCGTCGGGCGGCGAAGGCTCGATCATCGCCGAGATCAAGTCGGCCTACGAACGCCAGGCGCCGCTGATCACCATGTTCTGGGAACCGCACTGGATGCACGCCCAGTACGACCTGGTCCGGGTCAACCTGCCCGAGTACTTCGAAGGTTGCGAGACCGACGCATCGCTCGGCATGAATCCCGACGCCACCCATGATTGCGACTGGGCCGGCGCCGAGATCTGGAAGGTCGCCAATCCGGGACTCAAGGACAGCCATCCCGGCGCCTGGGGGCTGATCGAGGCCTATTCCATCACCAACCTCGAGCAGGCCCAGATGATGTCCGAGATCGACGACAAGGGCCGCGACCTTGAAGAAGTCGTCAACGAGTGGCTCGACAACAACTCTGAAGCACTTCAGAGTTGGATCGATCACGCGACGATGTAGGCTTCCCTCAAGGGAAACGAACCGAAAGGCCGGACGGCGACGTCCGGCCTTTCTTCGTTTGAAGCCTCGGTTTCGGGGCTTCGGATCAGGGTAGCGTGAACTCCGCCGCCAGTTCCGTCAGTTCCCGCTTGAAGGGGATGTCGGCCGGCTCCGTGCCCAGTTCGCGGGCGAAGCGGTGGCCTTCGTAGACCGCCGCGGCGATGGTGGCGGGGCCGTGACAGTCGCCAATGCGGTGGAGAGAGGCGATGCCGGCGTCGCTCAGCCGTTCCGGGTCACCGGCTAGTTCGCGGTAGAGTGCATCGTCGGGCAGGCGCGACGTCACCATCACGATCGAGCGGGCGGCGACCTCGCGAGGCCGTCCGGTGAAGACGCAGGCAAGCGTGGCGACACCGCCGCCGACGGCTTCGAGCCTGGCGTTGACCTCGATGCCGACGCCGAGTTCGATCAGGCGCGCCTGGATGCGATGCTGCTCCAGGGTCAGGGTGGTCCACGATGACACGACGGGATCGGGCGTCACAAGCGTCACCTCGAGCCCGTCGCCGCGCAGCTTCTCGGCGATCACGCCGCCCATGTAGTAGTGGTCGTCGTCGTAGACGAGGACAGGGCCCTCGGGAACCGCACCTGACATGACATCATCGGGCGTGAGCACGCCCATCCCGTCGGCGCCGGGAATCGGAAACTGGTGGGTCCGGCCGAAGCCGTCGCTGCGCCAGTGCGCGCCGGTCGCCACGGCGACGCGGTCCGCGCCGAACTCGAGCACCTGTTCCGCCGTCAGCCGGCTGGCGGGAAAGACCTCGAGGTTGGCCATCTGCCGGATCTGGTGCACCCGGTAGTCGCGCACCCGGCCCCAGGCGGCAAGCCCCGGCAGGCGGCTTTCCCGGGCGACCCGACCGCCCAGCTCCTCTGCCGCCTCGGCCAGCGTGACGTCGTAGCCGCGCTGGCCCGCCGCGCACGCCGCCTCGAGACCCGCGGGGCCTGAGCCGATGACGAGCACCTTGTCGTCGCCCGTCTTGTGCGGGATGCGTTCCGGATGCCAGCCCTTGCGCCACTCCTCGCCCTTGGTCGGGTTCTGGGTGCAGCGCATGGGCGACTGCATGTGGTCCCAGCCAACGCAGATGTTGCAACCGATGCACTCGCGGAGATCCTCGATCCGGCCTTCCTCGATCTTCCTCGGCAGGAAGGGATCCGCGATCGAGGGACGGGCCGCGCCGATCATGTCGAGCACCCCGTTCTTCACGAGCGAAACCATGCGGTCAGGCGAGGTGTAGCGGCCAACGGCCACCACGGGCCTGGTGGTGACCTGCTTGACGAAGGAGATGAAGGGTTCCTGGAATCCCTCCTCCGCGAAGCGGCTGGTGATGCTGTCGTTCTCCCACTCGGCCACGTTGACGTCCCAGAGATCGGGCAGCTCGGCCAGCATCTCGACAATCTCGCGCCCTTCCTTGTCGAACTCCATGCCCTCGGCGCCGCGCCTTTCGTCGACGGCGAAGCGCGCGACCACGCCCATCGTATCGCCAACCGCCTCCTTGGCGTCCTCGATGATCTCGCGGAACAGGCGGACGCGATTCTCCAGACTGCCGCCGTACTCGTCGGTGCGGCGGTTGTAGCGCGGCAGCATGAACTGGCCGGCAAGCGAGAGGTTATGGGCGGCATAGCAGCACACAATGTCGAAGCCGGCCCGTCTGGCGCGCTTCACGGCATTCAGATGCCAGCGCCGGTAGTTCCTGATGTCGGTCCTGTCCATGGCGCGGGCCTGCACCGGCGCGTTGCCGACCACGGGCATGTGGGAGGCAAAGAGCGGCACCTCGCGGCTGTAGGCCGCCGGTGCAAACTTGCCGTTGTGGGTCAACTCGATCAGTGCGAGGGAGCCGTGTTCGTGGACGGCATCGCACATGCGCGCGAGGTAGGGGATATCCTGGTCCGACCACAGTCGCCCCTCGGTTGCGCCGGTGATGTCGGTCGAGGGGTGGATATCGATCTGTTCGGTCGAGACCACGGCCCAGCCGCCCTCGGCCTTGACGCCGCGCATCGCCGCCATGCTGGACGGGAAGGTGCGTCCCATGCCGTTGCAGTGGGGCACTTGGTAGAAGCGGTTCCTTGCCGTAACGGGCCCGATTTCCACGGGCTCGAAGAGAATGTCGTAACGGGGATCACGTGGCATGGTCGTCTCCTGACCCGGATGCGGCCAGTCCGGCGACAGTTCCACACAGTTCGCGTCTGACAGGCGGACTGTCGACCGGCATCCCGGCACCCGGTTTAGGGGAACAGCTGTCAATCAGCACCGGATCGGTGAACGTTCCACCCATATCGTCCAACAAGGTCCGCATAGTCTCCTCCCCCATGCGCGCAGGGGAATCATGACCGATCCGACGGGCTTGGCAAGGCGGTGAGACACTGGCACCGGAAACCGCCGGGCTTCAGTTCCGCCGAACGCGACCGGCCGCACGGTACACCAGCCATGCGGGTCGGGAAGATTCACGCGATGTCGGTCAGTTCGCGCAGCGTGTCCGCCAGCAGTCCGAATTCCTGCCCTCGCAACGATGTGCCGCGCCAAGCCAAGCCAATCCGGCGCGCCGCAGGCATGGCAAGACGTGACAGCGAGAGTCCCGTTCCCTGGGCGATATGGGCATCGACCGCGAGCTGCGGCACCAGGGTGACGCCGATTCCCGCCGCGACCATCTGCACCAGCGTGTGAAGGCTGCTGGCCTCGAACTGCGCCCGCAGTTTCGTGTCGCCCATCTCGCAGGCGTCCAGCGCATGACCGCGCAGGCAGTGACCTTCTTCCAGCAGCAGGAGACGCTCGCCCGCGAGCGCGTCGAGGGATACCTCGCCAGCACCGGCAAGCGCATGATCCCGGTTGCAGGCGAACAGGAACTCATCCTCGAGGATGACGCGGATGTCGAGGTCCCCCGTCTCGTACGGCAGCGCGATCAGGGTGACGTCCAGTTCTCCGTCTTCCAGCCGGGCAAGCAGCGGAGCCGTCTGCTCCTCTCTCAAGTAAACCGTCAGGTCCGGAAACCTCTCCCTCAGCCCCGGCAGAACGCGCGGCAGGAGGAAGGGGCCGATCGTGGGGATGACACCGAGGCGCATCTCGCCCGTCATGGGAGAACGCCCGGCCCTCGCCACCTCCATGACCTCTTCGGCGTCGCGCAACAATGCCTTCGCCCGCTCGGCGATCTCTGCGCCAACCCGCGTGATCAGCACCTGCCGGTTGGAACGCTCGGCGACCGCAGTGCCAAGCACCGACTCCAGATCGCGAATGCCCGCGCTAAGTGTCGACTGGGTGATGTAGCAGCGTTCCGCCGCCCGCCCGAAGTGCCGGGTGTCGGCCAGCGCCACCAGGTACTGCAGCTGCTTCATCGTGGGCAGGCGCTTCATCACACGCGACTCCAAAGAATATTCGTAAAATACGATCACTACAATTGATAATAATCGCTATACACGAAATCAGCAACACCTACACTCGCCCCGTCAGCCGAATGGGCTGCTGCCGCAACCGGGGGCTCTTTGATGATTAAGCGGATCGATGCCGGTAAGAGCGGCGAAAGACGCATTGGAGGTGCCGAACCGCTCCCCCGCCTGCGTTTCAATCCACCGAACATGTGAAGGAGAACATCATGAACGAAGGCAGATGCCCGGTCATGCACGGGGCGCGCGCGCATGCCGCCGGCGGCGGTACGTCGAACCGCGACTGGTGGCCGAACCAGCTGAAGCTCAACGTCCTGCACCAGCATTCCGCCCTCGCCAATCCTATGGGCGAGACGTTCGACTACCGCGAGGCGTTCAACAGCCTCGACCTCGACGCGGTCAAGCAGGACATCTTCGATCTCATGACCGCGTCACAGGACTGGTGGCCGGCCGACTACGGTCACTACGGGCCGCTCTTCATCCGGATGGCGTGGCACAGCGCCGGCACTTACCGGACCGGTGACGGCCGCGGCGGCGCGAGGACCGGCACGCAGCGCTTTGCGCCGCTCAACAGCTGGCCCGACAACGGCAACCTCGACAAGGCACGCATGCTGCTCTGGCCGGTCAAGCGGAAGTACGGCCGAAAGATCTCCTGGGCCGACCTCATGATCCTGGCCGGAAACTGCGCCCTGGAATCAATGGGGTTCAGGACGTTCGGTTTCGCTGGCGGTCGCGAGGACGTCTGGGAGCCCGAAGAGGACATCTACTGGGGCTCCGAGGCGGAGTGGCTTGGCGACAGGCGCTACAGCGGCGACCGGGATCTCGAGACACCCCTTGGCGCCGTCCAGATGGGCCTCATCTACGTCAATCCTGAAGGGCCTAACGGCAACCCCGATCCCGTCGCATCGGGTCGCGACATCCGCGAGACCTTCGCCCGCATGGCGATGAACGATGAGGAAACAGTCGCCCTCGTCGCCGGCGGGCACACCTTCGGCAAGGCCCACGGCGCCGGCGACCCGGCCCATGTCGGACCCGAACCCGAGGGTGCCCCCATCGAGGCGCAGGGTCTCGGCTGGAAGAGCGACTTCGGCACCGGCAAGGGCGGCGATGCCATCACCAGCGGAATCGAAGGCGCGTGGACTCCCACCCCGGTGACCTGGGACAACAGCTACTTCGACACCCTCTTTGGCTACGAGTGGGAGGTGACGAAGAGTCCCGCCGGCGCGTGGCAATGGGTGCCGAAGGACGGCGCCGGCGCGGACACCGTGCCCGATGCCCACGACCCATCGAAGCGGCATGCGCCCATGATGACCACGGCGGACATGGCCATGCGAATGGACCCTGTCTATGAACCGATCTCGCGGCGCTTCCACGAGAACCCGGACGCGCTTGCCGACGCATTCGCCCGGGCGTGGTTCAAGCTGACGCACCGCGACATGGGTCCGCGCGCACGCTATCTCGGCCCGGAGACCCCGGGAGAGGAGTTGATCTGGCAGGATCCCATTCCGCCCGTCACGCATCACCCGATCGACGAAAAGGACGTCGCGGACCTCAAGGCCAGGATTCTGGCCTCCGGGCTCTCCATCTCTGACCTCGTCTCGACCGCCTGGGCTTCCGCCTCGACCTTCCGTGGCTCCGACCTGCGCGGCGGGGCGAACGGCGCGCGCATCCGTCTTGCGCCGCAAAGGGAGTGGGAGATCAACCAGCCGGCTCGGTTGGCAACCGTGCTCGAGGCCCTGGAAGGCATCCAGCGGGAGTTCAACGGCGCGCAGGCCAACGGAAAGGGTGTGTCGCTGGCCGACGTCATCGTGCTGGGCGGATGCGCAGCCGTCGAGCAGGCCGCGAAGAATGCCGGACATGTCGTGAAGGTTCCGTTCACGCCCGGCCGCGCGGATGCCTCGCAGGAACAGACCGACGTCGAGTCCTTCGCCGTGCTCGAACCGGCCGCAGACGGGTTCCGCAACTACCTCGACGGTCGACACACCGCTTCGGCGGAAGAGCTTCTGGTCGACCGGGCCCAACTCCTGGGTCTGACGGCGCCCGAGATGACGGTTCTCGTCGGCGGCATGCGTGTTCTGGATACGAACTTCGGGCAGTCCCGGCACGGAGTCTTCACCAGGCGGACGGAGTCGCTTACCAACGACTTCTTCGTGAACCTGCTCGACTTGAGCACCACGTGGCAGGGAATCTCCGGATCCGAGGATGTGTTCGAGGGGCGCGATCGCAGGACGGGTGAACTCAGGTGGACGGGCACCCGCGTCGATCTCATCTTCGGTTCGAACTCCCAGCTGCGGGCGATCGCGGAAGTGTACGGATCGGATGACGCAGACGAGCGCTTCATCGACGATTTCGTCGCCGCCTGGGACAAGGTGATGAACCTCGACCGCGTCGATCACGCCTGAGCAAGGGAACGAAGAGCCGCCGCGAACTGTTCCGGAATCGTGGGAATTCGGTTTCTCGTGGCCGGGCGGGCATTCCTGGTCCGCCCGGCCAGCACACGATGCCCCCAAGGTCGAATGCGCGGGATCCCGGCCGGCGCGATGACGGGTCGATCCGCTCTCAGCGGATTGAGGGATTCGGGATCGTTCCGGAGCCACGGGAACGCTGGGACCGACGTGTCCGGCGGGCAGGGATGTCATGCGGAACGATGTTGAATTGCATCGTCATGTGAGATACCGCGTGTGTCTCGCTTGGCAGGTCCGCCGATGCGGGGAAGATCGAACGTGTGGCAAAGCGCTCGCCGGCGCTGGTTTCTTGGAGGAGACGCTGATGTCGCCGGGATCGTGGATCGATGTTAGTGCAGTTCAAGGAGGTATCGCCATGATGCGACTGGGATCGGTTCACCCGGCAGGTGTCACGAAGAGCAGGCGTTCCTGCACCGTTGGCGCGCAGGCTCGACCGATAAGGAAGCACGAAACCGGATTCATTGCGCTCGTTCCGATCGTGGCGCTGCTGTGCGCTTTCTTGGTCTCTCCGATGGAAAGCCATGCCACGGGCAGCGCGCAGCCTGTTGACCTCGTCGAATGGGCGTCCGGGGAAAGCGTCGAACGTCTTTCCCGCTCTTCCTACAAGACAGACTTCTTCCCTCTCAGCAATCACTTCATCAGCCAGGACAACAGTATCTTCTGCGGTCCGGTCTCATCGGCCATCGTGCTGAACGCGCTGCGGCTGGGCAAGAAGGAAGGATTGCCGAAGGACCGGCAGTCCATCGCGGAAGACGAGATGGCCTGGCTCTGGCAGGGGGCGGACCCGTTCTACGGAAAGTACACGCCCAACAACGTCCTCACCGACCAGACGAAGACGCGGCTCGAGGTGCTGGGCAAGCCCATCCTCATCAAGGGCGAGGCGATGAGCGATTTCGGCCTGCAGCTCAGCCAGTTGGCGCAGGTCCTGCGCAGCCACGGTCTCGAGGTGGAGACACGGGTCGTGGACGACGATGCCGACGCTGCCACGATCAGGCGCGAGATCGCCGCGAACCTCGCCTCCGGAGACGATTACGTGCTGGTCAACTATGCGCGCCGGGCCCTCGGACAGGAGGGCGGCGGCCACATCTCCCCGCTCGGGGCCTATGACGAGCACAGCAATTCGTTCCTCATCATGGATGTGAACCCCAACCGGGCGTCCTGGGTGTGGGTCGGGTCCGATGACCTGATCGCGGCGATGCGGACATTCGATACCGTCGAAAACCGCGGCTACCTTCTGATCTCGGATACGGAATAGAAACCGCGGGGGAACCTGCCTGACCCTGGCCCGTCATCACCGATAGAGCGCGGCCGACGGCAAGGCACCTGATTGTCGAGAGTTCTTCAGTCTTGCGCTCACGGTTGTCCCAGGCATCCGGTACGACGGTGAACCGGGAGCCGTTCGACAGAGTTCACACGATCATGGGTCGCTGCCGCGTCCGTGACGACACCTGCGCGGGCGACATCGGCGCAGGTCATGTTGCAAGGAACCGGTCCTCTTGGTGACACGCGGTTCAATCGGACGCTACATACAGATATGGCATTGGCTCACGCACCCGCGTTCGCGCACCTCCAACTGGTCGGCAGGGTCTGCACCCTTGTCTTGCAGGCCCGTCCTCGCCCCGCCCCCGCCTCGGCCGTACCCATGATCCCCCGACGGCTCCTGACACCGTCGTTCGACGTCGTCTGCGCCAACCGCGCGATCGCTGTTGCGACCACCGGACCCAACGTTTGCCGCGCGTCCGGCAGACCCGGGATGCCATGATGTCAATCGCTCAGCCTTCGCTCCTGCTGCGCCTCTTCCTCCTGATGATGGTCGCGCTCCCGGCGTCCATTTTCCTCGTCTTTTTGCGCATTGGCACCGAGGGAGGGGTTCCTTTCCTCGGCTTCGTGTTCTGGCAATGCCTTGCAGGAGCGGCCATGGCCGGGACCGCTCTTCTGGCGAGGCGACAGTCCGTGCCGCTGACCGTGCCCCACCTGCGCTACTACGCGGTGTCGGCACTCTTCGGCCTCGTGATCCCCTATGTCGCCATGACCCTGGCCTCGCCTCACCTGCCTGTCGGCGTCTTGAGTCTCGCGATGGCGATCGAGCCGGCGCTCACCTATCTCGTCGCGCTCGTGCTGCTGCTAGAGAGATACCGCTGGATTCGCTTTGTCGGACTCCTGATCGGCGTCGCAGGCCTGATGCTCACGGTGTTGCCGGAAACCAGTCTGCCGTCCCGTGCCATGGTTCCCTGGGTCGCGGTCGCGCTTGTCGTCCCCGTCGGCTGGGCACTCTGGGCCAACTGGATGGCCCGTGACTGGCCGCCCGAGACAGCTTCTCTGGCGATCTCGTTCGCCATGATGGCAGGCGGCGCGGCGATGCTGCTGGTACCGGTCGTCTGGCTGGACCAGCTCTGGTGGTTCGATGCCGAACGCCTGCATCTCTGGTGGCTCGTCCCGCTCTTCGGTGCACTGAACGTCTGGCTCTGGCTCGCGTCGTTCGAGACCATCCGCATCGCGGGACCGGTCTTCTACGCCACCTGGACCTTTGCCGCCACGCCGATGATCATCGGCGCAGGAATCGTCACCTTTGGCGAACAGCACAGCGCGTGGATCTGGACGGCCTTCGCCCTGCTCCTCCTGAGCCTCGCCCTTGTCAACGCCAGGAACGGTCAGACGCCATCAACGACGCGCACGCTCAGGAACTGACGTCCTGCATGCGGCAGTAGCATGACGCGTGCACCGGCACGTCGCAGCGGGCAGCGGCGAGATCAAGCCGCTGTTTGACGATCGGCGCCTCGACCGTGTCGCCGCGGCGGACCAGGCATTCGTGGAGACCGTGCAGGCTCCAGACGTTGTCGGGATGCTGGCAGGGGCGGCGCAGGGTTGCGTCGAGCCCCAGATCGGCGCGATAGACCGCCTCGGCCTCCCCGTAGCGACCCTGTTCCATCAGAAGCGCCCCGAGAGCGTGGCGGGTCGGTTGCATCCAGGCCCAAGGCTCGTCATAGGGCAGGCTGTCGTCCAGTTCGACCGCACGGCGCAGGTGGCCGAAGGCCACGTCATGGTTGCCCTTGCGGTACTCCAGTTCGCCCAGGAGCATCTGCTCGGCGACGGCGAGGATGTCGAGGCAGCTGGTGGCGAACAACCGGCGGCTTTCGGGCACGCGGCCGCGCGCCTCCAGGAAGAGATCGCGTTCTGCCTCCGCCTCGGCCACCTCTCCCGTCGCGGCAAAGGCCACGCAGCGGGCGTAGTGCATCATCGAGGTGGTGACGCAGTAGAGCGCGGGATCGTCGGGCAGCGGCTGCTCCAGGATCTTCCGCCACCTGCCGAAACGGATGAGCACGTGCTGCTTGATCGGGATGTAGCCCTCCAGCCAGTCGACCAGAGGCGGCGAGCCGTATTCGAGGAGCTCCCTCGGCAGGGTGTCGATCATCTCCTCGGCGGCCTCGATGGCGGGTCTGTACTGGCCCAGGAACATCGCGCCGTAGACCTTGAAGTGATAGTCGTGCGCCCGGTAGCCGGAATAGAAGTTGAAGACGCCGGCGTACTCCACGAACTTCCGGTCTTCCATGATCGCCGCGTGGTTGCGCTCCACGACGGCCTGATAGTTGCCGCACAGGACGTCAATGTGGGTCGGCATGTGGCGCAGGTGTCCCGACTCCGGCATGACAGAGAAGAGTGCATCGCCCGACCTCAGGGCCCGCTCGGGATGGGGTGACATCTCCATGGCATGAACATGCAGATGAAGCAGGCCGGGATGCCGGTCCGCGCCGAGAAGATCGGCGAAGGCGGTCTCCAGGACATCGATGGCCTCCAGAACGGCGGAACCCTGGGCGGCCTTGCCGGCATCCAGATCCCACAGTTCCCACGGCGTGCGAACCAGCAACGATTCGGCGAAGAGAGCGCAGACATCGAGGCTTTCGGCGTGCGCGGCGTGGACCCGACGCATGGCATCCGCGTAGGCATCGTTCCAGCCGTCCCAGTCGCCGTCGTCGACCTCGGGGTAACGCCGGACCAGGGCCGCTGAAATAGCCTTCTCGATCGCGGTCGCGCCTTGCGAAGAGGCCACGGCTTCACCCGCTTGCGATCGTCCGCGAGCCAGGCATCTGATCCGCTCCTCCTCGCCGAAGTCGGCCCAGGGCTTGTTGTAGTTCGGCCCCACGGCGTAGGCGACACCCCAGTGCGCCATGCAGCAGCCCGGATCCGCCTCCAGGGCCCTCTCGAAGCAGGCGACCGCTTCCTCGTGGTTGAAGCCGTAGGTCCACGCCAGCCCCCTGTCGAACCACACCTGCGCCTCGGTCGAATTCGTGGTGACAGGAAAGCGGTAGGACCCCAGATCGAAGTAGTCGCTCATCCTCTCCCCTCCCGGCGCAATGGGACGACACCCTGATCAATGATCAGAGAGTTGCCGCATGGTGATTTCGTAACATGTTGAAGGGCTCCTGGCATCCGTTTGCCGGCAACGGCCTCACCTTGTTGGTGAGCATTCCGGGACAGGCAACGTGCTGGCCGTAGAAGAGCACTTCTTCGGCCGGGCCAGGGGTCCAGTTTCGTTGCCGAGAGAGCCTTTCGAGAGCGTCGTGCTGGACACTGTGCTTCTGGGGATTCGCCTGCTTGAGTCTTTTCGGGTTGATGAGCTTCCAGCGAACTGCCGAAAGATCAGCGGCCCGGGGCTAACCGGATGCGGGATGGCCCCATGTGTCGCTGAGCCTGTAGCCCTCGGGCCAGGGGTCGTCGGGGTCGAGAAGGTGCTGGTGGATTCCAGTGATCCAGGCCCGTCCGGTGACCTCCGGGATGATGGCGGGGATCGACCCCACTTGTGTCGTGCGGATGATCCTGCCCTCGAACCGCGAACCGATGATCGAGCGGGCACGAAAGATGTCACCGGTCTTCACGGTGCCCCGGGCGTGGAGCAGGGCCATGCGGGCCGACACGGCGGTGCCGGTAGGCGACCTGTCAATCCTGCCGGGCCTGATGGCGACAGCCTGCCGCGATTCAAGGACGCCATCCGCACTGTCGAGAGGTCCGGCGAGGAGACAGAACGAGAGCTGGTCCCTCTCCCTCAGTCGCGGATGACAAAAGCCGATCCGGTCGTTGGCGGCCGCGAGTATCCGCATGCCGCAGCCGGCGAGGCGCGCCGCTTCGGATTCGGCGATCGCGAATCCGAGTTCCGCGGCATCGACGATGACGAAACTGTCGCCACCGAATGCGGTATCCACGGTCAGGCATCCGATGCCTGGGACCTCCAGGTGGACGTCTCTTCCCACTGCGAACGAAGGCAGGTTCTCAAGGGTAATGGAATGTGCCCTGCCATCTCGACATAGAGCGCGGATGCGTACCAGTCCGCCTGGCGCCTCGAGAGTGAAGGAGGTCTCCGGTTCCTGCATCGCGATGATGCCGGTCTCGAGGAGGACCGTTGCCACACAGATGGTGTTCGATCCCGACATCGGCGGCAGGTCTTCGGGTTCCATGATGATGAAACCCATACGCGCATCGGGATGTTTCGCCGGCACCAGGAGGTTGACGTGACGGAACACGCCGCCGCGCGGTTCGTTGAGAAGGAGGTGCCAGAGCCTGCGATCGCGGGCGAGGAACCCTGCCTGCTCTTGCAGCGTGTCGCCGGGAGGCGGCTCGACACCACCAACGATGACGTCCCCGACCTCGCCTTCCGCATGCGCCGAAACGACGTGGATGGTCCGTGTGCTCCGCATGGGTCCCCCGGGCAGGCGATCACCGCAGCGAGAGTGACCTTCGCCCCTTCGCGGCGTCAAGATGGCGGGTGCCGCGAAGGGGCCGGCATGGCAGGATGGCGGCAGATGAACGAGGAGTGTGCGGATGACCCAGGAACTTCAGCAAGCCCGGGACCGGATCACCGCATACCGTGAGAGGATATCCCGGCTCGACGAGGACTCACTCGATCTCCTGTTCCGGGAGGCACGAACCCACAACGCATGGCAGAAGCGGGAGGTGAGCGACGATCAGTTGCGCGAAATCTGGGATGTCATGAAGTTCGGCGCCACCAGCGCCAATACCCTGCCGGCACGCATCGTCTTCATCCGTTCAGCGCAGGCGAAGGCGAAACTGGGCGCATGCCTGTCGCCGGGCAATCATGACAAGACGATCGCAGCACCGGTCACCGCACTGCTTGCCCATGACACCCGCTTCTTCGACGGATTCGAGAGGCTGTTCCCAATATTTCCGGCGATGGCGGACCAGTGGGCCGATGATCCCGGTGAGGCGCGTTCCTTCGCGCGCCACCAGGGAACGCTGCAGGGCGCCTACCTCATCCTCGCCATCCGTGCCGTGGGTCTCGACGCCGGACCCATGCTGGGATTCGACGCGAAAAAGGCGGATGCCACCTTTCTTGCCGGCACGTCCTGGGAGTCGAACTTCCTGTGCAACATCGGATACGGCGCCCTGGAGGGGATCCTCGGACCGCGCTTCTACCGCTACAGCTTTGACGAGGCCTGCCGTGTCGTGTGAGCGCCCGCCTGGCGTGCCATGAAGGCGCGAGCCAGGCTCTCGAGCCGGAAGACATGGGGGTCATCGATCTCCAGGTTCCGCAAGACCGCCGCAAGGTCGTTCAGATAGTCGATGTTGGCGCCGCTCGGGCCGGCGGCGTGGCAGATCTGCCTTACCATCTCGTCGTCACCGGCCGGACCGAGCCAGGCGTAGTTGCCGACAGCAGCGATGTAGACGATGGCGTCGACGGCGCCCCCGTCACGGAACGTCAGGCTCACTGCATGACGCTCGTAGCCGTTCTTCTCGCGATGGTCGAGGTTGCGGAAGACCGTCTCCACCACATCCCTGTCCACGAGATAGGCCATGCCGTCGCAAGAGGTCCCTGGCGCGGCAACCAGGGTGACGACGCGTCCGGGCGCATCGGGCAAGCCGCGATGGTCGTGTGAACCCTGCCAGAAACGCCGTTTCCAGCCGGCAAGGCGCGCCACGCGACGGGTCCGGAAGGCCATGGCGGGCCGCCAGATGAGTGAACCGTATCCGAAGATCCAGACGCCGGACATCACGCGGAAAGCCGTTCTGCGCCAACCGACACGAACCCTGGCCGGTTGCCGATTCCGCTTGTCATTTGCAAATCTCGGCCGGGTTCGCTTGAATGCCCGGGGTGGAAACGGGAAACGCGCATGCTGACTTTGGTGGCAAGACGGCTCGCTATCGGCATTGGAACTTTGCTGGGTGTGTCCGTCATCATCTTCGTCGCCACGGAGATACTTCCCGGTGATGTTGCCACCGCCATTCTCGGCCAGTCAGCCACCGAAGAGAACACCGCAGCGATCCGTGCGCAGCTCGGCCTCGACCGGCCTCCCCATGAACGCTATCTTGACTGGCTGGTGGGATTCGTCCAGAGCGATCTCGGAACGTCCCTGGGAAATCGTCGTCCCATCGCGCCGCAGGTGGGTTTCCGTCTCGAGAACACGCTGTTCCTGGCGGCGCTCGCCGCGATCATCGCCATTCCGCTTTCGGTGTCTCTCGGACTGCTCTCCGCCATTCGCCAGGACACGCCTCTCGACAGGGGCATATCCGTCGGCAGCCTGATGGCGATCTCCGTGCCGGAGTTCTTCATCGGCTACGTCCTGATCATCCTGTTCGCGGTCACCTTCAGATTGTTCCCGAGTCTCTCCAACGTGAGTGACCAGATGACCCTGGGGATGCGCCTCGAGGCCATGGCGCTCCCGGCCGTGACACTCACCCTTGTCACCCTCGCCCACATGATGCGCATGACCCGTGCCGCGGTCATTGCCGTCATGTCGAGTTCCTACATCGAGATGGCGCACCTCAAGGGCGTTCGCTACTGGCGCATTGTCGTCCAGCATGCCCTGCCCAACGTGTGGTCGCCGATCATCACGGTGATCATGCTGAACATGGCCTACCTCATCGTCGGCGTGGTCGTCGTCGAGGTCGTCTTCACCTATCCGGGCATGGGGCAGTACATGGTGGATTCCGTCTCGAAACGGGACGTTCCGGTGGTCCAGGCCTGCGTCATGATCTTCGCTGGTGTCTGGATCCTTCTCACGCTCATTGCGGATATCTCGTCGATCCTGGCCAATCCGCGTCTCAGGCATCCCAAGTAGGAGGCGGGTCATGGTCACCACATCGGAAACGGCACAGTGGGTCCGCCCGACCAAGATGATGGTCGTCAAGCAGTTCTTGAGCGGCATGCCCCTGACGGCGCGCGTCGGCCTCGCCATCATCCTCATCAACCTCTTCGTGGTCGTCTTCGCACCCTGGCTCGCACCCTACGGCGAGACCGAACTCGTGACCGATGTCTGGGCTCCGGTGTCGGCCGAGCACTGGCTGGGAGGCGATCACATCGGCAGGGACATGCTGTCCCGCATTATCTATGGCGCCCGCACGACCATTGCCATCGCCTTCGTGGCCACCGTGCTCGCCTTTTTCATGGGGATCGTCACCGGTTTTGCGGCAGCAGTGCTGGGGGGCATCTTCGACAGCATCCTGTCGCGTTTCGTGGAAACGCTGATGGCCATTCCCACGCTGCTGATGGCGCTCGTGGTCATCTCCGTTCTTGGCTCCGATCTCTTCGTTCTCGTGGCTGTCATTGCCGTCCTCGACTCGACACGCGTGTTCAGGCTGTCGCGGGCCATCGCGATGGACGTGGCGGTCATGGAGTATGTCGAGGCCGCTAGACTGCGCGGCGAGGGCCTGTGGTGGATCATGACCCGCGAGATCCTGCCCAACACCACCTTGCCGCTCATCGCGGAATTCGGTCTGCGCTTTGTCTTTGCCTTCCTCTTCATCGCTGCCTTGAGTTTCCTTGGCCTGGGCATCCAGCCACCCCTGGCGGACTGGGGCGGCATGGTGCGTGAAAGTTCGTCAGCCATCATCTACGGCATCGTCGCCCCGCTCTATCCGGCCGGCGCCATTGCCATCCTTGCCGTGGGCACCAACCTCCTGGTCGACTACGTGCTGGCCTGGTCAAACCGGTCCGCGGCTACTGAATTCGAGGTATGATCACGTGAACGAGGAAACGGCCGGCACCGGCATTGGCGAAACCCTGCTGGAGATGCAGGCACTGCGAGTCGAGGCGCTTGGCGCGGACGGCAATCCGTTCCGCATCGTCAACGACATTGACGTCAACCTGAGGCGCGGCGAGGTCCTTGGCCTGATCGGCGAATCAGGCGCCGGCAAGTCCACCATCGGTCTCGCCTCCATGTGCTTTGCCCGCCCGGGCTGCCTGATCACCGGGGGCCGGATTCTCTTCGCCGGCACCGACCTGCGCCAGCAGGACGAGGACGACGTGCGTCAGATCAGGGGGGTGCGGGCGGCCTACATCGCGCAGAGCGCCGCTGCCGCCTTCAATCCGGCCACACGGCTGAACGATCAGGTGACGGAAGCGGCGGTGCGCCACAATGTCATGTCGCGCTCCAGTGCGGCGAAACGCGCCGAGGATCTCTACGCCAGGCTTGATCTTCCCGATCCGTCGCGCATCGGAAGGCGCTATCCCCACCAGGTATCGGGTGGCCAGCTGCAACGTGTCATGTCGGCCATGGCCATGACCTGTGGACCGGATCTCCTGGTTCTCGACGAACCCACCACGGCCCTCGACGTGACCACGCAGATCGAGGTACTGGCCACGGTGCGTGATCTCATCCGCAACAACAACACGGCGGCACTCTACATCACCCATGACCTTGCCGTGGTGGCGCAGGTCGCCGACCGCATCATGGTGCTGCGTTATGGCGACCTGATCGAGCAGGGACCTACCGCCAAGATCCTCCACGATCCGGAAGAACCCTACACCAGGGAACTGATTTCGGCGCGTACCGAGGACATCAACACCAAGGTCTTCACCGGCATGCCCGAGAACCCGGTGCTCGCCATCAGGGAGGTCACGGCCACCTATGATGGCGAGGTCGACGTCCTCAAGAATGTCGGTGTCGAGATCGGACGGGGCGAGACCGTCGCCATCGTTGGAGAATCGGGGAGCGGAAAGTCCACCCTGGCCCGGGCCGTGACGGGACTCCTGGCACCGCGCAACGGCCATGTCGAATTCGACGGCCAGAAGCTGTCGCTCGCCCTCAGGGAGCGCAACAAGGAAGAGTTGCGCAAGATCCAGATGATCTACCAGATGCCCGATGTCGCCATCAACCCGAGGCAGCGCGTCTCGGAGATCATCGGCCGTCCCCTCACCTTTTACTTCGGTCTCACCGGCAAGGAACGCGAAGAACGGATCTTCGCCCTGCTCGAGGAAATCGATCTTGACAGGGAGTTCGCGGACCGCTTCCCGGGCCAGCTGTCGGGCGGCCAGAAGCAGAGGGTCTGTATCGCCCGCGCCCTCGCCGCCGATCCCGAACTCATCATCTGCGACGAGGTGACCTCGGCCCTCGACCAGGTTGTGGCCGCGGGCATCCTGAAACTGCTTGATCGCCTGCAGCAGGAAAAGGGTCTTGCCTACATGTTCATCACCCACGATCTCGGTATCGTGCGCAACATCGCCGACCGCACCGTGGTGATGTACCAGGGCGAGGTGGTGGAACAGGGCACCACGGAGCAGATCTTCACGCCGCCGCAGAAAGAGGCCTACACGCGCAAGCTCATCGCCTCGACTCCGGAGATGCGGACCGACTGGCTCGACGAGGTGCTGCGCGAGCGCGGCGACCTCTTTGACATCGACGCCGCAGCCCACACTTGACCACGAGCATCGTGCCGAACCAGGGCACGGGCGGCCTCAACTCTTTCAGCGTTCGGCAATGTCGGCGCTGTGCTGACGGAGGTGACTCCGGCTGATCAGGCCGCGCAGGGGTTCCGGCGGCATCCAGCCGGGTGCGGGAATCCGCTGCTGATCCCGCAGCAATTCCGAGTCACGGCCGACCACTAGATCTGCGAGAAGGGCACCGGCCATGGTGCCGCGCGATATCCCCGCACCGTTGCAGCCGATCGACGCCCACAGTCCGTCGCCGATGGCGCCGAAGACGTGGCCCTCGTTGCGCGTGATGCCGACACAACCTCCCCAGGTGTGCTCAATGTCGATGTTCGCAATCGCCGGCCAGCGCTTGCGGATCGAATCGACATGAAAGAGGCGTGCCGACTCCAGCCTCATCGGCTGCGACGCGGCAGCAGGACCATACGCCAGCGTGTTGCGGACAAGCAGCCGCCCGTCAGGAGTGCGCTGGATGGTCGAACCGCCTCTCGCCGCCGGAACCAGACCAAAGCCGCGGCGGTCTCCACCTGCGGCCTCGGCTTCCTCAGACGTCATGGGCCGGGTCAGACTGGCGTAGAGAACAAGGGGAGCCATCGCGTGGCGGGCAACACCCAGGGACGGTGAATAGACGTTCGTGCAGAGGATGACCCCGTCTGCGACCACCTCGCCCACCGGCGTCACGAGCCTGTGCGGTCCCCCCTTGTGATGTTCCAGCACGGGGGATTCCTCATGGAGTGCGACGTTGGCCGGCAGGGTGTCGGCAAGGCTCCGGCACAGGGCCGCCGGATTGACGAGCGCCGTGCCCTCGACCTTGAGACCGGCACTGTAGAAGCGTGTTCCGGTGAGCGCCTCGACATCGTCGCGGTCGAGAACCTCGTAGAGGATATCCAGCGCGTCGTTGCCCTGGCGCTGGCGGAGAATGCCCTCCTCCCCGGCATCCGAGCCGGCTACCCAGAGTTTGCCCCAGTCGTGCCAGTGGCAGGCAATCCGGTGTTGCCGCACCAGACCCTTCAGGATGTCCCTCCCTCCGGTGCACAGCCGGGTGGCCGCCCTGGCGCGTTCCAGATCGGGAAACGGCAGCCGGTGCGGCATGAAGTGGGACTCCAGGACAAAGCCGGAGTTTCTCCCCGACGTGCCGAAACCCACCCGTTCCGCCTCGACGAGCGCGATCGTCTGGTCCGGCAGGTGTCCGGCGAGCGTGCGCGCTGCCGCAAGTCCGGTGAAGCCGGCGCCGACCACGGCCCAGGGCACGCGGACCGTGCCCTCGACACGCCGCGCCCGAGGTGGTGCGGGAAGGATGTTGTACCAGCCGTTGGTGGCTGCATGTGCGGGTGGCTTCAACGGTTCATGCCCCCAACATGGCCTAACTCCATCGCGATACCATCCGCCGGACCTGGCCGGGCAGGCCCCGCGCAAGGATGCTTGTGCCATGGTAGCGTGTTGTGTGTCCGGTGCATCCCGGCTAATGAACTGGCAACCGGAATCTGTGGATGCCTCCAGCAGGATGAATGGGTCTGGCAGCACGTCCCTGCGCAAGGTCGCGGTGATTGGACGGGGAACCGCGGGATCCCTGGCGGCCGCCAGCGTGACGAACCAGCTGAAGGACGGCGACTGCGAACTGCATCACATCCATGACCCCGGCATCCCCATCAGCGGCGTGGGTGAAGGAAGCTGGCCCAGCCTGGTCGATGAGTTGCAGAAACTGACGGCCCTGCCGCACGAAACCGTCCAGCAGCGCCTGAATGGCACCCGCAAGTACGGCGTGGCCTTCGAGGGATGGGGCAGGCTTCGGCGGAACTTCACCCACTACTTCACGCCGCAACAGGTGTCGTACGCCTACCACCTGTCTGCCGATGTGATGGCGGACCTGCTGCAGGAAGGCACACGGGCACGTCATATCGACGCCAGGGTGCTCGCCATCACCAGGGTCGACGGAGGCGCCGAGGTGAGTTTCGAGGGCATGGCGCCGGAACACTATGACCTTGTCTTCGACGCCCGAGGGTTCCCGCGAGAACTGGACGCCGAACAGCACATCGACATTCCGTTCATTCCGACCAACACGGCCATCATCCGGCGTGCGCCGGCCATCATCGGCGAAGGATCCGGGGAAGCGGTCAGGCAGCCGACCTACACCCGCGCGGTGGCCCGTCCGCACGGCTGGGTGTTCGTGATTCCGCTGACGGTCCACACGTCCTACGGCTACATCTTCAATCGCGACGTCTCCAGCCTTGCCGAGGTCAACGCGGACTTTGACGATTTCCTGGAATCAGACGGCGTCACGGAATTCGAACCGCGCGCCGTCATCCCCTTCCCGAACTTCGTTCATCGCCGGATCTACGACGGGGTCATCACCCGAATCGGCAACGCGGCGGCTTTCATGGAACCCCTCGAGGCGACGGCGATCGTCTCCGCGCAGTTGCAGATCGGCATGGTGCTCTATATCCGTCTCAGTCGTGCACTGGAGAACCTCGAACGCGATGCTCCGGTGGTCAATCGCTTCCTCGTCAGCACTGCCCTGCGCTACGGTCTCTTCGTCGGATGGCACTATTCCTGCGGCTCACGGTACGACACGCCGTTCTGGAGCCACGCCCGCGATCATGCCTGGCCACGACACCGCCAGGCCGCCGCGCCCGAGGTCGTCGGGTGCTCCGCGCTCAGCAAGTTCGACGACATGATCGGCCTGCTGAACCAGCCGGTCATCGCCAGGGAGGACTGGCACCGGATGTGCGCAGTCCCCCTCACCAGCTACGCCCAGGTGTCCCAGGGGCTCGGCATCGTCTGACCGCCCTCTCCGGCGACCGTGACCTTGACCTTTCCAGGGTGGAAATGCATACCCTTGTCATCAAAGCCCTGTTCAAGTCGATTGGGGCACGCTTCGTTGCCTCGATTCCATGGGGAGGTTGTGCCCCGCTGTGTTCAACAATCCCTTCGACTCCTTTCACAACACCGTTGCCGAAGCGAAGGAAGAACGTGAGCAGCTCGACCAGCTGCTGACCGTCTCCACGCCGCAGGAACGTCTTCTCGTCGGCGTCATCGTCCTCATCGTGGCACTGCTCGCTGTATGGCTCTTCCTTGGCAGCGTCTCCCACAGTCGGGCGGTGGACGGGGTTGTGGCTGAACCCGCCAACGGTGACAGTCTGCAACTGCTCGTCTGGGCGGGACATGACCACACGACGCCTGTCAGCCCCGGCCTGCAGGCAACGGTGGAACTGCTGGCAGCCGACGGCGGTTCTCATGCCCTCAAGGGGACGATCGCGTCGGTTTCCGCCGTGCATACCGTGCGGGACCTCGCGATGCCGGTTTCCATGTATCTCCTCGATGTCACGATCGATCGGGATCCCGACATGACCATCCCCGCCGGCATCAGGTGCCGGCTCGTCATCGAACTCGCCAGGCAGTCTCCTTTCTCCCTGTTGGGCATGAGGCCATCCTGAGATGCGGGTGCGCGCCTCCCGGAAGGCTGGCGACAGGACGACACCGGACGTCAAGCGACAAAGGGTTGTCACGCCGGTGGTCTTGCAGATGCACGCCTCGGAATGCGGCGCTGCCTGCCTCGGCAGTGTTCTCGGCCACTTCGGGCGATGGGTCCCGCTGACCGAACTCAGGGAAAAGTGCGAGGTGAGCCGGGACGGCAGCAGTGCGGCCAGCATCCTGCGGGCCTCCAGGCAGTATGGACTTGAGTGCAGTGGACTGAGCCTCAGGGCCGACCAGCTCAGGAAGCTGCAGGTGCCCCTGATCCTGTTCTGGCAGTTCAGCCACTTCCTGGTTCTGGAAGGATTCGACGAGCACCATTACTACCTCAACGACCCGGCCACGGGGCGACGCAGGGTCACCGCTGAAGAGTTTGCCAACGACTACAGCGGAGTTGCCCTGCGGTTTGAGCGAGGTGATGACTTTGTTCCTGGCGGCACACGCAGGAGCCTGTTCGCACAGCTGGGCACCATCTTCACCGGACTGTGGAGTTCGCTTGCCGGAGTGGTGGCCTGCGCACTCATGCTGACCCTGCTGTCGCTGGTGGTTCCGGCAATCCTTGGCGCATTCGTGGACCATGTCATGCTGAACCAGGGCGCCTGGATTGGCCTGGTCGCCGCACTCATCGGCGGCGGCGTGCTCGTCTACCTGCTGACCGTGCTCAAGCACAGGTTTCTCAAGCGGCTCGCCATCCGGATGTCGGTGACCGGCTACAGCCACGGACTGTCGAAGCTGCTGCGTCTGCCCGTCGAGTTTTTCGAACACCGGCTGGCAGGCGACCTCACCGACCGGGTCTCATCCATCGACCGGGTGGCGAAGACCCTGACAGAGCAGTTTCTCGTGCTCATCATCGACATGGCCATGAGCACCGTGCTGTTCGTGGTGATGCTGGTCTACGATCCCCTGCTGGCACTGGTCGTGCTGACGCTGGCTCTCATCCATGCGGGCCTTGCCCATGTCTTCAACACCCGGCGCATCGTTCGCAGCCAGGCCATGAGGCGCGAACAGGGACTTCTCATCGGCATGGGCATGCAGATGCTCAATCACGCGGACAACCTGCGCATGACCGGGTCGGATGACCGGTTCTTTGCACGCTGGGGCGGTCATCAGGCCCGTGAACTTCGTGCGCGCCAGGTCCACTCCGAACTGGGCGCCCTCAATGGCGCCTTGCCGGACCTGATCTCCGCTCTGCGCAGTGCAACGGTCCTGCTGATCGGCGGAAGCATGGTCATGACCGGCTCGATGACCCTTGGAACCTTGGTCGCCTTCTACATTCTGGCGGAGTTGTTTCTCGCGCCTGTTGGACGATTCCTGGAATTCGCCGACAGGCGTCAGGCTCTCGAAACCGACATGCAGAGACTGGAAGACGTTTCCAGGGCCAACGAGGATCCCGTGTTCAGCCGCCGGGAATTCGACCCGGTTTCCATCACCACGTTCAACAAGCGCCTTCAGTTGGCCGGAAAGATTGAACTGAGAAACGTCACCTTTGGTTTCAACAGGAGCCGTCCGCCGCTGATCAAGGACTTCAACCTCGTCCTCAATCCGGGGCAGCGGGTGGCGCTGGTCGGAACCAGCGGCTCCGGCAAGTCGACCCTCGCGCGCCTGGTTTCCGGCCTTTACCAACCCTGGTCGGGGGAGATCCTGTTTGACGACCACATTCGCCAAGAGATCCCCGAAGAGGTGCTGCGGCGTTCCATTTCCATGGTGAACCAGGAAACCGTGCTCTTTTCGGCCACCCTGCGCGACAACATCACCCTGTGGAATCCCGCCGTTCCCGACGAGGCCATCATCGGCGCAACAAGGGACGCCTCGATCCATGAGGACATCCTGAAGCGGCCTCTCGGGTATGCGACCCCTGTCGAGGAGGGCGGGATGAACTTCAGCGGCGGCCAGCGCCAGCGGCTGGAGATTGCCCGGGCCCTGGTTGGCAATCCGACGGTACTCGTGCTCGACGAAGCGACCAGCGCCCTTGACGCAGCAACGGAAGAGTATGTCGACGACGCCTTGCGGCGGCGCGGCGCCACCTGTCTGATCGTGGCACACCGGTTGAGCACGGTGCGTGATTGCGACGAGATCATCGTGCTCGACGGGGGCGAGGAAGTGGAACGTGGCACCCACGACGAACTGATCGCCGATTCCGAGGGCGTCTACTCCCGGCTGACCAGGGCAGGCTGATGAACGAACAGCCGCCCCGATACACGTCGATTGCCGAACTCGCCGGGCGCGCCGGCGAGAGCTGTCCCTGTGCCGGCAACCTGCCGGCACCGCTCGATGATTGCGATCATGTGTGGTTCATTGCCCGGGGAAGCGTCGATCTCTTCCTGGTGGAACTCAGGGACGGGGTGGAACAGGCTTCCCAGCAACACCTGCTGCGCCGCGAGGCAGGAGAACTGCTGCCGGGTGTCGCGCCGGACCGTGAAGGCGGCGACAAGGAGACGACGCTCGGCCTGTTGGCCAAGGGTCTGCCGGACACCCTCCTGATGCGCCTGCCGGCATCCCTGCTCAACGAGGTCGATCCGGCCGAACTGGCACAACAGGCGGACACATGGCTTGAGGCCATCACCGAAACCCTGTCGCGCTTCGCCGGCAGTATCCCGCGTCCCACTGCACTGGCCGAACCCGGTGAGACCCGGTCCCTGGAGTCCTGCGTCCTTTCCGTACGCCAGGGCGTCGTGTGGGTGTCCGTCCCGTCACACGGCACCGGTCTCTACATGGACATGGTCGAGACGGATGCAGGCGGTGGGGACGAAGCCCTGGTGCCGCTTACCCGGACGAGTTGGCTTGCCTTCCATTCAGAGGTCACCGTTTCCGGCACGTCAACCCGGGAGCTGGCTGAGCGGGGCCAACTGTTGCCGGCACTTGCCTCCTTCCATGCTGCGGCATTCGCACTGGAGCGGCTCAACCGGCAACTGGCGGTCGTCGATGACGCAAACCTGGAACGCGCCCGGATCGCCAGCCGGCGCACCGCCGAGCGGAACGCCCGCCAGAGGCTGTTCAACATCTACGACAGGCCGATTGAGGAAGATGTCGGGGATACGGCGCTTGCGGACGCACTGAAGATCATCGGCCGCCACCAGGGAATCGATTTCAGGGTCCCGCCGCACCAGGCCTCCGGATCCCCACCCGGTCTCACGGACATCCTCGATGCGTCGGGCGTCCGGGCCCGCCGCCTCAGGATCTCCCCGGACAACACATGGTGGCGCGGAGACAGCAGCGCAATTCTGGCATTCCGGAGCGCCGACGACAGCCCCGTTGTCCTGCTGCCGGGACTGTTCGGGCGCTACCGGGAGATCGACCCGGCGAGCGGACGCGGTGTCCGGATGACGACTAGGCGCGCCGGCGGACTCAAGGCCGAAGCCTGGATGTTCTATCGACCGCTGCCGTCAAGGCCTGTCAGGCCCAGGGATCTCCTCGACATCGCCTTCAGGGGATCGGCCGCGGACCTTGCCCGGCTGATGGCCACCGGGCTTTCCGGCGGCCTGGTCAAGCTGCTGCCAGCGCTGGCGCTCGGCTTTGTGGCTCACCAGGCCACGACCGGCGGGAGCGCCGGCTCCCTTTATGTCGTGGCTGTGACACTGGCAGGGTTCGGTCTTCTCGGCGCGTTGCTTCATCTGCTGCAAGGCACGGTGTTGATGCGTCTGGAAGGACGTTCGGCATCGCGGGTCGAGGCCGCCTTCTGGGACCGTCTCATGCGCCTTCCGCCCGGCGTCCTGCGCCGCCAGCCAACCGGTGATCTGGCGATGTCGGGCATGACATTCCAGAATGTTCGTGACGGATTGCAGGGGCTCGTTGCCGACAGTCTGCTGTCAGTCATTTTCCTCGCTCCGGTCCTTGGCGTCGTCTTCTTCTACGATGCCTTTCTCGGCCTTGTCGTTCTCGCATTCAGCCTCCTTTCGCTGATCGTGACCGTCGTGCTGGGGCTGCTCCAGGTCGCGCCCCGGGGAAGGATGATCAGGGCGGCCCGGCGCGTGACCGGACGGCTGTTCCAGATCGTGGCGGGCATCGCCAAGCTGCGTGTGGAAAGTGCGGAGGGATCGGCCTTCGCCATATGGGCCGGAGACTATCGCCGGCAAAAGCGTGCAGAACTCGAAGTCCACGGCATTGACGAGCACGCCCGTGCCTTTGGCGCCGCTCTTCCCTTTCTCGCGGGAGCGGTGCTTCTGTTTGCGGTGGCGGCGCCCGGAACGCGTGCCCTTCCGGTCGGCGATTTCCTCGTCGTCTACACGGTGTTCATCACATTTCAGTCGGCCGTGGCCCGTCTTGGCGAATCGGTCGGCACCGTTGCCGCCATGGTGCCTGCGTTCGCTCAGATGCGCTCCCTGCTTGCCGCGGTTCCCGAAGCCGGAGAAGAGGGCGCGCTGGTTGAAGGTCTCGGCGGCGAGATCCTGTTCGACCATGTTTCATATCGATACGAACCTGAAGGCCCCCTGGTTCTCGATGATGTCACGATCCATGTCCGTCCCGGCGAATTCGTCGCGATCGCCGGTGAATCCGGTGCCGGAAAGAGCACGCTCTTCCATCTGGCACTCGGAATCGACCCGCCAACGTCCGGGGCCGTCTATTACGACGGACGTGACCTCAAGCACCTCAATTTGAAGCAGGTGCGCCGCAAGATCGGCACCGTACCCCAGGCGGTGCGGCTGCACCCCCAGGACATCTGGGACAACATTGTCGCCCACCACGAAGGGCTGGGTCCCGAGGAGGTCTGGAGGGCTGCCCGGGCAGCGGGCATCGAAAGCGGAATCAAGGCCATGCCCATGGGAATGATGACGATGGTCGGGGGCAGCGGCTCCGTTCTGTCCGGCGGCGAGAGCCAGCGCGTCACCATAGCCCGGTCCCTGGTCGGCGACCGGCGAATCATGCTCCTCGACGAGGCCACCAACTGGCTCGACAACGACAGCCAGGCCGAGGTCATGCAGAACCTTGCTCTCATGACCACCACGAGAATTGTCATCGCACACCGGCTTTCCACTCTGGAGCAGGCCGACTGCATCCATGTGCTCAAGGCCGGGAAGATCGTGGAGAGCGGCTCCTTCAGCGAACTCATGGACATCAACGGGGTATTCCGAAATCTGGTCAGACGCCAGATCGCCTGACCTCGGAAGCGGTTCGTTGACATGGATTGCAGCGAGGCCCAACCTTGCCTCGTGACCTGCCTCGATGAGTGCCTTCTCCCATGACATCCTGTCTCAGAGGGTTGATCTTGTGGTGAGGCAGGGCGTCAGCCACGGAAAGCCGCCACATGACGGCTGAACGTTATGCGGAACGCTTACTCGCCCATCGCTGGCTGGTCATCCTCATCGCGCCCCTTCTGGTCGCTCTCGCCTCCGCCGGCATGGCCTTGCTGGAGTTTTCCGCCGATTACCGCATTTTCTTTGATGACGACAATCCGCAGCTCCTGGCCCTGGAAGACCTTGAAGACACCTATGGGAAGAACGAGAACATCGTCTTCCTGATCGTTCCGGAAGACGGCGACGCGACCTCCGGCGTGGCGCTTTCTGCCGCAGTCTGGCTCACCGAAGCTGCCTGGCGGACACCCTGGTCGCGGCGCGTCGACTCCCTTGCCAACTTCCAGTACACGACCGCCGACGGCGATGATCTCGTCGTGCGGGACCTGGTTGATCCACAGGACCTCGACCGGCCTGAAGCGCTCTTGCGCATCCGCGACATTGCGCTCAGCGACCCGCGCATCGCCGGCAGCATGCTGGCCCTGAACGGCGATGTCAGTGTCGTCAACGTCACTCTGGAAATGCCTGAGGGCGACCAGCTCGAGGCCGTGGCCAAGGTCGCGGAATTCGCCCGCACGATTTCCGCCGAGGCAGAGTCGCGTTTCCCCGGCGTGGACCTTCGTATCGTCGGTACGGTGATGGTCAACCAGACCTTTCTCGAGGCCTCGGTCGAGAGCCAGATGATCTTCCTGCCGGCCAGTCTCCTTCTGATGGCCGTGATTCTCGGCATTCTCGTCAGGAGTTGGCCCGGGGTGGTGGTCACCGGCCTCGTCATCGTCTTTTCCATCCTGGCTTCCATGGGCCTCGGGGCCTGGCTCGGCCTGGAGTTTTCCCCGCCCATCGCGCCTGCGCCAACCATCGTGCTGATGATCGTCGTGGCCAACTGCGTTCACCTGCTCGTTGCCCTGCAGCAACGCCTGCGGGCCGGCGATTCCAGGCGCGATGCCATCGTCGAAGCCATCAGGCCCAACCTCTACCCGATCTTTCTCGCGAGCCTCACGACCGCCCTTGGCTTTTTGGGCATGAACTTTTCCGAAGTGCCCCCCTATCGCGAACTCGGCTGTTTCGTCGCCATCGGCATCATGACATCCTTCATCCTTTCCGTGACCTTTCTTCCGGCCATGCTGTCCTTGCTCCCCGTTCGTGCACCGAGGCAATGGCGGCTGCCGGGGCCGACGATGCACCAGCTGGCCGATCTCGTGCTGAAACACAGAAAGCCGATCATCCTCGGATGGGTCGTGCTCGTCGTTGCAATGGTCCTCGCGATCCCGCGAAACGAACTCAACGACGTGCTGGTCCACTTCTTCGACGAGAGTGTCGAGTTCCGCCAGGACACGGACTTCATGGACGAGCGGCTGAGCGGCAACACCCTGCTCGAGTATTCGCTGGAAGCACCCGTCGAGGGAGGTGTCACGGACCCGGCGTTCCTCGCCGAGGTCGCCGAATTCGCCGACTGGTACCGCGAGCAGCCCCGGGTGCGCCACGTAGCGGTCATCACCGATACCTTCCGGCGTCTCAACCAGACCATGCATGGCGACGACCCCGACGCCTACCGCCTCCCCGAAAGCCGGGAGCTGGCGGCGCAGTACCTGTTGCTCTACGAACTCTCCCTGCCCCAGGGCCTCGACCTCAACAACCAGATCGACTGGTCGAAGTCGGCCACGCGCATGTCGGTCCAGGCCCAGTCGCTGGGTTCGCGGGAACTGCTCGAACTGAACGCGCGGGCCAGAGCCTGGCTGAAGGACAACGCGCCCGACATCGCCGGCATCAACAGCACCGGTCCGGCGGTCCTCTTCGCCTGGATCGGCCAACGCAACATCCGCGCCATGCTGGTCGGAACCATGGTCGTGCTGCTCGCCATTTCCGCGATTCTCCTCTTCGCCCTCAGATCGCTGCGGCTGGGCCTCATCAGCATCGTTCCCAACCTTCTTCCGGCGGCCCTGGGTTTCGGCGTCTGGGGATTGACGGTGGGACAGGTGGGACTGTCGCTCTCTGTCGTGGTGGCCATGACAGTCGGTATCGTCGTCGACGATACCGTGCACTTTCTCAGCAAGTACCGGAAGGCGCGCCATGACCATGGCAAGGACCCGGGCGAGGCCGCGCATTACGCCTTCGACACCGCCGGTCGGGCTGTCTGCACGACAACGCTCGTGCTGGTGGCCGGTTTCCTGATCTTTGCCTTCTCGCCGTTCATTCCCACCGCACAGGTGGGGATTCTGACGGCGTTGATCATCGCCTTTGCACTCGTTGCCGACCTGACGCTGCTCCCCGCTCTGTTGCGGATACTGGACCGCGGCACCATCGCGAACGGCAAGGCTGCAGCAACAGGAATTGCCTGACCCGACCGATCTGGCTATAGTTTTCTCCTGACAGGTGTTCGGCACACCTGAAAAAGATCAATGGAGAGTGGCTATGAGAAACGGCAATGAGATGTTGCAGCAGATTGTCGACAAGTCCGCTGTCGATGCCGATTTCCGGCAACAGCTTCTTGCAGATCCGAAAGCGACCATCAGCGATGAACTCGGAATCACGATTCCCGATTCGATGAACATCAAGATTCACCAAAGCGACATGCAGACCGTGCACGTCGCCCTGCCGCCCGATCCGAACATTACCGAAGAACAGCTCGAGGCGGTTTCTGCCGGTCTCTGCTGCTGCTGGTAACGATCGTTGACGGTGCGCCGTCAAGGCGCACCCCGAAACTCACCAGGGAATCCGTCCCCCGGCTCTCCCTGAGCCGGGGAATTGTTCTTTGCTGGCCTCAGAAGGACACGGCGCCCGACAGCACCATGAAGACATAGGCCTTGGCCTTGCTGAGCCGGTTCCCCGAAATGATCAGCTTGATGTGGTGGATGCCCCGCAACAGCACGTAGCGTCCGGACCGCGCAAACAGGTATTCGGGTTTCGTGACCCAGCCGGCAAGGGCGTCCAGCTTGCCGGGCACGACAATGTCCTCGTGGCTCAGGGCATCCAGGAACGGCGCCCAGTCGGTCAGTCCATCGAGCCAGTACCGTGAATCCTTGGTGTATCTCTGCCTGACGATCAGCGTCAGGCCGAGGTCGCCACCAAGCCCTTCGTCCCCTATGTCGATGTTCACCCCTGTTCGAACGATGTTCGCGCGTTCCATGAAGCGTGCGATGACCGCATCGACGGCTCCTGTCTTCCCCGGCCACCCCGCAGTCTGCAGATAGGTCTCGACCTGCCGGCGGGTCCCGAACCCCATGATCGCCAGGCGGATGGCGCGTGAGCGGGACGGGAACACCCCGAACGAATCCATGCGGGTCTCTGCCGGCTGTGCCAGGTAGGCCTGCGAGAGGGCCTTGCGCTGGCCGACGCCCATCGTCCAGCCGTGACTCGATACGAGAGCATCGCCGACCAGCAGCGCATCTTCGAGACGGTCGCCTCCTCCGACAATCGGACGTTCGCCGGGTCTCAGGAAGAGAGCCGGACGCGAAGGCGTACCGCCCCGCGACGAGCCGATGTCGTACTCCAGCATCACCTTGCGACCGACAATGTCGCGCAAGGGCGAGGTTCCGCCTTCCATCTGAGAGAAGAGGCGCATGAGTGTGCGAAGGGTTTCATCGCTTCTCTCAACCCGGGCGCGCTCCCGGAAGAACTCCGCGGACCTGGTTCCATTCGCCATGGATACGCCAAGATCCGCCAGGGGCTCCGGCACGTGCAGGGGCAGTTCGAAGCCGAAGGGAAGCGCTCCCATCGTGATGGGAAGGGTGCTGGCGCATGCGAGCACGCTCTCCCACTCGGCGCCATCGATGAGGGTGGGCGACACCCTGTTCCGGAAGTGGCCGAGCAGGTCACCCATGGTGCCACCCTCCTGCGCCAGAAGGTCCTGGGTCAGTGCAATGGCCTTGTCGGAATCCATGCTCCTCCCTCAGGCGATGACGGGCGCGGTGTTGAGATCGGCCTCACCAGGTGGATCATCCCGGTATCCCTGGCTGACAGGTACCTCGTAGAGACGGCCGGGGGCAAAGCGTTCCCAGAAGTGGCGCATCCCCGGGACGATGACACGGACGACCGGCATGCCGATATCGGGGCGGGTCTGGTTAAGCACCAGGAACTCCATGCCCTTGGCTTCGATGAGCGCGCGACAGCTTTCCACGTCATCGCGTGTATCCGCCGATTCGGCGAATGAAGGCTCCAACGCCCTGCCAGGCGCCGCGTCGGCCGCCGGCGCCAGCCACGGGCACCCGGCAAGGCTGGCGGTTCTCCACCAGGAAAGGACCATCGGATCATCGATCATCGGCCGGCCGTCGCGGCCTTCGGGCCGCGGCAGCCATGTGAGACACTGGTTCAGTTCGCAAACGGCCCGCAGCGCGGCCAGGCGTGGGTCGGCATGGGTCCCGGCACCGTAGATGATGTCCTCGCTGTCAGCGTCCACCCTGCGCGAAAGCGCCACGAAGGTCGGGATGCCGAGATCGGAAGTGATGTCGAGCATCCACATCTCCCTCCCGTAGCGGGCGTAGACGGCCGCGGCATCGACGAGGTACGGATCGTCGAAGGTGCATGGATCGACCGCCGGCATGCCGAGCCGGTTGTACCACCAGATGGCGAAGGCATCGCGCTCGACGAGTTCATAGAAGCCCTGCAGGATGGCCTCTTCCAGGGTGTTGCCGGCAGCGCAGCCGTTGGAATCGGCGATCAGGTCCGCCGGACCGCGCTCCTCGGCCGCCATGCTGTAGAGCATCGACGTTGGCAGGTAGCGATGTCGCTGCTGGGTCAGCGACCATACCGGGGTCCAGTCGACAGCCGCGTCCGGGTCGAAGCGGGCCGGCACGATGTTGTAGGGGTGACCCTTCTCGTTGATGATCCCTGCATTGTCGAGCTGATTGTCGCTGAAGAGCTGCACGTCATTGGGGTGCAACGCGCCGGCATCCCCGTCAAAGCTATTGAACGCCTTGCGGATGCGGATCTCGTCACCTGAACGGGCTCCGCAATGGCGCTCGATCGCCTCGCAGAGAGCGGAGACCCTGGATTGCACCGGCGTGCTCCCCTTGCCGGCGCTCTTGCTGCGCAGACTGCGCCTAAGGGAGGCGAGGCTACGGCTTCTCACGCCCAGGTTGCTTCCGGCCCAGTCGACATGGAGCCACGGATCGCCTTCATCGGTGGTGCGCGACAACCAGGACACGACACCACTGATCGGACTGACCAGGTGGCGGTACGTCGCCAGGGTCACGTCCGGCGCCACGCTGTGCGCACCGCCACTGGTCCGAAAGGCCTTCGGACTCGCGTCGAGGATGAGGGGAACCGGCGGACGATCGGGGCTGTGCAGCTCATCGTCCCCACAGGCGCGGCACTGCGGCCGGCGCATGACGCGATGCCGTGAACTTGCAAGGTCGCCGGTATCCACGGCGATCACCCCATCATGGACGGGAGCGCTCTCGCCAAGGACCAGCCACTTGACGGTCTCTGCCGCAATCAGCCTCAACAACCCCTCCAGAACCACGCCTTCCGAGGCAAACGGCCTGAAGGCCGCATCCTCTCCGGCCACATTGCGCAGGAATGCATGGACTTCCTGGTGGTTGCGCATGCGGCTGGCCAGGCATTCCCAGCACGGCCCGTGGTCACGAAAGACGGGGCCGAAGAGCGCCTCCACACCGCGGGGCCGCGCAAGCATCCAGGGTTCATGGGCCTCGAGCTGTCTTCGGTTCACATCCTCGAGGTCCGATCCCAGATAGTCGTCGCAAAGAACGATCCTGAGGCTGGCCTCGCCGCCGGTTCCCGAAACGACACCCAGTGCGGCGAGGTGAGCGGCCAGCTGGCCGTCATCTCCCTCCACCACGACCCCCGAGAGCGCCAGCCGCTGCTCGACCCAGCGTGGCGATGCACCAAGCGACGACCACCAGGCCGACCGCTGCCGGTCCATCGAATGTTCACCGGAAACGACATAGCCCTTTTCGGCGAGTGCGGAGATGGTGGAACGAATGTCACGGGCGCCATGGATCCCGTCGAGGGCCGAGACGATGCCATCCGCATCGTGCCGGCCGTCGAGGAGGGGCAGGAGATCGCAGCATAGCCTGCCATGCAGCAGGGTATTGAAGGATTCGGAGACCAGCAGCGCACGGTCGTCGCCGATCGCGTGGAACTCGAGGTGCGGGGTGAGCAGTGGAATCCTGACGAGCCCCCGGTCCCCGGGGGTCCACTTGGCCAGGATCCCCGTTCCTGCGGTCACCGTGCTACCCGTCACACCGGCGGCAACGTGAAGAACCGACAGGCGTCAGGCCCCGCAACTCGGTCCGGCGCCCCTTCCCTGTCATGAGCCCTCAAGAACGTCGATCATGTGCCCCAGGGCCTCGATACAGAACGCGGAGGTCACGGACTCGGAACCGTGACCGATCTGCCCGATGGCGCCCCACCGGAGCGCCTGATCACCGAAGGCAAGATACTCTGGCCAGCTGCCATCGTCCCGTTGCGCATCGATGAAACGCGCCGCCTGGCGCGTCACGTCAACGCCTTCAAGGGCCCCGAGGGTGTGAAGCGCCGTGATGGCCTGGGAGGTCTGCAGGAGGTTGCCGCATCCCCCCTCTTCATCGCAAAGCGCCAGGACGTGCTCAACGAGGATCGGGCGCAGTCCCTCGAGAGCCGGGGCGGCCCGGACCATGGCACGGCCGATCGCGTAGTAGGCCGTGATGGTGTCGGGATACCACTTGGATGCGTTCTCGAGCCGGCCCTTGACGACCTCGTCTTCGAGCCAGCGCCGGGCCTCCCCGGTTGCAGGGTGGTGGCCAAGGCAGGCGATGACATTCGCATTGACGACGGGATCGGCCTCGATACGGAAGCCCGCCGCCACATCGGGCTCGTCTTCCGCCAGCAGCCAGGTCTGGAAAAGGCCGTCACCGTCACGGTTCTCCAGCATGTGCGGAACATTCCTGCCCAGCGCAATCCACGGGTGACCGGGGAGGGCAAGTGAACACAGCGACGTGCTGTCCAGATCCGCGGGAAGGTGGCGGTAGTAGCGCCACAGCCCGGGGTACTCCATCGAGTTGACGAGATATCTCCTGGCTGCCGAGCAGAGGGACCTCGCCCGTTCTTCATCGCAGCTCTCCAGGGCAAGTGCGATGAGGGCCGAGATGAAGGGCGGCCGTTCGTAGTGCCGCGGTATCGTCGAATCGGCGATATTGAAGCGGATGCAGTGCCAGGCCCCCCGTTCGTCGATGGTCGTCTCGAGAAAAGCCAGACCCCGGCGGATGCTCTCCCGGCCCTCCCCTGCAAGGGCCCCGGCAGAGGCCGTGGCCTTGCAGAGCCCTGCCGTCCCGGGGGCAACGACGCGCGCAGGCGGCGCCGGATCGTGGAGCGTCTTACGCAGAAACTCCAGTGATCGGGCACCGGTCTTCGCTTCTTGGCGTTCCGCCACGGTAAACCTGTCCAGCGGTGGCAGGACCACGTGGGTGACGGTGCACGACTCTTCGTGCACATGAATCTCCTGATCGGCGTCGAGGGTCACACCGAGTTCCGTTTCGATGGTCTCCCTGGGGTGCGCCAGCAGACGCTGGCGAAAGTCCCTGTCGGAGCCGGCCCGCGCCATGAGCTTGCCTGTCGCATCAATGGGGCTTTGCATGGGGATCTCCCTTGTCGTGGGGTGACGCCCGATGCGTCAGCCGGACTCGTCCGGGAGCGCTTCGTCGTCGGCCTGGCGGGAGAGTGATGCGATGGCACGGTCCGCCCTCGCCGCCATGTCGTCCATGGCAGCTTCAAGGGCCTCGTATTCCTCCATGCCGCAGGAGCGCGCGATGACGGCCCTGACCTTTGCCGGCGTCGTGTCGTCCACCACACCGTCCTCGACCACAAGGCGCTGGATACCCTTCAGATTGCGCAACATGTCCGCAGCTTCACACAGATCGCTGGCGGATCCGGCCGCAAGAAGGCCCTTCTCCCCGGCATGCCGGAAGACTGAAACGGCTGCAGGCGCGGGTTCCTCCATGGCGAGGGCGAACTGCAGGAAGATGGCCGCCCGTGCGATGTCGAGGGAGTCGCCGGCGCCCGCGTCCTGCGGAACGTGAAGCTCCCGTCTTGTTTCCGCGAACCACGCGCCAAGATCCGCGTCACCGGCGGTGAACACGCATCGCACCCGCACGAGGCGCTCAAGATCGGCGCCCGGCTCCCTGTGACTCTCGACAAATTCCCCGAGGGACCACACCTCCTTCGCCCCGTCGCCGGCTGACGGGGATGCGAACAGCAGGCTGTCCTGCGCGAGGTCTCCGAGAGCGTCGCGGAAGTCGCGGCAGAGTGCTTCATGACTGGCCCTTGATCCCCCTTCGTGGACGAACATGACCTCCATCGGGGTATCCGGCGCCACCTCCCGGGTGGCAAGGTCGCCCGAAACCAGCGCGGCGATGCCGCCCTCGACAGGCTCACCGGTGCGCTCGGCCCTTTCGGCCTCGATGGCCTGGAGAGTTGCAGTGATCGCGGCTTCGGCAAGGTTGGCCAAGGCCTCGCCCGCCTCGATCGGCGTGAGATTGCCCCGCAAGGTGTGCATGCCGATCTGAAAAGCCTTTCGGTTCGACCAGCCGCGAACGAACTCCACGAGATCTGTGGCATCCTGAACGGGCGTCTCGGCAATCTCTTCCTTCATTTCGGCGACGGTGAACTCGTGGAGCCAGTAGAGGCGTGTCAGGCCCTGCCGGGCGATGGTTTCGGAACCGGCATCGGGACCGAACCCCTTCGGAAGGTCGAGATTGGTGAACTCCGTACCGCGCAGATCGTCGAGCAGGTCCGGCTGCCGTTCGATCCAGCCGGCGAGCCGTGGCGCCTCGCCGTAGATTTCCACGATCGCGTCGAAGGACTCCGGACGCGCCGCCGATGCCGGGCTGTCGTAGGCGCTCCAGTCGTCAATCTCGGGATAGAATTGCGCCCGCCACTCGTCGACCAGCGGATCCATGGTCTCGAACCAGCGCCGCGGACGCACGGCCAGCCCGAACATCTTGCCGTAGCTCCCGGGCAGCTGCGGCGATTCATCGGCGCCGCGGAACTGCAGCAGGGGATAGCGACGCGCCCAGACCGCGTGATGATCCGCATGACGCTGCATGTTGAAGAACATCCAGTTGCTGAACCTGTAGTCCACGCTCCACGAGTGACGGGGCAGGATCTTCTCGAATCGCCCGCCCGCCATCCGCACCCGGCGCAAACCGTAGTGCTGGAGGTAGTTGGAGACCTTCATCGAAAAGACAACGCCGAGACAGAGCGCCATGTAGACCGGTATCGCCCATGGACCACCCATCGCGAAGACGACGGCATACCAGAACGCCGTCGTCAGACCGTAGCGCCAGAATGGGTTGCTGCGGTGCCAGACCGGCAGTCCCTTGCGCGCCAGGCGATCGCGCGCCACGACCCATGAACCGAGAAGGTTGCTGGCCACCTCGCGGGGGAAGTAGTGCCACAGGCTCTCTCCCCTTGGCGCCGATCCCACATCCAGTGGCGTTCCGACATAGGCGTGGTGAATGTAGACATGCTCCGTGGCGTACTGCGGGTAGGAAGCCGAGGCGAGCAGGAACTCGCCGAGACGGCGTTCCCATTGCCGACGGCGATGGATGAGCTCGTGACCGACGATGAAGATCGCCTGGGCCTCCATTGCCAGGACGAACACCATCAAGGCGCCTTCCCAGTCGGCGAGGTGACCGGAGACAAGGACCTGCCAGGCCGTGAAGACGAAGGTCGCAGGCCACAGAACGGCCCACAGCCAGACCGGAAGATTGTGCCAGAAGAGACGGCGTTCGGGTGTCTTCGCCGGATCCATGTTCCGTCCGTCCATTCCGAAGGCAAGATCGAGCGGGCCGGCGAGACCGAAGAAAACGAAGGGGGCAAGGATCCACCAGCCTCCCCACAACGCTGCCACGATGATGAGGGGGAAGATGGTGATGGGAAGGAAATGGGGGAGAGCGTTCCAGAACGTCGGTTGGATCACCCTCGTTTCGACAACACCCACACCTCCCGGTCCGGTTCCGATTGCTGCCATGACTGGCCCTTTGCCTCGAAAGGATGTCCCTTCATTGTGTGGCACACCACCGACCCGTCAAGCAGGGCAGCGGCAACCGCCCCGCCGGTGCATCAACCGTAGACGGCAACCGGCGTCCCCGTGTGGTCCTCATCGGGGACCACTCCAAGCCCGGGAAGACCGGTGGGCACCAAGAACCCGCCGCAATTGCGCACCCCCTGGCCGGGTACGGGGTCACAGGCGAGGTGCGCATGGGCCGGCCAACTCGCCATGAGGTAAGGCTGCGGCGTGGAGGTGGCAAGGTGAATGGCGGCGGTGTCGGCGAGCGCGCTGCCGCCGACATCCTCGATGTGCATCCTCCAGCCGACGTCGACGGCGAGATCGCGAATGCGCCGGGCCCGTGTCAGCCCGCCCAGACGGTTGGGCTTGACCTTGATGCCGGAGAAGACCCCGGCCTTCCAGGCGAGGAGATGATCCCTCATGTCATGCAGGCATTCGTCCAGCAGCACCGGCTGGCGGACCTTGCGCGCCACCATGGCGCATTCCTCGAGGGTCTCGCAGGGCTGTTCCACCCAGGCCATTGACGGGACCGTGTTCAGCACCTCGAGAGCGATCGCAGGCGTCCACGCCCGGTTAATGTCCCAGGTGATGTGTTCCCCTGCCACGAGGGCATCACTGATTGCCTCGATGCGTTCGATGTCGGCCGCGGCGTTATGGCCGCCCAGCTTGGCCGAGTGGGCACGATAGCCCTCCCTGCGGGCCCTCTCGATCCCCGCCACCATGGCCGCCGGCGTACCGGTGGGAATCGAGGAATTGATCTCGACCGGCTGGGGTTCATCGCCGCCGAAGAGCCGCCATAGCGGCTCCCCCGTCGCCTTGCCCACGAGATCCCAGCACGCCATGTCGAGGGGCGACCTGGCGTAGAGGTGACCGGGAAGCCGGGCCTCCATCACCCGGTTGACGGTCTCCAGGGCACGCGGGTCGCGTCCCAGCAGTGCCGGCGCGAGCACATCGAGTGCCGCCCGCAGCCCCTGGCCGTGGGCCGGAAGATACGTGTGGCCCCAGGGACATCCCTCGCCCCAACCTTCGAGACCACAGTCCGTCTCAATCCTGACGAACGTGCTGTCGAGGCGATCTGTCACGAGCCGCCCGCCCGAGAGGCTGTAGGTCTCCTTCAGCGGCAGATCAATCCGGTAGACGCTGATGCGCCCGATCTTCATGTCCTACCCTCCGGGGCCGGCTTCAGGACACCCCGTCATCCAGCGGCTCCCGGCGCCTGCGTCCCGGTGAAGGACAGGAGGTCTCCGTCATCGTAGCCGAAGGAACAAGCACCAGCGAGATCAGAACCGCGCGGTGTGGCGAGGATAGCGCTGGCGCTTCCCAGGCCTGTGGATACCGGGGGAGTGACGCTTGTTCTCGGCGCGGCTGCACTGGCCGGAGGAGGCGGCGAGGCTCTACAATGGTGCCGGGAGAAACCG
Source organism: Alphaproteobacteria bacterium (assembly GCA_965221115.1). GTDB lineage: Bacteria > Pseudomonadota > Alphaproteobacteria > SP197 > SP197 > SP197. The sequence continues at coordinate 326,467 of CBDCRU010000001.1, read as the reverse complement.
CACAGCGGAGGGCCGACGATGATCTTTCGCCAGTTCTATCATCAGGACTCTGGCACCTACACCTACCTGCTGGGCGGGCGGGCCGGCGGCGAGGCGCTCATCATCGACCCGGTCGAGGAGCGGGTGGAGCGCTACCTCGCGCTGCTGGACGAACTCGACCTCACGCTTGCCAAGGTGCTCGATACCCACGTCCATGCCGACCACATCAGCGGCATGGCGGAACTGCGCGACTGCACCCGCTGCGTCACCGTCATGGGCCGGGAGGCACCGGTGGACGTGGTCTCGATGCGCGTCGGCGACGGCGACCCGATCGAGATCGAGGGCGTGAGCCTGCGGGCGCTGCATACGCCGGGGCACACCGCCGAGTCCTACAGCTTCGCGATGGCGGACCGCGTCTTCACCGGCGACACTCTGCTGATCCGCGGCACCGGACGCACCGACTTCCAGAACGGCAACGCGCTGCAGCAGTACGACTCCCTCTTCGGCAAGTTGCTGACGCTGCCCGACGAGACGCTGGTCTACCCCGGCCACGACTACAAGGGCGACACGGTGAGCACCATCGGCGAGGAGAGACGCTTCAACCCCCGCCTCCAGGTCGCCTCGCCCGCCGAATACGCGGCGTTGATGGGCGGCCTCAATCTTTCCGACCCCAAGATGATGGACGTGGCCGTGCCCGCGAATCTCAGCGTCGGGCGAGGCCAGGAGGACGAGGCGCACCCCGAGTGCGCGATGAGTGCGGGCGAGGTGATGCACGACCGCCGGCCCGACGACATCCTCGTCGACTTGCGTGAGGCCGGCGAGCGGGCCCGCGAGGGCACGATCCCCGGTTCGGTGCATGCGCCATACGATCGCCTCACGGAGATGATCGAGCCAGGCGGAGCGCTGCGCGCCCTCGCCGGCCGCCCCGGCCACCGGCTGGTCTACTATTGCGCCTTCGGCGAGCGCTCGGCGATGGCGGTGGAGAGCTCGCGCCAGAGCGGTATCGGCAACGTCTGCCACTTGATCGGCGGTATCGCCGCCTGGCGCGAGGTCGGCGGCACTGTCGAGACGTGCTGAGCCCGAGTTGGCCCCCTGCTGCCTCTCCAATCTTCTGTCCGATCCGGTTCCGGGATGAATCTCGACACCGACGCACTCAACCTGCCCCAGCTCCACCCGATGCGAACCACCGCTCACGTCGCCCTGCTCGACGGGAGACACCGGTGGCGCAAGGAATGCGGGCCCGGTTGACCAGGTGGAGAAGCGGCGCCACCTTTGAACCATGAGATCGGTCGAAATCAGGATGTTGAAGAGCAAGCTGCGCGAATACGTCAGGCTGGCGGCGTCCGGCGAAACGATCCTGGTGACCGACGGGGATCGAGCGTTGGCGGAACTCAGTCCGCTCCGGGAGATCCGGAATCCGATCCTCGCCGACGCATTCCTGGCGGAAGCGGTCCGCTCCGGTGATCTGACGCCGCCAAGGCTGGCCACCTCGGGACCGCCGCCCAAACCGGCACCCGTAGCCACGCTGGACGAAGTCCTGGCCGATCTGGACGAGAGCCGGCACGACCACTGATCTCGCTCGAGTCGTCCGTTGCGCTCGCGGAGTCGTGACCGAACCCGCCTCCCGCAGAACGTAGGCGATGAGGACTTGCCGGCACCGGCTAGCTCACACCGGTCATCGCCGACATGGCCGAACGTCGCCCTCTGCCGCCTTCAGGACTGCCGCGCCGGGGATATCGCGGGCATCTATTGGCTCCGGTTGCCAGGGAGGCGCCGGTATCATACGCAGGCGCTGCGATAGTCGAAATCGTAGCCAAAGGCGCGGGGGCCGACGAGTTCGAGGCCCCGCGGCGTGGTCAGGATGGTGGGCACGGGAAGGGCGATGACGGCGATTCTCTGGCCGTAGCGCAGGGTCTCGGTGCCCACGGCCTCGCCCGATTCGATATCCATGAGACAGATGATGTCGGGTGTCATCACCACCGGTACACCGTCGTGACGGCCGATCAGGTACTCGTTCTGGAAGTCGACCTCGAAGGTTCCCTCGCCTTCCAGCACGGCACGGCCCCTCAGGAATCCCTCGCTGGTGCGCCGCCGGACATCGCTCACCTTGCCGGTGAAGACCAATCGTCCACCTTCGCTCTCGATCACCGCCGCCACGGGATCAGCGAGGCGTTCCCGCGCATCACGGACTGCGCGGCCGATCCTGATCGCCCGGCTCACCGAACCGTGAATGGCGAAGGCCTTGACCTCACGGCCGCTGCGCGGCGCCTTGGCTGTGGGCGCGGTCGAGCCCAGCGCCGTGGTGACGGCACGCGACAGGCGTTCCATCCAGTGCCAGCTTGCCGCACGAGTTACGATGACGGTGTTGTCGCGCACGTCGCCCAGCGCCATGGGAAACATGGCAAGGTCGTGGATGGCAAAGCTCGTCATCTGGGCCTCCGGAAAGGCGCGGCCCATAGCATCGGCATCGACCACCGGCAGATCCAGAGTGGCGCCGACCAAAAAGGGCTCGATGCCGTTGCCGCCACCGATCTCGACGGCCATGACCGCCTGGAAGCGGCGGTCCAGCCAGTCCTCGAGCGCCCTCACCGGCGCAGCCGAGAGTTCGGGGTCCGCCAGTCGCTCCTGGCCGGCAAGCGGCGCTCCCATGGTCGAGACCACGGCAACAAGATCGTCGTCGCCGAGCTCTTCGGGATCGACGAGATCGATGGCGGCGCCACCGCAGTAGAGTGCCTCCAGATTGAGCCAGCCGTCATACGGACTGCCACCGCCGCCGGACCCCAGGATCCAGGCGCCCGTGGCCAGCGGCGTGATGTCATCTTCGTGAAGCCTGCGCATGTCCCTCGGATGATCCATTCTCACGGTTGCTCTATGATGGCGGCACGGAACCATGACTGACACCACCCTCATCCACAACATTGACTGGCTGGTGGCCTGGGACGGCACGAAGCATGTCTACCTGCGGCATGCCGACCTCGCCTTCGCCAACGGCGCCATCACGTTTGTCGGCAAGGGCGGGGACGCTCCGGCGGGGCGGCGCATCGACGGCTCGGGCCTCCTCGTCATGCCCGGGCTCGTCAACATCCACACCCACGCCCAGAGTGAGGCGATGCGCAAGGGGATCACCGACGAAACACGCTCCCCGGGCTTCTGGCACAGCTCGCTCTACGAACACCTGCCGGTCTTCAATCCGGTAGACGAAGACGGACGCGAGGCCTGTCTCAAGGTGGCGCTCGCGGAACTGCTGCTGTCGGGTGTCACCACGGCGGTCGATCTTTCCATGCCCTACGACGGCTGGCTCGATGCTCTTGCGGCGAGCGGTATCCGAGGAGTCGCCGCCCCGATGTTTCGCGATGCGCGATGGTTGACGACGGACGGACACAGTCTCGACTACGACTGGATACCTGGTGCCGGCGCCCGGGGGCTGGAACGGGCTCTCACCGTCATCGAACTGGCGCGCCAGCATCCCTCAGGCCGCCTTTCGGGCATGGTTGCCCCCTCCCAGGTCGACACCTGCAGCGAGGAGACCCTGCGCGACAGTCATGCGGCGGCCAGGGAACGCAACCTCCCGTGGACAATCCACGCCGCGCAATCCGTGACCGAGTTCCACGAGATGCAAAGGCGCCACGGCGCGTCGCCGATCCAGTGGATGCACGACATCGGAGTGCTCGATGAACGAAGCACGATCGCCCATTGCATCTTCCTCGACCATCATCCGTGGCTGCACTGGACCGCGCGTCGCGACCTCGATCTGATGCGCGACAGCGGCGCCACCGTGGCTCACTGTCCGACCGTGTTCTCGCGCCGGGGCATCGCACTCAACACCATCGGCGGCTACCAGAGGCACGGTGTCGCCCTGGGCCTGGGCACGGACACCTACCCGCACAACATGCTGGACGAGATGCGCACGGCCGCCGTTGCCGCCCGTCTCGTGGCCGGCAGTGTCTCCGATCTTGACTACCAGGACATCTTTCATGCCGCCACAGTCGGCGGTGCGACGGCCCTGGGGCGCGACGATCTTGGGAGGATCAGCGTCGGGGCCAGGGCCGATCTCGTGGCGATCGATCTTGCTCACCCGGCGATGCGGCCGGTCCGGGAACCCCTGCGCACGCTCATCGTGGTCGCTGCCGAACGTGCCGTCAGGGACGTCTGGGTGGATGGAGAGCGGGTGGTCACCGATGGAGAGATCGTGACCATTGACCTTGTATCCGAACTGGATCGCCTGGAAGCCGGACAGAAGGCCATGATGGCCGCGGTGCCAGGGATGGACTGGGCAGGACGCACGGTCGATACTCTCGCACCGATGATGCTGGAAACCGTCGACAGCGTCGACTGACTGTGAGGAGGCGCCCTTGGTACGCATGACTGACCTCAACCCGGACATGGCGGAATTCCTGACGGAGTTCTCCAGTCCCGATATCCCGGGCTCGCCCTGGACCGAACCGCTGCCTCCGTCCATGCGGCGGGTCGCACTCGTGTCCTCGGCCGGACTGCGGTTGCGTGGCGACCAGGCATTCAGCGAAGGTTCGGCAGACTACCGGAGCATTCCTGTCGAGGATGCGGCGGATGTCGTGCAGGATCATGTTTCGACCTCCCACGACCGGGCAGGTTTCCAGGAAGACATCAATGTCGTCTTCCCGCTGCAGAGGCTCCTCGAGGTCGCCGGCGACGGCACGATCGGATCGGTGGCGAAGACGCACTACTCGTTCATGGGCGCGACCGATCCCCTCGCCATGGAGAGTGCGGCGCGCCACCTTGCCGGCGCGATGAAGGCGGAGGGAGTCAACACGGTCATCCTCGCCCCCGTTTGACCCCTTTGCACGTGCGCCGTGAGCGGACTGGCAAAGTTCATGGAGGACGAGGGGCTGGCGACAGCACTCATCGCACTGGTGCGCCGTCAAGCCGAGGAGGTGAGGCCGCCTCGCGCCCTCTGGGTGCCGTTTCCACTGGGCCGACCCTTCGGTGCGGCAGGCAATGCGCCGTTCCAGCGGCGCGTCCTCACGGCTCTTCTCGACCTTTTCGACAGACGGGCCGGACCCGTTCTCGGGGATTTCACCGAAGAGGCGCCGCCTGACGGGGAGGACCGGGATGTCCTTGACCTCCTTGTCGTCAACCGCGACGGCCCGTTACTCGAGGAAATCGACGGCTTGCGTCCCTGGTATGAGATGAGCGTCGCAAGGCGCGGCCGCACCACCCTGGGCGGATCGGGCATGGACGCCCCCGGCGCCGCCCGGCTGCTCACCGGCTGGCTCGATGGCGAAACGCAGACTCAAGGGATCGGAATCGACCGGTTGCGTCTCGCTTCGGAAGACCTGAAGGCCTACTACATGGAGTCTGCCGCGGCCCACACCGGCACCACCGACACCGGAGCTGTGATCGCCTGGTTCTGGACCCGGACTGCGGCGGGCCGGATCATTCGGGATGTGCGCTCGAAGTGTGTCTCGAGCGACCAGGCGGTCCTCCGCGACGGGGGAGCTTACATGTTCGTGCCTGAATACGTGAACGACTGAGCGCCCGGCCCGAGCGAGAGTGCTGCGGCCCCCGAACCGGTCACCCGTCCTATCAGCGCGGCGCCGGTCTCGCCTGCTTCGTAGAGGAGGGCCATCGCCTCGTCTGCCCTTTCCTCCGGAAGTCCGGCAACGAGTCCTCCGGCTGTCTGTGGATCGAAGAGGATCGGGTCGGCCAGATCGGCATCGAGGATGCCCTTCATTGCCGCCACATTGCCGGGATGAAGCGTGCTGGCCCGGCCCCGGGCGAGGAGTTCAACCGCCCCGGCATAGGCAGGCACCCTGCCGATCTCGATGGCAACGCTCGAGGCCCGCGCCATGTCCCACAGGTGTCCGGCGAGTCCGAAACCGGTCACGTCCGTCATCGACCGGGCTCCGACACGAGCGAGAAGGCGTGCAGCCGGTCCGTTGCTGCGCTGCATCGCATCGAGGATGGTCCCGATCCACGCCCCATCGGCCTCGCCACGCATGTTGGCGGCGAGCAACGCCCCGGTGCCAAGCGGTCTGGTGAGAAGAAGGACGTCACCCCGTTCGAGGCCCGAAACGCGAATGAGCGCCGATTCGTCGACATGACCGGTGACGGCCAGACCTAGGGCGGCGCGGTCCGATTCGCCGGTATGGCCGCCCACCAGGGCGCAGCTCTCCTGGCGAAGGATCGAAAGGACTCCTTCGAGCATGTGCACGAGATCGTCTTCCATGGCGTCTGCCTCGCCGGGCACCAGACCAACGAGTGCCATGGCGGCATGGGGTTCGGCTCCCATGGCGTGGATATCGGAGAGCGCGTGAACCGCCGCGATGCGGCCGAACAGCCAGGGATCGTCGACAAACGCCGGGAACTGGTCGACCGTCTGCACCATCACCGTGCCCGGGACCGGTGCGAGAACCGCTGCATCGTCAACCGCATCGAGGCCAACCAGGACACCGGGCATGGTGGGGACATCCAGACGGGCCAGCGCCCGTTCGAGCACTCGCGACGGCACCTTGGCACCACACCCGCCACACCGCATGGGAAGGGTCTCCTTCATCCTCGGCAGGTTCTGATAACGGCGCATCCACCGTCGGTCGATACGATCCTTCCACCGCCATACCCAGCGCCCCGACACCGTGACCGGTCCCCGAGAGGCCACCGCGTGCCCCCTGCCGGTCGAGACAAGTGCCAGGGTGTGTCGCTGGGGTCTGTAGAGCACCGGTTCCCGCCCCTCCGCAAGACGTCTCAGAGTGTCGACCAGAACCGGTCCCTGGCGCACGGCGTGGACGCCATTCTTGGGCAGTTCGCCTTGTGTGAAGCCAGCAATGTCACCGGCTGCGAACACCCACGGGTGGGATGTCGAGCGCAGGAAGCCATCGACGGCGACGAATCCTCCGCTGTCGACAGCAAGTCCGGTACGGCGAATCCAGTCCGGTGCGGCAGCTCCGGTGGCAAGGATGGTGACATCGCTCTCCAGAACGGAGCCGTCATCCAGGCGGACATGACTTTCCTCAAGCGCAACGACAGGCGCATTCAAACGGATGCCAATTCCGGCACCGGCGAGGGCCCTGGCAAGCCGCCTGCCGGCACCGGTTGCGTGATCTGCGAGCAAAGCCGCATCGGCGGTCACGACGGTGAAGACGAGCGACGTCGGATCGCGTCCGGTCTCGACCAGGTGGTCCGCGAGGCGACGATGGAGAGCCAGGGAGACCTCGACGCCGGCCGCGCCTCCGCCAACCATCGTCACGCGGTAGGGCCCCTCGGCCCTGCACGCTGTCGCTTCCACGTCCTTCCAGCGTTCAAGAAATCGGTCAACCGGCTTGACCGGCAAACCGTACTTCCCGGCTCCGGCGATACCGTCGCTGGCCGGGCGGGAACCGATGTCCAGTGAGACGACATCGAAACGAAGGGGGGGACGGTCCTCGAAGTGCACCTGGCGCGCTTCAGGGTCAAGGCCGGTGGCGGCAGCATTGATCAGCCGTGTTCCTGCCCGCGCCGCAAGGGGCACAAGATCGATGTGTGCCTCTGCCCGGGTGTAGAGACCTGCGAGATACCCGGGGATCATCCCCGAGTAGGGTGTCGCGACATCCCGCGTGACAAGGGTGAGGCGCGCGTCGGAGACGGGTGTCATGAGAGCACTGCGCAGGATCTCGACGTGGGCATGACCACCGCCGATCAGAACGATATCCATGAGTCCCCGCGATGGCGGAAGGGGGCGGGAGTCGAACCCACCAGGCACGCCTTGCGCCCCTCACCGGTTTTGAAGACCGGGCGGTCCACCGGAACCGATCCCCCTCCAAGTATCCGCCAGGCGATTCGCGGCACCCCGCCGCTGTCAGACGAGAGCCAGCTCTTCACCGTGTGAACGCTTCCGTTTCCTTCTCGGTCTCGACTCGATGCGTTCGAGCTCCCACGTGACGACGTTCCTGACCCCGTTCAGTCCCCTGGACACGACCACCTGCTGGGACGTGCGCATGGCGCCCGATCCCAGATAGACACTGCCCACCAATTCCAGAACACCCCCTTTGACACTCAACCGCCATCCCTTGCCGGACTTCGGACTGAGGAGAACGCTCTGGCTGTCGTGCACGACCGCCGCCCGGACATCGGGATGAAGATGGAAGCGCAGCGAGAAGCGTTCACCTCCAGGACCGTCGAGAATGTCCTCGCCCCTCAGCACATGGCCATCTGCAGCGAGGGCGAGCGTGCGGTGATGGATCAGGCGGAATTGCGAATGGTATCCATCGTGACTCATGACGAGGGTCACATTGCCCTGCTGTTCGCGCCGTTCCACCTCCACGTCGCGTGGTCCACGGCCGAGGAGTCCATCCTTTCTGAACTCCGCCAGACTTCGATCATCCACCGTCATGGTCGAGTGCGCAGCGGTCTCGCGGGCAGCCTGTTGCCAGTCGCTGTCCGGACCATGCCAGGCACCCATGGAGACAATCAGCCGTTCCCGGCCGTAGCTCATCTCGAAGGCAAGGGGAGCCGCATGCGCCCACGCGGTCCACTCGGCCGCCGGGGGCCACGCCGCATCGACGAGAACGATGGTACTGCCCGCCTCGAGACGTTCGAAGCCCGTGTACGGTGTGCGCCGCAACGGCCGTCCGGTGGCCTGGCCGATGGCCAGCACATTGTCAATCAGATGGGACGATTCCTCCCGAGACCCGTTGAAGAGCGCCAGACCACCATCACCGTGTCGGTAGAAGCGGAGCATAGGCGCGGCACGGTCGATGGTCTGCTGGAGCCAGCCGGGAACAGGATGGCGACCCTGGATCAGGGCCAGACGAATGTCCACGAGATCGCGCAACAGGAGATACTGGACGCTGGGATTGCGTTCGCGCTGGCCGCCGTCCGGCAACATCTGGTGATCCAGTTCCTGCTTGAGGAGTCGCATGACCTGGGGCATGCGCCGCGCCGCACCCGGCAGGGTGATCCCGGCGAAGATCAGGGCCCGCAGGACCGCGATCCTGCTCAGGCCCGAGGAACCGCGCGTTGCCACGCGAGCCAGATGCCGTGTCTGTTCCGTGACGCTCCTGAAGAACTGCTGGCGAAACCGGGGATCAGCATCACCGATGAGAAATCCGTGATGTGTCAGCCACGAAGCAAGGCGTCGTCCCAGAATATCGGGTCGCCAGGCAAAGCGGTTCCAGGATCCGCAGTCGGCAATCCATCCGGCGAGGGCCGTCTGGGCGATCTGGCGGGCGTGCCCCCCTGCTTCCTGAAGATCACGTAGCCATGTAAAGCCGTGCAATTCCTCGAGCCAGCCGTTCCAGGCTCCCGGAGGATACCAGTCGGGCGGACCCAGCCGGTGATCGAAAACGAATGTCTGGTTCGCCAGCTTCCAGTGCCCCTCGCTGATGGCGTGGCCCCTGGCCGCATCTCCTGGCCAAGGATCGTTGAGACTCTGCAGGAGATTGTCCGGTACTTCCCGCGCCAGGAAGAAGCGATAGAGCCGGCTGGTGAAGAGTGCCGACCGGAGGCCTTCCAGCGGATCGGACACGAAACCCGGTTCACTCGCCTGGTGCACCACCGCTATACCCGGAGTGCCTGGATGTTGTCGGCATAGCGTTCGGGACCGCCGGCGAACACGGCCGAGCCTGCCACCAGGACATCGGCACCTGCCGCCACCGCGAGGCGCGCGGTGGCCGGTGTGATGCCACCGTCTACCACGAGATCGATGTCATGTTCCCCGGCGTCGATCATCGCCCTCAGTTCCGCGATCTTCGGCAGGACACCCTTGATGAACGTTTGTCCCGCGTACCCCGGATTGACGGTCATGACAAGGATGAGATCGGCCTGATCAAGAAGTGCAGCGATGGCAACGGCGGGCGTCTGGGGATTGAGGGAAACGCCGGCCCTCGCACCTGAGTTACGGATGACCTGCAGGGTGCGATGGACATGGGGTGTTGCCTCGACATGCACAGTCACCATGTCGCTGCCGGCGCTGATGAAGTCCCCGATGAGACGATCGGGAGCATTCACCATCAGGTGAACGTCAAAGGGCTTCGTGGTGCAGTCCCTCAGCGCCGCGATGATCGGAGCGCCCAGAGTCAGGTTGGGCACGAAGTGACCGTCCATCACGTCGATGTGGATACGGTCACATCCGGCATTGTCGATGGCGCGGATTTCCTGGCCGAGCCTGGAAAAGTCGGCCGACAGGATAGAAGGAGCAATGCGGAGAGACTGCTTCACGCGATTGAGGTACCAGCTTCACCCGACTGTCGCAAGCGCACGACGAAAAACCCGTCAAGGCCCCCCTCCCGGTCAAGGTGCGTGGGCAGAATCCTCAGACATCCTTCCCGTGTCACCGCTTCCTCGAGGCCGGGAACCTCCTCTGGTCGAATGGCATCGATGTGGCAGCCATGCCCCAGGTGACTGAGGTGCGCCTCACCTTCTTCCGGCTCCAGGGAACACACTGCGTAGACGAGGATCCCACGGCAGGAGAGGTTGGCGAAAGCATTGGCGATCATCTGGCGCTGCAGGGACGCAAGACGGCAGACGTCCGTCCGGTCCCTGATCCACGGTATGTCGGGATGCCGGCGAATGGTGCCGGTGCCACTGCACGGCGCGTCGAGCAGCACGGCATCAAACGGCGTCGATGAACGCCAGGTAGCCGCATCCGCGATGCGGGTTTCGACCGTGCCGCCGAGACGCTCCATGTTGGCCTGCAGTCTCGCCATGCGTTGTCCGGACACATCGACAGCCGTGACGCGGGCCCCGGCGAAAACAAGTTGCGCCGTCTTGCCACCCGGCGCCGCACACAGATCAAGAACCCGCCGCCCCGCAATGTCACCGAGCAGGCGGACCGGAAACGAGGCGGCCGTATCCTGGACCCACCAGCGCCCGCTTTCGTACCCGGGGAGATCCCTGACGACGCCGGCTGACGGCACCCTGACACTGCCGGTCGAAAGGACGCGACCGCCCAGCCGTGCCGCCCAGGCCTGCGCATCGTCCACCACGGTGACGTCGAGTTCCGGACGTCCGAGATTCACGTTCGCGATGGCGGACGCGGTCGCGCCGCCCCAGGCGTCCCGCCATGACCGGTAGAGCCAGGAAGGCGTGTTCAGCGCCGCCGCATCCTGGCCGGCCATCAGAGTCCCTCCCTCCCTTTGCAGCCTCCGCAGAACCGCGTTGACAAGGGGCGCCATGCCCCTCGCGCGTGCATGGGCGAGGCGTACCGAACTGTCGATGGCGGCGTGGGGCGCAAACTCGAGAAACAGCAACTGGGCAACACCGAGGCGCAGGATGGCACGCGCAGCGCGCGCTCGCGCCGGCAAGGGTCGTTCGAGGCTGGCGGCGATCAGCGCGTCGATCTGGCCCAGCCGGCGGCAGGTCTCCGTGGTCACCGCATGAACGAGCGCCCGGTCCCGGGATTCCAGGCGGCCGAACCTCACGTCCCGTTCCAGCACTCGATCGAGCGGGTGCCGGTCTTCGAGGCATGCCACGAGGGCATCGAGAGCCACCAGCCGCGGGAGACCGGCACGCCGCCGGTCAGCCATCACACGGCAACCGCCGGCGCCAGTTCCTCCAGGCGGGCATCAACGGCCTCGGAACACGGCAGTGCCGGCATGGCACCTGGCTCGAGGCAGGCAAGGGCGCCGGCAACACTGGCACGGCGCAGGGCCCGGGGGAGCGGCATGTCCATGTCAAGAGCCGCGGCGAGGGTGCCACAAAAGGCGTCACCGGCCCCCACGGTATCAACCGGCCGGATCACGAGGCTGCCAATTCTCCAGGTTTCGCCGGGGCCGACGGCGATTGCACCACGCTCGCCCAGTGTCACCACGGTTGTCACGCCATCGTGGCGCGCCAGGTGGTGTGCAAGATCGACCGGAGCGAGGCCCTCCAGGCCCGACTCTCTCGCCACAGCTTGTGCCTCGACCTCGTTGACGATCAGGAAATCAAGCGCATCGCATTCAACCGGCCCGGCCGGTGCGGCATTGAGGATGACACGCACGCCGGCGTTCCGGGCACGGCGGGCCAGGGCTGCACACTCGTCAACAGGCACTTCGCGTTGCAGCAGAAGGGTCGTCGCGGCGCCCAGCACGTCATCCCCGACGCATGCCTGCCGGGCCTCGCGGTTGGCTCCGCTCGACACGACGATCTGGTTGGCGCCCTCGCGATCGACCGTAACGACAGCCAGCGCCGTCGGGCGCGTCGCCGTGGCGACACGACTCATGTCGATGCCTTCGCCGGTCATGATGGCCGTCAGTTCACGGCCGTAATCGTCCGGCCCGACACAACCCGCCATGGCCACATCTCCACCGGCGCGGGCGGCGGCCACCGCCTGGTTCGCTCCCTTGCCGCCGGGCGCCGTGGCATGTTCCGGTGTCAGCACGGTTTCTCCGGGCTCCGGCAAATGCTCCACCTGAAGAATGAAGTCCATGTTGAGCGAGCCGAAGACGAGAATCACCGGTTCACACTCCCTCGCCGGCGAGACGGGTGAGCCGCGTGTTCAGCAATCGAGGGTGTTGTCGCGCTCCCACTGGGTCAGGTGACGCGTGTAGTCGAGCCACTCGCGCTTCTTCATGGAAAGGAAGGCGTTGACGGTCTCGTCACCGAGGTAGTCACGCAGCATCGCGTTGGATTCAGCCACGCGAACCGCATCGAGGAGATTGAGCGGCAGGCGCTCGACATTCAGCGATTCGGCATCGGTCTCGTACATGTTGACATCAAGACGCTTGCCGGGATCGACCTCTCCGGCAACTCCGTCAAGTCCGGCGGCGAGCAGGGCGGCCTGGGCGAGATAGGGGTTGGTGGCCCCGTCCATCAGGCGGAACTCGAACCGTCCCTCATCGGGAATCCGCACCATGTGCGTGCGGTTGTTGCCCGTGTAGGAGACCGTGTTGGGCGACCATGTCGCGCCCGACGCCGTGACCTGGGCGTTGATTCTCTTGTAGCTGTTGACCACCGGATTGAAGATCGCCGTCAGCGCCCGGGCATGCTTGAGCACACCACCGAGGAAGTGGTAGCCCATTCGGGAGATCCCGAGTTCCCCGTCCGGATCGTGGAACAGGTTGGAGTCACCTGCTGAATTCCACATGCTGGCATGGGTATGGCAGCCGTTTCCGGTGATATGCGTAAAGGGCTTGGGCATGAACGTGGCGCGCAGCCCGTGGTTCTCGGCGATCGACTTCACCATGAACTTGAAGAAGGTGTGGCGGTCGGCAGTCACCAGGACATCGTCGTAGTCCCAGTTCATCTCGAACTGGCCGTTGGCGTCTTCGTGGTCGTTCTGGTAGGGACCCCAGCCCAGGGACAACATGGCATCGCAGATTTCGGCGATGACGTCATAGCGGCGCATGAGAGCCTGCTGGTCGTAGCAGGGCTTCGCCATGATGTCGCGGGAATCGTGGATATCGCTGCCATCGGCGTTGATCAGGTGAAACTCGCACTCCACCCCGGTCCGGAAACGCATGCCCTCATCCCCGGCGCGCGCGATCATGCGCCGCAACACATTGCGCGGACCATGGTCGACCTCGCTTCCGGCCATCATGAGGTTGCCGGCCATCCAGCCGACCTCCGGTTTCCAGGGGAGCTGGATGAGCGACTCAGGGTCGGGCACGGCAAACATGTCCGGATGGGCCGGCGTCATGTCAAGGTGGGTGGCGAACCCGGCGAACCCGGCGCCGTCGGCCACCATGTCATCGATCGCGGCGGCCGGCACCAGCTTGGAGCGGGCCACGCCGGCAAGGTCCGAAAAGCTGATCAGGAAGTACCTGATACCCTTCTCGCGGGCGATCTTCGATACGGCAACCATGACACTCAGTCCTCCCGGGATGTGTTGCGGTGGCGCACTCTATCCCCGGGTCCGGTGGAAGTCCAAACGGTTGCTGCGGAGCACCGGGCCTTCTACCGTCGCCGACCATCACGGCGGAGGTGCTCCTGATGACGACGTTTGCCGACATGACGAGTGTGCACTTCCACGAGACGGCGGATGCGCGGTTCCGAGTGCTGCAGGGTGGCAACGGACCCGACATCGTCTGGGTTCCCGGAGGGGACAGTCCGGCACACTACTGGTCCGAGCAGTTCGAGTTCTTCCACAGCGACCTCAGATCGACGGCCTACGACCCCCGGGGCGCGGGGGAGACGACGAGCGCGCCGCCACCCTGGTCGATGAAGCAGTTTGGCGACGATTGTGCCGGCATCATCGAAGCCTTCTGTTCGCCGCCCGTCATCCTCGCCGGGCTCTCGATGGGTTCGCTCATCACGCAGCAGGTCGCCATCGATCATCCCCATCTCGTCCGCCTTGCCATCGTCATGGGGACGTCGGCCAGGATCACCGGCTTCACGCGCGACTGGATGGCAGCGGAAATCCAGGCTCGGGTTGACGGCAGCCTCGCCATGCCGCCGGACTTCGCCGCCTGCCACTATGCTGCCTTCGCCTATCCCGCGAACGCCCTGGAGGACGATGCCCTGTGGGAGCGGATCAAGGCTGCCTACACGCCCCGCTTCGCCGACCGTGACCCGCAGATGCTGATCGCACAATGGCAGGCGTGCCTTGACTACGACGTGACGGCCGCTCTCGCCGACTGTCCCGTGCCCATCCATGCGGTTGCCTTCTCGGAAGATATCCAGACGCCACCGCGCCTCGTCCGGCGGGTGGCCGAAGCGGCGCATCACGGCCACTATCACGAGCTTCCCGGCCTCGGACACGTGTCGCTCAACCGCCATGCTCCGCGGACCGTCAACACCTTTCTCGCCTCGTTGATCGCCGAACACGCAGACAACCACCGTCAAGCAGACACGGGAACGTCGGGTTAGCGAATCAGCCAGCCTCGTGATAGTGTCTGGGGGGACATTCAGGAGTGGCTCGCCGTTCCCTCCGCAGGCGACCGGCAAGAAAGGCGTTGATGGAGAACCTGCATCGATACCTTGACCTCGATCAGGGGCTTGTCGGCCGCCGGATTTTTTTCGATCAGGAGATCTACGAAACAGAGCTGGAGCGCATCTTCGCGCGTTGCTGGCTCTTCCTGGGACATGAATCGCAAATCCCCGAGCGTGGCGACTACATGTCCGCCTACATGGGAGAAGACCCGGTGCTGGTCTGCCGGGGCGACGACGGCAGGGTCAGGGCGTTCCTCAATTCCTGCCGCCACCGGGGCATGAAGGTGTGCCGTGCCGACCGCGGCAACGCCCGCCAGTTCACATGCAGTTTTCATGGCTGGACCTATGCCAACAGCGGCGAACTCAAGGGCGTTCCCCTGGGCGAGGAAGCCTACGGCGACCGTCTCGACAAGAAAGCCTGGGGCCTGCTTGAAGTGCCGAAACTCGCGGTCTATGGCGGCATGATCTTCGGTAACTGGGACGCCGGCGCCGAGAGCCTGGACGAGTTTCTGGGCGACCTTCGCTGGTATCTCGACGTCATGATCGAGCGCCAGATCGGCGGCATCGAGTTCATTCCCGGCATGCAGCGCTACTCGCTCAACGCGAACTGGAAGATCGCGAGTGAGAATTTCGCCGGCGACACCTATCACCTGATCTATTCGCACGGCTCAATGTTCAGGCTCGACATCCGTCAGATCAATCCCGCGAACCCCAACTTCCGCGGCAAGGAACGGGAGTATTACAACATCGGACTCGACAACGGTCATGGCCTGACCGGCGTCGTGTTCGGTGGCGAGCGGTATGAGGTCGACCGCGAACTGGCCAGGACGTATGGACCCGAGGTCGTGGAGTACGTCGAGGAGTGCCAGCAGCGGCTGATCAGGGCCCTTCCCGGCAATCAGGCCGGGATGTACGCCCCGTCATTCAGCAACATGTTCCCGAACCTGTCGTTCAACGACTTCAGCGCCTTGAGACCGATCGGGTTCTATCTCTGGATCCCCAAGGGTCCCTGCCGTCTGGAAGCCTGGAACTGGTGTAGACCCAATGAGGTTCGGTTAAGGTGACCTCACCACTGAGACGGCAACGCAACCCCTCTCACATAAGGGCGTCAATACAGCACGTTGCACGGTGTGTCAACAGCCTGACGAGCAGCCATGCAACGCCACTCTATCCAACTTCTATCGTTGAGTTGTTGCACTCGGGGAAGTAAAATGGTTGTGCGGACAGCCAGGCTCACAGCCCGCAAAACCGTCGACATGCGCCAGACAGAGCATATACAAGAACGATATAGACAAGGGTCGCCTGGACATGGCATGAGGATTGTCGAAGGAACTTTGTTGATCCGATGCCATGCTCCGGCCGCGCCTATCTGACCACAAGAGCGCCACAGAACCCATGACACCCAGACAGGCAAGACGCCAGCGCGCCGTCATGGCGAGCGACGCCGAGTGGGAGCGGATCACCCGGGCTGCCGCATCGGCGGGCATGGAGGTCTCGCGCTTCATCGTCCACCGCGCCCTGATGCCGGATGCCCTGCCGGCGGACGTCACCCGCCGCGCCGTCCGCGAACTGCTGGTGCTCTCGAGGCTGGAGGAGCGCCGCCTCCGCGATGCCGGCGCCGCGGAGGCCTGGGACGACGCCTGCGAGGCGGTCGACCGTTTCCTGGAACGGGAAGGCGTGCTGGCTACGCTGACCGATCCCGGAGCCGCCAACCGCTGGAAGACCGAAGGCGAGGACCGATGAGCCTCAAGCGCCAGCGGGCCATCTATGCCCTCGCCGATGATCAGGCCCTGATCCGCGAGCAGGCGGCGAAGCACAGCAAGACGATCTCCGGCTACCTCCTCGATCTCGCCCTCAGCGACGATCCCGACATCCACCCGCTCCATCTATCGACCGCCGAGCAGCAGGAGATCCTCGACGGCATCCGCGCCCTCGACCAGCTGAGCCGGTCCCTGCGACGGGAACTTCCCGACGCCGAGGGCCTCAACCTCTTCGGCATCGATGCCTTCAGCCGGACATTGCCATGAGACGGCCCCGCCGCAAGAGAAGGAGCCGGAACTCCTCGAAGCACATCGTGATCTCGGCGACGGACGCCGAATGGGAGACCGTCAAGGTCCACGCCGCACGCCGGGGACTGTCCTGCGCCCGGTACCTGATCGATCTCGTGAAGAGGGACGCGGCGGAGAAGGATGCCGACCGCCCGGTGGTGCTGAGCCATGAGGAGCAGCGCGAACTGCTGGAGAGCGTGAGGGCGTGCCGTGCCCGCCTCGTCGGTGACGATGCCGACGCGACACCGTTCGTGGTCGATCTCCAGGTGCGGACCGCCGCCGCCTTCATGGCCTATGCGGACGTCATGGCGAAGAAGGGTCACGGGAAGGACCTCCATCACCGCCTCGCCGGAATCGTCGGGGAGGAGACAGCCTCGCGGATCCTCTTGCGGGCCGCGTCCCGCAAGGACAGGCGCCCGGCGCAAGCGAAGACCGGCACGGCGCCCGCAACGTCGACACTCTTCGATCTGCTGGACGACGGTGACGCCTCCTAAGCTTCAGGCTTCTCGTGCGGCGGGGCGCGAAAGGAGTATCCCCGCGACACGTCCATCGTCCGGGTTTCCGCCATCCTCGTCCTTGCCGCGCGCAGGGATTCGTCTTCCCAGGGAACCCGGACGCAGCCGCGGAAGGCGAGGTCGGACCCGCGCTGGTGGATGACCTCGCCGATGCCGGGCGCATTCTCCGCTCCCCAGGTCCGTTCGACCTCCAGGACCACGTACGCGTTCTCCCACGACGCGCTCTGCGACACCTTCCGGACCGTCGCCTCGATCTGGGGCGTGTCGCCATCGAGTGGGGTGTCGTCAAACGGGCCGGGGTTCCACGCGAGCGTCCAGCGGATGCGGTCGCCGGCCACCACGCCGTCGTCGCACCGGATGCTGAACGTCGGATCGGGCGCCGCATACTGACGGGCGACTTCCGTCGTGCGCATCCCCTCGTCGGGCCACAGGTGACGCCGGCAGCCGCCCTCGACGACGATCTCCCGGAACCGGTCTCCGCCGAGGCTCACGAGGTCACCCGTTCCATCCGTCGGTTCGAGGTCCAGCGTGTTGAACGGACTTTCGGGCGAGACGATGCGGACGCGCCTCACGATCATGTCGTGCCGCGTGCCGTCCTCGTGCCAGGAGAGCCGGTCTCCCCGCAGCAGCGGGGTCGTTCCGTCCCACCGGACCGTCCGGACCGTTGCGGCCTCGCGGACCTGCCCCAGGAGACGGGGCAGCCTCGCCAGGTGATCGCTGCGCCTCTTCGCCTCCCGCACCGCCTCCGCCGCCTCGAGCCGGCCCGGCGCCGCATCGAGGATCCGGGTGAACCGGTCCGGATCGTGCCCGTGAGCCCTGATGTGCCGGGCAAGGGTCTCCGGATCCACCTTCGTCCTCATCGCGGCGGCGTCCTCGATAAGGGACCGGGTGCGACGCAACCAGTCGGCCGGGGCGGCGGTCCCGTCATGCGGGCGGCCGTTGTCCAGGTTCACCGCCTCGGCGGCGAGGCGGCCCACCTCCCGGCGTTCATCCTCCCAGCCCGCGACGCGGGCCTTCCACACATCGAGGGACCGTTGCAGATCAGGCGCGAGTCCCTCGAACCCTTCCAGCCGGCCGATGTGCTCGCGGAGCATCCCGATGTGGGCGTCATCGAGGGGATGGATCGAAGGCGGCAGCCTCTCGATGGTTTGCGCGAGGCGGGTGAACGCCTGTCTCTCCATGCGGACAGCCGAGGCCTCAATGCCGGCGATCACGCGGTCGATCCCGGCCCTGGCGTCGGCCATGTCGTCCGGCGCGATGCCGGCTGACTCCCATGAGGTCAGCAGCGCCCGGCCCTCGTTCATCAACCGGTTCGCCCGGTGAACGAGATCACCGTGGGCGTCTTCCGGAGCGAGAAGCGTCATGCGGGCGACCTCATGCTGCCAGACGGTCACGCGGTCCCGCCACCCGGCCAGTTCATCGCTGGCATGCGCCGATTTCAACCATCCGGACACACCGTCGACGAGGCGCCCGAGGTCGTCCGGATCGATGCCGCGGGCACGGCAATGGGATCTCCATGCCACCGTGCCGCGCGGCGGCAGGCCGGCGATCAGATCGGTCACGCCGTCGGCCCGTTGCCGCCAGTCGCTTGCGCCGGGGGCGCCGACCGCCGGCCGGGTGGTCTCGAGTTCCTGCAACGCGGCGGCGACCTGTGCCATCAGATCGCGTTCGCGGCGCCAGACATCGCCCTGGTTCTCCACCCGCCGGACCAGTTCCGCCGCCATCGCGTCATCCTCGTCATCGGCAACGTTCCGGACGTCGTCCACGAGGCCCGTCCACCCGTCGATGTCACAGCCGAGAACGCCCGCCGTCCTAGCCCGGGTTTCGAGGTCGTTCAGACACCACAGCAGGTGACCGCTATCGAGGCGGGCGAGTGCCCTTTCCATGTCATGGATGGTGCGTTCCATGACAACCCGCGACTCCGGGTTCGCCTCGAGGTACGGCGCATGGTCGGGTGACGCGAGCAGGAACCTTGCCTTGTCGAGCCAGGAGTCGGTGTCGCGCCGCCACGTCAGGACCGCCGGATCGCGGGGATCGGCGCCGGTCCCGGGATCGACGGCAAGGGTTCCCAGCAGTTCGGCCCCGGCGTCCGGATGTCGGGTCACGTCATCCTTGAGGGCGTGCTGGCGTTCGTCGAAGGCCTGCCATGCCTCGAACACGCGACTGTCATCCTCTCCCAGCCCGTTCGCCGCCACGAGCTTCCCGCCGGTGGCGGCCATCTCCCGGTAGTCGTCGCGCAGGAGCGCGGCCTCGCCGGCAAGGCGCGGCGCCATGTCCTTCCAGCGATGGACAAAAGCCTGCATGCCGGCCTTCGCCATGACGCGCCTCAGGTGGGCCGCGGAGGCCTCGACGGCGGTCGCCGCATGTTCGAACCCCGGCACCGGCGGCGGCGCGGCGAGCCAGCGCGATGCGGCGTCAAGCAGACGGGCGCCGCGGTCCACCCACGCACGATTGCGCGGGAGATCCGGACCGGACCCGCCGCCTGCCGTCCAGGCCAGTTCCGGCCAGCGCCGCCAGTGACCGGTGATGTCGTCGATGAGCTTCCTCACCTCCCGTTGCACTGCTTTCGCAGATGTGTGAGCAGCCAGGCGCTCGTCGGTGAAGGCACGCAGGTCCTGGGGAAGGTCCTCGATCGCCGCGAAGGAGGCGATGCGGGCTATCACCGCATCGCAGCCGGCGAAGGTCGAGGCAAGGCGTCCGGTGCGCTCCGCCTCGTCCTCGATTGCCCGCCAGTCGGCGCGCAGTGCCGCGGCCTCGTCCGGATCGACGACCGCGGCGTCGAAGTCCTCGCCCAGGGCTTCCAGGGCGCTGTCGGGGACATCCCAGGAGGTCTCGAGGGCCTCGATCAGGGCCTCGCGGTCGTCGGTCAGCAGCGTGAACCCTTCTGAGGCCCGGCTCACCTCGACGTAGAAGAGGTCGGATTGAGCCATGCCGCCGGCCTCGAGGACGGCGATGACCTTGGGCGCCGTCCTCCCCTGGGCGCTGTGCACCGTCGCACTCCAGGCATGATCGAGATGACGCAGTTGGGGATGCGCGCGGGCAAGGGAGAAGGACTGGCCGTCAGTCGTTTCCATATGAACCCGCTTGGGGCCGATTTCCTTCACGACCACCTCCTCGCCGTTCACCAGTTCGGGGCGAGGGTTCCTTCCCGTCCGACCCTTGAGGTTGCGGGTCCAGCGAATCCGGTCCCCGGCCCGGATCTCTATTGCTGCCGTCTCGTAGACCCCGAGGTTGCGGGCAACATTGCCGGAAGGCCGGAATCGCCGTTCCCTGCCGTCGCCATGGTCGAGGACGATGGCGTCATCCCCGACTTCCCGAACAAGGCAGACGTCGTCGCGCCGGCAGCCGTAGGCGTCGCGGTGGAACACCACCTCGTCGCCCACCTGGTAGCTCGCTGCCAGGGAGGCCTGCTGGCGGGTGAGGCGGCGGGGCACCAGGCGATCGATCGTCAGCGTGTTCCCGTGGAGCACACCTTCCTCGGCCAGGCCAGAGCGGATGGTATCGTTGATCTGCTGCCTCATGGCATGGGTGGGCGCCAGCACCGCGCAGCGCTCCCGGTCCTGCGTCGACAGGGCGAGCCATTGCCGGGCGGCCTCTGAACCGAGATCCTCGCGCCGGTACGCCCGCACGCGGTTGTCGAGACGGGTGATGGCCTCACGGGCCTCGCCCTCCCGGGCACGAGCCACCGCCTCCTTCAGGCCCGGGTCCTTCTGCCGCAGGACCTCGTCCATCACCGCCGTCGTCATCCCGGCCCTCTGCAGCAGGCCGAAGGGCTGCCCGGCGGTGATCGACTTCAGCTGGGCCGTGTCGCCTGTCAGCACCACCCTCGCCACGCCGACCTGGTGAGCGATGCGAAGCAGTTCCTCCATCTGCACCGTGCCGATCATCGAGGCCTCGTCGACGGCGAGGATCCGCCCCCGGTAGTCCTCGCGGGCCCGCTGCAGGCGCTGCGGATCGGAGAGGTCCTGGTGGCGCATCAGGAACCACTGCAGCGTGCGGGACGAGATCCCGGCTTCCTTCCCCAAAACCCGGGCCGCGGCCGACGAGGGCGCCAGGCCGACGATGTTCTCAAGCCCGGCCAGATCGGCCACGGTCTTCAGCATGGTGGTTTTCCCTGAGCCCGCGTGACCCTGGATGCCGAGAATGCGATTTTCCGAAAGCAGGATGGTCCGCACCGCGTGAGCCTGACCCCGGGTCAGGCGTGTGCCTTCCAGATGCGCGTCGACGTCCGCCTGCCGCGCCAGGGCCTCTCCCGTGCCGACGCCCTGTCGGTGAAGCTCGAGGATGCGCCGTTCGGCCTTCACCGCCCGGTCGGTGACGAAGGAGCGGTCCGAGCCCTTCAGACGCGTTTCGATCAGGGTGCCTTCGGCCACCAGGCGATCGATGGCGGCATCGATTTCGTCGAGGGAGTAGCGCCCCGGCGCATGGGAGAGCGCCAGCGTGCGGACGGCGCGCTCCGGGATCACCGTCTTGCGTTCCTCGTGGTGGGCGATGGCCCGGGAGACCGCCTCGAGAACGCCGGTCTCGGGCTCCGCCACCAGTTCCGGCGGAGCGTTTCTCGAAGGGGCGGCGTTGCGAACCCGCGTCGGTTCCACACGTTCCAGACCAGCGTCCGTGCCGTCTCCGATCATCGGCACGGCGGGCGCCCGGCGGCGCTTGCGCCGTTCGTTCACCGGCAAGCTCAAGTCCGGATCTCGGGGAAGCGGGGTCGTCTCGCCCGTCACCGGGTCGCACGGCCTCGGCGGCGCCAGGGCCTCCACGTCGCGCCTGAGACCCAGAGAACGCGCCCGCTCCCGCCACTGCGGCACCAGTTCGTCGAGGCCGGCCTCCACCTTGCGCCGGCGGGTGTGGAGCGTCGCCTTCTGCAGGGCCTCCTTCGTGTGGGGCAACCCGTGTTCGTCGAGATACTTCAGGATCTCCCGGCGACGCCCTGAGAAGGCGTCGAGGAAGACCTGGTCGTAGCCGGCCAGTTCGAAGCCCGGAACGTCGCCCACCATGCGGGGCGTGATGACGAAGCCGAGAGCCATCAGCCGCGCCGCGAGTTCGTTGCGGTAGTGAGCGCCGATCAGCCGCTCGTTGCGGCGCAGCAGCGTCGGTTCGATCGAGCGCCAGGCGCCCTCGCGGTTCCTCGTCATGTTGGCGACGATGCAGTGGGTGTGGAGCTGGGGGTCGAGGTCGCGACTGGTGAGGTGGCGGAACCCCGCCACCGCCATGCCGTCGGCCTTCACCCGGGGACGGCGCCTCGTCTCGGGATCCCAGCCCCGGGTCTCCAGCAGGTCCGCCTCGATCCAGTCGAGCGTCGCCCGCACCGCCTCGTCGTGGGCGCGGATGACCCGGGTGTCTCCCACCACCAGGGCCTCGATCGACACCGACTTGGGCGCCGAACAGGTGATGTCCCAGCCCGGGCGATGCTGGTGCTCGCCCTCGATGATCCTCCCCAGCCGAATGTCCGTCTTCGGCACCCTGCCCGAGAGGACCGATTCGAAGCGCGACGGCACCACGTGGCCCCTGAGGCCGAGGTCCCGAGCGGCGGCGCCGTGCCAGAAGCTCGCCTTGCGATGCTCGGGATCGTTCCTGGCGTAGTAGCCGTCCTTCTCGTAGTAGCTGACCGCAGTCGCCGAGGACGCCAGTTCGTGGACCGTGGCGACCATGGCTCAGTCCCGCAGGCCTGGAATGACCAGGGGCGATCCCCGGCCGGTCACCCGAGCAGCCGGTAGAGCCAGTGCAGCCGGCTCTCCAGCACCATGCCGGCAACAGCCACGACAAGGATCACCGGCAGCGACACCCAGAGATGGCGCAGACGGCGATACTCTCGTTCTTTCCTGTCGAAGGCGGTTCGCAGGAACTCGACCTGCTTGCGGGTGAGGAGACTGGAGCCTTCGGCACGGCGCATCGTCTCGCCGTGTTCCGACAGGGATGTGGTGACGGTTCCGACCGCTTCGTCCATCTTCGCCGCCGCCTTGCCGACTTCGCCCTCCAGCAGCGCCATGCGCGCCGTGATGCGGTCGACATGGGCGAGCGCCGTCTCCTCAGGCGCACTCGCGCCGGTGACGGGAACCCCGGCCTCGTTCTCCACCCTGATCAGAAGGGCGTTGACGTGGCGGATGAAGTCGTCGCGCCAGGCGTCGAGGGCCTCGAGATCGCTCCTGGATGCGTCGGCACGGTTGCATGCGCTTCCCGACTGGACGGTGTCCGCGATGGCGGATTCGACGAATCGGGTCAGGCGTTCCACCGCCTCGCGCGCGTCCCGCAATTCCCTGGCATGCTCCCCAAGGGCATCGCGAAGGGCATCGCCCGTATCCAGTTTCGCAACAAGGTCGCCGATGCCCTGCTGGATGGCAGCCTGTGTCTCCCGAATGTCCGAGATGCTTCCGGCTTGCCTCTCCTCATACTGACCGAGGTCTGTCCGCAGCACCTGGATCGACGCCAAGACGTTCTGCGCCACCTGCTTGAGGTCCTCGATCGCTTCGACGAGGGGACGGACATCCGCAGGTTCCATTGCCTCCGGGTGCCCCGTTGCCTGCAGCGGCGTCAGGAGTCCGGGATCTGAACGGGTGTCTTCATGACCCTTCCGACCGGAGGACGTTCTTGCCATGCCGCCTGCAGCCCCCCTGCCCATGCCCGTTCCGTCCGCACTCTGGGCGGGGCATCGCCGTTCGCACAAGCATTGCCGCAAGCTCAAATCCTCCCCCCGCCGCGATCGTGTTGATGTTGATCGACACCGCACCACATTCCGGATCAGCGAAGCGAACGATGGCCGCAGCTGCCCGGTGCGTGCGGTCGAGGTGGGATGGGCAAGACTTCAGAATAGATCGGCGCACTGGTTCGGGACAGGATCGAGCACCTCCGGCACCGGACCACGGCGGGCTACGCTCACCTTGCGGACAGGCATCTCGTTGACGCGGCGGGGAAGGTTGGCAACACCTTGCGGAAGCAATGTAGTTCGATAAAGGTTGGCACAACTTGATCGCCAACCCCTTGAATAGGAGATGTCGCTGAATGGACGCGTCGCCATCAACCCTTGCCGCGCGAGGGCGTGGAGATTTCCTCTCCGAACCGGTTGCGCTGGCTTGGCGAGCATTCGACCGCGCCGCTGATTGGACTTGCCGCGTTACCCCGGCCATGCCCATTCTGTTCTTCGGCGACCTTGAGGCATACCTCGCCTCGCCACTGCGCGTTCTGACGGTTGGCCTGAATCCCTCTCGCAAAGAGTTCCCTCCTGACGAACCGTTCCGGCGCTTTCCTCTCGCAGAAGGCAACCGTGACCGCGAGCCGGCTGGCTACCTCGATGCAATGTCGGCCTACTTTCGCACAGAACCCTATAGCGAGTGGTTCAACGCCTTCGAACCGCTACTCAACGGGCTGGGATCGAGTTACTACGAGAACGGCGCGTCCACAGTGCTCCACACGGACATCTGCTCGCCCTTGGCGACGGATCCGACGTGGAACGATCTCGATAAGGCAACTCAAGCAGCCTTGGAGGCCGATGGCCACCCGCTCTGGCATACGCTGCTGAAGGAACTGCGACCACAAGTCGTGGCGATTTCAGTGGCGAAGCGTCACCTCAATAGCATCCAGTTCGCACCAAGGACCGATTGGAAGATCATCCATACCTTCGAGCTCAAGGCCGATGGCACCCCGCGGTCTCGACCATACGAAATTTGTACACGATGGTACGACGTAGGCGGCGAGCGCTCGCTGTTCGGATTCGGTACCGCAGGCATCAAGCCTTTCCAACTGCTGGCGGACTGCCAGAAGCAGAGAACAGGCCAATTGCTGCTAAAGGAATACCAAGATGGCTGACAAGCGTTGCTTCGTTCAATTCCCGCACCCTGGAGGCGAGCACAGCGCCCACAGCGGTCGCGTCTGGAACACGACCAATCGCGTCCATAAGCGGAAATTCATGCAGTTTCAGGGCGAGTGGACCGATGAAGACAACAACCGGCATCCGGGCAACTTGCGCGCATGGGGCGAGTGGGACCCGGAATCGGAACTTATCAGCAGATTCGATCACAAGGGCGACAGGCCGCGTCATCCGAACTATGAATCGACCATTTGACGGAAGCACAAAGCATATCGGAAGGCTTGGTTACGTGTGCCGGATGTGGTCGTGCACTTGAAGGTCCGTTCATGGAACTGGATCACATCACCCCACGTGCCGACAGGGGAAGCAATGACATTTCAAACCTTTAATCTCCCCACATACGACTCGGAGTGATTTTGGCGTTTGGTTTGGCTTGTCATGGTGGGGTCCATCCGAGTTCCATCATTCCTTGATATTGGATCCATGCGGGTTGGAAGCGGATCCATGCTTCCCAGAGTTTTCGGGTTCCGGGCAGGGGTTTGCGTTTGGTGGAATCGAACCCTGCGGCGTTTGCGAGATCGATGACGAAGGTTCGTATGGTGAGGCGGTCGAGGTCCGGCGGTGCGCGGCTGATCCGGCGAATGCCGAGCAGGCGCCGGAAGATGTAGAGGCAGGCGATCATCTCAGGATCGAGGACCGTGTGGGCTGGGGTGTCGGGCTCGGTGCGTGCCATGAAGTTCAGGTCGTGGACGTGGCAGGCGGTGACCGCGTCGAAGGCGAGGCGCTTGCGCAGGTCGTCGGCGGTATCGAGCTGCCGGTCCGTCACCCGGGTGCTGGTCTCGGTCTTGAGGACGGAGAACCAGGTTTCGATGGCCCATCGGCTTTCGTACCAGCTGACGATCCGATGCGCCTGTTGTGGCGTCGGTTCGCCCTCGGTGGTCAGGAGCAGCCAGTGCAGGGGATCGGCCTCATCGGGTGGCGTGGTCTCGGTGGCGCTGAAGGCGATGAGGTCGACCGGGGTCTGGCTTGCGGCCGTCTTCGGGGGCGCGAGGCGGACCCTGCAGACCCTCAGCTCCAGGTCGGTCTCACGCTTCTTGCGGCTGCGCGGCCCGCCGCAGGCATCGATGGTCAGACGCTTCCTGGCACAGGCGGGCTGTGCGGCGACATGCGCCCACAGATCCGCCCGCGTGCCGTCGCCGGTGATGACCTTGCGTTTGCACACCCGGCTGGCCCGGACCACAAGGCCGGTTGCGTCGCGCGCGGCCTGCTGGAACATCTCCCACATGTCGGCCTCGCGGTCACGGACCGTGATCACCCGTGCGCTAGGACAGGCCGCCTGCAGCTCCCGGTCCCGCTCAAGACCCTCAAGCCAGCGCCGGCTTTCCTTGTCGTCCCCGTCGTCGCGGAAGTCGGCATCGAGCATGTAGACGCCCAGGGTCCGGCCCTGCGGGGTCACCGCCAGGTCGACATGCGCCAGCAGACCCTGCGCGCCGCTGCCGCGACCGCCGATCCCGACCCGGCCTTCGGTGGCCCGAAGACCGTCATAGTTCAGGGTGGTGGTGTCCTGGATGGCGAGCACCACCCGTTCCCGGGCACAGCGTTCGGCTGTCGCCGCCTGATGGCTTTCCAGAATGTGGTCCATCGTCACCCGGTCATTGGACAGCACACGGTAGGCCGCCTTGCGCGCGGCCTTGTCCGGAAAGATCGCCAGCAGCGGCGCCCCGAGATGGGTCAGCCATGCCCGTCCCATCCGCTTGATGCGCTCCCGCAGCCGGCCGTCGGGATGGCGCAAACGTCCATATTCGTGATCGGCCCAGTCCGCCTTCTCGGCAAGGTACACCGTCGGTGGCGCCTTGATCGAGCGTTCCGGCACCGCGCACAGCCGCTCCTTCCAGTCCGCCGCCAGCGGTTTCATCCACACGGCACGCCGAGGCCCGGGCTGCTGCGCCCGCCCCGGTGGCACGCCACTGGTGGGCTCATCGCACCGCTGCCAACCGGCAGCCGCATAGCAGCTTCCGCCGTGATCCGGGTCGACATAGGTGTAGACCAGCAACGGCCGGCATCCGCCAGCCGCCTCTCAGTCCTCGGCAAGACGCGCAGTGGCCGTGGACAGGACATGGGAGGCGAGGTTCGGCACGTGAACCCAGGGACACAGAAGGTAGCGCTGGTTGCAGACGATCTCGTTGAGATGCTCCACCCGGGCGTCATCACACCAGCCGATCCAGCGGTCACACGCCTTCTGGTGCCAGGACGCCGATGCGAACCCGATGCCGCCGAGAAGCCCGTGGCGCGACGAAGTGATCCAGTAGCGCAGCTGCCGGCCCGGCGAGCGCGCCCAGCCCAGAGGGTGCCAGGCATCGATCATCGCTTCCCAGCGACGCCGCGAGGCCGTGCCCGTGACCGCAACCAGACGGACCGTGCCAAGCTCCCCCAGAGGACACCAGATCTCCCGGTCCGGAACCGGCGGAGCCTGCCCGGCCCTGCCACGGGCAATCGCCCGCCCCGACGCCGGCAGGGTGATCGACAGACGCGCCGCAAGACGCGGCAGAAGCTTGCATGCCGAAGCCTCGGCACGGGCGCCGGAACGGTCGTACCACTGCGAACAGTCACACAGTTCACGGGCCAGACTGCTCCGCATCGCCCCAGGCTGCCTGACCGCGCCTCGCAGCCACTCCAGCGTCCCGGCATCAAGCTGTCGAAGGCCAACCTGCATGCCAGATACATACGGCCTTCAACCTCCCAAGTTAACTGTGGACCGATGAAAGATTTCAAACCCCACTCTTCCGTGCCGTCCATGTAACGGGAGAAAGAGCAATCGCCTTACGATGGCCGGGTTGATTACACAGAACAAGAAGGACAAATGGATGAAGAATGAAGAACTGGCAACACATGCCAGACGACTTGCTGAACAAAGATACAAGCAGATTCGATATGAAGAAGAACAATAGACCCAAGGTCGCTTTGGTGAGAAGTGACTACCAGCCGAACAACGAAGAACTGGAAGAACCTATCGAGTTTCCAGAAGACTTGACGCCGGACGATTTGGCGAAGATTGCCATGAAGTCAGTGGAGATTGTCAGGACATCGAAACCGGAATGAGGTCTCGTGGGCTAGACCGTATATGATTCCCTTCCATTGATCGACCAGCGAGCCTGTCCCGAACTGCAGAACTGCCCTTCGTTAGAATACTCAGATCATGTCTCGCCGTAACGATTCAGCCTCCCAAGCGGTCGAGGTAGCGAAGCTCGGATGGAGCGTAGACAACATCAGCGCAATCCTCCGCAAATGTCATCAAGCACTTTTTCTAGGAGATTTCGGTCTCGCCTTTCGCATTCCCAAATTACCTCAATACTCCAACTCTACTGCTCCAGAGTGAGGACATTGCGTTTATCGCGAGCAACGTTTGCTGTAGCTTCGAACCCCAATAGCCACCACGGGACTTCGGCTTGGAGGCAAGCTTGCAATTCGGATGCTGGTGCCAAAAATAACTGTGAACGAGAATTGCTAGGTTGTATTTCGGCAATACAATATCTGGCTTCCCCGGAAGGTCACGGCGATGCAGCCTGAAGCGAAAAGCTCTTCCGTGAAGGGAGCGGCGTACAAGCAGTTCCGGCTTAGTCTGCGTTGACCTAAAGGCTATTGCTGGACTTCGTTCTTCAATCGGTCCAGCCAAGATGAAAGATTGCGGGCATTCCGCCATTGTTTGCGTGCCGGATGAGGAACCTCACCTAGACGTATTATCCCGGGCGCCAGACAAACCTGGCGAAGGGCATAACTGGCTACATGGCCACACGGCACTAAATGGATGCAGTTTCCCTGGCCCTTCCTAGAGACTTTGCAGAGCCTTCTTTCCAAATCCCTTAATATAGCTCTTTGGATATCGCCCACCATTTTAGTTTGGCGACAATCCGGACATATGCTCATGTTATTGCGCAGAGTCTTAAACGATCTCATTAGGCAGTTAAACGCTGGCGATGTGTCCTTGTAACCGTTCTTGCAATAAGCCTCCTTTTGAAAAGGAAGACGAGAGACATTCATGATACCAAATCGTGCCCAACACGGCTTGTTTGGTTTTTGTAACAATTTACCAAACGCCGGCAGTTCCTGCGCGTCTGTTACGCCCAGCGTTTCTCCGAGAGCGCGCGACACTTCCTTGCCAGTATCGCCAACCATTGGACATTTGTAGCGAACTTCCTCGATGTGGGGCGATTCGGCCAACAGGATGTATACGGGCTTCGATTGTTGAGCCATTGATTCTATACACTTGATCGAGTCCTGAACGATATACTGCGTAAGTCCGTAAAGAGCTTTCGCAACGGAAGGGTCCCTTTTTTCTTCCGTTCGGGAAAACACTCCAATGAGATCGCACAGGAAGAGGTTCACTATTGGCAGCCTACAGGAACATTGACATAGTTTGCTAGATCAAGATATCCATGTCGTCATGATCGAAGATGACTTGGCGTCGTTTTCTCTGCGACAGAGCCTATCGGATTCGCCCAATAGTCCGGTTGTTTTCCGCACCTACACAGGCTTCGAGTTGTTCCGTCACCGCGCCCGACTCGATGCCAGACAGGCTGTCCGAACGCAAGCTGTCGCTTCGATCCTTGCCGATGACCGGTGCAGAAGGCGCCTGAGCCCGTCATCCTGGCGGAAGCGCCAGCGTTCGAACGCCAGGACATGTCCGTCCGCCGGTGATCCTTGACCATCTATCGCTTCCTCCTTTGGCGATCCCGTTTCGTAGCAACAATAGCATGCTGGACCGGCGACTGCGAGGCTCGAACCTCCTTATGTCAATGCTCTTCCAAAATTGACCCACCATGCTCCTCCAATAGTGACCCGCCTGTTCAGGTTTTTTCTTCCCGGTAGGCTTGTTTTTCCGGTTGTGTCTATTGGGAGGGCGCGGGGTGACGGGAGAGGCGCGTCAGTCGCTTCGGCGGTTGGCTGATGATGTGAGAAGCAGACCTCTTGTCGAGGTTGCGCCGCTTCTGGGTTACCGGCGTGACTCGACGGACCGTTCGCGGTGGCGGCGGTCGGGTTCGGTGATCACTGTGCGCGGCATGAAGTTCTACGATCACCTTCAGGGGTGTGGCGGCGGCGGGGCGATCGACCTTGTGGTTCATGGCCTGGGCTGCAGTCCTGGGGAGGCGATCCGGTGGCTGGCCGGGCGCCCCTGCGCGCCGGAGATTGAGGGGTCGGCTCCCCCGGCGAGAGCACGGGCACTCGTGCTTCCGGAGGCCTGTGAGGGCTGCTGGGGCGCGGTCCGGTCCTGGCTGATCGAGGAGCGCGGTCTCGAGGGCTTCCGGGTTGACGATTTCAAGTCGGCGGGTCTGCTCTACGCGGATGCGCGGTTCAATGCGGTGTTTGTGTGCCGCGACATTCGGGGAGCGGTCACGGGAGCGGAACTTGTCGGCAGCCGCCGGCGGTCGGACGGCGGTCGTTTCCGGGGCATGGCGCCGGGCTCCCGCAAGGCGTCCGGGGGCTTCTGGTTCGCAAGCGTGGATGATGAGCCGCTTGTCGGTGCGTTCATTGCCGAGAGCGCGATCGATGCGCTGTCGGCGCTCACCCTTGGCGCCGGAGGTCTGGTGTCGATGTATGCGTCGGTGTCGGGGGTCTGCCGCCGCCTTCCGGACTGGCTTTGCGATCTGGCGTTCGTCAAGTGCGGTTTCGACGCTGACGAGGCCGGGGATGCGGCGGCCGGGGCGCTGATGGCGTCCGACGGTCGGGTCAGCCGGGTTCGCCCGCCGGAGGCCAAGGACTGGAACGCCCTCCTGCAGCGCGACGGCATGTGGGCGCTCGTCGGCGGCATGCCTTTGGGCGACGGTCCTGTGTGATGGTGATCACAGGTGGCCACTGAGCACGGTCACGTGACCGTGTGAGGACACGCGCTCATCGTTCAGTCGCGCCCGTATCCTTGTGGTGGATCGATGTCCTGGAGGGCTTCGAGATCGATGTCGGCGATGGCCTCGAGTTTGTCGCCGAGGCGTGTGGCGAGCAGGCTGTCCGGGAGCCTGGCGTACCACTCCCGATAGTCGGCCTGCAACGCCACGAGGGTTTCCACCGCGTCGCGCCAGCGTTGTGGTTTCGAGCGGCGGTCCAGGGGTCTCCTGGTGTGGACCGGCGGCATGCCGGTCTTGCGCCTGTTCCGGTAGCGGCGTTGTTTTTCGGCTGGGGTGAGAGCCATGGTCATGGTCCCTTACCTCCTTCGCGATCGTGGCAGGCCTGAAGCCATACGAACTCGACCTGAAGGTCTCCTCGTAGATCGACTCCATGAGCATCACAATCGCTCGCTGTGCCACCTTGTCTTCAAGCGTCGGAATGCCAAGTGGGCGCCGTCCGCCTTCTCGATGGTGTGCCGACGGACCGGCGACGCAAGAAAGCGCCCAGCCATACGTAGCCATTCCTTGGCCATCCACGGCCGGGTTCCGAACACGCCTACAACAAGAGCGGGGACATCAAGGTCGACATCGACTGCCGGACAGTGCAGATTGAAGCCCGCTCCGTCCACCCTATCGCGAGACAATTCGGCAATGCCTACGTTGGGCGGAGAAGTTCCGGTGACCGTCTCAAGTCGCAAGTGGAAGCCTCGTTTTCTAGTGGTGTGCTAGAGTAGTGCCTAGATGGGATTTCCGAACCCTTGCCGTTCACGAGTAGGTGCCTGTCATGGTGCATCAGGAACACTTCAGGATCAGTTCCCACCTCAAGGACATCATTGGGCGGGACTTAGTCACCAACCAGTTCGTCGCAGTGTTCGAGTTGGTCAAGAACTCCTTTGATGCCCACGCTAGTCGCGTGGACATTGGCTTCGCACTTGACGACGACTGTCTCTGGATCGTCGACGACGGCAAGGGGATGGATGCCGCAACTATTCAGGAGCGGTGGCTCTTCGTGGGGTACTCGGCCAAGGCGGATGGAACAGAGGAGGAACAAATCCCCGCCGACTACCGGGAACGCATTGGTCAGCAACGGAACTATGCAGGCAACAAGGGGATCGGTCGTTTCTCCTGTGACACGCTCGGTAGGTCACTGGTCCTGTACTCACGGTTCCTCGATGAGCGGCATACGCAGAGGTTGACCGTTAAATGGCCCGATTTCGAAAAGGATAGCCACGAACTCTTCGAGCACGTGCCGATTGAGTTGCAGACTGTCAAGGGATTTCCGACCAACGCGCCGGTTCCGATGCCGAACACGTCCGGGACGGTCCTAAAAATCGGCCCGCTACGCAGCCGGTGGGACTCCGGCGATGTTCTCCGCTTGCGGCGCTATCTCGAGAAGCTCATCGACCCATTCGGCACCACGAAGAACACGCCCGTCCACATTACGGTGGCTGGCGGGAATCTTCGGCAAAACAAGCGCGAGGAGCTTGAGGGTCCGGTCGGCAACGACATTCGGGATCTGTTGTCGGAGAAAACAACCCGGATCAAGATGTCTGTCGAACAAAACGGCATCTACACGGAGCTTGTGGACAGAGGCCGGACAATCTACCGGATTGCGGAGAAGAACGACTACGAGGGGCTTAAGGGTGCGGAGGTGTCTGCGGAGATCTTCTATCTGAACCGGGCGGCGAAGCTTGCATTTGCGCGACGAATGGGGATGTCTTCCCCCACGTTCGGGAGCATCTTCCTGTTTGTCAATGGCTTCCGCATCTTTCCTGTCGGCGAGGAGACCGATGACACCTTCGGGCTGAACCGGCGGAAGCAACAGGGTACCACCCGATATGTCGGGACAAGAGACTTGATGGGGCGGGTTGACGTTGTAGCGCCAGCAAAGTTCTTTCGGGAGGCTTCGAGCCGGGATGCCGGTTTGATCGAAGATGCGCGGGTGAGGGACCTGTACAACGCAATCCTGACGAAGGCAGTTTTCCGCCTCGAGCGATATGTCGTTGGCGTCACCTGGCGAGACTCAGCCGACCAACACCGCGAGGATGCAAGCGGTCTCTCCATTGGGGCAACCCGTGGTCGGGTGGCGGAAATCGTCGGTAAGCTCGCCTCCACGAAGGACATCGAACTAGAGTACTACGACCCTGCGATCGTTGAGATCTTCGACGAAGGTCCGCGGGTGATAGACACCGCCTTGAAGTCGCTGGTTGCGATAGCGGAAGGCAAGGGCGACAAGTCGCTACTTCGGCGAGTAGAGAAGGCTAGGGCCAGGGTGGCCGAACTGGAGCGGTCCGAGAGAGAGGCCGCCGATTTAGCTAGGCGCGCCCTGCAGGAGAAGTCTCGCGCCGAAAAGCGTGCAGCCCAGCTGGAGCGGCAAGCGACCTACCTGGCCAGGACGCAGGACATGACAGCCGAGCAGATGACGCTGCTTCTTCATCAGGTCCTGATTTACTCCAGCCGTATTGGGGCGGCAGTTGACCGTGCCCTTCGCGCTGCGGCGACAGTCGTTGAAGCCGCCGAGGAGGTGCCGACCGGTGGGCAGGATACATCTGCAGCAGACTCATCCGCGGCAATCCGCGTTTACACGACCCATGTTGCCAACGATCTTGAACACATTCACTTGACGAACGACCGGTTAATGGCAGTCGCACGCTTCGCCGCGAATGCCAAGTTCAAGCTCGAAAGCGATCAGGTGGACGGCGACGTCATCGCGTTCCTGGACGAGTACGTGAATCAGGTCCGTGCTAGCAGAGACGGGGTTGAGGCCGTCTCGTTTCGTTCCAACGGACTATCGCTGTCCACAAAGTTCCGGCCAGCTGACCTTGTGGTGGTTGTCGACAACCTCGTTGACAATGCCCGAAAGCACCAAGCCAAGATGATGGAGATGTGTGCCCGCCGCGGGCAGGCCCGGAACACTATTGAGGTTCTGGTCACTGACGATGGACTTGGCTTGGATGAAAATGAGGTCGACCCGGATCGCATCTTCGACAAGGCCTACACCTCAAGTCCGGGCGGCACTGGACTCGGCCTGTATCATGCCAAGAGTGTCATGGCGGAAATGGGTGGTGACCTGCTGCTTGACCCCATGAGGGAGTCAAGCCGTGCCACGTTCATTATGGCATTCCAAGGAGGTAAGCGGTGAACCTAACATTCGGGATTTGTTGGATCGAGGACCAAGCCACAGATGAAGAAATGCGGTCTCTGGAATCAGCCGTTCGTGACTGCGGGTTTGAACCGGAGATCGTACGTGGGCACACCGACGACGAGATCCAGGGCTTCGCGGTACGACAAAGGCACTTCCACGACTTCGACCTGATCCTGTTGGATCTAATGCTTGGTAGTGGGCGCAAGGGCGACGACCTAGCCCCTGCAGTGCGCTCGGATTTCCAGTCGACGCCAATTCTGTTCTATAGCGCGGAAGAGGAAAACAAACTTCGAAAAAAAATGGCACAGAAGCTGGTTGACGGAGTCTACTGCGCGCATCGCAACGATTTGTCTAGACGAATCACGGAGTTGATTACTGCTTGGTCGCCCGCGCTAAACCGTCTGCCTGGCATGAGGGGACTCGCTGCCCAGGTTGTGGCAGCGTGTGATCAGGAGTTCCGCACGATCTTGAGTCATCTCGCAGGTGGCAAGGTCAGCGAGCGCGAGATAGTACAGTCCCTCAAGGATCGCGTGCGCGAAGCCGGAAACAAGAGCTACGAGGACATCAAGGAGGTTGATGGGATTGCCGACTTGCTGACCCACCACTCAATCTCCAGCGGACACTTGTACAACGAAGTCAGGGACCGTACTGTCGGAAACGAGCAAGTTGATGAGGTCAAGGCGGAACGATTTGCGTTGCGGCAGTATCGGCACAAGATGCTGGATCGCAGAAACGTCCTTGCTCACGCGCTCGAGCAGCGCTGTCCCGACGGGTGGAGAATTGTGCGCCCTGGCGCCAGGAGCGACCTAACGGCGAGTGACTTTAGGCGCTACCGGGCGGACTTCCTTTCGCACCTTCACAGCGTCCGGAAGTTGCGGGCGGCAATAGTCAGCGAGCAAGCCAGCTAAGGTTTCACCGACCGCTTCCGCCAGCATGGGCGGCACGGCGTTCCCGACTTGAGTGTACCTCGGACAGGCATCCCGCCTTCCTAGACCGCCCGCCGTGTAAGGCCCGCAGAACGAGAACCAGTCTGGGAAGGACTGGAGCCGGGCGTGTTCTCGTACACTCATCGTGCGGGGTTGGCTGTAGTGTATGAGGTCGTCGGGTAGAGTGGTAACTGTGGGCGCCGGCACGCAACTGTCGAGAGGAGTTGTGGACCTCTTTCCGATTCCAAGGCGTTCCCGATCGGCTGGCCGCAAGCAGACGCCTGGTGTGCAGGTTGAAAGGACCGTCCTGAAACGCTCGACTGTCACCGGGCGGTGACGAGCCACCCGCCGGTCGGTTGGCTGCCGGTCCGAATCCTGGCGCATGAGGCGCTGGTAGGGGGTCAGGTCGGCAGTATCGGAGCGCTCAACCGCAAAGAACCCCTGAGCGCCCCATTCCGGGTCCTGCGCGGGCTCGTCCTTGCAGAGCGACAAGTCGGAGAGTGCATCCCGCGACGGCGTGGGGCCAGGCCAAAGCCCCCGTGCCGAAAGGAAGTCCTTGCGTGCAGCACGAAGGCGCGCGAAGGGGTCGATGCCCGGTAAGGTACCTCTGGTCGCAGCGATGCAGAGATATCTCGGACGTCGCTGCGGCACACCCCACTCCGATGCGGGCAATACGTCGTCCCACACGTCGTACCCGAGCTCATCAAGCCGATTCCTCACTGCCTCGGAGTAGGTACCGCCGTCCGGATGTCTCATGGAGACGAACCCGCGCACGTTCTCGAACAGCACGAGGCGCGGCTCCACCAATGCGACGATGTCCAGATAGGCGGCAACCATTTGGCTCCGCGGATCGGCTGGGTCCCGGCGCCCGTTCAGGGAGAACCCTTGGCACGGGGGGCCGCCGGCAACAAGGTCAATCTCCCCCCGAAGAGCTGCGAGGTCTTCCGCATGCTCTCGCGCAATCTGGACGACGTCGTTGGCTCCAACATCGAGCCAGTCGGGCCAGGCATCCCCAACAAGGCCCTCATCGATGAGGTTTCTGCGGTAGGTCTCGAAGGCGTCGGGGTGGGCCTCCAACGCCATCAGGCAGTCGAAGCCTGCAGCGTGCAGCCCCAACGA
The DNA here is from genome assembly GCA_965221115.1 of Alphaproteobacteria bacterium. Taxonomy (GTDB): domain Bacteria; phylum Pseudomonadota; class Alphaproteobacteria; order SP197; family SP197; genus SP197. Next base: position 290,253 of record CBDCRU010000001.1, on the reverse strand, counting down.
CAGTCCGCCGCATCCGGCAAACAAGTCCATGCAAGTTCCCACCGCCATGGACTTGAATCTGCCACCTGCCGACGGAAATGTTTAGGAGTTTTTGCGGTAGTTGTGTATAATTGCTATGTCAAAATGTCTTTCTGGTGCCGGAGCGTTCGCTTCCGTGGTCGGTTGCGTCCCCCGAGACAGACGAGAGGCAGGTCAGGGGTGCATCGCCCGGGATTCGCCGATAGCAAGCGGAGGCGATGCTCAGGCCGGCGAGACTGTTTCAGTCGAACCGCGCGTGACGGGCCAAACCGTTCCGCAGTCACAATCAGCGAGTCGGGAGCGAATGATAACTGGCACACCAGCATCATACTCTGTACACAGCGCCTGCCCGGACTGACGAGTGCGGAGGGCAAGCGGAAGGCGTAGGGTAAGGATGGAATCACGCCACTCGATACCTTGGCTGAGGCGGGAGGCAGCAGCGGACAAACCGACTGACCTCGCTGCCACACGGACCGGCCCTTTGTCGGCACCTAGTGACTGATGCCGGTCGCCAGTGACGAACTTGGAACCTCCCCCAACACCCGAGCGAAGCGCCCTAATGGCCCGTATCCGGGGCAAGGACACGAAACCCGAGATGGCCGTGCGGCGCCTCCTGCATGGTCTTGGCTACCGGTACCGGCTACATGCTGGCGACCTGCCCGGTAGGCCGGACATCGTGTTCAGGACCAGAAGGAAGGCAGTATTCGTCCATGGCTGCTTCTGGCATCAACACGAGGGGTGCCGGCAGGCAACGACCCCGAAGGTCAGGACCACATACTGGCAACGTAAGTTCGAGGCGAACCGCGCGCGCGACAAAGCGTCGATGGCCGCGCTGGAGCGCATGGATTGGAAAGCGCTTGTCGTGTGGGAATGCGAGACCCGAGCCATCGATACACTGTCGGCAAAGCTTATCGAGTTTCTGGGTGAGCGTCGTGGCGGACTCGGTTCAGACTAAGCCATAGCCGACATGGTAAAAGTGGTTGGCGCACTTGTGTAGGCGGAAGCCCACCGGTCTCGTTCTTCTTCACTTAGTGACCAACGGCATAAATACAGTAACGTATTGTTGGCAACCGGAGAGATTTTCGGATACGTTTGCCCGAACAACGTCCCGGGCAGCAGCCATGCCGAGAAGAAGTCCGTTCGAGATCACGCTCACCAATGAGGAAGCACAAGTTCTGAAGCGGCGGGCGCAACAGTATACGTTGCCGTACTTTCAGGTGCTACGAGCCCAGATGATCCTCCTGGCCGCGCAAGGACTGCGCAACGATGAGATCGCCGCGAGGCTCAACACCCGGCGCGAGGTCGTCAGCCAGTGGCGCAAACGGTTCTTCCTCGAACGCTTGCCGGGTCTCGACGAACGTCCCCGGCCCGGACGCCCCAGGGCTTTTCCCCCCAGAGGTGGTCGTTCAGGTCAAGGCGCTGGCCTGTGAGCTGCCAGCCAACCTGGGGCTTCCGTTGTCGCGCATGAGCATCGCCGATGTGACGCGCGAAGTGCGCCGCGCCGGCATCGTCGCCAGCATCAGCGACAAAACCGTGTGGCGCTGGCTCAACGAGGACGCCATCCGTCCGTGGCAGCATCGCTGCTGGATCTTCCCGCGCGACCCGGACTTCAGAGCCAAGGCGGGGCGCATCCTGGACCTCTACGAAGGCCACTGGAATGCAACCCCCCTGCGCGACGACGAGTTCGTCATCTCAACGGACGAGAAGACCAGCATCCAGGCTCGCCAGCGCACCCACGGGCCTCTGCCGACCGCTCCCCGCCAGGCCATGCGCGTCGAACATGAGTACGCGCGCCGGGGGGCATGGGCCTACCTGGCCGCCTGGGACGTGCGGCGGGCCAAAATCCACGGGCTGTGCGAACGCAAGACCGGTATCGCGCCATTCGGCCGCCTCCTGCGACACGTGATGACGCAAGAACCCTACCGTTCCGCTCGTCGGGTGTTCTGGATCATGGACAACGGCTCTTCCCACCGCGGCCAGGCCTGCATCACGCGCATCACGGAGCAATGGCCGACCATCGTTCCCGTCCACACGCCCGTGCATGCCAGTTGGCTCAATCAAGTGGAGATCTACTTCTCCATCCTTCAGCGCAAGGCCCTGACGCCCAACGACTTCCCGTCCCTCGAAGCCCTCGAAAAGCGGTTGCAGGGATTCGCCCGTTACTACGAAACCATCGCCAAACCCTTCGAATGGAAGTTCACCCGCAAGGACCTCGACTCCTTGCTCCATCGCATCGATCGCGCCCATGCCTGCAGACAGCCCTTGCTCCAAGCCGCGTAGAATACGTGTCCGAACTTATGACCCACAGGCACTTAGTCACCCTCCGCCATCCGTCTGATGGGTGCCCGCTCCTCTCGCTCCAACGTTGGGTTCCACGTCCTGATGGTTACTCGGGCCTGTCGCATTGGCACTGCCGCCGCTGTTGGATTGGGTGCCGTGCGGCAGTCCGAAGAGCGACCTCTTTGATCGATTGAGTGTATCTTGTGACGCAGCCTGGATCACTCTATGGCTAGCACTGACCCACATGCTCTAGGCGAGGCAGGGCTAATCGCATGGGACATGTGGGGCGAGGGAGCAGTCTCCCCTTCAGGACCATTCGCTCCGAACTCGAATAGGGAATCTTCACGAAATGACGATCAATATCGACGAATACACAAGTGTAAGGGAAAGACTTGAAGAGCTCGGGTGCCCGGAACCGGACGGTATCGTATTATTGCCGGCAAACTTTGATTCAGCGGACGCCATAGAGGAGTTACGGCAATACGCGGAAGCGGCCACCGTCAAGACTTTGTTCAGATCGGCCAATATACCGCATTCCGACGTGTTCTCCGCTGGACATCGAGCGCCATATATTCAGAACAACAGTTTGGAGTGGGTTGCTCCCACTCTCTTCATTCCAGCAGCGCTGATTATCGAAAATCCAAGCCTTGTCACTATGGCTCTCAATATCATCTCGGAATATGTTGCCAGATTGCTCCGCGGAGCTAGTGGCGAGAAAAGAGCTTCTCTCGAAGTGGTTGTTGAGAAAACGGACGAGGGCACATGCAGGAGGATATCCTACAATGGCCCGGTAGACGGTCTCGAAAGTGTGGGTGATGTAGTTCGAACGGTGGCAAATGAGTAGTTCTATGCACGAGTTGATTGAGGAATTCAACACAATTATCAAAGAAGCCGAAGTATTCCAATACATAACACGCGACTCCGAATTGCAAATGGCAGCCCAGAGAAATCTTGAAGAACTTCGGCGGAGAATACGCGAGTTAAAGTCCAGGGCCATCGGAGATCAGGACGAGGATCTCGCAAATCTCCTGTTGGGGTATGGCTGTGTCGTCGACGCCCTGACTGCAGAGATTGAAATGTGGTTGCTTTTGAAACGAGGGGAGCCCGACGAAGCGTGGGAAGAGCTAGTGGCAGCGCAGCAGCTCTCAATAGCGGCAGCGCGAGCTCATGAGGGTTTCGGCCATTTGGTTCATCACCACCAAAGACTGGAGTTGATGGAAGAGTTGATATTCCCTGACCAGGTTTTCATGAGCGCAGGTATGACAGTGAATCATCTGGAGTGCTCGATATGCGGCAAGGAATATGAAGATTGTGAGCACCTCAAGGGAATGCCTTACATGGGAGAATTTTGCATTGTCGTTGTTCGAGACGCCGAGCCGGATCATGTTGCGATAGTGAAAAATCCGGTTGACAAGGGCTGCCGGATAACGGGAGTACACGTTGATGGCGGCGTACGCAATAGAATGACATGGAGAGTTGAAGCCAAGGAGCGAACGGACGAGGCGACGGACGAAGGGCAACAAAGGGTCCAAGCGACGATACTGCGATCCGGCTTCCAGGGGTAGGGTCGGCAAGGAAGCGCTGCAGGGTCTACGAGTTTTGGCACACATGCCAAATGGGCAACGATAGGCTCAGGGCACAGCGGCACTCGGGAACAGGCAGTTCTGTGGTACAAGAGTGTCCAAGGTCGGCCTCATTTACGTTGCTGCGGTCAACGATGCAATATTCGGCCTTACAAGGCGCTAGTGTTTCCGACCATGAGTGTGGTTGTTGCTCGGAAGGACCACGATCAGCCTGTTGGCGCTTCAACGGACAGTGGGACCCTCCTGTCCGCAGCGAATCTGAAAGGACCCGTCCGCCAACACGCTTGTCGCGTGTCCCGGGCACATGACCGGCCGTGTTCGAGGAAGCATGTTGCAAAACCTCGGAATTCCAGTCCGTATGCGCATAACCCGGAAACAAAACCCGTACGCCGACATTTGACGGTGATTGGCTATCCTAGGCCGTTGTGGTGCGACACGACATCCCTCGGTGGCAGCAACTGACAAAGATAGTCGGCCATTATTATCATGTTCATGCTGTGTTTGTGGGTCGAATAGGATACCCGTCCGTGAATTGCCGCGTGGCGATTTGGAATCGGGCTCTGTTCGAATCGATCCCGATTATCATCATCCACTCTTGCGTACATGTGTTCAACATGACGACCAATGGTTACCAGACAAAGCGCCTGCTGGGACAATGCTTCATCTTGAGCGAGATGCTCGGCCAGCTTCTTGACCATCTCTCCCGTCCTGATGCAACCGACATCATCAAAGAGATTTCGTCTTATCAATCGTTCCATCTCCGGAAACAGGGTACGGCAAACACTGCGGTAGTTCCCAGTTTCGTGTGCAGAGAAAACTTCGCGAAGAGTTTCCTTCGCCTCTCCATCGATTTCATAGGCCTCCATTCGGCCTTCGATATCCCTTCGGATTTCCGTCCAATGTTCTCGATAGTATGCCGATATCATTCTGTCCAGGGAAATCGCGTCTCCTGCATGCTCTTCCACACATTCTATCAACCCCGAGTAGTACGGGAGCCATCCGGAGTTGCTGAATTGCGTCTCTATTCTCCGGTGGCGGACCAGTTTTTCGACATGAGGACCGGCCGCTTCCATTAGTTCACCCAGGCGTTCCAGAATAGGCTCCAAATCTTGGAATACGGGCTGAAGGGTGGTCTTCCAGATTTGAAACACCCCGACGGCCGCCTCCATAAGCGGCTCGAAGTCACTGATGAATGTATCAATTGCATCTGCGAGCTCTAAGGTTTTCTCCAGCCTGCTGCGCCTTCCATTCTCTTGGTCGTGGGGCACGATTCTAACTCCCTATGGCTGCGCGCCGTCGTCCAGCACGGATTATGGTTCAATCGTTCAGCGTTCGAATGGATCGGAAAACCAACATGTCCTTGGGTGGCGCGCTCCAGGCCCATTGGACAGACTCGATCAGAGGCCCCGATTTGAGGTGGTGCGGCACTACACTCTCACCGACAACCAATCGACGATCTTGTCGGCGGCCGAGACCGCCTCCAGGAAGTCCCCATGCCATATGGCCACCGGATTCCTGCGATTGGTCTCGAACTGCATGTTGGCAATAACGTCGTCGATCTTGGAACTGATCCCGGATGGATATCCGCCGTCGTCAGAGAAAGTCGTCCTCAACGTATGTTTGAGTTCATGCGACCAAAACTGGTCGGTTTCGAGACGTCCAGTACGAAGTCTCCTTGGGTGCGACTTCTCCAAGACGACAACCCGCGGAAAACTTCGATCACCATAGGTTCGTCTGAATCTGTTCTGAATCGCCCTGTTCACATGCAGGTCGCCGAACCCGTATCCTGCAATCAAGATCGAAGCAGCCTCCTGCACATGCCTGACCAAGTCTGAGTAGAGGGTCTGGTATGGATCGGCAACGAGTTGGTCCAGCTTGAATCCCCCTGCAATCAATGTCGTCAGCGGTATTGGCTTGAGCCGTTGCGCCATGTCGACGGGGGGAATACCGGAGTCCACGAATGGTCCATCAAGGTCTTCCTTCCAGATGATCCAAGGCCTAGCTACTTGGTGGTCGGCGCAATGATGTACGCTACCATTAAGGTGGCAAACGAATAGGAGCTTTGGTTTACTCTGACGGCGTTCGGAAAGAGGCATGCAGATACCCACGGAGGAGTGGAATCACTCTGACGGCGGTGCGTGGTGATGGAGCCCACTGCATACGACTGCTGGCGGAGGTCCTATGATCGGTTCGGTCATGGCCGCCATTTGTCGCTGAATGGGGAGCAGGTTTCAAGCGACGGCACGCTATACGTACTTGACGGAGCCCCAAGGGGATCCGCGACGCGGGTCGCCGACAGATTTTCCTCTGAGACCGATCGTCGATCCTGTGTACTGCCCTTTCATTCGTCAAATGTCGGATAGAGACGTTGGAGTTTCACGCAGGCATCATCGGTGGTGAACTGCCCGTCCTCCTTGGCCTGGATGCGGTCGCGGGAGACCTGCCAGGCAACGCCCTCCCGGCGTAGCACATCGATGCGGCGGTTCAGGCGCCGGCGGATCATGACGTGGAGTTCCACCTCGGCCACGTTCAGCCAACTGCCATGCCTGGGGGTGTAGACGAACTCGAAACGTTCCCACAATACCTTGGCCTTGTCCGGCGGACAGGCCTCGTAGAGGGCGCCGGGTCGATGGGTGCTGAGATTGTCCATCATCAGGGTGATGGTTGTGGCGCTCGGCGAAGTCGGCGTTGCCTTGGGGAGGAATCACCCACACGACCCGCTGCCATGGTTTGATGCGGTTTTTCAGAACCCGCCGTACCGTCTCGGGCGACACGGCATCGATGTGGCCAAGCTCGACGACACGGTGGGCAGCAGACGCAACGAGCATTGCGAGTGAACCCCTGGCGCTTCGCTACAGCTCAGGGCTCCGGTGACGCCTCTTTATCCTCACACAATGTATCGGTTCAACTTCCAGTCACAACAGCTCCGTCCAGCACCCAGCTCCCAACGCAATCTTCGCATATGCATTGAACCCGACACCGACACTTCGGCGATGTGGCCGATAGTCTGTAGACCCAATGGCTACAGACCCGCACCATTCAACCGTGACTATTCAAGTACAGCTCGGAGCAACCATTCGCACTCTGCGGCACCGGAGAAAGTGGTCGCAAGAGGACCTTGCCGACGCCACCGGCCTTCATCGCACATATGTCAGCCAACTTGAGCGCGGGCTAAGGAATCCGACCCTGGCTGTTCTGAATAGAATCGCCAACACACTACAAGTCGACATTACCGCGCTCTTCAAGGACGATCAGTGACTGACACACTTTACTCCACCCGGGCGCAACTCAACGAGATAGCCTCCACGATTTCCACCTACCTGCGCCTCCCATTTTCTGATCATGCCATTCCCGGTCGCATAATGGAATCCGTCCTTAACACACGTTCGAGGTGGAGAAGTTCTCAATACCTATGATTTTGTAGATGTCGTCCGTGGCACCGTGGGATGGCAGGTGAAGTCAACGAAGACAACAACTCCAGTAACCTGGAAACGGGCCAAAATCCCTGGCTCTGACACTCTCATTCGCGATTCGGAAAAATCAGCGGCCGCATTGCAACATTTGGGTAATTCAATTCTCGACTTTTGCAATCAACATGTCGATGAAAGCCTGACCAAATATAACCTCAATGCAATAGGATATTCTCGGCTGATTATAGACAAAACTGTCAACACAATAACCTACTTTGAACGCGAGATAGCATCCATTCACGAACCACGGGTGTTTATTCCTGAAAATTTCCTCTGGCAATGGTCCGAGCCGAAACGTACAGTCAAGAAAGAGCAACTCCCTGCACTGCACGGCATTGAAAGGGGAACGGGTAACAAGTACTTCGCCTGGCACGGTCGAGGGGAGAACCAACTGCACTTTACCGGTGATCGCTTCTGGTGGCCGACCGATGACCGCCATGTGTGTACTTTTGCCTTTCCCGACGAAGAGGACCGGCTATCCTGGAATGAGGTGTTTTCCCTACTCTCTATGAAAGCCCCGTAGATGTTTCACTCGTATACACGGGAAGATTTTCAGCTATCTTTTCGATTAACAGAGGAGGCACCGCATTGCCCAACTGTCCCGCTTGTTGCACATAGCTCCCAACAAATACAAAGCTATCGCTAAAGCCCTGCAGCCTAGCCGTTTCTCGCATTGTGATCGTACGGACATCGACTGGATGACCAAATCGCCCAGACCCCGGATGAAACACCCATCTAGTGATCGTCGGCGCAATCATCTCTTTACTCAATCTGCCATATGCGCCACTGTATCCGCCATTAACCTGCAAATGAGGCGGCAAGTCCCTGTGTCCCTGACCCGGCTCCAGGTTCGCCAGGCGTTCGAATTGTGTCTCCCTTAGTTTGCGCGCGACATGGTTCATCACACACCCGGATGCATTTCGAATTCGTGTTTGAAACTCATTCGTAGCGGAGGTCCGATACTCGCACGGTTCTTTTCCGGATCCATGTGCGAGACTTGGCAAATCACTGATCGCGTCCCAAACGGATATGTGGTAATGTCGTTCAAAGAGACCGGGAAGTTCATCGTCGTTTGATCTTTGAACGTGTGTAGGAAATGGGAAATCCAAGGCCACGTCATCGGCTGCAGCCAGGAAGAAGGCGCGACGCCTCCTTTGAGGGACACCAAAGTCAGCAGAGTTAAGGACGGAGTGCTTTACGTTGTATCCCAGCGCCGTCAATCTATTGGAAATAGTTTCGGTGTACGTTTGACCGAAACTGTTCTTCATTTCCGCAACATTTTCCATTAGTATGGTTCTCGGCAGAAAATGGTGGCAGTAGTCAAGAAAGGTGTTTATCAGCCGGTTGTTCTTCAAGTCAAATGCGCGTTGACTGCGCGGAACGTTCTTCGAGAACCCTTGGCAAGGTGGTCCGCCTGCCAAGAGATCAAGTTGGCCTTTCTTGAGATTCAACAGTTGCATCAAGTCTTGCGGATCAACGGATGCAAGGTCCAACTCAAGGCTCTTTGCCTCAGGAAAGTTCGCACGATAAGTCTGGATGTAGTGTTTCTCGATATCCACGCCTGCGAGAATTCGGAAACCTGCACTTCGCAATCCGGCCGATATTCCCCCACATCCACAGAAGAGGTCTACGGCGACACGGGCTGAGGGCATGGCATCTGCCTCGAAGTGATTCTGCGTGGTATCCTATAGTCTACAGCACCGGCGTGTCCAGATCGATGGCTTCCCCGGACTTAGTGTAGGGTTCTGGTTCCATTGATAGCTGTGGACAAATCGCCCGTCGAAGCTGCCGCCAGGGTGATGTGCGGGGCGACTTGCCCGCAGCAACGGCCATCGCAGTTCTGGTAGCGGGTTGGGTGAATGACCGAGCAACCTACTTTGGAGGAGTACAACGACAACCGCCGACGGCATGGCGGCCCTGCATGCACTGTCGGAGAATAGCCCCTGACAACGATCTTCTTCGCGAGATGATCGGCATTGCAGCCGAGTGCCTGATGGTGCTGGACATGGAGGGGCTGAATGGCGTGAGTGCAGCGAAAGGTCGACGCGACGCATCAAACAGTGCAAAAGTCCTACGGACTTGACGGCGGATTCCTATTTTACTTGACGGTGGTTCCTAGTCATTTGACCGCCGGGGAGGTGCCTTCTTCGTTCTCTCCTGTGAGCTTGTAGGAGCGCTTGTTGTTGGTGGTTGGGGTAGCTGGCCCCTGGCCAGCCGGGAGCGAGCGTAAGCGAGCCGTTCTTTCCATTCAACACCCGGCCGAACGCGGCGGCTGGCCCCTCCCCGCTGCACAGCCGCCGCACGTTTCAGGAGTCTGATGGGCGCCCATGGACCCGGCCGCAGACCGGGCTCCCTCAGGTCCCGTCCAGAGGCGATGGCTTGTTGCGCTTGCGCTGGGACTCGCCTGTGATCTCGATGCGGTAGGCGTTGTGGACGATGCGATCGAGGACGGCGGCGGCGATGGTAGGTTCGGCGATCACTTCCGGCCAGTGCTCCACGGGGATCTGGCTGGCGATCAGGAGCGTCAAGTCCGTAGGAATTTTGCAGGAGGGATGATCGAGCGTGGCGTTGCTCGACAATCTCGAGCAGGTCGCGGCGGCCCTCGGCGGAGAAGTTCTGCCGTCCCCAGTCGTCGAGCAGCCGCGGGGAGACCTTGGTGAGGCATCGCATGAGACGGTGGTGCGTTCCCCCGTCGCGGGCCTTTCAGCCTGACACGCTTAACTCCTTGACCATGCGGCCGTACACCATGGCCCATGAGGATCGGCTCTCGACATCTGGCTGCGACGACGGTTGATTGGCTGAAGGCGGCGTCGGCTGCCGAGGGCAGCACGCGGTCGTCCCTGGCGCGTGGATTGTGCGAGCGCGAGAACTGGCGCAATGCGAAGGGTTCCCTGTGCCTTGCCTCGGCGCGTGCGGCCCTGCCGGGTCTTGCCTCGTCGCTCGACCTGACTCTTCCGGCCCCGCGGGCTCATGCCCTCAACACCGGCGTCGTCGAGCGGAACTATCCCGACACGGCGCTCGTGTGTGCCCTGGAGGACCTCGGGGAGGTCACCGTGGAGCCGGTGGGCGACGGCGAGGACAAGCGGCTTTCGCGTTCGATGATGGCGACCTGGCATCCCGGGGGCGAGGCGCGCTGCCCCGGCGCCCGGGTGAGCTACTGGATCACCTCGTCGCGCCACGGCCGCCTCGGCGGTCTGGTGTTCTGTGCCGCCGGCTGGCACCAGAAGGCCCGCGACCGCTTCATCGGCTGGTCCCAGGGCGCCCGTGACGCCCATCTCGCCAAGGTCGTCAACAACGACCGCTTCCTGGTGCTTCCCTCGGTGAAGGTCAAGGGACTGGCCTCCCATGCCCTGGCCTGCGCCTGCCGACGGCTTGCCGGGGACTGGCAGGAGAAGTACGGGGTGACGCCGGTCCTGGCCTATACCTACGTGGGTCCCGGTCACACCGGCACGAGCTATCAGGCGGCGGGCTGGCGGCGCTGTGTGGAGGCCACCTCGGGCAGGCCTCCCGGGGCCACCGGCCGGGGCGTGCAGCGCACGGTGTGGATGAAGCCCCTGGCGCCCGCCTGGCGCGACGTGCTGTGCCGGGAGCCCGAGCGTGTCATGGGTCAGGCCGCACCCCTTGTCGGCGATGATGAGACCGACTGGGCGGACCAGGAGTACGGCCGCAGCGGCCACAGTGACGTGCGCATCCGCGAGCGCCTTGTCACCATGGGCCGGGCGTGGAACGATCGTCCCGGAGAGATCCTGCCGGTGATCTTCCCCGGCGAGGCGGAGCAGAGGGCGGCCTACCGCCTGTTGTCGAACTCGAAGGTGACGATGGATCATATCCTTGAGGGACATCAGGAAGCGATGGTGGAACGCTGCCGCGTGCAGCGCCTGATCCTTGCCGTCCAGGACACGACGTTCCTTGATGACAATGGCTTGGAGGCGACCGAGGATCTTGTCGACATCGGCGGCGGCGGCTCGGGCGCCCTTGGCATCGCGGCCCACGCCGGGGTCGCCTTCACCGAAGGCGGCTGTGCCCTTGGGCTGTTCCATCTCGACGCTGACTTCCGTCGACCGCCGGAGCACGAGGCGGAGGACAAGGAGAGCCGTCGCTGGCTCGACGGGTACGACAGGGCGGTGGAACTGGCCGGGGCCTGTCCCTCGACGAGGGTGCTGGTGATCTGTGACCGTGAAGGCGACACCTGGGATCTGCTGGCCCGGGACGCCTCGCACGAGGTCGGTCTGCTGGTGCGCGTCAGGCGCTCGATACGGCGCCGCGTGGTCACCGAAACGGGCGCACAGGACCTGTGGGATCACATGGCCGATGAGCCATGCATCGCTGTGAAGCGGACCGACATCGCAGCCTGCGGAGGACCAGGTCGCCGCAAGGCGCGCACGGACGTCCGCCTCGAGGACCGCGCCGCAAGGGTCGACCTTGCCGCCCCGGGCAGCAAGCCCCGGGGAACGCCGCCGCTGTCCATGATGGCCGTGCATGTCACGGAACCCGCTCCACCAGCAGGCCGCGATCCCTTCGACTGGATGCTGCTCACCACCGAAGGCGACGTCACCGCCGCCGATGCCCTCAAGACCGTCTCCTTCTACGAGAAGCGATGGGCGATCGAGGAGTACTTCAAGGCCCTGAAGGTCGGCACACGGATAGAGGACCGGCGCCTGGATCAGGCCGACGACCTGAGGAAGTGCCTGGCCTTCGACGCCATCACCGCATGCCGCGTCATGACCGTCGAGCGCCTCGCACGCTCGGAACCCGATACCCCGGCAAGCCGCATCGTCCACCGCGACGAGATCACGGTCCTGAACATCTACATGACCGCCAGGCAGCGCAAACAGCGCAAACAGCGTGCACCTCCCGTCAGCGAACCGACCATCGAAGCCTTCGCCATCGACACCGCGCGCGTGGCAGGCTTCATCCCCAAAAAGCGCCAACCCCTGCCGGGAACCGAGAAACTCTGGCAGGGATACTCAATCCTCCTCAATTTCGTCGAAAACTACCGAATAATGAGGGATCTCGACATGCTGAAATAGACGGAGTCAACAGTGTCCGGTTGAAAGGTCCGTGACCATGGGCGCGTATGTGCCGGAATCTCTCCTGCATGTCCGGTGTATGTGAAAGGTGTGCCTATTTCAGCACAGTCACGGCAAACTACTTCCTGATTGTGCCTACGTACTACAGATTTTGTCGATGGCGACACCGATCCGTTCAGCGGCGGTTTCGATTTCCCGATCGGCTACGTGAGCATATCGCAAGGTCATCGACACATTGCGGTGACCCAACAGTCTCGCCACGGTCGGCAGCGGAACGCCGTTGAGGACAGCCATCGAGGCATAAGTGTGACGCAGATCGTGAAGGCGGACATCCTCGATGCCGGCCCGCTTGCGGAGGGTAGACCAGAGTGACATGTGCGCAGTGACGGGTCGCGACGGATCGGATGGCGAGGGAAAGACATGGTCGCTGCCTGTCCGGGGTTGGCGTTCAATGATCTCACAGGCCTCCCTGTTCAGGTAGATTCGTCGTGGTCCTGTCTTGCTATCGGCAAGATCGAGAGCGTCGGTGCCAACCTCGCGCCACCTGAGTGTCCGGATCTCGCTGTGACGGCATCCCGTGAAGTAAAGCAGCCGAATGATATCCGCTTGCGCCGCTCGTTCCGGACGTTCGGCCACCAGTCGGTTCAACTCGGCGAGCAGGCGATGGGACTCGTTTCTGGAAAGGAACCGGTTGAACTCGCGTTGCGGATTCCGACGAATTCCTCTCGCCGGATTGGTCACGAGGTGGCCGTACGTCTCCGCGTGTTTGAGAATCTGGTGCAACGTGTCAAGAGATCTGTTGGCGCCGCTTGGCGCGACCCCGCTGTAGAGGTCGAACCATGCCATCACGTCTCTTCTACCGATTCGGTCGAGCGGCATGTCACCAAAGGTCGGCAACAGCTGATGTGCGAGTTCGATCTTGACGCGACGCCGTGTGGATGGCTTGAAGCGGTCGAAGCACTCGGGGCGCCAGACAACTGCGACAAAGTCGCCGAAGAGAGGAACCGGAACCGGTGGCGGGTCCGTCACAGAGTCCTTGTCGGCGGACTGGATGGCGAGACATCGGGAACGCGCTTCGTCGACAGTCATGTGTATCACGGAACCGAGGGTCCGGCGCTTGGGGGAGCCGTCGTTGTGGTCCAGAAGTACGAACGACCGGTGGCCGGAAGGCCGAATCCTGACGCCAAGACCCGTGACCCGCGTGTCCCAAACCGTGTATTCGCCGGACATTGCTGAAAGCCGGGAAACGGCCCGATCGCTCAGACGTATCTTCCGTGCCATGGTTCAGCCCTCCCCCCGCAGGATCGAACCAAGAGCCTCCGCTGCCTCGTGGACCGAGGCATCGGCAAGGTGTGTGTACTTGAGCGTGGTCTCCGGATCGTTGTGACCCAGGAGCTTGCCGATGGTAAGGACTGTCTCACCATGGGCGAGTGCCACCGAGGCGTAGGTGTGACGAAGGTCGTGACAGCGAACATCCGCGAGGCCCGCTTCGGCGCGCACGTCGCGCCAAAAGCGGTCGAGTGTTCCCTTCGACAGATGGCGCTCCCCACGTGGAGACGGAAAGACCCAGGGGCTGTTTCGCCGCAGTCCATTAAGGACCCGGCGCGCGGGCGACGACAGCCAGACCGTGCGTGGTCCCGTCTTGCTGTCGGTCAGGTAGAGCTTGCCCTCGCGATAATCCGACCACTTGAGTGTCAGGGTCTCGGATTGGCGGCAGCCGGAAAGAAGAAGCAACCGCACGATTGCGGCCAACAGTGGCTGATTCGCGAACCTCTTGTCGAGGACACGGCTCAACCGCCGGATCTCGTCATGGTTGAGGAATCTCTCGCGATTACGCCGACGGTAGCGCTTGATGCCGGCGCAGGGATTGGAACCCTCGGGACGGTAACCATAGACTTCGGCCTGACGCAGGATCACCGACAGGACGGGCGCCGAGCGGTCCGCGGCAACCGGTGTTGCGTGGAGCGATGCAAACCATCGCTGCACGTCGTGTCGCGTGATCTCCCCGATTGCGCGACCCTTGAACCACGGTAGGATCTGGTTCCTGAAGTAGCCGAGATTGACTCTAAGGGTCCGAGGCTTCCAGTGCCTTTGGTAACGCCGGAAGACTTCGTCTGCGACATCCTCGAACAGGATGGTTGGGGGCACGGCAGATGAAGCCTCGTCTGGCCGGGATCGTAACGCCAGGAGAGATGCCGCCCGTTCCCGGGCGCACTCCAGGGTCATGGTCGCGGCATCGCCTATCGTGTGCCAGACTCTCTCGCCGTCGATCTGGCTGTGCAGGAAGTATCGCTTTCGGCCCGACGGCAGTACGCGGACGCCGAAGCCCCGTATGTTGGAATCACGAACGTCCCGGGTCTTACTGTCCGGTGCGAGGGCATCGACCCGTCGTTGCGTGAGGCGTCTTGTCGGCATGACATTCTCTCCGGTTCCTGTTGCACCGGGGGATGTGGAAACGGCGTGAATCCGCTTCCCCGGCGAAAATCCTTGAGAGAGAATGCGTTTTGTTTCAGTGTGTTACTGTTCCGTTCAGCACCGAAGGTGCGGAACTGGTGTGGAGTCGATCGTGACGCGCCCCAGGTCATCAAGGACGAGGCGCGGGTCGACTTCACGCGCATACAGTCGGTGAGCGGTATCGCCGCGCAGGATGACACGGAGAACTTCGAGCAGGTGACCGAAGCCACGCGCGGGGTGGTTGGCCAGCGGCTCGACTTCAACTACCAGATGAATGTCGGACAGGACTTGCTGGAAGGCCCCCCGGGGTGTCCGGGGCGGTTCTCTCCCTACATCTCCGAGACCAATCAGCTGAACTTCTATCGACACTGGGCGACGCTCATGGATTCGCCCTGGTCCGGACGGTCACATGGTCGACGCCGAGCTGCAGCATCGCGTTGAGCAGTTCCTTTACCGCGAAGTGCGGCTGTTGAGCGAACTGCGTTTCGAGGAATGGCTTGATCTCTTCACCGACGATGCGCGGTACTGGATGCCGGCACGCGAGACCGTCGCCGGACAACCCGACGCCGTGGCCAGGGATGGCGAGATGGCGTTTTTCGATGACGACAAGGATTTCATGTCAGCCCGCATCGAACGCCTGCGGTCATCGCTCGCGCATGCGGAACAGCCACCGTCGCGGATGCGCTATGTCATCTCGAATGTCGAGATCGACGAAATGGACGGCGGCGCACTCGACGTTCGGTGCAACCTGATTGCCTACCAGTCACGTCTGGAGCGTACCGAGGTCATGTATGTCGGCCGGCGCGAGGATCACCTGCGACCAGAAGGGACCTCCTGGCGCATCGCCCTGCGGAAGGTCATTCTCGACCAGACCCTGGTGCCGAGGACCATGTCGACGTTCTTCTAGGGCCGTTTCGCGACAGTCTGCCACTTGGAACTGACAGTTTCTCACCTCGAGCGTCGGATCATCTCCCCGGGGCTCGTTACCGGGGTGCTGGAATCGGTGGGGCTGTCCCGAAGTCGTGTTTGTCATCGCCGACGTCCGTGGTCCGGTCCCCAGCGACGTTCCCGGGACATGGCTGGTTGACAGGGGAAAGTCACAGGAACTCCTTGTCTGATTGACTGGTCAGTCAGAGTTCGTGGACGTGATGGTTGAGAGTTGATAGAGTTAACCCGTCGATTCAACGGAGGGGAGGAATTCCGGTCATGTTCTCGAGACTCCGGAGTGCACTGGCCGCCGTGGTGGCCGTCCTTGTGGCATGCGCGATGCCCGGAACCGGCCACGCGGAAATCTTGACCTACACCTTTCCGGTGTGCGGAGCGCCCAACAGCTACGAGCCCGGTTGGGTGCCCAACGGCGATCCCATGGTCAATGGCGAGATGACGCTGACCATAGATGCGGAACAAGGGCTTCTGTCACTAAAACCTTCACAGGAACTGCTCGACAGCATCCGCTACCCCACCATTCACGCGCATCTCTACGACCTGCAACATCGATACAGCAACTCCGATCTCGGCCAGTCGACCATCTGCTGGGCCTACTACAACACCGAAGGCTCACGGGGCGGAACCTGCGCCCACGACGACTATGACTGCCAGTCCCTGACCGGTGTGACCGACTGGCCCTGGGACGCCTATGGCTACTACGTCGAATGGTACAGGGACTACATCAGGACGGTTGCCTCGGAAAACGCCGACGGCTGGTGGCTGATGCTGCACTTCGCCGGCGGCCACTTCGCGACCGACGAGAACGGCCGCCTGATCGAGTGGGACGGCTCGCCCTTCATGGAATCGTCCTTCTACGGCCTCAACCAGATCCGAACCGACTGCAACGGGCGGGTCGGCCGCACGCTCGACAACCGCGACTTCGGCCACGGCGACAAGTGCAACAAGATGCTTGAGGGCGTGATGGCCGACGACTACTTCCTCGACGCCAACGGAATCGCCTGGGTCGACGAAAACGGCGCCCTCACCGAAGAGGCCATCGCGATGGGCTATGATCTCGAGACAGAGTATCTCTTCTTCAACTACCGTGACAACGGACAGTCCGATCGCTGGGGCGGCCCCGATGGCGGTGCGGGCGGCTTCCTGACCGGCGACAAGGAGGGACGTTGCCTCGCATGGCCAGCGGAATCCTATGGCGAGCCGCCGGATCCCGACGATGACATGGAAAGCGCACAACTCATCGCGCAGTAGGCCGCTGAACTGGCCGGTCTCCATCGCGGGCAGGCGCCGTGACGGTGAACACGACCTGTCAGCCGATCGTGATGATGCTGGGCCCGCCTGCTGACCTCGGCCAGCACGGGGATGGCAGGCCTGCCATCCACAAGAAGGGAGAACGCAACATGATTGCAAGGCAAAGACCCGGACATGCAATGCTGGCTACCCTGCTGTTTGTTGCCACCACGTCATCCGCAACGGTCGCCCTCGCCCAGGACGATGACCTAGTGCCGGAGGGAGCGACACCCTTCACCCGCAGCGAGCTCTACACATATCTCGCCGGCAACACCCAGGTCTGGGATCCGAACGGCGGGGCCTACTACGCACAGGACGGAACCCTCCAGACCCTGTGGGACGGCGAGCGCGACAGCGGGACATGGTCGACCACGGAGGACGGTGAACTGTGCTGGCACATTTACAATTGGGGTGAACTCCCCTGCGAGGCCTACTATCACAACGCCGGTGCCGTCATCTATGTCTACCAGGGCGACATGGGGGCCGCCCCCGAACTCCAGCAAGGCAACACCCTGGATTACCTGCAGGGTGGTGTCGAACCGCCGGAATCCGCCGAGGACATCGATCCGAACTTCGCCCTGGACCTCTTCACGCCGGAGGAGACTCGCGCACTGGTTTCAGACAGGACCGCGATTCTCGATGCCGATGCCGGTGGCGCGGTCTACCATGCGCCCGATTTCACCCTGACGACCGTGTGGAACGGCGTTCACCAGACCGGCGACTGGAGTATCGATGACGAAGGCGGGGTCTGCTGGCACGTCGCCGCCTGGGGTGAGGAGCCCTGCCGATACTACTTCTTCAAGGACGGCGTCCTCATGGTCCTTTACAAGGAGCTGTCCTTCCGGGCCTCAGAGTTCGTGGAGGGTAACGCGACAGGCGGTTCGTGAAGCCGGCAGGAAGCGCCCCGCTTGTCGTCTGTCGCCTGCGGTTCGGGACCCGGTGACCTCGGATGACCTGAGTTCGCTCTCGGCGCAGGGCAAGCAGGAATTTGTGGCGCCCTTCATCCGGTATCGGCCAACATCTCCGCTTTGGTGACACGTTCGGCAGTTCCCCGGTGATACCGACGCCGGCAAAACCTGCGAGGCACCGAACGCCGTGCCATGCCCCGTCAGCGGCCGGTAAATCGGGGAGATCTCTTCTCGTGAGCCGCGGCCATGCCTTCGCAGGCATCGTCCGTGGAAAAGCACGCTACCGTCTCGCGCTTGAGTCGGGCGGAATCGAGCGTGCCCCGCGAGATGTCCGTGATCGCCTTCGAGGTGATGGCAAGCGACAGCGGGGAGAGCGAGGCAAGGTGCCCGGCAAAGGCCTTCACCGTGTCAGCAAAATCGTCCCTGGCGCACAGCTGGTCGAGGTACCCGGTTTCGAGGAGGCGGGGACCGTCCATGTCCCGCGACGCGAGGAAGAGCTGACGGGCGGTTCCGGGACCCAGCTTCTCGATGAAGCGGCGCAGGCCCGATTCATGGAAGACGAGTCCGTAGCGCGCCGGCGGCATGACCAGCTTCATGTCCTCGACGCCGATGCGGAAATCGCAGGCCAGGGCAAGATCGGCAGCCGCACCGTAGACATTGCCGTTGAGCGCCGCGACAGTCACCGAGTGCAGCACCTCGATGCGGTCGGCAAGACGCTCCACGGGATTGTCGGTCCAGTCCCGGGTCAGGATGTCGCCAAGGTCGACTCCGGCCGAGAAGGTCCTGGTGCCCGTGCCGGTCAACACGATCACCCTGAGCGAGGCGTCGGCATCAAGGGCATCGAGGTCGCCGATCAGATCGTCGACCTCGGACATCTTCAGGAGATTGTGCTTGTCCGGACGATCGAGCGTCAGTGTCGCGATGCCGCCCTCGCCGGACACGTGCCAGGCCTTCTCCGTGCTCATCCGGGGAACTCCAGGGTGGCAACCACCGGAACATGGTCGCTCGGCTGATCGTGTCCGCGCATGTGACGCAGCGTCTGACAACTCCGCAGGGACGACACAAGGGCCGGCGTCACCCAGATGTGATCGAGACGCCGGCCATAGTCCTTTGCGGACCAGTCCCCACCGCTCCTGTAGGGCCACCAGGAATAGAGCTTCTCGGAGGGCGGCACGAAGTGGCGGGCGACGTCGGTCCAGGCATGGGAGGCGTAGAGTCGCCCCAGGGACTCCACTTCCACCGGGGTGTGGGAGACGGCACGAAGAAGCTTCTTGTGCGACCACACGTCGTTCTCTAAAGGCGCAATATTGAGGTCGCCGACAAGAATCCGCCGCACACCCGGCTTTTGCTCGCCGGCAATCCAGTCCGTCACTTCCTCCAGGAAATCGAGTTTGTGGGCGAACTTGTCGTTGATCTCCGGATCCGGGATGGCACCGCCTGCTGGCACGTAGATGTTGTCGAGCTGAAGACCGTCGGGAAAGGTCACCTGCACGTGGCGGCCGTCATCCTTGCCACACCACGACAGCACGTGGCTGCTGGCGAAGGGGCGACGGCTCAGTATCGCCACACCGTTGCGGCCCTTGAAACCGGCGATCATGGCGTGCGGCCAACCTGCATCCCGGAATGCGTCGAGGGGAAAGGTGGAGTCGGCCGTCTTGGTTTCCTGGAGGCACAGCACGTCTGGCCGGCAGTCATCCAGAAACCCCAAGACCTGGGCTATCCGCAGGCGGACCGAGTTGATGTTCCAGGTGGCGATGGTGAAGCGAGTCATGACGGCGCGCAAACTAGCCGGGCCCAGGCATATCGTCCACGCCGCCGGTGCCGAATTCGGCATTGCATCGGCCGCCTTTCCACTCTAATGGTCCGCCCGCCCCGAGACAGGAAATCCGCCATGGACATGCGACCGGCCCTCCTCGCCAGCCTCGTCCTCCTCGCCATTGGGGCGCAGCCCTCTGCGGCACAGGACGTTACGCTCACCCTGCACCACTTCCTGTCTCCCCAGTCCAACACCCACAAGACGTTTCTCGCACCCTGGGCGAAAAGGGTTGAGGAGCAGTCGGGGGGACGCATCGCCATCGAGATCTACCCCTCGATGACGCTGGGCGGCAAACCGCCCCAGCTCTTCGATCAGGCGCGCACGGGCATTGCCGACATCATCTGGACCCTGCCCGGCTACACCGCCGGTCGCTTCCCGATTGTCGAGGTGTTTGAATTGCCCTTCGTCGCCGGTTCCGCCGAGGCGACGAGCCAGGCAGTCATGGACTTCCACGATGACCATCTCCTCGAGGAGTTCAAGGGGGTGAAGCCCCTCATCCTTCATGCCCACGCTCCCGGCGTCATTCACACGCGCTCGACTCCGGTCGCCGCAATTGAGGATCTCGCCGGACTGAAGCTTCGGGCGCCGTCTCGCCAGATCAACGCGGCCCTGGGAGCTCTGGGAGCGGTTCCTGTGGGCATGCCCGTGCCGGAGGTGCCCGAGGCCGTCTCCAGGGGCGTGGTCGAAGGCGCCCTCGTTCCATACGAAGTCACCCTCGCCTTGCGCCTGCCGGAACTCACCCGCTATCACACCGAAAGCGGCCTCTACACCGCGGTGTTCCTCCTGGCGATGAACCGGGAGGTCTACGACGGCTTGCCGGATGACTTGAGACGGGTGATCGATGACAATTCGGGGCTGGAAGCGGCTCGCCAGGCAGGCGCTATCTGGGATGCGAACGAGATCGAGGCGCGCAGGATCGTGGCCGATGGCGGCGGCCACATCATCGTTCTCGATGCCGACGAAGAGGAGCGCTGGCGCCAGGCCACGCAGCCGGTGATCGAGGCCTGGATCGAGGCCATGGACGAGGCGGGTCTCGACGGCAAGGCGCTCCTTGACGAGGCAAAGGGTCTCGTCGATCACTACCAGGAATGATCCCGGCCTCCCCTTGACGCGCGTTCTCCACCGCCTGGCCGCGGCCTGGGCCCTCGTCGGAGCCGCCGCCCTGGTGATCGTCGCCCTGGTGTCGGTTCTTTCAATCGCCGGCAGAAATCTCGGGTGGGGACCAATCCCCGGCGACACGGAACTGGTAGCGCTGGGAAGCGTGCTCGCCTTCTTTGCCGGCCTGCCCTGGTGCCAGGTGCAGCGTGGTCACGTCACCGTGGCCCTGGCACGACGCTGGTTGGCGCCACGCGTCGTCCAATGGCTCGACACCGGGGCATCGTGTCTTCTGGCGGTGGTGGCGCTACTGCTCGCCTGGCGCATGTACCTGGGAGGCGAGGACCTGAGAGCGTGGCAGGAATCGACCATGGTGCTGGGAATCGCCCTCTGGTGGCTGTTTCCGGCGATCGTCTTCTCCCTCGTTCTGCTCGCCGCCGTCAGTTTCGCCGGCGCGCCCCGCGCCGAACAGTGAAGGGTCACGCATCAGGTCCGGCGGCGCCCCTGCCGGACGACGGACGAGGTGACCCGTGAGCGGTGTCGAAGCCGGCCTTGCCATGCTGGCCGGCCTGCTCGCACTGATCGTTCTCAGAGTGCCTGTGGGACTTGCCATGCTGGTCACCGGCGGCATCGCCTATGCCATCGTGCGCGGCGTCGATCCGTTGCTCTTCCACCTGCAGACGACGCCATTCTTTCTCGCCTCCACCCACAGCCTCGCCGTCATCCCGCTCTTTCTCCTGATGGGCCAGTTCGCCACGCAGTCGGGCATGAACAGGGCCCTCTTCTCCGCGGCGCGCGCCTGGATGGGCCACCGGCGCGGCGGTCTCGCCCTCGCCTCCATCACCGGCGCAGCGGGCTTTGGAGCCATCTGCGGCTCGTCACTCGCCACGGCCGCCACCATGGGCCAGGCAGCCTGGCCGGAAATGCGGCGCGCCGGCTACGCAGGGTTCTTCGCCACTGCAACGCTGGCTGCCGGCGGCACCCTCGGCATTCTCATTCCGCCGAGTTTCGTGCTGGTGATCTACGCCATCCTGAGCGAACAGCTGATCGGCGACATGTTCCTTGCGGCACTCCTTCCCGGCCTCCTCGCGGTGTCGGGATTCGCCATCGCTATCCGGGTTTCGGTCTGGCTCAGACCCTCCATCGCACCTCTCGAGGCCCGCGCCGGCCGCCTTGAAAAACGGCGGGCTCTGGCAAGCGTGTGGGTGGTCGCTGGCGTCTTCCTGGTGGTGATCGGCGGCATCTACATCGGCTGGTTCACACCCGTCGAGGGGGCGTCTGTGGGGGCTGCCGCCACGTTTTCCCTGGCCCTGGCACGGGGCATGCGGTGGCAGGGACTCAAGACCGCTCTGCTGGCCACGGCGCAGACCTCGGCCATGGTCTTTCTCATTCTCCTGGGCGCCGACCTCTTCAGCGCCGGCCTGGCCTTCACCCGGCTGCCCCAGGAACTTGGCGCCTGGCTGACGAGCGCTGGCGCCAGTCCCTGGCTGGTGGTCTTCCTGATGCTGCTCTTCTATCTCGCCGCCGGCTGCTTCATGGATTCCCTCTCCGTCATCCTTTTGACCATGCCGGTGTTCCTTCCCATCCTCCTGGCGCTGGACCTCGGGATGACGGCCGACGACACCGCCATCTGGTTCGGCATTCTCGCCCTGGTGGTCATCGAACTCGGCCTGATCACACCTCCTGTCGGCATGAACGTCTACGTCATCCACGGCCTCGCAAGGAACGTGGCGCTCGGCGACACCTTTCGCGGGCTCATTCCCTTCATCGCCATCGAGCTGGTACGCATCGGCCTCCTCTTCGCTCTCCCCGATCTGGTGCTCTGGCTCCCCCGCCTCGGCTCCTGACACATCAGGAGGCAGGCCATCGGCGCATCAAGTCTGCCAAACCGGGACACTCTGCCGTCCGGCCTTCAATAGCGAACCCAGGAAAGGGAAGACGCCGGGGGGCCGGTCCGATCCGGTCCAGGTGGCCGCGCGTCCATCACCGGAGCGTTTCCGTGCCGTGATTCACCGCATCGGAATGATGCCAGGCGGTGCCATCGCATGCGGAGGCACCTTGACCATGATGGGTGCATGCATCACTGTTCCGCATGGCACAAATCAGGAGACATGCACGGCAGAGGATCCTGTTTCTGCTGAAGATGCAGGGACCGATGTCGGCATCGACCCTGGCTGCCCACCTGGACATCAGCACGGTCGCCGTACGTCAGCACCTGAATCGCCTGCATGCGGATCGCCTGACCGACTACCGGGAATCCTGGTCGGGCGTCGGTCGTCCGGCCCGGATCTGGGCCCTGACGTCGAGGGGAAACGGCGAGTTTCCGGACAACCATCTCGATCTTTCCGAAGCACTCCTTCGTGGCGTACGCAAGGTCTTCGGCGCTTCGGGGTTGAGAAAGTTGGTTACGGCCTATCGCCGCGAAACGACAGAAAGGTACCGTTCCTTCATCGAGGCAGGCAGTTCCACAGAAGACCGTCTTGCCGTCCTCGTCGACCAGCGCACGGCCGACGGGTTCATGGCGGAATGGCACCGGGAAGAAGACGACAGTCTCCTCTTCATCGAAAATCACTGTTCCATCGCCGCCGCCGCACGCACGTGCAACGAACTGTGCACGGCAGAACTCTTCATGTTCCAGAACATTCTTGGTCGCAAGGTGAAGGTTGAACGCTTCGAACACCTGTTGTCCGGAAGTGATCGCTGCTGCTACCGGATTACCCCGGCCACGGACTCGAGCAAGAGGATCTGACGACGTCGTAACAGGCCTGAGATCAGGCCGAACCCGATTGCGGACGATGCGGGTGGATGACGCGGGCCAATGCAGAATCCAATTCATGCCGTGCGCGGTCGAGTCGATCCTGCAGGTCAGCGGCATCGGTCGACCCGGTGAGCCGGACAAGACGGTCAGTGAAGGCACCGGAAGGCTCCGGAAACGTGTTGCCCAGGGTGCACTCCCTGAACGCACGGACGCTAAGCAACAGGTCCCTCGCTGCGCGAAGGTCAGGGGCAGGCGACATCGAGCGGAAGAGCCACTCCGGCTGATCGATCAATTCCCCACCCAGCGCAAAAAGGTCGGTTGAGGCCCCGGAACGGGCACGGGCAATGGCCCGGTCGATCTCGTCGCCAAGGGACCCCGTTGCCGCGACCACCCTGGCACCGGCCAAGATGGACCGGTCCGCTGCAGGCGCATCCGGCCGGCGCAGCCTCTCGAGACTCGAGGTCCGCGAATCGGCCCGGTCCGGAACAATGAGGTCGAGCCTGACCTGAAAGAGAGAGCCAGCATTGGTCGTGACCGTCAAGGCCGTCATCAGGCGTTGCACCAGCCTGTCGATCCATGTCCGTGCACCCAGTGGTCTCGGTCCGTCCGAACGCGCCTCCGGATCGTCGTGGTGGTGAATGATGGCAAGATCGATGGCCGCCCCGAAGGCCGGCGTGCGTTTGCCATAGCGACCCGTCGCCAGAATGGCCAGCTCGCCGCCCTGCAGGCACCCGTGTCGCTCGCCAAACCGGGCAATCGAGCGGCAGAAGAGCTGAGCGATGACCACGTCACGCAGGTTGGCAAGGTCGTTGAGGATTCCTGCGGGATCGCCTTCGAGAAGACGGATCGCGAGGCGGAACTCGCGATCGTTGAACCAGCGACGAGCCCGGTCGAGCAGATCCTCCTCGTGTTCCGCCATCTTGAGGTTGGCCGCGAGGTCTTCATCGAGAAGGGCCTTCGCAGGCAGCGGTTCGCTGAACTCGCCGGCGAGGGCATAGTCGAGGAGAACCGGGGATGCTCCGAGCATCGCCGCAAGGCGTGGAGCCGTTGCCATGATGCCGGCCACGAGATCAATGAGGCGCGGGTGCCGCTCCAGAAGGGAAAAGAACCTCACGCCGGCTGGCAGGTGGCAGAGAAACTCATGAAATGCCCGCAAGGCCCTGTCAGGATCGCCTGTCGCCGCCAATCCGGCCAGGAGACGCGGGAGCAGCGATTCCACAAGTTCGCGTGACCGTTCGTGGCGCAGGGCACGGACCTCGCCGGCGCGCCAGGCGTCAAGGCGCGCTGCCGTTCCGTCGCAGTCCACGAATCCCATGTCCTGCAATGCGATCACCAGGTCGCCTTCCCGAGCCGCAGGGGCCGGCCGGGCCTCTCCGTCCGATTCGAAGAAGCGACTGTAGTGGCATTCGACCGACCGCAGCACGCCCTCGAGGTGGTCGGCAAACGCCGTACGGTCACGGTATGCAAGGAAGGTCGCGATGTGATCGAGACGTCCCGGGGTCATGGGGACCTCGTGCGTCTGCGCATTGTCAATCATCTGCAAGCGGTGTTCGGCACGGCGCAGTTCACCGTACGCCTCCTTGAGGTCGGCGCGTGTCTGGCGTTCGATGAGCGCCGCCTCCGAGAGGGCGTCGAGGGCATCGCAGGTTGCCCGGCAACGCAGGTCGGGGTTGCGGCCACCGAAGATCAGCTGGTGTGCCTGGGCAAGAAACTCGATCTCCCGTATGCCACCGCGGCCGAGCTTGAGATTGTGACCGGGAACCCGGATGACCTCTCCGCCTCTTGCCGCATGGATTTTCCTCCGGATCGCATGAATGTCCCTGATCGCCTCGAAATCCAGATGGCGCCGCCACACGAAGGGTCTGAGTCGCGCCAGGAAGGCCTCGCCCGCCTCCAGATCACCGGCGATCGGGCGCGCCTTGATCATGGCCGAGCGCTCCCAGTTCTGGCCGAGACTCTCGTAGTAGAGTTCCGCGGAATCGACTGACATGGCGAGCGGCGTCGCACCAGGGTCGGGACGCAGCCTGAAATCCGTCCTCAGGGCGAAACCGTCGCCCGTGGGTTCCTGGAGCAGCCTGATGAATCTCCGGACGAGACGCACTGCGATCGCGCGTGAATCGGGGCCAAACCGGGCAAACCGTTCATCGTCCCACAGCGCTATCAGATCGACGTCGCTTGAGTAGTTCAGTTCGCGGCCTCCGAGCTTGCCCAGGGCAAGAACAATGAAGCCGCTCTCCCTTGCCGGGTCATCGCTCCGGGTGGCGCCACAGGGGATGCTGGCGAGCAGGTGGGACGTGGCAACACGGCAGGCGGTTTCGGCGTATTCGGAGAGAGCGCTCGTCACCTCCCGCCAGTCCCACAACCGGGAGATGTCGCCGAGGGCCGCCGCCACCGCGATCATGGCCCGCGCCTGGCGTAGAAGGCGCACGAGGTCGTGTCCTGCCTCATTCCGGGCGAGACCTCCCAGAGCGGCCCGGACACTGGCCTCCGGACCTGCGGTCGCCCACAGCGAGACGATTCCCGGATGCCGCACGAGACAGCGGGCCAGATAGGGACTGTTGCCGAACACGGCATCGAGAAGGGCACTTCCGGTGGCATCACGGCTCAACTCGTGCGACACTTCCCTGACTGCGGGCAGGAGATCGCAGGCAGCCAGCCAGCGTTCCCGCCACACGATTGCCTGTTCCCTGTCGTATGGCTCCGGCAGGGTGGCGATCTCTTCAAGGGTCCGGAAGGTCATGTCGGCACCAGCAAGTACTGTGTCAACCGTGGTCAGACTGACCGGTACGGTCAAGTAGCTCCCGTGCGGTATGCCGGAATTGTAGGCCGCCGCCTGCTGCGGACCTTCATCCACGGTCTGGGGATTCTCGCAGGACTGATCCTTCTGGTGCTTCTGGGGCTTGCCTGGAGACTCCAGGACGGTCCGATCGTTCTCGGCGAGGCGACGCCCTGGGTGATGGGCATGATCGAAAGGAGCGTTCCGGACTTCTCACTTGAGGCGTCCGATGCCGCTCTCTCCGGCGGCGACTGGCGGACAACCTACGGCCTCAGGCTTTCCGACGTTCGTGTCCTCGACAGGGAAGGTGGAATCGTCTTCGAATCACGGGACATCGAACTCGACATGTCCCTGCCGGCACTGATCGAGGCGGAGTTGCGGCCCGTCGGCATGTCGATCGCCGAGGCCAAAATCCGACTCGTTCGGGAAACCGGCGGCAACCTCAGCTACGCGCTGGCCGACTTGCCGACGGACGGATCGCCTGAAGGCTCGCTTCTCGACTGGTTTCTCCACGCCGGTACCATGCCACCCCTGGACCGGTTGCATCATGTCCGCTTCGATCGGGCCGACATCATTCTCGAAGATCTGGAGAGCGGCCTTTCCTGGGATGCGCCGGAGTCCCTTCTTGTCATCGCACGCGATGACGACCTGCTGCGCATCGACCTCGACACCGTTCTCGTCTCCGAATCCCGGGCGCTTCCTTTCAAGTTTGCGGCCGTTCACCAACGAGGGACGTCCCGCGTCGACGTGTCGGGGGAGTTGATGAACCTCGACCTCGCATCGCTTCCGGACATCATGCCGTCACTGGGCGATTTTTCCGGTTCGACCCTGCTGCTCGACACGTCGTTCCAACTGGCGCTCGACGATGAACTGGAGCTGGCCGAAGGATCATTCATTCTTGGCACCGCGGGGGGACGCCTCGCCTTGGGGGGTGTCTTCGAAAGTCCACTCGATCTCGGCCCGGCGACACTGGCAGGACGCCTCCTGCCCGCCTTCGGGGGATTCGAGATCAGCCATCTCGTGGCAGGCATCGAGGAAGGAAGCCTCGAGGCGAACCTGATGCTGAGCGGCTGGAGTGATGACTCCACCATCGAATGGACCATCGCCGTCACCGACCTGCCGGTCGACCATCTCTCCCGTTACTGGCCCGTCACCGCCGCACCGCCGGCGCGGCACTGGATCGTCAACAACCTCTCGAACGGTGTCATCAGGGAAGGCGCCCTGGGAATGCGCTCGACCCTTGGCAATCTCGCCTCGGATGATCCGTCGACGTCCGGCCTGGAGGTCACGGTCGATGTTGACGGTGTCACGATCGACTACCTGCCTGGCATGCCGCCCCTTGGAGGCGTCGACGGTGACGTCACCATTCGTGAAGATTCGGTCGCAATCGAAACGTCCGGTGGCAGCACGGGCGAGATCACGGCCGGACGAGGTCTCGTCACACTGGACGGATTCGATGGCGTGATGGAGATCCATGTCGATCTTGCCGGTCCGGCACGGGACGTGCTGGCCATCGCCACCCGTGAACCGCTGTCCTATCGGATACCGGAACGCTTCGATCCCGACATGATCACCGGATCGCTTTCCGGCGCCCTCGACATCACCCTTGCGGACCTGGCCGATCCCGCAGCAGACGACGTCGGCTACCAATTTGCCGGCAGCCTTAACGGTCTCGGCCTTCCCGTCGCCGGCTACCAGGTCACGGGAGGCAACGGGACGTTCTCCCTTTCGGAGCCCGGTCTGATCGAACTCAACGGCGACCTGCAACTCAACGGCGTACCTGTTTCCGGCGGCTGGCGGCTGGCGCTTTCCGGCGACGCAGAGGTGCGCGAGAGGCTGGAGATCTCGGCCCGCATGGATGAGAGCCACCGTGCCGCCCTCGGCCTTGTCGATCCCTTCCAATCTACCGGAGACGTTGATGTCACCATGTCGCGGACCGTTTCAGGCAGCGGTGCGATCTCCTGGCGCGTGGACGCGGACCTTCGGCATCTCGCCTTCGGTTCTGACACCCTGCTCGGCGCCAAGTCCCCGGGAGAACCCGGATTCGCCCACCTGCTTGTCATCGAGGAAAATGACACATTCGTCATCCGTACCCTCGACATCCAGGCAGGAAGCATCGTGGCACGTGCGAACGGCACCATCGGGCCGCAATCGGCCGATTTTGATGTGGCAAGGCTGGCGTTCGGGCGTACGGATGTCACTGGAACGCTCGAAGTCTCGCCGGACGGCCTCTATTCCGTCACGGTCCGCGAGGGGTCGATCGACATGGCCCCCCTGGGCGACGGTGACGGAGCGACTGCAATACTGCCCCGCCTGAAGATCGCAGGTACGGTCAACCGGCTGTGGACGACGGACGACCGGCTGGTGCGCAACCTCGTCATCGACGCCGATTTTGACGGCAACAGGTTCGAGAACCTCAACGCCGCCGGAGAGATCGAGGGCGGGTCGCTGGTGGCCCTGCAGATCTGGCGGGTATCACAGCACGAACGCAGGTTCGACTACCGCGCCGAGAACGTGGGCGATACCGTGCGGGTGTTTGCCGGAATGGACAACATCCATGGAGGCGAACTGGCGGTCAGGGGCTGGTTCGACGAATCACGCGCTCCGTCGATCGTCATCGGCACCGTTACGGCCGATCGCTTCGCAGTGCATGATGCTCCTGTCCTGGCGCACCTCTTTGCTGCCGCTTCACTGCCCGGTCTGGCCAACCTCCTGAACAACGACGGTCTCGTCTTTGACGCGGCCTTGCTTCCGTTCCGCCAGGAAGGTGAACGCATCACCGTCACGGACGGTCGTCTCTATGGTCGGGGAATCAGGATTCTACTCGATGGAAACATCCATACCGAACAGGACCGGGTCAGTTTCGCCGGCACCATGGTGCCGACGAATCCCCTCAACACCGTGTTCGAGGACATTCCCCTGCTGGGTGACATCATTACCGGGACCGAAGAGGACGGGGGCATCTTCGCCTTCACCTTCAATGTTGACGGACCGGCCGACGATCCGGATGTCCGCGTCAACCCTCTCTCCATCCTCGCACCCGGAATTCTGCGCAAGCTTTTCACCGATTCGCCCGGCGAGGAGTAGGCCGGTGGCCAGGAACGCGCGGTTCCGTCACCTGTCCGCCCCGGTCAGGAATCAGGCACGATGAGTGCGTGACGCTTGCGACCGGCGGAAAGCTTGACCGCGCCATCCTTGAGATCGGCACGGGTAATCTTCAGGAATTCGTCGGAAATGACGGTATCGTTGAGGCGGGCGCCGCCTCCCCGGATGAGGCGGCGGGCATCCGAGCGGGTCGCGGCGAGGCCGGCGCAGTGGAATGCCTCGAAGACCACCAGTCCGTCATCGAAACTGGCCTCGGACAGCGTCGTGACAGGCAGCCCCCGTGACGCCTCCCCTTCCTCGAAGGTGCTTCGTGCGGTTGCCGCACAGCGACGCGCCTCGTCCTCCCCGTGACATATGCGGGTCGCCTCGTTGGCAAGGACCTTCTTGGCCTCGTTGATCTCCGCACCCTCGAGGCTCTCGAGTCGGACGATGTCGGCGATGGCAAGATCGGTGAACAGGCGAAGAAAGCGGCCGACATCACCGTCCTCGGTGTTTCTCCAGAACTGCCAGAAGTCCCAGGGCGAACACATGCCTGCATCGAGCCACACGGCACCCTTTGCCGTCTTCCCCATCTTGGCGCCCGATGCTGTCGTGATGAGCGGCGTGGTCAGACCGAAGAGCGGTTCGTCCACGAGACGGCGTCCGAGTTCGACGCCGTTGACGATGTTGCCCCACTGGTCCGATCCACCCATTTGCAGCGTACATCCGAAACGCCGCTGCAGCTCCACGAAGTCGTAGGCCTGGAGGATCATGTAGTTGAACTCGAGAAACGACAGGGGCTGTTCGCGTTCCAGTCTGGATTTCACCGACTCCATCGACAGCATGCGGTTGACCGAAAAATGGCGGCCGACGGTGCGCAGGAACGGAACGTAAAGAAGTTCCGAAAGCCACTCGTCGTTGTCGACCATCATGGCATCCGTGGCTCCGTCACCGAACGCAAGGTATCTCGAGAACACCCTCCTGATGCTCGCCTTGTTGGCGGCGATGGCATCATCGTCGAGCAGCGGCCGCGCCTCGTCGCGAAACGAGGGATCCCCGATCTTCGTGGTGCCGCCACCCATGAGAACGATGGGCTTGTGACCGCATCGCTGCATGTGCCGCAAAAGCATGATCGGGACCATGCTGCCGACATGGAGGCTTGGGGCCGTGCAATCGAAACCGATGTAGCCGACGACCGGGCCGGCTGCGGCCTTCGCGTCGAGGGCCTGCGTATCGGTGCACTGGTGCATGAACCCGCGGTCGATGATCGTCCGCAGGAATTCGGAAGCGGGACTGCTCATGATGGCGCAGTCTGCCGCCGCTCACCGGATGAGGCAAGCGTCACATTGCGGGCAACGGGAGCACCGGAATAGACTGGCCTCATGACGGTCGCCCGGAGGGCTCGAGGCTGGTGAAGAGAGCCATCGGACTGATGAGCGGCACCTCCCTCGACGGGATCGACGCCGCGCTCATCGAGACCGACGGCATGACGGCCGTACACCGCGGCGCCGCCCTGACACTTCCCTTCGATGCCGCTCTGCGCGGCAGTCTCAAGGCCTGTCTGGGCGGTGGCGGAGATGTTCCTGCAACGGCACACCGCCTCACGCTGATGGCAGGGGAGGCTGTCTCTCGCCTGCTCGGCAAGGCCGGCATGAAGCCAGATGATATCGATGTGATCGGCTTTCACGGGCAGACTATCGCCCACCGGCCCGCAGAGGGGCTGACCTGGCAGATCGGCAACGGTGCCCTCCTGGCCGAGGTCACCGGCATTGATGTGGTCTGCGACTTTCGCAGCCGCGACATGGCGTCTGGCGGAGAGGGAGCGCCGTTGGCGCCGCTCTACCATGCTGCCCTCGCCACCGCCCTGGACCGGTCTCCCGTCGTCGTCCTCAACATCGGTGGCGTGGCGAACGTGACGTGGATTGGCGACGGGGAGCTGATCGCCTTCGATACCGGACCCGGCGGGGCCCTCCTTGACGACTGGATCCTGGCACGGACCGGAGAGCCCTTTGACAGGGATGGAGGACTGGCTTCCCGGGGACAATCCCGTCACGACCGCGTGACAGCCGTCTTCGACAACAACCCGTGGTTTGATCGTCCGCCTCCCCGGTCACTGGACCGTGACGACATCGCCGTCGACCTTGCCGGCCTGTCGACGGCGGATGGCGCCGCCACGCTCGTTGACCTCACGGCCGAGGCGGTAGCGCACGCCCGGCAATTCATGCCGCGCGACCCGGGGCTGTGGGTCGTCTGCGGCGGCGGCCGCCGCAATCGACATCTCATCGCCGCCCTGCAGCACCGACTCCCTGCGGAGGTGATGGTGGCGGAAGAGGTCGGCTGGGACGGGGACAGCCTCGAAGCCGAGGCATTCGCCTACCTTGCGGTGCGTTCCCTTGCCGGACTGCCACTCAGCCAGCCATCGACCACCGGGTGCCGCGAGCCGGTCACGGGAGGCGCCTGTCATCGCGCCCGACGGGCGTAGTCCCGGACGAACTCCCGCACCGTCTCCATGTCGTTTTCGAAGAAGTGTCCCGCGCCTTCGATCATCTCGAAGCGGAGCGACCGCGTGAGAGAATCCAAAGTCTCGGCCAATGCCGCCACCTCATTGGGATCGACGATGGAATCGGCACTGCCCTGGATGATGAGACCGTCTGCGGGGACCTGATCGAGGAATGACCAGTCACGCGTGGTCGCGCCGGGAGCCACCAGCACGAACCGGCCGATGCCGGGACGCTTCATCAGCACCCTGGCGGCGATCCAGGCTCCAAACGAAAATCCGGCGATCCACGTCGTCGATGACTCGGGATGCCGGCGTTGCGTCCAGTCGACGACGGCCAGTGCGTCCTCGACCTCTCCATCACCGCCGGCGTGTTCTCCGCAACTGCGCCCGACACCCCGGAAGTTGAAGCGCGTGGTATGGCATCCCGCCTCGACCAGGCTGCGGAAGAGGGCGTAGGCCACCTTGTTGTTCATGGTGCCACCATGAAGCGGATGGGGATGAAGCACGACGGCCACCGGGCAGGTGGGATCGGCAGCGCCGGCATGACGTGCCTCAAGCCTGCCCCGGGGACCGGGAATGAAGAATTCGGGCATGGCGTTCTCCATCGTGGCGCAACGGCAATACTTGACGCCTGCGGTCGGATATCTATGTCTGAAGAACAGGAATCAATCCCCTTCACCGACAGGAACGGCTGGAAGGCACCATGTTCAAGACCCTCAAGCACGACATGCGCGCACCCTTCGGGCGCGACCCTGCCGTGCGCAATCTTCTGGAAGTGGTGCTGTGCTATCCCGGTTTCCACGCCCTCGCGTTCTACAGGATCAGCCACTGGCTGTGGATCCGAGGCTTCAAGCTGCCCGGAAGGTTCATCTCCCACGTCGGTCGATTCCTGAGCGGCATCGAGATTCATCCGGGCGCCACCATCGGGCGCGGATTCTTCATCGACCACGGCATGGGCGTGGTGATCGGCGAAACCTCCGAAATCGGCGATGATGTCACGCTCTACCACGGCGTAACGCTCGGCGGGACAACCTGGAACCAGGGCAAGCGGCACCCGACCCTGGCCGACAATGTCGTGGTCGGCGCCGGCGCCAAGATCCTCGGGCCCGTCGTCGTCGGCAAGGGCGCTCTGGTCGGTTCCAATGCCGTTGTCGTCAAGGATGTTGCTGCAGGGACCACAGTCGTCGGAATCCCGGCGCGCACCGTCGACTCCGGCGCGCAGAAGCGCGATTCGTTCTTCGCCGCCTACGGCGTCTCTTCGGCCGACATGCCTGACCCGGTCAGCAAGGCGCTGACCAGCGTTCTCGACCACATCGACGATCTCGAGTCACGCCTTGCCCGGATCGAGGATCCCGCAGACCCTGACAACTCCCGGGGCTCGCGGCCTCTTCGCAAGGATCCGGAGGCAGCAAGCGACGATGGCAACACCCGGGGCGCGCAGCGGGCCGCCGACCCATGAAGCTTGGAACCCGGGGACGCTATGCCGTGATGGCCATGGTCGACCTTGGCCTCAATGACGGAGTGCATCCTGTTCGTCTTGCAGACGTTTCCGACCGGCAGGAAATCCCGCTCTCCTACCTCGAACAACTGTTCTCCCGGCTGCGCCGCCACGGGCTTGTCCGCAGCGTCCGCGGACCCGGTGGAGGATACCTGCTTGCCCATCCTGCCCACCGCATCTCGATCATGGATGTCGTGGCAGCGGTGGATGAACCGACGCAAGTCACGCGGTGCCAGAGCGAGAGTCCCTCAAGAGGCTGCATGGCAAACCGGACCCGCTGTCGCACCCACGACCTGTGGGCCGGACTTGGCGATCACATCGAGACCTATCTTGATGGCGTCACCCTCGAGGACGTGTGCCGGGGACCGCAACCTGCCGCAACCCACTATCTCGACCACAACGCCACCTCACCCTTGCGTGCCGAAGCGCGCAAGGCGGCCTCGCAGGCGATGGCGTGCGCCGGCAATGCCTCATCGGTTCACCGTCACGGCCGCCATGCCCGGTCGCTCATCGAGGACGCCCGCGAGATCGTGGCGTCATACGTCGGGTGCAGCCCCCTCGAAGTGGTCTTCACCTCGGGGGGAACGGAAGCCAACAACCTGGCGCTCCTCGGCCCGTATCGCCAGCGCGTCCTGGTCTCGGCCGTCGAACACCCGTCGGTGGCGAGAGCCGTCTCGAACGCCGTCACCATTCCCGTTGACCACCAAGGCCGTGTCGACCTTGAAGCCCTGGAGGCCGAGCTTGCCCATGGCACCGGTCCGGCCCTGGTCTCGGTGATGGCAGCCAACAACGAAACCGGAGTCGTGCAGCCTCTGGAGGACGTCGTGCATGTCGCCCGGCAACACGGCGCCCTGGTTCACTGTGATGCCGTGCAGGCCGCCGGACGATACTGCGGCGCCTGGCAGGAGGCGGACCTCGTCAGTCTTTCGGCACACAAGTTCGGTGGCATGACCGGAGCCGGTGCGCTGATCGTGCGGGACGGCGTTCCCCTTGCCGCCCGTTCACGGGGCGGTGGCCAGGAGTACGGATTGCGCGCCGGCACCGAATCGCTCGCCGCCATCGCAGCCTTCGGTGCGGCCGTCACTGCCGCTCGCGGCGACGATACGGCGCGCCTTCGGCGGCTGCGCGACGGCATGGAGGCGCGCATGCTGGACGCGGTGCCGGACGCCGTGGTCTTCTCGGGCGATGCCGGACGCCTCGACAACACGCTGGCCATCGCCCACCCTGACATCGATGCCGAAACCATGGTGATGAGCTTCGATCTGGACTGTGTTGCGATCAGCGCCGGATCCGCATGCTCCTCCGGCAGGATGGAGCCTTCGTCCGTCATCGAGGCCATGGGGTTTCCATCGCTCAGCCGTCACGCAGTGCGCCTCAGCCTCGGGTGGTCGAGCACGCCTGAAGACTGCGATGCCGCGGTGAGGGCCTGGAAGGCCGCAGATGTCCGCCACCAGACACGGCGAAAGACGGCGTGATGACACCGCTTTATCTCGACTGCAATGCCACCACACCGGTGGACCCCTTGGTCGTCGATGCCATGATGCCCTGGTTCCGCGAGCAGTTCGGCAATCCCCACTCGGTCAACCACACCTTCGGGACCGACGCCGCTGCCGCCGTCGAGGAGGCGCGCCGGTCCATCGCCCGTCTCATCGGCGCCGACCCGCGGGAGATCATCTTCACCTCCGGCGCCACGGAGTCGAACAACCTGGCAATCAAGGGCGCTGCCCGGTTCGAGAGGAAAATGAGGGGACGCCGCAACCGGGTCGTTACCCTGGCAAGCGAGCACAAGTGCGTTCTCGAAAGCGTGAGGGCGCTTGCTGCGGAAGGGTTCGCCACGGACGTGCTGCCGGTCGGAACCGATGGCATGGTGGATACCGAACGCCTCGCACGCGCACTCGGCGGTGACGTCATCCTGGTGTCGGTCATGGCGGCCAACAACGAAATCGGCACCCTGCAGCCCCTCGCCGAGATCAGCGCCATGACCCGCGCCTGCGGCGCCCTCTTCCACTGCGATGCGACCCAGGCCGCCGGACGGGTACCGCTCGATGTCGACGCGGCCGGCATCGATCTGATGAGTCTCTCCGGCCACAAGGTCTACGGACCGAAGGGCATCGGCATCCTCTACGTGCGCCGCCGGCCAAGGGCGCGCATCGAACCCCTGTTCTCCGGCGGCGGCCAGGAACGGACCCTGCGTTCGGGCACGGTGCCGGCCCCCCTGGCCATCGGTTTCGGCAAGGCAGCGGACCTCGCCGCCGCCGGCCAGGAAGAGGAAGCGGCAAGGCTCAACACCCTCGCACACGCCCTCATGGACGGTCTCCCCAGCGTCACCCTCAACGGACCGCCGCTCGACAGGCGCCTCCCCGGCAACCTCAATCTCGCCATCGAGGGCGTGGATGCCGGAGACCTGATTTCCCGGGTTCCCGAACTCGCCTTCTCCACCGGTTCGGCCTGCACCTCCGCCGTGGTCGAGCCCTCCTACGTGCTGCGCGCCATCGGCCTCACGCCCGAACAGGCCGCCTCATCCATCCGTCTCGGCATCGGCCGCTTCACCACATCCGACGACGTCGCCTTCGCCATCGAGCGCCTCTCGCAAGCCATCGACCGCTGCCGCCGCGAAGCCTGAGAACCGATCTTTCCCCGTCGACTGGGCCATCATGAGATTATGGGACGAGCAAGCCGCCAGCGCACGACAATCGAAACCGGACCAGTCGACGACAGCGGATCGGGACGAGCGGCACGGTCTGTCTGCCACCCGGCGCTTGTCGGCCGGGTCGACGGGGGAACAGGCGAGCGCGGGCGCGCTGACTGACGGTGACCTCGACACCCGCTGCATGGAGAGGTTCGGCTTCCCCTTCATGTTCGCGGTGTGTGACCTTGACAGGATCGGCATCCTGGTGGCCTTCGAACGCCGGATCGAGAGCGGCCGAGAGACCGGGTTCGCCGAGGCGTGCGGCGAAGTTGAGAGGATTGCAGAGTTACACCTGATGGAGGTCATGCCGACATGAACCCCCCGAAAACGCCGACAACCGTGCGCAGCTATTATGCGCCCCGTGGCGGACTTCCTCCGCAATCCGCCATGATGACGGGCCGGGCCGTCTTCACCGAAGCCTATGCGGTGATCCCGCGTGGCGTTTTCAGCGACATCGTCGCCAGCCTCCTGCCGGACTGGGAGGACACGCGGGCCTGGATCATCGCCCGGCCGCTTTCCGGCTTCGCGGAGACGTTCTCGCAGTACGTGATGGAGGTTGCTCCCGGCGGCGGCAGCAGCCGCCCGGAGCCGGAGCGCGAGGCGGAAGGCGTGATCTTTGTCACCGGCGGAAAGCTGGACATCATGCTGGATTGCACGACCCATTCACTGGATCCCGGCGGCTATGCCTACATTCCTCCGGGCGCGCCATGGACGGTTTCCAACACCGGGGCCGAGCCCGCCCAATTCCACTGGATTCGCAAGCGTTACGAACGGGTCGAGGGGCTCGAGACTCCGGATCCGGTATTCGCCAACGAGCAGAACATCCAGCCCACGCCGATGCCGGACACGGACGGGCGCTGGGCGACGACGCGCTTCGTCGACCCGAACGACCTGCGCCACGACATGCACGTCAACATTGTCACCTTCGAGCCGGGCGGCCTGATCCCCTTCGAGGAAACCCACGTCATGGAGCACGGGCTTTACGTGCTCGAGGGCAAGGCGGTCTACAAGCTCAACCGCGACTGGGTCGAGGTCGAGGCCGGCGACTTCATGTGGCTGCGCGCCTTTTGTCCGCAAGCCTGCTATGCGGGGGGCCCCGGACGGTTCCGCTACCTGCTCTACAAGGACGTGAACCGGCACGCCCGTCTCACGGGACCGGGGCCGGTCGAATGACCCGAGAGAGAATCCTCCAGCCACCAACAACGGAGCCTTCGTGCCGCGTGGAGCGGTGATGGAGGCCGCAAGGCGCAGGTCGGAACGGGATTGACCGGTCGGACGCCGCCAACTCAGGTCAACGGATGGGCCGGGCGTAACCGCCGATCTTCGAGGTCTTGTAGCCAGCCGCCACAAGGGCCTCGGCAAATGTCACGGCGCTCGCCACACCGTCGATGACGGGGATGCCGAAGCGCCCGGTGAGATAGGTCGCCATTTCGGTCATGCCTGCGCAACCGAGCACGATGGCCTCGGCGCCATCGTCCCGCATGGCGGATTCGATCTGAACGGCGACCCGCTCGACGACTGCGGGGTCGCCGCGTTCGAGGTCGAGGACCGGAATCTCGGACGCCCGCACCCGGGCGCATCGCGTCGCCAGCCCGTATCGCTGGAGATTGGCCTCGATTCCGGGGACCGAACGCCCAAGGGTGGTGACGACCGAGAAACGGCAGCAGAGAAAACTCGCTGCGTGGAACGCTGCC
Source organism: Alphaproteobacteria bacterium (assembly GCA_965221115.1). GTDB lineage: Bacteria > Pseudomonadota > Alphaproteobacteria > SP197 > SP197 > SP197. The sequence goes on along the minus strand of CBDCRU010000001.1, from coordinate 252,365 downwards.
TCACCGATGCCTGTGACGGGCACGTCGACGGCGGCGCGCGCGGCATCGAGACCGGTGTCGTCAAAGCAGGCGATGACGACCGCGTCGACCTCCGGGCGTCGCCTCTCGATCTCTCCCAGCAGGCCTGGGAGGCTCATGGCGACGTCGTAGAACCCCTGTATGCTCGCCGGGTTGCCGGCGGTCGTGGCCGGGATGATCTCGGTGTCGGGGCGGGCGACCCTGCGGGCGGCGGTCACCGCCTTCGCGGTCATCGACGCGGTGCTGTTGGGGTTGACCAGAAGGAGTCGCATCGCCGTCATAGCTCGCCGCCGAGATAGAGCCTCTTGACGCGCTCGTCGGCCAACAGCTCCTTCGATTGGCCTTCAATTGCAACGCTGCCTGTGCTGAGCGCGTAGGCGCGGTGCGAGATGCTGAGTGCCATGTGCGAGTTCTGTTCGACCAGCAACACCGATACATTCTCGTCGCGGTTGATGGCGACGATCGAGCGGGCAATGTCCTGCACGAGTTTGGGCGCCATGCCGAGCGACGGTTCGTCGAGCAGCAGCAGCCGCGGTCGCGCCATCAGGGCGCGGCCGATCACCATCATCTGCTGCTCGCCGCCCGAGAGCGTGCCGGCGGCCTGACCGTAGCGCTCCTTGAGCCGTGGAAAGCGTTCGAGGATGCCGTCAAGCGTCTGCCTGATGCCCACCTTGTCCGAGCGGGTGAAGGCGCCCATCAGGAGGTTGTCCTTGACAGACATGTAGGGGAAGACTCGGCGGCCCTCGGGCACCATGGCAATGCCGCGCGCGACGATCTCGAAGGCCGGACGGCCGGTGATGTCCTCGTTCTCGAACCGGATCGAGCCCGAGCGTATCGCCGCCAGGCCCGTGATGGCACGCAGAATCGACGACTTGCCTGCACCGTTGGCGCCGATCAGGGCGACGGTCTCGCCCTTCTCGAGGTCGATCGAGACGCCCTTCAGCGCGTAGACGTGATCGTAGAAGAGCTCGACATCATTGAACTCCAGCATCTTGCTCATGGCTCAGATCCCGATCGCGTCGTCTTCGCTGCCGAGATAGGCCTCGATGACTCTCTCGTTGGCCTGAATCTCGGCCGGCGTGCCCTCGGCAATCATCTCGCCGAAGTTCAGCACCACGATGCGGTCCGAGATCGACATCACGGCCGACATGTCGTGCTCGACCAGAAGGACCGTGACCCCGCGGTCGTCTCGGACCTTGCGCACCAGCTGGACCATGCTCATGGTCTCGTCGTGATTCATGCCGGCGAAGGGCTCGTCGAGCAGCAGGAGCTGCGGGTCGGTGGCAAGTCCGATGGCGACACCGAGTGCCCGCAGATGCCCATGCGGCAGGTTCGAGGCAAGCTCGTTGCGGATGTTCGAGAGGCCGAGGAAGTCGATCAGCTCGTCGGCATGACTGCCAAAGGCGTCAACATCGAAGCGGGCCGCCTTCGATCCCCAGAAGTAGCCCGCCAGCGACGCCCGGGCGCGCAGGTGCTGGGCGACAACGACGCTCTCGCGCACGGTCATGTTCTTGAAGATCGTCGTCTCCTGAAAGGTCCGCACCACGCCCTTGCGCGCCACCACGTGGGGCTTGAGGTTCGATATCCGCTCGCCCCTGAAGCGCACCTCGCCCGAGGTCGTCCGCAGAAAGGACGAGATCATCTTGAAGAGCGTGGACTTGCCGGCGCCGTTCGGACCGATGACCGAGACGATTTCGTTCTCGGCAACGTCGAAGGTGATGTTGTGGTTGGCCGTCAGCCCGCCGAAGCGCTTGCTGACATCCCTGACTTCAAGCAGCGCGCTCATCCGCGGGCCCGCCACACCTTGTCGAGCCGGATGCTGAGAAGACCGTTCGGCAGCACCAGCATCAGGAAGATCAGCAGGCTCGCGTAGATCAGCAGCTGGTACTTGCCGGACTCGAACAGGAGGTCCCAGCCAAAGTAGAGCACGAGGGTGCCGAGCATCGGCCCGAAGACATAGCCGAGGCCGCCGAGGAAACAGTTGAGCATGAAGTTGATCGAGTCGGCGACCTGGAAGCTGGACGGGTAGACCGACTGGGCAATCGCCCCGAACATGGCGCCGCCAACTCCGCCCAGAAAGGACGATATGGCGAAGACGATGACGCGGATGTAGGCGATGTTGATGCCGATCGACGAGGCGAGTTCCTCGTTCTGCTGCATCGAACGGCAGATGTGCCCGAGCCGCGAGTTGACCAACCGGTACATCGCAGCGAACGTCGCCACCATCAGCACACAGGCCGTGTAGTAGAAGGCGAGCCGCGAGTTCTCCATGGTCGCGAAATCGGGAATCAGCGTCAGTCCGAGGATCGAGACCTCGCCCGGCAGCGGGATCGAGGTGATGCCCTTGGCGCCGTTGGTGATCGGCAGCGCCAGCGCGGCGAGCGTCACGACCTGGGTCAGCACCAGCGAGATCATCGCGAAGTAGACTCCCTTGAGGCGCAGGATCGGCAGACCGATCAGCACCGCAACCCCGGCGGCGAAGAACCCCGCGATGGGCAGCGACAACCAGAAGGACATGCCCGCCTTGGTCACGAGGATTGCCGAGACGTAGGCGCCGATCAGCGCGAAGGCGCCCTGGCCGATGTTGATCCGGCCGATGTAGAACATCAGCCAGACTCCGGCGCTGGCGATGCTGAGCAGGGCGACGGAGGTCAGGGTATAGTAAAAGTCCGTGCGCCCCGAGGCGACGATCAGGAGAGGAATCACCACGAAGACCGCAAGGAGGAAGATGGCGACGCCGACAAGCGTCTTTCTGTCGATGCCGAGCCGGATTCTCGTGGTCCCGGAGCCGTTCGCAGCGCTCATCTCCTCAACCCCAAGGCTTGCCCATCAGACCCTGTGGGCGGATCGCCAGGAAGATCATCAGCGAGATGAAGATCACGAGATAGGTGATGTCGCCGTACTGCGAGAGCACGGCCAGTCCGATCGCTTCAAGGAAGCCGAGGATGATGCCACCCGCGATCGCGCCCGAAATGACGCCGGCGCCGCCGATCATGACCATCATGAAGGCCTTTATCGAGGTCGGACCGCCCATGCCAAGGTTGACGCCGGTGATCGTCACCAGCAGCCCGCCCACCAGTCCCGCCAGCATGGCGCCGAGCGCGAACCCGATCATCGAGTAGCGCGCGGCGTTGACGCCCATCAGCTGCGCTGCGGTGCGGTCCTGCGCCAGTGCGCGCAGGGCGCGCCCGGTCCTGGTGAACTGCATATACGAGATGAAGGCGACGATCGAGAGGATGGCGAGGAAGCAGATCAGGATCCGGTCGTAGGGCATGATGACCCGGAAGTCCCAGTTGAAGACGCCGTCGACGATCTTGGGCACGCCGCGCTGTTTTTCGCCGAACACCAGCAGGATGATCGCATCGAGCAGGAAGGCTATGGCGGCAGCGAGGAGCATCGAGCTTTCTTCGCGCGCGGACCGTCGAAGCACCGGTGCGAAGAGAAAGCGCTCGACGAGGGCGCCCACGATCGCCAGCGTGACGCAGGACATCGTCAGCGCCAGGACGAAAGGCAAGGCAAACTGTCCGTAGAACGTGTAGGTGACGAAACCGCCCAGAACGTACATCTGCCCGTGGGCGAAGTTGAGCACGTTCATCAACGCGAAGATCAGCGTCAGCCCGAGGGCGATCATCGCGTACTGGGCACCCAGATAGATGCCGTTGGCAAGAATCTGTTCCATGGCTCACTTCACTGCGGATCGACTGCCCCGCACCGCGCAAAGGGCCCGGGGCAGCCGACTGCGGACAGGCGGGTCGCCTGTCCCGGGAGGAACTCAGTCCACCTCGGCCACGAACAGCGTCTCGAAGGCGCCGTCGCGGTAAACGTTGACCACCAGCGGAACCGCGACCTGACGCTTCTGGCCAAACGAGGACATGCCAACATACTTCAACACGGCATCGCCCACCATGTACGGGTTGGGCGCCTCGAAGTCGTCCATGGCCGCCTTGAAGACCTCGACGTCGTCGATCGCCTCCGGGTTGGCCTTGATCGTTTCGAGGATGTACTCGAGGGCATAGACCTTGGTGTTCGACTCGTCGTTGTATTCACCGAACATCTCGATGTAGCGGTCCACAAACTCCCTCATCGCGTCCGAGGCGATCTCGGGTGTCGAGGCGCCGCCGACCGAAATGAAGCCGTTGGCAAGATCACCTGCGCCCTCGCGCAGCACGGTCGCGTCCTGAGCGGTCTCGGTCGAGATCAGGCCCTCGTAGCCGAGTTCGCGCGCCGACCGGATGAGTTGCGGGGCGTGAGCTGGCGAGACGCCCGAGAGCACCAACAGGTCAGGCTGGGTCCGGATGACCGGGGTGATCACCGGCGTGAAGTCGGAGGTGTCAACCTGGTAGGTGACGTTGCCCGATACCACGTCCATCCCCAGTTCGTTCGCGGCCATGACACCGCCGTCGCGCTGGCTGAGCGGGTCTGATTCGTTGGCCGCGACAAAGGCCACGGTCTTCACGCCCTCGTTCTCCACAAGGTACTTGTAGATGGCAGGCCCGGACTGGTAGTTGGCCACCATTCCGAGAACCGCGTTCGACGCCGGCGGACTGTAGAGTTCCTTCGGGAACGCGTAGGGGAAGTAGACGATGCCGTTCGCTTCCGCGACCGGGCGCACAGCAGCGGCTCCGTCGTCGACATTCGGCCCGACGACGTAGCGGATCCCCTCCTGTGCCATCTTTTCCATGCCGGCGATGGCGCGCTTCGGATCCTTCTGATCGTCGAATGTGACGATCTCGATGTCGTAGGTCTTGCCGCCGATCTCGACACCGCCGGTCTCGTTGATCCAGGCAGCGCGGGTTTCCATCGAGCGGACGTTCGAGATGCCCCAGGCGGCCGCCGGGCCGCTGGTGACGCCGACAAAACCGATCTTCAGCGTGGCGTTTTCAGCGTGGGCTGCGGTGGCGAGCGTCAGCGACGTCAGAGCCACGGCAGCGGTCTTGAGTATGGTGCATCTGTGCATGAGTGTAGTCCTTCCTTTCCAGTGTCGCATTCGGGTTTCACCCGAACCTGAACGGGATCATTCAATTGATCGTTAACAATCTCGTCAACAGAAAACAGGATTTCTGTCGACAATTACAACGACAGGCGTGAGAAGCGGTTTGGCCTGTGCGGTTATCCAGAGTCCCAAATCGAGGGCGTCTCGAGGTATAGTGACGTTGATGGACAAAGTGGACATACATCCCGAGCGTGACGGCTGGAGCGAGCAGCAGATCGTTGAGCGAATCTTCGAGGCCGTGATGGAGCAGCGGCTCGCGCCACGGACGAAGCTCAGCGAGTCGATGCTGTGCAAGGCGTTCGGAGTTGGACGGATGCGTGTCCGCCGCGCGCTGCTGCTGCTTGCCAGCCAGGGCATCGTCGATTTGCATTCGAATCGCGGTGCGTTCGTCGCCAGCCCGGACGCCAAGGAGGCGCGCGATGTCTTCAACGCCCGGATGATGCTCGAGCCGAGCGTTGTGCGCCAGTTGGCGAGCGACGCGCGGTCGTCCGACCTTGACGCGCTGGCGCGCCACATCGAGCGCGAGGAGGAGGCACGACGCGGGGGCGAAAGGCGCGAGGCGATCCGACTCTCCGGCGAGTTCCACGTACGCCTGGCGACAGCCACCGGCAACGACGTCGTGGCCCGGATGATGCGGGAACTGGTGACGCGGACCTCGGTGATCATCGGGCTGTTTGGCAGTGCGGGCGCCTCTAACTGCCCCGAGCACGAACACGCCGACATTCTCGGCGCGATCAGGTCCAAGGACGGCGACCTGGCAGAGGCGCTGATTCGAACCCATCTCGAACTCATCGAAGCGGATCTCGATCTCTCGGCCACGGGTTCGAACCCTACCGACCTCGCCACGATCCTCGGCGCGCGCTAGGCGACGACATGACAGGGGGACCGGATGAACCCCGGTCCCACGCGATCATGCCCCGATAGCGACAGCCTGCCGGGATGCGGGTGACCGAAGCGGACAATCGTTCCGGACGTGGCGTGTCGTCGCCGGTGATCCGGCCTGCGATTGTCAGGCGGATGATCGATGCATGTGGGGTCAGCCTCCCTCCCAGGGATGGCAGGATCGATGGCGAGCCGTTGCGGTCAGGCCACGCGCAAGGCAATCCGGTGAACGGTGTTGTTGAGATAGCCTTTCGGGTTCCAGGAGATCGCGAAGGGCTGACGGTCGCCGGCACTGTCGGACGCCCGTGACCAGACCTCGTAGTATCCGGCTTCGGGGAAGGCAATCCTGCGGCGCCAGTTCTGCCAGGCGCCCGGATTGACGGGCGCTTCGAGTTCGGTCGTCATCCAGCTCCTGCCGAAGTCGATGGAGATGCCGACTGCGGAAACGGTGCGATCGCCCGACCAGGCATGGCCATGCACCTCAACCTCATGTGCTGTGGTTGCTCCATGCTCCGGCGATGTCACCAGGGACTTCACAGGCATGCGCTCGATGATGTCGAAATCCTCATCCGGCACCGTGTCGCCGGGAGCCACCGGGTAGCGCGGCACCCGGTAGGAGGTGCCGGTCATCTTCGGTCCATCATGCACCTGGTCGCGGATCTCGATCCGGCGCAGCCACTTCTGCGAGCAGGCGCCGGGCCAGCCCGGCACCACCAAGCGGAGCGGAGCGCCGTTGTGCCTGTGCAACGGCCCGCCGTTCATGGCGAAGGCGACGAGCACGTTGTCGGTCATGGCCTTGGCGATCGGTACCCCGCGCGAGATCGGCAACCTGCCCTCATCGCCGGAAGGGTGCGTGTCCGCACTGTAGTGCGCGGTGTAAACAGCGCCCGGCCTGACCCCGGTCCTCTGCAACACGTCGGCGAGCCTGACTCCCGTCCACTCGGAGCAGGCGACTGCGCCCATGGTCCACTGTTCACCCCCGACCGGCGGGTCGAAAAAGGCCCGACCGTTGCCACCGCACTCGATGACAAGTGCCAAGGTCACCACCTCGAACTGTGCGCGGAGTTCACTGATCGAGAATGTCGCAGGGCTCTCGACCAGCCCGTCCACGGTGAGCGTCCAGGCGGCGGCATCGATGTCCTCCGGAGGCAGGCCGTTGTTACGGATGAAGTGCCGGGCGGTAGGTGTGATCGCATCGTCAAGCAGATGCGCCGGCGTCTCGGCATTGACCGGCCAGTCGTTCAACAACGTCAGCCCGTCCTTGCCGGCCAGCACGTCGTCGGAGGCAAGGGCGGCCGGCATGCCGGAATGAAAGGGGATCGTCAGGCTGAGCAAGCCGGCGCCGGCGACAAATCCCCGCCGGCTCATTCCCACAGTGGATTCGAAAACTTGCCCGTGCGAATCCTTCGGCATGTCGTCCTCCTCATCTGCGGGGCCGGTCGTCATGATTCGCTTCAATAGCCCTTTCGGGGATCGGCAAGATTGATGAGGGGGCGACCCTGGAGGAGGCGCTGCCAGTTTTCGGCGATATCCGGGAGCGAGCCGTCGAGGCGGCCGGCGGATTCGTGGGGTGTGACCGTGACCTTCGGATGGGACCAGAAGGGGTGGTCCGCCGGCAAGGGCTCGGTGCGGAAGACGTCCAGGGTGGCGCCGGACAGATGGCCGCTCTCCAGGGCTGCGAGGAGGTCCTCCTCGACGACGGTGGTGCCGCGGCCGATGTTGATGAAATGGGTGCCCTTCTTCATGGCGGCAATGGTGGTGGCGTCGACGAGGTCTCTCGTTTCCCGGGTGAGCGGGAGCGTCGAGACGCAGTAGTCGAGATCGCCCAGGAAATCGGCAAGGGCGTCCTGGCCGTGGAGACACGTTACGCCTTCAAGGTCATGGGCACCCTTCGCCCAGCCCGACACCCTGAAGCGCAGATCCGCAAAGGCACGGGCGATGGCGCTGCCTGTCGAACCGAGGCCCATGACACCGACATGCACTTCCCTTGCGAGGCGGGGCAGGTGCTGGTGCCACTCACGCGCCTGCTGCTGCTCGCGGTAGAGCGGCTCCATCCTGAGATCGCGCAGGACGTGGAGGATGACGTATTCCACCATGGCACCGATCAGGCCTGGATCCTTCAGACGGACGACGTCGACGCCTTCAGGCATGGCCGGATGGTCGAGGAGGTCGCCGGCGCCGTGGCCGAGAAAGACGATGCAGCGAAGGTTGGGAAAACCAGCGAAAAGCTCACCGGAAATGTCGTCGTAATCGATGGCGATCATCGTCACGTCGCTGGGATCGGCAGAATTGGGCCAGACGCGAAAGTCCATGTCCGGCACCAGGGCGAGGAGTTCCCGCCGCCATGCGGCGGCATCCTCGTAGCGGCTGACAAGGAGGAAGGCCGGGTTCATTCCGCGAGGGAGGCCAGAGCTCGGGCAGCGACGGACGCCATGGCGAAGCTGCCGGGAGCATCGGCGCTCTTGAGATCGTTCATGATCGCGCCTGCCCGGGCGACGCGGGCCTGGTTGTCCCTGACCCAGCGGGCCGTGGCCGCAGGTGCCGGCTCGCCCGTGGCCAGGACGGCGAGGCTGATGCGTCGCTGCTTGAGGTAGCTGTCCTCGACAAGGGCCTGCTGGGCAAGGCGATCCCAGCGGTTTTCCACCGGCAGGCGCGCCAGAGCATCGCGCATCCAGTCGGCACCGAAGGTCTCGCCGACCTCGAAGAAGACCGTGGCGGCATCGATCACATCGATCCCCATGACATTGGCCGTCTCGATGACGTCGCATGCCGAGGCGAGTGTACGCAGGTTCGCCACCGGCGCGGCGATGTCGTCGGGCACCCCTTCCTTGACAAAGCGCCTGTAGGCCCGCCCGATCGACTTCCGGCGCCGCTTGCTGACCAGATCGAAGAGATTGTCCTTCAGCGCCACGACCTGGGGGCGAAAGGCGCGTGTCGTCTCTCCGATCGCCATCGGGTGCTGGCGATGATGGAGCATCCATACCGTGACCCGCTCGATGAGGAGAATGGTCTCGTTCAGCATCGCCGACTGGACGTGGGCGGGAACCTGGTTGTCGAGCGTCTCGATCCCGATCCAGATTTCGCGCAGCGAGAAGGAATCGCGAGCCACTGTATAGGCACGGGCGATATCGGCGAAGTCGTGACCCGTTTCCTCCGCCAGGCGGCGCACGAATGTGATTCCGGCTCGATTGATGATGGAATTGGTGGTGAGCGTGGCGACAATCTCGCGGCGCAGCCTGTGATCGAGGATTCGCTCGCGGTGATCCTTTCTCAACAGAACCGGGAAATAGGTCACCAGATCGTCCTGCAGGTCCGGATCATCGGGCAGATCCGATGCGAGCAGTTCCGCATAGAGATCCATCTTGGCCCAGGCCAGCAAAACGGAAAGTTCGGGACGTGTGAAATGCCGGCCCCTGGAGCGCCATTCGCCCAGTTCCTCGTCGTCGGGCAGGCCCTCGATCCTGCGGTCGAGAAGGCCCTTGTGCTCAAGCGCCCGCATCAGGCGCACCAGTTCCTCGGTCAGCGCCGGACCCTGGGTCTCGGCTACCGACAACGCCTGGGTCTGCAGGTAGTTGCTGCGCAGGACGAGCCCGGCCACCTCGCCGGTCATTCTTTCGAGGAGGCGGTCACGCTGCTTGACCGTCATGTCGCCTGCCTCGACGACATCGCCAAGCAGGATCTTGATGTTGACCTCGTGGTCCGAACAGTCGACACCGCCGGAGTTGTCGATGGCATCCGTGTTGATGCGGCCGCCGGCGAGCGCGTACTCGATGCGCCCGGCCTGGGTGGCGCCGAGATTGCCGCCCTCTCCCACCACCCGGGCGCCCACCTCTCTGCCATTGACCCGAACGCTGTCGTTGGCCCGGTCGCCGACACCGGCATGGCTTTCGTGGGCCGCCTTGATGTAGGTGCCGATGCCGCCGTTCCACAACAACTCGACATCGGCCTTCAGCATGGCGTGGATGAGTTCCGCAGGCGTCAGCGTCTCCTCGGCAATGCCTAGCGCCTTGCGGCTCTGGGTCGACAGGGTGACCGACTTGGCGCTGCGCTCATAGATGGCGCCGCCCTCGCTCAGGCAGGCCGTGTCGTAGTCGGCCCAGGTGGAACGGGGAAGATCGAATAGCCGTTTGCGTTCCTTCCAGCCGGTCCCGGCATCGGGGTCCGGATCGATGAAGATGTGCATGTGATTGAAGGCGCCGACGAGGCGGATGTGACGGGAAAGCAGCATGCCGTTGCCGAACACGTCACCCATCATGTCACCAATGCCGATCACCGTGAAATCCTCGCACTCGACATCCTTGCCGATCTCGCGGAAATGACGGCGGACGGCCTCCCAGGCCCCCTTGGCCGTGATCGCCATCGCCTTGTGGTCGTAACCCGCCGATCCTCCCGACGCGAAGGCGTCACCGAGCCAGTGGCCATAGCGCGCGGCCACGTCATTGGCGATATCCGAGAAGGTTGCCGTACCCTTGTCGGCGGCCACCACGAGATAGGGGTCGTCGTCGTCACGGCGGACCAGCCGCTCCCGCGTGACAACGTGGCCACCGGTGATGTTGTCGGTGACATCAAGCATGCCTGCCATGAACGTCCGGTAGCAGGCGATGCCCTCGGCCTGCTGCGCGTCACGTCCCGCGCCGGCAGGGGGCGGCCTCTTGACGACAAAGCCTCCCTTGGATCCCACAGGCACGATGACCGCGTTCTTCACCATCTGCGCCTTCATCAGGCCCAGGACCTCGGTACGGAAGTCCTCGAGGCGGTCGGACCAGCGGATGCCTCCCCTCGCCACCGGTCCGCCGCGCAGGTGAACGGCCTCGACCCTGGTGGAATAGACAAAGATCTCTCGCCACGGCCTGGGCTCCGGCAGACCGTGAACCATCTGGCTGTCGAACTTGAAGGAAACGTAGGGCCTGACGACGCCGGCGGCGTCCGTCTGGTAGAAGTTGGTGCGCAGTGTCGACTCGATCAGGTTGAGATAGCGGCGCAGGATGCGGTCCTGGTCCAGCGACTCGACGCCTTCGAGTGCCTCGATGATGCGGTCGCGCAGGGTGATGCCGCGGACATGGGCCCGCGCCTGCTTGTCGGGGTCGAACCGCGTCTCGAAGAATTCGACGAGAAGGCGCACGATCGCGGGATTGGCCGCCATGGTCTGCTCGACATAGGCCTGGCTGAAAGGCGCGTTGATCTGCATGAGGAACTTGGCGTAGGCGCGCAGGATGACCACCTGGCGCCAGTCGAGACCGATGAGGACGAGATCGTTGAAGTGGTCATCCTCGATCTCACCGGACCAGACCCGCGCGAAGGTCTCGTGGAAGCGCTGACGCACCTCCGCGACGTCAACCCGCCAACCGTGCTCGAGCTGGACCCGGAAATCATGAATCCAGATCACCGTCCCGTCGTCGGGACGGATCTCGTATGGTGCCTCTTCGATGACTACCAGGCCCATGTGTTCGAGCATGGGCATGATCCCCGACAACGGCACCGCCGTCCCACGGTGATAGACCTTGAAGTTGAGGTCGCCCTCGGCGGCATCGACACGGCGATAGAGGTTCATCGCGATGTCATCGTCGTCCATGGACTCCATGCGCTGGATATCGGCGACCGCAAGGCGGGTGCTGAACATCTCCTTGTAGCCACCGGGGATCGCCGGGCGGTAGCGGTGGAAGAGGACAGCCCCCCGGCCCTCGCCGAATTCCTCGGTCAACGCATCCTGGAGATCGTCGTCCCAGGTCCTCGACGCCGCGGTGAGTCGTCTTTCGATGGCATCAGGTTCGCCCTCGACCCTGTCCTTGTCCGGAGTGTGGACGATGAACTGGGCCCGGGCCATCGGCGCATCGGACACCTGGGTCTGAACATCTACCGAACTGCCGTTGAGTTCCTCGAGAAGGATGGCCTCCATCCTGCGACGCAACGTGGTGGAATAGCGATCACGGGGAATGTAGACGAGGCAGGAAACGAACTGTCCATAGGAATCCCGTCTCAGGAAGAGGCGGATGCGCTGGCGGTGCTCAAGGTGCAGGATGCCCCGAGCGAAGGACTCCAGAGTGTCGACATCGATCTGGAACAGTTCGTCGCGCGGAAACGTGTCGAGGATATGTTCAAGCGCCTTGGCATTGTGGCTTCCCGGAGTCGCTCCCGAACGCTCCATTACCATCGCGACTTTCCGGCGCAACAGGGGGATCTGGGTTGGCGAGGTGTTGTAGGCAGTCGATGTCAGCAGACCGAGGAAGCGGTACTCACCGACGACCTCGCCTGCGTCGTTGAACCGGCGCAGGCCGATGTAGTCCATGAAGACCGGCCGGTGGATGTCCGAGCGGGTCCATGCCTTGGAAATGATGAAGAGCTCCCGGTGCTCCAGGTACTGCACGAAGTGTTCGGGCAACGCCTCTTCGTGACGCTTGCGGCTTTCCTCGGTGACCTCACGCAGGATTCCGCGGTTTTCCTCCTCGACGATATGGGCAAACACCTCGCCATCGCGCCGTTCGAAACGGTACTCGCGGTAACCAAGAAAGGTGAAATGGTCGTCCAGCAGCCACTTCAGAAAGGCAAGGCCTTCCTCAAGCTCTTCGACCGACACGGGCGGCGGCGCCGCCTCGAGTGCCGTCATGTGCCGTTCGAGGCATGTCACCATGGGACGCCAGTCCTCGACCGCGGCACGCACCTGGCCAAGGACGTGGTGCAGTCGATCGACAATCTCCCGGTGGCGTTCCACGGGCTGTTGGGTGATCTCGACGTGCAGGACCGATTCTGCCGATCCGCTGTCAATCCCGCTCAGGACGCCCTCGTCGTCGCGGGTGACATGAATCACCGGGTGTATGAGCAGGAGCACCGGAATCCCCAGCACATTGAGTGCGGCGACCACGGAGTCCACGAGGAACGGCATGTCGTCATTGACAATCTCGATCACCGTGTGGGTCGACTGCCATCCGTCCTCTTCAGGGTCCGGATCGAACACCCGGACCTTCGCCCCGCCGACGCGGCGGTGGCGGAAGAACTGCCACAGGGAAGCCACCTCTCCGTAGAGGTTCTCCGTCGACATGCCTTCGATGTCTTCGGCAATGACGCCGCCAAGGAAACTCTCCGTGAACCGGGCCACGTAATCGGCCTCGGACGCGAAACCGCTACGGACCAGGCGCACAACCTCGTCGATGCGTTCAGTCAACTGGTGGTGATCCCGCTGCCACATGACGGCCCCCTCCAGAGAGAAGCCTATCAGTCCGCGGCCTCACAGCAAAACTCGAACGGTGGCACCCTGTCGATCACTCTGGTAGACAGGCCATGCTGACGAGGGCACCCGTAGCTCAGCTGGATAGAGCACAGGATTCCTAATCCTGAGGTCGCAGGTTCGAGTCCTGCCGGGTGCGCCACCTGGTGCCGGGTTCGGACCCGCCGACACGTCACGGCGGCCTTCAGGGCGGGGTGGCCATGCCGCGGAGCACCGTGACGGCCCAGCGATGACTCTCGAAGGTCAGTGTCGCGACCAGTTCCCCGGGATCGAGCCAGACCGGGACATGATCGACTTCCGCCAGGGACGATCGCGTGCCAGCGATGTCCATGATGAAGAAGTGGCAATGCTTGTTGGCCGGCGGCTTGGCATAGCGGTTGTTGTGATACTGCCAGGCCCGGCACAGCGAACGGGCGGCGAGAACATGGTAGCCTGTCTCCTCGGCGACTTCCCGCCGGAGCGCATCCTCTTCGCTCTCCTTCTCTTCAAGGCCGCCTCCGGGAAGCACCACCCGGTCACCGTCCCGCCGACAGGCAAGGATTCGTCCTTCGCGATCGGATGCCAGCCCGTACACGCTCGCCCGCTCCTGATAGACGACTCCCGGCAGGCACTTTCCCATCTGGGGTATGGCAGTATTGTGCGGAATGAGGATCACCATGGCGATTGATCGATGGCGACAGGCCCGGTCCGCATGAATACTATGACCTGAATTGTGGAACAGGAAGAAAGTGATGAGTGACACCACGGACGACGGGGTACCCGAGGCCCGCAAGCTCGCCTGGGGAGCGGTGTTCCGCCACCGCTATGCAGGTGTGGCGACGTTCATGCGCCAGGAGTTGCGGGAGGACCCCGATACCTGGGGCGATATCGACATCGGAATCGCGGGCGTCCCCTTCGACGGGGCGGTGACGAACCGTCCCGGAGCCCGCCACGGACCCCGGGCCCTGCGTGAGCAGTCCACCCTCATGGGCCGCATCAACCACAAGACCGGCGTGCGTCCCTTCGACACGGCACGGGTCGCCGATATCGGCGACGTCATGATCGAGGGGGTCTACGCACTCGAACGCGCCATGGGCGACATCGAGTCGTTCTACGATCGTGTGGCGGCGGCCGGTGTGATGCCGCTTACCGCAGGCGGAGACCACTCCATCACCCTGCCGATCATGCGGGCGCTGAAGCACTCGCTGGGTGAGCCGGTGGGGCTCATCCACTTCGACGCCCATTGCGACACCGGCCCCGAACTGTTCGGCCACAAGCACCACCATGGCGGTCCCTTCAGGGTTGCCGTGGAGGACGGTGCCCTCGACCCGAAACGCACCATCCAGATCGGCATCCGCGGACCCGCGGAAGTCCTTTGGGACTTCAGCTACGAGAGCGGCATGACCGTCATTCATATCGAGGAGTTCTATGCCATGGGCATCGAGGCCGTCATCGCCCGGGCGCACGAGGTCGTCGGCGATGGTCCGGTCTATGTGAGTTTCGATGTCGACGGCCTTGATCCCGTCTACGCACCGGGAACAGGCACGCCCGAGGTCGGCGGCTACACGACATGGGAGGCCCAGCAGGTGCTGCGCGGGCTGATGGGCATCGACATCATTGGCGCAGACGTCGTCGAGGTGTCGCCTCCCTTCGACAGTGCCTCCATCACCTCACTCAATGGTGCACAGATGATGTGGGAACTGCTCTGCCTCATGGCTGACCGTGTAGGACGGCGGGAGAGTTCTGCCGGTTGAACCTGCGGCGGGACACACCATGTCATGTTCCGGCAATGTTCCGGAGGCCGTCCTGCATCATGCCTGGTACCAGACAGCATTTCATCGAGGCGTCAGACACGGAATGGATGAGGGTGACGGAACTGGCGCGGATCGCCGGTGAATCCGTCAGCCGCTTTCTCATCAGGAAGGCGACCGCGCGGGAGGTGGTGCCGGCGGCGGTCCTGCGACGGGCCATGCGGGAAATCCTTATTCTCTCCAGCCTCGAGGAGCACCGCACACGGGAACTTGGCGCCGGAGAGCGGTTCGACCATGTCGCTGATGCTGTGGACGCCTGGCTGGAGAGGGAGGATGACCTTGCGCATCTTGCCGATCCTGGCGCCGCCAACAGGTGGCGGGCCCGATAAGCGAAGACTATGAAAATCTGCTTGCCCGCCGACTGTACCCGTAACAGACTGTGAGGGTCCCACCAGCCATCCTGACAGGACAGTCGTGACCTTGCGTACACCCCGAACACGCCTCAGTTTTCCTGTATCCGGCGCCATCCTGCTGGCAGGTTTCCTTGCCGCCTGCGGCGGAGAGGACATTTCCTACGAAGGTGTCGAGGATACCATAACGACGCCTCAGGGCCGCTTCGAACCGGACATCGACGATCCCGATCGCGAGACCATTTTCGGCAGCGGCGGCATCAATTCCCTGTTGTCCGGCAGCGCTAGCGAGAGCCCGGGAGGGGGGCTTGGCGTCAATGCCTTCCTGTGGCGCGCTTCGCTCGACACGCTGGCCTTCCTGCCACCGCTTTCCGCTGATCCCTTCGGCGGTGTCATCATCTACGACTGGTACAGGCCGCCCGAGTCGCCCGAGGAACGGCTCAAGGTGGCGGTCTACATACTCGACACCAGACTGACAGCCTCGGCCCTGCGTGTAGCCGTCAACCGGCAGGTCCAGGGCGCTGACGGATGGCAGGATGCGGTCGCCTCGGAAGACACAGCCGCGGCGCTCGAAAACGCCATCCTGACGCAGGCGCGCCTGTTGCGCATCGCCTGGCTTGGCGAGTGAGCGGATCACGGACGATCCCTTCGGGGGCGCCAGCGATGGACACCTACGACTTCCACGAGGCTGAAACCCGCTGGAGACAGGTCTGGGAGGAAAGAGAGACCTTTGTCGCTGTCGAGGATGACGAGCGACCGAAGGCCTATGTCCTCGAGATGTTTCCCTACCCCAGTGGCCGCATTCACATGGGGCATGTGCGCAACTACGCCATGGGGGACCTCGTCGCCCGCTACAAGCGGGCTCGGGGATTCAATGTCCTGCACCCCATGGGCTGGGACGCCTTCGGTCTTCCGGCGGAGAATGCCGCCATGGAGAAGGGCGTCCACCCGCGCGAATGGACCCTGGCCAACATCGCCACCATGCGCCGCCAGTTGCAGTCCATGGGACTGTCTCTCGACTGGTCGCGCGAGATCACCACGTGCCTCCCCGAGTACTACAGGCACCAGCAGGAGCTCTTTCTCGATTTCCTCGAAGCCGGGCTCGTCGACCGCCGGGACACCATGGTCAACTGGGATCCGGTCGATCTCACCGTTCTCGCCAACGAGCAGGTGATCGACGGCAGGGGATGGCGATCCGGCGCCCTCATCGAAAAGCGGCGTCTCAACCAGTGGGTTCTGAGAATCACGGAGTTTGCCGACGAACTGACGGATGCCCTCGAGGAACTGGAGCGCTGGCCGGACAAGGTCCGTATCATGCAGTCCAACTGGATCGGCCGCTCCGAGGGCCTGAGAATGCTGTTCCCGGTCAAGGGACGCGATGACAGGCTTGAGGTCTTCACGACCCGCCACGACACCATCTTCGGCGCCAGTTTCATGGCCATCTCCCCGGAACACCCATGGAATGCGGACCTTGTCCGCACGGTACCCGGACTGGACGATTTCATCGAGGAATGCCGACGCACGTCCACCGGCGAGGAGGCCATCGAACGGGCTGACAAGAAGGGCATCGACACCGGACTCGTCGCGATCCACCCCTTCGATGGCCGGGAACTTCCCGTCTTCGTCGCAAACTTCGTGCTGATGGACTATGGATCAGGGGCGATATTCGGATGCCCGGCCCATGACCAGCGCGATCTCGAGTTTGCCAATGCCTATGGTCTCGACGTGATTCCCGTGGTCGTGCCCCGTGAGAGTGACGCCGCCGGCTTCCGGGTCACGTCCGAGGCTTTCCTCGGCGATGGCGTGCTCGCCAACTCGGCCTTTCTTGACGGCCTTTCCGTCGCCGAAGCCAAGGAGGCGGTTGCCTCGAGAATGGAAGCGGATGGCACCGGGCGACGCGAGATCAACTACAGGCTGCGGGATTGGGGCGTGTCGCGCCAGCGTTACTGGGGATGTCCCATTCCGGTGATCCACTGTCCCGATTGCGGAATCGTCCCGGTACCGAAGGACGACCTTCCCGTCCGGCTTCCCGACGACATCGATCCCTCCCGCCCGGGCAATCCGCTCGATCACCACCCCACGTGGAAACACGTCGCCTGCCCGCAATGCCACGCGCGGGCGCTGCGCGACACCGATACTCTCGATACCTTCGTCGATTCGAGCTGGTACTTTCTGCGTTTCTGTTCGCCCCATGCCGCAACACCGGCCGCACGCGACGCAATTGACTACTGGATGCCGGTCGACCAGTACATCGGCGGTATCGAACATGCCGTGCTGCACCTTCTCTACTCGCGCTTCTTCACGCGTGCTCTCAGGCGCTGCGGCTACCTTGACTTTGACGAGCCCTTTGCCGGTCTCTTCACGCAAGGCATGGTGGGGCACGAGACCTACCGACTGGCAGATGGCTCGTATCTCGAACCGCGGGAGGTCATCAGGGATGATGACGGTGGCGTGCGCTCCCACGAGACCGGCGAGGCCGTCACTGTCGGACGCTCGGAGAAGATGTCCAAGTCCCGCAAGAATGTAGTCGACCCGGAGAGCATCATCCGCGACTACGGGGCCGATACGGCCCGCTGGTTCATGCTGTCGGATTCGCCGCCCGACCGTGGCCTTGAATGGACCGACAGCGGTATCGCCGGGGCCCACCGGTTCGTTCAGCGCATTGCCCGCATGACGAGCGAGATGCTGGACTTGCTGCCACCTCCGGGAACACCCGTGCCGAAGGTCGAGGGAGAAGCCCTCGAACTGCGCCGTGTCGTCCACAGGACGATCGCCGGTATCACCGCGGATATCGAGAAGTTTCACTTCAACCGGGCGGTGGCGCGCATTCACGAGCTCGCCAACGCCATCGCCGGCGTGCAGGCGGCACAGCCGGGCGCGCCGGAGGCCTTGCGCGAGGCCCTCGAGATGCTGGTGCGCCTGATCGGACCGATGATGCCGCACCTTGCAGAGGAGATGTGGAATCGCCTCGGTCACGAGACCCTTATCGCCGATACGCCGTGGCCCGAGGCGGATCCGGCTCTCGCCACCACGGAAACGGTGACCATTCCCGTCCAGGTTAACGGCAGGCTGAGGGCGCGGCTCGACATGCCCCGGGATGCGGCCAATGACAATGTCGAATCGGCCGCGCTTGGCGAGGACAACGTCAGGCGAGCCATCGGCGACCGGCCCATCCGCAAGGTGATCGTGGTCCCCAACCGCGTCGTCAACATCGTGGTCTGACAGGATGGACTCCTCACGCCGCAGATTTCTCGCGTGTTTGCCGGTGGCGGCCCTCATCCCGGCCTGTGGCTTCGAGCCACTCCTGGCCGAACGCGGAAACGCGCCATCGGTCCAGGCGATGCTGGCGGCGATCCAGGTCAATCGCATCGGTGATGGCCGGAACCGCCGTCTCGGCCAGATCATGCGCAACGAGCTCATCGACCGGTTCTCCGCGGGCGGCGGCCTGCAGCCTCCGCGCTTCGTTCTCGATGTCAGCTTCACCCGGCACTTCACGCCTCTGATCATCGAGAGTTCCAACACCGTGACCCGGTCCAATCTTGTCATGACAGCGGCGTTCACGCTGCGTGACATCGAGAGCGGAGAGGTGCTCCACCAGTCGACGGCACGCTCCACCGGCAGTCACGATGTCGTCGTCTCGGAGTACTCCTCCCAGGTGGCACGGCAGGATACGGCGCGCAAGGCGGCGAGAGACCTTGCCAACACCATCGCCTATCTCCTGTCGTTCCACTTCCACCGTGAGCACGATGCTGCCGAATCCTGAGTCATGACCAACGTGCTGCGGTCCTTCCCGCTCGCATTGCGGTGGTGCCGGACACCTCAACCATGGTGAAGGTCCCGACACGGGAGATCGACGGCTTCTGCCGAGCCCCGGGCCATGCCATACGGGCGGTGCTGATCTACGGGGCGGACCAGGGCCTTGTCAGGGAACGCAGCAATCTGCTGCTCAGCGGCGTGGTTGATGATCCCCGTGATCCTTTCCGGGTCTGCGACCTTACCGCAGATGAGGCGGCAAGAGATCCGGCACGACTCATGGAGGAAGCGGTGTCGCTCTCCATGACCGGCGGGCGCAGGGTCGTCAGGGTGCGCGGTGCGACAGACGGTTTCGCGGCGATCATGGCAGAGGTCCTGAAACTGCCGACAGGCGATACCCTGATCCTCGTCGAGGCCGGCGAACTCGCGGCC
Source organism: Alphaproteobacteria bacterium (assembly GCA_965221115.1). Taxonomy (GTDB): domain Bacteria; phylum Pseudomonadota; class Alphaproteobacteria; order SP197; family SP197; genus SP197. The sequence goes on along the minus strand of CBDCRU010000001.1, from coordinate 232,925 downwards.
CGCTCGAAACTGCGCGCGGCCTTCGAGAAAGCGAAGGATGCCGCAGCCCTGGCATGCTATCCTGACGAAGGATGGGTGCTCGAGAAGGTGATCGCCGAGGAACTCTCCAGGCAGGGCATCACCGCGGACGGCAATGCAAGGCACCTTCTCGAATCCTGTCTCGGCGGCGACCGGATGCAGACCCGCAACGAGATTGCCAAGCTCGCCCTCTACGTCGGGGCCGGCCGGAAGGCAACGGCAAGGGACGTCGAGAACGCGGTGGCCGACAGTTCCCTTCTCTCCCTGGACCGCATCGCCCACAGTGTCTCGTCCGGGGATCTTGACGACCTCGAGCGCAGTCTCGGGAGGGCGCTGGCCAACCGGGAAACATCCTCTGCCATCCTTGCCGCGGTGCGCCGCCACCTGACACAGCTTGAACTTGTCCTCGGGCTGAAGGAGCGGGGCGTCAACGAGGCCCAAGCGATGAAGTCGGCGGGCGTGCGCCATTACCGCGCCGAGAACGCCCTGAAGGCCGCGGGCCGGCGATGGAATGCGTCTCTCGTCCACCGTGCCCGCGACTACCTCTTCGATGCCGAGGCACGATGCCGCATGACCGACATGCCTGACACCACCATCTGTCGGCGAACGCTGTTCGACATCGCCAGAACGGCGGCCGGGAACACACCACGGGGACGCTGATGGCCGATCTCAAGCAGCAACTTCTCGACTGGATCGAGGAAGACCGCCGGACGCTGGAGGGTTTCTTCAGCGACTTCGTTGCCACGCCGACGCCCAATCCGCCCGGCGACACACGCAAGGCGGTGGCGCACATTCGCCGCTTTCTGGACGAACACGGCCTGGCGCACCGGGTGATCGATCCGGAACCGATGTTTCCGAATGTCGTCGCCAGTTTCGATGGCTCCGGCGAAGGGCGCCACCTTGTGCTCAACGGTCACATTGACGTGTTTCCTGCCGCACCCGAGCCATGGACCCACGGATCACCGTGGTCAGGCGCCATCGAAGACGGCGCCGTGTGGGGCCGTGGCTCCGCAGACATGAAATGCGGCACCTCCGCATCGATCTTCACCTACATGTACCTCTCCAGGCTCAGCCAGCATCTCAACGGCCGTCTCACCCTGACGTGCGTTTCCGACGAGGAGACATTCGGCCCCTGGGGTGCGCGCTATCTGATGGAGCACCATCCGGAAGTCCACGGCGACTGTTGCCTCAACGGCGAGCCATCCAGTCCCTACTCCATCCGCTTTGCCGAGAAGGGACCGTGGTGGGTGACATTTCATGTCACGACCAGGGGCGCCCACGGCGCCTACACACATGCCGGTGACAGTGCCAGCCTGGTGGCGATGGAATTCTGCCGGGATCTTCAGGCGTCGGTCGATGCCATTCATGTCGATCCTCCCCACAACATCGGCCGTGCCATTGACGAGGCGCGCGACACCCTTGACCGGGCCATGGGAGAGGGAGCCCACGCCATCATCCAGAAGGTCACGTGCAACATCGGCGTCATCGAATCCGGTCTCAAGGTCAACGTGATTCCCGGCTCGGCGACGATCGAGGCCGATTTCCGCCTGCCTGTCGGCTGCGACAGGGAGACCGTTCAGCGCGTCGTGGAGGAGGTTCTGGCGCGCTGGCCCCAGGTCACGATGGAGGAACAGAACTACATGGGTCCCTCATGGTGCGACCCCCATGGGGACATGGTCGGCATTCTCCAGGACAACGTCGAGTCCCTGGTGGGGTACCGGCCCCAACCCATCGTCAGCCTCGGCGGAACAGACGCGAGACTGTGGCGCTACCGGGGTATCGATGCCTATGTCTACGGTCCCTTCCCCACCGGCATGGGCCAGCGTGACGAACACGTCCCTCTCGACGACTTCTTCCACGTCATACGCAGCCACGCCCTTTCCGCCTTCGACTACCTCAACGGCGCGCGCTCCTGATCCACCGGGTTGCGGGTCAGTCCATGGCGAAGAGATGGCTGTGTTCGCCGAGAACGTCCCCGAAGGCCTCGCAGAAGGCCTCAAGGTCGCCGTCGGTCATGGGCAGGCACATCAGCAGTGAATTGCGCCACGTCATGCGCTGGCCCCGGGCCAGGAGTTCGTGGAAGAGGAGTTGCGACTTGAGGTCGTCTTCGCTTGCGGCGTCGGGCTCGTCCCTCAACGGTCCTTCGCAACAGTGGATCTGCATGATGGAGCCGAGGCCGGTCACCACCATGGGCAGACCATGGCGAGCGATGATGGCGTTCAGGTCCTCGCGGAATGCATCGCCCCGGGCATTGAACGTCGCGGCGACCTCCGGCGTGTAGATTCTCGTCATCGCCGTCGCCCCGGCGGCGTGGGTGATGACGTTGTTGTTGAAGGTGCCGGCATGAGCCACCGCCTTCGGCGACCGCGGATCGAAACGCGCCATGATGTCGGCGCGGCCACCAAAGGCGCCGAATGCGGCGCCACCGCCGATGTACTTGCCCAGGGTTGTCATGTCGGGCGTCACGCCAAGGATTTCCTGGAGCCCGCCGCCCGAGAGCCGGCTCGTCACGACCTCGTCGAAGATGAGGATGATGCCGTGACGGCTGGTGACGTCCCGCAAGGCCTCGAGGAAATCCCTGTCTGCCGGGATCATGCCGCCCGATCCCTGCATCGGCTCGATGACGACGCAGGCGAGATCATCGGCATGGCGTTCGACAAGGTCGACGGTCGCCTCCGTGTTGTTGAAGGGCGCCATGACATAGTCGAAGGGCGCGTTGATGGGGGACCCGCCGTGACCGAACAGGAAGACGCCGCCATGGTAGGCACCCTCAAACACCATCACCTTCGACCGTCCGGAGACCACCCGGGATATGCTGATGGCCATCAGGTTGGCCTCGGTGCCCGAGTTGGTGAACCGGATCCTGTCGATGGAAGGGAAGCGCTTGACGAGTTCGGCGGCGAGAATGCGCTCGTAGCGGTTGGGACCGCCGAGCACCCATCCGTCCGAGACCGCACGTCCTATGGCGGCGGCAATGTCGGCATTGGAATGACCGAAGAGCCCGGCGCCGAACTCTCCGACAAAGTTCGTGTATCTGTTCTGGTCGATGTCCTCGACATGCTGGCCTTCACCCCTGGCGATGGTCAGTGGGAAGGGAGGATGGAAAATCACCGTGCGCGTATTGCCTCCCGGCATGTAGTCCGCGGCCTTCAGGTCCTCTTCCCTGCTTCGCGGATTGCGCGCCGTGTATCTGGAAAACGAGTCTGCAACCGCCTTCTCGAGATCGGCCTTCCGGGCCGTGTTTCTGCGTGTCGCCATGATGTCCTCCCTTCCAGACCCGCGGAAGCTAACCCGGGTGGACCAAGCAGGGCAAAGGGTCGCTTCATATCACCCGGCAGAACTCACGAGGCACTCCAGTGGACAAATGCATCCCGGAGAATCCCGTACGTCACTCCATCATCGGAACCCGCAGAGCGAGACGCGCCAGGTCGGGCCACCGGGCCGTCATGGCCACGGGCAAGCTCAAGGAACCGTCCCGCACAGAACTGATCCCAACGTCGATGTCAGCGACCGGAAGGCATCCTGCGATGTGATCGACCGATCGTGATGGAGGTCGACATGAACATCCTGGTTTGCGCTGATCGGATCGAGAGCGAGTGGCACGTTGCAGCGCTACGTCAGCCGCGGGATTTGCGCGCGGCCTCATAGGCCGTTCTTTTCCTCTTTTCGTCGTCCAGCTCTGCTTCGTCCCAGTAGCCGATCACAAAACCCTGCATGGCGCATTCGTCGTAGTGCCGCATCCGGTCGCCGTAGTCTTCGAACACATCCAGAGGTGTGCATATGTTGCTGCGCGGGTTGCGAGCCCAGCGAAACAGGCATTCATGAAGAGACTCCAGCACACCGCGGTGTTCAGGACTGGTCGCCAGGTCATGCAACTCGTCCGGGTCCGCCTCCCTGTCGAAGAGCAGGGGCGGCGCGTGCTCGAACTGCATCATCTTCCAACGCCTGTCGGCAACCATTCTGGCCATGCTGGTCGGGATTGGATGGCCGAGCCCCCAGCAGGCCCGATCGTCGGCGTAGTGATACTCCGAGAAGACATGACTGCGCCCCGACCCGCCGCGTCCTTCGATGAGCGGAAGAAGACTGCGGCCCTCAAGGACGTGCTCCCTGGGCGCTGCCCCGTAGAAGTCCAGCAACGTAGGCGCGATATCGATCATCTCGACCAGCGCATCACAGACCCTTCCCCGGGTGCCGTCCGCTGCGGACCGCGGGTCGCGAACAATCAAGGGAATGCGCACCGAAGGGTCGTGGAACAACTGCTTCTCACCCATCCAGTGGTCACCCAGATAGTCGCCGTGATCCGACGTGAAGACGATCATGGTCGTCTGGTATCGACCGGAGTCCTTGAGATACCGAACAATGCGCCCGATCTGATCGTCGATTTCCGTGATCAGGCCCATGTAGGTCGGTATGACCGTCTCGCGGACCTCCTCTCGGGAGAATGCCAGCGCGTAGCGTTCCGCGCGGAACGCCTCCAGCACCGGGTGCCGATCGGCGCGTTCCCGTTCGGCGCGCACGGCGGAAATCACGTCCTCAGCGCCGTACATGGCGTGATAGGGGGCAGGAGCGATGTAAGGCCAGTGTGGCTTGATGTAGCTGAGATGGCATACCCAGGGGCGTCCTTCTCCCACATCCGCCAGGAAATCCAGCGCCCGGTCGGTCAGATAGGCGCTTTCCGAGAGGTGGGCGGGGACCCGGGCCGGCTTTCGGGCATGTCGCAGAAACCAGCCGCTGACGGTTTCGCCGTTGTCGTCCAGAGCCGAGTTGGCAAAAGCCTCCCAGGGATTGTCGGCCTCAAACCCGTGGGCCCGCAGATAAGCAAAGTACTCGATGTCCGGGTCAGCCGGCTCCGGGTGCACGCCCTCGTCCCTCACGAAGGGACGAAAGCCGCATTCAGCGCTGCGCACGCCTGTCGGGCTGTCGACGGCGATCCCGAGCCGTCGCATTCCTTCCGTGTCGGCATTCATGTGGGTCTTGCCGAGCAGGACCGCGTCGACACCAATCTCGTCCAGATGATCGCCCAGGGTCGGTTCGCCCACGCGCAGTGGCGATGTGTTGGTCGTCGAGCCGTGCGAACGCACGTAGCGTCCGGTGTAGGCGCTCATGCGCGAGGGGCCGCAAATCGGCGACTGAACGTAAGCCTGTGAAAACAGGACGCCGTCGGCTGCCAGAGCGTCGATGTTCGGGGTTCTGATGCGGGGATGGCCCGTGCAGCCCAGATAGTCGTGACGCAACTGGTCGCACATGATCCACAGGACGTTCATTCTCTCTCCCGCGCCACCTCTCGATCAGCGGAGGCGATCGTATCACAACCTGCCGCAGGTGGCGGGCGGCGATCATGGCCGCCCGACAGGCGCCTTCGATGCGCTGACACCCGCGACAGTCACGTCGTCGGAGCCCTGATCACCTGAACATGGTGTCGATGAGGCCGGATTGAGGTCACGAGGGTCGGCGCTCCTTCGAGCGTGGATCGGGAGGCTCCATGTGTATCCGTGCAGACGACGAGGCGCCCGTCGGCCTCACCTCGAGTGGCGGACCCGATCAGCGGTACTTGGCCACCGGTGCCCCGAGGATGTCCATGAAGGGTTCGACGCCCAGGCCCGGTTCGTCGGAGGCGCGCATCACGGTGCCTGCCACGCCGCGGTCTTCGCGGACAAGGCCTTGCCCCGTCTCGATCGTGTTCATGTTCGTGCAGTCCCAGGCACAGATCATCAGATGCGGCGGCGTGCTGTGCGCCAGGTGCATGGTCGACGCGGCGTTGAACTCGCTGCCGGCGGTGTCCTGGATGTACACGGGAATCCCCAACGTGGCGCACAGATCGCGCATCTGGCGCGATCGGGTCAGGCCGCCGATGCGCCCGATCTTGAGGTTGAGCTGGTCGATCGCCCGGTCCGCATGCGCGCGCAGAAGGTCCTGGACCGTGTGCACGCACTCGTCGAGGCTGACGGGGTGTGTGATGGCGTGCTTGACCGCACGGCACTCCTCGTAGGTCCTGCAGGGCTGTTCGAAGATGCAGGCGATGTCACCGGCGCGCTTCGAAATCAGGATGGCCTGATCGACACGCCAGCCCTCGTTGACATCGACCTTCAGGCGGTCGTGGGGACGCATCGCTGCGCCGATGGCCCGGATCATGGCAAGATCGGTCCCGGTATCCCCGCTGGCCTTGAACTCGAACTGCTCTGCGCCCGCCTCCTGGAGCAACGGCATCAGATGCGGCACATCGTCGATCTGGTGGAGCGAGAAGAAGCCGCCCACGTTGTTGCTTTCGGTCAGGCGTCCGCCCAGGAGGTCGCACAGGGGGCGTCCGGCCACGCGCGCAGCAATGTCCCAGCACGCGATGTCGAGGGCGGTCTTGGCGTAGCCATGGCCGTAGAGGGCCTCGTCCATCGCCCGGTTCACCGCGAGGAGGCCGACCGGATCGACGCCGATGAGAGCAGGGCCGAGAAGACCGAGCGAGGCCCGCACGCCGCCGGCAAACGCCGGAACGTAGTTCGGCCCGAAGGGACAGGCTTCGCCCCAGCCGCTCACGCCCTCATCGGTGTCGACCCTGACGATGGTGCTGTCGAGCGTGCGCCACACCCGCCCTCCGGACTGGCGAAAGCCGCCGTCGCGAACCGGCAGGTCCACCTGGTACACGGTAATGCTGCTGATCCTCATCGCCCTCTCCTCTGCCGCTCGGGCGTATCAGGGAATTGTGCCGGGGGCCCGCCCTTGACCGCGCGCTTCAACAGGAGGGAATGATCGGCGGCCAGCAGGTCTTCTTCCCTGCTTCGCGGATTACGCGTCGCATATCTGGAAACGAGCCCACTACCGGCCTTTCGAGATCGGCCTTCCGGGCCGCGTTTCCGCGTGTCACCATGGTGTCCTACCCCGGCTTCCTCCGGCAGGCTGACATGAACGATCCCGCTACACTGGCACAGCTTCAATCCATCCTCACTTCCTTTCGAGACGGAGGGAGCGTGGTGCCAGTTGCGGCAGGTTGCCGGGACCGGGTGGCGCTGCATCGGAGTGGAAGATGATGACCAGGAGACGGGTGTTCACGGGTGGGCGGGTGTTCACGGCAGATCCCGAGCGGCCATGGGCAAGGGTCGTCGTCACCGAGGGTGACCGGATCCTCTTCGTCGGTGACACACTGCCGGCCGGCTTCGACGACCCGGCGGAGACCATCGACGTCGCTGGCGGACTGGTGTTGCCCGGTTTCATTGACGGCCATGTTCACGTGGCCATGACCGGCGCCGCGATGCTGAAGGCGCAACTCCGCGGTTCCGGAAGTCTCGAGGAGATTCAGCGCCGCGTCAGGGCATGGGCGGATCAGCATCCCGACGAACCCAGGGTGCTGGGCACCAACTGGGTGCATTCGGATGTTCCGGATGCGAAGCCCACCAGGCAGATGCTGGATGGCATCGTCCCGGACCGGCCGGTCTATCTCGATGCACACGACTTTCACTCGTCATGGTTGAACTCCGCAGCCCTTGCCGAAATTGGAATCGACAACGACACGCCGGACCCGGTTGGCGGAAAGATCGTGCGCGACCCCGATACCGGGGAGGCGACCGGCCATTTGCTGGAAAGCGCCACTCCCATGTGGGTCTGGCCCCTGCTTGCGAATGTCGGGGACCAAGCACGTGAACGGCATGTCGTCACCGCCCTCAATGCGTTCGCCCGGGCAGGCATCACCGGCGCGGTGGAGATGGCGCTTGAAGAACCGGTTCTGCGGACGATGCAGGCCCTGCACGAAACCGGACGTCTCACGGCGCGAATCGTGGCACACATGATCATCTTCAGAACAGGCGACACGGAGACGGAACTTGCCCAGGTGCGCCGCGCCATGGACCTGGCGAAGACGTACCGCGGGGACAGGCTGCGAGTCGGCGGCATCAAGATCATCGCGGACGGCACCATCGATGGCTGCACGGCCGCCCTGAGCGCACCCTACACAACCGGCGACTTCGCCGATCCCATCTGGGATCGCCAAGCGCTGGATCCTGTTGTCAGGACAGCGGATGCCGCCGGTCTGCAGATTGCCATCCACGCCATCGGCGATGAGGCCATACGGATTTCCGTCGATGCCCTGGAGAATGCGATGCAGGTGAACCGCACGGCAGCCAAGCGTCATCGCATCGAACATCTGGAGTACGCTCAGGAGGAAGAGATCTCCCGCATGGGCGTACTCGGCATCACCGCCTCAATGCAGCCGGTCCACCTGGACCCGGCGATGCTCGACAACTGGCTCAAGGTGCTGGGTCCTGAACGCGCCAATCAAGGTTTCGCCTGGCCGCTCTATCTCGCCGCCGGAGCCGCTCTTGCCTTCGGCACCGATACGCCCACCGCGCCACACGAAGCGCTGCCCAACATGTACCTGGCGTCGACGCGAAAGTCGCCCACCGACGACTCGCTCCCGGCGCTCAGGCCCGACTGGGCGCTGCCGCTGGAAGAGGCCATCGTGCACGGCACGCGCACGTCGGCGTGGGCAGCGTGGCTGGATCACGAAACCGGCATGCTGAAGCCGGGCCTGGCGGCCGATCTCGTCGTGCTTGACCGGGACTTCTTCGCCGGTGGGCCGGCGTCGCTGCTGGAGACCGGTGTGCGGTTGACAATGATGAACGGCACCGTCGTCCACTCCAGCTGATCCAGGTCACGCGAACCGCGCCTCCCGGCGCCAGAAACGAGGCGGTCACAGCCCTGTTGGTCGTCGCGGCGGCAAGGCATCAGGGACGGGGTGAATCCTGTTCACCAGCCCTTGCCGGGACGCTTCTCGCCGGAGCCATCGATGTTTGCTATGTAACGCCTGGCTCCCTGGAGGTCTCGATGTCCACCATGTTCCCTCAACTCTTCTCGCCGCTTTCCATCCGGAATGTGACCTTCAGGAACCGGATCTTCTCCACCGGTCATATGACGACCCTCGTGACCGGCTACAGGCCCAACGAGGAACTGGCGGCCTATCACGAGTCGCGCGCCAGGGGCGGGGCCGGGCTGGTGATCATCGAAGTGGCGCTGGTCCACGGCTCGGCGGTCTACACCTCCCACACCATCATGGCCAACACCGATGACTGCATCCCCGGCTACCGCAACATCGCCCGCCGTGTGCACCGCCATGACTGCCGTGTCTTCGGGCAGCTCTTTCATCCGGGCCGCGAGATTTTCGAATCGATCGATGGCAGTCTGCCGGTGGCCTGGGCGCCGTCGTCGGTGCCCAACGAGCGCTTCCACATCATGCCCAGAGCCATGCCGCGCGCCATGATCCACGATGTGATCGACGGCTATGGCGATGCTGCCGTCAGACTCCGTGAAGGCGGCCTCGACGGGGTCGAGATCGTCGCCAGTCACGGATATCTCCCGGCACAGTTTCTCAATCCCCGGGTCAACGTGCGCGAGGACGAGTACGGCGGAACCCTGGAGAACCGCGTGCGATTCCTGCGTGAGATTGTCGACAACATCCGCACCAAGGTGGGAAGCGACTATGTGGTCGGCCTGAGGATCACCGGCGACGAGCGTTCCCATGACGGTCCCGACGTGGAGACGGTGACCGAGGCCATCGGCATGCTCGACGCCGGCGGCGGTCTCGACTACTTCAACGTCATCGCCGGTTCGTCGTCCTCGCTCGGCGGTTCGATACACATCGTGCCACCGATGTTCATCGACAACGCCTACGTGGCGCCCTACGCCGCCACCATCCGCCAGAAGGTGTCGGTTCCCGTGTTCGTGGCCGGCAGGATCAACCAGCCGCACCAGGCCGAGGAGATTGTCGCCAGCGGTCAGGCCGACATGGTGGGCATGACGCGGGCGCAGATCTGCGATCCGCAGCTGGCCAACAAGGCCCGGGAGGGACGCGTCGACGACATCCGCGCCTGCATTGCCTGCAACCAGGCCTGTATCGGCCACATGCACATGGGGGTCGGCATCTCGTGCATCCAGCACCCCGAGTCCGGCCGCGAGCTCGCCTATGGCGAGCGCAAGCCGGCGGCCGGCATGAAGAGGATCCTGGTGGCGGGAGGCGGACCCGGCGGCATGAAGGCGGCAGCGGTGGCCGCGGAGCGCGGCCATCGGGTGACACTCTTTGAAGCGACGGACCGCCTGGGCGGACAGACGCTGCTGGCCCAGTCACTCCCGGGCCGCGCCGAATTCGGCGGCATCGTCACCAATCTCTCCCGGGAAATGGAGCTGGCCGGCGTCGAGGTCATCAGGAACCGCAAGGTGACGAGCGAACTGGTGGAAAGGGAGGCTCCCGATGCGGTCATCGTCGCCACCGGAGCGGTGCCGGCGCCGGTCGACATCGAGGGAGGCGACGACGCCCACGTCGTCGAGGCCTGGTCCGTGGTCAAGGGCGAGGCGAACGTCGGCGGCAACGTGGTGATTGCGGACTGGCGGTGCGACTGGATCGGCCTCGGTCTGGCCGAGCACCTCGCGCGCAATGGCTGCAACGTCACCCTGGCGGTCGACGGGTACATGCCCGGCCAGACGATCCAGATGTACGTCCGTGATCACTGGGCCGGCATTCTCCAGAAACTGGGAGTGAAGGTCATTCCCTACGCCCGCCTCTTCGGCGCCGATTCTGACAGCGTCTACCTGCAGCACGCCACCAGTGGCGAAGCGATGATCGTCGAGGACGTCGACACGCTCGTCACGGCTCTCGGCCATCATTCCGTGACCGACCTGGCCGATGACCTCGAGGACTGGACGGGGGAGCTTCACCTCGTCGGGGACTGCCTTGCCCCCAGAACCGCCGAGGAGGCTGTTCTCGAGGGGCTCAAGATAGCCGCGGAGATCTAGCCGATGTCACTTCCCGAAGACGCCGCCGAGGTTCTCGATTTCTGGTTCAACCAGCTGACGCCGGAAGAGTGGTTCCAGCCCGGCGATGACCTCGATGAGACCATTGCCCGCAAGTTCGGCGGATTGCACGCCCGCCTGGGGCGAGACGGGGTCCCGTCATCGTGGCGCGCCACGCCACGCGGTCGGCTCGCCGCCATCATCGTGCTCGACCAGTTCCCGCGGAACATCTACCGGGGCAAGGCCGCCTCCTTCTCGACGGATGACGCGGCTCTGGCGCTGGCGAGGGAAACCGTCGACGGCGGATTTGCCGACGGGCTTGAAGCTGTCGAACGCAAGTTCGTCTACCTTCCCTTCGAACATTCGGAGGATCCCGAAGTCCAGGACCGGAGTGTCCGTCTCTTTGCCACCCTGGATGATCCTCGCTCCCTTCATTTCGCGGAAGCCCACCGGGATGTCATCAGCCGGTTCGGCCGATTCCCTCACCGCAACAGGATGCTGGGGCGAGTCTCGACGGCCGACGAGGAAGCCTATCTGGCCGAACCCGGTGCCGGATTCGGCTGGCTTCCGCCCGATGATCCAGCCGACGGGGACAGCTCCTGATGACGGCCGGCCTTCTTGACGAACTGGTGGCCGTTGCGGGGAGGGCGGGCTCTGTCATCATGGACCACCATGGCCGTGCCTCTGCACGGCTGAAGGCGGACAGATCCCCGGTCACGGACGCTGACGAGGCTGCCGAGGCGCTCATCGTCGCGGCGCTCGAACGGCTTACGCCGGATATCCCGGTGATCGCCGAGGAGATGATGGCCGGCACGGCTTCGGCCGGGGAAGCGCGAACCCGGTTCTGGCTCGTCGATCCTCTTGACGGAACGCGGGAGTTTCTCGGCGGCAACGGCGAATTCACCGTCAACATTGCGCTCATCGAGGAACGCCGGGTGACGCTGGCCGTTGTCGGCGCTCCAGCAAGGGGCCTCATCTATGCCAGTGACGGTACGCGTTCCTGGTGTCGTAAAGCAGGCGGCGAGACGATCGCCATCCGCACCAGAAAGCCGCCGCAGAACGGCATGACGGCGGCCATGAGTCGCTCTCACCGGGACAGGGCCTCCGAGGCCTTTCTGGAATCCCTTCCCGTTACCGACGAGATCATCGGCGGCAGTTCACTCAAGTTCTGCCTCCTGGCCGAAGGCAGGGCCGATGTCTACCCGCGCTTCGGTCGCACCATGGAATGGGATACCGCGGCTGGACACGGCATCCTCGAGGCCGCCGGGGGTGCGGTGACGGAACCGGACGGGGGAGCGTTCCTCTATGGCAAGCCGGGATACGTCAACCCGCCCTTCGTGGCCTGGGGCAGTGCGCCGCCATGAATCCTTCCGTCCTGGACCAACTCAAGGCGATTACCGGGCCGGCGGGCTGGCTCACCGGAGCGCATGACATCGCGCCCTATGTCCGGGACTGGCGCAAGAAGTGGTCGGGCGCCGCGCCGATCGTCATGCGCCCGGCCACCGTGGAGGAAGTCTCGGCGATCGTCAGCACCTGCGCCGAGGCCGGGATCGGAATCGTGCCGCAGGCCGGCAACACGGGCCTGGTGGGAGGCGGCATTCCCGATGACAGCGGCCATGAGGTCATTCTCAGCGTCAACCGCATGACGAGGGTGCGCGCCATCGATCCGCAGAACAACACCATCACGGTCGACGCGGGCTGCATTCTCCAGGATATCCAAGAAGCGGCGCGCGATGCTGGCCGGCTTTACCCGCTCAGCCTTGCCGCCGAGGGAAGCTGCCGCATCGGCGGCACCCTGTCGACCAACGCCGGCGGCACCAATGTCCTGCGCTACGGCAATGCCAGGGACCACGTCCTCGGCCTGGAAGTGGTGCTCGCCGACGGCCGGGTCTGGAATGGCCTCAGGGGACTGCGCAAGGACAACACGGGCTATGACCTCAAGCAGCTCTTCCTCGGCACCGAGGGAACCCTCGGAATCATCACAGCGGCAGTCCTGAAGCTCTGGCCGCTGCCACGCGACGAGGTCACCGCATGGCTCGGCCTGGCCGGGCCCCGCGAGGCCCTGGCCATGCTCCAGCGCCTTCAGGACCGCACCGGCGGCCAGGTGACTGGTTTCGAATACATGTCGGCAGGCGCCCTCGAGATGCTCTTCTCGCAACTTCCCGCGAACCGGTCACCGTTCCCGAGGGAGTATCCTGCTTGTGTGCTCATGGAAGCTGCTTCGGGCTCGCCGGATGGCGGCCTGAGGCGGGCGGTCGAGGACGAACTGGCCGGGGGACTCGACGAGGGGCTGCTGGCCGATGCCGTCATCGCGGAATCGACAGCACAGGCCCGGGCATTCTGGCAGATCCGCGAGGACATGCCGCAGGCCCAGACGATGATGAGCGGCAGCATCAGTCACGATGTCGCCGTTCCCGCAGGCTCCATCGCCGACTACCTCGATCAGGTCAGCGAAGAGATCGCCGCCAGGGTGCCCGAGGCCCGGATCATCCCCTACGGGCACCTCGGCGACGGCAACATGCACGTCAACCTCTTTGCGGCGAACCCCGAAGATGGCGCCGCACTCCTCGCCCGGGCCGCTGACGTCAATGACATCGTCGAATCACGCGCCGTCGCCTTCGGTGGCTCGTTCAGCGCCGAACACGGCATCGGCCGCCTGCGCATGCGTCAGTTGGACGCCTACAAGGATGCCACTGAACTTGCTCTCATGGCGACGCTCAAACGGGCCCTCGACCCCGCCAACACACTCAATCCTGGAAAGGTGATCGCGCCGGATCGTCTTTCCCGATGACCCCGTCGCCAGGGGGTGACTTCGCTGTCCGGGCCAGGAGTGCCCCCAGGGCGGAATGCCCGGCAGTGGTGCCTGTCGTGATCAGCCCTTGCCGCGCCACGGGATGAGCCATTGCTCGAGGCGGCGCATGATGAGTTCAATGATGTAGCCGATGATGCCGATCAGGATGATGCCGATCACCACGGTATCGGTTTGCAAGAAGTTCTTGGCAATCATGATCATCGAGCCCAGCCCCTTGTCGGCAGCCACCAGTTCGGCGGCAACGACCGTGCCCCAGCACACACCCATGGATGTTCTCAGCCCGGTAAAGATCTCCGGCAGGGCGTTGGGGAGGATCACATGGCGCAGGATCTGCAGCTTCGAGGCGCCCAGAGAATAGGCCGCGTGGACCTTGGTGATGCGCACGCTCGACACGCCTGAGCGCGCGGCGATGGTCATGATGAAGAGCGAGGCGAGGAACAGCAGGAAGATCTTTGCGAACTCGTCGATGCCGAACCACAGGATGATGAGCGGGATCAGCGCCAGGGGCGGAATCGGCCGCATGAACTCGACCACGGGATCGAAGAGACCCCTGCCGATGGAGGAAAGCCCCATGGCAAACCCGAGTGGTATGCCGACCAACGCTCCGTAGAACACGCCCGACAGCACCCGGTAGACGCTTATCCCCACATGGTCGTGAAGCGCCGTATTGCGAAATCCCTCGCCAATGATCTTGATCAGGCGTTCCCAGGTCCCGGAAATCGACGGCCAATAGAAGGGTTCGATGAGCTCGAAGGCGGACGCGACCACCCACGCCACGATGAGAACCGCCAGGGTCAGCATCGAATAGAACCGTCCCGAATTGACGGCCGTGGCATCTCCGAACTTGACGGTCTTCTGGCGGGTGAACGAATTGTCCGACAGGCCAAGCCAGATCGCCAGGCCGGAAGGCTTTTGCCGTGATGACATGGATCTCCTCCCCTCCGACGGACCTATCCGGTGTCGCCCATGATCTCTTCTTCCATGTCCCAGATCATGGAAAGGATCTCCTCGCGGGCCGCCACGAACTCGCTGCCGGCCTTGACGTCCCGCGCCGGCTTCTCGAGAGCCTCATCGGCGAACGGCAGGCGAAACTCCTTTTCGATACGCCCCGGCCGGGGCGCCATGACGATCAGGCGCTCGCCGAGAAAGAGGGCTTCTTCCACCGAGTGGGTGATGAGAAGAATGGTCTTTCCGGTCTCCTTCCACAGCCTGAGCACCAGACCCTGCATCTTCTCGCGGGTCAGGGCATCAAGTGCGCCCAGAGGTTCGTCCATGAGAATGACGTCGGGATCGTTGGCAAGGCATCGAGCCAGGGCCACGCGTTGCTGCATGCCGCCCGAGAGCTGGTAGACCGGCTTGTCGGCAAACTCCGTCAGACCGACGATACCCAGCAGGCGCTGCACGGTGTCGGCCGTCTCCGCACGGTCCCTGCCGCACATTCTCGGTCCGAAGGAGATGTTCTGGGTCACGGAAAGCCATTCGAACAGCGCTCCCTGCTGGAACACCATGCCACGCTCGGCGCCTGGACCCTTCACCGGTTTGCCGGCAACACGAACCTCGCCCCTGGTCGGGGAAAGGAAGCCGGCGATGATGTTGAGAAGGGTGGTCTTGCCACATCCCGAAGGTCCGAGAACGCTCATGATCTCGCCCTTGCCGATATCGAGCGACACGTCATTGAGCGCGTCGACCTCTGAATCGGGAAGAGTGTAGACCATGGAGATCCGGTCGATCGCAATCTCTGCCGTCTCTGTCATCCGGACCTCCCCCTCAGGTCCACCGCAAACGGTCGAACCGCCTGCAGCGGAGCGGGAACCGGGCAACGCCATGCTGCCCGGTTCCCGGATTACTCAAAGGAAACTGTCGTCGACGAACCCTGAATAGTCGTCGAGACCGGTTTCCATGTTGCCTGCCTCGACCATGACGTCGGCGACGCCCTTGGTCATGGCCTGCACGCCACCACCAAGCCAGTTGGCGCTCTTCTGGTCGGCAGCGCTCGGGAAACCGAAGTTGGCGAGCATCGCCCCGGCCGCATCCTCGTCCATGCCCGCGGCGCTGGCGATGGTCCCCAGGGCAGCGCCCGGATCGGCCTTGTAGGCGGCGTTGGCCTCCTCGGTGACATCCATGAAGGCCTGTACCAGGTCCGGATGCTGGCTGGCAAAGTCCTCGGTCACCGTGATGATATCGAAGGTGTTGATGCCAACCGCTTCCTGTTCGGCCCCGGTCATCAACGGGAAGCCGACTTCCTTCATGCGGTCGATGGCGCCGCCGAAGGCACAACCCATGACGACGTCGCCACGGATCAGGGCGATGGCGGCATCCGCCGGATTCATCTGCACCAGATCGACCTTCGACGCGTCCACACCGAGATGTTCAAGGGTGCGCAACAGCTTGTAGTGGGTGACATTGCCGATGGGCGTCGCCACCTTCATGCCCTCGAGTTCGGAAGCGTTGTCCTGGGTGATGCCGGCATCCTCACGGATGATGCACAGGTCGTTCTCGGCATAGGTCACGGCAATCCCCACCAGCTTCAGCGGAGCGCCATTGGAGACGCCGACCACGAACGGCACGAAACCCTGGCTGTAGGCGATCTGCACGTCACCGGAAACCATGGCCTGGGTCATCTCGTTGCCGTTGCCGAAGGCGCGCCATTCGACATCGACGCCCATTGCCTCGTCATAGGTCTTTTCAATCTGGGCCACCTGGTTGGCGGTGGGCCACTCAAGGAAATAGGCCACTGTCACCGTATCACCGTGATCGGCGAAAGCCGGGGCGGCGAAGGTAAGGGCCATGGCGGCGCCGGCAATGGCACCTGTCACTCTGGCTGGAATCATGAGAATCCTCCTTGTCTGCCCGCAAACGGAGCGTATTGGTGCAACAGCCCCTTCTCGCAACAAGTGACCGGGGGCACTCCATCACTCTACGCAAACAGGGCACCGGTCCTCAACAACGGATTCACCGTTGAAGAAATCCGCCAAACCACCGTTCGACATCCTCAACCGTGTCGACATCCCCCAGAGTCGCGATCAAGGCCGTTGAGCACGCCGCCGGGATGTTCTCCAGCGTGTCGGCCAAGGCGTGGCGCGTGGACCAGCGGACCCGTGAGAAAATGTCGGAATTGCGCAGACCCGGAGCCAGTCCGACAAGCCAGTACCCGCCATCGTGTGCCGGCCCGAAGACCGCTTCATGACGTCGAAGGACCCTGAAGGCGCGACTGATGTGATGGCGATGCAACCCGGGTATGTCCGTGCCAACCATCACGACAGGCCCCGGCGGCAAGGCCGCAAAGGCGTTGTGCATCCGCTCGCCAAGGTCACGACCGGACTGGGCCATTGTCGCGAGTCCACCAAACCGGCGCCGGCGCCGTTCCTCTGCCGAGGGCGCGACCGCGACCACGGTCATCCACGGTCCCCTGGCCACGCGCCGGAGCGTTCGCCGGAGCATGAGCCTGTAGACCGCAAGGGCGAAGCGGTCGCCACAGGCTTCGGCCAGGCGGGTCTTGACCTCGCCGGCGATCGCCGGGCGGGCCATCACGACAACGCTGCGCGTCGCCTTCATCCATACATCCTTGCGATCAGCGACGGCGGCACGCCACAGAAGTAGCAGGCAAGACAGAAAGCGTTCCTCATCACGCGGATACCGTATCCGGCCCGACGGTAGCGGACGGTGCTGGTATGCGCGGCGCACTCCAGGGTGACCAGCCGCCGGCGGCCAATGCGCCGCACCATGTCGACGTCTTCCATGATCACCATGGGCCTGAATCCGCCCAGCGACTTGTAGAACTCGGCGGAGATCAGCAATCCCTGGTCTCCATAGGGCAATCCCAGGAGACGGCTTCTCAACCGGGCACACCACTCGACCCACCGGGCCCACGGCGCCGGATCGTCGAGGCGCAGGCGAAACACACCGGCGCGCCGGTCACCGTCAGGGCCGGCCATCAGATCCACAACAGCCTCTCGCCAGACCAGCCCGGGAACCGTGTCGGCATGAAGAAACAACAACCAGTCGCCCTTCGCCACGGCGGCGCCGGCCGCCATCTGGATGCCGCGGCCGCGCCGTGCCGACATCACCGTCGCGCCCCTCGAGTGCGCCACATCGGTCGTACCGTCAACCGATCCCCCGTCGACGACGATGATCTCATCCGGAGCAGCACCACCCCGGTTCAGCCGGTCGATGACGTCCCCCAGACCGGCTGCGGCGTCGAGCGCGGGAATGATGACCGAAAGCCTCTCCATCCGCGCCATCATAACGCAATCGGACTCTTGCCGGAGCCATCAATGTTCTGGTATTGTTCCATCATGCCCGACACCCGCCAACACAAGGGTCGTGCCGCCGTGACCAATCGGACCGGTCGCTTTGAAACCCTGCAGCGCGAAGCTTTCGATGACGGCTGGAACACCGTCGAGGAGGATCTTCCCCCCTTGCGGACCGAAGTGGCTGTCGATTCCAGCCGCAGCATCATCACCCGCAACTCGTCACCGGATATCCCCTTCGAGCATTCGATCAATCCCTATCGCGGATGCGAACACGGGTGCATCTACTGCTACGCGAGACCGTCACATGCCTGGCTCGGTCTTTCTCCCGGCCTTGATTTCGAAACGAAACTCGTGATGAAACCGGATGCCGCCCTCCTGCTGCGCCGACACCTCGCACGCCCCTCCTACCGGCCGAAGGTCATTTCCCTCGGCAGCAACACGGACCCTTACCAGCCGATCGAGCGCCGCTACCGCATCACGCGCCAGATCCTCGAGGTCTTGAGCGAATGCCGTCACCCGTGCGGCATCGTCACCAAGTCGTCCCTCATCGAGCGGGATCTCGATATCCTGGCTCCCATGGCAGGAATGAACCTCGTCCGCGCCTTCATCTCCATCACAACGCTCGACCGCGACCTTGCAAGACGCATGGAACCCCGCGCGCCGACGCCCCTGTTGCGCCTCAGGGCCATCGAACGCCTGAGCGGTGCGGGGATTCCCACAGGCGTCATGGTGGCGCCGGTCATCCCGGGACTGAATGACCACGAGATCGAGGCCATCATCAGGGACGCTGCCGCCGCCGGCGCGGCGAGCGCCAGCCATGTCCTGTTGCGCCTGCCGCTGGAGATCAGGGACCTGTTCCAGGAATGGCTGGCTACCCACGAACCGGGCCGGGCAAGGCGGGTCATGACGCTCATCAGGCAGTGCCGCGGCGGCAGGGACTACGACTCCGGATGGGGCCGGAGAATGACGGGAACCGGTCCGGTCGCGGACCTCGTGTCACGCAGGATCTCCACGGCGTGCAAGCGATACGGTCTCGATCGCCGTTCCTGGTCCCTCGACACGACACAGTTCATCCACCCGTCCGCCGATCCGCGGCAGCAATCACTCCTGTGAAACCGGTTGAAGCGTGGCGGTCCAGCCTTATCGCCCGCCCGTTACGTGGTAGACTCGAACCATGGATCACGGTGACCAGCTGACCGACATCACGATCGTCGTGACCGCCGCACTCGCCTGTGGTCTGCTGCTGGGACGGTTCCGCCAACCGGCCATCGTTGGCTACATCCTCGCCGGTGTCGTTCTCGGCCCTTCGGTGATGGGTTTCGTCGAGGACCGGGAACAGATCAACTTCCTTGCCGAGCTGGGCGTGCTGCTCCTCCTGTTCAGCATCGGCATGGAACTCGATGTCTCGAATTTCCGCTCCGTCATCAGGTTCTCCTTCATCGTCACCGGCCTGCAGATCGCCATTGCAACAACGGTCATCCTGCTCTGCTCATGGCCACTTGGATGGCCGTGGGAACTGAGCGTTCTGGTGGGGTTTGGCGTGGCGCTGTCGTCCACTGCCGTCACCATCAAGCTCCTCGAGGACGTCGGTGAAATCGACAGCGAGACCGGTCGCCGGGCCATCGGGATTCTCATCGCCCAGGATCTGGCGTTCATCCCGATGATGCTGTTCGTATCGGCCATGGGCACGGAGGAGGACATTACGTTCAACTCCGTCATGCCGGTGATCGGGTCCATCCTGATCCTTCTTGTCCTGCTGTGGTTCCTCGCCCGCAGACGCGGCATCAATTTTCCCGTCGAGGCCCTGGCCCGCGGGCAGGCGGACCTGATCGCCGTCGGCGTAATGGCCCTGTGCTTCGGGGCGGCCGCGATCAGCGGTCTCTTCGGCATTTCGACGGCCTACGGCGCCTTCCTTGCCGGTCTGGTGCTCGGCGCCAGTACGGACCGAGCCACCCTTCTGCGTGTCACCCTGCCCCTGCAGGGCGTGCTGCTCATGGTGTTCTTCCTCTCCATCGGCCTCCTGATCGACGTCACGTTCATTCTCGAGAACCTTGAGGCCATCTTCCTCATGCTGCTTCTCGTGACCCTGGGCAAGACCGCGATGAACGTCGGCATCCTGAGGCTCCTGAAGGAGCCCTGGCCACGCGCGTGGCTGGGCGGTGTCGCCCTGGGGCAGGTCGGGGAGTTCTCCTTCGTCCTGGTGGCCCTTGGCCTGTCGACGGGGGCCGTCGATCAGGAAGGATATCGCCTGTTCATCGCCGTCATCGCGCTCAGCCTCATCATCTCGCCGGTGTGGCTCAACAGTGCCCGCAGGATCCAGTCTCTCGCCTCCAACGCCGAAACGCTGCGTGAGCTCATGGAGCGGCTCTATCCCTTTGCCGCCGTCAGCGCGGACCGCGGCATGGCATGGGTGCGCCGGACGCAAGCCGCCGTGCGTCGCCGCAGGCGTTCCCCGGCACTCCAGGACAAGAGGACCGATGGGCCAGGTTCCTGACTTTGACCGGGAAGGACGCCTGCCGCAGCCTGTCGCCGGCGTCGACGAAGCCGGCCGCGGGAGCTGGGCCGGGCCGGTGATCGCAGCGGCGGTGATCCTCGATCCGGGGAGAATTCCGGACGGCCTCGATGATTCGAAGAAGCTCTCGCCTGCGCGCCGGACGGACTTGATGGCGCGATTGATGGATGCGGCATTGACGGGGGTCGGCTCTGCGGATGTCGGAGACATCGATGGCCTCAACATCCTCGAAGCCACCATGCTCGCCATGGCGCGGGCCGTGGACGCACTGCCGGTGGCGCCGGCACACGCCCTGATCGACGGCAACCGGGTCCCGGCTCTGGCCTGCCCCGCAACAGCTGTCGTCAGGGGCGACGGCGCGTCTCTTTCCATCGCGGCGGCTTCCATCGTCGCAAAGGTGACACGGGACCGGATCATGGCCGATCTCGCCCGCTCGTTCCCGGACTACGGCTGGCAGCGCAACGCCGGATACGGAACGCGTGAGCACGCGCGCGCGCTTGAGCACCACGGGCCCACACCTCATCACCGCCGCTCGTTTTCTCCCGTCTCCCGCCTGGTGGCATCGACGTGATCGATGATCTTCCAGGTCATGGCGGGCAACGCCAGAGCCGGGAACGCCTCCCGAGCATGCCAGTTGTCACCGGAGGCCGGCACGGAACCCTGATGGCAGGCAATGCGGAAGATGACGGCGACGTGGGTGAAGGCGTGCTCCACGGACCCGGCAAGGAGCGACCAGTCGCCTGCCCGGGGTGCATGGACGAGCGCATCATCCAGAGTCCAGGCATCGTCGCGCCAGGGAGTCGACGGAACCTCGAGCATGTCTCCCAGGAGGGACTGTCCGCTGCGCCTGTTCAGCATCACCCGGCCATCGGCGCTCTCAAGCCAGAAGGCGATGGCCTGGCGCCGGGGGCGCCGCTTGCGGGGACTCCGGCGAGGCAGGCTGTCGACCAGACCGCGCTGTCGCGCGCTGCATTCCCCGGCGAGGGGACACGCGCCGCAGCGGGGTGCGCGGGGCGTGCACACCATGGAACCGAGATCCATGAGGGCCTGGGCAAAGTCGCCGGGCCGATGACGCGGCACCATGTCCGAGACGGCTTCCGCCACGGTTCTCCGCAGGCGGTGAGCAGGTTCGTCAACCGCAAGGTAGCGGGCCATCACGCGTTCGACATTGCCATCGACCGCGGCTTCCGGCTGATCGAAGGCAATCGCCGCGATCGCCCCGGCGGTGTAGGCGCCTATGCCTGGCAGACCCTTCAGTTCCGCCACGGTCCCTGGAAACCGACCCGCGTGGTCACGCACGATCGTGCGGGCACACTCGTGAAGCCGCGCGGCACGGGCGTAGTAGCCGAGACCCGCCCACAGGGCGAGAACATCGTCACGGTCCGCGGCGGCCAGGGCAGCGAGCGTCGGCCAACGTTCGAGGAATCGGCGATAGTAGGGAATGACGACCGGCACCGTGGTCTGTTGCAGCATGACCTCGGCAAGCCAGACGCGGTAGGGATCGCCAGCGCCCCTGGTGCGCCACGGCAGGGACCTGCCGTGACGGTCGTACCACGCGAGCAGGCGGTCACAGGGGTTCATCGCGAGCATCCCCCATTCTGCACACGGTCATCACGGCATGCCTGACAGGAAGAACCGGGCGCGCAGCACGCAGGGACGGTTCGTCCATCTGGGACGGATCCTGCCGCAGGCCGCGGGACGCGCTTTCCGGCGCAAGGGTTTCGCCCGCGCCCGCGTCTTCACCGACTGGGCCGACATGGTCGATCGCGACACCGCCGAGAACAGCCGTCCGACAAGGATCTCCGGCAGTACCCTCACCGTCGTCGTCACACCATCCCACGCCCCCACGATGCAGGTCCAGGAGCCGGTCATTCTGGATCGCATCAACACGTACCTCGGCACCGGACATGATCCCGTCATCGACCGCATCAGGCTGAAGCAGGGCTACATCGATGCTCCCCAGCCGCCGCAGCGGCAGTCGCAACGGACCCTGGATGCCGCGGAGACGGCCCACCTCGAAAGTCTTGTCGCACCCGTCCGGGATCCTGCGCTGAGAAAGGCTCTTCTCGATCTGGGACGCGCCGTCATCGCATCGGACAACGTTCGCACACGGGGAGGTGGTAGCGGAGGAGGGACTTGAACCCCCGACCCAGGGATTATGATTCCCCTGCTCTACCAACTGAGCTACTCCGCCCGAGAAGGCCCGGTGCATATACGGTCGGCATCCGGCAAAGTCAAGGCACCGGCGATGCCACGCGCCGCGGCGTGAACCGGCATGGCAACCGCTGCATGCCGTTGATGAACAGACCGTGATGAGCGCGCGCGCCATCGAGATCGACGTCGAGATCGGGCAGGGTCTCGAAGAGAACCCTGAAGAGGTGGTGCATTTCCCGACGGGCAAGGTGAATGCCGAGACAGTGGTGCGGGCCGCCGCCGCCAAAGCCGACATGATCATTGGGGAAGCGGCGGATATCGAAACACTCCGGCTGCGCGAAGACCGTCTCGTCCCGGTTGGCCGATACGTACCAGAGGACGACCTGGTCACCGGCGGCGATCGGCTGGCCGCCGATGACGACATCGCGTTCCACCCGGCGACCGAAATGAACGACCGGGCTGGCATAGCGCACGATCTCCTCGATCGCCGTTCCCGCCAGCTCCTCGTAGTGTTCGCGCCAGTCGCGCCACTGTGCCGGATGAGTGGCGAGAAAGTGCATGCCTTGAGCCAGTGAACTCGACGTGGTTTCGATGCCCGCGGTGATGAGAAGCTGAAAGTAGATGCCGATGTCGCGGTCAGTGAGCCTGGCGCCATCGACTTCGGCAGCGACCAGGCGGCTCATGAGATCGTCACCAGGCGCCTGGCGGCGCGTCCGGGCAAGATTCTCACCGTAGAGATTGAGGGCGCGGAAGGCCTTCAGCGCCTCTGCGGCTTCCGCGGGATCGAGCGCCGTCAAGGTGAGTCGTGCGAGTTCATCGCGTTCGTGACCGTCGGGAACCGACAGCATGTCGCAGATCACCGTCAGGGGCATGCGGTTGGCGATGTCCACGGCGAAATCGCAGCAACCACGCTCGCTG
This sequence comes from Alphaproteobacteria bacterium, assembly GCA_965221115.1. Taxonomy (GTDB): domain Bacteria; phylum Pseudomonadota; class Alphaproteobacteria; order SP197; family SP197; genus SP197. The sequence goes on along the minus strand of CBDCRU010000001.1, from coordinate 209,491 downwards.
ACGGCGCCAATCACCGCGCGGGCCGCAGCGTCCAGGTCCTGCTCCATCTCCTCCAGGAACCGCGCGTGAACACCTTCGCCAGAATACGCCTGAGCGCCGGATGGATCGGCGCATCGCGATTCAGCATGCCGCCGATCTCGTAGGCCAGTTCCGGGCCCTCCGCCACCATTCCGGTGCCATGCCGCGACTGGAAGAGCGACGCCCGGCGTGAGACGTCGCGGCATTCGGCATGGCGCGTGAGTGACCAGAAGGTGGCGCTGCCATCCGGCATGGTCTGACGGGCGACCGGCCGTTCGAGGCGGAACCGGGCGAACACCGCCATCCTGTCCTTTCGCCTCCAGAATGCGGAGTCCGCAAGGCGGATCGTGTCGAGGTCTTCCGTCATGACCGCCGATGATGACCCCGTTGTTTCGAAGCTGGCAAGGACCACCTCTGTCGATTTTCCCTCCCATTGCCTAAAGGCGCCTTATGCACCGGACGACATCAGTTGGAGTGCCGATCATGACGGGCGGTGTCGGCGAGAAGACCGTCGACGTGATCCCGGTGGTCAAAGGCTTGATGGCAATATCAGGCAACCGCCGCCGCCTGAAGGCGCGCCGAGTTGAGTCAACCACCGCCAGAAAAGCGGACGATGGCGACAATTGACGATCTGCTGACGAACCGAGTCGTCAAGAGCGACGGCGATGGAGGGCCGCGTCGCAAGCAGCCTGACCCTGGCCTTGAACGCCGCGCCTCCATCAACACCCTGTGTAAGCAGGCGTTCAGCATCGCCGGGCGGTGGCGCTGGATTACAGCGCCGTCGCTAACGTTCAACAACCCCGAACGCCTGTCCGCACGCAACCGCGGAGCGCAGCGCTAGAACCCCGCGCGAATCTCGTCGAAGAGAGCGATGTGGCGCTGCTTCAGATCAACCGGCACGAACTGGTAGGTGTGCGATCCGGCGAGCGATTCCTCGGGTGTTTCGAGGCCATTGCGAACAAGGGTCCCCGGGTCGACGAGATCGTAGCTGTTCCTGTTGGCCGCACCCAGGGCATAGGCATCAATCATGAAGGCACCGGCTTCCGGTGAACTGTTGGCGTTGATGAAGTCGTACACCAGTTCATCATCCGTGCCCTGGCGGTTGGCGCGCGAAAGGCCGCAGACATACGAGATGAGGCCTTCCCTGGGCTGGGCCCACTTGAACGCAATGCCCGATTCGATGAGCTGCGGAATGGCGGCTGACCACGCGTAGGAGAGCACGACCTCGCCGGACGTGATGCCCTGAAGCGCTGTCGTCTGCTCGTTCCAGTAGAACCGCACGAGATCGCGCTGCTTGCGCATCAGGTCTTCGACCTTCTTGAGGTCGTCACCATCAGGCGTGTAGGGATTGTCAGTGATGCCGGCAGCAAGCGCGGCGACCGGCACCACGGCATCGGTGGAATCCCAGATGGCCATGCGACCGGCATAGGTCTCGTCAAAGAACAGCCCCCAGGACTCGGTCTCCGGAGTGATGTCGGTCAGGTCCGTGCGGTACACGAAGGACGTGAAGCCGTAGTAGGTCGGCGTGTAGTAGCGCTCGCCCTTGTCGAAGGCCGCCGCCGGGCTGCGGATCGATTCGAAGGTGTCTTCGAGATAGATCAGACGCGATTCGTCGAGTGGCTGCAGACCCACGCGCATCCAGTTGGGCATGACGTCGATGCAGGGGCATACAACATCGGCTTCGAAGCCGGCACGCAGCTTCTCGATGGCCTCGTACTCGTCGCCGTAGAAGGAGGTGGAGGGTTCACCCCACTTTTCGGCAAAGGCCGGGAACAGTTCCGGCGCCTCGAAGCCTCCCCACGTGAAGTACAACAGGTCTTCGCCGGATTGCGCCGCGGCGGGGCGCGCGACCACCGGGAATGCCAGGGGCACAACGCCGGCAAGGGCAGCGATCTCTCCGATCTCGCGACGGGTTGCCTTGCCCTGCGCGATGCGGTCGATGGTGCGAACGAGTTTCATGCATTCCTCCCGGGCTTATGTTGACCGATCTGTCCACACGGGCCAGATGGTTTTGGTCACCATGGTGCCGTGCACTTGGGTCGGGTTTCAAGCAGTGCGTTGCCGGCCGGACCCCGGACGACAGGGTCCCGGCGGCGCAATGTGATCGGAAAGTGCCGCAACGGAACACGGCGAAATGGCCGCAGGGAAAGCCGATTGAGCTGCCGAGACGGCATGCGACATTCCACGGTCCTGCTACAAGAATGACAGGAAGAGAGTCCATTTGGCCCCATCCGTCATCAAGGGACGAGCGCCGGACCCCGGTGAACGCTAATGCGAGACGCGCGGGATGACCTCTTCGCCGATCAGACGGAAACTCCGCATGATGTCCTCGTGAGCGACGCCGTCGATTCTCATGAGGATTTCGTCGATCCCCATGGCTTCGAGCCGTTCGATGCGCTGGATGAAGTCATCCGGCGTGCCGATCATGATCGACGGCGTCTCGGTGAGGAGATAGTCGAAGTCGTCCCGGTGGTCGATGAGGAGCTTCAGCTTGTCATCGAGGTACTCGTAGGACTGCTGCTTGCCGAGAGGCACGTAGATGTCGACGAGGAACTGGTAGTAGCCCATGGCGACGTCATGGGCGATGCGGCAGGCTTCCTCGCGTGTCTCGGCGCAAAACGCCGTCGCGACGTAAAGACCCATGTGCTCCGTTCGCCGCGGCGCCATGGAAGTCCCTTTCGCCAGACCGGCGCGATATCCGTCGATGCAGTCCTGCAGGTAGGAGAATCCGAAGTAGCTCTCGAAGCACAGGGCACCGATGCCGCGCTCGCCGGCTGCCACGTGGGACTGGACACTGGAGGCCGCCACCGACAATGGGGGGTGGGGCTTCTGCACCGGCTTGGGCACGATTTCCCGTGGCGGAATCTTCCACACCGGACCATCGTGTTCCAGCATGTCGTCACAGAACGCCTTGACGATGACCTCAATGGAGTCCGCCCACTGCTGGCGGGTGGTGGCGGGGTCGACGCCGAAGGCCTCAAGGGTATGGACATTGTTCGACCGCGCCGTCGCCAGCTCTGCCCTCCCCTTCGATACGATGTCGAGAGTGGCCAGCCTTTCGGCCACCAGGATCGGGTGATTCCACGCCAGCAGAACCGCGCACATGACACGCAGCTTGATGTTCTCCGTGTGCTGGGCCACGGCGGCATAGAGAACCTCGGGCGCCGCCACGGCAAATCGCGGCGGAGAGAAATGCTGTTCGGATGTTCCCCAGCAGGAAAATCCGAGCCTGTCGGCGAGTGCCGCCTCCTCGATCATCTCCCAATAGCGCTGGGCGACGTCGACACCCTCCATCAATTCCGCTTCCTGCAAGAGGCCGACCAGCATGGATTTCCCCATTTCACAAAAAATTCTGGAAACACTACCTTAATTCGCCAAAATGCCTTGCGTCAATGTCTATTTTCGTCATACGGTCCTCTCTCCATACCGACAGGGCAACGACGATGGGCCTCTATCGCGGCATGAATGCCGACGAACTGGAATACCAGTACGAACTGCGCAGCAAGGAGCCCGACTTCGATGCCGTGGTGGCGCGCTGGCTCAGGCGCAGCGCGGCGCTCCGTGCCTCACGCGATGTGGCGATCGATCTCGCCTATGGCAGCGGGGACCGCGACCGGCTCGATCTCTTTCGCGCCGCCGCAGGCGGCCCGCTCCTCGTCTACATCCACGGCGGCTACTGGCAACGCGGCGACAAGGACATGTACAGCTTCGTCGCCGAGTCGTTCCTGGACGCCGGAGTCAATGTCGCAATGATCAACTACACGCTCACGCCGGCATGCCGCATCGGCGACATCGCGCCCCAGGTGCGGCGGTGCATCGCCTGGTTGTGGCGCAATGCCGACGATCTTGGATTTGATCGCGAGCGTCTGTCGGTCATGGGACATTCCGCCGGCGGCCACCTGACGGCGATGATGATGGCGACAGACTGGCCGGCCCTTGACTCCGCCCTGCCGCATGACCTCATCCGGGCCGCCCTGCCGATTTCGGGAATTTTCGAACTCGAACCCTTGGTTCACACGTCGATCAATGCCGGACCAGGGATGGATGTCGCCGAGGCAAGGCGCGAGAGTCCCCTGTTCATGGAGATCTGCGGCAACGCGCCCCATCTCGTCATTGCCGGCGGCGCCGAAACCCCGGAGTTCACCCGCCAGTCGGATGCCTACTGCGACAGGTTTCGCACCGAGCGGCGAACAATGGAACGCTACGACGTTCCTGGCGAAAACCACTTTGGCGAACTCGAACGCCTGGCAGAATCGACGAGCGAAGTGTTCTCCCGTTCACTGAAACTTGTCGATCGCTAGGGTGGAGAGGTCCTCGCTTCCGGGCGTCTTTCTCAGACAGGCGCCGGCCCTCGATCCCGCTGATCGCGCAATCGTCGAACACCTCCAGGAGGACGGCCGGCGGTCCTTCGCGCGGATCGCCAGGGCAACGGGCCTTGCCGAGAAGACCGTGCGCAGCCGGATGAGGCACCTTCTCGACGCCGAAATCATCCAGATTGCCGCCGTGACCGACCCGCGCGCCCTTGGATACCACAGTTCCGCCCTTCTCGGTCTTGTCCTCGACCCTGCCGCACCGGCCTCCGAGACAGCCAGGAAACTGCTGTCGGTCGCCGTCATCGACTATGTCGTGGTGGCCACGGGTCGATACGGCCTTTTCGCCGAAGTCATCTGTCACGACCGCCGTGAACTGCAGGACGTGATCGAGAACCGCATCGGCGAGATCGGAGGCATCCGGATCATCGAGAGCTTCCCCTACCTGTCACTCCACTATCAGCTGGCAAACTTCGGAGCGGCGCGGCGCAAATCCCTGAAGGAAGCAGGCGTGGTTCCGCGCATCCTCACCAGAACGGACCGCGACATCGTCAAGGCACTCTCGGAAGACGGGCGCATGCCACTGCAGGCCGTGGCCGACAGGCTCGGCATCTCGGAATCCCAGGTCCGCAACAGGTTCAACGCCATGGCAGCGGACGGCGTCGTCAGCGTCATTGCCATCGTCAACCCGATGAGTCTGGGCTACGGAACCGTCGCCTGGGTCGCCGTACGTGTCGGCGGCGGCGTTCCGGCACGCGACGTGGCCGACGGGCTATCAGGCCTCTCGCACGTCACCTATGTCGCGATATGTGCCGGACGTTTCGATATCTTCTCGGAGATCGCCTGCCGCGACGAGGCGGAACTCCTGGCCATCATCGACCATGATATCCGGCCCCTGAAAGGCGTCATGTCAATCGAGGTCTCGATCTACCAGCACCTGCACTACAAGCGGCTCACACCCATCGCCGCCCCAACCTGAAGGCCCGGTCAGATTCCCGCCCCGTCATGCTGCTCCAGGTCGTCGGTGATCTCGTGCCACCTTGCCCTGGACCCGACATGGATATGAACGTCAGGCCTGATGTTGGGATCATCCTCGAGGATGCCGAGGGGTACGATGGCGACGGCGCGCTCGGTGTCGACATGAGGCATCTTTGATCCGCACAGGTCGCAAAAGACCTGGGTGTGGTATCTCGCACCTGGCACGCGGAAGCTCTTGAGGTGATCGACACCTTGCGTGAACTCCAGGTACCGGAGGTCGATCTGGGCATTCGAGGAATGGGCGGCAGCACGTCCCCGGCGACAGCGTCCGCAATGGCAGTTCCAGGCCGACGTGTAGGGACCGGTCGTCCGGAAGGCGATACTGCCGCACATGCACCAGCCGCGCACTATGTCCGGTGGCGCTGGCGGTACCGGGTCTTCCTCGACCCTCGGATAGCCCGTCTCCGGGGGATAGTCGTCGTGACGGGGCAGATCTCCCGTCACCTGGTGCCAGGGCGCGCCATGGGGAACGAAGATGTTGCAGTCCGACGGCCTGCCGTCGTCATGGCAACCACCGGGCGCGATGGCCGGCTGGTCGTCCGCCTCGCCGGCATAGGGAACCACCGAGCCGCACTCTCCGCAGAACTTCCGGACCAGCATGTGGGATGAACGGTAGTTGACCGTCATGTCCTCGCCCCCGGTCACGCGGATTTCCGCCTGACGCATGAACCAGTATGTTCCGAAGGCCGTTCCATGGGCCTTGCGGCACAGCTTGCAGTGGCAGTTGAAGGCCTGGAACGGTTCAGCCGCCAGTTCCCAGGTGACGCCGCCGCACAGGCACCGTCCGGCATTCATGTCGTCTTCCTCCGGGTCAGATGGTCCATGTTTCGCTGAATGGCCTCAGTTCCACTTCGTTGCTCCATGCCGAAGGCGGCTGGCGATGCACCCACCAGTAGGTGTCGGCCACGCCATCGGGATCGGCCAGACCTGTCGGGTCATCATAAACGTTCCGCATGACCGGCACGTCGAGGTCGCAGTCGAGTCTCATGTGGACGACATGGACGCCGTCCCGTGCATGGGCCTTCGCAAGGCACTGCGCCAGGCCCCTAAGAGCGAACTTGCCGATGGCATAGAGTGGATGGGTGGCGGAACCACGAAAGGCGGCGGTGGCACTGGAAAACATGATGGTGCCGCTCCCCCTGGTGCGCATGGCGGGCAACACCGAGCGGGCTGCCGCGAAGGCGCCCATCACCTCCACATGGAAAACCTCCTCGAGCTGGGCGTAGGTCATGTCCAGCGGATCGCAACGCGTGAAGTCTCCCCGGGCGTTGTAGATGAGGACCTCGATGGCGCCCATCTCCTCTGCCACCTGCGCCATGGCCTCCTCAACGGTGACCGGACGGGTGGCGTCTGCGGCAAAGAACCGCACGTCCATGGTACCGTTGGCGGCCCGTGCATGCTCGAGGGCCACCGCGCTGCCTGAGCGTGTCCGCGACACCAGAGCGATGTCACAGCCGCCGGCGGCGAACCGCGCCGCAAGCGAGCGGCCAAGGCCCTCACCGGCTCCAACAATGGCACAGACTGGACGGTCGCTCATGATCTCGATCATGGCACAGGCGGTGGCGGCATGACATACCGGAGACGGGACCACTCCGTCCTTTGTTCGAGAGGCACTTCCTGCTGGTTCAAGAGCTTCGATCTGCCCTATCATTCGCATGATCCGAGGATCGCGCCGCGACCGGAATGTGACTGCCGGAGGACCCCTTGATGGTGATGGAGCTTCCAGTCTTTGACGCGGCGACGCCGGCGTCTGCTGTCGTGGCCGCCCTGCGCACCGCCGGTGCGGCGGTCGTGACCGACCTTCTCGACGAAGATGCCGTGGACCTTTGCGCGGCGGAAATGCGTTCCGAATTCGACCAACGCGGGCGCCAGCAGGAGAGCGATTTCAACGGCTATCGCACCTTGCGCATCTCAAGCGTGCTGGGCTACGCGCCTGCGGCGGCCAGGATGGTAGGCCATCCACTTGTGCTGGAAGTAGCTGATGCTGTCCTTCTTCCGCATTGCTTTGCCTACCGAATCGGCAGCGCCACAGGAATCGAGATTCTCCCCGGCGAAGGCGACCAGGTTCTCCACCGCGACGACACGATCTATCCGATCAGCATTCCGGGCATGGAATTCCAGATCGGCGTGATGTGGGCAATCGACGATTTCACCGAGGAGAACGGCGCGACGCGTGTTGCCCTTGGAAGCCACCGCCTCACGGACCACGACGGCCCTGCCCTCTCGTGTGTCGTGCAGGCATCGATGCCCAGTGGATCCGCCCTCTTCTACATGGGTTCCCTGTGGCACGGTGGAGGGGCCAACCGATCGAACGGACCGCGCATGGGTCTCATCAACACCTATGCGCTGGGCTGGCTCCGACAGGAGGTAAACCAGTACCTCGCCGTGCCGCCGGAGGTCGCGGCGCGCTACGACAAGACCATCCGCCGGCTTCTGGGCTACGCCAAGCACGGCGACATTCTCGGCTACGGTCACCGCATCGGCGCATCGCGCATCATGAGCGAGCCTGAGGGCGAACTCGATAACGGTCTCGACGTCTGGGTCTGGGACTGACGGGATGCCTCGATCGTCCGCCGACAGCGATACGCAAGGGTGACACAGAGCCTCGCGAGGGCCAGCCGGAACCTTCAGTCTGAGGCGCCGCGAAGCGCGGCAGATTGCCGATCGGTCCGCAAGCAGAGTTGCAGACCAACAAGGGTCGGGCCTTGAAGCTGCAGATGTTGGGCCTGACGACAAGATGTCCGCGTTCGGCGAAGGCGGTCCCGGACGTTCGCGAACCCGAACCCCGATCTCGATGTCCCTGTGACCGCTGTTGGATTTGCCTTTCATGAACAGCTTTGGAGACACACAGGTTTTGTGGGGGGACACGTTCAAAACACGAAACAACCAAGAAAGTCATATATATCCCTACATTCGCCCCTATCTTCCGGCATTTCTTCGAGTTCGTTACGATCCGGATAAGGTTCAACCTTGACTTGCGAAAGAGCGTTTACCAATAGTTGCGCGCGCCGCGGGCATACTGGCTGAAATGGCCGGAACACGTGGTGTCGAACCTGAGGGCGTGCAACAAGTTGCACGCCCGGTTTCAAAGCGAAGGAGAGTGATCGATGTTCGTCCAGAACCTGAACGAACGACAACAGGGCGTGCTGTTGCATTACGCCGACGAGGTGATGCGAACCGACAGGAGGATCGACGCCGAGGAACTGTTGGCGATGGACATGCTCCGCAATCAGACGGAGCCCGGAGTGAAGGCCGAGGACGTACCGATAGAGGCGCTCCCGGGCCTATTCAAGGACCGGCTGAGCCGCGTCTCCTTCCTGCTGGAACTGGTCGGCATGGGCTACGCCAACGAGAGTTTCGACGCGACGCAATCGGAGTTTGTCAACCAGATCGCCCGCGTTTTCGCCTTCCATGAGAACGGCACGGTGGAAGCCATTGAACAATGGGTACAGGACGAACTCGCCCTGATGAAACAAGCGCAACAGTTGATGGAGGGCTGAGGGATGCCCCTGCCCCTATTGCTGGTAGGCGCGGCGATTGCAGCGGCTGCAGTGGGGCCTGTGGCCGTTGCCGACGGCAGCGATGATGACGACGCTAAACCGCAAAATCAAAAAAATACGCAGCGAAGCTCCCGCACGTCGCTTCGGAGCGATTCTCCTTTGTCGGGCGAGGAAGCCGCGGGAATCGGTGCGGGCGTGGCTAGCAGCGCAACCAGTTATGCCGATAACGTCATGTTCGGAGCCCAACGCGGGCATGGATTCGCCGCTGAGAAGGCAAATCACCTCTTCGACACATTCTCCGGCAAGGAAGCCCGGATTGTGGGAGGCGACAACGCAAGGGCCGGTCCGGACCGTCTTGTAGATGGCGTAAAGATTCAGAGCAAGTACTGTCGTAGCGGCGCGAAATGTGTGGAGGAGTGCTTCGAGCGCGGCAAGTTTAGATACTTGGGTCGCGATGGTTCCCTCATGCAGATCGAGGTCCCCAGCGACATGTACGAGGGGGCCGTCAAGGCGATGGAAAGTCGCATCCGGAAGGGCCAGGTGAAGGGCGTTTCAGATCCGGCGCAGGCCAGGGAGATCGTTCGCAAGGGACATTTCACCTATACTCAGGCAAAGAACATCGCACGCTTCGGTACTGTTGAGAGCCTGACATACGATGCGGCCAACGGCGTAAGGCTTTCTGCGCATGCAATGGGTATCTCCGCTGCGCTGTCCTTTGCGATTTCGATCTGGAATGGTGAGGATCCTGAAGCGGCGTTGACGCAGGCATGCGAGACCGGGATCAAGGTAGGAGGGGTCGCCTGGATTGGCAGTATCGTAGCGGCTCAGTTCGGCAGAACCGGGATTGAACAGGCGCTGAGAAGTTCCACCGATTGGGTCGTCAGACAGATGGGGCCGAAAGCGGCTTCGTTGCTGGCGAATGCCCTGCGATCGAGCGGTTCGAGTTCGATCTATGGAGCCGCGGCGATGAACCATGTCAGCAAGCTTCTTCGGGGAAACATCGTCACGGGAATTGCTACAACAACCGTTCTATCCTCAGTTGATTTCGTCCGCATGTTCCAGGGGAGAATGTCGGGCGCCCAACTCTTCAAGAATGTTGCCACCACTGCTTCGGGTGTCGCTGGCGGCACCGGCGGATGGATGGCAGGCACGGCCGGTGGCGCGGCCGCAGGTGCCGCCATTGGAACATTGTTTGTTCCCGGTGTTGGAACGGTTATTGGAGCTAAAGTTGGAGCCTTGATTGGTGGTCTGTCGGGCGCGTTTGCGGGCGGCGCCGCAGCATCGAAGGCCACGACAATCGTTCTGGACGAGTTTATCGAAGACGACGCCAAGCAGATGCTGGAGATCATGGAAACTGTCTTCGGGAAGCAATGCGTCGATTACTTGTTGAACGAGGAGGAGGCACGCGCTGTCCTTGAAGGCTTGCAGAGCTTGGACTTGCCCGTCGTTCTGAGGAATCTGTATGCATCCGATGATCGGAACGCCTACGCCCGCCGCATTCTGAAACCGCTTGTGGAGGAACAGGCCGGAGTGAGGAAGCGCATATCGCTTCCCTCAAGCGAAGACACGGTGAGGCAGACCGGACGGATACTGCAACAGTTGGCCGAAGCAGCGGAGTGATAGTCTGCCTGATACCGCTGCGTCGAGCAGCCTGGCTCCTCTACGCCACCACTGTCCTGTCATTCGTCAAATGTCGGATAGAGACGTTTGAGTTTCACGCGAGCATCGTCGGTGGTGAACTGCCAGTACACCCTGGCCTGGATGCGGTCGCGGGAGGCCTGCCAGGCGGCGACCTCCCGGCGTAGCACCTCGATGCAGTCGATGCGGCGGTTCAGGCACTGGCGGATCATGACGTTGAGTTCGACCTCGGCGACGTTCAGCCAACTGCCGTGCATGGGGATGTAGACGAACTCGAAGCGGTCCCACAAGGCCTTGGCCTCGTTCGGCGGGCAGGCCTCGTAGAGGGAGCCGGGTCGATGGGTGTTGAGATTGTCCATCACCAAGGTGATGGTGGTGGCGTCCTGGTAGCGCCCGGCGATGTCGGCCAGGAACCGCGCCGGGTCGATCCTGGTCTTGCGCTCGGTCATGCGCTTGCCGGCCAGGGGTTCCGTAGCCATGAAGACATTGCAGGTGCCGCAGCGCCGATACTCGTAGTCTTCACGTGTCTGCCGGCCCGGTGCCATGGCGACCGGCTGGAGTCTCGCCGATCAACTGTCGCACTCCCAGTTCATCCGGCCCGGTTGGCGGCGGTGTTGAGAGCTACTTCCTCCAGATGTGGGTGACCTCGAAGCGAAAGCACTTGCAACGCCCCAACACAATCACTATATTTGCATCATGTGCAATTGCCCATATCAGCTACGACCTCTTCTGTCGAGGGTTCACTCATGAAACCAGAGACCACCTACCAGACAGTGCTCGGGCGGCTGATCGCCATGAAGCGGCGGCAAAGACGGATGGACCAGGAGGAACTGGCGCGGCATGTGGGGGTGAGCAACTCCACCTGGTCGCGCATCGAGGCGGGCCTGTCGGCACTCAGCATCGACCAGCTGGCCAAGGCCGCGGAGAAGCTCGGAACGCCCGTGGGCGAACTGACGTCGGAAGCGGACGACCTTGTTCGAGCACTGCTTCGACAGGAGGACGTCGAGGTTCACAGCAGTCGTGATCGGGCGAATTCCACGGCAGGCAATGTTGACGCGCCACGAGGCGTGTTTCTCAGAGGCGAAACGTTGACCGCGACGGTCGCGGCAATGATTCGCACCAAACCGAAAGGACCAATCAAGATGACCTACAAGTACAGACCGGACGAGGGCCTGGATTTTCTCGAGGATGTTCCGAGCGAACAACTGGAGGGCCTCGTCGCGCTACTGACCGCGGACAGGAACGAAGGACTCACGAAGACGGAAGGCTACGAACGCCACCATCCCGACCACAACAGGTACTGGAAGGAAATCGCCACTGAAATCCAGACTTTCGGAGGCAATACGTTCTCGAACATATACAGGGGTGAGGGTACGATCTACAGGGAGATCCTCCACGACGTATGCGACCGGCTGAAGGTCAACTACAACAAGGGATCGAGCATCCAGGGCATCGAAATGAACCTCCTGCAGAAGGCACTGGAGGATTCGTTCGAAAAGCTCGATGCAGACCAGAGGGCTGACGTTCTCAAGGCCCTGGGCGGAAAGAACGCAATGAACCTGACGTCCAATGCGGCGGTAGCCGCGGCACAGGTGCTGCTGCGAGCCAGTGGTTTCGCGGCCTACAAGTGGGCTCTGATCATCGTGAACGGAATCCTCAAACAAAGCGTCGGCCGAGGTCTGTCTTTCGGCGCCAACATAGTCCTGACCCGCACGTTGTCGGTCGCCATCGGGCCGGTCGGCTGGGCGTTGACGGCGGCGTGGACGGCGTACGACCTGGCAGGCCCTGCCTATCGTGTCACTGTTCCGTCGGTGCTCTACGTCGCCGCGCTCCGTCTGCAGAAGTCCTACGACGAGCAGATGGAGGAGCATGAGTCCGAATAGCACAACCAGGCGCTCAGGGGCCTGACGGTCGCACTGTGAAGGCGAAGACCTCAATGCCTGCACCCCGCCGCACGGCACAGCGACCGGCCTCCGCCAGGTCGATCTCCCACAGGACCCTACCCTTGCGCCTCTTACCTACCCTTGCGCCTCTTACGGAGAATGGAACCGGGAAAGGGGGTGTGTGACATTGTCCGGTCTCTGGTGATCTCGCCATTACCGAGACAGGCCCCCAGGCGACTTCCTGCAAGTCAATTGGGGGCACACACACCCCGAACATCAAGGACATTGAGCGGAATCGACCAGGTCTCTGTCATTAGCTCTGCAAACGCTCGTTGACGTCGGCGAACTCGATGATCGCGACGATGAGCGCCGCTCGATCAACACCGTGCCGATCGTGACGCAGTCGTAGCGTGTCAAACGCATCGTCCTCTCATTGCCCGCATCTGCTGCCTGGATCTCCGTCGACGTGCACAGGCTCGCTGATGCTCGCGCCGAAGAACCGTGGATGAGCAGCGAGACAGCGCCTCGCTTGCGATCACATCTCAACCTTGCAGGAGACCCGCAGAAGGACCACCCTGCCAATCGGGATTCTCGTTCGCCAACCAGGTCCGGATGATCGACGCCAGCCTGGCTCGGCACCTTGAGGCGCCGAAGGCGGTTGGCGTAACGTCGATGTAGGCGACGACCGTCTCTGCGGTCCCTCCTCAGGCTTGCAAACTCTGATTCGCCCCGGGTCTGGCGCGCTTGAAGGCCGACGCGGCCACGTGTGGTCGAAGGACCGGCGAACCAGGATGCGGACCGCGTCGTGGCCGCCCGGTGTCAGAAGCCTCCTGCTTCAGGAGCATGATCGGGAATGTCCCGGGGATAGTACTCGGACTGATGCGACGCCGGCCGGGCGCCCCAACCGTATTCGATCATCCAGCCTGAAGGATTGCGGAAGTAGAAGGAGTACATCTCGTCGTTGGCGTGACGGCCGGGCTGCAGCTCGACCGGGATGCCGTTTGCGCGCACCAGCTCGTAGGTCAGGCCGACATCGTCCATGTTGTCGGACTCCACCATGATGTGATTGACGCGCTTGTCCCGGCTGCCCATGCCGAAGGCGATGCTGTGATCGCGCTCGTTGCAGTGCATGAAGGTGGGCGCACCATCGAAGAAGCCGGTTTTCGAGGGATACTCCGCCCCGCCACGCATGCCGAGCAACGTGTAGAACCGCCACGCGGCCTCGACATCGCCCTGGTGCAGCACGCAGTGGCCCAGGCCTGCCGCGCCGGTCCTGAAACGGCCGTGCATGGGCCTGCCCGGATGGAACGGCCGGTGACGGTGGACCTCGGGGCCGTGGAAGATCTCGACCGGCACGCCCGAGGGATCCTCGAGCTTCATGACGGCCTGAACGCGGCGTTCGGCCGCTTCCTCGGACGAACCGACACGGACGGCAAGGCCTGCTTCCTCGAGCCTTGCGCCCATGGCCTCGAACTCGGCACGGCCCGCAACGCGCAGCCCGAGATAGGCGAGGTCGTCGCTGCCGTCGGCGATCAGGCGGATGCGGTGGTGCCAGTAGTCCATGCGCAGGTAGCAGGTCCCGGCAGTTTCGCCCTCGACCAGCTCCAGGCCCACAACCTCTGTCGCCATGTGTGTCCAGGCATCGAGGTCGCTGACGCCCAGACCGAGATAACCGAGTTCCGTCACCTGAACCATGTGTACCTCCACGCCACGCCGCCGCGTCTGACACCGGCCATGACGGCCCGGGGCCTGTTTGTCATGGACGCCGTTGCTTCATCCCTGATAAGTCAGTGTCCATCCCTGTCGCGAACGCGCCGCCACGGAGTCTCCCATCATGCCCATAGTCGCGCCCACGTCCATTCGGCCAGCGCGCCATTACGTCGGTGGCCGTTTCGAGGATTCCGAGTCAGGCGCGACGCTCGATGTCGTCAATCCGGCCACGGAAGCGGTCACGGCCCGGGCGGCCCGTGGCGATGCCAGGGATGTCGAACGTGCCGTGCGCGCAGCGCGAGAGTCCTTCGAGGACGGAGCGTGGTCCCGAGGCAGGCCGTCGTTCCGGCGCGAAGTACTGTTCCGGGTGGCCGATCTGATCGAGAGACGCTCCGACGAGATCGTGACAGTCCAGACGGCCGAGATGGGCGAACCGGTGGGGCCGCCCTCGGAGGGTCCCGACTTCCACGTGGCACGGTCCGCCCAGAACTTCCGTTTCTTCGCACAAGAGCAGGAACTCGTCGGCAACCAGTCGTTCAATCGGGACGACACGCTGGTGACCTACACCATGCTCGACCCGGTTGGCGTCTACGCGCTCATCACGCCGTGGAACGGGCCCTTCATGCTCTCGACCTGGAAGATGGCGCCGTGCCTCGCCTACGGCAACTCGGCGGTCCACAAGCCCTCCGAACTGGCGCCGCTCTCGATGCCCATCCTGTGCGAGATCTTCGAGGAGGCCGGTCTTCCCGCAGGCGTCTACAACGTCGTGCACGGCTTCGGCGCCGAAGCGGGCGCTCCCCTGGTGGAACATCCGGACGTCTGCGGAGTCTCGTTCACGGGCTCCCCCGCCACCGCGCGTGACATCTCGCAACGCGTGGCGTCGTCTCTCAAGCGCACGTCCTTCGAACTCGGCGGCAAGTCGGCCAACATCATCTTCGCCGACGCCGACCTCGAGCGCGCGGTTCCCGAGGCCGCCGCCGCCATCTTCGGCACGTCGGGCCAGTCCTGCGTCGCGGGCTCGCGCATCCTGGCAGAGCGGCCGATCTACGATGAATTCCTCGAACGCTTCGAGGCGGAGGCGGCGACATGGAAGGCCGGCGACCCGTTCGACCCCGCAACGCGCCTCGGGCCTCTCGTCTCGAAGGGCCAGTATGACCGGGTCATGGGCTATCTCGATCTCGCGCGCGAGGAAGGCCGGATCCTGTTCGGCGGAGGCCGCCCGGACGGTCTCGACACCGGGTACTTCATTGCGCCCACGGCGGTCGTGGACGTCGGGAACGACGCGCGCATCTGCCGGGAGGAGATCTTCGGACCCGTTGCGGCCGTGATGCCCTTCGACGATGCGGACCACGCGCTCCGGCTTGCCAACGACTCGGTCTACGGCCTGGCGGGCTACATCTGGACCGGGAGCCAGCAGACTGCGCACGACGTGGCTCACCGCCTGGAAACGGCGATGATCTGGATCAATTCAGGCTTCTCGCGCGACCTGCGCCAACCGTTCGGCGGCATGAAGGGCAGCGGCCACGGACGCGAGGGGGGCGGCTACAGCCGCGAGTTCTACACCGAGACGCGCTTTGCCTCGTTTCCGCTCACACCGCGACGCCGGCATTGAGCCATGGCCATGAACGACGATCAGCGGCACGCCGCCGCCGCAGCGCTCTACCGGGCCGAGCGCACGCGCCAGTGGATCGAGCCGGTCACGGCGACATGGCCCGGCGCCTCGATCGAGGACGCCTATGCGATCGGTCAGCTTGTCACCGACATGAAGGTCGCGGACGGTCGGGCGATCATGGGCCACAAGATCGGCTACACCTCAGCCGCCATGCGCGAGGCCTTCGGCGCGACGGAACCAGACTACGGAACGCTGTTTGACGACTGGTTCCTCGATGACGGCGCACGAGTCTCCATGGCCACGCTCAACCGACCCTGGATCGAAATCGAGATCGCCTTCGTGCTGAAGCAACGACTGGCAGGTCCTGCCGTCGGTGCCGCAGACGTGTTGGCTGCCACGGACTTCATCGCACCCGCCATCGAACTCGTGGACAGTCGCTTTACCTATGACAGCCCCGAAGGCGCCGTGATCGACAGCATCGCCGATGCCGCATCGTGTGGCTTCGTGATGGTCGGCGAAGGACGGGCGGCGTTGAACGAGGTCGATCCGAGTCAAATCAAAGGCACGCTCTTCATCGACGGCGAGGCAGTGGCGTCCGGTACGGGCGCGGCCGTGATGGACAACCCGGTCAACGCCGTCGCCTGGCTTGTACGCAAGCTGGCCAGCTTCGGCGTCGTCATGGAGCCGGGACATGTGGTTCTCTCAGGCTCCTTCATCGCCGCCAGACCCGTCGCGGCCGGCAACGCGGTGACGGCGGACTTCGGCCTGCTGGGACAGATCCAGGTGAGTTTCACCGATTGACGGCGATCAGCCCTCGATCAAGGCGATGAAGTCGCAGCAGACCCGGATGCCGCTCCTGTCATCGGGCACCACCATGGTATGGCGCGACGGGCGAGAGGCCGGTTCCGGGAAATGCTCCTCCCACGCCGCGTTGAGCGCCCCGAAGATCTCCGAGGGATCGGGGGCATAGAAGGTCATCTTCGCGACGTTGTCCCAGGCGCCTCCCGCCTCGGCGAGCATGGCGCCGACATGATGGAAGAGATTGGCGATCTGACCGCCGATGTCCGGCGGAAGCTCGCGCGTGCCCGGATTGAAGGGCGCGGTGATGCTGCAGGTCACCAGCGGACCGATACGCGTTGCCACGGGGATCGGCGTGAAATGGCTCAGGGACTCGATGTGAATCGAACGACGCGGCATGATCGTCACGCCTTCCGTTCGGCAAGCCAGGCCTCGAACTCGGCCCGGGCCTCGTCGGCAAGCGGAAAGTAGCGGTCGACCGCCGCACCCTCGGCAATGCGCTTGAGCGCGAACTCCTCCTCGATTTCCATGGTCATGGAGGCATCGGCAATCTCGTCGGCCATGGCCCGCGGGATCACCACGGCACCCTCGCCATCTCCCACCATCACGTCGCCGGGCATCACCGTCGCGCCGGCGCAGGCGATGGGAAGCTGGGAGTCGACGGCGACATGCCGGCGGCTGAGCAGCGCCGCATTGGACGAGCGGTGGTAGACGGCGAAACCCAGCGCCTCGATGGCCGGGGTGTCGCGCAGCGCACCGTCCGTGACCACCCCGGCCCCGCCGCGCTGCTGCACGCGGGAGGCGTAGATGTCGCCGATCGTTCCGGCGTCGGGCTCGCCGCGGGCATCGATCACCAGAACCTCGCCCGGCTCGATCGCCTCGACCGCGTCCGGTTGCGGATCGCCATCCAGCAGGTCGTAGAGATCAGGACGGACCGGCAGGTAGCGCAGGGTCCGCGCGGCGCCCACCATGCGCTGGTTCTCATGAAGCGGCCTGAGGCCGTTGAGAAAGCAGTTCTGCAGGCCGCGCTGTTGCAGCTGGCTCGTGATGGTGGCCGTCGATACCGCCGACAGCCGGGCCTTGAGGTCGTCACTCAGCATCCCGGGTCCTTTCGATTGTCCTGTTTCTGCACCGAACGCCTGCGTCAATCTGCCGACCAGGCGACCTCGAACTTGCGACTGAGAAGGAGCTCGCCGTCCTCGAGACCCTCGTCGTCGTGAGGCAGGAGGTACGGATCGGTCCATCCGGGTCGGAACTTCAGGCGCATGCTGTCGCCGATCCAGCGTGTCGAGTAGGCAACCCGGTTGACATCGGGCGAAGCGTTGCCGCCGGAACTGTGCATGATGCGTGAATTGAACAACGCCGCATCGCCCGCCGCATAGTCCCATTCGAGAATTTCGTACTCGTCGGTCATGAGGTGGTAGGGCGGCGCCTCGGCCCGCTCCGTTTCATCGGCCACGGCCTTGGTCACGTCATCGCCTTCGCCGAACGCGGACTGGGAGTATAGCGGACCGCGATCGGTTCCCTTGACGAACTTGAGCGCACTGCTGCCGGGCGTGCAGTCGGTCAGGCAGAGCCAGATCGAGCAGATCTCGTCGCCATCCACCGGCCAGTACGTGATGTCCTGATGCCAATAGTGGTCGACCATCGTCATGGGCGCACAGACGAAGATCTGATCGAAGTAGAGGCGGACCCGGTCGACGCCGAGGGCTTTCCCGGCCTGTTCTGCGATCGACGTATCGAAGGCAAAGGTGCGAAACACGCTTTCGCTTTCGTAGAGGTTCTGATCGGAGAGAAAGCGTCCGCTCTCGCTCATTTCGTAACTTGCCTCGCCTGGCGCCTCCGCCCGGCGCAACGCCGCTTCGAGAAGTCTCTCGACCGCCTCCGAATCAGCGAAACCGGGCAGGTGCGCGACACCTTGCTCACAGAATGCCCGGCACTCGTCATCGGTCAACGGACGAACATTCACCAAAGCTCTCCCCGGACGTTCCGGTCGTACGGCACCGGACGCCTTCGATCATGGAGCCTGCGCTGCTCTCGCACAACTTTTCGATCGGCTCACACGTGATCTCCCGGCCCGCGGGAATCCCCGCGGACTCGGAAACACCAGGCGCAGCTGCGAGAGGCCTTGTCCTCAATGCCGAAGCCTCTTCATCAGGCTGGTCGTCCGGAGCCTTGAGAGCTGAGCGCACAGGCCCATTGCGTGGCGCGTGGTTGTCCGGTCGCCGCGATTTGGCAATGATGCCAGTTGGCAGTGGCACTGTTCTCAGTCAGATGGCAGCAATCGAGACACTCCTTGGCGAACTGAAGGCGAACGCGGAACGTCCCTTCGCTGAAGCGCGGGCGGCGCCTCCCGGCATCTATTCCAGCGAAGCGTTCCTGGCCCTGGAAAAGGAACGGGTCTTCTCCAGGGAGTGGATCTGTGCCGGTCGGGCCGATGCCATTCCGGAAGGGGGCGACTATCTCACCTTCAGGCTCGTCGATGAGCCGATCTTCATCGTCCGCGACCATGCCGGAGAGGTCAGGGCCTTCGCCAACGTCTGCCTGCACCGGATGAGCCTGCTCCTTTCCGGACGCGGCAACCGCAAGGTCATCACCTGCCCCTACCATGCGTGGTCCTACGGCCTCGACGGCCGCTTGCGCCATGCCCCGTGGATGGACGAAAGCCCGGCCTTCGACAAGGGTGACTACTGCCTCACCCGCGTACGCTGCGATGTCTGGGACGGTTGGATCTACGTCACGCTCGATCCCGACATTCCGCCGCCGGAAGTCCTGTTTCGGCCGGTGGGGGAGATCGTCACGGGCCGCTATCGCTTCGCCGACTACACCGAGACCTTCCGCGAAGAGCATGTCTGGGAGACGAACTGGAAGATTCTCGCCGAGAATTTCATGGAAAGCTACCACCTCTTCCAGCTCCACCGCGGAACCATCGGCAACCAGTCGAAGATCGGGGAGATGGAAATGCCGGCGGGAGGCGCGGTGTTCAACTATCACTGGATCACCAAGGAATCCGACTTTCCCCTTGCCAACGCCCACCCAGACTGCACCTATCTTGAAGGCGAGTGGCGTCGGACCACGGCGCTGATCACCATCTATCCCAGCCACATGATCACCCTGACTCCGGGATACTTCTGGTATCTGTCACTGCAGCCGGAAGGCGCGGGCAGGGTAAGGATTCTCTACGGCGGCGGCATGGCGCCCGATTTCATCAACGATCCGCGAGGGGCCGAACACGTCGCCGAGGCCAAGAGGATTCTCGATGCCGTCAACGAGGAGGACCGGGTGGGGACCGAAGCCGTGTTCAACGGCACCAGGTCCGGTCTGGCGCGTCCCGGGCACCTGAGTTACCTGGAACGTCCCAACTTCGAGTTCTGCCAGTATCTCGCGCGACGCATCGCCGGCAGCACCGCCATGCCCGACAAACCCGATCCCCGAAAAGGAAGCTGACATGTTCATCCGCACCCTTGACGAGCGCCGCCGTGCCGGCGCCGAAAAGGTCCTGAGCGAAGGCAGGGCCCGTTCGACGCGCTTTCTCACCATCCCCGACGGCCTGGGCTTCACCATGTCGGACGTGCGGGTCGCAGGCGGCATGTCCAGCGTCCTGTGGTACAGGCACCACTGGGAAGCGAACTACATTGTCGCCGGCACAGGCTCGTTGCGAGACCTTGAACGGGACCGTACCTGGACCCTGGCGCCAGGCACCCTCTACACGGTCGGACCGACCGACCGGCACCTGGTCGATCCCGATGATTCGCTCCACGTCGTCAGTGTCTTCAATCCGCCCCTTGTTGGAGACGAGGCACACGACAGCGACGGCGCCTACCCGCCGACGGGTCCCGTTCCCGAAGGCAGGGAATGCATGTTCGTGAGGACCGTCGACGAACTCGTTGGCCAGGGGCGCCGGTTCGTGGTCGCCGGTGGCAGCGCAACGACGGTGCGCATGCTGTTGCGAGAGGATTGTGTCGGGTTCTCGCTCAGTGACGTCCGCCTCGCGGCCGGCAATCGCAACGTCCTGTGGTACAAGCACCACTGGGAGGCGAACTACGTTCTCGATGGCACGGGAGAAGTAACGGACCTTGGCTCCGGAGAGACCTGGAGCATGGAACCGGGAATGATGTACTGCGTCGGTCCCGAAGACCGCCACAGCATGCATGCCCTGAGCGATCTTCACCTGCTGTCCGTCTTCTGCCCGGCGCTGACGGGAGATGAAAGGCACGATGACGAGGGCACCCTGGCCGCCAGCGGCGATCCGCTGCCTCCCGGCCCGGGCTGACAGTGTCAGGCAGCGAGAGGGCGTGACCCTCTCAGCGTCACGCGATGCATGATCCGGTCGTGGCGACCATAGTCGAAAGCGGCGTAGTGCAGGGTGCAGCGGTTGTCCCAGAGCGCGACATCGCCTTTCGACCAGGACCAGCGCATCTGGAACGAAGCCTGTTCGCAGTGCTCGATCAGGAGGTTCAGCAATCCGCGACTCTCGATGTCCGGCAATCCAAGAATCCGCTGGGTGAAGGCCCGATTGACGAAGAGCGACCGGCGGCCCGTCTCGGGGTGGCGCACCACCACCGGATGCACGCATCCCGTGTGTTCGCGCTTGAGATTCTCCAGACGTCGGGGTCCGTCCGGCGTACCCGGATCGAGAAGGTAGGGAGTGAAGTTGGGAATGCCGTCGTGGAATGCCTCCAGACCCTCGATTGCCGTCTTCAGGCGCTCTGACAGCGCGTCGAAGGCCGCCTCCATCGACGTGAAGAGCGTGTCGCCGCCGACAGGGGGCAGGGTTTCGGCCCGCAGCATCGAGGCCGCCGGCGGCGTCTCGTCAAATGTGACGTCGCTGTGCCAGATGGCGTTGAACTTGCCGCCACCATCACCCTTGCGGCTCGCCGCGATCATGACGGCGGGATTGTCGGGGTGGCGTTCAAGCCCTGGGTGCGGCGGGTCAATCTCGCCAAAGCAGGACGCCACACGCACCAGTTCATCGGCCGACAACTCCTGGCGTGGAAAGAACAGGACCTTGTGTTCGAGCCATGCCTCGCGCAGGGCGGCGACCTTGCCGTCATCAAGATGCCTGAGATCGATCCCGGAGATCTCCGCACCGATATGACCGGCCAGAGGCCGGATGTTGCCCGTGACCACCATGTCCGGGTCCTCCCGTCAGGAGCAGAAATCGGCGCTCACGCGCCGTGGCATGGAACCCTGATCTGTCTCTCTTTCGATCCAGCCGCCGCCGAGAAGGCGGCTGCCGTCATACATGACACAGGCTTGGCCCGGAGCGATGGCCTCGGCGGGCCGGGCGAGCTCGACCCTGGCGCGATCGTCTCCGAGGGGCAGCACGCGCGCCGGCAGGTGTTCCTGGCGCGAGCGCAACTGGACACGGCATTCCACACCGTCCGGCGGCAACGCTCCCCGACCGAGCCAGTTGACGTCGCGCATGGTAAGGGCCGTCGAATGAAGGGCCTCGCGGGGACCTACGACCACCTGGCGGCGTTCCGGGTCCAGGCGAACGACAAAGAGGGGTTCTCCCGTCGCGATGCCGAGCCGCCGTCTCTGTCCGACAGTGTAGTGGGCGATTCCGTCATGGTGACCCAGAATGCGGCCGGAAAGATCGACGATCGTGCCCGCCTCCATGGCGCCGGGGCGCAGACGGTCGACGACATCCGTGTATCGGCCCTGCGGCACGAAGCAGATGTCCTGACTGTCCGGCTTGGCAGACACCGGCAGTCCGAACCGCCTGGCGCAGGCCCGCACCTCGTCCTTGGTCATGCCGCCCAGAGGAAACCTCAGGCCCTGCAACTGGTGCCGGGTTGTTCGGAAGAGAAAGTAGCTCTGGTCGCGGCCGGTTTCGGCACCGCAGTGAAGTTCCGGTCCGTCGCGCCCCTCGATGCGCCGAACGTAGTGCCCGGTAGCCAGGCAGTCTCCACCGAGATCCCGCGCCGTCGTCAGCAGGTCGGAGAACTTGACTCCCTGGTTGCAGAGCACACACGGGACCGGCGTTTCACCGGCAAGGTAGCTGTCGGCGAACGCCTCCATCACGGATGCGCGGAACCGCGCCTGGTAGTCGAGAACATAGTGCGGGATGTCGAGCATCGCCGCCACGCGGCGGGCGTCGCGGATGTCGGCTCCGGCACAGCAGGCGCCGGGACGGGAGGCCGTCCTGCCTTGATCGTAGAGTTGCAGCGTCACGCCGATGGTCTCGTGACCCTCATCCTTGAGGAGGGCAGCGACCACCGAACTGTCGACCCCTCCGGACATGGCGACAATGGCACGGCCGCCCGTGGAGCGGTCCGGAATCATGGCCGGCACATCACTCGAAGAGCATGTTGCGGGTTTCATGGGGCAACGTCACGGTCAGTCCGTCGAGTTCCTCTGTCAGCAGGATCTGGCATCCCAGACGGGAGGTGCGGGTCAGGCCGAAGGCAAGATCGAGCATGTCCTCCTCGTCCTCACTGGGATCCTCGAGACGCTCGAAGTCCTCCGCATCGACGATGACATGGCACGTGGAACAGGCCAGCGATCCCTCGCAGGCGCCCTCGATGTCGATATCGTACTGCCGTGCGATCTCGAGAAGAGAGAGTCCTTCGGGCGCATCGATCTCGATGCGCTCCCCGCTTTGCACGATGAAGGTCATTTTCGGCATCGAATCCATCCGCACACGCCGGTTTCGAGTCTAGCGCCAAAGCCCGGGTGACGGAACACGAGGCGGCACTTGACGCCGCCGATCCATAAGGCCTGAAGGAGCATCCGGCAAGCCGCGCGTCGGGGGCGGTCAGTCACCTTGTCCGAACCAGGAGACTCCGGAAGGTCTGCCGGCATTTCTCAAGACGCCGCACGCGCGGCGACGTATCGTTCCGCCCACTTTGGTGGTACAACACCCTGCCCTGCAACAAGGGCGGGTCCTGCGGCTGCCGCTACGGCAGCCCGGACACTTCAGAAAGTGGAGGAGACTCAAGACCCATGAAAGTGATCAACATCAAGCGCGCGGCCGCGGCCCTTGTCATCGGCTTGACGGCATCGGCCCATGCGGAAGGCGAACTCAATGTCCTGACCTGGGAAGGTTACACCGATCCCAGCTTTGTCGAACCGTTCACCGAGGCCACGGGATGCGCGGTGACGCCGACCTATGTCGGCTCCAACGACGAGTTCCCGGCCAAGCTCGCCGGGGGCGGCGGAGTCTACGACCTTGTCTCGCCATCGGTTGACACCACCACGATCCTGATGAAGGCGGGGCTCGTCGAGGAAATCGATGTCAGCCGCATCGGGCAGTGGGACAACATCTACGAACAGTTCCGCAACCATGTCGGCGTCAACTACGAGGGCGGGGTCTACGGCGTTCCCTTCACGTGGGGGTCGATCCCGTTCATGTATCGGACGGACCGGTTCGACCAGGCGCCCGACAGCATCGCCTCCTTCTGGGAGGATGAGTCCCTGTCAGGCGCAATCAGCCTCTGGGACGACAAGACCAACATCTACATCGTCGCCCGCCTGCTGTTCGGCACTGACGTCAATGTCTACGACCTCTCCGATGATCAGCTGGCCGCGGTGCGCGACAAGCTCATCGCCCTGAAGCCCCACATCCGCAAGTTCTGGTCGACTGCGGGCGAACTCGTGAACCTCTATGCCAACGGCGAGGTCGCGATTTCCAACACCTGGGGCGGATACCAGTCTTCGTTGCTGGCCGGACAGGGTATCGAGATGGTCGAGTTCATTCCGGTCGAGAAGGCCGATGGCTGGGCCGATGCATGGCAGATCGTCAAGGGTTCGCCGAATGCTGAATGCGCTTACGCATGGCTCGACTACGCGACGTCGTCCGGTGGCCAGTGCGGCGTTGTCGGCGTGACCGGCTATTCCGGATCAAATCCCGTCGTGCTTCGCGAATGCCTCGATGAAGCGACCTTCGAGGCGCTCAACCAGGCAGACTTCAAGTACATCGACGGGCTTGTCCTGTGGGAGGAGCCGGCACGGGTCGACGCCTACATCAACACCTGGAACGCCATCAAGGCGGCCCAGTAACCGACAGTCCGTGGCAGCGGCGGCCGGCCTCCTAGTCGAGGGGGCCGGCCGCGCGATGACGCGAAACATGTGACATGACCAGCATCCTGGAGCTCCATCGCCTCTCCAAGACCTTCCGGGGCGGCATTGTGGCGGTCGACAATCTCTCGCTCGATATCCGTGAGGGTGAGTACCTGACCATGCTCGGTCCCTCGGGCTGCGGCAAGACGACGACACTGCGCATGATCGGCGGATTCGAGTATCCCGACGCCGGATCGGTCATGCTCGACGGTCGGGACGTCACGAACGATCCGCCGTACAGCCGTCCGGTGAACATGATGTTCCAGGATTTTGCCCTGTTCCCTCACATGACGGCCGAGGAGAACATAGGCTACGGGCTGAAGATTGCCGGCGTCGGCAAGGCACAGACCACCGAGAGGGTTCGCGCCATGCTCGACATGATCGAGCTCCCGGGCATGGGGGCACGGTTTCCGTCGGAACTCTCGGTGGGCCAACAGCAGCGGGTGGCGCTCGCCCGCGCACTCGTCAACAATCCACGAATCCTGCTGCTTGACGAACCGATGTCGGCACTCGACGCGAAGCTGAAGGAATCGATGCAGGTGGAACTGCGTCACATCCACGACCGGGTGGGAATCACCTTCGTGATGGTGACCCACGACCAGACCGAGGCGATGATCATGTCGGACCGCATCATGGTGATGCATGCGGGCCGCATCGAGCAGATCGGGACCCCCACAGATCTCTACGATCATCCCCGGACCGCCTACGTGGCCGAGTTCCTCGGCGCCTCCAACATGATCCCTGCCACCATCAGGCGTGACGGGGGCGATGTCGTGGCATGCGCGGGCTCCATGACCCTCAGGCTCGACCGCAACACCGGTGACAGCGGCACGCGATCACTGTTCATGCGCCCGGAGAAGATCCGACTGGTACCCCGGGAGAGCGCAGCCGGCGAGGACTCCAGCACGTTTTCTGGAACCGTGAAGGAGCTCTTCTTCAGCGGCAACATGGTCCGCATCGACCTCGACGTTGGTGCCGAAAGGCCGGTGATCGTCCACCGGCAGCTCGATACCGAACTCGCTGCGGCGGGCCTGCCGGGTGTCGGTGACACCGTCATCTGCGCGGTCAGTCCCGAGGCACTGAAACTGTTCGACACCGCAGAGGTCGCCGCCATGAAGGCCGAAGAGGCCGCGGCATGAAGCCCCGCACCAGACAGATCCTGAACTTCTGGTCCCTCTTCACCGGACCGGCGCTCTGGTGGGGCACGGTTCTGCTGGTTCCCTACCTCATGATGCTGGCGATCAGCTTCTATACCCGCCAGTTCCCCTTCCACGTGCCGGACTTCCAGTTCGGCAACTACATCACGCTGATCGCGGATTCCCAGTACTTCACAGTGCTCCTGCGCAGCCTGTGGATCGCGCTGGCGGTGTCCGTCACCGCGTTCTTCCTGAGCTACCCCCTCGCCTATTTCCTGGCCTTCAAGGTGCGCTCCAACCGGCTGCGCCTCTTCCTCTACACGGCGGCCATCGTGCCGCTGTGGGTGAGCTACCTGCTTCGGGCCTATACCTGGAAGACGATCCTCGGCAGCGAGGGCATCCTCAACTCCTTTCTCATGTGGATCGGGGTCATCAACGAGCCCTCCACCATCTTCCTCTACAATCAGGGCGCGATGGTGGTGACCATGGCCTACATCTTCACGCCCTTCATGGTGATGCCGATCTACGCCTCCCTCGAGAAGATCCCGGTGAGTCTCATCGAGGCCTCGAAGGACCTCGGCGCTCCGCGTTTCACGACATTCCGCAAGATCACGCTGCCACTCTCGATGCCTGGCGTCCTGGCCGGATTCACCTTCACGTTCGGGCTTTCGATCGGTGACTTCATCTCGCCCATCCTCGTCGGCGGTCCCTATTCCAACATGATCGCCAATGTCGTCGCGACGCAGTTCGGCATGGCGATGAACTGGCCCCTGGGGTCGGCGCTGGGTGTCGTCCTCCTCATCATCGTTCTCGGCATCATCACGGCGTCCGACAAGCTGGAGCGGGTCGGCCGGATCAACCTCGGCTAGGAGACCTCCGATGGCGACCGTCACCCTGCATGACGCCGGGGCACGCAAGAAGCCGATCGATGCCGGCACGACGGGACTGGGTGTCGCGGCGCTATGCGTTCTTGCATTCCTCTACACTCCGATTGCCACCCTGATCGTGTTCAGTTTCAACTCGAACCCCATCACGCGCCTGCCGCTCGAGGACTTCACCTTCGACTGGTACACCCGGGCGCTGGGCAATCCCGACCTCATGACGGCTGTCTGGAACTCGGTGTTTGTCGGCGTGTCGGCCGTGATGATCTGCCTTGCCATCGGCATACCGACGGCACTTGCCCTGGATCGTCACGACTTTCCCGGAAAGACGGTGTTTCGCCGACTCGTCATCCTTCCCATCACCCTGCCAGGTCTGATCACTGGCGTGTCGATGCTGACGTTCTTCCGCTCGGTGGGGATGGATCTCAGCATCCTGACCGTCATCATCGGCCACGGGACGGCCTTGACGGCGATCGTCGTCACCAATGTCTTTGCCCGGCTCCAGCGGTTCGACAGGCGCATCGAGGAGGCCTCAGCCGATCTCGGCGCCCGGCCATGGCAGACCTTCCGGCATGTCACGCTGCCCAACATCCGGTCGGCCATCATCGGTTCCTCGCTGATCTCGTTCACGCTCTCGTTCGACGAGATTCCGGTCACGTTCTTCCTGACCGGCCGTGACAACACGCTGCCGATGTACATCTGGTCGGTCATCCGCCGCGGCATCACGCCGGAAATCAATGCGGTCGGCACGATCATCGTCATCATCTCGATCACGCTCATCCTGATCTCGGTTTTCCTGATGCACCGCGAGAACGACAGGGCGGGCCCTGTTCGTCGAACCAGATGACGACAGGCCTTCGGGGTCTCGCGATGGGGCATGAGAAGGAGCAGCCCGTCCCTGCCCGCCTTGCCGATGACGAAGGGTCCGGTTCCTGAAACCCGGTCCCCCTGTCACCATCAGGCCTTCTGAACGGTGATGGCGGACAGGTCCGGAACCGGGGGAGGCCGAGCCGGGCTGGTCGCGGTCATCGCCAGCATGGCGGCGATCGCCACCTTCTTTGGATATTCGGGCCAGCTGCTGTCGTTCGTGCTCGAGAACGAGGGAGAAAGCGGATCCCTGATCGGTCTCTCGGGCGCCGTGCAGATGGCCGGCATCTTCGTCATCATGCCGGTGCTGCCACGTCTCATGCGACGCCTGGGACCGGCACGGCTCATGATGGCAGGCGCCGGCCTTTCGCTTGCCTCCATCATCGCCATGGCGCTTCTGGTCGACGTCTGGGCCTGGTTCCCGCTGCGCCTGGCGCTGGGTGCATCGCAGTCCATGATGTGGACCACGGGAGAGACCTGGCTCAATCACCAGTCGGATGATCGAAACCGCGGCCGGACCATCAGTCTCTTCATGTTCGCCGTCGCCATCGGGTTTGCCGCGGGACCCTTCATCCTCGCCGAAACCGGTTCGGCGGGCGCCGGACCCTTCATCACGGCCGGCGTGATGGTCATCGCCATCATGATCCCGCTCACAGTCAGTCCGCAGGTGCGGATCGCACGCGACGACCAGCCGTCGGCGCGCCTCCACCAGTACATTCGCCTGGCGCCTGTTCCCATGATGGCCAACCTCATGTTCGGCATGACCGGCAGCGCCTTCATGGCGCTGCTGGCGATCTACGGTCTGCGTCTCGGTCTCGACGAGGCACTCTCGGCGCGCATGCTCGGATGGCAGGGCTGGGGTGGCGCCATGATGACCTTCCTTCTTGCCTGGCTGGCATCGAGGTTCGATCGCACCCTGCTGCTCGTCGCCTTCACTGTCGCCGGCATACTGGCGTCCCTGGCTCTCCCCTTCATTCCATGGATGCGCGACATCACGACACCCGCCCTGCCATGGATCGACGACATCGGGGGGCTCCTCCTGATCGGCTATCTCATGATCTTCGGCGGGCTGCGGTCAGCGCACTACGGCATCGCGATCATGCTGGTGGGCGACCGTTTCCGTGGCGCCGACCTTCCTTCCGCCACCACGGTGTTCGGCATGATGTTCTGCACGGGATCCATCATGGGACCGGCAATCAGCGGCCTGGCCATGGATCTCTGGGACCCGCACGGCCTGGCCGGCGCCGTGCTGCTGTTTCATCTCCTGCTCCTTCCCCTGCCGCTTGTGGCATGGATGCGGCGGCATGCGAGGCCCCGCGGTTGATTGGCTGCGGGCCCTCCACTACGGTTCCCGACATGACGAAGAATGGATCCCAACGGTTGCCGGACGGGATGCACAGCGTCGCCCTGGGAGCCGGCGACCTCAACGGAATCCTCCGAGGCAAGAGGATCCCCGCCACCCGCTGGCAGCAGGCGAGCGATCACGGCATCGCGCTGTCGGCCGCCATTTTCGCCATCGACATGACCTGCGACATCTGGGACACGCCCTACTGCAACATGGAAACGGGCTATCACGACTGCCACATGTTTCCGGCTGGTGATGTCGTGCCGCTGCCCTGGGAAGACGGTGTCGGTTTCTGCTTCGGCAGGGTCGAGGAGAACAATGGCGCACCCGTTCCCATCGACCCGCGCGGTGTCCTCATCGAGGTTCTCGAACGGGCATCGGCCATGGGATTCGGGATCACCATCGGCAGCGAGCTCGAGTTCCATCTCCTCGATCCAGAGACCAGGCGGCCGCGGGACACCGGCATCCAGGTCTACAGCCTGACCCGCGCCGCCGAACTTGATCATGTCGTCGGCCCGATTCGCCGCCACCTCGATGCCATCGGCATTCCCATCGAGCAGTCCAATCCGGAGTACGCGGCCGGACAGGTCGAGGTGAACATCGCCTATGACGAGGCCCTGGTGACAGCCGACAGGACCGTCGTCTTCAGAAGCATGGTGAAGCAGATTGCCCACGCGCACGGATATCTGGCGACGTTCATGGCCAAACCCCTCAAAGGGGAAGCGGGCAACGGACTCCACCTTCACCACTCCCTGTGGCGGGACGGCGAATCGGTGTTCCATGGCGAGGATGGCGCGCTTTCCCCGCTGGGGCGCCACTACCTCGCCGGAATCCAGGGCAGGATGACCGAAATGTCCCTCGCCGGCTCGACGACGCCCAACGCCTACCGGCGGCGGCGTCCCGACAGCTTCTGCCCGATCAACACCGCCTGGGGATACGACAACAGGTCCACGGCCCTGCGGGTCATCGGACATTCGCCCCGGGCCATGCGGATCGAGGTGCGCGACGGAGCGGCCGACTGCAACCCCTATTACCTTCTCGCCGCCCAGATCGCCGCCGGTCTCGACGGCATCGAGCGGGAGCTGGAACCGACTCCGCCCTGCATGGGCAACGCCTACGAATCACCGGGCTACGAACCGTTGCCCACCACCATCGACGATGCCATCGCAAGGGCGCAGGCATCGACGTTTCTGGCCGACCTCCTGGGCGATGACCGGCTTGCCATCCTGGTCAGCCAGGCGGAACGGGAACGGGATCTGGTGGCCGACGACATCACCGCGGTCGAGATCGATCGTTATCTCGGGAATTTCTGATCCGGGAACGGCTCCTTGGACATCGAAGCCGGCCTCCACCCACGCCTCAGGTCCTTCCTGGCACAGGTCTCCAGCGACGCCGATCAACTGATCGACCCGTGTGACCCTGGCCCATCACGCCAGGTCCTGGAGCGCGAACTGGCGGAACTCGACATCGAGGCTCCGCAGATTTGGCGGGTTTCGGACACCCAGCTCGACACCGGCCGGCGTGTCCGCGTCTACGAACCGGAGCCGGGCACCGGACGCCCGGCCCTCGTCTTCTTCCATGGCGGCGGTTACGTCAGGTGCTCGATCGACACCCACGACTCGATGTGCCGCATTCTTTCCCTGAAAGCCGGCGTGGTGGTGTTCTCAGTCGACTATCGCCTGGCGCCCGAGGCGAAGTTCCCGGAACCCCTCGAGGACTGCCATGGCGCCGCTGTTTCCATCCATGCCCGGGCCGAGGAATTCGGAATCGATCCCGAGCGCATGGCCGTGGGAGGCGACAGTGCCGGCGGCAACCTGGCCGTGGGGGTCATCAGACTCGCGAACGCGCGGGGTGGACCGGGATTCCGCCATCAGCTCCTCATCTATCCCCATGTCGACATGAGAGCCGACACGCAGTCCATGCGCCTCTATTCGAAGGGCTTCTTCCTCGATCTCATGGAGTTCTATGTCGCCTGCTACACCCGTGACGAGACGGATTTCGACAACCCGCTGTGCTCGCCGCTGCGGGCCGATGACCTTGCCGGCCAGCCCCCGGCCACCGTCATCGTGTGCGGTTTCGACCCGCTGCGTGACGAGGGTCGGGCCTATGCCCGGAAACTCGAGGACGCCGGCGTCACCGTCGAACTCATCGAGCACGCGGACATGCTTCACGGATTTCTCCTGATGCGCCGGCTCATCGGCACCGAGGTGGAGCAGGCCCTCGCAGACTGCGGGCGGACCCTTGCCAGGGCCCTGACGGCGAAGCCTCGATGAGCCGGACTGTGGACCCAGCCAGCAACCGTTTCGACGTCGTCATCATCGGCGCCGGACTGTCCGGAATCGGCAGTGCATGGCACCTCATGCGTCACTGCCCTTCGAAGAGTTTCACCATTCTCGAGAGCCGCCGGACCATCGGCGGCACCTGGGATCTCTTCCGCTATCCGGGCGTGCGCTCCGACAGCGACATGCACACGCTGGGCTATACCTTCAAGCCGTGGCTGGAGGCCCGCGCCATCGCCGATGGCCCGTCGATCCTGGGCTACATCAACGAGACAGCGGACGAGTACGACATCCGGCGCCATGTCCGCTTCGGCCATCGCGTCACGGCGGCATCGTGGTCGAGCAGCGAAGCTCTCTGGGCCGTCGAGGCGGAACACGAGGGTGAGACCGTTCGTCTGGCCTGCAACATGCTGCTGCTGTGCGGCGGATACTACGACTACGAAGACCCTTACCGGCCGACCTGGGAAGGGGAGGACCTGTTTTCCGGCACCATCGTGCATCCACAATTCTGGCCCGAGAACCTGGATTGCCGGGAGAAGCGCTTTGCCGTCATCGGTTCCGGTGCCACGGCCATGACCCTGGTGCCGGCACTGGCGATGGCCGGAGCCGCGCACGTCGTCATGGTCCAGCGCTCCCCGACATACGTCGTGTCATGGCCGAGCGAGGACAGGATCGCCAACCTCCTCGCCCGATTCCTGCCGAACCGCCTGGCCTATGCCATCACGCGGTGGCGGAACGTCAGGCGGGACGTGGATCTCTACCGCAGGACCCGGACCGAACCGGAGAAAGTGAAGGCCGAATTCATCGGTCTCGTGCGACAGGCGCTCAAGCCGGAAATCGATGTCGCGCAGCACTTCACTCCAAGCTACGGCCCCTGGGACCAGCGCCTGTGTCTCATTCCGGACGACGATCTCTACCACGCCCTCAACAGCGGTCAGGCGACCGTTCGGACCGACACCATCGAACGGTTCACCCGAGACGGTCTGGAACTTGCAAGCGGCGAGACCGTCGAGGCCGACATCATCGTCGTCGCCACGGGCCTGAGGATGAAGGTCCTCAACGGCATCAGGCTTTCCGTTGACGGTTCCGCCGTGCATCCGCCCGAGCACTGGTCCTACAAGGGCATGATGCTCTCGGATGTGCCCAATCTCATCCAGACGTTCGGTTACATCAATGCCAGCTGGACCCTGCGCGCCGATTTGACGGCCGCCTGGGCCTGCCGCCTGATCAACACGATGGACAGGAAGGGCAAGCGGCAGGCGACTCCCCGGCTCGGCGACGCACACCGGGACATGACACCGCGGCCCTGGATCGACGACTTTCCGGCGGGCTACGTCCTGCGCGCCCTTGACTACCTTCCCCGGCAGGGGGACCACGATCCGTGGCGCAACACCCAGGACTACGCCCTCGATGTCCGCCTGGTGAAGCACTCGCCGATCGAGGACGGAGCACTCGAACTCACCGGCACGCGATGACAGCAGCCGAAGGCGCGCCGCAACTGCGTCCTCCTGGCGAGGTCATGCGCCTCGAACGCATGGGAGCATCCTTCCCCACGCGGCTGAGTTTCATGCGCCAGCTGGTCCGCCGCATGATCCGGGAACGCTGGCGTTTCGAGAGAATACGCCTCGATCTTGATCACAACGGGATTGGTCGCACCCTCCACGCTGTTCACGGTCCCCACCGGACCTACAGCCTTGTGGGGTTTTCAGGGTCCATCGATCCCCGGGAGAGAACGGACCGCGTCATCGCCAACGTCTGGGACACCACGTTCTCGCTATTTGACGGTGTCCCCGGCGCCGCAGACATCGAACGCCTCGAGGCGAATACGCCCCGCCAGGAGGCAGGGCGATTCAGGCCCAGCGAACTGGTCCTGGCGCGGGCCAACAGGAGCGGCAGGATCTTCGATCACGTGGTGGAGAGCCTGGCGGCCGGCCGGCAGCCCTGTCGCGATCTCATGGACGACGTGGGCTACCTGATGCGTACCACAGCGGTCTACGGAAGCGGCAAGTTCGGCTGCGCCGACCGCGGCCGGATCGCCGGACGCGACGAGTTGCGCGCCCCATTCCAGGCGGAGCTTCTCGCCGTCTATCTCATCCGCTGGATGAGCGTCGACCTCGTCAATCACATGGCCCGGCAACGGTCGGGACATGAAGCGGAAGAACTCTCCGAGGATCTTTCGAGGGCGCTCGGTATCGGCAACGCCACGGGCCTGGGCATGGCGCCCTTTCTCGTCAAGCATCCGCTGCTGATCAACAACTGGGTCATGGCGCGGGAAAGCGCTCTCCTGCGCGTGCGGAAGGTGGAACGGGCCAGCCCTCAAGTCATCCGGGAGTTCCGCGACCTTCTGGACGATGCACGGCGCCACGTCGCTGCCTGGACGGTCGACGATCCGGAGCAGTCGGCGCGCATTTCGAGACTTGGCGACGATCTCGCACACCTCGACACCTGGTGCGATGACGGACTCGACTGCGAACGGCCCTGGGACGCTCTCTGGCGCCTTGCGTCGCGGCACTTTTCACTGGAAGGCCAGGAGATTGTGGTGGCCCTGTTGCTCGAGCACCAGGGAGCGCTGGTCGACGGGTTGTGCGAGGCCATGAGTTCCGGCGGTCTGCCGGCCGTAAAGCCGGCCATGCCGCTCGGAGACCTCATCGGCCTCATCGACGACCACTACGGCTGGGCTCTCTCCATCGACCATGCCGCGCGGGAATCCCGCCAGCGGTTCTGGTACTACTCCGAAGAGAAGCTGGAACCGCGGGTGGGGGATCGATACGCCGAGCCCGGCGCCGACATGGAAATGGCCGTGGCCATCGGCCGCGATGTCGCCATGCTGAGAGCACGGCTCATGGATCACGATCGCCTGGAAAGCGTCGCCGACTTTCTCCTCGCGGCGCCGGAGTGGCGAAGCACGGTGCGCCGCGTCCAGCACCTTGCCCACCTTCCCTATGCCGAGATTCGCGACAATCTTCTGGCGGCTGACCGGCGTCCGCTCGATATCCTGCGATTCAAGCTGGCCTTCTTCGGCGCCAACGGATTCGATCCCAAGTCGGACCTTTGGACCCGCGTGACCCTCTTCCAGGGGGCGCCGCTTCCCGGAGACATCTCCGGTGGCACGGAGCCGCAGTGGCTCTTTCCTCATTCTTGAGACGGCATCGGAGGTCGGGACAAGAAGGCGCATCCTGACGAGGTTGTCGCGTTGCGGGGTGGCCCTGCCGTCCGGCGCCCCGGACAACCGGCGGGCATTGTTGATGACGCCGGTGCCGCCTGTTCGTGCGATCACCCCGGTTGACGCAGATGGCCCGGGGTTTGTGCGTTGCGTCATCGGGCCGTCAGGTTCCCGGTCTGCGGGTCGCGCCGGTGGTGGAGTCGAAGCGCGCCCGTACTATCTTTTTTTGTCCGTCACCCTATTCTGGTTCACGTCACACCGAGGAGATCCAACCATGTTAGGCAAAGTACCACTGGCGATCTCGGTCGCCGCGGCGGCGCTGTTCTGGACGGCGGCGAACGCGCAGACCGAACTGACCGTCTATACCGCCTTCGAGGCCGAGGACCTCAAGCGCTACGCCGATACCTTCAACGAGGACCATCCCGACATCACCATCAACTGGGTGCGGGATTCCACGGGCATCGTCACGGCGAAACTGCTGGCGGAGAAGAACAATCCCCAGGCCGATGTCGTGTGGGGGCTGGCCGCCACGTCGCTGCTGCTGCTCAAGAGCGAGGGCATGCTCGAGCCCTATGCTCCGGTCGGCGTGGAGGCGCTTGATCCCAAGTTTGTCGACAATGACGATCCGCCGGCCTGGGTCGGCCAGGATGCCTGGGTCGCGTCGATCTGCTTCAACACCGTCGAGGGAGAGAAGTACGGCCTGACCGCACCAGGATCCTGGAAGGACCTGCTGGACCCGATGTACGCCGGCCACGTGATCATGCCGAACCCGAACTCCTCCGGCACCGGGTTTCTCGACGTCTCGAGCTGGCTGCAGATGTTCGGCGAGGAGGAGGGCTGGGCCTTCATGGACGGACTCCACGAGAACATCGCCCGCTACACCCATTCGGGCTCGAAACCCTGCAAGCTGGCTGCCGCCGGCGAGATCCCGATCGGCGTGTCTTTCGCCTTCCGTGGCGCCAAGTCGAAGGCCGCCGGCGCACCGCTCGAGATCATCGTGCCGAGCGAAGGCGTGGGCTGGGACATGGAAGCCGGTGGCATCATCGCCGGAACCGCCAATCTCGAGGCGGCGCAGACCCTGCTGGACTGGGCCGTCACCCGGAAGGCGATGGAGATGTACAACGTCGGCTATGCGGTGATCGCCATGCCCGGCGTCGCCAAGCCGGTCGAGCATTTCCCCGAAGGTCTGCTTGACGCCATGATCGACAATGATTTCGAGTGGGCCGCCAACAATCGCGCTGCGATCCTCGCCGAATGGCAGTCGCGGTACGACGGCAAGTCGGAGCCCAAGAGCTAAGGCTTGATCCGGGTTTCACGGGGCGGCGCAAGCCGCCCCGTCCCCTCCGGCAGGGGACCGACCCCATGACCGCCACCCTCACCCCGGACGTCAGCCTCCGGATCTCCGGACTGTGGAAGTCCTTCGGGGATTTCGTGGCTCTGAAGGACATCTCGCTTGAGGTGATGGATGGCGAGTTCGTCTGTTTTTTGGGGCCGTCGGGCTGTGGCAAGACCACGTTGCTCAGAGCCATCGCCGGGCTCGACCTGCAGACACAGGGCACCGTTATCCAGAACGGCAGGGACGTGTCTGCCCTGCCGCCCTCGCAGCGGGATTTCGGGATTGTCTTCCAGTCCTACGCCCTCTTCCCGAACCTCACCGTCC
Organism: Alphaproteobacteria bacterium; assembly: GCA_965221115.1. GTDB lineage: Bacteria > Pseudomonadota > Alphaproteobacteria > SP197 > SP197 > SP197. The sequence continues at coordinate 173,589 of CBDCRU010000001.1, read as the reverse complement.
ACCGCAACATCGCCTACGGGCTCGAGAACCAGGGGCGCGCCAGGAGCGAGATCCGGGCACGGGTGACGGAACTGCTGGAGACCGTGGGACTTCCCGACCAGAGCGACAAGTATCCGGCCCAGCTCTCCGGCGGACAGCAACAACGGGTGGCGCTGGCCCGGGCGATCGCCACCTCGCCCGGTCTGCTGCTGCTCGACGAGCCCCTGTCGGCGCTGGATGCCAAGGTACGAGTGCGTCTGCGACACGAGATCAAGGACCTGCAGCGCAGGCTTGGCGTGACCACGATCATGGTGACCCACGATCAGGAAGAGGCGCTCTCGATGGCTGACCGGATCGTCGTCATGAACCACGGCGTCATCGAGCAGATCGGCTCGCCGACTGCGGTCTACCGCGATCCCGCATCGCTGTTCGTCGCCGGCTTCATCGGCGAAATGAACCAGTTCGACGCCCGCGTCGTCGACAGCGCCACGGTGCGGGTCGGCCAGAGCGAGTTCTCTTGCCGGACGCACCACCACGAGTCCGGCGCGGCAGTCGTCGCGGCCATCCGGCCCGACGAGATCGTGCCGCTCGGTGCCGGATACCGGCCCTCTCCCGATGAGGTCAACTGCGAGAAGGTCACCCTGGCCGACATGGCGTTCCTGGGGTCCTTCTGGCGTTGCCTCCTCCACAGCGAGGATTTCGGCAGCGATGCGCTGATGGCCGACTTTCCGACGAACGCCGTGCGCCGCCTGTCGCTCGAGGCCGGTCAGGACATCCACGTTTCTCTCCAGGAATCCGGCCTCATGGCCTTTGCCCGGGATGTCTGAGAGCGTCGCGACCCTCCCGAAGGGGGGCCGCGTCAGACCGAAACTGGGCCGCGACGATGTGATGATGCGGCTGTGGATGGTCGTCATCGCCCTCTATCTTGTCGTGACGCTCGCGTTTCCCCTCTACGCGATGCTGTCGAAGTCGGTGTCCACGTTCCGTTTCGATCTCACCTGGTTCGAGTTCCAGGTCTCGGACGAGGAGGGGCGTTTCGACGCCGCGCCGGTCCTCGCCAGTGCGCTGAACGCCAATCTGGACCGCTATGTCGAGACCGATCTTGTGACGGGCAGCGACGGGCGCCTGCCGGCGACGGAGTTCTTTCCCGAGTTCAGTTTCCGCAGTCCCGTGATGTACCGGATCCGCGGCACGGTCGACGACGCGACGTTCCTCGTCGGCTCGACGCGCCATCAAGGCCAGGAGTGGGTGGAACTCGATTCCAACACTTTCCGCCGCGTGCAATTGCGTCCCGCCACCTCCACGGGACTCGACAACTTCCGCACCTACTTCGCCACGCCGGCGCTCTCCAACTCGATCACGAACTCCCTCGTGATCGCCACCTTGAGCACGATCGTCACCATCGTTCTGGCGTTCGCCTATGCCTACGCCCTCAATCGATCCTGCGCGCGTTTCAAGGGATTCTTCCGTCTCGTGGCCATGGCGCCGATACTGGTGCCCTCCCTGCTTCCCGGGATCGCCCTCGTCTACCTCTTCGGCAACCAGGGGATGCTGAAGTCCCTGCTCATGGGAGAGAGCATCTACGGCCCCATCGGCATCGTGATCGGGGCGGTCTTCTTCACCTTCCCGCACGCCTTCCTCATCCTGTCGACGGCGCTTGCGATCTCCGACGCCCGGCTCTACGAAGCAGCCGCCGCGCTTCGCGCGTCGCCGTGGAAGACCTTCTGGACCGTCACCATTCCCGGGGCCCGGTACGGTCTGATCTCGGCGGCCTTCGTCGTCTTCAACCTGGTGATCACGGACTTCGGTCTCCCGAAGGTCATCGGCGGCCAGTACAACGTTCTGGCCGTGGACATCTACAAGCAGGTCATCGGCCAGCAGAACTTCGAAATGGGTGCGGTGGTATCGGTGGTGCTGGTCATTCCGGCGCTCCTGGCATTCGCCGTCGACCGTTTCGTGCAGCGCCGCCAGGTGGCCCAGCTCACTGCCCGCTCGGTGCCCTTCCAGCCCAAACCCGATCGCGCACGGGACCGCGCCTGGTTCGCGTGCTGCGCCGTCATCGCCGTCTTCATTCTCGGCATTCTCGGGGTCTGCCAGTTCGCGGCCCTGGTCAAGTTCTGGCCCTACGACCTCAGTCTCAGTCTCAACAACTACCGCTTCGATCTCATGGATGGCGGCGGCTGGGCGAGCTACTACAACTCTATCAAGATGGGCCTCATCACCGCCGCCGTCGGAACCGTGATCATCTTCTTCGGCGCCTTCCTGGTCGAGAAAACGAATGGCTTCACGACGGGCCGCAACATCTTTCAGATGTTCGCGATGCTGCCGATGGCCATCCCGGGCATGGTGCTGGGACTGGCCTACATATTCTTCTTCAATGACCCGGCCAACCCGCTGAACGTCCTCTACGGAACCATGGCCATCCTGGTCATCTGCACGATCACCCACTTCTACACGGTGTCCCACCTGACAGCCGTCACGGCACTGAAACAGATGGACCGCGAGTTCGAGGCGGTCTCGGCGTCATTGAAGCAGCCGGCCATGAAGCTGTTCTCCCGGGTGACCGTTCCGGTCTGCCTGCCCGCCATCCTCGACATTTCGATCTATCTCTTCGTCAACGCGATGACGACGGTCTCCGCCGTGGTCTTCCTCTATTCGCCGAAGACGTCGCTGGCCTCGATTGCGGTCCTCAACATGGACGACGCCGGGGACATCGCTCCCGCCGCGGCCATGGGCATGATGATCTTCTATACCAATGCCGCTGCGCGCATCATTCATCTGGCGCTTTCGCGCGGCGTGATGAAGCGGACGCAGGCCTGGCGCTTTCGCTGACCGGATTCATGAAGGTGGCGCCGCGGGCGAACTCCATGAACCGCCGGATCAGACGCACGTTTCGCCGCTGCGACAGGTGGACGATCGACTCGGCCATGTAGGCGCCGAGGTCGGTCACCTCAATGGCAACGGCGTCCGGGTCGGAAGTGTGTTCGGCACGCGACACGAACCCCACCCCGCCTCCGGAGAGGACGAGATCGCGCACGGCATCGCGCCCCTCGGCCTCGATCGCCACGTCGAGGGCGATGCCAAGCGCCTGCGCCCGGTCGAGAACCTGGCGGCGTGTCGCCGAGCCCGGTTCGCGCAGAACCAGGGGATAGCCGGCAAGATCCCGCATCGTCATGGCCGCGATGCCGGGCGGGACGACACCCCGCGCGGCAAAGGCGATGATGGGTGTCGATCCGAGATCGAGCGAATCGAGGTCGGCGGCGCCCGGCATCTGGCCGACAACGCCGATATCCGCGTCCCAGTTGCGCAAGGCCTCGAGAATGGTGCCCGTGTTGCCGGGTCGGAGCTGGATCTTCACGTCCGGATGGCGACGGCGGAAGCGGGTGAGAATATCCGTGATGTGACGCGCCGAGTCGGCGTGAATGCGAAGGCGCCCGGACACCTTGGCGGCCCGCTCCACGAGGAAAGCGTCGATCTCGTCCTCGACTTCGAAGTACCGCCTGGTAAGGACCCGGAGCCTGGAACCGGCCTCGGTGAGCCGGACACGCTTGCGGTGCCGGTGGAACAGCCGCAGGTCATGGGCCTGTTCCAGGCGACGGACCTGTTCGGAGACCGCCGGCTGGGTGAGATGCAACGCTTCGGCGGCCCGCGAAAATCCCCCGAGTCTCGCCACCGCGTGGAAGGCGCGGATCTGCGTGTAGTTCATGACCGACAGGCTATCCATAAATTGAGTTTATCGATTCATCGTAAGGTAAGATTTTGTCCCCGACCAGTCCGGATGCTATCGGATGGTGCCATGACACGAGCCGATCCTTCCGCACCCTACCTGTTGACACCCGGTCCCCTGACGACCGCACCGTCGGTCAGGCAGGCGATGTTGCGCGACTGGGGTAGCCGCGATGACGCCTTCATCGCCCTGACTCAGGAGATGCGCACGCGGCTTGTCACCATGCTCGGAGGGGCTCACGAGGACTACGACTGTGTGCCAATGCAGGGTAGCGGCACCTTCTCGGTCGAGGCCATGCTCAACTCCTTCATTCCGTCCCATGGCAAGGCCCTGATTCCCTCGAACGGCGCCTACGCCCGGCGGATCGCGAAGGTGATGGCCTGCCTCGGCCGCGACTCGACAGTTCTCGAGAAGGGGGATGGCCAGCCGCTCTGCGGCGCGGACATCGCCGAGGCCCTGGCCCGCGATCCGGCGATCACCCATGTCGTCGCAGTCCACTGCGAGACGAGTTCGGGCATGCTCAATCCGCTGAGCGCCATGGCATCCGCAACCCGGCAGGCCGGGCGGCGGTTCCTGATCGATTCCATGTCGGCCTTCGGCGCTCTTCCGCTCTCCCCTGCCGACGTCCCGTTCGACGCCGTGGTGTCGTCGGCCAACAAGTGCATCGAAGGGGTGCCCGGATTCGCCTTCATCGTCGCCCGCAAGGACGCCCTCGAGGCGGCCCGCGGGAACAGCCGGTCGCTCAGTCTCGATGTTCACGACCAGTGGTCGCACATGAACCGGACAGGCCAGTGGCGTTTCACACCCCCCACCCAATGCATCGCGGCCTTCGTGGAAGCCCTGCGTCTTCACGAGGCGGAGGGCGGGGTTGCCGGACGGGGCGCCCGCTACGCCCGCAACCGCGACGTTCTGGTGGAGGGCATGCGCGACGAGGGTTTCGTCACCCTGCTCGACGACCACTGGCAAAGCCCTGTCATCGTGACGTTTCTGTGTCCGGCAGACGCCGCGTTCGACTTCGACCAGTTCTATGAACGGATGAAGGCACGGGGATTCGTGATCTATCCCGGCAAGCAGACCGCGGTCGAGAGTTTTCGTATCGGCTGCATCGGGGATCTCGACGAGGACGTCATGCGGCAGGTCGTTGCCGCGGCACGCGCCTCGCTTGAGGACATGGGCGTCGCGAACGCGGCACCGTCGCTCGTACAATCCAGCACAGAGGTATCGCAACGATGAACGCCACGGCAGCGGTCGAGACCAACGGTCGTCTCTATCCTCTTCCCAGGGTGCCGGTCATCGCCATCTGTCTCGACGGATGCGAACCGGACTACCTCGACAGGGCTATCGAAGACGGCCTGATGCCGTGCCTGGCGCGGATCCGCGAGATCGGAACCGATCGTCTTGCGGACGCCGTGGTGCCGACCTTCACCAATCCCAACAATCTGTCGATCGCCACCGGTGTGCCGCCTTCGGTGCACGGGATCTGCGGCAACTTCCTCTACGATCCGGAGACAGGCGAGGAAGTGATGATGAACGATGTCCGGTTCCTGAGGACGGGCACCATCTTCCGCGACCTCCAGAATGCCGGCGCCCGGGTCGGCATCGTCACGGCCAAGGACAAGTTGCGGGCCCTGCTCGGCGCCGGGCTCACCATGGCAGGAGACCGGGGGCGCTGTTTTTCGGCCGAACGCTGCGACAGCACGACCGTCGCCGAACACGGTATCGAGAACGCCAGCGCGTGGCTCGGTCGGCCCAGGCCCGAGGTCTACTCGGGGGCTCTGAGCGAGTTCGTCTTCGCCGCCGGCGTCAAGCTGTTGCAGGAGTGGTCTCCGGATGTGCTCTATCTCACCACGAGCGACTACATCCAGCACAAGTTCGCGCCCGAGGACTCCGAAGCCAAGGCCTTCTACGCCATGTTTGACCGATACCTCGGCGCCATGGACGCGGCCGGCGCGGTGGTCGTGCTGACGGCCGATCACGGGATGAAGCCCAAGCATCTCGCCGACGGCTCCCCATGTGTCGTCTACGCCCAGGACCTGCTGGATGACTGGCTCGGCCGGGATGCCGCCAGGGTCATCCTGCCGATCACCGATCCCTATGTGGTGCATCACGGCGCCCTGGGCTCATATGCCACCGCCTACCTGCCATCCGATGCCGATGTGGACGCCATCATCGGGAGGTTCATGGACACGAAGGGCATCACCCACGTGCTGACCCGGGCCGAAGCTGTGTCGCGGTTCGAGCTGCCGGCCGACCGCATCGGCGACATCGTCATCATTTCAGGGGCCCATGTCTGCATCGGCACCTCGCGGGACCGTCACGATCTCGAGCTTCTGCGGGAACCCCTTCGCAGCCATGGCGGCCTGACGGAGCAGGTGGTCCCCTTCATCGTCAATCGTGTCATCGACATTCCCGACGAGCCGCGCCTGCGCAACTTCGATGCTTTCTTCCACGCCACCGCCGCGGCCGCCGCCTGATGGGCCGGGAGGTTCGTCACGAAGGCATGAGGATCGGCGGCGAGACCGTCTTCACCGATGACGTTGTTTCCGTGCACTACCCCTATACCGGAGAGGTCGTCGGCACGGTTCCGGCGGGCACGGCCGAACACGCCGCCCGCGCCTTCGAGATTGCCGCCGGCTACCGGGCGACGCTCAGCCGTTACGAGCGGCAGAAGATCCTCCTTGGGACGGCCGAACTCATCGAGCGCAAGCGCGACTGGCTCGCCCGCTGGCTCACGCTGGAACTCGGCATCTGCCACCGTCACGCCCTCTACGAGACGGGGCGCGCCTGCGACGTCTTCACCTTCGCCGGACAGATGGCGCTGGTCGACGACGGCACGATCTTTTCCTGCGATCTCACGCCGCAGGGCAAGGAACGCAAGATCTACACGAGGCGCGAACCGGTGCGCGCCATCAGTGCCATCACCCCGTTCAATCACCCTCTCAACATGGTCAGCCACAAGGTGGCGCCGTCCGTCGCCACCAACAACTGCATGGTCTGCAAGCCCACGGAGCGCACGCCCCTGACGGCCATCGCCCTCGCCGACATCCTCTACGAGGCCGGTCTTCCGCCCGAGATGTTCCAGGTTGTCACCGGCCGGCCCGCCGACATCGGCGACGAGATGATCACCAACCGGAACATCGACATCATCACCTTCACCGGCGGAGTGCCTGTAGGCAAGATGATCGCCGAGAAGGCTGGGTTCAGGCGCACCGCCCTGGAACTCGGCGGCAACGACCCCCTGATCGTCCTCAACGACCTCGGCGACGACGATCTCCACAAGGCCGCCGGTATCGCCGTCGCCGGAGCCACAGGCAACTCCGGCCAGCGCTGTACCGCCGTCAAGCGCATCCTCGTGCAGGAGAGCGTGGCGGAGACGTTCGTGGCCCGCGTTCTCGCTTTGGCCCGCGCCATCAGGTTCGGCGATCCCGAGGACCCGGCTACGGAACTCGGCTGCGTCATCGATGCCGGGGCCGCAGAACTTTTCGAGCGCCGGGTCCTAGACGCCGCCAGGGCCGGCGCCCGGATTCTCTATCACCCGGAGCGGCAGGGAGCTCTCCTGCCGCCGATCGTCGTCGACCATGTGCCCCATGACAGCGAACTGGTGATGGAGGAGACATTCGGTCCGGTCATTCCGATCCTTCGCGTACCCGATGACGATGCCGCCGTCATGGCCATTTCGAACGGTACGCCCTTCGGCCTCTCCTCAGGCGTCTGCACCAACGATCTCGGGCGCGCCATCGCCTTCATCAACGGGCTCGACGTCGGCACCTGCAACATCTGGGAGCAGCCCGGCTATCGTATCGAGATGTCGCCGTTCGGCGGCATCAAGGACAGCGGCAACGGCGTCAAGGAAGGTGTCGTGGAGGCCATGAGGTTCTTCACCAACGTCAAGACCTACTCGCTTCCGTGGCCCGGATGACCGGCCCGGCCGTACACGGGGAAGGCGAGTCCAATCTCTCGGCGGCACGACGCGCCTGGGCATCAGGCAACCGTTCCTCGCCTCTTCTCGAGCGCGATGCCGGCGCCTTCCTGCACCAGAGTCTCTCCACGCCCTGCCTGACGACCATCCGGCGTGCCGAAGGCATATGGATCGAGGACCACGACGGGCGCCGTTTCATGGACTTTCACGGCAACTCCGTCCATCACATCGGCTACGGTCACCCCAGGGTCATCGCGGCGATCAAGGCCCAGCTCGACGCCTTGCCGTTTTCACCACGCCGCTTCACCAACGAGCCGGCCATCCGTCTCGCCGAGCGGCTGGGCGAACTCGCGCCAGGCGGGATCGCGAAGGTGCTGTTCACCACTGGAGGCTCCGACGCCAACGAGGTGGCCCTCAAGATCGCCCGCGCAGCAACGGGGCGCTTCAAGACCGTTTCTTTCTGGGACTCTTTCCACGGCGCCGGACTGGGAGCGGCGGCGATCGGCGGTGAGGCGACCTTTCGCAGCCATATCGCCGGACCGCTGCTGCCGGGCACGGAACACGTGGCGCCGTTCGCCTGCTACCGTTGCCCCTACAGCCATGCCGGGCCCCATGTCTGCGGCCTGGCCTGCGCGCGGATGGTCGACTATGTGCTCGAGCGCGAGGGCGACGTTGCCGCCGTCATCGGCGAACCCATGCGGGCGGTTCCCCATGTTCCGCCGCCCGGATTCTGGAAAGCAGTGCGGGAGGCCTGCGATCGCCACGGCGCCCTGCTGATCCTCGACGAGATTCCCACCGGCCTCGGGAAGACCGGCCGGATGTTCGCCTGTGAACACGACGATGTCGTTCCCGACATCGTCACCCTGGGCAAGGCCCTGGGCGGAGGCGTTCTTCCGATCGCAGCCTGCCTGGCGCGTCCCGGCCTCGATGTCGGCGGCGACTTCGCCATCGGTCACTACACTCACGAGAAGAACCCGGTGACGGCGGCGGCGGCCCTCGCCACTCTCGAGGTCATCGAGGAGGAGGGGCTCGTCGAGAGGGCCGCGGACCTCGGCGCCCATGCCTTGGCGAGGCTGCGCTCCTTCGCCGCCGGCCAGCCCCTCGTCGGCGATGTGCGCGGCCGCGGCCTGATGCTCGGGGTCGAGATCGTGAAGGACCGGGCGACACGCCAGGAGAATCACGAAGCCGCCGAGCGGATCTTCTACCGCTGCCTCGAGGGCGGCGTGAGCTTCAAGATCAGCCAGGGGTGCGTTCTCACCCTGTCGCCACCGCTCGTGATCTCCAGGGAGGATCTCGACCGGGCCCTCGATGTCGTCGAACAGGCGATCGACCACGAGGGCAGCCATCGATGAGGATCGTCCGGACCGATTGCGAGATCGACACGCCGCGTATCGACGAAGAGATCCGCCGGGACGGACACGAACTTCTCCTGTTGCCCCACGCCATTCCCGAAGCGCGGCTGATCGAGGCCCTGGTCGACGCCGACATCCTCCTCGTGTGCTACACCCCCGTCACGGAAAAGGCCATCGCCGCCGCCACCCGTCTGCGCGGAATCGTCAAGTATGGTGTCGGCATCGATGCGATCGACATTGCGGCGGCAAGGCGTCGCGGCATCACGGTGGTCAACATCCCGACCTACGCCGAGCAAACCGTGGCCGAAGCTGCCTTCGCCCTCATCATCGCCCTCGCCAGGCGCCTGCCGGATCTCCATCGTCACATGCAACAACACGGCTGGGCCTGGCCGGAACCAGCCTGGATCGGATCGGACATCGCCGGCCAGACGATCGGCATTGTCGGACTTGGCAGGATCGGCCGCAGCCTGGCGCGCATGGCCGGATGCGGCTTTCGCGCCCGCGTCGTGGCCTATGACCCTTTCGTATCCGCCGCCGACATGAAGGCACTCGGCGTCGTGAAGCTCGATACCCTCGACGATCTCATGGCGGCGGCCGATGCGGTGGCGGTGCTGGCGGTTCTCGACAGCACCACCCGGGGCATGATCGGCGCCCGCGAACTCGCCCTGATGAAGCCGACGGCGGTCCTCGTCAATGTCTCGCGCGGCGCCATCATTGACGAGACGGCACTCGTCGAGGCACTCCTGGAGCACCGGATCGCCGGCGCCGGACTGGATGTCTTCGACAACGAGCCCCTGGCACGCAAGGGGCACCCCCTGTCCGATCTCTACGGCGTGCCGAACGTCATTCTCACACCGCACCTTGCCTTCTACACACGCCAGGCGATGGCGCGCCTCGAATGCGAGACCCTTGAACGGTGTCGTGAACTTCTGAACGGCGAGACGGTGCTGATCAGATCGACCGACAACCGGCTTGCAGGTCAGGCCAACGTCAGGTACGCCCCCGCATCCTGACAATCGGGCCGTTGACCACACGGACGGCGCCCGGCATGGGACAAATTGCCCCGAACGTTTCAGGTCGATCGGGACCGCCTATCATGGGTTCAGCCAGGGCACGGGATCGCAGGCCGGGTCTGCCTTGCAAGTACGGTGTGTCGGCTCGGCAGTTCGACAACCGGGTTCGGTTCCGGACAGGCCTGTCCGAGCAACACGGCGGGCTTGTCGGCCTGCTTGGAAATGCGTTCGATGTTGAGAGCCATGGGGCAGCCACTGTGGGAACAACATGCCGGTTTACATACCCGAAACACGACAGTTACTTCGCTGATACAGTGAGTTGGATAAGTTGAGCGCCGATGGGGTTCCGCCTAGAGTCTGGCATGGCAACGTCTCCTGTCCTTCTCTCGCTCAACGAGATTCTCTTCCATTTCTCCCGAGCCGCCGCCGGTGCCGGCGCCCCCGCCGGCATCTGTGAGGAGATTGCCGCCAATGCGGCGTGGCTTGCCTTCATCCGATTTGACCCGGCCAGGGCAGTACTGCCGGCGCTCGATGCCCTGGCCAGGCGCGAGAGCAGCGGTGACTTGGGGATCCGGGACAATCGCCTCGCTTGTCGCGACGGCAGGATGGTGTCAGCGCTCTTCGCCGGCCCTGTCATCACCGACCGGCTCTCCATGACGCCGGCCGAACCCGTGGCGCTCCATGTCGAGGAGGTGGATGTGCCGCTTCTGCTTGCGGGAGCCGTCGCCGCAGCCGATAGAGATCACGCCCGCCTTTCCTGGCATGGAAGCACTGCGTCGGTCATCGACATCGCCGGAGGAATAGCGGCTCTGGAAGGGGATTGCACTCGTGGCCGGGCAGCAGTGACGGTCGTGGCGAATGCCCCGAGCGCCACCATGTCCTCCTCGGCCCCCCTGCATGCCATCGAGGAGGGAAGAGGGACGGTGCTGGATGAAGGGATTCCTGTCGACGGTGCGGCCTGGTCTGGCATTCTCGCCTACTATGGCAAAACACTGGTGCCTTCGAGCGAGCGGTCGAGAAGCGAGGGTGCGGGACCGTCCGATGGAACCTGACAGTATCACCACCCTCCCCTTCACATTGTCCGGTGTCTTCGCCAAGATGTGGCGCCCGTCACCCAGTCATCCGGACAGCCGATGAAGTGTGCAGTATTGCGGGAGCGTCATCCCGGCGAGACCAGGGTTGCCGCCTCCCCGGACATGGTCAGAAGGCTGAAGAACCAGGGTGTCGCAGTTGCCATTGAAGCGGGAGCGGGCGAGACCGCCGGATGGACCGACGACACGTTCCTCCAGGCCGGGGCCATCGTCTCCGCCGATGCCGACGATGTACTGGCCGGTGCCGATGTCGTCTTCAAGGTCAACCGGCCGGTCACCACGGATGACATCGACGAGGTGGCCCACATCCCCGAAGGATGTGTCGTCGTCGGTCTCATCAATCCCCTCGTCGACCGCGAACAGTACGCCGGCTACGCCGCCCGGCGGCTCACCGTGCTGGCCATGGAACTGATCCCCAGAATCAGCCGTGCCCAGGCCATGGACGCCCTGACCTCCCAGGCCAGCCTGGCCGGCTACAAGGCGGTGCTGGACGCCTGCATGTTCTTCGGCCGCGCCATGCCCATGATGATGACGGCCGCCGGCACCATCGCGCCTGCGCGGGTGCTGATTCTTGGCGCCGGCGTGGCGGGGCTTCAGGCCATTGCAACCGCACGGCGACTCGGCGCCGTGGTCGAGGCCTTCGATGTACGGGCAGCTGTGAAGGAGGAGGTGGAGAGTCTTGGCGCCAGCTTCGTGGAGGTGCCCGGCACCGGTGACGCCGAAACCAAGGAAGGTTATGCCCGGGAGATGGATGATGACTATCTCGCCCGGCAGGCCGAGGTGATCGCAGGCGCCCTGAAGAAGGCCGACATCTGCATCACAACCGCGCGCATCCCCGGGCGCCCGGCGCCGAGGCTTGTGACCGACGCCATGGTCCGGAACATGAAACCCGGTTCCGTCATCGTCGATCTCGCGGTGGAGGACGGCGGCAACTGCGATGGCAGCAGTCGTGACGAGGTGGTGGATGCCGACGGTGTCACCATTGTCGGATTCTCCAACGTGGCGGGACGTCTGGCAGCCGATGCCTCGACCTTCTATGCACGCAACCTCTTCAACCTCATCACGCCCTTCATCGATACCGAAACCGGGTGCCTGGCGCTTGATCACGCAGACGAGGTGATCAGCGGAATGTGCGTGATGCGTGACGGCGTGCTTGTCCACCCCCTGCTCTGCGACACGAAGGAGAGCTGAGACCATGGAAGCCGCTGTCGATCCGCTTTTCTTCCGGCTGACGATCTTCGTGCTCGCCATCTTTGTCGGGTACCACGTGGTCTGGGCCGTGACTCCGGCACTTCATACGCCCCTGATGTCGGTCACCAACGCGATTTCCAGCGTCATCATCGTCGGCGCGCTGATCGCCGCCGGCCCGGAAGGAATGGATCTTTCGGGAGTCCTCGGTTTCATCGCCGTCACCCTGGCGGCCATCAACATCTTCGGCGGCTTTGCAGTGACCCAGCGCATGCTGGAGATGTTCCGCAGGAAGGACGGCGCCAGGGGGCAGGATCCATGACCGCCGACCTGGCTGCTCTTGCCTATCTGGTTGCGGCGGTCTGCTTCATCCTGGCGCTGAAGGGCCTCTCGGCACCGGGATCATCGCGCCGGGGCAATCTCATCGGCATGATCGGCATGGTCATCGCCGTGGCGGTGACGATTGCCGATCCCTCCGTTATGTCCTACTGGTGGATCATCGGCGGTCTTGTCATCGGCGGCGCCATCGGCACGGCCATCGCCTTCAACATCCGGATGACGGCGATGCCGCAACTGGTGGCGGCCTTTCACAGCCTGGTGGGCCTGGCTGCCGTTCTCGTCGCTGCAGCAGCGCTCTATTCCCCGGAAGCCTACGGCATTGTCGGCGCCGACGGCACCATCCGGCTCGCCAGCAGGATCGAGATGATCCTCGGCATGGCGATCGGCGCCGTGACCTTTTCCGGTTCCGTGGTCGCCTTCGCCAAGCTCCAGGGACTGGTGTCCGGCACGCCAATGGTGTTCCGGGGACAGCATCTTCTCAACCTGCTGATCGGCCTCGTCATGGCAGCCAGCGGCGTGTGGTTTGCCGCCAACGGCAACGCGGGCGCTTTCTGGATTGTCGCCGCGCTGGCCTTCCTGATCGGTGTCACCCTCATCGTCCCGATCGGCGGTGCGGACATGCCAGTGGTTGTTTCCATGCTGAACAGCTACTCCGGCTGGGCGGCAGCCGGTATCGGCTTCACCCTCGAAAACGAGCTTCTCATCATCACCGGCGCCCTCGTCGGTTCCTCCGGCGCCATCCTGAGCTACATCATGTGCAAGGGCATGAACCGCTCCTTTTTCAACGTCATCCTGGGAGGATTCGGTGGTTCCGGATCGGTGGATACGGCCGCCGGCCAGCGCAAGGTGAACCAGGGCAGCGCCGACGATGCGGCCTTTATCCTTCAGAACGCCCGCAAGGCGATCATCGTTCCCGGGTACGGCATGGCGGTGGCCCAGGCGCAGCACGCCCTGAGGGACATGGCCGACAAGCTCAAGGACAACGGCGTCGAGGTGGCCTACGCCATCCATCCCGTCGCCGGGCGCATGCCCGGGCACATGAACGTCCTGCTCGCCGAAGCCAACATTCCCTATGACGAGGTCTTCGAACTCGAGGAAATCAATTCACAGTTCGCCACGGCCGACGTCGCCTTCGTGATCGGCGCCAACGATGTCTGCAATCCCCTGGCCAAGACCGATCCATCGTGTCCGATTGCCGGCATGCCGGTGCTCAATGCGGAGAATGCGGCCGCCGTCATGGTGATCAAGCGATCGCTGTCGCCGGGATACGCCGGAATCGACAATCCGCTGTTCTACCGCGACAACACCATGATGCTGTTCGCGGATGCGAGGAAGATGGTCGAGGATATTGTGAAGGGACTGTAGGGAGAGTCAGGCGTTGCCTTCTCTCAGAGCCCGCTTGCGGGCCATCTTGCGGGCCCGGCGCACGCCTTCGGCGCGCTCGCGCTTCTTCTTCTCCGACGGCTTCTCGAAGTGGCGGCGCAGTTTCATTTCACGATAGACGCCCTCGCGCTGCAGCTTCTTCTTCAGCGCCCGCAGGGCCTGGTCGACATTGTTGTCGCGGACAATGATGTGAACGATGGGTCTTCTCCTCAAGGTTCGGCCGCCCGGAACGGCCGGCATCGTGATAGGCTCACCCGTGTGCTATTACCATGGCACCACGGCGCTTGTGAAGGGTGCATGGGCGAGGGAGCCGATGATGGCGATGCTTGGAGATATCCGCCTCGACCGGATCGAGGAGTCTACGGACATCGGCAATGTCCCCCATCTGGACTTTCCCGACGCCACGCCCGAGGCGCAGGAACCCTGCCTGGAGTGGCTGTTGCCGGCTGCCATCGATCCGGTGATGGCGGCGGCGACCCGTCGCCGCGTCCTCAAACAACCGGCCGACACCGATATCGCCATGCTGACACAGCATTTTCCGGCGCCTTCGGCCGGGCATGTCTTCACCGCCCGCACCGGATTCGGCTGCCGCTACCTTGAAGGCGGCATGGTAATGGGCGAGGAGTGCATCCGGTGGCCTTGCTGAAGATTGCGCGCATGGGACATCCGGTGCTGGCCGGGCGCGCCGAAGAGGTGGCGGACCCGACGGCGCCCGAGGTGCGCCTGCTCGTCGCAGACATGATCGAGACCATGCGCGATGCGGGCGGCGTGGGTCTCGCCGCACCTCAGGTTCATGTTCCCTTGCGCATCGTCGTCTTCATGCCTCCCGATGCCCCGGAGGACGAACCGGTCCTGGCGCTTGTCAATCCCCGCCACGAGATCCTCACGGACGAGCGTGTGGAAGGCTGGGAGGGATGCCTCTCGCTCCCCGGGTTGCAGGGGCTCGTTCCGCGGGCGCCTCAGGTGAGCTATTCCGGCACCACGCCTGACGGTCGAGAGATCTCAAGGACCGTGGACGACTACCATGCGGTGGTGATCCAGCACGAATTCGACCATCTCGACGGCATCCTCTACCCGCAGCGGATGACGGACATGCGACACCTCATCTTCAATTCGGAGCGGCACTGGCGTGTCGATGAGGACGAGTCATGACGACGGAATCCGCCACCAGGCACGATCTCCGGCGCCGCCTCCTTGCCGCCACCCTTCCCCACGTGCCGTTTGATGGATGGACCCGCGCGTCGATCGATGCCGGTGCAGCCGATGCCGGCATGGCGGACGGCGAGGAGAAGCGACTGTTTCCGAAAGGGGCCGACGAGATGGTGTCCTTCTTCCTCGCCGAGGGCGACCGCGCCATGCTCGACGAACTCTCCCGGATCAACCTGGACGAGATGAGGGTGCGCGACCGCATCGCCACGGCTGTGAGAATCCGCCTTGAGGTCGATGACGGACATCGCGAAGCAGTGCTGCGGGCCACCGCGGTGAAGACCGGCCCCTCCGGCGCCAGGGCGCTGTGGCGTACGGCCGACACCATCTGGCATGCCGCCGGAGACTCGGCGACCGACTTCAATTACTACACGAAGCGCCTTCTGCTGGCGGGCGTCCATGCGGCCACGCTGCTGTGCTGGCTCAACGACGACAGCCCGGACCGTGAACGGACCTGGGCCTTTCTCGACCGCCGCATCTCCGATGTCATGTCCATCGGCAGGCTGAAACCACGCCTGCCCCGGCTGCGACCGGGACCGATAACCCGTTTCGCGATGTCACGGTCGCCCTTTTCCGGCTGCCGTCCCAACCGATGACGGAACCGGCGTTGCCATGACCAGCCAAGCCTGCTGACGCGTCGTCGGCGCCGGGTTTCACACGCGATACGGAAGCCGGTCGGACGTTTAACGGTGCCGGTCGCCCGCGCACGGGCGGCTCGCTCATCGATCCTGGTTTAGCTCCCATGGTGTCAGCCTGGGGATCCAGCGCGGTACGTTTGCCTTGTAGTGCCGATAGTCATTGCCGAGCTGTCGCTCGAGGCCCGGCTCCTCCACCAGCACGAAGTAGAGAGAATTGAGGAGGAAGAAGCCAAGCATCCATCCCGCGACAGGCCATGAGCCAAGGACGAGCGATTCGCCGCCGAGCATCAGGAGGACGCCCGTGATCATCGGGTTTCGCACGTGGCGGTAGGGACCGTGCACGACCAGTCTCTGCGGCGGCGCCCATGGGGCTGGCGTCCCCTTGCCCACGGTCAGGAACAGTCTGACGGTCCAAACGGCGATGACGAGTCCGATCAAGGCCACAATGATGCCGATCCAGAATCTCGTCTCGCTGACCTCTGCCGGCACCATGTCCGCCGAGGTTCCGGCCGCAATCCAGAGCAGAACTCCGGGAACATAGACGAGCGCCGTCCCTGGAAGGACGAGAATCGCCTTGATGAGTTCCACGTTCATTCGGGAAACTCCAACGACGGATGTCCTTTTCTCGGTCCCATCAACACGATCAGGACCGGGCGACGTCGATCAGCGTAGCAGACAGCGATCCTCTCCGGAGCGCTTTCTTCGGCTTGCCGAGGCCGCGCCCTGCCCGAGCAAGCGAGTGGGGCTTCTGACAATGCCGGCTTGATGCCGCCTCCGCCCTGCGTTCTTTCGGGGGGTGACGAGTGACTCACTCCAGTGGAAACAGCCTCGTGACGTGGCCCATCTTGCGGCCCGGTAGCGCCCGGGTCTTGCCGTAGAGGTGAAGCTTGGCATCGCCCTCGTCGAGAATGTCGCGCCAGGAGGATGCGTCGTCACCCAGAAGATTGGTCATCACGGCGTCGCTGTGGCGTGACGGATCGCCCAAGGGCAATCCGGCCACGGCGCGGATGAACTGTTCGAACTGGCTGGTGCGGCAGGCATCGATGGTCCAGTGCCCTGAATTGTGTGGCCTTGCGGCAAGTTCGTTCACCAGAAGACGATTGCCTGGAGCAACGAACATCTCCACCGCCAGGAGGCCGACGAGGCCGAGAGCCTCCGCCAGCCGGCCGGCCATGGCAATGGCGGCATCAGTCACGTCCCCGGGGAGGGGTGCAGGCGCCCGGGTCTCCGCGAGGATGCCGTCGCGATGGGTGTTCCGGACGACATCGAATGCCCGGATGGTGCCATGGTTGTCGCGGGCGACGATGGACGAGATCTCCATGGTGAAGTCGACGACGCCTTCCAGGATGGCGTCCCGGTGCCCCATGGCCCCCCAGGCATCCTCGAGTTCCTGCTGGCAACTGACGCGAACCTGACCCTTGCCGTCATAGCCCATGCGCGCTGTCTTGAGGATCGCCGGGCTGCCGGTTGTCGCGAGCCTCTCACCAGGCCCGGGAAGAGCGGCGTAGGGTGCGGTGGCGCACCCCTGGCTGGTCAGGAAGTCCTTCTCGCTCACCCGGTGCTGGGTCATCTCCAGGCAACGCCAGTGGGGACGCACCGGTGCATGCCGGTCCATGCGCCGAAAGGAGGCCACCGGCAGGTTCTCGAACTCGAAGGTGATGACATCCACCGCCGAGGCAAAGGTCTCGATACTGTCGGCATCATCGTATGCTCCGATGGTCGCGGCGTGGGCCACGTCCACGGCGGGGCTCTCCCCTTCTGGGCAGAACACGTGGCAACGGTAGCCCAGTGCCGCGGCGGCAAGGGCTGCCATGCGACCGAGCTGACCGCCTCCGACGATGCCGATGACGCCACCTGGCGGCACCACGCGCCTGTCATCGTCCATCGGCGTCGGGATGTTCGGCCACGGAACCGGTCTGCTCACTCCGCCAGTCCTCCAGGGCCCGGGCCACGTGCGGATTGACAAGACCGACGATGGCGGCGGCCAGGAGAGCGGCATTGATGGCGCCTGACTTGCCGATGGCAAGCGTGCCAACCGGCACTCCGGCCGGCATCTGCACAATGGAAAGCAGGCTGTCCATGCCATTGAGTGCCCGGCTTTCGACAGGGACGCCGAGCACCGGAAGCGGGGTCTTGGCGGCCGTCATGCCCGGCAGATGCGCCGCGCCGCCGGCACCGGCGATGATGACCTTCAGTCCACGGCCATGGGCGGCCTCCGCATAGGCGAACAGCCGGTCGGGCGTGCGGTGGGCCGAAACGATCCTGACCTCATGCGGGATGCCAATGTCGCCCAGTGTTTCGGCGGCATGGCGCATGGTATCCCAGTCCGACTGGCTTCCCATGATGATGCCCACTTCGACCATGATCCGTCACCTCCCCCTGAAGGCAGCCATGCCCGATCCTACACTCGGTCGATTCGGCGAAACAGCCGGACACTGGATGCGAGCGCTCGGTAATCCACCGCTCCTCAATAGCCACCACGCCCCTTCCTTCCTATACTGTCCGTCAGGTTCGAACCGGACAGAGCCCTTGCCTTGCGGCAATGT
Source organism: Alphaproteobacteria bacterium (assembly GCA_965221115.1). Taxonomy (GTDB): domain Bacteria; phylum Pseudomonadota; class Alphaproteobacteria; order SP197; family SP197; genus SP197. The sequence continues at coordinate 155,208 of CBDCRU010000001.1, read as the reverse complement.
CCGGCATGGAGCCGGAAACAAGAATCCTGGCGGAGGAATCAATGACAAATCCCGATGATTTGGCTGTCCTGGAAGCGCGGCATGCGGCACTCGAGCAGGAAATCCACGATGAATCCCGTCGCCCGCTACCGAACCAGACCCATCTCACGGATCTCAAGCGCAGGAAACTCCAGATCAAGGAGCAGATTGAACGAATGTCGGGCGTGAACAGTCCTGCCTGACCCTGTCAGGCACGAGGGGTCCCGAAGTGGGGTGGTCATCTCCCGTCAGAGTCGGATGCCATTCGGGTCACCGTGGCGGTTGTGCTGAACCCGTCGACCAGATCGGCAAGATAGATCCGGCCACCATAGGAGGTCACAATATCGGCGCCGACGACCTCGTCGATGCGGTAATCCGACCCCTTCACCAGAACATCCGGGCGCAGGCGCTCGATCAGGGCCACCGGCGTCGCCTCGCCGAAAACGACCACCAGGTCCACGTCCGCCATCGAGGCTAGGATCTGGGCCCTGGAAATTTCGGACTGCACGGGACGGCCAGGACCCTTGAGACCCTGGACGGAGGAATCGCTGTTGAGCGCCACCACCAGCCGGTCACACTGGCGGCGGGCCTGGCGCAGGAGCGACACATGGCCAGGATGGAGCAGATCGAAACAGCCGTTGGTGAAGCCGATCTGCTCTGCGGACTCACGCCACGAGGCGACCATCTCCAGGGCCGTCTCGAGGGACACGATCTTCGCCTCGTTGCTCTCGAAGGCCTGGCCGTGCAGGACATGCCGCAGATCGTCGGTACCGACCACCGCGGTACCGCTCTTGCCCACGGCCACGCCACCGGCAAGATTGGCCAGACGGGCCGCGATCTCCAGCGCGAGGCCCTGCCCCAGGGCTGCAGCGAAAACCGCGACCACGGTATCCCCGGCCCCGGAGACGTCATAGACCTCTCGTACTTCCGCGGACAGATGGAGGGTTGCGCCGTTGCGCTCGACGAGGGACATGCCAGCGGCGCTCCGGGTGACAAGGATGCACTCGGCGTCCGATTCCTCCATCACCGTACGGGCCGCTGCGACAATGTCCTCGTCGCCGTTCACGTCCATTCGGGCTGCCATGGCCAGTTCCTGGCGGTTGGGCGTGAGAACACTGGCTCCCCGGTAACGCGAGAATGCGTGGCTCTTGGGATCGACGACGACCGGGATACCCGCCTGACGCGCCGCGGCAATGACGGCATCGGTCACCTCTGCCGTCATCACACCCTTGGCATAGTCAGACAGGACCAGGACATCGACACCCGACATGGCGTGAGCGGCAATGTCGACGATCCTGGATTCCGTCTCCGGCAGGATGGCGCGATCCGTCTCATGGTCGGCGCGCAACAGCTGGTGTCCACCGTCGACGAACCGGTCCTTGCGGGTGGAAACCCGGTTCCGTTCGACCAGCACATAGGGCTCTACGCCCTCTTCCCGGGCGATCATGGAAATCAGATCGCGGCCGACCTGGTCGTCTCCCACGACAGCCACGAAACACACCCGCGCGTCAATGGCGACCAGGTTTCGCAGGACATTGCCGGATCCTCCCGGCATGGAGTCCTCGGTCTCGACGCGCAATACGGGAACAGGCGCTTCAGGAGAGATTCGCTCCACACCCCCGTAGATGAAACGGTCAAGCATGACGTCGCCGATCACCATGACACGGGCGCCCGCGAGCCGGTCGATCGCTTCCGCGAGGTCGGGAGACGGGTTCGTCGACATGCCCCCTTCCTTGCACCGATGAGCCTGTCCCGTCAATCGACCGAGCGCAGAGCACCCGGCGTGTCTTTCAGGGCGTGCCAAAGGACCCTACCATGTGTTCCGTTGAACCGGAGGCTAGAGCCATGTCTCGGGCATATGAGAGCATCTACCATCAATCGCTGGCGGATCCGGACGGTTACTGGGAGGAACTGGCGGGAAACATCTGCTGGACCAAGCCCTGGGATCGGGTGCTCGACGACTCCCGAGCACCCTTCTATCGCTGGTTCTCCGGGGGCGAAACCAACACCTGCTGGAATGCCATCGATCGCCATGTGGACAACGAACGCGGCGATCAACTCGCACTGATCTGGGAGAGTCCGATCACCGGCGCCAGGCGAACGCTGACCTACAACGAACTCAAGCGCGACGTGGCGACATTTGCCGGTGTCCTGAGCAACCACTCGGTCACCCGGGGAGACCGTGTCGTGATCTACATGCCTGCCGTGCCCGAGGCGGTCATTGCGATGCTGGCCTGTGCCCGCATCGGCGCCGTCCATTCCGTGGTGTTCGGCGGGTTTGCCGCGGCGGAGGTCGCCAAACGCCTCGATGACGCGACGCCGAAAGTGGTTCTCACCGCCACCTGCGGCGTGGAGCCGGGCCGGATCATCTCCTACCTCCCCATACTCGAGGAGGCTTTCACCCTCGCATCACACGTGCCCGGAACGATGATCGTCCTGGCCCGTGAACAGCAGTCCGGCCAACTGAAGAAAGGACGTGACCACGACTGGTACGAGGAAATGGCACGGGCGACGCCCGTCGACTGGATCCCCGTGGCCGCCACCGACCCGCTCTACATCCTCTATACATCCGGGACCACCGGCAAGCCGAAGGGCGTGGTGCGGGACAATGGGGGGCACGCAGTGGCACTCACGTGGACCATGAAGGCGGTCTATGACGTGGCGCCCGGCGAGTGCTGGTGGGCAGCAAGCGATATCGGCTGGGTCGTCGGTCACAGTTACATCGTCTATGCGCCTCTCCTCCATGGAAATCCCACAATTCTCTTCGAAGGAAAGCCGGTCGGCACACCCGATGCCGGGGTCTTCTGGCGAGTCATCGAGCAAAATGACGTGGCGGCCCTCTTCACGGCGCCGACCGCGATTCGCGCCATACGCCGTGACGACCCGGACGGCGACTTTCTCACGGCGACGGATCTCTCCGCATTCCGCACTCTCTTCCTTGCCGGAGAACGCGCCGATCCTGATACCATCGCGTGGGCGGAAGAGAAACTGTCACGGCCGGTGGTCGACCACTGGTGGCAAACGGAGACGGGTTGGGCGATGGCTGCCTATTGCCGCGGCATCGACGATCTCCCGGTACGACACGGCTCACCGGGCCGGCCGACACCCGGATATGCCATCGACATCCTCGATGCGCGAGGTCATCGCCTGCCGTCCGGCACCACGGGCGCCGTCTGCGTGCGTCTTCCCCTTCCGCCGAGTTCGCTGCCGACCCTGTGGAACAACGACGAGGGCTTTGTCTCGAGCTATCTCGAGGAGTACCCCGGATACTATTCGACCGGTGATGCCGGCATGTACGACGGCGACGGCTATCTCTACATTATGGGCCGCACCGACGATGTCATGAACGTCGCCGGTCACCGCCTGTCGACAGGCGCCATGGAAGAAGTCCTGGCCACGTTGCCGGACGTCGCCGAGTGCGCCGTGATCGGCGTCGCCGACGAACTGCGCGGCCAGGTTCCTGTAGGACTTCTGGTGCTGAAAGCGACGTCGACCGCGTCCCATGCCGACATCGTGGGCGACGCGGTGCGCCGGATGCGCAACGATGTCGGGGCAGTGGCGAACTTTCGCAAGGCGGTAATCGTTCCCCGACTTCCCAAGACGCGCTCGGGCAAGATCCTGCGCCGTTCCATGCGACAGATTGCCGACGGTGAAACCGTACCCATGCCGGCCACTATCGAGGACCCCGACGCGCTTGATGAAATCAAAGACGCGCTGGCAACCATCGGGTACCCGGCAGGCGACTGATCACGGAAGCGGAACCAGCTTCAGCGTTCCCCTCTCCAGGGACAGCGCTACCGTTCCGTCGCGAAGACGTTCGATGTCCCGTCCAAGCAGATCGTAGCGCCAGCCACATGCCAACGGACTGTCGCCGGCAGGTTTGGCAGCGAACCGGCGAATCTCGTCAGAACTGGCGATCAGCGCCTGGGCCACGCCGAGTTCCTCGCAACGGGCGTTGATCAGGGTGCGGATGAGATCGGCAAGGACGAGCGGCACACGCGCGGGTTGACTTTCATCGAGCCGTGGCAAGGCGTCCTTGCTCAGCGACATGGCACGATTGACCGCCTGGACAATCTGGTGTCCCCGGGAACCTCCCGCCATGCCGCGAGGAACCAGCCGGATTCCCTTGAGCGCCTCTTGCGTCTGCGGCCGGGAGGTGGCAATGGCAACGAGGGCGTCGTCGGTCATGACGCGGCGACGGGGCAGGTTCCTTTCCTGCGCCAGCAGCTCCCGCCATGTCGCGACTTCGCGCAAGACCGCCAGATCGCGCGGCTGCCGGGGCTTCTTTCTTATGCGCATCCAGGCTTCAGACACGTCATTCCGGTAGGTTTGCGGGTCGTTGAGCCATGCCATTCTCTCGTGGACCCACGTCTCGCGCCCCTTGTCGGCCAGCACCGAGGAAAGGTGTTCAAAGACAGAGCGAAGGCAGGTCACATCTTCGAGGGCATAAGCAATCTGTTTCCTGGAAAGCGGCCGTTTAGACCAGTCCGTGATCTGCGCTCCCTTGCCTATGGTTTTGCCGGTGACCGACTGGACAATTCGGGCGTAGCCCACCTGTTCGCCATGACCGCAGGCCATGGCCGCCACCTGGGTGTCGAAGACCGGTTCCGGCAGGGAGCCGGCAAGATGGAGGAGAATCTCAAGGTCCTGGCGACCCGCATGGAACACCTTGAGAACATCCCTGTTGGTCATGAGATCGAAGACGGGCCCCAGATCAATTCCTTCCGCCAGGGCATCGATGACCGCGGCCTCTTCGGCTCCGGCAATCTGGACGAGGCACAATTGCGGCCAGTACGTGCGCTCCGGAATGAACTCCGTGTCGACGGTGACCCAGGCTTCGCCCCGCAGGCGACCGCAGAACCCCGTGATACTCTTCGTGTCAGCGAGAACCTGCATGACGGTTCTCTACCGGCGCACTCCCCGGAAGTCCACAAGGAGGAGCGTGGCCGCGGTGTTCGCACGATCATCGGCAAGACAGGGAACTGTCACCCTTCAGACGTTGTTCGCCCTCGCCACGTGGCGCTCCGCACAAGGCTCGCCCAACTGGTCGCGTGCCATTGCAACGCCGCTAGCGACGGAGTGGGAAACATTCCAGCCGCTTGACAAACAAGTGGTGTTGCGTTGTTTAGCCATCGCACCTGCTTCCCGGAATGTCGTTCATGCACCGTTATCGCACACACACCTGCGGTGAACTTCGCCGTGACCATGTCGGAGCCGCCGTGCGCCTTTCCGGCTGGGTGCACCGCAAACGGGATCACGGCAATCTCCTCTTCGTTGATCTGCGTGATCAGTACGGCACGACCCAGTGCGTCATCGAGACCGATGACCCCGGGTTTGCGGCGGTGGAACGGATCCGCCCGGAAAGCGTGGTCACCGTGGAGGGCGAACTGGTGTCCCGTGACGCCGACACCGTGAACTCGGAGATCGACACCGGCGAGGTCGAGGTGCGCATCCGGGCGTTCACGGTGCTGTCGGAGGCCGAACCCTTGCCGATGCCGGTGTTCGGTGAGGTCGACTATCCAGAGGACGTGCGTCTGCGCTACAGGTTTCTCGACCTGCGCAGACCGTCGATGCACGCGAACATCGTGCTGCGCTCGAAGATCATCGATTCCATACGCCGCCGCATGACCGAGGGCGGTTTCCTGGAGTTCCAGACTCCCATACTGACCGCGTCGAGTCCGGAAGGGGCGCGGGACTTCCTGGTCCCCAGCCGCCTTCACCACGGCACGTTCTACGCCCTCCCCCAGGCGCCGCAGCAGTTCAAGCAGCTTGTCATGGCCTCCGGTTTCGACCGCTACTTCCAGATTGCGCCCTGTTTCCGCGACGAGGATGCGCGCGCCGATCGTTCGCCCGGGGAGTTCTACCAGCTTGATGTGGAAATGGCCTTCGTGACACAGGAGGACGTGTTTGCGGCCATCGAACCCGTCATCGGCGGTCTGTTCCGGGAGTTCGCGTCATTCCCAGTCACGGAGTCGCCGTTCCCCCGCATCGCCTATGGCGAAGCCATGCTGAAGTATGGTACCGACAAGCCGGACCTGCGCAATCCCCTGGTCAACGTCGACGCCACGGCGCCCTTCGCCGAGTCCGATTTCAGGATCTTTCGCCGGCAGATCGGCGAAGGCGCGGTGGTCCGCGCCATTCCCGTGCCGGGAGGTGCGGCCGCGCCGCGCAGCTTTTTCGATCGCATGATCTCCTTTGCCCAGGAGAACGGGGCGGGAGGCCTGGCCTGGATTGTCTTCCAGGACGGCGCGGGCAAGGGGCCCGTCGCACGACTTCTGAAAGAGAGTGAACTCGACGCTATCCGTTCAATCGCCGGGATCGGTGATGGCGATGCGGTGTTCTTCTCGTGCGATACAAGGGATGCGGCCGAACGCATTGCGGGTCTCGTGCGCACTCGTGTCTGCGATGAACTTTCCCTGGCCGAGCAGGACAGTTACCGGTTCTGCTGGATCGTCGACTACCCGATGTACGAGTTCGACCCCGAGAGGAAGAGGATCGACTTCAGCCACAATCCATTTTCCATGCCCCAGGGCGGCCTCGAGGCCCTGGAGACCAGGGATCCCCTCGATGTCCTGGCCTACCAGTACGACATCGTGTGCAACGGCGTTGAACTCTCCAGCGGCGCCATCCGCAATCACGAGCCGGCCACCATGATCAAGGCCTTCGAGATCGCCGGTTATCCGGCGGGCGAGGTCGAGGCGCGGTTCGGCGCCCTCCACGACGCCTTCCGCTACGGATGTCCCCCGCACGGCGGCATCGCCCCGGGAATCGACCGCATCGTCATGCTGCTCGCAAGAGAATCGAACATCCGGGAAGTCACGCTCTTCCCGATGAACCAGCAGGCCCAGGACCTGATGATGGGGGCGCCGGGACAGGTTTCCGAACAGCAGATGAGAGAGCTCGGGATCCGCCTCGCCAGGCCTTCCTGAACGACCGTCAGTTGCGCGACCACGCTGTCTGCGGCTGTCCGACGGGCTTTCCGTCCACCAGGATCCGGTCGACACGCTCATTGTAGAAGGCAATGTGACCGGCAATGCGGGGGCATTCCGGAATCGGATCGGGATAGACCCAGGCGATGTCGTCATGGGTGACGCCGTCGAGGACCAGAGAAAGGTGCGTGGCCACTCCTTTGTAGGGGCAGCGCGTGCTGGTCGGCGATTCGACAAGGAGGTCCTGCCGCACGTCGTCCGGAGGAATGTAGTAGCGGGTCGGAAGATCGGTTTCGAAGAGGAACTGCGCCCGCTCGCTTTTCGCGACCACCTCGCCGGCATGGATCACCTCGACAGGCCGGTGGCTCAGCAGCGTGTCGACCCTGACGCGCGGATCCCGGGCATGGACGAAGACCTCTTCGTCCTCTTCGTACCAGCGGTCGAGACTCTGCCAGTAGAAGGCGATGCGATCCTGCAACGCCGATGCCTCTTCCAGCGGATCGGGATAGGCCCAGGCCGCATTCTCCGCCGTCACGCCACCGGCATCAATGGTCCAGTAGCAGGCATCCCCCTTCCACGGACAATGCGTGCCGTGTGTGGTGGGGGTGAGATGCGCCATGGCAACATCATCACGGGGGAAGTAGTAGACCGGCGTATGGCCCGTCTCGCGCACCAGCAGGACATCAGTACTGTCCACGATCGTCTCGTCGCGCAACACCGCCCTCACCCGCCTGGGAGACGCTTCATACTCCACGCGATGTGTCATGGTCCCCACCCACTTCATCCGCCGTCGATCCTATGCACCCGCTCCACAGCGATCAATGATGGAAGCCCGGTTGATCAGCCGGCGGCCTTCTTGCGCCGCTTGGCGAAAGTGTGTTCGGGGCCCGGGAAGCGCCGGTCGCGGACATCGCTGGCATAGGCCATGACCGCCTCCTCCACGATCTTTCCGACCTCGGCATAGCGCTTGACGAATTTTGGCGTGAAGGTGTCGAACATGCCGGTCATGTCTTCGGTGACGAGAATCTGCCCGTCGCAGGCGACCGATGCGCCAATGCCGATGATGGGAACGGACGAGGCTTGCGTGATGTCGCGCGCCACGCTCTCGACGACTCCCTCGACAACGATGGCGAAGGCTCCGGCTTGTGCAATCGCCCTGGCATCTTTCAGGATGCGCCGCCGGGTGGTGTCCGAGTGGCCCCTGGAGCGCATCTGCGCGACGCTTCGCGCCCGTTGTGGCATCAGGCCGACATGACCCATCACGGGAATGCCGTCGGCGACCGCAGCCTCGACCGTCCCGGCAAGACTGTCCCCGCCTTCCATCTTCACGGCGTCACAGCCCGTCTCCGCGAGCATGCGCCGGGCATTGGAAAGGGCCGCCTCCCGGTTGTGCTCATAGGTGCCGAAGGGCATGTCGATGACAACCAGGGTGTTGGCGGCTGCCCGGGCGACAGCCCGGCCATGACGGATCATCGTGTCGATGTCGATGGTCCGCGTTGTCTCCATACCGTAGAGCACCATAGCGACCGAATCGCCGACCAGGATGAAATCCACATGCCGGTCGATCCTGGCAGCCATGGGCGCCGTATAGGCGGTCAATCCGACAATCGGCGCACCACCCCGGGGACCAAGCAGTTCGCTTGGATCTGGTTTGTCCGGAAGGCCGGGCACCATGTCTCACTCTCCTCCCGGCAGCGTCACCGCCACATTGTCGATCAACCGGGTTCCTCCGAGACGCACTGCCGACAGCAGTCTTGCCGTGCTGGCCCGCGTCTCCACCGCACCGAGGGTGACGGGGTCGCGCAACGCGAGATAGTCGACGACATCGAAGGCCGCCTCGAGGCGCCTCGAGGCGTTCCGGATCGCGACGTCCGGAGGTTCTCCTTCGCCAAGGACACCGCGCGTCTCCATCAGGATACGGAAGAGTCCGGCTGCACGATCGCGCTCTGCCGCACCGAGATAGGCATTGCGCGAGGACATGGCGAGACCATCGGCCTCACGCACCGTGGCCACCGCAACGATGTCAATCCGAAGGTCGAGATCGCGGACCATCTGCTTCACGACGACAAGCTGCTGGTAGTCCTTTTCCCCGAACACCGCCACGTCGGCGCCGGTCTGCATGAAGAGCTTAAGCACCACGGTGGCAACGCCCGAAAAGAACCCTTCCCGGTAATCGGCCTCGAGCCCCTGTGCGGCGCCAACTGGCGCGACCGTCGTGGCAAAGCCCGGCGGGTACATGTCCTCTGCCCCCGGGGCATAGACGAGATCGACGCCGGCAGCGCGAAAGCCTGCGATGTCTCCCATCTCGTCCCTTGGATATCGGGTGAAGTCCTCGCCGGGGGCGAACTGGGTGGGGTTGACGAAGAGACTCGCCACCACGCGACAGGCACGTTCCCTCGCCGCCCGGACCAGGGCAAGGTGTCCGTCGTGCAGTGCGCCCATCGTTGGAACGAGGGCGATGGTGTCGCCGGCCACCCGCCATTCATCCAGTTGACGGCGCAGTGCCGCCACGGTGCGTACAGGTGTCATACCCATCCCGAACTCGTCATTGTGCAGTGCAGCATAGATTGACCATGATGACAACTCGCCGCGCCGGCACAGCCTCTCAGTGGAAGTTCAGTGGGCGGTCGGGGGAAGCGGGCCGCCGGACCAAAAAAATGGGAACTATACGCCTGACTAGACGTCTGCCTCGCGGGGAGGGGGCAAATGCGCTATCACCGGACACGGTTGCAGGAGGCTGTCAGACCTATGGCAAAGGGCGAGGATCACCGGGAAGGCGTTTCGGTAATCGAACTGTTCCGGATGTTCCCGGACGATGCCGCCGCCGAGCGATGGTTCGAGAAGCAGAGGTGGCCTGAGAGCCGGTTCTGCCCGCGCTGCGGATCCACCAGGACGTCAGTCGTCCGCAACCGCAAGCCCATGCCCTATCACTGCCGGGATTGCCGGCGATACTTCTCCGTGCGTGTCGGCACGGCCATGCAGTCCAGCCGTATCGGTTTCCAGAAGTGGGTGATCGCGTTCTGGATGATGTCGACGGGCGTCAAGGGGACGTCCTCGGTGAGGCTTCACCAGCTCATCGGTGTCCGGCAGGCCACGGCCTGGTTCATGATGCAACGCATCCGGGAGGCCTTCGATGAAGGCGAGGGCCTGCCGTTCCAGGGGCCCGTCGAAGTTGACGAGGTCTACATCGGCGGCAAGGAGAGGAACAAACATGCCTGCAAGAAGCTCCGGGCCGGACGCGGTACCGTGGGCAAGATCACAGTCGCAGGCATCAGGGACCGGCCCACGAACCGCGTCTTCGCCCAGGTGGTGGAGCGTTCCGACAGAGCGACCCTGCAGGGCTTCGTCGTTGACCACACCGCCAGCGGCGCGACCGTCTACACGGACGAGCACAGCGGCTACAGGGGGCTGCCGCGCCAGCATCGAACCGTCAGGCACGCGATCGGGGAGTACGTCAGGGGCCCGGTGAGCACCAACGGCATCGAGGGCTTCTGGGCCATCCTGAAGCGCGGCTACTACGGCACGTTCCATCACGTGTCGGAGAAGCACCTGAACCGCTACCTCCGGGAGTTCGCCGGGCGCCACAACATCCGGGACCATGACACCATTGAGCAGATGTCGACCATCGCGCGAGGCATGGTCGGAAAGCGTTTGAAGTATCGAGATCTGGTGGCCGGCAATGAGGATAGGCGGTAACCGCCTGTAGCGGCCGACCGTCTCGTGTGCTAGAACGCAAGACGCCGGAAGTTGGAGCTTCCGGCGTCTTTGAAAACCCGAGGGGACTCGGGATCGGTTCCAAATGCGACGGCAATCATAGCGTTTCCGGCGGACCGGTCAAGTGTGCCCTCCAAACGAAGGAGAGCCGCATGGCGACCCTGCTTGATGTGCTTATCCAGGCCACGCTTCCACCGACGGAAACGAACCCCGAGTCGCTCGAGGATTTCATCAGGAGGTCCCTCACCAACGTGCAGAACCAGGTGCGCGATCGGACAGAGATAGCTGCGTCCCAGAAGGCGCTGAAGACGCAACGCGAAGACGACACCTGGTGCTATTAGACCCTACTCTTGGAGGGACGGGTTGAGGAGCCAGGTCTCCCACGCTGGCGGCGGCGATCCGGGCCCGTACATGCCTTCGTCGTTCCATATCACCGTCCCGTAGACGACACCCTGGGTCCCGTCTTCCAGCGGGTAAAGGGCGCTGATCCGGACATGGAGCAGCGGAACCGACTGCCTGAAAAGCGCAAGGTATGTCTCGGCCATGTACTGCTCGATCTTCTCCCGCAGCCTCGAGAAGGACAGCGCAATGATGCCTTCGGCGCGGAACTCGATGTCGATCATCTTTGCCGAGCTGGCCTGCAGTGCATCTAGGGTGACCGTACCGGCTGCAAGTTCATCGGCATGGGTGACGAACAGGCTGTCGCCGTTCGACCCGGAGTAGCTGTCCTCGATGGTCGCGGAGTCCAGCACTACAGACATGACCGAGGCGTCACAGATCGCCTCGACAAGCCCGGTACCGTCGATGCCGGTTGCTTTCGAGACGTCCACGAGGTCGATGCAGTCGGCCCGGGCGGACGCGCTGACGAGCAACAACACGAGCAAAATGTATCTCAGGTTCATTTTCCCTCCAGATGGAGGGAGGGGACACTTGACGCCTCGGGAATGCTGAATAGCTTTCCCTTTCCCTTTGCCGTTAGCGGTTCGGTGACCCCTCCCACGGTGAAACCGGACTGTTCGGTAGGCCGGAACAGGGGTACCGCCCTGTTTCGGCCGCTCTGTCTGATAAGCTCCTGTGTCCTGGCCAGCCCGACAAGGTGCCGGGCCGTGTCAACATCGCACATGAAGTGGAAGTCCCGCTTATTCGCCGGGCTTGGGAGCTACCCAGGCCGGATCAAGGGCTGTTGTATTGAGCGGGCGGCCCGACGCAGCGGGCACGTGCAATGTTGACGAGGCAACGCTAAGGGATTGCGCGGACTTGCACAATGGCGCATAAAATGTCTTCGAGGAGAGACTGGCCTTGGAAACATCGGATTGGATCACTCTTGGCAGCGCCGCCGCGATCGCTGGGTTTCTGTGGTCGCTGCACCGGGATGTGCGCGGCCTGTCGGATCGCGTGGCGCGCATCGAAGGCGTGATCGACGATCTGCGCGGGCTTCCGGAACGCGTGGCGAAGGTCGAGGGCCTGCTGGAGGGCAGGCTTGCCAGTGTAGAACGCTTGGAACGGACACTCGATTCTCAACAGGGTCAAATCAACGTCATCGCCAATAGAACCGGTGGAGGGCGTTCACATGATGATTGAAGTCGGCAGTACGGTGACACTCGCGTCAGGTGGTCCTCTCATGACGGTGGTCGAGATCGATGACGACATCGCTCTCTGCGTGTATTTCGCCAACCCGATCTGGCAGCGTCAGCACCTTCCGGTGGCGGCCCTGCGGCTTTCCGACAGGGAGGGGAGCAGCGTATCCGGCGGCCTCGTGGATATTACCATCCCTTAGCGGAACAGCATCATGACCGACCGCCCCGAGCCCGCCACCCCCAAGCGCCCACGAGATCGGCCCGCGAAGCCGGTCCCCAAGATCGACGCCAGCCCGGAGCGGATCGCCCGGGCATTCTTCTCCGCCGCGAAGCCGCCTGATCCCTCGCTACGCGTCCGGCAGCCCAAGGAGCGCAAGCCCGCGGCTCAGTGACCCCTCCCCGCGAGGCAGACGTCTAGTCAGGCGTATAGTTCCCAAAAAAATGGGGGCGGGCCGGAACCCACCCCCAAGTTGGGGAGGACACACCATGAAATCAGGCAGTCACCCGGCCAATCGACAGGCCTGACCGCCCATGTCTGCAACGGGAGTCACGAACATCCACTTGTCGCACCACAGGTGACGCACTTGAGACAGGTCCCGTTGCGGACCAGTGTGAGGTTGCCGCATTCTTCGCACGGATCTCCCTCATAGCCTTGCATGCGTGCCGCATCGACGGCGGTGACGCCTGCAATCGTTTCGTGTTGAGCCGCGGCCACCCTGACCGGTTCGGTCTGGCGCCCGCCCTCGAGAACCTGGAGGTGGCGGCCCCGCATGTAGCCTCTGCTGGCCACCTGCTCGAGCAGGCTCTGCACCTCGGCCATGCCGTCATCACTCTCGACGAATTCCTCGCCCGCATTGCCGCGACCCACCGTGTCCGGCATCAGGTCGCCGGGCTCGACATGGGCGAGATCGTTGCGGGCGAGATAGCTGATCGCCAGTTCCCGGAAGATGTAGTCGAGAATGGACGTCGACATCTTGATCGTGTCGTTGCCCTCGACCATGCCGCTCGGCTCGAAGCGGGTGAAGGTGTAGGCGTCCACGAACTCCTCGAGCGGCACGCCATACTGCAGACCGATCGACACGGCGATGGCGAAGTTGTTCATCAGGCTGCGGAAAGCCGCACCTTCCTTGTGCATGTCGATGAAGATCTCACCCAGACTGCCGTCGACGTACTCCCCGGTCTTCAGGTAGACCTTGTGGCCACCGACGATTGCCTTCTGGGTATAGCCGCGGCGGCGATTGTCGAGGCGCCGGCGCTCGTTGCGCACGATGGTGGTGACAACCTTGCGGATCGCCTCGGGGCGGTCCTCTACCTCCTCGAGTTCCTCTGCAAGGTCGCCGAGATGCACGGCAGAAAGGGGCTGCGAGAGTTTCGAACCGTCGCGGTAGAGCGCGTTGGCCTTGAGGCCGAGGCGCCAGGAGAGCTTGTAGGTGTCGCGGCACTCCTCGACCGAGGCGGTAGCGGGCATGTTGATCGTCTTGGAAATGGCTCCCGAGATGAAGGGCTGGGCGGCGGCCATCATCCTGATGTGACTTTCGGTCGACAGGAACCGCCTGCCCTGACGGCCGCAGGGATTGGCGCAATCGAACACTGCAAGATGCTCGTCACGGATGTGAGGTGCTCCCTCGAGGGTCATGGCGCCACAGCAGAAGCCGTTGGCGGCCTCGATGTCGGCCCGGCTGAAGCCGATTGCAGTGAGGAGATCGAAGGCAGGGTCGTCGAGATCCTGGGTATCGAGCGCCAGCGTTTCGGTGCAGAAGTCCTCGCCCAGGGTCCATTTGTTGAAGACGAAACGGATGTCGAATGCCGCCTTCAGCGAACTCTCGACCTTCTCCAGGACTTCGTCCGTGAATCCCCTGGCGCGCAGGGTCTCGTGATTCACCGACGGCGCGCCGGCGAGTGTCCCATGACCGACCGCATGGGTGATCATCGCCGTGATCTCGTGTTCGGTGTAACCCAGCGAAGCCAGGGCCACCGGCACCGTCCGGTTGATGATCTTGAAGTAGCCGCCGCCGGCCAGCTTCTTGAACTTCACCAGCGCAAAGTCGGGTTCGATGCCCGTGGTGTCGCAATCCATGACGAGGCCGATCGTTCCCGTCGGCGCGATCACCGTTGCCTGGGCATTGCGGTAGCCGTGCAGTTCACCGAGCCGGAGAGCCTCGTCCCACGCCCGGACCGCCGCCTCACCGAGTTCGGGCAGAGGCAGTGCTGCGTGATCGATGGCCACCGGCAACACTGACAGTCCTTCGTAGTTGTCCTGTCCGCTGATGGCGGCCCGGCGGTGGTTGCGCATGACCCGCAGCATGGCGTCCCGGTTTCGGGCGAAGCCGGGGAAAGGTCCGAGCTCACCGGCCATCTCGGCGCTCGTAGCGTAACCGACTCCGGTCATGATGGCGCTGACGGTGCCACAGAAGGCCCGGCCTGCCGCGGAGTCGTAGGAGTGGCCCGACGCCATCAGCAGACCGCCGAGGTTGGCATAGCCCAGTCCCAGCGACCGGAAGTCGTATGACCGCCTGGCGATCTCCCGGGACGGGAACTGGGCCATCATGACCGATATCTCCAGCACGATGGTCCACATCCGGACCGCGTGCTCGAAGGCGGCGACATCGAAGCGGCCGTCGTCCTGCCGGAACTTGAGGAGATTGAGGGAGGCGAGATTGCACGCCGTGTCATCGAGGAACATGTACTCCGAACAGGGATTGGAGGCGTTGATCCGTCCCGACCCGGGGCATGTGTGCCACTCGTTGATCGTCGTGTCGTACTGGATTCCGGGGTCCGCCGACGCCCAGGCCGCGAAGGCGATCCTGTCCCACAGATCGCGCGCCTTCACGGACCTCGACACCGTGCCGTCGGTGCGCCGTATCAGGTCCCAGTTGCGGTCGGCCTCGACGGCTTCGAGGAAGTCGTTGGTCACCCTGACCGAATTGTTGGCGTTCTGTCCCGAAACGGTCCTGTAGGCCTCCGAATCCCAGTCCGTGTCCAGCACCGGAAACTCGACCGTGCGGTAGCCCTGGCGGGCCAGCTGCAGCACGCGCTGGATTCCGGCTTCCGGAACCATCGCCCGGCGACATGCCACAACAGCCTTGCGCAGCGAGGAATTCTCCTTCGGGTCGAACCTGGTTTCGTCGTGACGGTCTCCTTCGTGGCATGCCTCCATCACGGCGTTGAGGTGTTTGTGGCACTGCTTCGATCCGGCGACGAGCGCCGCCACCTTCTGTTCCTCGACCATCTTCCAGGAGATGAAGCTCTCGACATCGGGGTGGTCGATGTCGACGACCACCATCTTGGCGGCGCGGCGTGTCGTGCCGCCGGACTTGATGGCCCCTGCCGCCCTGTCGCCCACCTTGAGAAAACTCATGAGGCCCGATGAACGGCCCCCACCCGACAGAGACTCGCCCTCGCCCCTCAGGGCCGAGAAGTTCGACCCGGTGCCGGATCCGAACTTGAAGAGACGCGCCTCGCGCACCCACAGGTCCATGATGCCGTTCTCGTTGACGAGGTCGTCGGCCACGCTCTGGATGAAACAGGCATGGGGCTGTGGCCGCTCGTAGGCATTGGTCGAACGGTTCAGCCGGCCCGTCTCGTGGTTGACGTAGTGGTGACCCTGTGCCGGGCCCGAGATGCCGTAGGCCCAGTGCAGGCCAGTGTTGAACCACTGCGGCGAGTTGGGCGCCGCGATCTGCGAGGCCAGCATGAACCGCACCTCGTCAAAGAAGGTGCGCGCATCTTCTTCCCGGTCGAAGTAGCCGCCCTTCCAGCCCCAGTAGGTCCAGGTTCCGGCCATGCGGTCAAATACCTGCCGGCTGTCCGTTTCACCAGATGTGCCGGCACCCGGGGCGGCTTCGCGACGGCTGAGCCAGCCGGGAACCGACCCTTCCTCAACCGCCTGCAGGCTGTCGGGCACACCCGCCTTGCGGAAGTACTTCTGGGCAATGATGTCGCAGGCGACCTGGGACCAGGTGTCGGGAACCTCGATTCCCTCCTGCCGGAAAACGACCGAACCATCGGGATTGCGGATCTCGCTCATCGCCTTGCGGAAGCCGATGCCGTGATAGGCATCCTTGCCTGCGGTGGTGAAGTGGCGCCTGATCCGCATCCATCCAACTCCCGGTGACTGGTCTCATCACAGCTCTTTGCGGCTGCTGACGAACGAATATTGTGACAACGGTTCTACCATATGTTCAACATCTTTTTTCAAAACCGCCATATATTGAGTGATACCCCTCATATTGGGGATATTACTCAAGAACCGGTGCCATGTGGTGACATGTCCGGCGCCCGGTGGCGCTTCAGAGGTTGCCCGCACCGGCGATCTCGCACACTCTCGGGAAGCGGTGATGCACTGCCGGAGAGAACTGATGACCGATCGTCCCAACGAGCGAATCGCCTACTTCAACGGCCACTACGTTCCGGAGAGCCATGTCGTGGTCCCGTTCCGCGATCGGGGTTTCCGCTGGGGAGACGGCGCCTTCGACACGGAACGCACGGTCAACGGCAAGCTGTTTCGCCTCGCGGAACACATCGACCGGCTCTACCGGTCGCTGCGTTACCTAGGAATCGACGTGAACGAGTCGCCGGAGGACATGGCTGCCATCACCGAAGAGGTGGTCTCCCGCAACCTGCCGCTCCTGCCCGAGGGAGAGGACTACTGGGTCTTCCAGAACGTCTCGCGTGGCGCCGACTGGGTCGGTGACGAGCCCAACCTGCGCACCGGCCCCACGGTGATCGTCCATGTCCAGCCGATCCCCTTCCGGCCACGGGCGCGGCTGTTCCGCGATGGTATCGACATCGGCATCTCCTCCATCCGCCGGACACCGCCCGAGTCCCAGAGCCCCCGCGCCAAGCTCACGAACTACATCAACGTCTTCCTCGCGGACCGGCAGGTGAAGGCGGCCAATCCCGACGCCTGGGCCGGACTGCTGGACATCAACGGAAATCTCAACGAGGGGGCGGGGCAGAACCTGTGGATCGTGCGCCGGGGAGAACTCTTCACGCCGCGGGGCGACATGGTGCTCGAGGGCGTCAGCCGGTCCACCGTCATGGACCTTGCTGCCGATCTCGGAATTCCGGTGCATGAGACCAGCCTCGATCTCTTCGATGCCTACACGGCAGACGAGATCTTCCTGTCGTCGACCAGTCTGTGTGTCTGTCCCGTGCGCTCGGTCGACCGCCGCAAAACGGTCAGCGGCACCATTCCCGGCCCGGTGACGCGGCGCATCATGGATGCCTACAAGGCACTCCTTTCCTTCGACTTCGAGGAACAGTACCTGCAGTTCCTCGACGACAGGTAGGACCTACCCGAGAAGGTAGAGCTGTCCCAGGGCCACGCGATCCACCGGTTCGCACCAGGCCACCTGGCCGTCGACCATGACCTCGAATGTCTGTGGATCCACGCGGATCTCCGGCAGGGCATCGTTGTGGAGCATGTCGGCCTTGGTGAGCCGGCGTGTCGGTCCGATCGCCGTGAGGGGCTTCGCCAGGGTCAGCCTGCCAGCCAGATCCTGCCCGATGGACGAGGAGTGGACGAACGTTGTCGCGATGGACGATGGCGCGCGGCCGGACATGCCCCAGGCAGGTCTTTCGAGAACCGGGTCGGCATGGCCGATGCTTGCCGCAGCATCGCCGATTGCCGCGAAGGCGGTGAAGCCGCCCTTGATCACGGTCTGCGGCTTGAGCCCGAAGAAGGACGGCTTCCACAGAACGATGTCGGCCATCTTCCCGGTCTCCAGACTGCCCACCTCGTGATCGATGCCGAAGACCCGGGCTGCATTGATCGTGTACTTGGCGAGATATCTGAGGATTCGGGCGTTGTCGGCATCCTCCACCGATTCGCCATCGAGGGGCCCGCGCTGGTCCTTCATCTTGCTGGCCAGTTGCCAGCAGCGCGCCACGACCTCGTTCACGCGGCCCATGCCCATGCTGTCGGAGCCGAACATGGAAATCGCCCCGAGGTCGTGAAGGATGTCTTCGGCCGCCGTGGTGGTGCGACGGATCCGGCTCTCGGCGAAGGCCACGTCCTCGGGTGAATCCGCCGACAGGTGATGCACCGCCATCACCATGTCGAGGTGTTCATCGAAGGTGTTGACGGTGAAGGGATTGGTCGGATTGGTCGAGGACGGCAGGCAGTGGGCCTCGCCATTGCAGCGGATGATGTCCGGGGCATGGCCTCCGCCGGCACCCTCCGTGTGATACATGTGGATGGTGCGGTCGGCGATGGCCGCCATGGTGGATTCGTAGAAACCCGATTCGTTCAGCGTGTCCGTGTGGAGCTGCACCTGGAAGTCGACGTCGTCGGCAACGGCGAGTGCCGTGTCGATCACTGCCGGGCTCGCCCCGTAGTCCTCGTGCACCTTGATGCCGATGATGCCGGATGCGACGTGTTCGAGTATGCCTGAGGCCCGGCTCGTGCTGCCGCGCCCGAGAAAACCGAAGTTCATCGGCAGGGCGTCGGTGGCCTGCAGCATGCGCCCGGTTGTCCAGGCGCCACCGGAATCGATGCTGAAGAGTGGTCCGTGGCCACCGCCCACCAGGGTGGTAAGGCCGGTGGCCAGGGCATGACGCACCAGATCGGGGGACTTGAAGTGGACATGGACATCGATGCCGCCCGGGGTGGCGATCAGGCGTTCGCCGTGGGCGACGACGGTCGAGGGTCCACAGACCAATTCGGGATGGACACCATCCATGACTCTCGGATTGCCCGCCTTGCCGATTCCCGCGATGCGGCCTTCACGCACACCGATGTCGGCCTTCACGATTCCGATCACGGGATCGATCACCAGCGCGTTGTGAATGACAAGATCGAGGGCTCCCCCGTCGTGGCGGGCACCGGAGTCCATTCCCATGCCGTCCCGATAGCTCTTTCCCGCCCCGGTGGTCAGTTCGTCTCCCGCCACGAGGAAATCACTGGTGACTGCGGCCACGAGACTCGTGTCGCCAAGTCTGACGCGATCACCTTTGGTGGGCCCGTAGGTTCCGGCATAGCGCGCCCTCGACATGGTGGTCATGTCACGCCCCCCTGAAGCCGCGATTGCGGGCTCGTCGCAGGGCCCCTTCACGGATATCCGCGTCATCCAGGGATCCTTCGACAAGGCGATTGAACCCGCTCACCACGCCGTCACCGCCATAGGCCACCAGGGTGACAGTGCGGCTCTCGCCGGGTTCGAAGCGCACCGCCGTTCCGGCCGCGATGTCGAGGCGCATGCCGAATGCCGCCTCGCGATCGAAGTCGAGCTCGGGATTGGCCTCGAAGAAATGATGGTGGCTTCCCACCTGGACTGGCCGATCGCCCGTGTTGAGCACCACAAGACCGACCTGCCGACGACCGGCGTTGAGGGTGATATCACAATCCGGGGTCATCACCTCTCCCGGTTGGGCGCCATCGGCATGCGGACGGATGGGCTGGTGCACCGTGATGAGTTTGGCACCGTCCGGAAAGAGGCCCTCGACCTGGACGATCGGCAACAGTGCCGCCACGCCCGGCATCACGTCATCGCTGGAGAGCAGCGTTGCGCCCCAGCCCGCAAGGTCGGCGACACTGCGCCCTTCCCGCGCGCCCTCGAGCAGGGTGTCGGCAATGTAGGCATGGGCTTCAGGGTGATTGAGCCTGAGACCACGCGCCTTGCGCCGCCTTGCCATCTCGGCCACGACGAAGATGGTCATGCGTTCGAGCTCTGTCGGGGTCAGCATCATGGCGGCCGCCTCCCTGGAGAAACCGTCACCATAACGCACCTCATGGCGCCACATTCAATCCGTTGCGGCCATGGTGCCGGGACACGGGATCGGATAATGTCGGGAGTGTGGTGCCGCCGCTCAGGATTGAACTGAGGACCTCACCCTTACCAAGGGTGCGCTCTACCACTGAGCTACGGCGGCATGGCGCCTGACAGGCGGCCGGAACCTGCCACAGTGAACTGGCGGAAACAAGTTCGGGGGCGCTGATCGTGGGCAAGGGAGCCGGAACGCCCGATTCCAGGGAAAGACGCCTTGCCGAGGCCCTGCGCGCCAACCTCAAACGGCGCAAGGAACAATCCCGGGCGCGCTGCCGGCCGGACCAGCGGGACACCGGCGAGGAGAACACCCGGGAACGCGACAGGCCGCAAGGCCACGATTCAACCACAGGGTCACGGTTGACTTGTCGCGACCCAGAAGGTCTATGAGGGCGGCGCCAGGGATTCCGGGAGCAGGGACGTGGACAGGATACGCCTTGAGGGTGGCAGGCCACTCGAGGGCACGATCACCATCGCGGGCGCCAAGAACACGGCGCTCAAGCTCATGGTCGCCTCCCTGCTGAGCGACGAACCCCTCGTTCTCTCGAATCAGCCGGACGTGGTGGATGTCAGCGTTCTCGCGCACCTGCTCGCCGAACTCGGCGTCCGTGTGGAGGGGAACGGTGACGGATGCATGGCACTGGATGCCTCATCTCTGACGTCAATGACCGCTCCTTATGACCTGGTCCGCAAGATGCGAGCCTCGATCCTGGTATTCGGCCCGCTCCTTGCCCGGTGCGGTCACGCCGAAGTCTCGCTCCCCGGCGGTTGCGCCATCGGCACGCGCCCGGTCGATCTCCACATCGCCGGACTCGAGGCGCTTGGCGCAACAATCGAACTGAAGGAGGGATATCTCGTGGGCGAGGCGCCGGGCGGCCTTGAAGGTGCTGAATTCACCTTTCCGCAGGTCTCGGTGGGCGCCACCGAGCACGTCATGATGACGGCCACTCTGGCCCGAGGCACCACTCTCATCGGCAATGCCGCCATGGAACCGGAAATCCGCGACCTTGCCGACTGTCTCAACGCCATGGGCGCCGACATCACCGGCGCCGGAACCAGCGAGATCCGCATCAACGGCGTCGCCCGCCTGGGAGGCGCCACCCATCGCATGCTTCCCGACCGCATCGAGGCCGGCACCTATGCCATGGCCGCGGCAGCCACCGGCGGACACCTCCGACTCGCCGGCGCCACGGAGGACCATTTCGGCAATGTCGCCGCCGCGCTGCGCCAGGCAGGTGTCTCAATCGAAAGCCGAGATGGCGGTATCGATGTGAGACGCACCGACGGCATCCTCAAGGGAGTCGACGTCACGACCCGCCCCTTCCCCGGCTTTGCCACCGACCTTCAGGCACAGTTCATGGCGCTCATGACCACGGCTTGCGGCATGTCCCGAATTCACGAGAGCATCTTCGAGAACCGGTTCATGCACGTGCCCGAGCTGATGCGCATGGGTGCTGATATCGAGGTCAGCGGCGGGACAGCGATCGTCCGGGGTGTCGACAGGCTGAAGGGCGCGCCGGTCATGGCCACGGATCTCCGCGCTTCGGTTTGTCTGATTCTTGCCGGACTGGTCGCCGAAGGCGAAACCATGGTCAACCGCGTCTATCACCTCGATCGCGGCTACGAACGACTGGTGGAGAAACTCTCGGGATGCGGGGCAATGATCGAGAGGATTCCCGGCTGACATGAAGCCGCTTCGTCTCAAGGCTGTCGATGATGACGATCTGGAGGTCTTCGCCACGGTCCTGCAGAGCGCACACATGCCCCTGTCCGAAGTCACCTGGGTAGAGGAAGACCACCGGTTTGCCGCCCTGTTCCGGCGTTTCTGCTACGAACTCCCCGGTGGCGAGGGCATGCAGGTCGACTGCGCGCTCATTCTCGACCGGGTCGCCAGGGTCGACACCTGGGATCTCGATGGCCTGGGAGGCGAAGGCGATGCCGAGCTGATGACCATCGTCAGCGAAGGTCACCGGGAGGCGGTCGGTTCCGTATCACTCGTCTTTCGCAACGGTGGCCTCATTCGACTCGAGACCGACGCCATCGAGGGCCGCCTTGCCGATATCGGCCAGCCGGCCGCAGCCACGAAGACGCCGCGTTACACCGCGGCAACGGGAGACGATCACCATGACGCCTGACGAGGCAGTTGCCAGGGCCGCCGGGCTGCCCTGCTGGAACGGGCCGGTCACACCCCGCCCGATCGAGGGGGGCATCACCAACCTCAACTTCCGCGTCGACGACGGCGAAGACAGTTTCCTGGTGCGGGTGGGCGGCAACATTCCTGTCCACGGCATCCGCCGGACCTACGAGACCGCCTGCAGCCGCGCAGCGCACGTGGCGGACATCGCCCCCGAGGTGCATTATACCGCCAAGGGCGTCCTGGTGGTGCGCTGGATCGACGGCCACACCTTCGACGATGCCGATGTGCGTGATCCCCGCAATCTCGAGCGCATTGCGGATCTGCTGGCCCGCCTCCACCGCGACGGGGCGCGTCATCTGCGCGGCCGGGCCCCGTTCTTTTGGGTTTTCCACGTCATCCGCGACTACGGACACCGTCTCCACGACGACCGACATCGCCTTCTGGCGGAGGTGCCGCAGCTCCTCGGGGCAGCCCAGGATCTGGAAGCGGCCGTCGGCCCGATCAGTCCGGTGCTCTGCCACAACGACCTCTTGGCCGCGAACTTCCTCGATGACGGTGAGAGGCTGTGGCTCGTTGACTGGGAGTACGCCGGTTACAACACGGCCCTCTTTGACATCGCCAACCTTGCCTCCAACAGTCAACTCGACGCCGGTGGCCGGGAGAAGGTCGCGGAACTGGTTCTGGGCCAGCCGGTCACCGACGAAGTGAGACGGCGCCTCGGGGCGCTGGCCTGCGCATCGCTGTTGCGCGAGGCGATGTGGAGCATGGTCCAGGAGACCCACTCGTCCCTGGACGTCGACTATGTCGCCTATACGGCGGATTATCTCGACCGCTTCACCAGCGCCCTCGCCGCGTGGCGGCGCAACGGCTGACGTCAGGCGGTCTCCGGCACGTACCAGCTCTCGCCCCTCGCCGTCGTCACATACTCCGGCCAGGCGAAGCCGACCGGTGGCTGGAAGTCGCGCGGCAACAGCGGCGCCACCCAGGACGATCCACCGATCCCGCCTCCGGTCCTTTCCTCGAATTCGGCGCGCGCCTCCTCGAGGAGCCGCGGTTCGGTGAGGAGGTCGACGACTGTCGCGCCGATCACCTTCGCCGCACACATGATGGTCGGATCGATGGTCGGCGCATGGCCACCCAGAGCATTCCATGACCAGTCCGGATAGGTGTAGCCCTCGGGACCCTTCAGGGTGCAGCGGCCAACGATGAGGCGCACCGTGGGTGTGTGCCATGTCCAGTCGACATAATCGTCGGAGGTGTAGTTGAGCTGCCACGGCGGCAGGATTGCGCGCAGTTGCGCCTCACCCTTCTCGGGAGGGCAGAGATCGGTCATCTCGTCGAGGACCGGCTCCTCCATAGGTTCGATCCCGAGGTTCTTCTGCAGCTCCCGGCAGAAGGACCTGGCCTCCTCATCCCACTGCGGTCCGCCAACCAGTTCGAGATTCGCATAGGCAAGACGGGCCATCGCGTGATTGGGCAGCCCGACCCGCGTCCTCGTCACCCAGTGGGATTCCAGGCGGCAGTGGGTCATGGCGGCGACATGTTCGGCATTCCGGTCGAGCACGTCTGCGATACGCTGCTGCATCTCCAGCGTCGGCGACCTCCAGGAGTACTGGATCTGGCTGAATCGCGGTGCCAGGTTGTCGCTCGTCGCATTGCCGGTCGCCAGCAACGCTTCATTCAATGTCCACGTGCCGGTATGCGGCAGCATCGATTCCTTCGTGTACTTTGTGGTCGTGTACATCAGGCACAGCGCATCGTTGGCTCCAGGCGCCCGGGCGATGGTATGGGCCGTCGACGGACCGGGGGCGCCGACGCTCTTCCACGTCTCCGGAGAATCGCAGATGAAGCTGTAGATGCGGCTCCAGTAGCTGCCGCAGTGGGTGTCGAGAATGCAGGTGTTGGTGCGCAGGGTTCCGTAGGAGGGATGGAACGAGACCGCCGCATCCATGTCGTCGTAGTACCCCTTCGCCGCATGGACAGGCTTGGACCCGCACACCTTCTCGGCCGGCTCGCCCATGAATTTGAGCCGTCCTCCGGTTCCGTGCCGCTCCATGGCCGCCTTGGCTGCCAGAATGCCGCCCAGAGCGGACACGCCGAGGGCGGAATGGGGATCGGTATGCCCGGCGGCGGCATGATGGGTGCCGTCGCGCAGCTTGCGCCAGGGAACGCGGTCCTGGTTGTTGCCGGGAACCGCGTCGTACTCCGCATAGGAGCCGATCGTCGGTCCGTCACCGTTGGACCAGGTGGCACAGAAGGCTGTCGGCATGCCCCCGGACCCTTCCTCGACCTCGAATCCCTCGCGACGCAGGCGGTCGACGTACCAGGCCGCCGACCTGTATTCCCGCCAGGCGGGCTCATGCAGGTCCCAGATTGTCGTGTGCCAGTCCGAGAGCTGTTGACGGTGGGCCTCGACCCAGTCGAGTGCCGAGCGTTTGGCTTGCATTATGTCCATCAGTTCCTCTCTGGTTCAGGCCAGACATGTTGGCGACAAGGGGACCGCGATCATGCCGGAACCGCTTCCCGAAATGCGAAACGGGCCTCGAAAGGCTCGAGTTGTGGCGTACCGAGTATCCAGTCGGCGGCGCGCGAGGCGATCATCTGGGTCGGCGCGTTGAGATTGCCACTGACGACGCGCGGCATGACCGAAGCGTCGACCACGCGCAGGGCCTCCATGCCGTGCACCCTGAGTTCGGAATCGACCACGGCATCGGCGTCATGGCCCATGCGGCAAGTCCCGCAGGGATGGAAATCCGTGGTGGCGAGCGCGCGCACCGCCTCCGCGATTTCCGCGTCTGTCTTGACGTCGGATCCCGGCTCCAGTTCGGCGCCGCGCAACTCGTCGAAGGGCGCCTGGGCGACGAGATCCCGCATCTTCCCGACGCCCTCGACGAGTTCCCGCAGGTCATGGGGATCGCTGAGGTAGTGAAAGAACATCGCCGGGCTCGCGCCGGGATCGGCGGACTTCAGCGCCATATGTCCCCGACTCTTCGGTCTGAGTTGATCCACCTGGAGCGTGAACGCCTGCTTCAGTCTCAACGTCGTCCCTTCGTGCTCGTACCCGGTTGACCCGAAGTGATACTGCAGGTTGGGATAGTCAACGTCCGGATTGCTTCGGATGAGTCCTCCGGCCTCGAAGTGATTGGACGCAGCGAGTCCCCGGCGCGTCAGGAACCACCTGACGCCCACCAGCAACCTGTTGAACGGGCGGTCGATCCGGTGCACCGGAAATGATCGGGTGCATGCCCACGTGATCGTCACCGAGGCATGGTCCTGCAGGTTCCGGCCAACCCCCGAAAGATCGCAACGAACCTCGATGCCAAGCTCGCGCAGATGATCGGCAGGTCCGATGCCCGACAGCATGAGGACCTGGGGCGAGTTGAACGCGCCTCCAGACAGGATCACCTCCCGTTCGGCCTCGACCGTGTGGCGTTCTCCACCGTGAGAGAAAGCGACCCCGCAGGCGCGATTGCCGCTGATGGCAATCCGTTCGACCGTTGCGCTCGTGATCAGGTCGAGGTTGGCGCGTGAAAGCGCCGGGTGCAGATGGGCCATGGCGGCGCTGCACCGGCGCCCTGTCCTGGTGGTGCGGTCAAGGCGGGAGACTCCTTCCGGGTTGTAGCCGTTGGGATCGTCTGTCGTGCCCTGACCGGCCTTCGCGCCGGCCTCGAGAAAGGCGTGATAGAGCGGATTGTCCGAGGTGCCTTTCGTGACGCCCAGCGGTCCGTCGCCACCCCGCCAGTCACTGGCCCCGCGATCGCTGGTCTCGCCCGCCTTGAAGTAGGGAAGACAACCTGCGTAACGCCACGCGTCAAGTTGGAGTTCGTCTGCCCACCGATCGTAATCCAGCGGATGTCCCCGCATGTAGACCATGCCGTTGATCGACGACGAACCGCCGACCACCTTGCCCCGCGGCATCTCCACCTGACGGCCCCGCAGCCCGGTTTCGGGCTCCGTCATGTAGTTCCAGTTGATCCGGGGATCCTTGTAGGCGCGGTAGGATCCGGCCGGAATGTGGATCATCAGGTGGCGGTCCATCGGGCCCGCCTCGAGCACGAGAACCGAATGGCGCCCGCCGGCACTGAGCCTGTTGGCGAGCACACAGCCCGCGGAACCGGCGCCAATGATGATGTAGTCATACGTCTTCATGCCGCACGTCCAGAGCAACCGGGGACTCATGCCCGGTCACGTCGCCTTGCCTGGACTATCGCACGCTTTTTCACCCTGACGAACCAGCCAAGCGGTGAGTCTCATGCGCCTCGCGAACGAGACAGCGGTGACCATAGTCGCACTAATGTGATGGCAAACAGCGGGTGCGGCATCAATCTTCACGAGACTCATGAGCTGACGAGTATTCTTGATTGTTTCTGATTTGTTCTATCTGTATTGATATGCCACAAGAACTGACCAGTACGTTGATTGGAAAAGCAACTCCATGACGGATAAGAGTTTTTTTGAGGAACGCCAAGACCAATCCGAGGTAAAGGCTCGGATCGTGACGAAATACTTCAAGGTTTGGTCGCGCATCATGTCGAGCGTTGAGCGGTCCGACAACAAGCTGGCCTACATCGATCTCTACGCCGGGCCAGGCCGTTACAAGGATGGCTCGGCTTCGACGCCGCTGTTGTTCTCGCTCGATCAGCCATTGTCGGAGTTGCGAGAGTCGCTGCTGGAGACCTTCGCCGCTCAGGAACTCAGTACTCGTGACATCTACCAACGCCACAGCATCGGCAGGCCGTTCCTGATGAAGAACTACAAGGACGTTCTCATGAAAATGGAAAGGGATGGCGCAATCGACGTTCGATCCACGAAGACGTCGAACCGGCGCAAGGGAACTTTCGCCGACCATCTGCTGGTACGCTTCCCGAAGCGGGCGAGCAATGGGTGACAAGTCTTCCATAGAATGGACCGAGGCTACCTGGAACCCGGTCGCAGGTTGCACGGTGACGTCGCCCGGATGCACCAATTGCTACGCCATGAGGCTGGCCCACCGCCTGGATGCCATGGGCCAATCGAAGTATGCAGGGACAACCCGCATCTCCGGCAACCGACCGAAGTGGAACGGCGTCATCCGTCTTGACGAGGCGGCACTACGGCTACCGAGAACCTGGAAGACAGGCCGGGTTATCTTCGTCAATTCAATGTCTGATCTCTTTCATGACAAGGTAGAGGTGCAGTTTATCCGCCGCGTATTCGACACCATGCGAGACACACCTCAGCACACTTACCAGATTCTCACCAAGCGGGCCGAGCGCCTGGAGGAACTGAGCCTGGATCTCGATTGGCCTGGCAACGTGTGGATGGGGGTCAGCGTGGAGAATGCCGACTACACCTACCGGATCGAGCATCTTCGTCGAACCGGTGCAGCGGTGAAGTTCCTTAGCTTGGAGCCGCTTTTGGGGCCGTTGGACGATTTGAATCTCGCCGATGTTGACTGGGTAATCGCCGGGGGCGAGAGCGGTCCGGGTGCCCGACCGATGAAGGCTGCATGGGTTCAATCGATCCGAGATCAGTGCAGGTCTGCAAGGGTTGCCTTCCATTTCAAGCAATGGGGCGGAGTCAACAAGAAGAAGGCCGGGCGCGTCCTCGACGGCCGAACTTGGGATCAGTTTCCAGTTGCTGTGGCGGTTTAGAGAAGCAAGTCAGGCACCGATCGTCCACCTAACTTGTTCACTGCACTAATGGTTGACTGACGCGTCTGTTTCCGCGAGTTCGGATCCCGTGGCCGACACCACTGTCGCAGTCTATTGACTTCACATCGCGCAGCACCTTTCCGCCGCCAGTTTCCTTGACACCTCAATGCCTCTGGTGACACCGGCTCCTTTGCTGGACCATCATGTCGATCCTGGCACCCAAGGCGGGAGATTGCGATCATGCAGGAGACCATCCGTGCTGCCGATGAAGTCTGGATCGCGGTCGCGAGCCTGCAGTGCGACCATCCCTGGCGGGTGGACTTCACCATCGACGAGATCATGGAACGGGCAGAAACCGCCAGCGTGACCGGCCATCGGCCACTGCGGCCCTCGGTCAGGGCCCATGTCCTTCTTCATTGCGTCGCCAACAAGCCTCCCGGCCCTCGCCGGTATCGCATGCTCCTCGAAACACAGGCCGGCTACCGCCGCCTGTTTCGTCCGGGGGACCCCTGTCACCCTGGCAGGACGACCGGAAAACACATGCCGGAACGCCATGAAGTCCCGGCACGCCACGGCGAACTCCTCGACTGGTACGCTGCCGAGTACATCCCCCGGACGAGCGCAGACACCCTGGATCCCATCCTGGCGCTGCGCGGTCTGGGCAAGGGGCTCTGGGCCGACGAAGCCGCCGATGACTACGTGCGGCGCCAACGGTCGGGTTGGCGATGAGCAGAACGTTCCGGGACACGAACCCGTTCGAAGGCAGTTTTGCGCGCGCAAATCGAATGAATGAGGCAGCGGCGAGCCTGGTCACATGGTCGATTTGAGCGCCATCAGGGGCATCCTGTTCGACAAGGACGGAACGCTGGTCGAAATGGATCCGATGTGGCTTCCTGCCTGGGAAAACGCTGCGCACCAGGTGGCGACACGGGCCGGGCAACCCGTCCTTGCCGACGCCATGTTGCGAAAGGCTGGCTATCATCGCACCACAGGAACATTCGATCCAAACGCCATACTTCTCACAGGCACGCTGCCTGACATCATCGACGCCTGGAAAACGGTTCTCGCCGACAACGCACCGGGCGATCTCGAATCCATTCTCCTGAAGGTATTTGCCGACGCCTCGACGCGCGACCCTTTGCCCGTCACCGATGTGAAGACACTGCTGGGGTCCCTGCGCAGGCGGGGCTACGTTCTGGGCGCGGCCACGAACGACAGTTCACGCAAGATGCAGCGGATGGTCGATCACCTCGGCCTTGCCGACGTTCTTGCGTTCCACTGCGGCGCCGACTCCGGCCATGGGGGCAAACCCGATCCGGGCATGGCATTGGCGTTTTGTCGTGAAACAGGGCTTCCTCCCGAGCGTGTCCTCATGGTGGGCGATTCGATCGTCGATGCCCTGACGACCAGGGCCGCGGGCTTGGGAGCAGCAGTCGGTGTACGAACCGGAGGCACATTGACGCGGGATGAGGAGCAGATCTTCGACATCGTAGTCGACAGCATCGAAGACCTTCCGGCGTTGCTGGACGGTGGCGTCGTCGATGCGTAATCAGCGGAACATCTCCAAATCCTGGCGCGAGGAACGCGTGCAAGGCTCCCTTTGATGCGAATCACGGGGAAGCGTCTTTGCAACGATTCGCGATCCCTGCGGTCCGAACGATGACGATATCCTGTTCGCCTCCGGTTCATCCGCCGGCCTCCGACCAACGCATCATCGCCAAGGCCGTTGCGTGTTCATGGTCCGGAGCATCTCATGCGTCGCCGGCGGTTCTCGCCGGGACCACATACATTGTGGCAGGGGAGGCCACTTGATGACGCGGCTGGCGTGCGGGATAGTTCTGGCCGGGCAATGGTGGATCCGCCGGTGGGCTTGTCTGGAGCGCTGAACGGAAGAGGTCGTCTGCATCCCATGCGCGGCAATGGAGATCCATGGGGCAGCAGGCGGACGTGCTGAACATCGAGGGCCTGACACGGCGATTTGGCGGCCTGACGGCGGTCGACAACCTCTCCTTCACCGTGGAGGAGGGTGCGATCCACGGCCTCATCGGGCCCAACGGCGCCGGCAAGACCACGACCTTCAACGTGATCTCCGGCTTCTACAGGCCGACGAGGGGACGCGTGATCTACTCCGGCCGTGACATCTCGGGCATGGCGACCCACGCCATCGCCGCTCTGGGTCTCGTTCGCACGTTCCAGGCGACGACCCTGTTCCACGAACTCACGGTCGCCGAGAACGTGCTTGCCGGGTGCCACCTCGGCGCCAGGATCGGGCTCGCGAGCGTCCTCCTCGGCCGGCAGCGGGAACGCCACGAACAGGCCCTGGACCGGGTGGAGGAGATCCTCGCCTTCATGCGGCTGGACGGAGTTGCCGGCGAGTCGTGCGCAAACCTCCCTCATGGGCTCCAGCGCACCCTGGGGGTCGCCGTTGCCCTTGCCGCAGAACCGCGGCTTCTCCTGCTCGACGAGCCGTTCACGGGCATGAATCCGGACGAGACGCGCCACATGATGGGTCTCGTGCGCCAGGTGCGGGACCGGGGAGTCACCATTCTCCTCGTCGAGCATGACATGCAGGCGGTCATGGGTCTGTGCGAGACCATTACCGTGCTCAACTTCGGCAGCCTCCTTGCCGAGGGAGACCCCGAGGCGATCCGCGCCAATCCCGAGGTGATCGATGCCTATCTCGGGACCCCGATCGAGGGCGTGGCGTGACACTCCTGGAGGTGACGGATCTCGAGGTCCACTACGGCAAGGTCCAGGCCATCAAGGGAATCGACATCAGGCTGGAGGCAGCCGACATCATCACCCTGATCGGCGCCAACGGAGCGGGAAAATCGACAACCCTGCGCACGCTCTCCGGGCTCAATCGCCCCACCACGGGAACGATCCTGTTCGAAGGCGAGAGAATTGACGGACTCGAGCCCGACCGGATTGTCGCCCGCGGCATCGCCCACGTCCCCGAGGGCCGCCGTGTCTTTCCGGAACTGACGGTTCTGGAAAACCTGATGACAGGCGCCTATCTCCGCCGTGACGGCCCTTCGGTCCGTTCCGATCTCGACATGGTGTATGGCCATTTTCCACGGTTGCGCGAGCGGCGCAGCCAGTACGCCAAGACACTGTCGGGCGGTGAACAGCAGATGCTGGCCATGGGGCGCGCCCTGATGGCGGCGCCACGGCTGTTGCTGATGGACGAGCCTTCGATCGGACTGTCGCCCATCATGGTGCAGGAGATCGCCTCGATCATCGGCGAAATCCACCGCAAGGGTGTTCCCGTCGTTCTCGTCGAACAAAACGCCAGCCTCGCGCTTCATCTGGCCAGCTACGGTTACGTGCTGGAAACCGGTCGTATCGCGCTGCACGGGCCTTGCGAAGTCCTGCGCGAGAACGAACACGTCCGTCGTGCCTACCTCGGAGGCTAGGGAGAACCTCTCCGGCTGGCGCCTGGGGGACGAACTGTGGGTGGACTGGATGACGGGAGCCCGCGCTGCATGGCTCGATGACGATCCAGCCCATGCATCGGCGTGCTGCTGTCAAGCCAGCGTGATGGCTGCGGGTTTCGAGCCGGACGATCCGAGGCGGGCCGCAACGGCGCACGCGCGTGCCCTGATGGCTCCGGGGTCGGGCGGTGTCGAAGCAGGACTCGCCGCCGCATTCGAGGCATGGCAGGCGGCCGGTCCCTGGGTCGAGAGGATGGCGCTCGGCGCCCGCGCCCGCAGCTCGCTCTTTCACATGCGGCTCGAATCGAAGCATCGCGGCGTCTATCCCG
The DNA here is from genome assembly GCA_965221115.1 of Alphaproteobacteria bacterium. Taxonomy (GTDB): domain Bacteria; phylum Pseudomonadota; class Alphaproteobacteria; order SP197; family SP197; genus SP197. Next base: position 123,671 of record CBDCRU010000001.1, on the reverse strand, counting down.
ACATTGCGCGCCAGCGATGCCGCAAGATGCTTCACGCGGGCATGGCCCTCATCGAGGCCGAACGCGCCGCCCGTCGTGGCGACCGGCACGCCATGGAAGCAGCCATGGTGTGCCGGCGCGACGCCTTCGGCCATCGCGAGTCGGCGGCCGCCGCCATGGCGCACTGGCTTGGAGAACCCGTTCGGGGACGCGAGGTTGACCGCTTTGCCGAACATCCGCCTATGGCAAGGGACGATGAAGCGCGCCTTTACGCCGCAGCCCTCCTCGTGCCGCTGACGCTCGACACCGATCAGAGACGCCGCCTCAACCCTGAGATGCGAGGGATCTCGCGCGCCTGAAGTACCGGACGGCGCGTGCCGGCAGGGTCTCGAGACCGTTCGGCAGAAACAGCATCGCGAGCACGAGAAGCACGCCATAGAAAAGGGGACGCAGTTCGTCGTACCCGATGTCGCGCAGCAGCACCTCGTTGATGGCGGTCAGCGTGACGAGCCCGATGATGGGCCCCCAGATCGTGGCGGTGCCTCCGACAATCACCCAGATCAGCACGAACACCATCTCGTGGACCGCAAAGCGGTTGGGATTGACGGTGGTGAGATAGTGCGCCAGCAGCGCGCCCGCCAGACCGGCGAAGAACGACGCCAGCACCAGGGCCTGGGTCCTCGTCCGCCAGGTGTTGACGCCAACCGCCCCGGCAAGCTGGTCACGCCAGTGGACGGCATGAAAAGTAAGGCCGATGTGCGAATGCTCGATACGCCAGAGGACCCAGACGGAAACGGCTGCGATCACGAGCACCAGGTAGTACGAGGCGACCGGTTCCCAGAAATTGATCTCGAAGGCACCGATCTCGATGTCGGGAACACCGGGAATGCGGGAGATGCCCTTGGGGCCGATGAAGGCCTTCCAGAGCAACCTGATGGTCTCGCCCGCGGCAAAAGATCCGATGAGGAAGTAGAAACCCTTCATTCGGAACAGCGGGAAGGCCAGGACAAAGGCGACGAGACCCGTGAGACCGGCAGCGAGAATGATCGAAAGCGGAACGGGAATGGCGAACTGCTTGCTGAGCAGGGCCGATGCGTAGGCCCCGAACCCCATCATGACAACATGGCCGAGCGAGAACTCGCCAGTCAGCGCAAGCAGCCGGTAGCTCACCACGACCAGGGTGTTGATGGTGAGGAAAACGAGGAGTTCCTGTTGCGAGAAAGTTACGAGGTGCGGCGAGAGCGCCAGCACGGCGGCCGACGCGAGAGCGAGCCCGTACCACCATCGGCGACGGTGCGGACCTCCGAGATTCGGATCGAGGGCGAGGGCCGCCGCCGCCAGCGCCAGTGCAATGAGTGCCAGCCAGACCGCGTAGGTGACGACACCCATCAGGCGCGCTCCGGTTTGCCCAGCAGGCCGTGGGGACGCACGACGAGCACGATGAGCATCAGCACGAGGCCCGTGATGTCGGCAATCGTGCCATCGAAAATCGTGGTGACGAAGGTATGGGTAAAGGCATAGAGCACGGATGCAATGACCGCACCCTCGAGGCTGCCGAGGCCTCCGACGATGATGACGATGAAGGCGCCAATGATGACCGGATGTCCCATGTAGGGGCCTGTCGGCACGATGGTGGCCGTCAGCGCCCCTGCAACCCCCGCCAGCGCCGCGCCAAGAATCATGGCGAGCATCGAGATGCGGCTGATCGAAATGCCCTGCAGTGCGGCCGCCTCGGAGTCCTGCGCGACGGCACGCAACGCCCAGCCGAACCGGCTCCTCCGCAGGAAGGTCCACAAGGCTCCAAGGAGAATGACGGCGAAGACAATGACGACAAGACGCTGCCCGGAAATGGTCAGGGCGTCGACCCCAAACAGTGTCACGGCTTCATTGTAGGGACCAGCAAAGGACTTCTTGCGGACGCCGAAGAGCGCGACGGCGCCGGCCTGCAGGACCAGCAGGGCGCCGATCGAGCAGATGAGACCGCCAAGCGGATTGTCCTTCATGGGTCGGAACATCGTTCTCTCCAGGAGAAGTCCGACCAGAGCGACAGCGAGAACCGCGACCGCAACGCCCGCAAAGAAGGGCAGCTCGTTCTGGTAGAACACCCAGAACAGGCAATAGGCGCCGGCCATGTAGAGTTCGCCGTGGGCGAAGTTCACGACCCGCATGACGCCGAAGATGAGAACGAGGCCGACCGCAACAAGCGCCAGATAACTCGACGCATAGGTCGCGTTCAGGCAGGTCTGCAGGAAGACACCGAAGTCCATGGGCTAACGGGATGTCTGGAAAGACGATACCGGGCCCGGCACGAGGCCGGTCCCGGTATTGCATGCCGCCGTGCCGCGTGGGCCGGCGAGGAAAGTGATCAGGCGCGCTGGTACCACATTTCGCCCATCGCTTCGAAGTGCTTGATCATGGTCTCGCTGTGTTCGCCCCACCACTCGGGGATGTTCTTGAACTCGACGATCACAGCCTTCCCGTTCTGGATCTGCACCACGGGCCAGTTGCCCACGAGCGCATGGTCGATTCCGAACAGCTCCTCTCCCCACCAGTTGGCTTCGCCGAAGGCGTGGGCGCCCGTACCGCCCTGTTTCATGCCCTCGAGCACCGCTGCAGGTTCGATGGAACCCGCTTTCTGGGCACCGTCAAGCCACAGATCGAGGATCGATGCATACTCCCAGGACACCGCACCCCACTGGCCGGGATGGCGCTCGTTGTAGACCTCGAAGAAACCGTTGGGATCGTTGAAGTTGATGTCCTCGGCGTTCAGCGCCGGATCGTCGAAGTCGGGGAACTGGAAGATCACCCCCTCCATGAATTCCTCGGAGGTGTTGGCGATGATGTCGGCATAGAAGTCCGCGGTGCAGGAGATGATCTGGCCACCGTAGTTCTGCACGAACGCCTGCTTGCACAGCTCGTTGACGAACTCTGCATAGGCCGTGTCGAGGCACAGGATATCGGGTTTGTGCGCCAGCATCGCGGTCATGACGGGCGCGAAGTCCGTCGTCGCGATGTCGAAGAAGATCGTGTCCTTGACCTCGATGCCGTGGGCTTCGAAGGCCGCGAGGTAGGTCGCCACGGAGGGCCTGCCGAGCGCGTCATCCTGGGCGCAGATCACGGCCGTCTTCGCTTCAGGCATGTTCTCGGCCATCCACCAGACGCCCGTGAGGTTGTAGATTGGATGAACTTCCGCGGGCGCCACCAGGAAGGGCGTGTCCGGCGAAAGGTCCGAAGGAAGAAGCGTCGAGACAAGCATCTCGGCGCGATTGGCGATCGGAGTCACGGCCGGCATGGTGTCGCCGCCGAGCATCTCGATGAACGAGACGCCGTCTTCGCTGATCAGCTTCTGGGCGCCGGTGCGCGCCTTGTCCGGAAGATACTCGTTATCGTACGAGACAATTTCGACGTTGTAGGACGTCCCGCCGATCTCGACGCCGCCGGCGGCGTTTTTCTGTTCCGCCCAGATTTCGCATCCATAGAGGCCGGGCAGCCCCCAGGCCGCGACACCACCGGTCAGCGGTGCGAGAAATCCGATGCGGACCGTCTCCTCGGCGCGCAGTCTCCCCGGATGCACGGCGGTGGCAGCAGCGGCGCCGGCGAGTGCCGACGTGCCCATGAACCTGCGTCTGTCAATGGAGCCAAAAGTCATGATCTGTCCTCCTTGCCGTCTAGATGGTTCGGGGAGACCCGACTTGTGACGCGGTGTCTCCCCCGCATGTCTCCTGTCTTATCCCGCCATCATCCACTATCGCCGTCGTTCAGACAACATCCGTTCCAAAACTGATCCGGAATGCGCCAGGGCAAGATGACCCTGGCTGCACGTGGTCCCGAAGGGAAACCGCAAACCGCCGCGGCACGCTCACGGTCAGGACGATGCCCGTCGGGAACAGCTTCAACCGACCGGCTCTTGCGTCAATCCCGTGCCACTGTGGCGAATGCTGTTGCCGGGCTCTTCCGGTATGGCCCCTGGCCGGACGTGGAGTCACGACGCGGTGAAGCGATCGAGAACGTTGGCGACGATTCGTTCAACAAAGGGATCGCGCAATTCGAGCGCCCGCGGCCATTCCGTCGAGCCGCCGTTGAACACCTCTCCCTTGCCACGGGTGAAGGCGGCGATCATGCCGGCGCCACGTCCCTCGTTCTCGCGGCAGTGGGCCGGCAGCAGGTCACCGAGCGCCTCCATGACCTGCTCGGCCTCGCGCAACGGACCATTGAGCGGGACAGTGCCGTCGAAACGGTCCTCCTCGCCGCGCACCGCTGGCGCCAGGGCGAGGATTTCCAAGGATTCCGGGGCGCCGTCCTCGAATGTCGGGAAAGGCAGTCCACGACGGAAGGTGTACTCCACCGCGTCGAGTTCGAAGGTCGCGAGATTGACAGGCGTACCGCCCAGGAGATCGCCGTAGTAGAGATCGGTCCCGGAGAAGGCCCAGTGCTGTGGCCGGTAGACGGTATAGCCTCCCGAAGAGCGGGGCGCCGCCACGCCATAGCGGTTGTAGGTCCCGGACATGCCCGTCAGTCCCATCGTCGCCGCCGCCGGGCGACCGATCAGGGTGCAGTCCCATGCGGTGGTGACAAGGTGAGGCGTGGTGGGGGTGGCGGGATCGGCATCGGGGACCCGGTAGCAGTACTGTGTGGTCCCGTCATCGGACAGCCGTACCTGCCAGTAGAAGTTCCCGGCGAAGCGCGCGAGACCGCCACCGCGATCAACGAAGTCGTCGACCCGGTCGCGCATCTCCCAGGTCCAGTACTCGTCGTGTCCGATGATCGCCAGCGCATCGAAGCCATCGAGGCTGCTCTGGTCGAAGTGAAGGTCGTGTTGCGTGAGGTAGTCGAGCTCATAGCCCTGGTTCTCGGCCCACACGGCAAACAGTCTCTCGTAGGTCGCCCAGAAGGCATCGGCATGATGCCGGCTCATGTCGTAGAGGCGCGCCCACTCGTAGGAGGGATAGCGGGGCTGCCAGCCGATCGGCGGCGAGAAAGCATGGGATTCGCGCGGCGCTTCAGCCGGCTTGCGCAGAAAGCCGCGGCCCACGGGACGCTGTGTCGACAGCACCGGCGACGCGATGTCGTCACGTGGATCGTTTCCAAGGCCGCGATAGTGATTGGCGCCTCCCCAGTCGTTGTAGGCGATCAGCGTGCTTGTCGTCAGCATGAAGCCGATCTTCCGCCGTTTCCGAGCCGGACTGCGCACGACAAAGAAGGCATCGGACTCGAAGTGGTCTGTACCGTCGCCGATGCCGAGGACGATGATGTAGAGGCCTGACGGCCAGTCCTCGTCGACAGGGATGGAGAGAGCCACCGGCCAGCCGCAGCCCGAGGCGTAGGCATCATCGGGGACAGCGTGGCGCTCGCCGGGCAGGTCCTGGCGTTGCAGGACACGCTGCGGCGAGGCACCGTCGCGGTAGATCGTCAGCGACCACGAGGCACGTGTCGCACTGACGTGGAGCCTGATCACGTCGCCCGCCTCGTAGGACATGCGATCCGTGTAGCCCCATACCTCCAGGGCATCGTCGTCAGCGGACTGTCCCGGGGATGGCCAGCCCGGCATCGACCAGGCATAGGGCGCCTTTCGTTGGCCGTCGCGTGCGTTCATGTCTCTCTCCTCAGAATGGCTTGAGCGAGTCTATCCGGAATGCCGGCCGCACTGCGACGGCCCGGACCGGTTTCATGATGTCAGAAGGTGGCACGCGGCCACATGACCGTCGCCGACATGCTGCGGACTTGGCCTGGTGTCATGACACAGGGACCAGGCGCGGGGGCACCGGGTGTGGAACCGGCAGCCCCGGGGCCGCGACGCGGGACCGGGGATCATCCCCGACAACGGTCGATGAACCTGCCTCTTCGAGGGATCGACAACAGGAGTCGCCGCCATCAGCGCCTGGGTATAGGGATGGCGTGGCTGACTGAAGATCTCGTCTCGCGGTCCTTCCTCGACAATCTCGCCAAGGTAGAGAACGGCGATGCGGTCGCTGACGTGTTCGACGACGCCGAGACTGTGTGAAATCAGCATGTAGGTCAGGTTGTGCTGCGCCTGCAGGCGCATGAGGAGATTGAGAATCTGCGCCTGGACGGAAACGTCGAGGGCCGAGGTCGGTTCGTCAAGCACCAGCAGCCGCGGATTGAGGGCAAGGGCGCGTGCCAGCACGACCCGCTGGGCCTGGCCCCCGCTGAGTTCATGGGGATAGCGGGCGAGGAACGATGGGTCGAGACCGGTTTCACCAAGAAGGGCCTCGACCCGTCGGCGGCGCTCGCCACGATCAAGCCCGGTGTGTGTCACGAGGGGTTCACTGACGATTGCGCGGACGGTCATGCGCGGATTGAGAGAGGCCACGGGATTCTGGAACACGAGCTGCATGTCCCGTCGCCATGCCCTGAGGCCAGCGGCGTCAAGCCGCAGCACGTCACGCCCGTCAAACAGGATGTCGCCGTGGCTGGCGGTCACGAACCTCGCCAGTGCCATGGCAAGGGTCGACTTGCCGCACCCTGATTCGCCGACGACGCCCAGGGTTTCGCCGCGCTGGAGCCGCAGGCTGATGTTCTCGAGAACCCGCACATGTCCGCGCCGTCTGCCGAAGATGGCGGTCCCTGTCGGGTAATCGACCGAGAGGTTCCTGACGTCGAGCAGGATGTCGCGTTCAACCGTCATCGTCCGCCCTCAAGGTGGCAGGCGCTGCGGTGGCGGTCCGAGAGCCGCCGCACCGCAGGGTCCTCGAGACGGCAGGAGGCCATGGCGAAGGCGCACCGCTCGCGGAATGCGCATCCCTCGATGTCCGTGGCGTCAGCGGGTACGGAGCCCGGGATGACGGCAAGCGGCGTGCGTTGCGTTTGTTCGCCCGGTCGTGCTTTCAGGAGTCCCCTCGTGTAGGGGTGATGCGGCGCGAGAAAGATATCCCCGGGATCGCCTTCCTCGACTATCCGTCCGAGATACAGCACCGCCACCCGGTCGCAGGTCTGGGCCACCACGCCGAGATCATGGGTGATAACGACCAGAGTCAGGCCGCGCTTCTTGCGCAACCGGTCGAGCAGGGCGAGGACCTGGGCCTGGATGGTGACATCGAGGGCCGTCGTCGCCTCGTCGGCGATCACCAAGTCCGGATCGCCAGCCAGGGCCATGGCGAGAAGAACCCGCTGCTGCATGCCGCCGGAGAGTTCGTGGGGATAGCGATCGAGCAGGGCGGCGGGATCGGCCAGCTCGAGTTCGCCAAGCAGGGACACCGCACGCTTGCGTGCCTCCCTGGGCCGGGCCCTGCCGTGACGTCGCATGATCGCCGTGATCTGGCTGCCGATCGTGAAAAGGGGGTTGAGAGCGGCGGATGGATCCTGATGAACCATGGCAATATGCCGGCCGCGCAGTCCGGCCCAGGCATTGGGGTGTCCGGATACCAGGTCCTGGCCCCGGTAGGCGATCGAGCCGCCGGCAATCGACCCCGGCGGCGGCACGAGGCCGAGAATGGCGTGGGCCGTCATCGACTTGCCGCATCCCGACTCGCCTACGATTCCATAGGCCGTGCCCTCCTCGACCTCGAAATCGATTCCGCGCAATACCAGGCGGCGCCCGTCGGGGGCGGGAAAACCGACCCTGAGACCGGTGACGGCGAGGAGCGGTGTGCTCATGCGCCCTGCATGGCACGGCCGCGCGGGCTGGTCGCCATGTGCACCGCATCGCCAGCGAGATTGAATGCCATGATGGTCACGAAGAGCGCCACGCCGGGAAATGTCGGCACCCACCAGTGGCCCGTCTGCACGTAGATACGTCCCTCCGAGATCATCGCCCCCCAATCGGCTGTCGGCTGTGGCACACCCAGCCCGACGAAGCCGAGTGCACTCACGGTCAGGATGGCGGCGCCGAGATCGAGCGTTGCCTGGACCCATACCGGAGTCATGACATTGGGCAGGACATGGCGCAGCACAACCACCGGGTGACTGACACCGATGCCACGCGCCGCCCTGACGTAGTGCCGTTCGCGCAGTGAAATCGCCTGCCCCCGCGCAATACGCGCGTACCACGGCCACCAGGTGAGTGCGATGGCCAGAATCGCATTCTCCAGACTGGGTTGCAGGACCACGGCGACGGTCATGGCCAGCAGCAGGGGCGGAAAGGCGAGAAACACGTCGGTGACGCGCATGATCGCCTCGTCGAGCCAGCCACCGACATAACCTGCCGTGGCCCCGAGCAGCGTTCCCGCGACCACCCCGATGAGGACGATGGCAAGACCCGAAACGAGTGCCGTACGCGCTCCGAAAAGGACGCGGGCCAGCACGTCGCGGCCCAGCGCGTCAGTGCCGAAAGGGTGAGCCAGCGAAGGTTCCAGGAGCTTGTCCTCGATGTTCGTCGCTCCGCGCCCCTGGTCTGCATGGGGTGTGACGATGGGTGCAGCAACAGCCAGCAGAACAATGACCACCAGGGCCACCAGAGCGCCCGCAGCCAGGCGATCGCCGAGGACGTGCCGGCGTGCCGATCCCTGAGGCGGGTTGACGAGGGCTGCCAGCAACGTCGCCGCGGCCCCGGAAACCGGCCTTTCAGCCGACACTGCTCTCACCGAGCCGGATTCGCGGATCAAGCACCGCCTGCAGCAGGTCCACGAGGAGATTGACGACGATGTAGATCACGGTCACCACTAGGGTGACGGCAAACAGCACCGGAATGTCATCGTTGAGAATGGCATCGAGCATGTAGCTCCCCAGGCCCGGCCACTTGAAGATGCTCTCGATAAGGACGGCACCGGTGATCGAGAAAGCAAACACCAGTCCCAGAACCGTCAGCGTGGGCACAATGGCGTTCTTCAACGCCAGGCGGAACAGGATCTCGCGCTCGTGCAGTCCCGCGGCGCGGGCAGCGGCGATATGGGTCTCCCCAAGCACATCGAGCATCGACGCCCGGGTCATGCGCAGGGCCAGGCTGACCGGAAAGGTCGCCAGCACCACCACTGGCAGGATCGCGTGAGCCAGCGCGTCCTTCCACGCCACCCAGTTTCCGGTGAGTGCGGCATCGACGAGGTGGAAGCCGGTCAGAGTCGTCACCGGATGCAGGAAGCTGGTGGTCTGGCTGAGGCGCCCGCCGAGCGGCAGCAGGTCGAGCCACAGGAAGAAGAGGAGTTGCAACAACAGGGCGAGCCAGAAAGCGGGCATGGACACCCCGAGAATGGACACCACCCGCAGCACGCGGTCGAAGCCGGTGGCGAAGCGCGCAGCCGCAAGGACACCGGCGGGAACCCCGACAGCGATCGCCAGGAAAGTGGCGAGCACCACGAGCTCCATGGTAGCGGGCAAGCGTTCGGCCAGGTCCTCGATAATCGGCCGCTTGGTGCGATAGGAGTAACCGAACTCTCCCTGGACCGCGTTGGAAACGAAGCGCACGAACTGCACGGGCAGGGGATCGTCGAGACCAAGGTCGGCGCGCACGGCGGCAATCGCTTCGTCGCTGGCTCGGGCGCCCAGATAGAGGCGTGCGGGATCGCCGGGAATGACATGTGAAATGGCGAAGGTCACCGTCAGCGCCCCGAGCATCACGAAGAGGGCCAGAAGCAGCCGCCGCAGGAGGTAGCGGACCCCGCTCATGGCCACACTTTCTGGATAAACGCGCAAACACCCGGCATGACGCCGACGATTGTGCGGTCGCAGGCTCAGTTTGACCACCTAATTCCCGCCGCCGGGGAAGAGCGGGATCATGCGTTGGCCGAACCGGTTGAGGCCATCATCGACAAGGTGCACACTTCGCTCAAGCACATCGGTCGATGAAATAGGGAGAATCATGATCATGAACAGGTATGTCCGCGGACCGGTCATCGTCGCCATCACCGCACTCGTTGTCGGCGCAGGCCCACTTCAGGCTGAAGACATCACCGAGAACATTGCCTTCCAGGCGATTCCCGGTGAACTGCCCTCGCTCGATCCTCCCTACATGCTGAGCTGGGACACGACGCTCGGCTTCAACGTGTACGAGACACTCACCCGCTGGACCGAAGCCGAAGGCATCGTCGGGGTGCTGGCCACGTCCTGGGAATCCAATGCCGAGGGTACCGAGTGGACGTTCACGCTGCGCGAGGGCGTCACGTTCCACGACGGATCGCCCTTCACGGCCGCTGACGTGAAGGCATCGCTCGATCGCAACATCGCGGTCGGCATGGTCGCCTACGACTTCATCGGCATCGAATCGATCGAGGTGGTTGACGACATGACGGTGCGCTTCATCGCCAGCGAACCGCGCAACGTGCCGCTCATCGTGTCGGCGCAGTACGGCATGTTCATCTACAAGGCCGAGGCGGTGGACCAGCCGCCCGAGTGGTGGGCCGAAGGAAATGACGCCGGGACCGGTCCCTATGTCGTTGCCGGCTTCGAGCCCGGAACCCGCGCCGTGCTCGATCGCTATCCCGAGTACTGGGGAGGCTGGGAAGAGGGCCAGTTCACCAAGGTCGTCTACCTCATCGTCGAGGACCCGACAGTGCGCGACCAGCTCATTCGTTCCGGCGAGGTCGACCTGACAACCCATCTTCCCTTCGATTCGATGGCCAGTCTCGAGGGTGTAGACGATCTCGTGGTCCTGCCCTATCTGCCGCTGGCGCAGCTCATCTTCGCCTTCGATCACAGCAATCCGCCGCTTGACGACCGGGCGGTACGCCGGGCGCTGGCGATGACCTTCCCCTATGATGATGTGCACAAGGGTGTGTTTCTCGGTCACGGCCGGGTAAGCGCCGGCTCCGGACCGACGGCGCTGTGGACGCCCCCGGCCGACTTCCCCTCCTGGAAACAGGATCTCGATACCGCCGGCGCAATGCTCGCCGAAGCCGGCTTCGGTGACGGATTCGAGCTTGATCTCGCGGTCTCGGCCGGTTCCAAGGAAGTCGCGGAAGCCGTACGCCTTTGGCAGTCGGCCCTGGCTGAAGTCGGGGTGACGCTCAACATTCGCCAGCTGTCAGGTGGCGCCTTCTGGGACAGCGCCTTCAACCCGGACAACGAGGACTACGACGTTTTCGTGGTTGCCGCTTCCGGTGACGTGCCATCGCCCTATGCCTGGCTCATCATCTTCACCAGTTCGCCCTACGGCTGGTTCCCGGCCATCGGCTACAACAACCCCGCATTCGACAGCCTTGTGTTCGAGGCGTGGGGACAGGAAGCCACGGACGCCGACGCCGCCGGCGCGACCTGGGTGGAAGCGCAGCGCATCCTGCACGAGGAAGCGGTGTCGATCTTCGCCATGGATGCGCCGCTCATCATCGCCCATGGCAGCGATGTCGAAGGCCTGGTGCCGGTGCCGCCCTACTCGGCGATCGTGTTCTGGTACGAGATGAAGCGCCGGCCATGACGCGCGATGGATGACACCGGAGTGTCGGCGGTCGCCGACACCTTCCGGCGTGACGGCTTCATCGCCGGTGCCAGGGTTCTCGAAGCGGATGCCGCTGCCGCTGTCCTCGAGAGGGTCGACGCGTTCGCGCGAACCCATGCCGACAACCTGCCGGTGACCGAGATGTTCCGCACGGGAAGCCACCTCGTCATGCGCGTGGTTGACGAGATGGTGCGGCATCCAAGGGTTCTCGACGTGGTGCGTCAACTCCTCGGCGACGATCTCATCGTCTGGGACAGCGATGTCTTCATCAAGGAAGCCCACTCGCAGGGATACGTCAGCTGGCACCAGGATCTTCGCTACTGGGGGGTTGATTCCCACGACGCCGTCACCGCCTGGATCGCCCTCACTGACGCCACGGGCGCCATGGGATGCATGCGCTTCCTTCCCGGATCGCACCGGGCCGGTCTCGTCGACCACGAGGATACCTTCGAGACCGACAACCTCCTGACAAGGGGTCAGAACGTGAGGTGGGAGATCGACGAGAACGAGGCGAGGCTCGGTGAACTCAAGGCCGGTGAAATGTCCGTTCACCACGGTCTCACCATGCATGCATCCGAGCCCAATCGTTCACCGAACCGTCGCGTCGGCCTGGTGGTGCGATTCGCCACGCCGGCGATGCGGCCGGTGACCCTCGAATGCGACCATGCGCAACTCGTCTGCGGAGAGGACGCCTTCGGCCACTACACACCGGTCCCCAGGCCCCGCGCGGACGCCGCACCGGAAGCGGTGGCCCTGTGGCACAAGGTGACCGGGGAACGCGCCGGTGCCTACTTTGCCGGCGTGGCGGAAAAGGACCGCCGGTGGACCGGAGGCAGGGCCGCCAACAGCGCGTGAGACCTTTTCACAGGTCGGCCGCGCGGAGGAGTGAGCGGGCCGCCTCGTTGTGCTCCGCCATCAGGCGTTCGAGATCGAGATCGACGATGGTGCCGTCGATGACCCGCCACCGGCCAGCCACCATGACCCGGTCGGCCCGGTGGGCGCCGCACAGCACCAGGGCGGCCAGCGGATCGTGGGCTCCGGAGAACCGCGGCTCGTCCAGCGTGAAGAGCGCCAGGTCGGCCTGGCGTCCCGTCTCGATCCGGCCAATGTCTTCGCGTCCCAGGCATGCCGCGGAGCCCTGCGTGGCCCAGCGCAGCACATCCCTGTGGCTGATCCTGGAGGCTCCGTAGCGCAGACGTTCGACCTGCAGCGCCAGGCGTACTTCCTGGATCATGTTCGACGCGTCCTGGGACGCCGAACCGTCGACGCCGATGCCCACGGGAGATCCGGCCTCCTCGAGTTCGGGCGCGCGGCACAGTCCCGATCCCAGGACCATGTTGGACCCCGGACAGTGGGCAATGCCGGCTCCGGCCCTGCCCACCCTGGAAATCTCGTCATCAGTGAAGTGGATGCCGTGGGCGAACCACGCCCGTTCGGTGAGCCAGCCCAGGTCCTCGACATGGTCGAGCGGACGGCATCCGTAGGCCTCTTCGCAGAACCGGTTCTCGTCCGAGGTTTCACCGAGGTGGGTGTGGAGGCGGACCCCCCTGTCCTCGGCCAGGGCTGCCGTCTCGCGCATGATGCCGGGGGTGACGGAGAAGGGGGAACAGGGCGCCAGGGCAATCTGCACGAAGGCTCCCTCGGACCTGTCGTGCAGGGTGTCGATCACCCGTTCGCTGTCGGCAAGAATGGCGTCACGGTCCTCGACGATGCTCCGCGGCGGCAAGCCTCCATCCTCTTGCGGGAGATTCATCGATCCCCGCGTCAGGGTGACCCGCATGCCCAGGGACTGCGCCGCGCCGGCTTCGATGTCGATGGCCTCGGCGAGGCCGTCGGGAAAGACGTAATGATGGTCCGCCGCCGTCGTGGTCCCCGACAGCAGCAGTTCCGCCAGCGCCAGGCGGGCCGCACAGTCGAGGTGGTGGCGATCGAGGTGTGCCCAGACGGGATAGAGCGCCTGCAGCCAGTCGAAGAGGCCGCGATCGAGGGCCCAGGCGCGCGTCAGCGTCTGGTAGAAGTGGTGATGGGCGTTGACCAGTCCCGGCAGGACCACATGCCGAGAGGCATCGAAGACACCGTCGCATCGACGTGCAGGGGTCGAGCCTCGCGCCAGGCACTCGACAATCCTCTCATCCTCGACGACGACACCGCCCTCGCAGTCGTCGGCGAGAATAGCCAGCGGCGACCTGATCCACGTTCTCATCCCGGTGACCCTATGGACCGGCTGGCAGGTTGTCGACATCGAAAGCCTGCATGTGCCGCCTGAACGACGCCGGGTGGCGCTGCGAGGGCATCGGGTTCTTCTCGGTCAGTGGCCACGGCATTCCGCGCCATGAGGCCTTCATCGCCAGTTTCGAACGCTTCGTCGACGAACTGCTGGCATGACGCTGTCGAGCGGCGTCTCCCTGCACGGGCCCTGGCGGGTCACGGCTCCAGCGAACTCTCCCTGTGGTCGGCCCTTGCCAGCCATTCCGGGCAAATGTCGACGCCCCAGCCCGGGGCGTCCGGCACGGTCACCTTGCCATCCTCGATCCGGAAGGGATCGCCGACAAAGAGACCCTCCTGCCAGGGATAGTAGTCGGCGCCCTCGATGGAGAACTCCAGGTACTTCCCGGCATTGGCTAGGGCGGGGAGAAGATGCATGGTGCAGATGGTCACGAGGGTGAGATTGGCACAGTGCGGCGTGCAGGGCAGCCCCGCCGACGACGCCATGCGTGCCACCTCGAGGGTGCGCGTCAGCCCGCCCATGTACATGATGTCTGGCTGAACGATATCGACGGCGCGGGTGTCGATGATGCGCCGCCAATGGGCGAGGTCGCAGTCTTGTTCACCGCCTGTGACGTCGATCGCCAGCGCCCTCGTCACCTCGCGCGTTTCGTCGATCTCCCAATAGGGGCAGGGCTCCTCGAAGTGGGACACGCCCTCCCCCTCCAGCATGATCCCGACCTCGATGGCCTTCGCCGGGGAGAACCCGGAGTTGGCATCGACCAGGCGCGCCACGTCATCGCCAAGGGCCCGCGAGACAACGGGTACGATCTCCTCCGTGCGCCCGGGCCACTCGTCCACGTCGCGGCCGCACTCGGCGCCAACTCGGAACTTGAAGGCATCGAACCCCTTCTCGTCGCGCAGGCGGCAGAGCCTCTCCGCCTCGTCATGGGGCGAAATCTGTCGCTTCATCGAGCTTGCATAGGCACGCAACGGGCCCGGCGCACCACCGATCAGGCCAGTGACCGGCTTCTCCTCGAGCTTCCCCGCGAGGTCCCACAGCGCGGTATCGAGACCGGCCATGGCGCGCCTGAGATAGGATCCCGGAAACTTGTGCTCGCGCAGGGGAATCAAATCAATGAGCGGGGCAAAGTCGCGGGCGTCGTGCCCGAGGGCATGGGGCGCCACCTGGCGGTGGAAGACCGCAGCCGTGATGTCGGCGTTGTAGGTCGACATCTGACCCCAGCCCTCGTCACCGGTATCGGCCGTCACCCTCACGAAGCCGACCCAGTGGTTGGAGAACGTCTCCAGGCGGGTGATGATCATGGCGGGTTCTAGAACGGTGACTTGACGTCGGCCATCAACTCGTCGTCGATGGCAGTGGCGCGCCGGCAGGCCTCACGGGCGCTCAGTCTGGCCCAGTAGTCCTCGAAGGCCGGGCGCTTGTCGACAGTTCCGTACTGCATGCCCCAACCGATCTGACAGCCGATGTAGACGTCCGCCGCCGAGAAATCCCCGCCGGTGATGTAACCGCCCCCGGAGAGGGCCTCTTCGAGAACGCCCATGACATGTTCCCAGGTGCCGTAGCCGATCATGCCGACACCCTTCTCGGGCACCGTGAACCCGAAGTGCCGGTTCGTCGTGGACGCCTCAAGCGGTCCGGCGCCGAAGAAGAGCCACCGGTAGTAGGGGCCGCGTTCTCCCGCAGCGGGTGCCAGGCCGGCCTCGGGAAAGGCATCGGCAAGGTGGGCGCAGATGGCTGCCGCCTCCGTGACGATTGCGTCACCGTGCCTGAGTGCCGGAATCTTGCCCATGGGATTGATCGCCAGGTAGTCGGGGGACTTCATCGGCGCGCCGTACTCGACGATTTCGGTCGTGTAGCCGACACCGATTTCTTCCAGCATCCAGCGCACGATCCGCCCGCGCGACATGGGATGCGTGTAGAACACAATTTCTGCGGCCATGGAGTCACTCCGTGATCAGTTCAACTCATTATGTTTCGCCCGCTCGGGCCGAATTCAACCCATGCGCCGGGCCTGTTCGAGAATGCGCTCCTTGGCCCGCAGGACGGGTCTTTCGATGAGTTTGCCATCGATCACCACCAGGCCCGTGGCGGCCTCGTCAAAGGCCTCCACGATGCGCCGCGCCTCCTCGATGTCGCCGGGAGACGGACTGAACACGTCATGGATGACAGGGATCTGGCGAGGGTGAATGGCGCCCTTGCCGACGAAACCGGTGGCCCGGCTCGCCTCGGCTTCGGCCCTCATGCCGGCCTCGTCGTCGAGATCGAGCCAGGGAACGTCGATGGCGTCAAGCCCGGTGATGGCCGCTGCCTGGACGACCCTGGAACGCGCGAACAGCATCGCCTCCCAGGCGTTGTCGGCTCCGATGTCGGAGGAATAGTCGACGGCGCCGAAGAAGAGCGACTGCAGCCGCGGACCCGACCGTGCAATGGCGGCGGCGTTTTCCAGGCCTTCCGCGGATTCGATGATGACGTGGAGCGTGGTATCGAGACCGGCTGCATCGAGGTGGTCGGAGACGAGGGCCACCTGCTCCCGGTTGGCCACCTTGGGGAGCATCAGGGAGGGAGGGCCGCACCGGCCGGCATCGATCACGGCGGCGAGGTCCTTGAGGCCCTCGCTCGTGGCAAGGGAGTTGATCCGCAGGACAATCTCGGTGACGCCGGCATCGGGGAGCGCCGCGAGGAGTTCGAATGTGCGTTCCCGCGCACTCGCCTTGTCGCGCGGGTGGATCGCATCCTCGAGATCGATGCAGACGATATCGGCGCCCGAGGCGACCGCCTTGGGAAACATCTCAGGTCTGAGACCGGGCATGAAGATGAAACTGCGTCTCGATCTGGCAGCGGTCATGAACGGCACACTCCGGATTCTGCCTCGCGTCCCATCTTTGCCCCATGGCCCTGCCCCGCGCAATGTGCTTGCGACCGCGGGCAAGCCTGGTGTAGGGATGCCTTCCGGCTTGTGACCGGGCGGGCGTAGCTCAGGGGTAGAGCACAACCTTGCCAAGGTTGGGGTCGTGGGTTCGAATCCCATCGCCCGCTCCAGGTTTGCAACGGCCACAAGAAGAACCGTCGCGGGAAATGTCCGCAAGCCGCACGTGATCCTAAATCGAGGAGGATGATCATGAAGGACATGGCAATGAACAGGCGAGAACTGGCAAAGGCGATGGCCGCGGTCGGCGTCGGCATCGTGAGCTGGCCCATGATGTCGCACAGTGCCCGTGCCGCCGGGGAAATCTCGGGTCACACGTGGGCCGGTTACGATCTGCCCGAACTGATGGGTGGCTACATAGACAAGTACGGCGGCCCGCCCGAGTTCAGCTACATCGCATCGGACGACGAGTCCTTCGAGAAGATCCGCGCCGGCTTTGCTCCGGACTTCATCCATCCCGGAAACTATATGATCCAGCGGTACTATGATGCCGGACTGATCCAGCCGATCGACACCGGCCGGCTCGCCAACTGGTCGACCATCGCTCCCGGCATCGCCGAGATCGACGGTTCCATCATCGACGGCACCCGCTGGTTCGTGCCGGCGGAGTTCGGCAACTCGTCGCTCGTCTATCGCACCGACCTCGTTGACGAGGAGTATCTTGAAGAGAACTCCTGGCAGCTCATCTACGATGAACGCTACAAGAACCGCCTCGCCTGGTACGACACCGCGGCCGCGACCGTTGCGGTCGCCGCTCTCGTGCTGGGTTACGAGAACCCGTGGACGCTTTCGGATGACCAGCTCGCCGAGGCCCACAAACTGATGTCAAAGCAGCGCGACCTGACACGTTTCTACTGGTCGGACGTCACGCTGATGGAGCAGGCCATCGCCGCCGGCGAGATCGTCGCTGCCTATTCGTGGAACCAGTCCTTCGTGAACCTGCAGAACGAGAACATCCCCGTCGGCTACATGGTGCCAAAGGAGGGGATCTTCGCCTGGGGTTCGGGCTTCATCATCCACAAGGACGCGACGGACCTCGAGGCCGTCTACACCTACATCGACGCCTGGATCGCTCCCGAATCAGGGGCCTGGCTGATCGACAATTACGGGTACGGCAGCGCCAATCTTGCCGCCTACGACCTCGTGCCCCAGGAGCGCCTCGACCAGCTCGGCTTTTCCGATCCGGAGTCGCTGATCGCCAACACGATCTTCTTCCCCGCCCTCGAGCCCGAATTCGAGAGCAAGTACGAGAACCTCTATCAGGAGGTCCGTGCCGGAGGGTGACGTTCGTGTGAGGAGGCCGTGCCATGAGGGCAGCCGTGTGCCGCGCCTTTGGCGAGCCTCTTGTCATCGAGGACCTCGTACTTGACCCGCCGCAGGCCGGCGAGCTTCGCGTGAAGATCGCCGCCTGCGCCATCTGCCACAGTGACATCCACTATGCGGACGGGTCGTGGGGCGGCACGCTGCCGGCGGTCTACGGTCACGAGGCGGCCGGCGAGGTAATCGAGACGGGACCGGGTGTCGCGATGCCCGGGGTTGGCGATCCCGTGATCGTCACCCTGATCCGATCCTGCGGCAACTGCTTCTACTGCGATCAAGGCATGCCCTACCTCTGCGAGACGGAGTTCCCCGTGGATCGCGATGGCCGCTTGCACAGGAAGGACGGCACGCCGGTGCTGCAGGGCCTGCGCACCGGCGCCTTCGCCGAAGAGGTGGTGGTGCACCACTCGCAGGTGGTGGCGCTGCCGCGGTCCGTGCCCCTGGAGAGTGCGTCCCTTCTCGCCTGCGGCGTCATCACCGGCTTTGGCGCGGTGTCCAGGACGGCGCGGATTCCCGCCGGCTGCAGCGTCGTCGTCATCGGCGCCGGAGGTGTCGGTCTCAACAGCATCCAGGGGGCGGCCATCTGCGGCGCCCGCCAGGTCATCGCCGTGGATGTTCTGGACGAGAAGCTCGAATCGGCGCTTTCCTTCGGAGCCACGGCAACGGTGAACGGCGCCGAAGGCGATGTCGGCGAAACGGTGCGACGTCTGACCGGTGGCCGGGGAGCCGACTATGTCTTCATCACCGTCGGCAATGCCAGGGCCATGGAGGAGGCCATGGACGTGATCCGTCCGGGCGGCACGGCGGTCATCGTCGGCATGCCGGCGGTCGGTGAGAACTCCGCCTTCGAGACCCAGGCCATTGCCGGCACCAGCCAGCGCATTCTCGGCTCCAAGATGGGCTCGACCCGGCCCCAAGTGGATGTGCCGCCGCTGATCGATCTCTATGGCGAGGGCCGGCTCAAGCTCGACGAGCTCATCACCCGCACCTATCCCCTCGACGAGATCAACGATGCCATCGCCGCCGTCAGCCGCGGCGAGGCCCTGCGCAACGTCATCGTTTTCGATTCCTGACCTCCAGACACCCCGGCACGGCCCGGAGCGGCCATTCATCACCGGCTACGGCTGTACGGTGTGGAGGCGGGTCTGCGTGCAGTGCGAACAGAACGGCTTCGACGGAAGGCGATTGACACGAAATTCGTGTTTTACTAATTTCGTGTCATGAAGAACGTCACGGTCACATTGCCCGAGGACGTTGCGGCATGGCTGAGGGTCCGGGCCGCCGAGAATGGGCGCAGTGTATCCAGGTGGCTCGCCGAGTTGCTGGAAGGGATGCGGCGCGGGGAAGACGAATACGATCTTGCCATGGAGCGCTATCTGGCCCGCAAACCGCGCAAGTTTGGCTGGGTCGATGGTCGCAAGCCAACGCGGGATGAATTGCATGACCGCTCTGGTCTTCGTTGACACCAACGTCTTCGTCTACCGACAGGATGGTTCGGACCCCGCCAAACAGTCACGCGCCCATGACTGGATTGCGTATCTTGTGCGTCAACGCGCCGCGCGCATCAGCTTCCAGGTGCTTCAAGAGCTTTATGCGACTCTCACCCGCAAACTGGAGCCGGAGTTCGACGCAGGAGAGGCGCAGGGTATCGTGCGTGACCTCGCGGCGTTGCGGCCGGTGGTCCTTGATCTCGCTATCCTGGACAGAAGCTGGTTGTTGCAGGAGCGGTACTTTCTCTCATGGTGGGACGCACTCATCGTCGCGGCAGCGCAATCGTGCGCCTGTTCGGCGCTGCTCACTGAAGACTTGCAGCATGATCAGACGTTCGGCGAGGTACGGATCATCGACCCGTTCGCATCGCCAGAGCGGACGCCTGAGGAGGTCTTGACGACACTGCAAGCGTAGTTGCCGGCTGCACGCTGTCCCGGCCAAGACGCCGCGCGGCGATGGCATTGCCGCCCGAAAGCCAGCCGCACTCGGTTCTGCATGAGATGGTCGAAGCCTGGCCTGACGGCGCGCTTGTTCGTCCTGCCGCAGGCGGAGAGGTGGGCGCAGAGGATGTCGCGCTTCATCGGACCGAGCGAACGGTAGCCGAGGCTGTCGAAGGCTGCGTCCGCAGGATAATGCAGGATTCCGTGCTCCCAGGGATGCCTGCGATCAAGCGTTCAGATCACGACCAGGGCACGCCTTTCTGCACGTTCATTCGCGCCGGTTCCTGCCATTGCTCGACGCCAATCGGGAGCCAGGGCCGGCGACGTTCCCTCGTCGCCACCCCATCACCGGATGCCGTTGGCCCGCTGGAGTTCCCGGATGTAGGCCACGACATCCGCCACGTCTTCGCGGGTCAGCCCGTCGACTGGCGACATGTCTCCGAAAGGCCAGTGGTGGGCCCGCACGCCCTGTGCAACCGCCCGCTGGAATGACTCGTCGCCATGATGGCCTGGCTCGTAGATGATGTGGACCAGCGGCGGTGCGACGCCGTCCTGTCCGGCAGCGTTCCGGCCGTGACAGGACGCACAGTTGGCGGCGTAGGTCTTCTGCCCGAGCAGTGCCTGCGCCGACAGCGTTGCCGGCACGTTCACCGAAACGATGGGCCGCCCCTCATCTGCGGTGCCGCCGTCAAAAACCAGATACCCGCCCACTCCTCCCAGGGCGAGGACGATCAGGAGTACACGGAGCTTGAGCGACATGCGGGTCCGAACCTCTTGTGGCGTCAGCAGGTGCAGGATGCGGGGAAGCCAGCCTAGTCGGCCCAATCGGCCATGTCAGCAGGGCAAGTACGCACAGGTTTGACACGGGACCGCTGACCCAACCATCGCCGGTGAAGGCTGCCGGCTTCCCGGCAAGATCGACGGAAGGGCACATGGTATCGTCCGGTCGAAGGTGGTAGCGGAAACGACATGTCAATGATGTCTTCTGATGAAGGCCTGGAAACCTCAGCAGACGCCTGGGCCCCGCTGGGCACGCGTCGCCCTTGGTGATGACCGATTCGAAGCCGGAGCCCGGATCCGGGCTCCTGCATTTCGCAGTCTGCGAGAATGCCGGCCGGCTGGCGTTGATGAAGGAGGGACTCGTGAAGGCGGAATTCTGGTTGCAGCGCTGGCGTGAGGGCAGCACCCCCTGGAACGAGGGCGTCCCCAACGCAGCGCTCAGGCGTCACCTGGACTGTCTCGATCTGCAGCCCGGGGACCGCGTTTTCGTGCCGTTGTGCGGGAAGGCCGAAGACATGTGGTGGCTCCATGAACAGGGGTTCGACGTTCTCGGCATCGATCTCAGTCCCATCGCGGGACGCGAGTTCCTGGGCGCCCACGGTCTCGCGTTCACCGAGACGCAGCACGCCCGGTACGTTCTCATCGAGAGTCCCGGGTTTCGCCTGTTCGCAGGAGATTTCTTTGCTCTCGATGCTGGCGATCTCGAAGGCGTTGCCGCCATCTACGATCGGGCGGCCCTGGTCGCCCTGCCGCCCCCCGAACGCCAACGCTACGCCCGGCACCTCACCGAACTCCTCGAAGCCCCGATACTCCTGATTTCCATGGAGTATCCCGAACACGAGATCGAAGGCCCTCCCTTCCCGGTCTCCGAACAGGACATTCGTGAGCTCTTCGGTAAGCGGCGCCGGGTACAACACCTGGCCGAGGAGGACATCATCGAGCGTTCGAACCTGCGCAAGCGTGGCGTCACCCAACTCGTGGAGCACGCCTATCTCATAGCGTGACGGGCGGCTCGGGTGACTGATGCCGCCACCAGGGTTCAGATCGCCCCGGCCTGGACGGGGTTCCCGGATTCGTCCGTCACAGACGCACGGAAGGACTCCAGAGCCTCGTCCACGCCGTCTCCGTGAAAGCGGAAGTCTTGGGGCAGTGAGGCGTAGAGGGCGCGGGAGCGGGCGAGAGCCGCGTCTTTCCGCTCGCAGATGCCGTCCGGCCGCGAATCCTCGAGGGCACGCAGCTCAGCCGCCAGGAATTCCCTGAAATCGTGGAGGGCGATCTGACTGCGCGTCACCTTCTCGAAGTGGTAGCCGAGCGCGGCAAGCCGGATCGCCTCGGGCAGCATGCGGGGATGGTCCCTGGAGACCCGGGTGATGAACTTCGTGTAGGCCGGAATCTGTTCGGGGTCGAGCCGCGCGCGCACGCCCATCATCTCGACGAAACTCGCATTGGCGCTCCTCGGCTTCTGGAGATGCGGCACGGGCTTGAGGTGTTCGAACAATGTCAGGCAGCGTTCAAGGTAGTTCTCGAGCGTCGGGTCATAGAGCGTCGAGGTCACCCGCTTGTACCCCGCGATCAGCACGTCCGGCGCCATCTCGGTCCTGAAGTTGAGCGCCATCGCACTGGTGCCCAGCGGCACCTCCTGCAGACGACCCTCCGATTCCAGGCGGCTGTACATGTCGGTGCCCCTGAGGGCGGTCAGCAGGTAAATCGGTGCCACCGGGATGCCTGAGTCCTGGATGAAGTCGATCTGGGCGTCGAACACGCTCTCGTCGTCGCCGTCGAGCCCCAGGATGAACCCGCCCTGAACCTGCATTCCGGTCCGCTGGATCTTGCGCACCGCGTTGAACAGGAAGTTGTCGTCGCGCTGGCTGGTGTTCTGTTTTTTCTTGGTCTTGATCAGTGCCTTGGGATTGGGACTTTCGATACCGAGGAAGACGGCATCGAACCCGGCCTCGACCATGGCCTCCATCAACGCGTCCATCCGGGCCAGGTTGACACTTGCCTCGGTGCACAGCGTGAAAGGATAGCCGTGCGATTTCTGCCAATCGGCGAGTGCCGGCAGAAGCTTCATCGCCTCGCGCTTGTTGCCGATGAAGTTGTCATCGACGAGGAAGACCTGGCCACGCCAGCCCAGATTGTAGAGCGCGTCGAACTCGGCCACCATCTGCTCGGGTGACTTGGTCCGCGTGACCCGGCCGTAGAGCTTGGTGATGTCGCAGAACTCGCAATCGAATGGACAGCCGCGGGAAAACTGGACGCCCATCGAGTGGTAGTTTTCGAGATCGATGAGATCGAAACGCGGAACCGGGGTTTCACGCATGTCCGGCTTGCGCGGCTCGCGGTAGATTGTCCGGGCCATGCCTCTTTCGAGGTCCTTGAGGAAGCCGGCGAACGTCTCCTCAGCCTCGTCGAGCACGAAATGGGCAACGCCGCGGATCTCGTCGTGGAATGTGGTGGGGTGCGGCCCGCCGGCGATGACGGGAACGCCGGCCCGGTTGCACCTGTCGATGACGGTCTGCAGCGACACCCTCTGGGTGAGCATGGTCGAGGTAAACGCGAAGTCGGCCCACTCAAGGTCTGAGTCCTCCAGCGGGCCGGTGTTCAGGTCAATGACACGGAGTTCGTACTCGGGCGGGAACAATGCGGCCACGGTGAGAAGGCCGAGCGGTGGGAAGGCCGACTTGATGCCGACCATTTCGAGCGCGAAGTTGGCGCCCCAGTACGTCGGAGGGTGCTCGGGGTAGATCAGAAGAGCATTGGGCATCGCGACGCCTTTCCGGGTCCAGCGGTGTCGGCCTGGTGTCTCACGGACACGGCCTTACCACAGCCGCCGGCCTGCGGAACATGATCCGCTGGCGCGCTGGCGAACCGTCCGGAGCCGGAAAATCCGCCAACGGGCCGATACCCCCGGCCGCAAAGGTCGGTGACGGGCCCGCGATCCGGGGCCCTGCGTCACATCCGGTTCGGGTTGTGTCGTTCATGGCGGAGTCCCTCACCAGCACCCGGTCACGACGGGTCCCGTATGTCAGCGCCCACGCCATCATATACGAACCCGGGCATCTTGACAGTCGCCAACCGATTCTGCCCATGCCCGGGACCGATAGCCGTGTGAATTGCCATTGTTCGTGTGCCGGGCGTCATGTTCGGGTGAGCCGCATGGGCCATCGCCTTCACAAGCGTGACGTCGTTGCTGGTCAGAACGTCAGCAGATGCCCGCGGCCTGCAGGGCGGCGAGTTCCTCCCGGTCGATGCCGATTTCGGCCATCACGGGCACGAGATCGCCCGCAAGACCGGGGGCCGGCTCCGCGCGTGGCGTGACGCCGGAAACCCGCACAGCCGGGCCGGGGGCCGTGACGGTCATGCCTGACGATGTCTCGCAGGACAGGACGTGCCCGTCCCGGTGCACGAAGGGACTGTCGAGGGCTCCCTTGATGTCGTGCACGGGCGCTGCCGGCACCTCGCCGGAGAACACGGCCATCCATTCGGCCGTGGTCCGCCCTGACAGGGCGAGGTCGATCTCTTGCGTGAGACGGTCACGATGTCTCAAGCGTCCTGCGAAGTCGGCGTAATCCGGATTGTCGGCCAGTGCCGGCTCGCCGATGGCCGCACACAGCCGTGGCCAGAACTTCTCCTTGTTGCACATGATGAAGATCCAGCCGTCCCGTGTCCTGAAAAGTTGACTGGGAGTGATGCTGGGATGGGCCGAGCGGCTGTTGCGGCCGGTGTTGACTCCGGCCGAGAGATACCATGTCCCGACGTAGGCAAGGCTGGTGATCGCGGCACGAAAGAGGCTGACGTCAAGGTCCCCGCCGACGCCCGTGGTGCGGGCGCCGATGATGCCGGAGAGGATGGCAACGGCGCCCTGGAGACCGGCAGAGAGGTCCACGAGGGAGAGCCCCATGCGCTGCGGCTCGCCTCCGGGATCGCCCGTCACCGCGAACCAGCCGCATTCGGCCTGCATGAGATAGTCATAGCCCGGCCAGCCGGCGCGCTCGTTCGCCCTGCCGTAGGCGGAGAGATGGACGCAGACGATGTCGCGCTTCACCGGACCAAGCGAACGGTAGTCGAGACCGAGTGCTTCCGGCAGATCGCCCCTGAGGTTGTTGAAGACCGCGTCGGCGCGGGCCACGAGACGATGCAGGATCTCGCGTCCCTGCGGATGCTTGAGATCAAGGGTGATGCTCTTCTTGTTCCTGTTGAAGGTCTGGTGAAACAGGCTCATCCCCTCCCCGGAGGTTTCACCCGCGAGGCGAACGCGCCGGCCGATGTCGCCGCCATCGGCCGGATTCTCGATTCGGATGATCTCGGCGCCGAGATCGGCGAGCGGCAGGGTGCCGAAGGGACCGGCGGCGTACTGCTCGACCGAGAGGATCCGCACGCCCTCGAGGGGGAAGGCCATGACGGGATCAGTCCGGCTGGCGGGCGACAAGCTGGCGGGCAATGACGATCCGCTGCAACTCGTTCGTTCCCTCACCGATGACAAGCAAAGGCGCGTCCCGGTAGAGGCGCTCGATCTCGAACTCCTTGGAATAGCCGTAGGCGCCGTGGATGCGCATGGATTCCGTCGCGTTGAAGAGCGCGGTCTCGGTGGCATGGAGCTTGGCCATGCCGGCCTCCATGTCGCACCGTTCTCCGGCGTCAAACGCCGCAGCTGCGGACCGGGTGAGATGCCGGGACGCCTCTAGCCTCGTGGCCATGTCGGCGAGCTTGATCTGGATGGCCTGGTGATTGGCAATGGGTTTGCCGAACGTGTGGCGCTGCCGGGCATAGTCCACCGCGAGATCGAGGGCCCGCCTGGCAACGCCGACACCGCGTGCCGCGACATTGATCCGACCGAGTTCGAGGGCACCCAAAGCCTGCTTGAGACCAAGGCCCTCGTTCTCACCGATCAGCCGGTCTTGAGGAATCCTGAAGTCATCGAAGACGAGCTCCGCCGTGTCGACACCTCGGTAGCCGAGCTTGCGGAGCTTGCGGCTTGCCGTGAATCCCTTGCCCTTTTGCGCGAGGAAGAGACTGATTCCCCTGTGGCGCGGTTCGGCCCCGGGATCGGTCTTGACCAGCAGGGCCACGCAATCCCCGTGATAGCCGTTGGTGATCCAGGTCTTGGTCCCGTTCACCACGTAGTCGGTCCCGTCCCGCACGGCTCGTGTGAGGATGGCCTGCAGGTCTGTGCCGCATCCGGGTTCCGTCAGTGCCAGGCCGCCCCGCATCTCGCCACTGGCGAACTTCGGAAGCCACGTCGCCTTCTGTTCCGCGGTGCCGAACGTCTGGACAATCCAGGCCATCAGCAGGTGGGTGTTGAAGACTCCGGACAGGGACATCCAAGTCTCGCAGATGCGCTCGACAATGCGCACATAGGTCGTCACCGGCAGGCCGAGGCCGCCGTACTCCTCGGAAATGACGCAGCCGAAGAGTCCCAGTTCCTTCATGCCCTCGACGATGTCGCCCGGATACTCGTCGGCATCCTCCAGCGCCATGACATGGGGTTCCACCTCGCGGACAAGGAAACGGTCAAGCGCAGCCAGGATCTGGGTTTCGGTCTCCAGGACGCCGGCAGCGACCGGTTCGCTCATGGACCCTCTCCTCTCCGTTTGATGATCAGGACCAGGGAGCAGGCCCCAGTTGGCTTATCCCACGGCGATCAGTTCGAGTGGCGTTTTCGAGAGCACCCTCGTTCCGTTCCTGCCATAGACGAGGGTGTCGATGAGGTGAGTGTCGAAGAGGCTCTCGAAGTTGGTCACCATGTTCTCCTCGAACACCCGGTCGAGGTAGCGGTCATCGCCGAGGTGAAAGTAGAAGTCCCCGACCCAGTCGGGAGGCAACGACCAGCCGAGCTCGTAGCCCAACGCCCAGCCCTCGTCGTCGGACCACAGGCCAGTCTCCTCGTAGTAGGAGCGCAGCACGGAATTGACCTCGCGCACCGTCATGCCCGCCTTCACGTCGCTGGCGATCACCCCGAAGACGCCGCCCGAAAGACGGTATCGCTCCACGAGATCGCGCGGGGGATCATCGCCAACGTAGTATCCGCGCAACGCATTGGCATGATAGCGGTTGAAGACGCCGCACAGGTCCGCGGCCAGGATTTCCCCGGCATTGATCACCCTGCGCGACGCCATCGAATGACCGCTCGACAGGGGTTTCGACCCGGCAAGCGGCATGGCGTTGAAGACCGGAATGAGCGCCGAGAATTCACCGCCGCCCGCCATCATGGCGGCGATCACCCTGCCGAAGAGATCGAGCTCGGTGATCCCGGGCTCGAGGTTGTCGACGATCGCCCGATGTCCGATGTCGCAGATCTCCATGGCCCGCTCGATGCAGGCGATTTCCGCTGCGGACTTGACCCGCCGGGCCCGGCGCACCATGGCGCTCATGTCGACCGGGCGGGCGCCGGCAGCGAGAAAGGCCCCTTCGAACATGGTGCTGATGGCGCGGTTCGGCAGGTAGCTCCAGAACTCCATTCCGACGGTGCCGGAAAGCCACCCCTCCCGCTTGAGTTCCTCGATGATGAAGGCGACGTTGGGACCCGCCTCGCGATCGGGAAGCCAGCGGTTGTCCCGCGATCGCGAGGTCATGGCCAGGACCGGTTCCTCGGTCGGGTTGTCGAAATGGATAAACTGCCGGCTGGCGACGTGAACGGCGGTGCCATAGCACTGCGGGTAACGCATCGGCGCCTGGCCCTTGTACCAGGAGGCAGTGAACCCGTGGAGCCAGGCGACACCCTCCGGCGACGTCACCCAGAGAACGTCGATCCCCTCGTCGGCCGCCATGGCGGTGAGCTTCTTCAAGCGCGCGCAGTATTCCTCCCCGGTGAACGGCAGATCGACCGGCGCCAGGCCCGAGGCGTCGAAGTGTCCGGGGCGCAAACCGATGCTGGTCATGACAAATTCCCTTCCTGATGCGTGACCATCCCGTCGGCCGAAACCCTGGGACACATGGCGCACCATGGATAGTCGCCCGGTTCCACGCCGTAGCGGGCGAACTCCGGCAACCAGTCGGGCGAACAGCCCCCGGGACGCGTGGTGACCCGGATATCCTCGCCCAGCCACTGGAACGACAGTGTCCGCCTTCCCAGCCCTTCGGGCAGGCTGCCCGATCCGCCGTGAACCGTCATGCCTTGAAACACCACGACATCGCCGGGTTCCGTGGGCCAGCCGATGACCTCGTGGAGGTCACTGGCCGCGAAATCGGTGATGGCCACGGCGTCACCGGAGCCATCATCGCGCACCCCGCCAAGCTGTTCGTGTTCGAAGAACGGCTGTGCGAGCGGGCGATCCCACAGGTGGGATCCGCGGACAAACTGCAGCTCGGTGCCGGCCGGCACCGGGTCGAGAGACGTCCAGATACTCAGTGCCTGGCGACCTTCGGCACACCAGTAGGTCTGGTCCTGGTGCCAAGGCGTTGGCGTCGACGTACCGGGCGAGCGCAGGAACATCGACACGTAGAACGCAAGGGCCGTGGGCGACTCCATCATCCGCGCCGCGATCGGGCCAAGCGGTGACGCTGTCATGGCTGAGGCAAAGAAGGGATTGTCGGGCACGGGAGCCGCGTCGAAGAGGACATGATCGCCGGTCGCCTCGTCACGGATCCAGTCCGCCCTGTGGCGGCCGGGATTGTCCTTCAGGGCGGCGATGCCCCGTTCGAGTTCCCGGCACCAGCCGGCATCGAGAACGCCTCTCAGCACGACGGCGCCATCACGGCGAAAATCATCGATCGCATCTTGGGGAACGGGCACCACGTCGGCGTGCGGCATCGTGCGCGACCTTCTCTTCCGGCGACTTGACTCGACAGACCCGATCGGGAGCATGAACGCCTGTCGGATCCCGCAAGGAGGATACCATGAAGGCTGCAGTGCTGCATGAGGTCAATACCCCCCTTGTCATCGAGGATGTACCGGTCTCGAAGCCGAAATCCCGCGAGGTCCTGGTCCGCACCGCGGCGTGTGGCGTATGTCACAGCGACCTCCACTACATCGAGGGCAAGTACGCCGCACCGTTGCCGGCGGTTCTCGGGCACGAAGCCGCAGGCGTCGTCGAGGCCGTCGGTTCCGAGGTGCGCCATTTCAAGCCGGGCGATCACGTGATTTCCTGCCTCAGCGTCTTCTGCGGCCACTGCGAATACTGCACGACGGGGCGTCCCTTCAGCTGCCAGAATCCCGAGGTCTCGCGCGCCGACGATGAGGAACCCCGCCTCGGCAACGGTGTGAGCCAGTTCTACAACCTGTCCGCCTTCGCCGAGATGATGCTGGTTCACGAACATGCGCTCGTGAAGATCCGCAACGACATGCCCTTCGACCGTGCCGCGCTGATCGGCTGCGGCGTCACCACCGGATTCGGCGCCGTCGTCAACACGGCGAAGATCGAGGTCGGAAGCACGGTGGCGGTCATCGGCTGCGGCGGGGTCGGCCTCTCGGCCATCAACGGTGCGGCCATCGCCGGCGCCGGACGCATCATCGCCGTCGACATCAGGGGAACCAAGCTCAACCTCGCCCGCCACTTCGGAGCCACGGATGTGGTCAACGCCGCCGAGGTTGACCCGGTGGAGGCGGTGCGGGAGATGACGGGGGGCGGCGTCGAGTACTCCTTCGAGGCGCTCGGTCTCAAGCAGACCAGCGAACAGGCCTTCCGGATGCTGAGGGCCTCCGGCATGGCCACGGTCATCGGCATGGTGCCGGAGGGCGAGATGCTGGAGATTCACGGCGCCGACCTGCTCGATGACAAGGTGCTGCGCGGATCCAACATGGGTTCCAATCATTTTCGGGTCGACATGCCGCGCTACGTTGATTTCTACCTCGACGGCAAGCTCAAGCTCGACGACATGATCAGCCGCCGCATCACCCTCGAGGAGATCAACGAAGGCTTCGACGACATGAAGGCCGGCGAGGTGGCCCGCAGCGTCATCGTCTTCGATTCCTGACGCGGCGAATCAGCGAAACGCCATACGGTCCGGATCCCGCCGGCCGCACGCGGCCGGTGTTTCGATCGAGGCGTCGTCTCTGAGGGTCTTCAGGGATCGCCAGAGGGCGGGTGGCCGAGCACGCGGTCGCGGATCGGCTGGCGCCACTCGCGGCCGCTGTCCTCCTGCCACCAGACGTTCGCGCGGAACCAGGGGGCGCACTCGTAGGGGTTGATGTTGGGATTCTTCTCGGGGTGCCACTGGCGGGCGAGTTCGGGATAGAGCGCACGGAAACTGTGCCGCGCATCGCAGCGCCCGGCGATGTCGCGCGGCCGTTCGACCATCACGCCGTCCTCGAGCCAGGCATCCATGCGGTGCCAGTAGAAACCCACATGATCCTTCAGGCCGTCAACCTCCCTGTGCGGTTCGTCATAGGCCCAGATCGCGTTCTCCTCGATCCGGGAATTGACCTGGAGCGTCCAGTAGCGCGCAAATCCCTTGTACTGGCAGTAACTTGAATGCGTGTTGGCCGTGAAACACGACCACTCCACATCGTCCTTCGGCATGTAGTAGACAGCCCCGTGCCCGAGTTCCATGACCGTGAGGGTCCGATCGCTGGCCGCAACGGTGGCGCCTGCGCAACGGGCCTCGACCCTGGCGGGCACGACGGCAAGATCGACCTCGTACTCGGGGTTGCGCCGCCAGCCGGGGGATGCATCCGGTGAAATCTCCTGGAACTCATCGGGCGACTTGCTGTCCACCGGCGCCTTTCCGGCCGCAGCGATGGCCCGGCCAAGGGCCTGTCCCCGACTGAACGACTCGAGATCCCGGGTGTCGATCCGCCAGCCGCCATCAACCTCGACGCCCATCATCTGCCCGTAGTCGAGACGGTAGGTGACTTCCTCGACCGTCATGCCGAGCCGGCGCGCGGCCTCGTGCTGATCAACAATGTCGGCCATGCCCAATCCTCCACAGATATGACCACCGGTGCTTTGACTCCTGAAGATCGCTTCGACTATTCACGCGTCAGGCATCGTGGGACTTTGGGTCCATGTCAGATCTCAAGGATGTCACGAGTGGCGATCAGCTGAAAGCCCTGGGCTTCAGCACATTCGCCTTTACCGTCTGCTTTGCCGTCTGGACGATCTTTTCCATCATAGGCGTCAAGATCAAGCAGGACCTCGGTCTCTCGGAAACGGAGTTCGGCATCCTGGTCGCTACGCCGGTCCTGACCGGATCGATCAGCCGGATCTTCCTTGGCGTATGGACAGAACAGTTCGGAGGCCGGCTGGTCTTCACCCTGCAGATGCTGGCCACCGCTGTTGCCTGCTGGCTTCTCTCGGAGGTCAGGACCTACGAGGTTTTCCTCATCGCCGCACTCGGCGTGGGTCTCGCCGGCGGATCCTTCATCGTCGGCATCGCCTATACCTCGCAGTGGTTCGACAAGGAGCACCAGGGAACGGCCCTGGGCGTATTCGGAGTCGGCAATGTCGGCGCTGCCGTCACCAACTTCGGGGCGCCCTTCCTGGTGCTGGCCTTCGGCTGGGAACAGACGGCGCAGATCTATGCCGTCGTCCTGGCCGTGACCGCCATTCTCTTCTATGTGCTGGCGCGACCGGACCCGGGAGAGGTAGCGCGCAAGCGCCAGGGCCTGAAACCGGTGTCGACGGCAGAGCAGCTGGAGCCGTTGAAGAACCTGCAGGTGTGGCGCTTCGCCACCTACTATTTCTTCGTCTTCGGCGGGTTCGTGGCCCTGGCCTCCTACCTGCCGCGGTTCTACGTCGGCGCCTACGATCTGCCGCTGGCCACGGCCGGCATGCTGGCCGCCGCCTACTCGATGCCGGGCTCCGTCTTCCGGGCGCTTGGCGGCTGGATGTCGGACAAGTGGGGCGCGCGGGCCGTCATGTACCTGACGTTCCTCGTCTCGCTGGCCTGCCTCTTCGTGATGAGCTATCCGCAGACCCGCTACGTCGTTCAGGGTATCGAGGGTCCGATCGAGTTCACCTTCGGCGTCAGCCTCACCGTCTTCGTCATCCTGACCATCGTGCTCGGCTTCGTCATGTCGCTGGGCAAGGCCGCCGTCTACAAGCACATCCCCGTCTACTATCCGAATCACGTGGGATCGGTCGGCGGACTGGTCGGCATGATCGGCGGCCTGGGAGGCTTTGTCCTGCCGATCACCTTCGGCGTCTTCAACGACTGGTTCGGAGTCTGGACAAGTTCCTTCATGCTGCTGTTCGGCATCGTGCTGGTGAGCACCGTGTGGATGCATGTCGCCATCCGGCTGATGGAGCGCCGCCGCTATCCCGAGTTGGCGGACGAGCGCTATCTGTCCGACGTGCCGGAAATGCCACCGGACACCGGCCGCCCGAGTCACGCAGCGCACTGAGGATACCCTCGCCATGGCCAGAAACCTGACGAACTGGAACCCGGAAGACGAGAGTTTCTGGGAGAGCGAGGGCAGGCGCATCGCGACACGCAACCTGTGGATCTCGATCCCCTGCCTCCTGTGCGGGTTCGCGGTATGGCTCTACTGGGGGATCATCACCGTCCAGATGATCAACCTTAAGTTCCCCTTCGCCCAGGCGGAACTCTTCACCCTTGCAGCCATCGCCGGTCTGAGCGGCGCCACGCTGCGCATCCCGTCTTCCTTCTTCATCCGCATCGCCGGCGGACGCAACACGATCTTCCTCACTACAGCACTGCTCATCATCCCGGCCGCCGGCACCGGGTTCCTTCTGCAGGACCCGTCGACACCCCTGTGGCAGTTCCAGATCATGGCCCTGCTGTCGGGTTTCGGTGGCGGCAACTTCGCATCGTCAATGTCGAACATCTCCTTCTTCTACCCGAAGAGGGTGCAGGGCTACTCGCTGGGAATGAACGCCGGCCTCGGCAATTTCGGCGTCACCACAATGCAGATCCTGGTGCCCCTGGTGATGACCGTGGGCGTGTTCGGTGGCTCGGCCCTCGTGCTTGCCAACAGTTCGGGCACCCTCATCGGCAAGATTCCGGCCGGCACCGAGACCTACATCCACAATGCGGGCTACATCTGGGTCGCCATCCTGGTGCCGCTGGTCATCGCCGCCTGGTTCGGCATGAACAACATCACCGCGGACCATGTCTCCCCCGGTCTCAACTCGACGACCGGCGCATTCGGCAAGATCCTCGGCATGCTGGGAATCGGTCTCGTCACCGCCGCTGCAGGATTGTGGCTGCTGCTGCCGGCCAACGCCGGCGGCTCGGGGCTGGAGCTCAGCAAGTGGCTGGTCCTTCCCCTCGTCATCGCGGGGACGGTCTTTGCCCTCAGACTGATCCCCGGCACCATCCGCCGCAGCCTCGATCAGCAATACGCCATCTTCCGGAACCGCCACACGTGGGCGATGACGGTCATCTACACCATGACCTTCGGCTCCTTCATCGGCTATGCGGCCACCTTCGGCCTCGCCATCAAGGTTGTGTTCGGCTTCCAGCACATCGAGGTCGACGGGGTGCTCACCCACACGACCGTTAATCCCAACGGGCCAAGCGCTCTCATGTACGCGTGGACCGGCCCCTTCATCGGCGCTCTCATCCGTCCCTTGGGCGGCATGATCTCGGACCGTTTCGGCGGTGCGCTGGTCACGCAGATCGTCTCCGTCGTCATGGTCGCCTGCGCGCTCGGCGTGGCCTACATCCTGTCCCTTGCCTACGTCTCGCCGACGCCGGAAGACTACTTCCTGCCCTTCCTTCTTCTCTTTCTCGTCCTCTTTGCCGCCACCGGCATCGGCAACGGATCCACCTTCCGCACCATCGCCATAGTCTTCGACAAGGTGCAGGCCGGTCCTGTGCTGGGCTGGACATCGGCAGTCGCCGCCTATGGCGCCTTCATCATTCCGAAGGTGTTCGGGGAACAGATCAAGGCAACCACTCCAGAAAATGCCCTCTACGGCTTTGCCGCCTTCTACGCGTTGTGCATCATAATCAACTGGTGGTTCTACCTGCGCCCGAACGCCTACGTGAAGAACCCATAGAGGAGGCGGACCCGATGAGCCATTTCCTGGACCGACTGACCTTCTTCACGAAGACGGTCGATACCTTCTCGGACGGGCACGGGGTGGTCACGAGCGAGGACCGAACCTGGGAGGACGCCTACCGGGCGCGCTGGAGCCACGACAAGATCGTGCGCTCGACCCACGGGGTGAACTGCACCGGGTCGTGCAGCTGGAAGATCTACGTCAAGGGCGGGATCATCACCTGGGAAACACAGCAGACCGACTATCCGCGCACCCGGCCTGACCTGCCCAACCACGAACCGCGCGGCTGTTCGCGCGGCGCCAGCTACTCCTGGTACATCTACAGCGCCAACCGGCTGAAGTATCCGCTGGTGCGCAGTCGGCTGGTGCGGCACTGGCGCGAGGCGCGCAAGACCATGGATCCGGTGACTGCGTGGGCCTCGATCGCAGGGGATGCCGGAAAGCGCCGGGATTACCAGCAGGTCCGCGGTCACGGCGGATTTGTCCGCTCGAACTGGGACGAGGTCAACGAGATCATCGCCGCCGCCAACATCCATACCATCAGGACCCACGGTCCTGACCGGGTGATCGGATTTTCGCCGATTCCGGCGATGTCGATGGTTTCCTATGCCGCCGGGTCGCGCTACCTGTCACTGATCGGCGGCGTCTGCATGAGCTTCTACGACTGGTACTGCGATCTGCCGCCATCGAGCCCGCAGACCTGGGGCGAACAGACCGACGTGCCCGAGAGCGCCGACTGGTACAACTCCACCTTCCTCATGATGTGGGGCTCGAACGTGCCGCAGACGCGCACGCCCGATGCCCATTTCATGACCGAGGTCCGATACAAGGGCGCCACCACTGTGACGGTCACGCCCGACTACAGTGAGGCGTCAAAGTTCGCCGACATCTGGCTCAACCCCAAGCAGGGCACCGATGCTGCCCTCGCCCTTGCCATGGGGCACGTCATCCTGAAGGAATGGCACCTGGCGTCGAAGAGCCCCTACTTCGAGGACTACTGCCGGCGCTTCACTGACATGCCGATGCTGGTCACGCTGAGACATTCGGATCAGGGCTGGGTGCCGGATCGCCTGTTGCGCGCCGCCGACATCGAAGGAGCCCTGGGTCAGGCGAACAATCCCGAATGGAAGACCGTCGCGGTGGACGCCAGTGCGGAGGATTCCCTCGTTTGCCCGGTGGGATCCGTCGGCTACCGCTGGGGCGAGAGCGGCAAGTGGAACATTGAGGAACGCGAGGGATCCCGGGGGGAAGAGACGAGGCTGCGTCTCAGCCTCCTGGACTCCCGTGATGATGTCCTGGCGGTCGGGTTCCCCTATTTCGGCAACGCGCTCCACGACCACTTCGCAGGCACGGATCACGACGATGTGCTGTGGCGTCATGTCCCGGTTAAGACTGTCACGACCCGGGAAGGCGAGGTGCCGGTCGCCACGGTCTTCGACCTTCTCGTGGCCAACTACGGCATTGATCGCGGACTGGGCGGCGACAACGTCGCCGGCACCTTCGATGACGACGTGCCCTACACGCCGGCATGGCAGGAGCGGATCACCGGGGTGAAACGCGAGAAGGTCATTGCCGTGGCCCGGGCCTTTGCGGACAACGCCCACAAGACCGAGGGGCGTTCGATGATCATCGTCGGGGCCGCTCTCAACCACTGGTACCACATGGACATGATCTATCGCGGCATCATCAACCTCCTGGTGATGTGCGGTTGCGTCGGCAAGTCCGGTGGAGGCTGGTCGCATTATGTCGGTCAGGAAAAGCTGCGGCCCCAGACCGGCTGGTTGCCGCTCGCCTTCGCGCTGGACTGGAACCGGCCGCCCCGGCACATGAACAGCACGTCCTTCTGGTATGCCCACACCGACCAGTGGCGATACGAGCAGCTGGCGGCCAGTGAACTGGTCTCGCCCCTGGCGCCCGATGGCGAGTGGACCTCGCTCAGTCTCATCGACTTCAATGTCAGGTCCGAGCGCATGGGCTGGCTGCCCTCCGCGCCCCAGCTCGAAACCAATCCGCTGAAGGTGACGCGGGCGGCGGGAACCGATGACCCTGTGGAGACGGTCGTCTCCGGGCTCGCCTCGGGCACATTGCGTCTCTCTGCCGAAGACCCCGACAATCCGAAGAACTGGCCGCGCAATCTCTTCGTGTGGCGCTCCAACCTCCTGGGTTCCAGCGGCAAGGGGCACGAGTACTTCCTCAAGCATCTGCTGGGGACCAGGCACGGCGTGCAGGGCAAGGACCTCGGAGAGTCGGGCGGGCGCCGGCCGGTCGAGGTGGACTGGCACGAGAGTGCTCCGGAGGGCAAGCTCGACCTTCTCGTCACCCTCGACTTTCGCATGTCGACGACCTGCCTCTACTCCGACATCGTCCTCCCCACGGCGACCTGGTACGAGAAGAACGATCTCAACACCTCGGACATGCACCCGTTCATCCATCCGCTGTCCGCGGCGGTGGACCCGGTGTGGGAAACCCGCAGCGACTGGGAGATCTTCAAGGGAATCGCCAAGACCTTCTCCAACCTCGCCGATGGCACGCTCGGCGTCGAACGCGATCTGGTCCTGGTGCCGACGCTGCACGACACGCCCGCGGAACTCGCCCAGGCGACCGAGGTCAGGGACTGGAAGAAGGGAGAGTGCGATCCCTGGCCCGGCAAGACCATGCCCAACATGGTGGTCGTCGAGCGCGACTACCCCAACACCTACAGGAAGTTCACCGCTCTCGGACCGCTGCTCACCAAGGCCGGCAACGGAGGCAAGGGCATCACGTGGAACACCGATGACGAGGTGGCCTTCCTGAAGCGGCTGAACGGCGAGGTGCGCGCGGAAGGCATCACGCAGGGCCTGGCAAGGATCGAATCCGACATCGATGCATCGGAGGTCGTCCTGACCCTGGCGCCGGAGACCAACGGCAAGGTAGCGGTCAAGGCCTGGGCGGCGCTCGGCAAGGCGACGGGACGGGATCACGAACACCTGGCGGCGTCCCGGGAAGAGGACAGCCTGCGCTTCCGCGACCTCCAGGCCCAGCCGCGCAAGATCATCTCGTCTCCCACGTGGTCGGGCGTGGAATCGGAACATGTCACCTACACGGCCGGTTACACCAACGTGCACGAACTCATCCCGTGGCGTACCCTGAGCGGCCGCCAGCAGCTCTACCAGGACCACCTGTGGATGCGTGCCTTCGGTGAACAGCTGTGCGTCTACAAGCCGCCCATCGACACCAAGACCATCCGGCCGATGATCGACGACAGGGACAACGGCAACCCACAGGTCGTGCTCAACTTCATCACGCCGCACCAGAAGTGGGGTATCCACTCCACCTATACCGACAATCTTCTGATGCTCACCTTGTCCCGCGGCGGACCGATCATCTGGATCAGCGAAACCGATGCGGCCCGGATCGGCGCCGCGGACAATGACTGGATCGAGGCCTACAACACCAACGGAGCGCTGGTGGCCCGGGCGGTCGTCAGCCAGCGCGTCCCGGAAGGCATGACGCTGATGTATCATGCCCAGGAGAAGATCATGAACATGCCGGGAAGCGAGATCACCGGAACCCGCGGCGGGATCCACAACTCCGTCACCCGCACCACGGTCAAGCCGACTCACATGGTCGGCGGCTATGCGCAGCAGTCCTATGGCTTCAACTACTACGGCACTGTCGGCTCGAATCGCGACGAATTCGTGATTGTGCGCCGGATGCGGGAGGTAGACTGGATGGATGACCCACTGCCGGCCACGGCAACGGAGGCAGCGTCATGAAAGTGCGAGCACAGATCGGCAAGGTTCTCAATCTCGACAAGTGCATTGGCTGCCATACCTGCTCGGTCACCTGCAAGAACGTGTGGACCAGTCGCGAGGGCATGGAATACGCCTGGTTCAACAACGTCGAGACCAAGCCCGGCGTCGGCTATCCCCGGCAGTGGGAGAACCAGGACGTCTGGAACGGCGGCTGGGTGCGCAAGAGGAACGGCAGGATCGCGCCCAGAATGGGGGGCAAGCTGCGCATCCTGGCAAAGATCTTCGCCAACCCGGACATGCCCCAGATCGACGACTACTACGAACCCTTCACCTTCGACTACGAGCATCTCCACAACGCACCGGAATCACGCACGCCTCCGACGGCGCGCCCGCGTTCGCTGATCAGCGGCGAACGCATGGACAAGGTGAAGTGGGGGCCGAACTGGGAAGAGATACTGGGCGGCGAGTTCTCCAGCCGCAGCCGTGACGTCAACTTCGAGGCGATGGAAAAGGAGATCTACGGACAGTTCGAAAACACCTTCATGATGTACCTGCCGCGCCTGTGCGAGCATTGCCTCAATCCGTCCTGCGTCGCAGCCTGCCCGTCCGGCGCAATCTACAAGCGCGAGGAGGACGGCATCGTCCTCATCGATCAGGACAAGTGCCGCGGCTGGCGCATGTGCGTTTCCGCCTGTCCCTACAAGAAGATCTACTACAACTGGCGATCGGGAAAGTCGGAGAAGTGCATTTTCTGCTATCCGCGCATCGAGGCGGGTGAACCGACGGTGTGTTCCGAAACCTGCGTCGGCCGCATCCGCTATCTCGGCGTGCTCATGTACGACGCCGACCGGATCGAGGAGGCCGCCGCCGTCGAGGATCCCCGCGACCTCTACCAGGCGCAGCTCGACATCTTTCTCGATCCCCATGATCCGGACGTCATCCGCCAGGCACGCGAGGACGGCGTTCCGCAGGGCTGGATCGACGCGGCCCAGCGCTCGCCCGTATGGCGCATGGCCATGGACTGGAAGGTCGCCTTCCCGTTGCATCCGGAGTACCGGACGCTGCCCATGGTGTGGTACGTGCCGCCGCTCTCGCCGATCCAGTCGGCGGCGGAAAACGGGATGCTCGAATCTCAGGGCCTGATCCCGGACGTCTCCCAGCTGCGGATTCCCGTCAGGTATCTCGCCAACCTCCTCACCGCCGGTGACGAGGAGCCGGTGACGCTGGGACTCCAACGGATGCTGGCCATGCGGATCTACATGCGCGCCAGGCATGTCGAGGGGCGGCGCGCGACGGACATCCTCGAGGAGGCCGGTCTGACCGAGGCGGATGTCGAGGACATGTACCAGACCATGGCGATTGCCAACTACGAGGACCGCTTCGTCATCCCCACCACCCACCGCGAGTATGCCGAGGAAGCCTTCGACCTGCGCGGGGAGTGCGGATTCAGCTTCGGCGACGGCTGCGG
The DNA here is from genome assembly GCA_965221115.1 of Alphaproteobacteria bacterium. Taxonomy (GTDB): domain Bacteria; phylum Pseudomonadota; class Alphaproteobacteria; order SP197; family SP197; genus SP197. The sequence goes on along the minus strand of CBDCRU010000001.1, from coordinate 85,075 downwards.
TGGCGGGAGCGGCATCGATCTCTTCAGTCACGAGGTCCGGGTGGGACCGAGCGCCGGCGGGCGATCGGGTGTCCAGGCCGGCGAGCAATGATGATCTACCGCGCCCTGGGCGCCCTGCTGCAGTACCCCGGGCCCGGACTGCTGGAGGCGGCACCGGAGATCGGCGCGGTCCTCCATGCCGATGACCGTCTCTCGGGCAAGACGCTGGATGCGGTCGAGCGGCTTCTCTCGCGTCTTGCGAAGAGCGAACTCCTGGAGGCACAGGAAATCTATGTCGGCCAGTTCGACCGGTCACGCAGCCTGTCACTTCACCTCTTTGAGCACATTCATGGCGAATCCCGTGACCGGGGCCAGGCGATGGTCAATCTGGCGGCCCACTACGAGACCGCAGGCTACCGAATCGATGCCAACGAACTGCCGGACTACCTGCCGCTTTTCCTTGAGTTCCTGTCACTGAGGCCGGCCGAAGAGGCGCGAGGCCTCCTCGGCAACGTCGTCCACATCCTCTCGGCCATCCGCATTCGCCTGGAACGGCGCGGCAGCGACTATGCCGCGGTGTTTGCGGCACTCGAGGACGTCGCCGGCAGGAAGGCCCCGCGCGCCGCGGTGGAAGACCTTCTCGAACATGACAGGACGCCGGAGGCCGAGGCGGCGGCCCTTGACAGCGATTGGGAAGAGGTGCCCGCCTTCGCCGGTGACGGGTCATGCCCGGCAGCGCGGGAGACCCTGAACCGCATGGCGGAACTCGCTCTTCCCACGGACGACGCACGGGACGGAGCGTGACGATGGGCGGCTGGTTCCACATCCTGATCTTCGGCTACTACCCCTACCTCGCGGCGACGGTGTTTCTGGCGGGGAGCCTCATACGCTTCGACCGCGAGCAGTACACCTGGCGCAGCGGCTCGAGCCAGTTGCTGCGCCGGCGCCAGCTCATGATGGGGAGCGTCCTCTTCCATGTCGGAATCCTGCTCCTGTTTTTCGGGCATTTTGTCGGACTCCTGACGCCGCAGGAGATCTACCACGCCGTTGGTCTCACCTCGTCGGCCAAGCAGGTGCTGGCGGTCGTCGCCGGCGGTCTCTTCGGGGCCGTGTGTTTTGTCGGTCTCACCATGCTGCTCCACCGGCGCCTCTTCGATCCGCGCATCCGCAAGACGTCGAGTGCCATGGACATCGCCATTCTGGTCATCCTGTGGCTGCAGCTGGTGCTCGGCATGGTGACGCTGCCGTTCTCCTGGGCGCATCGCGAAACCGGCGACATCATGGTGACCCTGTCGCTCTGGGCGCAGAAAATCGTCACCTTCCAGAGCGATGCCGCGCTCCATGTGGTCGACGTCTCCTGGGTCTACAAGGCGCATATCGTCCTCGGACTGACGATCTTTCTCATCTTTCCGTTCAGCCGCCTGGTCCACATCTGGAGTGCGCCCGTCGGCTATCTTGGCCGCCGTGGCTACCAGGTGGTGCGACGCCGCGACCACAAGCGGACGGCCTCGCCGTGAACGGCATCCGCGTCAACGATCACCACATCAGCGAAGACGACATCCTTCGGGAGATGCAGTACCACCCGGCGGATAGCGCCGCCGAGGCTCGCCATGCCGCCTGCGAGTGGCTGGTGATCCGCACCCTCATTCTCGACCGGGCGCGGGCCGTCGGCATCGAGGGCGACGACGACAGCGGGACCTTCCAGTCCCTGATCGAACGCGAGGTGGACGTGCCTGCGCCCTCCGACGAGGAATGCCGCCGCTACTACGGCAACAACCGGGAACGGTTTCGCAGCCCCGATCTGGTGGAAGCAGCGCACATCCTCTTCGCCGCACCGCCCGACGATGCCGATGAGCGCACGAAGAAGGAAGCCGAGGCACAGCGCGCCATCGACACCCTCGGCGCAACTCCCGAACGCTTCGGCGAACTGGCTCGGGCCCATTCGGCCTGCGATTCACGTCACAATGACGGCAGGCTCGGCCAGGTCTCGCGTGGCGACACCGTGCCCGAACTCGAGACCTTTCTCTTCAACCTTGACGAGGGCCAGCTCTCGCCCGTTCCGGTCAAGAGCCGCTACGGCATCCACGTCGTACGCGTCGACAAGCGGGTTCCCGGGCGTCAACTCCCCTTTGAGGCCGTCGCCGACAAGGTTGCCGATTACCTGAAGGAGGCGTCCTGGCGCCGCGCCTTCCGTCAGTACGTTCAGCTCCTGGCAGGCAACGCCAGCATCCAGGGCTTCCAGATCGCCGCCGCGGACACACCGCTGGTCCAGTAACCGTTGGCCCATGTCCCTCAGGTGGTCCGCCATGAACGGCCTGGGCGAAGACCGGTTCTCACATCCTGCCCGCCAGGTTCGGTTGCCGTCCTGCGGTGAGCACCGACTCGAAAATCGGTTCTCCGGCATGTTTCACTGCGCCACCTTGCCGGAGTCCGGTGGCAGGGCCGCTTCCTCGGTGCTAGCGTCCGCCAGGCAAGGGCGAACGGTCCTGTCTGGAAACACGTTCGCCAGGGTCTCAGAATTCTCCCGGGCATCACCTTGACCCGGTCAGAATTCCGTTCGGGGGTGGCGCGGTCCATGTTGAGAAGCAGCGAGTTCGTGCCGCTGGTGGCCCTGCTCATGTCGCTGTCGGCAATGTCGACCGATGCCATGCTGCCGGCGCTGCCGGAAATAGGATTCGACCTCGGGGTCGCCGCACGCAACGACGTGCAGTACGTCATCACCGCCCTCTTCTTCGGCATGGGAATCGGACCCCTTCTCTTCGGACCGCTGTCGGACTGCATCGGGCGCAAGAGTTCCATTCTCATCGGTCTGGCGCTCTTCATGGCCGGCTGTGTCATCTCGATCGCCGCCACGGAGTTCTGGATCATGATCGCCGGACGAGTGCTCCAGGGAGTGGGGGCCGCCTCACCCCGTGTCGTCTCCATGGCCCTGGTGCGTGACCAGTACGAGGGACGCCTGATGGCGCGCATCCTGTCCTTCGTCATGGCTGTCTTCATCACCGTCCCCATGGTGGCCCCGGCCATGGGACAGGGAATTCTGCTCGTCGCCGACTGGCGGGCCATCTTTGTCGCCCTTTTCGTCGTGGCGGGAATCGCCGGCCTGTGGCTGATGATTCGCCAGCCGGAAACACTGCCCCGCCAGCATCGCCTGCCGTTCTCCGTGACGGCGGTCATGAGATCGGCCTTCATGGTGGTGCGAACCCGCCAGGCACTCGCCTACACGCTGGCCCAGGGCTGCGCCTTCGCTCCCTTTGTTGCCTATCTCAGCACCGCACAGCAGATCTTTCAGGTGACGTACGGGGTCGGCCTCCTCTTTCCCCTCTACTTCGCGGGCCTCGCCCTTTCCTTCGGTGTCACCGTTCTCGTCAACGGTCATCTCGTCATGCGCTACGGCATGCTCCGGCTCTCCGTCATCGCGGCCATCGTCGTGACAGTCAGTTCCGCCGCCACCTGGGGGCTGATCTTCATCTTCGATGGTGTTCCGCCGCTGTGGCTCTTCCTGGCATCACTGTTGCTGGTCTTCGGCGGAGTGGGGCTGATGTTCGGCAACCTCAACGCCCTCGCCATGCAACCCCTGGGCAACATTGCCGGCGTCGGAGCGGCCATCGTCACGCTGATCTCCACTCTCGTCGCCGTGCCCCTGGGAGGACTGATCGGCTATCTCTACGACGGCACCCTCTTCGTTCTCATGGGCTCCTTCGCCCTCTCGGGCGCGGCAGCCCTCGCCGCCATCGCCTGGGGATCACGCCGCTAAGGCCTCGCCACCAAGCGTGCCGCCACTCCGTCACTCGAATTGTGAGTTTTGAGCGGACTCCACACGGTCTGCCGGACAGTCCGTTCTTTGTCTCAAGGGGTTTCCCTGATCTCCATGGGGAAGAGACTCTGACACCTGTCAAGCGACACTTACTTTGCGAGATGACGCGACGTCCAGAACCGCGAGGTTGCGCTCCGGCCCATCGAACCGCATCCATCAGACGCGTTCCGGGTTACGAACCGTTCGCTCGTTCTCGACATTGCCCGTGTTGAGCGTCGTGCCGGGCTCCAGGAGCACAACCTCACAGAGCGTCTCGGCGACGGGCCGGTGCTCGACGCCGTGCGGTACGATGATGAACTCCCCCGGATCGACGATCTGTGGCGGCTGATCGCGAAACTCCATCCGCAGGCGGCCCGAGGTCACGAGGAAGAGCTCGTCTTCCTCGTCATGGCGATGCCAGATGAACTCGCCTTCGAGCTTGACCAGCTTGATCTGCATCTCGTTGATGTCGCCCGCGACACGCGGCGACCAGGGCTCGTCGATTGCGGCAAACCCCTCCGCAAGACTCCTTTTGGCAATCACGTGTTCCTCCCGGATCCGGAACCCCGTTCTTGGCTCATGCATGGCCGGATCCTTGTCCCAACTCCAGAAATTCCCTCACCGGATGACACCGTTCGGTGGCAACGCACCCGATCTTGCGATGTTTTCGAACCGGCCGCGACCCCGAATTCCTTCTTGGTCCAGGGCCGTCGTCGCCGGACGCACTCTCATGCGTCTTCGAAATCTCGACTGATGGCGTTGAGTTGTCGACGCGGCGTACCTGTTGCGCGTCACGGCACGTGATCCGCTCGCGCCGGTCCGGTCCAAGATTCGAACACGTTCGTCGAAACTGTGATGGAACCTCAAAATCCCAGCATCGATGATCGTGTTTTGCCGTTGAGAAGGAGGGCCCGCCACCGGGCTTCCCTTTCAGCTGCAAAGACTGTCGCTGAATCTGACAGGTACCTGTTCCGGCCAGGGGATTCAGTGTTGGCTGAAAGCCCGACAGATGGCATCCGCCAGGTTGTCGCCCTCAGGGGCGTGCGCCAGGTGACGCCTGGTTCCGGGCGGGCTAACGTGGAAGTCGGGTTCACCCAGTATGTCGGATAGAGACGTGCACGATCCCTTCGCTCACATTCAGAATGCCACCCGGGTCCATCAGCGCGAGCATGGCTGTGGCGCCTGCACGTTTGAGGACGGTCCGGCCCTGATCGCTCTATCCGGATCATTGCGACCTCGCCGCGTGCTCGAGCTGGGAACGGCGCTGGGTTATACTGCCTGTTGCCTTGCACACGGCTGCGACACCGCTCATGTCGATACGATCGACATCGATGTCACCCATCTGCGTCTGGCCGCCGACCACCTCGAGGACGCAGGGCTTGCGGACCGCGTATCCCTGCACCGGGGGGATTTCGATGCCGTCATGAAGGGGCTTTCGCCGGGCTACGACATGGCGTTCTTTGACGGGTACGAGCCTTCCGTCGCCACGATCGGGCGGCTGCGTGAACTGCTGGCGCCGAACAGCGTCCTGATCTGCGCAAATCTCGGTTTGGCAGGGGAGCGCGCGGCCAGACAACTCGATCTCGATTTCCGGGACGCGGCGCGCTGGGAAACGTTGCCCGGTATCGAAGACGGGCAAACCCTCGTTCTGCGGAAAACCGGTTAACCGGAACGTCATCGGCTCAAGAGTGGCCGATGACGTTCCTGCCAAACGCTCATCCACCAACCCTTGGCGAGAAATGCGCGCTGGCCCGCATTTCTCACCAGCCTCATGGTCTGCGCGGTGCTTCGGGCCGTCAGGATTGGAGAGCCGCGGCGCGCACGGTCTCCGGCGTGAAGGGAATCTGCCTCAGCCTCAGCCCGGTCGCAGCGCAAACGGCATTGGCGATAGCAGCCGCGCCCGGGCCGGCCGTGGCTTCCCCGGCGCCGAGGAACGGGACGCGGCCAGGGTCGATCAGCACGGTCTCGAACACCGGCACATTGTCGAAGCCCAGGATCGGGTAGCTGTCCCAGTCGCGACTGGTTACACCGTCCCGGTCGAAGGTCACCGCTTCGTGGAGCGTCCAGCTTGCCGCCTGGATCACGCCGCCCTCCAGTTGTGCGGCGAGCCCCGCCCGGTCCACGACTTCACCCGCATCCGCGGCGATAGCACATCGTTCCAGCCGGATTTCTCCCCCATCGCCGACCGACACTTCCATGATGACCGCCGCATAAGTCTCACTATTCTTGTATTGCGCGAATCCCAGGCCCCGTCCGCGACCCTGCGGACAATCAGTGCCTGCCGGATCGAGACGCTCCGCCGCCGCCTCGATGACTGCGCGCCCGCGCGGGTCCGACAGATGGCGCAGCCGGAAGGAAACGGGGTCGCTGCCGGCTTTCGCGGCAAGCTCGTCCATGAAGGACTCGATGGCGAAGACATTCGCATAGGCGCCGAGCGAACGCAGCGCCGAGACCCGGAGCGGCATGTCGCGCACCAGATGCTTGACCAGCCGCTTCTCCGGCAGCTCGTAAAGCGGGTCGAGATTGCGGTGGATGCCCACATGGCGCCCCAACGCCGGTCCCGCAACATGCGGCTCGAACGGCTCGGCGAGGAAACGGGCCGAAATCAGTCGGGCCGCGCCCGCCCTGTCCGGTCCCGGTAGCGGACGCATGGAATAGGTATCGCTGTATGTCTCGTGCGACCAGGCGGCGATCCTGCCATGCCCGTCGAGGCTCGCGCGCAGATCCATCGACGCGCAGGATCCGTATGGCTCCCAGGCATGCTCCTCCTCGCGCGTCCACTTGAGGAGCACCGGCGCGCCGGACAGCGCGCGGGCGACAATGGCCGCATCGAAGGCCGCATCGTCGGCGCCGTTATGGCCGTAGCAACCTGCGCCCGGCGCGTGGCGGACATGGATCGCTTCGGACTTCATGCCGAGCGCGTCGGCGAGTGCAAGGCGCAGAAAGTAGATCCCCTGGCTGTGCGTCACGACGGTCAGACGGCCATCGTCAAACGCCGCCAACGCCGCCGACGGACCCATTGAGGCATGCATCTGGTATGGCCGTTCGTAACGCGCTTCAAGAGTGACGGCAGCGCCGGCAGGCGGACCCTCGAGCGGCGGCACGGGCGCCTCCACCGGGGTTCCGTCAATGACGGGCAGGCTCACCTTCTCGTTGCCGCGCAGGCGCTCGTAGAGGTCGCCGGAGAAAATCCTGTCGCCAAGGTCCCAGGAAGCCGCTCTGCCGAGACGCCCGGCGGCCCTGACCGCCGCATACTCGTCTGCTGCTGCAACAGCGAGGAAGCTCCCGTCACGTACCACCTCGATGCCTTCCGCGTCCAGCCGGCCAACTACGGCCTCGTCCAGGTCGATCAGCAGCGCATGGTAGTGCGGCGGGCGCACCAGGCGCGCGTGCAACATGCCTGGAAGGCTCATGTCGTGCAGGAAATGAGGCCGGCCGCGAACGATGTCCTCCAGTCCCCGCACCGTCGCTGCCGTTCCGACATGCCGAAGCGCGGTGCGCGGCTTGAGTGGCGCATCCGGATCGATATCGATACCGAACGGCCCATCGGCGGCCAACTCCCAGTAGCTCGTCTTCCGGTTGGTGGCGTGCGACCGGATTTCGCCGTCCTCGATCTCCAGCGTCGCGACATCCACGCCCAGCACGCACGCGGCGCGTGCCAACAAGTGCCGCCGGGCCGTTGCCGCCGCCTGACGGACCGCATTGCCGGTCTGGGCCATTGACTGGCTGCCCACGGTGAGACCCTCGTCCGGCGAGAGACCGGTCTCGACTCGTGCGACCTTTACCCGGCCAGGGTCGACATCGAGCTCGTCCGCTGCCAGCAGAGCAATTGCGGTCGAGATGCGTTGGCCGATATCGACCTTGCCGCTGCGGACGGTCACGGTCTCGTCGGCACCGAAAGTAAGCCAGTCGTCGAGCGCCGGATTGTTGAGGAGGCTTGGATTAGGCGCCATCGGCCAGCAGCCGGTCGACCGCCCTCAGCACATCGGCATGCGCGCCGCAGCGACAGAGATGGCCTTCGAGCGCCTCGACCGCTCCGCGCCGGTCCGGGTGCTCCTCCGCTTCCAGATATGCGGTCAGCGCAATGATCATGCCGCTCGTGCAATAGCCGCATTGCGCCGCACCAGCGTCGAGGAAGGCGCGTTGCACGGGATTGAGTTCTCCCTCCTTTGCAAGGCCCTCAATCGTTGTGATCGCGCGACCTTCGAACTCCGACACCGTCCGGACGCAGCTCAACACCCTTTCGCCGTCGGCGATCACGGCGCAGGCTCCGCACTGTTCCAGTCCGCATCCAAGCTTCGCCCCCATCAGGCCGAGCCGGTTGCGCAGCATATAGATCAGCGGCATCGCCGGGTCCGCCTCGACCTTCCTGATCGCACCGTTGATGTTGAGAAGGAAGGTGTTCATTCAGCAATCGCCGCGGCCGGGCAAGCTCGTCCAGGCCGCCTTGACCAGTCCGACATCCCCCGCGGCGCATGAGCGTGTCGATGTAACAGGACGGCGGCGGTGCCCCCGAGGACGCATTCTGCGGCGGGATGAGCAGCGCCTTGCAACGCTGCAACCGTTCTGCGGCATCCAGGAATGCGCCGTGCCCGACGCCGAGCGCTTGCTACGCCAACTACATCCAACGAAGACCCATTCTTGACCATCCCCTTCATGGCACAGCTCAGCATCCGTGCGAATGCCCTGTCCTCGAAGGGTTTGTGACCTGGCTTCATAGGTAGACTTGCCCTTCCATGTATTTCACGGCAGTGCAGTAGAGCAACACGCGATCGCCCCGCAACTCACAGTCGACCGTTGCCCCGCGAGGAGAAGGTTGACGTGCTCGAAGCGAACTCCGCCCTAGCTGCTTGGCCCAGTATGGAACGAGAGAACAGTGGGCTGATCCTGTGAAACCGATGTCTTCCTCTTCGCCCTGCTTTGGGCAGAACCAACGCGAAACGAAATCGATGTCGTCATCCCCGCGAGCGGTTATCACTGCCGCACGACATGGTAGCGAGATCAATGCGTGATAGTCCGGAGCGAAGCCAATCACGTCATCTGCACATGGAAAAACCACGAACAGATCCAGGGCGGCGAGCACTGATGTCGCCTTGCCGTCGAAAGCGTCCTTTATCGTGTCGGAGTCGGCGAAGGGCTCCGGCACGAGAGCCGGGAGGTCAAGCACGTACATTCCGTCCCGACGCCTGGAAACCTCGAGACGTCCATCCTTGATGCTGAAACCGATTGAGTCGGCATCGTCATTGAGTTGCGTAGCAGCTACGAATGCCGCGGCAAGCGTACCGTGGCCGCAGATACCCGAGATTTCCGTATGGGGCGTGAACCATCGAAGTTCGTACTCCCCATCTTCTCCGACGAAGAAGGCCGTGGTCAGCTGGGATTCGGTCGCGATTCTCTGAAGCAGGTCGTCTCCGATCCAGTTGGGAAGTGGACACACGGCGGCCGGATTTCCCGAAAACGGGCCGGAGGCGAATGAGTTGATCTGGTAGATGGGCAACTTCATCGTGCGACCTGAGCCGGATGACCACTGACCAGCGGGCATATCTTCCTGATTATGCGACATTTGGAGTCTGCTTGAAGCGGATCTGTCATGCGCAACATCATCGTCCGAAGACGCCCAAGGCCTCGACTCATCAAGCTCTGCACATGGCACAGACCTCGAAGAACGCTGCTGCTGCGAGAGCTGTCAAGCATCCGGTCAAACCGCATCAAGAGACTTGTCATGTTTGCAGTATCGCGCACATCGAGTAGTCGAGTTCAACAGCGTGGTAGCTCCGTCGAACGGCTGCGGAGAATAGGGCAAGTATCTCCGCGATTCACGCGGAGATACTTGCCCATGCGGAGAATGGGCACTAATTTCACCGCACAATGTGCGGAGCAAATTGATGTTCATCTGGCAACGCCCCGAATGGCCGCAGTTCCGGCAGGATGAAGCGCGGCTCGGCCGGATCCTGGCGGGCACACGACACGCCCAGGGGAAGCTGCTCGGGCGCATGGAAGCCCTGGGCTTCGACATGCGCAACGAAGCCACCTTGCGGATGCTCACTGAGGATGTCGTGAAGTCCAGCGAGATCGAAGGCGAAATCCTCGCCCCCGATCAGGTGCGCTCGTCCATCGCCAGCCGCCTTGGCCTCGACGTCGGTGGCCTGCCGGTGCCGGATCGCGAAATCGACGGCGTCGTCGAGATGACCCTGGATGCCACCAGGAACTACGCTGTGCCTCTGACCGAAGATCGGCTGTTCTCATGGCATGCCGCCCTCTTCCCGACAGGCCGTAGCGGCATGCAACGCATCCAAGTTGGTGAGTGGCGCGACGACGCGGATGGACCGATGCAGGTCGTCTCGGGCCCGATCGGCCGCCAGCGTGTCCACTATGGCGCTCCGCCAGCCGGTCGCCTCGCCGGCGAGATGTCTGCGTTCCTCGAGTGGTTCGAGGACGCGCGATCCATGGAACCCGTGCTCGCCGCCGGCCTCGCGCATCTATGGTTCGTCTCGATCCATCCATTCGAAGACGGCAACGGGCGCATCGCGCGGGCGATCGCCGACATGGCGCTGGCCCGCTCGGAAGACAGCCCGGACCGGTTCTACAGCATGTCCGCTCAGATCCGCCTGGAGCGCAACGCCTATTACGACATCCTGGAGGCAACTCAGAGAGGCGATCTCGACATCACCGACTGGCAGGTCTGGTTTCTCGAGTGCCTCGGGCGCGCGATCGAAAGCGCCCGGCATACTCTCGCCACCGTCCTGACCAAAGCCGGCTTCTGGGAAGCCTACGCCTCTGTCGTGTTCAACGAGCGCCAGGTCAAGATCCTGAACCGGCTACTGGACGGATTCGAGGGCAAACTCACATCGTCCAAATGGGCGCGGATGAACCGCTGTTCCCAGGACACGGCCAACCGCGACATCAACGATCTGATCGACCGCGGTATTCTCGTTCGCGGCCCGGCCGGGGGTCGCAGCACGAGCTACGAATTGCCAACTGCACGGGGCTGACATCGAATGGAAGGACGCCGCCGCGATCGGGACGCTGCGCAAGAAAACACTCGTCTACGCAACCCGTCGAGTACGTGCCGTCAACGACTCGTCTGGCCTCAAGCATGCTGCCGCAATGGGTCTGTATTCGATCCTGCTCGCATACCGCATTGCGGCATCAGCGCGTGCCAACCTGCTTCTTCTGCTCCGATCCGCCTCGTCTCGCGTGTCGCCCACGAACCGTGGGTCGGACAAGTTGGCGGTCGGCAGTTGCGCTATGCGCGGCCAGGTGCGTCCATCCCGGCGGCTTGCGCTGCAGCGGCCAACGCCTGGTCCAGGGTCGCGAGGGGCAGCCGCATGCGTAGCGCGAGTTCCAGATACATTGCATCGTAGATGGAAAGACCATGTTCGCTGGCGAGATCGAGCGCCGGACCCCACACGCGGGATGCGGACACCGGATCGATGTCAATCGGCAGCGCCTCCAGGCTGGCACACACAGCGGGCCACTCGTCCGCGCGGATGCGACCGCGTTTGGTGGCCACGAGCAACACGCTTCCAACCTCGACCGGCCAGAGGGATGGGACGAAGGCGCGGTCGTCGATGAGCGAGTCCCGTAAACGGGCCGTCGCTTCGGTCGCCTCGTCAGGGAACACCCATGCCATGGCGACGGAGCAATCGAGGACGAATGGCATCAGTACCTGCGTGCTTCTTCGATGATCCGGCGTACCGAGATCCCTCCGAGGCTGTGGGTTTCCTGGAATGCCCTCAGGGTGTCGATCGCGCTCTGCACCTTGGCGGAGCTGCGCGGCCGGAACGGGATCAGCTCCGCGACCGGGCGGCTGTGCCTGGTGATGACGAAGCGCTCTCCCGCCTCGACGCGCTGGAGCAACTGAGGCAAATGGGTCTTGGCCTCGAATGCACCGATCTCTGACACGGCACGCACCTCCTGAGGGGACTCTGCTTGATTAAACCAGTCACAGACTGGTCTAAACCTGACTCACGGTCAAGCGGGAAAACACGACGTAGTGCGAGGAAATTCCGGGAATCAGCAGATCCGGACTCTCGGGGCCGGGCCGGACGAGTTCGCGACTGGAAGCGGCAATCAATGATCCTCTAGATGAACGCGGTGACCAGCGTGGTCGCCCTGGAGAGTCTGCTCGACGACAAAGAGCGACGATTGGTCGCAATGCTGTTGCTCTAAGCCGGAGTGGTGCACACTTCGGGGGATGCAGCGGTGGACCTCGTGCCAGCCGGCCATGGGGAAGCCGTCTCGTGCGGAGTATCGCCTCAACGTACGGGTGGCAGACGGCGAAGTACTCACGCATCAGGTCTTGGTAGCTGTCACAGCGGTGGAAAGCGCGGGCAAGAAGGATGCACACATCGTCGTTGGACCCTTCAACGACGCTCGGAGCTTTCCCAGAGGCCTTGAGGGTTTCCTTGATCCGACCGTGGCGCTTGGCTGGCGCTTGACCTGTTCGATCGGCTGCCCGGACCGTCATTCCAAGCCCCTCCGCTCGCCTTCGGTCGCCGCCCTCACCCTCGCGGAAGCCACCTAAGCGAGGACGGACCTTCTGAAGCGTCGCCGGCAACTGATGGAGCCGTAAAGCGCATTGCTGGCGGGCAAGGCCGCGAACGGCGCTCCGGCCGCACCAATGGTGGAAGTAGGCTGGTCCACACCGTCTGGCCGTGAACTCGTCCGCGACGTCGCCTGAAGTTGATCCATCTCAACAGCGAAATCTCGTACAACAGGCGTAACGTGGCCCTGCTGGTCAACGTACACCACGCCAACAGGTGGCTAACGGACAGGAAAACACCATGACCGAAGGCGACTACCGATCAAACCAACAGAAGATCGCCGAGGCGATCACCATCATCACCAGAGCGTTCGCAGCCGCGGACGCAAGGGCGCACCAACCGGGCAAGAAAGACGCACGATTCAGTTCAGAGGTCTGGCAAAGGGAGTTCACGCCGCAAACGGGACTGGAACTGTCGCGGTCCGAAGTCCAGCTACTGCTCACGACGGACAAGTTCGACCTGGCAAAGGGAAATCGGAAAAGGAAACCGAAAATCTCCTGGCATCCGGAATGGATGCTGCTCGAGGCAGCTGGGCTCAGACAAGTCGTGGAACGTCTCGACGACCCGGAAGAAGGTTTCACCGTCCGTTTCGACCAATCGTCGATAGTAGTCCCCGTACTGCTGTCTCTCGCCATCGAAATCGCATTGAAAGCACTGCAGTGGAACGAACGGGATGGCAGGCAACCAGCCCAAACGCACGACCTGCTACTCCTGTTCAAGGGCCTGAAAAAGGACACGCGCGAACGAATTGAAGCAAACATGCCCGAGGTTCCGGGCATGTTTCTCCAACAGCCGCACCGGCCGGGGATAAGGACCGCGTTGTCCAGAGCCAGGAGAGTCTTCGTCGACTGGAGATACCCGTACGAACACCCAGGGCTCATCGTCGACACTGCTGATCTTCAGACCGCCCTGAAAGCCACTCTGGACGTGCACCCTGTCCGGGTCATACGGGGTCCGACACTCGGAAATCAGCAGCACTGCCAGTAATCGACGAGAAAACCAGTAATCCGCAGAACACCGCCGCACGGATGGCTTGCCGCTCACACCTGCCCACCCGCAGGCACTCCCTTCCTGATTCCGTCAGGAAGACGCAGAATGCCAACCGCCAGGAGCATTTCCATAATCGATCGTGCGGCACGCAAGAGATCTCGGCGAACCGGGTAGACAGGCAATCCCGAGACGTTTCATGATAGGCATTCACTCGAACACTGGGAGTCTATCCCATGACCCTCGTTGCGGAACGGCCCAGGACCGCCCACGACCTCATTGCAGAGGGCGGGCCAATCAGGAAGAAGGCAACATTCACCAACTTCGAGGAGTCGACGGTCGAGGACTGGGCTGCGATCGAAAAATACGGTGCCCATGAACCCTCCCGGGTTCTGGAGCTATGCCTCGAGCATCTCGACATGCTGCGTGCGCCCGATCACGTCTATCCCGTCGACCGCTACGAACACAGCCTGCAGACCGCCACCCGCGCCTGGCGTGACGGACACGATGACGACGACGAGATGATCGCCGCCGCCCTGCTTCACGATATCGGCGACTTTTTCGCCCGCGACAATCACGGCGAATTCTGCGCCGCCATTCTCAAGCCTTACGTGCGGCCTCAAGTCTACTGGATCGTCAAGTACCACGAAGTGTTCCAGGGCTATCACTTCTTCCACCATCTCGGTGGAAACAGGCATGCTAGGGAGGCGCTCCGGGGTCACCCCCACTTCGAGGCCTGCCGGCAGTTCTGTGACGACTATGACCAGGCTGCCTTCGACCCGGCGTACGACACCATGCCGCTCGAGGCCTTCATGCCGGCGCTCAACCGGGTCTTCGAGAAACCCCGCCGCAAGGTCAATGAACGGGTCCAGGACGACTGACCAATCGTTACCCGGCTCCACCTGCGCTATCCGTGAGTGGGGTCGACAAGACACCTGGTGGCGCGGCTCAACCTCCTGACCGCCATGGCAACACTGGCCAGGTTATGCACAGATTCCGATCGATGAGGGATCAGGCCTGAGCATCGTCCCGGCAGGGGGTTGCCGGGCCTTCATGCCGGCGGGAAGCGGGCCGGTTCCAGGGACGCGTGAAACCACGCCATGAAGGTCCTGATCGAGTGGATCGGCACGCCGGTGGCCTTGCGGACATCGGCGGCGTAGGGGTCCATGTTCGTGCATTCGAGCACCACGGCGCCAAGACCGGGATCGGAGCGCTTCAGGTCCATCGCCGCCTCGACCACCTCCGTGCGGGCTGCCGCGACATCGAGCTCCGGGCGATTGTCGAGCAGGGTCCCGGCAAAGGTGCCGTCTGCGGGAACACCGGCGATCGGCGTTCCCGCCGGCACGCCGGCTGCGGCGAGATGGGCGGGGGTGAGCGACTCCTTCGAGACGGTCACGATGCCGACGGTCCTCTGCGGCGGCAGGGTGGCGGCCACAAGCGGCACCTGCATCAGGGACGAGGTGGCGACCGGAACGTCGAGATGGCGCGCCAGAGGCTCCTGGAAGACGGAGAGGAAGCCGCAGTTGGTGGTGATGGCATCCGCTCCGTCACGCACCAGTTCTCGTCCGGCTTCCAGAAAGGCTTCGAAGAGACCGTCGGCGCCTTGTCGCACCACCCGGTCCGGCGAGGCGCCAGGCACCACCCGGTAGAGCACCGGAAAGGGCCAGGTGCGGGCATGGCCCATGTCGCCCGGAATGCGCGGGAACCTGGCATCGAGCATGAGAATGCCGAGAGCCGCCCCGTAGACGGCCTTGCCCCCTGTGACGATCATGGCCTTCCTCTCAGCGCTTGACGTTCCCGGAATTTTCGGGACGGTGGCAAGGATGCAGGGAATCGCGGACTCAGGCAACGAACCCAACGGCGCCGAAGCGCTGGTGCGCCTGCTCGAACTCCATGGTGTCCGTCACGTCTTCGGCCTGTGTGGCGACACCTCCCTTCCCTTCTACGATGCTCTCGCCCGCCTCGGTCATGCGATCAAACACATTCTCGTCCGCGACGAACGCCACGCCGCCTACATGGCCGACGCCTATGCCAAGTTCACAGGCCGTGTCGGTGTCTGCGAAGGACCGTCCGGCGGCGGCGCCACCTACATCCTTCCCGGAGTCGTCGAAGCCCAGGAAAGTTCCATCCCGCTCCTTGCCATCACCAGCGACGTCGCCCGCTCGTCACGCGGCCGCTTCACCCTCACGGAACTCGATCAGGAAGCTCTCTTCCGACCCCTGACCAAGTGGAACGCGGTCCTCGACGGGGGCGCCGCCCTGCCGCGAGGCGTCCGCCGGGCCTTTCGCGAGGCGGCGAGCGGACGTCCGGGCGCGGTTCACCTGTCGCTTCCCTTCGATGTCCAGCAGGCGCCGGTACCGGCCGACGGCATCCGGGCGGACGCCCGGTTCGAGCACCGCCCCGGAGCACCGGCAGCCAGCGAGACGGAGCGCGCCGCCGAGATCCTCTCCGGTGCCGAACGGCCCCTGGCGATCTGCGGTGGCGGGGTTCTGCTCTCCGGCGCCATGGACGCCCTCGGTAAGCTGGCGGAGCGGACCGGGATGGCGGTGGCCACCACGGTGAGCGGCAAGGGCAGCCTCGCCGAAACCCATCCCCTGTCACTGGGCGTGGTCGGATCCAACGGCGGCATACCGGCCACGCGGGCCGCGGTCGCCGAGGCCGATTGCGTCCTCTTCATCGGCTGTCGCGCCGGGTCTGTCACCACGGAACGCTGGCAGTTTCCGCATCCCGGAACCCGGATCATCCACATCGACGTCGATGCCGGCGTGATCGGCGCCAACTATACCTGCGATGCGGCGCTTCACGGCGACGCCCGCCTCGCCCTGGAAGCGTTGCTGGAGGCCATCGACGGACCGGTCCGCAGCCACGGCGCCCGCCTCGCCCGCACTGTGCGGGAAGCCCGAAGACGCCAACTCGCCCGCCCGGGTGATGGACCACCGATCCCGCCGGAGCGGATCATGGTCGAGATGCGCCGCGCCCTGCCGGACGATGTCATCGTGTGTGCCGATGCCGGAACACCCTGCCCCTATGTTGCGGCGTACTTCGAGGTGCGCAGGCCGGGCCGCTCCGTCATCACCAACCGCGCTCACGGCGCACTGGGATATGCTCTCGCGGCGGCTGTCGGTGCTGCCGTTGCCCAACCTGGGAGACAGGTCGTGGCCGTGATGGGAGACGGCAGCTTTGCCATGAGTGCAGGTGAGCTCGAGACCGTCCGGCGCCTCGACCTGCCAATCCGCTTCATCGTTCTTTCCAACGCCGCCTTCGGCTGGATCAAGGCAGGCCAGAAAACCTCCTTCAACGGACGCTATTTCGGTGTCGACTTCATGACAACGGATCATGCGGCCGTTGCCGCAGCTTTCGGCGTCAAGGCCCGGCGGGTGACGGAGTCGCGTGACCTCGAAGGCGCCCTGAAGGACCTGCTGCATCACGATGGACCGGCACTGCTCGACATCATCACGCAGCCGCTTGAAGAGAGCGCGGCACCCGTGAGCGAATGGATCGCGTGACCAGGCAACCCGCTTCTGCGCCGTCATGTTCGATGATTGGTCTGTCCGCCGCCGATGCAGGAGGCGAGCGGATCATGGAGGCGTTTGCGGACCTGTAGCGTTTGCGGCTGCCTCGGGGGGTGCCGGGGATTCTCCCTCGCCCAGACCGACCGAGGCCAGTGCCTCACGCTGGCGGCGGGCGAGATCCTCCTCCCGGTAACCGTCGATGAGGTTGTGGAAGACACGGTGCCAGTTCACCTCGGCCTTGAGATGAAGAAAGATGCTTCCCAATCCAAGGGCGGCACGGTCCATGAACACGAATTCCCGCGGCACGGTGACCCCACCCAGCTCCCTCAGGCGGGCATGGACCTTCGATGCCACCCGGGCCCCGTAGCGCGACCCCTCGTCCTGGATGACCCGCGGCCGGTTCTCGAGAAGGGGCGCATAGACGAAGGCAGCCCACATGTTGAGGGTATCGATCACCTCGTCGCTGAGGCCCGTGAACCCCCAGGTCTCGTAGGCATGAACGGCGAGGTCGCGGTCGTCGTTGCCGAGCGCGTGATAGAGATCGATCACCCCGGTCACGAAACGTGGCGGAAAGATGCGGATACAGCCGAAGTCGAGCAGGTGAATGCCCATATCGGGCCGTACCTTGTAGTTGCCCGGATGGGGGTCCCCGTGGATGACGCCGTAGCCGTAGAACGGCTCGTACCATGCCAGGAACATCGACATCGCAATCTCGTTTCGTGAGCCGGCATCGGCTTCGGTCATCGACATCAGCGGCACCCCGTCGACCCAGTCCATGGTGATCAGGCGGTCGCTGGAAAGCTCGTCGATGACGTCCGGGACATTGACCCTGGACTGCTGCGCCAGGATGGCGCGGTAGAGCCGCTGGTGGCGCGCCTCCAGGCGGTAGTCGAGTTCCTCCCTCAAGCGCTCGGATATCTCCTCGTAGACCCGGCTTGGATCGATCGCCCTGTCATACCGGTGATAGATCGCGAACAGCACCTTCAGCTGCCTCAGGTCCGCCTCCACCGCCGACTGCATGTCGGGGTACTGGAGTTTGCAGGCCCGCTCGACGCCGTCCGGCGTGGTCGCCCGGTGCACCTGGCCGAGTGACGCGGCGGCCGATGCCTGGCGATCGAAGGACGTGAACTTCTTCTGCCAATCGGCGCCAAGTTCACCGGCCATGCGCCGGCGTACGAAAGGCCACCCCATGGCGGGCGCGTTGACCTGCAGCTTGGCGAGTTCCGTGGCGTACTCCGGAGGCAGGACATCGGGGATGGTGGCCAGAAGCTGCGCCACCTTCATCAGCGGCCCTTTCAGTCCGCCCAGCGCGTTCTTGAGATTGACCGCCATCTCGGCGTTGTCAGAACGGCTCCCCAGGACGCGCCCGGTCATGGCCCGGGCGCCGACGCGGCCGACCGCCGCGCCGACCTTGGCGTAGCGCGCTGCCCGCCCGGTCAGCCGGTTGGTGTCCTTGAGGCTCCTGTCGGTCACGCCGCCAGTGCCTCGAGTTCGTCGATCATGTCGCTGATCGTCTCGAGCCCCCCTGCCCAGAATTCCCTTTGAGTCGCATCGAGTCCGAAGGGTGCGAGAAGTTCGCGATGATGTTTGCTTCCCCCCGCCTCCAGCATGGCCAGGAACTTTGTCTCGAAGGCGGTCGTGCCCTGGCGATGGAGCACGTGAAGGGCGTTCACGAGACAGTCGCCGAAGGCATAGGCATAGACATAGAAGGGAGCATGGATGAAGTGTGGAATGTAGCACCAGAAACTGCGGTAGTCGTCGTCAAGACGCACGGCAGGTCCCAGGCTCTCGCGCTGCGTGGCCATCCACAGTTCACCGATCTCGTCAGGGGTGAGTTCGCCTTCCGCCCGGGCGTCATGGAGCCGCATCTCGAAGTCGCAGAATGCGATCTGCCGCACCACCGTGTTCAGCATGTCCTCCACCTTGCCGGCGAGTATTCTCCTGCGGATCCGGGGATCGTCCTCGCGCTCGAGGAGATGGCGGAAGGCGAGCTGTTCGCCGAACACCGAAGCCGTCTCGGCAAGTGTCAGGGGTGTCGGGGCCAGCAGCGGGCCCTGCGGGGCGGCCAGAACCTGATGGACGCCGTGGCCGAGTTCGTGGGCCAGCGTCATCACGTCACGAGTCCGGCCCTGGTAGTTGAGAAGGACGAAAGGATGAACTGCGGGGACGGTCGGGTGGGAGAACGCCCCGCCATCCTTTCCCGGCAGGACAGGGGCGTCGATCCACCGCTTCCGGAAGAAGTCCGCCGCGATACCAGCCATGCGGGGTGAGAATCCGCCGAAGGCGTCGAGCACGATGTCGCGGGCCTCGTCCCAACCGTAAGAGGGTTCGTCCATGCCGGGCAAGGGCGCATTCCGGTCCCACCAGGCGAGAGTGTCACAGCCGAACCAGCCGGCCTTGAGGGCATAGTATCGGTGCGAAAGTCGCGGATAGGACTCGCGCACGGCACCGATGAGGGCATCGACCGTCTCATCCTCGATCAGGTTGGCAACGTTGCGCGAGGAGATCGGCCGGGCGAACGACCTCCAGCCGTCCTCGATCGCCTTCGTCTTGGCGAGCGTGTTGGTGATATGGGAAAAGAGCCTGGTGTTCTGGCGGAAGACGCGGGCGAGTTCCTGCGCCGTACGTTGCCTGACCCCGGCGTCGGCCCAGGACAGACGGTCAAGCGCCTCTGCCTCCGACAAGTCCTCGCCATCGATCGAGAATGTCAGTGCGGCGATGGTCTGATCGAAGAGACGCACCCAGGCGCCACTCTGCACGACGGCGAGTTCGTTGAGCATCGCCTCGGCTTCGTCGGAGAGCTGGTGCGGCCTGAAGTTGCGCAGGGCCTCGAACCAGGTCAGGTAGCGCGCGATGTCCGGATCGCCGAGCAGTCGCTTCACCGCCTCCTCGTCAAGCCTGTTGATGTCCAGTCCCAGAAAGACGAGCGCCGTGTTGGCCTCCGTCAGCCGTTCCCGGACCATCTGATGGAATCTGGCGACACCGGCATCGTTCCTGTTGACGGCAAACAGCAGGTCGGCATAGCTCTCGACGCGGCCCATGCCCTCGACGAGGGCCGCGTATCGCTCGATGAGATCGCCGAAGGCCTGCGTCGACAGCCCGGAAAGACGCCCTCGGTAGTCCCTGGAGAACGCCTCCGCCTCCCCGGAAATCCTCTCGAGGGTTGCAGCAATTTCTGGATCATCCGGTCCGGAGTAGAGATCCGAGAGATCCCAGCGGGGGAGAGTGGATGCCTCGATCACACCTTGCATCCCTCAGGTTGCGGCTGCCATCCATATCCCCCGGAGCCTCGCCTGACAACGTCATTGCCAACGCGGGGCAACCGGTCGATGTCCTTGGCGGTTTCTCGTCGGCATCATTATGATCCCTGCCTGTCCTGACGGATGGAGGCGACAATGCAGTACGACAGCTGGACCAGCATCCCTTCCATGTTCTTCGACATGGCAGGGCAATGTGCCGGCCGTCCCTTCCTGTGGGCCAAGGAAGACGGCACATGGCGCCCGAGAAACTGGGAGAATGTCGCAGAAGACGTGCGCAGGCTTGCTGCCGGACTGGTGGCCCTCGGGCTGCAGCCGGGTGACCGGGTCGTCCTGGCGTCGGAGAACCGGCCGGAATGGGCGATTGCCGATCTTGCCGTCATGGCGGCAGGCGGCATCACCGTTCCCGCCTACACGACCTACACCCGCGAACTGCACGAACACGTCATGAAGGACAGCGGCGCGACGATGGCGTTCGTCTCCGGTGAAGGGCTGGCCAGCACATTCCTTCCCGCCGCTACCGCCGCGGATGTCGCCTGCGTCATCGCCATGGACACGGTCACGGCCACCGGCGACGTCAGGGTGATTCCGTGGTCCGATGCCTCGGCCGACGATACGGCCGAGGTGGAGTCGCGAATCGCGGCCATCGAGCGCAAGGACACGTCGTGCCTGATCTACACGTCGGGAACGGGAGGCCTCCCCAAGGGGGTCATTCTCTCCCACCACGCCCTCTTGTCGAACCTCAAGAGCATCTGGCTGGGCGTCGGGCCCATGCTTTCGAAGCTGGACACCTTTCTTTCCTTCCTGCCGCTCTCGCATGCCTATGAGCACACCGCCGGCTTCTTCTTCCCGATCTCGATCGGTGCGGAGATCCGCTACGCCGAAGGCGTCGACACGCTCATCACCAACATGCCCGAGGCGCGCCCCACCATCATGACCTGCGTCCCGAGGCTCTACGAGGTGATGCGTCAGCGCATTCTCGCCGGCGTAACCCGACAGGGCGGCATGAAGAAACGACTCTTCGAGAAGGCCGTCGAACTGGGAAGCCGGCGCTTCAGGGGTGAGTCGCTGGGTCTGTTCGAACGTCTCCAGGACCGCGTGCTCGACAAGCTCGTCCGCGACAAGGTACGCGACCGTTTCGGCGGCCGCCTCACGGCCATGGTTTCGGGAGGCGCCGCCCTCAATCCGGATGTCGGAACGTTCTTTTCGGCTCTCGGTCTCACGCTTCTCCAGGGTTATGGCCAGACCGAGGCCGCACCGGTTGTTTCCTGCAATCTTCCCGAACACACCAAGATGGCGAGCGTGGGGAGACCGCTCCCGGAAGTCGAGGTCCGGATTGCCGATGACGGCGAGATTCTCGTTGCCGGCGGCCTCCTCATGGACGGGTACTGGAACAACCCGCAAGCCACCAGCGAAGTGCTGAAGGATGGCTGGCTCCATACCGGCGATATCGGTGAATTCGACGATGACGGCTTCCTCACCATCACCGACCGCAAGAAGGACATCATCGTCAATTCCGGGGGCGACAACATCGCGCCACAGCGGGTGGAAGGCATCCTCAACCTGGAGCCGGAGATCGCCCAGTGCATGGTGGACGGCGACCGGCGGCCCCATCTTGTGGCTCTCGTGGTGCCCGATGAGACCTGGCTCGCCGGGTTCGCCCGCGAAAAGGGCCTTGACGCCGATCTCGCCAGCCTTGCCGGCCATGACGCCCTCGACACCGCCGTCAAGGAGGCCGTGGACCGTGCCAACGCTAACCTCTCGCCCATCGAGAAGGTCAGGCGCATCATGGTGGCACCGGAACCCTTCACGGTGGAAAACAGGTTGATGACCCCAACCCTCAAGATCCGCCGTCATGTCGTCCGCGAGCGCTTCGGCGCCCGTCTCGATGCCCTCTACGGGTGATGCCGGTCGCGGCTGATCCCGTCCATCCCTGAAGAAGGAACACGTTTATGAACCGCTCATTCGAAGGCGTGGCACTGATCGTCGGTGCCGGTGAAGGTCTTGGCGCCGGTCTGGCGCGCCAGTTTTCGTCAGCAGGCATGAAGGTTGCCGTCGCCTCGCGCGATTCCGGCCATGCGGAACGTGTCGCCACCGGGGTCGCCGGGGTCACAGGCGGCGACGTCAGGTCCTTTGCCTGCGATGCCACCAGGGAGGCGGATGTCGCCGGTCTCTTCGCTGCGGTCACGGGCGAACTCGGCGCACCGTCACTCGTGGTCTACAACGCCAGCGGGTTCCTGAGAAAATCGATTCTCGACATCGAGGCAGAGGAACTCACCCGGCAGTGGCAGGTCACCTGCCTCGGCGCCTTCATGGTCGGCCGCGCCGCTGCGGTGGCCATGGTGGAACGGGGCAACGGCACCCTGATCTTCACCGGCGCGACCGCCTGCTACAAGGGGTCGTCACACTTTGCCGGTTTCGCGGTGGGCAAGTTCGGTCTGCGGGCCCTGGCGCAGTCCATGGCACGCGAACTCGGACCGGCCGGCGTTCACGTGGCCCTGGTCAACATCGACGGCCAGATCAACGGCCCGCAGCACGCCCATGAGGTCCCCGAAAGGGGTCTCGACACGCTGCTCGATCCCGATGCCATCGCCAGCACCTATCTCGATCTTCACGGCCAGCATCCGACCGCCTGGAGTCACGAACTCGATCTGCGCCCCGCTGTCGAGCGCTGGTAACGCGTCACCAGGTCTCACCGCGCGCCGCGGCTTCGGCAGCGCGGCGTTTCTCACCGGCTTCGAACTCGGCCACCTTCTCAGGCGATGCCTTTTCCTGGTGGCGCTCCTTGTAGTCGCCATAGGGCATGCCATAGACGACCTCGCGCGCCTCGTCGTAGGACATCGCGATGCCACGGTCCTCGGCCTCGGCCCGGTACCATTTCGAGAGGCAGTTGCGGCAGAAGTCCGCCAGGTTCATGAGATCGATGTTCTGGATCCCCGGCTTGCGCTGGAAGTGATCGCGCAACCGGCGAAAGACGGCGGCCTCGATTTCGGTACGTGTGGTCTCGTCCATGCGTCACCCTCCGGGTACAGGCAACCGTTGATAGAGCGTGTCGTCGGCAAGCAGCGGCCGCAGGATGTCGGCGACGATGTCGGCCCATGCTTCGGCACCGCTTTCATCCGCGATGAGATCCTGGCGGATCTCGAACTGGATGGCCGGCCGCCCGTCGCGGCTGGCATGATGGGGCATGCTGTAGCCGCGCGGTTCGAGTGCCGAATAGGGTTCATTGTCCCCGACCACAAGGTCACCGCGCTGCCTCAGTGCGTCCAGGGCCGGCAGGGCCATGCGTCCGTCCCGCTCCCACAGGACACCGATGTGCCATGGCCGCAATTCGCCGTTGAGAGACGGGGTGAAGCTGTGCATGAAGATCACGGCGGGCGGTCTCCAGCGTCCCTCGATACTGCTGATCATGCGCGATGCGGCTTCGTGGTAGGGCGCAAAGCAGTGCCGGATGCGATCCTCCACATCCTGCGGGGTCGCCTTCCTGTTGCCCGGAACGCCGGTCCCGTCACTTGTCTCGGGTACGGACTGCACGTCCCACAGGTACCGGTTGCAGTCGATCACCAGGCGCGAGAACCCTGACAGCACCGCCGGTGCGTCAAGCAGGCGGGCAAGACGCCGCGTCACCGCCGCAGCACCGATGTCCCAGGCGATATGGCGTTCAAGTTCACCGTCCGGCAGACCGAGCGAATCGAGGGCGGCCGGCACCAGGTTGCTTGCATGATCGCACAGCAGAACCGCCGATGCCGCACCCCGGGCATTGACGATCTCGACGGCAGGCGGATCGTCGGGGCCCAGAAACCTGTGACCGTTGAATGCGGACGGACGATGTCGTGACTGTTCCGCGGACATGGCTTGTGACCTATATCAGGCGGCGAACGCGTTCAAGGGAACATGCTATGGTGACGGGCATGGCAGGCCGTTTCCGGAACCAGAGCCCATGAGGGTCGCCACCATTCTGGCTCTTCTCGGCATTGCCCTCCTTTCCGGGCTGGCGGCATGGGCAGCCCTTCTCGTCATTCCCGCCTGCGGTTTGGACCTCGGCCCGTTTGGCCAGCTGGATCACTGCCCTCCTGCATCCGTGAGGTCGACGGAACTGGACGGGGAGACGCAGCGCCAGGCCCTTCTCACGGACCGGCTCAACGGATTGCAGCGCCAACTCGCCATGCTCCCTGACTGCCCACCCCCGCTTCCGCCACCGGAACCCTCCCCCGATCCCGACAGGCTCGATGCAGAGAAATGGCAGGAAAGCGACATCACTCTCCTCGAGGGATGCTGGTCCCTGGCGTCCGACCTGAGCTTCGAGGACATCGAAACCGGTGAGGTGAGTGATGCCGTGTCATGGGAGATGTGCTTTGATAGCCTTGGACGCGGTGATCAGGAAATCGCGATGTCGGACGGCGCCACCTGTTCCGGACCGGTCACGGCGAGTTTTCTCGAAGACGGCCGCCTGCGCATCGAAGATCACGGAGATGTCCACTGCTCTGATGGGTTCTACATTTATCGTCGCATCATCACCTGCGAACTGGAGCCTGGAGGCGAGGCTGCCTGCCAGAGCCTGTCGCCGGAATTGAGCCACCTGCCGGAGTGGAGCGCCCCCAGCCACTCTCGCATCATCCGCCGGAGCGAACCTTGAAGGAACCGTGCGCCGCTCGATCATTGTCCTGTCGGGCGGCGCGATGCAAGGGCATGTACCATGATCGATGATCCGCGATCGTTTCTGGTGTCGCTCTTCGATGCGGCCGTGGAGGCGGTACGAGCCGACCGGTGCCTGGAAGGCGTCCTGCCGGAGCCAGCCATCGGAAGAACGGTCGTCGTGGGCGCGGGCAAGGCAGCATCGGCCATGGCCGCCTTTGTCGAGTCCCGTTGGTCAGGCTCCCTCGAGGGAATCGTCGTTACGCCCTATGGCCACAGTGCCGATACCCGGCGCATCGAGACGGTCGAGGCTTCCCACCCGGTACCGGACGAGGCCGGCCTCGACGCGGCCCGGCGCATTCTCGACCTCATTCGCGGACTTGAAGCGGGAGACCGCGTGGTGGCTCTCATCTCCGGCGGCGGATCGTCGCTGCTCGTGGCTCCGGCGCCAGGCCTGACGCTTGCCGACAAACGGGCCGTGAACGAAGGGTTGCTGCGGTCCGGCGCGGCCATCGACGAGATGAACTGCGTGCGCAAGCACCTCTCGGCCATCAAGGGAGGCAGGCTTGCCACGGCCTCCTGGCCGGCCGAGGTCGTCACCCTCGCCATCTCGGATGTCCCGGGCGACGATCCCGCGGTGATCGCCTCGGGGCCCACTGTGGGTGACCCCGGGACCCGACACGATGCCCTTGCCATTCTGGAGCGCTACCGCCTCGATGTGCCGGGTTCAGTCAGGTCCTGGCTGGAATGCCCGGCAAGCGAGACGCCCAAGCCCGGCGACGGCGCTCTCGACCGATCGTCCTTCACCATACTCGCCAGAGCGAGGGACGCCCTCGAAGCGGCAGCCGGACACGCGGTCAGTCGGGGTGTCGGTGTCACGCTTCTCGGTGACGATCTCGAGGGCGAGGCCAACACCCTTGGCCGTCGCCATGCCGACCTGGCGCGGGACATCGCCGCAAGCCCGCTCCCCCGGCCGCACGTGATCCTCTCGGGCGGTGAGACAACCGTGACCCGCACCGGCACCGGAACGGGCGGCCGCAATCAGGAGTACCTCCTGGCCCTTGCCGTCGCCCTTGCCGGCGAGGACGGTGTCCATGCGCTGGCGTGCGACACCGACGGCATCGACGGCAGCACCACGGCCGCCGGAGCCGTGATCGATCCCGGAACCCTGGACCGCGCCCGCCGCTGCGGCCTGCAGCCGGCGGAGGTGCTGGCCGCACAGGACAGCGGACGTCTCTTCCATCAGCTTGACGACCACATTGTCACCGGACCGACACGTACGAATGTCAATGATATCCGCGCCATTCTCATCACGTGACCTCCAGGGGGGCGCCATGAACCGCAACCGGCAGACCAAGATCGTGGCAACACTGGGGCCGGCCACCTCGTCCCATGACACCATCGCAGCTCTCTTCGAGGCCGGAACGGACGTCTTCCGTTTCAACATGAGCCACGGCGACCGCGATCAGTGGCGGCAGTGGTGGACGAGCTTGAGGGAACTCGAGACATCGTCGGCCCGGCCCGTGGGCATGATTGCCGATCTTCAGGGGCCGAAGTTGCGAATCGGGGAGTTCCGTGATGCGAGTGTCGCCCTTGAACGGGGCCAGGAGTTCCGCATCGATCTCGACCCGAAGCCCGGTGACCAGGCGCGTGTCGGGACTCCCCATGCGGAAATCTTCGCCGCCGTGCGCGAGGGCGACACCATCCTGCTCGATGACGGCAAGGTGATGCTCAGGGTCGTCGCAGGCGGCGAGGACCACGTCACGACGGTTGTCGAAGCCGGGGAAGTCCTCTCCGATCACAAGGGCCTCAATCTCCCCGGGGTCCGGCTCCCCATCGCCGCCCTGACGCCCAAGGACAGGGACGATCTTGCCTTTGCCCGTGAACTCGGCGTCGAGTGGATTGCGCTTTCCTTCGTGCAGCGCCCCGATGACATCACCGAAGCGAGGTCGCTTGCCGGTGACGGTGTCAACATCATCGCCAAGCTGGAGAAGCCCGCGGCCATCGACAGCCTCGAAGGGATTGTCGACCTCGCCGACGGCATCATGGTGGCGCGCGGCGACCTCGGCGTGGAGCTCAGGCCCGAAGAGGTCCCCGGTGTCCAGAAGCGGGCCATCCGCATGTGCCGGGAGGCCGGCAAGCCCGTAATCGTTGCCACGCAGATGCTGGATTCCATGGTGTTCGCACCGTCACCCACCCGCGCCGAGGTGACAGACGTGGCAACCGCCGTCTACGACGGCGCGGACGCCCTGATGCTCTCCGGAGAAACCTCCGTGGGCGCCTTTCCGGTGGACGCCGTTTCCATGATGGACCGCATCATGTCGACGGTTGAACAGGACCCGTTCTATGACCCCCAGGCCGGCGCGCCGGAAGCCACCGGGGCCGACGCCATCTCAGCGGCGGCGCGCCAGGTTGCCGGGACACTGGGCGCCAGCGCCATCGTCACCTATTCGGTGTCGGGAAAGACGACCTTGCGGGCGTCGCGCGTCAGACCCGAGGTGCCGATCCTGGGCCTGACGCCGAGCATCACGGCCGCCCGGCGCCTCGCCCTCGCATGGGGCGTGCACTCGGTGCACACGGACGATGCAAGTTCATTCTCAGGAATGGTGGAACGGGCCTCGATCCTCGCCACACGGGAGGGGTTCGCGCGAAGCGGGGAGAGTATCGTCATCATGGCCGGGGTCCCCTTCGGCACTCCGGGTGCGACCAACACGCTCCATGTCGCACAACTCGACTAATGCGGAATGGCGCCCGGAAGGGTCGAAAGATCCGGCGTCGTGACGAGTAGCGGGTCGGGGCCTGTCACGACGTCCCCATTCTTATCCGGATAGGGAAGGCTGGAGAGGAAGTGCTGCATGCAGGCGACACGGGCCCGTTTCTTGTCATTGGACTTGATGATGACCCAGGGTACGGCTGCTGTGTCGGTATAGAAGAACATCGCCTCCTTCGCCTGGGTATAGGCATCCCACTTGGCGCGTGATTCACGATCGACCGGCGAAAGCTTCCACTGCTTCAGCGGGTCGTTCAGACGGGCATTGAAGCGCCGGGACTGCTCGGTCCTGGTCACCGAAAACCAGTACTTGAAGAGCCTGATCCCGCTGTTGACCAGCATGCGCTCGACCTCCGGGCACTGGCGCGTGAATTCGAGATACTCCCGGTCTGTACAGAAACCCATGACACGCTCGACTCCGGCACGGTTGTACCAGGACCTGTCGAACATCACGATTTCGCCGGCGGTGGGAAGGTGGGCGATGTAGCGCTGGAAGTACCACTGGCCGCGTTCGCGTTCCGTCGGCTTGTCGAGCGCGACGACGCGGGCTCCCCTGGGATTGAGGTGTTCCATGAACCTCTTGATGGTGCCGCCCTTGCCGGCTGCGTCGCGACCCTCGAAGAGAACGACGATCTTCTGCCCCGATTCCTTGACCCACCGCTGGACCTTGAGAAGCTCGACCTGAAGCTCCGCCTTGCGTCTCTCGTAGGTCTTGCGGTCCATCCGCGTGTCATAGGGATAGATGTTCTCGCCGGGTTCCGACTTGCGCTGCTCCATGCCGCTTGCAGTTCCGTCTGCCGTCATGTTCCCGTCCCTCACACGTTGTCCCCGGTTGATCGCCACCTCGCCCCGTACCGGCCGACAACATTGTTGTCATGATGCGCCAACAGGATGACACTGTCGATTCGCGGACCCCTCGGGAGGACGGCATCATGGAGAACCTCGATTTCGGCAGGCCGGGACGGTTCTACAAGGGCAACATCCACACCCACAGCACTTCATCGGACGGCCGCCTCGCCGCGCGTGACGTCTGCCGGGCCTATCGCGAAAACGGATACGATTTCCTCGTCCTGACCGATCATTTCATGGAGGTCTACGGCTTCAACGTCACGGACACGCGGCCCTTCCGGACCGGCGATTTCACGACCATCATCGGCGCCGAACTGCATGCCCCCGAGACCGAGGCCGGGGAGATCTGGCACATCAAGGCGGTCGGCCTTCCCCTCGACTTCGAAGCGTTGCGCGAGGACGAGACGGGCCCCGAGGTCGCCCGGCGGGCCTGGGAGGCGGGTGCCTTCATCGGCATGGTGCATCCGACATGGTACGGACTTACCCAGGGCGACGCCCACCAGCTCCCCTTTGCCCACGCGGTCGAGGTCTACAACCACGGATCCGAGATCGAGGTCGACCGGGGATACAGCTGGGCCTTCCTCGATGTCCTGCTCAACGAGGGCTGGCGACTTTCGGGCTATGCCGTCGATGACGCCCACAAGCTGGTCGACGACTGGCTCGGCGGCTGGGTCATGGTCCAGGCTGAGGACAACGACCCCGACGCCTTGCTCGCCTCCCTCAAGGCGGGCCGCTACTACTCGAGCCAGGGGCCGGACTTCCACGACATCGCCGTCGAGAACGGTCACATCGACGTCCGCTGCACGCCGGCGCGGCGCATCTCCGTGCAGGGCAAGGGGTCGCGTGCCGCTTACGTCGACGGCGACCGTCTCACGCAAGCCCGATTCGACACCTGGCGCTTCCGCAACAGCTGGTTCCGCGTCACCGTCACCGACGACGCCGGCAAGCAGGGCTGGTCCAACCCCTACTGGATCGCCTGATCGCCCCTGCGGCGTCGGCCCGTCGGAATCCGGGGCCCCTTCCGCCGGTGGCTCAAGGCGGGCTGCAACGCACATCCGGCGCCATGCGGTTGCGAGATGGATCCATCATGATGAACGCGCGGCAACGAACAGGACGAAGCAGAGCGGACCTGGGCGCGTCACCTGCCGGCAGAAGCAAAGGGGTTGTTCAGTGCCAGGGTTTCAATGACGTGACCGGAATGCATGTCTTCTGAGTGCAGCACCTTGCAGGAACCGTTCAGTGCTGCCTTGACGATGAGCGCGTCCCAGAACGACAGGTTGTGCAGTTGCTGAAGGTCAATTGCCGACAGGAGGTCGGGGAACTGGACGGGGATGATCTCGAATCTCGAATAACGCAGTATCCGGCGCCTGGCCGCCTCCGGATCCATCTGCAGCTTGCGGGTGACCACGACGTGGAACTCCTGCAGAACCTGCAGCGAAATGACACCACGACGTTCGAGAAGCAGCGTGCGGATCAGATCCCG
Organism: Alphaproteobacteria bacterium; assembly: GCA_965221115.1. Lineage (GTDB taxonomy): Bacteria > Pseudomonadota > Alphaproteobacteria > SP197 > SP197 > SP197. The sequence goes on along the minus strand of CBDCRU010000001.1, from coordinate 55,264 downwards.
AGCACGGAGCTGCTTGGTGGTATCTCGATTGTCCTCGGCGTAGACGAGTACATTGGTATCGAGAAACTCACGGGCGCTCATGGAGTTCATCGCGAGTCCAGTCCGCATCGGACCGGTAGTCACCTGAGGCCCAGAGATCCTCCAGTTGCGAGACGATCGTCTGCATGTCTTCCGTCTGGGTTAGCGCAACGAGGTAGTCCCTGATCAACTGATTGAGGGTGGTGCCTCGGTTTGCCGCCAGTCGCCTGGCCTCGGCGACAAGGCGTTCGTCGATGGAAAGAGTCACATTCATGAACACAGGATATGTGTACAAGTATTATGATGTCAATCTTCAGAACAATCCCTCGCCATCCCTGTCATGGCGACCCTGAACGATGGTCACGCCTCTACTGTCCGGTGCGTTGGCGCCCATGAGGAAGCGCTCCCTGTGCAGGTCCCTTCGCCGCCTTTGTCCTGGCGATCGCTGCGGCGGGCCAGTCACGCACAGTTCAACCGAGCCCCTGTGAGAAATTTCCAGCCGGAATTGACAGACGGGCGACTCGGATCGCCAAGGGCCGGCGTGGTGGGACCTAACTGCATTCCCTTATTCTCGGCGAGCCCCTTGGCGCTGGATCTCAACCTGCGGCGCCAGATGCAGGACGAACTGGTCGGCCTGCAGCGCAGGCCCTGAACAACGGCCGCATCGAAGATTGCGGGTCGCCTGACCGCGTCTATCTTAATCCCGCAACGTTGTTCACGGCGACATTCATGGGCGAAAGCGACATCGTGACGGATGCGTCAGGCGGAAGCGTAAGGCTGGCGACACCCCTGGGGGACATCACAGCGCACGGCGCGGCGTCGAAGGGGGTGACATCCACGTTTCGATACTGCCGGAGCATATTCTCCTTGAGGCCGGCGTGGACACCGAAAGTCCGGGACGCGCGGTCCTGACGGGCAGCGTCTTCCGGGGAACTCACCATCGCTGCCGGACGAGAAAACGTCGAATTGCTGATATACGTTCCGGTCGAACGGGCTGTCGCCGTGGGCGACGAAGTTGACGTCCACGCCCGCCGACATCGCATAGTTCTGCTGACTGACCGAGGAGGTTCGAAGGATGGTCAAGGGATACTTCCCGCAGGAAGAATACGAAACCCGCTGGGGCCGCGTTCACGAGGAATTGGAGAGGCGCGGGCTCGAGGCGGCGGTCGTGTGGAGCCGGTCCGTCCAGAGCCATGATCAGGCGGGCGACGTCCTCTACCTCACCAACTACTACGCTCCCGAGGCGTCGCCCGACTCCCATGGCCGCCACGCGTGGGGTTGCTACGCCGTGATCCTGCAGCCGGGAGAGACGCCCGAACTGGTCGCCGAGGCGGGAGACTCGCGCGACGAGCTTCTCGCCACCGATCGGGTGTCGCGCCACGGGAACGTCATCGAGGGCGTCGCCGAACGCCTCGTTGCCCGCCGGGTCGAAGGCGCCGTCGCCTTCACGGGCTCAACGACCCTGCCCCATCGCTACGGCCGCGAACTGATGGAGCAGACGCCGGGAATTGACTGGCGAGAGGAAGACGACCTGGTCCTCACCGTGCGCCGGATCAAGAGTCCGCGCGAACTTGCGTGCATGCGTGAAGGCGGCGCCAACGGGGCGGCCGCACTTGATTTGCTCATGAAGGAACTGGTGTCCGGAAGGACGGAACGCGACGCGGTCGGTGAGGCGATCCGCGAACTGTGTCGGCGCGGCAACGGCGGCTCATACATCTCTGTCAACCACGGTGACACCATCGGATTCTGGTGCCGCGATCCCCTGCTGGGCCGCGGTGGCGACGCGCCGGTCGAAGGCGACCTCGTTCGCGCCTGGATGGACACCACCTTTCAGGGCTACTGGTTCGACCATGGCCGCACAGCGGTCGCCGGATCGTCCCCGACCGGAGAACAGAGGCAGCTGATCGAGGACTGTGCGTCCATCATCGAGAAGACAGTGGCATCCGTGCGTCCCGGCGCCACCGGCGATCAGGTCGCGGAGGTCGCGCGCGCCGCTGTCGCGGAGGTCGGAGGCGATCAGGGCACAACCAGCCAGATCTACTCCGTGGTGGCTCACGGAACCGGGCTCTACTGGGAGCCTCCGTTCATCAGCTTGGAGAGAGAGAACCCCGGCGTGGAGATCGAGGTCGCCATGGTGATGGGGGTCGAGTACTTCCTGTCGCGCCCCGGCGTCGGAACGGCCGGCATAGAGGAGAACTTCATCGTCGGACAGGATCGCAACGAGAGCCTCACCAACCTGCCCATGATCGGATGGTAGAATCACCGTGCTGCCCACGAGACGCGTGTGGTAGTCGGCAAGGCCAAGGTCCTGCGCTCTCTGAGCCCATCCGGCCGGGCGAATCAAGACCTGGACGACGATGCTTCCAGAAACTCCCAGTCCGTCAGTCGAGAACCCGTTCGAGGGCGGCAAAGAGGCGGTCGACGTCCTCGTCGGTGTTGTAGAGATGGGGCGTCACCCGCATCGACGCCCCCCTCACGCTGACGTGGACCCGCTCGGCAGCGAGCGCGGGGAGGAGCCCTGCCGGCAACTCGCCGTTCGGGAAACGCAGACCGAGGAAGTGCCCGGCGCGAAGGGCAACCGGCGCGCAGGTGAGACCGAGGCGCGCGGCGCGGACCGCGATGTCCGCGGTCCGGCGGGCGAGGGTCACCTCGATGGCCCCGACTCCCCACGCGAGGATCTGCTCGAGCGCGGCATTCAGCATCGGGACCAGGATGAAGTTCGATCGCTCCCCCACGTCGAAGCGGCGCGCGCCGGGCTGATAGTCGTCGCGATAGTCGATGAGGCGCGCGAAATCCTCAGACCCCGCCCGGGCGATCCAATTGAACTCGATCGGCCTGCCATCGCGATGCTCCGGGGCCACCCAGAGGAACCCGAGGGAGTACGGGCCGAGGAGCCACTTGTAGCCCGCGCACACGACGTAGTCGGGCCGCACCGCGCCCGCTTCGAACCGCAGCGCCCCCGCCGACTGGGTGAGGTCCAGCACGAGGACGGCGCCGACCTCGCGGCACCGGGTTCCTATCCGGACGAGGTCGAGATACCCGCCGTCCGTCCAGTGACAGTGGGGCAGCGCGACGGAGGCAGTGCGCTCGTCGATCGCATCAAGGGTGGCGCGCGTCCAGTCGTCGTCCTCCGGGCGGGCGACAGTCACCAGCGAGGCGCCGCGCGTCGCTGCCACCTCCCTCCACGTGTACAAGTTCGACGGGAACTGCTCGGCGAGAACCACGAGCCGGGCGCCCGGCGCGACGTCGATGTTCCGCGCCGCGCACGAGAGCCCGTAGCTCGCAGATGGAACCAGGGCCACTCCCTCCGCGTCCGCACCGATGACCCGGGCAAACTGATCCCGGGCGCGTTCCCCGGGTGCAAAGAAGTCGTCGGGGGAAATGCCCCACGGCCGCGCCTTCTCCCGAATCCCGCGATCGCCCGCCTCGACCACCGAGTGCATGAGCGGGCCCATGTATGCGCAATTGAGGTAGGCCACCTCGTCCGGAATGTCGAAGAGGTGGCGCTGGTTCGCGATTGCTTGGGCTGAGGCGCAATTCGTCACTTTCTGCCCCCGGAAGATGTTTGCATCGTGGGTGAGCCGGTCACCACCCGTGCGTGTCGCACGAGCCTCCCTAATCCGGCGACCATGCCACCGAGACAGGCACGACCCCCTCAGCGATCAGGTCGATCACCCCGCCAGTCTCCGCCGCCATCCGGCGAAGATATCTCATACGTTCTCCTCCAAGCCAGTCTTGTCACAGGCGGCGACGCCCACGACATCGACCTGATCGACGACCACTGACCGGATGCAGCAGCATGGCGATGAAGGACGGCGGGGAGAGCGTTTCGACGGCCGCCATGGGTGATGCGGCGATCGCCGCGCTGAAGGCCCAAATGGCTAAAGCGGTTTCCGGCTCATCCGCCAGGCTGGCCAGATGGCAGCCACGGCGAGCGGGACGAAAGCGGCGAAGACCCACACGCCGATCGTGCGCAAGGTTTCCAGGGGCGCGTCTTCTGCGAAGCCCAGGGTGTTAGCAATCAGGCCGCAGAGCGCCGCGCCGAGGGCGTAGCCGAACTGATGCACGGTGGGGATGGCGGCCGATATCCGCTCGCGGTCGGCCGGAGGCGCGGCCTCGGTTACACGCCGGATCACCAGGCCCCACATCTGGCCGAAGCACACACCGAGCAGGACGACGAACGGAACGACAGACCAGAGCCGGCCGGTCGGCATGGTGAAGGAGAGGCCTAGAAGCGCGACGATCGCGACGGCGGGAGCGGTGCGGATGAGCCAGCGCTCGGTCATCTGCCCCGCGTTGGCGATGGCAACCGCGGCCAAGCCCCAGGCCACCGATTCGATGGCGACGACATAGCCGGACCCGAGCGGTGACAGTCCGAACAAGCGCTCCAGGAAGAAAGGACCGTAGATGAGGAACGAACTGGTGGCTGTGGCAAGCAGGATCGCAAGCAGGAGTCCTGAGCCGTAGGACGTCGCAGTCGAGAACGGACGCAACGGCAGCATGCGCCCGTTGCCGGATCGGCCGTCGCGCCACAGGAACAACGCGAAGGCGGTGAAGGCGGCGATCATCATGGCCGGCGTGACCATGGGATCGGGATCAGCGGCCGCCTGCGAAACAAGCAGAATGCCACCGGCGAGCAGCGCGAGCCGGACAACCGGAATGCCTCCCGTCGCCTCCGGTTTGCGGGCGCGCCGACCATGAGTCACGGTGGTGGCGACCAGTGCGACGAAGAGGACGGCCTGCAGCGCGAAGGCCCAGAACGCGCCGCGCCACATCCCCTGACTGGCGAAAAACCCGCCCACGAGTGGGCCGCAGAATGCCGACATGCTCCAGACTGCGGAGATGAGCGCCACCAGCTTCGGCAACATGGCCTTGGGGAACAGCCGGTCGAGGGTGACGTAGGTCAGCGCGACCAGGCTGCCGCCGCCCATGCCCTGGATGAAACGGCCCACCAGCATCACCGCCATGTCGGGTGCCAGGGCGGAGATCACGCACCCGGCCGCGAAGAGGGTACCTGCGAGGATGAAGGACCACCGCAAGCCGAAGGCCATGGCGATCAGGCCGGTCAAGGCGCTGAGCATGATCGTGGCCAGCATATAGAGCGTGTAAGCCCATGGCACATAGGCGTCGCCGCCAATTTCGGCGACCGCGCTTGGCAGCGTGGTGACGACCAGCAGGCTGTCGGCGGCGTGGAGCCAGACACCCAGTGTCAGGGCGACGACGAGTGGCGCGCGACCTCCGCGAAACAGATCGGTCCAGCCGGTCCCGGCCCCTTCAACTTGTGCCATGTCACCTTCTCGCCGGATATTGTATGGAAAGTACCGGCTTTCTGTATGTCAAGACGACGGGTACGAAAGCGGAGGCGTAGACGATGGAACAACAGTCGCTGCAACAGAAGATCGATGCGCACGGCGGCGCATGGCGAATGCTCTACGATTCTCCGGCGGAACCCTTCACGTTCCTGGTGCAGTCCGAGTATTCCAACTGGATCGATGAACAGCGCGCCTGGCGGAACTCCGCAGTCTTCCAGGACATGTCGCACCACATGGCGGACGTGACCTTCGAGGGACCGGACGTCGTCCAAATGCTGTCGGACCTCGGGATCAACTCCTTCAAGGGCTTCCGGCCCATGCAGGCGAAACAGTATGTCGCCTGCAACTACGACGGTCAGTGTATCGGCGACGCGATTTTGACCTGTGAGGAAGAGAACAGGATCAGCATTGTCGGCATGCCGATGGCGGCCAACTGGATTTGCTTCCATGCCGAAACGGGCGGCTACGATGCCAGGGTGGAACATTATGATCCGCCGTCGGCCAACCTCGGCGACCGCCGGAGGTTCCGTTTCCAGGTCCAGGGGCCGAATGCAAACGAGCTCCTCGAGGAGCTGAACGGCGGGCCGTTGCCGGACATCCCCTTTTTCAAGATGGGCAGGTTCAAGGTGGGACCGCACGACGTGACGGCGCTCAATCACCGGATGTCCGGTGCGCCCGGATACGAATTCTGGGGACCCTCGGATGTCGGAGAGGACGTCAAGGACCTGATCGCGGATGCCGGCCGCCGGCACGGGCTGACGTTCGTCGGAGGGCGAATTTACTCGGTCACGGCCGTCGTCTCGGGCTGGATCTCGTCGCCGCTGCCGGCGATCTACACCGGCGAGAAAATGCGGCCATACCGCGAGTGGCTGCCCGCCACGAGCCTCGATGCAACTCTCTCCCTGGGAGGCAGCCTCGCCACGGGAAACGTCGAGGACCATTACCTCACGCCATATGATCTCGGCTACGGCTTCATGACCAAGTTCGACCACGAATTCATCGGACGTGAGTCCCTGGAGGCGATGTCGCCCGAGCGCAGGAAGAAGAAAGTGCGCCTTGTCTGGAACGATGAAGATGTCGTCGACATCTATGCCAGCGGACTGGGCAAGAGCGAACGCTACAAGCATCTCGACATGCCGGCGACCAGTTACGCCACGGCGCAATCGGATCGCGTTACGCTCGACGGAAAGACAGTTGGCGTCTCCTTCTATCCGGTCTACTCGGAGTTTGACCGAAGTTGGATATCGCTTGGTGCGGTTCCCGCCGATCTGGCGGTGGACGGTCATGAGTTGACGGTCGTTTGGGGCGAGCCCGATGGCGGGTCGAAGAAGATCACCGTGGAGCCGCATGTGCAAAAGGACGTTCGTGTCACGGTCGATACAAATCCGGTCAAGCGCGACTGATTCCGGCACGAGTTCCCACAACTTCGTCGACGTCGTCGGCCTCTCCCGGATCTCCGGCCATCGCCGCTCGGGGCGAAACAAGGCTCGTTCCTACCGGACATCGCGCTACCGTGGTGAAACGCGAGAAGGTTACTCGCCTGCGATGGCCATTCTGCCAGGATACCTTGCCGCATTCTTCGACGGCGACGAAGCCCTGGAACTCCTCGGTTTCCGGTTCAGCCTTTATTGTTCCAGAGTCTCTGGGCCGAAATGCCCATCGCCGTTTCCACCGCGTTCGCCGCGCGGGTGATGGCGTAGAGATCGAGGCGTTGGAGCGCCCCCTGGTAACTTGCAAGATAGCTCTCGCTCCTGGGCTTGATCTTGTTCCGTCTCGCAACCAGATAGGCGGCGCACTCCGCTTCGGCTTCCTGCAGCGCGAGATCGGTATGGCTGCGATCCGGAACGCGGCGCCCGCGGTCCGGACCCAGGTGGCCGAGATAGAGGTGGGCGAGTTCGTGAGCGACGGTGACGAACCTGGTCGCCGGAGAGTGATTTCGGTTGTAGGCCAGTTGATAGGTGTTCTTACCTTTGGGCGCACGAGACTTTGACAGCCGCCTTATCCGACCTGCCAATGCGTCCCCCGCGTCGAGTTTCTCGACTACGATCCGGTCCCTAGTGACCCATCGCATGAGTGCGCTGAAGCGTGCTTCCGTGAGGTTTCCGAATGTCGGAAAACTGAAGGCGTGCGGAGGCACGTCGCCCCCTTCGACATCCAGAATGTCGAAGACGAAGTCGACCGGTCCCATGACGCGCAGGATCAGCAGCGGCCGCGCGCCCCGCTTGGGTGCACAGCCAAATCGGCTCCACCAGTCCCGTGCCGTGGCGGCGTGAGTCAGTCCCGGTTTCTGGATATGGAGCAGCATGGCGTTGAAGGGAGCGAACTCGCGCAGCCGGACGACAAAGTCGAACAGCTCCTGCACAGCCTTGCTGTCGTTGTAGAGCCGGGTCGCCGCAATGAGCTGATCGATCAAGGCACGGTCCGCCTGATCGACTGATCCCTCTCTTGCTGGCTCCACTGTCAACATCGCCTGGACATCACACTGCAATTACCCGAATTCAATCTTGCGGCCGTCGCCGTCGTTCAGACAACTGACACGGCAACCCCGATCCGGTGCGCAAAGCGGGGGACGGTACAACGGCCGCCAGTCACTTGCGTTCATCGCAAGATACTCGTCACCAGAGGCCTGAACGTCTCGAGCTCGTTGCGACGCGGATTCTCCCGATCGCTCTTGGGAACGCCGAATTCGAAGAACGCCAGTTCTCCCCTCATGAAACAGCACGATCGCGGGGAACCCGCCCCTGCGTGAGATACGCTGCTTGATCACGCCGCCGCAAACCGCTCCACAGTGATTTGCCGGCCGCGGGCTTGCCAGAGGTCCCAGGCCATCTGCATTCCCAGCCAGGTCTCCGGCGTCGAGCCGAAGGCCTTCGATAGTCGTATCGCCATCTCCACCGAAATCCCCGTGCGTTCGTTCACCAACTCGGAAAGCGCCTGCCGTGTCACACCCAACCCTTGAGCGGCCCTCGTCACGCTCAAGCCCAGAGGTTCGAGGCACTGACGCTTCACGACGCCGCCTGGATGCGGCGGATTGTGCATCGCCATAACTCTTTCTCCTTAGTGATGGTCCACGTAGTTCACATCAGCCGCCGCACCCTCCTCAAACCGGAAGGTCACGCGCCAATTGCCTGAAACTGCAACCGCCCAGTGCCCTTTAAGGGGCCCCTTCAGTTCATGCAGGCGAAACCCCGGCAGGTTCATGTCCTCCGGCTCTCGGCTCAAATCGAGCGCCGCAAGGATGTCTCTTAACTTCTCGACATGCGCCGGTGCCACGCGCCGTTCCGTCCTGCCCTCATACAGCGCTTTCAGGCCGCGGTGGCGGAACGATGTGATCATGCCAGGACCCTAACTTGTCGCCTGTCAGATGACAATTGACAATCCGGCACTGGCGTGAATGCAGAGGGACCCACGGTTGGTGAATTCGAACCAGGCAACGGCGTGATCGACATGTCCTCTGCCTGAATCAACCACGGATCCGTCGGCGGTGAACCTGCTGGCGAGCCGACGCCGATGATAACGCGACGGCCTCATTCGCCGGATCTACTGTCCAATTCTGCATGAGTTCCCGGGAACTCCAGGCCGCTTCGCCTGCGTGCACGGTGCCCGCGAGAGCACACCGGACATTGCCGGCGGGCGCGCGGGTCCGCGATGGTGCGGCAGCAGAACAACAAGTACGTTGTGGATCTCAGCGTGGGAATTCGGCCATGGCCTACAGGGACATTCTGGTGCACCTGTCGCAGGACCGGCGCTCGCCCGCCCGCCTGGACGCCGCGATCGGACTGGCCGAGCGCCATGGGGGCCGGGTAACGGGTGTCTACGTGCGTTCCCGGTCCGCCGTACCAGGGCGCAACAACCCCGGCGTCGCCGTGGAGTCGGAACGGCAGCGGGACGATCCGGCTGCGGAGGCCGAAGGACTGTTCGCCGAACGCATCGCCAGGACGGACCTGCTTCACGAATGGCGTCTTCTCCAGGGCAATCCGGTCGAGGCGGTGACGACCTCTTCGCGCTATGCGGACGTCACCGTCGTCGGTCAGACCGACCATGACGACGACGCCTGCATCGCTGGCCTGGCGGACAGCCTGGTGCTGGACGCGGGCGGGCCCGTGCTGGTCTGGCCCTACGCCGGTACGTTCGACACCCGCGCCGAGACTGTGTTGCTGGCGTGGAACGGCACCCGCGAGGCAAAGCGCGCGCTTTCGGATGCGCTTCCGCTGCTCCGGCAGGCAAGCAACGTCATCGTGTTCAGCATCGGAACGGATGACGGCACACACTTGCCCGGTGCCGAGGCGAGCGCGCATCTGGCCCGGCATGGCGTCAAGGCCGACGCCCGGCACAGGCCGGAGTCGTCGGACATTTCCGCCGCGGACATCCTGCTGTCCGCGATCAGCGACTACGGCGTCGATCTCCTGGTCATGGGCGCCTACGGCCATCACCGCCTGCGGGAACTGCTGCTGGGCGGCATGACCCGTGACATCCTGCGCCGAATGACCGTGCCGGTCCTCATGTCCCACTGACATCATGTCACGCGAGCATTGTCCTATGGGGTGCCAACAACGGGGACGGCAGCATGAAGCAATGTTTGGCGACGCTGGAGCTGCGCGAGCGCGACGGGCTTGTGGGCAGGAGAACGCGTCGTTGGCAGAAGGTGCTCAACGCCTTGATCCTGCTCATCCGCGACGAGGGTGCGTTCAAAAAGCGACGGCGCAATGAGAGACCATGTCCGAGAACCTGTGCATCAACGTGCGGAAGGTGGACCGTGTCAGGAGGGGCTTCGTGGAGGAAGGGCCGAGGGCCGCGCTTGGCGACAACATCGGCAATAGTCTGAAGGTAACCGAATCGTGACTTGTCGTGGCATCACATGGTCCCGTCGGATCATGTTCCGGCATGGTCCGGATCGGCTTCCCGTTCGGGACATTTTGATCTATGGAAGGTTAATGTTCCCACATTTTCCCTATCGGGACATTTGCGTTGACAAAACCAAAAGGCCAACGCATGTTCCCGTTCGGTAAATGCTATGCTTCATCGAATCATCACACCCGCAGACATCGGTCGCGTCGTCCGTACCACCCGCAAGGCCTCCGGGCTGCGCCAGGACGAACTCGCCGGTGCAGCCGGTGTTGGTTTGCGCTTCATCGTTGAGCTCGAACGCGGAAAACCGACTGCACAAATCGGCAAAGCGCTTCAGGTCCTGCAAGCCCTTGGTTGCTCGTTCGACATCGCACCACCGCCAGAGCCTGACGGCATGGAGAACACATGAGCCGTGCTCTCCTCGTCTGGTGGGAGGGGAAGCTTGTTGGCGAACTGACCCAGGACCGCCACGGCGAACTCGGGTTCGCCTATTCCGAGGGTTGGCTTGGAGATGAGAATGCTCAGCCTCTTTCCGCCTCCCTGCCCAAGCGCGAGAAGTCTTTTTCCCGCCGCGAGTGCCGCCCCTTCTTTGGCGGCCTGCTGCCTGAAGAAAGTCAGCGCGACGCGGCCGCCCAGGCGTTAGGCGTATCCAGTGGCAATGATTTTGCCATGCTCAACGGCCTTGGCGGCGAAGTGGCAGGTGCGCTTCAGCTCCTGCCACCTGAAGAAGCTCCGAGAGAGTCCGGCTTCGATAGCCAGCCGCCTCCACTTGATGAGGCGGACCTCATCGGCGTGCTCGACGCACTGCCAACGCGTCCGTTCCTCGCAGGTGCAGGAGGTCTCAGGCTCTCACTCGCCGGCGCCCAGTCCAAGGTGCCGGTCGTTCTCGTGGATGGCGAAGTCGCCTTGCCTCTGCCCGGGCAACCGACCACTCACATTCTAAAACTACCCATCGCAAGGTTTCCCGGCACGACGGAGAACGAAGCCTTCGTGATGCGGCTCGCTGCAGACATCGGTCTCGATGTCGCATCGGTGGAACCGCGCGTGATCAGCAACCGGCAATTTCTCCTGGTTGAGCGGTATGACCGTTCCGTTGGCGCCGATCACAGGATACGGCGCATCCACCAGGAAGACTTCTGTCAAGCGCTCTCCGTGCCGCCGGAACTGAAATACGCTGAAGAGGGAGGTCCTACACTCGAAGGTTGCTTCCGCCTTCTCCGTTCTGTCTCCCCTTACCCGGCACGCGACGTCCTGAAGCTGCTCGATGCAGTCATCTTCAATCTGATCGTCGGCAATGCCGACGCCCACGGAAAGAACTTCTCGATCCTGTACCACAGGAGCGGGCCCCGTCTCGCACCCCTCTACGATCTGCTGGCAACCGTGGCCTATCCCGAGTTGTCGCCCAGGCTCGCAATGAAGATCGGCAAGCGCGCGACGCTCGCGGAACTGGACGCCGAGGGTTGGGCGACGTTCGCTTCCGGCGCCGTCCTGGGATTGCCCCTCGTCCGCCGTCGCGTTGCCGAAATCAGCCAGACCATCAGGACACGGACCGAAGAGGTGGCTTGTACACTGATGTGTCCGGGCCTGGACGCGGAAGTTCTCTCGCGGCTGGCCGGACTGGTCGCGGACCGGGCGGAGCGGTGCGCCCATACCACCCGGGAATGATGCCCTTCTGGTGGCGCACCGGTTCGCTGACCTCGTTGGCCAGACTACGTGCGCCCGGGCGGATCATGTCACCGAACGAGATATCCTCGTTGGCGTGCAAGCGCAGCCGTCAGGAGGTCGCGGTTTCGCCCGCATCAATGGCCATCGGTGCCGAGCCTGTTGGCGAGTCGACGCCGATGATGACGTGGTGCCCTCAGTCTCCGGGTCCGTCGTTCGATTCTCCTTGGGTTCGCAGGAACTCCAGGACGCTGTCGTCGGGCGGACCGTAGATATCCAGAAAGACAGCCGCCTCGCTTCCGATCACTTCGCCACCGTGCACGACACCCGCTGGAGCGAACCAGACGTCGCCGGCAGCGATATCCCGGGTGAGATCGCCGACAGTGAGACGCAGCCGCCCGCTGAGGAGGACGCTCACCTGCTCGTAGTCGTGCTGGTGCATCTCGTAGGGCACTCCCGGCTCGTAGCGCGCCCATGTCAGCTGAACATGCTGACCGGTGCAGACAATTCCCCAGTCGACACGAAGCGTGGGAATGAACGCGGCGCTGGCGCTCATCTCCCGGGCAGTCACGATGGCAGGCTTCAACATGACGACTCCACGGTTTTGAGATCAGGCAGCCGGGAGACTCCGGCGGGCAGGCTTTCCCGGGAAGCAGGCACGCCGAGATGACTCGGCGACTGGATCCCGCTTGCGCCGGAGGTCACGGCGGCTGTCTCTTCAGGTTTCGGAAGTTGCGGCCTGGGCAGGACAGCCGGGCGACACTCAGACGTAGCCCTCCGCCAGGTCGCGTTCGTGCAGCGCAGGATCGCGCTTGGCCGGGTCTCCCCAGCCGCCACCGCCTGCGCCCTGGGTGCGCAACACGTCTCCCTTCTTGAGGATGACGCCGACCATCTTGCTCTGGAGACGCCCCCCACCCGCGCGGTCGGGGTTGTGGATCATGGCCGCGGTGCCTCCCGTCCCGCCACCGTTGAGGCCCCAGGGCGCCGTATCGGGGCGAGTCTGCTGACAGTAGCCGGTCAGGATGCCGGTCCCGGCGATGACCTCGTAATCGCGCCTTATGCCAAGCCCGCCGCGAAACTGACCTGCTCCGCCGGAACCAGGCACCAGTTCGGTCTGCCGTACGCGCACGGGCGAGAGTGTTTCCATGATTTCGGCCGACAGAATGGCGCAGTTGCCGCCGTGGCTGTCGATGGCGTTGAGCCCGTCGGTGCCATCGGCGCCACCCATGCCGCCGCCGATAATGTCGGCGATGACGTAGTAGGGCGCCGTGCCGTCGTCGTTCGCCATCTCCGGGCGTTCGTCAAAGCCGCCAAGCACGAAACTCGGAAAGCTCGTGTGACAACCGGCCGCCGCGTTCTCTCCGGCCACGGGCGCCAGCGCCTTCAAGACGACATCAGCCATCGCCTGCTGGGTGATGTGGCGCACCGATACGGCCGCCGGACGGATCGGATCGAGTACCGTACCCCTCTTTGTGACGACGTGGACCGGGCGATCGCAACCCTGATTTTGCGGCAGGTCGGGGGCAAGCACGCATTTCGCCGCATAGTGAATCATCGAAAGCGTGGAGGCCTCCGGGCAGTTGAGGCCGTTGGCCCGCTGGGCGTCGGACCCCGAGACGTCGACCGTGATGTCCCCGCCCGAGACCGTCACCTTTGCATGGAGCCGGATCGGTTCGTCGGAGGTGACATCGTCCTCCATGAGAACCTCGGCCTCCCAGGTGCCGTCGCCAAGGTTCGCGATGGCACGCCGCATGTAGGTTTCATTGTAGGCAAGGCAGGCGGTGCACATCTCGCGGAACCGGACGTTGCCGTAGCGCGTGGCGAGTTCGGCCAATCGGCGCTCGCCGGTGCGACAGCCTGCGATCTGGGCCCGCAGGTCGCCTGCCGACCCGTGGGGATCGCGCACATTGGCAGCAAGGATGTCGAAGATCGCCTGGTTGGGCCGGCCTTCTTCAAGGAGCTTGAGCGGCGGCAGGATCAGACCCTCGGCAAAGACCTCCAGGTTGTCCGGTCCTTCACTCCCAGGCACCTTGCCGCCTATGTCGACGTGATGGGCGATCGTCGAGGTCAGCGCCACCAGTTCACCGTTGCTGAAGACCGGGCTGAAGAGGCATATGTCGGGCGTGTGGGTGCACCCCTGATAGGGGTCGTTGCACACGATCACGTCACCGGGTTTCCATTCCTGGGGCGGTATCTTCTCGAACATGTAGCGGATTGCCGTCGACATGATGCCGAGCTGGGCGGGAATGGTCTCGGCCTGCGAGAGCATGTCGCCCTCCGGCGTGAAGAGCCCGCAGGCATAGTCGAACATGTCCCAGATGATCGAGGAAAAGGCGGCACGCCGCAGCGCCATCGACATCTCCTCGGCAATGCCGTGAACCTGGTGCTGGAAGACGTCGCGGCTGATGGGGTCGATCCCGGTCATGGGGCTCCTCCTTCACTGGTGTCGTTCCGAACGACACGGATCATCTGTGTGATGGCGACCGTCATGATGACGTGTTGACCCGCAGTACGCCACTGCCGGCCACCGTGACCTCCTGTCGGTCGAGGACAACGGTGGTGGTGTCGCGCTGGGTGATGACGGCAGGGCCGCCGAAAGCGTGGCCCGGCCGGAGATCGTCACGGCGATAGACCGGCGTCTCGACGAAACCCGCCGTGATATCGAGACAGACCTGTCTGCAGCCTGCCGGCTCCGGTGCCGCCGTGGCTCTCTCGGGCGCAGGCGGCGCGGCTGCCTTCGGCGTGCGGCCGAACGCCTCCACCCGCAGGTTGACGAACTCGACCGGCACATCGGGATCGGTGTGGCCATAGGCCCGCTCGTGGATTTCGTGGAATGCCGCGGCAACCTCGTCGGGCTTCCACCAGCCGGGTGCGTCCGGTTGCGGCAGCGGCACCAGAAGTTCGTGGAACTGGCCCGTGCAGCGCATGTCGGCGAGATAGCGCACGTAGCGGTTCGCCTCGGCGATTCCGTCATGGGCCAGCTCAGCGTCGAGTTCGCTTGCCATCGCGCCCAGCCGGCCGGAGAGCTCGGCCTCCGATGTCTTGACAAAGCGGCGCTGGAACGCGGTCTGGGCGGTGTGCCGCACATCCGACATGAGCAATCCCTGGGCCGCATAGACTCCCGGATGGGCCGGCACCAGCACCTCGGCCATGCCAAGGTCGCGCGCCATGTAGGGCGCGTAGATCGGACCCGCGCCGCCAAAGGCGACGAGAGCGAAGTCACGGATATCAAGACCGCGCTCGACCGAAAGCTTGCGGATGGTCTGTATCATGCCGGCGTTCGCAACGCGCACGATGCCAAGCGCAGCCTCCTCGAGCGACAGTCCCAGCGGCCGTGCGATGTTCTCGGTGACCGCCTGTCGTGCAAGCCCGGCGTCGAGCAGGACCTCGCCGCCCAGGAACTCTTCCGGATGAAGGATGCCCAGGACTACCGCGGCGTCCGTCACCGTGGCGTCCCTGCCGCCCCGGGCGTAGCAGGCGGGCCCGGGTTCGGCGCCCGCCGACTGCGGGCCGACGCGCAGGGCTCCGCCAATGTCGACATGCGCGATCGAGCCGCCGCCTGCCGAGATGGTCTCGATGTCGAGAGTGGGCAATCGCAGCGGCACACCGCCGACACGGCGTTCGGTCACCATGCGCGGTTCACTGCCGGCGATGACCGAAAAGTCCGCCGAGGTCCCACCCATGTCGAAGGTCACCAGATCCCCCACGCCGAGTTCCTCGGCCATGTTCGCACCGGCAATGACGCCGCCCGCGGGGCCCGAGAACAGCATTGCCGCCGGGTTGTCACGCGCCGAGCGTGGCGTGGCGATCCCGCCGTCCGAGCGCATCAGGCGCAAGGGGGCCGCCACGTTGTCGGCCGCAAGTGCCTGGTCGAGCGTCGCAACGTAGCGGTCGACGACGGGCCCGACATAGGCCGCGAGAGCCGTGCTGTTGGCCCGCGGATACTCCTCGATCTGCGGGTTCACGCGGCTCGAGAGATAAAGCGGCACGCCGGGCAGCTCCTCGGCAAGGGCTTCCTCGAGCATCTCTTCGTGTGCCGCATCAAGGAAGGAAAAGGCAAGGCAGATGGCGACGGACTCAGGCTCGAGAGCCGCAATCGCGGCAGCAACGCGGCGCGTCTCGTCCATGGTGAGCGGGGTCACGACCTTGCCATGGGCATCACGCCGTTCGGCGACCTCGATCGTGCGCGACCGCGGCACCACCGGCAACGGCTTGGTCTGACTCAACCGGTAGAGATGGGGGCGCATCTGATCGCCAATCTCCAGGATGTCGCGCATGCCCTCGGTCACCGCCAGCGCGACCCTGGCGCCGTTTCGCGTGAGGAAGGCGTTGGTGGCAACCGTGAAGCCGTGCACGAAGAGGTCGACCCCGCTCGCAGCGACTCCGGCCGTCCCGGTGATGCGGCGGATGCCGTCCAGCACGGCATCGGGCCGTCCGGGCGTCGAGGGTACCTTGTCGAGGTGCACGCCCGCCTGGTCATCGATCAGCACGAGATCGGTAAAGGTGCCGCCAACATCCACTCCGATACTGGCGCTGTCCCCAAGCGCGCCCTTGTCCCGCTGTCCTGTTGTCAAGTGTTCACCCTTCTATCGGCACTCAGCGCTGTGAGACCAGGTTGACGGACGCATGCCGCAAGCAGGCCAATCCCAGCGTACAACCGGCGTGGCGCGACGTCGATGGCGGCGGAAGGCCCACGCCGCATGGCGGGCCATCGGTTTCGCCCAAGCGTTCGGGATCCGCTCCGGAAACCCGGTACCACGTCACGACGGCCGGACTTCCTTGTCGGAATGACCGGGCCGGGTTCAGGACGCAGAACACTCTTATCGTTCTGCAGACGGAGTCTGGCTTGCAAATGTCTCCCTCAGCTTCCTTGCATCTTCGCGAAAACCGGCGAGGAGGCGCGATGCATGTCGGGTGAGGGGCAGGCTGCACTTCACAGCAGCCATCAAGAATACGACCGGAAAGAGAATGTTCTTTATCGCAACCGCGATGAGAAGAAGAGCGATGCTGCTCGCCACATCGACGAACTTTCCGCTGGCCTCCCCCAGTTTCATGATGCCGGCTTCACCCATGTTGGAAACTCTCTCCCACAGTGATTCGCATGATCCGCCCGCAATGCGCGTGTCCAGACACTCAAGGGCCTCGTCACTCCCGCGGATTTCGTCATTCATGCTCTCGATTTCGTTTTCGAGGCTCTCGATTTTGTCTTCGAGATCCTGTCGGAGCTCATTCGCAGCGTGGTGTTCCTCTCCCTCCTCGACACCTCCAAGGTTCTCCGGGAGGACATCTTCAAGGCTCTGCGGGAGCAAGCCCAGCAGTCCAGCCTCATCACTATCGCCCAAATTGCCAATCTCTGAATCAAGCTGGTCAATTTCGTTCTGAGCCGACGCCTTCGCCTCCCTCAGAGTACTGTTTCGTGCTTCTTCGCGTTCCCTCTCTGCCTCCAGGTCTACGGCGTTTGCATAGCTCTGCGCTGTCATGTGTTGTTTCCGACAGTCAGCTTCACTACACGCGATCGCGGATCATTGCCCGTCGCATGGTGTGGAGGCCTGAGTGGATCCATCTGGAGTCTGCATGCAGCCCACGCCGACGCGCACACGAAATGCCAGCGTGGACCGTTTACATCCCGACACGGGATAACTATGTTCGTTCCATGCGCATCGTCGCCAAGCGGACGTTGAGGGAGTACTGGGAGAGGGAACCGCGAGCCGAGAATCCACTCAGGTCGTGGCATGCAATTGCGGCAGCGGCCTACTGGTCTTCACCCGCCGACGTCAAGGCCGTTTACGCGAGGGCGAGCATCGTAGGCCGCGACCGCGTAGTATTCGATATCGGCGGGAACAGGTATCGCCTGGTCGTGCGCTTCGACTATGCGCACCGTATCGGATTCGTGCGCTTCGTCGGGACTCATGCCGAGTACGATCGGATTGACGTGTCGACAGTGTAGGAGGTCACTCAATGAACATCAGGCCAATCAGATGCGAGACCGACTACGATGCGGCGCTCGAGATGATCGACAGTCTCATGGGCGCGGCCCCCGATACCCCGGAAGGGAATTGGCTGGACGTTCTCGTCACACTTGTCGAGTCCTACGAGGCGCGGCGTTGGCCGGTGGAAGCGCCCGACCCCGTCGCAATGATCGAACATGCGATGGAAGCACGCGGCTATCGCCAGAAGGACCTCGCCGCCGTGATAGGGTCGCAGCCACACGCATCCGAAGTACTGAGTCGCCGACGTCCTCTGACCCTGCCAATGATCCGCGCTCTATCGGCCGAATGGAAGATCCCGGCCGACGTGCTCGTGCGCGAGTACGCCCTCGCACCTGAGATGACAAAGAGAATCATAGCGGATTTCGAGACAGCATGGCGGCGGATCGTCAAATGCGCCGGCCAAGAGTTCCATACCAAGCGGGGCATTCCGTTCAGCTACTGGATCGATGGCAACACGCTACAGCCTGAACATACGGTCTGGCACATCTCGAAGAGAAATTTCGAGCAGGCCCACGAACTCGTGCCTTTCGACGGCCCCGGCTTCTTGCAAGGTAGCGGCATCGTCGGCCAGTCCTATGTGTGGGCGATCTTGCATGATCCAAGGATTCGCTACACACATCCCTGAATCGCTTTGCGTGGCGCAACTGGGAAGTGGCCGATACAGTGTTCGTGTGGGTGAATCCGGGTTTCCGTGACTCAGCTGACGGCATTCGCCTTGAGGTCATCATCACTGTGGCGGCGCTGAAGACGCTGCCTGACTTCGACGACGAAGGATGAGGGCATCCTTGATCTGCAGTGAAATCATCAACCACCAGCGTTACCCGATTGACTTGGCGGACGATCCACGTCGCCAGACGGCAGTCGAGCAGGTGAGAGCCGAACTCGCCACCGACGGGTGCGCCGTGATACGCGACTTCTTCAGTGAAGCCGGACTCGCAGTTTTGGTTGACGAGGCCGAGGCGCGCAAGCCACAGGCCTACTATTCGCCAAGCAAGTACAACAACGTTTACCTCAACGACGGCAGCCCTGACCTGCCGCCGGATCATCCGCTCAACGTGCGCATGCCGCGCAACAATGGCTTTGTCACGTCCGACCTGTTCGGCGAGGAGACGTCAGCCCGCCAGTTGTACTACTGGGAACCCCTGAAGCGGTTCCTTGGCGACTGCCTCGGCAAGGACGAGCTCTACATCTACGAGGATCCGGTTTCCAACATGATCGTGAACGTTGGGAAACCCGGGCAGGAGTTCAACTGGCATTTCGACACGAACGAATTCACCATCACGATGCTATTGCAGCCAGCAAGTTCGGGCGGCATCTTCGAGTACATTCCGGGCCTTCGCAGTGCGGACGATGAATGCTACGCCGATGTCGGGCGGGTGCTTGGCGGTGACCGTACGCGCGTGAGACAGCTCGAACTCAATGCTGGTGACCTGCAGTTCTTCCTGGGGCGCTTTTCGCTGCACCGGGTCACGCAAAACACCGGCGATGGCGATCGGCTGGTGTTGATCATGTCGTTTACCGATGCGCCGGGCATGATTGGCAGCAAGGAACGGGTGATGAATCTCTACGGCAAAATGACCGAGGAACACGAACGCCGTCAGGAGTTCACCGACGGCTTGGCTGACTGATTCCTCCTGCGGCACAATTTCCCGGAAAGCCGTCAGTGGTGTGCACTCCTGAAGATTGGCTTCGCTGGTCACGGTCATGTCAGAGGCAAGTTTGCCGGTGCGATTTTGAACAATGGATGCGGCCTCACGGTCCAGGATCTCGAAAAGCAGCCGTTTCCCGAACTGGTGGCTCGTCAAGCCGACCGTACGCGGGAGATGGCCGAGACCCGTGATACGATCATCGGTATGTTCGGGACGCGCCCCGGCAAGGGGCCGGCCTCTTCCACGGTCACACTCTGGAGTTGTTTCACCGCTCTCCATGATTTCAGCAATCGCTGATAACAACTGGTCCAGTGAAACATGGCAAGAGCCGTTCGATACGTCCGGCGACGTGCAGATCAGCGGAGAAGCGGGCCTGTGTTCTCGGAGCCGGGGCGGGCCCACTCGGACTCGAAGTCGTCGCTCGTGCCGTAGGTGCTCCAGGTCCTGAAGCCCATCAGACCGCGCTCGTGTTCGGTGAGGTCGGCGGCGACTTCCGGGCGCAGGCCATAGGGAAAGTTGAGCAACTGGCGCAGGAAGGGCGCCGACCAGTAGGTGGTGATGCCGATGCGGGGGCCGGTTCCGGTGTTGAGGCTCGCGGCATGCCAGGTGCGGCCCTCCCAGACGACGAAACTTCCGGCCGGGACCTCGGCGTGGACCGATGGGTAGTGCCGTGCGGGGTCCGGATGACGGCCTGAACGGTGACTCCCCGGAACCAGGCGGGTGGCGCCGTTTTCCAGGGTGAAGTCCGTGATGGCGAACATGACGTTGCAGACCACCGGCGGGTTGACGGGTCCAGTGGCCGGCGCAGGGTCGCCACAGCGTTGTCGGCTTCGCGTGATGTCGGAGGGACGCGGATAGTCCCCGCCGGGCTCGACCGGGTGGGGCATGAACCACTGGTCGATGTGGAGCGGCATCTCCCGGTTGCCGGGCCACGTGATGTGGGCGGAAAACTCCGAGAGGATGGCCTCCCTTCCCAGAACGAAGCGGACGATGTCGAGGCAGGGCTTGTTGTTGATGAGGTGGCGGAAGATGCGCCCCTTGTTCGGCAGGAAGACGACCCACTGATTGACGTCGTCTTCGGGTTCGACCGCAGAGTTGGTGGTGTGGAGGTCGACCCGCCGCTCGGCTGCCGCCTGCTCCAGGACACGCTCGCGGATGGCCGCCGTCGTCTCCCTGTCGACGGCATCGAGATACATGCCGAAACCATGGCGTCTCACACTCTCCTGCAGTCCGGTGATGTCATGCTGGGGGACAGGTCTCTCTTCTGTCATCTCCTTGCCTCCAGGCGCTGCTTGAGGGCCTGCCTGTCGATTTTCCCGATGGGCAGGCGCGGCAGTTCACGATCGATCTCGAAGGTCTTGGGCACCTTGTAGTTGGCAAGGCGTTCGCGGCACCAGTGATCGAGTTCACCGGTCCCGGGCCGGGCGCCGGGACGGGGTTCGACAAAGGCATGGCCGACCTCGCCGAACACCTCGTGGGGAACACCCACGACGGCCACCAGGCCGACGTCGGGATGCTCCTCGAGAACCACCTCGATTTCCCGCGGATAGATGTTGAATCCTCCGGAGATGTACATCTCCTTCGTCCGCCCGACGATTTCCAGGTTGCCGTCCTCGCGCACTCGCACGACATCGCCGGTGCGAAACCAGCCGTCAGCCGTATAGGCCTGACGCGTCGCCTCCTCATCGCCCCAGTAGCCGGCGAGAAGCCAAGGTCCCCTCGCCTGGATCTCTCCGCGGCCTCCCGGCGGCGTGATGTGCCCCTCGGCATCGGCAATGCGGATGTCGAAACCGGCGTGCGGTTTGCCGATTGTGCTGCTCAGGACCTCGAAATCGTCGTCGGGCTTGGTGAAGGTGACGTAGAGCCCGAGTTCGGTCATGCCGAAACTGGTGCACAAGTGGCCCGGCAGCCTGTTCAGCCTCGCCACCAGGGGCGCTGCCATCGGTGCGCCTCCCCACGTGATGTACTTCAGGCTGGCGAGGTCGCGGCGCTCCAGGTCCGCGTGATGGGCCATCATGTGAAACTGGACCGGCGATCCCAGGACGTGATCGATCCGTTCCTCCTCGATCAGGCGCAGCAGATCGCCCGCCTCGAACCTGAACTGGAAGACGAGGGTTCCGCCCGTCCACAGGGCGAAGACGGCCGTCATGCCGATTCCGGCGATGTGGTTGACGGGCATCATGTGAAGCAGGCGCGGCCGCGTCATGGGCCAGTGCTCGTTCTCGACCATGGCGCCGACGAGGAGCGCCCGGTGCCGGACCATGGCCGCCTTGGGCCGGCCGGTGGTGCCGGACGTGAAGATGAGGACCGCCGTGTCGTCGATCGTCACGGCGTCCCGATGGCGGTCGAGGTCCTCATCGCTGACGCCGGCGCCCGCTTCAAGGAAGGTCCCGGCCATGGTCGCATCGTCGAGTGGCTCGTCGATCATCACCATGTCGACGAGCGTCGGCGTCTCGGCCCGCAGCGCGCGGAGTTCCGTGGCGTAGTCCCTGCCGTGGATGTGGCGAAGGGCGACGAGCACCTTAGGCGCGGTCAACGCCGTGACGTGACGGAATTCCGGTAGACGGTAGCGCGGGTGGAATCCCGTCCAGATGGCTCCGATGTCGGTGACCGCGAGCATGACCGCCAGCCACTCCGTCGAGGCGGGCGCCAGCATGGCCACCCTGTCACCGTGTCCCAGTCCGGCGGCGAGAAAGGCCTTCGCCCAACGCCCTACCGACCGGTCGAGATCCCGGTAGGTCATCCTGACTGTCCCGGCGACAGCCGCCTCGTGATCGCCCCGGTGGGCGGCATGGAAGGAGACACAGGCGCCGATACGCCGGATATCCCGTGGCAGGCACACCCCGGGAGAATCAGCCGGCGGCATCGATCTCCTCGCGCCCGGCTTCCCCAAGACCGCCACCCCCCGGGAGTTCGAGTATGAGCCGTTCTCCCGAAGGCACGATCTGTTTCCCCTTGCCCTTGAGATCCACTCCACCGGCAAGACGGATCGCTCCGGGTGCCCCGCTGCCGCCACCGTCTCGGCCGCGGGCCGGATGATCGATGCGGTCGAAGAGCGCCAGGACCGCGAAGGGGGCACCTTCGGCGTGCTCCACCTCGATCACCTGTCCGTCTCCGCCGCGGTACCTGCCCTCGCCGCCGGAACCCTCGAGCAGTTCCTTGCGGGTGAAGATGAGAGGCGCGATGGATTCGGTGATCTCGACCGGCGTGTTCCTTACACCTGAAGGAAATGCCGTCGCCGACAGGCCGTCCTTTCCAGGCCTGGCGCCGGTGCCGCCGGAATGGAAGACGGTGACGGAGAACGGCGTGGCGTCACCGTAGTCGTGGCTTCCGGTGACACCGTGACCGCCAATGAAGGAGGGGTTCCACAGACTCGAACTCCCCTCGGCCGGCACCTGTCCGGGCAAGGCCTGACCGAGACAGCCCAGAACCACATCGGGCAGCATCTGGCCGATGACGTGGCGCACGGTGACGGCCGCCGGCCGCGGTGCATTGAGGATGGAGTGTTCCGGTGCCGTGACCCTGACCGTTTCCAGGGAGCCCGTGTTGTTGGGAACGTCGCGGCCGACGACGGATCGCACCCCGAAGGTGGCATAGGCCTGGGTGTAGGTGATCGGCACGTTGATGCCGTAGGGCGACATGGGAGACGTTCCGGCAAAGTCGATGTCGATGCCATCCCGAGACACCGTCAGGGAGGCCCTGAGGTCGACAGGGTCGTCGTAACCGTCGACCGTCATCGCATGGGTCCAGGTTCCATGCGGAAGCGCGCCGATGATCTCCAGCATGGCGCTCTTCGACGTGGCGATGATGTGATCGGCGATTTCCTCGAGTCCGTTCATGGAGAACTCGTCCATCAGCTCCCTCAGGCGCCGGCAGCCGACGTCATTGCTTGTGGCAAGCGAGTAGAGGTCGCCGACGACCTGGACCGGTTCCCTCACGTTGGCCCGGATGATCTCGAACACGCTCTCGTTGGCCTCGCCGCCATCGAAGAGCCGCATGATCGGAATGCACAGGCCCTCCTCGTACACCTGGCCCGAATCGGGACCGAAACCGGGGCCTCCGATGTCGACGACATGCACCGTCGAGGCAAAGAGCCCCACCGCGGCGCCGTTGCGAAAACACGGAGTCACGACCGTGAAGTCGAAGAGGTGCCCGGTGCCATGCCAGGGATCGTTGGTGACGAAGACGTCCCCCTCTTTCATGGAGGAGACGGGGTACTTCTCGAGAAAGAACCCGACCGCCGCCGGCATGGCATTGACGTGGCCGGGTGTCCCGGTGACCGCTTGGGCAAGCATGCGGCCCTGGAGGTCGAAGATGCCCGCCGACAGGTCGCCGGCTTCGCGCACGGTCGTCGAAAAGGCCGTGCGGATGATCGCCTGCGCCTGTTCCTCGACGGCGGCAATGAACCGGTCCCACAACACCTGGTGGCGCAGTCCCGCCACCAGGTGCGCGGTGACATCCCTGCCATGCTCGAACACGAGGTGTCCGTCTTCATCGACGGAGCCCCGCCAGCCGGGCGACACGATGGTCGTGGTCTGGGTCTCGACGATCGCCGCGGGACCGGTCACCTCCTCACCCGGTGCCAGCTCATGACGCGGGAGAACGGCGGTCCTGCTCGCGTCGTCGTCGCCCGGGAAGACGATTCCACGGAACGACCTCGCGCCGTCCCCGGCGATCGCCGCCAACGCCATCCGGCTGGCGGGAGAATGGGCGACACGTGCCACGGCCGTCAGCGACCAGGTCAGCACCTCGACCTCGAGCCCCGGAACCGTTCTACCGAACTGCTGGCGATAAGCGTCCTCGAAGGCATCGGCGATCCATCCTGCGTCCCCGTCGGAGAGCGCCCGGTCCGGAAGATCGATCCGGATCTCGTGACCCTGTCCGATGTAGCGCGCAAAGGCGTGGCGATGCTCTCTCACCGCCTGCCCCGGCGCACCCCGGGCCACCACGTCGTGCGCCTCCCGGCTCATGGCGTCGAAGAGCGCATTGAGGATGGAGGCATCGAAGCGGGAAAGGCGTTGGTAGTGGCTCCTCACCACCTCGTAGGCCACCGGAGCAAGCAGCAGTCCGACGGCCGATCCGACGCCGGCATTGACTGGAACGACGACCTTGCGGATGCCCAGTTTCTCGGCGACGCGCAGGGCATGCACGGGCGCTGCCCCGCCGAAGGCGATCATGGTGCGGTCCTCGATCTCCTTGCCGCGCTCGATCGCATGCACGCGGGCCGCCGCAGCCATGTTCTCGTCGACGATTTCGACGATGCCCAACGCCGCCTCGACGGCAGTCTGCGACAGCGCCTCGCCGACGCCACCCAGAACCGCCTGGGCGGCAGCTTGCGGGTCGAGATCGAAGGCGCCTCCGGCGAAGTCCGTCGCGTCGAGGCGGCCCAGGATGAGGTTGGCATCGGTGACCGCGGGATCGGCGCCGCCCTTGCCATAGCACGCCGGGCCGGGTTCGGCGCCGGCACTCTGCGGGCCCACCTTTATCCTGCCGAGCTGGTCGACGGAGGCGATGGAACCCCCGCCTGCACCGATCTCAACCATCTCCACGACGGGAATCTTGAGCGGTATGCCGCTTCCCTTCATGAAGCGATGGGCCCTGTCGACCTCGAAATGGCGCCCCAGAAGCGGTTCGCCGTGATCGAGCAGGCAGATCTTCGCCGTCGTGCCCCCCATGTCGAAGCTGACGACCTTGTCATCCCCCATGGACCGCGCGATGTGACCGGCCAGAATCGCCCCTCCCGCGGGGCCAGACTCGATGAGCCTCACCGGATACGCCCGCGCCGTAGCGATGGTGACAAGGCTGCCGCCCGAGGTCATGAGGAGGAACGGACAGGTGAATCCCGCCTCCTCGAGGGCGTGCTCCACGTCGGCGAGGTAGGCGGCCATGACGGGCTTGATGTAGGCGTTCGCCACGGTTGTCGTCTGGCGCTCGTACTCCCTGATTTCGGGACAAACGTCACTCGAGACAGAGACCGCGACGTGGGGCAGCCGTTCGGCGATCATGCTGGCAATGCGCCGTTCGTGCTGCGGGTTGGCGTAGGCGTGAAGCAGACCGACGGCGACGCTTTCGACACCAATTTCAACGAGGCGGTCGATCCAGGCCGAGACCGCCTCTTCATCAAGCTGCACCAGCACCTCGCCCCTGGCGTTGATCCGTTCGGGCACCGGGAGTCTGAGGCGTCTTGGCACCAGTGGGCGGGAGCGATCGGCCAGGATGTCGTACTGATCGAACCGGTTCTCGTAGGCGATCTCCAGGGAATCCCGGTGACCCTCGGTGACGAAAAGCGCCGTGACGGCCCCCTTGCGCTCGATCAGGGCGTTGGTCGCCAGGGTCGTGCCGTGAAGGACAAGACCTACGTCACCGGCAACGGCGCCAGCAGCCTCCATCACCTCCTTGAGACCGGTCATGAATCCCTTGGCGGGCGCTGCCGTCGTCAGGGTCTTGGCGGCATGGCGGACACCGTCGCCTTCCAGCACCACGTCCGTGAAGGTCCCGCCGATGTCGATGCCGATGCGTATGCCGCCTGCCAGTCCGTCCGGCCGGTGTTTGGTCATACCGTTTCCCACATGTCCTGCCCGTGCAGCACGACCCGTCCTGGCCATGCCGATTCCAGCGTACTATCGGCGCACCATGGCGTCGATTCCCAGACCGTGCCGGATGCCCCAGATCCCGATCATGGGGCCTTGTATGTGTGACGATCACGCCGGAGCGCCGACAGGCGATGACCGAGAAAGCCTGTAACGCATAGGGGACCGAGCCAAAGCAACCGGACCACAAGACACGTACCGACCGGCATCACCGCCTGTCGTCGACTCTGGGCGCTCGGGCCGCAGATTCCACCACCCCCTGCCACGACGACCGGACTCGCGGTTTCCAGAACGGATCCGCGAACGCCGGAAATCCCGTGGACCTGCACCGCTCCAACACCTACGCCGTCGGCGACGGACGGGCGAGAGTGTTTGGAGCACTTCGCCACACTGACCGTCGAACTCCACATTCACGCTGCGGTAACCTGACCTTGAGCGAGCGGCATGAACGGAACTTCATTGACGCGGTGACAATGGCGCAGGACGTGTCCGCTTCGGGCTACCCTGCGAAGTGCGCGTCATGGAGGCGCTGGCGGGCTTCGGTGTCCCTGAGCGCGCCATTGGACTGGACAAGGTCCCAGGGCGTGGCCCCTCCCGTGGATTGCGCTCCCGCTTGCGCGCCCGCCTCGAGCAGCGCGATCACGGATTCAGGCCCATCGCTCGTGTCGGCGGCGTGGTGCAGTGGCGTCCAGCCAGCCGCATCGCGGGCCTCAAGATTGGAGCCTGCATCAATCAACGCCTGCACGACCCCGGGGGTGTCGTTGGAGGCCGCCGCATGGTGAAGCGGCGTCTGGTTGTCCTCGTCGCGAGCTTCGAGGTCGGCGCCCGCCTCGATCAGCATGGACAGAATCGCAGTCCCGTTGTTGAACGCTGCTGCGAGGTGGAGCGGCGTCCAGCCGATCTCATCGCGTGCCTCGAGGTTCGCGCCGGCCTCGATCAGGATCGAGACGATTGCCGGCACAGTTCCCCTTTTGACCGCGTGGTGCAGCGGCGTACGGCCGAACCTGTCGCGAGCCTCGAGGTCGGCGCCCGCCCCGGTCAGTCGCGACACGACCTCGGGCACCTTGATCCAGCTTGCCGCCCGGTGGAGCGGCGTCCAGCCCTGCGCATCGCGGGCGTTGATGTCGACCCCCGAGTAATCGCTCATTTGCACGGTCTCCGCTACATCGCCCGGGAAGACCCAGTGCCATTGTAACCGATCGCGGCGGGGTTGGTATCCGGGCGCTTGAGGCGGCTGGCCTGCCAGGCTTGATCGGCACCTTGCCAAGGGGTCAGGACGCCCTTCGCGAATTCTCCTGTGTCAAGCCTCTATCAGCGCTACAGGAGATTCCGGCAGGTATCGATTCCACGCCCGAAGGTTGAACACCATGCAATCCGCAACGATCTGTCTCGTCCAAACACCCGACCGGGGGCCGTGCAGCGGTAGCCGTCGTCAGGGTCTTGGCGGCATGGCGGATACCGTCGCCCCTCCAGCACCATGTCCGTGAAGGTCCCGCCGATGTCGATGCCGACGCGTATGCCGCGTGCCAGTCCGGCCGGCCGGAGTTCCATCATACCGTTATCCACACATGATTGCCCTTGAGGCATGGCCGATCCGGACCATGCCGATTCCGGTTCCAGCGCACTACCGGCACACCAGGGCGTCGATGCCGGCCGGTGCAGGCGTCCCGCTGACTGGCCATGACAACGTCTGCCCTTTCGATGGCCTGACGGGATCACGGTGCGGCCCCCATTGCGCTCCTGGCCGGACCGGACTCCTTGTCGTGGCCGAGGGATTGATCCGGAAGACGGCCAAACTATGCTTGCAGTACTGGCCGACACGGTGATCGGAGTTCTCCTGCCCTGTACCCCTGACCCGGTCCGGCCGGCGAGGTCGATCCGATGGAAGAGTTCATTCAGGGACTGAACCTGCCCGGACTTCGGGCCAGTCTCGAAGTCTGGGTCGATACCCATGTGCTGGTGCCCGACAATGCGGTGCAGGCCGGGTTGATCGTGCTTGCGCTGCTGGTGGGCCGTGTTCTGGGCCCGCGCCTGCGCCGTGCCATTCTCTCCGCCACGCAGCCGAGGGACTTGCACACCGGGGTCCAGGGCTTCCTCGACCGCCTCGCTGCGCTCTCTACGCCGATTGTTGCCTTGGCTTTGCTGTTGGTTGCCGTCGGCGCAGCGTCACAGACAGCCGTCTTCGGTCACCGTCTGATGCAGATTGCGGCGAGCCTCGCCGGCGCGTGGGTGGTGATCCGCCTGCTCTCCGGATTTGTCGGGAACGCGCTGCTGGCCGGGCTGATCGCCTGGGTCGCCTGGATCGTGGCCGCACTGGTCGCCATTGGCCTCTTCGATGCCGTTGTCGCCCTGCTCGACAGCGTCGGCATGACGTTCGGAGAGGCACGGATTTCGCTGCTCACCCTAGCGAAGGGAATCCTAGCGTTCGGCATTCTTCTGTGGATCGTACTGGCGCTCGCCAATGCGCTGGAACGGAACATCAAGCGATCCGACAGCCTGACGCCGTCGGTCCAGGTGCTGATCGCCAAGATCGCCAGGATCGCGCTCGTCACCTTCGCTGTCCTGGTCGCCATCGGCAGTCTGGGGATCGATTTCACGGCACTCACCGTATTCGGCGGGGCGCTGGGCATCGGCGTCGGGATCGGCCTGCAAAAGGTGGTGTCCAACCTGGTGAGCGGCCTCCTGCTGCTGATGGACAAGTCCATCAAGCCGAACGACGTCATCGCCATCGGCGGCACGTACGGCTGGGTCTCATCGCTCGGGGCGCGATACACGGCGATCCGGACCCGGGACGGCGTCGAGTACCTGATTCCGAACGAGGAACTGATCACGCAGCGGGTGGAGAACTGGTCGCACAGCGACAGCGTGGTGCGTCTTCACATTCCGGTCGGCATTTCCTACAAGTCCGATGTCTGGCTGGCGATGGACCTGTGCCGCAGGGCGCCTTCCGGCGTGTCCCGGGTCCTGGAGGACCCGGAGCCACAGTGCCTGCTCAGGGGATTCGGCGACAGCTCGGTCGATCTCGAGATCCGGATCTGGATTGACGACCCGACGGAAGGCCGGTCGAACGTCATCAGCGAAATCCTGCTCCGTGTATGGGACCTCTTCCACGAGCACGGAATCCAGATCCCCTTCCCGCAGCGCGACCTGCACCTGAAGTCGAGCGAGGTCCCCCTGCACCCCGACAAGGCCGAGTGACAGTTCCCCAGAAACCGGAGCGCGGCGGATGTACGCGATTGCCATGACCCGAATGGCCGATCCGGAATTGCGTCGGGGCGGAAGTTGCTTTGACCGCGGCAAATTGACGTTGTGCCGGAGAATTAATGCATCCAGATTGCAACGACACTCTATCCGACGTGTTCGACCTGAAGGGCCGTATGGCGTGCCAGAACCTCGAAATCGCCGTCACGGTGAAGCACAGAGAGGCCAGCACGGATTGCTACCGAAGCGATGAGACAATCAACCAACTTGCGAACGGTCTCTCCCCTTCTCCGACACAATCGATTGATGGCAGCAGCCTCTTCGTAGTCCATCGGCCCTGTCGAAATCGTCGTTGCCCGCGCGAGCAGACGCCGAAGATCACGCAGGTGTCTCTCGTCGCGAGCCCCGGCCAGAACCTCCATACGAACGGCGTCGCAGACCGCAATCCTCTCGTCCAGCAGCACCTCGACACGATCACAGACCGGTGAACCGGTGCCGCGGAGAAACTCGATCCATGCGGACGTATCTATCAGAATCACGTCGTGCGGTCAGTGCGCATCTCTTCGAGATCGCCCTCCCAGCCACATCCGCGCAAGCTGCGGGCCTCGTCGAGACCAAGTGGCTCAGCCGCAATTGTACGTAACGCGAAATTGATGGCATCGCGCTTTGTCTTCAGACAATAGCGGCGCATGACTTCCATGCAGGCCTCGTCGTCTATGTTCACGTTGGTGCGTGCCATGTGCCATGAATACACATTATTGAGGAACTATGCAACGTCGACATGTAGGTGCCTGAACGCAGGAACCATGCGACGTTGAGGTTGCCATCTGCAAATCCGTGTCCGGAGTTGCGCGTGATCCCGCTTCGACAACGTTTCTCGCGGGAGATCTGCCGCCTGCAGCCATGACGGGGAACCCCCTTCCTGAATCGAGCATGTGCCGTGCTGGAATTCACAGGGCCGTGGACGCATACTTGATCAGGCAGGTGAAACAGAGGGAGACAAGGGGTGCATACGGCCATCATCGACCATCCGTCCGCATGGAAGGGGAGCGATTTCGCCAGTCCCGATGACGTCTCCTTCGATCTCGAGGACCGGCACAGGGATGCGCTTTGGTCGGTCGTCCGCCGGGCTCAGGATTCCGGACGTTCCCTTCAGGAACTGACCGAAACGGAAACCGCGATGCCTGAAATCGCGGAGGACCTCCGGGCGCTGCATCATGAACTGATGGAGGGACGCGGTCTCCTCCTTGTGCGCGGCTGGCCCGTGGACGAGATGACCCATGACGAACTGGGCATGGCCTACTGGGCCTTCGGCACTGGCTTCGGGCGCGGCGTTTCGCAGAGCCCGATGGGCGACCGGCTTGGCTATGTCATCGACGTGTCGAAACCCGGCAAGCGGGAACGCGGATACCGCAGCGCCAAGGAGCTCAACCTGCACACGGATTCGGATGACATCGTGAGCCTGCTCTGCATTCGAGAGGCGATGTCAGGTGGCGAAAGCCGGCTGGTGAGTTCGGTCGCCGTCTACAACGAGATCGCACGCGAGCGGCCCGATCTCCTGGAACCGCTCTTCGCCGGGTATCACTACCACTGGTTCGGCGAACAGCCACCCGGCCAGGGAGTGGTAACGGACTACACCGTTCCCGTCTTCGGCTACGAGAAGGGCCGACTCTCGTGTGTCTTCCTGCGCGAGTTCATCCGCATGGCCGCCGAGGAAACCGGCATTCCGCTCGACGCGCGGCAGAACGAGGCCCTCGACGTGTTCACGCAGGTGATCGAACGCGACGCAATGCAGTTCCGCTTCCACCTGCGCCCGGGGTGGGCCTCCTTCATCAACAACTACACGGTGCTCCATTCCCGCACCGCCTTCGAGGACTGGCCGCAGGACGACAGAAAGCGCCTTCTCCTGCGCCTTTGGCTGAAGGCGGATCCGCCCCGGCCCGTCGTTGCGAACCAGAGACGCTATTACGGGGACGACGGCATGCATGTCGACGGCCGCACGGAAACCTGGTTTGACCCCGACCGGCAGGTCGCCCGTTGACGTGAAGGACCCTCTTGGTCTCATCGTCCATTCGGGCGACTACCTCAGCGTTCACGTTGCGCTGATGACGGCGGCGGCCGCCGCCTCCATCGATCGCCGCGTCGTCTTTTTCGTCACCATGGATGCCGTCCCGCTCCTGCTGCGCTCAGAGGGGTGGCGGCAACTCGACGGCGCCTCGCGCGACGACAACATGAAGGCAAGGGGTGTCGCCGATATCGAAACCCTGCTGGAGGCATGCCGGGCACTCGATGTGTCCTTCATCGTGTGTGAAAGTGGCCTGCGCGCAACGGGATGGGATGCGGGAGCTCTGCGTGACGACACTGAAGTCGAGGTAGCGGGACTCGTGACGCTCATCCATGCCATCGACCACGGCGAGATGGTCAGTTTCTGAAGGCTTTCGAGGAGGCACCGATGAACCGCCCGGCCCACGACTTGACCCCCATCATCGATGTCGGTCCGCTCTTCGGCCCGTCACCCCGCACGCACGACGATGAGATGGACCGTGCCGTCGCCTGCGCCCTCGAGACCTATGGCAGCTTCGTCGCCATCGGGGCCTGGCCGGGAATCGACCGTCACGCCTCCCGACTCTGCGCCTTCTTCCGCATGGCGAACGCCTCGAAGGAATCATGCGCCGTCAGCCGCTTCCGTCCGGAGAACCGGAACATTTACCGGGGCTACTATCCGATGACGGAGAACGAATCGTGGTCGAGGAAGGAATCCTTCGATGTCGGTCCCGAACCTCCGATGACATCGCCGGACGTGCCTGGCGCCGAGTCCTTTCGCGAACCCAACATCTGGCCAGGGGACGAACCCTGGCCGGGCTGGCGCAAAGCGACTCTCGCCATGCTCGATGACCTGCGTGATGTTGGCGTGACCCTGCTTGCGGCAGTGTCGCGGGGGCTGGGTCTCGACGAGGATGTCATGGTCTCATCGGCAAGGGGGCGCAATGCAACCCTGCGCCTCCTTCACGGCGACGTCAGCGGAACCGGCGAGGGTCCCCATGTCATCACGAACTGTCACGTCGATACCGGCATTCTCTCCATCATCTGGCAGGACAGTATCGGCGGACTTCAGATGCAGGGACCGGACGGCAGATGGCGCGACGTGCCGGTTGTTGCTGACGGGCTGTCGGTCCATTGCGGAGATCTCGTGGAGGTGCCGAGCAACCATCGCCTCAAGGCCACTCCGCACCAGGTTCTGGGTGGTCAAGATGCCGATCGGTGTTCGATGGGGATCTTCATCGAACCCGACTTTGAAACGGTCGTCGCACCACCATCAGGCGAGCCGGTGAGCTACGCCCGTCATCTCGTCAACCAGTTTCCCGTCCGTTTCCAGCAACCGGAATCACAGGACACACCGTAAGCTGGCGCCTACAGGAGTGTGTCGATGACGCGATCGGGCGGTTTGTGACCGTCGGCGAAGGTCTTGATGTTGATGAGAACCTTCTCGCCCATGTCGATCCGGCCTTCGATCGTCGCCGAACCCATGTGCGGCAGGAGCACCACATTCTCGAGAGCCACGAGCATCGGACTGACCGCCGGCTCGTGCTCGAAGACATCGAGGCCCGCCCCGGCGATCTGGTTGGCCTTCAGCATGCGGATCATTGCCTGCTCGTCGATGACCTCGCCACGCGACGTGTTGACGATGACGGATGTGGGCTTCAGCAACTTGAGCCGGCGGGCCGACAGGAGATGGAATGTCGCCGGCGTGTGGGGACAGTTGACGGAGACGATGTCCATGCGGGCCAGCATCTGGTCGAGACTCTCCCACCAGGTCGCCTCGAGTTCCTGTTCGGCATAGTCCGGCAGCCGCCGCCGGTTGTGGTAGTGGATCGACAGGCCGAACCCCCTGGCGCGCCGCGCCACTGCCGAACCGATACGTCCCATGCCGACGATGCCTAGCCTCTTGCCCCACAGGCGGTGGCCGAGCATGTGGGTGGGACTCCATCCCGACCACATGCCGTTGCGGATCAGCCGTTCCCCCTGACTCACCCGGCGAATCACATCGAGGATGAGGGCCATGGTCATGTCGGCGGTGTCCTCTGTGAGAACGCCCGGCGTGTTGGTGACGGTGATGCCCCGTTCGCGGGCCGCGGCAAGGTCGATGTGATCGACCCCGGTACCGAAATTGGCGATCAGTCTCAAGCTGTCGCCGGCCTGCGCCAGAATTCCCTTGTCGATCCGGTCGGTGAGCGTTGGAACGAGAATGTCGGCCGTTCTGACCGCCTCGACCAGTTCCTCGCGCGGCAGCGGGTGGTCATCGTCATTGAGCCTGGTGTCGAACAACTCCATCATGCGCGTCTCAATGACGTCGGGGAGCTTTCTGGTTACAATGACAACGGGTTTTTTGGGTCGGGCCATGCGCTTTATCACTGCCTTGACGACCGGGAACAAGCGGGCTCCCGTGGTCGCGTTCCCTACCAGATACCGGGCTGACAGGCAACGCGGAGCGTTGTTCCTGCTGCCGTGCTTCGCTCTGTGCGTCGCCCTTGCGCTTTCCCTGGCGGCTGACGATCCGGCAGCGTTGCCGCGGTTCGCCTCGCTCAAGGCCGACGAGGTCTACATGCGTATCGGGCCGGGCAAGGACTATCCGGTCAAGTGGGTCTATGTCCGCAAGGACATGCCGATCCAGATCACCGATGAGAAGGACGTCTGGCGCCTTGTCCGCGACATCGACGGGGAGGAAGGCTGGATTCACCGGGTGATGCTGTCAGGCACACGGACCGTGGTCGTCGCCGGAGCAGCGATGGCCACCGCCCACGACCGCCCCGATGCAGCGAGTGCACCCGTCTTCCGGGCGGAACCCGGTGTCATCGCCAAGCTCGGACCCTGCGAGGGAGGCTGGTGTCAGATCACGGTCGCCGACACGAGAGGCTGGATGGCGATGGAGACGCTGTGGGGCGTGGATCCCCAGACGGCTCCCGAATAGACTTTTCCTTTTTACCGCGAGACGCGACTGCCACGACGCAAGAGCGCCCAACAGCGTACCCGCCGTCGATGGTGGATGCCGCCTATTCGAACTGGCTTTCCCGCCACCTGATGGCGGCACTCAGCCCCTTCTCCTTCTTCACCGCCTCGAACTGCCTGTACTGCTCCGTCTCGGCCGAATCGAGGATGCCGCCAACCTCGACTCCGTAGGTGATGGCGCTTCGCAGGCCGGCGATCTCGGCGCCCTGGTTGATGGAGGCCTTGGTGGTCTGCAGGCCTTCAAGGGAGATGGCCGCGGCCCGGCGGGCATAGCGCATGGTCTCCTCCTCGAGGCGGTCATCGGGGAACACCTTGTTCACCATGCCGAAATCGCGCGCCTCCTCGGCGGTAATCATGTCGCCGGTGTAGAGGAGTTCGCGGGTTCGCTTCAGACCGATGATCCAGGGCATGATCACAGCCGGCGGAGCCGTCGAGAAGCGGATCTCCGGTTCGCCGAACTTCGCGGTGTCGCTGGCATAGGTGATGCAGCACATCATGGCGAGTTCGCACGACCCCGCGAGGCAGTATCCCCGCACCATGGCGATGACCGGTTTCGAACAGTCCCAGGGCCCGAATTCGAAGTCCGCGCAGTCTTTGAGCATCTTGCGCGCGCCCATCGGACCCCGGCCATAGGTCTCGCCCCAGGAATACTTCAGATCGTATCCCGCTCCGAAGTGCGGCCCCGCCCCGGTCAGGATGATGACCGACACATCCGGATTGTCGTCGAGATCCCTCAAGGTGTCTGAAAGTTCCTTCATGAAAGGCGGATTGATGGAGTTCATCTTCGACGCCCGGTTGATGGTCACCGTGGCAATCTTGCCTTCAATCCCGCACAGCACTTCACCGGACATGGTCGTCATTCCTCCCCGTCGGCCTGGCGACGCCAGGTGCAATCCGCCATCATGGCGGTCCAGCCGCCGTCAAGATAGCTGACATCATAGGTGCATGAACCGGTCACGCCGGCAAAGGCGCCCGTGCCGCCGGCAAGCTCCAGGGTGCCTGCGCCACCGGTCTCGATATCGCCGCTGTCGCGTGTCGACAACGTGTACCACTGATCCCCCGAAGCAGTCTCGGCCGTGCAGGGAGCTTCCAGCTTGAAGTCCTGCCCGGAAGCCTTCGACGTGACGATGCAGGTCACGGGAAAGTGCGCTCCCGGAGCAAAGGGCCCGTCGCTGGCATCGATGATGGTGACCACGCCCTTGAGGGTGCCGCCGGTCACCTGTGCGCCGGCATGATCGATGGTGGTGTAATCCTGGACATAGCTTCTCAGGAACCTGACGGTGCCCTCGTCTCCGGCCACAGCCGCAGACATCCCCACAGCACCCGCAACAAGAATCGAAAGGACGAGTTTCATCAGCATCACTCCGCTTCACCTGCCGCCATCACGTAGTGGACGTTCCCGCTCCTTGCAAGCGTCGATACGCCCCAGTTCCGGGGCATCGCTGTCTACGACGCTATCGCCGCACGAGAGCCGCAGCTGCCCAGCCGGGAACATTATCTGCCATCCACCGGGCGCCGTCCCCGAAGATCGCAACCTCCCGGTGCGGCCAGTCGGGATCGGAGTTGTCGTAGAGCAGGGCCAGGTCTGCCAGCGCTAGCGCCGCCGGGAGATTGGCGTGAGAGCGCGGAAACCGCCGCCTGACGTCCTCTTCCGGAACATCGTGGCCGCCGAGCATTACCCGGTTGCGGATACGGTTGAGTGCCTGATCCGGGGAGCTAACGGACACATAGTGCAGGACGACCCGGTAGCCTGCCCGCCTCGAACTCATCATGTGGCGGAGACCGCCGGAACCGGCGAGCGTGGTCTCCACCAGATGCGACCGTCTGGCAGCAAGCGCATCCCGCCGGCGGCGAAGCGCTTCGCGTGCCGCTTGTCCGGGGTTGCCGGACATCCCGCCGCGCGCGATTTCATCGGGATCGATGATATCAACGTCATCAAACCAGGTCGTGCGCGACAGACTGGACTTGCCGCAACCGTTCGGGCCGGCAACAACGATGAGGGTGGGAATGGCAGCGGAGGTTGAACGGGTCAGGCGGAATTCCGCTCGGGCGGACTGAGCACCCGGTCCCCTTCCTTGGTCCGTGCGATATAGGCTCCGTCCGAACGAACGCCATAAAGCGTTCCGCCAGCCTCGACTTGGGCCGCCAAGCCAGCTTTGATCTGATCACGCCAGTCTCTCGGGCGCCCCGGGATGTCGGGCGGTTCGGATGTATGCCTGCGCTCATTCATGTCGCTGACCATACATTCGGCAGGTTCGTGCTTCAATCTGATAACACGCAAGAAGATCGAACTGAAACAAGAAATGGAAGGGGTCAGTTTCATCTGCATACGTCATTGTTCCCGGGTTCGGCTTATTCCGGAATCGACGCCGGAGTGTGGCGGGGAGCGGGCTCGAGGTGCTGTTGATTCCGGAGTAATCACAGGCTGTTCAGGAATGCCAGCAGGTCATCGTCGGGCCGGTATCGTGCGGCCGGCAAGTGCAAGTGTGGGGTGCGGGCCATGGCCTGCTCTTTCAGTTTCAGGTCGGCGTGCAGGTAGATGTACGTGGTCTCGACGGATTCATGACCGAGCCACAATGCGATGACGGCGCGGTCGACACCGTTGTGAAGAAGCTCCATGGCGCACGAGTGGCGCAACGAGTGGGCGCTGACACGTTTTTTGGCGAGCGAGGGGCATCGCGCCCGAGCCGTCGCCACGTGCTTGCTCAGGAGGTAGCCGAGGCTGTCATGGCTGATTGGACCGCCGCGCTGGTTGGGGAACACGGGGCCGCGCGGTTCGCCGCGGCGTTCGGCCAGCCATGCCCGGAGCGCCTTCGCCGCATCCTTGCGCAACGGCGTGCACCGCTCCTTTCGTCCCTTGCCGTGACACCGCACATGGGCGCCGGCGCCGAGCTGGACATCCTGGCATCGCAGACCGGTGAGCTCCGAGGCCCGCAGTCCGGTCTGGACCGCCACGAGCAGCAAGGTGCGGTCGCGGCGTCCGTTGCGGGTTTGCGGATCCGGCGCGGCGAGGAGCGCCTCGACTTCGTGGCGTTCGAGCCAGGACACGGGGCGGCGGGTGTAGCGCTTGTCCGGGATGGCCAGGACGCGCTGGGCCAGGGCGGCGTGGCAGGGTTCCTGCAAGGCGACGAAGCGGAAGAAGGAGCGGATGGCGGCGAGGCGGGTGTTGCGGGTCCGCGCATCGTTGCCGCGTTCGGCTCGAGATGGCTGAGGAAGCCGCCGAGCAACGCGGTGTCGAAGTCACCAAGGGCCATCGCCGAGGGCGGTGTGTTCAACACACGCTGGGCGTAGAACACCAGAAGGCGGAACGTCGAACGGTAGCTGGCGATGGTGTGCGGGCTGGCCTGGCGCTGTCGCATGAGACGCTCGGTGAAGAACAGCGCGAGCAGCCGGGCGAAGTCTGCCGCGGCGTTCATGACGGCGACCTGTGGTCGACGCGCCGGGCGGCCAGATGCAGCAACTCCGGCGTGGCGGTGAGATACCAGTAGGTATCGCTCACATGGGCATGACCGAGCCAGGTGGCGAGCCGCGGGATGTGGCGTTCGACATCGACCTCGTCGCGATACCACCGCAGCAACGTGTTCGCGGCGAACGCATGGCGCAGGTCATGCATGCGTGGACCGATGCCGTGCGACGTCGAGGGAGGACGCAGACCGACCTGCTTCGACAGCTTTGCGAAGGTCCAGCGCAGCGCCCACCCGGTGATCCGGGTGCCGCGTTCGGCGAGGAAGAAGGCCGGGACGAGCGGATGGGGACAGAGGCGGTCGCGATGTCGTGCATAGCGGATGAGCGCCCGGGTGGTCGATGCATGCACCGGGAGATAACGCGACTTGCCGAACTTGCTGTCGCGCACGATCAGCACACCGCCGGTGAGATCGACATCGTCACGGTCGAGGTTCACCACCTCGCTCACCCGCATCCCTGTGACGGACAACAGCGCCAGCATCGTGGCATAGGTCAGGGGTCTGAGACCGGTGGTGCCGGAGAGGGCTCGCGCCGCGGCGATGAGCGCGGCGACTTCGGTGTCGCGGTACAGATAGGGGGTGCGGCGGCGGCGATGCTGCCCGGACAGCAGCCCCTGCGGCGGAACCTCGTGACGCGGGTCGACGCCGTGGGCGTAGCGGGCGAAGCCGCGCACCATGCTCAGACGATTCGCCCACTGGGCCGGCTGTGCATCGCGCGGCTCGGCAGCCCATTGCAGCGCGCACTCGGTGGTGATGAAGGGGATCCCGTCATGCACGGCGGACGCGACGAAGCGCTTCAACAGCTGGCCGAACAGCACCAGCCGGTTGCCGAACGCACGGAGCGCTTCGAGGTCCACCTTGGCGTAGATCCACGTGGTGTCGGGTGAGGCATGGCGCAGGATCTGGCCGATCTCTTCCAGCGAGGCGCCGTTGCCCAGCATCGCGGTGGCCAGGGAATG
This sequence comes from Alphaproteobacteria bacterium, assembly GCA_965221115.1. Lineage (GTDB taxonomy): Bacteria > Pseudomonadota > Alphaproteobacteria > SP197 > SP197 > SP197. The sequence continues at coordinate 16,564 of CBDCRU010000001.1, read as the reverse complement.
ACGCAGCAGATGCGCCCCCTTGAACGGCGGGTCGATGCCGGCCCGGGCCAACGCCCGCTGCACGACATTGATGACCGCCACCGGTCCGGCGAAGCCCACGTGCGGTGCGTGGACGCGTACGAACACGTGCCGGATGGGGCACTGCGGGCGCCCGTCTCGCAGGTAGAAGGCCAGGGCCTCGCCGACCTCACGGGGCAGCGGCAGCAGCTCGCGCCGCGGGCCCTTGCCGGACACGTTCACGACGCCCGCGTCCCAATCGAGATCGTCGAGCGTCATCGCGGCCACTTCACCAGCGCGCAACCCCAGCCGCGCCAGCAGCAGCACGATGGCACGGTCGCGCCGTCCGGCGGCAGTGCGCGGGTCGCAGCTGCGGATGACCACCTCCACCTGCTCGCCTGCAAGCGACTTCGGTATGCCCGAGAGCCGCCAGTTCACCACGGGAACGAGTGCGCCGGCGAGGTCGGCGGGAATGTCCCCACGCTGATGGAGGTGGCGCAGGAAGCTGTGCAGCGCCGTGACCAGCAGCTTGACGCTCGATCGGGACAAGCGCCGGGACTGGCGGGTGATGAACTGATTGACATTGCGTACGGTGAGCGTCTCAAGCGCCACATCCCGCCCGGCGAAGCACTCGACGAGAAAGGCGCGGACGACGGGCAGGTAGCTCTTCACCGTTGCCCGGCTCACTCCCCGCTCGTTGACGAGAAAGCGCTCATAGCGGCGTTCGATCGGCGCGAACGGACTCGAGTCCTGCGGGGACGGTGCGGCGAGGGGGATCCGCCCACCCGCGCGCAGATGGCTCAGCAACTGCCGGGCGGTCACGGTATCGCCGCGCTGCACGCATCTTGGTCCGCGGGTCAGCAGGAACGCTTCGATGCGCGGCTCGTCGAGCGCTTCGACCCCCAGGCCCTGGCGCTCGAGCCAGCGACTGAGATTGCGCACGAGCCGCAGCTTGCTGATCGCCGACTGACGGGCATATCCCTGTGCCGCAAGGGACGCGGCGAACTGGTCGAGATCCTCGGCCAGTGGACCGACGCCCAACCATCGCTGGCTGGTTCGGCCGGGGAAAAATACTCTGTCGACATCGGTCTTCTCCTTTGCGCTGGCGACATTGCCAGCAGCAGAAGACCACCGGATTATTCCGGAATATCAACCCTCATGAACCCGCCCAACATGTTGAAGTAACGCCAGTTCCAGGGCTCACGCCCGGGACATCCGGAATAAGCCGAATCCGGGAATAATGTCGCAGGTCATGCAGCCCGCGCATCCGCCACGATACCGGCTGCGTCACACGCCCTGGTTCTGAACGCCCGCAGGTCATTCGTACTCAACGACCCGTTCCCCTTGCCGCCCGGAAACATCCATTCCCCGGATGTCGCTTCGGCGAGGTCGTCAAGCAACTCCCGCGCCGCCTCGCCGGGACGGTTGAGGGCGCAAGCTGCCCGCGGCAGACTTCGCCCCGCACGAGACGAAGGCCGTGCGGCACAGGTGAGACGGAGTGCTTCGACGATGGGTGAACACCGCATGCAATGGAATGATTCCGTGCTGATCGACCAGATTGTCGCGGGCGTGAAGACGGCGACGGTGAGGCCGCTGGAATGGAGTGAGGGGCTCGACTCCTACAACACGTCCATCCATTGCGGTGCGGTCTACACGGTCTACGACGCCGACAGGACTCCCCGCTGCCGCATCAGGATCACGGCCATCGAACTCTGTACCTGGGGAGCGATTCCGGACGCGCTGTGGCAACGCGATCCGGCCGCTGACGGCAGTGTGAGCCTGGAGGCCTTCCGGGGCGACCATGACCACTACTTCGGGTGGCCTTCGGATGACTACGAGTTTCTCGCGATCTACTTCCAGCCAGTCTCCCGATGACGTCGCTCGCTCTCCTGGCAGCGCGCGGTCTTCCAGCCGATCGCGTCGGGCGTGGAAACGCGAATTCATGACCCTGGCCCTCGACTTCTACCTCGACTGGAGCGTCAACTGTCAGTTCGCCGGTCTCCTCTGGGCCCGCGACGAGGGCCTCTTTGCCGCGGAAGGCCTCGATGTGCGCCTGGTGCCGCCGGAGGAGAACCCCGACACCCCGACACTCGATCTCGTGCTCGCCGGCGAATGCTGTGTCGGATGCATGGAAGACAATCTCATCGTTCGTGCCGTGGTGGCCGGCAAAGGGGTCAAGGCCATCGGAGCGACGATGCAGGATTCTCCGATCCACCTCGTCACGCTTCCCGAACGCGGAATGGAGCGTCTCGCGGATGTCGCCGGACGCCGGATTGCCATGCACCGGGACGGCGTTCATCTCCTGGAAACGATCCTCGAACTGCATGGCATCGATCCCGGGTCCATGCAGACAACGGTCGAAAACTGGACGCTCGATCAGCTCCTCGACGGGACCTTTGACGCCGTTCAGGGCTATGCCACGACGGAGCCCCGCCATCTCGAGCGTCTCGGACACGCAACGCGCCTCATCCCCGTCCGCCACGACAACCTTCGACCCTGGGCGCAGATGATGTTCACGACCGACGCCATGATTGCCGGGCATGGCGAGGAGCTCGGTCGTTTCCTTGCCGCCTGCAAGGCGGGGTGGCAAGGCGCCATGACCAACCTTGACGAGTGCGCCCGGCTGGTGGCCGCCCATTCACGGGAGCACGCGGATGTGTCGGAAAATCGCCGGATACTCGAGATGATGGTCCCGCTTGTCGCGGGCGATGCGGGGCTGGATCACGCCGTCGCCACCGATCCGGACCGCTGGAAGCGCAACCTCGCAACCTACGCCCGCTCCGGGATGATCGACCGCGCTCCGGCCTACAACGAGGTGGTCTGCGATCATCTCGCGGCGCCAACCATCTGAACACAGGGTCTGGCTCTCTCCCTCGCCCGGTTGCAGCTGGGCGGAACCGTCCGTCCTTCCTCCTTTCGTTGCAGCCGCCACCGGAAGAACGGAAGTGTCCGACTCCGTCCCTGCCGACACGCAGATCGGGCCCTCCACGTCGCGCAGGGCTCATCACTGTATCCGTTGATCCCCGGTGGTCGTCAGGTTTTCAAGAAACCCGGCAGGATGCCGCACCAGCGGATTGCTCCAGCCCGCCATGGAGTTTCATCGGCGGTTCGTGGCGGCTTGCCAACAACCTCGCGCGCTCACGCGCGCTACCGAAAGCCATCGGGAAAATGCTAACCTCGGGCTCATTGCCGGACAGGCCCACGCCGAAGACAAGGTGCAGCGACACATTTCGGGTTGCTGCACGAGACGTGGAGTCGAACCGGTCCGCGCTTCTGTGTTCCGGGAGGGAGACATGGACAAGTCGAAAAAGACGACCGTTGGGACCGCGCTGCAATCTGAGATGACTGAAGCGCAGGATCGTCCCCGGAAGATAACGAACAAACGCTACGAGGAGGAGTTGTTCCGGCTCCAACTCGAACTCGTGAAGATGGTTGAGTGGATCAAGCACGAGGGGCTCAAGGTCGTGGTGATTTTCGAGGGGCGGGACGCGGCCGGCAAGGGCGGCGTCATCAAGCGCATCACCCAGCACCTGAGCCCCCGCATCTGCCGGGTCGTCGCCCTGCCCGCACCGACCGAGCGCGAGCAGACCCAGTGGTACTTCCAGCGCTACGTGCCCCACCTGCCCGCCGCAGGCGAGATGGTCCTGTTCGATCGCAGCTGGTACAACCGGGCCGGCGTCGAGCGGGTGATGGGATTCTGCACCGAAGAGGAGCACCGGGAGTTCCTGCGGTCCTGCCCGGAATTCGAGCGCATGCTCGTGCGATCCGGCATCAAGCTCATCAAGTACTGGTTCTCCGTCTCCGACGAAGAACAGGAAAAGAGATTTCAGAGCCGGCTCCAACAGGATCACAAGCGCTGGAAGCTGAGCCCGATGGACCTGGAATCGCGGCGCCGGTGGATCGAGTACTCCAGGGCGAAGGACGAGAATTTCGCGCATACCGATATCAAGCAGGCACCGTGGTACGTCGTCGATGCGGACGTGAAGAAGCACGCGCGGTTGAACTGTATCAGCCATCTGCTGAGCATGATTCCCTACGAGGACCTGACGCCGGAGCCGATCGAGCTTCCGCATCGCACGGAGGCCGGTGCGTATGTACGACCGCCGTTTTCCGACCAGACGCTGGTCCCGTTGGTCTACCCCGGCGAAGAGTAGGTCGTTCGCGAATCCCCGCTTGTCACCGGCGATGCGTGCGGGATTGGATCTGGATCGCCAATGCCCAGGGTCTTTGCCACGCCCGCGTCCAAAGCAGGTTTGCCATGTTCTGCATGTGCCGGTGCACCGCTGTTCGGGCTGGCCGACCGATACCTCACCGATGGAGAATTCGCTTATGTCGTCTACCGATGATCGAATCAGGAAGCTTGTCGACGAGCATCTGGGACTTGGTTCCGACCCCGATTTCAACGCCCTGCTGGCCGATAGCGGGGTATCATCGGTGGACATCGTTGCGTTCTTCAAGGAGGCCAACGGCGCGTTCAGCCTGTCGCTGCAGCCTGAGGAATGCCTGCAGTTCAAGACCCTGCGCTTGCTCGCAAACTACGTCGACGCCAACGCGGGCTGAAGCCATCCCGCCTGTCGGGGGCATGTCTTTTAACAGCCCTGACGGCGCTTGGACGGACTCGGTCGCCTCCATGTCGGAGACGACCGGATTCTCCGCGCATTACTCCGGTTCCGGAGTAATCGCCATTGGCAAGTCTCACACGCGGTCACGAACGGCGGGAGCCTGCATGTCGCAAGGCGCCTGCCCGGGCATCGTCGAGCATCCAGGACCAACCACCAGGTCCATCCGGAGGACGCGGCCCTGAGTCAGGCTGCCGAAGCGTGGCGGTGGTCATTCGTTCCCAACCATGCGATTAAACGCCCATAACACGACCGAAGACACGAACAACATCTTCCGGACAAAGACGGAAAGAACAGACTGGGCAGAATCCTTGAAACGCGTGTTGATCTGCCTGCTGGGTGCGGTGATCATCGTTGCCGCAATCATTGCGTACCTGTTGATTCGCCCTGATGTCGGGGCCCGGATATTCTTTGGAGTTGATCCCTCACCAGTCGAGATTGCTCTCAAGCACGCTTACGACGTGCCCGCTGCAGACAACAAGACCGTGGCTATCGTGGCAGCTGCAAGGCGCTTTCTGGACTCACTGGACGACAATCAAAGACAAGCAGCGACATACCGGTTCACCGATAGCGCACAGCGTTCGAACTGGTCCAACTTCCCCGAGGGCATGGTTCCGCGTGGTGGCGTAAAGCTCGGTGTTCTCTCTGACATGCAGCGGGCGAATCTCGACAAGCTCCTTGGGGAACTCCTGAGTGACGACGGCATGAAGAACATCATGTATCAACTGGCCGCAGAAGACTTGCTGATCGAGGAAGACCTGTTCGGCGTCATGAAGTACGGCAGCGAGTACTTTTGCGCCGCATTTCTCGGTGAACCTTCAACGACAGAGCCCTGGATGCTCCAGTTCGGCGGGCACCATCTCGCAATCAACATCACGGTCTTCGGACCGGATGTTTCCTTCTCGCCGATGCTGACCGGTGGCCAACCGTTGCACTTGAGCCTTGACGGTGAGGACATCTTCATCGTGCAGAGAGAAGCCGCGGCGGCGCAGGCGTTCATGGACAGTCTTTCGGACGATCAGAGAGAACAGGCCGTTCGTGCAGAGCAGCCCATCGACCTCTCGATGGGACCGGGAGAGTACGGTGCAACGGCTGCGCCGGAGGGCATCAGGGGGAGCGAACTTACCGCCATGCAGAGAAGCCTGCTCCTGGATGTAATCGAGGCCCGCCTGGGTTTCATGAACAATGACGATCATGCCAAGAAAATGAAAACCGTGACGGCCGAGATCGAGGACACGCACTTTGGATGGTGGGGACCGCAGGGTGTTCTGGGTGGCGCGTACTTCCGCGTGACCAGCCCGTCCCTGGTACTGGAATACGCGGTTCAGGACGGCGAAGGTACCGTAGATCATGTTCACAGCATGTATCGGGAACTTGATAACGACTACGGCGCCGCGTGGATCGGGGCTGAATGAGTCCGACAAGAGCGTCTCCGCTGTCGGATGACATTACATCACCGGCGATCCGAAGAGCATGCCGTGAAGACTCGCCAGAAGCCCGGCGACAATCAAGCCGCCGATGACAGCAACGACGTCCTTGGTGATGCGAGGCGCTGGCTCCTTCGGAGGGCCCTTGCCTCGCGCCTTTGCGCTGACGATCTCAACCACCGCGAACAGTGCGAAGCCGCCGAACAGCACGACGGAGCGTACGTCACCATTGGAGAGAAGATGAGCGATGGCCCATAGCAGCAGCCCGAGCAGCATCGGATGCCCGACCATGGCTCGTATGCGGGTGGGCATGTTGGCTGCAGCGAACAACACCAGTGCGACAGGCACCAGGATTATCGAGGCTTGATGCCCCCAGGCGGGTGGCACGTAGACATCGTCGATGGGGGAGCGCGAGAAGCCCCACACAACGGCCACCAGGGAGAGCAGCACGGCCGCGCTGAAGACGCCGCGATAGGGTATCGCTCCCAACCGTTCCACCAGGGTGACGCGCAATCGTGGGACGCTTGGTATCAGGTGGATTGCGATGAACAGCGCGAGACCGGCGACCAACAGTGACATGGGCGTACTCCAGGCTCAGTTGTCAGCCACCAAGATGGACTGACGGACTCCGGCAACGGCTGTGGGCTGGCATGGACTGAGTGTTCCAGCGCCGATGCCATTGCTTCGGCGACAATACTACCAGCCTTTTCCGTCGCCATGACCAGAAGCGCGTCGGCGAGATCGGACAGACGGACATTTCGCTCGAAGTCGGGGAGGAACTGCTTGCGGGCAACTCAGGCATCGGGCGCCAAGGCAGGCATCAACGGCGCATCATCTGCGAACATCCCTTCTGCAACCAGGCAGTCGGGCTTGACCCGACGATGCGCAGAAACTCGCGGTTGAAGTTGGACTTCGTCTGGAACCCGGATGAGAACATCGCTTCCGTGACCGTCTTTCCTTCCACCAGAGCCGACTTGGCGGCTTCGATGCGGGCCGTGTTGATGAACCGCGATATGCTCTCGCCCGTCGAACGGTTGACCGCGGCTGACACCTGCTTGGCCGGGAGGCGCAGCTTGCGCGCCAGTCTCGCCAGGGTGAGGTCGGGATCGAGGTAGGGGCGATCCGTTCTCATGAGTGTCTCGATTCGTTGCATGACCAGCCTGTCGTCACCGGACAGTTCTTCGACCGGTGAAGCCGGCCTTCGTGAATCCGTGACGCGCGCGCTCGAGAGACAGAGAACTCCGACAACGAGGAGGTTTCCAAGGGAATAGACGCTGATGATCCATGGCGTCAGGTGCCGCGCCCCGGTCTCCATGGCGACGGCGATCACCGCGTCGATCATGGCGGACGCGATGAGCGCCAGACCCACGATCTGCCAGATTCGCCGGGGCCACTCCCCGGCCTCGAGAATGGAATGGACCAGGCCGTCGCTGTTGTGCCAACTGACCCACAGGATCGCGATGCCGTATCCGGCAAACTCAACCGGTATGATGACGTCGATGGCCGGTGGATGGAGAAGCCATGCCACCGGCACGGCTGCCGTGGCCGTCAGGTGAACGACGTCGCGCCATCGGGGAGGCCGTCCGGCGGTCATGCTGAAGGCGATCCAGGCGGCGGGCGGAATCAGCGTGGCGGTCACCGGCTGAAGCGTCGCCATGGCGCGAAGCCCGTAGTGCTGGTTGAGCGAGATAATGAGCGCCTGGACGGCGCAGAGCCCCAGAAGCATGGCAAGCGGGAGATACCTGCGATCCGACAGCAGGAGGTAGAGGAACATGAATCCCAGGACGAGCGCGACGACGAGGGGGATGGGAAGGCTGGGCATCAGCGACGATCCGATGTCTCAAAACCGGTTTCAGGCGACCTTGATCCGGTTCGAGGACGCCGGCCGGCGAGAATCGCAGCATTGAGGGGGCGTCGCAATCCACCCTGGAGGCAATCCATGCGAGTCGTATCTCTGCTCTTGGCACTCTTGCTGATCCCCGCCCATGCGGCCGAGGCCGACCCGGCCGGGTATCGCACATTGTCGATGACCGCACCCCATCACGGTCGGATGCTGCATGGCGCCATCTGGTACCCGGCCGACCAACCGGGACACGAGGTGGCGGTAGCCGGGAACGCGGTGTTCTTCGGCGTGACCGTCTCCGAAAACGCTCCCATGGCCAACGGTCAACACCCGCTGGTCATGTTGAGCCACGGGCTGGGCGGTCACTTCCGCTCGCTCGCATGGCTGGCATCCGGGCTCGCCGAACGGGGAGCCATCGTCATCGCCGTCAACCACCCCAACTCCACATGGGGAGACTTCGACCTCGAGGCCATGCTCGATCACTGGACCCGGGTCGAGGACCTCGCACTCCTGCTCGACTGGGCCCTTGCTGATCCGGATATCTCCCCGCACGTGGACCGGGACCGCGTGATGGCGGCCGGCTTTTCCTATGGCGGCTGGACGGCGCTCTCCATGGGAGGGCTGCGCGCCAACCCCGATGGTTTCACGGCCTTCTGCCAGGAGTATCTGGCTCGTTCCACAACCTGTCAGGAACTTGCACGGGCCGGTATCGATCTCGGTGCGCTTCCGGGGGAGGCGTGGGCTGCATCCTACAGGGACGACAGGATCACCCGTGTCGCCGCCATCGATCCGGCCCTCATCTGGGAGCTTGATGCAGGTCATGCCAGCGATCTCGTCGGTGACGTGACACTCATTGGCCTGGGTGAGGGTGATGACCGCCTTGCCGGGACCGACTTCGATGCCAGCGGATTTGCAGGATTGCTGCCCGATGCCGATATCCTGCGCCTGGCGCCTGCGAGCCACTTCTCCGCCCTTGCGCTTTGCAGACCGGGGGCCGAAGCGATCCTGGAAGCGGAAGGGGAGGATCCGGTCTGCACCGATCCCGACGGCACCGACCGCCCCGGCGTGCACGCTGCCATCATCGACAGATTGGCAACCGACCTGGATCTATAGCGCACGCGTAGCACGCAAATCTCGCGGATTGGCCAGAATGGCCTGTCGACGGCCAATGTCCGCAACGTCAGATGCGGCGTCGTGAGTCTGCAAGACCCCATGAGTTTCGGCGTTCCAGGTGTTCACGACGCTCAGTCCGACGGTCGCACCGGTAACGGCGCTCTGCCCGGGCCCAGGCTCTGAAAGCAGGTTCGCGTCACAGGGCCAGCCCTTGCATCAGGTCTGCCCTTCATTGACGACTCCGGAGAGGGGCCTTGCCGGTGCGTTCGAAGGCGCTCGAGACGGCGCCCTCAATGCAGAACCGAATGAGAATCAGCGCGCGGGGTCGGCCTCGATGCGGGCTGTGGGCGTGAGCCGGGCCATCAGATGTCACCAGCATTTGCAAATGACGTCTTGACAAGCGACAAGGAGGTTCATGCGACATCGTTCGCGCGGGGAACGACCGGGGTCCGACCGAACCCGGACGGTCGGTGACCTCCTGTCGCGTACGATCGATGACGGAGACGACTTTCCATGAACCTCGCCGGTCGCCTTGTCCTGCTCTTCTTTGCGCTTGCACTTGCTGCCTGCTCCGGTGGCGCCACCGAGCACGCTTCCAACCGCCCGACCACCTTCGACGGCGAAGTCCTGCGCATCGCCGTACCGCGTGAGGACGGCGGCACGGAAACCTTCTCGTCCCTGCGCGACGAGTGGTACTCGTGGTCCTGGTTCCCCTTCATGCCCGACCACTCGGGCCGGCGCTGGACCATGGGCAAGACCGACCGAGACGGGGTGTCGCTCGCATACGCCCTGGTCAGCTGGGACAACGACGACCCGACGGACTACCTGTCAGCCGGGTTCTGGATGCGTTTCGACGGCGCGCGGACGACGCGCCGTCTCAATCCCTCAGATGCCCTCATCACCCCCTTCATCGATGGGCCCGAACTTGACCCCGCCTTCCCACCTGACCTCCCGGTCGCCGGCACCGCGCACTATGTCGGCAGCGCCGGCGGGGTTTACCGCTACCACGCACCCGGTGACGAGCCGCTGGCCGAAGAGTTCACGGCAACGATGACGCTCACCACCGACTTCGTCGCCGGCAGTATTGCAGGCTGCATCGGTTGCGTTGGCGACATCACGATCGAGCGCGAACACCTGTATACGATCCTCGGCTGGCGCCGCAGTCCGACCGAAGCCGAGTACCGGCCCACGGACTATGAGGTCCGCTTCGCACCGGCCACGGCCGACGGAACCGGCGGATTCCAGGGTGCGACGGCCGCGGTGGTCCACCCCAGCCGGGAGATCGAACGCTCGGGCGGCGACTGGTCCGGCCAATTCTCCAACCGCCCCGCCGGCGACGGAACTCCGCGACTCGTCGCGGGTCAGGCCAGGGCCGAATTCGCCGAGGCCGGAGGCGGCGAGGGCAGCTTCGACTCAATCTTCACCGCCCTGCACCCCAGCCTGCTGCCAGCACCGCTTGAGGAAGATTCCGGCCCCTGATCCTGAAGCACGCAACCCGGGGCCGCGGGATCATGTCCTCAACCCCGAGATCTCCATCGTCTCCGAGGCGGATCCGCGACCGAGAAGACGGACACGAGACGGTCGAGTTTCGTCGGAAAGCAGGCAGCCGCAATCCTGTCCGAACATGAGCGCGGCATGCTGCAAGCTTGGGAGACAGGACCGTTGTGGGCGTGGACACAGCGTCACACATTCGCGCGAAGGCAACTGACAGGCCGCAGCTTTAGCCAAACAGCAACGAGGGCCATAGTCAGGATTCTGCATTCGACTTGACGACTGGTTCTGCGTCTTCCGCGCTGATGCGTCGCGACGAAGGACACTTGAACAGGTATGGACAGGTTCCATCCGCCTGGTGCGAAAGTCTCCCCGGACTTTGTCTTGACGTGCATTGGGCAGCCGCCATGCCACTCCGCCCAAACCAGGGCCTTGCGCCAGAGCAGAAACGCAGTCTCGGGCATCTTCAGGCCGTCGATCAGTGCCGAAGTGGTGGGCCAGCGGGCGGCGTCGAGCACGGCGTCGTACAACGACGCAAGGATGCATTCGAAGACGTCGTCCGGGTTGATATCGCCTTGCTCCTTCGTTCCGGGGCCGGGGCGATGCGGGCCAGGGCCGTGGCAACCTATGCGAACCCGGCCATGCCGCCTTCCTTCCAAATGGGGGTACCGCGAAAATGAAGACTGAATAGTTGCCGTCTCAACGAGACGTTCCGCCCCGCTTGGCCGCCGGACAGATCCTGAAGCCGACCGTCGAAGGCGGAGGCCGCACCGCACGCCGTTCAGGCTTGCCGCGCTCGCCCGCGCTCGGTCCACTCTTCACGGAAGGTCGTATCCCCCTTCTCCAGGCGCATGCTCAAGAGCGTCCATCGCCGATGCCGGGGCGCACTGCCTCAAGGGAGTGAAACAGCGCGCCGGATTCCAGGGCCTGAAGGAGATCCAGCCCGACTGAACCGCCAGGCATCACCGCCGCGGAGGCAGGGGGCTTCAATTTTGGAGGGAAGGGCGAGCGACGGTCAGGCGTTGGTGCATCACGATAACACACTGTATTAACATGAAAATCCAAGAAAGGCATTGGGTGACTTTGGACCTCCAAGACTGGTGGTGAAGGAAATGCGATAGCGAAGAGTGGTTGTGCCGGAACGGGGTGTTCTTCATATGTTCCGTCATGATCAAGCTCGACCAGGCATTCTGCTGGACCGTTGAGGCGTACCTGCGCCGCCACGAGATGAGTCCGGCGCGCTTCGGACAGCGGTCGCTGGGCGATCCCTGTTTCGTGGCCGACATCGCCAGGGGGCGCTCGCCTTCCCTGAGGACAGCCGACAGGGTTCTCGTCTTCATGGGCTTCGCGCCGCTCGGCCGGGCCTTCGTCGACGAGGTGGAGGCCTTCCTTGCCATCACCGGCATCAAGTCCTCCGAACTCGGCTACGCCGCCACCGGCAATCCCTCCTTCGTCAATCGCCTGAGGCGCGGCACCTCGCCCCGCCTGACGACGGTCGACCAGGTCCGCAGCTGGATCATCGAGAACTCCAGCACCGAGGAACACCGTGCGATCAGGGACGAGTGCGCCTCGAAGGCGCCCTGCCGACCGCTGCCTTTCGATCACCTGGCCTTCTTCCCGCTGAACGCCCGGGTGGTGCATTGAGACCCGTCGTCCTGGCGGTTCTGCTGGCCGGCCTCGCGGCCTGTCACCCGGCGGCGGACGACGCGGCAAGGGACCTTGCCGGCGACATCGCCGGCATGCAGGAACCGGCAACGGGCTATGGCGTCCTCAACCTCGAGAGAACCCGCCCCTACACGGGCCTGGAGCGGCGGCCGGGCGAGGTGGAGGAACTCCCCCTTCACCTTCGCACCAGCGATGCCGTCACCCTGTCGCTTGCCGGCGGGCCGGGGGATGCGGATCTCGCAGCGAGGATCGAGGCCGCCACGGGACTGCGCGTGATGTTCTCAGGGACCGGCCTTCGGAATCGTCCCCGCCCGCGGTCATGAGCTGGAATGGCGGACTGCTTCCCGAGGGCGGCATCTGGACGGGCGCACTCGACGACCTCCTCGATGTGTGGTGCGAAGCCGCCGGGTACGCCTGGTCCTGGGCGGACGGGGCCATCACGGTCGAACGCCAGCGCCGGGTGGTCTTCCGCCTCAACGCGCTCGCCGGATCGCAGAGCATCGAGGGCGCCACCTCGACCAGCGACGCGGCCGGTGTCGAGGGCTCGAACAACCTTGCCCGCCAGTCCCTCACCACCCGGACCACCTACGATCCGTGGCCGGAGATCACGGAACAGCTAAGGGCACAGCTCGATCCCTCGACACGCGTGGCGGCCGCTCCGGCGACGGCGTCCGTCGTCGTCTCAGGGTTGCCGCGGGACATCGATCACGCGCGCGCCTACCTCGAATGGCTCAACCGCACGGTCCTGAGACCGGTCACCCTCACGGTCGACGTCTACCAGGTGCGCTTCCGCGACCAGGCCTCCTTCGATCTCGGCATCGAGGGAACCCTGAAGAGGATCTTCGGCGGCAACGCAGGCTTCGAGGTCGGAGCGAACCTCGCCGGCATCGTGCGGCCGGGGCCCGGAGACGACTCCCTTGCCGCCACCATCGGAGCCCTTCACCAGGCAGGGTCCGTGGCCCGGGTGCTGTCGGCCACGGTGCCGTCGCTCAATGCCCAGCCCGCCCAGTTCTTCGAACTCTTCTCCGAGGCCTACCTCAGGGAGGTCCGCACCACCATCGTCGACGGCGCGCGCTCCACCAATCTCGTGCCGGGAGTCGTCTCCAGCGGCTTCGCGATGACCTTCGTCGCCCAGATCGTCTCGCCCCAGGACATCCTGATCCGCCTCTTCGCCTCCCTTCAGGACAGGCCCGCCTTCACGGTCTTCGAGACCGCGAACCGGAGAATCCAGCTCCCGGCCTACGGCAGCCGGGCCGTCCAGGTCACCCAGAAGGTGTCCAGGGGCGAGACCCTGGTGGTCACCGGGTTTCGTGACCGGAGCGCCGTCAGCGACCGCAGGGGGACCCTCGATGCCTCGCTGCCCTTCCCCTTTGGCGGGGCGGCGTCCGATGCCTCGAGAGTCGAACAGGTGCTGCTCGTCACCGCCACGCCCGGCGAGCCTCTGGGCATTGTCGAGACCGGCGGAGACGAGCTGTGAACACCCTCGTGATATCCGGCCGGCCCTGGGCGGCAGGCCTCGTGTGGCGGCAGCGCAGCCATCGGGCCAGCGAGGCCCGCACGGCACGGCGCTTCCGCTGTCCCTTCCTCGTCCACTCGGGCGACCGGACCGGCTTTGCCGGACCGGACGGCAAGGCGGGCGAGGTATCCCTTGCCGCCGCCCTGGCGCACCACATCGGGGAAGCCGACTGGATCGCGCTCCTCGCGGACGACGGTGACGGCAGGGTTGCGGTTCTTCGCCAGGTGGAGGGCGCGTTCCCGGGCGACGGTGACGAGATCCACCCCGGCCGCGAGGAGGCTCTTGCTGCCCTCGAACGCCTGCGGCGCCCCGGGGTCCCCGTCTTCGCCACGCCGGCCCTTGCCGTCGACGGGGCGAGCGCCCTCGATGCGGGCGAACTCTCCGTCGTCACGGCCATGGAACTGGTGGCGGCGCCACGTGCCGGCGCACGGTCGTGGAAGATCGCCGCGGCAGCCTCTCTCGCGGGCGCTTGTGTCGCCGGCTGGCTGACGGCCGGAGACTTCTTCGCGGAGAAAGAGGAGGCCGCACTCCCTGCACCGCCGGCGGAAATCGAGGTGGCGATTGCCGGCGCCACCCTGATCGAGGCCTGTGACCGCGCTCTCGAAGCCGTGCCCGTGAATGTCCCGGGGTGGCACACCGACGAGGTCTCCTGCGTGGCTTCGCTGCAGGACCCGGGAATCCTGGGCGAGTGGCCCGGGTTCCGGTCACGCCCCGCCCTGGTGGTCCGCTGGTCCCTCGAGGCCGGTCACGACGCCGAACTCTCCAGGCGCCTCATGGAAGAACACGTCACGCGATCCTGGCAGCTTTCTTCGGTGATCGGCCGGACGGCGTGGTCGGTTACGGAACTCGACCCCGTTCTCGTCGAATGGACGGGCGGTGAGCGCCCCACCTTCCTTGCCCTGAGGAGGGAGGTCGACCGCATTGCCGGTCCCTGGGCAACGACCATCACCTTCCAGCGGGCACCTTCGCAACCCTGGACCGTGACGCTGACCGGCCCGCCGCCCCTTCGGCGCGCCCATGACGCGTTGGCGACGGTCGCCGGCCTCGAGATCACTCGCGTCGTCAGCACAGAACGCGACGGGTGGCGCATCGACGGCCGCATGCTGACGCCGCACCGCCTCCTCGAGGAGGTCTTCGAAGCACTCGCCACCCCACTCGCAGCTCCCGGAACAGGAGATGAGGATGCATGATGTCCATCACCGGGGCCGCCTTGGGCCCCTTGCCCTTGCGGCTCTCCTGGCGGCCTCGCCCGCCGTCGCGGCGACTCCCGACGACATCGCCGATCAGGAAGCGCTCTCCCACGCCCACGCCCTGGAGGGAGCGTGGCATCGCCTCGAGACGTTCATCCGCAACGAGTCGGCATCGCTGACACGGTGGACGGCGGCGCCGCCGTCGACGCCCTGGCAGGACTCGTGGACGACGAGAGGTCTCTCGGCACGCTACTGCGACGGCATTCTCATCGTCTATGCCGAGCCCGAGCGTCTGAAGGGCGTGGGCCGGAACCAGCGCCGTGTCCGTCTGGCGCCGCACCTCCAGTCCGATGACGTTCCGCCGCCGCCACCGCTCCACTGGCTTTCCGGGTCCACGGCCATCGGCGGCTCCGGGCGCGCCGACGTCGATCTTCCCGCCTGCATGACCGGCCTGCCTTCAGGCCGTGTCGCCCTCGCCGGCGAGGTGGAGGATCCCTTTGCCGTCGTCGTGGCGATCCTGGATCGCGAGAGGGAAACCAGGCCCTGCCCCGCCGGAAGCCACGGGAATGGCCGCACCTTCGTTCGCGACATCCTCCAGGAGGTCAACGGCAGGGCCGACCCCCTCGGCGCTCCGACGCACAGGCCGTGGCAGCTGCTGAGCGACACCTGCCAGGGAGACACGACCACCTGGGTGACCTACCGCCTCGCCTGCGCGTTCGATGCGGGCGAGCCCCACAACCGCGAGATCAGCGGCGAGGACATCTACCGCCGCCGGAAGACGGTCACGGCCGCCGGAGTCTCCTGGGGCCCGCCGGAGTTCGTGTCGTCAAGCTGCTGGCAAGATCCGGATCCCCTGGTGCCCCAGCCCGACATCAGGGTGTCGACCAGGGCACAGGTACGCACCGTTGCCTGCATCTCTCCACAGACGGGAACCCGGCACCAGTCGCGCACCCTTCACCTGCGTTCGACACAGTTCCCCTGGGACGACCAGCCGATCGTCCGGGTGACGCAACGGGGCGGGTGGACAACGACCAGCGACACGTGCCGCACACCTCCAGGCGAAGATCCAGACGATGCAAGCGAGACGGCGTTCGAGACCGAAGGAGACGGAACCGCGGACCAGGCGCCCGTCGACGACGTCGCCGACAATCAAGAGGAGAGCACAACATCGGCCTCCGATTCCGCCACGTCTGGAGATCGGGGCGGCGGACGCGAAATGGGATTCGACACCGACGGAGACCGCGTCGCGGACTACGATTCCATCAACGACGTTCCCGGCAACCTGATGGACCGGGCAACACCGGCCCCCCATCCCGGCACGACCGAGGGTCACGGCGGCAGGCGCGGCGGCGGCCGCGGTGGGCCGGCCGGCGGCAACGACGGCAGCAGCGGCGGCAACGGCTGCGGGTGCGGCGGTCCCGGAGGTGGCGGGCCGGGCGATGTCGGCTGATCGGGCGGTGACGGTGCGTGGCATCATCGGCGGCGCCTTCGTCTGGACGGCGCTGGCTCTCGGCGCCGCGCCGGTCATCGGCGACGGGCCTGCCATGGGTGAATGCGCCCGCGATCTCCTGCGCACAAGGCTGGCTACGGCGGTGGCGGGCGACGACGTCCTCGCGGCCCTCGCGATCGAGGGTGAGCTTCTCACGCTGTGCGGCAGGCGCCAGGAGCTCGTGGCCGAAGTCCTCGAGAACGAGGAACGCCTC